>NZ_JBCFQE010000001.1:327500-2850000 GCF_038562745.1 Pseudoalteromonas sp. D15MCD-2 | reverse complement strand
GGTTTGCTGGAGGTATCAGAAGTGCGAATGCTGACATGAGTAACGATAATGCGGGTGAAAAACCCGCACGCCGGAAGACCAAGGGTTCCTATCCCATGTTAATCAGGGTAGGGTAAGTCGACCCCTAAGGCGAGGCCGAAAGGCGTAGTCGATGGGAAACGGGTTAATATTCCCGTACTTGGTATAATTGCGATGGGGGGACGGAGCAGGCTAAACAAGCATGGCGTTGGTTGTCCATGTGAAAGTGAGTAGGTTGAGAGTTTAGGAAAATCCGGACTCTTAAGACTGAGACACGAGACGAGCACCCAAGGGTGTGAAGTTGTTGATGCCATACTTCCAGGAAAAGCCTCTAAGCTTCAGATTATACCGAATCGTACCCCAAACCGACACAGGTGGTCAGGTAGAGAATACTAAGGCGCTTGAGAGAACTCGGGTGAAGGAACTAGGCAAAATTGTACCGTAACTTCGGGAGAAGGTACGCTCCTATCTGTGATGAGACTTGCTCTCTAAGCGGACGGGAGCCGCAGTGACCAGGTGGCTGGGACTGTTTATTAAAAACACAGCACTGTGCAAAATCGCAAGATGACGTATACGGTGTGACACCTGCCCGGTGCCGGAAGGTTAATTGATGGGGTTAGTTTTCGGACGAAGCTCTTGATCGAAGCCCCGGTAAACGGCGGCCGTAACTATAACGGTCCTAAGGTAGCGAAATTCCTTGTCGGGTAAGTTCCGACCTGCACGAATGGTGTAACCATGGCCACGCTGTCTCCACCCGAGACTCAGTGAAATTGAAATCGCAGTGAAGATGCTGTGTACCCGCGGCTAGACGGAAAGACCCCGTGAACCTTTACTACAGCTTGGCACTGAACATTGACCCTACATGTGTAGGATAGGTGGGAGGCTTTGAAGCAGAAACGCTAGTTTTTGTGGAGCCGTCCTTGAAATACCACCCTTGTAGTGTTGATGTTCTAACGTTGGTCCCTTATCGGGATTACGGACAGTGCCTGGTGGGTAGTTTGACTGGGGCGGTCTCCTCCCAAAGAGTAACGGAGGAGCACGAAGGTTGGCTAAGTACGGTCGGACATCGTACGGTTAGTGTAATGGTAGAAGCCAGCTTAACTGCGAGACAGACACGTCGAGCAGGTACGAAAGTAGGTCATAGTGATCCGGTGGTTCTGAATGGAAGGGCCATCGCTCAACGGATAAAAGGTACTCCGGGGATAACAGGCTGATACCGCCCAAGAGTTCATATCGACGGCGGTGTTTGGCACCTCGATGTCGGCTCATCACATCCTGGGGCTGAAGTCGGTCCCAAGGGTATGGCTGTTCGCCATTTAAAGTGGTACGCGAGCTGGGTTTAGAACGTCGTGAGACAGTTCGGTCCCTATCTGCCGTGGGCGTTTGAGAATTGAGAGGGGTTGCTCCTAGTACGAGAGGACCGGAGTGAACGAACCGCTGGTGTTCGGGTTGTCATGCCAATGGCACTGCCCGGTAGCTACGTTCGGAACTGATAAGCGCTGAAAGCATCTAAGCGCGAAGCAGGCCTCGAGATGAGTTCTCACTAGACTTTTAAAGTCTCTGAAGGGCCGTTGAAGACTACAACGTTGATAGGCAGGATGTGGAAGTGGTGCGAGCCATTAAGCTAACCTGTACTAATTACCCGTGAGGCTTAACCATACAACGCCAAACGCGTTTTATGACAGCGTAACGAACAGAAGTTAAGTTACTAAAGTAGACATTTACTTGATATCAGAATTCCAGATTTATTAATTTGCTCAGATGAGCGAATTAAAACCAAATTTGCTTGGTGACAATAGCGTTTTGGACCCACCTGACCCCATGCCGAACTCAGTAGTGAAACGAAACAGCGCCGATGATAGTGTAGCAGCTGCTATGTGAAAGTAGGTCATCGCCAGGCTCCAAATTCAGTCGCAAGACTTTAAATTAAGTCGAAAGACTATAAAAAAATAATAAGAAAGTTGAAAAGAATTTTCTTGGTGACAATAGCGTTTTGGACCCACCTGACCCCATGCCGAACTCAGTAGTGAAACGAAACAGCGCCGATGATAGTGTAGCAGCTGCTATGTGAAAGTAGGTCATCGCCAGGATCCTATTAAAGAAAGCCCGATTCGAAAGAGTCGGGCTTTTTTGCGTCTGGGAGCTATCCACACAACGTGCCCTATTCATTCGCCAGGTAGGTTGGGTAGAGCGGAGCGAAACCCAACATGAGTTAGCGAGTTGCTAGTTAGCAAGGGTAAAGTTGAACTGTTTGGTTGTTTAGTACAGAGTCACCCTCAGCAACAAACCCCGTAGGAGGCACTTCAGTGCCGAATTTAAACTATAACAAACACATTCATGGCTAAAGCCATTCCTACAAGTACACTTTACCTAAAACCTAAAACCTAAAACCTAAAACCTAAAACCTAAAACCTAAAACCTAAAACCTAGAGCCTCCGGCAGAGGAAGACGCAGAACCAAACACCCACACCGCGCGGCTGATCGCTGACGGCTGAAAGCTGATAGCTCTGTGTTGGGTTTCGCTGCGCTCTACCCAACCTACGCCAGACCCTCAAACTTTCCCCTTTCTAACTTGCAACTTTACTCTCGCAAACTTGCTTCCCTAACCTTGTTATGCGATAAAGCGTTTTATATTTGTAATACAATTAAGGTGTGCTGTGTCTCGTAAGAAAACGACCAAGTCAAAAGGCTCTTCAGGTTTAAATCGTAAAAATAGTGAAGCATTTATTGCTAAGTTCTCTTCGCATCCAGATACACATCTATGCCCGTCGGGTTTAATGTATAAAGTGATTGATGATGTTGAAGGAGAACGCATATCAGAATTCGATACAGTGGTTATTAACCAACGTATTATGCTTGCTGATGGCAATGTGATTGCCGACAGTTATAAAGCGGGTATGCCCGAAGTGTTCGCTTTATCTGAAGCTATAGAAGGGTTAAGAGAAGGTTTATTATTAATGAATATCGGCTCTCGCTATGAATTTGTGATCCCTCCAGAGCTTGCTTGGGGTAAAAAAGGTAACGGTGGCAAGATTGGCGCAAATGCAGTGCTACATTTTGACGTTCGTTTAATGCGTTTAGCTTAACTCTCTTCGGATGAGTCCCTTAGCATAAGTCGACAGACTACTTAAAACGCGTTAACGTTCACTATTGGTTTACTGAGGAACATTATGGACGCATTTACTTCACGAGTTTACTTTCTTCGCCATGGTGAAATCGCTACGCCTGGAATTCTTTCTGGGCAAATCGATGTTGGTTTATCTGAGCAAGGCCTTGAACAAATGCGCCAAGCCTCTGCCGAGCTCATACATTTAAATGCCATATATAGTTCACCGCTAAAGCGTTGCTCAGTCCACGCTGATTATTTAGCAAATCAACACTCACTGCATGTACACTATTATAACGCGCTAAAAGAGTTTAATTTTGGTGATTGGGATGGCCAAGATTACCAACAGCTTTGGCAGCAAACGAGTAAGCCTCATATTGGTGATTTTTGGCAACACCCTTGGCAAGTAAAAGTGCCCAATGGTGAATCTATGGCTGATTTTTACGCTCGGGTAGAGGCATGGTGGCACACGTTTTTGCAATCATTGTGTGAATCTAAGCATGAACAGTCATTGGTAATAAGTCATGCAGGTGTGATTAAACAAATTCTCGCTATTGTATGTCAGATGCCAAAACAATCAGCCACGCATTTAAATGTTTTTCACCTTCCTTATGCGGGGCTTATTACACTCGATGTATATATAGATGAACAAGGACAAGCTTGGCCTAAAATTGTTTTTTAGCCATCTAGAGCGATATTCATTGAATTATTTACTTAGCCCGCCATAATACTCATATGCTATGGAATGGAGTGAAATTCTCCAGCTGTTCCCGCAACTGTAATCCATCTAAATAATGGTCAGCCAGATACTTAGCACTAACAATTAATCATCGAGCGGGTCAACTCACATCATTTTCTGGTACTTACCAGTGCTTTCTTGTGCGTTGCGATTACTCGCCAAGAGAGAATAAGCTTGCAACAAAATAGCCTTAGCGCTGCGCCATTAATATCAGTGTCTGATTTAAGTTGGGGTACTGCGAATAAAACGATACTTAAATCAATTAACCTTGAGTTAAAAGCAGGGCAGTTTATCGGTCTACTCGGCCCCAATGGGGCAGGTAAATCAAGCCTACTGCGTTGTCTTTATCGTTACTTGAAACCTCAGCAAGGGGTTGTGCTGCTGAGCGGTCAAGATATTTGGCAAATCAGTGCTGATGAATATGCAAAGCAGGTTGCAGTTGTTTTACAAGAGTCTCCATCGCAGTTTAATTTGTCTTTGTTCGATGTAGTGAGTTTAGGCTTAACACCTCATAAGCGGCTTTTCAGCGCCACGTCTGCCAATGATAAGCTGCGAATATATCAAGCGATAGAGCAGGTAGGTTTGTCTCATCATAGTGAGCAAGCATTTGATTCGCTCTCAGGTGGCGAAAAGCAAAGAGCTCTTATTGCACGCTCTATCGTACAACAACCTAAGTTGCTCATCATGGATGAGCCTACCAGTCACCTTGATGTTAAATACCAAATTCAAATAATGGAATTAGCAAAGTCCCTCGATGTGACAGTGCTTGCCTCTTTCCATGATTTAAATCTCGCAGCGAGTTTATGTGATGAATTATTGGTGATTGATGAAGGGCGTTTGGTTTGTCAGGGGCAACCAAAAGCGGTGCTTACTGAGCAGCTGTTGAGTGATGTATTTGGTGTCTGCGCAGCGGTATCTGCTCACCCGCAATCAAGCTCTGATAAGTTTATTCCGCACATCACTTATTTTTATGGCTATCAGACACAGGAGCATCAAAATGACTGATGCAATGCGTTTAAGTATCTGTGTTGTCGTAGGGCTTATTAGTTGTATTTTAGCATTGAGCTTTGGTGCTGCAAATACGCCACTGAGTGATGTTTTTAATGGTTTGTTTAGCCAAGATAGCGATGAATTTGTGCAGCGTATTATTTGGCAGCTGCGTATGCCAAGAACGGTGCTGGCATTTTTAGCAGGCTCAGGGCTTGCTCTGGCAGGACTAATTTTGCAGACCGTAACCCGAAACCCGCTTGCTGACCCTTACTTGTTTGGTATTTCTTCTGGGGCTTCATTTGGTGTGGTGTGCTTTATAGCCCTAACCGGTGTGAGTTTTGGCTTTAGTATGTCAGTTGCAGCATTTGCCGGAAGCTTACTTTCTATGCTGTTGCTTATTGCTATTGCAGGGCGTCGCCATGTTGGTCAAGTTGAAGCCATGTTACTCGCTGGTGTTGCTTTATCTTTTTTATTTAGTGCTCTGACTAGTCTGCTGCTTTATTTTAGCGACCCTCAAGCTATAACCGCTATTTTGTTTTGGACGATGGGCAGTTTTTCTCGTGCACAGTGGGACACTCTTTGGCTGCCGTTTACAGTAATTATTGCCTGTATGACGCTGATGATTGCATTTCGTCGTCAGCTTAATGCAATGCTGCTTGGTGATGAAAGTGCTGCAACCTTGGGGATTCATGTGCAACGCTTTCGGATCATGATGCTGCTGCTAAGTTCATTAATTACAGCTGTGCTTGTTGCTATGTGCGGTGGCGTTGGTTTTGTCGGCCTGATGATCCCACATATTGTGCGCTACTTTTCACCGCAAGGCAGCAGCCATAACTTAGTTATGACCTCCTTGGTCGGAGGTATTTTTATGGTGTGGGTAGATGTGTTATGCCGAACCCTATTGAATAACCAAGAACTACCCGTAGGTGTGATCACAGCCGCTATTGGTAGCGTGTTCTTTTTATTCTTACTTTATTTTCGTAAACAGAGCAGGTAGCTAATGTTTAATATCATGCCTATTAATCAGCGATTTTCAGCTGTAATTCAACAAAAAATAGACCTCAAAACAAAGCCGTTAGGAGCTTTGGGTCAGCTTGAAAGTTGTGCTAAACAATTAACGCTTATTTTTTCAAAGCAACTTGATAGTGAGCAGGCGCTAGTTGCCTTTAAACCGGTTATTTCAAACCCTTCTCTAGTTGTATTTGCGGGTGATCATGGTGTGGCAAGCCAAGGTGTGTCGATTGCTCCTAGCTGCGTTACATCTCAAATGGTGGCAAACTTTGCAGCAGGAAGTGCAGCGATTAATGTATTTTGTCGCCAGCTTGGCTGGCAGCTAGAAGTTGTAGACGCTGGAACACTCAGTACTTCACACAATAAAAGTGTGCATAACCAGCGTTTAGGTGAAATCACTGCACCACTGAATACTGAAATGGCCATGTCACTTAGCCAGGTTGAAAAAGGGTTTGCATTAGCCAAACAGCGAGTTCATTCACTCTATGAGCAAGGTTGTAATACCATCGCCTTTGGTGAGATGGGTATTGGCAATACCACAAGTGCTGCGGCATTAATGGCTGCCTTGTTGTCGTTACCTGCTAGCCAATGTGTTGGTAAAGGCACAGGTGTGAGCGACGAGGTTGTTGCTAAAAAAATTAAAGTTGTTGAGCAAGCCCTTCAATTACACCAAGCTCATTTTAGCGATCCGCTAATGACGCTTGCGGCATTAGGTGGTTTTGAAATTGTACAGATCACCGGTGCTATTTTAGCTGCTGCGGAGCTTGGCATGGCAGTGATCGTGGATGGCTTTATTTGTACTGCTGCAGCGCTTGTTGTAACTCACATTAATGCAAACGCTCGTGATTACATGTTATTTGCTCATGCCTCTGATGAACAAGGGCACAAAGCAATGCTCAATGCCTTGCACGCATCACCTTTATTGCAGCTTGATTTAAGGTTAGGAGAGGGCACTGGGGCTGCGCTTGCCTTACCTTTACTGCAAGCATCTTTGGCGTTTTACAATGACATGGCAAGTTTTGCCGATGCCAATGTTGAGCAAGTTGTCTGATATGAGCGCTGAACAACACACTTCTGACTCTACCCCAAGTCAGTTTCAACTATTTTTACTGGCGCTTAGTTTTTTAACGCGTATACCCGTTAAGTTAAACTTTGCAGTATCGAGTCAGGCACTCAATCAGGCCAGCCGTTATTTTGCATTGGTCGGCGTGATTTTAGGTGTAGTTTTAGCGCTGAGTTTTTTACTGCTAAGTTGGTTATTCCCCGCAGCCATTTCAGTTGCCTTAGTTATGGCGTTTAGCTTGATAATCACAGGGGCATTTCATGAAGATGGCCTTGCTGATGTCTGGGATGGCTTTGGTGGTGGTTGGCACGTTGCAGATAAGCTGAGCATTATGAAAGATAGTCGCTTAGGTACCTATGGTGCAGCGGCGCTTGTGATGGCCTTATTAATTAAATACCAAACACTCGTTGCACTTAGTGAAGTAACCAGTACTGTGATTATTGCACTTGTTTTAGGGCAAAGCTTAAGTCGGGTTGTAGCAACAAGTTTAATTGCAGGTATGGACTATGTAAGTCAGGACGCCACATCTAAAGTAAAGCCAATTGCGATGCATTTAAGCACGCAAAGTTATCAAATACTGCTAGCAACTGGCGGTGCGGTGTTAGCAATTGCATGGTTGTTTTTTGGCTTTACTTTAGGGCAATTATTAATCCTCATCAGTGTGCTTTTTGTTACTCGTTTACTATTAAAGCGCTGGTTTGAAAAACAGTTATCTGGCTACACCGGCGATTGCTTAGGAGCAGCCCAGCAAGTATCTGAGCTTGTTACCTACCTTTGCTTGGTGAGTTTATTATGAGCCAGCAAAATACTTTAATTTTAGGTGGTGCTCGCAGCGGTAAAAGCTGTTTTGCTGAGCAGCTGGCAACAAATTCAAACAAGCCGCTTATCTACATCGCCACAGCCAATGCGGGTGATGAAGAAATGACAGCCCGAATTAATAGGCATCAAGCTGAGCGGGCTAAGCATTGGCAACTTGTTGAAGAGCCTTTGTATTTGGCTAAAGCACTACAACAACATAGCCAAGCTGAAAACTGTATTTTAGTGGACTGTTTAACGCTGTGGTTGAGTAATTGCCTATGCCAGCAGGGTGAAGCATTTTGGCTTGAGCAAAAAGCGTCCTTACTCGATGTGTTATCGCAATTGCCGGGTGAGGTTATTTTTGTCAGCAATGAAGTGGGTCATGGCATTGTGCCGCTCGGTGAATTAAGCCGTCAGTTTGTTGATCATTCAGGTTGGTTGCATCAAGCCTTAGCACAGCAAGTTGCACGTGTTGAGTTTGTGATTGCAGGTCTTGCACAAACCTTAAAAAGAGAACAATGATGAAAACAATAATGGTGCAAGGCACGACCTCAGATGCAGGTAAAAGTACTCTTGTAGCAGCACTTTGCCGGATCTTTGCTGAGCGAGGCATAAAGGTTGCGCCCTTTAAGCCACAAAATATGGCGTTAAATAGCGCTGTAACCGCAGATGGTGGCGAGATAGGTCGCGCACAAGCTTTGCAAGCTGTAGCGGCAAAAGTCCCCGCAGAAGTCGATTTTAACCCTATCTTATTAAAACCTAACAGTGATACTGGGGCGCAGGTAATCGTTCATGGTAAAGCGCTGTCGAATATGGAAGCAGGCAGTTATCACGACTACAAAAAAGTGGCGATGGATGCAGTTCTTACTTCGCAGCAGCGCTTAAGTGAGCGTTTTGAATTACTGGTTGTTGAAGGTGCTGGGAGCCCTGCAGAAATTAACCTGCGCGAAAACGATATTGCCAATATGGGTTACGCCGAGGCGGTAGATTGCCCAGTGATCATTATTGCCGATATTGACAAAGGCGGTGTGTTTGCTCATTTAGTCGGAACGTTAGCCTTGTTGTCAGAATCAGAGCAAGCACGAGTAAAAGGCTTTGTGATTAATCGTTTTCGGGGCGATATTGCGTTATTGCAAGGTGGCCTTGATTGGTTAGAGCAGTACACCAATAAGCCAGTACTTGGGGTATTACCTTATTTACATGACTTAGCACTAGATGCTGAAGATGCCGTTGCTATAACTAATCAGGTCGATAAACCGCAATTACGCATAGCAGTGCTGCTACTTCCTCATATTAGTAATCACACAGACTTTGATGCACTGCGATTACAACCAGAAATCGATTTACAGTATGTACGTCATACTCAGACTATTCCAAGTGTTGATCTGATTATTATACCGGGCAGTAAAAATGTACTCAGCGATTTAGCGTTTTTAAAAAATGAAGGTTGGCATAAACAAATAACACGTCACCTGCGTTATGGCGGTAAAGTGCTTGGAGTATGCGGTGGGCTGCAGATGTTAGGTAACTACCTTGCGGATCCACATGCAGTGGAGTCTAATTTAGGCAGCGCAGTAGGGCTTGGGCTTGCTGACTTTGAAACGCAATTAGGGCAACAAAAAGTACTAAGCCAAGTCTCTGGCATACTTCATTTAAACAATAGCGATAAAGCAATATCTGGTTATGAAATTCACGCCGGAATCAGTCAAGGGCCAGCACTTGAAAAGCCATTTTTGAGCTTTAATGATCACCCAAGTGGATTCAAAGTAGATGGTTTTATTAGTGATGATAACCAAATAGCAGGTACTTACTTACATGGCTTGTTCGATACCCCTGAGGGCGTATCTGAGCTAATAACTTGGCTTGCAGCAAATAGCCAAATTAAGCCAATTGATATTAACTTAAACCGTGAACAGCAGTTAAGCCGTTTAGCTAGTGTAGTAGCAGAGAATCTCGATATTGAACAAATCATCAATATTTATGAGAACTTCAATTTAGAGAAATAAGGAACAACAATGAGCGAACAGAATCAAGATAAGCACCAACAACGCCAGCAAAAAGTAAAAGAAAAAGTCGACGAACGGATTGCTGCTGCACAAAAAGAGCAGGGTATTTTTCAGGTTATAACTGGCAACGGTAAGGGAAAATCGACTTCTGGGTTTGGTACTGTCGCACGTGCGGTGGGTCACGGAATGAAAGCAGCTGTGTGCCAGTTTATTAAAGGCACATGGGAGTGTGGTGAGCGCAACCTACTTGAAAAAGCAGGGGTTGAATTTGTTATTATGAACACCGGTTTTACTTGGGAAACACAAAATAAAGAGTCAGATACTGCTGCTGCGCAAGTGACATGGCAAGAAGCGAAAAGAATGCTGAAGGATGAGTCGATTAACCTCGTTATGCTAGACGAAATAACCTATATGATCACCTACGGCTATATTGATTTAGACGAAGTGCTAGAAGCAGTTAGCTCTCGTCCTGCTATGCAATCGGTGATTATTACAGGTCGTGGTGCGCACCGCAAACTAACCGACTTAGCTGATACAGTCAGTGAAGTCAGAAACGTAAAACACGCTTTTGATGCAGGAATAAAAGCGCAAAAAGGGTTCGATTTTTAACATGAGAACCATCAAGTTTGCACTTTTAGGTTTTTTATTTTATTTACCTGCATTGGCTCAGGCTCATGAAATTAAAGAGCCGCAGCGTATCGTTGCCTTAGCACCGCACATCGTTGAAAACCTATTTGCGATTGGAGCAGGAGAGCGCATTGTCGGTACCGTTGACTATGCAGATTTTCCTCAGCAAGCGAATGATATCGAACGGGTCGGCGGCTATTACGGAATTAACATGGAAAAACTGTTGTCGTTAAAACCAGACCTAGTTCTGGCTTGGAAAACGGGTAACAAAGCCGAAGATCTCGCTTACATTGAAAAATTAGGTATTCCGGTAGCGTACAGCAATCCAAATCAGGTTGATAATGTGGCTGATGAACTACGTAAACTAGGCACGCTTACGCATTTGCAAACCAAGGCAAATAAAGTAGCTAAAGAGTTTGAAACTAAACTCGAAGCTATTCGTACAGCGCAAGAAGGCAAACCGAAAGTGTCGGTGTTTTATCAATTATGGCCTGAGCCGATGATGACAGTTGGTGGAAATACTTGGATCAATCAGCTATTAACTATTTGTCATGCGGATAATGTGTTTGCTAATAGCGATACAGACTACCCGCGCATTAGTATTGAAAATGTATTGGTTGCCAATCCAGAGGTAGTGATTATTCCAGATGAAAAATCGAAAAAGCCTCAGCCTAAAATTGATTGGCGACAATGGCCTGAATTACCAGCGGTACAGCATAACCAGTTTATTAGTGTAAACGCAGACTTATTGCACCGTTTTACAACCCGTATGCTTGATGGTTTAACTGATATGTGTGGTAAAATAGATGTTTCTCGTCAGCAAATACAGGCTTCAAAATGATCGATTGGCAAACATTTCTAGATACCGAGCTTGCTAAGCCCTACATGCAAGAAACCTTGCAATATGTGGCCGATAGACGCGCAGCAGGCGTTACCGTTTATCCGAAAGACGAACAGGTATTTTCAGCTTTTGATGCTACACCTTTAAATGAAGTTAAGGTGGTTATTTTAGGCCAAGATCCTTACCACGGAGAAGGGCAAGCCCATGGTTTGTGCTTTTCGGTATTACCAGAGGTTAAAAAATTACCACCGTCTTTGAAGAATATGTACAAAGAGCTGGCAACTGATATCGATGGTTTTGAGATCCCTCATCATGGCTATTTGCAAAGCTGGGCTGAGCAAGGCGTGTTCTTACTCAACACGGTATTAACTGTTGAGCAAGGGCAAGCTCATTCTCATAAGCACCTTGGTTGGGAAAAATTTACTGATACAGTAATTGCGCTTATTAATCAGCACTGTGACGGTGTGGTGTTTGTGTTATGGGGGGCACATGCTCAGAAAAAAGGTAAACACATTGATACCTCGCGTCATCATGTGATCCAAGGCCCGCATCCATCACCGCTTTCTGCACATCGTGGCTTTTTTGGTTGTCAGCATTTTTCAAAGACAAACCAGCTACTTACTGATCAAAATAAAGCGCCAGTAAATTGGTCGTTGCCGCAAATGCAAAAGGCCCTTGCGGGCCTTTAATTAAAAGTCTAATTCATCAAGCTCAATGCTGTCTGTGAAATAGTCTAACTCCTGTAGTTCTTTGCGAAGTCTATGCTTGTCTTTCAAAGCTTCGATTTCGCGCCATTTTCTCTTTTTATTTTTTGTAGAGGTCTTTTTTGTTTTACTAGGACCTTCTAATATTTCTAAAATATCGTCTAGGCTATCCATGAACTTCTCCTATTGATTTTTTGAACCTCGGAAATACCTATACCACAGGCTGCTCAAAAATAGAATAAAAAAGTGACAATACTGTTACAGAAGTGTGATTGATAGATGAATAGATCAAAGGATTAGTTATTTTAGAAACAAAAACGCCACCTAGCGGTGGCGTTTAAAAAATGCTGTAATTTGAATTACATTGCTTTAAAGCGTGCTTCTAATTCAAGCTGTGCTTGTGCAAAAGAGCGAATACCCTCAGCAAGTTTTTCTGTCGCCATAGCATCTTGGTTATGTAACCAACGGAACTGGCTTTCAGTTAGTGGTGCTGGTTTTTCTTCAACAGTAAAGTCGCTCTCTAGTAGGTACTCTTGTGCATCCGTTAATTGGCCTAACTCCTCTAAAAGACCTGGGCTAATCGTTAACTTATCACAGCCAGTAAGTGCGATGATCTCGCCTGTGTTACGGAAGCTTGCGCCCATAACAACTGTTTTGTAATCGTGGCGTTTGTAGAATTCGTAAATGCTACGTACAGATTGCACGCCTGGATCGTTTAGCGGATCAGTTGGTTTTTCCATACCGTTAGCAACGTGCCAGTCTAAGATACGGCCAACGAATGGTGAAATTAAAAATACATTTGCATCGGCACATGCGCGTGCTTGTGCTTCAGAGAATAACAGCGTTAAGTTACACTTAGTGCCTTCTTTTTCAAGCTGCTCAGCGGCTTTGATACCTTCCCACGTTGATGCAACTTTGATTAGGATTTTATCTTTGCTAACACCTTCTTTTTCGTAAAGGCTTAGTAAAGTGTGGGCTTTATCGATAGTCGCTTGGGTATCAAATGATAAACGTGCGTCTACCTCTGTTGAGATATAGCCCGGTACGATTTCGCTAATTTCTTTACCAATTAATACAGCAAAGTAATCACATGCTAACTCAAGTTGTTTAGCTGCATCTTGCTCGGTTTCTTTGGCATATTGCCACGCTTTATCTAAATAAGGCTTATACGCTTCAATTTCACTGGCTTTTAAAAGTAGAGATGGGTTTGTTGTTGCATCTTCTGGTTGGTGCTTTTTGATAGCTTCGATATCACCTGTATCTGCAACAATAGATGAATGCTGTTTAAGCCTTTGTAGTGCTGAAGTCATTTGCTTTCCTCATTCCAAGCAAGTTAAAAGAAAATCCATTATAGCGGCCTTTATGCTGCAACACTATGACAGTGTTTAATAGGTCAAATGTCCTTAATACAGAAAACTAGAACATTATGTATGAAAAGAACAGCGGATAAAGGCAGGACGAAACAAAACGTGCATTTTGATTCAATTAATGTTGAAATTGACATCAAACAAATTACAAGTCAATAGCTAAGTATGATCACTGTTATTTCACCTGCAAAAAATTTAGATTACGAAACACCAGCCACGACCGATAAATTCACTCAACCTGAATTACTCGAGCACAGCGAAGAGTTAATGTCAGTTTGCCGTGATTTAACACCAGCGCAAATTGGTAGCCTAATGAAAATCAGCGATAAACTAACTGGTTTGAATGCGGCACGCTTCGCCGAGTGGTCACAGCCATTTACCCAAGACAATGCAAAACAAGCCGTGCTAGCCTTTAATGGTGATGTATACGGTGGCTTAGATGCGCAAACTCTAAGCGGTGCTGATCTTGATTATGCACAGTCGCACTTACGTATTTTGTCTGGCCTTTATGGTGTGCTTAAACCATTAGATTTAATGCAAGCTTACCGCCTTGAAATGGGCACTAAGTTAGAAAACCCACGTGGTAAAAACTTATATGAGTTTTGGGGCAGTGTTATCGCCGAAAAGCTAAATACAGTGCTTGCTGAGCAAGATAGCAAATACTTGGTAAACCTTGCTTCGAATGAGTATTTTAAAGCGGTTGATAAAAAAGCATTAAACGCACAAATCATCACTCCACATTTTAAAGACTGTAAAAACGGTCAATATAAAGTGATTAGCTTTTATGCGAAAAAAGCTCGCGGCATGATGGCACGTTACATCATTGAAAATAAAATCACCCAATTAAGTGATTTAAAAGATTTCACTGTGGCGGGTTATTACTTTAGTAGCGATGCAACAACAAAAGAATTAGAGCCTGTTTTCTTACGAGAAGAGCAGAACTAATTTTTTAGTAAAATGAATTAGAAGAGCCGTGCTTAGCACGGCTTTTTTATGGTTTTAATACTCTAAATTAGAAATGGCGTTCATCTTGCTAAGTACTTTGTTGAGCAATTAATTCAACAAGGTACAAAAATGTTAAAAATTCCGACAGTAAGTGAAGCCGAAAAGCTGATAGAAGAAAAACTCGGTGGCTGGGTTGATATCATCATAAGCCATATTCCAAACTTTATTGTCGCAGTAATTATTACTATCGTGTTTTCATTGCTGGCGCGTATCGTTGGGTCAATGCTCAGAAAGCTATTACGCCGCTCGTTAGAGTCATCGCAAATAGCAGACTTAATGTCATCGATAGTAAAAGTCATCGTGTTATGCGTAGGCTTATTTGTAGCCCTTGATTTCTTGGGTCTTAGAGGCACTGTCACCTCATTACTTGCTGGTGCTGGTATCGTAGGTCTTGCAATTGGTTTTGCCTTTCAGGACATGACAGAGAACCTTATAGCGGGTATTGCCATGGGTATTCGCAAACCATTTAAAACAGGTGATGTAATCCGCACCGAAAGCGTGTTTGGTACCGTTAAGGCGATTAACCTTAGAAATACCCTCATTGAGAACTTTTATGGGCAACTTATCTTAGTGCCTAATAAGATTCTATTTAGAAATATACTCAGTAACTACAGTACCTTAGGTGTGCGTCGTATCGAAGTGCCTGTAGGTATTTCGTATGCTGACGATCCAGAACAAGCCGCTGAGGTGATTGTTAAAAAAATCAATGAGTTTGATTTTGTGATTAAACAAGAAGAAACCGCCGTTTACGCCGAAAGCTTTGGTGATAGCAGCGTTAACTTACTAGTTTGGTTTTGGATTAAATACCCCGGCGAAGCAGATTTCATGACCGTTCGCCACAAGGCTGTTGTGGCAGTTAGAAACGCTCTAAGCGAAGCTGACATGACCATCCCATTCCCAATCCGCACGTTAGATTTTGGCATCAAAGGCGGCGAGAAATTAAATGCCATGATAAGCGAAAAGCACCAAGATAAAGACGCTGAGGCACCGCAAACCGATGAGTAAAATTTACTGACTCATCGGCGTGATTTACACAGGGAAGTGTGTTTGAGGTGGGGGGAGGTTAAGTAAATGTATAGTTGATTACTAGCACCAATAAGCTAAGCTTGATTGTAGTAGTACAAAGTAGGATTATATCTGGATTTGATCTGCTTAAGATGAGTAAATTATGGCGATGGTAAAAAAAAGTATCACTGTGACTGCCCAACAAGAAAAATGGATGCAAGCACAGCTCGCTTCAGGAAATTATGCGAGTGACAGTGAGTTACTTAGAGATTTGATTAGAAAAGAGCAAATGCGAGCTTCTGAAATTGAAGCTATTCGTATGAAATTGATTGAAGCAGAGAAAAGTGGGCTCTCAGATAAATCACCAAATCAAATGTTAGCTAGTTTCAAGGAAGAAGCGAGTAAGGATGGAAAGTTATAAACTTAATATTCAAGCCGAAGCTGATTTGAAGCGAATTTGGTTTCGTGGTTTGGAGCAATATGGTGAAAATCAGGCTGATGCTTATATTTATAAGTTTTTTGATCGTTTTGAGCAATTGGCAAAGCAACCTTATTTAGCACCAGCAGTCGATGAAATTAGGCAAGGTTATCGACGAGCTGTTTGTGGTATTGATAGCATTTATTATCGCATTCAAGGTGGTAATATAGAAATTATGAGAGTATTAGGCAGGCAAGACATTCAAGCTAATCTTTGAATTGGCAATGTATAATCAATTTAACTTCAGACATAACATAATATCGACAGGCTTTTTGTTTAATTCAGTAACCCGTATAGATTTTCTATGACTGCTAATTTATTTGTTATGGCTTTATCAAATCTATCCAGATCGAAGGAGTCGTTTTGGGGTATGAAGTATTTTTCAATTTTTTTGATTTTAATTTCGCTTGTCGGCTGTAAGTCCACACAAAGCACTATCGAATATACTGACCCTGGGTTTTATCTTGAACCCGTTTTAAAACTGAAAGTTGTTCCAACTTTCTCAAACCCTGTAATATATGAGGTTACAAGTGTAAGACCTTATCAGCTATTAACTACAGTTTATGAAGGGTCTGGTGGCTATAATTGGAAAGGCATTAAGTCAGAGAAGAGTGTTGAGTTAACTGAAGGTGAGTATTCAAGCTTATTGTTAATGCTTGAAAAAGCATTGGAGTTTCCAAAAGATAAAACGCGAGGTGTGGATGGAGACACTTGGATGCTGGAAAGCTCATTGTATCAATATACCGCTGTAGCTTTTTGGGAGCCTGAAGTTCAAACCGGTGAGCGAGGACTTGGTAGTTTTGTAAAGTTAAAAGAATTTCTTGCGCATCTAAGTAGTAAAATTAAGTGAAATACTGATAGTTACATGTTTAATATAGTTAAAGTGTAGTGGCCTTTCTTAGGCATAACTTTTCGCGCGAAATAAATTTCACGCCTACATTAAAGTATTGCACCCTCACAACAGGTATGCACAATCGGCTTATCGCTGACAGCTTAAGGCTTACAGCTTTGTTAAATTTTTTGTCCTACAAAAAAGCGCAAGCAGTTTAACTGTTTGCGCTTTTTATTTATTTGTTATATCAAAGATTAGTGAAGGATACGTGCTCTGATTGTACCTTCAACAGCACTTAGCTCTTTAAGAGCGACTTCAGATTGGTCTGTATCGACATCAATTACAACGTAACCAATTGATTCGTCAGTTTGTAAGTACTGGGCTGCGATATTAATGCCGTGCTGTGCAAACGCTTGGTTAATTTGCGTTAGAACACCTGGGCGGTTGTGGTGCACGTGTAATAAGCGGCTGCGGTTTGCAAGCTCTGGCAGTGATACTTCAGGGAAGTTAACTGCAGTAATAGTTGAACCATTATCTGAGTACTTAGCAAGTTTGCCTGCTACTTCAATACCGATATTTTCTTGTGCTTCTTGTGTTGAACCACCAATATGCGGAGTCAAAATCACGTTATCGAACTCGCGCAGCGGTGATACGAACTCTTCATCATTTGATTTTGGTTCTACAGGGAACACGTCGATTGCAGCGCCGCTCAGCTTTTTATCTCGAAGTGATTCTGCTAATGCATCGATATCAACAACAGTGCCGCGAGAAGCATTGATCAAGATGGCGCCTTGCTTCATTACTTCAAGCTCAGCCATACCAATTAGGTTCTTCGTTTGCGGTGTTTCTGGTACGTGTAAGCTAATAACGTCAGCACGTTGTAGTAACTGAGTTAGGTTATGAACTTGTGTTGCATTACCCAGCGTTAGCTTGTCTTCGATATCGTAAAACTCAACGTTCATACCGATATTTTCAGCCATGATACCTAGCTGTGTACCAATGTGGCCGTAACCAATAATACCTAACGTTTTACCACGTGCTTCAAATGAGCCGTTGGCAGATTTTAACCAACCACCGCGGTGTGCTAGGGCATTACGCTCTGGAATACCACGAAGTAATAATAAGATTTCACCAAGTACTAATTCTGCTACAGAGCGTGTGTTTGAGAATGGTGCGTTAAATACCGCAATACCACGTTCACGCGCACCTTGTAGATCGACTTGGTTAGTACCGATACAGAAGCAGCCGATTGCGACTAGCTTTTCAGCTGATTCTAATACCGCTTCATTAATATGAGTGCGAGAACGAAGGCCTACAAAGTGCACATCTTTAATGCGCTCAATGAGCTCGTCTTCAGGTAAGGATGTTTTTACGTAATCAATATTACTGTAGCCATTACGCTTAAGCGTTTCTACAGCACTTTGGTGCACGCCTTCCAGCAAGAGAATTTTAATTTTGTCTTTTGCTAACGATACCTTACTCATATCCTCATTCCTATTTACTTTATTTGCGGCCCATTTTTGGTGCCGATAATGACTTTATCTGCGCCGCGATGGGCAAATAAGCCGTTTGTTACTACACCAACAATCTGGTTGATTGTTAGTTCTAATTCTTTGGCGTTGCTGATATCTAAATTGTGCACGTCTAAAATGACGTTACCGTTATCTGTTACAACACCTTCACGGTAAACAGGGTCACCGCCTAGTTTTACTAGTTCACGAGCTACATAGCTGCGTGCCATTGGGATTACTTCAACCGGCAGTGGAAATGCGCCTAATGTTGTAACTTCTTTAGATTCATCAACAATACAAACAAATTGTTTTGCTACCGCTGAAACGATTTTCTCGCGTGTCAGCGCTGCACCACCGCCTTTGATCATCTCATTGTGTGGATTGATTTCGTCTGCGCCATCAACATACACATCAAGGCTTGATACATCGTTTAGTTCGAATACTTCAATACCCAGTGCTTTTAACTTTTCAGTTGAAGCCTCAGAGCTTGAAACCGCACCAGTAATGGTGTCTTTTACTGTATCAAGTGCATCAATAAAGTGATTCACTGTAGAGCCTGTACCTACACCAACAATGGTATTTTCGTTTACAAACTCTAGGGCTGCCCAGGCAGCGGCTTTTTTTAATTCATCTTGCGTCATAATTATGTGCTCAGTTAGCTGTCAGAGAGGGCCTATAGTATACAAACAGTTTGCTTACCATTGGTAGATTTTCTCTGGGGTTATAATGTGTTTTAACGGTACATCCCACGATTCAATTGGCAATGCTGAAACATGCTGACATTGATGGGCAAGGCCTATCAAAATCGGTTTTTGCCAGTTTTCTTGGTAATACCGAGCCAACGTTTTGTCATAAAACCCACCGCCCATTCCTAAACGGTTACCTTGATCATCAAATGCCACTAATGGCATAAGTAAAATATCAAGCTTGTCTAAAGGGCATATTTGACTGCAATTTAACTTGGGCTCCAAGATACCATAGCGGTTTGCAGTCATGGGTGAATTTTCTTCATACCTCTGAAAGTATAAAGTTGTGCCATTGAAGGGGTGGATAATAGGCAGATATAAATGCTGCTCTTGCATCCATAATTCTTTAATTAACAATGAAGTGTCTAATTCGCCATCATTGCTGATATAAATGCCAATATGGGCGTTTTTAGGTGTTTTTAGCGATTTTAAGTGTTGAGTAAAATTCACTTTTAGCGCAATTGCTGCATTTTTTTGTTGTTCAACAGTCAGTGAATTGCGCTTTTTTCGAATAGATTGTCTGATTTCTGCTCGTGTGTTGCTCATGTCAATATTAGTGTTAACTTTCTAAAAAGGAGAAAAGTTCAGGGAAAAGCTCCACTACACCCAAAATGATCAATAACACAATGACCATTGCAATAAGCGAATAGAGTAGGGTATTTGAGCGTTTTTTAACAGGCTCTGTTAATTCGTCTTCAAGTAGCAAGTCATCTTCTTGCCAGCTATCGTCGCTATCAGCAACGCTGTTATTTTCAAGCTCAGGTAAACGCTGCTCTAAGTCATCAAGTTTTTCTTCTAGCCGAATAAGACTACTGGTGATGTAATCGAGGGCATCAAAAATACGTTCTTCACGCTCTTTGGCCTGTGCAGCTGTATTGTCTGATTGGCTGCTGGTGGCTGCTTGGTTAATCGGTTGGAGCTTGGCTTTAATGCCAACACTGGCGAGTAACTTTGCTTGTTTTAGTGCTTTATCTTGCTCGCTTGGTGCAAATAATGGCTTATGCTCAAACAGGGTCGCAACTTTGTCTTTTGTTGTTTTTAGTTTTGCAGCTAGTTGTTCTGTTGCTTGTACTTGGTCGACACCGGCTTCAAGCCCTGCAAACATTACGCGAAATTTTTCTGCCATTTGCTGATTATCCAAATCCTTAAATCAATGACTTGAGTATATACCCAAAAAGATTAGTGGAAAAACAAAAGCCCGTATAAAACGGGCTTTTTCTATTATGGTTTTGCAAATACGCTGTTTAGTATTTTGCTGCTTTGCCTTCGGCTGGTAGTGATTTCAGGATGAAATCACGTAAGTCATTATTTGATGACTCTAAATCTGCATGACGTAAATACATCATGTGACCACTGCGATAGCCTTTAAAGCTTAAACGATCTTTCATTTTGCCACTTGGATCTAACTGCCACATTGTGTATTTAGCATCAAAGTAGTTTGTTGCACCGTCGTAGTAGCCAGATTGAATCATCACGTTTAAGTATGGGTTTTGTGCCATTGCTAAACGTAAGTTTTCACCTGTGTTGTTGCCTGAGCGATCCCAAGGGTGAACATTACCAAATAGGTTATATTTGATATCGGTTTTGTAGTTAAGCTCTTCACGTAGGTAATAGTTTATCGCTGGCGTGAATGAGTGTAACCATGATGTAAGCTCAGCCCAGTAATCAGGTGACTCACCTGCATCACGTTTGTCGATACCTAAATAGCGAGAATCTAAACGGCCCACAGTTTGGCCGCGCTCGCGTAATAGCTCTTTCCAGAAGAAGTTATTTGGAATATCAAGGTTATTTTGCTCAACAAACTTTTCAGATAAACCTGCGTATTTTGCTGCTTGCTTGATGATTGCACGTTTTTCATCAGCAGGTAAGAAACCACCTTTAGCAATTGCAGGTAAGAACTTGTTCACGGTGAACTGTTCAACTTCAGGGAGTAACTCGTCTAACTCTTTTGCTTGTAAGTCTGCGCTAAGGGCTTTGTGGTACCAAGCGGTTGCTGCAAAGTAAGGTAGGCGGTTAGCAGCTTCTACAGGGCCTTCACGTTTAATACCAATTTCAGTTGGTGATACTAGAATAACGCCGTTGATATACATCCATTGGCGATTTTGTAATTCGTGAGCAAGACCAGAAACACGAGTCGTACCATAGCTCTCACCAATTAAGAACTTAGGTGAACGCCAGCGCTCGTTGCGAGAAACAAAGGTATTTAACCATTCAGCTAAGTATTTGATGTCAGCGTTAACACCAAAGAACATTTTTTGTTGGTCTGACTTACTTGGCAACTCACCTTTTTCGTTTTCAAGAACGCGCGAGTAACCGGTGTTAACTGGGTTGATATAAACAATATCAGCCACGTCTAAAATTGAGTAAGGGTTATCTTTTACGCCATAAGGTTGAACAGGGTAACCTTCGTCATCAATTTTTAATACACGTGGTCCAGTATAGGCAAGGTGCATCCATACTGACGCAGAACCTGGGCCACCATTAAACGAAAAAACTAAAGGACGTTTTGTTCTATCGTCTACTTTATCGCGGGTATAATAAGTATATTGCAGCGTTGCAACGGCATCGCCTTGCTCATTCCAAACCGGTTGTGTACCTGTGGTTGCGGTATATGAAAAACGCTCACCATTAATGCGGGCTTTGTGCTCTGTTACCACTTTGCTGTCAACGTCAATACGACGTCCGTTATCAGCAAAGCTTGGAGTACTGAAGGTCAGTGTTAGTGCTGTCACTGACAAGCCAATAAAACTAACTAGTTTCATGTTGATTCCTTATTATTCGAATTGCAGCTATTAAAAAGTAAAGCAAACTCGATGACAAACTAATGAGACTAGTGACCAATATTAGCTGTTAAACAGAAAAATAACTGAAAATGCTGAGCTGGTTACAAAAAAGTGCATTTTTTTAGCAAAGATATTTTGCTTAATTATTTAGCTAGATTAAAAAATGGCGTATATTTAGCGTTTTTATAATCTGTGTACACGTGCTTAAGAAAGAGAAGTTGCAATGCAAAGAGTATTAGTAGTTGAAGACAGTAAAGTAGTACAGCAAGTGTTACGTCACCTCGCTGCTCACTATTTAGATGTGGCTGTCGACTTTGCGTGGTCTTTAAAAGAGGGCGTCTCTTTAATTTCCGAGCACGATTACACCTTGGCTTTAGTCGATTTAACGCTACCTGATGCGATGAATGGCGAAGTAGCTAAATACACCTTATCAAAAAACATCCCGACCGTTGTTCTAACATCAAAAATTGATGAATACATTCGCCAGCAGATGTTAGAGCTTGGTGTGGTTGATTACGTGGTTAAAGATAACCGCGACTCATACCATTATGCGATCAAACTTGTTGCACAATTACTTAGAAACGATGGTAGCAAAGCGCTGGTGGCTGATGACTCAGTACTAAGTCGCACTTTGATGAAGCAAATGCTCGAAAAGCAGTTGTTTGATGTACGCGATGCTCAAGATGGTGAACAAGCACTACAAATGCTTAAAGACGATCCTGAAATCAAGCTGCTTCTTACGGACTATGCAATGCCAACAATGGATGGTTTTGAGCTCGTTAAAGCGGTGCGTAATTTCCGCGGCCGTGATGATTTAGCTATTATCGGTTTATCAGGTGCCGGTAAGCATGGTTTATCGGCGCGTTTTATTAAATACGGCGCTAACGACTTTTTAACTAAGCCGTTTATGAATGAAGAGTTTCATTGCCGTGTTATGCAAACCATGGAGCAGCTTGCTTTAATAGCCGATATAAAAGAAAGCGCATACCGCGACCATTTAACTGGCTTGTATAATCGTCGTTATTTTTATCAATACGCAGAAAAACTGCTTAAAAATGTTGAGCAAGAAAACGTATTGGCTTTGCTTGATATCGACTTTTTTAAAAATGTGAACGACCAGTTTGGTCACGAGGCGGGTGATCAGGCGCTAAAACAAGTGTCTTCATTTTTAAAGACTAAGTTTGATGACTTCACTATCGCGAGAATCGGCGGCGAAGAATTTGCCGTGGTACTGCATAATATGGACTTAGCTAAGGCCGAATCAAGGCTCAATACCTTCAGAGAGCAGTTAGCAAGCCATGCCTTTTCAATTAACGGTGAGCCTTACTCATTAACCATGAGTATTGGTATGACTCAATTCCAAAAAGTATCGCTTACAGCTGCGATGCGCATTGCTGACAAGGCCTTATATCAAGCCAAACAGCAAGATCGGAACTGCTTAGTTAAACTATAGTTGTGCTAATTGCACCAGCGCTGGTTAATTGTTAAAAAAATGCACCAATAGGGTGCATTTTTTTTGTGAAAAAACCAATTTTTATTTTTAAGTTATTGAAAATAAGTAATAAAAAATAGTGGCACAAAGGTTGGATTGTATAAGCCAACAGGATAACAATAAGCGTCCGAAGGGGGCCACTATGAAAATGATTAGTGCAATAATAAAGCCATTCAAACTTGATGATGTACGTGAAGCATTGGCTGATTTAGGCATTGAGGGGATGACAGTTGTCGACGTTAAAGGCTTTGGCCGTCAACGTGGTCATACTGAGCTATATCGTGGAGCTGAATACCAAGTCGATTTTATTCCAAAAATCAAACTTGAAATTGCAACTCGTAGCGAAAATTGTCAACGCGTTGTTGAAACCATCACAAAAATTGCTTCAACAGGCAAAATTGGTGACGGCAAAATTTTTGTTTACGACTTAGACCAAATCGTTCGTATCCGTACGGGCGAACTTGATGAAGAAGCAATTTAAGGGGGAATTATGGAAAACACTATCGTAGAGTTGAAGTTCTCACTCGACACTTTTTACTTTTTAATGTCGGGTGTTTTAGTAATGTGGATGGCGGCTGGTTTCGCTATGCTTGAAGCAGGTTTAGTTCGTGCAAAAAATACAACAGAAATCCTAACTAAAAACGTTGCACTATTTTCTATTGCCTGCACTATGTTCTTATTAGTGGGTTACAACATCATGTATGTTGATAACGCAGAAGGTGGTTTCATCCCTTCATTTGGCGCATTAATCGGCACTCAAGCTGCTGATGCGGATCACTCTTTAGAGTCTGATTTCTTCTTCCAAGTTGTGTTCGTAGCAACAGCTATGTCAATCGTATCTGGTGCGGTTGCTGAGCGTATGAAGTTATGGGCATTCTTAATTTTCACTGTTGTTTTAACTGGTTTCATCTACCCAATCGAAGGTTACTGGACTTGGGGCGCAGGTTTCTTATCTGAAATGGGCTTTGTTGACTTCGCTGGTTCTGCAATCGTTCACGGTGCAGGTGCTGCGGCAGCGCTAGCTGGTGTACTTTTCCTAGGTGCTCGTAAGGGGAAATACGGTAAAAACGGTGAAATCTACCCAATTCCTGGCTCTAACTTACCGTTAGCAACTCTAGGTACATTAATCCTTTGGATGGGTTGGTTCGGCTTTAACGGTGGTTCACAGCTACTTGTTTCTGACGCTGAAAACGCAACAGCGGTTGGTAAAATCTTCTTAAACACTAACGCAGCAGCAGCGTGTGGCGCAATTGCAGCACTATTCGTATGTAAAGTGTTATGGGGTAAAGCTGATTTAACTATGGTTCTTAATGGTGCACTAGCAGGTCTAGTAACGATTACTGCAGAGCCTGCATCTCCAACGCCATTACTTGCTTGTTTACTTGGTCTATTAGGTGGTTCACTGGTTGTATTTAGCATCGTTGCTCTTGATAAAGCGAAAATCGATGACCCTGTAGGTGCTATCTCTGTACACGGTGTGTGTGGTGCACTAGGTATCATGTTAGTACCACTTTCAAATTCTGATGCAACCTTTGTTAATCAATTAATTGGCTTAGTATGTATCTTAGGATTTGTGTTCATCGCGTCATCAATCGTATGGGCAATCCTGAAAAATACCATGGGTATCCGTGTTACCGAAGAAGAAGAACTAAACGGTATGGATCAACATGATTGTGGTATTGATGCTTACCCTGAGTTTGTATCAGTTCGCAGTAACTAATCTTGGTGCGTGCAAATAGCACGCCCATAACAATATCATTGTGTGTTCAAAACAAAGCTCTACTTAGGTAGGGCTTTTTTGCGTTTAAATAAGTCTTTTCTGATAGGCGAAATCGCTATTTTTTGACTATGCTTAATGTTCATTTCTAACAAGGAAAAACGATGGATAACAAACTCTTGCTTATAATTATTTCGCTATTTTTACCGCCTGTTGCGGTATTCTTAAAAGCGGGCGCAGGTAAAGACTTAGTGATTAACATTATTCTATGCTTTATCTTCTTTATACCTGCTGTGATCCACTCACTCTGGTTGTGTACACGCTAAACGAGTTTAAGTGACTGTTAATTTTACAGGTGTTAATATTGCGCTGTTCAAGGCGTAATCCTGTAAAATTAACTGACCAATAGCGAACTCAATGGCTGATAAAAAAACTCCTGCAAAAAAATCGTCTAGTAAACCGAAGGCGACATCAAAAAAAACTACCGCTAAGCGCTCACGCGCACCTCAAGGGCCAGCTAAAGCTAGTGTATTAAGAAAACTTTGGTCAATTTTTTGGAAGCTTTCACTTGCTGTGATTGTTGCCATGGTGCTGTATCTAATTTATTTAGATGCAAAAATTACTCGCCAATTTGAAGGCAATAAATGGCAGTTACCTGCACAAGTGTATGCTCGTGCAATGAGCTTTTATCCTGGGCAGTATTTGTCTCAGCAAGAGGTTATTTGGGAGTTAAACCGTTTAAATTACTCATCTGTAAACAAGCTAAGCCGAACTGGCCAGTATGTTAAATCAGCTAACAGTATTAAAGTGTACCGCCGTGAATTTGAATTTTATGATGGCCTTGAAGATTCACAAGTGATAGAGCTGCGTTTTTCAGGGCAGAAATTAGCAACTATCAAAGATAAATTTGGTCGTCGTTTAAACAGCGCTCGATTAGAGCCAGTTCAAATAGCTCGCATTGGTAATGATTCAAAACAAGACCGCGAGTTTGTGCCGCTAGATAAATTTCCGCCGATGCTAAAAGACACTTTACTAGTGGTTGAAGATCGTAATTTTTATCAACACCATGGCGTATCTGTGTGGTCAATTATGCGCGCTTTATACAGCAATATTAAAGCCGGACGTACAGTGCAAGGGGGCAGTACCTTAACCCAGCAATTAGCAAAGAATATATACCTTACCCGTGAGCGTTCTCTGGTGCGTAAGTTTAATGAAGCGCTTATCGCCTTGATATTGGATTACCGCTACAGCAAAGATGACATTTTAGAAGCTTACCTCAATGAAGTGTATTTAGGTCAGTCTTACAATCAAGGCGTTCATGGTATGGGCCTTGCCGCTGAGTTTTATTTCTCAAAGCCTGTGGATGAGCTTGAATACGACCAAATTGCGCTTTTAGTGGCTATGGTGAAAGGTCCATCGTATTACAACCCACGTCGTTATAGTGAGCGCGCAATGGAGCGTCGTGATCTAGTACTGCGCTTAATGGTTGAAAATAAATTGATTGATACCCGTGAATATCGTGCGGCATTAAAGCGACCAATTGATATTGCACCAATGAAAGACAGTCTGCAAAAGTCGTATCCGGGTTACTTAGAATTAGTTAATCGAGAATTAAAGCGCCTGCTACCTGATCAGCAAGTGTTAGATGCCGGGGTGCGTGTATTCACCTATTTTGACTTACAAAAGCAAACGGCCATGGAAGAGTCGATTGAGGCAAGTTTACCTTATCTAGAAAGACGCCCTAAAACAGAAGAGCTTGAAGCGGCGATGATCTCTGTTAACGTTGAAAAGGGTGGGGTGTCGGCATTAGTTGCGGGCCGTGACGTACGTTATTTTGGTTTTAACCGTGTGCTTGATACCAAGCGTAATATTGGCTCACTCGTTAAGCCTGCCGTTTATTTAACGGCATTTGAAAGTGGTCAGTTTAATGTTGCTACGTTGGTGGATGACTCACCGCTGCAAGTGACTAATGAGCAGGGGAAAGTATGGCAACCAGAGAACTTCGACAAGCAGTTTCGCGGCCCTATGCCACTATACAAAGCATTTAGTAACAGTATAAATATTCCTGCGGTTAACACGGGCCTTGATGTTGGGGTTGATAAAGTAGCTGATACCTTGAAGCGTTTAGGTGTAGAAGGGCGAATTGATCAATATCCATCATTGTTATTAGGCGCTCTTGAGCTTTCAAGCTTTGAGGTAGCGCAGCTTTATACAACCCTTGCTGCTGATGGTCAGTACCGCGAATTAACGTCTATTTCAGCACTGACAGACTCAGTAGGTAAGGTGCTTTATAAACATGATGTCAGCTCACAAAAACGTTTTGATGATGCATCAATCTACATGACTAAGTATGCAATGAAGCGCGTGACTAAAGATGGCACGGCTAAACGCCTAAATGCTCATTTCCCATCAATTCAGCTTGCTGGTAAAACAGGCACCAGTAATGACTTACGCGATAGTTGGTTTGCAGGTTTTGACCAAAACACCGTGACTGTTGCATGGATTGGTCGCGACGATAACAAGAGCACAGGTTTAACAGGAAGTGTTGGCGCACTAGAAGCTTACATTCGTTACCTTAAGCCACTCAACCCTGAAGCCATAGCGGATACTCGCCCTGCTTCTATTCGTTGGGCCTTTATTAACGAAGAGACTGGTCTGCAAGCGCCTCCGGGTTGCGGCAAAGTAGTGCAGCTACCTATACGTGCCAGTGAGTTTGAGCCTAGACCAACTTGCGTTAGAGATTAATAACACCAACTCGCATTAATACTTAAATAAACGAATTGGCAAAGAATAAAAAAAGCCCCAGCATTGAAAAATGCTAGGGCTTTTTATTAACTTGCTTAACGCTTATTAAAGCTTCGCGAATGCGCGCTCTGCGGCAGCAATGGTGTCGTTGATCTCTTTTTCAGAGTGCTCAGCGCACACAAAGCCTGCTTCAAACGCCGAAGGAGCTAGGTAAACACCTTCTTCTAGCATTAAGTGGAAGAACTTCTTGAAGCGCTCTAAATCACACTCAGTCGCTTGTTGGTAGCTAGTTACTTTTTCTTTATCAGTAAAGAAGAAGCCGTACATACCACCTGCGTAGTTTGTTGTAAGTGCAATGCCTGCTTTTTTCGCAGCGGCTTCAAAGCCTTCACAAATTGCTTTGCTCTTTGCTTCAAGTTCATCGTGCAGGCCTTCAGCACTTAATAGCTCTAAAGACTTTAAGCCAGCAGCCATGGCAATTGGGTTACCTGATAATGTACCTGCTTGATAAACTGGGCCAACAGGTGCGATGTAATCCATGATTTCTTTCTTACCACCAAATGCACCCACTGGCATACCGCCACCAATCACTTTACCTAAACACGTTAGGTCTGGTTTGATGTTGTAGTAAGCTTGTGCGCCACCTAAAGCAACACGAAAACCTGTCATTACTTCATCAAAAATAAGTACAGATTTGTATTCATCACACACCTCACGTAAACCTTCTAAGAAGCCAGGTACAGGTGGAATACAGTTCATGTTGCCAGCAACTGGTTCAACGATGATACAAGCGATTTCGTCAGCGTATTTTGCGAAAATTGCTTTTACTTCATCAAGTTTGTTAAACGACACAGTTAATGTGTGCTTAGCAAAGTCTTCAGGAATACCCGGTGAGTTTGGTACACCCATAGTCAGTGCGCCTGAGCCTGCTTTTACTAGTAGTGAGTCAGCATGACCGTGGTAACAGCCTTCAAACTTTAAGATTTTGTCACGGCCAGTGAAACCACGTGCTAAGCGAATTGCACTCATTGTTGCTTCAGTACCTGAGCTTACCATACGTACTTTTTCGATTGATGGTACTAGCTCTTTTACTTTTTCGGCCATTAAGATTTCAGTTTCGGTTGGTGCACCATAACTTAAGCCATTTTCTACGGCTTCT
This sequence comes from Pseudoalteromonas sp. D15MCD-2, assembly GCF_038562745.1. NCBI lineage: Bacteria > Pseudomonadati > Pseudomonadota > Gammaproteobacteria > Alteromonadales > Pseudoalteromonadaceae > Pseudoalteromonas > Pseudoalteromonas sp. D15MCD-2. The sequence goes on along the minus strand of NZ_JBCFQE010000001.1, from coordinate 2,821,257 downwards.
AATACCGCTTGCTTAATAGCTGGGTGGTTATGACCCATGATCATTGGTCCCCATGAACCAACGTAATCGATATAACGGTTACCATCAGCATCAAAGGTAAAAGGGCCTTCAGCTTTAGTGATGAATAAAGGAGTACCGCCAACGCCATTGAAGGCACGAACTGGTGAGTTAACACCGCCTGGGATTGATTCTTGCGCGCGATTAAAAAGATCTTGGCTAATTGTCATGAATAGTCCTATTGGGTTGTCACGTTAAATGAGTTGGTTTGCAAGGGCTCAAAGAGCCCAAAACGAAGCAAGTTAGCTATTACGTTTACGGCTAAACCAAGGCACGTCGACTTCATATTGCTCAACTTTGTCGGCAACATCTAAGGTTAGAGCAAACAACGCCATGCGAATTAACACGCCATTTTGCACTTGGCGGAAAATTGCTAGGTTGTCGTTGCTATTTAAATCGTTATCTAGCTCGTTTGCTTCTAAACGGCTATCACGAGGAAGTGGGTGCATCAGTACTGAGTTAGGCTTACAGTGTGCGTTGTAAATTGCCTGACTGATACGGAAACCACCACGGTATTTGTTAGCTTCTTCTTGTGAAGGAAAGCGCTCTTCTTGGATACGGGTTTGATAAACAATATCGGCGGCCAAGTTGCCTTCCATTTTATCTACTACTTGAATTTTATGACCTGCGTTATCAACAGCATCTAAAATGTAGTCTGGCATTTGTAAGCCATCAGGTGCCACCATAGAGAATTTAACGTCTTTATAATGACAAAGTAATTTAGATAAAGAGTGCACAGTACGGCCGTATTTTAAATCACCTACTAGGGCAATATGCATACCGTCGATACTTTGGTTGAAACGACCTAGCTCACGTTCAATCGTTAATAAGTCAAGTAAGGCTTGTGTTGGATGCTCATTCGGGCCGTCACCGCCATTAATCACTGGCACGTCACACCCGGTGGCAAACTCAGCAACAGAGCCTGCGTCAGGGTGGCGCATTGCGACTGCATCTGCATACGCTGAGATAACGCGAGCGGTATCATACAAAGATTCACCTTTTGCTAGCGCTGAGCTTTGCATGCCCGTTGTTTCACGAACTAAACCACCTAGTAAGTTAAATGCAGTACCAAAACTTACGCGAGTACGCGTGCTTGGTTCAAAGAACAAGTTCGCTAAAATTGCGCCCTCTAAAACATTGGTGCGCTTTTGCTTTTTAGCATAAGGCTCCATTTTCTTAGCAACTGCAAAAATACGTTCAATACAATCTCGATCAAGCTGATTGACCGACAGGATATTTTCACCTTGGAAACTTAGCATGGGGTTTGTTCCTAATCACATTTATAGGGCGCTGGCACTCGGTATGGGAGGCCGCATAAATTTGCGCAGTACTATAGCAAATTTTTAGCGTACACAGCAGCAAATTATAAGTTAGGTTTAATAATTGCCAGTGCCACTATAGCTAAAAGGATGAGTACCGGAACTTCATTAAAAATACGGTAAAAGCGATCGCTACGTGTATTGCGGTCATGCTTAAAGTCAGCCAGTAATTTAAAGCAATAGCCGTGGTAGATATAGAGAATAATCACTAGCACCAGTTTGTAGTGCAGCCACATGCTGTATCTAAACCAATCTCGACCATATTCAAAAATGGTCAGTACGCCAAACACCAATGTTAAAACAGCAAACGGTGTCACAAAAAACAGTAAGCGGCGTTCCATTACTTTCAGCATTGAGTTACAGGCTTTTTCTTCACTCATTGCGTGGTAAACAAAAAGACGTGGCAGGTAAAAAATACCGGCAAACCAAGCAATCATAAAGAATACGTGGAAGGTTTTATAAACTAATAGCGCAGTCATTTAAGCATCCATTTTAATTGTTATAACAAACTGTTGCGAATGGTAAGGATATGTCTGATTTGGTCCCAACGCAAAAGGCCCATAATCTGTTGGTTATCAAGCAGGTTGTAAATATATACCGCACCGCTGCGTTTATCTTTTAATAAGTCAAAAGCATCGGCTAATGTTGCTTGGCTACTAAGGCCGGCAAGGCTGACATATTTGATATTACTTTCTTGGTCAGACATCAGGCTTAAATCATATTCTGCAAGACGATAGCCATTCTCTTCATCATGAACAATCAGCGGGGTTTGGCTATCAAGGGCATCGAGCGACTCTTTAATTTGTTGTTTGTCGTCACTGTAAAGCAGCTTGAATTGCTCATCCATTTCATCCATCACACCTACTTTTTGTAATGCTTCGGTAGCTGGCGATATTTGATATTCAAGCCCTTGGAAATCAAGTTGTTGCATGAAAATAGAGCGGTTACCAAAAAACTGCAACGCCGTGACATAAGCCGTTGAGATCACCAACATGGCTGGCACAATGATCTCGGGGCTTGAGGTCAATTCCATAACCGTAGTGAGAGCTGCCAGCGGGGCATGTAATGTTGCTGCCAATAATCCTGCCATGCCAAGCATGCTATAGGTACCTGTGATATCAACACCCGGACTAATAAACTGCGCGAAAAAGGCCATTAAGGTGCCCATTAATACCCCAAGTCCAATAACAGGGCCGATGATCCCACCTGGAATACCTAAACCAATGGCAAATAAGGTGGCGAGTAATTTAGCAATCAAGATGGTAGTTAAAAACTGCACATCATCTGGTGATTCAATAGCAATAGTGATAGCACTCATACCAGAGCCCATTGCATGAGGAACCATATAAGCAATTAAACCAGCTATTAATCCTGCTAGTAATAGACGAGGGAACATACTTAGTGGTTTGAAGGTACGGATTATAAGCATCAAGTTTTGGTTAAATGCATAAGCAACAGCGCCAAGTGCCATACCAAAAATGATTAAAAATGGGTAATGCCAACCACTCAATGGGTTCATGGTGATAAGTGCAAGCTCTGAAGCGTCACCAAAGACAAATTGAGTGGCTAATGCGCCGGTAACCGCTGCGAGCATAATGGGCACGAAAATATGCACCTTATACTCCCTCAGTACCACCTCCATGACAAAGATAACGGCTGCAAGTGGGGTGTTAAATGAAGCAGCAATACCAGCTGCAACACCACAACCGGTGAGGGTACGCATTGCATTGTGCGGAAGGTGTAGTTTATCGGCCAGTAAACTGGCACCCGTTGCACCCATATGTACTGAGGGGCCTTCTCGACCGACCGAAAAGCCACTAATAAGGGCTAATGCACCGCCGACAAATTGGTTTACCGTGTTGTAAAGCGGCATATGGCCATAATGTTTTTTAATACGGTGAATTACAAATGGAATGCCAAGACGATAATGCTTAAAGCCTGTTAGGGCGGCGAATAAGGCAATTAGTAAGGCTGCACCAACTGGCAGTATCATCCGCTCATAGGTTGGTAAAGTGGTGAAGTCATCAGGCTTATCTAAAAATAAGCTTTGAAAAAACATGATTGTGAGGCGAAAAAGTATGATCAACACTGCCGCAATTAACCCTGCACTTACACCAAGTAAGCACAATTGCACAGATGTTTTAGGCTTTGCTAGGCGACGTCTTAGTCTCTCAAGCCACATGCATATTTCCTCACAGCACTTTTGAGCCGCAGTTTAGCAAATCAAATTAACTAAGTCGTTGGGATTTTATAATTTTATCTGCATTTTGGGTAAATCTAGCTAATCTTTGCTGTCGTTATTAATTCGCTGCGTTAATTCAGGTAAGCGAGCTGTAATGGCTTTTGATATTTCATCTACCAACGGGGCATGTTTTTTATGAATAACCGTGTTGATAGCCATTTGCCTTAGTACAATTACAGAAAAATCTTTTTTAAAGGTAGTTATATCGTTATTGAGCGCAGGATAAAGTGCATAATCGACACGACCTTTTTTTAGCATAGTAAGCGTATGGCTCAAGTCTTCGTTATGAATGATCTCGGCTTTAATATCAAACTCATTAAGAATTTCGATATCACCAATCGAGCTCATAATTCGGTTGTTTGGGTTGTATAAATTATCTCTATCGCATGGCAGCGCTTTTCGACATAGAAGCACTAAGTTAATAACGCCAAGGCTAGGTTCTACGACAATAATATTCTCGAATTTACGCATATTACTTTGTGAGCGCACAATATCGCCGTCAACGATGCCTGCATTTAATAACAATACGCCTCTTCGAGATGGTGTTGCTTGCATCTGGACTTTGATATTTAAATCATTATAAACATCACTCATTAACGCTTTAAATGGTGCTACACGCGGAATATCTATATAGGTTAACAACAGCTTTTTTGGCCGAGAGTAATTTGTTGCAGATGGCTTTGCGTCAGTAAATAAATCATTGAGTAAGGCTATTTTAGCTTTGTTTTCAGCGTCATTGCGTATGCCAATCACTAATGGGGAGTCGGTAAACTGAGTTACTATTTTTGGCTCAGATAGGTTTTGTTGCTCAGCAAAATAGTTAAGCACTTTTGGTGCAGTAATCGCAAAATTAATCTGCTTAGTTTGCAATAAGTGAAATAGTTCTTCATCGTTTGCTGTTTGCACTATGCTGTCAGCATAGGATTGAATTACTTTTTCGACCACACCCGGGTAAATATAAGGCTCAACAACGCCAACTTTGTGCTCATTAAAAAGCTGTTCAAGGTTTTTAAAATCTTGTGGATTAGACTGAGTGGTAATGACAGCTAATTGAGAATTTAAAATAGTGGCTGAAGCTACAAAGCCGGGCATCATTTCAGATGGCCAAGCAGGGTAATAACCCAGGTAGCCAGTTAACTGGGCTTTTTTTATTGCATCTTGCCAAGGTAAATATTCAACTTCGAGGTTTATCGATTTTTTGGCAAGCCTGTCTCTTAGTAGTGCAATAGCATCACCGCCATTTTCCATTGTACTACTTGCATACGGCGGGGCTTCTAAAGAGGTGATTTCCCATGTTTCTTGGTACGTGCTATCAGCAGCTGCAAGCGAGCTAAAAACAAGTACCATAAAATAATAAAAGCGAGAAAGCATGGAAAAAGAATCATTATTAATTGTTTAATAAGTATACGTCTAAATTAGACTTTTTAGCATTATTAATTTGCTTATTTACAGTTCATAACATTACAACTAAAGCAGTGATGTTTTTGGTCATACATACGCTTATCGGCCATGCTAAGTAATTCGTCAAATGATTGCGCATCGTCAGGATATAATGCAAAGCCAACACTCGCCTCAACGAGCAAGTCACCATACTCTGATTTTATCGGCGCCTTAATCGCACAGATCAATCGTGATAATGCACGGTTTATTTGTACTTGGTTTTCTATGTCGGTAACAATAACTACAAACTCATCACCACCAATGCGTGCAGCACAATCGGTTTTTCGAGCGGTGTCTTGTAGGCGTTTAGCAACTTCTATCAGTACTTTATCTCCCACTGCATGGCCATGGGTATCGTTGATTGGCTTAAACTTATCAAGATCAAAATACAGACAACCTACCTTAGAGCCTGTCCGTTCCACCCGCGCAAACTCTTGCTTGATGAATCGCTCAAGCGCGCTACGATTTGCTAAACCAGTAAGGTAGTCTGTTTGTGCTAATTGCCTAATTTTCTTCTCTGCCATGACGCGTTTCGTGATATCGAAGTTAACGCCAATCATGCGGTTGCCGTATATTCTTCCATCTGCATTGATATAGCGGGTTTTGCCAGAGGGTAGAACAATCTGAAACTCTGCGTGAAACTCTTCGCCATTTAAAATTGCGAGTTTTAGCTTGTTAGTCACGTCTTCATATTCATCTGGATGCAAGCTATTTGCCCATGCTGAATAGTCCCCTTTGAATTCTGATTTTGGAATTTCAAATAAGGTATGCATCCAGTCATCCCAAATCAGTTCATTAGTGTCAAAATTCCACTCCCATATACCAATATGAGCAGCATCTGCAGCCATAGACATGCGTTGGTGTAAGCTTTCAAGCTCGGTTTTTGCTTGTTTTAATTCAGTAACATCTTCAGAAACGTCCAATAAATATTGCGCTTTACCATTACTGTCTTTAATTGTGAGTTTCCGTGTTCTTAAGTAATGAGTATTGTCATCAATAGTAACCGGCTTTTCCTCTATAGTTAGAGTGTCATCACTTTTCAATACATCCCGATCGGTTTGCACGAAACTGACTGCTTGTTCATTACTGAAAATATCAAAGTCATTTAAACCGATTAGTTGGTCTTTATTTTTACCGAGGAGTTGCTCACCCGCTTTATTTACATGGCTAAATGTAAGATGCTCAGCTTCTTTTACAAACAACATGATGGGTAAATTATCGAAAATAGTTTGTGTAAAGGCTTCTTGGTTTCGAATATCAGAGAGATCTTTTATTGTCGCCACATAAGGACCTGACTCTTTTTTACCAATTGAGCTGATTGTTAATGTAATAGGAAATCGTTTTTTATTCGCTCGTTGTCCTTTTAAGAGCCGACTGCTACTTTTACCCGCTGTTTTTTTACTGAGCTGTGAATCTCTGAGGATTTCATCAAGTTCTAACGATCTTTCAGGGATCAGGGTACGAATATGTTTGCCTATTAAATCATGCGGGTGATAGCCAAAAACTTGGTTGACAGCCGGGTTTGCAAATTCAATTTTTCCTTCATTATTAAAGCTAATTACCACATCTTGTACGGTATTAAGTACTGCTTTCAGTTTTGCTGATAATAAGCTCCTTGCTCTGAGCTCAACAGCACCCAATACAAACAGACTTAATGCCACCAGAATAAAAATAATAAGTTGTGCTAACGTCGAGTAGTCGTGGGTTGTAACATAGGTGGTGTATTCAGTTTCAAAAACAGACATCGAAATCATGCCGATGTAATGCATTCCCGAAATTGCACTGCCCATTATCAAAGCCACCACCAAGTTCATCCGTGTTTGATGAACCCCTTTAGCAAGTCGAAAATCATTAATTTTTAATGCGATACCTGACAGTACAATAGCGACGATAATAGATAAAGAGAACAACCAAGGCTCATAAGCCATTTTTGCAGGCATCACCATCGCCATCATGCCAACAAAATGCATCGAGCCAATCCCAGCACCCATTAGCACACTTCTAAATAGTAGCCCTTTGTCGGTTTGTAGTGCTGGTGAGAGTACGATGTAACTGGCAAACACACTTGGCAAAATTGATATCAAGGTAATGCTAATGTTGTATTCAATAGGGATGGGTAAGGTATAGGCAAGCATACCTACAAAATGCATACCCCAAATACCTATACCTAAAAAACACGATGCCATGATGGTCCAGATCTGACTTTCATTTTTTAGATAAGAGTGTTTGATACGAGCAGATAATAAAAATGAGATATACGAAGCAAATACGGCTGTGAGAATTGAAGCAAAAACAAGGAGTAAATCGTATTCAGCTGGAATGACCTGCGCACTGCTTAAATTATCAGTTATAAAATGCAGCTTGAAATGCTCTATCACAATTATCTTCCCTCAGTGCAAACTCACGCCAGCCCAAATGTAGTACAAATTAACTTTAGTCCAAGTCGAATGGCTTAGCCAGTTGCCCTCACCATAATTGAGATGCTCTTCTGGTGATACTTGATTAAAACACTCGGGTATTAGATAATTGCGGCCAATATAGGTTTTGAGGGTTTTGGTATGTCAGATGAGTTGCCAATCAAGTTCAGCGATGCAGCAGCTGTTCGTGTTAAACAGTTAATCGAAGAAGAAGAGAATCCAGATCTTAAGCTACGTGTTTATGTAACAGGTGGTGGTTGCTCAGGTTTCCAATATGGTTTTACTTTTGATGAAAAAGCTAACCCTGGCGATTTAGAAATTGTTAAAAATGGTGTAACGCTTGTTATCGACCCTATGAGTATTCAATATTTAGTTGATGGTACCGTGGATTACACCGAAGGGCTTGAAGGCGCACGCTTTTTTGTTAATAACCCGAATGCAACAACAACCTGTGGTTGCGGAGCCAGCTTCAGCGTTTAACGAATTATTTAAAAAAGCCACTTTATGTGGCTTTTTTATTGCTTTAATTTCTCATAATATCTTGCCTCTGCTAAATTTTACGCATTATTAGAAGGAATTTTGCGTTGCCAAATATAACTACAACAATAGAAAAGAAACCCTATATTTTAGCTATCGCCATTGTTTTGGTGATTGTACTGTGGATGCTATCTGGGGATAGCAAAGCAGATCAAAAAGCACTGCAAAGTGATCAGCAAGTTCAAGAGCGCTTGCCTAAAGTGCAAGTGATGCCGTTGGTCGCTAAGAATATTAATAAAAACCTAACTTTTTATGGAAAGTCAGAGCCTGACAAAATCGCGAACATTAGCGCTAGGCAAGCAGGGCAAGTACTCGAAATTTTGGTTGAAGAAGGTCAGTTTGTAAAACAAGAACAGGTTATTTTACGTCTCGATAAATCTGATTTAGCCGCCCAAATCACATCAGCAGAAGCCTTAGTTGCCCAGTATCAAACTGAATACGAAGGCGCGCTTAAACTTAATCAGCAAGGTTTACAAAACAAAGTATTGACCATGCAAGCACAAGCTATGTTGCAACAAGCAAAAGCAACTTTGGTAAGCCTTGAATTAAAGCTAGAGCGCACTGAAGTTCGTGCTGCTTTTGATGGCGTTATCAACAAACGTTTAGTCGAAATTGGTGATTATGTTGGCATAGGCGACCCTATTTTGCAGCTTGCTGATTTAGACCCGTTAATTGTCAGAGCCGATGCGACTCAAAAAGAAGTGCAAGGCTTAGAAGTTGGGCAAGCTACCTTTGCTCATGTGTTAAATGACAAAACCTATCCGGGTCGAATTCGTTATATTGCCTCTGTTGCTGATGACAGCACTAATACATTTCGCATCGAAGCGGCGTTTGAAAACCCAGGTATGAAATATAAAGCAGGTTTTTCGACTCAGCTTAATATTGAGTTGCCAACTGAGCCTGCCATGTTATTAAGCCCGGCTTTTATGGCCCTAGATGAACAAGGTAATATCGGCGTAAAAGTCGTGAATGACGACAATATTGTAGAGTTTAAGTCAGTAAATCTAGCTAAAAGCACCGAGCAGGGCGTTTGGCTTTGGGGTTTAGGTGAGCAAGCGAATGTTATTACCCTTGGTCAAGGTTTTGTGCGTGCCGGTGACAAAGTTGAGCCTGTGTTTACTGAAGCAACGAGCAACTAAGTATGAAAAACTTAATTGAAGCGTCGTTGACTCACACGCGTACGGTTTTATCTATTTTCATCTTGTTGCTGATCTCGGGGTGGGTGACATATCAAACTATCCCTAAAGAAGCGAATCCTGATGTCACTATTCCTTTTATTTATGTGTCGATTATTCATGACGGTATTTCCCCTGAAGATGCTGAGCGGCTATTAGTTAGGCCAATGGAGATTGAGCTACGCTCGATTGAAGGCGTAAAAGAAATGTCAGCGGTGGCAAGTGAAGGACATGCTTCTGTGACTCTTGAGTTTATTGCGGGTATGGATCCCAAAGAAGCCTTAGCTGATGTACGAGATAAAGTTAGTTTAGCTAAGGCAAAACTGCCTTCTGAATCAGAAGAACCAGAAGTTCATGAAATCTTGATGGAAGATCAGCAGCCAACCATTACATTAACCTTGTCAGGCGATGCGCCAGAGCGAGGTTTACTAACCCTGGCCCGTAATCTAAAAGATGAACTAGAAAGCATTTCTAGTGTATTAGAAGTTGATGTAGGTGGTGACCGCGAGGATATGGTCGAAATTGAGGTCGATCCATTGGCGATGATTTCTTATGGCCTTGAACCGAATGACATTATTCAACTGCTATCAAATAACAACCGCTTAGTTGCTGCTGGCACCCTTGATACTGGTAAAGGCCGCTTTGCTGTAAAAATCCCATCGGTATTTGAGACGATTCAGGATGTGATGGAGCAACCTGTGAAAGTTGTTGGCGATAGGGTGGTGCGTTTTATGGACGTAGCAAAAATTCGCCGAGCATATAAAGATCCAACCTCAATCGCACGTATTAATGGCCGCCACGCGGTTTCGCTGGAAGTAAAAAAACGTGCTGGCGAAAATATTATTGATACGGTCGATCAAGTTAAAAAAGTGGTGAATGAGGCCAAGGAAATTTGGCCTGAGCATATACGAGTGGATTACACCGGCGACATGTCAAAAGACGTGAAAATGATGCTCTCTGATCTGCAAAATAATGTGCTGTCTGCTGTATTGTTGGTAGTTATTGTGATTGTGGCGGTACTTGGCGCGCGCACCGCCTTCTTAGTAGGTATTGCCATTCCTGGTTCATTCTTAACCGGGATTTTAGTGATCTCTGTATTTGGTTTAACGGTGAATATCGTGGTGCTTTTTGCACTCATCATGGCTGTCGGTATGCTGGTGGACGGTGCAATCGTTGTCAGTGAGTTTGCTGACAGAGCGATGAGTGAAGGCAAACCACGCAAGGCTGCTTATAAACTAGCTGCTGAGCGAATGGCGTGGCCAATCATCGCTTCTACGGCAACGACATTAGCTGCCTTTGCACCGCTAATATTTTGGCCGGGAATGATGGGCGAGTTTATGAAATACTTGCCGATTACGCTTATTGCCACCTTGACTGCGTCATTACTTATGGCATTGGTTTTTGTGCCAACCATTGGTGGATTAATAGGAAAATCAAGGCCGCTTTCTGAGCAGCAAAAACATGATTTAGAGTTAGCTGAGTCTGGTGACTTAACACAAATTAAAGGGATGCTTGGGCGTTATATTCGAGTGCTTGATTATGCAACAGAGCGTCCTTGGTGGAGCCTTGCTGCTGCAATCGTGTTTTCTATTTTGGTGTTCTTTGCATTTGCTGTTTCTAAGTTAGGGGTTGAGTTCTTTCCTGATGTTGAGCCAAATGGCGTCAATATCAAAGTACGCTCTTACAGTGACTTATCTATTTTTGAAAAAGACGTGATCATGAAAGACATTGAGTCACGCATTTTAAAAGTGGAAGGTATTAAAACCTTGTATGCCCGTACTGGCGGTAAAGATCAGGTAGGCACGTTTAGAATGAATCTAAAAGACTGGGATGAGCGCCCACCTGCAGAAGATATAATCAGTCAAGTTAACGAAATCACGGCAAGTTATGCTGGTGTCGAAATTGAACTTCGTAAAGATGAAAACGGCCCCGGTGGTGGCAAAGCGCTGAGTATTGAACTCAGCTCTCGATTTGTTGATGTGCTTAACAGTGAAGCAAAACGAGTAAGACAAGCCATCGAAAATGATGGTGCGTTTCGAAATGTTGATGACAGTGCTTCAAAACCGGGCATTGAGTGGCAACTTAAATTGAATCGTTCGGATGCGGCTCGTTTTGGTGCGGATGCCAGTATGCTAGGGGCGAATGTTCAGCTTATTACTAATGGTTTAAAACTAGGGGAATACCGCCCCGATGATGTTGATGACGAGATTGATATTCGCGTACGCTTTCCTCATGACAAGCGAGATTTAGGACGTCTTGAAACGTTGCGTATAAAAACTATGCACGGGCAAGTGCCAATTAGTCACTTTGTTGAGCGCCAAGCAGCCCCTAAGGTCGATACAATTCGCCGTGTTGATTCTCAGCGCGTTGTTACCGTTAATGCAGACATGAAACCGGGTGAACAACTTGCTAAAGCGTTGCCACGCTTACAAGCGCAACTAGAGGAGCAAGGGCTAGATCGGCGCGTGAAAATTAAAGTGCGTGGTGAAACAGAAGATCAAGATGAATCAGAAGCCTTCCTTGAGCAGGCTTTTGTGGTTGCCCTGTTTGTGATGGGGATCATTCTGGTAACGCAATTTAATAGCTTTTATCAAGCATTTTTGATTTTAAGTGCTGTACTGTTTTCAACTGTGGGTGTGTTCTTAGGTTTAATCGTATTACAGCAACCGTTTGGTATCGTGATGTCAGGCATCGGGGTTATCTCGCTTGCAGGTATTGTGGTTAATAACAATATTGTATTGATTGATACCTATAATGTTTTACGTAGCCAAGGTCTTGCTGCAAAAGATGCGATTTTACGAACTGGTGCTCAGCGTTTACGTCCTGTACTATTAACTACCGTAACCACCATATTGGGATTAATGCCGATGGTACTGCAAGTGAATATTGACTTATTTAACCGTCATATTGATTTTGGTGCGCCATCTACTCAGTGGTGGGTGCAACTGGCCACGGCTGTTGCGGGTGGATTAACATTTGCTACTGTATTAACACTGGTACTTACGCCTTGCTTGTTAATGCTGCGAGATCGTCGTCGGTAATCGGTAATTTCGTTACTGATTAATTAAAAATGAGTGACCCTAGTGTTGGGTCACTTTAATCATCAGTAAAAAGAAGCCTAAAACTAACGCAGAGGCGATCAAAATATACACAAACCCCTTCTTACCTTGCTTAATTGGTACACGATTCTGTTTTAAAAATAGGTACCACGCGACACACAGTACAATTGGCAACAAAAATAATATACGAAACATTTCTTAACCTTTTTCAGTATTTACATACACTTTAAGCATAAATATGCAGATTTTAAAGTGATACTTTCATCCTGTTACACTTCCAATTGATCAATTTTTTGGTACAGTTAACCAGTTAACTATAGAGCACATGCTTTAATTTTAGCTACACTTAGACTTGTATACTAAAACGGTCCATACCTAAAAGGTGGACATTTGTATAATTAATCATTCAAACTGAAAATTATTAGTATATAATGTGTCCAAGAGTGAGACGGGCAAATTTCACTCTTAAATTATTAACTTGAATCATCTAGTAGGAGATGTATTTTATGATGGGTAAAACAGTTTCTTCTGAAGAAAACTCGAAATTAACGAAATGGCTTAAAACTAAGCGTCATGAGAAAGGTCACACAATGCGTAGCCTTGCACAGGTTTTAGGTACGCCGCATTCTTTCATTGGTAAAATTGAAAACCAAGAACGTCGTTTAGATGTAATTGAATTCATGCGTTATTGTGATGCTTTAGAAGTTGACCCGTACGAAGGCCTTAATTTACTTAAAGACGCTTAATTATTCATTACTAAAAGCGAAACGCCGCTTTTAAAGTAATATAAATAGTGCAAGGAAGCGCTATTTAAAGTCTCTCCCTTGCATCATCCTCTCTTTAATCACATACGTATCAGATTTGTTAATTGTTTTGGTGATAGTTGTTTTCTAACGCATAAAGCTTATGACGAATTAAGAATAAAAATACCAGTGATGGGATCACCATCAATGCAGTTAGCACAAAGAACATCGCCCAGTTTCCACCTAACCAGTCATCAATAACCACGCCGCTGTAGCTCGACAGTAAAGTTCTGCCTAAATTACCCAATGAAGCAAGTAGTGCATAGTGGGTCGCACTAAATGCTCTGTCGCATAACATTGATATAAACGCCACCATGGCTACCAGTGACCAAGCTTGGGTAAAACCATCAATAATAATAGCAAATGCATACAGACTCAGTTTGGGGCCTGCAATAGCGATCCAGGCAAAAGCTAAGTTTGAAGCTGCCATCGCAATACCGCTAATAAACAAGCCTTTTACAATGCCATAGCGTTGATTGAATAAGCTTCCTAAAAAAGTAAAAGCGATGGTGAGCACTGCAGTGCCCACTTTTGAGAAGGTCGCTATGTCACTATTTGAAAAGCCGACTTCTTTATAAAACACGATAGACATTCGCCCTAAAAAGGCTTCACCGATTTTAAATAAGAAAATAAAGGCCAATAATGCCAATGCTGTTTTTACGCCATTACGGGCAAAGAAGGTTCTGAAAGGATCAAAAACGGTTACAGCAAGCCATGCAATCACTTTAGCAAAGCGAGTCTGCGTACTACCAGCTAGCTTTTGTTGATAGGTTTGTTCAAGCTCAGCTTGAACAGCATCACGGTTTGATTCGGGTTCTTTTGCCCACAATACGCTGCTCATTAATAGCAGCATTACCACAGATAAGAAAAAGTAAACTTGTGGCCAATCAATTGAAGGGATGTCGGCCATATAAAATGGCAGGGCGCCTAATAGGGCGTAACCGCTCCACCAACCTGAAGTGGCCATTGCAGCTGCTGCGGTGGCTTTGTGGCTTTCGTTTTCGGCTAAAGTGTCGATACGAAATGCATCAATAGCAATATCTTGAGTCGCAGAAGCGATAGCAATAACTAAACACAGCGCGGCAGCAAACCAGAGGTTGGCCTTGATATCGAGCCCAGCAAGTGAAAAGGTGCCAATAAAAATCACTGACTGGCAAAGTAAAATCCAGCTACGGCGCTGGCCTAGCCAGTTAAATAAAACAGGTAACTTTACACGGTCAACGAGCGGTGACCATAAAAAGTTAATGCTATACGCACCAAACACTATGCCAAATAACCCGATCATACTGCGGCTTAAGCCTTCGTCTTTTAGCCAAGCCGACATGACAGAGCCAATCAATACCCAAGGAAAGCCACTGCTGATACCAAAGATGAATATATTGATTAAACGTTTATCTTTGAAGTACGAGAAATACTCTGAAATAGAAAGGGGTTTTGTCATAGTGTTGCCAGTTTAAGGGGCGTGCGCCCCTATTTATTATTGATTAGCGTCAAGCACTTTTACGTTTAAGATAACAACAGGATCTTTGGGTACAAAGCTGTAACCGATTTTTTCGTTAAAAGCGGTTTCGACACGCATGATTTTGTCTAGTGTGTCATAGCCATCCATGACCATACCGAATACGGCAAAGCCCCAGTCGCGACCAGGATTAAGATGATCGTTATCGTCCATATTAAAGAAAAACTGACGAGTACCTGAGTGAGGTTTACGGTCTTGATATGCCATTGCGATGCTATACATATCGTTTTTTAACCCGTTGCCACTTTCATTAAAAATAGGGTCACCTTCGTACAGACCATCATAGTCTTTATCGTAACCACCGCCTTGAATAACAAAATCACGTTCGTTGTCTTCATCACGTTCTACACGGTGAAACACACTACCTTGATAGCTACCGTCGGCAACGTAAGTTAGAAAGTTATTTACGGTTATTGGTGCGCGTGAACGATCCATTTCGACCACAATACTGCCAAGCGTAGTGACAATTTCTACGCGTGGAAACATATTATCTTTTTGAATAAATTTACCCTCAGTCGCTGCGAATGAACTGTGAGCAAAAAACAATATAAAACTAAGTAATAAAATACGCTTCATAGTTAACCTTCTAAATAGGCGATTAATTCTGGGTCAGATACAATGCGGGTAATTATTTGCTCAGTCAACTTATTAAGCTGACCTTCTACTTTTGCACGGTCATGGCTGAGTGGCCCTTCTAGGTTTGCATTACCACGGTATATCTTGCTGAAAGTGCTTGAGTTTCTGATTACTCTTAAGCCTAATTCAATAGTTGCGTCACTTGTGTGAGTCATCATCTTTTCAGTAACAACTGCTTGTAGCTTATGAATATCTAATTCAAAGCGTGTTGTTGCCAAGTTTGAGATACTCGCCCCATTACGGCTTAACGCACTGTCTAGAGCGCTTTTCACTGAATCAGTAATACCTGGGCTGGCAAGGGTTTTAGTTTTATCTGATTCAATAATTTTTAGGGTCACGTTGTCGCCGCGTAAATCAATTACGCTAGTACTAACGCTAGTACTAAGGTTTGAAATTTTGCCGCCTTGATAAACGGGGTTTAAAATTAATTGATTGGGTTGGTTGCTACATGCCGCAAGCGCAAGCACCGCACATAAAGGAAGTATTTTTTTCATTTAGTTAGCTCCATTAATTATTCTTTGTTGCACTTAGTACGACAAACTTTTTGTTAGACCCTAACAACTTACAATTGCCGAACATGCGTTTTAACTTTTCATGATAGTCTAGATGACGATTACCAATAATTCTTAATTCACCACCGTGCTTTAATGTGTGTTTTGCCTGTTTGAACATTTGCCAAGCAATATGATCAGTAACCGCTTGCGCTTGGTGGAATGGCGGATTACATAAAACGAGGTCAACACTATTAGGTTGAAAATCGGTTAAGCAATCGTTTTGGACAAACTCACACTGCTCTAATTGCTCTGGTAGATTGTGAGCGACGTTTAATTTAGCTGATTCAACGGCCATAAACGACTCATCAACGAAGGTCACATGGGCTTTAGGGCAACGCTTTAAGGTCATTAAGCCAACAACACCATTACCACAGCCTAAATCAATGATGCTGCGAGCTTTACTTGTTTGTGGCAAATAGTTAAAGAAAAAGCGCGCGCCAATGTCTAATGAGTCTCGAGAAAATACATTGGCATGATTTTGAATTTCAAACTCACTTCCTTCAAGTGGCCAGTTAACAGGGAAGGGGGCAACTTTATTAAGACCACTGGTTTTACTGATAATTAAGCGGGACTTTTTAACCGCTAAGCTGGTTGATGTTTCACCGATATACTGACTAAAAGCCTTTATAGTTGAGTTGTGAATGTCTTTCGTTTTTCCAGCTGCAATAACATCAATGTCGGCAGGTAAAGCTGCACTGATTGCGGCAAGTTGATGCTGAAGATAGCCTAAATTGCGTGGCACTTTTAATATCACTAAATCAACCTGATTAGGTAATGCTGCTAATGAGTCCAGTTGCGTTAAAGAATCTGGTGATAACTCATTAGCTTGTAAATTATAGCGGGTAGCTTGATGACCAATATACGAGTCGTGAACTGAATAAACTGTTAACGTATTAAAGGCACAGGCTAAAGCGCCAAAACTGTCATTGAGTATCAGGATTGAATTTGCATCTGGATAGTGCTCTTGTACATAATTGACAAGGTACTCATCGCCTGAGTCCCACGCTTGAAGACTGCGATTCTTTTGATCTAACGGAAAGCGTTCTAGGGTATAGGTGTTATCACCGAGCTGTGCTTGGGTGGTCATCATGATTTTACGAATGTATTAATGTATAGGTAAATTCTAACATGCAACAGCCAAACGCCAACCCTAATCATTTACCTGATGGGTTTTCTTACCAAGCTAATGCATTGAGTGCACAAAAAAGCCTCGAATTATTTTACTTTCTTCAGCAGCAGCTAAATTGGCAACAACCAACTATAAAAGTGTACGGAAAAAGCCATGTGATCCCACGTTTGCAATGCTTTATTGCTGATCAAAATGTAAGTTATGGCTACTCGGGTTCACAGTTAATCGTTGAGCCATGGCCGGAGGTGCTTGATGCTATGCGTGTACGCTTAACAAGAACTTTGCAGATACCATTCAATGCGCTTTTAGTTAATTTGTATAGAGATGGTCATGATTGTATGGGTTGGCATAGTGACGATGAGAAAGAACTTGGGGAGCAACCGACAATCGCTTCTGTATCACTAGGGGCCGAACGGATATTTAAAATAAAGCACAAACATAATAATGAACAACATAGCATTGTGCTGCAAAGTGGTAGCTGTTTAATCATGAATGGTTTTAGCCAGCGCGATTACCAGCATAGTTTGCCAAAGCAGCAAAGACTCAAACACCCTCGAATTAACCTTACCTTTCGTTCAATCATATAAAATCATTGGCAAAATGACTCATGCCCTTGATATAGTAGCTGCCAATTATTTTCTTATTAAAGGTCTATGACACATGTCAATGCAACAACAAATAGAGCAAAAGCTTGCTGCGGGTATCGAATGTAAACACCTGAATGTTGTCAATGAAAGCCATATGCATAGCCGTGGAACTGAATCGCATTTCAAAGTGGTGGTTGTGAGTGAAGAATTTGCGGGTAAACGTTTACTTGCCCGTCACCGTCAAATTAATGAGCTATTAAAAGATGAATTAGCAAACCATATTCATGCATTAGCAATTCACACATTTACTCCAGAAGAGTTCAGTGAACAACATGGACAGGCACCTGAATCACCAAAATGCTTAGGTGGCTCAAAGTTCGACTAAATTAGCAGGACAGCCACCTAAAGTTAGAAGGACAGTCACTCAAAGTTAGAAGGACAGTCATTCTAAGTTAGAAGGACAGTCACTCTAAACTGCTTGTCAATTGGGGTTTTAAGCTCGAAAGATTTAAGTGGGTCTGAAAAGTTTTACTGATCAGACCTGTATTTTAACTATTAGCCTTTAAACTAGCGCTAATTTTTATTGTGATAGATATAGGATGATCAATGGTCATTAAGCCGAAAATTCGTGGATTTATCTGCACTAACGCGCATCCAGTAGGGTGTGCTGAGCACGTACAAGAACAAATTAATTATGTGAAAGCGCAAGGACCACTGAGCAATGCACCTAAGAATGTATTAGTGATTGGTGCGTCTACAGGTTACGGCCTAGCATCACGTATCACAGCTGCATTTGGTGGCGGTGCCAAAACGTTAGGTATTTTCTTTGAAAAAGAAGGTAGCGAACGCAAAACGGGTTCTGCAGGTTGGTACAACACAGCAGCATTCCAAACAGCTGCTGAAGAAGCAGGTTTATGGTCTAAAAATATCAATGGCGATGCGTTTTCTAACGAAATCAAGCAAAAAGCAATTGATACTATCAAAGCTGATCTAGGTAAAATTGATTTAGTTATCTATAGCCTTGCGTCACCTCGTCGTACTGATCCAAATACAGGTGAGACTTACTCATCAACACTTAAGCCTATTGGCTCAGATATCACTACGAAGAACCTAAACACTTCAAAGCGTGTGATTGATGAAGTAACCGTTGAAGCAGCAAGCCAAGAAGACATCGACAATACAATTAAAGTAATGGGCGGTGAAGATTGGGAAATGTGGATTGACGCATTAAAAGAAGCGGATGTGCTAGCAGATAACTTCAAAACAACCGCTTACACCTATATCGGTAAAGAATTAACGTGGCCAATTTACGGTCATGCGACAATTGGTAAAGCGAAAGAAGATCTTGACCGTGCAACACAAGCAATCAAAGAGTCTACAAAAGGCTTAAATGGCGAAGCGTATGTTTCTTCATTAAATGCGGTTGTGACACAAGCAAGCTCGGCAATTCCAATTATGCCTTTATATATCTCTGCTTTATTCAAAGTAATGAAAGCAGACGGTACTTACGAAGGTACCATTGAGCAAATTCATTCACTATTTACTGAAAACCTTTACGGTGAAACACCACGTTTTGACGAAGGTGGTCATTTATTCCAAAACTACAAAGAGTTAGAAGATGATGTTCAAGCTCGTGTACAACATGTTTGGGATTCAGTAGATACAGATACGATTGACGAATTAACGGACTACGTGGGTTACCACAATGAATTTTTACGTTTATTCGGCTTTGGTATCGACAGCGTAGATTACGAGCAAGATGTGAATCCTGATGTTGCGATTTCACAACTAATCGATTAATTGCTAAACAAACTTGATTTTGTAAAGTCGCTTTTTTAAGCGACTTTTTTGTTTCTGGATGAAAATAAAACATCATCAATAGCACTTTGGTCTATATTGAATTTTATTCAAAAGGTTTTTGTAGTCTAAATAACCGTATCTGTCGTATAAATTTCATATTTGCTCTCGCATAGTCACCCTGATTGATGTTAAAATTCGGGCAATATATGTGAGGAGTTTACTGCGTTGCTTGTTTGGGGTGTTAAACAGGCTATTCTTTGATACTTAGAGTTTAACTTGAGCATATCAAATGGCGACGTGGTTGGTACGATTTTTCAGTTTCTTTCCGTTAATGTAATGCAAGTGCGTATGATCAACATAAAAAAAGGTCTGGATTTACCGATAGAGGGCGCACCTCAGCAAGTTATTCACGATGGTTCTGCCGTCAAACGTGTAGCTGTGCTAGGTGAAGAATATATTGGTATGCGTCCAACCATGCATGTTCGCGTGGATGACCAAGTCAAAAAAGGCCAGGTACTTTTTGAAGACAAAAAGAACCCAGGCGTCTTATTTACTGCACCAGCTTCTGGGGTAGTTAAAGAAATCAATCGTGGTGCTAAACGTGTGCTGCAATCTGTTGTTATTGAAGTTAATGGCAGTGAGCAAATCACCTTTGACTCTTTCAAGGCCGACGAGCTTTCGGGCTTAGACCGTGAAAAAGTTAAAGAAGTACTAGTTCAGTCAGGTCAATGGACAGCACTACGTGCTCGCCCATTCAGCAGAGTAGCTGCTTTGGATGCAAATCCTAGCTCTATCTTTGTAACGGCTATCGACACTAACCCGCTAGCTGCAGATCCTGCAGTAATCATTGCTGAGAACACTCAAGCATTTGAAGCTGGTTTAGCTGTGGTATCTCGTTTAACTGACGGCAAAGTATTTGTTTGTAAACAAGCTGGTAGCCAAGTGCCTAGTTCATCAATCCCTCAAGTAGAAGTACATGAGTTTGGTGGCAAGCATCCGGCAGGTCTTGTTGGTACACACATTCATAACTTAGACCCAGTTTCTGCAAGCAAGCAGGTTTGGCACTTAGGTTACCAAGACGTAATCGCGTTTGGTAATTTATTCCTAACAGGTGAAATCTTCACAGACCGTGTTGTTTCTCTTGCTGGTCCACGTGTTAAAAACCCACGCTTAGTGAAAACTCAGCTAGGTGCATCTTTAGATGATTTAGTTGCTGGTGAATTAGAAGACGGTGATAACCGTGTAATTTCTGGTTCTGTATTATCAGGCGCTATCTCTCAAGGTCCACACGCGTTCTTAGGTCGTTACCATGTTCAAGTATCTGTATTACTTGAAGGTCGCGAAAAAGAGCTATTCGGTTGGATCGCACCAGGTGCTAACAAGTTCTCAGTAACACGTACCTTCTTATCTCACCTTGCTCCTAGCCGTCTATTTAACATGACGACTTCAACAGGTGGTTCGAAGCGTGCCATGGTTCCAATTGGTAGCTATGAGCGTGTTATGCCTTTAGACATCCTACCTACACTATTATTACGTGACTTAATCGCACGTGATCTTGATGGTGCTATTTCGTTAGGTGCGCTAGAGCTTGATGAAGAAGATTTAGCATTATGTACCTTCGTTTGTCCAGGTAAATACGAGTACGGTTCAATCCTACGCGATTGCTTGACTACGATCGAGAAGGAAGGCTAGAGAGATGGGTTTAAAGAAATTTCTAGAAGATATTGAGCCGCATTTTGAACCGGGTGGTAAACACGAAAAATGGTATGCGCTTTACGAAGCTGCAGCGACTATTTTCTACACGCCAGGTTATGTAAATAAAGGCAAAACACACGTTCGCGATAACATCGACCTAAAACGTATGATGATTTTAGTGTGGATGGCGACGTTCCCTGCAATGTTCTTTGGTATGTTCAACATCGGTCATCAGGCCGCTGGTGCTTTAGCGCAAGGTTTTGAACTAGCAAACACATGGCAAGTTGGTCTGTTCCAATTATTCGGTGGTGAATTAACTGCTGACTCTGGTTGGGGCGCGAAAATGTTTTACGGTGCCTGCTTCTTCCTACCAATATACGCAGTAACATTTGCTGTGGGTGGTTTCTGGGAAGTACTATTTGCTTCAGTGCGTAAGCACGAAGTAAATGAAGGTTTCTTCGTAACATCTGTATTATTCGCACTAATCCTGCCTGCGACGATTCCTTTATGGCAAGTTGCACTAGGTATTACGTTTGGTGTTGTAATCGCTAAAGAAATCTTTGGTGGTACAGGTCGTAACTTCCTTAACCCTGCTCTTGCCGGTCGTGCGTTCTTATTCTTCGCATACCCAGCGCAAATTTCAGGTGACACAGTATGGACAGCAGTAGATTCATTCTCTGGTGCAACTATGCTTGGCCAAGCTGTTGTTGGTTCACTTGATTACAGCAACATGGAGCTATGGTGGAATGCGTTCTACGGTTTCATTCAAGGTTCTATGGGTGAGACGTCAACACTAGCACTATTAATCGGTGGTTTATTCCTAATTTACGTACGTATCGCTTCATGGCGTATCGTACTAGGTGTATTCCTAGGTATGGTTGCAACGGCATTCTTACTAAATACAATTGGTTCAGAAACCAACGCTGTATTTGCTATGCCTTGGCACTGGCACTTAGTTCTTGGTGGTTTTGCATTTGGTATGTTCTTCATGGCAACAGACCCAGTATCTGCATCATTCACAGACAAAGGTAAGTTCGCTTACGGTGCGTTAATCGGCTTTATGGTTGTAATGATCCGTGTTGTTAACCCGGCATTCCCAGAAGGTATGATGCTAGCAATCTTATTTGCTAACTTATTTGCACCATTATTCGATCACTTTGTAGTGCAAGCTAATATCAAGCGGAGGTTGGCACGTAATGTCTAGTAATAACGAATCAATCGGCAAAACGCTAACCGTTGTTGTTGCACTATGTTTAGTGTGTGCAATCATCGTATCGTTTGCTTCAGTTCAGCTTCGTCCTTTACAGCAAGCTAACAAAACACAAGATATTCAACGCAATATCTTAGCGGCTGCAGGCATTGAAGTATCAGGTACTGTGTCAGATACCTTTAACTCAAAAATTGAAGCACGTGTTGTAGACATGAACACAGGTGAGTTTGTTGAAGGTGCTGATCCTAACTCATTTGACTTCGAGAAAACAAAATTCGACCAGGCTCGTAGCTTTGCGTTGAAAGCAGAAGGAATTAAAGACATCGCTGGTATTCAGCGAATGACAAAAAATTCACCTGTATATATTTCGAAGAAACCTGATGGTTCTACAGACGCAATCATTCTACCAATCCAAGGTTATGGCCTTTGGGGTGTAATGTACGGCTTCTTAGCGCTTGAAAGCGATGGTGAAACAGTTAAAAACATCAACTTCTTCAAGCACAACGAAACGCCAGGTCTAGGTGGTGAAATCCAAAATCCACAATGGACTGCTAAATGGCAAGGTAAAGAGTTACCAATCAATATCATGAAGAGCGGTGCGAAGAACGAACATCAAATCGATGGTCTTTCTGGTGCAACATTAACTTCAAACGGTGTTGATCACACAGTTGACTTCTGGACTGGCGAGCATGGCTTTGGTCCATTCCTTGCGAAAGTACGTGAAGGAGCGTTGAAATAATGGCTGATACTAAAGAAATGAAGTCGGTCCTATTTGGCCCGGTATTCGCAAATAACCCGATCGCATTACAAGTACTAGGTATTTGTTCTGCGCTAGCGGTAACATCAAGCTTAAAAAATGCACTAATCATGTCAATCGCATTGACACTAGTAACTGCGTTTTCTAGCTTGTTTATTTCGTCAATTCGTAACCACATCCCATCATCTGTACGTATCATCGTGCAAATGACGATCATCGCATCACTTGTAATCGTTGTTGACCAAGTACTGCAAGCATTCTCTTATGCAACTGCTAAAGAGCTTTCAGTATTCGTTGGTCTAATCATTACAAACTGTATCGTAATGGGTCGTGCTGAAGCATACGCAATGAAGTCACCACCGTTAATGTCTTTCTTAGATGGTATCGGTAACGGTTTAGGCTACTCAGTAGTACTACTAACTGTTGGTTTCATCCGTGAGTTATTCGGTAAAGGTTCACTATTCGGTGTTGATATTATTCCATTAGTTCAAAATGGTGGCTGGTATCAACCAATGGGTCTATTGATTTTACCACCGAGTGCATTCTTCATTATTGGTTTATTCATCTGGGTACTTCGTACCTTCAAGAAAGACCAAGTAGAAGCAAAAGCGTAAGGGGCGAGCAGTGGAACATTATATTAGTTTATTTGTAAAAGCGGTTTTCATTGAAAACTTAGCTTTAGCCTTCTTCCTAGGTATGTGTACTTTCCTTGCTGTATCAAAGAAAGTAACAACGTCAATCGGCCTAGGTGTGGCAGTTATCGTGGTACTAGGTATCTCAGTACCTGTAAATAACTTGGTTTATCACGCTGTTCTTGCACCTGGTGCATTAGAGTGGCTTGGCTACCCAGAAGCAGACCTTAGCTTCTTACGTTTCTTGACTTTCATCGGTGTTATTGCAGCACTTGTACAAATTCTTGAAATGGCATTAGATAAGTTCTTCCCTGCACTTTACAACGCGTTAGGTATCTTCTTACCGCTGATCACAGTTAACTGTGCGATCTTCGGTGCGGTATCTTTCATGGTTGAGCGTAACTATAACTTCGGCGAGTCTGTTGTTTATGGTATCGGTTCAGGTGTGGGCTGGGCACTAGCAATTACTTTACTTGCTGGTATCCGTGAAAAAATGAAGTACTCAGACGTTCCTGATGGCTTACGTGGTTTAGGTATTACTTTCATCACTGTTGGTCTTATGGGTCTTGGCTTTATGTCATTCTCTGGTATTTCACTTTAATAGGTAGCGAGGATAAATCATGAATGAGATTTTCTTAGGCGTTGGTGTTTTCATCGCTATCGTTGTTATTTTAGTTTTAGTTATCATTGGTGCTAAATCTAAATTAGTAGCAAGCGGCGATATCATCATCGGAATTAATGGCGACCCAGAAAAAGCTATTAAAACATCTGCAGGTAGCAAGCTATTAGGCGCGCTAGCTGATTCAGGTATCTTCGTTTCATCTGCATGTGGTGGCGGTGGCTCTTGTGGTCAGTGTCGTGTACACATCAAAGAAGGTGGCGGCGATATCTTACCAACAGAACTTGATCACATCTCTAAAGGTGAAGCTCGTGAAGGCTGCCGTTTAGCGTGTCAGGTAAATGTTAAGAACGACATGGAAATTGAACTTGAAGAGTCAATTTTCGGTGTTAAGAAGTGGGACTGTACTGTTATCTCTAACGATAACAAGGCAACGTTCATCAAGGAACTTAAGTTACAAATTCCTGATGGCGAGTCAGTACCTTTCCGTGCCGGTGGTTATATTCAAATTGAAGCACCAGCTCACCACGTTAAGTACGCTGATTTCGATATTCCAGAAGAGTATCGTGGCGACTGGAACCACTTCGGTTTCTTCGATCTGGAGTCTAAAGTAGACGACGAAACAATTCGTGCATACTCAATGGCTAACTACCCAGAAGAAGAAGGCATCATCATGCTTAACGTGCGTATCGCTACGCCGCCGCCAAGAGACCTAAGCCTTCCATGTGGTAAAATGTCTTCGTACATTTGGTCATTAAAAGAAGGTGATAAAGTGACTATTTCTGGTCCATTCGGTGAGTTCTTCGCAAAAGACACTGATGCAGAAATGGTATTCGTAGGTGGTGGTGCAGGTATGGCACCAATGCGTTCACATATCTTTGACCAACTTAAGCGTTTAAAATCTAAGCGTAAGATGAGTTTCTGGTATGGTGCACGTTCTAAGCGTGAAATGTTCTACGTAGAAGATTTTGATGGCTTAGCTGCAGAAAACGATAACTTCGTATGGCACACAGCACTGTCTGATCCACAACCAGAAGATAACTGGGAAGGTTACACAGGCTTCATCCATAACGTACTTTATGAAAACTACTTGAAAGATCATGAAGCGCCAGAAGATTGTGAGTTCTACATGTGTGGTCCTCCAATGATGAACGCGGCTGTTATCAACATGCTTAAAGATCTTGGTGTAGAAGACGAAAACATCTTATTAGATGACTTCGGTGGCTAACACCATACACAAAACAATAAGTTTTGGTTAGAATACAGGCCTCGTAGCACTCAGTGTTACGAGGCTTTTTTATTTCTATACCGAACTCCGTGGTATCTACAAGGTGAATGCTATGAATAGAGTGTTTTATCGCCAAGGCTTGATGGCCTTTTTTCTATTAACTATGACTTTACTCATGGCTGGCTGCAGCCAAGCTGATAAGGCTGAAGAGCTTTATTTTGAAGGTAAGACAATGGGCACCACTTATCATATTAAGGTGTTTGCAAAGTCTTCAAAGATTGCAAGTGTTGATTTACATCCTGAGATTAAGCAAGTGCTTAAAGATGTAAATCAATCTATGTCAACTTACATTCCCGATTCAGAAATTAACCAGTTCAACCAGTTACCAGCAGGGCAGGTAATGCCAATAAGCGCAGATTTTAGAAACGTGGTAGCTGAATCAATTCGCCTTGGCGAATCAACAAAAACGTTAGATGTGACTATGGGGCCACTTATTGACTTGTGGGGCTTTGGTCCAGATAAAAAGCCGACTAAACGCCCAAGCGATGAAGCTTTGGCTGCAATGGTTGCCAAAATTGGTGTTGATAAGCTTGAACTTACAGATGCTGGCCTGATGAAACAATTGATGGTTTAGAGCTGTCGTTTTCTGCTACAGCAAAAGGCTATGGTATTGATAAAGTCGCAGAAGTGATTGAAAGCCATGGTTTCACTAATTATATGGTTGAGATTGGTGGTGAGCTTCGTGTGTCGGGTATTAAGCCAAACAACATCACTTGGAAAATAGCTATTGAGCAGCCTGATGCTGAGCCTGGCGTGCGTAAAGTACATAAAGTAATTGAGCCGGGTACTAATGGTATTGCGACATCAGGTGATTACCGAATTTTTTACGAAATGGATGGTGTAACCTATAGCCACTTAATTGACCCTGTAACAGGCATGCCGAGCCGTCATGATTTGGTATCAGTGACTGTTTTACACCCATCAGCGATGACTGCAGATGGCTTAGCGACGGCAATCACAGTGATGGGCATGGAAAAGGCGCAGAAATACGCCGAAGAGCACGATTTGCCGGTGTACTTAATTGGTAAGTCAGACAATGGCTTAGTAACTTATTCAAGCCCTGCATTTAAACCATATTTGTAGCAGGGCAAGAAGCAGTGCATACCCAAGCCATCTCAAGATGCAGAATTCAGCGTTTCACAGGTGTTTAATATCAAGGCGTTACTTTGCAACAATGGCAGTCCCTTTTAAGAAGTAATAACGATGAGAGTAAGCGCCTGTGAAGCGCACAAAGGGTTGGTTTAAAAGCGATTTATACTGCGTTATTGATTTTAACAATAGAACCACTATTGCTTGCAATCAATGCTTTGCCTAAATCGCTTTTAATTCCAACTGAAACTCGCACCTTGAGGTGGTTTGGGTATATAATACGTGCAGCCTAATTAGTTGGGCTTGATTTAATTGCTGACGATAGGGGCAAAGCAATGTCACTTTTTCTTCTTACATTTGGTCTACTCATTTTAATTGTGGCAGCGATGGCTGTCGGCATGATTGTGCAAAAGAAATCTATGGCCAGTAGTTGTGGTGGCCTAGGCGCCGTTGGTATCGACAAAGCCTGCGACTGCGACGACCCATGTGACAAGCGTAAAAAGCGCATGGCAAAAGAACAAGCTTGGAAAGAGAATCAAATTCTTTAACCACAGAAAAAGCGCCCAAAGGCGCTTTTTTAATAGCTAAATTTTACAAGGACAGTCACTGTATTTTTATATAGACAGTCACTTTTATCTGTTAACTTACTCTTGCAGCAAAGAAGATTTTGTCTAAACTTTAGTTACAGCTAATGCATTTCAAATTATCAGTTCAAGGAGTGAACGATGGCTTTAGCAAGGAAGCGGCAAATCTGTTTGTCGAACACTAAGTATTATCACTGCGTATCCCGTTGCGTTAGACGCGCTTACCTTTGTGGAGAAGACGCACTCACTGGTAAATCATATGAACACCGCAGAGGATGGGTTGAAGAGCGCCTGCTTTTTCTTGCAAAGGTATTTTGTATTGATGTGTGTGCTTACGCAGTGATGAGCAATCATACGCATCTTGTTCTTTATGTTGATGATAAAAAAGCAAATAGGTTATCGGATAAAGCCATTCTTTTACGCTGGTTTAAGCTCAGTAAAATGACGCCTTTAGGTCAAAAGTTCCTTCATGGTCAGCCTTTAAGTGACGGCCAACAAGTCTTCTTAAAGAAAGAGGTTGCAGAATACAGAGCGCGTCTTTCGAGCATTAGTTGGTTTATGCGAATGCTTAATGAATATATTGCCAGGCGTGCAAATAAAGAAGACGAGTGTACAGGTCACTTTTGGGAAGGGCGATTTAAGAGCCAAGCATTGCTTGATGAGTCAGCACTTTTAGCATGTATGACCTATGTTGATTTAAACCCTGTTCGTGCTAAAGCTGAGAGCACGCCGGAGCAATCGGACTATACCAGCTTTAAAAAGCGATGCCAGAGCGCGAAGGAGTCAAAGCAACCTAAATTACTAGCTCGTTTTATTGGTGGCATGATTAAGTATAAATCAAAGGGTATACCTTTTGAGTTAAAGTCATACTTGTTACTGGTAGAGAAAACTGGGCGTTGTATCAGCGCGGATAAGCCTGGATATATAGAGCATCACTTACCTCCTATTCTTGAAAGGCTGAATTTCGAACCGGAAAAATGGTTAACACTAACAACTCAATTTGAAAATTTATTTCGTGGAGCTGCAGGTCGAGTGGGTGCTATTGAAAGTTATTGTAGTAAAACTGCTCGTAAGCGACGAAGTAACCTAACAAGTTGTAAGTTATTACTTGCTAGTTAACCTTAAATTTCTCTCGACTTTTATTTTTTGCAAACTATTGCAGCTAACTTGCGCTTTCAATTCTCATAAAGCTAAATCTTTACCTTGGTTTTTATTATTAGATTAAGCTAATAGGCTAGCTCGACTACACAACTATTATTTTAGGTTACAAATTTAAGGTATTTGGAGATTTAACAGGCACTTTTAAGAGTGCCTGTCCTTTTAAATCGTGTTTAATCTAAATTAATTAGCTCAGCCCCTAAAACTGCGTACTTATTTTTGCCATTTGCCTGTAAGAAAAAGGCGGCAGGTGCATTAAGTGAAGGTATTGATGTAAATACACTTTTGCATGCGTAAACTGGCCAATTTGTGGCGTTTTCTAGCATATTAATATCGCCAGAAAAGCAACTATACCCTTGTATTAAAAGCTCTTTATATTTATTTTCGGTAAGCGA
This sequence comes from Pseudoalteromonas sp. D15MCD-2, assembly GCF_038562745.1. Classification (NCBI taxonomy): domain Bacteria; kingdom Pseudomonadati; phylum Pseudomonadota; class Gammaproteobacteria; order Alteromonadales; family Pseudoalteromonadaceae; genus Pseudoalteromonas; species Pseudoalteromonas sp. D15MCD-2. Next base: position 2,792,556 of record NZ_JBCFQE010000001.1, on the reverse strand, counting down.
TAACGGCTCATTTAATACAAAGCTGTTACCTACCTTAAAGTTCAGGCTGCTTGCATCTAAACTGGTGTAACCTTGGCGGATACTGCTTATATCACCCAATTCTTTAATTATGGGTGACTGTCCTTTGTTGTTTATAGCAATATCTATCTGGTAATCACCAAGTTCACTCTTTACTGTTACATCGTCTATTAGTAAGTCTACCCAATTGTCTTTAGCATTAAATGGAATAGCGTGGTACTGGGCCATTTTAGCGCTTTTCCATTTCTGTGAAGTTATTGAATCAATAGCCTTTTTATATAAAACACGGTTAACTTTACGTGCTATTTGGCGATTTGGGTCGTTTGGGTAAGCACCTGATTCAATTAATATTGTTCGGATACCTTTTTCCGAAAAAGTATCTCCAAAACTGCGATAAGAGTAACTGTCGTTGTACTTCCCTAAGTGCCCTGGGATCATTGATTCAACCGTTTTGGCTAAGTGGGCAATAAACTGCATAGCCTCACCACGACTTTTATTTACTTCTCTTGCTTCATTATAGGCGGGTGCTAGCACTGAAATAGTGGCTTGTTTTCCCATTTTACCTGCACCGTAATATGCATTCTGATCATGTAAATTAAAACCAAAGTCAGGTTTGAATTCATCTGCTGCAGCCATGAGTATTTGCCCTTCTTTTGTGCGAAGGGCTTTAGCATCACGATTTAAATCAATACCTTGTGCATTATGACGGGTCTGAGCTGCGGCGCCGTCTGGGTTCACCATAGGGATAATGAGAAGAGTTATTTTTTGTTGCCAGCTTTCTAGCCATTGTGCGTTTTCATATGTGGTTATAAAGCTTAAAAAATCCATTAATGCGGCAGTAGCCGTGTTTTCATCGCCGTGCATTTGGCTCCACATCATCACTTTGATTGGGCCGGTACCAATTTTGATAGAATTAAGTGCCTGTCCTTGGAATGAGGTGCCGATTTGTTTTAATGTGACGCTGGGGTGTTTTGCTGCGCTTTTTAAGTGGGGTTCTATATCGGCGTAGTAAATCGCAGGTTTATCTAAGCCAGCTACAGCGGTGTCTTCAATCGTATTTGCAAGTGTACTGGTACTTAGTGCTAAAAAGGCTGTGGCGAGTGCATATTGGCGCATAACTATCTCTTTTATTCTTTATTTTAGTGTTGTTAAGAATATTATATTTTTAGTGGGTTGGCTAATCCTTGTTCAGTAATAAAGCTTTGATTGCTACTGACTAAGTATGCTTTAAAACGCTATTTTTATGTTATTTTCTTTTTCTTCATTGCTTTTCGCTATATAAAATACAGTATTACTTTTAAATACTTAGCTGTAATAAGTTTGGTTTTTTACAGTTTGTTAGCAAGTAGCTAAACAATACTTAACCATGTGCTGTTAAATTCTACTTGTACCGTCTGTTGACTTTGTTATACTCCACATCGAAATTTCAGTAATTACTGAAACTTTATTGATGAAGATCATGTTACCGCATTAAAAAATAGGGTAAGCCATTTACCTAAAATGCAGTAAAAGCGATAAAAGGCGTGAGTTTTGCGAGCAATTAATCAGTCACAAGGTGTCAAACAGTCTAGCTTAGCTAGATTGCAATTGGCTGCGCGTGCGTTTTTTGCTGGTAAAGAGCTAATGTCAGTTTTAGCCTTGTTGCTGATTAATTCAGCGATGCTAATCAACGGTACATTAGAAGATGCTCAAGGGCTAAGAAGCTTATTAAGCGAAGGTGCTTTATACGAAACACCGTTGCTTAATGTGTTGAGTTTTTTAGCTTACCCTGTGGTGTCTTGCCAATTACTTATTGGTTTATGCTGGTTGGTCTTCCATTTCTTCCCTGCGCGTCGTGCAGGTGTCATTTTACGTAAAGCGGCCTTCGCTGCGCGTGAAACGATAAAGTCTTTAGTAGTACACAGCGCTCATGGCTGTCGTGCTCCTCCTCGTGTAAGTGGTTGTCTGTAAATAAGCTTTGTTGTTTAAGTTCAGCCATTTTAGTCATTGTCTAAGTTGTCTTTACTAAGCGCCTAGTGGGTTTTTTACGCCCAAATTTCAGTCAGCCAATCTAAAATCCCTCACTTTTTAGCGTGCCTATTTGTCGTGCCCGTTATTCAGCCGAGGGATATCTGTAGCATCTGTTGCAGAAAAGCGTCGTGTTCTTATTTCGACAAGTGTTAACTTTTAGGTTGTAGGATATTCCTTTGTCAATTCGAAACCTTTGTAATATTGCTCTAGCGTCTTTAGTGCTAGCTTTGTCTGGCTGTAAAGGCGGGGTACTCGATCCAAAAGGTCAAATTGGTGTCGACGAGAAGTATTTAATTATCGTAGCTACGGTGTTAATGCTGATTGTTGTAATTCCAGTTATTGCCATGACAATTTATTTTGCATGGAAATACCGTGATGGACGAGATCAAGAAATTTACGCTCCAAAGTGGGCGCACTCTAATAAGATTGAAGCTGTAGTTTGGACCATTCCTATCATCATCGTTGCGATTTTAGGTGTGATCACGTGGCAGTCAACGCAACAACTTGACCCATATAAACCACTTGAGGGTAAAGGTAAGCACCTTACTGTTGAGGTTGTTTCTTTGAACTGGAAATGGCTATTCATTTATCCAGAGCAAGGCATCGCCACAGTGAATGAGCTTGTTTTTCCTGCCAATGTGCCAGTGCAGTACAAGATCACCTCAGAAAGCACCATGAACTCGTTTTTCATTCCACAGCTTGGTAGCCAAATTTACTCAATGGCTGGTATGGAAACAAAGCTTCACTTAATCGCTGATGAGCCGGGTACTTTTAAAGGCTTTTCTGCTAACTACAGTGGTGCAGGTTTCACTGGTATGAAGTTCGATGCCATTGCAACAGCCACAGAAGCTGATTTCGATGCATGGGTAAACAAAGTAAAAAATACCGGTTCTGCATTGACTAAGCAAAGCTATGTTGAACTTGCAAAACCAAGTGAATACGACCCAGTTAAATACTATGCCAGCGTAGATAAAGATATGTTCCATTCAATCGTAATGAAATATATGCAAGCGCATGGCTCTCACGGTGTAATGCAACACGCTATGCCAGAGCACTCAGCTCATAAAAAGCACAGCGAGGACGAGGAATAATCATGTCGTTGTTAGGTAAATTAACATTAGACGCAATCCCGTTTCATGAACCAATTATCATGGTTACCATGACGGTTGTTGCTGTCTTAGGTCTGTTAGTGGCAGGCTTAGTAACAAAATATAAAAAGTGGGGCGTGATTTGGCACGACTGGATCACCTCAATTGACCATAAGCGTTTAGGTGTCATGTACATCATTCTTGCGCTTATCATGCTTTTCCGTGGTTTCGCGGATGCCATTATGATGCGACTGCAATTAGCAATGGCTACCGGCGGTGCAAGTGGTTACTTACCACCAGAGCACTATGACCAAATATTTACGGCACACGGGGTGATTATGATCATCTTTATGGCGATGCCGTTTATGATTGGTTTAATGAACATCATTTTACCGCTGCAAATTGGTGCCCGTGATGTTGCATTCCCATTCTTAAATAACCTTAGCTTTTGGTTAACTGCTGGCGGTGCAATCCTAATCAATATCTCATTATTTTTTGGTGAGTTTGCGAAAACGGGTTGGGTTGCATATCCACCACTGTCAGAGTTGTCATTCAGTCCAGGTGTCGGGGTCGATTATTATATATGGGCCTTGCAAATATCCGGCTTGGGTACCTTATTAACATCGGTAAACTTCTTAGCGACTGTATTTAAAATGCGTGCACCAGGCATGACATTAATGAAAATGCCTATTTTTACTTGGGCATGTACGTGGGCGAATATCTTAATTGCAGCATCGTTCCCAATTTTAACGGCTGTACTGGCAATGCTAACGCTTGACCGTTATCTCGATTTCCACTTCTTCACGAATGAACTAGGTGGTAACGCGATGATGTACATCAACTTATTCTGGGCATGGGGTCACCCTGAGGTTTACATTCTGATCTTACCTGCGTTTGGTATTTTCTCAGAAGTTATCTCAACGTTTGCTGGTAAACGCCTGTTTGGTTATAAGTCGATGGTTTACGCAAGTGGTGCAATTTCGATTTTAGGTTTCATCGTTTGGCTTCACCACTTTTTTACGATGGGCTCAAGCGCTAACGTTAATGCCTTTTTTGGTGTTATGACCATGGTTATTGCGGTACCGACCGGGGTTAAGTTATTTAACTGGTTATTCACTATGTATCGTGGTCGTTTACGTATTACTGTGCCTGTCCTTTGGACTTTAGGTTTTATGGTGACGTTCACTATCGGTGGTATGACCGGCGTGTTACTTGCTATTCCTGGTGCTGACTACGTATTACATAACAGCTTATTCTTAATCGCTCACTTCCATAACACCATTATTGGTGGTGCGGTATTTGGTTACTTAGCTGGTTTTGCGTTTTGGTTCCCTAAAGCAATGGGCTTCAAACTTGACGAGAGCTGGGGCAGACGATCTTTCTGGTGCTGGTTAATTGGTTTCTTCGTGGCATTTATGCCGTTATACGTACTTGGTTTCTTAGGTATGACACGTCGCTTAAACCACACGAACAACCCTGATTGGAACATTTGGTTATACATTGCAGCTGGCGGTGCGGTGATCATTATGTTCGGTATCTTGTTCCAAGTTGTGCAACTTGTAGTGAGCTTCAAAAACCGCGAGCAACTTGATGATACAACGGGCGATCCGTGGAATGGTCATACTCTTGAGTGGGCATCTGCTTCACCTCCGCAGTACTACAACTTTGCGAAAATTCCTCATGTTGATGACATCGATGCGTGGACAGACATGAAAGAAAAAGGCTTAGCTTACAAGCAAGAAGACTCTTATAGGCCAATTCATATGCCAAAAAATACATCGGCAGGTGTATTAATGAGCGCGGCTTTAACAACCTTCTGTTTTGCCATGATCTGGCACATTTGGTGGCTTGCAGCCTTTGGTTTACTGGGTGCTATCGTGGTGTTCATCAAACGTTGTTACACCAGCGATGTTGATTACTACGTGCAACCAGATGAAATTGTTGAACTAGAAACGGCTCACAATACAGCCGCTACGAAGGAGGTGAATGCATGAGTACCATTTCTGCAGGGCTCGACACCTTAAACGGCGCACACGGTCATGTCGATGCACATGACCATGAGCACCACGATACAGGTGGTAACACCGTATTTGGTTTCTGGCTTTACCTTATGACTGACTGCCTGTTGTTTGCATCATTCTTTGCAACCTACGCAGTATTGTTTATGAACACTGCTGGCGGTGTGTCGGGTAAAGACATTTTTGAACTTGATTTTGTGGCGGTTGAAACCGCAGCTCTACTACTCAGTAGTATCACTTTTGGTTTTGCGATGATTTCTGCTCATGGGCAGAAAAAGGCGGCTACATTAACTTGGTTGCTAGTTACCTTTGCCTTTGGTGCAGTGTTTATTGGTATGGAAGTGTACGAATTTCATCACCTAATTGCGCATGGTAATGGCCCTCAGCAAAGTGCCTTTTTAACATCGTTCTTCTCTCTAGTGGGCTTACATGGTCTTCACGTAACAGCTGGTCTTATTTGGATGACTGTCCTAATGATTGAAGTTGTGCGCCGTGGTTTAAACCCACAAACAGTGACACGCCTAAGTTGTTTAAGCCTATTTTGGCACTTCTTAGATGTGGTGTGGATCTGTGTATTTACCGTTGTTTATTTAATGGGAGCAATGTAATGAGCCACAGTGAATCACATGTAATTAATAACTTAGAAGTTCATACGCATAATGAACAATCACATGGCAGCGTTAAAGACTATTTAATTGGTTTTCTACTGTCAGTGGTTTTAACGGCTATTCCATTTTGGGCTGTGATGAGTGGTTCTTTTTCTAAAACGACCACTGCATGGTGCATCGTGAGCATGGCGATTGTGCAAATTTGGGTGCATTTGAAATATTTCTTACACCTAAACTTCAAAACTGAAGACGGCAAGGCAAGTTCATTGTCGTTTATCTTTAGTGCTTTAATCATTGTAATGGTGGTTGGTTTGTCGGTGTGGATCATCTACGAATCGAACGCCATGATGATGTACTAATAACAATTACTTGGTAATTGGTAAAAAGATTTACGAGAGGAGCTGGTTAGTCTGAGGTTGTGTCTCCAGTTCTCACAGTCTGTTACTAACTAGTTTCTTTCGTAATATTGCGTTTGTGCTGAAAATTAGAGGAGTCGAGGAAGTGTTTCGACGTTATTTAAATGTCACTAAACCTGGCATTATCATGGGCAATTTGATCTCTGTCGCGGGGGGATTCTTGCTAGCCTCTCGTGGTGATATTGATCCATGGTTAATGATCGCAACCTTACTAGGGTTATCTTTAGTAGTGGCATCAGGATGCGCGATCAATAACGTAATTGATCGTGATATTGATGTTGCTATGGCGCGCACTCGCAAACGCGTCACAGTGACTGGCGAAATGTCAGCAAAGGCGGCTATGGCACATGGCATCGTGCTTGGTGTTATTGGTTTCGGATTATTAGCAGTGTATACCAACGTAGTGGCACTCTTATTTGCTACTTTTGGTTACGTCATCTACGTAGGTGTGTACAGCTTATATATGAAACGTCGTTCTGTGTACGGCACCTTTGTAGGAAGTTTATCTGGCGCAGTACCACCTGTAGTGGGTTATTGTGCCGTAACTGGGCAGTTTGACGCTGGTGCTGTGATTTTATTGGTTATGTTTAGTCTATGGCAAATGCCTCATTCATATGCAATTGCAATTTTTCGTTATAACGACTACCAAGCGGCCAGAATTCCTGTGTTACCAGTAGCGCAGGGGATCGAGAAGGCAAAGCATCACATTGTTTTATATATCGCCGTGTATGCGTTGGTTGTGATGTTATTAACCATTAGTGGTTATACAGGTTTAGCCTTTATGGCTGTAGCTTGTACAACGAGTTTTTGGTGGTTGCTAATGGCGCTTCGTGGTTATCGTCGCAATATTGATGTCAGCGGCTGGGCGCGCCAAGTGTTTGCTTTTTCAATTGTAAACATCACGGTTTTGAGCATAGCGATGGCTTTAGATTACCATTCGGTAGCTCCACAGCTACTTGTTTTAACTTAGAAAAAAGTTGCTAACATATCCCAATGTTACAGTAGCAAAGGCCCGGTTTTTTCTCCACCGGGCCTTTTTTCTTTGTTATTTTTTAAAAACGAGCAGCTTGCTCTACCACAATACCATGGCGAGCCGCTAAACGGCGATGATCTTTATCATAGCCACCACCAATTACTGTTGCGACAGGTACATTGTGCTCAAGGCAACGCTTGAGGACTAAATGGTCGCGTTGCTCTATCCCTTGCCAGCTTATATCGAGTTTCCCTAAACCATCTTGCTGCCATACATCTACACCTGCATCATAAAGCACTAAATCTGGGTTTAGGGTGTTTAATAAATAACTCAGAGTTTCGTCAACAACGCCTAGGTATTCACTATCAGCGACATTCGGCGCTAAACCTATGTCTAAATCGCTGGCTGACTTTCGAAATGGAAAATTCTTTTCACAGTGAATAGAGCAGGTATAAGCATAGGGTTGATGCGCCAGCATTGCTGCGGTACCATCACCTTGATGAACATCTAAATCAAAAATAAGTATATTGGTTACTTCACCACTTTTTATCAGAGTTTCGCTGGTGAAAGCGAGGTCGTTTACCATGCAATAGCCTGAGCCAAAATCAGTATGGGCATGATGAGTGCCCCCCGCTAAGTGACAAGCTATGCCATGTTTAAGGGCTAAACGTGCTGTTTGTAAGGTGCCTAGAGGCGCAGTAAAGGTACGTGCCATCAGCTCTTTTGACCAAGGTAAGCCAATACGGCGCATCGCTTTTTCATCTAAGCGGTTGTGCCAAAGGTCGTGGATATAGTTTTCGCAGTGCACTAATTCAAGGGGCTCAGGGCTGCCAAGCATCGGTTGAGTTAGGTTGTCATTTATTAATCCAAGGTTTTGTACATGCTCATATAAATAAGCAAACTTACTCATCACAAAGCGATGATTAGGATCGAAACTAAACGAGTAATTTGGATGATACACCAAGGGTAAGTGGGGATTTAACTGCATAGCTCATTGAATAGCTGAATTTGCTACAGCATAACGAATCTACCGACAAAAGTTTACTCTGGCGCGTGAATTAAATGGGCTAACTCGCGATGTAATAATGCTTCATCACCCAGATTGAGCTCAATCAATCGTTTTAAGTGAGTAATACTATCAATATCGATATGTTCACAGCGAAGGCCAGCATGTTGATGCTCAACATGACATAGCTCCACTTGCATTTTAATCTCGATAGTTGATTCTGGCAGGGTGAAGATTAAGTCAGCTTTACTATGAATAGGCACTAAAAATGAATCACTTTTAGTAATGAGCGCACCTTGCAAAGATAGATCAAGTAACTGACAGTGATAGTCGTTATCTTCGATACGAAGGATCGCAGGGCAAGAAAATAATACCCGCGAAAACTCTCTGCGTTCATTCATAGCTGTATCTCCTACTTTAGTGACCTAATGAGTATAGTCGAGTCAGCGGTTGTCGCCTGATTAAATGGCAGCTGAGTATTGAAATTCAAAATCCGGTGGGTTGCCATTATTTGCAAATTAATCTCCTCGGTCTATCTTTAATAGGCATTGATAGGAGTATGATGTGATTACACTTGCAGAAATTGAAGCGGCACTTGATAACAATGAATTCTTTTTAGAATACTTACCCACAATACGTTTAAGTGATAATCGGTGTGTTGGAGCAGAAGCGCTTATTCGTTGGCAGCGAAATGATAAAGTCGTCCCACCTCTCGAGTTTATACCGTTAATTGAAGGTTCTGTATTAAGTGGCATGATCACATACTGGGTCATAGATAAAGTAGCCGAAGAGCTTGCTGAGTGGCTGAATAAGCATGACAACGTACATGTAGGTATTAATGTTCCACCAGAGCTTTGGGGGCGAGGCGGAGTATTCTATACCCTGAAAAAGTCAGCTTTGAATAGTAATGCCAGCAAAGTGATATTTGAATTATCTGAGCGAGGGATCCCCGATAGAATGGGTGTTCAAACTATTCTAGAAAATATCTCTAAGGCAAAAATGGCGTTAGATGATATGCAATTAGGTGAAGCGAATATCTTAGCGCTTGCGCAGTTAAATGTTGATTATATAAAAATAGATAAGTCGGTAATCGATCTGATTTTACAAGATGACTGGGCTACTTCATTACAAAAGAAACAACTCGCAAATTGTGGTTATGACAGTAATCATGCCTATATTGCAGAGGGAGTCGAAACCAAAAAACAAGCCCAAGTAGTCGCTAAAGCGGGGATACAATTTGCACAAGGTTGGTATTTTTCGAGATCATTGAAAGTTGATGAATTCCTTGCATACTTTGCACAAAAAAGCCCCTAAATAGGGGCTTTTTGAGTATCAGCTAATTAGCCAATTTTTTTGTATTTAATACGCTTAGGTTGTGCCGCTTCTGCGCCTAAGGTTTTCTTCAACCACTCTTCGTATTCTGTGTAGTTACCATCGAAGAAGTTAATTTGGCCTTCGTCACGGTAATCAAGAATATGTGTAGCAATACGGTCAAGGAACCAACGGTCATGCGAGATACACATTACACAGCCAGGGAACTCTAAAATAGCGTTCTCAAGTGCACGTAGTGTTTCAACGTCTAGGTCATTGGTTGGCTCATCCAGTAGTAATACGTTGCCACCTGCTTTCAATAGCTTAGCTAGGTGTAAACGGTTGCGCTCACCACCTGATAGGTCTTTAACGAATTTTTGTTGGTCGTTACCTTTGAAGTTAAAGCGGCCAACATAGGCACGGCTTGGGAATTCAAAGTTACCAATTTTTAATACGTCTTGGCCGTTAGAGATTTCTTGGAAAACAGTGTTGCTTTCGTCCATGTCGCCACGGAACTGATCAACCGTTGCAAGCTCAACTGTGTCACCAACAATAATCTCACCGCTATCAGGCGTTTCTTCACCACTTAGCATTTTGAATAGCGTTGATTTACCCGCACCATTGGCACCGATAATACCTACGATAGCGCCTTTCGGCATTGCAAAGTTTAAGTCATCGATTAATACACGGTCGCCAAAGCTCTTCTTCAGGCCTTTCACTTCGATAACTTGGTCACCTAAGCGTGGACCCGGTGGAATGAATAGTTCATTCGTTTCGTTACGCTTTTGGTAATCGTTTTGTTGAAGCTCAGAGAACTGTGCCATACGTGCTTTAGACTTAGCTTGACGGCCTTTCGGGTTTGAACGAACCCATTCAAGTTCTTGCGCGATTGATTTTTGACGTGCTTTTTCAGATTTCTGTTCTTGTTGTAAACGTAAATCTTTTTGCTCAAGCCACGATGAGTAGTTACCTTCCCAAGGAATACCTTCACCACGGTCAAGCTCTAAAATCCAACCTGCTACGTTATCTAAGAAATAACGGTCGTGGGTTACAGCAACCACGGTACCTTCGTAGTCGTGTAAGAAGCGCTCTAACCAAGCAACTGACTCAGCGTCTAAGTGGTTGGTCGGTTCGTCAAGAATAAGCATATCTGGTTTTTCAAGTAGTAAACGACAGATCGCAACACGGCGACGCTCACCACCCGAAAGGTGTTCAATTTTTGCATCCCAAGGTGGAAGGCGTAATGCATCAGCTGCACGCTCTAACACGTTGTCGATATTGTGACCGTCGTGCGCTTGGATGATAGCTTCTAGTTCGCCTTGCTCTTTAGCAAGTGCATCGAAGTCAGCACCGTCCATTGCATACTCGTTGTATACTTCATCAAGGCGATTTAGTGCATTTTTAACTTCGCTTACAGCTTCTTCTACTGTTTCGCGAACTGTTTTGCTTTCGTCTAGCACGGGTTCTTGCGGTAAGTAACCGATTTTAGTGCCTGGTTGAGGGCGAGCTTCACCTTCAAAGTCTTGGTCAACACCAGCCATAATGCGAAGTAACGTTGATTTACCTGCACCGTTTAGACCTAGCACACCAATTTTTGCGCCTGGGAAAAAGTGTAAAGAAATATCTTTTAAGATAGTGCGCTTAGGTGGCACAACCTTAGATACTCGACTCATCGAGAATATAAACTTGTCTGGTAACACCATGAAAGAAGCCTTCAATTTATAATAAAAATTAACAGCAAGTATTGTATACCCAAACTACCTCAAAATACAGAATTCAACGTTTATGATAGGCTTAATATCAAGGTGTTATTTACTCAAAGAGTCATACATTTTAATTAATGACCACTCAGAAACACCACTTCATTTAGACATCTAAACATCTAGAGGTTGAAATTTCTAACTATCCGTTCATAATTAGCAGTCAGATAAGTATGCTCGGAGCCAGCTATGCCCATTACAGTAAAAGATGAATTGCCTGCCATTGCAAAGTTACGTCAAGAAAACGTGTTTGTAATGCCAAAAAGTCGTGCTAAAACGCAAGAAATCCGCCCAATGCGTTTGGCCATCTTAAACTTAATGCCAAACAAAGTTGAAACCGAAGTGCAGTTTATTCGCTTGTTAGCAAACTCACCGCTGCAAGTTAATGTTGAGCTGTTGCGCTTAGATACCCATCGCACCAGCAGTAACTCTGAACAGCACATGGATACGTTTTATCGTTATTTTTCAGAAGTGAAAGATAATAACTACGATGCCATGATCATAACGGGCGCACCGCTTGCTCATTTAGAGTATGACGAAGTTGCCTACTGGGATGAACTAAAAATTATTTTAGATTGGGCAGAGCAGCATGTGACGTCTACGCTGTTTTCGTGTTGGGCGGCCCATGCGGGGCTTTATCATCACTATGGTCTTAAACGTGATCTGAAACCAAACAAATTAAGCGGTGTTTTCACCCATAAAAGCTATTTTGACCACGCAGCGCTAACGCGTGGCTTTGATGATACCTTTTTAGTGCCACATTCTCGTTATGGTCATATTGATATCGATAAGATCACTGCCTGCGAGGAGCTAGTGGTGTTAGCCGGATCAGAGCGAGTAGGTGCCTACTTAATTAAAAATAAATCAGGTAGCCAAGTGTATATTACTGGCCATCCAGAGTACGATGCTCATACCTTAAAAGGGGAGTATTTACGCGACCAAGAAAAATCAGCGGATGCACCTAAGCCAGAAAATTACTTCCCTGACGATAACCCAGACAACGAACCGTCGAAAACGTGGCAAAGCCATGCCTTTTTATTGTTTTCGAATTGGTTAAACTATTATGTGTACCAAACTACACCGTATGATATTAACTTAGTTAGCCAAGATGTAAGGACTAACAACTATGCCGAGTAATGCAGTGAATAAACGCGAACAATTAACCGAGGCGCTAAAACAGCGAATTTTAATCCTCGATGGCGCGATGGGCACCATGATCCAAGAATATAAATTAGAAGAACAGGATTATCGCGGTGAGCGCTTTAAAGACTGGCACGTACTTATTAAAGGCAATAACGATTTATTAAGCCTGACTCAGCCAAAAATCATTGCTGATATTCACCGTGCTTATTTAGAAGCCGGTGCCGATATCATCGAAACGAATACCTTTAATGCCACGACTATTTCTATGGAAGATTACGACATGGCGAGCCTTAGCCGCGAAATCAACCTCGAGTCAGCGAAGCTTGCACGCGGCGTGTGTGATGAACTTGAAGCAAAAGATCCTAGCAAACCGCGTTATGTAGCCGGTGTACTTGGGCCAACGTCAAAAACCTGTTCTATTTCACCAGATGTAAATGACCCAGGTTATCGTAATATCAACTTTGATAAGCTGGTGGCAGCGTATGTTGAGTCAACACTGGCATTAATGGAAGGTGGTGCTGACCTTATTTTAATAGAAACCATCTTTGATACCCTTAATGCTAAAGCGGCTTCGTTCGCTGTAGAAGAAGCATTCGAGCAAGCTGGTCGTAGTTTACCTGTGATGATTTCGGGCACCATTACCGATGCCTCTGGCCGTACTTTATCAGGGCAAACCACAGAAGCATTTTATAACTCAATTCGTCATATTAAACCGCTATCAATCGGCCTTAACTGCGCCCTAGGCCCTGACTTACTGCGCCAGTATGTTGAAGAGTTATCGCGCGTTTGTGAAACCTTTACCTCGGTGCATCCAAATGCAGGTTTACCGAACGAGTTTGGCGAATATGATTTAGAAGCTCCTGAAATGGCAAAAGAAATTATTGATTGGGGCAAGTCTGGCTTTATCAATATTGTAGGTGGTTGTTGTGGCACGACACCGGCTCATATTAAGGCGTTTGCGAAAGGCCTTGAAGGTGTAAAACCTCGCCAATTACCTGAGCTTGAAGTGCGTATGCGCTTATCGGGCCTTGAAGCTTGTAACTTAAACTAGGAAACCGACATGACTGACCAAATTGCTGTATTTACTAACGTCGGTGAGCGTACCAATGTAACAGGCTCGGCTAAGTTTAAGCGCTTGATCATGGAAGAAGATTACGAGACCGCTCTCGATGTTGCCCGTGAACAAGTAGAAAATGGCGCGCAAGTGATTGATATCAACATGGATGAAGCCATGTTGGACTCGAAAGCGGCGATGGTAAAGTTTTTAAACTTAATTGCCTCAGAGCCTGATATCTCAAAAGTACCTATCATGGTCGACTCATCTAAATGGGAAGTGATTGAAGCAGGCTTAAAGTGTATTCAAGGTAAGGCCATTGTTAACTCAATTTCACTTAAAGAAGGTGAAGATCCATTCATCCGCCAAGCTAAGCTAATTAAACGCTTTGGTGCTGCTGCGGTGGTTATGGCGTTTGATGAAACCGGGCAAGCAGAAACTGCTGATCGTAAGTTCGAGATTTGTCAGCGTAGTTACAAAATACTCGTTGATGATATTGGCTTTCCGCCAGAAGACATTATTTTTGACCCAAACATTTTTGCCGTCGCAACGGGCATTGAAGAGCACGATAACTACGCTGTTGAGTTTATTGAAGGTACGCGCCGAATTAAGCAAGGCTTACCGCACTGTAAAGTGTCGGGTGGTGTATCGAATGTGTCGTTCTCGTTCCGTGGTAATAACCCAGTACGTGAAGCTATTCACTCAGTGTTTTTATACCACGCGATTAAAGCGGGTATGGACATGGGCATTGTAAATGCGGGCCAATTAGCAGTTTACGATGATATTCCCGAAGAGCTGCGCAAAGCTGTAGAAGATGTGATCCTCAATACCGACCCAGGTGCCGGTGAGCGACTTGTTGAACTTGCACCCAAATACTCTGGTATGGCGCAAGCAGAGAAAGTTGAAGATTTAGAGTGGCGTACTTGGCCTGTTGAAAAGCGCCTTGAACATGCACTAGTAAAAGGCATTACCGAATACATCGATGAAGATACCGAAGAGTGCCGCAAGAGCAAAGCTAAGCCTATCGAAGTGATCGAAGGCCCGCTTATGGACGGCATGAACGTAGTAGGTGACTTATTTGGCGCAGGTAAAATGTTCTTACCTCAGGTTGTTAAATCTGCTCGTGTGATGAAGCGCGCCGTAGCCTATCTTGATCCTTTCATTGAAGCTGAAAAAGAAGAGGGCGCAACCAATGGTAAAGTGGTTATGGCAACCGTTAAGGGTGACGTACACGACATTGGTAAGAACATTGTAGGCGTTGTACTGCAATGTAATAACTACGAGGTTATCGACCTTGGTGTGATGGTGCCGGCAGAGAAAATCTTGCAAACCGCCATTGACGAGAAAGCCGATATTATTGGTTTATCAGGGCTTATTACCCCTTCGCTTGATGAAATGGTGCATGTTGCGAAAGAAATGACCCGCCGTGGTTTTGAATTACCGCTACTGATTGGTGGTGCAACAACCTCTAAAGCGCATACCGCGGTTAAAATTGAACCACAGTATGATAAAGGTGTGGTTTATGTAAATAACGCCAGCCGCGCTGTAGGTGTAGTTTCTAATTTATTGTCGAAAGAATTAAAACCAGCATTTTTAGAGAAAACCAAGGCTGAGTATGAAAAAGTACGTGAACAACAAGCACGTAAAAAGCCGCGCTCAAAACCAGTTACTTTACAGCGTGCTCGCGACAACGCTGTAAAACTCGATTGGGACAACTACACGCCGCCTGTACCGAAAAAGCTGGGTGTGACTGAGTTTAAAGATGTTTCGATTGCGACGTTAAGACAGTACATCGACTGGACACCTTATTTCATGACGTGGTCAATCGCTGGTAAGTACCCACGTATTCTTGAAGATGAAATTGTAGGTGAACAGGCTAAAAGCTTATATGCTGATGCCAACGCAATGCTTGATGAGCTTGAGCAATCAGGTGCGCTACAACCTCTAGGTGTCATTGGTTTATTCCCTGCAAACCGAGTAGGGGATGACATTGAGATTTACACCGATGAGTCGCGTACAACGCTTTTAACTACAGCGTGTCATTTACGTCAGCAAACAGAAAAAACCGACTTTGCTAATTATTGTTTAGCTGATTATATTGCGCCAAAAGGCACCCCTGATTACTTTGGTGCTTTTGCGGTTACTGGTGGTCTTGAAGAAGACGACCTTGCCGATGCCTTCGATGCTAAGCAAGATGATTATAATAAAATCATGGTTAAAGCCGTAGCAGATCGCTTGGCTGAGGCATTTGCTGAGTACTTGCATGAGCAAGTACGTAAAGAGTATTGGGGCTATGCGGTAGATGAAAATCTATCGAACGATGAACTTATTCGTGAAAACTACCAAGGTATTCGCCCTGCGCCAGGTTATCCTGCTTGTCCTGAACATACAGAGAAGAAGAAAATCTGGCAGTTACTTGATACCGAGCAGCGTATTGGCATGAAGCTAACCAGTTCATATGCAATGTGGCCGGGTGCGGCGGTTTCTGGTTGGTATTTCTCTCACCCTGAAGCTAAGTACTACGCTGTAGCGCAAATTCAAAAAGATCAGGTTGAAGATTACGCTAAGCGTACCAACATGACTCTTGCAGAAGCTGAGCGTTGGTTGTCGCCTAATTTGGGCTATGAACCAGAATAATAACCTTTAGTTATTAGCTTTTGTTTAAATTAAAAACGAGCCCACAAATGGCTCGTTTTTTTATGCTCATTTTTTATCATACTTTTTTCTTTTTAATTGTTTTAATACTGGCAAATTCCTTCTAATTTATATATTTGTGTTAAAGTTATACCAATTCGCTTAATAAAGTGGTCTATTTTGAGGCAATAAAACCTCGTTGATAACAAGGCAAAAATTTCGTTATTTAGTTGTTCTAAATCAGAAATTTTTAACGCAGGTAGCGACAGGTTTAATCCCTCAAAATGATTAAGTATTATTGCGGATTGGTATTATTGAGATTGATCAAGAAATCTAAGGTGAAATTGTGATTGATACAGTGAATGCAAGTGACAAAGATAAAGCACGATTTTTACGTGTTTTTGCATTTATTGGTTCGATTACCTCGTTTTTAATGGCGATCACCAGCTATCAAGATGGTTACCATGCCCTTAGCTATTTATTGATTATTGGCGGCTTTGTGTTTGCCTCACCTTTCGTCATTAAAAATCGTGACGAAACCATCGCAGTACTTATGCTGTACGCCCTCTATTCGATGATGTGTTTTTTAATTGTCTCTGGGGGGAGCAATGGCACTGGGCCGTTATGGCTGTTTATTGTATCTCCTGTGACATTTTTTATTCGTGGCTTAAAGCGCGGAGCGTTCGATCTTATCTTGCTTGCCAGTATTATCTCGGTGCTTTTCTATTTTACCGATCAATTTGGTTATTACAGTTATCCGAGTCACTACTTTCCGACACGGGTCATGCTGTGTTTCTCGATTTTATGTATTTTGGCTGGCTTCTACGAATATTACCGCAACAAATACAGTTTGCAGTTAATGGAACAACTTAAGCTTAATCAAAAGCTTGCACGTACTGATGCGATGACTGAACTCGCTAACCGTCGCTACGCAACTGAATGCTTGCAAGATAAGCGCTTTGGCGAAGGGGCTGTGTTCTTGCTGATGGATGTTGATAACTTTAAACAAATCAACGATACCTACGGTCATCAAGTGGGCGATGAGGTGCTAATATTTTTCGCTGATGTCTTTAAAGAAGTGTGCACAGAAGAAGATGTTATTTCCCGTTGGGGCGGCGAAGAGTTTTTAATAGTGATCCCAACAGGGTATGAGCTCAGAGCCAGAAAAGTAGCTGAAAAAATCCATAAGAAGCTTGCTGAAAAGCCATTTACGAGCGGCCAGCATCGTTTTAATGTCACCTTAAGTATTGGCTTGTACGTGCGCGTTGCTGATGAGAGCGTGGATCACTGTTTGAACATTGCCGATAAACGGCTTTACCGCGCTAAATCGCAAGGTAAAAATCAAACGGTTGCTGAAGTCGATTTAGCAAAGCATGAGCCTGCTTGATAAATAAAGCCGCAATTAGCGGCTTTATTGATTGCTCAAATTAATGGCTTTTTTCAAAGTCGCTGACTTCACGCTCAGCTTCTTCCTTAGATTTACCGTATTTTTGCTGAAGTTTACCAACCAGCTCTTTACGGCTACCTTCAATTTTATCTAAATCATCATCGGTAAGGTCACCCCATTTACGTTGTGCTTTACCTTTAAGCTCTTTCCAATTGCCTTCTAAACGATCGCTGTTCATCATAATCTCCTTACTTTGTTAAACATTCATCTTAGTAAGAGCAATCGCTGTACCAATTTGGTGAAATTTACTAACTTATTGATTTATAGTTGTTTTATGCTTTTACATATAATGAGTGGAATTTATAAGTTTGCAATTACTACGTAGTTTTTAGAATCAGCCTGTAATATTTTCTGTTGCGCTAGTTTTTAGATACTTAGTGGCTCTTAGAGGTATAGCGATTGATTATCCGCGTGTATTCTTCAGTTGATTTTAGTTTACGCAAGTTCTCGTTAAACAGGTCTCTTAAGGCTTCGTCTCGAAATAAAAAGCCACTGGGATTTTTGCCAAACAACGCAAATCGTTGCACAGGTTTAGAGACATCAATTTCGTCATTGATATTAATTAATGCTCGATAATAATCAAAAATTTTACCGTCCATCTGGATCACCTCGTAGCGCTCTCGATACAAAAGCTGTACTTGTGCAAGTTGATCATAGGTTTCTGCGTATTGTGGGTTTTCTCTGGCCATTGCTTGATATTCTGGTGTGAGTAATTCTTTTGCACCTTGCCATGAAAGAACACTAAAGTGTTTTAATTGTGCAATAGAGCTAAGCTGCAGGTTTTGCTTGGCCAGACTAAAAGCGAAGTTCTCGTAGCTGTAAGCAATATCTGAAAAGTAACCGCTCATTTGATGGGTTTCGATAACTTTTTCATTAATATCAGACACAACATCAACTAAGTTCTCAGTATACAAAGGGATCCGCCTTGCATAGGGAACGTAGACAAAGTGTATTTGATAACCGTGAACACCGAGTGTCGCACGAAGTAAGTCAGGAATTATGCCTGTGTTGTCTTCAACCATGACCCAAGGTGGTAGTGTATTGCCAAGTGCAACCGTAATTTTTTGCTGACTAAACGCTTTTTGAAACGGGAAAACTAAAAGTAGCAAGGTGATTAAAATACGGGTGTAAATCCTGAACAAGTTAATTCCTTATTCTGATTTTTGTTTGGTCGTTTAATCAAGAATAAGTCTAAACTGGCAGAATGCAATGTTTTCACTTCTAAAGCCCGAGATAGAAAATAAGCCTATAGCCATCGCAATTTTTAGTTTTTTGATACAATGCGTGAAAAGAAAGTAAGAGATACCTAACGTGCTGCCAGTTCAAGATATTTATCAATCCTTGTTAACCACATTACAGAGTAACCCAATGGCCTTATTGCAAGCGCCACCGGGAGCGGGTAAATCGACATGGCTGCCTCTTACCTTAATGCGCGAAGGGCACTTTAAACGCATTGTTATGTTAGAGCCAAGACGACTGGCTGCACGCAATATTGCCCAGTATTTGGCAAGTCAGCAGAATGAAAAAGTCGGTGACAGTGTCGGCTTACGCATTCGTGGTGAATCAAAAGTAAGTTCTACAACTAAACTCGAAATTGTCACCGAAGGCATGTTGACGCGTATGTTGCAAAATGACCCAGAGCTTAGTGGTGTAGACTTACTTATTTTTGATGAGTTTCACGAGCGCTCAATTGCCGCAGATACGGCTTTGGCATTTGCCCTCGAAACACAGGCGGCACTTCGCGATGATTTAAAAATCTTACTGATGTCGGCAACCCTAGATGGCGATCGTTACAGTGAGTTTTTCAGCTGTCCTATTATCTCATCACAAGGTCGAAGCTACCCCATTGATGAAGTGTATATTCCACTTAAAGACGAAAGCCGTTGGCTCGATGACATACCTGCACTAATAAAACAGGCGCTTAGTGAGCAAACTGGCAGTGCTTTAGTATTTTTACCAGGGCAGCGTGAAATCATGCGCGTTCAGCAGTCTTTAAATGATTTAGGTGATAGCGTCGAAGTATTTAGCTTGTATGGTGAGCAAAATAAAAACGAGCAACAAGCTGCTATCGCGCCTGCTAAAAATGGCAAACGCAAAGTGGTATTAACCACCAATGTCGCTGAAACCAGTTTGACCATTGAAGGAATACGTATTGTGGTTGATAGCGGCAAACGCCGTGCTGCCAATTTCAATTTAAAAACCGGTGTTACAGAGCTTGTTACGCAAAGTATTTCTCGTTCTTCTGCCATACAGCGCGCTGGTCGTGCTGGGCGAATTGAGCCGGGGGTTGTGTATCGATTAGGCTCTAAGCAAACCTTTGAGCGCCGTAACAGCCATGATGCGCCAGAAATTCTGACCAGTGATATTAGTCAGTTGTTATTAGAGGCAAAGCAGTGGGGGGCATCACTTGCTGAGCTTAGCTTACTCGACCCACCTAGTCGCCAGCAGATTAAACAGGCAACGGCACTTTTGAAAATGCTCGAAGCCATTGATGAAAATGAAAAGCTAACACCCCTTGGCAGCCAAATGCTGAGCTATGGAGCCGATATTCGCCTCTCGCATATGCTCATTAAGGCAAAGCTACTAGAGCAGCGCATGTCTGGTATTTATGTATTAGCAGGGTATTTAACTGCACTGCTTGAAAGCCGCATCAGTATGCCAGCTGATCTTAATTTGGCATTACATAGTCAGCACAGCAAACCGCACCCAGTATTTAAGCAGCAATTAAATTATTGGCTATCGCGCTTGCAACTCAAGCCGGTTAATGAGCTTAAAACAGAGTACTTGTCGCTGCTGGTGGCGCTTGCTTTTCCAGACCGCCTAGCCAAAAAGCGCGGTAATGGTTATTTACTTGCCAATGGTGCAGGCGCCGATTTAAGTGAGGAGTTTTGGCATAACGATGACTATATTGCCATTGCGCATATGGGCGGTCATAAGGGAAACCGTGTTTTTGCCGCTGTTGCCTTTTTGCCAAGTGAGCTTGAAGATGAGCTTTCGCATTTATTTACTGAGCAAACTCGCTGCGAATACGATGAAAAAGCAGGGCGTTTTATCCATCAAGATGAGCTCAAGCTGGGTGCCATCACCATAGCGAGTCAACCAAGTAAACAGCCACTAGATAAAAACGAGCGCACCAAAGCGTGGTTAAATTTATTTAGTAAGCGGGGCTTTTCGATATTTAATGAACAGCCCGATAGTGAGCAGTTACTTATTCGAATGAGCTTGGCAAGTAAGCTGTTACCAGAGTCATTTCCGCGTTTAAATCATGATGATTTAATTGCCGATAGCCAATGGCTTGCACCTTATTTGGATGATATTAAAAACCTTGAACAATTAAAAAAGTTCAATTACAGCGAAGCGATTAAAAGCTGTTTTGATTGGCAGCAGCAAAGCTTATTGAATGAACACCTGCCCTTGCGATTAACGGTGCCAAGTGGTTCAAATGTAAAAGTGACCTATCAGCTCGATGGCCCTGCGAAGCTCAGTGTACGCATGCAAGAAGTGTATGGCATGACCAGCACGCCTTTGCTAGCCCAAGGTAAACTGCCATTATTAATGGAGCTATTATCACCAGCGAGGCGGCCGCTGCAGTTAACTCAAGACTTAGCTAACTTTTGGCAAACGAGTTACCGCGATGTGCAAAAAGAAATGAAAGGGCGTTATCCAAAACATTTTTGGCCAGACGACCCAGCCACCAGCCAAGCGACTAATAAAGTAAAAAGTAAGATGTGATTTTAATGAAGCTGAGTGCTTAGCTCAGCTTCATCACTTGCCTTAGATCTGCACGCTTCATAAACCGTTACAATTTCAAGCCTTGTTTTGGTTTCTCTTTTGTTGGTTGTTTAGTAGTCTAATTGAGTCATTAGTAAAAAAGAGAAATCCTGTGTCTGCAGCTATTACCCTTGCTCAATACGTTAAAAAACGTACAGGTGTGCCTCTTGGCCATAAAGATTCGTTGCGCAATATGCTGATACGCTCGCTGGGTGCTAGCTCGTTTTATTTATTTTGGCGATATTGGAATCCGGTGTGGAGCTATTACTTATCTCGGTATGTAATGAAGCCTTGCAATGACATTATGCCGGCTTGGTGTGCCCTTGTTTTGACTTTTGCTGTCAGTGGGGCGCTGCACGATTTAGCGGTGAGTTTAGTGAAGTTAAAGCCACTATTCTTTTTTACTCCTTGGTTTACTGTGATGGGCGTGTTGGTATTAGTAAGCAAGTACAGCCAACTCCAGTTTAGCTCTGCTCCTTGGTGGTTAAGAGCGCTCGCCAACATCAGCTTTATTGTATTGAGCTATTGGTTGACGAGCCACCTTTTTTAGCACGTTACTGCGTTGCTAAAGGGTAGTCAGTGTAACCTTTAGCACCGCCTCCAAATAAGGTATCTGGATCATGCTGCGCAAGTTCAATACCTTGCTCAATACGTGCTGGCAGATCAGGGTTTGCAACAAACGGGCGACCAAAGCCAATTAAATCAGCCCAGCCTGCGGCTAATGCTTGCTCTGCTTTCTCGCCAGTGTATTTACCTGCATAAATCATTAACCCAGCATAGTTTTCACGCAGTGCTTGCTTAAAACTTTGCTCCATTAAAGGCGCATCATCCCAATCAGCTTCGGCAATGTGCATATAAGCAACGTTGAGATCACTGAGTACTTTTGCTGCGCCAATATAGGTTTCAAATGGGTTATCATCGACCGTCCCATTGAGGGTTGTGAGTGGAGCAAGGCGCACGCCAACACGCTCAGCGCCAATTTCATCACAAACCGCTTGTGTCACTTGTTGTAAAAAGCGTAAGCGGTTTTCTAAACTGCCGCCGTATTCATCAGTGCGTTGGTTTGACTCTGAATCAATAAATTGATTAATTAAGTAACCATTAGCAGCGTGAAGTTCAATACCATCAAACCCTGCATCAACTGCATTACGGGCTGCTTGGCGGTATTCGTTTATAACCTGTTTGATGTCGTCATGGCTCATTGCGCGTGGCTGTGCTGTGGCAACAAAGTCAGGTTTGTCATCTTCATCAATAAAAACTTTTACGTCTTTAGCTGCAATAGCAGATGGCGCGATTGGTTGCTCGCCACCTGTGTTACTTGGGTGAGATACTCGGCCAACATGCCAAAGCTGAGCGAACATAATGCCACCAGCTTGATGAACTTTGTCGGTTACTTTCTTCCAACCGGCAATTTGCTCGGCAGTGTAAATACCCGGTGTCCAAGCATAACCCTTACCTAGGGCTGATATTTGTGTGCCTTCGCTGATAATTAAGCCAGCGCTCGCACGTTGTGCATAGTAGTCGGCCATTAACTCATTGGCGATATCACCCGGTTGTGATGAGCGAGAGCGGGTCATCGGTGGCATAACAATGCGGTTTTTTAATGTATGACCGGCAAGTTGTACAGTATCGAATAATTTGTTCATTACGGCTCCTTGAAAGCGAATATGCTTTCAGCATAACGAAAATTATTTATGAAATTAATGCCACTAATCACAAAACACTTTTGTTAAAAGTGCAAAAACTAAAGCGTTAACCTAGGTGCTATAAAGTCTAAAAACGCTAATACTCGTGATGACACACCGCTGTTTTGATAATACACCGCATGCACTTTTTCGCGGCGATTAGGGCTCAGTACCTCGCCTTCGAGCACTTTTACTAAACGGCCTGCTTTTAAATCTTCGTTGATCATAAATTCCGACAACAAGGTAATGCCGTGACCTTGAATACAAAGCTGGCGCACAGTTTCACCACTTGATGCACTGATTGAAAATTTAAGATCTAAAGGTGTGGTTAGCGGCCAGTGATTTAAATGCGGCGCATCGGTAAAACCAATAAGCTGGTGCGAGGCTAAGTCGGTTAGCTCGTTTAATGGCGGTGCCGCTTTTAAATAATCAGGGCTGGCAACGAGGTGTAGTTTGCTAACTCCCAAAGTGCGCGCATGCAAGTTTGAGTCAGCGAGTTCGCCAATACGAATAGCAATATCGGTTTTATGCTCAAGTAAATCGATAATGTTGTCGTGGCTGGTGATTTCGAGTTTTATATCAGGGTAAGCTTGGTTAAAGGCTTTTAAATGTGGTGCTAATTGGTGAAACACAAAGGGGCTTGCAGCATCGACTCTTAATTTTCCTGATGGGGCGCAGTGCAAAAGCTTTAAGGCCTCTTCGCCTTGTGCAAGCTGACTCAGTGCTTCTCTAGCATAGCCTAAAAATAACTGACCTTCTTCGGTCAGCTCAATGCGCCTTGTAGTGCGGTTGAATAAGGTAACGTTTAAGGATTTTTCGAGCCGAGTTACCGCCCGTGATATTTTTGCTACTTGCTCATCTAATGCATTGGCTGCACTTGAGAACCCGCCGGTATCAACCACGCTAATAAATGCTTCTAAATCTTGGGTGTTGGAGATCACGCTCATGGTTTTACCTTTTCATTTTTGACAAAAGTATTTTGTCACTACTGCTATTTTTTGCAAATTTAATTTTAGCCACAATAGCCGCACTTTCAAAATTAAACAGAGGATATGTGATGCCAATAGCATTACTTGCGTTAACTCTCAGTGCGTTTGCCATAGGCACCACTGAGTTTGTGATTGTCGGCTTAGTGCCAACCATCGCTGATGATTTAGCGGTTTCGTTACCGAGTGCCGGACTACTTGTTAGCTTGTACGCATTAGGGGTTGCGGTGGGGGCGCCAGTATTAACCGCGCTAACCGGACGCTGGAATCGAAAACATGTATTACTTAGCTTAATGAGCCTATTTGTAATTGGTAATTTACTGGCTTGGCAAGCACCTAGTTATGGTAGCTTGATCACCGCAAGGATTCTAACAGGCCTTGCCCATGGGGTGTTTTTCTCAATTGGTTCAACGATCGCTACTGGGCTTGTCAGTAAAGATAAAGAAGCCAGTGCCATTGCGATTATGTTTACGGGGTTAACGGTTGCATTAGTAACCGGTGTGCCATTAGGGACTTGGATTGGTCAGCACTTTGGTTGGCGAGCGACCTTTTTAGTAGTGTCTTTACTGGGCTTAATTGCACTTGTTGGTAGCGCGTTTTTAATTCCTAGCAACTTAAAGCAAAGTAGACCGGCGACTTTGGGTGAGCAGCTAAAAGTAATGGTGCAACCTAGGCTTTTACTGGTGTACTTGATGACCATACTTGGTTATGGCGGCACATTTACTGCCTTTACATATTTAGCGCCCATTTTAGAGCAGCAAACTGGTTTTGCATCAGCCACCATTAGCTTAATTATGCTGGTATATGGGGTATCGGTTGCTGTTGGCAATATCTACGGCGGTAAATTAGCTGATAAAAAAGGCCCCATTAGTGCGCTGACCATTATCTTTAGTGCTTTGAGTATTGTGCTGTTAGTGCTGACCTTTACCATGCAATCTAAAGTCGCTGCGGTACTGACCATACTTGTATGGGGGGCATTTGCGTTTGGTAATGTGCCTGGGCTGCAAGTTTATGTGGTTAAACTTGCCGAAAAGTTCACACCCAATGCCGTCGATGTGGCCTCAGGGTTGAACATTGCAGCGTTTAATATCGGGATTGCGCTAGGTTCAGTGTTAGGTGGTGTTGTCGTTGAAAACTACTCATTGCAAGACACTGCTTGGATTGGCGCTATCATCAGTTTAGCGGCGTTAATTGCAACACGATACAGCGGCTATTTAGATAAACGCGAGATCCCAAAGCCACAAACAGCTTAAAACTAAATTGTTGATAGTTCGATGCTTTGTCGTTATTTTAGGTGCGTAGTTTGATTATTAGTCAATAACTAAAACCACAAGGAATAACGATGAAGCACCTTTATTTTCTAGCTATTTGCCTGTTCAGCACATTTAGCAGCCAAGCAAAGCAAGTTAACCTAGAGCTCACAGCATTAGCACAGCAGTACTTTAATACCATGGTTGCAACACAAGCACCCAATGCCACCAACAAAGAGTTAGAAGCCTTTTTAGCTTTATTAACTGACGATGTAGCAAACCAACACTTACCTTATCAAACAGATGATTCAAGGGAGCCAGATGGCAAAGCGATGATGCGTAAAGGCATGACTTTTTACCTTGGGGCGCACACTGAATATCAAGCAAACTTACTCGATACCTTTATTTTTAATGATTCTGCCATTGCTTTACGTTATACCCATCATGCTAAAGGTATACACCCACAAAACCAGCAAGAAATTGAATACACGCAGACCATTATGGATGTGCTCGAAATAGAAGATGGCAAGATAGCGGTTATTCGTAAATACCATGAATGAGCTTAGCTTAACTTTTAGCCTAACATGAGCGTTTTCATAAGCGCTTTTTTATTAAAATACGCCTGCAATAAATTTTCTCTTTTTTCCGCATTTCAGCTTAAATTCATACTTTTTAGGCTTTATTTTGAATAAATTTAAAACTTTTTTATATTTCGGATAATAAACGTAAGAACAGTGGGTTAGCTTAACTTACGAGTGTAGCTTTGCGGTTGTTTACAATTTGTCAACCTTGAATTGCCATGCTCATTACCTTAACCTTTATTTTAATTGAACGTTCAATCAATAAAAAATTATGCCGAAAGTTGGAATGGAACCTGTTCGTCGTCAGCAGTTAATTGACGCCACAATAGAGTCGGTTGCAGAGCTTGGTTTGCAAGGCACCACCATAAATAGCATTAGTAAAAAGGCAGGCTTATCGTCTGGCATTATCAGTCATTATTTTGGTGGTAAGCAGGGCTTAATTGAAGCCACTGTGCGTTATTTATTGACCAGCTTAAAGCAAGCACTTTTGAGTCAAGTAACGCCACAAACTAGTCCAGAGCAACGATTAATGTTTATCGTTGAAGCAAACTTTTCGCGTATTCAGCAGCAAAGCAACAACACCAAAACTTGGTTGAGCTTTTGGGCGCATTCAATGCACGACGCCCAGTTGCATCGCTTACAAAACGTAAATAGTAAACGTTTATTTAGTAACTTATTAAGCTCATTCAAACAGTTAATGAGCGATAGCGATGCCAATTTAGCTGCTGAGCTAAGTGCAGCCATGATCGATGGTTTATGGCTAAGAGCCGTATTAAGTAAGTCAGACCAAGATCAATTCGAAAATTGTGAGCGATTAGCCAAAGACTACATTCGTTCACTGATAAAACAGTATGGAGCCTAAAATGACCACACCTGTTTACGAAAATTTTATTAATGGCCATTTTTTAAAGAATCAAACTGGCGATACCTTTGCAGTTAAGAATCCTGCAACGGATGAAGTGATTTATCACGTTGAAATTGCTGATGAGTTTATTCAAAACGCGGCAATCGAAAGCGCAAAACAAGGGTTTGCAGCATGGTCTGCAATGACGCCAATTGAGCGTAGCCGTATTTTATTAAAAGCCGTGGCAATCTTACGCGATCGTAACGATGAACTGGCAAAAGTAGAAGTACTTGATACGGGTAAGCCTTGGCAAGAAGCCGAGTGTGTCGATGTTGAAACTGGCGCCGATGTTATTGAATATTTTGCTGGTCTTGCTCCTGCGCAAGTGGGTCAGCAACAAATGGTTGGCAATGATTTTTACTACACACGTAAAGAGCCTTTAGGTATCTGTGCCGGTATTGGTGCATGGAACTACCCACTACAAATTGCTTGTTGGAAATCAGGCCCAGCACTGGCTGCAGGTAATGCGGTTATTTTCAAACCTTCTGAAGAAACACCACTTGGTGCAATTAAACTCGCAGAGATTTTCATCGAAGCGGGTGTACCTGCTGGCGTATTCAACGTTGTGCAAGGCGCTGCTGAAGTAGGGCAATGGTTAACAGCAAACCCAAATATTGAAAAAGTGTCTTTCACTGGTGAAGTAGGCACAGGCAAAAAAGTAATGGCAAGCGCTGCTGGTTCACTTAAAGATGTGACCATGGAGCTTGGTGGTAAGTCACCGTTATTAGTATTTGATGATGCCGATGTATCACAAGCTGTTAGTGCGGCAATGTTAGGTAATTTTTATACGCAAGGCGAAATCTGCACTAACTGTACGCGCATTTATGTACATAAAAATGTTTATCAGCAGTTTATTGATGAGCTGAAAACACGCACTGAGCAAAATATTATTGCTGGCGACCCAATGGATCCTGAGGTGAATTTAGGGGCGCTTATCTCTAAAAAACACCAAGAGCTAGTACTTGGCTATATCGATAAAGGTATTCAAGAAGGCGCAACCTTATTAACCGGCGGTAAGGCACTATCACCAGTATCTGCGCCAAACGGCTACTTTGTGGAACCGACCGTTTTTGTCGACTGTAAAGATGACATGACCATAGTTAAAGAAGAGATCTTTGGCCCGGTAATGAGCGTGTTGGTGTTTGATGATGAAGATGACGTTATTCAGCGTGCAAACGATACGCACCTAGGCTTAGCCGCAGGTGTGTTCACTAAAGATATTCAGCGTGCACACCGCGTTATCCACCAGTTACAAGCCGGTATTTGTTGGATAAACAGCTATGGTAATTCACCTGCAGAAATGCCAGTAGGTGGTTACAAGCAATCAGGTATCGGCCGTGAAAACGGTATCGAAACTTTAGATCACTATACCCAAACTAAATCGATTTATGTGGGTATGAGCAATATAGAGAGTCCATTTTAATGAGTACACAGAACTATGATTACATCATAGTCGGTGCTGGCTCTGCAGGCTGCGTGTTGGCAAACCGACTATCAGCAGACCCTTCGAATAAGGTGTTATTACTTGAAACGGGTGGTAGTGATAAAAGCATTTTTATAAAGATGCCTACCGCGCTATCAATCCCAATGAATACTGACAAATATGCATGGCAATTTCATACCGAGCCAGAGCCATATTTAGATAACCGTCAAATGCATTGCCCACGAGGTAAGGTGTTAGGTGGCTCATCATCGATTAACGGCATGGTCTATGTACGTGGTCATGCCAAAGATTTTGATGAGTGGCAGCAACACGGCGCTAATGGTTGGGATTATCAAGCATGTTTACCGTACTTTAAACGTGCGGAATCATTCTACTTAGGTGGTAACAGTTACCGTGGCGATAACGGCCCATTAGGGGTTAATAACGGTAATGAAATGGCTAACCCGCTTTATAAAGCCTTTATCAAAGCGGGCCAACAAGCAGGTTATGCGCAAACTGATGACTACAATGCAGCCCAGCAAGAAGGTTTTGGGCCAATGCATATGACGGTAAAAGACGGCGTAAGAAGCTCTGCTAGCCGTGAGTATTTAGACCCTGTTAAGTCACGTAAAAACCTAACGCTAATCACCGGTGCCTTAGCTGAAAAAGTTCTGCTAGAAGGCAAAAAAGCCGTTGGTGTTGAGTTTTCAGTGTCTGGCTCTAAGCAGCAAGCATTTGCAGCAAAAGACGTTATTTTAAGTGCGGGCCCAATTGGCTCACCGCATATTCTGCAATTATCAGGTATTGGTGATAAAGATATCCTGAGCGAAGCGGGGGTTGAGGTTAAACATCACTTACCAGGTGTTGGTCAAAACTTACAAGATCACTTGGAGTTTTACTTCCAATATAAGTGTAAGCAACCAATTACTTTAAACGGCAAATTAGGCCTTGTTTCAAAAGGGCTAATTGGCGCTCGTTGGCTATTAAACCGCTCAGGTTTAGGGGCGACGAACCATTTTGAATCATGTGCATTTATTCGCTCAAAACCGGGTGTTGAATGGCCAGATATTCAGTATCACTTTTTACCAGCTGCCATTCGTTATGACGGTAAAAGTGCCTTTGATGGTCATGGCTTCCAAGTTCATGTTGGGCATAACAAACCAAAAAGCCGTGGTGCAGTAACGATTAAGTCGGCGGATCCACAGGTTGCACCTAAGATCCAATTTAACTACTTACAGCACCAAGATGACATTGAAGGCTTTAGAGCTTGTGTACGTTTAACTCGTGAGATTATCGAACAAAATGCGTTTGATGAGTATCGCGATGGTGAAATTCAACCCGGTAAAGATATTCAAAGCGATGAAGAAATCGATGCGTTTGTTCGTCAAGCGGTTGAGAGTGCTTACCATCCGTCATGTTCGTGCAAGATGGGTGAAGATGAGATGGCCGTGGTTAACTCGCAAACTCAAGTGCACGGTATCGAAGGTTTACGGGTTGTAGATTCATCTATTTTCCCAACCGTTCCTAACGGTAATTTAAATGCACCAACCATTATGGTGGCAGAAAAAGCGGCGGACCACATTTTAGGTAAGCCTGTGTTATCGGCATCAACTGCAGATGTTGCCATGGAAAAACAATGGCAATCAACGCAGCGTAGTTCGGAGATCTAATAAGGCCACCCGCAGTTTCGGCTGTGGGGCTTGCAGTGGCGCGCATCACGAGTTGTTTGTGGTGCGTTAATGCGAGGAATAAAACTGGAGAAACAATGAAGTATTATTACTTATTTTGGGGGGGGAACTATGACCTTTTGGCTTAGTGCTGGCATCATTTTTACCCTGTTAGCAATTGCGGTTATTTTATTTAAATGGGGTACGGTAAGGTGTGTTGGCGTCACACCGGTTAGAACGTTTACGTTCATTGCAATTTTATTTACATCGGGCCTAGATGTTGGCTTGATTATGTTTCCACTGACAGAGTTTGCAGGTTATGCAGACATAAAAGCAAGCCCAGAGTATGCGTTTGCCAATCCATTAGCCATCGAGTTTGGTTTTTGGGGCTTCTTGATCTGGGGATTTTATTTCCTTACGTGCTTTTATTTCTGCGTAATAGAACCTAAAGTAAAATTCTTTGAAATTGCTTGGGTAAAACTAATTAATAACATCGTTATTATTGGCACATGCGCATTTACTGCATTTTTACTGCTGTCAAATTTACCTTGGTATTTACCGTCGCTTGGTGATGGTGAGTCAATTATTCCGACATTCTACTTAATGGTGTTTGCAGCGATTTGTTTTGCTGTGTATTCGAGCACAGACATTAAGTATGTACGCTTTTTAAGTATTTCTACTACTTGGTTATTTATCGCTTTAATCGCATTTATGTGGTTCGGTGCCTTTGTGGGTTCTGATGCACAAACATCAGCATTTGTTGATAACCTTGCGTTAATTGGCAGCTACTTTGGCAACATCAATGAGTTTGTATTACCACTGAATGATTACCATGCCTTCTACCTGTTTTGGTGGTTTGCTTGGAGCATCATGATTGGTCAATTTACTTCGCGCTTTGTGGGTGGCTTAAAAACTTACCAAGTGCTGGCGGCTATGTTGATTTTCCCGTCTATTCCAATCGCTATCTGGTTTAGTGTTTTGTATCAATATCATGAAGCGGGTATTGCAACAGCAGGCCTGAAAAACATCGCTATGGTGTTTGTTGGTGTGGTGTTTGTGATCAACTCACTTGATTCTTTGATCCGTTTATACACAGATAACCTAAACTTAACGGTGAAGCGTTTAGGTAAATTTAATTACATTGCCTTAAATGTTGTGGCGCTTTCATTATTAACCCTGCTGTTTAAGTTCGACTTTTTACAGATCCAATGGGTTGGTGCGCTCGTTATCGCGTTATTTTTCGGCTGTGCTGTGTTTATTGGCTACAGCAAGTTAAAAACAGTGAAAAATATCGAAGGCTCACCAAAAGACAACAAATTAGATTACACAAAAATAGAAACAGTTAGCTAAGGGAAACCAACATGACAACAAGACAAACAGTATTAGCAGCAGCGTTGCCATTGGCATTACTATCGACATCAGCTATGGCTGACTTATCGACTACGGTTACATTGGCTTCAGATTACACCTTTAATGGTGTAAGCCAAACCATGAATGACCCCGCGATTCAGGGGAGCTTAGATTATGCCTTTGCAGATTCAGGTATGTATGTAGGTACTTGGGCTTCAAATGTAGATTTTGGCGATGACACAGACATCGAGTGGGATGCGTATTTTGGTAACTATGCTGAGTTAACTGACGCTCTTAGTATTGATTATGGTATTGCTTACTACTCATACCACGGTGAAGATTACTCAAGCGATGGTAATTATTTTGAGACTTATGCAAAGTTTGGCTATACCAATAGCCTAGGTTTTACAGAACTTAACTTCTGGTACGCTTGGGATTACTTCGGTACCGATGCTGGGCATGTAATTTCTATGCTTGCCCATACCTTTGAAATTGCCCCAAATCATGCAATTCGTGCCAGTTTTGATGTATCTAACTCATTAGATGGCAATAAGTTTGCTTGGGATGGTAATGATAAGTCATACAACCATTATCGTTTAGCCTATCAAACAAGCTTTGCAGGTTTTGATTTTGAGCTTGCAGGAGAAAATACCAGCCTTGACTGGGATACCGCAGATGAGCGCATTGTCGCGTCTATTTCACGTAGCTTTGATTTATAAGTAGCGTTTTGTTAGCGCAGCTTTAATAAAAACGGCTAACCTTTGTTAGCCGTATTTTTATGCTTAGAATATGGGTATTAAATCTCTTCGCCTTCGTGCTGCATCGCTAAATCATCAAGCTCAGCAAGGGTGTAATCAAAGCCACTGGTATCGACTTCGTAGCGTATTTTCACGCCATAACCACCTTGGCAAAGACTCGCAGTGACTTTAGCCACTGACCAATGTTTAAGCTTGTTTAAAAACCGATTAGCGGTTTGCTGTGAGTCAAAGCGATAACTGACTTGCGATTCCATCTCTTTTCTAGCCTAAATTTTTTCGAGAGTGTATGAAATTGCTCTGTTTAAATCAATTGCTCATTGAAAAACGCCAATGTGCGTTGCCATGAAAGCTCCGCCTGTTTTTCATCATAACGAGATGTAGAGTCGTTATGAAAACCATGATTTGCTTGTTCATACATGTGCATCGTGTAAGGCACTTGATGCGCTTTTAAGTCGCTCTCATATTCTGGCCAAGTTGCATTAACGCGGTTATCAAACTCAGCTAAGTGTACTAGCAGTGGGGCTTTGATATTTTGTCTCAGCTCTTTAACAGCCGGAGTGCCGTAATAGGGTACGCCCGCATTAATTAGTTTGCTATCAACTGCAGCTAGGTAGTTAACCATATAACCACCAAAGCAAAAGCCTACCGCACCGAGTTTACCGTTACTATTTGGGTGTCTTTTTATGTATTCAGCTGCGGCGATAAAGTCTTGTTGGATTTTTTCTTTATCCATAGAGCGCTGCATTGCGCGGCCTTCATCATCATTACCAGGGTAGCCACCAAGAGGGTGCAATGCATCTGGCGCAAAGGCAATAAAACCGGCTTTGGCAAGGCGGCGAGCAACATCTTTAATATAAGGGTTTAAGCCTCTGTTTTCGTGGATCACTAATACTATTGGGAGCTTGCCCGTTAAATTAGCGGGTTCGACTAAATAGCCTTTACCTTCGCCGTGACCTTTAAACGAATCAAAGGTTTTATAACTGGCTTTAATATCAGGGTCATTAAAGGATACTTGCTCAGCTAATGCGTAGTTAGGTAGTAAAGCGCTACTTAGCATTGCCATTGAATAGCCAAGGGCAGCTAAGCCACCCAGCTTTTTCATAAAGGTGCGACGGTCCATTAAGCCATGTGCGTATTCATCGTACCAATCGAAAGCTTCTTGGGGAATGTGGTTATGGCGTTGCTCAGTCATACTTATATCCTTTAAAAACGAGTTAGGTTTATAACTTTAGCTGAAATATCAGCGATTAACAGCCAGTTGTTTTGTTTGCATTACTACGTCCATAAAGCGGCGTTGCCAAATAGCCTTAAAGGCTTTGTTAAATAGGTATAAAAATATTAGCGGCATTAATAACAGCTTTAAAATCAGCAGTGACAAGATATTCAAAAAGTCGATAAATAAGTCTTCGACGGCAGCCACCATGTTGCTAATACCAGAGGTGACGGTATCGATAATTTTACTCACCTGCGACGATTGGTCTTGATTGAGTGATGCGTTAAGGTTTTCTAGTTGCTTGTTTAAGGCGTCTTTGTCTAGGTTCAGCTGTCTTTGCTGGTTTAGTACCGCATTAAACTGCGCTGTTAATTGCTGCTTTTTATCAAGTAATGGCTTGGCTTGTTCAAGCTCAGTAAAGGTCAGTCGCTCAGACAAGCTGCGGGTTGCTTGAATCGCTTCTATTTGGGCTTCGACCTCTGCTAAATCACCTTTGAGCTCAGTGGCTCGCTGGTGGTTCTTAATCTGCTGCTCATTTAATAGCGAGAGCTTGTCGAAGATGGTTTGTTTTTCACTATCGACCTCGGCTTTTAGCTTGGCTGATAGGGCAGAGGTGTTATTTGCACTACTATTCACCGTCTCGACTTTTTCGCTTACGATTTCACTTTGCTGGTTTATTTGCTCATCTAAGAATACTTGGCTCACGAGGCCTGTTGTAAGCACCACAGCAGGCACTAAAAAGCGAATTAAAATAAGACTCGCCATAATTTTATGACGTAAGTTGGGTAAGAAGTTACGCCATTCACAAATAAAGTATGCGACAACCGAAACTGTAAAGAGACTGCTAAAAATAACCCCAGAAGAAATGGTGTATAAAATGCGTTGTAAAAATAACGAGCCTATAGCTAAGCGCATAGCATCCGACATGTATTCAGCTAGGTCATTTACTGGGTCGAGTAGTTGTGCAGGTTGAATACTCGCAATACCAATGCCCACTTCGGCTGATTGCAATAGCGAAATAGCAGCGTTAACTGTACGTGATGAAGCGTACACTAGGGTTGATTGTACTAGGGCGCTGTCGATAAAGCGCATAATGAAATGGTTATAATGCTCTAGCCAACAAAGAAGTAGCAGTATTGTAAGAGATAAATACTTGATAATATGTTGTTTAGTTAGCATAACGCCCCCGACAGTTAGTACGCTTCTTCACGCTACACTATTCATAGCTGTTGAAGCAATCTAATAGGATTGAATTATTTTTCCGATTAACTGTCTATGAATTGCTATTAACCGCTTTAGAGGAAATATGAAAGAACCTGCATCAATTGGCCAGTGCTGTATTGAAGATTTAGATCCCGTGCAAGACTTAGGTCGCTTAGTCTCTTACTTACGTTCAAACCTAGTGACTCATCTTGATGATGCTTTAGAGGATAAAGAGCTAACGTCGGCTCAGTACATTGTGGTTGTGCTACTTGCGCGCGGTAAAGTAAATACCTTGGCTGAGCTTTGTGAGCACATGGTGTATGACCGTGGTGCCATGAGTCGATTACTTTCTCGTTTAGAAGACAAGGGCTTAGTTGCTAAAAAGCAGTCAGTTGAAGATCGCCGTTCAACTCTTTTATGCCTGACTGAAAAAGGCCAACAGCTTTACCCAGAAATTTTACCTACTGTAAATGACATCTATCGCAAAGCACTCACAGGCTTCTCTGATGATGAGCAAGAGCAACTCGCAAGCTTATTGTTTAGAGCAATTCATAATTTAAAAGCATAAATTTCTCTAAGCGGTACATTGTCGCTGTAGACGCATTTTGATAATATAGTTGCCTAGGCATTTAATTTTAACAAGTCCGGGTTGTTATGTTTGAATCATCTTTGCTTGCGCAGCTTCACGCTCAATTTCCAGCTCATCAATTTAGCCCCGAAGGTTTGTCGGTTGTTCACACAGGCCGCTTTGCCAATGCCATTGTTTATCGTTATAAAGACGCGAAATTTGATTTAATTATTAAAGATTTTCAGCACAGCCCATGGTGGGTGAGAAAAACCATCGCGCCGCTTTTTATCAATCAAGAGTACAAGGGGCTGGCACGCCTGCAAGATGTAGACGGAGTGGTCGATAACTTTTGTCGTTTGTCATCAATTGCTATTGCTTATGATTTTATTGAAGGCACGCCACTTCGCCAGCTTGCCTTGCAACAGCAGCATTTACCGAGTGAGTTCTTTAAAGAATTTGAGCGTTTGGTAGCAAAAATGCATCGCCGCGGCGTGGTGCACCTCGACTTACGTAATTTAGGTAATGTTATTTGTTCAAAAGACGGCAAGCCTTACATTATTGATTTTCAGTCAGCGATTCGCTTTGCACGCTTTCCTCGCTGGTTACAGCGTTTTATGCGTGGTGCCGATATGAGTGGGGTTTATAAAGCATGGCATAAGTTAGCCAAAGACTCGTTACCGCAAGCAAAGGCTGATTATTTGCACGACTTTAATCATGTGCGTAAGCGTTGGATTTTTAAAGGTTATCCGATTCAACGTGCCTATTTATGGTGTAGCGGGGCTGTAACTCAGATTCTTAATTCTGAATTTGTTCGCAGTATATTAGATAGATTGTAAAAAGCGCGCTTGCACGCGCTTAGTGGGGAGAACTAGTATTTAGGCCAACCATTCGCATCCCAATTCAGGGTGCTGATGAGCAATTTAGGGGTACCATTATCACCTGCATCATAGGCATGACGAACAATCACATCGGTATTTAAAATGTCTTGTCCACCTGGACCTACCCATTGGCTATTACCCGCATCAAGAATGCTCCCGCCGCTGGCTAACATGTCGGTACCATTTTTATCTAGGTATGGGCCGCGGATGTCACTAGAGCGACCATACGCAATACGGTAAGTACTATTCGTGCCATCACAGCATTTGCCAACTGAAACAAACAAATAGTAATAGCCTTGGCGATACACTATGGTAGGTGCTTCGATGCCACCAGAGCGACTTGCTAAAGAGTAGATTTGACCAAATGGTTTCATGGTCATTGGGTTAATACGCGTTAGTTTAATACCCGAATTCCATGAGCCAAAGGCAAGCCAAGGTGCTCCATCTTTTGCTACCACGAGATCGGGGTCAATGGCGTTATAATTATTGCTATTGGTCGTGTTAATTACTAAACCATCATCACGCCAATCACCGGCTGCCACACTACTTGCTGAGGTAAGGCCAATAGCGCTAACACGTGAACCAAAGGTCGAAATCGAATAATAAAGCCAGCTACGACCATTGTAGCTTTTTAATTCAGGCGCCCAGACATCAATTCCATCATGATCTGGCACATAGTTACTCCACCAGCTTAAACCATTTGAGAAAATTGGTTGCGCATCATTCCAATCTACACCGTTGCTTGAATATTTACCGTAAATACCAGGGCCTGTTTGAAAAACCCACCAAGTGCCATTTTCATAGCCAAGGGTTGGATCGTGGGTGACTAAATTACCTGTAAGTGGCCAGTGGTCTGCAGCGCCATTAGTTGTGGATGGATCCCAAGGGGTTGATTCAACATTAGCAAGCTT
The DNA here is from genome assembly GCF_038562745.1 of Pseudoalteromonas sp. D15MCD-2. Taxonomy (NCBI): domain Bacteria; kingdom Pseudomonadati; phylum Pseudomonadota; class Gammaproteobacteria; order Alteromonadales; family Pseudoalteromonadaceae; genus Pseudoalteromonas; species Pseudoalteromonas sp. D15MCD-2. Next base: position 2,755,922 of record NZ_JBCFQE010000001.1, on the reverse strand, counting down.
GGTTAGCTGCCACTGCTGTGCATCGCTGCCGTTATAGCTCCACTGGCTAATATTTGCGCCATCGTTGCCATCAAAAGCATATAGGTCAAGAGCCTTACCACTGTGATCGTTAATAAAGCTGTAATAGCCGCTACCTTCCTCTTTAATTTGCCAGTGTTGGCTGGCAAGATTAGCGTACTCATATTGCACCACATTGCCGCCATCGGCGGTCGAGAAGTCAAACACCTCTAAGGCTTTACCACTATTTAAGTTAATAACCGAATAGTTGCTGCCACCTATGTTGGTGATTAACCAGCGCTGGGTGTCGTGATTAGTGTCAGCCCACTGACTAACATTTGCACCGTCGTTGGTTTGCGCGCTGGCTACTTCAACAAACTTAGCACTGTACTTTGATTTAATGGTGTATACGCCATTATCAATCGCATAAGCACTGGGCAGAATGAGGGTTGTTGCCAAGCTGAGTGCAGCTAGGGCTTTTTTTGAAAGTATCATTGTGTCTCCAAATCATTGTTATTGAGCTTTCCTTGTGTGTTCTGCTCCTTGGATGAGTTTTGATCTACAGCTACTAACTCAGTTAAGAGTATTGGTGCAAATGAAAACTATTTATAATACTTTATTATATTATTACTTTTGTAAAGGTGAATGGTAAAAATAATTAACAAAAATTTTACCTTTAACTATTTTGGAAGGGACTTTAGTGTTTAGCTGAGATACAAAAAAGCCACTCAGTGAGTGGCTTTTCGGATGTTATTGAGTAATAAACTGGCTGGGAATATCCCATTTGAGGGTATGCAGTTGGCCTTGCCAAGTTTGGATGGTGATCCACAGTTTATCATCTGCTGAGATGGATTTAGGAGCTATCGCATGGGCGTGCTGACCATGATTGGTGCCATGCATTATGCCTTCTTCATCTTTAGCAAACTCCGTTAGTGCTAAAGGCGCTTGGCCAATATTTAAATACGCCTGACGAACATTGCTTATGTCACCTTGATTAAAGGCGATAAAGAAATCTTTCACATACTCATTGTGGTGTGAGTACGGGGCATCTTCATTTAGCGGCATCGGGGCGATTTTAAATTCGCCCGCTTGTTGCTCTTGCCAAAGTGCAGGAAACTGAGGGTTTAATGACTGATAAATAAACCATACAGGTAAAGCCAGTACCACAGCATGTAAAACATACTTTTTACGTTGCCACCAAGTTGCTTGTAAACGAGCCATTAGTTTGCCTCCTGAACGTTATTCACTGGCGCTGATTGGCGCGCTTTTACAGGTTTGTTATTTACTAATTTTGCGGCATACATCATAAAACCAGTGATCGACATACCACTTAAAATTAAACCAAAGATAAACCAGATAACCTTTGTCCACAGACCGCCAATGTTACCGTAATGCAGCGGATCGGCGATATGTGAAAGGGTGAGTAATCCCGACATGGTTTCTGGGCTTTTACTTGCTGCAATTTCGCCTGTCCAAGGATTGATTGAAGTTGAGTAAGCGTAGTTATCGTAGAAAATAGTATCGCCACTGCCCATGATATTAAACATGCCGCGGTTATGCTCTGGCAGCATCACATAACTAGGTTTGAAATCTGGGAATTTCTCTTTGGTAATAGCCAGTGCCGCTTTTAAGTCGGTTGGCGGTGTTTGTTTATCCGCAGGTAAAGTTGACACTGCCACGAGCGGTGCGTGCTCTTCAATGTCTATTTCATTATGCCACATGATGGCTTGCACTAAATACCACAGGCCTGTTAGTGCCATTACTGCCATAAACCAAATTGACCAAACGCCACTTAGGGTATGTAAATCTTTTAGAAAGGTTTTTTTACCTTGATTAAAACGTAGTTTTGGCTGACTAAATGCGCGCCAAAAGTTTTTATAAATCACTAAGCCTGTTACTAGTGCACCTAAAATAACAAAAGCCATGGCGCTGACGAGGTAGTAACCTACGCTGTAACCTTCTTGCCAAGGGAAGAATAGCCAGCCGTGTAGGGTACGCATAAATTCAATGAATGAGATAGTGTCATTAACCGCTTGCACTTCGCCGGTGTATTGATTGACGTAAGCCACAGCATAAGGTTTGTCGGTATCAGTGAAAATAACCGCATTTACCAAGTAAGGTTCATAAGTGAGTACACTCATTACATCGGCAGTCGGGTAGGATTTTTCAACGCTATTAATAACTTGATCAACACCAAGTGCTGGTAAATCATTTGGGTTGTTTGCACGTGCTTCACTGTTGGTCAGCCAAGTAAGCTCATGGCTTATCACAGATACAGTACCTGTGACGCAAATAAAGCAAAATAGCACCCATACAGGGAGTGAAAACCAACCATGTAGTTGGAACCAAAGACGTTTACTCATGGTAAAAATAGCCCGACGTTAATTGATGATAGTAATTGTTATCATTTAAATTGTACTACAATCTTTTGAACAAACACAATCTCTGTCGACGAGCTGCAAAAAAGGCGCTTTAAGCGCCTTTATCATTAGTTTGATTGAGGGTAACAATTCGTTGTGGGAAAGGAATTTCGATATCCGCTCCTTGAATTGCTTTAAATACATTGCGGTTCACCGCTAATTTGGTCTCAATAATTTTGGTGGTTGGCACCCAAAAGCGATAGCTCAAGGTAACACCGCTCTCAGCAAAGCGCTCAATACCGACTTGTGCATGAGGAGAGTCACTAACTAGCTCATGCTCGTCTAACACTTTTTCGATAAGCTCAATAGCGAGGTCTGCATTGGCATCATAAGCGATGTCTATTTCACCTTTAACTAATGAATAGCTAAACGAATTATGTAAAATCTCACCAACAATATGTTTGTTAGGAATGGTGATTTCGACTTTTTCTTCGTTAATCAAAATTGTGTGACCAAGCTCAATGGTTTTAACTTGCCCACTCACGCCTTTTACTTCAATAGTATCGCCAACAACAAATGGCCTTGTTGCAATGATGGCAAGGCCCGCACCATAGTTTGAAAGCATGCCTTGCATTGCTAAACCAGCACCTAAAGATGCAGCACCAATGGCAGCGACAAATGGGGTCACGCTAATGCCAATTTTGCCAAGGGCAATAACCAAGAACATAATGATCAGCAATACTTTGATGACATTACTGACAAAGTTGGTGAGGGTAATATCGATATTGTGACGCTGCATGAGTCCAGCAACCATATTCGATACTTTTTGCGCAATCCATAAACCAATAAATAGAATTAAGATGGCACCTAAAATTTGCATACTGTAGGTGACCAAATATTCCATGATCAGATTGTAGTATTTTTCGACTTGCTGTATTTCTGAGTCAATCATGTGTTTTCCTAACAAGGTTACTGCGAATTCTGACTATACCAGAACATGCTGAATAACAGGATAAAGTATCGGCACTATTATCGCGCTGAGTAGCGCACTTAATGCCATCGCCACAGAGGCAAAGGCACCTGCTTTTGGCTGATCACTAATCAGTGATGCTGTGCCAATGGCATGGCAAGCGGTACCAATGGCAACACCTTTTGCTTGGGCGTTGCGGATATTTATCAGCGAGAAAATCAAATTACCAAATATAGCCCCAAGTACGCCAATAAAAATCACCATGGCTGCCGCCAAAGAAGGAATCCCCCCCAGTGACTCAGTTACTAATAAGGTGATGGGTGTTGTTACAGATAAACTTGCTAGGGATGCGCTTAGCTGAGCAGGGGCAGCAAAAAAATAACATATTAGCGAGGCGACCAAGGTGGCATTGATCACCCCTAAGCTACAACTTATGAGGATTAGCAGTAGGTTCTTTTTTACGTGGATAAATTGCTGATAAAGCGGTAAAGCCAATGCCACAATGGCAGGCTCAAGCAACCAGCTTAAAACTTTACTGTGCTCGGCAAAAGGCTCATAAGGGAGCTTAAATGCCACTAACAACGCTGCAGTTAACACAATTGCCCAGCACACAGGATTACTAAGCGCTTTGGCAGTGGCATGCTGGGTTTTCGCGTTTAAAAACCGCAGTACTAAGAAAAGCGCAATAATGCACGGAACGCAGAGCCACCATAAACTAACTGTCATTTTCGCGGCCCTTAAAATAAGCGATAACAGCGCCTATGAGTAAAACACTGGTCAGTGGCACGACAATAAAAATAGTTAGTAATAAAGTCCAGTTCTGCGAAATTAAACCTAGGTGCTCAATAATGCCAACCCCTGCAGGGATGAAGAACAACGGCATATAATTAAGTAAAGGGCTGGCTGTTGGTTTTAAATGTTGTTCTTTAACGAGGCCCGTTAACAGTAGCACGAGAAGTAACACCATACCGAGTAATGGGGCAGGGAAAGAGCTTTCAAGCAAAGCCGTTAAAAACTTTGCAACGGCTAAGCAGGTAAGAATAATGACACTACTGATAAGGTATTTCATAAGTCAGGATAATTGCGAATAAAGTACAACTACATCATACCCTTGTCAGTTGTACTATGCGACTTTAGCTTACCATGATTTGGCATTATTAAATTGAATATCCTCTGCACCTTTCGCCTTTGCAATCGCCTTTTTAGTATTAGGGTTCATCAGTAAGCGAATTTGACTCCAGGTTTCTTTAGCGAGAATTTTACGCTGCTGTGAACGGTAGCTTTGCTGAGTAATTCGTTTAATTGCTGCCAGAGTATCTGGTGAGCGCGCTAGTAGGGTTTCTAGTACAGCATCGGTTTGTTTATCAACGTCATCAGTGAGCTGTGTAACTAAACCATACTCCTTAGCATCTTCAGCAGAGATTGGCCCTGCATGACTTGCTAACCAAAGTGCTTGATCACGCTTCATTAAACCTGCAAGCACCACGTTAGCTCCCATATCAGGGCATAAGCCCCAACGAGCTTCCATGATCGCTAATTTAGCGTTTTTATCGACGATGCGGTAATCAGCACCGAGTGCGATTTGCATACCGCCACCAAAGCAGTGTCCGGTTACTTTCGCAATCACCGGAATACTTAAGTCTTGCCAACCTAGTACAACTTTTTGCGCTAAGTTTTGGTTTCCTGGTAACCACTTGAATAAAAGCTTGATGATATTGCTTGGCTTTTTCATCACCGCAGCAACATCCAATCCAGAGCAAAAGTGTTCGCCTTCACCAGAAATAACCACCGCACGTAAACTGCGATCACGTTTAATTTTTTTGATTACGTTTGAAAGCTCGACAAACATGGCAAAACTGAGTGCATTTTGTTTCTCGGGACGAGCAAGGCTAACCCATGCGACTTGTTGTTTTATTTCTAGTTTTATCATGGTAACTCCTCTGACCTGTTTGCTAGAGCTTACGAGTTAATTACAACTAAGTAAAGAATTGCTGATGTGTCGCAAGTAATCATTATATTTTCCAAAAATGGGTAACCTTGTCATATATTTAGTTACAAATTGGTGTATATTTTTAAAACAAAGATGCTAGTTCATCGCTAGTTTGATTTTGTGATTAGTTAGATACTTTCGCAAAATCCCATGACACGACTAGACTTAGCTTTAAGTCGCGCAACAAGGAGTAAATATATGCTGATGCGCAAAACAGCTCGCATAACTAAACAATCATCTCGTTCTTTGGCTTTTGCTGCAATTTCTGTAGCATTAACAACTACATTGGTTGGCTGCTCAGATGATAAAGCACAACAACAAGCTACGCCGCCACCGGCCGTATCAGTATTTAATGTCGTCACACAAGAAGTTGGTAATTACCGAGAGTTTGTCGCGCGTACTGAAGCATTCCAAGAGGTTGCTATTAGAGCCCGAGTTGAGGGTGAACTAATTGAACGTCACTTTAATGAAGGTTCATCGGTCGAAAAAGATCAGCTTTTACTGCGTATTGACCCATCAGAGTACCGCTCTACTGTGGCAGAAGTTGAAGCTGACTTAAAAAGTAAAGTTGCCGCAGCGGGCGCCGCTGAACGTGATTTAAAACGCGGCAAAGATGTGGCTGCGCAAGGTTTTATTTCACAATCAGACCTCGATAAACTAACCACTAATTTTGAGCAAACCACCGCAGCTGTTAAAGCCGCAGAAGCTGAACTTGAAAAAGCAAAACTTAATCTAAGTTATACCGAAATTCGTGCGCCGTTTGCAGGGCGTATTGGTAAAGTGAACTATGATGTGGGGAATATTGTTGGGCCATCATCCAATGAGCTTGCGGAGCTGACCGATGTAGACCCAATTTATGTAAGTTTTCAGGTTGAAGAAGCAGACTACATCTCTTATCGCCAAAATCATCAAGCACCGTCAGATAAAGACCCTCGCGATGTGCCAATCGATTTAACTTTACGCTTACCGAATAATTCGACCTTCCCTGATAAAGGCGAACTTGATTTTGCTGATACCAAAATTAACCGCAACACAGGCACGGTTGAGCTAAGAGCCGCTTTTGATAACCCAGATGGCATTGTCATGCCGGGCTTATTTGTCACCTTGATCGTTGAAAGCACCAATAAACAAGACTTGGCACTCATTCCTCAAGTAGCGGTACAAGAAAACCAGCAAGGTAAGTTTGTGCTCGTTGTTGATGACGAAAACAAAGTGGCTATGCGGATTGTTAAACTTGGTCGTCGTATTAATGCAATGTGGGTTGTTGAGTCAGGCTTAGAGGCTGGTGAAAAAGTCATTATTGAAGGTTTACAAAAAGTTCGCCAAGGCGCTGAAGTGAAAGCTGTTGAAAAAAATGTCGATGAAACAACCGGCACTATTTCTAGCAAAGCTAACTCTTAGGAGTGAGATATGATCAGTAAAACTTTTATATCTCGCCCAAAATTTGCCTTGGTAATTTCGATTGTTATTACCATTGCGGGTTTAATTTCAATGGCTTTGCTGCCTGTGAATATGTATCCGCAAATAACCCCTCCGCAGGTACAAATTAGTGCTAGTTACCCAGGTGCAAGTGCGCAAATTGTCGAAGAGTCGGTGATCCGGCCCATAGAAGAGCAGGTTAATGGTGTTGAAGATATGATGTATATCGAATCAACATCGTCGAATAACGGCACGGCCAACATAACTGTGTATTTTAAGGTCGGCACAGATACAGATATTGCCCAAGTTAACGTACAAAACCGTGTGGCACTTGCAGAAGCAGGCTTACCTGAAGAGGTTAAGCGCCAAGGTGTGTCGGTTAAGAAAAAATCGAGCTCGATGCTACTTGGTATCAACTTGTACTCTAACCAAGAAAATATCGACGCTATTTTCTTAAGTAACTATGCAACTAACTATTTAACCGAGCCACTTGGCAGAATAAATGGAGTTGCATCTGCTGAGGTAATGGGTGAACAAACCTATTCAATGCGTTTGTGGTTACGCCCAGATCGAATGGCGTCACTGGGTTTAACTGTGTCAGAAGTTCAAGCTGCGCTGCAAGAGCAAAATACTATCGTAGCAGCAGGTAAACTGGGGGCTGCCCCCTCTGCACCGAGCCAGCAATTTGAATATTCGATTCAGGCAAAAGGGCGTTTAAAAACCCCTGAAGAGTTTGGGCAAACCATCATTCGCTCGAGTAAAGATGGTAACTTCGTGCGCTTAAACGATATTGCCCGTATTGAATTAGGTGCGGCAAGCTACAGCACAACAGCAAAGTTAAACCAGCAAGACACTGCATTCTTAGTTATTTATCAGCTAACAGAAGCGAATGCGACACAAGTGGCTACTGATGTAAAAGCCCGTATGGCAGAGCTTGCTAAGCAGCTACCTGATGGCGTTGAGTACTCAATTCCTTATGACACTACAGAGTTCATCAATCGCTCGATTGACGAAGTAGTTGTAACCCTTGTTCAAGCGGTTGGCTTAGTTATTTTAGTGGTGTTTTTATTCTTACAAAATTGGCGCGCTACGCTCATTCCAACGGTGGCTATTCCGGTATCCTTAGTGGGGACTTTCGCGTTTATGATGATGATGGATTACTCCATCAACTTAATCACCTTGTTTGGTTTAGTGCTTGCAATAGGTATCGTGGTAGATGATGCCATTATCGTTATTGAAAACGTTGAGCGAATACTAAAAGAAGAAAAGCTGCCGATTAAAGAAGCGGTTACCAAAGCGATGGAGCAGGTATCGGGGCCAATCGTGGCAACGACCTTAGTTTTGCTTGCGGTGTTTGTGCCAGTAGGCTTTATGCCGGGAATAACCGGTGAGCTTTATAAGCAATTCTCGGTGACGATTTCTTTTGCGGTACTCATTTCATCATTAAATGCACTGACATTAAGCCCTGCATTGTGTGCTTTATTGTTAAGCGAAAAAGCCATGAAGCCGATTAAATGGTTAGCACCGTTCGAAAACATTATTACTCGCTCAACCAATGGTTACAGTAAAGTTATTAACTTTATCCTCAAACGTACCGCCAGAATGGCATTATTTGCTCTGGTAATCTTTGCTGCCGCAGGGTGGCTAGTAAAAACAGTGCCTACAGGCTTTGTACCAGCAGAAGACCAAGGCTTCCTGTTTGTTGATGTGCAATTACCAGATGCGGCAGCAAGCGGTCGTACCCAAGATGTAATGCATAAGCTGGGCGACATTGTAAAAAATGAACCAGCGGCAACCGATTTTATTGCGGTGTCTGGTTTCTCATTACTTGGCGGTGCGGGTTCTAATAATGCGCTTGGTATTGTGGTACTCAAAGATTGGGAAGAGCGAACTAGCCCTGATCTTGGTTTACGAGCGGTACTAACGCGCTTAATGGGGCAGTTCTGGGCGATGCCTGATGCGCAAATCATGGCCTTTAACCCGCCTGCAATTCCGGGGCTTGGTAACAGTGCTGGCTTTGAGTTTAGGTTACAAGATAGTGAAGGGCGCGAGCCTGCAGAGCTTGCTCAAGTATTAAATGGCTTAATTTATGAAGCGAACCAGCGCCCAGAGCTATCAAATGTTTACAGTACATTTAGAGCCAATGTGCCGCAGTATTTCCTTGAAATTGACCGTAATAAGGCAAAAGCTCAAGGGGTCGCGCTTAGCGATATTTTCTTAACTTTACAGGCGCAACTGGGCTCATTATACATTAATGACTTTAACCAATTCAGTCGTACTTACCGTGTCATCATGCAGGCGGAAAGCCGTTTTCGTCAAAACCCCGCAGACTTACAGCACTACTACGTGCGTAATGATGAAGGAGCAATGGTGCCGCTCACTACATTGGCTAAACTTGAGCCAATTCTTGGCCCTACAAGTTTAACGCACTTTAACTTATACCGAAGTGCAAGCATTAGCGGACAACCTGCGGCGGGTTATGCCAGTGGTGATGCTATTAAAGCAATGCAAGAGTTGGCTGAGCAATTACCAACAGGCTATGTGTACGAGTGGGCTGGGCAGTCTAAACAAGAGATTGAAGCGGGTAACATGGCGCCAATTTTGTTTGGCTTAGCGGTAGTATTTGTGTATCTATTCTTAGTAGCGCAATACGAAAGTTGGACAATTCCGTTTTCGGTCATTGCAGCGGTACCGCTGGCGTTATTTGGTGCCATGCTTGCGCTGTATGTAATTGGTATGGAAAACAACATCTATGCACAGGTTGGTTTAGTGCTACTGATTGGCTTGTCCACCAAAACCGCCATTTTGATTGTTGAGTTTGCTATGGAAGAGCGCGCGGCAGGCAAAAGTATTTTTGAAGCGGCTCTTAACGCGGCAAGATTACGCTTTAGAGCGGTGTTGATGACGGCATTGTCGTTTGTACTTGGCGTATTGCCGTTGGTGTTTGCAAGTGGCGCAGGGGCAGGTAGCCGAATATCGCTCGGTATTACCGTGTTATTCGGGATGTTAGCTGCAACCATTTTTGGTACCTTGCTTGTTCCTCTATTTTATACGCTCGTGCAATCAATGCGCGAAAAAATAAAAGGCACAGCAAGTGCTGAGTAAAATCTGTTATTAATTACAAAAAAGTCAGGGCAACCTGGCTTTTTTTTTGGTAAAACTCAAAAGAGGTTTGTTATCATAACCAGATTCAAAGCGACACACATGTGCAGAGGTTTAAGGAATGGCTGGTCCACGCTTATACAGTGAAGAAGAAGTAACTCATCAGGCTTATGATATCTTTTTAGAATTAGCGCCTGATAATTTAAGCGAGCAAGATATTGCTGATTTTAACGAGCACAGAGAAGAGCTTGGCTTTATTGAAGAAGGTGAGCCTGACGAGCAGTGGCAAGATTTTGTTGCACTCGAAATTGAACCTGAGCTATTTGTACAAGTCTTAGTAGGACTAGAATTCGACAATCAAGATATCTTGTTTGCGAAAATTTTAATTAGCCGAGACAAAGATGCACCGTTTTGCCACATTCTTTGGAAAGATAGCGAATAACTCTCCAGCCGATGTTTGACTCTACTTTTAGTTGTTTTAATTCAATAAAACGAATTATTTTGCCCGCCCTGCTAGTTTGCAGTTGGCAGGCTTTTGCTGTTGATCCGTTTGAAGACTTCCATGAGTACGGCCAATTATCAGAAGAAGAAATCCATAAAATTCATAAAGGCGAGTTGCTGTACGGAGATATGGAGTTTGGTTTTATGGTAAGCCGTGGCAATACCAACTCAACCAGCTTCAAACTTAAAGGTAACCTATACCAAGATTTCGAAAAGTGGCGTAACCAATTTAAGCTCGATACTTTATACAAACGTGACCGTAATGAAGAAACTGGTGATGAAGAAGTCTCTGCTGACCGTATTTTTGTATCGGGCCAAGGTAACTATAAGCTAAATGTGAAAAATGAGTCATTTTTCATATATGGTGACTATGAGCGAGATAAGTTTAGTGGTCTTGAGTTTAAGAGCACCATAGCGACTGGTTACGGTAACCGCATTTACCAAGGCAGCAAGAATAAAGTCGATATCGATGTGGGCCCTGGTTTATACCGCTCGGTGGCTGATCAAGAGACTGCAACAGAAGAAGATGAAACAAAAACAGGTTATCTGCTTCGTTTAGCGCTGCAGTGGGAGCGTACGGTCTCTGCTCGTACTCGCTTTAATCAAGATGTCAGTTATGAACAATCATTGTCAGGGTTAAACTCGCGTTTAAAGTCAGAAACATCCCTGATCAGCAAAATTATGGGTGATGTATCACTCAAATTTACTTACATGTATCGCTATAACTCAAAACCAGAGGAAGATAAGCTCAAGTACGATTCTGAGCTGAGTGCAACCTTTGTTTATAGCTTTTAAGAGAATACTTCAGAATGTATCAACATAAACAGTACGCTATTTTTATTTTTGTTATCTTAGGCTGGATTGGCGCCTTCATTGCCTTAGCTTGGAACTTAATTGGTGCAGATATTCCTCTTATGGTGTTTAGCGCTATCTTAGTGCTGGTGGCCTTTTTGTTTCATGGCTTAACGATTAAGGTGAGCGATAAAACAGTAAGCTGGGCATTCGGTCCGGGTGTATTTGGTAAAACAGTGACTTTTGATGAGATTGAATCAGTTCGAGCGGTAAGTAATTCATTTCGCCATGGTATTGGTCTGCGTATCACGCATGATGGCTGGGTTTACAGTGTATCTGGATTTAGTGCTGTTGAATTGGCAATGAAAGACGGTACGCACTATCGCTTAGGGACAAATGACCAAGAAGGCTTACTTGCTGCGCTTAGAGAGCATATTGCAGAACCTGTGACAGACGCTTCTGTGGATACAGAAGAAGTAGTCGAATAAGAACACAGCAGATATAAGAAAAGCGCCAATGGCGCTTTTTTTATAGTAATGGTTTAGTGGCTGTGACCACAACCACCTTCACCGTGCACATGACCATGTGCTAATTCTTCTTCAGTTGCATCGCGTACTTCAAGTACTTCAACATCAAAATGAAGGGTAATACCTGAAAGAGGGTGGTTACCATCTACAATAACGTCTTCGTCTTGAATTTCAATGATCATTACTGATTGGTCGCCAGCGTCTGTCGTAGCGCGGAACTGCATACCAACTTCAATTTCCATACCTTCAAACATTGATTTTGGCACTGCTTGCATTAGGTCATCGTGACGCTCACCATAGCCTTGCTCTGGCTCAACTGTTACGCTGAATGTGTCGCCCGCTTCTTTACCTAATAGCGCATTTTCGAGGCCTGGAATTAAGAAACCCGTGCCAACGATAAACACTAGTGGCTCGCCATCGAAAGAGTTGTCGATGGTGTTTTTGTTATTATCCAATACTGAATAATGCATTTTTACCACTTTGTTTGCTGCTACGATCATAGTCATTCCTATTTATTCATCTTCGAGAGAGTAAGGCAGAGCTTGAATAGATAACTCTACCTGAGGGAGGTGTTTTGCTCGCAAAATTTGGCCTGCTTCATTGTCGTTAGGAAGCACAACCAGACCCATTAAGGTTTGCGTTTGTTGATTAAAACTTTGGCTAATAAGCTTGCCAGCACGGCGCCAGTTTTCGCCCATTTGTGTTTCGAGTTCAAGCTCGTCAAGTAAGCCTTCAGCTTTGCCCGAAACTATATACATAGCACGTTTATTTTTGCCTAGGTATTTCATACGAGCGACGGTTTCTTGCCCTGTGTAGCAGCCTTTTCTGAAACTGATACCACCAAGCGCTTGCAAGTTAACCATTTGCGGTACGTATTCGCCAATAGCGTCGCTGTTTAATGACGGCTCGCCTGCGGCAATAGCTGCCTGTTGCCATAACGCGTCATCATCAAGAGCTGTGACGTTATCAGGTAAGCTAAATTCTTCGTTGACCATAAGCAAGACACGGTTATCTGCAAGCTTTAACGCTTTACCGCCAGCAAAGTCGACTGCGCTGTGCTCGTCGTCAAAATTAATTGCTAAGGTTTCTAGAGTCGCTGTTAGGTCATCACCTAGTAAGCCAATTAGCGGTTTTTCAGATTGCTGAATTTCTACTTGCGAAAATACCGCATATTTTTTTAACTCGACTAGCGATTGCTCTACCTCAGGTTTTGAGCCCGCAAGGTAATAGCTATCAAGGTGTGAAAACAACCTAAACACACCCCAAAGCTTGCCTTTTGCATTACAGTGGCCAGCCCAAAGGAAGTTATCATCAGTTAATTTGTTGATATCTTGCGTAATTTGTCCGTGAAGGTAAGACAACTTATCTTTGCCAGTTAGGCTGATAAGTGAATAAGATAAAGGACATGCGTAAACAGTCGACATAAAAACCTTCTTTACGATATGAATGAGCGCTAATGATAACTTAGTTAGGGTAGCAATTTAAATAGCTGTTTATTCGATAGCAATTTGGTAAACTGCAGACAAATAAGTACGAGGTTTAAAATGACTGAAATTCACAGTAAAGAACGTATTCGTTGGGCATGCCGTCGCGGTATGTTAGAACTAGATGTTTTATTTATGCCATTCGTTGAAGAAGCGTTTGACTCACTATCAAAAGAACAGCAAGCCGTTTTTCAACGCTTACTTGAGTGCGATGATCCTGATTTATTCGCCTGGTTCATGGGTCATGAAGAGTGTAAAGACCCAGAGCTTAACGGTATGGTCGCGTTAATTTTAGACCGAGTTCGTGTATAGATTTACCGTTACAAATAACACCCCAGACCACAAACCCTTTGTGGTCTTTTTTTGCTTAACAGCCATCATATTATGCTTTGTTTACCAGCATGTTTTCGCTCAACTTTTGGCTTGTTTAGCGTGCTTTTTCTTAGCCATTCTTAGTTTTAAAAAAGTCCAGCAAGCACAGCCTGAAAAGGGTTTTATAATTTTAGAGCAAGCAGAGCTCAGGTTTGTTAACGACAAACTTAAAATTCAAGGCCAGATAACAGCTAAAAGTTATGTGTTTGCTAATTTTGTAGTGCTGAGGTTGGCTGGGTTTTATCAATCACACTGGCTGATTATAAGCTCAGCCAGTGTTGATGAAGAAAGTTTCTCGCGTTTAAAGCGTGCGATTATTGCAGTGCAGCAACCGACTTAGGCGTTAAAATTGTTGGTGTTGGATTTTCGTTTTGCTCTGGGTAATCAATCGTGTAATGAAGACCACGACTTTCTTTACGCTCAAGGGCGCTGCGAATAATAAGCTCTGCAACCTGTACTAGGTTTCGAAGTTCTAATAAGTTATTTGTAACTCTAAAGTTCGCGTAATAGTCGTGAATCTCTTGCTGCAGTAATTCAACGCGGTGAAGCGCACGTTCTAAACGTTTTGTTGAGCGTACAATACCCACGTAATCCCACATAAATAACCTTAGTTCATGCCAGTTGTGGGTAATAACGATTTCTTCGTCTGAGTTAGTTACGCGACTTTCATCCCAAAGTGGTAAGGCTTCAAGGGCAGGGCTTGCATCGATTTTGCTCAGAATATCTTTCGCGGCAGCATGAGCAAACACGATACATTCAAGTAACGAATTACTCGCCATACGATTAGCACCATGTAAACCTGTATAAGCCACTTCGCCAACCGCGTATAAGTTATCTAAATCTGTACGGCCATTAAAGTCGGTCATAACACCGCCGCAGGTATAGTGTGCAGCAGGCACCACTGGAATGGCTTCTTTGGTAATGTCGAGGCCAACACTTAAGCATTTTGCGTAGATAGTTGGGAAGTGTTCAATGATAAAGTCTTTGTCTTTGTGACTAATATCAAGGTACACACAGTTCGCACCAAGGCGTTTCATTTCAAAATCGATAGCACGAGCAACAATATCGCGAGGGGCAAGTTCTTCGCGCTCATCAAAGTCTTTCATAAAGCGAGTGCCATCAGGGCGTTTTAAATACGCACCTTCACCGCGCATTGCTTCGGTGATCAAAAAGTTTTGCAGCTCTGGATGATACAAACTTGTTGGGTGGAATTGGTTAAATTCCATATTGGCAACACGGCACCCTGCACGCCATGCCATTGCGATACCATCACCACTCGATACATCAGGGTTAGAAGTATATAAATACACTTTACTTGCGCCACCTGTTGCCAGTGACACGAACTTAGCAGCTATAGTTTCAACTTTTTTATCAACACAGTTCCACACATACAAGCCGTGAACATGCTTGCCTTTTTTGGCTAAGCTTTTATCTGTGATTAAATCGATGGCATTGTAATTTTCTAACAGGGTGATGTTAGGGTGTGCTTGTACTTGGCTAATTAAGGTGGTTTGCACTGCTCGGCCAGTTGCATCGGCAGCATGTAAAATACGACGATGACTATGACCACCTTCGCGAGTTAAATGAAAACGCTCTTTACCTTTTGAATCGAATTCCATATCAAAAGGTACGCCTTGCTCAATAAGCCACTTTAAACATTTTTTAGCATTGCTTGCTGTGTAGTAAACCGCATCACGGTCACATAATCCGCCACCTGCATCGAGTGTATCTTCAACATGAGATTCAATGCTGTCATTCTTTTTATCAAATACTGCTGCAATACCACCTTGAGCATATAAGGTAGAACCTTCAGTTAATGCGCCTTTACTAAGTACCGTTACCTTACAGTAATTAGCAAGCGATAAAGCAAGAGAAAGGCCAGCGGCGCCGCTGCCAATGATAGCGACATCAGTAATGTGATGTTTATTTTGGTTCATGTCTGTGGTCTTTGCGGTTACAATGCTCGGCTAGTAGTGCCAAAAGTTTGAGCAAATAAATTTTTATGTGGTATACGTATATGTACCATATTTGCTTTAACACTATTAGTCATTTTAATACGTTATACCAATCTTATTAGTTTTATCGTCACATAAACAGTTTATTGTTAGCTGTTTTTAATTGTGAATTCAATTTAGATAACCGTTGATTTTTAAGCAGTTATTGAGGTTGTCGTGTAATAAGATTGGTATGACTCAATTTATTTGCGTGCTATTTTATAAAAAAATCATTTTAAACTGAACTTTTATATTCATGGTGCAGTCAGAGTTTGTGTAAACAATGGCGAGTATATGAATAGCAAGCAAGAATCAAACAGAGGAGTACCGGCTCGAATGAGCGAGCAGGATTTGGATTTAGCGCTAGTTAAAAGGGTCCAGCAAGGAGATAAAAACGCCTTCAACCTATTAGTTAGAAAATATCAGAATAAAATTGCAGGTTTGATTTCACGTTATGTATCGAACCAAGGTGATGTTGCTGATGTCGCACAAGAAGCTTTTATTAAAGCTTACCGTGCTTTACCTAACTTTAGAGGTGATAGCGCTTTTTATACTTGGTTGTACCGTATCGCCGTAAATTGTGCTAAAAATTACTTAGTTGCGCAGGGTCGTAAACCCCCAGCTAACGATGTTGATGCCGAAGAAGCAGAATTTTATGACAGTGCAGATGCAATGCGTTCAAACGCATCGCCAGAAAACCTGTTATTAAGTGACGAAGTACGTGCTGTAATTTTTAATACGATTGATAGTTTGCCTGAAGATCTTAAAACCGCGATTACCCTTCGTGAAATTGAAGGTATGAGCTATGAAGAAATAGCCGTGGTTATGGATTGCCCAGTGGGAACGGTGCGTTCACGTATTTTCCGTGCCCGTGAGGCGATTGATAATAAATTGAATCCATTAATAGGTGAGTCTTAGTATGACAAAAGCAGACGTTAACAAGTTGGATAATGAGCAGTTGTCCGCGTTACTTGACGGCGAGCAGCAGTTAACTGATCAAGCGATCACAAACGACGATGTATCTACATTTGGTCGTTACGCAATGATTGGTGATGTAATGCGTGCTGAGGCAAATAACAACGCTTTTAATTTCGACATTGCAGATGCAGTGGCAGAATCACTTGAGCAAGAACCTGTATACGCAGATTTCGCGAATAAAACAACGGCACCAAAAAGCGAAGAGATCGTGGCGGCAACAGGCACAGATAACGTGGTAGCATTTAATTGGCGTCGCCCATTTGCCCAAGTGGCTATTGCTGCTAGTGTTGCTATGTTTGCGATTGTGGGCGTACAAACATTGCCACAAAACACCGAGTCACCGCAAAGTGACATTCCAACATTACAAACAGTACCGTTAACGGGTATGGCTTCTCCTGTAAGTTACTCATCTGAGCAGCCTGCATTAGAAAATGCAGAGCAAGGTTTACGTGAGTTACAACAGCAGCGTATTGGCGCATTAGTTCTTGAGCACCAACGTCAAGCACGTGTTGCATATTCGCTAGAAAAATCGCAAACTGCAGAAAATGCAGACGAGGAAAAAAACTAATTAAATGAAAGTTTTTACTTTTATTTTGTCGCTGGTATTAACGGCTCCAGCCATTGCCAGCGACGAAAATCCCGCCAAGACTTTATTAAATGATATGGCTACGGCCGTTCATACTCGCAACTTTGACGCATCATTTGTGGTTGTAAAAGGCCAAGCTATGGAACCCTATCGCTGGTTACATGCAAAACAAGGTGATATTGAACTTGAGCATCTAAGTTTACTCAACGGCGCTGGCCTAGAAATGGTGCGCGTTGACGATCAAGTTACCTATTTTGAGCCTCATTCAGAGCCTTATTCAGTTAAAACAGACTCTATCGCTGGGCCAATTCCTGAAGTACTTTTTAAAGATATTAACCGACTAAGCGCTCATTATGATTTTGTGCTTGGCGGAAAAGGCCGTATTGCAGGGCGCTCAGCACAGTTAGTGCGTATTGAATCAAAAGATGAATACAAATATAACTATTGGATTTGGTTAGATACTGAGTCATCGTTGTTACTTAAATCTGCCTATGTGAATCACAAAGGTGAGATGCTTGAGCAGTTACAGTTAACTCATATCAGCGTAACAGAACAGCCAGCGCCTATGTTAGTTGAAATGCAAAATCGTGACTTTCCTGCGGTGTTGGCGACTAACGATTTAGCCAATAATGAAGACAGCGCAGCGAATGATTGGAAAATTGGTTGGTTGCCAGATGGCTTTAAATTATTAAAGTCAGATCGTCATAAACTTGACTTAAACAATGAACTTGCTGACTATTATTTATATTCAGATGGGTTTGTTGAAGTGTCTGTTTTTATTCAAAGACCTTTACCGGGTAAGCGCGCAAGCGGTGCTTTAACGTCAGGCGCAACGACTGTGTATGTACACAATGGTGGTAGCTTTGATGTATCGGTTGTTGGTAATATCCCTGCTATGACAGCCAAAGCTATAGCTGAGTCGGTAGCGCGACCTCTTTAAATCATGATTGAACAAACACTCACTGTCGTGTCGGTAAAAGGCACGACAGCGAATTTAGAAGCAGAGCAAAAGCAAGCCTGTGCCGGCTGTAATGGTCGTTGTGGTTCGCAAGTTTTTGCAAAGCTGTTTGGAACAGCTAAAAAAACCTTTCCTTATACCTTCGAAAAAGAGCTCCAAGTAGGGCAAAAAGTAACATTAGCACTCGATGATAGTCACTTAGTTAAACACGCTATGGCTGTTTACATGCTACCCCTTTTGTTTAGCTTAGGGTTTGCTTTGATCGCATTTTCGGCTTTTTCGCTTACAGAAGGCTGGCAAATTTTAGCCGCCGTGATTGGTGGCATAACGGGCTATGCGATAGCAAAATCAAGGGTTAAGAGCCTTAAGCATGATATTAAAGTAATAAAAATTCACCCAATTACTATTCCTTTCACTCAAATAGATGGTGATTAAAGCCAATTAAATGTAAAATTGTCGCTTTATACACTTAGTCCATTTTATATAGAAGTTTAGAATCCAGTTTATGAAGCATATCCGTAATTTTTCGATCATCGCCCATATTGACCATGGTAAATCGACTCTCTCTGACCGTCTTATCCAAGTTTGTGGTGGTTTAACAGACCGTGAAATGCAGCAGCAGGTGTTAGACTCAATGGACATTGAGCGTGAGCGTGGTATCACCATCAAAGCGCAAAGTGTAACGCTAAATTATAAAGCTAAAGACGGCGAAACATATCAGTTAAACTTTATCGACACGCCAGGACACGTTGACTTCACATACGAAGTATCACGTTCACTTGCAGCCTGTGAAGGTGCACTTTTAGTTGTTGATGCGGGTCAAGGTGTTGAAGCTCAAACTTTAGCTAACTGCTACACAGCAATCGAAATGGACTTAGAAGTTATTCCAGTTCTAAATAAAATCGACTTACCACAAGCCGATCCACTTCGTGTAGCAGAAGAAATTGAAGACATCATTGGTATCGATGCCCTTGATGCTGTGCAATGTAGTGCTAAAACCGGTATTGGTATTGAAGAAGTACTCGAAATCATTGTTAAAGATATTCCGCCACCAGAAGGTGACAAAGATGAGCCACTACAGGCGCTTATCATTGACTCATGGTTTGACCCATACCAAGGCGTTGTATCATTAGTACGTATTAAGCACGGTGAATTGCGCGCGGGCGATAAAATTAAGATCATGTCGAATGATCAAGTTCACATCGCAGATAAAGTGGGTATTTTCACGCCAAAACAAACCAACACGGGTATCTTAAAAACCGGTGAAGTAGGCTTTGTTATTGCGGGTATTAAAGAAATCCATGGTGCACCTGTAGGTGATACCATCACTTTACAACGTAATTCTGCTCCAGAGCGTTTACCAGGCTTCCAACGCATTAAACCGCAGGTTTATGCTGGTATGTTCCCAATTTCATCAGATGACTATGAATCATTCCGTGATGCGCTTGATAAATTAAGCTTGAACGATGCGTCGTTATTCTTCGAGCCAGAAAACTCAACAGCACTAGGCTTTGGTTTCCGTTGTGGCTTCTTAGGTATGCTACACATGGAAATCATTCAAGAGCGTCTTGAGCGTGAATACGACATTGACCTTATTACCACTGCGCCAACAGTAATCTACGAAGTAGAGACTAAAGACGGAACTAAACAGATAGATAACCCGTCTGACTTACCGCCGGTGAATAATATTCTTGAAATCCGTGAACCAATTGTTGAAGCTAACATATTAGTTCCGCAAGAGTTTTTAGGTAACGTAATTACGCTTTGTGTTGAAAAGCGTGGTATGCAAACTAAAATGAGCTACCATGGTAAGCAAGTTGCGGTGACGTACGAATTACCGATGGCTGAAGTAGTCATGGACTTCTTTGATAAGTTAAAATCAACAAGCCGTGGTTTTGCATCGCTTGATTATAACTTTAAGCATTTCCAAGCTTCAGACATGGTACGTGTTGACGTATTAATTAATGGTGAGCGTGTTGATGCGTTAGCGATTATTGTACACCGCGATATTGCACAATCACGTGGTCGTCAGTTAGCCGAAGCACTGAAAGACTTAATTCCACGTCAGCAGTTTGATATTGCGATTCAAGCAGCGATTGGTCAGCATGTTATTGCCCGTACAACAGTTAAGCAATTACGTAAAAACGTAATCGCGAAATGTTACGGTGGTGACGTGAGCCGTAAGAAGAAACTACTACAAAAACAAAAAGAAGGTAAAAAGCGAATGAAGCAACTAGGTAACGTTGAAGTACCTCAAGATGCATTCTTAGCTATCCTTAAAGTTGGTAAATAATTAGAAGTAAATAAAGGAATTAATGCATGGCGGGTTACTTTTCTATTTTCTTAGTGTTGTTAACGCTAGGCTCAGGATTAATTTGGTTAATTGACCACTTTATGTTTGCGCCAAAGCGTCAGCAACGCATTGCCCTTGCTCAAAACGCAGCAGGTGGCGAATTAGACGAAGAAACCGCTGCATTAATTGCGCCTGAGCCAAGTATCACTGAAACGGCAAAGTCAATTTTTCCGATGATTGCAGCGATCACTATTTTTCGCTCTTTCATTTTTGAACCGTTTCAAATTCCATCTGGTTCAATGATGCCAACCCTATTAGTGGGCGACTTCATTTTAGTGCAGAAGTACTCATATGGCGTTAAAGATCCTATTTGGCGTAGCCAGTTAGTTGATGTTGATGAACCTGAACGTGGTGATATTGTGGTATTTAAATACCCATTAGACGAGCGCGTAGATTACATTAAACGTACGATTGGTTTACCGGGCGATAAAATTGTATATCGCAATAAGCACCTTTATATTCAGCCAAAATGTGCCGAAGGTGTAACGCAGCAAGGTGATTTGCTGTGTAATGAATACAACAAAATTGATATGGAAATCCTCAATAGTGACGAGTTCAAGCAGGGTTCGATGAATTTAGTGCGCTTAGAAGAAAACCTAAGCACATTGAATCATAATATTTTAATTAACCCGCAAGCTCCTGAAATGAAAGGCCGTTATTATCAACAACCAGGTACACGCTCAGACGAGTGGGTTGTTCCTGCCGATCATTATTTCATGATGGGTGATAACCGTGATAATAGCCAAGACAGTCGCTTTTGGGGCTTTGTACCTAAAGAAAACTTGGTAGGTAAAGCCGTCTTTATATGGATGAGTTTTGAATTTGAGAATGGCCCAGATGACTTTTTACCAGGCTGGGTTCCAACTGGTGTTCGTTTTGAACGCCTAGGTAATATTCAGTAACGATGAAAAAAAACGTAACAGAGTTATACAACAAAATAGGTTATACATTTACTGATCAAGCTTTGCTTGAGCAGGCAATGACGCACCGCAGTCATAAAGGCCAACACAACGAGCGCTTAGAGTTTTTAGGTGATTCGATTTTGAGCTTTGTGATTGCGAATGCGCTTTACACTAAATTTCCAAAAGCACGCGAAGGTGATTTAAGCCGCATGCGTTCGACCCTAGTTCGTGGTCAAACGTTGGCTGAGTTTGGCCTAGAGTTTGGCTTAGGCGATTACTTACGCTTAGGTCCAGGTGAGCTTAAAAGCGGTGGTTTTCGCCGTGAATCAACCCTTGCTGATGCCGTTGAGGCGATCATTGGTGCGGTGTTCTTAGACTCAAACATTGAACAATGTGGTGAGTTAATTTTAAGCTGGTACGAGTCGCGTCTTGATGCAATTTCGCCAGGCTTAAATCAAAAAGATCCAAAAACATTACTTCAAGAATACTTACAAGCGCGCAAATTATCGTTACCTGGCTACACTGTAATTGATACAAAAGGCCAAGCGCACAATCAAACATTCACGGTTGAATGTATTGTTGAAGGGATGGATAGCATTATCTCAGTAGGTAGCTCACGTCGTAAAGCTGAGCAAAAAGCCGCTGAAAAAGCCTTAAAGATACTTAAAAATGAATCTTGATGATTTAATTAGCAAAGAACCTGCAGAGCTAGATACGCACTGCGGTATGGTTGCCATTGTTGGCCGCCCAAATGTAGGTAAATCAACCTTACTTAACTATATTGTTGAGCAAAAGGTGTCTATTACTTCTCGTAAGCCACAAACCACACGCCACCGTATCATGGGTATTCATACCGAAGGTAAATACCAAGCTGTTTATGTGGATACACCAGGCTTACACGTCGAAGAAAAACGTGCTATTAACCGTTTAATGAACCGTGCCGCATCAAGCTCAATTGGCGATGTAGAACTGATCATCTTTGTGGTTGAAGGCACACACTGGAACGAAGACGATGAGATGGTACTAAATAAAGTACGTCAGAGCGGTCGTCCAGTATTATTAGTTATGAATAAAATTGACCAAGTTAAAGACCGTGATTTAGTGCTTCCGCACATGCAGTTTTTAGGTGGTAAATTTGATTTTGTGGCTATTATGCCGGTCTCAGCAAAGCAGGGTAAAAATATTGATTTAATCAAAGATGAAGTGAAAAAGCGTTTACCGCTTTGTGAGTTTTACTTCCCTGAAGATTACGTAACAGACCGTTCAATGCGCTTTATGGCGGCTGAAGTGATCCGTGAAAAGCTGATGCGCTTTATGGGTGATGAGCTACCATATTCAGTCACCGTCGAGATCGAGCAGTTTAAATGGCAAGAAAACGGTGTTTGGCAAATTAATGGTTTGATCCTCGTTGAGCGTGAAACGCAAAAGCGTATGGTGATCGGCAATAAAGGCGAAAAGCTCAAAGTGATTGGCCGTGAAGCTCGTAAAGACCTTGAAGATATGCTTGATAACAAAGTGTTTTTAGAACTTTGGGTAAAAGTGAAGTCTGGCTGGGCTGACGATGAACGTGCGCTACGTAGCCTTGGCTATGGTGAAGACTAAGTAAAGTCTTACACGCCATGGATAGCGAATTCTACACAGCATACTTGCTGCACCGACGTCCATTTAGCGACTCGCAAGTCATGCTCGATATGCTGGTAGAAGGCGTAGGTCAGCTGAGAATGCTGGCCCGTGTTAGTGGTCGCCAGGCCACTAAACATAAAGCACAATTACAACCTTTCCAATCTCTGCTCGTACAATATAGCGGCAAGTCTGATTTAAAATACATTAATCGATTTGAACCCCATGGCCGGCAAACTATGTTGCAGGGTACCGAGCTTTATTGCGGCTTCTATATGAACGAATTAACCAATCGTATCGTACCTATCAATGAGCCGATGGAAAGTGTATATCATCTTTATAAACAGCATCTAGACGAGTTATCATGCACTAAAAACCTACAAGCTGTGCTGCGCTCTTACGAGTTTCAACTATTAGAGATGCTGGGTTATGGCGTTGATTTTAGTGTTGATGCCGAAGGTGATGAAATTAACGATGCAGCAAATTACCAGTACTTTGCTGAATACGGTTTTTTACTGCATGACGACCCCCATAGTGGCTTTTCAGGAAAGCAATTAAATGCCATAGCAGCTCATGACTTTAGCGCCCCTGATGTGTTATATATGGCAAAGCAATTAAGTCGATACCTACTCAAGCCTTTACTTGGTAAAAAGCCATTAAAAAGCCGTGAGTTATTTATTAAGTAGGCTGATGTTCAGCCTTGAATCGTTGTTTTAAACAGGTAAAAAAATGAAAGATATTCTTCTTGGTGTAAACGTTGATCACATTGCCACTTTACGCCAAGCGCGTGGCACGAGTTACCCAGATCCTGCGCATGCTGCAGCTGTTGCAGAGCATGCTGGTGCAGATGGTATCACCATTCATTTGCGTGAAGACCGTCGTCATATTCAAGACCGCGACGTATATGTGATGGCAAAAACGATTCAAACACGTATGAATCTTGAAATTGCAGTCACCGATGAAATGATCGACATCGCCCTTGAAGTGAAACCTGCTTATGTTTGTTTAGTGCCTGAAAAGCGTGAAGAGCTCACCACTGAGGGTGGCCTGGATGTTGTGGGTAATTTTGAAAAAGTAAAAGCAGCAACAGAAAAGTTAACTGCAGCAGGAATTAAGGTCTCGTTATTCATTGATGCCGACAACGCACAACTTGACGCTGCAAAAGCGTGTAATGCTCCATACGTTGAAATTCACACCGGTGCTTATGCTGATGCTGAAAATGACGAAGAGCTTCACACTGAGCTTGAGCGTATTCGTAGCGGCGTACAATATGCTGATAGCTTAGGTTTAATCGTTAATGCCGGCCATGGTCTTCATTATCACAATGTAAAACCTATTGCGGCAATGCCAGAAATTTATGAGTTAAACATTGGTCATGCGATTATTGCCCGTGCAGCGATTGATGGTTTAGAAAAAGCAGTCAGCGATATGAAACGTTTAATGATTGAAGCAAGACTTTGAACTGCCGCTCTTTTATAGACGCTGGTAAGTTTGAATACTGAGCGCGGTGGATATGATATCCACCGCGTTTTTATTTACTCATTTATTTACTCAGATAAACAATAAATTGTGCAAGCAATGAAGATAGCCAAGGCGAAAGGCAGAGTAGGGCCACTAAATATTGATGTTTTTTCTTAAAGCTTTTTAAAACATCATCATCTATTGCCGACAATTCACCTTTCTTGATTGAATGAAAAACCATTGAGTTAGGTTTTGCCTTCATTAAACGGGCTTGGCTTTCGTATGTTTGCCACTGCTCTGTGTAATTGGTTTTTACGTAATTATTAGCTTCAATACTTAGTTTTTTATAGCGGAGGAAAAACCAAGTGAGTGAAATAGCACTAAAGATGATAAGTAAGATAAAATACAAAGCAAGCTCCCTTTAATACTTCACTACGCGTGTACCCGTGGAATAAATAATATCTGAACTAGGGCATGAATAGTTAGGTTTTAGCTTTTTGCAAGATTGCTCAGGTGTGTCAAAACAAAAATCAAAGCGAGTTTGGGTTTTCACCGCTTTATCAGTAATATTTTTCGCCAGTTCATTCCAGTGCCAATTAGTGATTACATCTTTTGCTGCAGCGGCAAATACAGGGTTAGTTGAGGCAACTACCTGAATATCTCTAATCTCATTTTGTGGCGTAATGACATACTCAATAGTTGCGCAACCTTCTTTTGCTTGGATAACTGCTTTTTTGGGGTATCTGGCAGGAAAGCGTTCAAGCTGTTGCCATTTTGCTGACTCCATTTCATTATAGCTAACAGCTAAATCTGCATACTCTAATTTTACGGGTTTCTCTTCGGTTGATGTGCAACCAAATACAAACAAACTACCAGCTAGCAATAAATAGTTTTTCATTAATATATTCCTTTATACAATTTATTGAGTGTTCTCTTATCGTTGTTGCTCAACCATTCCCGCATCACTTAACAAGTTATTCAGCTCATCAATCAGCTCAAATAATTCAGGCTCAATGTAATTTAAATCGCAATCGCCTTTTAAAGCGGTTTCGAGTGTTTCTGCAAGTGATTTTAGTTTTGGTACGCCGGTGTAACAACATGCGCCATGGAACTTGTGGACTATACTAAGTACATGTTCACAATCTTCTTTTTCTATAGCTTCATTGAGTAGGCGCAAGGTTTCAGGCACGCTGAGTAACAACATATTGAGCATTTCAAGTGCTAGTTCTTCTTTTCCGCCTGCGCGTTGTAGTGCCAATTGCCAATCGAGGCGGGCACTTTCAAATGGAGGTTCAGAGTCAACTGCGGCAGTTTTGCTACGTTCACGATTAATCGGCGCTTGTGGGCTATGATCGCTAATTATTTGTTTTAGCATGTCTTCATCAATAGGCTTAGTTAAATAGCCTTTAAAGCCATCTTTAAGTAGTTGCTCTTTTTCACCTGCGAGGGCGTGAGCAGTAACCGCAATGATGGGGGTATCTTCATTGAGAGATGACTCGCGAATAAGTTTACATGCGGTAATACCATCCATAATTGGCATTTGGATGTCCATGAAGATCAAGTCATATTTATGGCTTTTACTTAAGCTGTAAGCTTGTGAGCCGTTGTGTGCGGTATCAATTAGCTCAATTTGTTCTTCAAGCAAGGTGCAAATTAGTTTTAGGTTGGCATCGTTATCGTCAACAACCAGTACTTTAAGTGGTAATAATTTTTCATCACCTTGCTCAATGTTATGCACCGGGTGGTCAAGACGGTAAGGCGCAGCAAGTACCTCACATAATTTACGGTGGTTAAGCGGTTTACTTAAGCAAGCATCTGCGCCGCTACCAACAAAGGCTTCACGCATATTATGCGAAACAGTATTAAGCATTATGTATAAATAATCAGTGACAGGACGCACTGCTTTTACATAACTCTTAAGTTGCTGCATATCGTCAATAGTAGCGGTATGGCCAATAATACAAATATCGTAGCTGAAGTCTTTGTTGATCTCATTTAAGAAGCTTTCTTCATCCATGCAGGCGGTAACGCGAGTTTGCCATTCATGCAGTAGCGATAACGTTGCTTGATGGGTATGCTCATGAGGCTCAAGATACAAAATACGCTTATTGATCAGTGATTGTGTTGGTAAGTCACTGGTAATTGAGTTACTTGGCGTTCTGAATACGGCGTTGAACGTAAAGCAGGTACCATTACCTGGTGCTGAGTTTAGGGTAATGCGGCCATTCATCGCTTCAACAATATGTTTAGTGATGATTAACCCAAGACCTGTGCCACCAAATTTACGGGTGATACTCGAGTCTGCTTGGCCAAATGGTGTAAATAACGCATCTTGTTTATCCATTGGGATACCCACACCGGTGTCGGTGACAGACACCAAAATAGAGGCGCGCTCTTCATCTAATAAGCGGTAGCCAACATCAACCTTGATTGAGCCTTTTTCAGTAAATTTAATGGCATTACTTAATAGGTTTATCAAAATTTGTTTAAAGCGGGTCGGGTCGCCAGTTAGGTTGTCTGGTACTTGCGGATGGATAAATATTGAAAGCTCAAGTTGCTTTTCGTGAGCACTTGGTGCCAACAAGGTCATAACTTCATTAATATTGTCACGGAGCTGGAATTGCATTGACTCAAGTTCCATGGCACCGGCTTCTAATTTCGAAAAGTCTAAAATGTCACTGATAATTGTAAGTAAGCTATTGGCCGACAGTTCAATGGTATCTAGATAATCTTTTTGATGCTTATTCAGCGGGGTTTTATAAAGCTGACGCGTAAAACCAATTACACCATTTAAAGGCGTACGTAATTCATGACTCATTTTAGCTAAGAAGTCTGACTTTACTCGGTTCGCATCTTGCGCGTCTTTTTTAGCAATACTTAACTGAATATTTTGGGTTTCGTATTGTTCAAGTGTTTCGCGGTAATCAGAGGTTGCTTGGTCAATGTGCTTTTGCATCTCATCACGTTGTACAACCATAGTTTCTGAAATGGTATTTAAACCAGTACGTAAGAGCTCAAACTCGCCAAACATTTTTTGATCAAGTCCGGTGTCTACTTTACCTTCAATGAGTTTGTCGGTAGCTAGTACTAACTTATTAAGTGGCTGAATAAACATCCGAGTTAATCTAAACGCTAATACGGTGGCAAGTATGAGTGCGAGTAAAATCACTACGCCACTGACCAATAATGCTCGTTGCTGGCCAATAATGGCTTGTTGTTTGTTAAGCATGATCACCACAGTGCCTAGCGATGCTTGGTAGCTGTGATGATTCCAAATCATGTCTTGGCGGCTATGATTAATTATGGCAGTAGAAAATGTTAAATAGTGCTCAGAATTTTGTACTTGAATGCCATCCATGCTGTTTGCATTGCTGCTAACAATTTCTTTGAATTCGCTTTGGTATTTACTAAAAATCACTAACTCATTGTTTTCATCAAAAATAGCAATTGATTGGATAGCAGGGGAGTGTTTGTTATGTGTATGACTAACTAAGCGAGTTAATAAGGCTTTATCACGCTTTATTAATGGTTGCTCAACAGCAATGGCAAGGGGCTCAATAATAGTCACGCCCTGTTGATACAAAATTTCATCGAGCTCAATGTAACGATTTATTGTAAAATAACCGCCCAGCAACAAGCCTATGATCACAGTCGGTATAAGTGTAAGGGTTAAGACTGAGTCACGTAAGCCAAATTTAGTCATAAAGAATGTTGTTATCATTATTATCGTTGTTTAAGAGTATATACTTACTCCCGCTTTATCAATAATTAAGGTGTTGCCCGATGGCACAGATTTTCAAAGCCAAAAAGAAATCCGTTTCGCAAAAAATGCTAACCCTCAATGTCACTGCTATGGATCACCAAGGGCGGGGCGTTGCTAAGCAGGGAAATAAAGTCTGTTTTGTTAATGGTGCTTTGCCGGGTGAAGAAGTAAAAGCGTTATTGATTGAAGATAAGGCACGTTTTGCCAGTGCTGATTGTAAAAAAGTACTATCAGCCTCAGCGCATAGGGTTACTCCTTTTTGTCAGCATTATCAGGTTTGTGGTGGTTGTCAGCTACAGCACCTTAATGCAGAGCAACAATTGGTTGAGAAGCAAGCTGCGGTGAGTCAGCTGTTTAGCAAGTTTGCTAAAGCTGATGACTTAAATTGGCAAGCACCTCTGCTTAGTGAAGAGCACCATTATCGTCGCTCTGCGCGTATTGCTGTAATGCATGACAAAGCTGCAAAGAAAATGCGCGTAGGGTATCGAGCTCAGGGTTCTAAACAATTGGTGAGTATTGAAAGCTGTGATGTGCTGAGCAGCACTTTTAAAGACGTTTTTTCAGTTTTTGATGTTCTTATCAACAGCCATTCAGGTCTGAGCAGTATTAGTCACTTACAATTATGTGAAGCTGATAATGCGGCCTTTGTGGTTATTAGGCATACCAAAGCTATTAATGCAGAGTTAAAAGCCATAGTCGTAGCGGCGTGTGATGAATATAGCTGGCGTGTTGTGTGGCAATCACAAAGTGGTGAAATTGATCACAGTGACCATCCAATGCCGTACTACCAGATACCAGCTTATGATTTACGCTTTGAGTTTGGCCTTGAAAACTTTATTCAAGTTAACCCGCAAGTGAACCAAGCTATGCTGCATCAAGCAAAACAGTGGCTTGATTTACAAGGTCATGAGCAGGTATTGGATTTGTTTTGTGGTATTGGTAACTTTTCATTATTGATTGCAAAGTATGCTAAATATGTTATTGGTGTTGAAGGGGTCGATTCTGCGGTTGCATTAGCAAAACAAAATGCGCAAACTAACTCATTGTCGAATACCGATTTTTATTGTTTTGATTTAACAAAATCAATGCAATCAGCTGCTTGGTTTAGTGCCGAACTTGACGTGTTAGTTCTTGATCCATCACGTACTGGCGCAATGGCTATTTTAGAGCAGTTACCACTTACTCAGTTTAAAACGATTTTATACGTCTCTTGTGATCCTGTTACTTTAGCCCGTGACAGTGCAATTATTTTACAAGCAGGCTTTAGCATTGAAAAAATTGGGCTTATGAATATGTTCCCGCATACCGGGCATATTGAAACGATGGCGTTATTTCACAGGAGGTAAAGCGCACATGGTAGCCACTAGACAGTCACATCAGCTAACTAAGCCGAGTGATTTTGCCAGCCGTATCGAGCTGTTAGCGCTAACAGAAGACAAACATACCTTATTAGAGCAGGCCCACCAACTGTGCCTGCATTGCGATGATGCAAAACGTGAAAACACAGCCATTGAAATGGTGGAGATTTTAGCTGAGCTAAATTTAGATGCAGACTCTCTTGCCACTGCTTTTTTAACGCCTTATTTTTTAGCCGAAAAAATCTCAATTGAGACTGTCACCGAAAAGCTGGGTAATCACGTTGCGTTATTACTAACAGGCGTAAGCCAAATGGCTACCATCAGCACCTTAGCCCATCAAGGAAAAGGCACAGTACAAATCGATAATATTCGCCGTATGCTGTTAGCCATGGTTGAAGATGTGCGCGCCGTAGTGATTAAACTTGCAGAGCAAGTGTGCCACCTGCGTGATGTTAAAGACGCCAGTGAAGAAGAGCGCGTCATTGCCGCTAAAGAAACACGCGACATTTTTGCTCCCCTAGCTAACCGTTTAGGGATTGGTCAGCTTAAATGGGAACTTGAAGATCTTTCGTTCCGTTATTTGCACCCAGATACCTATAAAAATATCGCCAAACAGCTGGATGATAAGCGCCTTGCCCGTGAAGCCTACATGGAGAACATGGTTGCTTTAGTAAAAGCACGCTTGGCTGAAGCAGGTATTGAAGGTGAGGTGTATGGCCGCCCTAAACATATCTACAGCATCTACAAAAAAATGGCACAGAAGAACTACGAGTTCGACCAGCTTTTTGATATTCGCGCTATGCGCATAGTGGTAGAGCGCCTGCAAGATTGTTACGCGGCATTAGGTATCGTGCATACTAACTGGCGCCATTTAAATAAAGAATTTGATGATTACATCGCAACACCTAAGCAAAACGGTTATCAGTCAATTCATACCGTGGTATTTGGCCCAGAAGGTAAAACCGTTGAAATTCAAATTCGTACGAGCGAAATGCACCAAGATGCTGAGCTAGGTGTTGCTGCGCACTGGATGTACAAAGAAGGTGCATTGCCAGGACGTGGTTCAGGCTACGAGCAAAAAATTAGCTGGTTACGTAAGTTACTGCAATGGCAAGAAGAAGTTGTTGATGGCAGTGACCTAGCGGAAGAGCTTAAAAACCAAGTAGTAGAAGACCGTGTTTATGTGTTCACGCCTAAAGGGGATATTTTCGATTTACCGCTGGGTGCAACACCACTTGATTTTGCTTATTACATTCACTCAAATGTAGGGCATCGCTGTATTGGCGCAAAAGTGTTTGGCAAAATTGTGCCATTTACTCACCAATTAAGCACCGGCGATCAGGTTGAGATTTTAACTCAAAAGCAACCTAACCCAAGCCGTGATTGGTTAAACCCATCGCTAGGTTATATTAAGTCTTCACGAGCACGCTCTAAAATCCATCATTGGTTTAAGCAGCTTGATCGCGATAAAAACTTAAGTGCCGGTAAAGAAATACTCGAAACTGAGCTGCAAAAACTAGATTTAACAACCAAAGATCTAGCGCCAGCAATCGAGCGCTTTAACCTTAAAGGCCTTGACGACCTTATGGTTGCGGTAGGTGCTGGAGATGTTCGCTTAAACCAGTTATTAAACTTTATTAGTGACCGTGAGCATGACGAACCACAAATTAAGTTTAAAAAGCCAAAAAGTGTCACCGGCGATAAGAACGGTATTGTTGTTGATGGGGTAGGTAGCTTAATGAGCCATGTTGCTAAATGCTGCCGACCTGTGCCGGGCGATGAAATTATTGGCTACATTACGCAAGGCCGAGGGATTGCAGTTCACCGTGAAGACTGCGATTCGTTTGAGAAACTTCGTGAAAAGCATCCTGAGCGGGTTATATCAGTAAGTTGGTCAGACGATGTCAATGGCTCTTACTCATTAACGATTAAAGTTGAAGCGACCGATCGCTCAGGCCTTATTCGAGATATCAGCTCAGTGCTTGCAAACGAAAAGGTGAATGTGCTGAACATGAACGTCAACACGGTAGAAGATAAGCAGCTTGCGCTGTTTTCAATGCAGGTTGAAGTACATGACTTATCAAGCACCAACCGCTTATTGTCTAAGTTACACCAAATCGAAGGTGTACATGATGCAAAGCGTGGTCACTCGTAATGGATGATAAACAGGCAATTGAGCAGTCGCTTGCAATTATGGCTAAACTACGGGACCCAGAATCTGGGTGCCCGTGGGATTTAAAACAAGACTTTAAGTCAATAGTGCCGCATACCCTTGAAGAAGCTTACGAAGTAGCAGATTGCATTGAAAAAGGTGAGCTTACTGAGCTTAAAAGTGAACTTGGCGATTTACTGTTTCAAGTCATCTTTTATGCTCAACTTGCCAAAGAGCAAGGATTATTTGATTTTGCCGATGTGGCTAATACGCTTAATGATAAGTTAGTGCGTCGTCATCCCCATGTCTTTACAGAGCAAAGTGAGCTGACTAACGCTGAGCTTTCTGAGCAGTGGCAGGCTATTAAAGCACAAGAGCGAGCAGAAAAAGCAGCTTCACCACAAATGAGCCTGTGGCAAGACATTCCTGATGCTATGCCGGGCCTTTCAAGAGCGAAGAAGATTCAACAGCGTGTGGCAAGCCTAGGGTTTGATTGGCCAAGTTATCATGGTGCGCTCGATAAAGTTGCTGAAGAAGTAGACGAAGTAAAAGAAGCGCTGGCTCACGACCCTTATTCAGAGCACAGTGCAGAAGAGCTTGGTGATTTACTGTTTGCAACGGTGAATGTTGCCCGTCATATTAAGCGCGATCCTGAGCAATTATTACGAAGTGCCAATGCTAAGTTCGCGTCACGCTTTGAAAAAGTGGCTGCTTACTTAGATGAGCGTGGCCAGAGCCTAGAAACGGCTAGCCTCGAAGAAATGGACAACGCATGGGAAGCCATTAAAAAGCAAGCCAAGTAAGTGCATTGTAGAGCAGTTTGGGTACAGTGTAGCTAAGCTCGTTTTTTGTGCACTTATTTGCTAATTTTATCTGGATTGATAGCAGCCCCTTTGCTATAATATCGCCCCGTCTTGATTCTATATTATTCCTTTTAATTCCTGATATTCTAGGGTTCGCATGAGTACAAAATTTATCTTCGTAACTGGCGGGGTTGTTTCTTCGTTGGGTAAGGGTATTGCAGCAGCGTCATTAGCCGCTATTTTAGAAGCACGTGGTCTTAACGTGACTATTTTAAAGCTGGATCCTTACATTAACGTTGACCCAGGCACTATGAGCCCAATTCAGCACGGTGAAGTATTTGTAACTGAAGACGGTGCAGAGACTGACCTTGACTTAGGTCACTATGAGCGTTTCATCCGTACCAAGATGACTAGCCGCAACAACTTCACACAAGGTCGTGTTTATGAAGATGTATTACGACGTGAGCGTCGTGGTGAGTACCTTGGTGCAACAATTCAGGTTATTCCACACATCACAAACGACATTAAGCAACGTGTATACGACGGTGCTGAAGGTCGCGATGTAGCAATCGTTGAAATTGGCGGTACAGTTGGTGACATCGAGTCACAACCTTTCTTAGAAGCAATTCGTCAGCTTGGCACTGAAATTGGCCGTGAGCGCGCATTGTTTATCCACCTAACGCTAGTGCCATTCTTAGGCCCTGCAGGTGAAGTTAAAACTAAGCCAACACAACATTCTGTAAAAGAATTACGTTCGATTGGTATCCAACCAGATATCTTGATCTGTCGTTCTGATCGTAAATTACCAAATAACGAGCGCGCGAAGATTGCACTTTTCACTAACGTTGAAGAGAAAGCTGTTATTTCATTACCAGACGTAGAAAGCATCTATAAGATCCCTGCGTTACTTAAGTCACAAGAATTAGATAACTTCGTATGTCGTCGTTTCTATCTTGAGTGCCCAGAAGCAGATTTATCTGAGTGGGAACAAGTGTTATACCAAGAGTCTAACCCAACAGGTGAAGTGACAATTGGTATGGTTGGTAAGTACATCGAACTACCAGATGCATATAAATCAGTAAACGAAGCATTAAAGCATGCAGGTCTGAAAAACCGTTTAACAGTGAACATCGAATACGTTGATTCACAAGACTTAGAAAGTAAAGGTACTGAGTTACTGTCTCACCTTGATGCTATCTTAGTTCCAGGTGGCTTCGGCGGCCGTGGTGTTGAAGGTAAGATCTTAGCGGCTAAATATGCACGTGAAAATAAAGTTCCTTACTTAGGCATTTGTTTAGGTATGCAAGTAGCGCTTATTGAATATGCGCGTAACGTTGCAGGCCTTGAAGATGCAAACTCAACAGAGTTTAACGCTAAATCAGCACACCCAGTTGTTGGTTTAATCACTGAATGGCAAGATGCTGACGGTAACGTTGAAATCCGTGATGAGCAATCTGACCTAGGTGGTACTATGCGTTTAGGTGCACAGAAGTGTCACTTAACACCGGGTTCTAAAGTAAGTGAAGTATACGGTAGTGACGAAATTGTTGAACGTCACCGTCACCGTTACGAAGTGAATAACCACTTTGTAGAGCAGCTTGAAAAAGCAGGCTTAAGTTTCACTGGTTTATCTGAAGATAAGAAACTAGTCGAAATTATCGAGAATAAAGATCACCCTTGGTTTATTGCCGCGCAATTCCACCCGGAATTCACGTCAACACCACGTGATGGTCACCCGCTATTTGAAGGGTTTGTTGCAGCTGCACATACTCACCAAAAAGCGTCATCGTAATTTAAATAGGCCGTGCTTTATGCACGGCTTATTTGTTTTAATAAGCCAATGGCATTAAGGATAATTAATAAAATTGGCACTAACTCACCATTTTCGGGAAAAGAGGAATCAAGATGTCAGAAATCGTAAAAGTGATTGGTCGCGAAATCATGGACTCGCGTGGTAACCCAACTGTTGAAGCTGATGTACATTTAGCTGATGGTTCATGGGGCCGTGCTGCAGCACCATCTGGTGCATCAACAGGTACTCGCGAAGCGCTTGAATTACGTGATGGTGATAAAGCACGTTACCTAGGTAAAGGTGTTTTAAAAGCAGTAGGCTATATCAATAACGAAATCGCTGAAGCGCTTAAAGGCCAAAACGCAGTTGATCAAAAAGCTGTTGACCAAGTGATGCTTGACTTAGATGGTACTGAAAACAAAGAAAAACTAGGTGCTAACGCTATCTTAGCTGTGTCTTTAGCAACGGCTAAAGCGGCTGCTAACTCTAAAGGCGTTGAGCTTTATGAGCACATTGCAGACCTAAACGGCACACCAGGTGTTTACTCAATGCCATTACCTATGATGAACATCATCAATGGTGGTGAGCACGCTGATAACTCTGTTGATATTCAAGAGTTCATGATCCAGCCAGTTGGTGCTTCAAATTTCCGTGAAGCATTACGTATGGGCGCTGAAGTATTCCACAGCTTAGCAAAAGTACTTAAAGCTGAAGGTCACTCTACATCAGTAGGTGATGAAGGTGGTTTTGCTCCTAACCTTGAATCAAACGAAGCGGCACTTGCTGCAATCAAGGTAGCCGTTGCAAATGCAGGTTATGAGCTTGGTAAAGATATCACTCTAGCTCTAGACTGTGCGGCATCTGAGTTCTACGACAAAGAAGCTAATATCTACGACCTTAAAGGCGAAGGTAAAAAATTCACTTCTGAAGAATTCAACCACTTCTTAAAAGGCCTTACTGAGCAATACCCAATTGTTTCAATTGAAGACGGCTTAGATGAGTCGGATTGGGATGGTTTCGCACACCAAACACAACTAATTGGCGATAAAGTACAATTAGTAGGTGACGATCTGTTCGTAACTAACACGAAGATCTTAAAGCGTGGTATTGATAACGGTATTGCTAACTCAATCCTAATCAAATTTAACCAAATCGGTTCATTAACTGAAACGCTTGCTGCTATCAAAATGGCTAAAGACGCTGGCTTTACAGCTGTTATCTCACACCGTTCAGGTGAAACAGAAGATGCGACAATTGCTGATTTAGCAGTAGGTACTGCAGCTGGTCAAATTAAAACGGGTTCATTAAGCCGTTCTGACCGTGTTGCTAAGTACAACCAATTACTTCGCATTGAAGAAGTATTAGGTGAGAAAGCACCTTACAACGGTCTTAAAGAGGTTAAAGGTCAGTAATCTGGCTTAGCTTCATCAAGACTTTAAAAAACCTCCTTCGGGAGGTTTTTTTTATATTTCGAATTAATTTGTGTTTATTTTTGATACAAAAATTAGATTTTTCTATTTTATAGTTGTTAATGTTTAAATAATTCTGTACCTTTCTTGGCTGAATTTGAGCTGAATAAAATTTAGTTTTTCAATCTGTTATAAGTAGTAAAAAGGAAAGGGAATGAAAAAAATAATTACACTATTTTTATTAATTACTTTAGTGGGATGTGGAACAACACCTCAACCAACCGTTGAGTTACAAGCAAATCATTTTACAAATAAAGAAAAGAAAATAGGCTTTTATTTTCAGCGAGGTGATAAAGCTACCACGCATATTTTTGGTGCAAGTTGCTTACTTTGTTATGGTGTTGCATCTTCTTTAACAAGCTCACTTGATAAGCACTTAGCAACGCTTCCTGTTAGCGATATTGACTCATTAAAAACACTAATCCAAGATGAATTTAAAGAAAGATCTGATTATGTTACCACCCTTGATGATCCGAAGTTACTGGATAAGTTACCTAAATTCAAAGGCGAGTTAGGTTTTGCTAAGCAAGACTTTAGAGGTTTAAAAGAGAAGTTTGATATCGATGTTCTAGTTGTTGCTAATTTTGATAGTTTTGGTGCCTATAGAAGTTTTAGCAGTTATGTTCCTAACGGGGATCCGCAAGGTTACTTGAAAGGTGTGGTTTATACTATCGATCTAAATACAAATCAGTATCTGCAATATCGTTTAGTGGATGAAAAAGTTCAACCTGAGGGTTTATGGGATGAGCCTGATGATTTCCCTGGTGTTACAACAGCGTACTATCAAGCAATCGAAAATGTAAAAACACTGATTCGAAATGCGATCTAGGTAATAAATATCGTGGTGAAAGCCACGATATTTTTAGGGAAGAAAAGTGAAAAAGCTTAGTATTTTAATTCTGTTGCTCTTTTTGTGTGGCTGTAATTCAACACCTAAAAGAGACGACTACATAAAGTATTTACATAACCAAAAGATAGTTATTGATGAAAGTGATTTTAAATTCACTCTTTCATTACCAAATGAGTTCGATATTCGAGGTGTATATGATCGAGATTCATCAATCACAAACCCCGATGTTCTATACGCAGCAGACGCAGGGTTAGCAGGCTTACTTGTTCAAGTAGCTGCACATGCTGCCACTTCATCTACAATTCAGAGTAATAAACTGGCAGGATTACAATCTGAAGCAAACGAAAAAGTATCCGAATTTATAACACTTACTAATGGCTTTAAAAATAAAGACTTTATAAAAGGCTTGGAAACTGCATATACAGAAGACCTTTCAGAGTCGCCAGTGACAATTAAGCCAATCTTTTTCGTGAGTCAAAATATGGATCAGGTTGCTGTTAAAGCACAAGTTTGGATCAGTGAAACACGAAAAAATAAAACGACTTTTACGTATAAAAACCTTATTGCAGTCACATCAAAGAAAATCACAGAAACACAGAGAAACGAAGTTTTTCAAGCCGGTAGTGATGAACTAAAAAAAGTGTTTACTAACTTATTAACTGGAGTTATTGAGTTAGCAAAATCTGAAGTTACACTAAAGTTTAAAAATAATAACACGCCGATTCTTTCTCACATTGTTTATGTAAATGGTGAGGAAAAGTTAATTCGTGGCAAAGTTGTTGAGCAAAATTGTCAGTCAACAACCTACCAAAACTTACGTAAATGGCTACTTAAGTTTTCAAATGAATCGTTGCGTGAAGCTCCAGCTCATTGTGAAAAACAACAACAATTAGTGCTTTAGAATTATAGCTGAAATTGCTGTTTTAAGATTTCGCCGGTAAAGCTGGTTTTTAGATAAAAGCCACGAGGTAAGGTTTGTACTATCTGGCCATTCGGTCCAATGGCATCTGTCAGCGCTTTGCTGTTGGCTGCTTTTGGCCTTATTTGCATTACATCGCCTAAATGCCCCGAAATTTCATCTACGCGACCAAGGGCAATTAGCTCCATTTGTTCTTCCCAATCACGCTGTAAGAGGGCATCTTGCTCTGCACTTGGCTGCCATAAAAAGCCACTGCCTATGGTACGGTGAAAAGGTAGTATCTCGCGCTCGCCTAAAATCGGTAACCACAAAACATGATTCAACTTTTTACGAACTGTACTTTGCTGCCAAGTCATTCCGGTTACATTTAATAGCGGTGTTACCGAAACAAAGGTTGTTTCGAGTGGTTTGCCTTTAAATGAAATAGGTAAGGTTTTTAGCTCAATGCCTAACTCTTCAAAATCAGGTGTTGGCTTTGAGCCTGCCGTTGCACCAAGCACATATTCGATAAGTTGTCCGGTCCAGCCTTTTTCACGAAGTAAATCGTCAGGAGTTTTAAACTGATATTGCTCAGCTAGCTGCCCTAGGGTGAGGCCAGCAATAGCATCAACACGTTGCATTAACTCGTTTATAGAAGCGGGTTTTATTGGTCGCATAAGGCGTTTATTTGATTGTCTAAATATTCGGTTCATGATAGCAAATACACGCCTTAGTGGATATCTTTGTGTTTGGGTGTTTTTTGCGCACGTTAAGTGTGAGCTAAAAATAATCAGTTTTATTTTGGGGTGTCACATTATAACTAATTGATATTTAGTTGTTTTACTGTTTTTATATGTTGTTTCTATTTCATTAATTAATCAGTTGTTTGTATAAATACAGATATATAAACATGTTTATCCACAGTTTCTGTGGAGAAAGTGGATATTTCAACTATAGATTGTGGATTTGTTTGCAATTTAGGCATGGTTTACAAAAGTTATGCACAAGCTGTGGGTAAGGTGATAAAAATACGGTTGTAAATAGTTATTTTAATCAAACAGCACATTTTTATAATAATTACTTCGTAACACCTTGATTAAACATGTTTGCTAAAAAATAAATTTTCAATCTAATTTAGGCTTAGGTGTAAAGTGTTTGCTGTATCGCAGGTTATGTGGAACAATCAATAAAAATCGACTTACAAATGAGGCACTAAGGTGATTGATGCCGAAGGTTTTCGTGCCAATGTCGGAATTGTAATTTGCAATAATCAGGGACAAGTATTTTGGGCTCGTCGCTATGGTCAACACTCTTGGCAATTTCCCCAAGGTGGTGTTGATGACGGTGAAACAGCTGAGCAAACCATGTACAGAGAATTACACGAAGAAGTGGGCTTGCTTCCTGAAGACGTTGAGATCGTCGCAAGTTCTAAACATTGGTTACGCTATAAATTACCCAAGCGTTTAATTCGCAGAGACTCAAGTCCTGTGTGTATTGGGCAAAAACAAAAATGGTTTTTACTGAAACTTCGTTGTAAAGATGAAGATGTAAATTTACTTAAAACTCATCACCCCGAGTTTGATGATTGGCGATGGGTGAGTTATTGGTATCCGGTTAGGCAGGTTGTTTCGTTTAAGCGCGATGTATATCGTCGAGTAATGAAAGAGTTTGCTCCGTTTGCAATGCCGTTTAATAAACGAGAGCAACACAAAGATCATTGGCGACATAAACGATAAGGGCAACCTTATTTAAAATCAAAGGAGCAGCATCATGTTAGCCACGCTCAGATCAATTGCTGAGGCAGTGTCGCAACAGGCGGACTTAAATAGTGCGCTGGGGTGTTTTGTGCAAATGGTAAAAGATGCCATGCAAACACAGTGCTGCTCTATTTATTTTGCAGATTACAGCCAAGATAATTTTGTATTGATGGCCACCCAAGGCCTCAACCCAGATGCAGTGGGTAAGTTTCGTATAGGCTTTACCGAAGGTCTCGTTGGTCTTGTTGCTCAGCGTGAAGAGCCCATTAATATTGCTTTTGCTAAGTCTCACCCACGTTTTAAACTCTCGCCTGAAGTTAATGAAGAAGGCTATAACGCGTTTTTATCTGTGCCAGTCGTGCACCAGAGAAAGGTTTTAGGCGTTATTGTTGTTCAACAAAAACTAGCCCGTGTTTTTAGCCCTGACGAAGAGTCATTTTTAATTACGCTCTCGGCACAGCTAGCTTCTCAGTTAGCTCATGCAGAAATAAAAGAAATATTACGCGTCGATGAGTTTTCCCACCAAACCTCAGTATTAAAAGGGGTATCAAGTGCGCCAGGTATTGCCATAGGCGAGGCCTTTGTGGTGATCCCTAAGCTCGACTTTAGCTCCATTGAACTGCAAAAAGACGACGATATGAGCACCCAGCGTAAGCTATTTACACAAGCAGTTGCTGCAACGCGGAACGAGTTTAATACCTTATCGATGACACTTAGCGATTCAATACCTCAAGAAGCGCTTGCTGTATTTGATGTGTACCAACAATTACTTGATGCCAAAAGTCTTGGTCAAAATGTTGAAGCGCAATTACAACAAGGCTGGAATGCAAAAAGCGCCCTGAAAATTGTAATTGAGAAATTAGTGACTCAATTTAATGCCATGCAAGACCCTTACATTAAAGAGCGTGCTGTTGATGTTAAAGATATTGGTTTGCGAGTCTTACACCATTTAGTTAATACTGAGCATGCGGCAAAACCTTACCCTAAAGACACTATTTTAATTGCCGGTACATTAACCCCCGCAATGCTTGCTGAAGTACCTAAAGGGCAACTTGCCGGGGTTGTGAGTGTTAATGGTGCGGCAAATAGTCATGCTTCTATATTAACTCGTGCTATGGGGATCCCTGCTATTTGGGGCATTGAAGATGTGCCGTTATTGCAGTTTGAAGGCAAGCAAATGATTTTAGATGCCTATGCAGGGCGTTTATATATTTCTCCTTCACAAATGCTGCAAGAGGAATACAGTCAGCTCAAATATCAAGAAGCCTTATTGAACGACCGTTTTGTGGCAGAGCAAAACCTAGATGCCGTCACTAAAGATGGCGAACACATTAGCTTATTACTTAACGCGGGTCTTGAATTAAATACCGAGCATGACAATAAGCCATTTTGCGATGGGGTAGGCCTTTATCGCACCGAAGCCTGGTTTATGCAAAAAGGCCAATTTCCTTCACAGTCAGAGCAAGAAAGCTGGTATCGCGAAGTGCTAACGAGTTACCACCCTAATCCTGTGGTGATGCGTAC
This sequence comes from Pseudoalteromonas sp. D15MCD-2, assembly GCF_038562745.1. Classification (NCBI taxonomy): domain Bacteria; kingdom Pseudomonadati; phylum Pseudomonadota; class Gammaproteobacteria; order Alteromonadales; family Pseudoalteromonadaceae; genus Pseudoalteromonas; species Pseudoalteromonas sp. D15MCD-2. Next base: position 2,715,190 of record NZ_JBCFQE010000001.1, on the reverse strand, counting down.
ACTCGATATTGGTGGCGATAAAGTTTTAGATTACTTCAATATAACAGAAGAAAACCCATTTTTAGGTTGGCGTGGTATTCGCGTGACCTTAGACCATCCAGAGCTATTTTTAGATCAGCTCAAGGCAATGTTAAAAGCCAATATTGGTTTGGGTAATTTAAAAATCATGCTGCCGATGATCAGTGGTTCAGAGGAAGTCGATGAATCGTTAAAATTGCTCGAACAAGCCTATTTTGAGTTAAGTGAGCAATACCCCGAACAGGCAATAGAACGCCCAGAAATCGGCGTGATGTTAGAAGTACCTTCAAGTGTATTTATGCTTGAAGAGTGGTCGCAAAAAGTCGATTTTTGCTCTGTAGGTAGCAACGATTTAACCCAGTATATGCTGGCAGTTGATCGCTCTAATGCCCGTGTTGCTGAGCTATTTAACCCTTATCACCCAAGTGTACTTAGAGTGCTGTTAAAAATAGCACAAGAGTGTCAACAACATGAGTTGCCATTTAGTTTGTGTGGTGAGTTAGGAGGCGACCCTGAAGGCGCTTTACTGCTTATTGCGATGGGTTATCGAAGCTTGAGTATGAACTACGCTTCGATTAGTAAAATTAAGTTTGTGCTTAGGCGATTAAATGTCAGTGATATGGAAAAGTTACTTGCAGAGTGTTTATTACAACCCACTGCAAAACATGTACTCAGGTTAACGCGTAACTTTATGATTGAACATCAACTCGGTGAGCTATTTTATACCCCAAGCCAAGGCCAATTATGAGGGAAAATTGTGCTGTGAAGCGCCTATATATTAGTTTAGTATATGTATATAACAAATTGAATATATGAGTGTGCTATGCATGACGTAATACTTTTAATGGTGTACTGCGCAATTTTGGGCAGCGTGGTTGGATTTTTAGCCGGATTATTAGGCATTGGTGGTGGTCTTATCATCGTGCCGGTACTTAGTGCGCTGTTAGTGTCGTTTAATGTTGCCGATCCAAGCCATGTATTAGTCATTGCGATAGCAACCTCGTTAGCATCCATTATTTTTACCTCGACTTCTTCAGCCCTTGCTCATCATCGTAATGCTAACGTGCCTTGGGAAATTGCCCCATGGGTTATGACTGGTGTTGGCCTAGGCGCATTGATCAGTGGTTTTGCAGCAAGCTTTATCCCAGAGCAGCTACTGCGCTTTGTTTTTGCTGGTAGCGTGGTGTTTATCGCGCTCAGAATGGTGTTATCGACACGAAAAAAAGCCGCCAGTGAAAAACCGCTTCCATCAGGGCCTATTCTTGGCTTTTTATGTGCCATAATGGGGGCGCTGTCGGGGCTAATTGGTATTGGCGGCGGGGCGCTTATTGTGCCGCTACTGCATTATTTTTCTGTTGATATTAAAAAGGCCATTGGTTGTGCTGCTGCATGTGGTATTGTCATTGCGCTGTTCGGCTCGGTGGGTTACGTATCTGCCGGGTGGCAATTAACATCTTTCAGTGATGGATTTGCCGGATTTGTGTATTTACCTGCGTTAGTGGGGATTGTGGTTACCTCGTCGCTCATTGCGCCAATAGGTGCCAAAGCCACGCATTACTTGCCTGTGGCAACAATAAAAAAAGTATTCGCGCTATTACTTGTCATAATTGCGCTTAAAATGGTGTTTAGTTAAAGGTTTTTATTTTTATGGCTCTTCAATTTCCAGATATCGATCCGGTTATTTTTTCGGTAGGCCCGCTTAGCGTACGTTGGTACGGTTTAATGTATTTAATTGGTTTTGCTTTGGCTATGTGGCTTGCTAATCGTCAAGCAGAAAAACCAAACTCAGGTTGGACAAAAGAACAAGTTAGTGACTTATTATTTTACGGCATGCTCGGGGTAATACTAGGCGGCCGTATTGGTTATGTATTGTTTTATCAGTTCAGCTACTTTATTGAAAACCCATTGTACTTATTCAGAATTGACCAAGGTGGTATGTCGTTCCATGGTGGCACGTTGGGTGTAATTACAGCCATTGCAATTTTTGCTTGGACCCGTAAAAAATCATTGTTTGAAGTAGGTGATTTTGTAGTGCCACTCGTACCGCTTGGTTTACTAGCTGGACGTATTGGTAACTTTATTAATGGCGAGTTATGGGGCCGAGTGACAGATGTACCTTGGGCGTTTATTTTCCCATCAGGTGGCCCAGAGCCCCGTCATCCATCACAATTATACGAAGCCTTTTTAGAAGGTTTGGTGCTGTTCTTAATCTTACAATGGTTTATCAAAAAGCCTCGTCCAGCGGGAAGTGTTGCTGGGGTGTTCTTACTTGGCTATGGCGTGTTTAGATTTATTGTTGAATATTTCCGTGAGCCAGATGCTCATTTAGGTTTATTCGCAGGCTTTATCTCGATGGGGCAAATACTGTCATTGCCGATGGTAATTGGTGGCCTTGGTTTGTTAATATGGGCCTATAAAAAGCCGCAACACAGTGTGGCAAGCAAAGCATAACAAGAGCAAATCAATGAAACAGTATTTAGATTTATGTCAGCGTATTGTTGACGAAGGTGTGTGGGTTGAGAACAAACGCACAGGGACTAAGTGTTTAACCGTTATTAATGCCGATCTTGAATATGATGTGGCAAATAATAAGTTTCCGCTAATAACAACGCGCAAGAGCTTTTACAAAGCGGCGATTGCGGAGTTACTTGGTTATTTACGTGGTTACGACAGCGCTGCACAGTTTCGTGATATCGGCTGTATGACTTGGAATGCTAACGCAAACGAAAACAAAGCTTGGCTTGAAAATCCACATCGTCGTGGTGAAGATGATATGGGTCGAGTGTATGGTGTGCAAGGCCGCAGTTGGCAACGTCCGGATGGCAGCCACCTTGATCAACTTAAAAAAGTTATCGATAACTTATCAAAAGGGATTGATGATCGCGGTGAAATCGTCACTTTTTATAACCCAGGTGAGTTTGAGTTAGGCTGTTTACGCCCTTGTATGCACACGCACACCTTTTCTTTGTTGGGCGATACCCTATACTTAACATCATACCAACGTAGCTGCGATGTGCCGCTGGGTTTGAACTTTAATCAAATTCAATGTTTTGTGTTACTTGCTTTAGTTGCACAAATCACCGGCCACAAACCGGGTAAGGCGTATCATAAAATAGCGAATGCGCATATTTATGAAAACCAACTTGAGTTGATGCGTGATGTGCAGCTTAAGCGTGAGCCATTCGCGTCGCCAGAATTAAAAATAAACCCAAATATTAAATCACTAGAAGACATTGAAACCTGGGTTACAAAAGACGATTTTGAAGTAGTAGGTTATCAGTGTCACGATGCAATTAAGTATCCGTTTTCAGTTTAAGAACAATAAAATTTAAGGAGAAATCAATGAAAGCAGTGATCCCAGTTGCTGGTCTTGGCACGCGTATGTTACCTGCAACAAAAGCAATCCCTAAAGAAATGCTTCCTATTGTTGACCGCCCGTTGATTCAGTACGTTGTAAATGAAGCAATTTCAGCAGGAATTAAAGAAATTGTTCTAGTAACGCATTCAAGTAAAAACTCAATTGAAAACCACTTTGATACCAGTTTTGAGTTAGAAGCAACGCTTGAAAAGCGTGTTAAACGTCAGTTACTCGCAGAAGTACAATCAATCTGCCCGAAAGATGTAACAATTATTCATGTTCGCCAAGGTGAAGCGAAAGGCCTTGGTCATGCGATTAACTGTGCTGCACCTATCATAGGTGATGAACCGTTTGTTGTTATCTTACCGGATGTGATCATCGATGATGTAGCAAGCGACCTTAAAAAAGATAACTTAGCTGAAATGATCCAGCGTTTTGAAACCACCGGCGAGAGCCAAATTATGGTTGAGCCTGTGCCGCAAAACGAAGTAGACAAGTTCGGTGTTGTCGACTTAGGTGATGTAAAAATCAATCAAGGTGAAAGCGCAGCTATTTTAAATATGGTTGAAAAGCCTCCAGTTGATCAAGCACCATCAAATCTTGCTGTTGTGGGTCGCTATGTATTGAGCAAAAATATTTGGCCATTACTTGCAAAAACCCCAGCCGGTGCAGGCGATGAAATCCAATTAACAGATGCCATTGCCATGCTCATGGAAAAAGAGATTGTTGATGCTTACTCAATGAAGGGTAAAAGCCATGATTGCGGTAGCAAAATTGGTTATTTAAAAGCCATCGTTGAGTTTGCACTGCGTCGTGATGAATTCAAAGGTGAGCTTACAGACTTCATAAAGTCGCTGGTTAAATAAGCAATTCAAATTACCTAGTTGAAAATTATGTAAAAAAAAGTGTCTATATGGCACTTTTTTGTTATTTACATGTTCCTCCCAATTGTCGATTATTACCCAATAAAGGATTTTTCTGATATACCTAAGTCTTAACGCATTGTTAAGATTAAAGATCAGTGAGATGCTTATTTACCCCTGTAGGATAGTTAAACTCAGCTATACTTATAAAAATACCTATGTAAAGACGGATTTTTATTGCTTTAGGTTGTCTAATATGAAAACTTAAGTATTAGGGTGTCATTAAGTTTTTATTGCAGTTAGTTAAGCGCTGTACTGAAAATATTATAATAACAAATAATGTGTTAGAGTTTTCTTATGCAATGCCGTAAATCACTTTTATGGTTTTTGTATAGGTAAGTGCTAACAGATAGACTTCTTTAAAAAGAAGCAAATTTTTAATGGTACGTTTAAGAATCCTACTTATGAAATATTGCTCAAAACCTTTGCGTTACAGTATATACCTGTTGGTGTTATTGACTGTGTCTGGTTGCAGTAATAAGGCATTTCCTGATATCTCTTTTAACAAGCTTCCTGTTTTCAATGTTGTTCAGTACCTTAGCGATGTAACGCTAATGCAAAACTCACTTTTGTTGGCGCAAACCCAAAGTGAACCGGTCAGTACAGTGTTAGATCAGGCTGATACTTCTCAAGCACTATCAAGCGACTCTAAAGACTCTGTTAAACCTGACTATGCATTTGCTTTGCAATTAGCGTCTGTTAATACGGAACAAGATCTAGCTTATACATTAAAGAAAATGGCTAAACGAGCACCCAGCATTTTTCAAGGAAAGCCGATACTTAATGTTGAAGTCGCTGATGTAAATGAGCATACCTACTATCGACTTAAGTTTGGTGGCTATAAGTATTTGAAAAACGCGAAAGCTGATTGTGAAGCGATTAAACGACAAGGCATTGATTGCTGGGTAAGTAACTACACTGACAACCGAATTTATTTTTAGCGTCAAATATTCACTCTAAAGATGGCATTTTTATTGCTAAGATTTAAGTCTGTTTTTTAGAATTGACGTCACCATGCATTTTTCTATTTTCTCTAAATATCTATTTATAACCATCTGCTTAACTGCTCTAACAGCATGTATGATGAGCCAAGAGCAAACCCAGCCAGCTTACACTGAGCAGCAAGTACAGCAATTTGCTGCCGAGTGGCAAAATAAACAACCTAGTATTGAACGTCTTGCGTTGATGGAAAAAGACCTTGCGTTGTTAATCGAAGTGCTTTCAGCCAATAGCGATTTAACCGCACAACCATCACAATTTGAGCCACAAAATGATGTGATTATTCATCAAAGCGAACAAACGCAAGTACAGCAAGCATCATCCACAGACTCACTTGAGGCGATTATTGCAGCAAATAAAGCGGCTGAAGCGGGCGTGCAATTAGGTTTATATTTAACGCCGAAAAAAGTTAGTCATCAGGTCTTAAAGCTTAAACGTGATTATCCTGCTGTTTTAAATGACCTTGATTTTCGTTTTAAAACACGAGAGCAAAAAGGCGTAACCTTGTATGGATTGAGGGCTGGTCCATTTGCAAATTATACTCAGGCTACTGCATTTTGTGAGATAGCCAAAAGAATGGGGCAAACCTGTGTGACGGCACCGTTTCTTGGGCAGATACTATAACCGCTTATTTAACAACAGAAGGGAATTGACCCTTCTGATAAACCATTCGCCTCCTCAAAAAATTAGTTACATCAGCCTACACAATTAAATCATTGTCTGAATGCAACGCTAGCTTATTGGTATTTTAGAAGTGACGTGTTCTTGTTACCACGCTTCGGCTTTTCATAATAATCCCATCAACAATAATACTTAGGCATAATTATTGCTTTGTACTTACTAAGTTTAGTGAGGATGGCAATTATGCGCCTGTTATTTTATTCAGTTTTTTTAGTGTTGGTGGGTTGTAGCTTAACTGAAGAGCCACAAAAAACGCCCCCTAGAGAAACCCCAAAATCGCCGATGGCACCTTATACGGTGCACCAATACGTTGCTGATTTAAGTAGTCAGCTGAGCCGTATTCAAGGCCCTTACAAAGGCAATGCACGTATTGCTGTGACCAGTTTTTATATGGCTGATGGCTTAGGTACTGATTTAGCAGAAGATCAGGGCAGTGGCTTGAGTCAGCAAATTCAAGAAAGTTTATTAACGCAATTTACTCAGCTTGGTTTTCATACCATAGAGTATCGATTAGAAAATACTTTAAATTTGCAGCAATCGGCCGATAGTGTACTTAGTCGTGATGTAAATACTTTGCGTCAACGTCAGAATATTGACTTTGTTATTACCGGCACACTGACGCGGCAACAACATGCCTACATAGTTAACGCCCGATTGGTAAATACCAAAGATCTGCGAATAGTATCAGCAGCAAGCACCGAAATCCCTATCAATGTAATGTGGGGCGCTGAAAAAGTTCAGCAACGTGATGGCCAGTTGTATCGAAGCGAATATTAAGAGGAACTCATTTAATGAAACGTTTAATTTTAACTTTATGTTTGCCGTTTGGCTTTGGTTGCTCGTCAATGTTAACTGGTGATGCAACACAACACGAAAATGATCCTCAGTTAGCTGCGCAAAGAGAAGTTGCCGCGCCGCATAGTAATGACAGTGTGTTTCAAACCAATCAGGCGGTAATGAATAACAGCACTTTTACAGCAGCCCCAACTCGTAAAAATATCAATCACTATGTACGTGGCATCATGCAGGATTTAGTTGAAAACTTGCAATATGTTAGTGATAACACACCAGTTGCTGTTTCAAGCTTTGTGTACCTTGATGCAGATTACAACTCAACAAATTTGCTGGGTAATCAAATTGCCGAAAGTTTTATTCATGAACTTCATGCGTTTGGTGTGCCTGTCATTGATTTTAAAACCACTGATTATATGCGTGTGACGCCAAGTGGTGACTATGTTTTCAGTCGTGATTATTTAGAGTTAAGCCAAGATCAAAACTTCAATTATGTATTGGCGGGTACTTTGGTTAATCATCAAAGTGGTGTGCTCGTTAATGCCCGCATTGTTGGTTTAGCAAGCAAAGCTGTTGTAGGTTCAGCTCAAGGCTTTATACCACAATCAGTGGTTGATGCCCTTGATAGTACTAACCGTAGTGATGGTATTACACTTAAACAAGCAAGTGAGTAAGCTATGAAAGGTTTTGTCTTCGCATCGTTAACGCTCGCGCTTTCTGGCTGCCAATTGCTGCCAGAGCAATCAGCAGAGCCGCAAAATACCGCTCAAAGCGCACCTGCATCAGCAAGTACTCAAGTCGATTATGTTGCTATGCTGCAAGCGCTTGAGCAAAAAGGTATGCAGCAGGATAATGCTAACCATCGTTTATTTGTGCCTTATCAACATCATAAAACCGTTGTTAATTATGTCGAGCAAATGGCCCTTGAGTTAGTGGATACCATGCAACAAGAAAGCGAGTTAGGAATAGCCATAACTAGCTTTGTTGATTTAGATGCGAGCCTAAAAAATAGCTCTCAACTTGGTAATCAACTCTCTGAAACAATGATGCACCAGCTGCAAAAATTTGGGTTTGGCGTTGTTGATTTTAAAGCGATGGATATCATTAGTGTGACCTCACGTGGTGATTTTGTGATGTCGCGTGATGTAGAAGAGTTGGCAGAGCGTCGCATTGCCAGCCATGTTCTTACTGGCACGCTTATATATCGCCCAAATGGTGTTGAAGTGAATGCTCGAGTAATTAATTTAAACTCAAAGCTGGTTATTGCCAGCGCACAAAAAGTGATCCCTTATTTTGTGCTAAAGAATGAGTCAATCAAATCAGCAACTGCTCGCGTTAACTAGCCTCATTATTTTGCCAATCGACTTACTAACAAGTCGATTGGTTTATTCTCTTGATTACCAAAGCCTTAGACCGTTATAATTTTAGCTACAAGCTACAAGCTACAAGCTACAAGCTTTACCTCAGCTTTTGAGTGGCCTCTTAGTTAAATGGATATAACGGCCCCCTCCTAAGGGGCAGTTACAGGTTCGATTCCTGTAGGGGCTACCAAATCTCATTTTTTGAATAGCACCCCTAATAATTTCATCAAAAATATAATTACTAATGACCAAAGTAATAGTGAAAATTATTAAAGTCTATTGAGGTAGACTTTAATGGAGATGCTGCCATTATTTGAAAATAAAGTCTACTAAACTGGACTTTATTGTGACCTTTTAAGTTTAAAACTGTAAAAGTCTTTTAAAGTAGACTTATTTTATTTTATGGTGCAGGTTGAAATAAAAGTCTGATAGATTAGACTTTTATAGAAACATTGTTCAAATTGAGATTGTGATGGCAAAGAAAGTTAAAGCGAGTAAATCCCCAGATTTAAGTAGAGCGTTCACACCTTCTTTGCTTGGTGACGTTATTAAAGCGAAGAGAACACAAAGCAATATCACGCAAACTGACGCTGCATTACTTTCGGGTATATCAAAGCAGACATACATAAATATTGAACAAGGTAGTGCAGATGTAAAATTGGCCTCGTTAATGAAAGTTGTCTCGGCATTAGGCGTTAAGATATCAATTGAGCCATGGCAAAGTGATAGTACAGTTAACTCACCTCTGGAGGATGAGAATGACGTCTGGGTTTGATAGATATACACTCGACATAATTTATAGCCAAAAGCTGGTTGGTAAATTACATCTTTCTAGAGAAAGCGATAATTTATCATTGAGTTATCAACAAGAGTGGGTGGATGAAGGCTTTCCAATATCTCCTCATTTACCTTTTGGACATGACATACCTTCTGTCAATATCAGACGTTTTTTACAAAATTTACTACCCGAAAATAAGGGCCTAGATTATTTAATAGATTACTTAGGGGTATCACGGACGAATGTATTTGCTCAGATCGGTGGAATTGGTAAAGATACCTCTGGGGCTATGATGTTTTTACCTGAAGGTGCTTTAAACGATAAAGTAAAAAGTAACTTTATCGCTATTAGTGATGCTGAACTGATCAAAAGGTTATCTGATCCTCAACTATGGCATTTGGAAGTCTGGGACGGCAAACCAAGATTGTCAGTAGCAGGTGTTCAATCAAAATTAAATGTATTGTCAGTTGATAGCAAGTTAGGTTTTGGTGAAGGAGACCTTTGCTCTACCCATATTATTAAGTTTGAAAAGAATAATCAGCAACATCTTGTTATAAATGAATTTGTAACAATGAAACTTGCAAAACTAGCTGGGTTAAGTGTTGCAGAGGTTGAACTTAAATATTTTGATCACCACCCTGCGTTACTTGTAGAAAGGTTTGATAGAAAATTGTTTAGCCCCGAAAGTGTAAAGCGCAGGCATATGATTGATGCATGCCAAGCTTGTAATCTAGGGGTTGATAAAAAGTACGAAAGAAATTTAGGTAAGCAGCGAGATGTTAGTCACATTCGCGATGGTGCAAGCTTTGAAAAACTGTTTGCGCTATCTGAACTCTGCGAAAACCCAATAGCAGCAAAAATTGAAATTTTAAAGTGGGCGTTATTTAATCTTTTTATCTACAACTCAGATGCACATGGCAAAAACTTTAGCTTTTTTGTGCAAAAATCAGGTCTAACCCCAGCGCCATTCTATGATTTAGTAAACGTTAAAATGTATCCAGAGTTTGAACAGGATCTAGCTATGAGTATAGGAGATGAGTTTGACCCTGATGCAATTAATGCCTATCAGTTAGTTGACTTTGCAGATGAAAATGGAATTTCAAAAAAGTTACTACAAAGCCATCTAACTAAAATAGCGACAAGTATTAAAAATAATTTACAACAGGCAATATCGCTTGTTGATAGCCCTTCAGAATCACAAGTGTCATATCTAAAGCATTACTTTGATATAGTTAATGCTCGTTGTGATCATTTTCTTGAGCAGGCAAATGTAATCCCTGATATCGAACTATAGTTTATAGCTTAGAAATTAACGTTTGATTGTTAATTTCTAAGCTGCAGAGTTATTACTCGTTTTTAAACTAAATTAACCCGTTACTTTTTCAAGCTCGCCTGTGCGCCATGGTTCAATGATGATTTTGATATGGTCGTTTGGTTTAAATAAGGTATCAAACGCACCTTGTACGCCGTCTATGCCGACTTTACCAGTACGCATTTTTTGCCATGCAATTTTGCCTGACGCAATGTTCTCAAGTGATTGTGCAAACTCTTCTGGCTGGTAGTAATAAGAGAAAATAAGGTCGAGCTCTTTCACTGTGGCATAGGCAAAGTTAACGTTTAGTGGTGCGGTATGTACACCTGTTACAATGATTTTTGCTTTTGCCGGTGCACGTAAAATGTAGTCGTTCAATAAGCGGCTTACACCGGCACATTCAAAAATAACGACCTTGTTGTTACCCGCAAGTGCTGCGGCTGTAGCAACTTCATCATCCGCCATAGGGTTAACATATTCTGTGGCGCCAAATTCAAGGGCAATTTGTTTTTTGCTCTCTTGTGGATCAGAGGCAACGATGTGTTTTACGCCTTGAAGCTTTAACGCGGCAATCGCGGCAAGGCCAATTGGGCCACAGCCAACCACAATGGCAACATCATCATTATTCATTTGTGCGCGGTTCACTGCGTGCAGGCCAACAGCAAGTGGTTCTGTAATGGCTGCCGCTTCTGATGGAACAGCATCAGGGATAGGTAATATTAAGGCTTCATCAACAATAAAGTATTCAGAGTAGGCACCATATAGCCCAGGGGTTACACCTACGCCAGCGCCGCCAGCAGAAAGTAAAATAGGCACAGAGGTTACGCGGGTGCCTTTAGCTAATTCGCCTTTAGTATTTGGGCCGTAGCTAACGATTTCTGCCGCGTACTCATGGCCTAATAACACTTCTTGGTCATCGCCTGCATCTTTAGCCATGATGCCAAGGTTTTTATAGATATCGAATACATCGCTGGTGTGGCGGGTTATATGAATATCAGAACCGCAAATACCGCAAGCTAGGCTTTTTACCAGTACTTGGCCGGGTCCAGGTGTAGGAATATCAATTTGTTTTACATGCAGCTTGCCATTTTGCATGGCAACAGAATTCATTTGGCTCATATGTGTGTCCTCAATTCACCTTATTTGTGAATTATTAGACTAAAGTAAAGCGCCTGCCTTAATCTTGACTTTTTACGACAAAAACACAGCTTATTACGACATGTCTGTTTATAAACTGCTCATTGTGGAATATTTAAAGTAAAAACCCTCAAAGTGATAAGGGTTTTTACTTTATTAAGTCTTAGCCGAAGTAGGCTGTATTGAGGTATAAATGAGTTAATACTCCAGCAAAGTAACCTAGTAAAATGACCGGCGACCATTTTAAGTGGCTATTAAATGTGTAGATCCCTCGCGCTTGACCCATTAGTGCAACTCCTGCCGCAGAGCCAATTGATAACAGGCTGCCACCAATTCCTGCTGTTAGCGTAATAAGCAGCCATTGACCGTGCGACATATCAGGCATCATTTGTAACACTGCAAACATCACTGGAATGTTATCGACTACCGCTGACATTAAACCAAGAATAATGTTCGCACCGGTAGCAGACCAGTTGTTATAAAGTAAGTCAGAAAGCAGCGCTAAGTAGCCGATAAACCCTAAGCCTCCAACACAAATAACGATGCCATAGAAGAACAAGAGCGTGTCCCACTCGGCTCTCGATACACGGCTAAATACATCAAAAGGAACAACGTTACCTAAGCGAGATAAGCGTTCTTTGTCACCTTCACGCTCTGCCATCGCGCGCTTTCTGGCAAGAGAGCCGGGGAGTGTCACGCGTAAGAAGTAACCAAAAAACTGTAAATAGCCAAGACCCATCATCATGCCCACAACCGGTGGTAAACCAAAGGCGGTTTTTAGCACGACGGCGGTGAGTATTGTCAGTAAGAATAAGCACAATATGCGAAGCGCACCGCGTTTAAGTTCAATATCTTCATCGGCCGTATCCGGGTGTCGGTTATTGATAAATAAAGACATAACGAAAGCAGGAATAATATAGCTGACTAAAGCTGGTAGGAATAAAACAAAAAACTCGGTAAAGGCAACAACATCGGCTTGCCAAACCATCAGTGTCGTGATGTCACCAAACGGGCTGAATGCGCCACCGGCATTTGCGGCTATTACAATATTGACGCACGACATAGCAATGAAGCGGTTATCATTTGCTGCTACCTTCATTACCACTGCACATAAAAGTAGGGCAGTAGTTAAGTTATCGGCTACAGGTGAAATACAAAATGCCAGTACACCGCTTATCCAAAATAATTGCTTGTAGCTAAAGCCTCTAGCAACCAGCCAGCTTCTTAGGCCATCAAATAAACGACGCTCTTCTAGGGCGTTGATATAGGTCATCGCAACGAGCAAAAATAGCATTAACTCCGAAAATTCTAACAAGGCGTGACGAAATGCGTCGGTGCTAAGATCAGATAAGTTTTGTGCACTGTACTGCCAAGCAATAAGGGTCCAAATAATCCCGGCTGCAACCAATACGGGTTTTGATTTGCGTAAGTGAATTTTTTCTTCGAGTATGACGAGCACATAAGCAAAGATAAAAATAACAAGGCATATAATGCCAACAGGGTGGGTGAGTAAATCGATAGTACCAGTTGACGCAGCATGAGCTTGGCCACCGAAACATAGCAAGGAAAGGAGCAATCCTTGTGTTAGTTTTTTCATTGTATATTCCAATTAAATCATCTTAATTTCGTTACGGTTTAAGTAAATGTAGCTGCAGACATTTTAGATTCATTCTTTGCTTTATGTAACAAATTGGTAACTAAGATGTTGGTATTTTGAATATAAATACGGGTGATGGCGAGAGCAGACCAGTTATATAATTTATAATTTAATCAATGTGTTGTGGTTTTAAAATAATAAAGGGCTGCAATTAGCAGCCCCAACTTGAAAATTATGCAAAGTGTTTTTCTAAATCGTCAGAGCCACCAATGTGCTCACCGCCTATGAATACTTGCGGCACTGTCTCACGACCAGAAATCGCTTTTAAACTAGTTAATGAAGCGTGTTGACCTAATACGATTTCTTCGTACACATAACCTTTCGTCTCTAGTAACGCTTTAGCTTTTGTACAGAACGGACAATTAGGCTTGGTAATAATACTCACTGATTCTGGTTTTACCTGTGCTGGGTTAATGTATTCGAGCATGGTATCTGCATCAGATACTTCAAACGGGTCGCCAGGCTTTTGTGGCTCGATAAACATTTTTTCGATAACGCCGTCTTTTACCAGCATAGAATAACGCCAACTGCGCTTACCAAAACCTAAGTCGTTTTTATCGACTAGCATACCCATGCCGTCGGTAAATTCGCCGTTGCCGTCTGGCAATAAAGTGATATTTTGCGCTTCTTGGTTTTGTGCCCATGCATTCATTACGAAGGTATCGTTTACAGAAATACATACAATGTCATCAACACCGTTTTGTTTAAATACAGCCGCAAGCTCGTTATAACGTGGCAAGTGAGTTGATGAACATGTTGGTGTAAATGCACCTGGTAATGCAAATAGCACAACTGTTTTACCTTTAAAAATTTCGTCAGTGGTCATTGATTTCCACTGCTCGTCTACACGTGTTGCGAATGTAACGTTTGGTACTTTTTGGCCTTCGATATTGTTTAACATTGTTTTGATTCCTCTTGATTTGTTGAGTGCCATTATGCGATTTAATTTATGATAGCTCCAATCGTTTGTTTGTATTAGTATGATAGGTAAAAGCTATTGGTGGTGTGATATGAATTTAAAAGACTTTGAATACGTAAAAGCGGTTGCACAATATAAGCACTTCAGAAAAGCAGCTGATGCTTGCTATGTCAGCCAACCGACATTAAGCGGACAAGTTAAAAAGCTTGAACAAGAGCTAGGAGTTGTTATTTTTGACCGTTCAACTAAACAGGTCACGTTGACTGTGCAAGGTGAACAACTTCTTAAGCAGATCACACTGATCCTAGATCAAACCCAAGTGCTTAAAGAAATAGCTGCCAGCTCACATGACCCACTAAAGGGTAAAATCAATGTCGGTATTATTCCTACCATTGCACCTTATTTACTGCCAACACTCTTAACTTCTATGAAGCAGGCATTTAGTGAAACCCAGTTTTCATTTATAGAAATGCAAACAGCGCAAACGCTGGTGGCCCTTGATAATGGTGAGATTGATATTGCAATTGTTGCTGATGTTGCCGATTTAGCGCCTTATCATGTGTCACCGCTTTATAAAGAAGACTTTTTAGTTGCGGTTTCTGAGCAACACGCTTTAGCACAACATACTGAAGTTGCCTTAGCTCAATTACATGAATGTGACTTATTAATGTTAAACGAAGGGCATTGCTTTAAGGAGCAAGCTGAGCAATTTTGCTTTTCAGCTGGGGTTGAAGTCTCGAATCAATATAAAGGTAACAGTATTGAAACCTTACTCGCGCTGGTGGCAATGGATGATGGGGTAACCTTTGTTCCTAAGCTTGCATGTACACCACGTGAAGGAGTGAAGTATTTAGCTATAACACCAAACCAGCAACGCCAAGTTGTCATTGCAACTCGTAAGCACTACCCACATATAGCTGGTGTTGAGCAATTAGCTAACTGGCTAAATGCTCATGAAGGCCTACAAGCTCATTTACTCACTAGCAGCTAATTCAACAATATCGTTAATTTGAATGTTAGGTAGTGGTTGCTTATCTATACTCATGGCAACCGCTGATTGCTGATAAAGCTGAGTCACTTTTATTTGATTAAGTGTGGTGATTTTGTGCGGAAGCTTATTACCCTGTGCATCCGTTAGGTAATTATGATGGGCTATATTTAAAATTTGCCCTTGCTCAAGCCCATGCGCCTTACCCAAGTTGATGATTAGTCTGTCGTTTTCGATATGCAGTATTTTACCTTGGGTGGGTAAGCAGGCCATGGCTGCTTGTAAGTCATAGGTTAGGGTTTGGTTTATATCGCTAATAGCTTGGCCATAGTCAGTTGCCCAAAATCGGTCGCTATATACATCGATGATCTCAGTCTTTTTATACGGCCAAATACCTTCTGTTTGGTAGCTTTTTTGCCAGAGCTTTTCGTAAGTGGTGCCATCAAATAAGACGTAATCTACTTTGTATGCACGCTTGAAACTATCATCTTGCCAAAATGCATAATCGTTGTTGATCTTATGGTTAACCGATAAATCACGAATACGGCTCAGTAATACATATTGCGAGTTACTGCGGCTAGTGATCTCTTCAAGTAGTGCATTACTGTAATCGTATTGCTGAGTGAAAAAATGATCTACTCGCAACGGCATATTGTAATAGGCTGTCGGTTTAGCTGCCATTTGCGTATTACTTAAGCTAGCATATAAGTGTTCACTAATGGCTTTGTTTACGTCAAAAATTTGGCCCATACGCGCTTGCTCGCGGTTGGCGAGTTGGCTTTGTGTCACGGCAATAAATTTGGTGTATTGGTTTGCAGGGCATTCTTCTGCTTGGGCAAAAATATCGAGGCGAAGCGTGATGGCATAGGTGTCGTTATGGCGGTCTTCGCTGATCAATTCTATTTTCTGGATTTCACCATGGCTGCTTATTTTTAGCTGATCTTGCGTCAAAACCCCGTCAACTAGTGTCTGTACAGAGCTTACTCGAGCGCCAGAAAACACTAAAGCTTGAGTTATGGCGTCTTTAATGGCGGCAGATTTGGCTTGGCTCGTATCGCCATTTTTTACAACTGCATGGCCTGTAGATTCAAACCACTGCGCTAAGCTATTGTTAGAAAACAAAATTGTAAAGGCTAAGCCAAGGCCTTTTAAGCTGGCTATTGTTTTATTTTTCATGCTGACACCTAGCATTAAAACCAATGAATAACCTAAATGAGCAAGGACTGTACCACAGTGGCATTAAACGTGCATATTTGTAGCCAAAGAGTTTTAAGCGGAAGCAAATTATGCGAGCACTTCTATTCGGTGGGCTGGTTGCCTGCGCAGCATTAACCGGCTGCAGTAGTATTTTTGATAAACATGTAGAATACACTTACATTGAGCCAGATAGCTACCCAGTGCTAAAAGCCGTGGGTTATGCGCCAATTAGTGCTCAACCAGGTAGCAATGAATCGCAGCGTACTCTACTTGCGATTAAAGCCTCAAAGCTTGAAGCTTACCGCGAGCTTGCTGAGCAAGTTTACGGGCAAAGAATTTCCGCAGGCACTACAGTGCAAAACAGCATTGCTCATAATGATCAATTACAAAGCCAAGTACAAGGTGTGATCAAAGGTGCACAGGTTATTAAAACCTATGCAGTAGGGGACACCTACGCAACTGAATTACAGCTTGATATGAAGCGAGTGCACGATTTATACATCGGCGAAGTAAAACCGCGCCAAGTAAAAAAAGTAACATATTATTAGGTGCAACTTAGTATTGGCTTGCTGTATAAGCCCAGCAAATTCTGCAAGCATTAAAAAAGCGCGATAACTTAGTTATCGCGCTTTTTTAATGAAATAGTATTTAGGCTTTCAAGTTGTGAACGATTTTCTTATCGCCTTGAATCACGCTACCGCCTTGGTCGTAGGTCATCGATGATGGTGCGCCGATTAAAATATCTTTAAGTTGCTTAACACTCAACTGTGCTTGATGGGCCGCGTGAGCGTTTACATCGTTTTTCTTTTTGCAGCTTGCTAGGAGAGTATTTACTTGCTTAATAAGTGCACTTACTTCGTCATCTTGCGATTCGTTGTGCGCAACAAGCTTTTGCACTTCTTTATCAATGGTTTGAATTTGTTGGAGCAAAGAGATTTTTTGTTGGGCAATACTCTTTAATCCGTCGCCACGCTTTGCAGCAATGGCTGTCAACTCATCATCTAACAGCGCAGCAATAGACTCCAAGCACGAAACTTGTTGTGTTAATTTGCTAGCTATTAAATGATTATGATCAGCCATAGACATCAAACTCGAATGCAGCGATGTTCTTTGCTAGCTTTTCAGCATCAATTTGGTATTTACCTTCACTGATTGCTTTTTTCAGCTCAGCCACTTTATTGCTATCAAAGCCAGATGATTGCTCTGCTTTTTCTTGCAAAGATTTTAGCTGTTTAGCTTGAGGAGTTAAGCTCACAGAATCTGCACTTGCTTTTGGTGCGGCCGATTTTGCAGCGGCTGCATTAGCATTATCTTTTTGTAAATCAAGCTTTTTTTGCTTGGTATTTGTCAACACAGAAGGCTGTTGTTGACCATTATTGACATTGCTTACCATAATTTTGACCTATACATTACCCAACATATGCCTTTATATCGGCGGGCACAGCGGATACTTTAGCATAAATATAAAAAATTAAATATTTACTTGTACAGACTCGACCCCATCCACACGTGCATTTAATACTTTACCTGATTTTTTGTTTTTTACACGTACTAATTCGTCTAACGTACCATCTTCTAGAGCAATTCCGGTGGTTTTAATTCTTAACCCGCGTAATGAAGCATAGATAGTTACATTATCGCCTTTACAAACCATACAAACTTGGCTCATAACAATAGGTGTGCCGTCACGTAAATTGCGCTTACTGCGACTGCCAATAAGTATAGCCTCATCTTGAACATATTGCGTTCTAACAAATTGCTTTGGCTTCATTTCGAGGCGTAAATGTTCAGGGCGAATGACCTCTCCACGGGCTAAATTAGTGGTAACAACAACCACAGGTTCGAGCTCAATAATGCGCACGTGAACGTATTGGGTCCAACTATTTAAATCTTGGCACTTAAGTTGTACAGTTACCTGCCGATTAAAAGGAGGCTCTGTTGGTAACTCTTTGTTAATTGGTGACTCACATAACCTCTCAGGAATGCGACTATCTAATGGTAAAGCACTAATTTGAGGTGTGGTGTCCAGATCAGGGAGCTGCTCGCTAACAAAATCGATGGCGATTTGTTGAAGTTGCTCGGTATTATAAACTTCTGCCTGTAGTTGTGTTGTAAACAACAGGCTAGTAAGAAAATAAAAAACACTGTATCTTCGGCTTTTTTTTAACAAACTCATATTGTTTCGACTATGCTTATGGTTGAAAACAAGGTATAAATATTTTGCGTCAAAAAACAGACGCTTTGTAACCTTATGTAGCTTTAACACAAAGAAGGCAATTATTGTTCCAGCTCTGATTGTTTATCTTTAGGAGATTGAAATGGCAGGCATTTTAGACTCAGTTAACCAGCGTACTCAGTTGGTTGGGCAAAACCGCCTTGAATTACTATTATTCAAACTCAGAGGGCGACAACGCTTTGGTATAAACGTGTTTAAAGTAAGAGAGGTTCTGCAATGTCCACCACTTACTAACATGCCTAAATCAAATGCGTACATTCGCGGTGTTGCGCATATCCGTGGTCAAACTATCTCTGTTATTGATTTATCGATGGCTGTAGGTGGCCCTGCAATTGAAAATATCAAAGACAGTTTTATCATCATTGCTGAGTACAACCGTTCAGTGCAAGGGTTTTTAGTTGGTGGTGTTGAACGCATCGTGAATATGAACTGGGAAAAAATAATGCCGCCGCCTTCGGGAGCCGGACGTTATTCTTACCTAACTGCGGTCACTGAGATTGAAAACGAATTAGTTGAAATTCTCGATGTAGAAAAGATATTAAACGAAATTTGCCCAGTTAACACTGAAGTGAGTGCTGAAGTAGTTGGTGAAGGTGAGATTCAGCGTGACTTGGGTGAGCGTATTGTCTTTATTGCTGATGACTCTGCAGTAGCTCGAAACCAAGTCAAGCGTGCGCTTGAACCTCTAGGTGTACAAACTGAACTAGCTAAAAACGGAAAAGAAGCTCTTTTACGTTTAAGAGAGATTGCTCAGTTCGATTGTCAAAATGATATTACTGAACGTGTTGGTCTATTAATATCTGATGTAGAAATGCCAGAAATGGACGGTTATACCTTAACCGCTGAAATTAAGGCAGATCCAAAATTATCACCTTTGCATGTGATCTTGCATACCTCTTTAAGTGGGGTGTTTAACCAAGCAATGATCGAAAAAGTGGGTGCTGATGATTTTATTGCAAAATTTAACCCAGATGAATTAGCGACAGCTGTGAAGAAGTGGGTTCATTGTGATTAATTATTTATAGGTGGTATTACTTTGGAAAATAAGCATTTACAACAAAGCGAATACGATCAATTCCGCTCTTTTTTAGAGCAACAATGTGGCATTGTGCTTGGCGATAATAAACTTTATCTAGTTAAAAGCCGCCTTGCGCCGCTTATGGCGCGTTTTAATGTTGAGTCTTTATCACAGTTGGTAAGTAAAACACTAAGCCCTCATGAGAGGCAGCTTCGTGCCGCTGTCGTTGATGCGATGACAACCAATGAAACGCTTTGGTTTCGTGACCAATATCCGTTTGAGTTATTGAAAACAAAACTATTTCCTGAGCTTAAAGATGTGCGTAGGCCACTAAAAATATGGTCAGCGGCAAGTTCATCAGGACAAGAGCCGTACTCAATTGCTATGTCTGTTGCCGAGTTCCAATCTAAAAACCCAGGTGTATTAAAGATGGGTGCGCAAATTATTGGCACTGATATCTCTAATACCATGCTTGATATGTGCAAGAATGCTGAGTATGACTCGCTGGCGCTCGCTCGTGGCTTGTCGATGGAGCGTCGTCAAAAGTTCTTCAAGGACAGCGGTAATGGAATGGCTCAGGTAGTTGACCCTATACGTAAAATGGTCAGCTTTAGACATTTAAACTTACTCGATTCATATGCCCTAATGGGCAAGTTTGACATCATATTTTGCCGTAATGTGTTGATTTACTTTTCACCAGAAGTAAAAGCTAAAATCATTTCTCAATTTGCTCAAGCTTTAAACCCGAAAGGTTACCTGTTTTTAGGTGCGTCAGAATCAATGGCGGGCTTAAGTGATAGCTTTGATATGGTTCGTTGTAACCCAGGTATCATCTATCAGAAAAAGTAAACTCTCCTTAGCAACCTAGTCCTTAGGTTGCTAAATTTACCTATTTTTCAGTCTCTTATATAAATCAAATTACTCCTAAATTTTTGGCTTAGCTTTTGCATTAACCACTACAGAGTCAATTTTTTGGAGATGGTTATGGCTATCAGTTTTGATAAAGCATTTGGTGTTCATCCTCATGCGATGTTGATCCGTTCACAACGCGCTGAGTTATTAGCGACAAATATCGCTAATGCTGATACGCCGGGCTATAAAGCGAAAGATATCGATTTTGCCTCGGCATTAAAAGCGGCAAAAAGCAACCAACAAGGCGGCAATAGCATGGTAAGAACCGATGCTAAACATATTGCCGGGGGCAGTCGTTTTGTTGGCAGCGCAGAAATGTTTCGTACGCCAAATCAAGCAGATACAGGTGATGGTAACTCAGTCGATATACAAGTGGAACGAAACTTGTATGTACAGAACTCATTAGAGTATCAGGCAAGCCTGCAATTTATGAGTAGTAAAATTAAAGGCCTTAAAAAAGCCCTCGGTAGTCAAGGAGCTTAATCATGAGTTTGTATAATGTTTTTGATATTTCAGCAACCGGTATGAGTGCGCAAAATGTTCGCTTAAATACCACAGCCAGTAATATCTCGAATGCAAATACGATTAGTTCTAGTCAAGATCAGACATATCGAGCGCGCCACCCTGTTTTTGCTGCAGAGTTGACTAAAGCGTCAGCATCACAAAGCAATCCTCAGGGCTCTTCTGTTGGCGTTAAAGTGTTAGGCATTGTAGAGAGTGATAAACCTCTACAAATTGAATATAACCCGAACCACCCAAGTGCGGATGAAAATGGTTATATCTACAAACCTAACGTTAATGTTGTAGAAGAAATGGCAAATATGATTTCTGCCTCTCGCTCTTACCAAACAAATGTGCAAGTTGCTGATGCAGCTAAGCAAATGTTAAGTAAAACACTGTTGTTAGGACAACGGTAACCGAGGATAAGTTATGAGTAACGACATCAGCTCTGCATCATCATCCTATATGGATAGTTTGCGTTGGAATCAAAGTAGTACGCAAACAACTGAAGAAGACAACAACACGCTTTCTCAGGAAGATTTCTTTTCGTTGTTAACACAGCAGTTGTCGTTTCAGGATCCGAGTAATCCTGCTGATAACGATCAAATGATTGCGCAGATGACGAACTTTACCATGGCTGAAGGTATTTCAAACTTAAACGAGAAGTTTGATTCACTCACTGCATCAATGACATCAAATTCTGCGTTACAGGCTTCGACTCTTGTTGGTAAGCAAGCGTTACTTGAGTCTGACACCATTGATTTTGATGGCGAAAATCTAGCTAAAGGGTCGGTGGTTGCAGAAACCGCTGTTGAATCTTTAACGCTAAGAATAACGGATTCATCAGGCCAGTTAGTGCGTACCATTGAATTAGGTTCTCAGTCAGCGGGTGCACTTCGTTTTGAATGGGATGGTAAAGACAATGATGGCAATGTGCTACCTGAAGGTGAATATGACATCAGTGCTGAAGGCTTTGTAAATGGAGACTACAGCAGTATGCCAATGGCGACCTTTAAGAATATTGAAAGTGTCAATATTAATGGCGCAAGCGGCATTATCGTAAATACAAAAGAGGGTGCGGTTAGGCTAACTGATATAGCTGAAATCGCATAAGTAAAAAAGGTTTGGGTTAGCTTAGGCTAAGAGATAGGTTAGAGGTGAGTTATGAGCTTCAATATTGCATTAACAGGCTTAGCAGCCGCGCAAAAAGATTTAGACGTTACCGCAAATAACATTGCTAACGTTAATACTACGGGCTTTAAAGAGTCTCGTGCAGAGTTCGCTGATGTATACGCATCATCAGTATTTAGTTCTGGTAAAACAAAAAATGGTGACGGTGTAAGAACAACAATGGTGGCACAACAATTCCACCAAGGTTCGTTATCTTTCACAAATAACTCACTTGACTTAGCGATCACTGGTGAAGGTTATTTCGCAATGGCGAATGACCTAGGTGCACAAGACTTCACATATACCCGAGCAGGTGCGTTTAAATTAAATAAAGATAACTTTGTAGTCGATGCTAATGGCAACTATCTACAAGGTTTCCCTGTTGATGAAGCAACCGGTGATACCACTTCTGTTAGCTTAAGTACATCTTCTGCACTACAAATTCCTGATGCATCAGGTTCACCACGTGCAACCACGAATGTTTATTCATCTTTTAATCTAGACTCTCGAGCAACTTCACCGTCAGTGACGCCGTTTGATCCTGAGACAAGTGCTTCATATAACAGCTCAACATCAACAACAGTGTATGATTCATTAGGTGAGCCACATATTTTACAATTCTTTTTTGTGAAAACTGATTCAACAACTACTGGTAATGAAAATGAGTGGGAAGTGTATGCTACTTTAGATGAAAAACCGTTTGCTGCGGATGGTACTGAGCAAACTACGTCGCCATACACGCCTATTTCGACTTTTCAGTTTGACTCAAGTGGTTTACCACTAAATACAGATGGTGTAGCAAACACTGACACTACGTTTGACCCATTAACGTTACCAAATGGTGTTGGTGCTGCGGCAGGCTTATCTGACTTACTTTCTAATGGTGCCAGCTTCCCAGATGATGTCACTATTAATTGGCGTGATGAAGCAGCAACAACAAATAAAATTCCTACTCAGTATGCTAGTAACTTTGAAGTAAAAGCACTGGAACAAGATGGTGCGACTGTAGGTCGTCTATCAGGTATCGATATCGGTTCTGACGGTAAAATTGTTGCTTCATACAGTAATGGTGATACTTCATTCCTAGGTCAAGTTGCGATGGTACGCTTTTCGAACTCACAGGGTTTACAACAAGTGGGTGATACAGCCTGGAAGAAGAGCCTTACATCAGGTGAACCTATTGCTGGCGAACCAGGTTCAGGTACTTTAGGCTCAATTAACTCATCTGCGCTTGAACAATCAAACGTAAACCTAACTAACGAACTTGTTGACTTGATTAGTGCGCAGCGTAACTTCCAAGCAAATTCACGTGCGCTTGAGGTTAACTCAACACTACAGCAAAACATCCTACAGATCCGTTAATTTTAACGGCTCTAAGCTTAATCCGACACGAAGGCTGCTCCCTCTATTGGCAGCCTTTTTTCATTCTAATTATTCATTTTTCTCTTCTATTTTAGCGTCAATTTTACTTTGGCACTTTTATTGCATTTCTTAGTTATCGTATTTTTAGTGAGTCAATGTTATGGACAAAATGGTCTACATTGCCATGTCGGGTGCTAAGCAAAGTTTGCGAGGTCTTGAACTCAAGGCCAACAACCTTGCTAATGCTAACACCACTGGCTTTAAAGCTGATTTTGCACAAGCTCGCTCTATGCAAGCCTTCGGTGAAGGTCTGCCATCTAGGGTGTTTGCAATGCAAGAACGCCCTGGATCTAATATGGAATCGGGTGGTTTTGTTGAAACTGGCCGCGAGCTTGATATCGCGATGAGTGACCGTGGTTGGTTGAGTGTACAAGATGCATCAGGCAATGAGGCGTACACCAAAACTGGCACATTAAACATTACTCCAGATGGCGCGTTGATCACTAGCCATGGCCGTCAAGTAATTGGCGAAGGTGGTCCAATCATTTTGCCATTACCTATCGAGAAAGTTGAGTTTAGTGAAGACGGTGCTATTCAGGTTCGCCCACAAGGAGCGCCAGCAAACTTTTTGGAAGTGGTTGATCGCTTAAAAGTGATTGAGGCTGATAACACTCAGCTTGAAAAAGGTAATGACGGTTTATTTCGACCAAAAGAAGACATGTTGGTCAATGACCTTTGTGGTTTTTGTGATATTTCACCAAACGTAAAAGTACTGTCGGGTACGCTTGAAATGTCGAACGTAAACCCAGTGCATGAAATGGTCGACATGATCAGCAATCAACGCCAATTTGAATTACAAGTTAAATTAATGAAAACAGCCGAAGAGCTCGATGAGCGTCAAGATCAGCTGTTACGCATTGTTTAAGATGACTGAGAGGGTAGAGTTATGAATCCTGCATTATGGATCAGTAAAACCGGGCTTGACGCCCAGCAAACCGATATTTCGGTGATCTCAAATAATCTCGCGAATGCCAGCACGGTCGGTTACAAAAAAAGCCGCGCCGTATTTGAAGATTTACTATATCAAAATATAAATCAACCAGGTGGTCGTTCATCGCAAGACACTGAAATGCCATCGGGTTTAATGCTTGGTGCCGGTGCAAAAGTGGTTGCTAACCAAAAGAACTTTTCACAAGGTAACATGCTTACCACAGAAAATTCATTGGACTGGATGATCTCAGGTCCTGGCTTTTTTGAAGTGCAATTACCAGATGGCAACATTGCATACTCACGTAATGGTCAATTCACCACTGACGAAGATGGTCGCATTGTAACTTCTGGTGCGGGTTTTCCATTACAGCCAGAAATGAACGTACCAGACGATGCACAATCAATTACTGTTTCGCAAGACGGTGAAGTGTCGGTACGTATTTCAGGGCAAGCAGAGAACGTGGTCATTGGTCAGCTAACAATTAGTGACTTTATTAATCCATCAGGTCTTGAGCCTATGGGGCAAAACTTATACACAGAAACCGCTGTGAGTGGCGCACCTGTGCAAGGGAACCCAGGTATCGATGGTTTAGGTACTGTGGTTCAAGGTTCACTTGAAACGTCTAATGTGAATGTAACAGAAGAGCTTGTTAACTTGATCGAAACGCAACGAATTTATGAAATGAATTCAAAAGTGATTTCAGCGGTTGATGAAATGCTTAGTTACATCAATCAACAGCTTTAATGGGTAGGAGGCAGCATGCGTAACATTATCTTAGTCACATCGGCAGCATTAATGCTGGGTGGTTGTATGACAACGCAAAATCATCATGTGGTTCAGGATGACCCTTACTATGCGCCTATGTATCCGGAGCCAACAACAGAGCCAATGGTACCAACGGGTTCGTTGTTTGATAGTTATTCAGCAGATGACTTGTACTCAGATAAAAAGGCATTGCGCGCGGGTGATATCATCACTGTTAAATTGCAAGAATCAACGCAAGCCACCAAAGCGGCAAAAACCGAAACCGACAAAGAAACGGACGCTAGTTTAGACCCTGTTATTGGGCTTGGCGGTAATCCAGTTAACATTGGCGGTGATAGCATTCAGTTTGGTATTGGTTCTGGGGCATCGTTTAAAGGTGATTCAAAGTCTAACCAATCAAATAGCTTATTTGGTGATATATCTGTCAATGTGATGCGTGTTCTACCGAACGGAAATTTGGTTATTCGCGGTGAAAAATGGCTCACTTTGAATACCGGTGAAGAATTTATTCGCCTTGAAGGTTTAGTTCGTCCTGAAGATGTTCAAGCAGATAACACGGTCACATCAAACCGTATTGCTAATGCGCGAATTCAATACTCAGGTAAAGGGCAAATTCAAGAAACGCAAAGTGCAGGTTGGCTGTCTCGTTTCTTTAGTAGTTCGCTTTTCCCATTTTAGAGGAATAAAGTCATGAATGGGTTTAAATACATCATCGCTCTTTGCTTAATTAGCCTGCAGTTTTCTGCACAGGCTGAGCGAGTCAAAGATGTATCTATGGTTGAGGGCGTGCGCGCAAACCAATTAGTGGGTTATGGTTTGGTTGTCGGTTTGCCCGGCACAGGTGAACAAAGCCGATTTACTCAACAAAGCTTTAAAGCCATGCTGAATGGTTTTGGTATTACCTTACCTGATAGCTTAAAACCTAAGATTAAAAATGTTGCAGCTGTGGCTGTGCATGCAGAGTTACCGGCATTTAGAAAACCCGGTCAAACCATTGATATTACGGTTTCGTCTATCGGTAGTGCGGGTAGTTTACGTGGCGGTACCTTATTACAAACCTTCCTAAAAGGGGTTGATGGCAATACCTATGCAATTGCACAAGGCAGCTTAGTTGTAGGAGGTCTAGGTGCTGAAGGGGCAGATGGTAGCCGTGTAATTATTAACACACCCACAGTGGGCCGTATTCCAAACGGTGCCATTGTAGAGCGTGCTATTAAGAGCCCGTTTATGCAAGGTGACTACATTACCTTTAATTTAAATCGTCCTGATTTCACAACGGCTAAACGCTTAGAGCAAACGATTAATGATTTAGTGGGTCCTGACAGCGCTCAGGCAATCGATGCAGCTTCAGTACGAGTGTTAGCACCGCGTGATGCTTCTCAACGTGTTGCTTATTTGTCGACACTTGAAAACTTAGAGTTTAAGCCAGCAGACACAGCAGCAAAAATTATTGTGAACTCTCGCACAGGCACAATAGTGATTGGCAAAAACGTGAAACTACAGCCAGCGGCGATTACACATGGTGGTTTAACGGTCACCATTGCTGAGCAGCAAAATGTGTCACAGCCAAATGCTTTAAGTGATGGTGAAACTACCGTTACCAATCAAAGTATTATTGATGTGAACGAAGATGATTCACGTGCTTTTGTATTTAACCCGGGTGTTAATCTTGATGATCTCGTGCGTGCAATCAATGAAGTTGGGGCCGCACCGGGTGATTTAATGGCAATCCTTGAAGCTTTAAAAGAAGCGGGGGCGATAAACGGGCAACTGGTTATCATTTAAATTAAAACGCGCTTTCGAGCGCGTTTTTTGTTTTAGTATTTCTTAAATCATTTAGCACACAAACATCAGCCAAAATCTTGGCTCTGAAGTTACTCCATTCCTGTATCAGTTATTAGCCATTCATTTATAAAGTTTTTTATTGGCGCAATTTTTGCTTTTTAATTTTCATTATTAACTATTGTGTCAAAAAGCTGATGGATACAAATCATCTCGACAAGCAAAACTTTTTTGATTTAGGCAACTTAGACTCATTACGTCAAAATGCCTTAAAAAGTGATGCCTCTAGCGATGCGTCAAAAGAGGCGCTGAAAAAAGCGGCGGCACAATTTGAATCTATCTTCACTCAGATGCTGCTTAAAAGCATGCGCAAAGCAAATGAAGCGTTTGAAGATAAAGACAGCCCATTTAATTCAAGCGGCGTTAAATTTTTTGAAGAGATGCATGACCAACAAATGTCGGTTGAGCTTTCATCAAATGGTTCGCTCGGCCTAGCTGACTTGATTGTTCAGCAGCTCTCGCCAGACGGTAAAGAGTTTACACCAGGTTCTGTACTAAGAACGACGGCTGACTTTGATAGTGATAAACGCGCAAACGGTGTCCTTAATAGCACTACTGAGGCTAAGGCTAAACCACAAGCTGTCGAGGATACATCAGCGAACGAGCAATCAGAAAACCGCTTTGAAGATGCTGAGTCTTTCATTAGCTCTGTTTGGGAGCACGCTAAAAATGCGGCTGAAAAAATTGGCTTAAACCCAGCTGTGATGGTTGCTCAAGCAGCCCTTGAAACGGGCTGGGGTAAACACATCATCAGTAAAGCTGATGGCACAAGTAGTAACAACTTATTCAATATTAAATCGGATAGGAGCTGGCAAGGTGATAAAGCAAGCAAAGTCACGCTTGAGTTTGAACAAGGTGTGCCAGTTAAAAAGCAAGCAAGTTTTCGCTCTTATCAATCGATTAAAGACAGTGTGAACGACTTTGTGGATTTTTTAAATGAAAACCCACGTTATCAAGAAGCACTTAATAATACCGCAGAGCCTGCAGCCTTTTTAGATTCGTTACAAAAAGCAGGCTATGCAACTGATCCAAATTATGCCGATAAAATTAAGCAGGTATTGAAGCGCGTTGAGCTTCAAAGCGTCGCTGCTTCATTGGTACGTTAAGGAGTAGACCCTCATGTCATTTAGCTTATATGACATAGCAAATGCCGGTGTAAGAGCTAACTCTGAGCTTTTACAAACCACCAGTAAAAACATCGCCAACGTTAATACCGAGGGCTATGTGCGTGAGCGTACTGAGTTCACAACCATGATCGATAACCAAGTCGGCCGTGGTGAAACGTATCGCTTACTAAATGAATTTGCACAAAAGCAATTAAATAGAGATACCTCTAATAAAGCGTTTTTTGATCAGTTTGTAACTGAAGCAAGCCGTGTAGATAGCTTGTTTTCAGAAGAGTCAAACAGCTTATCAACGAGCGTAAACTCGTTTTTTAACAATGTACAAGAAAGCTTAAATCAACCGTCATCAACAGTAGCTCGTTCACTGGTCATGACGGATGCACAAAATTTGATTGATCAAATGGACAGGTTATCGAGCATTGTGGTTGACCAAAAAGCAGTAGTAAATGAGCAGCTAGAAATCTTTTCAGATGAAGCAAATAACCTGATCCAAAATATCAGTGATTTAAATACCAAGATTGCTTCGGTTCATGGTACTGATCGTGAGTCAGTATCAAGTGGTTTATATAATGAACGTGATAAAGCAATTCGTGACTTATCTGAGCTGATTGATATTGAAACACTCGATGGTAATAACGGCGAGAAACAAGTGTATTTAGGCTCTGGTCAAGCACTTGTCATGCAAAGTGGCACATTTAATCTGTTTTCATTTAGTGGCGATCCTGATCCGAACTTTAAAGAATTAAAACTTGATGTAAACGGTGGCAAAGCCGTGCCGCTTGAAGTTGATGTGAGTAAATTGAAAGGCAAAATTGGTGGCTTACTGGCATTTCGTGACGATATTTTAGTGCCAGCGCAAAACCAGCTAGGTCAAATGGGCTTAGCATTAGCCGATGCCTTTAACCAACAAAATAGCTTAGGTATGGACGCTAATGGTGAAATTGGCGGCGATATTTTTGCTATTCCAACGGTAGATGCGTTTGGTTATCAAGCCAATATGGGCACATCAACAATGACGGCAACCCTTGAACCTGGTAAAGGCAGCGAATTGCCAGCAAGTGATTTTATTGTGACCTATACAAGCGCAACCACTGTTGAGATTCAGGCAATTGATAATAAAGGTGAACCCATTGGCACCGCATCTACAGCGAATGTGACTGCCGGTGTGATTGACTCATCAACTATTACGGGTGGTGAAGCGTTTGGTTTACAACTCAACGTATCAGGTGCTGCAAATACTGGTGACCAATTTATGGTTAAGTTGAACTCTCAGGCTGCAACTAGCTTAGAGCTTGCAACTGAACTTCCTGAAGATTTAGCGTTAGCATCACCTATTCGAACTGCGAACGATATCAATAATACCAGTGATGCAAGTATTTCTGCTGGCACAGTGTCCGATATTGACAACTCAACGGGTATTACCGTGGGTCCCCCACCGAGTTTGGCGAATGGCGATATCACACTCGTGAAAACGGCGAATGCTAACGAGTATCAAATCACAGATGGTAACGGTACATCGACGTTTACCATTACACCACCTGCTGAGAATATTCTTGCTCAAGCAGGGGCGCCTTACGATACCTACGGCTTTGACTTTAATATTGAAGGATCACCTGCAACAGGTGACACCTTCACAGTAGAGTTTAACACTGGTGGTTTTGATGATAACCGTAATGGTTTGCTATTGGCCGATTTACAAAATGGTGAGCTAGTGCGTCAAAATGTTGAAGCAAGTAGTACAGCCGATAATCATAAAACGTTTAATCAAGCCTATTCAGGCATTGTCACTGATATTGGTGTAGTGACTAGTCAAGCCCAAACCAATGGTGCGGCCTTTACAGCATTGGCTGATCAGTCTGAAGCTTGGTATGAATCGCTATCAGGTGTAAACCTTGATGAAGAAGCGGCAAACTTACTGCGCTTTCAACAATCGTATGCAGCATCAGCACAGGTCCTTTCAACAGCACGTACTATTTTTGACACCTTATTAAGTGCGGCGAGGTAATTATGCGTATTTCAAATAACATGATGTATAAGAATAACCTTAATTCTATTCTTAACTCACAACAAAATGTAAACAAAGCGCAAGAGCAGGTTAATACCCAAAAGCGTGTATTAACTGCTGCTGACGATCCTTCCGCAACGGCTCGCGCGTTACTTTATAACGACCGCATTCAAGGTAATGAACAGTTCACAAAAAACATTACTATGTTGAATAGCCGCCTAACGACAGAAGAAAGTGTGCTGCAAAATATTAAAGGCGCACTTGAGTCTGCTTATACTTTATCTATTCAAGCTGGTAACGGTGCCTATAGTGATATCGACCGTGAAGGTATTGCTGAAGAAGTTAAAGCATTGCAAAGTACGGTACTTGATTTGATGAATGCAAAGACCGAAGACGGTAAATTTATCTTTTCGGGTTACCAAGATAATACTCCGTCTTACACCTTTAATAGTACTTCTGGGCGCTATGAATATGGTGGCGATCAGGGGCAACACAAAATCAAAGTGGCTGAAGGTGTAGAAATCAAATCAAGTGACAATGGTTTTGATACATTCGAAAAAGTAAATGCACGCCTAAATGTAGCTTCAAACGATGGCACTGTTTCGGGCGGTATCGCAAGCTCAAAAATTTATGTTACTGAGCAAGCAGATTTTGATAAATTCCATCAAGCTAATTACAACGCTGATCCTGCTGCGGCTGCAAATGCCAATACACTAAGCTTTATTACTACCACAGGCACACCTAATACATTTGTTGTGCAGCAAGCTGGTGTAACGATTGACAGCGGTAGCTTTGAAAACGGTAAAATTGAATATCAAGGTATGGAGATTTCTGTTTCACCTGTTGCAAATGGCCAAATCGATGTTGACCTTGAAGCACCACAAAAAGAGAATGCGTTAAATACTTTGGATGACCTGATAGCAGGACTAACCAATCCTGATTTAACTCAAGAAGAGTTTGATCAAGTTTTAGCTGATGCCATCGTACAACTCGATAATGCCAAAAATCAGGTTTCACTTGTTCAGGCCGGTTTGGGTGGTCGCTTAAATACGGCCAAGAAAATCGAACAATCAAACGGTGACTTAGATACTAGCAATAAAGCTGCAAAAGCTGAGCTTGTTGAGCTTGATATGGCTGAAGCGATTACTGAACTCACCAAACAAGAAACATCACTGCAAGCTGCACAGGCAACATTTGGCCGTTTGGCTAACCTCTCATTATTTGATTACTTATAATTTATGTAGGTTAAGCTTATTTAATAAACTTAACCTACAAAACCTTCCTTAAGCTTCACACTTTAAAAGCGTTTTTAGAGCACTCTTTTTAGTATTTATATCTTTAGTAAAACATCGTGATAGCGGCTTTCAAGGTAACCAGATGCCATGTTTAGTTAAAAAGCTAAAATATTTCTCTTTTAAATACAGTGCATTAAATAAAATTTTAAAAATTGTTTAAAAATTCACTAAAGGATTTTTTGAGCGGACCGATAACTTAATTAACCAAGCAGAGTAACAAACAACAGTTACCGCTTAATTAGAGTAAGTTTGAGAGTAAATGATAAGTTTACTTCGGGAGAAATATCATGGCACTTTATGTAAATACAAATGTTAGTTCATTAAACGCTCAAAGACAATTAATGAATTCTGGTAACTCACTTGACACTTCATTCAAGCGTTTATCATCTGGTTTCCGTATCAACAGCGCTGCTGACGATGCGGCTGGTCTACAAATTTCTGACCGTTTAACATCGCAAATTAACGGTCTTAATCAAGGTAACCGTAACGCGAACGACGGTATCTCTTTAGCGCAAACAGCTGAAGGTGCACTAGACGAAGTAACGTCAATGTTCCAACGTATACGTACCCTTGCGCAACAAGCGTCGAATGGTTCAAACACTGATGAAGATCGTTTGGCACTTCAAGAAGAAATTCGTTCTTTAGCATCAGAAGTAAACCGAGTTGCTGAAGATACTACTTTCGGTGGCCAAAATTTACTTGACGGTTCTTACTCAGCAAGTTTCCAAGTGGGTGCTGATGCTGTTCAAACAATTGGCTTCAGCATGAAGGATGTTGGTGGTACAGCTAATACGCTTTCTGCTAACGGTGGTTTTACTATGTCAGGTATTGCTGGTGTTGCTTCTGGTGTGACAGGTAAAGGTATGTCCACTCTTGCTGCAGGAATTAGTGATGTAGGTACAGGTTTGACTGCTGCAACTGTTGGTTTCTCAGCTTTCGGCGCAACTACAATCAGCGTGTCTTCTCAGGTTAATGCACAACAAATCTTGGCTGGTATGGATGCTATGATTGCGGTAGTTGATAAAAAGCGTGCAGAGCTAGGTGCGGTTCAAAATCGTTTCCAGTCAACGATTCGTAACCAAGCTAATATCTCTGAAAACTTAAGTGCAGCTCAATCTCGTATTAAAGATACAGATTTCGCGACTGAAACAGCTAACCTAACTAAGATGCAAATCTTACAACAAGCTAGCCAAACAATCTTGAGTCAAGCTAACCAACGTCCTCAAGCGGCATTAAGCTTACTAGGTTAATAGTTGGGAATTTGAGTCAAAGTGAAGTCAAAACTTTGACTTAAAGAAAAGCGCCTTTGTCTAATGGGGTATTAACAAAGGCGCTAAGATAGGATTATAAAGCGGAGGCGCTCAAAATCCTGACAGTAGTGTTCTAACATTTGTAAGAACATAAAACATAAAGCACAGATTATGCCATAATTTGTGTTATTAAACCCACTCTTAAACTTATCTCTCTTAAGGCTCCTAAATGGAGCCTTTTTATTCCTTTTTTAATCTTAATTAATAGTTGGCCTATTAATTGCTCTCATTACTTCAAGTTAATTAACTAATCAGCAAAGTGGCAGTATTTTGCCCCAGGCGACTTAGATTTGCCGCTGTAAGGGTCACTTTGTCAAATTCACTTTTTTAATAAGTGACTTTACTTTGACAGATAAGAAGAGAGTTTATTATGGCTTTATATGTAAATACTAATGTTAGTGCATTAAATGCACAAAGACAGTTGGATAGAACAGGTACAGATTTAGATACTTCGTTTAAACGTCTATCTTCAGGCCTACGTATTAATAGCGCAGCTGATGATGCTGCCGGTTTACAAATTTCTGACCGTTTACAATCACAAATTCTAGGTTTGAATCAAGGTAACCGAAATGCGAACGATGGTATTTCACTTGCGCAAACAGCTGAAGGGGCATTAGAAGAAATTACTTCAAGTTTTCAGCGAATTAGAACCCTTGCACAACAAGCAGCAAACGGTTCAAATACGGATGAAGACAGACTTGCTCTCCAAGAAGAGATTCGTCAGTTATCTGCTGAAGTAAACCGTATTGCTGCAGATACCACATTTGGTGGCCAAAACTTACTTGATGGGAGTTACTCCGCTAGTTTTCAAATTGGTGCTGATGCCGTTCAGACTATCGGCTTTAGTATGAAAAATGTTGGAAGTACAGCTAACTCACTAACTGCAAATAGTGGTTTCACTATGTCGGGTATAGCTGGTATTGCTTCAGGCGTGAGCGGAAAAGGAATGTCTACATTGGTTGCAGGTATTAGTGATATAGGCACTGGATTAACCGCAGCTACAGCAGGTTTTAGCAATATTACTGCAAGCGGAATAAGTGTATCTTCTCAAGTAAATGCTCAGCAAGTGCTCGCAGCTATGGATTCTATGATTGCTGTAGTAGATAAAAAGCGTGCTGAATTGGGTGCTGTACAAAACCGTTTTCAATCGACTATTCGTAACCAAGCGAATATTTCAGAAAACTTATCGGCTGCTAAATCACGAATTAAAGATGCTGATTTCGCAGCTGAAACGGCTAATTTGACTAAAAACCAAATTTTACAGCAAGCAAGCCAAACAATTTTAGGTCAAGCAAATCAAAGACCTCAAGCGGCATTAAGCTTATTACAAGGTTAAAATTTAAAAAATAGTTAAAAAATTTACAAATAAAGCTAAAGCTTTCGCTTTATCAGACGATAACTGATTTAGAGAACTATCAATCTAGGACTCTATGTCGGTTAAATAGCAGGGTAGGGGTATCCCGCTGTTTAGCTATTAAATGATAAAGCGGAGGCTAACATGGCTATCTATGTAAATACTAATGTGAGTTCTTTGAACGCACAGCGTCAGTTGATGAAATCTGGCAACTCCTTAGACACTTCATTCCAGCGATTATCATCTGGCTTACGCATTAATAGTGCGAAAGACGATGCTGCGGGTATGCAAATCGCTAACCGTTTAACAGGACAAGTTAACGGCCTTAATCAAGGTAACCGAAATGCGAACGATGGTATTTCTCTTGCGCAAACAGCTGAGGGTGCACTAGACGAAGTAACATCAATGTTCCAACGTATTCGTACGCTTGCACAACAAGCGTCGAATGGTTC
Organism: Pseudoalteromonas sp. D15MCD-2; assembly: GCF_038562745.1. Classification (NCBI taxonomy): domain Bacteria; kingdom Pseudomonadati; phylum Pseudomonadota; class Gammaproteobacteria; order Alteromonadales; family Pseudoalteromonadaceae; genus Pseudoalteromonas; species Pseudoalteromonas sp. D15MCD-2. The sequence continues at coordinate 2,680,733 of NZ_JBCFQE010000001.1, read as the reverse complement.
GAATACTGATGAAGACCGTTTAGCACTTCAAGAAGAAATTCGATCATTAGCTTCAGAAGTTAATCGAGTGGCTGAAGATACAACGTTCGGTGGTCAAAACCTTCTTGATGGAACTTATAATGCCAGTTTCCAAGTTGGTGCTGATGCAGTTCAAACAATTAGCTTTAGCATGAAAAATGTTGGTGGTACAGCAAATTCACTAACTGCTAATGGTGGTTTTACTATGTCAGGCATCGCTCAAGTTGCTTCAGGTGTGACAGGAAAAGGCATGTCAACATTAGCTGCTGGTATTAGTGATGTTGGTACAGGTTTAACCGCAGCAACAGTTGGCTTTTCTGCATTCGGTGCAACAACTATTAGCGTATCTTCACAAGTTAATGCGCAGCAAGTATTAGCTGGTATGGATGCAATGATCGCTGTTGTTGATAAAAAGCGCGCTGAATTAGGTGCGGTTCAAAATCGTTTCCAATCAACAATCCGAAATCAATCAAATATAGCTGAAAACCTAACAGCTGCACGTTCGCGTATTCAAGATACTGACTTTGCAACAGAAACTGCTAACTTGACTAAGATGCAAATCTTACAACAAGCAAGTAGCTCTATCTTAAGTCAAGCAAATCAGCGCCCACAAGTAGCTCTTTCGTTACTAGGGTAGTCTAAGTTTTAAGTCACTGTACAGAGGAAATTTTCAGTACAGTGGCTTATAATTTAACAGATAACAGCTGGAGAGAGAAATGATAGATATTAATTCCGCAGCTAGGGCTTCAGATAATGTTAATACTTCAAACAGTGTTTCTGTAAAATCAGTGTTAGATGAAGAGAAGCTTAATAAAGGCACAGAAATTGCTAGTAGGGAACCTGTTAATATTGATGAAGTTTCAAGCAAGAAGCGTCAAGAAAAGCAAGATATGATTGCTGAGGTAAAAGAAAACCTCGAGAAGCTTAATAAATATATACCGGTAACTTCGACAAACTTAATTTTTGAGTTTGATGAGCTAGGTGAACCACCGATCATTAAAGTGCTCGATAAAGAAAGTGAAGAGGTGATCCGTGAGATACCCACAGAAGAGTTTCGAGAAGTGGCTAAAGCTTTGGATGAATTTGCCGATAAATTAACTAGTAAAGGTATGCTATTTAATCATTCAGCATAAAAGTGTAATATTTTTCAGGAGGTTAAAATGCCGTTAATTACTTCAGCTGGAATTGGCTCTGGCTTAGATCTTGAGAGCATTATCTCAGCAACCGTAAGTGCTGAAAACACTCCTAAAATGAACGCATTTGTTGCAAAAGAAGAGTCTTTACAGGTAGAGCTTTCAGCGATAGGTGAAATTAAATCTGCTCTTTCTAAGTTGCAAGACACTATCGAGAAGTTAGCTGATCCAGATAACTTTAACAAAAGAACTGCAACTATCAAACAGCCTACCAGTGATGATGGTGATCTGATATCAGTAACACCAACTTCAGATATTTCTCCTGGGGATTTCAACATTGAAGTATTAGAACTTGCTCAAGGTAGTAGAGCAACATCTAATGATGGCCTCTTTGCATCCACTGATGATGTGGTTACGGCATCAGGTGGTACTTTATCGTTTGCAGCAGGCGATAAAAATTTTGATATTACCTTAGATGCAGGTGCAACTCTTGCTGAGTTGCGCGATGCCATAAATGATTCAGATGACAACTTTGGCGTAACTGCCAATATTATAAATACAGGTACAGAGTCTAAGCTTGTCCTAACCTCATCTGTTACAGGTACTGGCAATGATTTAGTAATTACGAATGATACTGCTGAACTTGATAATGTTTCGACACTTGCTAACGATGGTGTTACTGCTGGTGGTATTGCAATTGCATCTGGTGATGAAGCTCAAGACGCTTCGATAAAAGTTGATGGTATTACTATTACTAATGATACCAACACGTTTAAAGATGCTGTTCAAGACATGACTATTACAGCTAAAAGAGAAAGCGTCGATGGTGAAACTGCAAAGTTATCAGTTCAAGTTGATCGTGAAAGTGTCACTAAGCTCGTAGATGAATTCATAGCGAATTATAACAATGTAATCGGGCAGTTAGGTTTTCAATCAAGAGTGGGTAAGCCACTCAATGGTGATGCAACGATTCGCTCTTTACAATCACAGCTTGTCAATAATTTATCTGTTAACTTAACAGATGCAGGTCCATTTGAAAGTATATTTGATATTGGCTTAGGCGTTGATAAGGATGGTTATTTAGAAAAGTCATCTCTAGTTCGTAGTTTAAATGAAGCAATGGACGAAAACTACGATGATATTGGCAAGGCTTTTGCAGGTGAAAATGGACTAGCTACACAATTTGAAACTTTATTAGAAAACTATGTTGACTCTAACGGTATAATTAAACAAAGAGAAACAAACTTAAACGCTCAGTTAGATGATCTCGAAGATGATGTCGCTAATCATGAATACCGTATGACTGAGCTAGAAGCTAGGCTTCGTAAACAGTACTCAGGTCTTGATGTATTATTGGCTCAGATGCAATCGACTCAAACTTACTTGAGTGCTCAATTATCTAGTTTACCAGGGTTTACTAAATCAAAATCTTAGTAGTAGCTAATGTCTTCAGCAATTATTTGTAGGTAAATTATGTATAATGCAAAAGTAAGAAATTATCAGAAAGAAGCACTTAAAACTCGAGTTGCAGGTGCTGATCGTTATGAAATAATCCAAATGTTAATGGCTGGTGCTTTAGAAAAAATGGTATTAGCAAAAGTTGCAATTGAGAAAAAGCATCTTGAAGCTAAAAGTGAGCATTTATCTAAGGCATCTGCAATTATTGAAGCATTAAGAGGATGCTTAGATTTTGAAGTGGGTGGTGAGGTTACAGAAAACCTCTATGCATTATACTCATATATGCTAGACCGCCTTCTTGATGCGAGCATTAAGAATGATCCTACCATCATAGATGAAGTTTCGAGCTTATTAAAAGAAATAAAATCAGCATGGGATTCAATTCCTAATGATATCCGTCAGCAGACACTGAGTGAAAACGGTGTTGATGCTAATGTTGGCTGAACGCTTAGATAAACTAGATATTTGCCTCTGTTCTTTGTTAAAAAATATTGAAAATATGCATTTTGACGAGGCTGTAGCAAATACTAAACAGATTGAAAAATTACTGGAACAATGCTTTGCATCATCTGATATGTCAAATACAGATGTTAGTCGTCTTGAATCAATTTTAAATGATTTTAATAACTTGATAACGAAAGTAGCTTCTTTGAAGGCAGATACTGCAAAATCATTGGGCACACATCTCAAAACTCAAAAAAAATTAGACATTTATAAAAGTATAAAATAAGAGCCTTATGACTAAAGAATCGAGCTTAGAGCAGCAAATAGAATCGCTAGCAGAAAAACTTGATAGTTCTTTGCAGCAACAGATAAATGAAGAGAAGTTTGCAGAGCAAGCTAATATTCGGTTTGCTAATAATGTAACTGCTTTTGAAAAATACTACCCTGAAATTGCGCAAGCGATTAAAAACTATAAAACTCGGGATGACTTTTGTTTACATGTAACTCGAGAGCTTAAAGCAAATTTTGTTAAAAAAGGCGAAAAAGTACCTTTATATAATGATAATCCTTACACCCAATGCGTTGAACAAGTTGAAAGAAACCTAAATAAACCTGCTATTAGTGCGGTTAAATATGACTTCAGAAAAAAGAAGAAAGACAATCGCATTCATGTTAAATACATGAATAAAATTAGTGAATTACTAGCTAATATAAGAGAACAAAAACCTGATACATTGAAACGACTGCCAGATCGCTTCCCTAGCGCAATGATTTTTGGCATTGGTTTAGGATATCACCTTGAGTATTTGCTTAATAAGGTTGAGTTTGATTATATCCACATCGTGGAACCTGACTTTGAGCTTTTTTTTGCGAGCCTGTTTTGTATAGAGTGGGATGTAATTATTCAAAGAGTAGATGATTCATTAGGTTGTTTATTTATACATCTAGGAATTAGCTATGAAAACTTCTTTGATTCACTTTACAAAGTTGTACAAGATATTGGGGCTTTCTCAATATCTAAAACCTTTTGCTACCAACACTACCCAAATAATGAATTAAACTCATTAATTTCAAATTTCTTTAAGCAGTTTTATCAATTTCAGAACGGCTTTGGTTTTTACAATGATGCTGTTACTAGCATAGCTCATACAATTAAACATATGAATAGTAACTTGCCATTTTGGATAAGTGATAATGTTGTAGCTGATGATGTAGCTGAAATACCTGTTTTTGTCGTGGGTAATGGACCATCATTAGATAGTGCGGAAGAATTACTAAGACAAAATAAAGATAATGCAATTATTTTGGCTGCAGGAACCGCCTTAGGTTCACTGCTTAAAATGGGTATAAAGCCAGACTTTCATGTTTTAATCGAGCGTCCTAAACGTAATTATGAAATTTTGCTTGAGACTCAAAAGAAAGAAGATTATTCCGATTTAAATTTATTAACAACTAATGTTATCTACTCACATACTCCTGAGCTTTATAAATGGACAGGCCTTGCAATAAAGGGGAACGAAGCAGGTTCAGATTATTATGCTCTGGCTAGAATAGGGAATGGATTGTTGCGTAGAGAAATAATTCCCTATTCAAACCCTTTAGTTGCAAATACAGCATTGTCTTATGCTAGTTCGTTTGGGTTCAAAAATATCTATTTAATTGGTGTGGATAATGCGATAACAGGTTCTGGGGAGCATCATTCTAAGTACTCTATTTACAATGATTCTTCTTTAAAACGTCAGTTTAAGCCTCACAGCGGTTACGATCATGAAGTCGAAGGGAATCTTGGGAACATAGTTTATGCAAATAATTTCTATATGGTTTCTAAAAATCAAATGGAATTATTAATTAAACATAAACCAAACTCTAATTACTTCAATGTTGGCCATGGTGCAAAACTAAAAGGAGCTTATCCATTAACTGAAGAAGAAGTCTTAATCCCTAGCCTTTCTACAGATAAAAACGAGGTTGTTGAATATATAAAAAATACTCAGTTTATCAGTGAGTCAGTAAAGGATGATGATTATCAAATGCTTGACTTAAAAGCTTTCTCTACTATAGCAAAAAACATAAAAGATATATCTCTATCTAGCTTTTCGAGTCGCCAAGATTGTTTAGATATTCTTCGGCGTCAATCGAGGTATGTATATTCTTTGAGAGGGGGGCGTTATAGTTACTACTTTCAATTATTCAAAGGCTCTTTGTTATATTATCATTGCCCATTGATAACTCTTTTATATAGCTATGAGGATGATAATTTAACACTTAATTGGTTTAAAGAGGGTCTAGATATGTGGAATGAGTATTTAGACGAGATTGAAGCTGATTTTCCTGAAAGTTATGATAAGCCATGTGACTGGGGACTGGAGTAAAGAAAGAAGCGCTTTATTCAAAGCGCTTCTATTAATTTATTTTCTAACGCAATCTTTATTAAGTTTATAATCTCATCAGTGCTGATTCCAAGAATGTTAGCCAGGTCTATAACATCATTTTTTCCATCACAGTAAGCTAAAACATTAAGAAGATTCCTCGCAACATTTGATGAACCTTTTTTGCTAAGAGTTGGGTATAAGTTATATTTGCTTAATTTAGGTTCACATAACTTAGTTGTAATGTACTTGTGGTTTTTTTCAAATAATTGAACACACTTCTTGGCAAAGTCTAGCCCACCTTTTAAACCAGAGGGGGTCATAAAAGTTAAGTCATCTAATGAAGTATGGTACTCAGGATAAACTCCATACTTTGTCCTCATTATAGAAGTAATTGGTAAATCGATATTGGGTGCACAATACTGGCGTTCATCACTTCCTCTTTTTAAAAAAGAGTATATCTTTGCGTCATTTTTATAGTTTTCACTTAATACCTTTTGAACGACTTTGTCACTCAAGTTATCACCATAACGTGATTGTACAGTTGAATAGTCACCGTCATCCCCTATGCATGTTAAAACTAAGCCTGCAGCAATATTACTTTTTAAATGTTCTAAATTACGGCTTAAATAGGTGATTGTGCCAATAGTCTCCGTTGTGAAAACAAAGCGATAACTATAAAAGTTATTCTCATTTTTTGCTAACCAGTTGATCAAAGCCAAAGAGACAAGGGGGCCTGAAAGCTCATTATTTGCGAGTGAGGGGTGACAAACATAACTAGATATTAAAATTTCCTTTTCACTTTTACCCGGGATAAGAAGTTCTGCATAGGTTAAAGAACCATCAAAATGATGACTGTTAATGAATACGTGGTAATCATCTTCAGTTAGAGACTTTCTTTGTTTGTCTGTTATGCAAAAACCCCATCGAGGCTCATAATAAGATGTAACGTAAGGAATTGCTTCAGGCTGTTCAGGCAATGAATGCAAATGTTCTTGTAGCTCATTAAGCGGGATTATTTTGTCGACTTGGGTTGAGTAGCCAAGTACATGTAAATTTGAGTCTTTAAAATCTACTACAGTATTCCCTTTAGAATCTTTTATCCACGCTTCTTCAATACTCCACTCTTTAGGAACAGTCCAATCAAATACTTGGGTACCAGAACGTACTTCATGCTTAACTAATGAGTACCCTTCAATATAATCATCAATAATATCTAAAGTCTTTCTAACACCATTACCGGTAATACTTCTGCAAATAGGAAATAACTCCTTTGCGATTTGATGTAGTGCTTTTCCGTCTAATTCTTTAAAGTTTGACATAGTAGACTCCAATCTAAAGGGGTTCCTGCATTAATATTTTGTTTTGCTGTGCACTTTAATACTTTGTTTTTATTTTTTGGGGCTAGACCATGGCCAGGACGAATACTTCTTATCATGTCACTAGTGATAAGTCGTCCTTTTGGGATATCTTTAACAGCATATAGTGACCGGAAGTTTTTGCGTGGTGACGAGTTACTGTAGTCAACCTTACCAATAGTAGCGAAACCGTTTCGTAATTTATCGGTGAATTCTTTCATTAGGGAAATAGGTAAAGAAAACTCAGAGTCAATTGCTCCGTCTTTTTGACTCACGGTAATATGCTTTTCGATCATCGAAGCGCCGTTGGCAATAGCAATAAGAGAACATATTTCATCCGTACTATGGTCAGAAAGCCCAATAGGGATATCAAAGCTTTGTTGCATATCAGTGATTGTTGCTAAGTTAAATTTGTCATAAGGGGCAGGGTAGTTACTTATACAATGCATTAAACCGATATTTCTATTCCTTACTTTTTTACATGTGTCTAATACCTCTTCTATCCCAACTTTATCTATGATACCGGTTGAAATAATCACAGGTTTTTGCGTTTTAGCAGCCGCCTCAATTAAATCTAGGTCCATTGCTTCAAAAGAAGCAATTTTGTATGCAGGGCAGCCTAACTCTTCTAAAATACAAAGTCCCTCATGAGAAAATACGGAAGAAAATAGAGTGATACCTATCTCTTTCGCATAATCAAATAAAATGGGGAGCCACTCCTTAGGGGTTGCGCCTTGTTCATAAAGTTCAAACAAGCTACGGTCTTTCCACAAACCACTTTTTACAATGAAGTCACCTTCACTGATATCCAATGTCATATCATTAGCAGTAAAGTATTGAATTTTTACAGCATCAAAACCATTTTCTTTCGCTGCTAATATTAACTTCTTAGCACGATCAATCTCATTGTCATGATTACCTGATATCTCTGCAATTAAATAAGGTTTCGAGTGGTTTTGAATGTTGAAATTATCTATTACAATTGATTTATTAAACATAGTGTTAGTTTGCCTGGTCTTCTATGAATTTTCTGAGGTTAATAGTGTGTTTTATTGCAAAGTTACCCGAAACATCAGCTTTTTCGGGTATATCACATACAACAGTTGAACCAATTCTAACCTTTGCTTTATCTCCAATTTTAACCCAGTTTGATATCGTACAATTGGCGCCAATCCACACATCACTTCCTATCGTTGATCTACCAGCAATATTTGAGTTACCACTAATTTCTGTGGATTGTCCGATAACAACATCATGAGCAATGTTTACGCCAATTCCTATGTGGCAATAATCACCGATAAGTGTTTTTCCCGAGTAAAACAATCCTTTTGAAATGTTTGAATTTGCATGTATGTAGCATCCTTTACCAATAATGACTGAACCATAATGAGTAATATGCTTTTTTATGCCATTTATTGACTTCGCAAGCATTCCTTCGGTGCTAATAGTGCAGTTTTGGGCTATGTATGCATCATCATTTAACACCGTGTTTTTTCCAATATATGCTCCTGAACAAATGGTTGTATTATGACCAATGTGAACAGGAGGGCAAATAACAGCATTTTCACTAATTGAAGCTGTTGGGCTCACATAGTGGGTTATTAATTCTTTTGTTGAGAAGTAAGTATTATGAATGTAATGAAATAGATCATCGAATCTATTAGTTGTTATCACCGCTTTATCAGTCTGAATGATTACTTCAGGAGCAATTATGCAAACCACATTGCTATTGTTTATAGCTTGTTGGAAGTATTTTTTATTTGCTGCGAGTACGATGCATTCATCTCCTGTTCCCCAACAAAAATCTGTACATTTTGCTTGAATGTCACTATGAATATTCTGTGTTTTAATATCATCAAATACAGATAAAAGTTCGTTTAAAGGGATTTTGGTCATGTAAGCAATACCTCTGCTATTCTTTTTGCTGCTAACCCATCTATAAGTGGCTTTCGTGGTTTTTTAAGAGAAATGTTATTCAGAAGTTCCTTGAAGGGTTGCCCACTTATTTTGTTTGTTAGACAACCTAAACTATGTGCTAAGCCTGATTGTTGCCAAGAGTTAGCTATTTTTATTTGATTCTCAGCGAAGTAACCACAACTAAATGGTATACCAATATATGCCATTTCATAGCTTAAGGTGCCTGCAGAAACAATAGCATAATGACAGCGTTTTATTACTTCTGAATAATCACTTAAGTCGACATGAGTTGTAATGTTAGCGTTGTTTAGTTTCTCAACTAAAGGAATTGAGCTAGATAAGGATGACGCAACAAGGTGAATCTCACCTTTGTATACCCTATTAACTTGGTCGATTATGCTGGCGGCAACACCATTATCATTACCGCCGCCCATGCAAACAAATACACCCTCACCCTCTAAAGGTTTAGTAACCAAATTAGGGTTTATGATGGCAAATTTAGCGCCGCAAAGCAGCTTGGTTTCTCTATTTAGTACCGCCTTGTTGTACCAGTCTTTATTCGCACAAGGGTTTATATTTATTACAAATTTACCTAAATAACTTCCTTCACACTTAAAATCATATTGACCAAATACAATCCCATAGGAAGTTAGAGTTTCTTGGAAGATCACATCACATTGATAATGATCAATTAAAAGTTTGGGAATACTCTTTTCAATACATATTTGCGCAATTTCACCAGCATCTGAAAAGCTATTATTTATTTTTATGACCTCATCAAAGTGTAGATCTATAAATGAGTTATTGAAATTTTTTCCGACAATTGCAATGGTTTTTTGTTTTCTTTTTTTTAGTTCTTTAGCAATTTCATTGCATCGATTAAGGTGCCCATAACCAACACTTGAGTTAGCATCAAAGTTAAATCCAATAGCCATTAATTCTGTTTCATTGCTTTATAATACAATTCAGCTCTAACCCAATCATCTTGAGTATCTATATCATGAACTAAATAGTGAGGTAATATATGTATTAGTGCGTCAGATGAATCTATTACTTTTTTAATTTCCTTATCGTTGATTGTTTTGTACCAATAAAATTGTCCAGCATCATGGTAAGCTTTTTGTAAATCTTGCGATCTGTTGCTGACGTGTTGAGGAAATAAAAGCTCAAGTCCGTTTTCTGTCTGGGTAAACCCCCTATATGGGCTGTAATGAAATTCAGTAGCGCTGAAGCAAGCATTTTTCTTGTTTGACTGATTGAGCATATTGAATGAATTTATCAGCTGTTCTGGATTTATAAATGGAGTAGTTGGGTAAATACAGCAAATGTAATCAATGCTTTGTGTTTGCTCAAAAAAGTTTAAGGCATCTTGAACTACCTCTCTGGTAGGAGCGAAATCATCAGCGAGTGCAGGGTCACGCATGAAGGGAACCTCAGCACCAAATTGCTTTGCTATTTCAGCTATTTCAAAACAGTCAGTAGATACAACCACCTTGTCAAATAAACCACTGCTGATAGCTGTTGTTATTGCGTACCCGATAATAGGTTTACCGCAGAACAGCTTAATATTTTTTTTGGGTATTCTCTTACTCCCACCACGGGCAGGAATGATCGCTATTTTCATTTATTGTCCAGTCGTTATTCGTGTAAGCCACACTCACGCTTTAATCCAAAAAAACGTGTTTGTTCTATGCTCTCTACTTCATATATTGATTTAGTAGTGTGAGTATCACCGATTGAAACATATCCCTTATGCCAAAGAGGGTTGTAATCTAGAGAGTTATCTTTTATGTAGCTATCAATATCTTTAGAGGTCCAATCTAAAATAGGAGACACTTTGTATCGATTATTTGATAATTCAATGAACTTTTTTTGGTCACGTGTGGGTGACTGTTCCTTCCTTATCCCGGAGAACCATGTTGCTGCATGTAAATCATTTAATGCACGTTGCATGGGCTCGACTTTCCGGTTTTGATTGTAAAGTTCCAAGCCTTCTAAACCATTTTCCCAAACTTTTCCAAATTTTTTTTCGTACTTTTCTCTATCAAGTAATGGCCTAAATGTTTTCAAATTTAAGTTAAGTGTAGATGTTAGATGTTTTGAAAATTCAATTGTCTCATCAAATAGGTAACCTGTATCAATAAAAACAACTAAAATATCAGGCTTATGTAATGTCATTAAATGAAGCATAACAGCAGCTTGGGCACCGAAACTAGTACTTACGATATGTTGTTTAGGTAAGTTTGTTAGAGCCCAACCTATACGTTGGCTAGCTGTCCAGCTAACCATGCGTTTATTGATTAAGTCGATATCTATATTTGTATCCAACATCATAACTCCATCACTACAGAATTAAATTACCTCTAATTATATCGGCCGAAGTTTAGAAATATTTATTTGAGATGAATTGAGCACAAAGTATCAGAGCGCAATCCTAGTCTAAGTGTTTCTAGAGAGATAACATCTTCATATGCAATATTTCCCATATTTACATCACGGCCATATTGCTTAATCATGAAAACTTGGTGGGCTTTTTTGGGAGCTTCAAAGATTAATTTGTCGATTTCAACACCTGATTCCATTACTTCCTCTACTAATCCCATTCTTATTTCGCCATCACCTCGATATAAGCCAGCTGTTCCACTTTCTCTTCCTTCTAAAATTATACTTTTTGCCCCAGCATTAATTTCACTTTTTATTTGCTCTACCCATTTTGATGGAGACACAACCACCTTATCATCTTTACTGCCCACTTCAGAAAGCACAGTAAAGTCTTTTGCAAAGCGGCTAATTAGTTCGTTTTTTTCTTTTTGTGGGATTGAAATTGTACCGTCAGATATTTCAATTAAAGATAATTTATGTTGTTTAAGAAAATCGATGTATTCATCCACTTTATTAGTTAAGTAACAATATTCGAATAAGGTACCACCAAGGCAAGGTTCTATACCATGAGATTTTATTAAATCTAATTTTGCTTCTAAATTGGGAGTGACTAATGATGTTCCCCAGCCAAGCTTGATAACATCTATGAATTCACCGCAGGCTTCTAATTGCATTTTGAGCTGCTCTAAACCCAACCCCTTATCAAGCACATTAGTTTTACCTGTTTGGCGCGGTTTAGTTGGTCTTTGGTCGATGAGTTTCATATCTAATCCTTTTTTAAAATATATGATAACTTAAGCATTATCTATGCCTGAATTACTGTATCTGTTTGTTTTATTTTACTTCATAATAGATTAGGTTTTAGCAAAAATACTTATTTTTTAACTGATTTGATATCTAGGAGCTTAGTTGAGTAAATTAACATCACTTAATGCTGAAGTTTTAGTTATCGGTGCAGGCATTGCTGGTTGTTGCGCTGCGTTAGAGGCCGCTTATGCAGGTAAGAAAGTAATTTTAATATCAAAGATTCCGCCTCTACACTCTCACTCTGTCAGTGCCAGAGGAGGAGTAAATGTTGCCATAAATGAACCCGATGCTTTTGCTCATATAAATGACTGTCTTAATGCGGGTAGAGGAGTTGCTAGTAAAGATTGTATTGAGTATATGTGCGAGTCTGCTCCTGAAAATCTTCATTGGTTAGAAAAATTAGGTGTGCAGTTTAGTAAAGATGAGTCAGGGCACTACAAAAACAAAGCCTTCGGAGGTTCTAATATTCCCAGAGCTTGCTTTAGTAAAGATAGGACCGGGCTTGCGATTATGGTCGCTTTAATCAAGCAAATAAAAAAGAATGAACAGATCACCTTACTAGATCAGATGATGGCTGTAGAGTTAATCCAAGAAAGTCGTCAAGTTATTGGCGCTCAAGTTTTGCACTTGCGGAATACTCAGCTATTCAAGATTTTTGCTAATTCAGTGGTATTGTCAACTGGAGGAGGTTTGAATAGCTATAAATATAATACAAATGCTGTTTCTACAACTGGTGATGGTCTGTCCCTCGCATTCAATGCTGGTGCTGCTTTAAGGCATATGGAATTTGTTCAGTTCCACCCTTTGGGTTTACGAAATAGTGGTATACAAATACCTGAACCTGTACTTGGTGCTGGTGGTAAAATAGTCTCAATTTCAAATGACAATGTTATGTCACGTTACTATCCAGAGAAAAAGGAGTTGGCTGGTAGAGATAAAGTGTCTATAGCAATTGCAAAAGAGTTAAGTAATCACCCTGACTCTGAGCTCTATCTTGACTTAACAAATATTCCAGAGGAAAAAAAGTTTGCTTTGAAGGAAGCTTCTTTGATAGCGGCTACTTACCTTAATGCTGATGTAACTAAGGATAAAATTTCTATAATACCTTCAGCTCATTATTTAATGGGGGGGGTTAGTTGTAATATTAATGGTCAAGTTCTTAACTATATGGGCGATATAATAAATGGCTTATTTGTTGCGGGTGAAGCAGCTTGTAATGGTGTACATGGTGCAAACCGGATCGGTGGGAATTCATTGCTTGAAGTGGTTGTCTTTGGTCGTCTCGCTGGACAAAATGCTGCAAAGCTCCAAAAAAAGGCCAATTACCAAAGTGCCTCTTTCAAGGAGTTCACTTTTCCGTTTGGGGATAGCAAAGAAACGATGGGAGAAATTCTGAGTACTTTGAAAACGACAATGTCTCAAAACGTTGGAGTAATAAGAAATGAAAATGGGTTGAAAGAGCAGTTGAAAATATTAGCCGACTTGAATCAAAGGTATTTAGATATAAAAATCAGCGACCGCACTCATTTTTATAATCAGCAAATAAAACAATATATTGAACTTAAAAATATGCTTTTAATCTCAGAGGCTATATGTCGCGCGGCTCTTTGTAGGCCTGAATCAAGAGGAGCACATTATCGTGATGACTTCCCATCAGAAGGCAATTTTTTTGAAATGGCTACACTAACCTATAAACACGAGTCAGGTGGAATGGCATGTGAGTTAATTAGGATTTCATAATTAATGAACACAATAACATTAAACATTTATCGTTTTAACAAAGAAACAGTGAGTCCATCAATCTTACAACCTTTTACTCTTAGCTATAGCAATGAAGAGACTCTTCTCGATTTGCTTATGAGAGTTCTGTATGAATTTGATAGCACTCTGGCTTTCGATAAAAACTGCCGAATAGGGTTGTGTGGTAGTTGTCGTTTAAAAGTTAATGGCAAAGTGATGTTAGCTTGCAGTGAAAATGTAGCAAAGTTAGTTTCCGAATTTGGCAATGAGCTTGAAATAACCCCTTACAATTGCACGAAAGTTGTTCGTGACCTAATAGTTGAGCCGCAGTTTGAAAACTGTTCAGAAATAGAGGTGAAAAAATGAGTAATAGTTTTTTAGGTGCGGGTTCTCGCTTTAAAGAAGGTCCAGATCAACGCTTATATAACAGTGCATTTCAATATGAACTTGAATGTAGCCCATATATTATGAGCAACTTAAGTATAGCGGATATGAGTCATGTCATGACTTTAATTCAAGGAGGAGTAATTTCTTCATCGAAAGGAAGAAAGTTGCTATCAGGCCTTCTTGAAGTCCACCTACAAGGAACTGAAAACATTCCTTTAGATCCTGCTGTAGGAGATAGTTATAATAATAGAGATAAATATTTGCAACAGCATATTGGTCCTGATAGTGGTTATGTCCACATCGGACGTGCTCGAAGGGAAGCTAGTACAATAGCTTGGCAAATGGTTTGTCGTGAAAAATTATTTTGCCTTCATGAAAAGTTAATTCAGTTATGTGAGGTATTTAATCAAGTTGTTTCACAGCATTTAAATACTTTTATGGCAGACTTTACCTATTTACAACATGCACAGCCGACTACCTTAGCCCATTATTTACAAGGGTTTCAAAGACCGCTATTAAGAGACATTAGTCGCATAGAAACAGCTATAAAAATGGTGAATTTATCTCCTGCATGTTCAGGGAGTGTTAATGGCTCTCAAATTGAGATGAATCGAGAGTTTATTGCCGAGTTGCTGGAATTTGATGGCATATTAACTCACACTAGGGATGCGATGTGGGCACCAGATATGTGTATTGATGTGATGACGAGTCTTTGTTCGATAATGACAAGCTTAAATCGAATCAGTGAAGAGTTTATAATTTGGAATAGCGCAGAATTCTCTTATCTTGAGTTAGCTGATGGCTTTACCCGCACAAGTGTCATAATGCCACAAAAGAAAAACCCATATGGGTTAGCATTCATTCGCGGTCAAGCTAGAACCTTTAATGGCATGATGACAAATATTTTATCTACAAATCAAACTATTAGTGGGCAGCCTGATAACCGACTCTATGCTTATGGAGAGCTACCAAAGGCTTTAGATTATGCTATTCAGTGTGTCGATCTTTTTGCCGGGATTTTATCTACATCTAAATTTAACAAGGATAAGCTTGCAGAAGCTGCAGCTGACAAATTTATTGTTGCAACAGACTTATGCGATATGTTGGTCAAATTTTCGGACTTAGATAATCGTAGTGCTCATAAAATCATCGGTAGGGCAGTAAGGAATGCTTGTGATGAAGAGCAAGATGGTTTTACTCTTGATAGTATAAAGTTAGCAGCACAGCAGTTGAATATTGATTTGCCAAACATTCCGGATCAGGTATTTAATTCTAACATTGACATACCTTCTCTTATTTCTTTAAGGAAAGGACTTGGTAGTGCAAACCCCGAGCAAGTCCAATTAATGGTTCAGGACAGTCAAAACAGTATAGCTAAGGCACATTCGTTTCAAGGAAATTATAGAATGTCATCTTTCAATGAGCGCTTTGTGAAAAAAGTGAACCTCTTTTTGAATGAGCTAAAGGACAAATAATGTTAACAAGTATTTATACAGAAATAGCTAACAAAAAAGGTACGAAAATAGCGGTTTCATTTGACGATAAAGAATATAGCTATGATGAGTTTCATACTGAAATAGACAAATTCGCTACTTTTTTAAAATCAAAAAATATCAAGCCTAGTCAAAGAGTCGCAGTATCAAATTTTTCACCTGTTGAGCTCCTTTTTTCTTATTATGCTGGTGCAAAATGTGGGGTTAGCATAGTGCCTATTCCCTTTATTGATCCACAGAGACTACAGGGGGCATTGGAAACTAGTGATGCTGCATTGTTTATTGAATCTTACCCTCAATTAGAGCCAACGAATATTGATGTTTCATTTGATCAAGAAGCTATGGTTATTTTTACTTCTGGAACGACTTCCAGCAAATTGAAAGGGGTAAGATTATCTCAGTGTGGCATCAACGATATTTGTGCATTCATGAATAGTAAGATGGAGGTTGATGAGGGAATTGCAGAATTAGTTTTTGCTTCAATAGATCATGCATTTGGTTTTGGGCGATGCCATAGTGTCCTGATGGCCGGCGAAGAATTGTACTACCAACTCAGCTTAGTAATCCTTTATCAATTTCATCATTGTTTAGTAAGTATGATTGTAATGCATTATCAACGGCACCTTCTTTGTTAGCAGCTTTACTACAAGTAGGCAAAAGTGAGTTGGCGGCAGTTGCAGACAACCTAAAATGGCTACAAACTGGCGCGATGAGATTTGATCACTTTTTCCGAATTGAATTATGTAATTCACTGCCTAAAACAAGAATATTTCTCCATTATGGGTTAAGTGAAGCTATGCGAGTAACATTCTTTGAGCTAAACCGTAATTTAGATAAGGTTAAGACCGAAGGACCTGCTTCAGAATGCTCTGAGTTAAAAATTATTGATGAGCAAGGCTGTGCTTTACCCCCTTTCGAAAGCGGGCGAATAGCAATTAGAGGAAGTAATTTATGCTTAGGGTATCTCGATGATGAGCTATGGAATAGTCAGCTTCAAGATGGTTGGTTTATAACTTCTGATGTTGGGTACTTAGATGAGCAAGGTTATCTAGTCTTTTCAGGAAGAAGTGATGATGTAATAAATTATAATGGTGTTTTAGTGCACCCTGATGAAATAGAATCTAAACTGGTGACGTTATTTAAGAGCAATGCTTTTACAGTACTTGGTATGGAAGATCCCAGTAAAGTTAAAGATAGTATTATTGTTTTATGTGTAGAAGGAGAAACTAAAGTAACTCTCAAGGATGTAGCAAAACATTTGAAAGATACTGATTCAAATTTTAGACCGAATAAGCTATTTACATTAAGTGAGCTACCACGAACACGTTCTGGTAAAGTAAGTAGAGCATTAATTAAAAAGCATTTATGTGAGCAATATGAAAAATAAACAAATCATAAAAGAGTTAATTTTAATTCAAAACCCAAGTGTGGATCTTAGTAACGAAGCGGATTTTTCATCAAGCTTTGCTGAACTTGGACTGGATTCTATAGATGTTATGACTATAGTCTTAAAAATTAAGAGAGAGCTAGGTATAGACATCAACGATGAACAGTTGTCTAAGTTAGGTACTGTTTCTGAGTTAATAGAGTTTTTAGATAATAAATAAATGCATTAAGCTTGGTAGGGGCGACTATTCGGTGGCTCCGCAAGCCAACTGTAAATATCATCTCTCATCAGCTCAGTCGTTGCTTTATAAAACTCTCTCATATTGAAGCCCCAGACGCTGCCATGGCACATTTTAGAGTGATTTAATTTAAATTTTTTTTCGAAATTTTCAAATATTTTGACATTTTTATCTCTTTTTATATCGCAGTTTAAATATGTTACTAGATGATAAAAAGCTTTCATTTCTGTGTGCTGCCCAGTTTCAATTGGGTGTATGAACTCTTTTGTATATCTGTAAGGTACATTCATGTCAGACTCACATTGGTGAACAAGGCTGACAATTTGTTTTGGGTGAATACCTACGGAAATAAACATACTGTCAAGCTCCAGCATCCTTGAAAAAGGAGTGTGCATACCATAACTATGAGGAGCTGTGTTTTCGCAAATATAAGAAGCTTCTTTTCCTATAGCAGTGCGAGACGAAAAAGGGTGAAGCTGTCTAATGCTTCCTGCTTGATTTCTGATAAATTCGCTAAAAGCACCGGTTTCAGAAGGTGTATTTTTTAGTGAAAATGGAATGTTAGTATTACAAAGTGAAAAGCTATGGGTTGGCACTACAATTGTACCTTCTGGGCCTATCAAATCCATAATCACTTTAAGGTGTAAATTTAACAGCTCGAACTTACTCAAAGAAAGAGAAATACCAACTTTTGTGATATCTCCAGTAACATAAACAACTTTTCCTTCTGTGATACCAACAGAAGAGTATGCCTGTTTTAAACTTTCGTAAGATATGTCTGCTAACATGAAAGCTCTAATTCCTTGTTTAATTCACTAGGTTAAAGAATGCCGTAATTACAGCTTTTTGCTCATCTGCTGCCATAGTTGGATGCAGAGGAATAGTAACAGCCTGTTTGTAGTAGCTTTCTGCATTAGGGAAATCACCGTCCGAAAAGCCTAAAGCTTGATAATAAGGCTGTAAATGGATCGGTATATAATGCAAGTGAGCAATAATTCCTTGCTCGCGCATGCCTGTAATGACTGACTTGTGTTTTTCTACATCACACTGTGTTAAACGAACAATATATAAATGGTAGCTAGAGTAACAATCATCCGATTGTTTTAAATGAGCTACCGTTGAGTTTGCAAATGCATGGTTATATGTTGTTGCAATGTCGTTTCGCACTGATACAAAGTTGTCTAGCTGCTTTAACTGACTCAGTCCTAAAGCGGCTTGCATATCAGTCATTCTATAATTAAAACCAAGCTCTAACTGTTGATAATACCAAGGGCCGTGACTTGGCTCGGTCATTTCTTTAGGAATATTAGTAATACCATGACTTCGCAAGCGGCTCATTTTTTTGTTGAGCTCAGCGCAGTTGGTAACCGCCATACCCCCTTCAGCAGATGTAATTATCTTGACTGGATGAAAGCTAAACACAGTAATATCTGAATAAACACAGCTGCCAACAGGCTTATCTTTGTACTTCGCGCCAATAGCATGCGAGGCATCTTCAATAACCTTAAAACCATACTCTTTGGCAAGTGCATTGATTGCTGCCATATCGCATGACTGACCAGCTAGATGAACAGGGATCACGACTTTAGGGAGTTGCTGGTTTTGTTTGGCTAACGTTAGTTTTTCTTGAAGCGCTGCAACAGACATATTGCCTGTTTCAAGGTCGATATCAACAAAATCGATGTCTGCGCCACAATACAGGGCGCAGTTACTCGAGGCGACAAAGGAGATTGGCGATGTCCATACAATGTCATCTTTACCTACGCCTAAAGCTAGGCAAGCAATATGTAACGCTGAAGTCGCACTGTTAGTGGCACAGGCATAGTGAGCACCACAATATTCTGCAATAGCACTTTCAAATGCCGGAACAGCAGGTCCTTGCGTTAGCCAGTCAGACTTTAATACATCAATTACGGCGTTGATGTCATCTTGAGAAATATTTTGTTTGCCGTAAGGAATTACCTTATTCGTCATAATGCAGTATTACAGTAACGCTTGGACATTGAAGTTTTTAATTTCTTCAATGCTCATATAATCTGGGTTATCGAGTGAGTTATACTCGAAACCTTGGGCAACTTGCTCGCCTTTTTCGCCAAGTGCGTTTTCAGTAAAATCATTGCTACGACTACTGAATTTTATGCCCGGAGCGATCACAAAGTGATCGCTATATTCGTACGTTTCAAAGCATAAGTCGGCAGGACACATAACTTCGTGTAACTTTTCACCAGGGCGAATACCAATTATTTTAATTGGTAAGTCAGGTGCCATTGCTTTGGCAAGATCAGTAATGCGAATTGAAGGGATCTTCGGAACGAAAATTTCGCCACCTAACATACGCTCAAAGTTTGTTAAAACAAAATCAACACCTTGTTGCAGGCTAATCCAGAAGCGAGTCATTTCTTCATGAGTAATTGGTATATGGTCGCGGCCTTGGTCGATAAATTTTTGAAAAATAGGCACAACAGAGCCACGCGAACACACTACGTTACCGTATCTTACTACAGCAAAGGTTGTTTTATGGCCGCCAGCAATATTGTTAGCAGCCACAAATAACTTATCTGATGCAAGTTTAGTCGCACCATATAAGTTGATTGGGTTCGCGGCTTTATCAGTCGACAGTGCAATGACTTTTTCTACGTTATTATCAAGAGCCGCATCAATGACATTTTCAGCACCATTAATATTGGTTTTGATACATTCCATTGGGTTGTATTCAGCGGCAGGTACTTGTTTTAATGCTGCTGCGTGAATCACATAGTTCACACCACGCATAGCACGACGAAGCCTTTCTTTATCGCGTACATCACCAATAAAATAACGCATACACGGTTGGTCAAACTCTTGCTGCATTTCAAACTGTTTGAGTTCGTCACGCGAAAAGATAATGATCTTTTTTGGCTTATAGCGTTCTAGAAGCGTTTTGACGTATTTTTTACCGAATGAACCGGTACCACCGGTAATTAAAATTGTTTTATTGTCGAACATAGTGTTACCCGAGTTATTTTTCATTGGCGTTTGATACGCAAAGTGAGAATTTTGACACAATTCTCAGTAATTTAACTATTAACTAATACACTAGCAAGTCAGATGCCAAGTTAATTTATCTAAACCATGGTACAAAGTGCAAATTTTGGCAAATTAAGCTATAATTTAAACAATCGGTTTGTCGGAGGCCGCCATGAAAATTCAATCACCCAATACCGGGTTTTTAAACCAAACTCAGCAAACGGGTAACAAGCTTGCTGAGCAACTAGCATCAGGTAAAAAAGTAAATTCAGCGGCAGATGATGCCGCTGCACTGCAAATTATTGATAGATTAACATCGCAGCAAGATGGCTACAGTCAAGCAATTAATAATGCGTACGATGGCATTTCTTACTCGCAAGTAACAGAGTCAAATTTATCTGGTGTAAATGATGCCGTTTCTCGCATTCGAGAGCTGTCTATTCAAGCGGGTAATGGTGCGCTCACAGATAATGATAGAGCTGCACTTCAAGAAGAAGTGTCGCAATTACAAACGCAAATATCAGAAACGTTTGAAAATGCGACATTCGGTGGTAAACCTTTATTTGATGGTGAGCAAGTGTCGTTTCAAGTTGGTCCTGATGCCAACACCACACAATCAGTGACGCCATCTGATGGCAGTATTGCTTCAGTTATTGCAGGAATCGATATTTCAACCCAAGCAGGAGCTCAAGCTGCGATTGATATTAGCGACCAAGCAGCTGAAGAAATTAACACGCAAAGAGCTGAGCTAGGCGCTTTTCAAAACACCTTGGCGAGTACGATAAAAGGTTTAGGTAACCAGCGAGAGAACATTGCTGCGAGCCAAAGCCGAATAGAAGATACTGACTATGCAAAAGCTGTGTCTGATCAAGTAGCTAATGATATTTTATCGCAAGCATCGATTGCCTTACGTGGTCAGGCAAATCGTTCAGCCGAATCTATATTAGGTTTACTTTAATTCTTTAGTATTAAATTTTAGTGCTAAGTGACTATTTTTTGGCGTTGATGTCAATAAATTGCCGCTTAGCGCTTGCATCCCTCCTAAACTCGCTTACAATTTAGAAATTAACTAACCTCGTGGTAACTGTGGTTCGCCAATAATGATCTTAATTTTAGACAATAATAATAATCGTGCGATAGGTTTACATGCAGCACTTACCTTCATTGGTGAAACTGCACAATTAGTTGATGAGACTTCATTACAGTCTTTTTGTGAAAAACATCAACAGCAAGAATGTATGGTCATTCTTGGTGCTTTACAGCAGCTAAATCACGAGGCTGTGATCAAACAGTTTCCAGCCATTCCGTTTTTATTAATTGGTGAAACACTCAAACCGTTACTAAGCATTGCTAATGTAGTTGGTTTAATTTGTGAGCCGTTTAACCATGATGTAACTACTCAGCTATTGCATGATTGTCAGCAATATCAGCGCATGCTACCGGGTGACCATAAACAAGCTAAATCTAACAAATCGTTTGATGGTTTAGTCGGTGAAACCGAAGCTGTAAAAGATGTGCGCTTTTTAATTGAACAAGTAGCAAAAACCGATGCCAATGTACTGATCTTAGGTGAGTCAGGCACAGGTAAAGAAGTTGTTGCACGTAACGTTCATTTACTCTCTAAACGCAATACCGGGCCATTTGTGCCGGTAAACTGTGGTGCTATCCCAGGCGAGCTTCTTGAAAGTGAGCTATTTGGCCATGAAAAGGGTGCTTTTACGGGGGCTATTTCTGCACGAAAAGGGCGTTTTGAATTAGCGCAAGGCGGCACGCTGTTTCTAGATGAAATTGGTGATATGCCTTTGCAAATGCAGGTTAAACTATTGCGTGTGTTGCAAGAGCGTAGCTATGAGCGAGTAGGGGGTACTAAGCCTATTCAAGCGGATGTACGCATTATTGCTGCAACTCACCGCAATCTTGAAGAGATGATTGAGCAGGGCGACTTCCGTGAAGACCTTTTTTATCGCTTAAACGTATTTCCAATTGAAAACCCTTCGCTTAGTGAGCGTGCCGACGACATTCCTCTACTTTTAAAAGAGCTAATGCGTCGTGTGAACGAGCAAAGTGGCACAACGGCCAAATTTACTGAGCGTGCGATTCAAAGCTTAAAAGAGCATGCGTGGCCGGGGAATATTCGTGAACTTGCTAACTTAGTTGAACGCATGGTGATCATGTTCCCTGATAAAGTAGTTGATGTGCCAGACCTTCCAGCTAAATATCGTTATATTGAAGTTGAGGCTTATGAGCCTGAGTATCCAGAAGAGTTGATGGAGCGAGATGCTTTCAACGATATTTTCAGTACAGGCTTTAGTGATTATGATGATGAAGAACCTGATGTACCAGCAACAACGGTTGACTCAGGTTTACTACCAGATGAAGGAATTGAGCTCAAAGAGTATCTTGCTGAGCTAGAAATTAGCTTAATCAGCCAAGCATTAGAGCGCTATGATTACGTTGTTGCACGAGCTGCAGAAATTTTAGGTGTTAGGCGCACCACACTGGTCGAAAAAATGAAGAAATACAACCTAACGCGCGACTAAGCCGCGTTAGGTTTCTTCCTCGGTTATATCTCTTTAATATTCACTAATTATCTCAGCTTTTCTAAAGCAATCATTGCTATGGTCATTTACCATGCCACAGGCCTGCATGTGGGCATACACCGTAGTAGGGCCTAAAAACTTAAAACCGCGCTTTTTTAAATCTTTGGCGAATGCTGTTGAGACTTCAGTAATAGCCGGGTAATCCTCTAATTTATCAAGATCGTTTACCAATGGTTTGCCACCAACAAACTGCCATTGGTAATTTGAGAAACTGCCAAACTCTTTTTGAATCTCAATAAACCGTTGCGCGTTATTAATAGTGGCGGCGATTTTAGCGCGATTACGAATAATACCTTCAAACTGCATTAACCTTTCGACGTCGTCTTCGGTCATTTTGGCAACCTCTTCGACAACAAAGTTTTTGAAGGCACTGCGATAGCCATCACGCTTTTTAAGTATGGTATACCAACTCAGTCCCGCTTGTGCTGACTCTAAGGTTATAAATTCAAATAAGCGGTGATCATCATATAATGGCACCCCCCATTCTTGGTCATGATAGGCCACATAATCTTCTTTGCTGGTATCGAGCCACGGGCAACGACAATGGTGTTCTTTTTGCATTATTCCCTCGCGATT
Organism: Pseudoalteromonas sp. D15MCD-2; assembly: GCF_038562745.1. NCBI lineage: Bacteria > Pseudomonadati > Pseudomonadota > Gammaproteobacteria > Alteromonadales > Pseudoalteromonadaceae > Pseudoalteromonas > Pseudoalteromonas sp. D15MCD-2. The sequence continues at coordinate 2,657,420 of NZ_JBCFQE010000001.1, read as the reverse complement.
GTCATTTTTTTGTCAGTGTTATTTTGTCTTTAATTTATTGAAATAAAACAAAAATAAATTTGGTACGGATTGTGCATTTAGCTAGGTAGACACGATTTTTTGAGTATCGATTATGGCCTTAGCAAATGTCCTAAAACCACAATTTATCACAGCCAAACAATATAACCCATGCTTACAACAAGAAGAGTATGTGGGTGAGTTGAGTGAGCTGCGCCAACAAGCCAGTTGGTTAGGTCATTTGGTTGATACCATGCCTGCGGGTGTGGTGGTTTTAGATGGCCGAGGCATGATCGCAAAAGCCAATCAAATTGCCATTGATATGCTAGGTGAGCCCCTTGAAGGTGAAAAGTGGTTTAGCGTAATTCAACGCTCATTTCGACCACAGCAAGACGATGGACATGAAGTATCACTTAAGGATGGCCGTTTAATAAAGCTTGATATTACTGCGCTTGCTCCAGAGCCAGGGCAGTTAATTTTAATGACAGATTTAACTGAAACCAGGCGCTTACAAAAGCGAGTAGCACATATGCAGCGCTTAAGTGCGCTTGGCAAAATGGTCGCTTCGCTTGCTCATCAAGTCAGAACACCGTTATCTGCGGCCATGCTTTATGCTGCCAATTTAGGCTCAAAGCGATTGCCAGAAAGCTCGCGTGGCAACTTTCATACGAAGCTAATGTCGCGTTTAAAAGATTTAGAAACCCAAGTGAACGATATGCTGTTATTTGCCAAAAGTGGTGAGCAACAAGTGGTCGAAAGCGTTTCAATGCAACAGTTACTTAATGAAGTAAAAGCCGGTGCTGATGCTATGGTTGCACAAAATAACAGTGAACTTAGCGTGAACTTGCCTGAGCCAGATATTGAAATTATGGGTAATAAAACTGCTCTGGCGAGTGCTATTCAAAACCTGATCCACAACAGTATTCAAATTATTGGCTCTGAGGCTGTGGTAACCCTGAGTGCCGAACGTGACGAAACCAGCGAAAACTGTGTTCGCATCAGTGTCAGTGATAATGGCCCAGGTGTTGATTTACGTCATGCGAACAAATTATTCGAACCTTTTTACACTACCAAAAGCCAAGGCACGGGGCTTGGACTTGCAGTTGTAAGTTCAGTCGCCAATGCGCACCAAGGACGGGTTGAAGTGACTAATAATGCTCATGGGGGAGCATGTTTTAGTTTGATCTTGCCAATTAGTGCAGAACCAATGTCAGCGGAGGCAAAATGAATACTAACTCTATTTTAGTCGTTGAAGACGACGCAGGCTTACGAGAAGCACTGATTGATACCCTTGAAATGTCGGGTATTGATTGCGTTGCTGCAGATAGCGCTGAACAAGCGATGATCTTGCTTAAGCAAAATAGCTATTCATTGGTTGTTAGTGATGTGCAAATGGGCGCTATGAGTGGCCTTGACCTATTACGTAGCATTAAACTTAATTATCCTGAGCTGCCGGTATTAATGATGACAGCCTATGCCACCATTGATGATGCTGTAGAAGCAATGCGTTTAGGCGCGATTGATTATATGGCAAAACCGTTTGCACCAGAAGTGCTTCTTAATATGGTGAGTCGTTATTTGCCTGAAAAAGAAAAAGAAACCGATGGCCCAATTGTTGCCGATCCATCAAGTATTAAGCTATTAGAGCTCGCGAGCAAAGTTGCCCGTTCAGATGCCAGTGTCATGGTACTCGGCCCAAGTGGCTCGGGTAAAGAAGTGTTGGCTCGTTTTATCCACGATAAATCAAATCGTAGCGATGCTCCCTTTGTGGCTATTAACTGTGCTGCTATTCCTGAAAACATGCTTGAAGCAACCTTATTCGGTTACGAAAAAGGGGCGTTTACCGGCGCGATTCAAGCTTGCCCGGGTAAATTTGAGCAAGCTCAAGGTGGTACCATCTTACTAGATGAAATCACTGAGATGGATTTAGGCTTACAAGCTAAATTACTGCGTGTACTTCAAGAGCGCGAAGTAGAGCGCTTAGGCGGTCGTAAAACCATAGAGCTTGATGTTCGCGTTCTAGCTACAAGTAACCGAGATTTAAAAGAAGCAGTGAGCGAAAATCTATTTAGAGAAGATTTATATTATCGCTTAAATGTATTCCCGCTAATGTGGAAACCATTAGCCGAGCGTCCTGGCGACATTATTGTATTGGCTGAACATTTAATAGAGCGTCATTGCCTGAAAAGTAAAGAACCTATCGCTCAACTAAGTGAGGGTGCGAAACAAAAGCTGCTATCGCATGCTTGGCCTGGTAACGTACGAGAGCTTGATAACGTTATTCAACGGGCGTTGATATTATGCGATGGTAATAGTATTCATCAAGATGATGTCTTTATTGAAGAGTTGCTTACGGTTGATATAAAGCCAGTCGCTACGCCGCCACACAACGCACCGGTATATCAAGAACAGCCTGTTGAAGTTAATTTAGATACCGTGCCACAAGTGAGTGAGCAAGGTAATTACAAAGACGAGCTGAAAGACAAAGAGCATCGTATTATTTTAGAAACCTTAGCGCGTTGTAACGGCAAGCGTAAAGAGGTTGCAGAAACCTTAGGTATTAGTCCGCGCACGTTACGTTATAAATTGGCGCAAATGCGAGACTTGGGTATAGCCTTACCTGCATAAACTCCTTCCAAGAAGTTACTCAAACAAGCTTACATTTTTGTGAGCTTGTTTGCTGTCAAAACTCTGACATGTGAAATTAATGATTTAAGCCATTGAATTTGTTTGTTTTATTTTGTGGCACGGTTTGTGCTTTATCAGTGCATAAGTAAACTGCATTGTCAGAGAGTATTATGAAAGTTCAAAACAGCGCATTATTTCAAGAAATGCAAGCTATGGCTTCAGAAGTAGGCCGTAGTAACTCAATTAATAATTTACCAACACAAACTCAGCCAACATCGTCGGCACAGTTTGGTGATTTACTTACCAATGCACTTGATACAGTGAATGGCTTACAACAAGACGCTAAGCAAAAAGTAACAGCAATGGAAATGGGCGATCGCAGTGTTTCTTTAGCTGACGTAATGATTGCTTCGCAAAAATCATCAGTCGCTTTTGAAGCTACGGTGCAAGTTCGAAATAAACTTGTTGAAGCTTATAAAGAAATCATGAACATGCCTGTGTAACTAGGTAGTGGAGAATTATTGTGGCGCAACCTAATCAATCAACTGATCTAGCCTTAGCAGGCGGCGGTATCGACTCAACCGATACTGATGATCAACAAGAGCAAAAGTCAGGCTACCTAAGTGCCTTAAACGGTGTAGATGTTTTACGCCAGGTTACTTTAGTGATCGCTTTGGCAATCTGTTTGGCTATCGCAATTTTTATTATTATTTGGGCTCGTCAACCAGATATGCGTCCGCTTGGCAAAATGCCAACGGAAGAGCTTATTCAAACGCTGGACTTTTTAGACGCTCAAAAGATTGATTACGAACTTGATGGTAACGTCATCTCTGTTGAAGAAGGTGAATACCAAAACATCAAATTATTGATGGCTCGTGAAGGCCTAGAGCAAGCGCCAAGCTCAGGGACTGACATCATCATGCAAGACATGGGGTTTGGTGTTAGCCAACGCCTTGAACGTGAACGTTTAAAACATGGTCGTGAGCAACAGCTTGCACGTACCATCGAAGAGCTAAAAAATGTTACTCGCGCCAAAGTACTTTTAGCTATTCCAAAAGAAAACGTATTTGCTCGTCGCGAAAAACAACCTTCAGCGACGGTAGTGCTTACCTTAAAACGCGGTCGTACACTTGACGGTGAAGAAGTTGACTCAGTAGTTGATATTGTTGCCTCAGCAGTCCAAGGTTTATCGCCAGAGCGTGTTACTGTTACCGATCAAAATGGTCGCTTACTTAATTCAGGCTCACAAAACTCACTTGCTGCTCGCTCTCGTAAAGAGTATGAAATTGAACGTAAGCGTGAAGAAGAGTACTTAAATAAAATCGATAGCATCCTTATTCCAGTTGTAGGCTTAGGTAACTATACCGCGCAAGTCGATTTAAACATGGACTTTAGTGCAGTCGAAGAAACACAAAAACGTTATAACCCAGACTTACCCGCTGTGCGCAGTGAAACCACGTTCGAAGAAAACAACATCGGTGGTCTTGCAGTGGGCATTCCTGGTGCGCTAACGAATCAGCCGCCAGTTAACTCTAATATTCCAGAAATTGCAGGCCAAGGTGGAGCAGGCTCAGCAACGAACCCAAGTCGTTCGCATAAAGAAGCAACACGTAACTACGAGCTTGATACAACAATTTCGCATAAGCGTCAGCAAACCGGTGTTATTCGTCGTATCAGTGTTTCAGTTGCCGTTGATTATGTACCGCAGGTGGGTGAAAATGGTGAAACAACCATGGTTCCTCGCTCTGTAGAAGCATTGTCAAATATTCGTCGTTTATTACAAGGCGGTGTTGGTTTTGATATGCAGCGTGGTGATGCACTTGAGGTTGTCACAGTGCCATTTGTTCGTGAAGATGCTGGTGAAGCGATTGAAGTTCCACTTTGGGAGCAAGATTGGTTCATGAAGATGCTACGCTTAGCATTAGGTGCACTGGTTATCATCGTACTGATTGTCTTTGTAGTAAGACCTATGCTGAAACGTCTAATTTACCCAGACGATACACTAGAAGAATATGATGAAGATGCATTAAGTGCAGGTGTAGATATTGGTGATAGCACGCTAGATATGCTAAATAAAGACTTTGACTCTGCTGCTGTAGGATTCTCAAGTGATGGTACACTACAGCTGCCAGACTTACATGGCGATGAAGATTTACTCAAAGCAGTTCGTGCATTGGTTGCAAATGAACCAGAACTGTCTTCTCAAGTAGTGAAAGCGTGGTTAACAGAAGATGACTGATCAAGAACAAAAACAACTACCACCGGCGTTTGATGTTGATAAATTAGACGGTGTTGATAAGGCGGCAATCTTATTGCTGAGCTTATCAGAAGAAGATGCTGCGCAAATCCTTAAGCACTTAGAGCCAAAGCAAGTGCAAAAAGTGGGTATGGCAATGGCTGCGCTAGATGATTTATCGCAAGCGAAAATTAGCGCAGTCCATAATTTGTTTATTGAGCAAATTCAAAGCTTCAGTACCATAGGCTTCCAGTCTGAAGACTTTATCAAAAAAGCTCTTACAGCAGCGCTTGGTGAAGACAAGGCAGCCAGCCTTATTGACCAAATTGTTATGGGCTCAGGGGCGAAAGGTCTTGATTCATTGAAGTGGATGGATTCAAAGCAAGTGGCGAATATTATTCGCAACGAGCACCCGCAAATTCAAACCATTGTTTTATCGTATTTAGAGCCAGAGCAATCAGCGGAAATCTTGTCGCAATTCCCAGAAAAAGTGCGCTTAGATTTAACCATGCGTATTGCAAACCTTGAAGAAGTTCAACCAGCAGCATTGCAAGAGTTGAATGAAATCATGGAGAAACAGTTCGCAGGTCAAGCTGGTGCGCAAGCTGCGAAAATGGGTGGCTTGAAAGCGGCTGCTGATATCATGAACTACCTAGATACCAATGTTGAAGGTCAGTTAATGGATTCAATCCGTGAACACGATGAAGAGATGTCACAGCAAATCCAAGACCTTATGTTTGTCTTTGAGAACTTAATGGATGTTGAAGACCGTGGTATTCAAGCGATCCTTCGTGAAGTACAGCAAGATGTATTAATGAAAGCAATTAAAGGTACTGACGAAGCATTAAAAGAGAAGATTTTGGGTAATATGTCAAAACGTGCTGCTGAATTACTCGCTGATGATCTTGAGGCAATGGGCCCTGTTCGTATTAGTGAAGTAGAAGCGGCACAGAAAGAAATTCTTTCTACGGCACGTCGTTTAGCTGACTCAGGCGAAATTATGCTTGGTGGCGGTGGTGGTGAGGAGTTCCTGTAAGCCATGAGTAAGTCTTCATTTCATACAGGACGCCCAGTGCATGCCAGTGAAGCTGCCGATGAATTATTGGAAAACTGGCCAATTCCTGAAGTGACGCAAGATACAACAAAACTCGCTGGACGCTCAACGGCGTATGGCACGCCTTTAGCTGACTTATATCGTAAAGAGCAGCAAAAGCAGCAGGCCGAAGAGCAGCCAGAAGAGCCTGAAATTCCGTCCCTAACAATGGCTGAGCTTGAAAAGATCCGTCAAGATGCCTATGAAGAAGGGCTAAAGCAAGGTCATGAGCAAGGCTATATAGATGGTTTTGAAAAAGGCGCACATGAGGGAAAAGAAGCAGGTTTTAAAGAAGGTGTTGAGCTAGGTAAGGAGCAAGGGCAAGAAGAAATAAAGCCTATTTTAGAAGAGCAGCTGACCAACTTAAGAAGCTTACTTGATAGCCTTTCTCAACCATTATCTAAAGTCGATGAAAGTGCCGAAAAGCAGTTAGTGCAGTTAGCTGTTATGTTAACTGAAATTTTAGTTTACCAAGAAATTAAAACCTCACCTGAAGTCATTTTACATGCTTTGAAGCAAGCTATTGATGCGTTAGGTGAAGAGCAAGCTAAAGTACGTATTCACTTACACCCCGATGATATTACTTTAATTACTGAAAGTTATGGCGAACAAACTATCGCAGATAACCATTGGCAGTTAGTTGCAGAGCCGACTTTAGAACGTGGTGGCTGCGAAATTAAAACCCCGCAATCATCCCTCGACATGACAATAAAAACCCGCGTCAAAGAAACGTTGGAAAACTTTTTGCATAGCAGTGGTATCTAATACTTTTTAGGCTCATTATGAGTGCTCAATCAATGACTCTAAGCGAACGCTTACAGCGCTATGAAAAACATATCAAGGCCCCAAAACCAGCCGTTGCCGGTATTCTGACGCGTGTAGTTGGTTTAACGCTAGAAGCAAAAGGGCTTAGAGCACCTGTTGGCAGTCAATGTAAAATTGAAACCATTAACGGCTTTGTTGATGCTGAAGTCGTTGGTTTTAATGACCAAACACTTTACTTGATGCCAAATGATCACATCTCTGGCGTACTGCCTGGTGCACGAGTTATCCCAAAGCTAAATGAAACAGGACTGCCTGTTGGCATGAGTTTACTTGGCCGTGTAGTGGATGGCCTTGGTCGGCCACTTGATGGCTTGGGCGCCATTAATGCTGAGCATCACTTAAAGTTTGCGCAAAACTCAATTAACCCTCTTGCAAGACGACCAATCAGTCAACCTATGGACGTAGGTGTACGAGCCATCAACTCCGTTATTACCGTAGGTCAAGGCCAGCGTATGGGTCTGTTTGCAGGCTCTGGTGTCGGTAAATCAGTATTACTGGGTATGATGACTCGCGGCTCTGAAGCAGATGTAATTGTGGTAGGTCTTGTGGGTGAACGTGGTCGTGAGGTAAAAGAGTTCATTGAAGAAATTTTAGGTGTTGAAGGGCGTAAGCGCTCAGTGGTGGTTGCAGCTCCTGCGGATGCTTCACCATTAATGCGTTTAAAAGGCTGTGAAAGTGCAGTGACCATTGCGGAATACTTTCGCGATCAAGGTCTTAACGTATTGTTATTACTAGACTCCGTTACCCGTTATGCCATGGCGCAACGTGAAATCGCCTTAGCCGTTGGTGAGCCTCCTGCGACTAAGGGGTATCCGCCTTCAGTATTTGCTAAATTACCAGCGCTGGTGGAGCGTGCTGGTAATGGTGGTGAAGGGCAAGGTTCGATCACCGCGTTTTTCACTGTGCTTAGTGAAGGGGATGATATGCAAGATCCAATTGCTGACTCTGCTCGTGCTATATTAGATGGCCACATTGTTTTATCTCGAGATTTAGCTGACAGCGGTCATTATCCGGCTATTGATATCGAAAAATCGATTTCTCGTGTTATGCCACAAGTTGTGTCTGAAGCGCATATGCAACAAGCTCGAGTGCTAAAACAAGTGTATTCAATGTACCAACAGAACAAAGATATGATCACACTAGGTGCGTACCAAAAAGGCACCGACCCTATGCTTGACCAAGCAATTAATATGATGCCACGTGTGAATCAATTCCTTCAGCAAGGCATGAAAGATGTGATCAGTTATGATGATGGTCTACAAGGTCTTGCGCAGTTATTAGGACAAGGTTAATGGCTCAAAGTAAACTTGATTTATTGTTAAAGCTTGAGAGCGATAAAGAAGAATCTTTACGCATGGATTATTTAAAAGCCCAGCAGCACTTACAAAGTAATCAACAAAAACTGCAAGGGCTGAATAACTTTCGCATGGAGTATTCTCAGCAGTTGCATTTGAAAGGACGATCTGGTTTGTCTAGTGCTGGGTTTAGTCAATATCATGCCTTTATCGCAAAAATTGAAGAAGCGATACGCCAGCAAGCCAGCACAGTGAATACTGCAAAACAGGTTGTTACGCAGCGCAAAGCATTGTGGTTAAAACAGCAAGTGAAAGCAAAAGCAGTGGCGAAATTAATCGAAAAGCAAGCTGAAAAACAAGCGATGAAAGTAGCTAAAGCGGAGCAAAAAATGCTGGATGAATTTGCTTCAAATCAGTTTTATCAACGTCAACTTAAAAACGCACTTCTCTAAAATACTATCTTTTTTAGGCATGTTAATTGCATTTACCTAACCAGTAGCATTAATTTTGGCACTTGCGGCGGCAAATTGCCTCTTTAGTTTTAGGTGAATTATGGCGATCAGTGATATCAATTTGCAGGTTAAAACTGAGCAAGGTACTGGTTTTTCAGGCAAAGACTCAGAGTCTAGCGACAAAGCATCGGGCTTAAGTTTTTTAACTTCACTTACAGAAGCAAGTGAAGCGGCAAACGCGCAAGCAAATAGCACCCCTCAAACAAAAAGTGATGCAGATACTCATTCTGTTGATGAAACTAAAGCTGTCAGTATTTCTGAAGAACCTAAATCAGATGCCAAATTAGGTGATGAGAACACAACTGCTGATGCTAAAGTTGCAACTGCTACCACGTCTACACAGCAACAATCTAAAACAAGTCCAGATATTCGTAATGCAGCTGTAACTAAAGAGCCAAGCGATGAACTTGCTCTTGTAGAAGATGAAGAAAACTCACTGCTTTCGCAAATTAATGCAGCTCAAGCTATGAGTACACGTGTTAATAAATTGATTGAAAATAATGATTTTAGCCCTGTAGTTGTTGATAAAAAACCAACCCCAATCGATACCATCACACCTGTTATACCTTCACCGATGACAGACTTTGCACAAACCGATGATTCAAAAGCCGACGCGGAAGGCGACAATTCAATAGCAAGCTTATTACATAAGTCTAAAGTTGCGACAGCGGTAGATAGCCAGCTAAAAGCGATTGGCGATTTACCACCAAAAGATAGCGTGACTCCGATTGTTGATGGTCCATTAATAGACAAAGAAAAGCAGGGTGTTTCAGCTGTTAATACACCTGATACAAAGCCTCAAGTAGCTAACTTTGCCAGTGCAACACAAGCAACTGACAACAAAGAATCCACCGTTGATGTAGACGCTCTGTTAAATAACGCTCAGAAACAGGCTGTGAATTCAGACGCTACAAAAACATCTGATGGCAAAGAACTTGGCGTAAATGAGGCAAGTAAAACTGTTTTAAATAAGGTGGTTGCAGATTTAAATAGCGATGCTCAAGTAGATACAAAAACAGCTGAAGTTAATTCAAAACAAACACAAAGCTACACTGACAAAACGGCAGCAAATTTCAGTGCTGAGCAAAGCATTGCTAAAAACATTGAAGCTGGCACGGCAAAAGTGCCAGACAAACCAGCTGACGCAGCTGCCAAAATTGATCAAGCCGTAACAGAAAAACCAGTTTTAGATAAACCAGTAACAGATAAGTCAATCGTTAGCTTGCTGGCCAAAGTACAAAGTGGCGATGGGCAGGCTGTAAGTGAGTTCGCTAAAGGTTTATCGCTAACCTCTGAGCAACAAAAGCAACTTGAGCAACAAATAAATCAACTTAAAGCTGATAATAAGCTCGGTGCTGATGAGGTGGCAACAATCAAGTCGCTATTGACTGATGTGAACAGTAGTAAGCCTACAACGCAAACTGCACAGAGTCCTGTATCACAACTTGCTGTAGAGCAAGACATTGCTGAAGAAAGCCAGGCAAAACAAGATGCTAAATTAGCTGACAATAAGGCTCTCGATAACAAATTACCTACAGGTGTAGAAAAGCAAATCACGGCGCTGACTAAGGATGAGCAGCAAGCATTGTTAAACAAAGTGAACACTCAGTTGCAAACGTTAACGCCGGGCACTGCTCAGTACGAAAAATTAGCTGCAGCTCAAACTGTGCTGACAGAGGCTATAAATGCCCCTGCAACAGCCAGTACTGCGATGCCAGTAACCGCAGCAACAGTTAATGTTGAAAATAATAGAGCGAAACAAAATAATACCGCGCAAATTACAGCCGATGTGACAAAAGTAGTTGCTAGTGAAGAAGTAACCACAGAGCTTGATACAAAAATTAATACAGAACGTACACAGGAAACTGTTACTGTGCGTGTAGCTCAATTATTTACCCAGCTAACGACTCAAGCAAATGCAACAACACAACCAGGTGCCTATGAAATGGCTCATCAGCAATATGAGCAAGCACTAGACGTACAAACACTGCATACACAAACAACTGCGCAAACTCAGACTCAATCTAAATCGGTGAATGTTGACCCTGGTGTAATGCAAGCGATTAATATCATAAAAAGTGATGCTGCAAAGATGCTTCAAGAGCGAGTTAGCGCGTTACTAAATATTAATAATAAAGAAGCTGAAATTCGCTTAGATCCGCCAGAAATGGGCAGTATGCAAATTCGTATACGTAGCGATGCGGAGCAAGCTCAAATTAATTTTGTTGTTCAAAATCAGCAGGCTAAAGAAGCTTTAGAGCAATCAATGCCACGCTTACGAGAAATGCTTGCACAGCAAGGTATTGAGCTTGGTGAAAGTAGTATTCAGCAGGGGAACCCTGAGCAACAACAAGAGCAGTCTGGGCAAGGGCAGCTTGCTGGAAATCAACAGGCTGAGGAGCAGCAGCCAGAAGTAACAGCACAAAGCGCAGAAACTTCTCGACAACAATCTTCATCATCAATAGATTACTATGCATAAGTCCTGCTATTATAAGAAATAAAATAGTTACAGCGCGATAAACAGCTTGCTGTAACTTTGAGGGAAGTGACAATGGCCGAAGAAGCAAATTTAGAAATAGAAGATACGGGTAAAGGCAAAAAGAAGCTGATTATCATCATTGCTGCTGTAGTGTTGATTGCTGGTGCTGCTGCGGGTTACTTTTTATTTATGGGCGATGATGCCCCTGAAGAAAGCCTAGCAGATGAAACCACAGTGACAGAGGCTGCTGCACCATCGAGCTCCGCACAGATTGGTTCGGCTCTGTATGTCGCAATGCCACGCCCATTTGTATTTAATGTACCCGGTGCAAGTCGCGACCGAATTGTACAAATAAAAGTTCAGCTACTTGTTCGCGGTGAAGTGAACGAAGAAACTGCCAAAAAGCATATTCCACTTATCGAAAGTACCTTACTTGGCGTTCTTTCAACAACGACCGCAGATGAATTAGGTACCAGTGAAGGTAAAGAGTCAGTACGTGTTGCTGCACTTGAAAAAGTACAATCAGCATTAAGTGATGTTGAAGGTAGCAAAGTGATAGAGCGGGTATTATTTACCGGCTTTGTGATGCAATAAGGGGTCAGCGTGAGCGATTTATTATCTCAAGACGAAATTGATGCGCTCTTACATGGCGTTGATGAAGTCGAAGAGGAAGATATTCACGAAGGTGATGACTTAGACAGTAATACCTTACAGTATGACTTCTCATCACAAGATCGTATTGTTCGGGGTCGTATGCCGACCTTGGAGATCGTGAATGAACGTTTTGCCCGTCATATGCGAATTAGCCTATTTAACATGATGCGCCGCACCGCTGAGGTGTCGATTAACGGCGTACAAATGATTAAATTTGGCGAATATATTCATACCTTATTCGTGCCAACTAGTTTGAACATGGTACGTTTTCGTCCGTTGAAGGGCACCGGCCTAATTACCATGGAAGCCCGATTAGTATTCATTTTAGTGGATAACTTTTTTGGTGGTGATGGCCGCTATCATGCAAAAATAGAAGGCCGTGAATTTACCCCAACAGAACGCCGTATTGTTCAAATGCTGCTTAAAATCATCTTCGAAGATTATAAAGAAGCATGGGCGCCGGTAATGGATGTGTCTTTTGAGTACCTTGACTCAGAAGTTAACCCAGCGATGGCTAACATCGTAAGTCCAACTGAAGTGGTTGTTATTAGCTCTTTCCATATTGAGCTAGATGGTGGTGGCGGTGATTTCCATATCGCATTACCTTATTCGATGCTTGAGCCAATCCGTGAATTACTCGATGCCGGTGTGCAATCAGACACTGAAGACACTGACTTACGTTGGAGTAAAGCATTACGTGATGAGATCATGGATGTTGAGGTCGATTTATCGACTCAATTGCTTGAGGTTGATCTAACGCTACAACAGATTATGGAGCTTAAAGCTGGCGATATTATCCCTGTTGAAATGCCAGAACATATCACCGTATTTGTAGAAGAATTGCCGACTTTCAGAGCGAAAATGGGCCGCTCTCGTGACAATGTGGCACTACAAATTAGTGAAAAAATTAAACGCCCTGAATCAGTTAAGTCAGAACTACATGTGTTCACAAAAGGTGGCAAAAAACTGGATTCAGATGCAGAATTAGCAGAACTAGAAGAAGATCTACATCTATCTGAAGGTGTAGATTTAGACTGGTAGTCGATTTATAAGGTTAAACATAATGAGTGATGATCAAGATACAATGGACGAATGGGCTGCGGCACTAGCCGAAGCTGAAGAAGCTGAGGGTGGCTCAGGCGATGCTGCTGTAGCGGAACTTGATGAGTTAAAAGATGAAAGACATGAGCTGTCTGGCGACGAAAAACGTAAACTTGATACTATCTTGGACATTCCAGTTACTATTTCGATGGAAGTGGGTCGTTCAAAAATCAACATTCGTAACTTATTACAGCTTAACCAAGGTTCAGTGGTAGAACTAGACCGAGTCGCTGGTGAGCCACTTGATGTATTGGTTAATGGCACCCTAATTGCGCATGGTGAGGTGGTTGTTGTCAACGATAAGTTCGGTATTCGTTTAACTGACGTTATCAGCCAAGTTGAGCGTATTAAAAAGTTACGATGAATGCTTTAGTTGCTTTAACAAGTGCGTCGAGCACTGCATTTCCTACGGCATCACCGACGGCAGATTTACTGTCTATGGTGATGTCTTTGCTTTTAGTGCTGGTGGTTATTATTGCTTTGGCTTTTTTGGTTAAAAAATTAAACCCAAACCTTGCCAACAGTGATGAATTTAAAGTAGTGCGCAGTTTGCCTTTGGGCTCTCGTGAGCGCTTGATGGTCATTGAAATCGATAACGCTCAGCACTTAATTGGTGTGACCCCGCATAGTATTAACTACCTGCATAAGCTAGAAACACCACTACAAGAAAAAGAACTGCCAGAACTTGCCAAAAAATTTGGTAAGTTGCTGAACCCACAATCACCTTCAAATAAAAAGAATTAACGCTATGATCAAGTGGATACTTATTTTAGCAAGTGTGTTGTTTTTGCCGTCGGTTAATGCTGAAGGCATAGAAGCACTGACCATTACCACCAACCCTGATGGCTCTCAAGATTACTCCGTGACGCTACAAGTGTTAGCGATCATGACGGCGCTGAGCTTTATTCCAGCGGCGGTCATTATGATGACTTCATTTACACGGATTATTGTGGTTCTGGCGATATTACGCCAAGCAATAGGCTTACAACAAACTCCATCGAATCAAATTTTGTTAGGTATGTCGCTGTTTTTAAGTATTTTTATTATGGCGCCAATTTATCAGCAAGTGAATGAGCGCGCTATTGAGCCATACTTGAATGAACAAGTTACCTCAGTGCAAGCATTAGAACTTGCCAAAGAGCCAATGAAAGCGTTTATGCTCTCGCAAGTTCGTATAAAAGATTTAGAGACTTTTGCGAAAATAGCTGGTTATGAGCAATTAGATTCGCCAGAAGACACGCCGTTGATTGTATTGATCCCAGCGTTTGTTACCAGCGAATTGCAAACGGCCTTTATCATTGGTTTTATGTTTTTCATCCCATTTTTGATTGTGGATTTAGTCGTGGCCTCCGTATTAATGGCCATGGGTATGATGATGCTTTCGCCGATGATTGTATCTTTGCCGTTTAAGATTATGCTGTTTGTATTAGTAGACGGTTGGAGCCTTGTGATGGGCACGCTGGCGAAGAGCTTTGGGCTCGGGGTGTAACAATGCAATTCAAGGCACATAATTAGGTAGGAGAGACAAAATGGAACCAGAAATTTTTGTCGATATACTCAGTGACGCGCTATTTTTAGTTATAAAGTTAGTGTCTGCAATCGTAGTACCTGGCTTATTAGTCGGTCTTGTAGTGGCTGTTTTCCAAGCGGCAACATCAATCAATGAGCAAACCTTAAGCTTTTTACCTCGTTTGCTGATTACCATAAGCGCACTTATTATAGGTGGTCACTGGTTCACGCAAGAGCTTATGGACTACTTCACTCGTTTAGTGATGTCGATACCGGAGATAGCAGGCTAAATGGAATTTCCATTTGCGGTTATTATTCAATGGCTCAGCGATTTTTTGCTGCCATTAGTGCGTATTAGCTCAATGATTATGATCATGGCAGGCCTTGGCGCGAAGAATGTACCAAGCCGAATTAAGCTTGGTTTAGCGGTAGTTGTAACCTTTGTTGCTGTGCCTATGCTGCCCCCTGCGACTTTTAATAACTTATTTTCGTTTGAGATGATCCTTGTGGTCATTCAGCAAATGCTTATTGGTGTGGCGATAGGCTTTGCTTCAGTACTATTATTAAATACCTTTGTTTTAGCAGGGCAAATACTCGCGATGCAAACTGGTCTTGGTTTTGCGTCCGTCGTTGATCCATCGAATGGTCTGAGTGTACCCGCTGTGGGGCAATTTTATCTAATCTTGGCGACCTTGCTCTTTTTTGTTTTCAATGGTCATTTAATGATGATTCAAATGGTCATTCATAGCTTTGAAGTGCTACCAATTGATGGAAATTGGTGGGCTGTTGATCATTACTGGGATATTGTTACTTGGGGTGGTTGGATGTTCACCACAGCCTTGGTGCTTGCTTTAGCACCACTGACAGCTATGCTGGTGATTAACATGTCGTTTGGTGTGATGACCCGTGCGGCACCGCAGTTAAATATTTTTTCGATAGGTTTTCCGTTTACCTTAGTGGCTGGGCTCGTGATTATTTGGGCAACGCTTGGTAACTTCATGACTCAATTTGAGTTTCAGTGGTTAAAAATGGTTGAGTTAATGTGCAGCCTTGTTGGTTGTACACCTTAGGAGCACGCCATGGCTGAAGATTCAGGTCAAGAAAAAACCGAAGAACCCACGCAGAAAAAAATTGATGATGCCAAAAAGAAAGGTCAGGTTGCCCGCTCAAAAGAGCTAGGTACAATGTTTGTGCTTATCTTCTCAGCTATTTCCTTATTGTTGTATGGACCTGAAATTGGCAAAGGTCTTTATAATGTGATGGGGCGCTTATTAAGCCTTAACCGTAATGAAACCTACGACACCACTAAAATGTTTTCAGTGTGGGGAATTGTTGCGGATGCGTTGTTATTCCCTATGGCAATGTTTGTGTTGATCATCGTGATAGCCGCTTTTGTTGGGAATACTTTACTGGGGGGCTATAACTTTAGTTGGCAAGCGGCAGCACCAAAAGCAAGTAAGATGTCGCCAGCTAAAGGTATTAAGCGTATGCTTGGCCCTCAAGCAGGAGTTGAGTTAGTTAAGTCTATTTTAAAATTTGTAGTGGTTGCAGGTTTTGCGGTGTTCTTAATTAATACTTTCTTTGATGAAATACTGCACCTAAGCATTGAAAGCGCGCCCGGAAATTTTATCCATGCACTCGAAATACTATCTTGGATGTTCTTGGGGTTAACTTGTACGTTAATCATTATTGCAGCAATAGATTCTCCTTATCAAAGTCACAAACACCATAAACAGTTAAAAATGACCTTACAAGAGGTAAAAGACGAATTTAAAAACTCTGAGGGTGATCCGCAAATAAAAGCGCGTATTCGCCGTACTCAGCGTGAAATGTCGCAAAGGCGTATGATGCAAGATGTACCTGATGCCGATGTGATTGTAACCAACCCGACCCATTATTCTGTAGCACTTAAATACGATACAGCTAAAGCGGGTGCGCCAATTGTGCTTGCTAAAGGCGTAGACGAGCTTGCTATGCAAATTCGTAAAGTGGGTAAGGGTAATGACGTGCCAATTGTTGAGTCACCGATGCTTACACGTGCGCTGTATCACACCACCGATGTGGGCAATCAAATACCTGATCAGCTATTCACAGCCGTTGCGCAAGTGCTAGCTTATGTCTTCCAGTTAAAGCGCTTCCAAAAAGGGCGTGGAAAACGTCCTGTTCCACTTAATAAAAAGCTCCCAATACCCGATGCTTACAAATATTAGTAAGTAGTTATATAACTTGGAATAGTTATTGCAAATTCCGTGTAGTGTCAATATTTTGAAATTGTTGAATTATGGAATTTAAAGCGGTATTACAACAACTTAACAGAGATAAAAAAGAATATGCGAAGGGTATCGGCACGCCGTTAATGGTACTTGCTGCGCTGGGCATGGTGATTTTACCCCTGCCGCCATTTCTTTTAGATATTCTATTTTCGTTTAATATCGCGTTAGCACTGGTGGTGTTACTAGTTACTGTTTACACCATGAAACCACTTGAATTTGGTATGTTCCCTGCGGTTCTACTAATTGCAACCATCATGCGCTTAGCACTGAATGTCGCCAGTACCCGTGTGGTATTGCTAGAAGGTCATAACGGTGGAGATGCCGCTGGTAAAGTTATCGAGGCCTTTGGCTCGGTGGTTATCGGCGGTAACTATGCTGTTGGTTTAGTGGTCTTCCTGATTTTAATCATTATTAACTTTGTGGTTATCACCAAAGGTGCTGGCCGAATTTCTGAAGTATCAGCTCGCTTTACTCTTGATGCAATGCCAGGTAAACAAATGGCGATTGATGCTGACTTAAACGCCGGTTTCATTAGTGCAGAGCAAGCTCGTGAACGTCGTGAAGAAGTCACCCGCGAAGCCGATTTCTATGGTTCAATGGATGGTGCGAGTAAGTTCGTAAAAGGCGATGCGATAGCGGGTATCGTTATTCTAGTGATTAACATCGTTGGTGGTTTATTTGTTGGTATGATCCAACATGATTTATCGTTCAGCCGTGCGATGGAAGTGTACACCTTGCTAACCATTGGTGATGGTCTAGTTGCACAGCTACCTTCACTATTACTGTCTATCGGTACCGCAATCGTTGTTACCCGTCAAAATGAATCGCACAACATGGGCGACCAAGTTAAGACACAGCTAGGTAACGAAAAATCACTTTATATCGCATCAGGTATTTTAATCATCATGGGTATTGTGCCGGGTATGCCGCACATCGCATTTTTAAGCTTAGGTGCATTACTAGGTTACCTTGCTTATTTCACACAGCAACAAAAAGCCAAAGCAGAAGCCGAAAAAGCAGAGCAAGAGGCAAATGGTGGTGCACCAGGTACAGGTGTTGCCAATAAACAAGAACAAAAAGAGCTGGGTTGGGATGACGTTCAGCAAGTTGATGTTATTGGCTTAGAAGTAGGGTATCGATTGATTCCACTTGTTGACCAATCTCAAGGTGGTGAACTGTTAAATCGTATTAAAGGTGTGCGTAAAAAACTGTCTCAGGAGCTTGGCTTCTTAGTACCTCCTGTGCACATTCGCGATAACTTAGAGCTCGACCCGAATGCTTACAGAATCACTATGATGGGTGTTTCAAGCGGTGAGGGTGAGCTTAAGCATGGTGATGAGTTAGCGATTAATCCAGGCCAAGTATTTGGTCCAATCAAAGGGGTTGCCACTACAGATCCAGCATTCGGATTAGATGCGGTGTGGATCAAACCTGATCAAAAAGATGAAGCACAATCACTTGGCTATACCGTCGTTGATTCTGCAACTGTGGTTGCAACTCATATTAGCCAGTTACTTACTAACAGTGCTGCTTTACTACTTGGTCATGAAGAAGTACAAAACTTATTAGATATGTTAGCGAAGAGTCATCCACGTCTTGTTGAAGGACTGGTTCCTGACGTATTACCACTTACTACTATCGTAAAAGTGCTACAAAACTTACTCAATGAAGGAGTGGCAATTCGCGATATGCGCTCGATTGTTCAAACCCTTGTTGAGTATGGCCCACGTAGCCAAGACCCAGATGTACTAACGGCTGCAGTGCGAATTTCACTGCGCAGACTAATCGTTCAAGACGCTGTTGGTATGTCTTCTGAGATCCCTGTCATAACCTTGGCGCCTGAGTTGGAACAGATGTTGCATCAGTCACTTCAGAATGCAGGTGACGAAGGTGCCGGAATAGAGCCAAGCCTTGCAGAGCGACTTCAACAATCATTGAATGAAGCGCATCAAAACCAAGAAATGGCCGGTGAACCTTCGATACTGTTAACGTCAGGAATGTTAAGAACTGTGTTATCTCGCTTCGTTAAGTACACCATCCCAGGTTTAAGGGTGATGTCTTACCAAGAGGTACCAGACGAAAGACAGATTAAGATTGTCAGCTCAGTAGGCCAACAATAGGATAGTAAAGGGGTTGAACCATGAAAATTAAACGTTTTTTTGCTAAAGATATGCGCACAGCACTGAAAGAAGTGAAAGATGAACTAGGTGTTGATGCGGTTATTATGTCGAACAAAAAGCTTGCTAACGGCGTTGAAATCGTTGCAGCTGTTGATTACGACAAAGCAGCCCCGAAAGCCGAAGCTAAACCAGCAGTGGCACAATCAGCAGTGGCACAATCAGCAGTGGCACAATCAGCACCTGCTCCACAGCATAACTTTGTTAAACCTGAGCCAATGCGTGCTAAACCTGAGCCGCAAGCGAAAGTTGCTGATAGCCTACAAGCGTTACTTGAGCGTCAAGCCCCACGCCCTCGTTCGCCAGAGCTTGCGTCAATGTTTAGTCAATCTGGTATTGATACGAGTGAACACTATCAACCAAAAGAGCCAAGCTTTGAGCAGCAACAGCCTGAATATAAGCAAGCTCCTCGTTATCAACAGCAAGCAGCACCTCGTGTACAAACTCAAGCACATAGCTTAGGTTTTGATGACGACTTAGATTCTGGTTTTGATGATTTAGATTCACCAGCCGAGCACAAAAACTCAGCACCTGCGAATCAATCAGAAATGACGACCATGCGTGAAGAAATGAATGCGATTCGTCAATTACTTGAACACCAAGTATCTGGCTTAATGCAACAAGATATGGCACGCCGTGATCCGACTCGTGCATGTATGATTGACCGCTTAGCAGGTATGGGTATTGAACGTGATGTTGCAGAGCAAATGGCTTGTTTCATTCCTGACGACGTATCACGTCAACAAGCGTGGCAAGCACTTCTGCAAATGGTTGAAAACCAAATGCATACCACTAATAACGAAATTCTGCGTCAAGGCGGTGTATTTGCGTTAGTGGGTCCAACAGGCGTTGGTAAAACAACCACAGTTGCAAAATTAGCTGCACTGGGTGCACAAAAATATGGTGCTGATAAAGTGGCGTTGATCACCACTGATACCTACAGAATTGGTGCCTACGAACAATTGGCTACTTATGGTCGTATTATTGGCTGTGGTGTTAAGCAGGTAAAAGATGCGAATGAATTAGCTGAAGTGTTATACCATTTACGTAATAAGCGTCTAGTATTAATAGACACAGCGGGTATGAGCCAACGTGATTTACGTTTAACTGAGCAGTTAAATACCCTAATGCGTAATCAGCGTGTTGATATTCGTAGTTATTTAGTATTAAGTGCTACAGCACAGATAAATGTGTTGCAAGAAACCGTAAGACACTTTAAAAAGGTTCACCTAAGTGGCTGTATCTTCACTAAATTGGATGAATCTTTAAGTTTAGGTGAGATTATTAGCATAGCGATTCAAAATCGCCTGCCAATAGGGTATCTTACTAACGGTCAGCGCGTTCCTGAGGATATTCGCGTAGCGAATGCTGAAAAACTAGTGAAAAAAGCTGAACAATTGTATTTAAAACGAGCAAAAGCACAACATTCAAGACGTCAAGCAGTAGCGTCGAACACAGTAGGGATGTATGATTAACACAGTATTAGATCAAGCAAGCGGCCTGCGCAAAATGAATCAAAATAATAATAGTGGCGTTAAAGTTATCGCTGTTACTGGCGGTAAAGGTGGAGTGGGTAAAACCAACGTTTCACTCAATACCGCAATCGCATTAGGTCAGCAAGGAAATCGTGTATTAGTATTAGATGCCGATTTAGGTTTGGCAAACTGTGACGTAATGCTTGGCCTTCGTGTTGAACGTAATTTATCTCATGTTTTGTCAGGCGAGTGTGAGCTTGACGAAATTCTTGTTGAAGGCCCTGCGGGCATCAAAATTGTACCAGCGACGTCTGGTTCACAAAGTATGGTTGAATTAACGCCATCTGAGCATGCAGGCCTTATTCGCGCTTTTAGCGAGTTAAACACCGAATTTGATATATTAATTGTTGATACCGCCGCAGGTATTTCTGACATGGTATTAAGCTTTTCTCGTGCAGCCCAAGACGTTGTTGTGGTTGTATGCGATGAACCTACCTCAATTACTGATGCTTACGCACTTATTAAAGTGCTTAGCCGTGAGCATGGCGTATATAAATTTAAAATTGTTGCCAATATGGTGCGCAGTTTGCGTGAAGGGCAAGAATTATTTGCTAAACTTTCAAAAGTAACGGATCGTTTTTTAGATGTTTCAATGGAGTTGGTAGCAACCATTCCTTATGACGAGAACATGCGTAAATCTACGCGACGTCAAAAGGTGATTGTTGAATTATTCCCGAACTCACCGGCAGCGGTGGCGTTTAAAACATTAGCAACAAAAGCAGTTAAGTGGCCGATCCCTAATCAACCGTCTGGCCATTTAGAATTTTTTATTGAAAAACTAGTAAACGGCTAACTATGACAACATCGGTGAATAAAGCGATGGGATATCAATCAGCACAGAATTTAAATGCGATTGTCGAAAAACATGCCTCTTTAGTCAAAAAAGTGGCGTGCCATCTAATTGCTCGTTTACCTGCCAGTGTGCAACTCGATGATTTAATTCAATCAGGCATGATAGGCCTAATTGAAGCGTCAAAAAACTTTGATGCTAGCAAAGGTGCTAGTTTCGAAACCTTCGCTGGAATTCGTATTCGTGGTGCGATGTTAGACGAAATTCGTAGAGGTGACTGGGCGCCACGCTCAGTTCACCGAAATGCCCGCCTTGTGGCTGAAACCATTTCCGAATTAGAAAGCACGTTAAATCGTGAGCCCAAAGATACTGAAGTCGCTGAAAAACTTGATATTACGCTAGATGAGTACCATCATATTCTACATGATGTAAATTCGAGTAAAGTATTAGGTATTGAAGATTTAGGTGTAGATGAAGACGTCATCACACCAGTAGGTCAGGATTTAGGACTAGACAAACCGTTTAATAACGTTAAAAATGAGCGGTTTAACCAGTCTCTATTAACGGCTATCCAATCGTTACCAGAAAGAGATGCTCTCGTTTTGTCTTTGTACTACAACGACGAAATGAACTTAAAAGAAATAGGACACATACTCGATGTTAGCGAGTCGCGTGTGAGTCAAATACATGGTCAGGCGATGATTAAGCTCAAAGCAAAAATCAATGACTGGATTAATTAGTAGTAAGTAAATAAAGGTTCAAACCTCACCGGAGGATGTTTTGGATAAAAACATGAAAATTCTTGTTGTTGATGATTTTTCTACAATGAGACGTATCATTAAAAATCTATTAAGGGATTTAGGTTTTACCAATGTGCAGGAAGCTGACGACGGTTCAACAGCATTGCCAATGCTACAAAATCAAGAATTTGATTTTGTTGTAACAGATTGGAACATGCCTGGTATGCAAGGTATTGATTTGTTACGTGCAATTCGTGCTGATGATAGCCTTAAGCATATTCCTGTATTAATGGTGACAGCTGAAGCGAAAAAAGAACAAATTGTTGCTGCTGCTCAAGCAGGTGTTAATGGCTATATCGTTAAACCATTCACTGCTGCGACACTTAAAACCAAATTGGAAAAAGTGTTTGAACGTTTAGGTTAATCTAAGGGGAGAGGCTTATGTCAGCACTTGCTGCGCCTCAAATAAGTTTAGAGCAAGCTCGTCAACTTGTTGAGTATCTTGAAAATGGTGAACAAGAAAAAGCAGATAAGCTCATTCTTGACGCTGCATCAAAAGAACAATCAGAGTTGTTTGCTGAAGTCGGCAAATTGACGCGTCAGCTTCATGAAGCGTTAAAAAACTTTGACCTAGATACTCGTCTCACTGATTTAACTACCGACGCGATCCCAGACGCTAAGCAGCGCTTAAATTATGTTATGGAAATGACAGAAAGCGCCGCCAATAAAACCATGGATGCGGTTGAAGCAAGTTTACCAATAGCGCAACAACTTGCTGATGAAATTGCCGCAATCAAACCTACGTGGGATCGTTTAATGAACCGAGAAATTGAACTCGGTGAATTTAAATCGTTATGTCATAGCTTAGATAAGTTCATGAATAACTCGCATACCAAAACCGATGAGCTCCAAGGTTTGATGACTAATGTGCTGATGGCGCAGGATTATCAGGATTTAACCGGACAAGTTATTCGCCGTGTTATTGAGTTGGTGCGAGAGGTAGAAGACAGTTTAATTAATCTCTTAACTGTGTTTGGCAGTCAAGAAGATGGTCATCAACAACAAGAAAAACAGGCCATAGAAAAAGCACCTGCAACAAGTGACACACTAGCAGGTCCTGAAGGGCCAATTATTGATAAAGAGTCTCGCGATGATGTTGTCTCAGGACAAGATGAAGTCGATGATCTATTATCAAGTCTGGGCTTCTAAGAGGAGAGTAGCTGCATGAGCTTTGAAGTCGATGAAGATATATTACAGGATTTCCTTGTTGAAGCAGGAGAAATCTTAGAGCTTTTGTCAGAGCAATTAGTCGAGCTTGAAAACAACCCAGAAGACAAAGATCTATTAAACGCCATTTTTAGAGGCTTCCATACTGTTAAAGGTGGTGCAGGCTTCTTAAGTATGACTGAGCTTGTAGATGCGTGTCATGGTGCAGAGAATGTTTTCGATTTATTACGTCAAGGTGTACGCAGTGTAACACCAGAACTAATGGACGTAATTTTACAGGCTCTCGATACTATCAACGAAATGTTCGCTACGATTCAAAATCGCGAACAGCCAGAGCCTGCAGATCCAGCTCTATTAGAAGTCCTTCATAAATTAAGTCAGCCACCAACCGCAGAAGAGCTTGCAGGTGAAGACTTATCTGTAGCAGAGGATGTTGCAGTTGCACCTGAAGAACCCGCAGTTGAAGAGCCTGCTGTTGATACGCCTGAAGTCACAGCAGATACAGCAACAGACAATATCGATGAAGATGACCCGTTTGCGTTTGATATGTTATTTGATGGCGGCGGTCTTGCAGATAGCAGCGCTGAGCCTCAAAATATTGACGAAATCACCGAAGACGAATTTGAAAGCTTACTAGATGAACTGCATGGCAAAGGGCAAGGTCCAGCAGCGACTGCTCCTGAAGCAATTAGCAGTGATAGTGACGATATTACCGATGATGAATTTGACAGCTTATTAGACGAACTGCATGGCGTTGGTAACTTCGGTGAAGTAAAACAAGATACTTCTGCTCAGCCTGAAGCAGCAAAACCAGCACAGCCGGCTCCTCAAGCACCTGCAGCAGATACTTCAACCAATGACTCAGACGATGAAATTAGCGATGACGAGTTTGAAGCGCTGCTTGATGAATTACACGGTAAAGGTACTGCTCCTCAGTCTTTAGAAACGGCTGCGCCAGAAAAAGCGCCTGAACCACCAAAAGCAGAACCTGCAAAACCAGCACAGCCTGCAGCATCAAAACCGGCACCTGCGCCTAAACCTGCTGCCGCAGCGCCTAAACCTGCTCCAGCTCCTGCAAAAGCACCAGAAAAATCGCCTGCAGCCTCTGCTGCACCGAAAAAAGCGCCACCACCACAGGCAGAAACAACGGTACGTGTTGATACTAAACGTCTCGATGAAATCATGAACATGGTGGGTGAGCTGGTATTGGTCCGAAACCGCTTAGTGAGCCTTGCTAATAACAGCAATAGCGAGTCAATGGGCAAAGCCATCTCTAACCTAGATGTGGTAACCGCAGACTTGCAAGGCGCGGTTATGAAAACCCGCATGCAGCCAATTAAGAAAGTATTTGGCCGTTTCCCGCGGGTTGTTCGTGACTTAGCCCGTAGCTTGAAAAAAGATATTAACCTGCAGCTAGTTGGTGAAGAAACCGATTTAGATAAAAACCTTGTTGAAGCACTTGCTGATCCATTGGTGCACTTAGTGCGTAACTCTGTTGACCATGGTATTGAAATGCCAGATGTGCGTGAAGCCGCAGGTAAACCGCGTACAGGTACCGTAACGCTTTCGGCATCACAAGAAGGTGATCACATCCTACTAACCATTCGTGATGATGGTGCAGGTATGGATGCTGAGAAACTGAAAAAAATCGCAATTAGCAAAGGGGTGATCGATCACGACCAAGCAAGTCGCTTGTCGGATACCGAAGCGTACAACTTAATCTTTGCACCAGGTTTCTCAACCAAAGAAGAGATCTCTGACATCTCAGGACGTGGTGTGGGCATGGATGTTGTTAAAACTAAAATCACTCAGTTAAATGGCTCGGTTAATATTCAGTCTGAGCTGGGTGTAGGTACTGTACTTGAAATCAAGGTGCCATTAACACTTGCTATCTTACCGACCTTAATGGTTGTTGTGGGTGAGCAAACTTTTGCATTACCACTTGCTGGTGTTAGCGAAATTTTCCACCTTGATTTAACTAAAACTAACGTAGTTGATGGCCAACTGACAATTATTGTACGTGAAAAAGCGATCCCGCTTTTCTATTTACAACATTGGTTAGTAAAAGGCGCCAACCGCCAAGAGCGTAAAGCCGAAGGTCACGTGGTGATTGTACAAATAGGTACTAAGCAAGTGGGCTTTGTAGTTGACTCGTTAATTGGTCAAGAGGAAGTTGTTATTAAACCTTTGGATGCCTTATTGCAAGGTACACCAGGTATGGCAGGTGCGACAATTACTTCTGATGGTGGCATTGCATTGATCCTCGACGTACCTAGCATGCTTAAACACTACGTTGGCTAATAATAAATAATAAAGTGCAGCATTTAGCTGCACTTTGAATGATATAAAACAAGAGAGTGCCAATGGCAGTCAAAGTATTAGTTGTTGATGATTCAAGCTTTTTTCGCCGCCGTGTAAGCGAAATTTTAGAGCAAGACAGCAATATTCAAGTGATTGGTTTTGCCGTAAACGGTCGTGAAGCGGTCGATAAAGCCCGTGAATTAAAACCTGATGTAATTACTATGGATGTTGAAATGCCGGTTCTTGATGGCATTAGTGCCGTGAAAGAAATAATGGCAGCAACACCGACTCCTATTCTAATGTTCTCATCACTCACCCGTGATGGTGCAACAGCAACCCTAGATGCACTTGATGCTGGTGCCTTAGATTTTTTACCGAAAAAATTCGAAGATATTGCGCGCAACAATGAAGATGCAATCGCGCTTTTACAAAATAAAGTAAAAGAGATTGGTCGCCGTCGCCTTTCTCGTTTTGCGCGCCCAGCACCTATTTCGCGACCAACTCCGGCACCTGTACCACGGAGCAGTAGCAGTACAAGTGCTCGCAGCGGGATTGTTCAGCCTGATCGCAGCTTTAGCCGTCCAGCTCCTGCTAGCTCGCCTGCAGCCTCGTCATCGAGTACAAGTAACATTCGCGCTTCAGGCAAGCAATATCAGTTGGTTGCTATTGGTACATCAACCGGTGGACCTGTAGCGCTACAAACAATTTTAACTCAGCTGCCAGCTAACTTTCCGCATCCAATTTTGCTTATTCAGCATATGCCAGCTGCGTTTACACCTGCTTTTGCAGCCCGCCTCAATGGATTATGCAGAATCAATGTGAAAGAAGCGCAAAATGGTGACCGCTTAATGCCTGGTACCGCTTATTTAGCACCTGGTGGTCAACAAATGCTAATAGAAGGACGAGGCGGCTCTCGCACACTACGTGTGTTTGAAGACGACAGTCCGCGTATTACTTATAAACCGAGTGTTGATGTGACTTTTGCTAGTGCTGCAAAAACCTTTGGTGGTGATGTGCTAGCTGTCGTATTAACGGGCATGGGCGCTGATGGCCGTGATGGTGCGCGTATGCTTAAGCAAGTCGGTGCTACTATTTGGGCGCAAGATGAAAAAACCAGTGTGGTGTATGGTATGCCACAAGCTGTTGCAAATGCGGGGCTGGCGAGCGAGAGCTTAGCACTAACCGATGTTGCAGCTCGCCTAACACGTGAGACTGGTTGTGGATAAGCTATCTTTTCTTGGCTTAATTGTCGCGATAAGTGCAATCGCCTTTGGTTATGCATTAGAGGGCGGTGTTGTTTCTGCACTATTTAATGGTCCTGCGCTTATCATCGTACTCGGTGGTACGCTTGGGGCTGTGATGCTTCAAACCCCTGCAAGTGTTTTTACTAAAACACTAAAGATCAGTCATTGGGTGTTTTTTCCGCCATATCACGATATTGATGCAGCCATCGAACAAGTTAAGCGTTGGTCACACAAAGCACGCCAAGAAGGTTACTTAGCCCTTGAGTCTGAAGCGCTGTCGCATTCAGATCCTTATGCGGCAAAGGGGTTGAGTCTACTTGTTGACGGGATTGATGAGCAAAAGCTCAGAGATACCCTTGAAATTGATTTAATGCTTGAACGCGAGCGCTTACTCGAGGTAAGCCGGGTTTACGAAGCAATGGGTGGTTATAGCCCTACAATTGGTATTCTAGGTGCGGTACTCGGTTTGATTCAGGCCATGCAATTTATCACCGATCCTGAAAAACTGGGTGCCGGTGTCGCTACTGCGTTTATCGCTACTATTTATGGTGTTGGTTTAGCTAACTTATTATTCTTGCCTATGGCGAATAAACTTAAGCAGCAAGTTGAGCAAAAAATGCTTTATCATGAACTACTTGCTGAAGGTATTATTGCTATTTCGCAAGGTGAAAGCCCACTTAATATCGAACTAAAACTTGAGGCGTACCGTGTAGAGCGCCCAAGCTTAGTTGACGAGTAATTTATTATGATGCGCCGTCGTCTGCGTCATAACACGTCAAAAAACCAACATACTGAACGCTGGCTTGTCTCTTATGCCGATTACATGACCATCATGTTTGCTTTTTTTGTGGTCATGTATGCTATCGCAATTAGTAAAAATGAAGATTTTCAAATTCTCTCAGACTCACTGGAGCAGGTGTTCGAAAAATCAGCTCGTCAGCAACAACAGGTTGGCACTGGGGTTAACGGCACAGGCATATTAACTGACAGAGTCAGCCCTGAGAACGACATTCTATACGGTGAGAGCATCCGTAAAGATGAGCAAGGCCCTGAATTACTCGATGGGCAAAGCGAAACCAGCAATATTGAGAAAAAACATCTCGGCAAGCCACTCGACAGCTTACTTACTAAATTGCAGTCTGCGCTTATTGATGAAATTCGTGATGGTGAAGCGAGTTTAGAGCTTCACCAAGATTGGCTTATTATCGAATTAAGTTCAGGTATGCTGTTTTCATCGGGCAGTGCTGTTGCACAGCAGCGTGCCAAGCAAGTTGTTGGTTTAGTGAAAGATATTATCGCACCGGTTGATAACTACATTCGCGTGCGTGGTTATACCGATAACGAAGGTATTCGTAATGAGATGTTTCGCTCAAACTGGGAGCTATCTGTAGCGCGGGCTACATCCGTACTGGTTGAGCTTGAGAGTTTAGGCATTAACCCTGCACGTATGGCTATTGAAGGCTACGGGCAGTATTCGCCCTTCGCAAGTAATGACACTGAGCAAGGCCGCGCAGAAAACCGCAAAGTGGTTGTTGCATTGTCTAAATATGGCTTACCGCCAAAAGAGCCAGAAAATACTGAACAAGAGTCACAAAACCAACCCCAACAGACGACAGAAATTGAGTTGCCAAGCGATGATAACAGCATTAAAGTGATTCAATTACCACATGGTGGCATTAGGATTACTACGCGCAATGAACAATAATAAGGTGTGATGTGAAAGTTTGGACCGTAGCGAATCAAAAAGGTGGAGTAGGGAAAACAACAACAGCCGTTAGCCTTGCTGGTATTCTCGCTTTACAAGGAAAACGCGTGTTACTTATTGACACCGATCCGCATGCATCATTGACTTATTATTTTGGTATCGACTCAGAAGACTTAGAAGTTAGCGTGTATGATATCTTTGCGCGCGGCAATAACATGGCCAGTGAAGAAATTTTACAGGCTCTATGTCCATCAACACTTGAAAACCTTGATATCTTACCTGCGACTATGGCAATCGCGACGCTTGATAGAAGCATGGGCAATAAAAATGGCATGGGCTTAATACTTAAAAAAGCACTGGCCAAAATTAGCGACCATTATGATTATGCGATTATTGATTGCCCGCCTGTTTTAGGGGTTTTGATGGTTAATGCACTTGCTGCCAGTGAGCGAATTTTAGTGCCAGTACAAACAGAATTTTTGGCCTTAAAAGGGCTTGATCGTATGATGCGTACGATGGAGTTGATGCAAACATCGCAAGCAAAACAGTACCAATATACAATTATTCCTACAATGTACGATAAACGTACTAAAGCATCACTTGAAGCTTACAAGACTCTGCAGGATAATTACAAAGATAAAGTATGGTCAGGCGTGGTGCCTGTCGATACAAAGTTTAGAGATGCTAGTTTAGCACAGCAAGTGCCGATTCAATTTTGCCCGCGTTCGCGTGGCGTTTTTGCCTATCGTGCACTGCTTGATTACTTAGTTGCACAAGGTTAAAGATGAGTAAGCATTTATTTGCCAATGAAAAAGTGATGACCCAATATTTGGGCGCTTTGTTGTGTGAAGATGAGCCTACAGACCAAAATCTTGAGCCAGTCGCAAAGCTGCTGGAGCAGGTTAAAGAGCCTGAAACTAAGACAGAAGAAAAGCTGACAGACGTTCAGCCTACTCCAGAACCTGTTTTACCACCCCCTGAACCGACTAAAGAGCTTGAGAAAACCGAGAACCAAGCTAATATCAAAGATATAGTCGCAGAACCTAAAGCTGAACTGGTTGCAAAAACCTCGTCTGATCGTCAAGAAGACTATTTTGATGGTGAATTTCAGGCATTATTCTTTGAGGTTGCAGGGTTAACGCTTGCTGTACCGTTAAAAGCATTAGGGGGAATTCATCAGCTGGCAGAGGTTAACCAATTATTTGGTAAACCTAAATGGTTTAAAGGTGTAATGCTAAACCGTGAAGAAAAACTAAATGTTGTTGATACTGCAAGTTGGGTTATGCCAGAAAAGTATGATGAAAAATTAGAACAATCATTAGATTATCAGTATTTAATCACCTTAGGTGATAGCCAATGGGGATTATTGGCTGAAAAGCTCGTAAATAATATTACGCTTCGTAAAGAAGATGTAAAATGGCGAGCAAAATCAGGTAAGCGGCCTTGGCTTGCAGGTGTCATCAAAGAGAAAATGTGCGCCTTGATTGACGTTGAAAATTTAAATCAGTTGCTAGAGCAGGGCTTAGACAGCCGTGAGCAGTAACTATTTTTACGGAGTAATAGCATGAGTGAAGAAAGACTACTGTCAGCAAATAAAAACGCTGATAGCAACGATGAAGTGTTACAGTGGGTAACCTTTAAACTTGAAGAAGAAACGTACGGCATTAACGTAATGCAAGTACAAGAAGTACTTCGCTATACCGAAATTGCTCCTGTACCAGGTGCGCCTTCTTATGTATTAGGTATTATTAACCTACGTGGTAATGTTGTTACTGTTATCGACACTCGTGCACGTTTTGGCTTAATGGGTGCTGAGGTCACTGATAACTCTCGTATCGTTATCATTGAAGCTGAAAAGCAAGTGATTGGTATTTTAGTCGACAGTGTCGCAGAAGTGGTTTACCTACGTAGCTCTGAAATTGACAGTGCGCCAAATATTGGCACAGAAGAAAGTGCTAAGTTTATCCAAGGTGTATCTAACCGTGATGGTGAGTTACTGATCTTGGTTGATCTTAATAAATTATTAAATGACGATGAGTGGGACGAGCTAAGCGCACTATAAGCGTTTGGGAATTATATGCTGTTATACTCTTTGTTTGGTGCCTCAATCTTACTTGTATTAGTGTGTTTGGGGCTTATTTTTGTCAATAACAATAAGCAATCGGCGGCGATTCAAGCCAAGCAAAAACAGTTACAAGAAGCTCAACAGCAATTGAGTATTTTACGTAGCGAAGTGGCTGAGATGCGAGCCGGCATGCTGAGTATTGGCAAACGCGTTGTTGCTGTTGAAGAAAAAAGTAAAGAGCTTGAACAGCTACAAGATGCACAAAAATATGATGATCCGAATGCGAAAATTTATTCGCGAGCGGTTAAAATGGTTGAGCTAGGCGCTGATTTAGAAGAAATAATTCGTGAATGCGAATTACCCAGAGCCGAAGCTGAGCTACTCATGTCACTTCATAAACAAAAAGGCGCCCAATAAGGCGCTTTTTTATTTGAGTACATTTGAGCACTAGGCTTGAATGTTGAGCTTACCTTGAAAGTCTTGCCAACCTGGTGGAAATTTACCACGCAATACGTACGAAAAAGCAATTAACTCGGCAATGACATAATAGAGCTCTTTCGGGATTTCTTCACCTAACTCAAGATGTGATAAGGTTTGTGCTAAATCAGCATCTTGGTGTATCAAAATACCTTTTTGCTCAGCAAGTTTGACGATTTCTTCAGCCAATTCACCAAAGCCTTTACTGGTTACTCGTGGCGAGCTACCAGCTTCGTAGAGTAAGCCAATTGCTGATTTATGCACCGCTTGTTCACTCATAAGAATTATACCTTAATGTTAATAATCGCATGGGATTTATAAAAAGCTTGGTGGCTTGACGTTCCTTGTTGCAAGTTTAACTCACCTACATTTAAGCCATGGCCTGCTAATTTATGACGCAGTGTTTCTAAATGCGGATGAGCAAGCGCTGTCACTTCTTGTGAAGAAGCGAGCAACTGGCAATCAACTGCTTTATCCATCACCTCTGCGGTAATTTGTAACTTGCCAAGCTGTGCATAATCAAAGTTCAAGCGCACAAACCAGACATTTTTCGCTTCGAGTTTATTTTTACTTGGCTTTTTATACTGTCCTAAGCTGATTTCTGTTTGCCCTGTTTCAGGAGGTAATTTCATCGGCAAGAAAAATTGCGCTAAAGCACTGTTATCTTGTTGCTGATTGATAGGTGTTGTTTGCACCTGAGCCAAAGTGTTTTTTAGTTGTGAAGCTTCAGCCGCCATGGCTTGCATCGCAGGCTGCTGTAGCTGCTCGAGTAATTTATTACCGTTAACGGCTTTAAAGTTGGGCACTAACACTTGCAGTAAGGCATCAAGACCTGTTTGATTATTAAAACTAAGGTTGGTTGGTGCTTGATTAATAATTGGCGCGGCAAGTGAAGCCACAGCTAATTGTTCTAACCCTTGGCTAAAGCTCGCTTGCTGAGTCTGGCTGGGTAATGCTGTTGGCCTGAGGATACTTAAAAGCTCTCGTTCAATCGTAGTAGGGTGCATGTTTTGACTCGAGATCATGCGATTAAATGCTTGATTTACGAGTCGATTCAAATCTACCGAAGACGATGTGTTTTGCTCACTCAGAGCTACAAGTTTTTCTGTTAATTGCACTGGTATAGGTGTGCTTGCTAAAGGTTTGCTTTCAGGAAGCGGTAATAGCTTCGCAATCAGTGCAGCCTCAATCGGTCTTATCGGCAATAAGGGTTGAGCTAAGTTAGGCTCTTTTGTTGCTAAAAAGGGGATGTGTAATTGAGTTTGCTGCTGGGCAACTTTTTGTAATCCTGCTGTTTGCTCAGCAGGTGTTCGAGTCGCTAGATTATTTTGTTTTACTTGCTCGTTAGGCTTTGCCGCTACAAGGTTTTTAACCACTGTTTTTACAGCCTGTTGTTGCAAAGGGGCAGGTGCTCCTTTTAAATCAGGCTTTACATTTAGCGCAGAAGAATTTGGGTCTGTGCTTAATGTCGCTTGTTTAGTTTGTGTAACCTGCTCACTCGGGTTTTTAACTACTGAATTAGCAAGGTTACTTTTAGCTTGGGCGAGCTGCTCTGAGGCTGGTTTGTCAGATTTCATGGCAGTAACAGCGCCGCTAACTGCTTTGTTGTCTACAGGTGCTTGTTGTAAAGCCGTATCTTTATTCAAAGCAGGAGTTTGCGCTTTACTATTGATTGCTATTTGAGTGGCAGGGCGCTGCACGCTAACAAGCGGCTCTAAGCTGACTTTTATCCGTTGCAGTAACTGTATTAAAGGTGGAGCCTTGTTATAACTCACGGGTAAGCTAACTTGCCTTGTAGACTGACTTTCGGTTAATGGCTCTGTCTGTTTAGTCGCAGGTAATGGCGTATTTGCTGAAACTGGTCCACTGGTTTTTTGCGATACTTGGGGGACGGCATGTTGTGGCGCGCTTTGTTGAATAGCGGCAAACTTTACTATATTGATTTTATTAGCATTAAAGCCCAGTTGGCTAATTGTATTTTTGCTTTCAATCAGCTGATGCGTTGACTGGTTAACAGCCGCTTTGGTGGTAGCGGGGAGCTTTTCAAAATAGCGCACTGCATCACTAATACGCGTTTTTAAATCAGCAAAACTGTCTTTTAGCCAAGAGCTAATGGGGGAATTTGAGCTGCTCGATGGCGCTATCAACGTACTCTTGGGTTCAACAGCTTGGCTTTTTAATGCTTGATTGAATGTCTCTGACAGAGAGTTCTTTAACAGTATTTGTTGCACAGGTGCTTTATTTATAAGTTCAACAGTATTTTTAACTTGCTGGGGTATTAGTTTTAATGCATGAGGATGAAATTGCCACTGCGCTTGAATTTGCTTAGCTTGTTTTGGCGATATTGCCGGTAGCGGTAAAGTTAATTCATTACTTTGCTTGTTTGCAACGCTTAACTGTACTTGTTGCCCAGCTAATTTTAAATTCATTTCAGGGGTTAGCTTAGCCACCAACTCAGCTACTTTTTGTTGGCTAACACTTTGCTGATGGAGAGAATCCCCAAAGCGATTAATAATGTTTAAATTAAAGCTATTTTGTTGGTTGGTAGCAGGCAGCAAAATGGCTTTAAGTGGTGCTTCAGCTTTTAAAAGAGCAACCAGGCTATTGTTAAGAGCAAACTCAGCTTTTAATGCCGGTAGTTGTAGTAAAGGTTTACTTGGCGCAATCTGAGCCGGGTGCGGCATATTTGTATTTGCACTCCCTTGCGTTAGCAAGTTCAGTAGTGCTTGTAATTGCTGGCTTTTGCCAAGTGTAATCGTCAGCGGTGCTGGTGTGATAGTCAGCTGTTTACCATCACTACTTAATTGAATATTGGCCGCTAAAAAGCGCTCAGTTTTAAGGTTTTCTTGCTCTGTTGATAAGCGTAATGTTTGCCATGAGTTATTGATTAGCACGTCCATTTGCACACTGTGCTTACCAATCACGATATTACGGGCAGTTAGGCTCTGCTCAGCCAGCATTTTCAATGCATCATTAGGTGATTGCTGTGATGCACTGCTGATTGCTTTTGGGTCTAGATTAAGCTGAGTGCTGAGAGTCAACTGGCTTTGTTTATTCATTATTTTAGATCAAATATAAGTTAATCGTTTTAAAGCAATATTCGTATTACCCTATCATTATGGTAGACTAACGCCTAATTTTGGGTATAGAGAATCGTCATCTTGTTACACATTAAGGCCGTCACCTGCATCAAGCAAGATCGTTGTTTGTTTGCGGATCTTAATTTCAGCTTGAAATCGGGACAAATTATGCAGTTAGCTGGTCCGAATGGGGCTGGTAAAACATCATTATTGCGTATTATCGCGGGTTTCGCTATGGCGGATGAAGGCGATGTTTTGTTCCAAGAACGCTCGATTACAAAATACTATGATGAATATGCACAAGAGTTATTATTCATCGGCCATAAAACAGGGGTAAATACACAACTTACTGCCCTTGAGAATGTCGCATTTTGGCTAAAAATTAATGGCTACGATAGCAAACAAGACTTGTATCCGATCTTAGCAAAAATAGGCTTGGTGGGTCTTGAGGATGTGCCTGTTCGTATGTTGTCAGCAGGGCAACAGCGCCGTGTCGCTCTAGTAAGACTGTGGTTAAACAGCGCCAAACTATGGATCCTTGATGAGCCATTTACAGCCCTTGATAAAAGCGGTGTGGCATTTTTACAAGAACGCTTTGTTGAGCACCTAAATGCTGGCGGCGCGATTCTTTTAACTACCCACCAAGATTTAACGACACATTTTAGTGACTTACAAACAGTGACTTTGGAGTATCGCCACTGATGGTAAAACAGCATTCGTATTGGCAATTATTCTCTGCGGTTTTTTCTAAAGATCTTAAATTAGCGTTTCGTCAGCGTGCTGAAATCGTTAACCCTATCTTGTTTTTTCTTATTGTTATTACACTTTTTCCGTTAGCAATTGGCCCTGAACCCGGTCTACTTGCTCGTATGGCTCCGGGCATTATTTGGGTCGCTGCGTTACTGTCGACTATGTTAGGCCTAGATAAGCTATTTCGTGATGATTATCACGACGGAACACTAGAGCAATTAATTGCTTCATCATACCCATTACCGTTAACTGTTCTTGCAAAAGTGGCAGCGCATTGGGTGATCACGGGGTTGCCTTTAGTGTTAATGACTCCGGTATTTGCTTTGTTATTGAATTTAGAAAGTTCAGCGCTTTTAGCAACCGTTCTGACCTTATTGTTAGGTACGCCATTGCTTAGCTTCATTGGCGCAATTGGCGCTGGACTCACTGTGGGACTACAAAAAGGCGGCATTTTAATGAGTTTGCTTGTTTTGCCTTTGTATATCCCTGTACTAATTTTTGCAACCTCGGCTATTGATACCAGCTCTATGGAGCTTGCCTATAGCGGACAGCTTGCAATCCTTGGTGCCATGCTAATCGTAGCGATTATAGCGGCGCCAATTGCCATATCGTCAGCATTGAAAGTGAGTGTAAGTTAATATGTGGAAGTGGTTACATCCCTACGCAAAAGCAGATCGTGCTTACCAATTGTGTAACACCTTACTGCCTTATTTCGCCGTCGTTACGGTGGTTTGTATGATTGTTGGATGGGTCTGGGGGCTTGCTTATGCCCCAGCCGATTACCAACAAAAAGACAGCTACCGAATTATTTTTATCCATGTGCCTTCAGCTATTTTATCTATGGGCGCTTACTCTTCTATGGCGATTGCAGCAGTGATCGCACTAGTATGGCAATTACGTAATGCAGAACTTGCAGTGATTGCAATTGCACCTGTCGGGGCATGTGTGACAGCGATAGCATTAATTACCGGTGCAGCATGGGGTAAACCTATGTGGGGGGCATGGTGGGTGTGGGATGCACGTCTTACCTCTGAATTAATTCTGTTATTTTTATACCTTGGTGTGTTATCGCTTTATCATGCTTTTGAAGATAAAAAAGCAGCGGGGCGTGCTGCTTGTATCTTAGCCATTGTTGGGGTTATCAACTTACCGATTATTCACTTCTCGGTGGAGTGGTGGAATACCTTGCATCAAGGTGCAACCATTACAAAGTTTGATACTAAAGCCATTGATCCAAGCATGTTTTGGCCATTAATGGTTAACATTGTTGCGTTTGCAGGTTTTGTTGGTGTGGTGACGTTAATCCGCCTTAAAAACGAAATTCTCCAACGTGAAAAGCATCGCCCTTGGGTGCGTGATATGGTTGAGCGAGGTTAATCATGCAGTTTGATTCTTTTGCAGATTTTATTGCCATGGGTGGCTATGGCTTTTATGTATGGTTGTCTTTTGGTAGCTGTGCATTAATTTTACTCGGTATTTTATTTAGTTCGTTAAACGATACAAAACGTATTTTCTCTTCAGTAAAGCAGCAAGCACAACGTGAAGAGCGCATTAAGAAAGCGAAGCAAGAGGCAGGGCAATGAATCCAAGACGTAAAAAACGTTTATTAGCAGTTGTAGCCATAATTTTTGGTGTGGGTGCAACGATTGGTTTAGTGCTGTACGCACTGCAAGAAAACATTAATTTATTCTATACCCCAAGTGAACTTGTTGAGGGTAAAGGACCAAACAAAGAAAAACCGCATATTGGCCAAAAGTTACGTATTGGTGGCATGGTTGTACCTGGCTCAGTTGTTCGTGACGAATCAAGCTTAAAGGTAAGCTTTAAACTGATTGATAAAGGCCCTATGGTGACAATTAATTATCAAGGGATTTTGCCGGATTTATTCCGTGAAGGCCAAGGGATTGTGGCGCAGGGTGTGTTAGTTAAAGCCAATGAAATTGATGCCTTTGAAGTACTTGCAAAGCATGATGAAGAATACATGCCTGCAGAAGTTGCTGAAGCTGTGAAGGGTATCAAACACGAAAAACCGACGTATAACTTAGATAACGGCAATTAATATGATCCCAGAACTCGGTTATTTTTCTTTAACACTGGCCATGGTGCTCAGTGTTCTATTGTGTATTTTTCCTTTGTGGGGCGCGCATACCGGCAATTTACGTTTAATGCGTGCAGCCCCATCACTGGCAATTGGACAATTCGTATTTGTACTTTTGTCTTTTGCTGCACTTGTTTATGCCAGTTTAACCGACGACTTTACTGTTTCGTATGTTGCTTATCACTCAAGTAGCACCTTACCTTGGTACTACAAAATAACCTCGACATGGGGTGGTCATGAAGGGGCAATTTTACTCTGGTTAGTAATGCAAGCGGGTTGGACAGCAGTTGTCGCTATGCGTTCGCA
The DNA here is from genome assembly GCF_038562745.1 of Pseudoalteromonas sp. D15MCD-2. Classification (NCBI taxonomy): domain Bacteria; kingdom Pseudomonadati; phylum Pseudomonadota; class Gammaproteobacteria; order Alteromonadales; family Pseudoalteromonadaceae; genus Pseudoalteromonas; species Pseudoalteromonas sp. D15MCD-2. The sequence goes on along the minus strand of NZ_JBCFQE010000001.1, from coordinate 2,620,323 downwards.
ATCATTACCTTGGGTATTACGTGCTCGTGTACTGGGTGTACTAGGCTTTTTAGGTGTTGGCTTTATGCTGTACACCTTATTAATGTCGAGCCCATTTGAGCGCCTATTACCGTATTTCCCAGTTGAAGGTCGCGATTTAAATCCGTTATTGCAAGACCCAGGTATGATTATTCACCCGCCATTGCTCTATATGGGCTATGTGGGTTTATCTGTGTCGTTCTCATTTGCTATTGCAGCGTTACTTACAGGTAAGCTTGATAATACTTGGGCTAAGTGGTCTCGTCCTTGGACTATGACAGCATGGGGCTTTTTAACACTCGGTATTACCATCGGTAGTTGGTGGGCATATTCAGAACTTGGCTGGGGTGGCTGGTGGTTCTGGGATCCAGTTGAAAACGCATCATTAATGCCATGGCTTGTGGCAACCGCATTGCTGCACTCATTATCAACCACCGAAAAGCGTGGTGTATTTAAGTCGTGGACCGTATTACTGGCTATTGCAGCATTCTCGTTAAGCTTACTGGGTACCTTTATTGTTCGCTCGGGTATCATTGTATCTGTGCATGCTTTTGCCTCAGATCCTAACCGCGGTATGTTTATTTTAGCTTTCTTAGCCATTGTAGTTGGTGGTGGTTTATCGCTTTATGCACTGCGTGTTTCGCAGGTGAAAAGTGAAGGCCGTTATAAGTTTGCCTCACGTGAAGTTGCGCTTTGGTTAAATAATATTTTCTTAGTTGTGGCAACGCTGATTGTATTGCTCGGTACATTATTGCCAATGATCCACAAAGAACTTGGCTTAGGCAGTATTTCGATTGGTGAGCCGTTCTTCAATAAGATGTTTGCTATTTTACTGGTACCGTTTGCCATTTTAATGGGTATGGGTCCGCTGTTACGTTGGAAACAAAACAAGTGGTCGATGCTGCAAAACAAGTTTGCGCTATCGGCTGTAGTTAGTATCGTTGCAACGGCAGCGTGGTTATATTCAAGTTACGATGTAATTGCGCCAATTACCTTTATTGCAACTGCGCTAGCGGTATGGATTGTTGTTACTACACTGGTTGATTTATCGGCAAAAGTAACTATTCACAAAACCTTAGGCGAAGGCTTTAAACGTTTAGGGCTAAGCTATTGGGCGATGGTTTTAGGCCACGTTGGTTTAGCGTTCGTGATTGCAGGTGTAACGCTCACCTCTGCTTATTCAGTAGAGCGTGATGTATCAATGAAGCCGGGTGACACTGTGGCTTTAAATGAATACCAGTACCGCTTTGATGGTGTTAAGTCTATCCGCGGCGCAAACTATAGCGGCCATGCTGGTGTTGTCACTGTGCTGAAAAACGATAAACAAGTAACCGTTTTACATGCTGAAAAACGCCGTTATGACATTGGTATGCAGTTTATGACTGAAGCGGCTGTTGATGCAGGCTTTACGCGTGACTTGTATCTAGCGCTAGGTGAGCAATTAAGCCAAGGTGCGTGGTCGTTACGTATTTACCATAAGCCTTATGTTCGTTGGATGTGGCTCGGTGGTATCTTGATTTCACTGGCAGGCTTTTTAGTACTTGGTGATAAACGTTATCGCCAAAAATCGACTAAGCAGGAGGCTTCAGCATGAACCGTAAACTACTCGCACTAGCACCTTTACTGGTTTTCGTTTTACTGTGTGTATTTTTATATCAAGGTTTGTTTGCTAACCCGCGTGAGCTGCAAACAGGGCGTATTGGGCAGGCTATGCCAGCTTTTAACCTGCCAGATTTGATGGATGAGTCAAAGCGTTGGACTGATGCAGATTTAAAAGGTGAAGTTTACTTACTTAATGTGTGGGGCACATGGTGCCCGACCTGTTTAGCTGAGTTAGGCTATTTAACCGAGCTTAGAGAGCAGGGCGTTAAGATTGTTGGCTTATACTACGAGCAAGGCTACGACCCTGACTTTGATGGCCAGTTTGATATTAACGCACTACGCGAAGATGTCACTAGCATGCTTAATCGTGCTGGCGACCCATATCAATTTAATATCTTAGATTTAAAACGCACATTAGCCCTTGATTTAGGTGTGTCTGGCGCACCAGAGACCTTTTTAGTCGATAAACAAGGCACTATTTTGCTGCACCATACCGGCGATATTAATCCGCGTGTGTGGCGAGCCAAATTCGCACCGTTAATGCAGGAGTTACAGTAATGAGACTCGTGATTTTTTTAGCAAGTTTGCTTATCACGTTTAGCGCATTTGCAGAGCAAGACAAGTATCAATTTGATGATAAAGAGCAAGCAGTTCGCTTTAGTGAACTTACCAAAGAGCTGCGTTGCCCTAAATGTCAAAACCAGAACATTGCTGACTCAGACGCCGTTGTAGCCAAAGACTTACGTGACAAAGTGTTAACGCTGGTAAAAGATGGCAAAAGCAAAGATGAAGTCATCGATTATATGATTGACCGTTACGGTTACTTCGTACATTACGATCCACCAGTAACACCAGCAACCTTAGTGTTATGGGTATTGCCAGTATTAATTGTGGTACTTGGCTTTGGCTTTATTGTTTTACGCCAACGTAAGGCATCTGTAAAACAAACATGGACAGAGCAAGACGAGGCACTGCTTGCAAAGTTAATTGAACAAAATCAACGTCAGGAGCAAAGCTAGATGGCATTAATGTGGGCTTCTTTTGTTTTACTCACACTGGTTGCATTGCTATTTGTTGTCGTTCCGTTTTTTAAACGCGAACGTATTCAACGCCTTGATCACAATGCAAACTCGGAGTTAATCCGAATTTATCATCAACGTTTAGACGAGCTTAAAGCTGACTTAGATAACCAGCGTATTGATGCACAAATGTTTGATGAGTCAGTTAACGAGCAAAAGCGTCGTTTACTCAATGAATTGTCTCCGGAAAAAGCGCTAAATAGTAAAGGTAACAACCGTATTTTTGCCCTTACTGGCGCTGGCTTTTTAATTGTTTTAACGGCTATCTTTTACGGTTACACGGGGAGTCAGCAGCAAATTAAAGGCTGGCATGACGCGATGGCAAACCTTAAGTCGTATGGTGAACGTGCCGTAATGCAAGATGGTGAGCCATTAACACCGAATGAGCTGCAAGCATTTGCTTTAGCATTGCGTACTAAGCTTGATCAAAGTGGTGATGATGAAGTGGCGTGGATGCTGCTAGGTCGTGTTGCGATGTCATTAAATGAATTTGATATGGCAATGCAGTCATTTGATAAGGTTCTTAAAATGAACCCAGATAACAAGCAAGTGCTGATCAGCTACTCGCAAGTCCTGCTAATGGAAGGCAGTGATGCGAATATGTCTCGTGCGGCGACTATGTTATCGAGAGTGTTAAAAGCAGAGCCGACCAATATTGATGCTATCTCATTGCTAGCCCTAATTGCTTATGAGCGTAAAGATTGGCTGCAAGCAAAAACTGCGTTTGAAGTACTGCTTGCAAGTATGCAGCAAAACGACCCGCGTTATAGCATGATTGCAGAGCGAATTGCTGAAATTGATGCCCATTTAAATAATGAGCAGCAAGTTACAAATACAAAACTCGCAGAAGCTTCAAACAGTGAAATTAGCATCACGGTTGATTTAGACTCTGCACTTGCAGATTCGCAGCCACAAAACGGCACGTTATTTGTTTTTGCAAAAGCAGCCAGTGGTCCACAAATGCCATTAGCTGTGGTAAAAATGACCGAATATAGCTTTCCGCTAACCGTGACGTTGAGTGATAGCAATGCCATGGTAGAAGGCTTGAACCTATCAAGTGTCGATAAAATTATTTTAACTGCGCGTTTATCAAAAGATGCAACTGTGGTAACTTCTAGCGGCGAGTTGGAAGGCAAGTCGGATGTTTTAGAGCGTGCAAACGTAAAAGAATATTCTTTGCTAATTAATGAGTTAATACCTTAAGGATAGCCGATGTTTAGGCACAGTATATTTTTTATCTTTTTTGTAGTGCTTGCAGGATGCGCACAAATACCTGAAGAAAAAGCGGATGAGCGAGACCCATTACAGTCGTTTAACCGTCCTATGTATGATTTTAATATGGACGTGCTTGACGCTTATATTCTTCGCCCAGCAGCTGTTGGCTACGTTACTGTCACGCCAACACCGGTAAGACGTAGCATTGTTAATTTTACCGATAACATCACCGCACCAACGGATATGGTCAATGCTGGCCTGCAAGGTAAACCTGGTAATATGGGTATTAGCCTAGCGCGCTTTTTAGTGAACTCTACGGTAGGTTTACTCGGTTTTTTTGATGTCGCTTCATCGCTGGGTTTAGAAATCGTCGATGAAGACTTTGGTCAAACCTTAGGGGTTTGGGGGGTTGGTGATGGTGCTTATTTGATGATCCCAGGTATGGGACCAAGTACCGCACGAAACCTAACAGGTGATGTGGTAGATAACTTTGTGTTACCTGAAATCACGTTAACAACACCACAGACTATTTTGGTGTTTGCGCTCAAAGCGGTTGAGGCCCGTGCTTCATTAATGCCACAAGAGAGCCTATTAAATGAGTCGTTAGACCCATATATTTTCGTGAAGGATATTTACTTCCAGCGTCAATTATATGAGCTACATGATGGTAATCCGCCAGTTGAAAAAGAAACGGATGATTTTGACGAAGACTTCTTAGAAAATCTTTAAGATTATTCAAATAAAAATGCCAGCAATTGCTGGCATTTTTTATAGCATTAATAGATTGATATTCATCAGTCTCCAAACACACTCATTTGGTCATTAGACCAACTTAATGCGTCGTGGTAAGCGTCCGGTACTTCTTCTGGCTTAAGGCCCAACTGTTGTTGGATTTCTTTCGCTTTTTCCCAATTTGCTTGCTCATAGAATTTTACAAGGTTTAGATAGGTAGCGAGTAAGCCTTCATCTTTAAGTAGAGCGTCTTTAATTTCGTTGGTCAGCGGTAACTTATTCATAACGCTTGGCATATCTTCATCTAAGATAGCATCCATTAATGACATCATGCCTGTTAAGAAAGCCATACCTGTATCGCGTAACTTACCATGACTAATTGCCAGTAATTCAGCAAACCGTGCTCGGGTTAGCGACAGGCGGATCAGTTCAGCAGGTTTATCTGCAGATACTTGAGCTGCAAATAACAGCGACAAGAAACGTTTAATTTCTTCGCTTCCTAATACGATAAGCGCTTGCTTGATTGTGCTGATTTCGGCACGGCGTTTAAATGCCGCGGAGTTTGAATAGCGTAATAGCTTATAAGATAAGTTAACGTCACGTTCAAACACCTCAGTGATTTTTCTAAGGTTTAAATCAATACTTGATGTTTCGTATAGGAGCTCGGCAAGAGCCATCTCAGAAGGTGGCAAAGTTTTACTTTGTACCATCTCCGGTTTTGAAAAGAAAAAGCCTTGAAAGTAACTAAAACCCATTTCTAGGGCAAGTTGGTATTTCTCGTAAGTTTCGACTTTTTCGGCAAGCAACTTGATGTGCGGGTGAGGTTTTATCGCTTCAATAACCGCTTCAATCGACTCTTTGTCTGTGGTTAAAAAGTCAATTTTGATCATATCGATATACGGATAAAAATGACGCCAGACAGGTTGATGAATGTAATCATCAAGGGCCAGTGTGTAACCACGCTCTTTTAAATCTTTAACCAGAGCAAGTAAACGTTTACCTGGTTGAATAGTTTCAAGAATTTCGACAACGACTTGTTCTTTACCCAGTAATAAAGGGTAGCCTTTTTGGAGTGTCTCTAAAGTGAAATTAATGTAAGCTGGTTTGTTATCCGTTAAATCTTCTAAACCAAAATTGAACTGACTACCTTCAATGAGTCGTGATGTTGCTTCATCGCCATCAATGTCTGGAAACACGTTATCTACGCCATCCCTAAAAAGGAGTTCGTAGCCGACAAGTTTCTTTTCCTTATCTAAAATAGGTTGGCGTGCAGCGTAAAAATACATAGTCCTGGCATGTCCACTTCGGTTAATTCATTTATCCATCAGCAATATATGTCATTGTGCCTGAAATAGCATTAATTAAATGCGAGTATTTGAGGATAAATACTGATTTTATTCTGATCTTAAGACTAGGATAAATTGCAATTGAATTCTATAACTTGAGATTAAATATCATATTTTTGTTATGAAAAGGTTGAAATTGTAAACCCTGTCATTGAACTGCTTGATTGGAGTTGAAGGGGGGAAGCATGTTATAGTCATGGGTGATATCGGTTTTTACCCCAATAATGTCTTAAAATTAAATAACTTGCGAGTCATTATTCGGATTAAAAGCCAACATTAAACAACTTTTGGAGGCTAATTTGGAAACAGGAATGATAATTTCGTTAGCAATGTACTTCATCGTCATGCTGGGGATTGGGCTGTATGCTTATAAGCAATCTACCGACGATGTATCAGGCTATATGCTAGGTGGTCGTAATTTATCACCAAGTGTTGCTGCGCTTTCAGCTGGCGCATCAGACATGAGTGGTTGGCTGCTAATGGGTCTACCGGGTGCAATGTATTTGTTTGGTTTAAGCAAGGTTTGGATTGCCATAGGTTTAGTACTCGGTGCTTGGGCTAACTACTTCCTAGTCGCGCCTCGTTTACGTGTTTACACAGAAAAGGCGAATGACTCAATCACCATTCCAGATTACTTCGCGAACCGCTTTGATGATAATAAAAATATTCTGCGTGTGATCTCTGCGATTGTAATCATTGTTTTCTTCACCTTGTATACCTCGTCAGGTGTTGTTGCAGGCGGCAAGTTGTTCGAAAACTCATTTAATATGAGCTACGAAATGGGTCTGTACATCACAACCGGTGTCGTCGTGTTATATACCTTGTTTGGTGGCTTCTTAGCAGTGAGCCTGACTGACTTTGTACAAGGCTGTATCATGTTTATCTCGTTGCTGGCTGTGCCAATTGCAACGTTTACCATGCTTGATCAGCCAGTTATGGATACACTTGCAAATGCACGCTATGACTTATTATTAAGCTCACCAAAAGAATCAGAAATTCATGCACTTAATATGATGGATTGGTTTGCAGGTGGTTCAACAATAGCGATTATTTCTGCAATGGCATGGGGCCTTGGTTATTTTGGTCAACCACATATTATTGTGCGTTTTATGTCTGTGCGCTCTGTGAAAGATATGCCGACTATGCGCCGTGTGGGTATGTCGTGGATGACGCTTTCAGCTATTGGTGCTGTGCTAACAGGTCTATTTGGTGCTGCTTATATGCTTGAAAACCAAATGCCAATTGATGATAAAGAAACGATTTTCCTAGTGTTGTCTGAGCTTATCTTCCATCCTTTAATTGCTGGCTTCTTATTGGCAGCTATTTTAGCGGCGATTATGAGTACTATTTCATCACAGTTATTAGTTTGTTCAAGCTCACTAACCGAAGATTTTTATAAGATTTACTTAAACCGTAGTGCATCTCAAAAAGAGCTGGTTTTAGTTGGTCGTATTAGTGTTATTTTGGTGGCTCTATTTGCTATTTACTTAGCCTATGACCGCGATAGCTCTATCTTAGATTTAGTGAGTAATGCATGGGCAGGTTTTGGTGCTGCATTTGGTCCACTCGTATTACTGAGCCTTTACTGGAAGCGCATGAACTTACAAGGCGCTATTAGTGGTATGGTTGTTGGTGCTGCAACAGTACTATTTTGGATTTACGCGCCAATTACAATTGATGGCCAAGCATTAAGTGCAATCATTTATGAGATTGTCCCAGGCTTTATTTTATCAACAATTGCTATTGTTGTTGTTAGCCTTACAACTGCTGAGCCGAAAAAAGAAATTACAGACTTATTTGATGAAGTTGAGTCGTCACTGTAGTTTTTGATTAAACACAAAAAAGGGCAACATCTGTTGCCCTTTTTTATGATCTAAATTTGCGTTTAGCTTGCCGCTTTTTCTTTTATATCAGCAACGTTGTCGTCTGACTTTGCTTTTTTAGGCTTAGCTGGGGCGTCTTTTGCACCTTTAAGTACCGCCATAAATTGGTCTTTTTCTTTTGCCATTTCAAGCGCCAGTGACTCAATTTGTTGCTCGCTTAATGGTACATCAACTTTTTCAAGCATTAGTTCTAATGACTCAGCAATGTCGAGCATTTTGTCATACGCATCAGCTTCTTTCTTAGTAGTAAACGTCATGCGCTCGACTCCGTTTCTTTCTACAACATATTTAACAACAACAGCCATGATTTCTCCTGCATTTAAGCGTGGCATTTGCAGCGTAATACCGCTACTTTGATTACTGTTTTTATATACAGTAATGCTTCGGGGCTTACTTTGCAAGTAACTTGAGAAAAATTTTATTCAGCAAATTTGACAATAATAGGGACATTAGCTTTATTTAAATTGTTACCCAAAGTTAAACACAAGCGATGGAGTGAGTGTTGGGTAATAGCTAACTACCTGTCCAAGATGGACATCATGGAGGAAATTATGAAATTACTATCAAGTATTTTACTTGCCACAAGCATTGCGTTACTACCTGCTACATCGGCATTCGCCGTTAAACCAACCGAAGCAACACAAGTTAAAATGCAAAAGCTCAGTATAAACAAAGCTAGCATAGATCAACTTACTCAATTACCGGGTATTGGAGAGTCAAAAGCCAAAGCGATTGTTGAGCACCGTAAAAAGCAAGGTCCGTTTAAGTCGGTAGAGCAATTAAAAGAAGTAAAAGGAATTGGCGATAAGCTATTTGCTAAACTTGAGGGGAAAATTACATTATAAATAGCGGGCTATTCACCTAAACAGGGCGTTATTCGCCCTGTTTAAATTCATTGATAGCTTTGTCTAAATGCGCTAATGCGAACATGTTTTCGATAGGTGTTGTGATGAGTGGGTAACTTAAGCCCGCTAACAATAACCAAGGAATAAGCATCCAGCCTTCAAAGTAGGCCAAGCCTAAAAATAATGGTGCTAAAAAGGCAAGCTTACATACTGATAAAATGATCTTTTTGCTTGGGCTTAAATGAGCCAAAGCAAGGGCAATAATTTGCTGGCGTTGCCTTACTTTAAAGCTTTTTAAAGCAGGGATTTGGCTAGTAAAAAAATAAATCATTATAGCGACTTTTTGCTCACTAATCGGCTAACTAAAACAGCCACAAATACCACTGAAAATGCTGCAAAAATCACTTCCATCCATGCTGGCATACTCATAGAAGCAAACTGCCAATCGATATTTCCGCAATCACCAGTAGCGGCAAAGAAGCTAGGGATCCATTCATGCAAAGGCATAAAACTTGGGAAGTTAGGTTCAAATGCACAGCTAAATGCAAAAGGGTCAGTATTGTTTTGCATTGCAATGTGTTCTTTGGCAATAAAGTAACCCCAAATTGCAGAGACACCCCAAGTGGCAAATGCGACTAAGCGAACAACCATATTTTGTGGGTTAATTGCACCAATCACACCCGCTGCAAGTAAGCCTAAAACAGCAGTACGTTGATATATACACATGATGCATGGCTCAAGGCCCATGTTGTATTGAAAAAATAACGCAGTGATTTCAAATGCGAGTGAAATAACGGCTAATAATAACCAAGGTGTTCTTTTAGTTGCTAATTCTGCTAACCAATTCATGAAAGTTCCAATTTCAAATTGTTTTCAAGATTATGCTTAGACAGGGCAGTAGGTGCAAGTATCTAAGATGAAATTATACGAAAAAGGAGCCGACTGGCTCCTTTTTATTAATCATATCTAGGCTGGCTGTTACACACTAACAGCTTGCAAAGACTCACTTTGATAGCAGCCTAATACACGGGTGTATTGGGTGTGTTCTTTTAGCTCTTCAAGCGCTTGCTTAACATGTAAGTCATCGAGGTTTGCTTCAAGGTCAACATAAAACACCTCTTCCCATGGGTTTCCAGGTACTGGGCGAGATTCCAATTTTACTAGGTTAATTTGATGTTGTTTAAAAATCATCAAGGCATCAGCCAATGAACCCGCTTGTTGTTTGGTCGCCATAATCAAACTGGTTTTTGTTGGAATTTGCTTAGATACTTGTAACGGGTTACGCGCGACGACAATGAAGCGGCTATGGTTTTCGCTTTGGTTTGCAAGGCCTGATTTAACGACTTCTAACCCTACATTTTTACCTGCTTGTGCTGAGCCGATAGCGGCGCTGTTTGTAGTTTCAACCGCTGATTGTAATGCATGGAAGGTTGAGTCACAGGTTTCATGTTGAATATCACCTAAACCCTGAATGAAGCGGCTACATTGAGCAAAAGGCTGTGGGTGAGCAAAGATTTTATTAATGTGAGAAAGCTCAGTACCTGGCATTGCTAATAAACAGTGCTCAACGCTGTGAGTGACCTCACCGACAATTGATACTTGTGCATGTTGTAATAAATCGAACACTTCATTGATACTACCTGAGCTGGTGTTTTCAATTGGCAGTAAGCCGAAATCAGCTTGGCCACTTTCAACTTTGCCAGTGATTTGATCAAAGCTCGAACAGCCCATCTCAATCAGCTTACCTGGGCGACGGCTAAAATATTTATGGCAGGCTAATTGGCTATAAGAGCCTTGACCACCTAAGTAAGCAACACGATGACTTTCGCTCATTGCTTCAGGGTTTAGATTCTTTTGTAGCATTGCTTGTTGATTCAAAACAGAATCTTCAAGAATAGTTTGGAACACATTATTGATGTAGTACGCATCTAGACCTAGCGACTTACCATAATTAATAAGCTTTTCGAGTAATGCTTGTTCGCGGGCTTCATCGCGAATTGGTTTGTTATTGGCAATTTTATATTCAACTACGCTGTGGCTAATACGGCGTCTTTTAGCCAGTAACACCAATAAGTCGGAATCTATTTCATTAATATCGTGTCGTAACGCATTTAATGTATCAATGCTCATGTTGGTTTCCTCATTCCAAAACAGTGCACAAACAAAAAAGCCTCCCAAGTGGGAGGCTTTAGCTATTCGGTGAATTTATCTCGCAAACAGTTAAGCCTCCTCTATCTAAAGAAGCTAAAAAACGAAAAATAAGTGCGAGAGATAATTTGTTTCATTGAACTAATGTAAAAACACTTGTATGTAAAGTCAACTGCCTATCGCAGCTAATTTAGAAAACATCGGTGTTTACTCAGAAAATTCATTTATATTTATAAAAAATTTATAAATATAAAAATGAATCTGGTATATTTGTTTTTGCACAATAAATAATAACAATTATTAATAAGGTAGTCCTGTGGTGTATCGACGACCGCCATCACGTTTTGGTGTAAATTCATTAAGTATGAAATTGTCGCTGCTGATTTCTGCGATTTGTTTGATTGCAGGTATATGTGCTGCGGCTTTGATGCTTAAATCTGAAGAAAAACAGCTTGTGTTTGAAGAGCACGAACTTTTAAAGCACTCTAGTGAACGCTTGAGTCGTCAATTTAACCGCTTGATCAAAACCAAAATCAATATTGCTGAGCAGGCTAATAACGTCGTAAGCAGCCAGCTCCTTCACAACGAATCGCATTTACAAAGTAAACGCAGCGCAGAACTCAAATTTGCCCTCGATGGCAGTATCCGTAGTACCTCAGAAGATGGCTTATCGGCTGCGTTTCTCCCTCAAGATAAATATTCTGAATTTTATAAACAGCTTATAAACGATTCTGAATCGCTATGGAAAATCGTTTCACCGACCTTAATTCAAGATTTCTTTAATTTTTACCTTGTCACCAAAGACAACTTTATTCGTATCGCACCACCTAACTGGGCACTCAATGTACCTGGTAGTTTTGATTTTACTAAAGGCGAAACCTTCAATTACGCTCAGGCAGCAACTAACCCAAGCCGAGAAGCGGTGTGGTCAAAAGTGTATTACGACACTATATGGCATAAGTGGGTGGTGAGTGTGCTTGTGCCAATCTACCTTGATAACGAATTTTTTGGTGTCACGGGCAGTGATATCGCGCTTGAGACCTTATTGGCACAGTTGCCTATCGGTGACCGTGAGCAGCATCTGTTAGTGTTTGATGCAAAAGGTCAGCTGTTAGCTCACCCTGATTTAGATAAAACCACGCTTGAGCAATATGGTCGTGAAGGTAAAAAATTACTCACCGAAGATTTTGTAAACCCTGATCTGCAAAAACTAGTGTCTGAAACCATTCGTTTAAAGTTACCTGAGTCGGCAAATTCATTCGTACAAGATGGTGAAACACATATTATCAATATTCGTAAAGTCGAGAACCTAAACTGGTATATTGGAATTTATAAAAAGCGCTCGTCTGCACTTTCTGCGCTTGAAGAGTTAAAAGTAAAATTCTTCGGCTTGTTTATCTTGTACGCTATTTTAGTTGCCTTATTATTGCATCAAGCACTTTATCAACTAGTACTGCGTCGCATTCACTCGTTAGTTAATGCGGTAGTTAGTTTTGGCAAAGGGCAATTACAAACTGAGTTTCCAAAGGCTAATAAAGATGAAATTGGCACGCTAAATGGCTCGTTTAGAGACATGGCTATTGAAATTCGTAAGTTGATCGATGGTTTAAACCAGCGCATTAGTGAAAAAGAAATAGCTGAAAAAGCGGCGAATCGTTTATCTAAAGCTGTGGCTTTCTCTGGTACCGGTGTGGTGATCACCAATCAAGACTTTGAGATCAAATACGTGAATCCGAAAATGGTTGAAATGACCGGTTTTGAGGAGCGTCACTTTATTGGCTCGCCGCTGCTGAATATCATTTCACAAGAAATGGCGATTTTAGTCGATGATATTGATATCGATTTGCGTAGCCGTAATTATTGGCGCGGGGATACCTTATTACAAGGGAATGAACGCCAATCAGTTTGGGTTTCGTTAAGTATTTCACCAATTCGTGAAGATGGTGGTGAGATCACCAGTTACGTGGCATCAGCTCAAGATATTTCGTTTGTAAAAGAAAGCCAGCGTAAGATGGAGCAATTGGCTTACTTTGATACCTTAACGGGGCTTGCTAACCGTACTTTCTTCAGAATGCAGCTGCGTAAATCAATGGCACTGGCTGAACGTGGTCATTATGCATTTGCCTTATTCTATTTTGACTTAGATGAATTTAAACGTATCAACGATACACTAGGGCATGATGCTGGGGATCAGTTATTAGTAGAAGTGGCTAACCGTTTGAAAAAGCGTTTGCGTACGGAAGATACAATAGCGCGTTTAGGTGGTGATGAATTCGCGGTATTATTAAGTGGTATTGAGCACCAAACACATGCCATGGAAGTGGCCAATACGATTCAGCGCACGCTTAATGAGCCAATCAAATTAGGTAACAATGAAGTGATCATCAGTGCCAGTATTGGTATCACAATGGCACCATTTGATAGCCAAGAAGAAGATCAGTTACTTAAACATGCCGACCTTGCGATGTATGAAGCAAAAGCGAAAGGACGTAATACTTTCCACTTCTATAGCCAAGAGCTTAATGCGGCAGCAAACGAACGCTTATTTATTGAAAATGAGCTTCGTACTGGTATTCGCGAAGGGCAGTTTAGAGTTTATTATCAACCACAAGTTGATTGTAGAAATAACCAAGTGGTTGGCTACGAAGCACTTATTCGCTGGTTCCACCCTAGAGAAGGGATGATCCCACCGACCAAGTTTATTCCTATTGCTGAGGCAACGGGCTTAATTGTTGAGTTAGGTGCGTGGATACTGCAAGAGGCGTGTGAATTTGCAGCGCGTTTAGCTAGCCAAGATTTAAAGAATAATATTTCAATTAATTTATCGGCACGTCAGTTTAAAGATGCGAATTTAGTGTCGACACTGGATAAGATCATCAAACAAACAGGAGTTGAGCCTAAACGCTTACACCTTGAGCTAACAGAAAGTATGCTGATGGGGCATGTTGAAGCAGCTATTCTACAACTGCATCAGCTAAAAGCTTTGGGCGTGTCAATTTCAATCGATGACTTTGGTACAGGCTACTCTTCACTGAGTTACCTTAAACGTTTCCCTGTCGATATTTTGAAGGTTGATCGCTCGTTTGTGAAAGATATTCCACAAGATAGTAATGATATGGAAATAACCGCTGCGATCATTGCAATGGCGCAAAAGTTGAAGCTTAATGTTGTTGCTGAAGGGGTGGAAACCATTGAACAGATTGAGTTTTTACAAAACAACAACTGTTATATTGTGCAAGGTTACTACTATAGTAAGCCTATCCCAGAAGAAGAGTTGCCAACACTTTATGAACAGCTCAACTCATTGAATTCATAAAATACAGAAATCAAAAAATAAGGGGGGTGATTAGCCCCCTGCAATTTTAACTTTAAATTTTAGTCCTTCGAGAATCGCTTTTAGCTTATCTCTGTCATCACCTTGTACTTCGATGATACCGTCTTTTACTGCACCGCCTTGGCCCATTTTACTTTTAATGGTTTTGGCTAATTTTTTTAAGTCATGCTGCTCGCTGTCGATACCAACAACTAACATCACGCCCTTACCTTTGCGTCCTTTGGTTTGACGTTCAATGCGTAAAAAGCCGTCTTTAAAAATTTTACCTTGGCTTGGTTTACTTTCTTTAGGTTGCTCAATGCGACCCGTAGCAGTTGAATAAACTAGATTATTATCGCTCATGGTAGATCTCGTTATAAAAGCTTGGCTAAATGATAACAAATTTCATCCTAAGTGTTTTAATTTTTGGCTTATTTGTTTTAAGCGGTTATATTTAGTTAAGTATCAGGAAAGATTTGTTTATTAGGAGTTTATTATGAGTTTAACGCGCAGCACTTCTGCTGATGGCGCTATATTAACTGTACAAATCAAAGGAAAATTTGATTTTAATTTGGTGCAATCTTTTCGTCAGGCGTATGCCGATCTCAACGACAATATCGATAAAGTGGTTATAGACCTTAGAGAAACAGATTACATGGACAGCTCAGCGTTAGGCATGTTACTGAACATGAAAAAAAACCTAACAGGCAAAGTTGAAACAATTCAAATTAGTAACTGCCAACCGCAATTGAAAAAAATCCTGCAAATCTCACGTTTTGATAAAAAGTTCGATATTGATTGATGCTTAATATTCTGGTTGTAGACGATCTTGCCTTAAATCGTCGCTTATTAACCGTGATGTTAGAGCAGCAGGGCTACCGTGTTTATAGCGCTGAAAACGGTCTTGTTGCTTTAAACCTGCTCGAAGAACACACCATTGATATTGTGTTACTCGATGTCATTATGCCTGTGATGGACGGCTTTGAAACCGCTGCTATTATCAAAGAGCGCTTTAGCCAAGTCTATTTGCCGATTATTTTTATTACCTCTTTAGAAGACGAAGCGAGTTTTGAGCGTTGCTTAGCGGTTGGCGGCGATGACTTTTTACATAAGCCGTTTCAAGAAGTGATTCTTAACGCGAAAATTAAAGCGCATAGCCGGATCCGTAATTTAAGCCAAAAGGCAAGAGAGCAAAATCTACAACTTGAATATCATCAAAATCAAGTTGAGCGTGAACATGAAATTGTCGAACATATTTTTAATAATGCTCTTGAGAACCAACAATCTTTTCCTAAGCATTTAGATTTTCATTTATCGCCTGCGGCTATGTTTAATGGCGATATGTTTTTGGTCGCACAAAGCCCATTAGGTAGCTTATATTGCATGCTTGGCGATTTTACTGGTCATGGTTTAGCCGCTGCAGTCGGAGCTCTCCCTGCTTCAAGAGTATTTTATACCATGGTGAGTAAGGGCATGTCTGTGAGTGATATTGCCGCAGAAATCAATTCAGTATTAGGTAAGTTATTACCAGGCCACATGTTTTGTGCTGCAACCATCATAGAGCTTAGCAGTACCGGAAAAAGTATCTCGGCATGGCTAGGGGGCTTACCCGATACCTATATCATCAATCAAAGCGGTGAAGTTATTCGTACCCTTGAATCTCAACACATGGCACTGGGTATTTTAGAAGAAGATGAATTCGAACGTGCACTTATTCACATTGAAGTAGAAGACACATGCCGCATTGTCATGGCAACCGATGGTATCATTGAAACGACTAGTCCACATGACGAGTACTTTGGTGAGCATCGCTTTAAAAAAGTGCTAGCCTCAAAACCTGCTATTTCTACTGAGCAAGTACTTGAACGAGTCAATAAATTTGCCCGTGGTAGTAAACAACAAGACGACTTGAGCCTCGTATTATTAAATTGCTTACCAATGCGCGAGCCTGAGCAAAAATCAGAGCCGCTATCCGCATTACCTTTTAATTTTTCATTGAGCTTGAACTCAAAGCAAATCAAAAGTACCGATCCGGTGCTGGAAGTTGTTGATGTAATAAGCAAAGTAGCGGGGTTAAATGCACATCGCGCTAATATCTTTTTGATACTCTCAGAAGCGTATAACAACGCTTTAGATCATGGGGTGTTAGGTCTCGACTCAGAGGTCAAAAATCAGGAAGATGGCTTTTTAATTTATTATCAACAACGTGAAGAGGCCCTCGCAAATTTAACCGATGCCTTAATCATTATTGATATTCGTTATTGCCCAGAAGAACTTGCTTTATATTTTACTGTTTGCGACTCAGGAAATGGTTTTAGTAAAGAACAGGCAAATCAACAAAGCCTTGCAAGAGAGCATGGTAGAGGCTTGTGCTTGCTTGGGGAAGTAGCTTCAAAAGTGACCTTCAATAGTGCAGGCAACCAAGTCGAAATTTATTATCAATTAACAGCAAGCAGTACTAGCTCACACTAAAATCGCATGTTATCATTCTGGCATTATAGATGTTTGGATGGCTAAATGATTTCTAACTACTTATCGACAGCTCAGCTTAAATTACCAGAAAATTTGGTTGCTGAGCAATTATCAAACCTTGAACATTATCTTGCAGAGTCAGCTTTACCAGCAGTGCGTTGGGAGTATCAAATTCCTGAGCTAGGCGAGGGTGGTGCGTGTAGCTTGTTTGGCTACTTACAAGATGAACCATTCAAATTAAATGATTATGTTGCCGATGATGCTACCAATACTGAAAAACTGGCTAAGCTTCAACAAATTATAGATTTTGTTGTTGCCCAAACTCAAGTTGATTGGTTTGGTATTTATCAAGCGACAGAGACTAATGAAGGTTCTCAGTTATTAAAGCTGGTTTATCATGGTGCACCGAGCCGTCCATTATTCCCGCTAACAGAAGCATTTGCTAAAGGTAGTAACAATGTTCAAGTTGCACTTTCTAAGCAAGGGCGTGTGATCAATAACGTAGCCGATTACCTCGCACAAGGTGGTGAGTATTATACTTGCGACCCGAAGGTGAAAGCTGAGACTTGTTTACCATTATTATCAGACAAAAATGAATGCTTAGGTATTATAGATGCAGAAGCATTTAATAATGATTTCTTTGATCAGCAAACCCTTGCATTACTTGTGGCTTGTTGTATTAAAATTCCTCAACTCTTGGTCTAATTTAACTAGTAATCAGGCTGGGTTTTTATGTTAAGCTAGTGGCAACGCTAACCCCTATAAAAAGAGATAGTCAATGTTCTCAGAATTAAAACCATTACCAACAGATCCTATTCTTGGCCTAATGGCGGCCTTTAAACAAGATACAAACCCAAAGAAAATCGATTTGGGCGTAGGTGTTTATAAGGATGAGCAAGGCAATACGCCTGTATTAAAAGCGGTTAAAAAAGCGGAAGCGTTTCGTTTAGATAACGAAACCAGTAAATCGTACATTGGCTTGGCAGGTAACCTAGATTACTGTCAAAAAATGGAAAACTTATTACTGGGTGAGCATCCAGCACTTTTAGCTAACCGTGTTCGCACTGCACAAGCACCAGGTGGTACAGGTGCATTACGTGTTGCAGCTGAATTCATCAAGCGTTGCAACAAAGATGCGACTGTATGGGTAACTACGCCAACGTGGGCAAACCACATCAGCTTATTTGAAGCGGCGGGCTTAACAGTAAAAGAATACCCTTACTACGATTACGAAAATAAAGACCTTTTATTTGATGACATGATTAATACCCTTAAGCAAGTGCCTAAAGGTGATGTTGTGTTATTCCACGCATGTTGTCACAACCCAAGCGGTATGGATTTAAATGCTGAGCAATGGAGCACCGTTGCTGATCTTGCTGTTGAAGTTGGTTTCACGCCTCTGGTTGATATTGCTTACCAAGGTTTTGGTTCAAGCCTTGAAGAAGACGCAGCGGGTCTTCGTAAATTAGCAGCAGCGGTAGATGAGTTAATCATCTGTTCTTCTTGTTCGAAAAACTTCGGTTTATACCGCGAGCGTATCGGTGCATGTTCAATCATTGCTAAAGATGCAGCAACTGCTGATATCTCTAACTCTGTATTATTAAGTGTTGTACGTAGCATCTATTCAATGCCGCCTGCACATGGTGCTGATATTGTTAGCACGATTTTAGGCAGCACTGAGCTGACGCAAATGTGGCACGACGAGCTTGATGAAATGCGTAATCGCATTAATGGTTTGCGTACTTTAATTAAAGAAAGCTTAGCTGCGAAAGGCATTGAGCAAGACTTCTCATTTATTGACCGTCAAAATGGTATGTTCTCATTCCTAGGTATTAATAAAGAGCAAATCGAGCGCTTACAAAAAGAGTACTCTATCTACATTGTGGGTTCTAGCCGTGTAAACGTTGCTGGTATCAGTGATGCAAACATTGATTACTTTGCAAATGCAGTAGCAGACGTTTGTAAGTAACCTGCTTTATAGCGATAAAAAAACCGCAGTGACTGCGGTTTTTTTATGCCTGTAATATGTGTTACTACGAGTAGGTATTAATGCAGCCAGCGAATGGCGTCATTGATCATACTGTTGTAGCTATCAAGTGGAGCGCCAATACTCGCTATTAAGATAGTATCCGCTCGCTCACCACGGTTGATGTGGCCAGCGAAACGCTCATCATTGAAATCGTCAGAGCCAGTGCCAAATGGTTGCTCGTCAGAAGGCACAATGAATACCGTCATCGGGCCAAAATCAGACTCAAATACCAAGTGCAGACCTTTTTTGCCTTGAAAGTCACAAAACATTAAATAGGTTACTTCACCTGGTAGCTCATCTAAATGTCCGCCAATGGTGGCAAACTTTTCGTTCACATAGGCAAGATCTATCGCTTCATGTTTATCTAGCGAGCCTATCTCATGGTATAGGTGCGCAAAGGCATGCTCACCCACGCTGTATAACGTATGTTGTTTGTTAGTGACAAAGAACACACTAATTGCTACTAAAAACGACGCTGCAGCGGCTAAATACAAGCGATTAAAGGCAAAGCGCGACTTAGCTTCAATAATGGTGTCTAGCGGCTGCTCTGAAGGCGCTTCTTCTGCGGCATAGGTATTATCAATAATTCGCTTTGCTAAATTTTCAGGCACGGGGATGTTAAGCGCATTACTTAGTTCATCATCTAAAGCGCGCACATCATCAATAAACGCCTGTTTATCTGTGTCCTGCTCGGCAAACGCTTCAAGTTCCTTATCAATAGTGCTTGGCTCGGCGAGGATGCGGCGGCGAAACTCGAGTTCATCCATTAATTTGATGCTCCTCTAAGTTGATCATCATCACTGCTTAAAGCCTCTTTAAGCTGGTTTCTGGCACGGAAAAGTCGTGTCATGACAGTATTTTTATTTAAATCGAGGATCTGGGCAATTTCATCGCCAGAGCAACCCATTACTACTTGTAATAGCAATGGCTCTCGATACTCTTGTGATAACTTTCCTATTTGTCGTTGAATCACTGTTTGTTCCATTTCAGCATCAAGGGTTGTACTTTGTTCATCTACAAGGGTGTCGTTTTCAACATCGGCGTAATCAAATTGTTTACGTTCAAAGCGGCGTGCGTTCTCGCGGCGCAAAATAGTTAACAGCCAAGGTTTGACTGCTTGTTGATCTTGCAGTGAATCCAAGGCACGCCAAGACCTCAGGAAGGTTTCCTGCACTAAGTCTTCAGCAATGTTCTGATCACGACACAACCAATACGCAAAGCGAAAAAGCTCACTGTGGTAGACATGAACCAGCGCTTCATATCGCTTTTGTTTTTCTGTCATAGTAACTAAGACCTGCCTATCAGAAAAAAACTTTCTGAGATTATTATTTTTTTCTTAAAAAAACGGCTAATTCAAGATTAGCCGTTTATTTTCTAATAGTTAATCGTAAAGATTTTTTAATTCAGTATCATTACTTGTCGATTTAGTGTGCTTTGTTGCTTGGCTTAGCAAACTGACGATTAAGCTTAAATCAACCTGTTCATCTGCTGAACTATAAAGTTTAGTGCGTAATTTAGCAATTTCATCATTAAGTTGTGTGTTTTTCAGCGATGCTAGTAAACACTCGATGGCGGCTGCATTTTTACCTGTTTGCTGTTTTGCATAAAGGTTCAATGCGTTATAAAACCCTGAGCTATTGTTTTGCTTTGCAAACTGCTTAAGCTCATTTAACGATACTGATGAACCACTGGTAGGTAATGGCTCAGCTGTCGACTGTTGAGGGCGCTTTTTAATGTAAAGCACTAAGGTGATTAACCAAAGTCCATAGCCGACAATTGCCACGATAATAAGCCACACAGGGGTCGCAACTTGCGTAACGGTTTGTACATTAGTTGGCGTATCACTCAGCTCATTAGAGCTTGCGGTTTGCGGCTCTGCGATAGCTGGAGCTGTTGGTGTGAGTGGATTTGTACTTGGCACAACGGTTAGTGTGCGTGAAGGTATGGTCGCATAGCTAATACGATTGATTTTAGTATTAAACCAAGGCAGCTTTATTTCAGGCAATGTGTAAGTGCCCGGTGTTTGCGGTAATAAAGCATAAGAAGCAGTTTGCTGTGAAATAACGCGGCCATCACGTACCAGGTGGTTACTCTCTTTTTCATCAGGGTAACTTCTAAAACCTTGCACCTGCGGCATATCGATATCAGGAAGTTGCTCTTTAGTAACCCCCAATGCGGTTAAGGTGATAGTTCGAGTGATTGGCGTGCCAACTTCAACGGTGTCGTCTTTTGGTTGCCATTGCTCATCAAGGTTAACCAGTTCACTTGGTAGCCATGCACCTGTGTAGTTATCTGGAATTGGCTTGATTTCAACATCAACATCTTCGCCCATCGCTGACACAGCCATTTGGCGATAGTTTTGACGAATACGGCCGTTGAACACAGGTGCCGTAATAGTATTTACGCCACTTTTTTGTGGCTGCACTAAGTACTCACGGGTGATAACTAAATAGCGTTTGCCATCAATTAACTCATAGTCTTCAGATTGCTTGTTAATTGGGGTTAGCTCAGCGTTTTCCATTTCTGGCGTAGTTAAGTTGCCATCAAGCAATTCTTTGTTGTTGTCTAAATACAATTTAACTGTATAAACACCGGCTTCTTGCACGTATAAGCTAGTTGGCTTGATGCTTGTTTTAATGAAGGCTTCTTTATTTTGCTCTGAGGTTTGACTGCGCTTAGCTACCGTTAGCTCAATGGGTTTTGAACTGACACCAGCTACAGTAAATGCAGGGATGGTATAAGTGCCTTCTTTGCGGGTCATCAGCTTTACAGACCAGTTAGTTTGCTTACTGATTTCACCATTAATAATATTAGTGCGCGAGCTAACACTGGTCGGCCCAACAACAAAGTCTTTTAATAGCACCGAAGTGTCTGGTTGTTCGCTGTTAATAGAGTCGTCTGCTGAGATGGTTAAAACAAAAAACTCACCGGCAAGGACAGGGTTTTTATCAACACTTGCCTGTAGCTGGGTGGCAGCCCAAAGCGGCGCTGCCGCGATTAGCAATAAACAACATAATAATCGCATTACCATGATTTTTCGGCTCCTCGTGGACGACGTTGATAGTTTCGTTTTTGTGCTTCTAATTGCATTTTATTTCTTAATAAGATCGCAGGATCATCGGGAACTTTGCGCAGCAGCTGGTTAAGTTGCTGGGCTTTCTCTTTCTCTTCATTAGTCAGTTCAGCAGCTTGTGCCTGCATGGCTTGTTGCTCTGCTTGCTGTTTAGCTTGTTCGTCGTTTTGCGATGGCTGTGGCTGGGCCTCTTGTTGCTCAGGAGCTTGCTCTGGCTGTTGTTCTCCTGATTGTGACGACGTGTCTTTTTCAGATTGCATTTCAGGTTTGTTTTGCTGGTCACTTTCAGACTCGCTTTGTTCACCTTTTTGATCTGATTGCTCACCTTGGTCTGAAGGTTGTTGGCCATCTTGCTGCTCACTCTGCTCAGAGTTTTCGCCTTGCTGTGAATTTTCACCCTGTTGCTTTTGCTGGTTATCTTGCTGGCCATCAGAGTTTTGTTGATCATTGTTTTGCTGTTGATCTTGTTGCTGCTGTTGATCTTGTTGCTGCTGTTGCTCTTGCTGCTGCAATAACTGTTCTACGAGGGCTTGGTTTTCTTTTGCCTCAGTGAAGTCATTTTTAAGCTGTTGGGCTTGCTTATATGCTTCTATGGCTTGTTCTAGCTCACCTGCCTTAGCAAGGGCATTACCGTAGTTGTACAAACCCGTTGCGGATTTATCTTCACTAAACGCATCCATGGCCGCTTGGTAATTACCTTGCTGATAAAGAGCTGCGCCTTTAAGTTGTGTGTTTTCAGCTTGGGCGGCTTGTTCAAATTGATTTTGCTGATAGGCATCAAGAGCACGTTGGTCTTGGTTTTTAAACACCTCAGGTAATTCGGCGGCGTAAACCTGTTGCTGAGGTAGGAACATAACAAACAAAAAGCCAACTACTAGGCTACTACGGCGAATTAAAAAGAGCGCTAACGGCAATAAAATAATCAGGCCGTAAATACCTGCATCAACACGCCATAACGCTTGGCTTTGCTTCTCATCTTTGAGTACTTCAGCATTGGCTGTTGGGGCAAATGTTTGAATATCTTGATTACTGGTTTGATACAGTGCAAATTTGCCACCGCTGTTGCGCGCAAGCGAACTTAAGCGGCTGACATTAAGCGTTGGAATCACAATCTGCCCTTGTATGTCTTTTAAAAAGCCACCTTCTGGTAACTTAATCGGCGCACCTTGCTCTGTGCCAACTCCGTAGACATTTAAACGATAATTAGACTGAGCGGTAAAGCGGCTAATATCTTCTTGATCTAGGCTATCAACTCCATCGGTGACTAAAATAATATCACCATCTAAATAGCCAGCTTGTTTAAGTAAGTCGTCGGCTTTTTCTAGGCCTTCAATAACATTTGAACCTTTGCTCGGCATGATATCAGGGCTTAGGCTTGGGATAAGGTTAGCCAAAGTGCTAGCGTCATTGGTTAGCGGCGAAATGGTAAATGCAGAGCCTGCATAAGCTACTAATGCCGTATCACCTTCTTTGAAAAGCTCAATCATATCAAGTGCTTTAAAGCGAGCCTGCACTAATCGGCTTGGTGCGATGTCGGTACTGAACATGGAGTACGACATATCCATCACAATGACCCGCGCATTCTTTGCTTGAAACACGGGAACTTGTTTTTTCTCAAAGCTTGGACCTGCTGAAAAAACGATGGCTAACAGGATAAACACCGCAACTAGCCAAAGCGGTTGGCTTTGTTTTTTATGGTTATCGCTCATTACAAATTGTGCCAAATGGGGGGCAATTAAATCAGCGGGGGCGCTTTTTTTGTTGCGTACCAACAGCACACTAAAAATAATCAGCGCGGGGATTAATAACCAAAGTAGGGCAGGGCGAATAAATTCAAAATCCATACTAGCTCTCCTGCTTAAATTGGCGAATAAAACTCACGAGCATTGCTAAGCTTATTAAGCCTAGCGCTACAAGCAGTGGAATATAAAACAATGAAATTTGTGGGCGGAACGTTTGTTCATCGCTACTAATTGGCTCAAGCTTATCGAGCTCTTGATAAATTTGCTGTAAGCCAGCCACATCTTTTGCTCTAAAGTATAAGCCGCCGGTTTGCTCGGCAATACGCTTGAGTAGGCTTTCATCTAAGTTACCGCCACTCATCCCCCCCATATTAAATAGACTGAAACCACGCGGGTTATCAGAGCCAACACCTATGGTATATACCTTAATGCCTTCTTCGCGGGCTAACAGCAGGGCATCTTCTGGATCAAGGTTACCGGCGGTGTTTTGGCCATCGGTTAATAGTACAACGATACGGTTACTTTCATCTTTATTAGCAAAACGCTTTACAGATAAACCTAATGCATCACCAATGGCTGTTGCTCTACCTACTAGACCAATTTGCGCTTCGCTGAGCATTTGGCTTACGGTTTTAACATCACGAGTAAGAGGTGTTTGTAAAAATGCGGTATCACCAAATAAGATAAGACCAAGGCGGTCACCTTGACGCTGTTCAATAAAGTCACTGAGTACGGCTTTTACCATGGTAAGCCTATCAACATACTGATTCTGGTAGGCCATATCTTGCTCTGTCATCGAGCCAGATAAATCCACCGCCAGCATAATATCGCGGCCTTCATTAGGCAGTGTGATAGGTTCATCAAGCCAAGTTGGATTTGCAATAGCGACAACTAAAGAGATCCAAACAGCCCATTCAAGCAATGAAACTTTTCGGCTGTGTTGCTGTACTGCTTGATTATTTAAGCCAAGCTTAGCAAAGCCAGGAATACGTAAACGTAACTGCCCTTGTTGCTTTAACGGCATAAAGCGGCTTAATAACCAAGGTAAGGGTAAAAGCACAAAACACCATGGCCAACTAAACTCAAACATTAATTGGCTCCTTGAGTTTAAAGTTGCTAATAGCACTGCGTAATTTAGCCCCGAGCTCAGCATTATTACTTTGTTGTTGATAAAGCGGCATCAACTCGTCGTAACTAAAGTTGTCGCCACTGAGTTTAGATAAACTTTCAGACCACTTAGCCAAAGGCTGAGAAGCAAGCTGACTGCTGTAATAATGACGAGTTAAGCGTTTTAAAATAATGTGTAGCTCTTGCGCGTCATCATCACTAAGGGTTTTACTTAATTTAATGGCTTGTTTTTTGGCTTTTTTAAATTGCTGGTTTTTATATAAAAGCACTAAGCCGAAAATTATTAACGAACCAACTAAGGCGATAATTAGCCACCAAATTGGAGCAAGTGGCCACCATGCAACCTCGGTCGGTGCAATGACATCATGTAAGCCATCTAGCGGATTTTTTTGCATTGTTACTTTCTCACTAATTGCAGCTCAAGAGGAGTGGCTGCACTGAATGAAATTAAACTAAGCCCAGATTTTTGTAAGCGTTTTAATCTGTTAGAAAACGACTCTTCGGCAGACTTAGCAAAGCGCTCGCGAAATTGCTTATCCATTAATGGTAAAGCAAGCTCTTGGCCATTTGCCGACACTGTCACCGTTTGTTTAAAAGCAGGTAGCTGGTGCTCGAACGGATCACTTATATGACAGCCAATCAATTCACAGTGCCTGCTCAGTATTTCAAGTTGTTTGAAACTTGCTTCATCAAGGGCGCTAAAATCAGAGACGATATAAACCAAGCTTCCTGGTTTTGCTAAATGATTAAGACGTTTAAGGTTTTCGCTAAATAAGCTGGTGGCTGTTTGATCGATATTAGTCAGAGCTTGGCTGTGAATATCACATAAGTTGTGACAAAGCTTTAACACTGCTTTCTCTCGTGAGGTCGGTTTTAATTCGTGATGACCTTGCTGGTTAAACACCAAGCCACCAATGCGATCACCTCGTTGACACGCCGACCAAGCAACCAGTGCGCTAATGTGCGCTGCTTGCACCGACTTTAACAGTAACTTTGAGCCAAACAGCATCGAGTTAGAAAAGTCGGTAAAGACAAAAACAGGGCGTTCTTTTTCTTCTTGAAACAGCTTAGTGTGGGTTTCGCCAGTGCGTGCGGTAACACGCCAGTCGATAGAGCGTATGTCATCACCGGCTTGGTAATGACGCACCTCGGCAAACTCCATACCGCGCCCTTTATGAGGTGCAAGGTATTGCCCAGCTAAGCTGTTTTTGATTTTTACTTTGGGCGCAAGTTCTAGCAAACGAGCTTTGGCTTTGTAATACATCAACTCTTTGAGTGATAAATTGACGCCTTGACTATGACTCGCTGCTAACCACGCCGCTGTATCAAATTGGCTCGACATAGCTTATGGCACTGCCACCAATTCTAAAATACGGCTGATCACATCGTCTTTACTGATGCCATCGGCCTGTGCTTCGTAACTTAAGATAATACGGTGACGCAATACATTATGCAGCACTGCTTGAATATCATCTGGGGCAACAAAGTCACGGCCTTCTAGCCAAGCATGCGCGCGGGCACACTTATCAAGGGCAATGGTTGCACGCGGACTTGCGCCATATTCAATCCAGCGACCAAGTTGCTCATCAAGCTCTGCTGCTTCACGAGTGGCAACAATTAACTGTACTAGGTATTTCTCAAGCGGCTCAGCTAAATACAAACCTAATATCGCTTTACGGGCAGCAAATAGCTCACTTTGACTAATTTGTTGTGTCGTTGCCTGCATATCAGAAATAGCCTCGCCACGGGTTAGGCGTAGGATATCTAATTCGTGTTCAGCACCCGGGTAATCAATGCTCAAATGCAATAAGAAGCGGTCAAGCTGAGCTTCTGGTAGTGGGTAAGTGCCTTCTTGTTCTAGCGGGTTTTGGGTTGCCATAACCATAAACAGATCAGACAGTGGATAGGTGTTTTTGCCTACCGTTACTTGGCGTTCAGCCATAGCTTCTAGTAGGGCTGATTGCACTTTAGCAGGGGCACGGTTTATTTCATCAGCCAAAATTAGGTTATGAAATAACGGGCCCTTTTCAAATACGAACTCACTGGTTTGCTGGCGATAAATATCGGTACCAGTTACATCTGCTGGTAATAAGTCTGGGGTAAATTGCACACGTTGGAAACTGCCTTCAACGCCTTTCGCTAAGGCATTGACTGCACGCGTTTTCGCAAGACCCGGAGGGCCTTCAACTAATAAGTGGCCATCTGCCAAAATTGCGATTAACAGTGCTTGAGTTAATTGTGGTTGGCCGATAATTTGCGTGTCTAGGTATGATTTTAATTGTGAAAATGCGTTAACTGCCATAATAAAAAGACTGTCCTAAAAGCGTGAGTCAAAAATTGTTTTTGTTATGCGCCAATACGTTATGTTCAGTACCGATAAATTCTTTGCGCGGTACCGTGGTGGGGCGCTATTAACAAGTTATAAGGATTCAAAAGTTATAACACAAGTGTTAGACACAAAATCCTCAAATAGTTCGTTATTTTTTAAGGATTTTTAGCCTACCATATAAATACGGTGTTTTTTTGTAAATAGGCCGAAAAAAGCCTATGGTTGAAAACTTACTATTGGCATTCGTACACGGGTTGTTTTAGAATCAGGAAAAACAAACAGGTCAGACCTGTCAGCGGGAGAGCATAAATGTCTGAGCAAAATATACTTAAAACAGCAAAAGGCGATCGTATCGCTATCGTTAGCGGCCTGCGAACGCCATTCGCAAAGCAAGCCACAGCATTCCATCATGTACCAGCCCTTGATATGGGTAAGTTAGTTGTCAACGAAATGCTTGAACGACTTAACTTTGATAAATCTGAAATTGACCAACTTGTATTTGGACAAGTAGTGCAAATGCCAGAAGCGCCAAACATTGCCCGTGAAATCGTATTAGGTACGGGTATGCCTGTTTCTGTTGATGCATATTCTGTTTCGCGTGCGTGTGCAACAAGTTTCCAAGCCATTGCTAACGTAGCCGAGTCAATTATGGCAGGCTCAGTGCAAGTAGGTATTGCCGGTGGTGCTGACTCATCGTCTGTATTACCTATTGGTGTTAGTAAAAAATTAGCGGGTAGCCTTGTTGATTTAAACAAAGCACGTACGCTTGGTCAGCGATTAAAGATTTTCTCTAAACTACGTTTAAAAGATTTACTTCCTGTTCCGCCTGCGGTCGCTGAGTACTCTACTGGTTTATCTATGGGTCAAACAGCAGAGCAAATGGCGAAAACACATAGCATCAGCCGTGAAGATCAAGATGCCTTAGCACATCGTTCGCACACCCTTGCAAGTCAGGCGTGGGCTGATGGTAAACTTAAAGATGAAGTAATGACTGCACATGTTGCACCTTATAAGAGCTTTATTGAGCAAGACAATAACATTCGTCATAACTCAACGGTTGAAGGCTACGCGAAATTAAAACCAGTATTTGACCGTCAGCACGGATCAGTGACTGCAGCTAACGCAACGCCATTAACTGATGGGGCGGCTGCGGTATTAATGATGAGTGAGAGTAAAGCCAAAGCATTGGGTTACGACATTCTAGGTTATGTACGCAGTTTTGCTTTCTCAGCAATTGGTGTACATGAAGATATGCTAATGGGTCCGGCGCACTCAACGCCAATTGCCCTAGATAGAGCAGGTATCACATTAGCTGATTTAGATTTAATCGAAATGCATGAAGCATTTGCAGCGCAAACACTGGCTAATATGAAGATGTTTGCGTCAGATAAATTTGCACAAGAAAAGCTAGGTCGCAGCAAAGCGATCGGCGAAATTAACATGGACAAGTTCAATGTATTAGGTGGCTCACTTGCATACGGTCACCCATTTGCGGCAACAGGTGCGCGCCTGATCACGCAAAGCTTACATGAACTTAATCGTCGCGGTGGCGGCTTAGCGCTTACGACTGCGTGTGCAGCGGGTGGCTTAGGCGCAGCCTTTGTATTGGAGAGTGCGTAATGACAGATTCAGTATTTAGTTTATCAGTGGCTGATGACGGCGTAGCCGTTGTAACCATTGATGTGCCGGGTGAGAAAATGAACACCCTGCGCAGTAGTTTTGCAGAAGATTTAAAAACCTTACTCAAAGACGCACAAGCGCAAGCAGTAAAAGGCATGGTATTTATTAGTGGTAAAAGCGATAACTTTATCGCCGGTGCTGATATTAAAATGCTTGATAGCGCCAATAGCCGTGAAGATGCATTAGCGTTAAGCGAAATGTGTCAGCAAGCATTTTTCGATATGAAAAAGCTGCCTTTTCCAACAGTAAGTGCTATTCATGGTGCTGCATTGGGCGGCGGTTTAGAGTTTGCTTTAGCGTGTGATTATCGCGTGTGTTCAGACAGCGATATCACTAAGCTTGGTTTGCCAGAAGTACAGTTAGGCTTATTACCTGGTGGTGGCGGTACTCAACGTTTACCTAAATTAGTTGGCTTGCAAAAAGCACTTGAGTGGATGCTTACAGGTAAGCAAGTGCGTGCTAAGCAAGCGAAGAAAACAGGCTTAGTAAATGACTGTGTACCACACAGTGTATTACTTGACGTTGCAAAAGAGTTTGCCCTGAAAGGTAAGGCGAAGGCTACTAAACCTAAGCTAGACCGTTTAAGTCAATTACTTGAGTCAAACCCATTTGGTCGCAATATTATTTTCAAAAAAGCACAAGAAAACGTGCTGAAGAAAACAGGCGGTCACTACCCGGCACCTTTAGCCATTATTAAAGCTGTTCGTGCAAGTGTTGAACTTGATCAGTTAAAAGCATACAAAACTGAAGCTGAAGGCTTTGCCACGCTGGTAATGAGTGATGAGTCAAAAGCATTACGCGGTATTTTCTTTGCAACCACTGAAATGAAAAAAGAGTGGCGTAATGATGATGCGCCAGCAATCGCTAAAGCGGCAGTATTAGGCGGCGGCCTCATGGGCGCGGGTATTGCCCATGTTAGTGCTGTAAAAGCGGGTGTTCCAGTGCGCATTAAAGATGTGGCTGAAAAGGGCATCAGCAATGCAATGAACTACAGCTATAAGATTTTAGATAAAAAGCAAAAGCGTCGTATTTTATCTAAAGCTGATCTACAACAAACCATGAACCGCATTACCGGCACCACCGATTACAGCGGCTTTAAACACATTGATATCGTTATCGAAGCCGTGTTTGAAGATCTTGCTTTAAAGCAAGGTATGGTGGCTGATGTAGAACGTGAGTGCCAAGACAACACGATTTTTGCAAGTAATACCTCATCATTACCAATTGCACAAATTGCTGCTGATGCAGCACGCCCAGAAAATGTAATTGGTCTGCATTACTTCTCACCTGTTGAGAAAATGCCACTTGTTGAGATCATTCCACATGAAGGTACGTCTGAAGAGACTATCGCACGCGTTGTTAACTTCGCCCGTAAGCAAGGTAAAACACCAATTGTGGTTAAAGATATGGCTGGTTTCTATGTAAACCGTATCTTAGCGCCTTATGTCAATGAAGCGGCTAATTTACTGCTAGCAGGTGAGCCAATTGAAAAGATTGACCAAGCATTGGTTGAGTTTGGATTCCCGGTAGGGCCTTTAGCGCTTCTTGATGAAGTAGGGATTGATATCGGTTCTAAAATTGCGCCAATCCTTGAAAAAGAATTGGGCGAGCGCTTTAAAGCGCCGGATGCCTTTAATCGCTTAATCGATTCTAAGCGTTTAGGTCGTAAGACTGGCCGTGGTTTTTATCTTTACGACAAGAAAGATAAAAAAGTGGATGAGTCAGTTTACGAGCTACTTGGTGTTACGCCATCACCTCGTTTAAACAAGAGCGAAATTGCTAAACGTTGTGTTGCGCAAATGCTGAATGAAGCGGTGCGCTGTTTAGATGATGGTATTATTGCAAGCCCACGTGACGGTGATATTGGTGCTATTTTTGGTATCGGTTTCCCACCATTCTTAGGCGGTCCATTTAGCTATATGGATAAACTGGGTGCAGCACAAGTGAGCTCTGAAATGGCGACTTTTGCTAACTACAACCCAATTTTCACACCTTGCGATACGTTAAAAGCAATGGCTGAAAAAGGTGGTCGTTTTTACCAAGCAGAAAGCGAAGAGCCGGCAGTAGTTGAAGCTACGCCTGTCGATCCGGTTGAAGTAACCAAAGAAGTGGTTGAAGACGAGCAAGCGTCAGAAGATGCTGATACAGAAACGACTAAAAGCTAATTCTTTAAATTAGTTAATTTTAAAAGCCCTGCTCATTGAGCGGGGCTTTTTTCTTCTATATTGGCCATAAGTGGTATTTAACTCACGAAATCAGTTTGTTATAACTAGGTTTATTTACAAAGCGATTAATCACCATGACTCTCACCACTGCGCGATTAACATTACGGCTGTTAAATGCCGATGACTGGCCATTGTTTTATACTTTGCATAATGATGCTGAAGTGATAGCTAAATGCTTCGATAAGCCCTCAGAGGCGCAGCTGCGAGCTAAGTTTAATGAACGCTTAAAGCCTTGGCAGCCAAATTCGAATTCACCACTTTGTTTAGTTATTGTTGAAACCAGTACTGGTAAAGAGGTGGGGGTAACTGGGTTTACTTCATCAACAGTGCCAGATAGTCAAGAAGTCGGTTATTTGTTGCTGCCTAATTTTCATGGTCGTGGCTATGCCACAGAGTCTTTGCAAGCAGTGCTTGATTACGCCAAATCAGAACATGCTGTACGTGAATTTAAAGCGGTTGTTACCGAGGGTAATATCGGTTCAGAAAAAGTACTTGAGAAATGTGGTTTTCAGTTAGTCGATAGGCAGCTAGATGCGTATGCTATTGGCGGTGTTTTGTATACCGATCATCATTTTCATTTAAGTTGCACTGATCACAGAGCGTGATCAGTGCGCAATTTTACAGATGAAGCTCAATCGCTTTTCTGTCTTTTTCAGGCATATTCGCAACCACTAAATCAAACGAATTATCAATCATTCGTTCAATCTCTCCTTGTGGTACGGTGCCGTCTAAAATAACCGTATTCCATAAACGTTTGTTCATGTGATAACCCGGGATCACCGACGGGAAAATATCACGCAGTGCTTGGGCTTCATCTGGATCGCATTTCAGATTTAGCCACCATACAAGGTTTCCCTCATCGTCTGTTTGGCCTTCTTTGCCCTCGGCAAGGGTGGCAAACATTTTATGATTCACCTTGTAAACGTCGACATCTTGGCCAAATGGTTGGGTGATCATCACCAATGGCTTTTTCATTAAATACTCGTGTACTGTGTGTTGATTCATGATCCAATCCTTGAAGTCATTTTTCGTAGTTATAAAGATAGCAGCTTTTTCGTAGTTTTGAGACAACTATTGTCATAATTTGCTGAAAAATCGAATAAATAACGGCTGCGAGTCAAAACTGTAAATTTTTATTGAACAAAAGCCATTACGTGGTAAATTTCTGTCATCAAAAAACGATAGGAATACACCCATGCCTAAGGCAAGTGAAGTTAAAAAAGGCGCCGCTATCGAGCATAACGGCCGTGTTTTAGTAGTTAAAGATATTCAACGTTCAGTACCACAAGGTCGTGCTGGTGGCAGTTTATACCGTATGCGTTTATACGATGTGGTAACAGGCGGTAAAGTTGATGAAACATTTAAAGACAGCGACATGCTAAAGCTTGCTGATCTCATTCGTCGTGAAGCTATGTTCTCTTACATTGACGGTGAAGAGTATGTTTTCATGGATAACGAAGACTACACGCCATATAACCTAAATAAAGAAGCGATCAGCGAAGAGATTTTATTCGTTAATGAAGAAACTCAAGGTCTTCACGTTATTGTGATTGATGGCTCGCCAGTTGGCTTAGATTTACCATCGAGTGTTGAGCTTGTAGTTGAAGAAACAGACCCTTCAATCAAGGGCGCTTCAGCAAGTGCACGTTCAAAGCCTGCACGTTTAACAACGGGTTTAACGATTCAAGTTCCTGAGCATATTTCAACAGGCGACCGTATTCGTATTAATACCGTTGAGCATAAATTTATGGGTCGCGCAGAAAAATAATTCTGTAACTCCTTTGAAAGCCGGCTTATAGCCGGTTTTTTTGTTTTATTTGTAACGCGCTCATAACAAAATTCATTGAAAAAGGAACGAAAAACGCGCATTATTATTGGCTTACGAAAACAATAATAAATACCAGTAGTAGATTAATGTTGAACCACGGATTGGAAAACAGAGAATACATCAAACTCCCCGAAGGCGTTGATATCGCCATAACTCCCGCTGGCGTTGTTGCCCGAAGCTATGCCTACATTATCGATTTTATTATCCGTAGTTTGGTTTTACTTGCTGTAGGTACTGTATTTGCCTTTTTTGGCGATGCTGGGCAGGGACTTATATTAATTGCTTACTTTTTAATTTCATGGGGTTATAACGTCCTGTTTGAAATGGAAAGTGGCCAAACGCCGGGTAAAAAACGCCTTAAAATCCGTGTTGTGCAAGACAATGGCTTACCAGCAAGCTTTTCGCAAATTGTAGTGCGTAACCTACTACGCCCAGCCGATATGCTACCTATAGGCTATTTCTTAGGCCTTGTGGTTATGTTGTTTAACAACCGTTTTAAACGCATTGGTGATTGGGCTGCAGGCACCATGGTTATTTACGACGATGAGTTAGCTACGCGCCCTGAATTATCTCAAGGTGAAGTGCATATTCCTACCATTAGCTTAACCACCGAAGAGCAATTAGCTGTGCTTGCTTTTGCAGAGCGTCATGATGAATTATCTGATGCAAGGCGCCGTGAATTGGCAGCTATTTTAGCTGCACCGTTTTCTGCTGAAGAGCATGAGATTGAGGCGCAACTTGTTAGTTACGCACGCCACTTTGCAGGTCAAGTTCAACACGATAACGATTACCCGCAGCAGGAGGGTAAGCAATGAAGCAAACTCAATTTGTAAAATCAAATAGCGTCAGTTGGGATGAATTTGAAGCGCTTTGCGAGCAAAGTAGTGCGGAGTCTTTACCTGTTAATTTTCCTAATTTGTATCGCAAAGTCTGTAATGATTTAGCCATTGCGCAAAGTCGTCAATACAGCCCGGTGTTGATTGAGCAAATAAACAGGTTGGTACAGTTAGGACAAAAGCGCCTTTATTTATCTCGAAGCAATCAATTTTCTGAAATATGGCATGTGGCCCGCACGGCATTTCCGCGTGCACTGTATGAAAATCGTTTAATGCTTGGTATTAACTTATTGGCATTTTGGGGATTGGCCTTAATTGCTTTTATTTGGGTAACTATCGACCCTGATGCTGCGTATACATTTTTAGGGCAAGGCACTGTCCTTAATATCGAACAAATGTATAACCCTAGTGGTAGCGTTCAATCGGCGGAGCGCGGCGCATCGCAAGATCTGATGATGTTCGGGGTCTATATCTACAATAACATTGGTATCGCATTTCAGATGTTTGCAGGTGGCGTATTGTTCTGTGTTGGCGCTGCTTTTTTTCTATTGTTCAATAGTTTTTATTTTGGTGCTGTTGCAGCTCACATTGTGAATGTTGGATTTGAAGGGCCGTTTTTTTCGTTTGTAATAACCCATGGCTCATTTGAGTTAACCGCTATCATCATTGCCTCAGCGGCCGGGTGTCAAATAGGTTATGGCTTGTTAAATCCTGGGCAGTATACTCGCGCATATGCGATGAAACAGGCTGCAGAAAAAGCGCTTCCACTGATTGTTGGCGCATTTTTAATGTTAGTCATTGCCGCTTTTATCGAAGCATTTTGGTCACCCCGTGATATTGCTAACGAAGTTAAATATTTAGTTGGCAGCGGTTGTTGGGCTTATGTCGTTTTTCGCTTATACAGGGGAATGCGTTATGGAGCTTAATCGACTTAGCTTCAATCCTCGCAAGCGCAGTGCTTACGAAACCTTTGATTTAACAGTGTTGCTAGTTAAGCAGCATGCTCTAGCGTTGGTTTCTTTGTATTTGATGATGGCAGTACCCGTATTTTTGATTGTCGGCTTTTTATTAAGCTGGGGCATAGGTGGCTTTGTTGTTTGGTGGCTTAAACCTGTATTTGAGCGACCTTTACTCGATTACATGTCAAAAGCGGTTTTCAATCAGCCAGTCAACATAATGAGTAGCTTAAAGTCACTCAAGCAGTTAAAAATCGCTGATATATTAGCGCATTTAACCGTTTTTAGGCTCAGCCCAAACAGAGCATTTTTAGCCCCTGTAGAACAACTTGAACGACTATCAGGTGAGCGCAAAACTAAGCGTAAGCAGGTGTTGTTTGCTTCAACTAAGCCTAAGCAGACATTGTGGATGCTGTTCTGTGTACATTTTGAGTTTATCTTATTGATGGGAATATCGGCACTGACAATTGCACTTGTGCCCCATTCATTCTCTGCACAAGAAGCCATGTACCAAATATTCGAAGCGCCAATCTGGGTTGAGATAGCGTTTAACTTTATTTATATCATCAGTATCTCGTTAGTCGCACCGTTATTTGTAACAGGTGGTTTCCTTGCTTATTTACACCGTCGAGTTGAACTAGAAGGCTGGGATATCGAGCTGGCATTTAAAAATATTCGCACCCGTCTTGCAGGCGTAGTCAGTGCTGTAGCACTACTTATACTTACAACGTTTACACTGCAACCATCAACAAGCTATGCAGAGCAAATCGATAAGCAAGCGGTAAAAGAGCAAGTTACGGCTCTTTATAATGAGCCTAATGTCATTGAAACTGAGACCACGTGGGTGCCAAATATCGAAGCAAAAGGTAGCTCATCAGAGAGTGATTGGTCTTGGCTTATCGATGTGTTTACTGCCATTGGTGAAGTGTTTGGCATATTTGTTTGGGTACTGGTTGGTTTATTAGTTATTTGGTTGGTTTATTACCTAATGCAAAAACGCGGTTTTTTTGCAAATTTAAGCTTACCAGAACGTACAAAAGTAAATGAAGAGCCAGTTATCCCAACCTTATTTGCAGAAATTAAAAGTAAGGATTTACCAGCAGATTTAATTGCCGCTGCAAAGCAATGTTTTGAGCAAGGTGAGCACCGCTTGGCGCTGGCGTATTTGCTTCATCATGCGCTGAGTTGGGCGCAGCAACAACATGAAGTGCGCTTGCACCGCTCGATGACTGAGCGCGAATGTAAACGTGCAATTGATGCTAGGGTGCCAAATCAAGGACAAGCAATTTTTGCCCGCTTATTTTCTGCGTGGGTCACGGTTGCTTGGGGCCATAAAACCCCTGATATCGACTTTATCGAGCTGACAGAGCAAATTACGGCAATGACAACAGAGACTAAGGAGCAAGCCCATGAAGCTTAAGGTTGTGCTCATAGCGGTGCTAGTGGTGTTTAGCTTATTTGTTATTGCTGGTATTGCTTCTTTAGATTGGCAGAAAAAAGAAATAGAAATTGGCTTTCATAGTGATGTGGCAAAAGATAACTTCACGATGGCTAAGCGGCTACTTAAAGTCAATGGTATCGATTGGAATAAAAACAAACGCTTGGCAGAGCAAGCACAAAGTGATGAGTTAAACATAGACCCACAAAGTATCTTAATTTTGGATGAGGCGGTGCTTGCTGACTCCTACCAATTAGATGTACAGCTTGCTGATTGGGTCGCTGATGGCGGACGTTTAATTTATGTATTAAACAGGCAACGTGATGAGCTGGCGATTGATAGCACCGTATTTTTTAGTCAGCTTGGCATCAATGTACAAAGCCAAGAAGATGTTTTTGAATATGATTTTGCGATGCTCAAAGAAGGGAATAAAAATAGTAATTTATTAATTGATGAAAACACTCAGCTTGACCTTGAGCTAAGCCGTGCCTTTTTTATTGAAAACTGCCCCGGTGTGAGTACAAATAATGATACCGGCGATACCTTGATGTGTGACTTTGCATTTGGTCAAGGTAGGGTCATTGTGATGCCATCACTGTTACCTTTTACCAATTACCGACTTCGCCATCTGGATCATGGCAGTTTATTGCTTTGGTTAAGTAAAGGGGCTGAAAAAGTAACGTATGTACCTTATCTGACTTACCCAAACTGGTTTGCTAAATTATGGCACTGGAGCTGGCATTTTGTGGTGACGTTGCTGTTATTAATTGTGCTTGCAGTGTGGCATATCAGTAGTCGTATCGGCCGCTCTTATGCTCCTGACTTCGATATAAAAACCAGCTTTAATCAGCATATTCGAGCAGTAGCAAACTTTTATTCAGAGCATGGTCACGAAGCCGTGTTATTTACTGCACTCAAGAAAGATTTTTACGCCAAAGTAGAGTCGCGAGTGCCTAACTTTAAGATGCTTAGTGCTGAAAAGCAGGCGCAGATCATCGCTAATTTAACTCATTTTGAAAAACAACAGGTGGCTGAGTTGCTTGCTAGCAAGTTGCCTGAGTCCAAAGAACAACGAACAGAATATATAAAACGATTTAAACAATTAAGGAATGCCTTATGAGCACGGAATTAGACACTAATCGCATGAGCTTAGTTGAGGCAGCTGATGCAGTAAAACAAGTAAAGCATAACATTTCGCATGTGTTAGTTGGTCAAGATGCCATTGTTGAAGATGTGCTTACGGTGCTCTTTGCGGGTGGTCATGTGTTACTTGAAGGGGTTCCTGGGCTTGGTAAAACGCTACTGGTTAGAGCCTTAGCAAAAAGCTTAAATGTAGACTTTTCGCGAGTGCAGTTTACACCGGATTTAATGCCTTCAGATGTTGTTGGCCATAGTCTGTATGATATGAAATCAGGTGAATTTAATATCAAAAAAGGCCCTGCATTTACTAATATTTTGCTGGCTGATGAAATCAACCGTGCACCAGCTAAAACGCAATCAGCTCTTCTTGAGGTGATGCAAGAGCAACAAATCACCATTGATGGCGAGTCATTATCTATTGATTCACCGTTTATGGTATTAGCCACTCAAAACCCATTAGATCAAGAAGGGACGTACCCACTTCCTGAGGCTGAATTAGACCGCTTTATGATGAAAGTTGAGCTTGGTTTTCCTTCTCATGAATCGGAAGTTGAGCTGTTAAAACTAAATACACAGATTGTTTCTAATGAAACCAAAGTAGAGCAGCTCCCAGCGGTATTGGATGCTAAGCGAATTGCGGAAATTAAACAGCTTTGTGCAGATATCTTAGTAGACGAACAAATACTGAATTATGCCGTCGATATCGTGCGTAGTTCACGAACTTGGCAAGGTGTGCTCCACGGCGCAGGGTTACGTGCCTCAATTAATATCATCAAAGCGGCAAAAGTAATGGCATTAATGAATGGCCGTGACTTTGTAACTCCTGATGATGTGAAGTCAGTGTCTGTGAATATTTTAAGACACCGATTAATTTTATCGGCTGATTTGGAGCTGGAAGGGGTGTCATTTGATGAAGTGATCAATGCCATTTTAGCCAGTGTTGAAGCACCACGCTCATGAAACGCATCAAGCATAGACCTGCAAAACGCTTAGTACAATTAACAGCTTTGTTGCTGTTATTGTTGCTTGTCTGTGCCATTGCATCAGTTGACAGCTTAGTGCTAACGGCCTTGCTCTTAGTGCCTTTATTGCTCGCATTTGTAGATTACATGGCATCGAAGTCAGAGCCTTTACTTGAAGTAAGTGCACAAACGAGTCTCAACATGGCTTTGTATCGCCGCCAAGCATTGCAGCTAGTGATTAAAAATAAAGCGAAGCATGCGACCATGCTAGATGTCAGTGTTCATTTAAGTAATGCAATTGAGCTGCAAAAGCCGCAGCAAACGGTGTTTATAGATGCAATGCAACAAGCAAAGCAGAGCTTTAGCTTACGTGCTCACAAACGAGGTGATGCGCAGATCAGTGCCATTGAACTTAGGGTAGGGTCGCCATTTGGTCTTTGGCAAACAAACTGGTTAGCTGAGCAAGCAATTCAATTAAAAGTGTATCCCGATTTTAGCCGGGTTACTTCAAAGCAGCACTTAAATGGCGTAGTGAATAAGCCTATTTCAGGCTTAAAGCTCACTAAAAAGCGCGGTGATGGTATCGAATTTCAGCAGTTACGTGAATACCGCCAAGGTGATAGTGTTAGGCAAATAGACTGGCAGGCGACCAGTAAGCGTCGAAAACTCATTTCTCGTGAGTATCAAGAAGAGCAAAATCAACACGTCATAGTGATGCTCGATGCTTCTAAAAAAATGGCCATTGAAGCTAATGAAGGCAGCCACTTTGATCATGCTTTAAATGCATTATTACTGCTGTCGCACACAGTTTTAAAGCAAGGTGATTGGTTTAGCATGCAGAGCTTTAACCAAAATCTGCGTTGGTTACCTGATATAAAAGGTGCGCAGAATGTATCACGGGTAATGAATCACTTTTATGATCTATACCCAGATAAGAGCAGCAGTGACTATTTGGTGGCTGTGAACCAATTAATCGCTAAACGCAGTAAACGTTCTTTAGTGTTATTAGTTACCACCCTTGATGAGCAAAGCATTGATGAGTTAATGCCTGCAATTAAGCTATTACAAAAACACCACTTAGTGGCACTTATTAATATTAATAACCGTGCTGTAAATGAGGTGCTCGATGAGCCTATTGAAAAGTACGAAGATGCAACCAGTTACTGTGCAGCATTAGCACTACTAAATTCACATAAAGCCAATATGGCGAAGCTGAAAAAACAAGGTGTAATAGCCATTGACTGTAACCCTGAGCAGCTGCTACCGCATGTGCTTAACACCTATTTAAATGTGAAGCACTCCGGGGCATTGTAAGACCAGCTAGCAATAAAAAAGGCATTGAATTCAATGCCTTTTTTATTAAATAACGAAACGATTATTTTTGATTATCAATAGCTTCGTTAATTTTGTATTGGAAATAAATAACGTTAAAGAAAAACGTTAAAATACCACCTAAATGAACTGGTTCATTACTGCCTTCATTAATCAACTCTTTAATCGATGTACGAAGAGAGAAAATTAATACAATGGCAACAACAAACGAAATCAGTGACACAATACCACCAATTTCAGGTGAAACTCCTGTAAAAGACAACGCAATATTCACAATGTACAAAGCAACATAGCCATAAACTAAGCCTTGGCTTACCTGGTTTTTTGCTAATGCATTGGCTTTATTGGTTCGGCTTACTAGCCAGTATACGGCGTAGATACCAAATGTGAAAAGACATAAAAAGAACACGCCCCAAGCAGAAAAGCGGTCAAAGTTTAAAATAGGTTTATTACCGCTGGTATTTTGCTGTGTAAGCTCAGCTTCTGGCGCTTCATAGATGTTAGCTGATTCTTCAGACATAACGATTCCTCATAATTATTTTTGTATATTCCTTTGTGCAAATTGCACGTACCGATAATAGCAGTGAGGCTGGTTTTTGTACATCATTTCAACAGCCTAGAAAGTAAGGTTAACTACCATAAAGGTCAGTATAAATAAGCCTTATAGAGGGTATAGCATGAGTGAAGTTTTAAAGGTTGCTGAATTTATGTACACTGCCGCAGATTTTAATGAGGTGCTGTGTGTTATTTGTATTTTTGAGCTGTGTATTTATTTTGGTGATGTATTTAGAGTCTTTGTCTAAAGGGATGCCGGTAAAGCGTTGGATGCTGCTAGGTGGAATGCTTGGGCCTATCGCTTGGTGTTTATTTAACGTGCATTATCGCCGCGCATTTGTGCGCCATGTTGGCCGCCAATCTTGTGGCTGGCGCCCTTAAACTTTTGCTGTTTTTAACAGGCTCGGCGCAGATTTATCGAGTTGTTTTTGTAGGAAGGCGGTAAATTCAGGCTGAGACAGTGGCTTAGAGTAGTAGTAGCCTTGAACCGTCTGGCACTTTAACTGCTCTAACATCACAACCTGTTCGGCTTGTTCAACCCCTTCTGCAACCACATGCAAATCAAGGTTATGGGCAATAGTCACAATTGAGTCAACCATATTGCGGCCACGCTCTGATTGCATGTCGTCAATAAAGGCTTTATCAACTTTCAAGGTATTAAGCGGGAACTGTTTAAGATAGGCTAAAGATGAGTAACCCGTGCCAAAGTCATCCATCGCAAGGTGAATACCCCGAGCACTGAGTGAACGCATTACTGCAATTGCTTCGTTAGGGTCGTCCATAACCGTACCTTCGGTGATCTCCAGTTCAAGGAAGTAAGAGGGCAATTCATTCTTTTGCAAAATCACATCAATACGAGTGGTTAAATCAGGTAAGCTAAACTGCTTAGCTGATAAGTTCACAGCAACACGACCGTTGAATAAGCCTTGATCTATCCATGCTTTTACATCGCGGCATGCTTTGTTTAAAACAACTTCACCAATTTCGATAATTTGCCCAGTTTCTTCAGCGATAGGAATAAACACTCCTGGGCTGATCACACCTTTTTTCGGGGTAATAAAGCGCACAAGAGCTTCCATACCATCGAGTTTACCTGTACGAATATTCATTTTCGGTTGGTAATACACTTCAAAGTGATCTTCTTTTAAGCCGTAACGCATTAAGTTTTCGATTTGTAAGCGTTTAACTGCTTCACGGTTCATAGTGTCGTTGAAGAACAGATAGCTATTGCCTTTTTTCTTAGCGTGATACATGGCTGTATCCGCATTTTTAAGTAATAGTTCTGGGGTATTACCATCTTCAGGGAACAGCACGATACCGACACTTGAGGTGATCACTAGTTCGTGACCCGCCATATTAAAAGGTGTGGCAATGGCGGCTAAAAAGAGTTTTGCCATGCGAGTAATGGTATGAATATCGTTGGTACCCGACATGACCAGTGCAAACTCATCACCGCCTAGGCGATAAAACACATCTTTTTCGCGTGTTAACTTATTCAAGCGCATCGCAAGCTTAGATAGCAAGCTATCCCCAAGTTGGTGACCCAGAGAGTCGTTAATTTTTTTAAAGTTATCTAGGTCAAACACTAATAAAGCGTGATGGTTATCTTGCTTAGCGAGCTTTTTCAGGTTGGTGAAAAATAAGTTTCGGTTAGGTAAGCCCGTTGTGCGGTCTCGGTTCGATAAGTTATGTAATTGTGATTCGGCTTTTTTACGCTCAGTTTGATCAGAAAAAACAACGACATAGTTACATATTTGGTTATGCTCATTTTTGATTTCATCAATTGAAATTTCAATCGGTAACAGCTGCCTTTTCGCATTGCGAAGTTTAACCTCTTGCTGCCAATGCTCCGTGGCTTTTACGGTGGCTTTAATTTCATCCACATAGCTTTGGTCATAGCCATTTAAGGTAAAATCTTTCTTTAAATATTGCTCTCGAGTACCACCAAATAGCGTTAAGAAGCTTGGGTTTAAGTCAACCAGCTTAAAGTTTTTATCGAAAATGGCGATGGCGTCAGTTAGCGACTCAACGCATTTAGCGAATAGGTTTAAACGGGCTTCTGTTGATTTAAGCTGAGAAATATCTCTTACAGTGCCTGTCATACGCAAAGGGTTGAGGTTTGCGTCTTTTTCGATGATTTTGCCGCGATCCAGTACCCAATGCCAACGACCGAGGCTGTCTTTAATCCGGTAACTTGCTTCAAAAAAGGCGGTGTGTTCGGCAAAGTGTTTTTTTAGTGCTGTTTCAACGTGTTGTAAGTCGTGTGGGTGAATCAATTCGCGGTTAGGGGGAAAGCCGCTGCTACTGTTTGTATCTGAGGTGTATTTATCATTAATTCGCAGCACTTCTCCGGATTTAATATTCCAATCCC
Source organism: Pseudoalteromonas sp. D15MCD-2 (assembly GCF_038562745.1). Classification (NCBI taxonomy): domain Bacteria; kingdom Pseudomonadati; phylum Pseudomonadota; class Gammaproteobacteria; order Alteromonadales; family Pseudoalteromonadaceae; genus Pseudoalteromonas; species Pseudoalteromonas sp. D15MCD-2. The sequence continues at coordinate 2,578,046 of NZ_JBCFQE010000001.1, read as the reverse complement.
AGAGGGTATCGCCACTGCCTTCTACGGTACTTTTTAAGCGATGTTCTGAAATACGCAGTTGTTTTCGAGAGCGCTTTAATTTGAAAATTATAAATAATAGGTACGGCAATAACAGCATCATAATAGCACTTGGAATAAGCAGCAATGTGCTCTGTTCAAGCTCTATGGGGCTGGCGGATGCTGAAAAAATCCCAGCCATACTTATTGTTAAAAAAGCAGAAATCATTTTTATTATTTTTATCATTAATGCATTACCGTAATTCGCACCAATTAATCTAATCTAAGCTCGCGTTCGAGTCAAAGAGAATGCGAAGAAAGGCTTGCTTTTGGCTGTTTTTTAGCCTTTGGCTCACTTAAAAGTTCTATTCTTGGCCTGTTTTCACTGAACGTTTCGGTAATATACTGCTGCATTTGAGTAAGGCTTAACTTATCAAGTGCCTCTAAAAGCTGTTGTTGCATATTAAATTCAGTATCGCGATTACCAATAGCTAACCATAGGCGCTGTGAACGTAAGCGTAAATTTTTATCTTTTTCAGCAATGTGTGTAACAAGACCTGCTTTGGTATCGAGCCATTGCTGCTCAGAAATGTTGTTTACTTGTGCCACATAATTATTAATAAATTGCTGGTGACGCTGAAGTATCTCATCAGCACTATGCATAGGTGACTGCACGTAAAAAGCAATACCAGCACGGGTATTAAAAGGAGCATAGCCCGCACCAACTAAGTAGCCGAGCTGTTGCTTGGTTCTTAACTCATTAAAATAATCTTGGTTTATTAAATGATTAAGTACCATCATTTGCACCTTTTCGGTAGTGTCATCCGTTTGTGCTTGATAGTACAGCACCATCGCATGATCGCTACAATTTAACGTGAAGCGCTGTTGATCTACTTCGGTTATATCGTTTAGCGGTCGCGTTAAATCAATAATTGTGGTGCTGTCAGCTAGGTGTTTAGTCACTTGCTTTTGGAACTTAAGCGCATCACTACGTTGCCAGTTACCATGTAAAAAAGACTCAACGTGCAAGGCTTTAAAAAACTCATTTCTAAAGCAATTAAATTGATGAAAACTGGTATCTTTTAAAGCTTGTGCTAAGGCATTAGGCTCTGGGTTCCATGGCATGATTTGCGCACCCAAAATACTAAATAGCTCACTAACAGGTTTGTTTTGATTGCTGTTTCGCCAGTGTCTAACGAGCTGCTTTTTATATTCAGCAAAGCGTTTTGCGCAGATTTCAACATTAAAGAGTGCTTCAAGTAACTCATTAACCAGCTCTAACTGACTCGATGAAAGACCCGCAGTATGTAGGGTTAAGCCACCTTGGTGAGAGGTTAAGTGATAACTAAGACCAGCCAATTCTGCTGGATAAAATTGCTCAGCAACACTGTCCATAAACAGGTCTGCAAATAAGCGGGTAAGGGCCATGTGTTTAACATCTTTAATTGCAAAGGTTGAGTCCATTGCTAAGTAAAAATGCCCTTTAGCTACTCTGAAAGTTGCGTCTTGTTTAAACCAAAAATCAAAGCCGTCTCGTGTGACTAAAAGCTCAGGTGATTTATTTGGCTCGTCTAATGGTAATAGTTCAACATCTTTTGTGAGGTATGGGTTAGCACTTGGTAAGCACATCTGTGGTAATGGCGTGTTTATTTCACTAAGCGCTTCTAACCAACTTGCTGAGATGTCTTCTACTTTATATGGTGTGTTGTACCAAGCTGTAGTGTGCTCAGGCTCAACACCTGGATGAATGAGTACCAAGCGCATGTTATCAGGTGTTAGCCATTGCATGGCAATTTCATGAGCGCAGCGGTTAAAGCCTTCCATTAAATAATCGCCTTGCACATAGTTGGCTTCATCGTAATGCTGCATATTAATGCTTAAGTTACTAACCCAATCAATTAAACGTGCTTTTTCTTGGTTATCAAAGGCAATTTGCAAGAGGTTCTTTTTGTCTTGATAAAGACGCGGCAATTTATCGCAGTTTTGGTTAATTAAGCAGATATACTCAAACACCATTTCAACGATATCTTCATAGTATTCAATACCTTCATCAGTTAACGCCATACTGATGTTAAAATCTTTGAAATTACTGCCATTAATGCCACCACCCGCTGAAAGGGCATTGATCCAGCCTTGCTCTTTTAAAATAGAGTACAGTGACCCTTTGCCTTCGTAGCCAAGTAAGTGGGCAATAAAACTAACGGTTTTGTGACGATAAAAGTCATCTATATTTGGCATCGCAAAGCTAATAATGAGCTTTTGCATATGTTTATGTGGCTCAATGTGTAACACCTTACCTAAGTCTTGTTTACGGTAAAGTGGCTGCTCTATGATCTCTTTACTTTTTGGCTGACCTTTAATTTCGCTAAATAACCGTTTTACCCAGGTGGTCATGGTCGCAATATCTTCATTGCTACATATCACCAGTGTCATCCACTGAGCCTGATAGTGGCTATCGAAAAAAGCACGTAGCTCATCACTGATACATCCCTCACGATCCGCGAGGGTTTGCTGGTTACCGACCGAAAACTTTGCAAAAGGGTGTGCTGGGTTAACCGTTTCTTTATGAGCCTGATAAATACGGCGGCCGTCATCTTTTATTTTTAGTTTAAATTCTGCGTCTATAGCATTACGTTCTTTAGTTGTCTCTTTAGGATTTAAGAGTGGGGCAATAAAAAAACGACTGAATTGTGCTAGTGCCTCAGCAAACTGTTGGTTATTAATATCAAAGAAGTAGCAAGTGTGCTCAGTGCCAGTCCAGGCATTGGTGTTGCCACCAGATTGCGATACAAAATTAGAAAATCCGCCCGATTCTGGGTACAGGTCAGTGCCTAAAAAAAGCATATGCTCTAAAAAGTGCGCGAGACCTTGCCTATCAAGGGGGTCATCGAAATGGCCTGCGTTAATAGCCATTGAAGCCGCTGATTTTGTTGACTCTAAGTCTTGCACTAAAAGTACTTTTAGACCATTGTCCAGTGTTAGGGGTTGATATGTTCTGTTATCATTGCGGCTGATATTCAAAAGATGCTCCTGAAAGAGTGCGTTAATGTCCTAACAACAGATGATATTTTCAGGAAAGCTAAAAAAGACAGAGCTACGAAAATCTACCTGAATATCATAAGCGGATGTTTAATGTATCTAGTGATGATATTCTAATATAGCGAACAATCAAGCAAACTGGCTACTGTTTTATATTCTTTAATCGGTTGATTTTTTATGAAAACAATCTTAATCATGCGCCATGGCGAAGCTACGCCAATGCAAGCAGATGATGCAGCAAGACAACTGACCGAGACCGGTCACCAAGAAGCCAGTCGAATGGGGCAGTGGTTAGCAACACACCATAAACCTGATGCTCTGTTGGTAAGTCCTTACATTCGCGCACAACAAACTGCTATGGATGCGACGCAACATATTTCGTTACAATTTAACGAAACTTGCAGTGATATTACCCCCGATGGTGTACCGCAAATTGCTGCTGATTACCTAGAAACCTTGATTGCTATGCATCCAGACTGCAATACCTGGTTGGTCGTTGCCCATATGCCAATTGTTAGCTACTTAGTTGATCAGTTAAGCCCTGGTCATATGCCAATCTTCAATACAGGGGCGGTTGCTGTTATCGAATATGATGAACACAAACAGCGCAGTCAGTACCTCAGTATTCACTCGCCAAATAACGTCGAAATCTAACAGTGGATTTGCTAAATTAGCGCCACTGTTAATTTTTTAAGTTCTTACTATGACAATCGAACGTTTACAAACCGGTGCGCGTATGAGCCGCATCGTTAAGCATAACGGCACAGTATACCTATGCGGCCAAGTTTGTGCTGATGCCGAAAAAGATATCACCGAACAAACTCAAACCATGCTAGATAAGGTCGAAGCGCTACTTATTGAAGCAGGTAGTAGCAAAGAGCACATGCTAAGTGCCACAATTTACCTGAAGAGCATGGAATACTTTGCAAAGATGAACGCTGTTTGGGATGCATGGGTGCCACAGAGTCATGCACCAGCTCGCGCTTGTGTTGAGGCAAAAATGGCGCGCGATGCATTATTAGTTGAGATTTCTGTCGTTGCAGCCGTTAAGTAACGAGCAGCGTATCGCGCAGATGATTGCTCGCTTTAATGAGCAATCAGGGCGCGAACTGATTGAACTGCCACATTGGCATTTTTGCGACAATGAGCAAGATGCCAATGACTGCGCATTGCTGGTTTTAAATGGCGTAAAACAAGCAACAACCCCTTCACTTTATTGGTTTAAAGCCAATAATGAAGCCCTTCCTGAAGTTGGTGATTTAGCCATTTTTACCAATTGGCAGGGACAGCCACTCGGCATAATTGAAACCGTCTCTGTAACTATTACCCCATATAATCAAATAAGCGCCGATTACGCCGCATTAGAAGGCGAGGGCGACAAGAGCCTTGAGTACTGGCAGCGTGTGCATTGGGATTATTATCAGCGAGAGCTCGCAGGTACAGGCTATCAATGTCATCCAGAGATGCCGTTGGTGTGTGAGCAGTTTAGGTTAGTTTACAAGGAGTCAGAATGAGCACGAGTCCAGTGGTTCTTATTACCGGAGGCGGCCGCGGTATAGGTGCAGCAACAGCAAAACTATTTGCTAAACATGGCTATGATGTGTGTATTAATTATAAGTCAGATCACGCAAGTGCAGAGCAGGTCGCTGATGAGATAAATGCGCTTGGCGTGAATGCCTATTTGTTACAAGCTGATATTGCCGATGAGCAGCAAGTACTCGCCATGTTCGCCAAATTAGATGCTCAGGTTTCGCGGTTAGATGTGTTAGTTAATAACGCAGCGATGATGATGCCGCAAATGCCGTTATTAGAGATGGATGCTAAGCGTATCAACGCTATTTTAAGTTGTAATGTTACAGGGGCATTTTTGTGCGCGCGAGAAGCAATAAAGCGTATGGACAAAGGCAGTATTGTCAATGTTTCATCGGGTGCATCGCGAACAGGCTCGCCAAATGAATATTTAGATTATGCTGCATCTAAAGGAGCGCTTGATACTTTCACGATTGGCCTTGCCAAAGAAGTCGCGAGTAAAGGTATTCGAGTTAATGCGGTAAGGCCAGGCCTTATTTATACCGATATGCACCGCGATGGCGGTGAGGCAAACCGAGTTGATAGGTTAAAATCTAAGTTGCCGCTAGGACGCGGTGGTGAAGCTGACGAGGTCGCTTCAGCAATTTACTTTTTGGCAAGTGAGCAAGCATCATTCACAACAGGCAGTTTTATAGACGTATCGGGTGGGCTTTAGTAAGCCTTGCTGGTGGTAACTGCGTTGAGGGGTTATTATTTCCTAATATAAACCATAAAAATAACCCAAGGTAGCCCATGGATTCACAAAAGAAATCGACTTTATTTCTGTTCGGCTTATTTATGTTCATTATGTTGGTGGGGCTGTTTGGTGTATCGCAAACAACACGCTGGAGTGAACCTTTAGCTAACAATATATATGCAATTGCGGGCCTGTTTGCTTTTAGTGGTGATTGGACACAAGAGCTTTATAAAACCAATCAAATGAACCCTTTCATTGAATTTGCTCGATTTGCAGCCCCCTTAACGACAGCATTAATTTTCTTTTATCTAATTTTTGATGGTGCAAAGCAGCTCATTGTATATTTACTGAGGCCTCGCTCTGACTTTCAGCTTGTTGTGGGTTTGGGAAATAAAGGTTCTGCCATTGCTCTATCTGCATTGGCTGCGAATAAATCAGTTATAGCAATCGAAAGTAACCCTGAAAATAGTCATATTGCCTTACTGAAACAAAAAGGTGCGATTGTGCATGTTGATGATATTAATCAATCAGTTGCTGATAAGCTTCACTTACAGCATGCTGAGGCGGTATTTTTCTGTTGTGGCGATGATAGCCATAACATTACTATTGCTCAGCAAGTACTTACTAACTTACCCAACTTGAAAGCGCCCGTTTTTGTACATCTGCATAGTCGGGTATTAGCGGATCAACTTAAACAACTCCCTCGATTTATTGAAAATACCAGCACCGAACTACGCTTTTGGCGTAAAAGCCAGTTACTAGCAGAGCAGCTTTTTGCCAAGCATTCGCCGTTACCACTGCTTAATTTTCAAGGAAAAGACCAAGTTCATTTGGTTATTTTTGGTAGTAATGACGCGGCGTTAGATTTAGCAAGAACTTATGCGAAAAGTGCTATCTACAGTAGTTTAAAGCCGGTAAAAATTACTTTAATCACTACCGAATTTAACGCAGAGTTGAGTGCAGAACTTACAGCTATTGACGCTGCCGCTGAGCTTAACGTTATTAATAAGCAAGTTCATGAGTTACTCGCAGATAATAAACTGCTGCTCGATATCATTTCTAATGCAACGCAAATTTATATTTTCGATACACAGCAATTAAATTGTTTCTCAATCGCTTTGACACTTCGCAATAAGATGCTAGTTGAATGCCTATTTATGGCACCCATTTACTACGCAACTAGCTACACCGAATTTAGTGAACAACAACAATCTAAAACAAGGCAAATACCTGATAACTTGGTGGCTTTTAATGATAACAGTAAAAATATCAATATTAGCGCAGTGACTCAGCCTCGTGGCTCAGTGTTAGCTAAGCGAGCTCACGAACAAAGCTATCAAGCAAATCAAGATAATGTTACTTCATGGCAAGACCTACCTTATAGTTTAAAGGAAGCCAATAGAGCTTTTGCGCTGAGTTGGCGTGAAAAACTGGCGATGGTAAATGCACGTTTTAGCAGCCACTCAAACAGCATTGAATTATCAGATAACGAGCTCAATATGATGTCGTCGATGGAACATGCTCGCTGGTGCGCTGAGCGTAAAATTGATGGCTGGCAGTTTTCTAGTACTCGCTCAAATATTGCAAAACGACATACACTGATAAAACCTTGGCATGATTTAACACAACAACAGCAGCAAGGTAATAGTGATTTTTTTGCCGCAGCTGTTAACGATTTACTGTTACTGGCAAAAGATACAACGCAACCTTTTGGCATTGAAAAAGTGGTCACCGTGGCAGTCACAGGCCATCGCTTCACAAACCTTGAAAGCCAGCAACATGACACTTTGGTTCGAGATATTGATCAGCAGTTAGATGCGCTTAAGCAGGCTCATCCAAATTGTCATTTTCAGTTTGTTTCTGGTCTTGCTGAAGGAGCTGATAGATTAGTGATAGAGCGAGCGCTAACCCGTTTAGACGCTAGTTTTATTGCTCTACTGCCTATGGCTTACGAACTGTATAAATTGGATTTTAGTAAACAAGATAGTGAGTTTGAACAGTTGCTCGCCAAAGCACAGTGGTTTGCAGAAATCCCCCCTGTTTATCGAAGTTTAGCCGAGATGGAAGATACAGCTAATGAGTCTCGTGCTTTGCAATATGCCTCTTTAGCAGCGCACTTGGTTGCTATGGCCGACGAGCTGATAGCTGTTTGGGATTCTCAACCTAGCAGAGGAATTGGCGGTACAGCTGATGTTGTAAACTGGTGGCAGCATGGTGTGCCTGAACAGTTTAAGCGCCATTACCCGTTTACTAGTAAGGGACTTAAAGCTGAAGTGCGTATTGTAGACTTTAAGAGAGATTAGCTAATGAGTGAGAAGTTAGTTAAGCATCAATACTTGGCGTTTATTTCATATCGTCACGCTGATAATAAGCAAACTGGACGGCAGTGGGCAACCTGGTTGCATCAAGCAATCGAAACCTATGAAATCCCAAAAGATTTAGTGGGTCAAAAAAACGCCCGTGGCGAGTTGATCCCTGAGCGTATTTTCCCCATTTTTCGCGATGAAGAAGAGCTCCCAGCCGATGCTGATCTTGGCAATGCAATTACACGTGCACTAGATAATACTCAACTGCTTATTGTGTTATGTTCACCTAACGCAGTGGCATCTACTTATGTTGCAGATGAAATCGATTACTTCAAAAAGTTAGGCCGAAGCGATCAAATTATTGCCGCGATGATCGACGGGGAACCAAATGCAAGCTGGGATAAAACAAAGCAATCGCAAGGGGTTGCGCCAGAGGATGAATGTTTTCCAAAGCCCTTACAATATGCTTACGACGCACAGGGCAACCCAACAACACAATTAGCTGAGCCTCTAGCGGCTGATTTTCGGGTTAATCATGATGGCAAGCTTGAACAAGGCTGGACCTCAATTGAAGCATATAAACAGTATTTAAAATCGCGCACTGAATTTTCAAGCCAAGATTTAGCTCGATATGTTGAGCAATACCAAGCTCAACAAAAATTGATGCTGTTAAAAATTATCGCAGGCATTTTAGGTGTGCCACTTGGGGCATTAACTAAGCGCGACCAAGCTTATCAATTAGAACTTGCTAAGCAAAAGGCAAAGCGTTTGCGCCAATGGTTAAGCGCCGTCGCTATGCTGGCTGTTATTGCAGTGGTAGCGGGTGTTTTTGCTTATATTAAACAGCAACAAGCCATTAAAAATGAACAGCTTGCGCAACAGCAAACTAAAATAGCAACTGAGCAGCGTGATGCTTCATTGTTAAATCAAAGTCGCTTTTTGCTTGATAGGGCCCGTCAAGCTAACGATGATGGAGAGCATGATACTGCGTTGCTATTAGGCCTCAATGCACTACCCGGTTTATATGGCGGAGAGCGTCCAATGCCCGGTGGAATAGGGCAATTGCGTCGGGCGATTTATGCCAATAACAAACACTTTTATTATCAAGCACAAGAAAAAATTGAACAGTACCAATATGTTGAAAATGAACAGCTGTTTGTACTTTCAAATGGCAAAGTTAAGCGTTTATCAATAACAGACAGTGACGAAGATAAACTGCTTAAAACTGAACAGTTTGTTCAAGGCTTTAGTCTGAGCCGTGATAACAAACAACTTGCTATAGCGACTCGAGAGGGCGAAGTCAGTGTTTGGGATAGTGATACCTTAACCAAACAACAAAGCACCGAAATTAAAGCCGAGATAAAAAACCTAGTATTTAGTCCTGATAACAAAACCGTTTATATGAGCAGTCATTTTGACCGGCTCATTGCTTGGGATGTCACTAATAATGCGCTTTTATACGATGTTAAACATTCTCAACAATACGGCTTGGCAGACATTCAAATTAGCCCAAATGGTCACTATATTTTAACGACTCCTGAGCTCGTGGGGCCACTTAAACTCTTCAACGCTCAAAATGGAAATGAAATACGCTCATTGGATTTAGCTTATGACTTTACAGCTAAAAATAGCTTAGCTCGACAAACAGGCTTTACCAATGATAGCCAAGGCTTAGTTATTTACGATCTAAATGGTACCCGTGTTGAAGCAGTTGAAAGTGGCGAGCAACAAGGAGTTACTCCGCATATTCATACCTTGATGAGTAAAAATGGAGAATACGTTTATGCAATGGCCACTGTTAACCAAGTGCAATCGACAACCGAAAATGCTGATTTTATTCGTAGTTTAGAAAAGGCACCGACACTTTGGAATATCAAAACAAATCAAGGTAGTCAGCTTAGCCATTTTTCAAATGTTGAAGATGGCGCATTTACACCAGACGGTAAGCTTTTGATCACATTAGCGTATAAAAATGTGCGAGTGTGGGATGTCGCAACTGGTATTGAAGTTAATAACTTTAAAATTAATCAGCGCACAAAGCTTGTTTTAACAAATAGTGAGTTGGTTAACGCCTCGAGTGATGACAAAAGTATTTCAATTTGGTCATTACTGAAAAATAGCCCTAGCATAGCACTTAGCGAAAAAATTAATTTATGGGGCGCTGAATTTAGCACTGACGGGCACACTCTAACAGCACAGAGCCTTGATAATAAAAACCAGCTTTATATATTTAATAGCTTGAGTGGTGAGCTTGTTCGACGCATAGATTTGTGTGAACGACATCGTGTTAATATCGCCGATGTAGCCAATGCAAAACGCTTTATAAGTGTGGAATGTGGTTATGGCAATCACCAAATATTTGATCTAGTAAAGAACAGCTTAATTGAGTTTGGTGACAAATATGATTCGTCTTCGGTGGTGTTATTAAATGAAGCACAGCATTTTGTTTTATTTATTGAAGATTCTTGGAACAAAAAAGCGCTTTACTTAGTTGACTTGATGAGCGAACAAAGCATCGCCGAAATCCCCCTTAGTGAAGATACCATAATGACCGAGCCTAGGCTGAGTGCTGATGGGCGTTATTTATTGCTAGGTAATAATAAAAAAGGGGTGATGCTTTATGATTTACAAGCGAAAAAGCCGCAGTTTAATACAACTAAAATAGCCCGAGTTCTTGATGCCTACTTTGTGTCACAAGCAAACCGTTTGGTAATAAAAGCAGCCAAGCGTAAAGTGGGTATCTTGGATTTGCAAACCGGTGAGGTTTTAAAACAACTGACCTTCCAGTCTGATATTGCAGACCTACTTGTTAAGGGGAGTGAGCTGGTTATTGGATTAAAAGACAAAGCTGTTGTGGTTGTTGACACTGTTAGCTTGCAAGAACTTTATCGATTTAACACCACTGAAGAAGCTGGGGATTTAAGCTTATCAGCATCAGCAGAATATTTAATAATTAATCAAGGCAAGCCTAGTATTTATCATCTTGACACGGGTCAGCTGTTTTATCAGGTTGATGATTATCAACAGCAAAAAATAGCGTTTGATGAACATGCTGACCGCTTAATTATATTAGCTAATCAAGGCAAGTTGTTTAGCTTACCCGCATTGAGTCGTGAAATTAATGATGCTGCGAAAAATGCATTGCCAAAAAGACGCAACTGCTTAACGCAAAAACAGCGTGAAGATAACTTTATTTCGCCATTAAATGTTCAGCAAAAACAAGTGCGAGGATGTTTAAAGTAAAATACTTAACCAGATGCTAAAGCTCACCACACTCAATACTGTTGAAAGCACGACGCTACTTGCCAGTGTCGCTTGGTGTTGCTTAATTTGATTGGCGATTAGATAAGCGTTGACCCCTAAAGGAGAGGCGCTTAAAAGTACTAACACGTTCAGTAATGATTGCTCTAGATTGAATACGCTGCCTGCAAAAAAGTAGACCCCGCACGGTAATACAACTAGCTTGATGATGGTTGCGATGATTGAGGCTTGTAAGTTGTCGGCCACTTTATAAAACGCAAGGTTCGCCCCTAATACAAACAACGCACAGGCAATGGCAGGTTTGGCAAGTAGACTCAGGCCATTTGCTAAATTATCAAAAAGTGTAAAGCCAAGTAAGTTAACAGCCAAGCCGCTACTGATGCTTAACACGACTGGATTCAGCAGCATGTTTTTAGCAAATGCTCGCCAAGAGAATGTTTGCTGCGACTTAGCACTGAGCAAAAAGGTAAGGGTAAACAAAAGTGCGCTATGAAAAGTGATGATCATAAACACAATGCCGACCATCTGTTGCCCAAGTGCAGCAATAATTATAGGTAAACCTACCAGTACCGTATTTGAGTAACTACTGCCAAGGGCAAAGACAGCATGACGTGACGGCGCAGACTGCTTGCTAATAAGGTAGCGGTCAAGAACATAGCCAAGTGCGTAAATGGCCAATACCGGGATGTAAAAGCTCAAAAACCCCGCAATGGACACACTATTTTGTAAATCGGCTTGGGCCATATTTAAAAATAGAAAAGCAGGCACACTGATATAAAAAGTAAACTTACTTAAACCTGCTATATGCTCTTTCGATAAAAACTTGCTTCGTGAGCTGATGTAACCACTTAACACGATAAAAATCAGTGGAAAGATAATCGAAAAAATATGCACTTTAGGCCTTATGATAAGAAGACGTTATCGTCTGAACTCATCACTTTGTGGAAGATTAATTAAAATAAGTACTGCACCTTTACCACCAAATTCAAGAGGCGCTTGGTGCATAGCAATCACATCAGGGTGTTGAACTAAATATTGCGGTACCTTGTGTTTAAGTATGCGCTCACCAATGCCATGCACAACACAAGCGCAATAGTAATGCTGTTTTTTACACTCATGAATTAAACCTGCCAACTCATCTTTGGCTAATTCTTTATTTAAGCCATGTAAATCAAGGGTTAAATCTGGTGGGTAATCTCCACGGCGAAGTTGTTTTGCTAAAAAGCTATCGTGACCTGGTTTGACATAACTTACGGTGCCATGAGTGTCGATGTCTGGTACATATTCATCAGAAAAGAAAAATTCTGCCTGATGTTGCTTTTTTTGCTGGGAAAATTGCTTCGCTTGTGACACTTTAGGCTTATTGGTGAATCGAATAGTGTCTTGTTTAAATGCTTTGGCACCACTGATACTCTGACGAAATAAGTCAATATCGTCAGTGCTAATGTGGTTGTTGGCGTGGGGATCTTTTTTCATGGCGGCAGTCTAAACAAAAAAACGCTAAAAATCGAGTAAAAACCAACTGAAAAGACGGTACAATACGCGTCAGAACAGACTTTGAAAGTTAAGGAACATACATGAACCATTTCCAGATAGAAGACGCAATTTTAGACGAGGCAATTGCAGAACTTTCAACGTTGCATGATTGGTTACGTTGGACAACCAGTCAATTTGCCAGCAGTGGTATTTTCTTTGGGCACGGCACAGATAATGCGTGGGATGAAGCAGTTAGCTTACTATTACCTGTATTAAGTTTGCCAATAGATGCGCCAAAAGAGTTAATGCATGCGCGTTTAACCAGCACCGAGAAAAACCGTTTAGCTGAACTAATTGCAGAGCGTATTAATGATTGTACGCCAGTACCGTACCTGACCAACACAGCGTGGTTTGCAGGTATGCCGTTTTATGTTGATGAGCGCGTGTTAATTCCACGTTCGCCATTTGCTGAGCTAATTAACAACCGCTTTGCACCTTGGTTAGAAGAGCCAAGCTCAGTAACGCGTATTCTTGATTTATGTACCGGCTCTGCATGTATTGCTATTGCACTTGCACAAGCATTTGAAGATGCACAGGTTGATGCGGTTGATATTTCATATGAAGCGCTCGAAGTTGCTGATATTAATATTAGCGATTACATGCTAAATGACCGTGTACTGCCAATTCAGTCAGATGTGTTTAGTGGTGTTCCAGGTCAAAAATATGACCTAATAGTAGCTAACCCACCGTATGTTGACGCTGAAGATATGGCTGATTTACCGCGTGAATTCCATCACGAGCCAGAGCTTGGTTTAGCATCGGGTCATGATGGTCTTGATGTTACTCGCACCATCTTAGCTGAAGCCGCAGAGCATCTAACTGATAACGGTTTGTTATTTGTCGAAGTTGGTAACTCTATGGTACATATGGAAGAGCTGTACCCAGGCGCACCATTTGAGTGGGTTGAATTTGAACAAGGTGGCCTTGGTGTGTTTGTGATCAGCAAACAGCAGCTTGTTAACTATTTCGAAGATTAACAGCAGATTTTAAAAGCCGAGCCTGAGGGCTCGGTCTCAGTAGTCATTAGGAATGAGGAAAATTAATGGCAGGTAATAGCATCGGGCAACTATTTAAAGTGTCCACCTTTGGTGAGAGCCACGGCGTTGCATTAGGCGGCGTTGTTGATGGCACACCAGCAGGTCTTGAAATTAGCGAGGCCGATTTACAAATAGATTTAGACCGTCGTAAGCCGGGGCAAAGTCGTTATACAACACAGCGCCGCGAAAGTGACGAAGTAAAAATTCTTTCAGGTGTGTTCGAAGGTAAAACCACTGGTACTAGCATTGGTTTACTGATTGAAAACACCGATCAACGTTCAAAAGATTACGGCAAAATTGCCGAGGTATTTCGCCCAGGTCATGGTGATTATACTTATTGGCATAAATACGGTATTCGTGATTACCGAGGTGGTGGTCGCTCTTCTGCCCGTGAAACGGCGATTCGTGTAGCCGCAGGTGCAATTGCAAAAAAATACTTAAAACAGTTTCATGGTATCGAAGTGCGTGCTTGTTTGAGCCAGCTTGGGCCAATTAAAGCTGAAGATTACAACTGGGATGAAGTGGAAACCAATGCATTTTTCTTCCCTGATCCGAGTAAATTAGACGCGCTTGATGAGTACATGCGCGACCTAAAAAAACAAGGTGATTCGGTAGGCGCTAAAGTTAAAGTGGTTGCTAAAAATGTGCCTGTAGGCTTAGGTGAGCCAGTATTTGATCGCCTTGATGCAGAGCTTGCACACTCATTGATGAGCATTAATGCAGTAAAAGGCGTTGAGATCGGTGATGGCTTTGATGTGGTTGAGCAAAAAGGCTCTGAGCACCGTGATGAGTTAACTCCTGATGGTTTTACATCAAATCACGCGGGTGGTGTACTTGCAGGTATCTCGACAGGGCAAGACATCATTGCCTCTATCGCACTTAAGCCAACCTCAAGCATTACCATTCCGGGTAACAGCATTAATACCAGCAACGAAGCGGTAGAGATGATCACCAAAGGACGTCATGACCCATGTGTAGGTATTCGTGCAATTCCTATTGCTGAGGCGATGATGGCGATTACCTTAATGGATCACTTATTGCGCCAACGTGGTCAAAACCCACATGTAAGCCACGAACATGGACCAATCAAAGGTTCGATTTAAGCGCGACTTTAAATAAAGTAAACGCAGTTAATGAGCGCGATGATTATCATCGCGCTTTTTTTATGTCTTAATCAAATCCACAAGCTGCTTAAGCTGCTCATGACTGAGTGGGTTGTGGGCATGATTACCGTAAAGCAGCACGATATCAATAACAGGCAGTACCGGAAGTGAGATACCGCAGATCTCTTCCACACCTGATTGCATGCTTATTCGCGCCATACTGCCAATTGCCAGTCCTTGTTTGATCAAGCCATGTAATGCTCCCGCTGAGCCACAACAGGCAATAATATTAAAACGACGCTCGGCTTTTAATAGACCCTCAATGCTGGCTTGATGAAATTTACAGTCTCGTTGAAACAAGGCGATAGGAAGCGGGGTTGACTCGTTAATCTTAAAAGCGGGGCTTTTCACCCATACGCCTTGGCTTGATTGCAATAAGTAGCCTTCTTCGCTGTCTGGCGAGCGAGTGGCAATCACCAAATCGAGCATACCTTGGTCTAGTTTGGCTCTAAGCTCAGTACTAGGGGCGCAGCTTATTTGTAAATCCAGTGCATTAAACTGTTGGTGTAAAGCATCAACAAGCTCTGGTAGTAAAGAGTGGGCATAGTCATCAGGACAACCAATGCGCACACGTAAATTGCCAGTGCCTGCTTTTAATTGCTTAAAGGCTTCATCATGAAGCGCTATCAATTGCTTTGCATAGCTTGCTAGCTGGTGGCCTTGATGGCTTAGCACCAACTGACGGCCTTGCTTTTCAAATAGCGGACTTGCGAGGTCTTGTTCAAGCTTTTTCATTTGCATACTTACCGCAGATTGGGTTCTGCAAATTTGTGCTGCAGCGCGGGTGAAGCTGCCTGTATCAACAAAGGCACAAAAAGTTCTGAGGGCATCAATATCCATAATGTATCAGCTTTTCTTATAGGTGGCATAAAAACAATTGGCGAGTAATTACCCAATTGCTGTTTTATAGTGAGCTTAATCTAAACGTTAAAGGAAGCACAATGCAATTATTTATTGGCAATAAAAACTACTCAACTTGGTCATTGCGGGCGTGGTATTTGCTGAGTAAATTCAATATCTCTTTTACAGAGCTGCAATTAGTTTTAGATACGCCTGAGTTTTATGAAGCATTAAAAAGTAAGTTTCCCGTGCAAAAAGTGCCGGCCCTTATTGATGCTGAATTAATCGTGTGGGATTCACTCGCTATTTGTGAATACATCAATGATGCTTATCTAAATGGTGCTGCTTGGCCTAGTGAAATAGCCCAAAGAGCAAAAGCGCGCAGTCTAGCGGCTGAGATGCACTCTGGTTTTGCTGCACTTCGCAGTGAAATGCCAATGAATATTCGCGCTAACAGGCATGTTGAATTATCAGAGCAAGCTAAAAAAGACATTGCGCGTATCGATGAGATATTTTCTGCTCAGCAGCAAAGTTACCCTAATGCATGGTTATTTGGTGAGTTCTCTATTGTTGATGCGATGTTTGCACCTGTGGTGCTGCGCTTCAAAACGTATCAGGTGGAGCTTTCGCATGCTGCACAAGCTTATTGTCAGCACGTACTTAGTTGCCCGGTAATGCAAAGCTGGATCAGCGAAGCCCTTAAAGAAACCGATATTGTAGACTGTGATGAAGCGGGTGAAGAAATCAACTAACTGAAATTTAGAATATTTTCCTATTTAATTTATTGTCTACTATACTTTTATTTGGGGTGTTTTGTCGTATTTTTATACAAAAATACTAGTTTAATTAGTGAATATACACTCTATACTAGAGTAGTTGCTCTTTAATCGAACACCCCCCTTTCGTAGTAGGCATTTATTTATGGGCGCTTTTGCAGCAAAATTATTTAATCAAGATATGACGATAGATCGCTATGCCTGTCAGTTTAAGTCGCTGCAGGTAGAGCAAATATTTTTACAAAGTAAATTTGCACAAGATAAAAAAATAGCGCAATTTTTTTGCTGCATAATTGCTTTAGTTACCACGCTTGTAACCTTCTTCGATAAGATGATTATTCAAGCTTCATTTTGGCCTGATATTGCTCTAACTGGCCGAATTATTATGGTTTCAGTATGCGTACTTAGTGCTTTTGGTCTGAGTTATATCAAAACTATCCAGTTATTTCGTTTGGTGATATCTGTATTTATGCTGTTCTTATTTTTGAATATGCAGTTTATGGCTATTACTTATGAACGTTTTTACATTCTGCATATGTTTTTTGATTTAATCATTTTGATTACATTTTACTTTTCGACCTTAGTATCAATTAAGTTATCTGTATTTTTAAGTACTTTATATAGTGCACTTGCTATCTCTGTTATCTATTTTAATAAAGAAATTTCTAACCACTCTCTTTATATGGTCATTTTAGCGCATCTGGCGGCTAACTTAGCAGGCATGATCATGGCTGCTCACGAACATATTATCCGTAGGGAGCTGTTTGTAAGGAATACTCAGCTTGCGCAACTTGCTCACGAAATGAAAACCCAAGCACTTAGAGACTCACTCACTCAACTGCCAAACAGACGCGCTTTTGATAATGCTTACCCAGAGTACCAAAGGCTTACTCAGCAGCAACAGGGTGAGTCAAAACAGGTGTGCGTCATTTTGGCAGATATTGATTATTTTAAACGTGTTAACGATACCCACGGTCATGAGGTAGGTGATGTGGTATTACAACGGTTTTCTGCTTTTTTAACGCAGTCGTTGCGTACCTCAGATGATGTATATCGCTTCGGTGGTGAAGAGTTTGTTATTGTGTTGCCATTATGTTCAGTGCCAGATGCTACTGTCATTATTAATAGTATGATCTCACGGCTGAATGCTGAGATGTTGCAAGTTGAGGGGTTATCTCTACCGATTCGAGCAAGTTTTGGTTTGACTGTGATGCGAGAAGAAGAACAAAAGTTAGTAATTGCAAGGGCTGATGCTGCGCTATATCAGGCTAAAGATGCTGGGCGTAATCAATTAGTTATTAAACTTTAACAGCTTTAATATGAGTTAAAACATGTACCTTGTACTCATTTCGGTATAATCTTTAATCAGATTACTTTCTTAGATTAGCAAGCAAGGAGTCGCGAATGCTAACACGCCACGATAAAGGGTATAAAATTTCAATTAGGGCCAGTGTTCTGCTGGTATTTGCCCTTGCAAGCTTACTCACAGCCGTGGTGGCGATTAGTCTGCATTATTACTTTAGTGAAAAGCTGATACTGCAAACTAAATCTGAGCAATTTAAACAAACTAGCCAACAAATAGCCGATCACATCACCAGAATCAATGAGCGTGCCGATAATACCTTGAGCGTGATGATCCACGACACGCGACTCTTTTCGAATAGCCAAGATAACAAAGAGATTTTACAGTATGTATTGCTCGAAATTTTAACGCGCCATCCAGACTTTTATTCGCTTATTCTTGGTCATGCTAATGGCGACTTATTACAGGTTATTAATTTAAAAGGCTATGCAAAGCTTCCTTCATCGTTTCAACTTGATGAAGACGATCATTGGCTGGTTTACCAAATTACAGGGCAGGGCAGCGAGCGTGAGCAAGTAACCACTTATCTAGATGAGTCGCTCAACGTTCGCAAAAGCAACACTAAAGCGACAGATTACGACCCGCGCACCCGAGTTTGGTTTCAGGATGCAATCAGTACTTCGGTGACGAAAACTGAGCAGTACGTGTTTAACGTATTTGATGTACCAGGTTATACCTATGCAATTAAATCAGCGCAAACAGGCGATGTATTAGCGATTGATATTGCCAGTGCAAGTTTGAATCACTTCTTAACCGCACAACAAACTAAAATGAAGCACTTAGTTGAAAGTGAAATGTATGTTTATCGGGGTGATGGCGAGATTATTGCGAGCAGTAAAAATCAAAGCCATCAGCATAGTTTTGCTGATTTATCCCAGTTAGTTAAATTAGATGAGCAGCAATCAGGGCTTGCTAATAAAGCGCATCAATTTGGTAAAATGCTGAGCGTCCATGAAAAGGGTATAGAAAAGTACATGTTTGTGCTGCCTCTGCCGCTCAGTAGCGATATGCAATCTGATGAAGTGGATTATTTTACAGTACTGGTATCTAAAGATGATGTATTAGCAGTAATTAAAGAAAAAATACGAATTTCAATTTTAGTCACGGGTTTATTTTTACTCTTGCTGCTGCCCGTTTCTTGGTTTTTTGCCTCTTCAATCGTTAACCCAATACTTAAACTAGTGGGTGAGAATAAAAAAATTCAACAGCGCGATTACAATGAGGTATCAACGCTTTCGAGCCATATTTTAGAGATCCATTATTTAGCTAGTTCGATGGTCGATATGAGTCGCTCCATTGAGCAACATGAAGATTCTCAAAAAGCGTTGATGGAGTCCTTTGTTGAGCTTATTGCGCAAGCCATTGATGATAAATCTCCCTATACGGCAGGGCATTGTGAGCGGGTGCCAGAGCTGGGTATTTGGCTTGCTGATGCAGCATCTGGTTCAACAGATGAGGCGTTTTCTGAGTTCAGCTTTAAAACCCCTGATGAGCGACGCGAGTTTCGTTTAGCAGCGTGGTTGCACGATTGCGGTAAAATCACCACACCAGAGCATATTGTTGATAAAGGCACTAAGCTCGAAACCATTTATAACCGTATTCATGAAGTACGCACCCGGTTTGAAGTGCTGCTGCGTGATGCAAAAATTGCTTACTATGAGCAACTATTAGCGCACCCAGAGCAGCAATCTGTGCTTGAGCAAAAGCTTGAGCAACAAACTGAAAAGTTACACGCAGACTTTAGCTTTATTGCTGCCTGTAATATTGGTGGTGAGTTTATGGATGAAGCGCAGCTGTCTCGTTTACATGAGGTTGCTAGCATTAAGTGGCAGCGCCATTTTGACGCTAGTTTAGGTTTATCGCCCCTTGAAGAAATGCGTATGGCTGATTTGAAGAATCAGCATTTACCTGTCGAAGAGTCACTGCTGAGCGATAAGCCAAGTGATTTAATTCCACACGAAAAAGCCGTTGAGTACCCAGAGAGTTTGGGCATTAATATGGTCATTCCTGAGTATAAATATAACCTTGGCGAAGTGTATAACTTGTCGGTTGCACGGGGCACGTTAACAGCGGAAGACCGATTTAAGATCAATGAGCATGTGATCAGCACAATTCGTATGCTTGGAAGTGTGCCATTCCCTAAAGAATTAGCGAGAGTTCCGCGTTATGCGTCAACCCACCACGAAACCTTAAAAGGCACCGGTTATCCACGAAAATTAACCGCTGAGCAGTTATCAATACCTGAACGTGTGTTAGTACTTGCTGACATCTTCGAAGCATTAACCGCAGCAGATAGACCTTATAAAAAAGCGAAACCTCTGAGTGTTGCTATTGATATTTTAGCGAAAATGGTCGATGACGATCACATTGACCGTGACGTATTTGAGCTCTTTTTAACTTCAGGCATATACCTAAAATATGCAAAACAGTTTTTACATGAGTCGCAAATCGATTCGGTCGATATTCAAAAATATCTAAGATAATTATTTGCTTATGCTTTAGGCTAATATTGCAGTGTTTTTGTTTGTAATACAAAGTTATTGGTGTATAAAGATTATACAAGCTAATATTATTTACGAACAAAGCATTGCAAGGAGATGCATAAGTGCTGGTATCTGCTTTTCAAAAACTTAAACAAAAAATTCGTTTCTCGATTCGTCTTACCGTTGTCGCGGTGTTCGTATTAGCCACCTCATTAACAGCCCTGATTGCAATTAGCCTGCAATATTATTTCAGTGAAAAAATGGCTTTAGAAGCCAGTGTTAAAAACTTTAATTTAGCCACCGGCTCCGTTGCTGATTACCTTACTGGGGTGAATGAAAAGTCAGAAAACACATTAAGTGTGATGGTACAAAACAGCAGCCTTATCAGCGCCGACAGCGAAGATAAAAGTGAACTGAGAGATGTCATGAGCGAAATCATGCAGCTCAATCCATTGTTTTATGCCTTATATGTCGGCTATGAAAATGGTGACTTTTATGAATTAATTAATTTAGAAAGTAGTGAAATTGTTCGCCAGCAGTTGCAAGCCATCGAAGCAGATCGCTGGGTCGTGATCCACATTACCGGCGAAGGGGCTGAGCGTGTTCAGCATACTCATTACTTTGATCAGCAATTTAATTTGCGTATCTCTCAAACAAAGAGTACCAGCTATGATCCGCGAGAGCGTTTGTGGTTTAAGCAAGCAAACTCGACCCGAGTCAATAAAACCAAGCCGTATTTTTTCACCCACCTACAAGCTCCCGGGCAAACCTATTCGATAAAGTCGGCAAGAGAAAACAGTGTATTGGCGTTAGACGTGAGCTTATCGAGCATCTCTGAGTATTTAAGTAAACAGCAAAGTAAAATGAGCAGTCAGTATTTAAGTGAGCTGTATATTTACAATAAAGAAGGTGAAATTGTTGCCTCTAACCAACAAAAAAATGGCTTACTATTGCCAAGGCTTGAAAAACTGCCTCTTACTGAAGATCAGCAAAGTGTATTGGCGAAGTACCCTTATTTAAGTGTTTCTAACGAAACCAATTGGCCACCAATGGACTTTAGTGTTGGCGGAAACCCAAAAGGCTATAGCATTGATTATATTAATGGTTTGGCTGAGTTACTTGGAATTAAGGTGACTTTTATTAATGGCTTTACCTGGGCTGAGTTTTTAAGCCAATTTGCAAAAGATGAAATAGACATTATTCAGCCTATTTTTAAAACGCCTGCCAATGAGCCGCTTGGTCTTATGAGCCAAACTATGGCGACCTTACCGTTCAGTATCATTACAGCAAAAGGGTCCACACCAATTGTTACTATGAAGCAGTTAGCAGGCAAACAGTTGGCTATAGGCGAGGGCTGGTCGGTGATTAAAGTGATCAAAGAGCACTTTCCCGACATCGATATTGTTGAGCTACCGAGTACTAAAGCGGTGCTTGATGCAGTAAGCCAAGGGCGCGTCTATGCTGGTTTAGATAACGAGGCGGTATTCAAGTACACCCAAAAGCAGTTTTTTATTGATGGTATTCAGTACAATCAGCTTGATAGTTATAGCCACGATCTACTACCCGATACCCTGCATTTATTGTTTCATCCAGAGGATGCAGCGCTTAAAGACTTAATTGATATGGCAATTACTCAGTTGCCAAATTCGTACATTGCGGCACTCGAGCGAAAATGGTTAGGGAGCGATGCCAGTCAGCAAACACAAGTTATTGGCACTGTGCCATATCCTGAGTTTTTAACTTTAATTACAGATGAAACAAACTTTGCCCATTTACGTTTGATGACCCTAAATGGCATTGAAAAGTACGTGTATATCACTCCGCTTTCAGAAGGGGGCATTAATAGCGATTACTTAGCGATAGTGGTGCCGAAAGAGGGGGTACTAAGCTCTACCCGTGAGAAAATTAAGCTCTCTATTTTTATCACTGCCGCATGCTTAATTATGGTATTGCCGGTGTCGTGGTTTTTTGCCTCACCCATTGTTGCACCTATTAAGACCTTAGAGGGCGAAAACTTAAAGATAAAGCGGCGTCAGTTTGGCCAAGTTTCAACGTTAAAAAGCAGTATTAAAGAAATCAATAACCTGGCCAACTCCATGGTGCAAATGAGTCAATCTATTCAGCAGCATGAGCAAAATCAAAAAGCCTTAATGGAATCATTTATTGAGCTTATTGCGCAGGCCATCGATGATAAATCGCCCTATACAGCAGGGCACTGCGAACGAGTACCAGAACTGGGCATTATGTTGGCCAAAGCGGCTTCAAGTTCCAATGAACACGCTTTTAAAGAGTTTGCCTTTAAAAATAAAGACGAGTTAAGAGAGTTTAGCCTCGCGGCTTGGCTACATGACTGCGGTAAAATCACCACCCCAGAGCATATCGTAGACAAAGGCACTAAGTTAGAAACTATTTATAACCGTATTCATGAAGTGCGTACACGTTTTGAAGTGCTATGGCGAGATGCAGAAATCGCTTATTTAAAAGCGTTGCAAAGCTCACCAGAAAAGCAACCTGAGCTTGAGGCCGAGCTTGGCAAACGCCAAGCACAATTACGCAGTGATTTTTCGTTTATCGCTGCGTGCAATGTGGGTGGCGAGTTTATGGATGAAGCAAGCCTTAAGCGTTTAGAGGCGCTCAGTAACATAACTTGGCAGCGACATTTTGACGATAAAATAGGCCTTTCGCCAGTTGAAGAGCTGCGAGTTCATAGTAATGATGAGCAGTTGCCTGTTACTGAAAAGCTACTTTCAGATAAGCCAGAACATCTGATCACCCATGATAAACCTATTGAGTATGACGAGCGCTTAGGCATTAAAGTAAGCATTCCTGAATACAAGTATAATCTAGGTGAGCTGTATAACTTGCAAATTCAGCGCGGTACGTTAACAAATGAAGATCGCTTTAAAATTAATGAGCATATTATCAGTACCATTCGAATGCTCGATAATGTGCCGTTCCCTGAAGAATTAGCACGGGTGCCACGTTATGCCTCGACCCATCACGAAACTCTAAAAGGCACGGGGTATCCGCGTAAGTTATCTGCAGATGATTTATCGATACCTGAGCGTGTGCTAGTGCTGGCTGATATCTTCGAAGCATTAACCGCTGCCGATAGACCTTATAAAAAAGCCAAGCCACTCAGTGTTGCCATTGATATTTTAGCCAAGATGGTAGCCGATCAGCATGTTGATGAAGATGTGTTCAAATTATTTTTAACATCAGGTATTTACCTTGAATATGCAAAACGCTATTTAAACCCAGAGCAAATCGATGATGTTGATATCGCAAAATACCTGTAACTGAGGGCGGTTGCTTTTACTTTAGAGTGAAAAGTCCGTACAATTCGCCTCGTTTTTAGTGACGCTTTTAACGAGATGAATTCAAGCCGTATGCATCAAATTGCTGACTTAATCGCTATTTTTGAAAGCACCTTTTATCAAAGCCATAACACGCGTTTGATAAAGGGTGATGATGAACCTATTTACCTGCCTGCTGATGAGCAAACGCCTTATCACCAAATTGTGTTTGCCCACGGTTTTTATGCCAGTGCTTTACACGAAATTGCCCATTGGCTGGTGGCTGGTGAGGCACGTCGGTTAAAAGAAGATTATGGCTATTGGTATTGCCCAGATGGTCGTGATAAGCACCAGCAAGCTGAATTTGAAGCAGTTGAAGTAAAGCCCCAAGCTATAGAGTGGGCGCTCAGTACTGCAGCAGGTTTTGATTTTAATGTATCGGTTGATAATTTAAATGGCGAGCAAACCTGTCGATTCAATTTTCAAGCGCGAGTTCACCAGCAAGTGTTGAGCTTTTTAGCATCTGGCTTTAATCAGCGCACGACAGCACTTCTTAAAGCATTGAGTGATTTCTATAAAACCCCATGGCCACTATCGGCTGCTCAGTTTACGTGGCAGCGCGATTTTCATGGCAACCCAGGAGCTTTATCTGATGCAGTTTAAATTAGGTTTGATTGTAAATCCGGTTGCCGGCTTAGGTGGCAGTGTCGCACTAAAGGGCAGTGATGGCGCAGATACCGCCGCAAAAGCAATGCAACTTGGTGCTGAGCCAAAAGCAAACTTACGCACCCGAGCGGCACTTGAAGTGCTGCTTGCCCATCAAGATGACTTAATCATTTACACTGTAAACGGTGAAATGGGCGAGCAAACGGCAAAGCAACTAGGCTTTCAAAGCCAAGTTATTTACCAAACAAACGATATCACCACCCCAGATGACACAGAGCAGGCTGCCAAGCTATTAGTTGAGCAAGGTGTTGACCTTATTTTATTTGCGGGGGGCGATGGTACTGCCCGCAATATTTGCCATGCGGTTGGCGATAGCACTCCTGTATTAGGTATTCCTGCAGGCTGTAAAATTCATTCTGGGGTTTATGCTATTACCCCAAAAGCTGCTGGGCGTGTTGTTGAGATGCTAGTTAAAGGTGAACTTGTAAGCCTTGGCGATGCTGATGTGATGGATATCGACGAAGAAGCATTTCGCGAAGGCACGGTAAAAGCTAAGCGCTATGGTGAAATGCAAGTGCCTAGTGAAGTACGATATGTACAGGCAGTGAAAAATGGCGGTAAAGAAACCGATGAATTAGTGCTTGCCGATATAGCTGCCTATGTTGTTAGTGAAATGGATGAAGACTGCTTATATGTGATGGGGAGTGGTTCTACAGTCGCGGCAATTATGGAAGAAATGGGTCTTGAAAATACCTTGCTAGGTGTAGACTTAGTGGCAGACCAAGAGCTTATCGCGCAGGATTTAACTGCTCAGCAATTACTTGAACTCACACAAGGTAAAGAAACCAAATTGGTGATCACCTTAATTGGTGGCCAAGGCCATATCTTCGGCCGAGGTAATCAGCAATTAAGCCCTGCACTTATTCGTGCTATTGGCCTTGATAACATTATTGTTGTAGCCACTAAAACTAAATTACAGGCTTTAAATGGCCGACCACTGATTGCCGATACTGGTGACAGTGACTTAGACGATGAATTAAGTGGTTATATTCGCGTAACCACAGGTTTCAATGACCATATTATGTATGCAGTGGGTCATCAAGATGGGCTGCACCCAGAGGAGAAGTAACAATGAGTTTAGTAAGTTATATTGATGCAGCGCAGCAATATTTTGATGATTTAGTTGATAAAGCAACAGACGACGAGCTATTTGCTGGTGGTTATTTACGTGGTCACTTTGACTTAGCTGTAGGCTATGCACAAGTAGAAGAATTAAACTTATCGATTGATGAGTTAAACAATCAAGTTGAATCTAGCCTAGTTAAAGCTTATCGCAACGGTGAGCTAAACGAAGAAGATAAAGAGCTTGTTGTACGCTTATGGGATGAAGTTAAAGCACTTGCAGCCTAATCTAATTAAATAAAACTCTGTAAAGCGACCTGTGTCGCTTTTTTTACATAATCACTTTACCTTTATCAGGTAATCCCATTAACTTAAAATTTACCTTAGTAGTTAGATACGTTAAGGTTAATGAGATATTTTTCCAGGGAATTTGAAAATGAATAACAATAATGATGTGCAGGCACCAAGTGGTGCAATCGCACGTTTTCTAAATACCATAGAAAGGGTAGGTAACAAGCTACCTGATCCGGCGATTATATTCTTAGTCGCAATGCTACTTATTTGGTTTTTATCTTGGCTTTTCTCGGGCACTACATTTGATGCAATCGACCCGCGCACTGGCGAAGCCATCGTTGTAAATAACCTATTAGCAGGGGACTCCCTTGCCACCTTCTTATCTTCGATGGTTAAAACCTTCACTGGCTTTGCTCCGCTTGGTGTGGTGCTGGTTGCTATGTTAGGTGTTGGTGTTGCTGAACATTCTGGCTTTATTAATACCGGCCTTAAATTAATGTTAAAAGTAACGCCTAAGCAGCTTTTAACACCGTCTATTATTTTAGTGGCGATTGTCAGCCATACCGCAACTGATGCCGGTTATGTGTTAGTGATCCCACTTGCTGGGGTTATTTTCTATGCGATGGGGCGCCATCCGCTTGCTGGTATTGCAGCAGCGTTTGCTGGGGTAAGTGGTGGCTTTAGCGCAAACTTTATTCCGTCAGGGATTGACCCGTTACTGCAAAGCTTTACCCAAAGTGCGGCGCAAATTATTAACCCAGATATGGCGATTAACCCGCTTAATAACTGGTTTTTCACCTCAGCTTCGAGCTTATTTATTATCTTATTAGGCTGGTATATCACAGATAAAATCATCGAGCCGCGTTTACAAAACACGCCACTTGATGGAGATACCGAAGACCTACCTGCCTTTGATGAAGCACGCAGTGATGAGAAACGTGCGTTCTACATTGCAAGCACTGTGATGATTGCAGGTCTTGCTCTACTATGGTTTGTCTCAGCGCCAGCCGACTCAGCAATGCGCAGCAGTGATGGCTCGTTAACTAATTTCCGCTCGCCGTTAATGCAATCAATTGTGCCACTTATCTTCTTACTGTTTTGGATCCCAGGTGCCGTCTACGGTTTTGCCGTGGGTACCTTCAAAAGCTCTAAAGATATGATAGATGCAATGAGTAAAGCGATGAGCGGTATGGCTTACTATATTGTTATGGCGTTCTTCTGTGCGTTATTTATTGCTGCATTTAGTAAATCAAACCTAGGTGCATTACTTGCAATTGAAGGAGCGCAACTATTAAAAGCAATGGCTCTGCCAAGTTCAGTCACGGTAGTAGGTATTATCTTCTTAACGGCGTTCGTGAACCTATTTGTTGGCTCAAGCTCAGCAAAATGGGCGCTATTAGGGCCAATCTTTGTACCTATGCTGATGCAACTGGGTATTTCACCTGATTTAACGCAAGCTGCGTACCGTGTAGGTGACTCAAGCTCGAATATCATCACGCCATTGATGCCATACTTCCCACTGGTTGTTGTGTACTGCCAAAAGTATGTAAAAGGCACCGGTATCGGCACCTTAATCGCGATGATGTTACCGTATTCAATCGCCTTCTTAATCGGTTGGAGTATCTTCTTACTCACGTACTGGGGTTTAGGCATTCCACTAGGTCTTCAATCAAGCTACGCATACCCAGCCATCGGCTCATAACGATTAGAGTAACAAAGCCTCAGTCATCCAACTGAGGCTTTAAAAAACTGAAGTCTGATAGCTGACGGCTTTACTACAAACACAAAAAAACCTTGTCACTCTCATGACAAGGTTTTTTATTGCTTACAGCTTACAGCTTACAGCTTACAGCTTACAGCTTCGATTAGTTCGCAGTGAAGCTCACTGGACGACGCTCTTTACGAGGGCCACCACGTTTTTCGCCACGGTCTTTGAAGTTACGCTTCTTATCACCACGATCACCGCTTGGGCGCTCAGAGCGAGGAGCCGCAGGACCTTGGTCTTGCGTTAGCGTCATATTCATCGGACGTTTACAGATAAATACCTTTTGGAAGTGATCAAGCACATCTTTTGGCATGTTCTGTGGTAACTGTACCGTACTGTGATTATCATGTAAGCGAATATCACCAATGAACTTGCTTGAGATATCAGCTTCGTTAGCAATCGCACCAACGATATTTTTAACTTGTACACCGTGCTCACGACCTACTTCGATACGGTAAGTATCCATAGGACCCATGTTACGGCTGTTGCGCTCACGCGGCTCACGAGGTTTACGCTCGCGTCCTTGGCG
The DNA here is from genome assembly GCF_038562745.1 of Pseudoalteromonas sp. D15MCD-2. Classification (NCBI taxonomy): domain Bacteria; kingdom Pseudomonadati; phylum Pseudomonadota; class Gammaproteobacteria; order Alteromonadales; family Pseudoalteromonadaceae; genus Pseudoalteromonas; species Pseudoalteromonas sp. D15MCD-2. The sequence continues at coordinate 2,550,307 of NZ_JBCFQE010000001.1, read as the reverse complement.
GTCGCCACGATCACCACGTTCATTGCGACGACGCTCGTTGCGTTCGCCACGTGGTTGAACTTTAACTTCTTCAACCTTGATTGGTGATTGTTGCTGCGCTAAACAAAGTAATGCACCTGCTAAATCTTCAGTACTTAGCTCAAGTTTCTCTGCCATGTTAGCAGCAACTTGATTAAAGAAAGTGATGTCTTTGTTTTCAAGAGCAATTGTAAGCTTGTCTTGAAGCGCTTTAATACGCTTTTCTTCAACAACTTTAGCTGTTGGTAAATCAACTTGTGCGATATCAGATTTCGTATGACGAATGATATTTTTAAGTAAATAACGCTCGTTATGTTTTACGAAAAGAATCGCTTTACCTTGACGACCCGCACGACCAGTACGGCCAATACGGTGAACGTAGGCTTCTGAATCTTGTGGAATATCGTAGTTAATTACTAAGCTTAAACGGTCTACATCAAGACCACGTGCAGCAACGTCTGTTGCAATAACGATATCAACTAGGCCGTTTTTCAAACGATCTACTGTACGTTCACGTGCTTGTTGGTTCATGTCACCGTTAAGTGGTGCCGCAGAGAAACCTTCGCGCTCAAGTAATTCAGCTAACTGTACCGTGTCGTTACGTGTACGTACGAAAACAATTGCACCATCGTATTGTTCTGCTTCTAAGAAGCGAACGATTGCTTTGTTTTTGTGTACGTGTGCATTCCAAAATACTTGCTCAACCGTTGATACAGTTGAGTTACGCGCAGAAATATGAACTTGCTCAGGCTCATTCATGTACTTGCTGCTGATATTTTGAATTTGCTTAGGCATGGTCGCAGAGAAAAGACATGTTTGCTTTTCACGTGGCGTTTTCTCCATGATGCTTTCTACATCATCAATGAAGCCCATGCGTAACATTTCGTCTGCTTCATCAAGAACAAGGGCTTGTAAGCTCTCAAACTTGATTGTGCCACGGTTAATGTGGTCAATTAAGCGACCTGGCGTTGCAACAATGATTTGCGCGCCACGACGAAGTGCACTTAGTTGGATGCTATAGCTTTGGCCACCATAAAGGGCTAAAACTTCAACACCACGAGTATGCTTAGCATATTGTTCGAATGCCTCAGCTACTTGGATCGCAAGTTCACGCGTAGGCGTTAAAACAAGGATCTGTGGCTGCTTCACAGACGGGTCAATATTATTTAGTAACGGCAGTGCAAATGCTGCTGTTTTACCTGTACCCGTTTGCGCTAGTCCCAGTACGTCCTTTCTTTCTAGCAATAACGGTATACATTGAGCTTGGATTTCAGATGGAGTCTTGTAACCCAACTCTTCAACTGCTTTAAGGATTGCAGGAGAAAGATTTAGAGATTCAAACGTGACTGGTTCTGACATTAATACGCCTCAACGAATTTAAAGAGGCGCGCATTGTATAGGAAATACAATGCAATTGCTTGTATAAATTACAACTAATTTGTATGTGGTTGATGTTGGTCATAATTTAATCAGTTTAAAATTGCCAAAATCAACCACGTTTACAATTTATTGATATAACCCTAAATTTTCTTTAGCGTATGCTTCGAATTCAGTGAAGCCACCAATGTGGGCTTGGTCAATAAAAATCTGTGGTACGGTTGGGCAAGGTTTGCCTGCAGACTGTTCTAAATCTGCTTTGCTGATGCCTTCTTTAATGATGTCGATATAACGGTATTTAAAATCGTCACGCTCATTTGCTAGTTTTTCAGCAACGTCTTTTGCACGAACACAGTATGGGCAGCCTTCACGGCCAAAAATTACAGTTAACATATCGCTCTCCTCGATTTGAATGTGTTTATCATCTTAACGGATTAAATGAATAAAAACAGCGCATAAAATCGATTGCACTATTCTGTTTTTTCTCACTAAAAGCGATTGAGCTAATCAAGTGTGCGCATCCTAAGGCCAAGTTCTGTTGAGTAACCCATAGAATGCGCAGTAATGGCCAACTGCTCATCAATAACATAATAAGTTGGGTAGGCACTGATTTTATAATCTTGACCTGTACTTTTACTGCCAAGTAACACCGGCATTGTTAATTCGAGTGAATCAGTAAACTGTTTAACTTCTGTAATGTTTTGGTAATCAAGGGCAATTGCTATGGCATTTAACTTACCTTGCTGATGAGCCTTTTCTAAATTTGGCATACTGTAACGACAAATTGAGCACCAAGGCGCAAAGAAATACACCACTGTTTGCTTTCCTTGTAATTGTGCAATGGTCATCCGCTCTGTCGGGTTTTTTAGCGTGGCTAAATTAAAATAGGGGGCAGGAGTTTTATCAGTTGAGAGTAAATTACGTTGCTGAAATGCGGTCACGGCATACACAACGACTGCCATTAACACGACATTTTTTAGCACATTGATAAATTTTTTTAAAAAAGTTGGATTTTTTTTCATTGTTATTTTGTACGTTGTTAGCCCTTTAAAATCAACTAATTCAGACCAGTTCGAGGGGGTTAAAATTTCAATTGATTTAAAAAAATTACAATTTTTTTTTGCTAAAAATCTTGAAAAGATTTTACCCGCCCATAAATAGTTTAGTGAGGACGCCTGATGGGTCCCAAACAAACTAAAGTAATTGAAATATATAGTATTAATTTAACTTTGTTAGCACTGGTTCAATAGAAGAGTACTAACAAAATATCGCTTAAATATGAGGATATAATTATGCGTACAGTAGACTTATCACCACTTTATCGTTCATTCATCGGTTTCGATCATTTAGCATCATTAATGGATGCGGCAGCTCGCACAGACAAGCAGCCAAGTTTTCCTCCGTACAACATCGAAGCACTCGATAAAGACAAATATCGTATCACTATGGCTGTAGCAGGTTTTAGTGACAGTGAATTGACCATTGAGTCAGAAAACAACACATTGAAAGTCAGCGGTACTAAAGCTGATAAACAAGATAATGCTGAACGTAAGTTCATTCACCAAGGCATTGCAGAGCGTAACTTTGAGCGTAAGTTCCAATTAGTTGACCACGTTAAAGTGCTTGGCGCTGACCTTGAAAATGGCTTACTAAGTATCGATTTAGAGCGTGAAATTCCAGAAGCTTTAAAACCACGTAAAATCGAAATCGGTAATGGTAAATTACTCGAAAACAAGTAATACCCAACAGCATTGTTTCCCCTAGTTAGTTTTGCCGCCTCATTTGAGGCGGCTTTTTTCGTTATGCTTAGCAACTAATTCTGCTTGCATCGTCTTTAAAGCCGCAATTTTATCTTCGGCTTCATTAAGCTTATCTTCTGACAACCCCGCTTGCTTACCACGTTCTAGAAGGGATTCGAGAGTAGCAATTTTACTCTCTGCGGCATCAATAAAGCGAAGTTCTAGTTCAGTTTGCTGCGCTTGATGATATGTCTGATACGCTTTGTGATCATTAAGATCACCTGTAAACCGCTTTGCTTGCAGGGTTTGCTTTGCAATAGGGGCTATATAATCAGGTGTTGTGATTATCGCTTTAATGCTGGCATTTTCGATTTGCTCTGTAGCTGGGTGGGCTTGCTTTTCGAGCGTGCTGGTCAGTGCTTGCTGATCATGAACATCTGTTTTTTCAACCTCAACGGACACCGGTACTTTTTCAGCAGGTGCTAAACTAATAGGGTGAGTTTGCAGATGAATAACAACGGCAGCGCTGGACAGTACCATGAGTGCTAAAGCTAACCATTTCATAGCTTAACGCCATGGTGTGTTTGCCAAGCCAGCCACTTTTGTTGATAGCTGCTTTTGGCTTTTTCAATTGCGATGGCCTTTTTAGCTTGATAGCGAACGGTTTCGTCATTTGCGCTAAAGTAGCCAAAAGTATGATCGTAGCTCATTACTACTACCCATAAACCATTCGGTGAGCGTATTACTTCACTCAATTGTTGAGGTTTTTGTGTGAATGCTAATTGTACTGCCCAATTTCGTTTTTGCTCTCGGGTTAAGTGGTTTTTATATTGAGCGTAAATATCGGGCTGATTTAATTGCTTTAGTGCGTGTTGTATCGAGCTTGATTCTGCTTGCTTTCTAAATGCTAACGCCGCCTCTCTATCGGTAAATTCACCGCCATGGGCCTTAACCGATTTTAGATAATGAAATCGTTCTTTGTGTTGCTGGTAATATTGCTGGATTTCGGTGCCAGTTACCGTGTTTTCTAAGCGAGTTAACACAGGACTATCAACATGCATAATACCTTTTATGCCTAACCAGCTTTGAATCGAAGGTCTTAAGATATCGCCCTTGGCTATAGAATAAAGATGGGGTAGCGAAAGTTGCTGTGTTTGTAAGACTGTGTCAGCTTGCTTTAAATGCAAAATAAATTGTCGATGTTTTAAAATTTCGGTTTTGAACAAGTCGCTATCCCCTTGATGCAAACGAAAGCGAGTCTGCATAGAAAGAGGCGCCATAAATTCGTACAGCGTCATTGAGTTTTCAAACAAATTGAGTTTAATAGCATTGAATTGTTTGATTTGGGCATCACTGTACTGACCATTCAGCGGGTATTGCCCTAAGTTGATTTTCAACCAGTGTTGATCAAATGGTTTAAGCCCAGTTGTGGCAGGTTTATCGTTAAGATTTAGCTGATGAATAAACAGATTATCTAAGTAGCGCATTACATGGTAATGAGTTGAAAAGCCAACACTCGCTTGGCGCTCTACAAGCTCTGGCATGTTTTTCTGCGCGTACTCAAGTAAAAATTGATTCTCGTATAGACGTGCACGTGTTTGCTGTTTGCTAATATCAGGGCTTTGCTCTTTGTAGACCTGCCACATGAGATCAATTTCAGATTCCGTGTATTGATTAAACGCAGCAACTGCTAGGTTGCTAAAAAGCAAACCTAGCAGTGCTGTCAAAATGTAAAGCCCACGCATTATCGAGCAACCATGGCATGATTAAGTAGGTGAACCACCATCGCAATCGCATGAGGAACCACTTGTTTTGCAGTATCGAGTCGGTCGTAATGATCTTCTGAATTTAACACGATCCCACCTTGAGCATACGAAAATGCGCCACCTTGGGTTAACAAAGGGCGTACATCAGTTGATTGTGTATCTAATGCCGCAAAGGTCGTCATAGCTTGTGTAACAAGGGCTGGATCGTTGAGGTTTTCTTGGTCGTAATAATCATTCACCCAACTTTCCCAGCTTGAGTGATTTAAATCGGAGGTTGTCCAAGTATGATGAGGTTGGAGTAAATCGGTGGTGTGAAATACAAAACCTAAAATCTGTGGATTACCGCTTTGTAAGTAACTTTGATACCAGTACTGCCCTAAGTTATCGATAGGTTGGAATGGCATATCCTCAAAGTCATCATACATGCTGTAACTTGATTGGCTATCTATACGGTAATGAGCTTCAGTAACGCCATAGCTATTATATTTTGAAGAGTCAGCATTGAACCAGCCTGTTTCACCACCTTTACCATCATCAAGGTAATCACCTTTGAGCCATGTCGCTGCGAGATTATCAACCGCTCCCCATACTGTTAGTTTTTGATAGTTGTAGCCGCCAAAGTCGTTGCCATGTTGATCAGCACCTTGCGTGTGATTTTGAAAGTGCCAATAACTGGTGTATTTCACAATACTTTCCGCAGCACCCCAAACTGGTGCTTGAACGCAAGAACCTGTAATAGCACCACAAAAAAAAGTGTCCTCAAAATCATCGACGTCATAGGCTGCTTGCCCAAGTAGCTCGCCAAGTTGAGTGACAGTCATATTATTTTGCTGAGCATAGCTGACTAACGCAGCGTATTGTGTTGTGCTTGGGTGTTGTTGCATGTAGTTAACGGCATCAATCACTATACGTTTGTGGGTTTCTTGACTAAACGCATGTACGTTACTGCTGCATGCAACTAAAAACGCTGCGCTAATAAGTGTTTTTTTCATTGTGTCCTCAAAGTGTTATTTAATATGCAGCGCTATTAAAAAAGAGCGTGATTACACTAGAGTGACAAAACAATTAAACATTTAATTAACAAGTTTACCCAATATAGTACTTTGTCATTACAGTTTTTCTAAATTATCCAAGCACCAGTTAGCCCGTTTGAGAGTGGCTTGCTGTACAGATTCATCCTGTTTATACCAGTTTTTATAAATCATACCGATACGTGGGTTTTGTGATAGCTGTTGTTCGTGCTCTAACATAAAATGCCAATATAGGCTGTTGAATGGGCAAGCATCATCAGTGGCTTTTTCTTTGATGTTGTAACTACAGTGTTTGCAATAATCACTCATTTTGTTGATGTAATTACCACTGGCAGCATAGGGTTTAGTGGCAATTAACCCCCCGTCAGCAAATTGGCTCATTCCCCGAGTGTTGGGCATTTCTACCCATTCTATGGCGTCGATATAAATACCTAAATACCATTCATCTACTTCACTTGGCTCAATAGCGGTTAATAAGCAAAAGTTACCCGTGATCATCAAACGTTGTATGTGGTGTGCATAAGCTGTCTGCAGGCTTTGTGTAATGGCATGGTGCATACAATTCATGTTTGTTTTGCCATGCCAAAAATAGTCGGGTAGGGGGCGCTTTGCATTTAAGGCATTTTTGCTGGCGTAATCAGGCATATTTTGCCAATAAATACCACGTACATACTCGCGCCAACCGAGAATTTGCCTGATAAAACCTTCAACTTGCGCAATATCAATAGGTTGCTTATCAAAGCTAGTTAACACTTGCTCGATGACCTGCATCGGGTGCAGCATTTTAGTATTAAGGGCAAACGATAAACGGCTGTGATACAAAGACCATTGGTACTGGGACTGGCATGTCATAGCATCCTGAAACTGACCAAAATGAACCAGTAAATGATCGCAAAAAAAATCGAGTAACTGCTTTGCTTCAGCGCGTGTGGTTGGCCAAATTAACGTATCGCTGCACTCACCAAAGGTGTTTAGTTTGTGCATTTCTACTCGTTTAAGGATGTTGCTAACATCGTGACCGAAACATAAAGGTTCTGGGATTTCTTTAAGATCGCTGGGTTTTAACTTGTTTCTATTTTGCTGATCAAAATTCCATTTGCCACCACGAGGTTGATTATCATCGTCCATTAAAATATTAAAACGTTTGCGCATAGCACGATAAAAAAACTCCATTTTTACCGGCTTATTTGGCTTAAAGTGCTGGTCAATATCATTAAAAGGTAGTAGAAAGTGTTCCGAATCAACTGCATTGACATCAAATTCGCTCTGCTGTGAAAAGTCTGCAAGTTGCTTTTTAAGGCGATATTCGTCTGGGTATTGGTACTCAATGTTCTGGCATTGATAATGCTTAGCTAACCGGGTAAGTAGCTCTGGTAGTGAGTCATCATCTTGTGTGTCATCGAGTGTCAGATGCAGGCAGTTTAAATTCGCTTTTGTCAGTGCATTAGCAAAGTTTTCCATTGCAGCAAAGAAGGCGACCACTTTTTGCAGGTGGTGCTTTACGTAGTTGGTTTCTTGTTTTAATTCGGCGATGACATACAGCGTGTCTGGTTGTGATTTTTCTTTAAACCAGCTGTGGCTTGCATTAAGTTGATCGCCAAAAATAAATCTTAAGGTGGTGTATTGCACTTCTAATAGCCTTTGCCGCAAGTAATCTAGGTAACTACGAAGCAATCACAAAGATAGATCGATAAATATAGTCTATAAAAGGTACATTAGCGGCATTTTTAATGAGTCACTACTAAGGAAGGGTCGAGATGAAAATTAACTTACATTTACTATTTATAAGCCTGTTAGTTTGCCCTTTGGGCCACAGCACTGTTTATCACTGTGAGAAAAACGGTGTTGCTGAATTTAGCCAACAGCCCTGTGGCAAAGATGCAAAGTTGATTACCATTAAAGAACAAAATCCACACCTTTCGGGCGCGTCAGATAATGCTGCACAAGCATCAGCAGGTAAAGATACCGCAGAGGTCGACCGTTATATCCGCTTAAAGCAAATCGATGCGCAAATAGCAGAACATAACAATAAAATTGACACATTCAAGCTCAAAATGGACAGGGAGATAGTGGCTTTAACTGAGCAATCAGATGCTCAGCTACGTAACTTGGTGGGGGCTAAAAAACAAGCTGCAATCGCCAAACAAATGACCGCAGTATCTGAGCGTTACGGCGTGCTTATCGACAGTGAGCAGCGCAGTATTGATAGACTCACGGCTGAAAAATACACGTTAACTTCATCTGCAAATACGGTTGCTAATAATGAGGTTGCTAGTTTTATTCGCTCAAAACAAATTATGCGTAAAATTTCAGAGCATGAAAATAAAATAGATACTTATCAAAGTGAGTTAAACATGCAAATGTCAGAGCTTGAGCAACAACTAAGTAGCCGCCCTCGTAATTTAGCTGATGCGAATAGCGATAACGCACTAGCTGACAAAATGACAGCTTTAACGAGTCGTTTTAACACCTTAATCGCCATTGAACAAAAACAAATAGATAGGCTCAACAGCGAATTGACCAAACTATGAGCTTAAGCGTGCTGGGCAATAGGCGCTAAACGACACCACATTTGAATAAGCAAACAAGTAACTTTTTACGATGTTGGCAAATATTCTCGTAGCTTGCAGCCAAGCTTGATGTAATTGCGCACTAATGTGGTGAATATACGATTTGCGCGTATCAATAAAGGCAGCGCAAAGGGTATCGATATCTTCAAATGACACGTTTAAAAAGCTCAAATTATTCGCTAAATAATGAATAAACGGCGTGACTTGCTGTAAGTCATCGAGGTGGCTTACTACTTTGTTGAGCGCACAGTAAAGAATATAGCTGCGCTTAGTTATGCTTTCTTGCTCAGGCACTGTCATGGTTAATTGACGAGCACTAAGACTGCGATGATATGCGCTTGTAAACTGATGGAAATCGGGTTTTAGCAATTCAATATCTTGTAGTAACAGTCTTTTTTGAAATGAAGATAGACTCATAGTAAATCGCTTAATAGCCAAGGCTATAGGTTGTTCTTATTATATGACTAAATATAGACGAGAATTTTCAGTTATGGGAAATTTTATGACAAGGTTGTCATAAAATTTTTAGGCAAAAAATAGTCTAACTAATTCATGTAGGAAGGTTGCTAATTGAGCGCTACATGCTTATAATAGCCGCCATTGAATTGAGGTGTTTAACACTCGATTAAATGATATTAAGTTACTTTTAATATCTATTGGCGCGGGATGGAGCAGCCTGGTAGCTCGTCGGGCTCATAACCCGAAGGTCGTCGGTTCAAATCCGGCTCCCGCAACCAAATACATGCTAAGGCATTGTAAGTGTACTTAGTATGCACAGTAATTTTTACTGTATGAAGTCGCGCATTCTGGTAATGCGCGTTTTGCGTTTAGGCTATCTAGTTTAATTTAGTCAGGTGACTGACTCGCAACCAAGCTTGGCCCTAGGCCACACAGTTTTATGCTTTAGGTGTGACGCCCCGCTTGGTTCGGGGCGTTGTTGTATCTGCTTGGCGGTGATTTTAAATCATTATTAAACTCAGTATTTCAGGGCTATATGCCCTTTTTTTGTTTGTATGGAGGATTTTCGTGACAAAACTTGAGCAAGATTTAGTAGCCATGCTCTCACCGGCCGTTGAAATGTTAGGCTTTGAGTTACATGGTCTTGAGTTTGTGCAAGCTGGTCGCCACTCTACATTACGTGTTTATATCGATCACGATGCAGGGATTACGGTTGACAATTGTGCCGACGTTAGTCGTCAAGTTAGCGCAATTTTAGACGTCGAAGACCCAATTACAAATGAATATGATTTGGAAGTTTCGTCTCCTGGTGTTGATCGTCCATTATTCAAACAAGATCACTACGAGAAGGCGCAAGGAGAAGAAGTACGCGTGCGTACAAAGCTTCCGCAAGATGGTCGTCGTAACTTTAAAGGCGATTTAGTATCAGTTAGCAGTGATATGATCACACTTTCAGCAGATGGCGCTGAGCATATGATTATGCTTAGTAACATTGAACGTGCGAACATCATCGCAAAGTTTTAATTCGAGTGCGAAGGAATAGGGCAAGCGAGGCATAACCCATGGCAAAAGAAATATTATTGGTTGCTGAAGCCGTCTCCAATGAGAAAGCGGTTCCAAAAGAAAAGATTTTTGAAGCGTTAGAGTTCGCATTAGCGACTGCAACAAAGAAAAAACACGATGGCGAAATCGAAGTTCGCGTATCAATCGACCGTAAAACAGGTGATTACGACACATTCCGTCGTTGGAAGATTGCTGAAGTTCTTGAAGATGGCTCTTTAGAAAACCCTTACAGCGAAATCACACTTGAAGCGGCTCAGGTTGAAGACGAAAGCCTACAATTAGGTGATTACGTTGAAGAACAAATTGAGTCAATCAAGTTTGACCGTATTACAACACAAATGGCTAAGCAAGTTATCGTACAAAAAGTACGTGAAGCTGAGCGTGCATTAGTGGTTGAAGAATACAAAGATCAACAAGGCGAATTAGTAACAGGTGTTGTTAAAAAAGCAACCCGTGATGCAATCGTACTTGACCTTGGTAACAATGCTGAAGCGGTTATCTACCGTGATGATATGTTACCGCGTGAAAACTTCCGTCCAGGTGACCGTATCCGTGGTCTTCTTTACGAAGTTAAGCCAGAAGCACGTGGCGCGCAGTTATTTGTAACGCGTTCTAAGCCAGAAATGCTAATGGAGCTTTTCCGCATTGAGGTGCCAGAGATTGGCGAAGAGATGATTGAACTACGTGCAGCTGCACGTGATCCAGGTTCTCGTGCAAAAATCGCGGTAAAATCTAACGACAAACGTATCGACCCAGTAGGTGCGTGTGTTGGTATGCGTGGTGCACGTGTACAAGCAGTTTCAACTGAGCTTGGTGGTGAGCGTGTTGATATCGTTCTTTACGATGACAACCCAGCGCAATTCGTTATCAATGCAATGGCGCCAGCAGAAGTTGCGTCAATCGTAATGGACGAAGATACACATTCAATGGATATCGCTGTTGAAGCCGATAACCTAGCACAAGCAATCGGTCGTAATGGTCAAAACGTTCGTCTTGCTAGCCAGTTAACTGGTTGGGAATTAAACGTAATGACAGTTGATGACATGCGTGCGAAGAACGAAGCTGAATCAGATAAGCTAATCAACTTATTCACTGAATACCTAGATATCGATGATGAGTTTGCAACTTTACTTATCAACGAAGGTTTCTCAACACTTGAAGAAGTGGCTTACGTACCTGCATCAGAATTCTTAGAAATTGACGGTTTAGATGAAGAAACAGTTGATATCTTACGTTCACGTGCAAAAGACGCATTAACAACGAAAGCGCTTAAAACTGAAGAAAGCCTAGAAGGTGCAGAACCTGCAGAAGACCTACTAGCGCTTGAAGGCTTAGAGCGTCACCTTGCATTTGTTATGGCAAGTAAAGGTGTAGTAACACTTGAAGACTTAGCTGAGCAAGGCATTGATGAGTTAGTAGACATCACTGAACTTTCAGAAGAAGAAGCTGGCAAGCTGATTATGGCTGCGCGTAACATTTGTTGGTTCGCAGACGAGTAATTTATTAACGGAGGTATTACACACTATGGCAGAAGTAAATGTTGAAAAACTAGCCGGAGATATTGGTACAACTGTTGATAAATTACTACAGCAGCTTGAACAAGCCGGTATTTCTAAAAAAGCAGGTGATATGGTAACTGAGTCTGAAAAGTCGACGTTATTAGATCACTTGAGCAAGCAGCACGGCGGCACGGGCTCAGAAGGCCCAGCTCGCATGACTTTGCAACGTAAAAGCAAAAGTACGCTAAGCGTAACTGGCTCTACAGGTAAAGCGAAGTCTGTGCAAGTTGAAGTACGTAAAACACGTACTTACGTTAAGAAAAGCGCCATTGAGCAACAGCAAGAAGAAGAGCGTTTAGCTGCAGAAGAAGCTGCACGTAAAGCAGCAGAGCTTAAAGCCCAGCAAGAAGCTGAGGAGCTTAAAGCGAAACAAGAGGCAGAGCGCAAAGCGAAAGAAGAAGCTGAGCGTAAAGCCAAAGAAGAGGCTAAACGTAAAGCTGAAGCTGAGCGTAAAGCGAAACAGAAGCAGATGACCCCAGAGCAAAGTGCTAAGTCTGAACAAGATCGCGCCGAAGCTGAGCGTCTGCAAAAAGAAGCAGAAGAGGCCGCATTGAGAAAAGCTGAAGAAGAAGCGAAACGTCAAGCAGAAGAGGCAAGAAAGCTAGCTGAAGAAAATGAAGCTCGCTGGAAAAAGGAAGAAGAAGAGCGTAAGCAGCGTGAAGAAAACGCTGATCACCACCTTACGACTTCAACTTACGCACGTGAAGCAGAAGATGAATCTGATGCACGTGAAGAGAATAGCGCTCGTCGTAAGAAAAAGAAAAAAGGACCTCAAAAAGATAAACAGGCTGCCGGTCCTAAAGGTAAGAAAGGCAAGCTTAAAGCACCAACGTCTTTACAACATGGTTTCCAAAAACCAACAGCTGACGTGAAAAACGAAGTTCGTATCAGTGAAACAATCACTGTTGCTGAGCTTGCATCACGCATGGCAGTTAAAGGTGCTGAAGTTGTTAAAACGATGATGAAGATGGGTGACATGGTTACCATCAACCAAGTGATTGACCAAGAAACAGCGCAGCTTGTTGCTGAAGAAATGGGTCACAAGGTTATTATCGTTAAAGAAAACGAATTAGAAGAGAAAGTTCTAAACGACCGTAGCGAAGAAGGTAAAGCGATTCCTCGTGCACCGGTTGTAACAGTAATGGGTCACGTTGACCACGGTAAAACGTCAACACTTGACTACATTCGTTCAGCAAAAGTTGCCTCTGGTGAGGCCGGTGGTATTACTCAGCACATTGGTGCATACCACGTTGAAACGAATGGCAACATGATTACTTTCTTAGATACTCCAGGCCACGCCGCGTTTACATCAATGCGTGCACGTGGTGCTAAAGCAACGGATATCGTAATCCTAGTAGTTGCTGCGGATGATGGTGTAATGCCACAGACTAAAGAAGCGGTTCAGCACGCGCGTGCTGCAGGCGTTCCTTTAATCATCGCAGTAAACAAAATGGATAAAGAAGGCATCGACCCAGATCGCGTTAAGAACGAGCTAGCACAACTAGACGTTATCCCAGAAGAGTGGGGTGGTGAAACACAGTTTGTACACATCTCTGCGAAAACTGGTTTAGGTATTGATGACCTACTTGAAGCGGTATTAATGCAAGCTGAGCTACTTGAGCTAACTGCGCCAGCTGAAGGTATGGCTGCAGGTGTTGTAATTGAATCGCGTCTAGATAAAGGTCGTGGTCCAGTTGCGTCAATCCTAGTTCAGTCTGGTACGCTTAACCAAGGTGATATCGTACTTTGTGGTCTTGAATATGGCCGTGTACGTGCGATGAAAGATGAGAACGGTAAAGACATCAAGTCTGCGGGTCCATCTATCCCAGTTGAGATTTTAGGTCTGTCTGGTATCCCTGCTGCTGGTGATGAAGCAACAGTAGTTAAAGATGAGCGTAAAGCGCGTGAAGTAGCACTTTACCGTCAAGGTAAGTTCCGTGAAGTGAAGCTTGCTCGTCAACAAAAAGCGAAGCTTGAAAACATGTTTACGAACATGGCTGAAGGCGATGTATCAGAAGTTAACATCGTTCTTAAAGCTGACGTACAAGGTTCAATTGAAGCAATCGCTGATTCATTAACTAAGCTTTCTACTGATGAAGTTAAAGTGAAGATTGTTGGTTCAGGTGTAGGTGGTATCACTGAAACTGATGCAACGCTTGCAGCGGCGTCAAACGCAATCGTTGTTGGCTTTAACGTACGTGCTGATGCATCAGCTCGTAAAGTAATTGAGTCAGAAAACCTAGACTTACGTTACTACAGCGTAATCTACAGCCTGATTGAAGAAGTTAAACAAGCGATGTCAGGTATGCTTGCACCAGAATTCAAGCAAGAGATCATTGGTCTTGCTGAAGTTCGTGACGTGTTCAAGTCACCTAAGATTGGTGCAATCGCAGGTTGTATGGTTACTGAAGGTATCGTTAAGCGTAGCGCGCCTATCCGTGTACTTCGTGATAACGTGGTTATCTATGAAGGTGAACTTGAGTCACTACGTCGCTTTAAAGATGACGTTCAAGAAGTACGTAACGGTATGGAATGTGGTATCGGCGTTAAGAACTACAACGATGTTAAAGTTGGCGACCAAATCGAGGTATTCGAGACGGTTGAAGTACAACGTTCACTTTAATTTCGTTTAAGTTATTGCTTTAAATGGGGGCCTAGCCCCCATTTGTGTATTCGTAATTAAATTAACTTATTCTTTAACATCAATAAGTTATTATTTTAGAGTGAAATGAAATGAGAGAATTTTCTCGCACTGATCGTGTTGCACAGCAAATTCAAAAAGAGATTGCTGTTATTCTGCAACGCGAAATCAAAGATCCACGCTTAGGTATGGTGACAGTGTCTGCGGTTGAGGTATCTCGCGACTTATCTTACGCAAAAGTATTCATTACAGTATTCAACACTGATGATGAAGATAAAGCCAAGCAAAGCGCTAAAATCTTAAATGAAGCAACGGGTTATATTCGTTCTTTATTAGGTAAACGTATTCGTGCGCGCATCATGCCTGAGTTACGTTTTGTGATCGATAACTCGCTTATGGAAGGTATGCGTATTTCAAACTTGGTTGACTCAGTTATTCGTGAAGACAATGCCAAGCATGTTGACGAAGATGACAGCGAAGAAGGCACTAAAGACTAATGGCTAGACGCAGTAAAGGTCGTGCTATTGACGGCATCTTATTACTTAATAAGCCGCAAGGTATTTCATCAAACAAAGCATTGCAGCAAGCAAAAGGGATTTACTTTGCTCAAAAAGCAGGCCACACCGGTGCGCTTGATCCGCTTGCGACGGGTATGCTGCCTATTTGTTTTGGTGAAGCGACTAAGTTTACCCAGTTCTTGCTTGATACTGACAAAACCTATGTTGTACGCGCCAAACTTGGTGAGCGAACCACGACCTCTGATTCAGATGGTGAAGTGGTTGAAACGCGCGACGTATCGGTCACCCGTGAACAATTAGCTGAGCAAATTGCCAGTTTCTTAGGTGAGTCGGATCAATACCCTTCGATGTACTCTGCGCTTAAATACCAAGGTCAGCCTTTGTATAAATATGCTCGCGAAGGTATCGAAGTACCGCGTAAGTGTCGAAAAATTAATGTATTTAGTTTAACGCTTGATGAGTTTGATGAAGCTAATAACGAAGTACAAATGACGGCACATGTGTCTAAAGGCACTTATATTCGTACTATTGTTGACGACTTAGGTGAAAAGCTTGGCTGTGGTGCACATGTCATCATGTTACATCGCAGTGCAGTTGGCCATTACCCAAGTGAGAAAATGGTCACTCTTGAGCAACTTGAAGAAAAGCTACAGCAAGCAAAAGCAGACGATGTTGCGCCTTCAAGCTACCTCGATGAGCTATTACTGCCAATGGATACTGCTTTGGTTGATTTACCTGTGATTGAGATTACTCAAGAACAGGGCGTGGCATTTAGTCATGGTCAAACAGTCGTGATTGGTAAGCCTGTACCAGATGGTGTGGTAAAGGTAATGGCTGATGGGGTGTTCATTGGTACCGGTGAGCGTCATAAAGACGGTCATTTAAAATCAAAGCGTGGCTTATCAAATCAACTGCCTGAGTAAAGATTACCTTGTAGTTATTAGCAAAGCTGGGTAGAATACGCCCCGCTCAATCGTTTTGGCTGAATTAGTGATCGGCTAAAACACAATTTAAATTAATTTTTGGAGTTACTATGTCACTAAGCAATCAAGAAAAAGTTGAAATCATCGCTAAATTTGCACGCGCTGAAGGCGACACTGGTTCACCTGAAGTACAAGTTGCACTTCTAACTTTCGATATCAACAAGCTTCAAGGTCACTTTGCTAGCCACAAGCACGACTTCCACTCACGTCGTGGTCTTCTTCGCAAAGTAAGCCAACGCCGTAAACTGCTTGACTACCTTAAAGGTAAAGACATTGCACGTTACACTGCGTTAATCCAAGAGCTTGGCCTACGTCGCTAAGAACTAGATTACGAGAAAAGGGGCTATTTAGCCCCTTTTTTTGTGCGCGCATGAAAGGTATACTAGCGCACACCTAGGTAGTGGATACTGCTTAGATATTAAAAAACATCATTGCCAATTGTAGTACTTAATCGTGTTTTCATAAGCACAATTAAGTACTGTAATTGGTACTTTGATGGACTATTTTTTACCAATTCGGAGCACAGCTCTGAGTTGCTTTTACATTTAAAGGACATTTTTAAGTGCAAGCAATTATTAAAGAATTTCAACTAGGTCAACACACTGTGACCCTAGAAACAGGTGCTATCGCTCGTCAAGCAGACGGCGCAGTACTAGCAAGCATTGGCGACACTTCAGTATTAGTTACTGTTGTTGGTAAGCGTGATGCACAACCAGGTCAAGACTTCTTCCCACTAACAGTTAACTACCAAGAGCGTATGTACGCTGCGGGTCGTATCCCTGGTGGTTTCCTTAAGCGTGAAGGTCGTCCTAACGATGGCGAAACACTTATCGCTCGTCTAATCGACCGTCCAATCCGTCCACTTTTCCCAGACGGTTTCGTAAACGAAGTACAAGTAATCGCGACAGTTGTTTCTGTTAACCCAGAAATCCAACCTGACATGGTTGCTATGATTGGTACTTCAGCAGCACTTGCTATCTCTGGTATTCCATTCAATGGTCCTATCGGTGCATCACGTGTTGGTTTCATCAACGGTGAATACGTACTTAACCCAACACTAGCTGAGCTTGAAGAAAGCCAATTAGACCTAGTTGTTGCTGGTACTGATAACGCAGTACTTATGGTTGAATCAGAAGCTGAAACACTATCTGAAGACGTGATGTTAGGTGCGGTTGTTTATGGTCATGAGCAATCTCAAGCTATCATCAACGCAATCAACGAGTTCAAAGCTGAAGCGGGTAAACCAGCTTGGGATTGGACTGCACCAGAGAAAAACGTAACACTTGCTGAGAAAATCTCTGCAATTGCTGCTGATAAAGTAGGTGAAGCATACCGCATCACTGACAAAGTAGCGCGTAAAGAAGCACTAGGTGCAGCGAAAGAAGAAGTTGTTGCTACATTAACAGCTGAACTTGCTGAAGGCGAAGAGCTAGATACGCAAGAAGTTGGCAAACTATTCGGTTCTTTAGAAAAAGAAATCGTTCGTGGTCGTATCATCGCTGGTGAAAAACGTATCGATGGTCGTGAACCAGATATGGTTCGTGCACTAGACGTAATGACGGGTGTTTTACCACGTACTCACGGTTCTGCAATCTTCACGCGTGGTGAGACGCAAGCACTTGTAACTGCAACACTTGGTACTGAGCGTGATTCACAGTTAATCGACGACTTAACAGGTACTAACAAGCATCACTTCATGCTTCACTACAACTTCCCTCCGTTCTGTGTAGGTGAAACAGGTTTTGTAGGCTCTCCTAAGCGTCGTGAAATTGGTCACGGTAACCTAGCTAAGCGTGGTATTGCTGCGGTACTACCTACACTTACTGACTTCCCATACTCAATCCGTGTTGTTTCAGAAATCACTGAATCAAACGGTTCATCGTCTATGGCATCAGTATGTGGTACGTCACTAGCACTTATGAACGCAGGTGTTCCAATTAAAGCATCTGTTGCTGGTATCGCGATGGGTCTAGTTAAAGAAGGCGACGATTTCGTTGTTCTTTCAGATATCTTAGGTGATGAAGATCACTTAGGTGACATGGACTTTAAAGTAGCGGGTACTTCAAACGGTATCACTGCACTACAAATGGATATCAAGATCGAAGGTATCACTAAAGAAATCATGCAAATCGCTCTTAAACAAGCGAAAGCAGCACGTCTACACATCTTAGGTGTTATGGACGAAGCGATTGCAGCACCTTCTGAAGAGTTATCTCAATTCGCACCTCGCATTTACACAATGCAAATCCCTGCGAAGAAAATTGCTGAAGTTATCGGTAAAGGTGGCGCAACTATCCGTCAACTTACTGAAGAAACTGGCACAACGATCGAAATCGAAGATGACGGTACAATCAAGATCGCTGCAACTGATGGCATCAGCGCAAACGATGCAATCAAGCGTATCGAGCAATTAACTGCTGAGCTAGAAGTAGGTACTATCTACACTGGTAAAGTTGTACGTATCGTTGATTTTGGTGCGTTCGTTAATATCCTTCCGGGTAAAGACGGTCTAGTGCACATTTCACAAATCAGCACAGAGCGTGTTAACAACGTAACTGACCACCTAAGCGAAGGCCAAGAAGTTAAAGTTAAAGTTCTTGAAGTAGATCGCCAAGGTCGTGTACGTCTAAGCATCAAAGAAGCAATGGAACCAGCTGCTGAGGAAAAAGCAGAAGAGTCTAAAGACGCTTAATGATGATTGAATAACCAGTTATTTGCTGGATATAAGAAAAAGGGGCTGTTTAGCCCCTTTTTTTATGCTTTAATGAAACCTATCCGCTTCGCCTTTGTCTACAGAGAATTCAGGTATTAAGGAATTTAATGATTTTTAAACACTTAGCATTGACCGCTGTGGCTATTTTTTCTTTAAGTGCATGTCAAACAACTTCACAACCTGAGTCAGTCCCTATTGTTAATGTGCCTTTTACTGCACCATTAGCACCTGATTTTCGTAACGAAATTACGATTGCTCGCTATTCTGAACTACTAAACCGTGCTGATTTAAGTGCAGAGCAACAAGCCAAACTTTATTATGATCGCGGTGTATTATTTGACAGCTTAGGTATGTCGACCTTGGCGCGTATTGACTTTAACCGTGCGATTAAGCTCAAACCAGACCTAGCAGAAGTGTATAACTTCTTAGGCATTCATCACACACTAATGCAGCAGTATGAACAAGCTTATGAGTTCTTTGATTCGGCACTTGAGCTTAACGAGCAACACGAGTATGCCTATTTAAATCGTGGTATTGCCCTTTACTATGGTGACCGTCCATCACTTGCACAAGATGATTTACAGCAGTTTTTAAATCGTTCACCGAGCGATCCTTATCGTGTGTTATGGCTTTATTTAGCCCAATCAGAAGCTGATAAAGCGCAGGCCTTAATTGATTTAAAAGCTAACTCGCAGGGTGTTGATGAGTCTCAATGGGGTTACCAACTGTTGGCACTTTATTTAGGTGATATCAGTGAGTTTGAGTTTTTATCTGGCATTATTGAAGGTGTAACTTCAGAGCAAGAGTATGCGCACCGCTTATGCGAAGCTTATTTCTACCTAGCGAAGATGCATCAAGCGGCGGGTGATAACTATCTTGCTGCCGATTACTTTAGACTTGCCCTTGCCACCAATGTGCATGAGTTTGTTGAATACAAATATGCCCGCTTAGAGCTTGAGTTAATGGCTGGTGAAAACGCAAGCTAAGGTTTCTTTTACTGCTATTCTATTACTGAGCTTGGGTTTCGTACCAAGCTCAGTGTCTCGTTTTATTCCCGCTTACGCTTATTACGCAAATACTACTCCTTCACAAGCAATAGCTATCTATCATTTGGCACCCAGCGCCATTAATTTGCAGCATTTAGTGCTGAGTAACTCACAGCTTCGCCAGTTAGCAACGCTTAATGATAGTAATGCGGCGTATCAGCTTGCGCTCAGGTTTTTGCAGCAACATGATTACACCGCAGCAAAATTATGGTGGCAGCCTTACTTTGCTAAATTCAATTCAGATCAGCAACAAACCTTAGCGGAGCAGTTAGTCAGAGCAAACCAGTGGCTCGATATAAGTTACCTAGGTAAAGCTGGCAAGTTACCAGAGGGAAATGCCAAGCAAGCTTGGCTGTTGCAGCAACAAATGCCGCCAGCTCAAATTGACCCAGCTTATGCGCAGCAACAGCAATTAGCCTTATCAACATCAAGTGTACAAGCAAGCAGTCAGTGCCAATTTAATATTTTAATGATGACAGATCATTACAAGGGTATTGATACTTTAAAGCAGTATAAGCAGCAATACAGTAAAGCGCCTGAGCCTGCAAAAGGCAGCTTTTGTTTTACTGACGTTGTTTATGTTGCTGATAAGTTTAGTTGTGATGATAGTAGTGGGGCGCTTAAGTGTAACTGGCAAAATGCGGCAGCGTATCCGTGGCCTGAAGGTTTTGACTTTATTGTGATGATGTCAAAGCAAGGGGCTGCTAATGTGCTTGGCGGGATTATGCATATCAATTCATCGCAATCTTATGCGGTATTTTTACATGAGCTAATGCATTTCAATGGCTTTGAAGATGAGTATGCTTTACCAGAGCAAAAACAACAGTGGCTGTGTAAGCAACAGGGGCTGGTTGCACCAAATCTGTTTATTGCAAATAAGGTTTCCCCACCAAAAGGCTGGCAAAAAAGTATCGCTTGTAGCAATCAGTTAGCCTATAAACCAAGCCCTAATTGGTCGATTATGCAGTACCAAACAATGAGCTTGTCTGAGCAATACCGTGAGCTTTGGCAAAAACAAATTAACCAGCCCTTAACAAAGCCGATTCGGTTTTCTGAATATTTTGCCTTTTTAGGCTTAAAGCCAGTGTTTACAACAGCTTCCAAAGAGCAGAAATTTTCTGACTAATCGTCTATTTATTGCTATTTTAGTATGTAAAGCGGTTAAATGTTGTGCAAATAGGTGTGTCTCCTATAGACAAAATAGCACCTGATCAGTATAACTATACGCATTGTAAGCTTTTTTTGAAGCCAACTTTTAACCATCCAAATGAACAGTACGCAACTAATTAAAACTAGAGCGGTATTGATATTCTTATGACACTAAAAGGCTCCTAATTATGACTTTGCTCTGGATACCCCTGTTATCCTTAATCGGCAGTGTTATTTCATCCTGCACTTCAAAACTAACACGTAACCAAAGCACTGCTTTGACCATGTTAGCGCCTTTGATTGCCCTTGGAATTGTATTTTCGTATACCCCTGCAGTCTTTTCTGGTGAAACAATTCGCTACACTGCTGAGTGGATCCCTCTTTTAAACATGCAAGTTTCGTTTCGACTTGATGGTTTAACGTTACTTTTTCTATATATGATCTTGGGTATCGGTACCCTGGTGATTTTTTATGCGCGTTATTACTTAAGTAGTAGCGACTCAATGCCAAAGCTATACTGCTATTTAATGCTATTTATGACCGCAATGGTCGGCATCGTGATGTCGAATAATGTGATCCAGCTGTGGTTTTTCTGGGAGCTCACCAGTATTAGTTCGTTCTTATTGATTAGCTATTGGTGGCATAAGTCAGAAGCTCGCAAAGGTGCACGTATGGCACTTGCTATTACAGGTGCCGGTGGTCTTGCGTTACTAGCAGGTTTATTACTAATTGGTGATATTGTTGGTAGCTATAATCTTGATGTGATTTTAGCAAGCAAAGCGCTTATTCAATCTCATGCACTTTATGAAGCTGCGCTGGTATTAGTGCTTTTAGGTGCATTTACCAAATCTGCACAATTTCCATTTCATTTTTGGTTACCACATGCGATGGCGGCACCGACACCAGTCAGTGCCTACCTACACTCTGCAACCATGGTTAAAGCGGGTATCTTTTTATTAGCGCGTTTTTATCCTGCGCTATCAGGCACAGATACTTGGTTTATTTTAGTAGCAATGACGGGTCTGGCGACTTTATTGGTTGGTGCTTATATCGCGTTATTTAAGCATGATTTAAAAGGCTTACTGGCTTATTCAACAATCAGCCATTTAGGTTTAATTACCTTACTGCTTGGTTTAGACACTGAGCTTGCTACAGTGGCTGCTATCTTCCACATTATTAACCACGCAACCTTTAAAGCGTCGTTATTTATGGCAACGGGTATCATTGACCATGAAACTGGCACCCGTGATATGCGTAAACTCAATGGTATGTGGCGCTTTATGCCGTATACCGCCACACTTGCTATGGTAGCAGCGGCAGCCATGGCGGGCGTGCCACTGTTAAATGGTTTCTTATCGAAAGAAATGTTCTTTGCCGAAACACTGCATCAGCAAGTGCTTGGCTCTATGTCTTGGTTAATTCCAGTGTTAGCGACTATTGCTGGTGCACTCTCTGTCGCGTATTCAGCACGTTTTATTCACGACGTGTTTTTTAACGGCGACCCAATCGATTTGCCAAAACAGCCTCATGAGCCACCACGCTATATGCGTGTACCAATCGAAATTTTGGTTGTGCTGTGTTTACTCGTCGGTATGTTCCCGCACTTCGCAGTAAGTGATATTTTAGCTTCGGCATCTTTCGCAGTGCTCGGCGATGCAGCCCCAGATTATAAGCTATCAGTATGGCATGGCTTTAATTTACCGCTGTTAATGAGCTTTATTGCTACAAGCGTGGGCGTGATGATTTATGTGCAGCGTAAGCACCTGTTCCACTTCCAAGCTTCATTGCCAACTTTGAATGCTAAGAAAGGCTTTGAGCGTGGCTTATATAGCTTAATTAAATGGTCACAAGAAAAGATTAAACGAATCGAAAATGGCTCGTTACAGCGCTATGCCTTTGTGATGATTGCTGTGGTGCTTATGTGTGCGGGCTGGCCTTTATTTGAAATGCGCCAGTTAGCAGGAGCAAGTGAGTTAACGCCAATCGATTTCCATAATGCTATTGGTGCTGGCTTACTAATAATAGGTGCGCTGGCAACGGTTATTTGGCATCGCTCACGAATGATATCTTTGATTATGATTTCAATCGTAGGCCTGATGGTATCTGTTGCATTTACTCGATTCTCTGCGCCTGATTTAGCACTGACTCAGTTAACCGTTGAAGTTGTCACGGTAATGCTACTGATGCTCGCACTGTTCTTTTTACCACAGCGTACTCCGAAAGAATCAAGCTCATTGCGTATTTTGCGTGACCTAGGTATCTCATCGGCAATTGGTGTGGTTGTGGCGAGTATTTGTTATGCACTTCTGACAAGACCACTTGAGTCAATTTCTGACTTCTTTGTTGCCAATGCAAAAACTGGCGGTGGTGGTACTAACGTTGTAAACGTTATCCTCGTTGACTTTAGGGGTTTTGATACCCTAGGTGAGATTACCGTATTGGGTATTGCTGCGTTAGGTATTTATAAGCTTCTTATTAACTTGCCGCTGTTTATGCCAGCAAGTGATAGTGAAGGGCGCCCATGGGCAAGAGAGCGTTACCCAATTCTATTGTCGAGTATTTCACAAAGCTTGTTACCACTTGCATTACTTGTGTCAGCGTATATTTTCTTACGTGGTCATAACTTACCAGGTGGTGGCTTTATTGCAGGACTGGTCACTGCGATTGCATTTATCTTGCAATATATGGCTAATGGTTCGCACTGGATTGCAGACAGATTTGACGTGAATTATCGTAAGATTATTGCGTCAGGTATTGCTATTGCATTGTTTACAGGTATTGGAAGTTGGTTCTTCGAACGTCCATTCCTAACAACCTGGTTTGATTATTTTGATATTCCGCTAGTCGGCAAGACAGAACTTGCTAGTGCTATCGTATTTGATTTAGGTGTGTATTTAACTGTTGTAGGTGCAACGCTGATGATTTTAGCAAGTTTAGGTAAATTAACTGCTGATACACCCAAGCAAGAGGTAAATATTTAATGGAAGTATTGTACGCATCATGCGTCGGCGTGCTGGTTGCATGCGGAATTTACTTAATATTACGGGCTCGTACCTTCCCGGTAGTACTCGGCCTGACTATGTTGTCGTATGCAGTTAACCTGTTTTTATTCTCTTCAGGTCGTTTAACTATTAACAAAGCGGCTGTACTTGGTACAGGCAGTGAGTATGCCGATCCACTCCCTCAAGCACTGGTTTTAACCGCCATTGTAATTGGCTTTGCGATGACCGCTTTTGTGGTTATTTTAGCGATTCGTGGCCGTGCTGACTTGGGTAATGACCATGTTGATGGTCACCTTGTTAAGTCATCGAAGGAGCAAAAATGATTCAGCATTTAGCTTCTTTACCAATTTTAATTCCGATGTTGGCAGGGGTGATTTTACTCATGCCGCCATGTGGTAAAAACTTACATATTCGTCGTGTTTCGTCGGTTATTTTGTCGATTGTCACACTATTGGTCAGTGCTTATTTATTATTTCACGTAAATAGTACCGCACCGCTTGTTTACGCAATCGGTGATTGGTCTGCACCATTTGGTATTGTGCTGGTTGCCGATAGGCTAGCAACGCTACTTGTGCTACTTACCAGTTTCCTTGGTGCAGTTGTGGTGCTTTATAGCTGTGCAGGCGATGATAAAAAAGGGAGCTTTTTCCATCCGTTAGTGCACTTTTTAGTGTTAGGTGTAAATGGCGCCTTTTTAACTGGCGATGTATTTAACCTGTTCGTATTTTTTGAAGTGCTGTTGATTGCTTCGTATTCATTATTGATGCATGCCGGCAACAAACATAGTACCCGAGCTGCACTGCAGTACGTCATTTTAAACCTGATTGGTTCAAGCGTATTCTTAATTGCGCTGGGTGTACTTTATGGTGTGTTAGGCACATTGAACATTGCTGATTTAGCGCAAAAAGTACCACAGCTGACGGGTGATGATGTTTACCTTGCTAAAATTGGTGGCTTGCTGTTAATCGTGGTATTTGCGTTAAAAGGCGCGTTATTACCGTTACATTTATGGCTACCGAATACCTACGCCAGTGCAATGCCATTAGTTGCTGCATTATTCGCGATTATGACCAAGGTCGGTGTGTATGCCATGTTGCGCGTGTATACCGTAATATTTGGTGATAATGCTGGCGAACTCGCTCACATGGCACAGCCTTGGTTATGGGGCTTAGCACTAGCGACCATAGTGATGGGTGGTATTGGTGTATTAGCGAGTCAAGATTTTAGAAAGCTTATTGCGAATCTGGTGGTTGTATCTGTGGGTACTTTAGTGGCATTGGTTGCGATTCAGAATGTCTCTGCAACAGCTGCATTACTTTACTACTTAGTGCATTCAACCATTATTTGCGCTGCACTATTCTTAATTGCGGATTTAATTGCTCAGCAACGTGGTAAAGTTGCTGACCGGTTAGTTGCAGGGCGCGCCGTTGCACAGCCATATTTACTTGGTACTTGTTTTGTAGTGGCTGCACTTGCTGTTGTTGGTATGCCACCGTTATCTGGCTTTGTCGGCAAAGTATGGATTTTAAAGAGCACGTTAGATAGCGAAAAAGCCATGTTGTTTTGGCCAATCTACCTAGTTTCTAGTTTAGCGTTATTAGTGGCGGTTTCACGAGCCGGTACCAGCTTATTTTGGGATCACACCCATAAAGACAGTGAAGCAATTGAAGGCACTAAAGCACACCCTGTTAAAGTGATAGCTGTAGTTGCATTACTTGCGTGTTCACCATTAATGGTTGTATTTGCAGGACCGATTTCAGACTATATGTTAGCAACGTCAGAGCAGTTGTTTGATATCAACACTAGCATCAACGCTGTATTACAAGGAGGCCAATAATGCGTTTAGAATCTCGCTTTCGTTGGTTGCCAACACCATTTCGCAGTGTTTTATTATTCATTGTATGGCTGTTGTTAAATAATAGTGTGTCGCCAGGACATCTGTTTTTAGCTGCATTTTTTGCTATTACTATTCCGTGGATCACATTCCCATTTCGTGATCCACAGCCTCTTATTGTCAGGCCAGGTCTTGCGTTTAGGCACTTATTGTTAGTGCTGTACGATATTGTCACTGCTAACATACAAGTTGCTCTGTTGATCCTTGGACCAACGAAAAAGTTACGTCCAGGTTTTATCAAAGTGCCATTGGATTTAAGCCATGAAATGCCAATCACTATTTTGGCCAGCACAGTATCTTTAACACCAGGTACAGTGAGCGCAGAGGTTTATCCTATTCCTGAGTCACTCGAAGAGGGCGAAGAAATTCAACAGCGCTACTTATTGATCCATGTACTCGATTTAGCTGATGAACAAGCGTTAATTAATACTATTAAGCAGCGCTACGAAGCACCGCTTAAGGAGATTTTTCGATGCTAGATACCGTTTTTCTAATTGTTTTTGCAATGATAGCCATATCGTTACTGTTAAACCTATGGCGTTTAATTGTTGGGCCGTCGGTACCTGATCGTATATTGGCTTTAGATACTATGTTCATAAATACCATTGCTTTAATTATTCTATATGGCATGAGCATGGGCACCGATTTATATTTTGAAGCCGCATTATTAATCGCCATGCTTGGCTTTGTGAGCACTGTAGCGGTATGTAAATACCTGCTGCGTGGCGATATTATTGAATAAGGTAACGAATGATGAGTGAATGGATTGTATCAATCTTATTATTAATTGGTGGTTGCTTTATTCTTATAGGTTCAATCGGACTTGTGAAAATGCCTGACTTTTTTATGCGTTTACATGGTCCAACTAAAGCAACAACGCTTGGCATGGCATCATTGCTAATTGCTGCCATGGTGTATTTTAGCTACACCCACGATGGCATCAGTGTGAAAGAAATTTTGATTTCGATTTTCTTACTGATCACCGCACCTATTAGCGGCTATATGCTGATCAAATCAGCCATCCACCACAAGCTTCGTGCTAAAGATGGCACCAAGGGCCTCGATAACATCGAAGAAGATTAATACCAGCTCGCAATAATAGTTAAGCGAATTGGTGTGATATCTAATTAATAAGAACAATGTGATCTACTACTGTGGCTTTTATTGCGCTCGTAGATCGCATAAAATGCCCCGTCATTTAGTACAGTAGGTAAATAGAGCATTATGCGAGTAGCACTTGGAGTAGAGTACAACGGCGCGCGTTACAGTGGTTGGCAACGTCAATCACACGTCAATAGCGTACAACAAGAAGTAGAAACGGCGTTGTCGCGTATTTGTAATCATCCAGTCGAAATAGTTTGTGCAGGCCGCACCGATGCGGGTGTACATGGCACCGGGCAAGTGATCCATTTTGATACTCACGCTGAGCGTGAAATGGTCGCGTTTACGATGGGTATGAATACCTTACTGCCAAAAGATATTGCTATTCGCTTTGCCAAGCCTGTAAGCGAAGACTTTCATGCTCGTTTTAGTGCCACAGCACGTCGCTATCGTTATGTGATTTATAATTACACCTATCGCGGCGCTATCATGAGTGAAGGGGTGACCCATTTTCATCACCCATTAGACGAAACTAAAATGCAAGAAGCCTGTCAGTATTTAATAGGTGAGCATGATTTTACTTCGTTTAGAGCACTACACTGCCAAGCAAATACAGCTAATCGTACTATTCACCATTTATCGGTAAAACGCCAAGGTGATTATGTGATCATTGATATTAAAGCCAATGCGTTTTTACATCACATGGTACGAAACATCACCGGGTGTTTGATGGACATTGGTCTTCATAAGCATGAACCTGTGTGGTTAAAAGAATTACTCGATTTAAAAGAGCGCGCTAAGGCAAGTGCAACAGCAAAAGCCGCTGGCCTTTACTTAGTTGATGTGGATTACCCAGAACATTTTGGCATTCCTAAAACACCATTAGGGCCTTTGTTTTTACCTGATTCAGACAGTTAGACTTTAGTAGACTACTACTAAGACCAGTTTTTTATATCGTCTGCGGGTAATTCATGTTTTAATTGAAAAAATCTGTCTGTTTATTTGTTATCAGAAACACAAGCGAGTGTTTCCAATTAAACAGACTGCGACACAGAACAGCATTAAGAGAGTTGCAAATGAGTTGGTTAGAAAAAATCTTACCTAAAACGACTAAATCGTCAGGTCGTAAAGAAATCCCTGAAGGGGTTTGGGCTAAGTGTACAGACTGTGATTCAATTTTATATAAAGCAGAATTAGAAAAAGCACTCAACGTGTGTCCTAAGTGTGATCACCACATGCGTTTAAGTGGCCGTAAACGTCTTGAAAACTTTTTAGATGATGCTGACCGCCAAGAAATTGGTGCAGAGCACGAACCAAAAGACGTATTAAAGTTTAAAGATTCTAAAAAATACTCTGACCGAATTACCCAAGCACAAAAAGCAAGTGGCGAGAAAGACGCACTTGTAGCAATGAAGGGCCGCCTAAAAGGCATTCCTGTTGCTGCTGTTGCATTTGAGTTCTCGTTTATGGGTGGTTCAATGGCGTCAGTAGTAGGTGCTCGTTTTGTTGAAGCTGTAGATCAATGTTTAGAGCACGACATGCCACTTATTTGTTTCTCTGCATCAGGCGGCGCACGTATGCAAGAAGCTCTTATGTCATTAATGCAAATGGCTAAAACAAGTGCTGCACTTGCAAAAATGAGCGAAAAAGGCTTACCGTTTATTTCAGTATTAACTGATCCAACAATGGGTGGTGTATCTGCATCACTGGCAATGCTTGGTGATGTAAACGTTGCTGAACCTAAAGCGCTTATCGGTTTTGCGGGTCCTCGCGTAATTGAGCAAACAGTTCGTGAAACGCTTCCTGAAGGTTTCCAACGCAGTGAATTCTTGCTAGAGCATGGTGCAATCGACATGATTGTAGACCGTCGTGAAATGCGTGACACCCTTGCACGTATCTTAGCGAAATTTATGAACTTGCCTTCTACTGAACAAGAGCATAGAGTAGCGTAAATTTCAGCTTAACTGATTAAACGCTATGACAGAAATCCTTCCTAGCCAATCATCAAGCCTTGATGATTGGCTTTGTTATTTAGAAAGTGTCCATCCTGCTAATATCGAAATGGGTTTAGAGCGCGTAGAACGCGTGGCAAACCAAGTCGGCTTACTCGATACATCAAGCAAAATAATCCTAATTGCAGGCACCAACGGTAAAGGAACCACAGCCCGTTGCCTAGAAAGTTTATTACTTGCACAGGGTTACAGTGTGGGTACTTATGCTTCGCCGCATCTTATTCGTTATAACGAACGCGTGCGTATTAATGGCCAAGAGCTTGACGATCAATTCCATGTTGATGCATTCGATATGCTTGAAAAAGGCCGTGGTGACACGCAGCTCACTTATTTTGAGTATGGTACCTTAGGCGCACTGGCTATTTTTAAACGTCACGCCGTTGATTATGTGCTGCTAGAAGTGGGGCTGGGTGGCCGTTATGATGCGACTAATATCGTGAACCCGCATGCTTGTGTGATCACCACCATAGATCTAGACCATAAAGAATACCTAGGCGATACTCGTGAACTTGTTGGTTACGATAAAGCTGGTATTTTCCGTACCAATACACCAGCTATTGTTGGCGATTTAGCGATTCCGCATACAGTGACTGATTATGGCAATGAAATTAACGCTGATATGGTGCTATCAGGCCAAGACTTCATATTCACAGAAGACAGTGAAGGCTTTAACTGGCAGTACCAAGATAACGATTGGCGCTTAGCTAAGCCTGCTATCCCTTGTCAAAATGCAGCAACTGCGTTGACCCTACTTGCAAAACTTGAGCTATTGCCAAGTGAGCAACAAGTGCGTGATTGCTTGGAGAATCTAACTGTAGAAGGGCGCTTTCAGCAGTTAAGTCAGCAGCCGCTTGTTTTTACCGATGTTGCACATAATCCTGAGTCAGCTCGATATTTGGCACGCAAATTAAGCGTGTATAAAGATCAAGGGTTTAAAATTCATGCATTAGTCGCTATGCTTGCAGATAAAGATAAAGTGGCTGCAATGTCGGCCGTGGCAAATGTTGTTGACCAGTGGTCGTTAGCAAGCTTAGATTGTTTTCGTGGCGACAAAGTTGAGAATCTTGCTAAAGCACTAGCCGAAACCACATCAACAGCGCCTAGTACGCACTATGAGAGTGTTGAAACTGCGCTAGATACGTTATTACCAAATGTTGATGAAAACACGTTAGTGATTGTGTTCGGTTCGTTTATAACTGTGGCTGCAGCCATCAATTACTTTAAAAAATAGAGAGGAAATCGGTGAACGCAGGGTTTATTAATCGCTTAGTAGGCACCACGATTGTGGTTGTGGCGGCTATTGTCTTCATTCCAAACATTTTGGATGGTGAGAAGGTTCATTATAAAGAAGGCTTTAAAGCTATTCCTGAACGCCCTGAGTTCACTACGATAGACTTGCAAGAGGTGATTGATAATAAAGTCGCCTCTGCCGAGCAACCTTCGCAAATCCCGGTTGAAGATACGCAAGCAAACGATGCTGATCTTGTCGCAAATGAAACCCAGCAAATTGATACTGCACCGCAAATGGTTGAAGCTTCAACTGATGAGCCGGTAATTAACAAAGCTGAGCCGAAAGTTGCAGTGCAAGAGCCTGCCAAGCCAGCTGCTAAAACGCCTGAGCCAACCCGTAAGCCAGAAGAGAACCTCACACAAATGGCTTATGTTATTCAACTGGGCAGTTTTTCTCACGCACCTAATGTGAAATCACTACAAGAAAAATTAAAAGCGAATGGTTTCAAAACCTTCACTCGCCCAATCAAAACCCCGAACGGCACACTGACAAAAGTCTTTGTAGGTCCTTCACTTAGCAAGAAAGAGTTAGAAAGTAAGCTTCCTGAGTTAAAGCAGTTAACCAAGTTAAACGGCAAAGTTACTCAGTTTGAAATTACAAAATGATCTGGCATCCAAATACCCAAACCACCTGTAGATCCATGATTCAGCGCTATCACAGGGTTTTCAATACAAGGCGTGGCGATGCAGGAATGTAGGTACCTTTCAAATTGCCACAACACAGTAGTGGAAGCCCTGTGAAGCGCCCGAAGGGCATGGCTAAAACGCATTTATTCTGCGTTATTGATTTTCACAAGGGGACACCACTCCCTACAATCAATGCCTTGCCTAAATGCGTTTTATCTCATGCTGAATTCTTGCATCCACAGGTGGTTTGGGTATAGAATGCGCCCCAAATTAACGACTAGTTGGTTCTTATGATCTGGGTTGATTACGCCATACTTGGCATTATTGCACTATCCACTATCATCGGCTTAATACGTGGCTTTGTAAAAGAAGCAATGTCATTAGCTGTATGGGCTGGCGCATTTATCATCTCTAGTTTGTTTTACCAATATTTAGCATCCTTCCTAACAAGTATTTCAGAACCCCTTTTAAGAAATGCAGCCGCAATAGCCATATTATTCTTTGCGACACTCCTGTTGGGTGGGTTACTAAACTATATTTTAGGTGAACTTGTACAACGTACTGGTTTATCTGGCACAGACCGTGTTTTCGGCATAGTGTTTGGTGCTCTTCGTGGCGTGTTGGTCGTAAGCGCGTTACTCTTCTTTCTTGATGCTTTTACCGGTGCACCTAATACGCATTGGTGGGGCAACTCTATTTTGATTCCAGAATTTGGCTTTGTTGTTGAGTGGTTCTTCTCGTACCTCGAAAACAACTCGAGCTTTTTAAATTCTGTAAACCGTTAATCGGCGAGGATAAATTTAATGTGTGGTATCGTTGGCATAGTCGGAACTTCTCCTGTTAATCAGGCGTTATATGACGGCTTAACTGTTTTGCAACACCGCGGTCAAGATGCAGCTGGCATCATTACCATTGAAAACAACACGTTTAGCTTACGTAAAGCCAATGGCCTTGTAAAAGATGTATTTCATACACGCCATATGAAACGTCTGCAAGGTACAATTGGTATTGGCCATGTTCGCTACCCGACAGCTGGTTCTTCTAGCTCGTCTGAAGCGCAACCTTTCTATGTTAACTCGCCATTTGGTATCGCACTTGCGCACAATGGTAACTTAACAAACGCAGAAGCATTAAAGCAGCAATTATTTTCAGAAGCTCGCCGTCATGTTAATACAACATCTGACTCTGAAATTTTACTTAACATCATGGCGCATGAATTAAGTAAATCGAACAAGCTAAAACTTGATGCTGAAGATATCTTCACAGCGGTAACTGAAGTGAATAATAAAGTAACCGGTGGTTATGCAACAATTGCAATGATCATTGGTCACGGTATTGTTGCGTTTCGTGATCCGAACGGTATTCGCCCATTAGTATTTGGTAAGCGTGAAACTGCAAATGGTACTGAGTACATGTTTGCATCAGAAAGCGTTGCTTTAAAAACAGATGGCTTTGAGTTTGTTCGTGACGTTGCACCAGGTGAAGCAATTTACGTAACTGAAGATGGTCAACTTTTCTCACAAGCGTGTGCTGAAAAAGCAACTTACTCGCCGTGTATCTTTGAGTTTGTTTACTTTGCGCGCCCAGACTCAACAATTGACCGTATGTCTGTTTATGCAACACGTGTAAACATGGGTACTAAGTTAGGTGAGAAAATCGCACGTGAATGGGCTGACAAAGACATCGATGTGGTTATTCCAATCCCAGAAACATCATGTGACGTAGCACTTGAGATTGCATCAGCTCTTAACCTGCCATACCGCCAAGGTTTTGTTAAAAACCGCTACATTGGCCGTACGTTTATCATGCCAGGCCAAGAAATGCGTAAGAAGTCAGTTCGTCAAAAACTGAATGCCATTGACCGTGAGTTCAAAGGTAAAAACGTATTACTTGTTGATGACTCAATTGTTCGTGGTACAACGTCAGCGCAAATCGTTGAGATGGCTCGTGAGTCAGGTGCGAAGAACGTTTACTTCGCATCAGCAGCGCCAGAGATTCGTTTCCCGAACGTTTACGGTATTGATATGCCATCGGCAGCAGAGCTAATTGCTCATGGCCGTGAAGTTGAAGATATCAACGCCAGCATTGGTGCAGATGGTCTTATCTATCAATCGCTAGATGATTTAATCTCAGCAGTAAGCCAAGAAAACCCAGAAATCACCCGTTTTGAAACATCAGTATTTGATGGTCAATACATCACAGGTGATATCGACCAAGATTACCTAAACCACATTGACCGTTTACGTAATGATTCAGCGAAATCAACTCGTGAAAATGCGATGTCAGCAAGTTTAGAGTTACATAACCAAGAAGAAAACAGCGCTGATTAATCAGCCTTGATTTGATTGGTATAAAAAAGGAGCTTCACAGCTCCTTTTTTGTTTATGGAAAGAAAGGAAAATAACAATGAACTTAAGTAAACATAGGGTGGACAATTCCGTTAGTCCATAAAATAGCTGTCGCAGCTAAAATAATTACCAGTAAGATCAGCCCACAGGTGACTACTGAACTGGCATAGATAAATCCTCGCTCTTCAGGAATGTGCATTAAAATTGGCACCCCTGTGTAGAGTAAATAAACTGAGTAGGCCAGTGCTACAAGGCCTACACATACCACAAACCATAGTTCAGGTAAGAATGCCGCAAATGAAGACATAAATACCGGCGTTGCAGTATAAGCTGCAAGCTCTAGGGTTTGTGTAAAGGTGGGTTTTGCACCAAAGGTCACTGCCATCCAATGAGCTAAATATGCCAGTGCAAAAACGCCCGCAATTAGTGCAAAGTACATCGCAACCGCGATAAGTAATGCACTATCATGGGTTAAATATACAGCCTCACCTGCGCCAATACTCCAGCCCAAATAAACTGATGAATAGTAGCCCATTAATGAAGGAATACAGGCGATTAATAAAATGTGCGATAAGCTATAGCGCAAGCTTTCGTGACGGTTATCAATTGTTTGCCATTCTTCGAGTGGGTGAGCGTATAAGCCCCATAAGTGGTTTAGAATCATAATCATTGCCCCTGTAAAAAAGGAATATGAGCTGTTTTATTTTTGTACAGCTTTGATTAAGTTATGGTTCAGTAATTAAGTCTTGTCAAGAAGCTGAAATAATCGATATAGCCGATTAAATGTAACTCTTTAGTGCATATAGAAAATTACTTTGCACTGATGTGGGTCATGGAACGTGGGCTAATTTATGTGATAAAATCCAATTAAGATTTTTGATGAGAAGTTATTCAGTGCCTTATTCTGATTTATTAGCGCCCATTCATTCTTTTTTAGAGTGCGAAACGCCTGATGAGTGGATTGCTGCGGCAACCAAAAAAGAAAACTTAGATGTGGTTTTAATCGACCATCTTATCTGTGAATTAAAAGCAGCTCAGTCTGCCATGTTTTTAATTCGTAAGTACGCGGTTGATAAAGAAAGTAGTGATGCGTTGCTTGAGTGGTTAAAACCATTTGAGACGCTTGTATATAAGCGAGAAGGAGATTGGCGTGAGCTTGCAGATAAAAACAAGCTGACTAAATCAATGATCCCAAAACCTAACTCACCTTATGGGCAAGATCTCATTGATAAAATGGTGATGCTCATTAAAGAAGAACTACATCACTTTTATCAAGTCCTTGAGATCATGGATGAATATGGTATTGAATATAAAAGTATTACCCCATGCCGTTATGCCAAAGGGATGCTGCGCCATGTAAAAACATACGAGCCAGATGCCTTGGTAGATAAGTTAATTATCGGTGCTTACATTGAAGCTCGTTCATGTGAGCGCTTTGCTAAATTAGCCCCACATGTTGATAAACGCTTAGGTGATTTTTATATCTCACTACTGCGCTCTGAAGCGCGTCATTACCAAGATTATTTAACTCTTGCGCAAGAAATCAGTGAGTTTGATATTACTGAGCGTGTTGAATTTTTTGGTCAACTTGAAGCTGAGCTTATTTCAACCCCAGATGAAGACTTCAAATTTCACAGCGGTGTGCCTGCATAATATATTAAATCAGAGCGCCTGTTTGGCGCTCTAGTTCATTTATCTTGCCAAATTAGTGGGTTTTACCCCTATTCAAATTAACTAATTCTCATTACTTTTCTAATACTTATTCATTTATTGTTTTAGTAAATAATTTGTATCTTTTAAAATCTTGCACTACCTTTGACCTAGGTTGCTATTAACATTCGTAAGATAGAATCATAAGTTGTTAAAAGGAGAAGTCATGCGTGATTCTAATGTGCCTTTCGAGTTTAAAGAAGATGCTTCTGAACAATCGCATACTCAAAAAACATGGAAAGTTTTAACGGTTGAAGACGACTTAAATTATCAACAAGCATTACTAAACAGTTTTAATGCCATATCTCTAGATAACAATGAGTCTCTTGAGGTATTAACGGCAAATTCAGTGTCAGAGGCATCGTCTGTGTTATCGCGTCACAAAGACATCGCTATTGTATTTCTTGATGTGGTAATGGAAGAAGATGATTCAGGCCTACGACTTGTGAATACTATTCGCCACGTATTAGGCAACAACGATATACGCATAGTGCTATTAACAGGGCAGCCAAGCTTTGCCCCCGAACCACAAGTAATGCAATCGCTTGATATTGACGAATATTGGAATAAGTCTGACATGACGGTAGATAAACTTAAATCTATCGTTAGTAGCCATCTTCGTACGTATCAATATATTTCGCAAATCTCAAATGCCAAACAAGGACTGCAGTTAGTACTTGATGCGGCAAGAAGCATTAATAGTAAACACGACATACGTGCATTTTCTCATGCGGTGCTAGATGAAATAGGTAAAATTTTGCATCTATCTAAGGGAGGCGGCGTATTATGCGTTGGCAATGAAAAGCACGTTGATAAACACCCAAAAGTTCTTACTAGTGTCGGTTGTTACAGAGGGCTTGATGGTAAAGAGCTCAGCACTGATGTGCTCAGTGAAGAAGCACAGCAATCGTATATTTTAGCAAGAGATAAAAAAGAGCATGTGTTTTCTGAGCATTACAGTGTTTTTTATTTTGATACCGCTGATGTTGATGTTAGCTATTACATCACGATTGTTAAATCAGATGTTCCCATCGACGAGCATAATGTATTTTTACTAAAGGTATTTAGTGAAAATGTCAGTACAGGCTTTTCGAATATTGCACTGATGAACCGCCTTACTGAGCTTGCTTACACCGATATAACGCTAAACATGCCCAACAGGAACTGGCTCCAGCGCGAAATCGATAACATGAACAAATACGAACAAGCTGAAACTCAGTTAGTGGTGTTTGAGATACTTCAGTTTGACGAAAAGTCTTTTCGGTTTGGTCATGAATTTTGTAAAAAAACACATCTAAAAATGCGCGAGAATATTTTGCAAGCCTTAGCGCCGTATCACCCTCGTATCGCTGTTTTTAAAAGTGATTGTTTAGGTGTTTTAGTGTCAAGCCATGCATTTGAAGATGAAAGCGTTGTTGACTCTTTAAAACGTCAATCTTTTGAAATTGATGGGGTAAAACAGTATTTAGATGTGCGTATTTTAGTTATGCAATTAATCGCCTTTGAAGATCATAGCGCAGAGCAAATATTCAATTTAGCAGAGTCTACTCTTAATGATGAAAACACACAAAGAGCTGAGCTTCTCTATTATACGTTAGATAATACCAAAGCGATTACACGGCGCTATGAATTGATGCAAGAGCTGCGCACCGCAATACGCAACAAAGAGCTCCAAGTAGCCCTACAACCCAAGGTTAATTTAACCACTAATGAAGTCATTGGTTTTGAAGCTCTGGCGCGATGGCAAAGAGGTGATGGAACATTTGTCAGACCCGATGAGTTTATTGAACTTGCCGAAACTGCAGGACTTATTAGTGAGTTAGATAAACTTATTTTCGATAAAATAATGCAGACGATTAAGCAATTTGCAGAGCAGGGCGTTAGTTTGCCAATCGCGTTTAATGCCTCTACGTTTGATTTGTTAGCCGATGATTACTTTGTTGAGATTGCGGCACGTATTGAGGAATATGGCATTTCACCTTCGTTACTTGAGCTTGAAGTAACAGAGACCCAAGCAATTTTTAACTATGAAAAGATCAATACATGTTTATGTCGTTTTGCGGGCTTGGGTATAAAAATTAGTATTGATGACTTTGGTACTGGCTATTCGTCACTTGCCCATATTAGTGAAATTCCTGCGCAGATAATAAAAATAGATCGCTGCTTTGTAACCGATATTCAAGAGTCAAAATCTAACCAACACATTATCGAAATGATAATGTTGCTGGCAGAAAAATTTGGCTTTGCAGTAACAGCAGAGGGTATTGAAACAGAAGCCGAACACAACTGGCTTATTGAGGCGGGGTGTAATATAGGCCAGGGCTACTATTACGCAAAACCCATGTTTTATGATGATGCATTGCAGTGGCTAAAGGGCAGGTCTAATTAACTTTTATGGTAGAAGTAACAAGCCAATATAAGCCACTGAAAAAAAGTCTACTTTTTAAATTTATGGTCATGGTTGCTGTTAGCTTATTAATTAGCTTGATGGTTTATGTGATTCAATACCAAATACAAAAAAGTAGTGTCATGCTTTTGCAAGATAATACCTTACTTGCCGCTCACAATACCCTAAGCAGGGAGCTTGGTGATGTACGTAAAGTTGTTAAGTTGCTGGTGGCCGATGATATATTAAAGCAAAGTGGTGAAAGCGCATTACTTGAGCATCAAATACAAACCCATTTTGTGAACTTTGGTTTAGCCGCAGAAAACATTTCTCAAATACGTTGGCTAGATAGTGAAGGCCAAGAAAGGTATCGGGTTAACTTTAAAGCAGGGCAAGCGGAGCGAGTACCAACAAAACAGTTACAAAATAAAAGTAGCCGTTATTATTTTACCGAGGGGATGGAGCACAGGAAGGGTGAAGTTTATATCACGCCAATAGATTTAAATGTAGAGCGTGGCGCAGTTGTTACACCGTATGAACCAACATTAAGAGCATCTTACCGAACCACAAGCGATGATTTTATTCTAGATGGGTTAGTGGTTGTCAATTTTGACCTGTCGAAAACTTTACAGCAAATAAAGTCACTCAGCACCTTACAAGCACAAATACAATTAATTAATGGCGAAGGTTATTGGTTGTTACATCCACACAAAGATAAAGAGTGGGGGTTTATGCTGGAGCAACCTATGCTGACACTCAGAAATGAAGATAGCTCATTATGGCAAGTAATCGCCCAACTGCCGAAATATCAGGATCTTATTGCATCGCACAGTCATGCAACTAGTTTTTTAAAAATGACCTTAGGTAATAATAGCGCAAATGGTACAAACGATATTATTGTACTGGTAAAGGCGGATGATTCTGTACAAAACGAGATTATCTTACGATCTTTTATTATCGCTTTAGCTTGTGCTATTAGTTTGATATTAATTTCTGGTTTATATCTGAAACGCAGTTATCGAGATCAACGTAAGATTATTAAAGCCAGAGCGCACTTAGAACACGAACAGCAGGAGCTGCTTACAGCCAATAGTAAGTTACAACGCTACATAAAACAGCAGCATCAACTACAAGGTGAACTCATTGAAGCACAAAGGTTGTCATCACTCGGTTTAATGGTGTCTGGTGTAGCCCACGAAATGAATACGCCACTGGGTGGTGCTGCTATTTCACTATCGAATGCACAATTAATTAATCAACAACTCAAAGATAAAATAGATGAAGGCTTTACTAAGCAGTTTTTAGAATCAAGCGTAGAAAAAGTTGCCGATAATTTAAGGCTTTCAAGAGTAAATTTAGAGAAGGCTATTGATCATGTGAAGAGCTTTAAAGAAATGGCCCATGATCGGTCAAACGATCAATATATTAGCTTTAATATCGAAAAAGTCATCGATGATCTACTACTTGGTTTAAAATCCCGCTTTAAAGCTTCAAAAGTAACCATAGAAACTAAAATCGATGTCAAAAAAGACATTGTTAGTCGCCCTGGGATTATCTCTCAGGTTATTGAGAGTTTAATCGTTAATGCAATTTCTCACGCCTTTGACGAGCTTGATAACAAACAAATTCAATTGCATGTACATTTAAATCAACAAGGTGACCTTTGTATTAGCGTTTCTGATAATGGTTGTGGGATTGATGACTCTTTGCGTAGTAACTTATTTGACCCCTTCGTGACTACATGTAGAAACCATGGTCATACAGGGTTAGGTTTGTACCTTGTGCATGAATGGGTTACGAGTGTTCTTAACGGAAAAATCCAGCTAGTTGCAAGCAAAGACCTACCTGAAGGAATCGCAACGCAGTTTAAGATAACCTTGCCACGCTTGAAAAAGAACAAAATTAGTTAGCATAGGTTTTTTCATATAGTTGCGTAATGTGACTAATTTCTTTTTCATTCAGTTCATAATGCTTCAGTATCTCTAAAAGCTTGCCTGACGCCGTAATTGCTTTAAGACCTAAAGATAAATTTTGTTGGAAATACTCAGCCTGAGGGTGATTTTTATCAGTAATCACATGTAAGTGTTGAGTAGCAAGATAGGGGGTAACTATTTCTAATTCTGTTTGCTTTGCTTGCTGTAAGCGCTCGCTATTATCGAGCCAATACAAGGCAACCTCTTTTGTGCCTGCAACTAAATCAACACGACCATGCTTTAATAGCAATAAGCTCTCAACCAAGCTACCCGTTGTTACTACGCTAAGGTTTGGGTGGTGCTCAAATTGCTCACTAACCACATAGTCTTCACCCTTGCTAATTGTATATGGCTTTAATGAATACAAAGAGCCTGTGTAGGTAATTTTGCTATCAACACGCTTGAATAACACGGTATGTGCGGTAGCTAATGAAGGTGAATATGTAAAATTTTTTGCTCTTTGCTTGGTATAAAAAGCACCTAGCACTGCAACACGTTTATGGCGTTTGGCAAGCTTTAGAGCACGTCCCCAGTGGGTGTATTCAATGGTGGCTTGATGTTTTTGTGTTTTCAGTGCTGCGATGATGACTTCGTGCAGCCAGCCCGGCTTGTTTGGCTTATCAATAAAATAAGGAGGAAACGGCTCTGTGACCAATTGCCAAGTTTGGCAATTGATTGAAAAGCTAAATAGTAAACAACAACATAAAAGGCTTAACCGACTCATCATAGATAATGCATTTTTTGACAATACTGGTTAAAGCATAGTTAAAATATCGGCTATTTAAAGGGCGTATGGACTAGTTTTTGCTGCTCTGGAGTAGCTCTTAAGTATGAACCTTGCTCATACCAGTCACCCAGTACAGTGCGGGTTAGTGTTTTTCCATTTTGCTTATAGTGATGCACATTAGGGCGGTGAGTATGACCGTGGATCATATTAGCAACCTGATGCTTTTCAAACATGGCTAAAACCGCATCTTCGGTAACATCTAAAATCTCTAAGGCTTTGCCAGCTTGGCTTTGTTTTGATTTTTCGCGGGCGTTGCGGGCAATCTTCTTACGATACCAAAGCGGCATAGCAAGCATTAGTTTTGGCCACCACCAACCACGGCTTTTTTTACGAAACTTTTGATATTCAATATCTTGAGTGCACATTTCATCACCGTGCAAGATAACTGTTGGAGTACCGTATAAATCAATAACAACTTGTTCAGGTAGTAAAGTCATACTTGCGCTTTTTGCATAGTCTTCTCGCATAATGAAATCGCGATTACCATGAATAAAAAACACCTCAGTACCACTTTCACTGACTTGGCTTAAACGTGCGGCAACACTCTTTGAAAGGTCAGTTTGATAGTCATCACCTACCCATACTTCAAAAAAGTCACCCAAAATATACAGTGCATCAACGTCATCATTAATAATCTTGCTATCAAGAAAATCAAAAAATGCCGCAGTGATGTCTGGGCGGTTTTCTGTTAAATGGAGGTCGGCAATAAAATAACTTTGTTTCATGGTTACTCGCAAAAAAGCGGGCAAAGGCCCGCTTAAAAAGACTAAACGATTAAATTAGCTAACCGTTACTTTTTCGATGATTACATCTTCAAGAGGTACGTCTTGGTGGAAGCCAGCGCTGCCAGTAGCAACACCTTTGATTTTGTTTACCACGTCCATACCTTCAACAACTTCTGCGAACACGCAGTAGCCCCAGCCTTGTGATGTTTCACTGCTGAAGTTTAAGAAGTCATTGTCGTTAACGTTAATGAAGAACTGCGCAGTTGCTGAATGTGGATCCGGCGTACGTGCCATTGCTAATGTGCCCACTTTATTTGCAAGGCCATTATTTGCTTCGTTTTCGATAGGGTTGTTTACTTCTTTTTGAACCATACCCGGCTCAAAACCACCGCCTTGTACCATAAAACCATCAATTACACGGTGGAAGATAGTACCGTTGTAAAAGCCAGCATTCGCATACTCTAAGAAGTTTTTAACTGTGTTTGGTGCATCGCTTTCGTGCATCTTGATAGTGATGTCACCAAAGTTTGTGTGTAGTACAACCATGAGGTTTCCTATATCAGGTTTAATAATGGGGCTATTTTATAGTAGTTGTCTTTGATTAACAAAGAGCTTGTTTAAAACGATTAACAAAGTGCTTATTCAATTGATAAA
The DNA here is from genome assembly GCF_038562745.1 of Pseudoalteromonas sp. D15MCD-2. Classification (NCBI taxonomy): domain Bacteria; kingdom Pseudomonadati; phylum Pseudomonadota; class Gammaproteobacteria; order Alteromonadales; family Pseudoalteromonadaceae; genus Pseudoalteromonas; species Pseudoalteromonas sp. D15MCD-2. The sequence goes on along the minus strand of NZ_JBCFQE010000001.1, from coordinate 2,509,167 downwards.
GCGCTAGAGCAGCGGCTTTGCAAGTGTTACCATAGAGAATCTCGAAACACCGTTAAGGACATTTTATAAATGGTACAAATTTACAACACACTTACGCGACAAAAAGAGCAGTTTAAACCCCTTGTTGATGGCAAAATCGACATGTACGTGTGTGGTATCACCATTTATGATTACTGTCACATCGGTCATGCTCGTACTTTTGTTGGTTTTGACGTGATTGTGCGTTACCTACGCCACATCGGTTACGATTTAAAATACGTTCGTAACATCACTGATGTTGACGACAAAATCATTAAACGTGCTAACGAAAATGGTGAGTCAATTAATGACTTAACGACTCGTATGACCAAAGCCATGCATGAAGATTTCGATAGCTTAAATATGCTGCGTCCGGATGTTGAGCCAACAGTAACAAACCACATGGATGAAATAATCGCTATGGTTGAGCGTTTAATTGCCAAAGGCCATGCGTATGTTGCTGCAGACGGTGATGTATTGTTTGACGTATCAACCTTTGAGCAATACGGTGCGTTATCACAACAAGACCTAACCATGCTACAAGCTGGTTCTCGTGTTGAAGTTGCACAAGATAAGCAAGATCCACTTGATTTCGTGCTTTGGAAAAAAGCCAAGCCAGAAGAGCCGTCATGGTCTTCACCATGGGGTGAGGGTCGCCCTGGTTGGCATATTGAATGTTCGGCAATGAGCTCTAAGCACTTAGGAGAACATTTTGATATTCACGGTGGTGGTTCAGATTTACAGTTCCCGCACCATGAAAACGAAATTGCTCAGTCATGCTGTGCAAATAACGGCAAGTACGTTAATACGTGGATCCACACAGGTATGGTTCAGGTTAATAAAGAGAAGATGTCTAAGTCTTTAAACAACTTCTTTACCGTACGTGACGTATTAAAAGAGTACGATGCTGAATCAGTTCGTTACTTCTTAATTTCAGGTCATTACCGTAGCCAGCTTAACTATTCGCAAGAAAACCTTGAGCAAGCACGTTCGTCACTTGAACGTATTTACACTGCACTGCGCGGCGTAACGCCAATCGAATGTGATTTAGCTAGCAGTGAATATGTGGCTAAATTCAGAAAAGCGATGGATGATGACTTTAACACACCAGAAGCATTGCCTGTATTATTTGAATTAGCAAAAGAGCTAAACCGTGTTAAAGACAGCGATGCAGAGCAAGCAGGTAAGCTAGCTTATGTACTACGCAGTGTTGCTGAGGTATTAGGGGTAGCACAACAAGACCCAGAAGCCTTTTTACAAGGTGGCCAAGCTGACGACGAAGTAGCACATATCGAAGCGTTAATAGCAAAACGTAACGAAGCCCGCGCAAGCAAAGATTGGGCGGCAGCTGATGAAGCACGCGATGCATTGAATGCGCTTGGTGTGGTACTTGAAGATTCAGCTGGAAAAACAACATGGCGTAAAGCCTAACTATTCATCGAAGCATAACTCATTAAAAAAGGTTGCCAACGAGGCAACCTTTTTTGTTTTTAATCAATATAGCTATTGACCTCAACTGTACTTGAGCTTTTACCTTGCCATCTCTTCGTATTAACAAGGACAGACATTGAATATTTTACTTGCCATGATCCCCGCCTTTTTATGGGGCACCACCTATGCAGTGACCAAATATGCCACACCTGATTGGCCGCCACTTTTATTAGGCGCATTACGTGCATTACCTGCAGGGTTATTACTTTTATTACTTAAACCTAGTTTGCCGACCCGTTCGCAGTGGCCAAGTTTATTGACTTTAGGTGCGGTGAATATCGCGCTATTTTTTGCCTTTATTTTTATCATGGCAGTGAATCTTCCTGCAGCTATAGCAGGGGTAGGGATGGTGTCTGTGCCAGTTGTGGCTTTGTTATATGCTTGGCTTACTAAAGGACAGCGACCTGCAAAAATTCAAGCAATTTGCGCTATAGCGCTGGTGGTATTGGCTTGGCTGTTGTTCGACCCAGCACACGTGGCATTAAATGTATTGGGAGTGGCCGCTTTATTTGGGGCCTTACTGACTATTGTGATTGGTAGCACCTTAGTACAAAGTTTGTCGGTGCATATACATTGGTGGGTTGTGCTTACCTGGCAGTTAATCATTGGTGGCACTATTTTATTATTGGCTGCGTTTATTGATGGCAGTTTACTTCACCCAGAACAATACCAAGTGATATTTGAGCCTATCTCAGCGCTGCAATATTCTGCGCTATTTTGGTTAATCGTGCCCAATACCGCTATCGCCTATATTCTGTATGTTTGGTTATTAGGACGCATGACTGTGGCTGAGTTTTCATTCGGCACTATTGCTAACCCAATCGCGGGAATAGTATGCGCTGTTTTACTCATAAACGAACAATATCAAGACTGGCAATACCTATTAATGTTTTTGATGATTGTGTTTTCAGTGCTCCCCCAGATGCTAAAGCTTAGGCAGTTCAAACTACAAAACAATTAAAAGCAAAAAAGGCTGCCAATTGGCAGCCTTTTGCAATAATTTAGCTCTTCTTAGCTGTGGTACTTTTCACACGCTTCAAGGGTGTTTTCGATTAAGCTTGCCACAGTCATTGGGCCAACACCACCTGGTACTGGTGTAATGAAATGTGCTTTTTGTTCAGCGATATCGTATTCAACATCACCAACAAGCTTGCCAGATTCAAGGCGGTTAATGCCTACATCAATTACGATAGCACCTTCTTTAACCCAATCACCCGGAATGAACTCAGGTTTACCAACCGCAACAACTAATAAATCAGCGCGGCGAACATGCGTTTCTAAATCTTGAGTAAACTTATGACACACCGTTGTTGTACAGCCTGCAAGTAAAAGCTCAAGTGACATAGGACGACCAACAATGTTTGACGCACCAACAACAACTGCGTGCATACCTTTGTAGCGGACACCGGTAGAGTCGAGTAGGGTGATAATACCCTTCGGTGTACAAGGACGAAGTGCCGGCATACGCTGAGCTAAACGACCAATATTATAAGGGTGGAAACCATCAACATCTTTATGTGGTGTGATGCGTTCAAGAATTTTTTCAGCATCAAGACCCTGAGGTAAAGGTAACTGTACTAGAATACCGTCTACTTCTTTGTCTTCGTTTAGTTGATCTATTAATGCAAGTAAATCTTGCTCAGTTGTGTCGCCAGGTAAATCGTAAGACTTAGATACAAAGCCGACTTCTTCACATGCTTTACGTTTAGAACCAACATACACTTGGCTAGCTGGATCTTGACCAACTAACACTACTGCTAGTCCTGGAGCGCGTAATCCATTCGCTACACGCTCTGCAACTCGCTCTGCTACATTGCTGCGTACTTGTTTAGCTATTGCCTTACCATCGATGATGTTTGCCGTCATGGGTGACCTTTAATTGGGGTTAGTTAACTTGATACTGATACATCTAAATATGATTATCCAATAAAGGGGGCGTGGATACACAAATCATGTTTGTTTGATCATATTTATTTATGTTGCGTATTTTCGCAGAAAAGCATCATAGCGCCAAGATGCAATCTTATATAAAGCGCTACTTTATAAAAAAGAGTTCAAATTTTAGCTTATATTTGCAATATTTAACCATTATGAACTAAAAGTGACCGATTGAATTATTTTCTTAAAAAAATGTTTGACCTGACTCGGTCAAATCACTATTATGCACCCCGTTGTTAACGAGGTCACTCGCAAACAACGGTAAGCATCGGCGATTAGCGCAGTTTGGTAGCGCACTTGGTTTGGGTCCAAGGGGTCGCAGGTTCAAATCCTGCATCGCCGACCACTTTACTCTTTGTAAATGGTGCTTACAGGCAAACTTATGAAGTTTTCGATGCGCCCGTAGCTCAGCTGGATAGAGCAACGCCCTTCTAAGGCGTTGGTCGAAGGTTCGAATCCTTCCGGGTGCGCCATTTGAAAATATGTAAATGCCGTGGTGATTGTAGCTCAGTTGGTAGAGCCCCGGATTGTGATTCCGGTTGTCGTGGGTTCGAGCCCCATCAGTCACCCCAATTTACTCTAAGATATCGGCGATTAGCGCAGTTTGGTAGCGCACTTGGTTTGGGTCCAAGGGGTCGCAGGTTCAAATCCTGCATCGCCGACCACTTTTAATAAGCGGTCTTTATTTTCAAAACTTCTCTCAGTATCGGCGATTAGCGCAGTTTGGTAGCGCACTTGGTTTGGGTCCAAGGGGTCGCAGGTTCAAATCCTGCATCGCCGACCACTTTTAAAGATTTATGGTCAAAGAACAATTGGTTTGGGTATATCCAATTCAGTCGCAGGTTCAAATCCTGCATCGTCGACCACTTCTCAATTTCTAAATACATCCTTTAATTCAGCTTAATTCTCCTTTGTCATTTTGTTGCGTTCGTTTTTTACGCATTTAAACGCTGATTGCTGCTATATACGCCAAATAATTGCCCCCCAGACTCGACTATCATAAATATTAGGTTATAATGCCGCGTCTATTGTTTAACATAGTGCCCATAGGGGCAAAGCAGCAATGGTATCTCATGGTTACAATGCGCCGTTTTAAGTTGAAATATTCAGCGTTAAAACTTGCTATCACTCATGGAGATCACCTTGTTTGTAAGGAAGGCGAACAGTCGCCAAAATTGAAGATTGAGGTAAATCATGCAAGTTTCTGTTGAGACGACTCAAGGCCTTGAGCGCCGTCTGACCATCACCGTTCCTGCAGAGAACGTTGAGACTGAAGTAAAAAAACGCTTACAACAACTGTCTAAAACCCAGCGTATCGATGGTTTCCGTCCTGGTAAAGTACCAGCGTCTATCATCAACAAGCGTTACGGTGCTGCAGTACGTCAAGAAGTTGCAGGCGAATTAATGCAACGCAACTACATCGAAGCAATCGTTTCTGAAAAAATTAACCCAGCTGGTTCACCTACTTTCGCTCCTAAAGCGTTAGAAGCTGGTAAAGATTTAGAGTTCGATGCAACTTTCGAAGTTTACCCAGAAGTTGAAATCCAAGGTTTAGATAAAATTGCTGTTGAAAAACCAGCTGTATCTGTAACTGACGAAGACCTAGCTAACATGCTAGAAACTCTACGTAAGCAACACGCTTCTTGGGCTGAAGTTGACGCAGCTGCAGGCGAGAACGACCGTGTAACTATCGACTTCGTTGGTTCTATCGAAGGCGAAGAGTTTGAAGGCGGTAAAGCTGAAGACTTCCCACTAGAACTTGGTCAAGGTCGTATGATCCCAGGTTTCGAAGACAACATCGTTGGCAAAAAAGCGGGCGAAGAAGTTGTTGCTGAAGTAACTTTCCCTGAAGAGTACCACGCTGAAAACCTTAAAGGTAAAGCTGCTACTTTCGCAATCACTGTTAAGAAAGTTGAAACTCAAGAGCTTCCTGAGCTTAACGACGAGTTCGCAACTAAATTCGGTGTAGCTGAAGGCGGTGTTGACGCTCTTAAAGAAGAAGTTAAAAAGAACATGACACGTGAGCTTGACCAAGCAGTTAAAGCTAACGTTAAAGATCAAGCTATCAAAGGTCTTTTAGCTAACAACGAAATCGAAGTGCCAAAAGCGCTAGTAGATCAAGAAATTGATGCACTACGTCAGCAAGCTGCACAACGTTTCGGTGGCGACGCTAAAAACATGCCTGAGCTTCCAGCTGAATTATTCCACGAGCAAGCTGTAACTCGCGTTAAGACTGGCCTATTACTAGGTGAAGTAATTAAAGCGAACGAGCTTAAAGTTGACGACGCTAAAGTTGAAGAATTAATCGCAACTGTAGCTTCTGCATACGAAGATCCAACTGAAGTAGTAGAGTACTACAAAGCAAACGATCAGCTTATGCAGCAAATGCGCAACGTAGCGATGGAAGAGCAAGCAGTTGAAGCTATCCTAGCTAAAGCAAACGTGACTGACGTTGAAAAAGCATTCGACGACATCATGAATCCACAGCAAGGTGCTTAATAAGTCATTGACTTAAGCTCTCGCTAGCGATTAAATGGCTCGTGTTACCCTGTATTTATACAGCGTACTCGGGCCATTTTAGTTTGTGGTATCAGTTTCAAAAAAACCAACAATACTGATGTTATTTCAGAACTTTTTTCGGCGAGGATTGAATTTGTTCTGATAAGTTCCTATATAGTTATAAAGATTGAATAGACAGCTTAACTTACATTAGTATAAATGTGCTTTCCTTATAGTAAGGATGAGTCGCAGCGGATAAGGAATTAAATAAGAATGAATAGCGGTATGATAGACCCTCTAAACGCACTAGTCCCTATGGTTGTTGAACAAACAGCTAAAGGTGAGCGCTCATATGATATTTACTCACGTCTTTTAAAAGAGCGCATTATTTTCTTAACTGGCCAAGTAGAAGATAACATGGCTAATTTGATTCTTGCGCAAATGCTGTTTTTAGAATCAGAAAACCCAGAAAAAGATATTTATCTTTACATTAATTCGCCAGGCGGTTCTGTGACTGCGGGTATGGCAATTTACGATACAATGAATTTTATCAAGCCTGATGTAAGCACTATTTGTGTTGGCCAAGCGGCAAGCATGGGTGCATTCTTGCTATCAGGTGGCGCTAAAGGTAAGCGTTTTTGTTTACCTAACTCACGTGTAATGATCCACCAACCATTAGGTGGCTTCCAAGGTCAGGCATCTGACTTTGAGATCCATGCCCGTGAAATTTTATCAATTAAAGATAAGTTAAACCGTTTAATGGCTGAACATACTGGCCAGCCACTCGATGTGGTTTCTCGTGATACAGACCGTGATAACTTTATGACTGCTAGCGAAGCAGTTGAATACGGCCTAGTTGACTCAGTATTTTCAAGCCGCGATTCGAAGTAATCTGAATAGCTAATAATAACGTATTGTTAGCTATCACCCTTTACTATGCGAAAACTGATATTCTTTGATATAGTTAAACATAGTGAATTAGCAGTAGCCCAGTGCTACTGCCAACGTAATAAATGAGGTAGCTGAATGTCTGACACTCCTACAGACGGCGACAAAAGTAATAAATTGTTATACTGCTCTTTCTGCGGCAAAAGCCAGCACGAAGTTCGCAAACTAATTGCTGGCCCTTCAGTATATATTTGTGATGAATGTGTAGAGCTGTGTAACGATATTATCAGGGAAGAAATCAAAGACATTGCGCCGAAGCATAATGCGTCTGATAAACTGCCTGTGCCGAAAGAAATTCGTGATCACTTAGATGATTACGTGATTGGCCAAGACCACGCTAAAAAAGTGCTGTCGGTTGCGGTATACAATCACTATAAACGTTTACGCAATCAAACAATCAATGCAGATATTGAGCTTGGTAAGAGTAATATTCTACTAATCGGTCCTACAGGTAGTGGTAAAACATTACTTGCTGAAACCATGGCTCGTTTACTTGATGTACCATTCACGATGGCCGATGCAACGACACTAACTGAAGCAGGTTATGTAGGTGAAGACGTTGAAAACATCATTCAAAAGCTACTGCAAAAATGTGATTACGACGTAGAGAAAGCACAACGTGGTATTGTTTACATTGATGAAATCGACAAGATTTCTCGTAAGTCTGACAATCCATCGATCACCCGTGACGTATCGGGCGAAGGTGTACAACAAGCCTTACTTAAGCTAATTGAAGGTACGGTTGCATCTGTGCCACCACAAGGCGGCCGTAAACATCCACAGCAAGAGTTCTTGCAAGTTGATACTTCTAAGATCCTATTTATCTGTGGCGGTGCGTTTGCTGGCCTAGATAAAGTGATTGAACAACGCAGCCATAAAAATACCGGTATTGGTTTTGGTGCTGAAGTTAAGCAATCATCAGGTAGCCGTAGCTTAAGTGAAACATTCAAAGATGTTGAACCAGAAGATTTAGTGAAATACGGATTAATTCCAGAGTTCATCGGTCGTCTTCCGGTTGTTGCGACACTCACAGAGCTAGATGAAGCGGCGCTTATTCAAATCTTAAGCGAACCAAAAAATGCATTAACTAAACAGTTCTCTGCATTATTTGCGATGGAAGATGTTGAGCTTGAGTTCCGTGAAGATGCACTTAGCGCAATTGCTCATAAAGCAATGGAGCGTAAAACAGGTGCTCGTGGCTTACGTTCAATCGTTGAAGGCGTATTACTTGATACTATGTATGAATTACCTTCGATGGATGATGTTAGCAAAGTGGTTATTGATGAAACCGTTATAAAAGGTGAATCAGACCCAATTTTGATTTACCAAAGCGGTAACCAAGACAAAGCTGCATCAGAATAAAGCTGTAATAGTTTAAAAGTTAAGCAGTTGAACACGAAAAAGGAGCCAAAGGCTCCTTTTTTTATAAATATGTTGAACTTTCCCTTACATATCCCCATATACTTGAGTAATCTTTAAAATAAATGAAGTGCGAAGAGAATATAATGACGCTTGAGAGAACAGATCGAGTCGAAATCCCCGTGTTGGCACTGCGCGATGTAGTGGTTTATCCACACATGGTGATCCCGCTATTTGTTGGTCGTGAAAAATCAATAAAATGCCTAGAAGCGGCGATGGACAAGGACAAACAAATTTTCCTAGTGGCGCAAAAAGACGCCTCTGTTGATGATCCGCAGCAAGATGATATCTACCGTGTTGGCACCATTGCCACAGTACTTCAGTTATTAAAGTTACCTGATGGCACAGTTAAAGTGCTTGTTGAAGGCACACAACGTGCGAGCGTTGAAACGTTTTTAGATAACGATGATTTCTTTGTGGCAGAAGCACAGTACATCGAATCAAGCCATATCGACGAGCAAGAACAAGATATCTTTATTCGCAGCGCAATTAGCCAATTTGAAGGCTACGTAAAGCTTAATAAGAAGATCCCACCTGAGGTACTTACTTCTGTGTCTGGCATCGATGAAGCTGCACGCCTTGCTGATACCATGGCAGCACACATGCCGCTTAAGGTACCTGAAAAGCAAAAAGTACTTGAGATTGCTGATGTGACTGAGCGTCTTGAATACTTAATGGCACTGATGGAAGGTGAGATTGACTTACTGCAAGTTGAGAAAAAAATCCGTACCCGCGTGAAAAAGCAGATGGAAAAGTCGCAGCGTGAGTATTACCTCAACGAGCAAATGAAAGCGATTCAAAAAGAGCTTGGCGAACTTGATGATGTACCCGATGAATTCGAAGCAATTAAAAAACGCATCGAAGAGTCTGGTATGCCTAAAGAAGCGCAAGAGAAAGCAAACGCTGAGTTATCTAAATTAAAAATGATGTCGCCGATGTCGGCGGAAGCAACCGTCGTGCGCTCGTACATTGATACGTTAATCAATGTACCTTGGAAAAAACGCTCTAAGGTGAAAAAAGACTTAGCTGGCGCACAAAAGATTTTAGATAGTGACCATTACGGCTTAGATAAAGTTAAAGAGCGTATTATTGAGTATCTAGCGGTGCAGCAGCGCACTAATAAGCTTAAAGGCCCAATTTTATGTTTAGTCGGTCCTCCTGGTGTAGGTAAGACTTCACTTGGTCAGTCAATCGCACGTTCTACAGGTCGTAAATATGTGCGTATGGCATTAGGTGGCGTTCGTGACGAAGCGGAAATCCGTGGTCACCGCCGTACTTACATTGGTTCTATGCCTGGTAAGTTAATCCAGAATATGACTAAAGTTGGTGTAAAGAACCCATTATTCTTATTAGATGAAATCGATAAGATGTCATCAGATATGCGTGGCGACCCAGCATCAGCATTACTTGAAGTACTTGATCCTGAGCAAAATAGCCATTTTGCCGATCACTACTTAGAAGTTGATTACGACTTATCTGATGTGATGTTCGTGGCAACATCAAATAGCTTTAATATTCCAGGTCCATTATTAGACCGTATGGAAGTGATTCGTTTATCGGGTTACACCGAAGATGAGAAGCTAAACATTGCTAAACAACACTTGATTCCAAAGCAAGTTAAGCGCAATGGTTTAAAAGAGCATGAAGTTGAAATTGCTGACAGCGCAATTATTGGCATTATCCGCTACTACACACGTGAAGCGGGCGTTCGTAACTTAGAGCGTGAAGTGTCAAAACTATGCCGTAAAGCAGTTAAAAACATCCTACTTGATAAAGACACTAAAAAGGTCCTTATCGACGATAACAACCTTGAAGAGTTCTTAGGTGTACAACGCTTTGATTATGGTAAAGCAGAAGACGGTGACCGTATTGGCCAAGTAACGGGTCTTGCGTGGACTGAAGTAGGTGGTGATTTACTAACTATTGAATCTGCAGCTGTACCAGGTAAAGGCAAGCTAACTTACACAGGTTCGCTTGGTGATGTAATGCAAGAGTCAATTCAGGCTGCGATGACGGTCGTTCGTAATCGTGCTGAAAAACTTCGCATTAATAGCGACTTCTATGAGAAACGTGACATTCATGTTCACGTGCCAGAAGGTGCAACACCAAAAGATGGCCCAAGTGCTGGTATTGCCATGGTAACTGGTTTGGTATCGAGCTTAACGGGTAACCCAGTGCGCTCAGATGTTGCAATGACAGGTGAAATCACATTACGTGGTGAAGTATTACCTATTGGTGGCTTAAAAGAGAAGCTACTGGCAGCGCATCGTGGTGGAATTAAAACCGTTATTATTCCAAAAATTAACGAACGTGACTTAAAAGAGATCCCAGACAACGTATTAGAGGGCCTTGAAATTCACCCAGTTACATGGATTGATGACGTTTTAAAACTGGCTTTGAAGCACCCAGTTGAGAGTTTTTCTGTCGAAACTGAAAAAAACCAGTAAAAAACCGCAAAAAAGTGCATTTAGGGGCTTTTCAAATACAAAGGGTATGATAAGTTAAGCACTAGTTTTCAAGCCTAGGCCTTATGTGGCCTAGGGTTGAGAAAAATATAATAAACTGAGCATAAACTTAATTTGCTCATAAATTTTCAAAACAGTGATGTTATTTTTTATAAAAACAATCGCTCTTGATAATAACAATGAAAGAGGATGATATTGTGAATAAATCTCAATTAATCGATCAAATCGCAGCTGACGCTGACATTTCTAAAGCGGCTGCAGGTCGTGCACTAGATTCATTCATCGAGGCTGTTTCAGGCGCTCTTAAAGATGGCGATTCAGTAGCGCTAGTTGGCTTTGGTACTTTCTCTGTACGTGAGCGTGCAGCGCGCTCAGGTCGTAACCCGCAAACTGGTGAGACTATCCAGATTGCTGCAGCAAACATTCCTTCTTTCAAAGCAGGTAAAGCGCTGAAAGACGCAGTAAACTAATCATTAAAGATTAGTTGGTGAGAGATACCTAATCACACTTAAATTGAATTTAGGTAACTTATCACCAGTTACTTCAAGTGAAAAAGCGTATCTGGTAAGATACGCTTTTTTTACATGAGCAGGGTTAATTTGTACCTGATCAGAATAGAGATAGATAAATGCTTGAGAAAATCAGAGAAGGTTCGCAGGGACCTGCAGCCAAAATTATTTTAGGCGCGGTGATTTTATCTTTTGCTTTAGCTGGGATCGGTGGTTATTTAGGACAAACCACAGAGCAACCCGTTGCAGAAGTAAATGGAGTTAAAATTAGCCAAACCGAATTCAGCCGTGCATACCAAAACGAACGTAACCGTTTAGAACAACAATTTGGTGAATACTTCGCACAAATCGCTGCTGATCCAAATTACATGGCACAAATTCGCCAAGGCGTAATCGACCGTTTAGTACAACAAGAATTGCAAACTCAACTAGCGGCAGAATTAGGTCTTCGTGTAAGTGACGAAAGTGTTCGTAAAGCAATTTTAGAAATGCCTTACTTCCAAGTAGGCGGCCAGTTTAGCAACGACCGCTACTTACAAGTTATTCGTCAAATGAATTTCCAACCAGATGCTTTCCGTGAATATTTACGTGAAGACATGACACGCAGCCAATTAGTAGGTGCTGTTGCTGGTACAGATTTCATCTTAGAAAATGAATTAAACAACAGCGTTGCTCTACAACAGCAAACGCGCAGTATTGATTACTTAGTTGTTGCTAAAGAATCATTACAAGCAGGTATCGAAGTAACAGAGCAAGAAATTGCTGATTACTATGAGTTGAATCAACCGCAATTCTTAGCACCAGAGCAAGTGTCTGTAAGCTACATTGACTTAAATGCAGCTACCTTAACGCTTGATTCAAGTGTTTCAGAAGAAGATATCAAAGCTTACTATGATCAAAACAGTGCACAATATGTTGAGCCTGAAAAACGTCGTGTATCGCACATCTTAATTGATAACAGCGAAGACGACGATGCAGCAAAAGCGAAAGCTGAAGAGCTACTAGCGCAGTTACAAAACGGTGCTGATTTTGCTGAGCTAGCTGAGTCATCTTCTGATGACGTAGTGAGTGCAGAAATGGGCGGCGACCTAGACTGGATTGAACGTGACATGATGGACCCTGCGTTTGAAGATGCAACGTATGCACTTGAAAGCAAAGGCGACATTTCTGACGTTGTAGAATCAGAGTTTGGTTATCACATCATCAAACTTACTGATATTCAAACACAGCAAGTTAAACCATATGCTGACGTAAAAGATGAGCTTCGCGCTGAACTTGAGCGTACTAAGAAAATTAATGCGTTCTATGAAAAGCAAACTCAAATGGGTGAGCTTGCGTTCGAAATTTCAGATACTTTAATTGATGCAGCAGAAGCAGCAGGCGTTGAAGTACAGAAAACAGAACTTGTTACTCGCAATGCATTACCTGAGCCGTTAAACAACCCACAAGTTGTTACTGCTATTTTCTCACCTGAAGTGTTAGAAGACCGCATGAACTCAGAAGTAATTGAAGTAGGCGATGAGCATGCTGTTGTTGTTCGTGTAAACGATCACAAAGCTGCGACTACGAAAGCACTAGCAGATGTTTCTGAGCAAATTAAGGCGACGTTAGTTTCACAAAAAGCATCGGAGCTTGCTAAAGAAAAAGCACGCACTCTATACGCTGAGATCGAAGCTGGTAAGAGCCTAAACGAAGTTGCACAAGCTGAAGGCCTAACAGTACGCCAAGAAGCTGCACTTGCTCGTCAAGCTTACACAGTGTCACCAGCGATTGTTCAACAAGCTTTCAAAATGGCTCACCCACAAGGTGCACCAGAGGTTGAAGTTGTTGACCTAAACAATGGCGATGCGGCAATTGTTGCGTTAAAAGCAGTTAATCCAGCGACTGAAGTTGAGATTAATGAGCAACAAAAGCAAAACATCACTATGGCTCAAGTGAATAAAAACTACATGGTATTTATTGCAGCACTAAAAGCACAAGCTGAAGTGCAAGTACCGCAAGCGACTCAAGCTGCTGAATAATTAGCAAACTGAGTTAAATAAAAGGCGCCTACTGGCGCCTTTTTTGTTACCGTTAAAGGTAATTCAAGTTACAAGGAGCATTTATGGAGTACAGTCTAATTGAGCAGCTACCAAGCGCAGAAGAGTACTGTGATATGCGCCTCAAAGCTGGCTTATCAGCACGTTCATTAGCGGCTGCAAAGGCGGGGTTACCAAACTCTCTTTATGCTATTTGTATTCGTAAAAACGATGAGTTGATTGGCATGGGCCGCGTTATTGGTGATGGCGGTTGTAATTTTGAAGTGGTTGATATTGCCGTATCACCTGAGTATCAAGGGCAAGGGTTAGGGCGTGTCATTATGGAACATGTTGACCGCTACATTGAATCTGCCGCCTTTGAAGGTAGTTATGTCACTATGGTCGCTGACAAACCTGGCTTTTACGAAAAGCTTGGCTACAAGTTTGTCGCACCACAAAGCCAAGGGATGTATAAAAAGTTTTGATACGAGTGAAAAGTAACAAGGGGAAAGAGTAAAGCTGCAAGAGTAAAGTTAATTGAGTGATCAAACCGCTCGCGTAGGAGGCGTTTTAACGCCGAATCAAACTGAAAGCTGATAGCTCACTATCAGCAGTTCAACAGTTTCTGCGTTACGCTTGATTGAGGGTTTTGGAAAATCGCTTCGGTTTGGCCGTATTCAACAATCTCACCGTGATCAAGTACCACAAGTTGGTCGCTAATATGACGCACCAAACTTAAGTGATGAGTAATAAGCACATAGCTAAGGCCAGTATCTTTTTGTAGACGCAGTAATAAGTTTACCGTTTGTGCGCGTACAGACGGGTCTAGAGACGATAATGCCTCATCGAGCACTACAACCTTAGGGTCTAAAATTAAAGCCCGTGCAAGCGCTATACGTTGCAATTGTCCACTACTAAACATATGCGGGTAATAGTGCTGATGATCTAAAAGCAAACCCACTTTTGCGAGGGTTTGTTTTATTTTATCTTCACGCTCTTCTTTGTTTAAGTCAGTGTTGTACTGTAAACAGTCGTTAAGCATGTCGCCAATGGTTAAACCTGGGTTCAATGACGCTTCAGAGTCTTGGAAGATCATACGAATGTGGCGACAGTCGTTATCACGCAAGCCATCATTTTCGATGATATTACCATCGAGTAGAATTTGCCCTTTGTCAGCGTTATCGGCTCCTGAGAGTAATTTAGCTAAGGTACTTTTGCCTGAGCCGGTTTCGCCGATAATTGCAATGGTTTCACCTTGCCCTAAGCAAAACGAAATATCTCTTAGAACAGAGAATCGTTTGCGTGAAAACAAGCCTGCACGCAGGTTAAAACTCTTTGATAACGCTTGAACTTTGAGCAGTGGTTGCATTATTTCATCGCCTTAATTAATGGGAAGTGGCAGGCATAACTATGACTATGGTGCTTGGTCAATTTCGGGGTAACCACACATTCTTTTTGTGCTTGTGGGCAACGTGGGCCCAAGCGGCAACCTATTGGCAAATGCTGCAAGGTCGGAATGGTGCCTTTTAAAGCATAAAACGGCTCTTTGTGAGCAAGCCCTTGCTCGTAGTCAGGCAAGCTTTTTAACAGTGCTTGAGTATAAGGGTGATATGGCTGACTAAAAATACGATTAGTTGGGCCAGCTTCAACCATTTGTCCGCAGTAAAGAACATGCATGCCATGAGACCACTCAACAATTTCTTCAAGTTCGTGAGAAATCATCAAAATCGACATGTTCTTTAGCTGGTTCAAGCTTTTTAACAGTCTAAATACTTGCGCACGCGTGGTGCTTTCAAGGGCGGTAGTTGGCTCATCGGCAATCAATAGTTTTGGGGTACGCGCAATGGCCATGGCAATCATCACTTTTTGACAAATTCCTTCAGAGAGCTCATGAGGGTAGCTGTCGAGTACCTTTTTATGATCTTTAATACCGACCTTGTGGATTAACGCTTTTACTCTGTCTTTACGCTGTTTATTTCGCTTTAAGAAAAAGCCACTGGTTGCTTGCGCAGGCAGGGTCTCGGCAATTTGGTCAAATATCTTGGCAGTTGGATCTAGGCAGCGACTCGGATCTTGGTAGATCATAGCAATGTCTTGACCTACTAGTTTACGGCGTTGCTCGTTAGATAAGCGCATTAAATCAACACCACGCCAATGCATGCGATCAGCGGTGATATGCCAGCGTTTATTTAAAACCCCAACAATGGCTTTTGCAATTAAGCTTTTACCTGAGCCAGACTCGCCAACTAAAGCATGCACTTCACCTTCTTTTAAGGTCATGCTGACTCTATCAACCGCACGAATAACGGTATCTGAGGTGCGTAACTCTATCGTGAGATTGCGAATATCGAGTAATTGCATAATTAGTCGGCCTTACGTTCTTTAAGCACTTGGCGTAAACCGTCACCTACTAAATTGGTAGACAGTACTGCTAAAAATAATAATACGCCCGGTAAGCCAACAGTCCAAGGGGCAAGGTAAATTAAACCAAGGTTTTCAGCCAAAATAGCACCCCATTCTGTGGTTGGGGGCTGTGCGCCCAATTTTAAAAAGCCAAGTGCCGAGATATCCAAAATAGCGGTAGAAAGCGCCATGGTAAAAATAACCACAATATGCTCGTAAATATTCGGGAAGATACCACGGGCGAGAATATGCCAGTTTGACGCACCATCCAGTTTAAACGCTGTAATGTAATCTTTGTTAAGCTCTTCAACAATTAAGTTACGTACCGAGTGAATAAATTGAGGCAGTAAAGCTAAAATAATCGCCCATACTGTATTCATTAAGCCCGGGCCAAGAATCGCAATAATAATGATGGCTAGTAACAGCGATGGAATAGATAACGTAATATCAAGCAAGTGATTCAAAAAGCTTGAGCGAATTCCCCGGCTGATCCCGGCAAAAGTACCTACTAACACCCCAATTACTGTGGTGATCAAAGCGGCGACAACCGACAAACCAAAGGTGTAGGTTGCACCATTCATTAAGCGCGATAACACATCTCGGCCTAAATCGTCGGTGCCTAATAAAAAGCGTACGTCACCTGCATCATGCCACGATGGCGGTAACAGCAGAGCATCGCTGTGTTGTTGGTTCACGCCATAAGGTGCAAGGAGTGGTGCAGACACCGCCAGTAACACTAAAGCAATAAACAACCATAAACCCACAAGGGCAGGGTGATTGGTTTTAAATTTTTTCCAAAATCGCGCTAACGGCGATTTATTCGACTCTTCAGAGAATAAATTAAACTTTGCCATGAGCTTGGTTCCGCGATAATGGGTCGAATAAGGTATAAGTGAGCTCAGCAATAATCGTAGCTAAAATAACGAACATAGAAACAGCGAGTAAGCCACCTTGAATCGCAGGGTAGTCGCGCTGATAAATACTATCGATAAGCCAACGACCAATGCCCGGCCATGAGAAAATAACTTCGGTGATCATCGCAAGGGTGATCAAGGTACTAAACTGTAAACCTATTTGTTTAATAACCGGTAGCAGCGCATTACGCAGAGCGTGGTGAAGGATCAGTTGTGCACGGTTTAAGCCTTTAGCGCGTGCTGTTTTAATGTAACTCTGATCGAGTACTTTCAGCATAGAGTCGCGGGTAAAGCGAACCAATACTGTGGTCGGATACATGGCAAGTACAATAGTAGGCAAGGTTAGGTGGTGTATTGCATCTAAAAATGCCATGCCATCATACGGAAAGTCACCTAATATGATATCGATTAAAATAAAGCCGGTAATTGGTTCAATTTCGTAAAGTAGACCCATACGGCCCGACATCGGAAACCAACCTAGTTGTAGTGAAAACACCATGATCAACAATAGCGCTAACCAAAAAACAGGCATCGAGTAGCCAATAAGTGTGCCTGAGTTTATAAATTTGTCTGGCCATCGTTTGTAGTAAGCAGAAGCTAAAATACCACCCGGTACGCCCACAGCAACCGAGACAAACAATGCGTAAAGGCTAAGCTCTAGCGTTGCAGGAAATAAATCTTGAATATGCTGAAAAACACTTTCGCCAGATGCAAAAGAGACACCCCAATCGCCGTGTAAAATTCGGTCTAAAAAGGCAAAGTATTGCACCACATAGTTTTCGGTAAAGTGGAACTTTTCTTCAAGTGCACTGGTTTGTGAGAAGGTGCTATTGGTAATACCGCTTAAGTTAGTTAGCGCATCACCCGGGAACAAAAAGCTCAATGAAAAGGTAAAGATACTCAGTGTCAGCATCATAAACATTAACAGTGCTAAGCGGCGCAGAATATAATCTAGGATCATTATTCTTTCCTCGCGTTAGCTAGTGAAATGCCACCAAACGGGCTTAAGCTGATGCCTTTAACATCACTACTTGCGGCTTGAAAACGCATACCATGGGCTATCGGTAAAATAGGCAGCTCTTGCACTATGATCCGCTGTGCCTGATTGTAGTATTGTTTACGCTTTTCAAGATCTGTTGTATCTAAGGCTTGTGTAAGTAATAAATCAAACTCAGGGTGACACCAATTTGCTGGGTTTTTACCACTGAAAGTCGCAGTACAACTTAATAATGGGCTCATAAAGTTATCAGGGTCTGGCGTATCTGCAGCCCAACCAAGTAACACGCTATCGTGTCTATGTTCACCAATTCGTTGTAAAAAGGTATTCCATTCGTACTCGACGATATTAACGTTCACACCAATCTTGCGTAAATCACTTTGCATCAGCTCAGCCATTTTACGGGCATTGGGGTTATAAATACGGCTTACTGGCATGGCCCAAATATTCATATCAAAGCCATTTTTGTAGCCAGCTTCGGCAAGTAATGTTTTGGCAAGTGCAGGGTTAAATTCAGGCATTGCTTTTTGCGCTTCAAATGCCCAAGAAGCCGGAGGCAGCAAAGACTGCGCTTTAATGCCGTTACCGTAATATACCGCTTGCATGATTTTATCGACATCAATGGCGCTAGCAAGTGCTTGGCGTACACGTACATCATCAAAAGGCGGGCGCTCAGTGTTAAAGGCCCAATAACCAATATTTAAGTTTTGCTCTTTTTGAACTTTAATATCTTCACGTTGCGATAAAATACTCAACTGTGCGCTGCTTGGGTGCGCAGTAACATCACACTCTTTGGTGAGCATTTTCGCAACGCGTGTGGTGCCGTTTGGCGTAATGTCATACACCAGTTGCTCAAGTACTACAGGGTGTTTCCAGTAATCAGGGTTACGGTAATAGCGAATTAAACGGTCGCGACGGTATTCTTTGTATACATAAGGGCCAGTACCCACTGGGTATTGGTCAAATAAGTTTTCTTGATTGCGTGCTTTAAGCTGCATGGCGTATTCTTCCGATAACACCACGGCAAAATCGGTTGCGAGGTTTGCTAAAAAGCTGCTTTCAGCATTATAAAGTTCAAACCGTACTTGGTAATCAGAAACACGCACAATGCGACGAATAAGCTGATCAATACCCACACTTTGAAAATAAGGGTAGCTGGCATCGCCAACAAAGTGATAAGGGTTATAAACGTCGAATAAGCGGCTAAAGGTAAAAATTACATCATCAGCGTTAAAATCACGGCTTGGAGTAAAGTATTTTGTGGTATGAAATTTAACCCCTTTACGCAGGGTAAAGGTAATTGCTTTGCCGTCTGGGCTAATTTTCCAATCAGTTGCCAGCTCTGCTTTAAACTCGGCAGACACCGGATCAATACTTAACAGGCGATCATAAAGCTGATTGGCGATAATATCGATAGTCGAACCTGTCGTTGTCACTTGCGGATTAAACGACACAGGGTTTGCTTCAGCGCAATAGACTAAGCCCTGGTTTTTTTGTTCTGTGGTTTTTTCTTCGTTATCTAGGCAGCCTACTAAGCACACCAAAGACAAAGCAAGTAACGGTTTAAACACCTGATTAGCCTCTAACTATTGCTGCTGATCTAATAAATTGTATTTTTTCAAATAGCCACGTAATTGATGATACGTTAATTCTAAGTGTTCTGCAGTTTTCTTTTGGTTAAATTGGCTATGTTCAAGCGCTTTTTTAATGACATCAATTTCAAAGTCGTTAGACAGCTGCTTTAAATTACAAGGAAATTGAATGTCGGGCTTATTGAGTGTCACAATGTCTTGATTTTGTGTCGTGGCGATAGGCGCAGCTTCGACGTTTGCAACAGGGGCACTGCTAACTGCAGCTTTAACGCGCTGTTTAGGTCTAAATTTACTCGCAAATGGGTCTAAAATAATCTGGTGAACGGGAATATGTTCGTTACCATGACGATATAAACTACGTTCAACCACATTCTTTAATTCACGAATATTACCCGGCCACTCATAAGATTGCAGCGTTTCGATGGCGCTACGCGTAAAGCCACTAAATAGCTCCCACTCAAGGTCGCGGGCCATGTTAATTGCAAATTGTTCTGCCAGTAACATGATATCTTCTTGGCGTTCACGCAGCGGGGGCAGGGTAATAACATCAAAGGCGAGGCGGTCGAGTAAGTCGCTTCTAAATTCGCCTTGCTCAGCTAGGGTTGGTAAGTCTTCATTGGTCGCACAGACTAATCGGGTATCGACTTTAACGGTTTGCTTACCACCAACGCGTTCAAATTCGCCGTATTCAATAACGCGTAGTAGTTTTTCTTGTACCATCGCCGAGGTATTGGCTAATTCATCAAGGAATAGCGTACCGCCATTAGCACGTTCAAAGCGGCCTTCGTGGCGTTTACTAGCACCGGTGAATGCGCCACTTTCATGACCAAATAATTCACTTTCGAGCAGGTTTTCGTTAAGCGCTGCACAGTTGAGCTTTATATAGTTTTGGTCCCAGCGCTTAGATAAGAAGTGCAAACGCGCAGCAATGAGTTCTTTACCCGTACCGCGCTCACCAATAATAAGGACTGGCTTTTCTAAACTGGCTAGTTGCGAAACTTGATCAAGCACACTTAAAAAGCTGTCAGATTGGCCGAGTAAATTATCCTGCTGGCGAAATTGGCTCATATTCCCTAACTCTTAGTCATTTTTACTAAGATCTAGTGTATTTCATTATCTATGAGAACTAAAGAAATTTATAAATTTAGTTTAACTGTTTGAATATATTAAGTTATTCTAAGTTTATAAAAGTTGGCAAGCATATTGATACTGATATACCAACTGATTAAGTTAAAACACCAAAGAGGTAAATGTTATGGGAATTTTTTCACGTTTTGCAGACATCGTTAATTCTAATATCAATGCCATCTTAGATAAAGCAGAAGACCCAGAAAAAATGGTTCGCCTGATCATCCAAGAGATGGAAGATACATTAGTAGAAGTTCGCTCTACATCAGCAAAAACACTTGCTGAGAAAAAAGAGCTAGTACGTCGCGTTGAAACTTTAAAAGTTCAAGTTGCAGACTGGCAAGAAAAAGCTGAATTAGCACTAAGTAAAGACCGTGATGATTTAGCACGTGCAGCACTGATTGAAAAGCAAAAGTCAGCAGATGCAGTCGCAGCGGTTGAAACTGAGCTTGAGCATGTAGAGTCTCATATCGAGAAACTACAGCAAGAAGTCAGCACGTTACAAGAGAAGCTAGCTGATGCAAAAGCGCGTCAAAAAGCAATCATCTTACGTCAACGCTCTGCTGAGTCACGTCTTGAAGTTAAAAAAGCACTCGACAGCTCGAAAGTTGAAGACGCTTTAAACCGCTTCGAACGTTACGAAACTAAGATCGATGGTCTAGAATCACAAATAGAGTCTTATGATCTTGGTAAAAAATCATTAGCTGACGAAATTGCTGGTCTTCAGCAAGACGAAAAGATTGATGATGAGCTAGCTGAGCTTAAGAAAAAACTAGCAGATAAAAAATAATAAATGGGGGCATGTCCCCCAATGCTTAAACACATAACGGATTGACAGGAGAGTACCATGTTCGACGCAGAAGTTTTGATGGCACCGATTATTGTTTTTATGGTGGTTGTTGCCCCACTTTGGCTAATTTTACATTACCGTAGTAAAAAACAAGTGAGCCAAGGTTTAAGTGAACACGAGCACCGCCAATTATTAGAGCTTGCACAAAAAGCAGATAAAATGGCAGAGCGTGTTGAAACATTAGAAGCCTTACTTGACCAAGAGGCTCCGCAGTGGAGACGTAAAGTATGAGTACCAAACGCGAATTATTTAGAGACGCAGAGCGTGGCAAAATAGCAGGTGTGTGCGCAGGTATCAGCGATTACTTTAACATGGAGCTTTGGCTAGTACGTATTTTAGTCGTGACAGCAGTACTATTATCAGGTGGTCCATTTATTGTCGTTGCTTACATTGCTGCTTGGTTTATTTTAGATAAAAAACCAGCAGAAAAAACAGAGAAAAGCACAGACAGCATTCACCAAGACCCGCTTGAAGTAAAATTTAAAGTATGGCAAAAAGGGGAACCACCTCGCCGTGCATTGCAAGACTTAAAAGATCGTCTTGCTCGAGTTGATGGTCGTTTACAAGAGATGGAACGCTATGTCACATCAACAGAGTTTACGGTTAGCCGTGAAATCAACAAACTTTAAAGGATATATACGCACCTTGTTTGCATCGTGATACCCAGCGCAAATAAGGTGCTAGACACTTTATGAGCCAATCATTTGCAAAGAACACCTTTAATTCGTTAAAAAATAAAGCGGAAAAAGCCCTTCACCGTAGTTTAGATCAACACGTGAAATTAGCCGTCACAGGCTTAAGTGGCAGCGGTAAAACCGCTTTTATTACCGCCTTGGTTAAACATTTAACCAGCCAAGCTGACGATAAAAACTTACCTTTTTTTGATGTGATGCGCGAAAAGCGTCATATCGCCACAAAAATAGTGCCGCAGCAAGCACTGACAATACCGACATTTGAATACACAAATGCATTATCAGCGTTATTACCTGTTGAAGGTGAGCCAGCTTGGCCTGCATCTACCGAGCGTATAAATACGCTACGTTTAGCAATTAAGTACCAAAGTAACTCGGGGCTACGCGGTCACTTTGCACCGCAATCAACACTCTATTTAGACATTATTGATTACCCAGGTGAATGGCTACTTGATTTGCCAATGCTAGAGCAATCATTTGCTGATTGGTGTGAGTCACAATACTCACTCTTGCAGCAAACAGCACGCAACGAAAAAGCGAAGCCATTTTTAACCGCCCTTGCTGAACTTGATCTATCAGCCAGTGTTGATGAAAGCAAACTTGCTGATGTCGCTGCGCTTTATCAGCAGTTATTAGTGGGCCTTAAAAAAGACACCAAACTTGCCATGCTGCAACCTGGTCGCATGCTGATGCCAGGCGAGCTTAAAGGAGCGCCGCTACTGCAGTTTTTTCCGGTTGCGAATGTGCCAGACGACATAACCGAAGGGTCGAATTTAGCGCATCTTAAAAAGCGCTATAAAGCCTATGTAAAAGAGGTTGTAAAACCTTTTTACGAGCAGCATTTTCGTCATTTTGATCGACAAATTGTGCTGGTGGATGTGCTCAGCGCCTTGAATGAAGGCAGCGAAACCTTGCATGAGCAAAGCCGTGTTATTAACCAATTGCTGGCCCACTTTAATTATGGTGAAGCAAGCTTCTTTAAACGTTTGTTTAAACCAAACATCGACAAGCTACTGTTTGCGGCCAATAAGTCAGATCATATTAGTGCGCAATATCATAAAGATTTAGCGCTATTGCTTGATTCAATCGTGCATGACCAAACGAATCATTTAAAATTCGAAGGCGTGCAAATCGAAACCATGGCAATGTCATCTATCTGCGCTACAGAGCCGCGCCAAGTGGCTGAAAAAGGCCAGCAGCTAGCTTGTATTTATGGCAAGCCTTTAGGCGAACAAGAATGGCTAACGTATTTACCACCGCAACCACCGTCACGCCTTCTCAACAAACAAGAGTGGCCAAAACAGGGCTTTGAGTTCTTATCGTTTTCGCCACTGCCATGCCCTGATAAACGGTTAAAGCATATTCGTTTAGATCATGTCATGCAGTACCTGATAGGAGATAAACTAACATGAGTGAGCAACCAAAGGAGATGAACTTTCAGGCGGGTCGCCGTATTTCAAGCTCTGCAAGCAACGAAGCTCCTGCAGAGGAGTTAACTGTTGCTAAAGTGATAGAAAACGCCGAATTTATCGACACTGAAGAAGATCAGCAAGATAGCATTGAGCTTGAGCCTGTGTATAAAAAGTCGAAATGGCAAACCCTAAAAGGGGTGTTTGTTGTTAGCTTTTTAGTTTTAGTGTTACTTGAGTTTGCGATGTCATTGTTTGTGACGTTTCAGCAATCAATTATTTTAGGTTCGGTGTATTTAACGGCTGTTCTCAGTGGTGTGCTGCTGATTGCCCGTGTTATTTGGCGCGAGTACCGCATGCTAAGAAGTTTAAAGCGTAATCAATTGCATCGTACCGAGGCCGACCGCTTACTCAATAGCGAGCAAGTAGGTGAAGCATTACCGTGGCTTGAAAAGCTTAATAAACATCAGGAGCTTACTGGGTTTGAAGAGTTTAAGCAACAAATAGCAAGTCACCATACCGATAAAGAAATCATGACCTTATACGCCGATAGCTTATTGGTCAGCCAAGATCAGCAAGCAAAAAAACTGATTAACCGTTTTGCTACTGAGTCTGGTTTATTGGTTGCGCTAAGCCCACTAGCTTTAGTTGATATGATGGCGGTGCTATGGCGTGGCACTAAGCTCATTGAACAAATAGGCCGTATTTACGGTATTGGTTTTGGTTATGCAAGCCGTATTAAATTGTATCGCTTATTAGTGAAACAAGTACTGTTTGTTGGTAGTGCAGAGTTAGTCTCAGATTTAGCAGCAACGGCACTAAGCGCTGAATTACTGGGGAAATTGTCGGGCCGTGCAGCGCAAGGGCTAAGTGCAGGTATTTTTACCGCGCGTATAGGGTATAAAGCGATGGAGCTTAGTCGGCCATTACCTCGCTTAGAGCATAAGCGCAGCTTGCTAAAAGAAACCGCCAATAGTATTGCCCGTAAAATTGCCTCACGTACGAGCGACAAAGAGACCGAAAATACAAAATGACAACTTTTGTGTACAGTTAATAAAAACAGCTGAGTGATATTTAGCCATCTGAGCATCCGGCATGCTTGTGCATTGTGGGTATCTACGTTTTATTTATGAGTATGAAGTACTGATAATAAAAACGAGAACACACAATGACTAAGCATCACTTACATACACAATGTATTCATGGTCCAGAAAAACCAAATGATCCACATGGCGCACTGAGTGCGCCACTTTACCAAACCTCTACCTTCTCTTTTGCTAATGCAGCCCAAGGTGCAGCCCGATTTGCTGGTGAAGAGCAGGGCTTTATTTATACCCGTTTAGGTAATCCGACAACCCAAGAGCTAGAACAAAAAGTGGCTCAGTTAGAAAATTGTGAAGCAGCGGCTGCCACAGCAACGGGTATGGGGGCGGTGTCTGCGTCTGTGCTTAGCTTTTTACAACAAGGTGACCACCTAGTGGCATCAAGCGCGTTATACGGTTGTACCTTTGCATTTTTTGCTCACATGTTGCCGCGCTTTGGTATCGAAGTCACTTTTGTTGATATGACCAACGAGGCTGAACTTCGCTGCGCGGTTAAAGCCAATTCAAAAATGATTTTTGCTGAAACGCCAATTAATCCGACCATGGCGGTGCTTGATCTAAGTTTAATTGCCGATGTTGCCAAGCAGCATCAGTTGATAAGCGTTATCGACAATACCTTCTTAACGCCTTTGCTACAGCAACCTACCTCGTTTGGTATTGATATTGTGGTACACAGCGCAACTAAATACCTAAATGGCCATGGTGATGTGGTAGCAGGGCTTGTGTGTGGCACAGAGGAGCATATCAACCTAATCAAAATGACGGTGCTAAAAGATATTGGTGCAACGATTAGTCCTCATGATGCATGGTTAATTAATCGTGGTTTAAAAACCCTTGCTGTACGCATGGAGCGCCACTGTGCAAGTGCCCAAGTGGTTGCTGAATATTTAGAGCAACACCCGTTAGTTAGCCAAGTTTATTACCCTGGGCTTAAATCACATCCGGGTCATCAATTTATTGGCTCACAGATGAAAGCCGCTGGTGGTGTTATTGCCTTTGAAATAAAAGGCAGCCTTGAAGATGGCGAAACATTTATAAATAACACCCAACTTTGTACCCTTGCTGTGAGTTTAGGGGATGCTGAAACCCTCATTCAACATCCTGCATCGATGACACATTCGCCTTATACACCCGAAGAAAGAGCAGCTGCTGGGATCAGTGATGGTCTAATTCGATTATCAGTTGGTCTTGAGGATGTTAACGATATTATTAACGATCTTAAAACTGCATTTACATTCATTGGTTAGGTTGTAATTTAAAGTTTACGGTTGTGTTTGCTTTTAGCCTTTTAAAAATGTGGTGTGTAAACTTTTAGATCTTTTGGTGTAACCTTAACTTTACGTTGGGGCTGTTTCTGCAAACCTTAGAAACAGCCTTAACTATTAAAATTTCGCTTACTTTTACATAGTATCGGCTTAACAAGTTAATGAGATTCTGATCAATGCTGATCAAGATTTAACGAAGAAGGTTATTATGGCTAAAGCAAGTAATTACACCTCCAAGCAACCTGATGAAAATGGGGTTATCCATTGGAGCGAAGAAGAAAATAAAATATGGTCTGAGCTAGTTGCTCGCCAACTCGCTTGCATAGAAGGTAAAGCCTGTGATGAATATTTAGCAGGTCTTAAGAAAATTAATTTACCAACAGATCGTATTCCACAACTTAGTGAACTCAACGAAGTGTTACTCGAAACAACGGGCTGGCAAGTTGCGCCTGTTCCGGCACTGATCGATTTTGATGAGTTCTTTCGATTATTAGCAAACAAGCAGTTCCCAGTAGCGACTTTTATTCGCAGCCGTGAAGAGTTTGACTACTTACAAGAGCCAGATATCTTCCACGAGATTTTTGGTCATTGTGCGATGCTTACCAACCCAGCATTTGCTGAGTTTACACACAAATATGGTCAGTTAGGTTATGCCGCTGAAAAGAAAGATCGTGTTTATTTAGCACGTCTTTACTGGTTTACCGTTGAGTTTGGTTTAATGCAAACTGAACAAGGTCTGCGTATTTATGGTGGTGGCATTTTATCAAGCCCAGGCGAAACACAGTATGTGTATTCAGATAAGCCAGAAATCAATGCGATGAATGTGCTTGATGTATTACGTACACCTTATCGTATTGATATTATGCAGCCTGTGTACTACACCATTAACTCAATCAATGACTTATTTGATATTTCACAAATGGATATCATGTCGCTGGTGAGTAAAGCAAAAGAATTAGGGCTACATGAGCCAAAGTTTCCTCCTAAAGAAAAATTAGCAAGTTAAGGATTTATAATGTCTTCATTAAGCACACAAAAGTGTGAAGCGTGTCGTGCGGATGCGCCTAAAGTATCTGATGCTGAATTAGCAGAATTGATCAAAATGATCCCAGACTGGGTTCCTGAAGTGCGCGACGGCATTATGCAATTAGAGCGTGTTTACAAGTTTAAAAACTTCAAACAAGCACTTGAGTTCACTAATAAAGTGGGCGATATGGCTGAAGAAGAAGGTCACCACCCAGGTCTGTTAACCGAGTGGGGCAAAGTAACTGTTACTTGGTGGAGCCACTCTATCAAAGGGTTACACAAAAATGATTTTATCTGTGCTGCTAAAACAGACGATGTATTCGCTGCACTGTAAATTTTAAGTTCTGCCCAGAACGATAAAAGGCGTAACCTCAGGTTGCGCCTTTTTGCTTTTTTAGAGTCCAAGAATTAACATTGAACTCTTATCTTTGCGAGAACACTAGAAAAGTAAATAATGAAAAACAAAGCGCTTATTCTGCCATTCCTACTCATTTTACTGCCCTTAATTGATAGCTTGTTTATCCCGCAAACATTTGGCATTCAATGGCACAGCCCTAAGCTGATGTATCAAATAGGCGTAGCACTGATGATTGTAAAGCTCACTATGGTTGCCATTGGGCTTTGGTTATTACTCAAAGCAAAGCGCCTTTATATGGAAGCCAGTAAATCGACCCGTATTCTTAAATTTTCAGTCTTTTTACTTGGCGGCTTACAAGTGGTGATAATGACAGCAATATGCTTTTGGTATTTAGTAGCGGGCACGCAAGCGAAACACTTTATACTGCAAGACAACATTGCTGTATTTACCGCTGATTATGGCGTATTTGCCCCGGTACATCATGAGTTCTCATTTATATGCTTTGATGCCAATGGTTTTTACCACATGCAACCCATAGCCCAGCTACCTTGGCTCGGAACCTTTACCTTTACTAGCCAAGATTCACGTTTGATCATTCAACATAAAAACCAAAGCGGCTCGAATACTCAAGAAATTTCATTAAAAGGGTTTGGCTGTTTGCAGTGAGAGGTGTTGGCTTTGTGAGAGGAGGCTGCGATTATAAGTGGCTTTCTGAATACATGCTCTGCAGAAGCCACTATCAGTCATTTCTAAATCATAATTGTGACATAGCACATGGAGACAAATTGAATAGTTTAAGGATAGTAAAATACACTTTAGTCATGCTGGTTTTGAATACCGTATTAAGTACCTTTATCACTCTAATAATTGGTAGTGATAACTTAGCTTCACTCTCATTCGGCAAATATTTTACATACCAGTTATTACCATCTTATTTATTGAGCGCAGCTATTTATACCGTTATGGCTAAGCGCAATGTTGTAAAAGCTTGGAATTATGCCCTAAGTGTATATTTACTGAGCTTTATAGTGGGAACAGTAATGGTATCGATACTATTACAAATGTTATTTATCCCACCTTTATGGTTTGTAGAAGTGCCTTTGAGTATAGCCTTTGCGATTGTTGGTACTGTCATCGGAATTAAGGTAGGTACTCTGGATAGCAAGGAAGCCAAAGGGCCCTGAACTTGTTTTTTCTTCTAAAAAGTCAAAAAAATTAAGAGCTTAATTTAAAGGTGGAATAAAGATGATTAAGAAACTGATAGTTATATTTTTCTTTTTGTTTCTTCCCATAATCGGTATTTTGCTACATGTGTTTACGCAGTTTCTACATCTTTCTCAATGGGAGATTATAAACATCATCGTTTCTGTAATTTTTTCCGTGCTTTTTGTTATGAAGCAGTATTTGTTATCGAAAACGTTAGGAGCACTACTGGTTACTTCAATAGTCTCTAAAAATGCATACTTACTACTGAATCTTCAGATGAAATTACAACAGCTATTATTCAAGTAGGGTTCGTTATAGTTTATCAAGCTGCACTGGGCTTACTCGCTTTGTACTTTCTTCATAAGAAAACTAATTTGTAAAAGTTGTCAGGTCTTGCTTTTTGCTTTCATAAGGCAAAAAACAAGACTTGACCCTCATAACAGTAATTTCAATAAAAAATGAGCTAGGAAAAAGCACCATATTGATGGTTCAACGATATTTACTAGAAAAGATGGAGAATTCAAAATAGAGTTTAACTGGAAAACATTAACATACGGAAAAAATTAGAGTTATGAATTTAAGCGATTCAGAACAACAAGTTCAAAATTTGTTTAACTTAAGTTCTAAGCAATTTGAAAAGGCAAAGAAAGATATTAAAGCTATCGGGGTTGAGTGTTTTGCATTAGAAGAAGATCAATTTTCAATATATGACGAAGTCCTATTCTATTCTGAAGTTATCGAAGGTGTAGCCTATAAATACTCTAAACAGACTATTTCCGGACGCTCTGAAAAGTTACTTAAACTACAAAAGTTAACACTATTTGAAAATACTGATTTTAAATCTTGGTTTTCAAAATATCATCTAAAGTACCATGAGTACGCCATGTATTTGCTGGTTTTAGAGAGCTTAAGAAAGCTAATAGTATCTGACCTTGAACTCGAAAGTGACTATAAATAATCTTGGTTCTTTTGCCGCATGAATATAAGCCTCTTAACAGAGGCTTAGTTTTGAGCGAGGGAGCCAAAAGGGCCACCCATTAGAAAACTCCGGCCAAGCAGGCAGCTGTGTTTTTTTGATCTTTAGTTCAAAATCAGATGAATTTGTATGCTTATGTGGGGAATGATCCAATTAATATGGTTGATCCTACAGGTGAATTTTTACAAACAATAGTCTGTGGTTTTGTAGGCGGTAATGTAGGCCTTACTTTTGATTATATCTCCAAAGGTGGAAGTATGTCCGGTCAAGAAATGTTGGTGTCATTTTTTGGTGGTGGAATGAAGGGGTCAGGTCTTGCTTTTTGCCCTTGGTAAGTCTGAAGTGGCAACTTATTAGTGAAAACGAATGGCTCTGGTTCAATAATAGCAACACATAAATATGGCCCATTTGGAGAGCCAATTAATTCCAGCTCATCGCGTTTCCGTTACACTGGGCAAATCTTAATCCCAGGTACTAAGCTTTATCACTACAAAGCACGGGTTTACCACCCTGAGTTAGGGCGTTTTATGCAGACTGATCCCATTGGATATAAAGATGGGATGAATATGTATGCGTATGTAGGTAATGATCCGGCTAATATGGTTGATCCTAACGGTCAAACTGGGCAGCGTATTTCGTTTTCCTATAAAGTAGGTCCGCTAACGCGAAAGGAGGCCGAGAGAATAAATACAAATGCTGGGCATGTTAACAATCTTACGGCTGCCGCAGCCGGAGCCATTGCAGCTCGCATTCATCCATACTTAGCGCCTATTGGAATGGCTGTCGACTCCTATCTTACTGAAGTTGAGTTTGCTCTTTCTGAGGGTGATACAATTGAAGTAATAACAGAACTCGAAATTACGTCAACTTTTGATAACGATTCTGGCTACAAAGAGGTGGGGAACTCATATAAAGTTATCAACTCAGGTGGTGAAACTATTTATCACTCTATTCACGGCGATATAAACAATCAGGAGAGAAATGAATCGCCCGACGAAACTACAGACCGAGTGCCATTTAAGGATAAGGTCAGTTGTACTGGGACGAGGATAAAAAGAGAAAGTTGTTAAATTAAAAATGGTGCTTTAGAGGAATTAAGTTTATGATCCGAGAATACTTTAAAAAAATTTATAAAATATATTCTAGTAAATATATTTATATAAGTGTATTTATATCAACGTTGATAGTTCTATACTTGTTTGATGAAAATCATATTCTTGTTAAATTAGTTATATTTATTGGATTAATCTTATTGTTTAATTTTACCTTTATTAGGTTTGAGAAAAAGAAAAGTGATAAAGGGTCAACTAAATAGGTCGCCTCTTATAATTCAATTCCATTAAATCTAAAGTGTTGTTTACAAAATTATCGTCATAACGTTTACCAAATTATTTATCATAAAATTTGGCAGGGTTATGACGGTTTTTCCCACGCTTTTATCGAACGATTTTTTAGTCAGGCCAAATTTCCACTATACGTTATCTCATACCCGGTCATAACATTTACCAAAAAAATAAAGGGGTCTTGTCTTGCTTTTTGCTTCCTAGAAAGTCAAAAACAAGCGCAACTCTTAATAATCATTACTACCCTTTATCATAACTGCCAGCTCTTAAAATATTAAATAGCTGGCAGTCATCTCAAGCCTTGCAGTTATTGCTTTACCTGAACTTCGACTTCTTGCCCGGTTTGTAGTTGCTCGGCGCCGCGTACTGCCACTTTATCGCCCGCATTTAAAGTGATGTTAGAAGTCGGGGTGACTTCAACAAGTTTATCTTTGCCATTACCTACTTTTACGGGAATTTGCAGGGCTTTGTTGTCGTTGTCGATTTTGACGATATGGGTGCCTTTTTTGCGTAAAATCAGCGCATCGCGATTCACCAGTAGTACGTCCCCTTTGCTTTTTAGTGGCACGGCTACATCAACCAGTTGGCCAATTGCCCATGTTTGCTCGGCATCATTTGCTAGTAGGGCACGTACTTCTACGGTTTGTGAACGCGGATCGGTTGATGGGATCACCGCTGTTATGGTGGCTGTTGTCATATCAGGGGCTGATAAGTCGCCGGCTTGAATTGGTAACTCTATGCCTTTGTGTAAAAACTTTAAGTATTTAACAGGTACATACAAACGCACTTCTAAGTTATTAATATCGAGCAGAGTGACCAGTTCATCTGCGCGATTTATTTCGCGACCAGCGCGTTTAAAACGCTCGCTGATCACGCCATCAAATGGGGCGCGCACTGTTGCACGCGAAAGCTGATCGTCTATTACTTTTAATTCAACCTTAGCCAGTGCGATATCAGATAACGCAAGATCATGCTTATTTTGCATATCATCGACTTGGCTTGCTGCAGCACTGCTGGCTTTGGCGAGTTTTTGTAAACGAGCGAGTTCTTGTTGATATAAACGTAAGTTTATTTTGGCGCGATTGAGCATTTCTTGTTGGCGTGCTTTTTCAAGTTCAAGCGGTAAGGTATCCATACGAACTAGGGTGTCGCCACTTTTAACCAGAGTACCTGGCTCAACAACATATAATAAACGGCCGCTTACGCCTGCTGTTAGGGTTACATCATCTTTGCCATACAAAGTGCCGCTTACTTCAATTTCGCTTGTCAGCGGGGCTTGTGTGACGGTTTCTACTGTAACAGGTACGACTGCAAAGGCGTTAAATGCGATAAGGCTGAATAGCGCACAAAAGCGAGCGGTTAATTTACGAAAAGGTGTGTTCATTGTTTTAATACTCATTGATTCGATACCAAGCTTAAAGGCGTTTTTTCTGGTTGCTGTTTGTTATTAACGGGCGGCAGCTGTCTGCCAACTTGTAATAAACTTGGCATTAATATCAGGGTGAATAGGGCGCTAATGGCCATGCCGCCGACAATCACAGTGGCAAGGCCACGGTAAATTTCTGATCCTACCCCCGGCATTAGCATCAGTGGCAGCATGCCAAATAAGCTGGTTAAGGTACTTAAGTAAACGGGTCTTGCGCGCAGCAGAACTGCTTGGCGAACTGCGTCTTCTCGACTGAGTCCTGCGGCCATCGCAACGCGGGTTTGGTCAACCAATAAAATGGCATTATTTACCACCAGACCCAGCAAGATAATAAAGCCAATCATGGTTAGTAAGTCGAGCGATTGGAAGGTAAATAAGTTAAGTACAAATAAAGCCAGTACACCGCCTGCAATTGCCAATGGCATGACAAGTAAAACTAACGCGCTGTCTTTGGCTGACTTAAACAATGCGGTCATTAGCAAGAATAAAATAAACAGAGCCAAGATAAAGTTGATAGTCATTTCTTGCATGGCTGAATTCATCTTTTGTGCGTTACCCGCCAAAATCGCGCCAGAGCTGTCAGGCAAGCTTGCACGAACTTTTGGCATAACTTGCTCTGAGAGAATAGTTTGCGCTTGTTGCAAGCTCATGTCTGCTGGTGGCGTGACAACAATACTCACGGTACGGCGGCCATTAACACGTCTAAGTTGGGTTGGGCCTACGGTGCGCTCAATATTGGCAAGTTCGCCTAAAGTTTGAATACCTGATTGCGGGGTTACAATAGGCAGTGCTTTAAGCTCCTCTGGAGTTTGCCACGGTATACCGCGCAAAATCACGTTCATGCGTTCGTTGCCATCAAAGTATTCATTAACAAATAACCCACCTGTATAGGCTTGCACTGCTTGAGATACATCACGACGAGTTAGCCCTGCTTGGGTTATACGGCGGTCATTAGGTGTGAGCCTAAGTTCTGGCTCTGCCATATCGAGTCGTGGTTGTGGCCTTGCAGTGGCATTCGGCATTGCGTCGGTGACAGCTTGCAGCGCCACATTAGCACCGGCTATTAGCTCGTCCATATTCGGACCCGTTAAATCGATATTGATATTGCGACCATCACCGCCATTAGCAACTTGGATCATCGACCCTCTAAAGAAGAATACTTGGGTGTCGGGCAAATCAATGAAGATCTCTTCTCGGGCAACCTTCATTAATTCTTCAACACGTTGCGGATCGGCAGAATAAATAAAGCCGCCAGCGTTCGAACCAAAAGCATAAAAGTTAAAATCTTTAATTCCCGGCTCTTTTTCACCTGTGTAATAAGGCATTAAACGCTTTTTAATACGCATCAGCAGCTCTTCTTCCATAAACTGCACATTGCCGCCAGGCGGGGTATTTAAGTTAAAGAAAAAGCCATCGGTTGGTGCGCGCGGCATAAAATCAGTTTTCGGGAGCATGGTCATGGTCGCGACGAGTGAGCCACCCAATAACGACACTATCCATACTATTTGTTTAACGCGGGTATTGGTAAGCGCCATGATGAAGTTAGTTAGCTTCTGCCAATATTCACGATAAGGATCCGCTTTTAGCTCTTTGTCTGGCCAAAAATGGTTAGCCAACGGAATAAGTGTAATTGCGCAAATCATAGAGGCAATAACAGCAATAGATAAGGTGAGCGCCAAATCAGAGAATAACTGCCCCTCAATACCTGCCATAAATAAAATTGGCAAGAAGATAGCAACGCTAGTGGTGGTTGAAGCAAATAAAGCGCCAGTTACTTGAGCTGCGCCTTTTAGCGCGGCTTTTTTACTATCAAAGCCTTCACTTCTGAGCCTTGCGATGTTTTCTTGCACAATGATGGCGGCATCAAGTACTAAGCCAACCGCAAAGGCAAGACCCGCCAGTGAAATAACATTTAAACTGCGGTCAAAAATATTTAACGTTAAAAACGCGATTAATAAAGAAACAGGAATTGTCGCTGCAATGACAAACGTGGCCTTTAAGCCCCTAAAGAACAACCACAAGATTAAACACGACAGCAAAACACCTAGGCCTAAGTTACTTTTAACCAAGGACAAGGCATTACGAATATGCACTGAGGCATCAAAACTTAATTCAATCGATAAGCCATTTTCAGCCAGCGGCCCTTCGTTTAGCTCTTTAATGGCAAGGTTAATTTCGTCGAGTAGGGCAACGGTATTGGCTTCGTTAGCGCGCGAAATACGAATGTAATACGCGGGTTTACCATTTCGACCACTCATCCCTAAACGGTCAGAAAAAGTGCGCTCTACACTTGCAATATCGCCAAGGTAAATGGGTCTATCGCCTGAATAACCAACGCGCATTTGTGCCATGCTCGATAAATCATATTGCCCAGTAAAACGTACGGTATATTGACGACGGCCAACATTGGCAAGGCCACCAGAGGTATCGCGTGAGCTGGCTAATACGTTACTGATTTGGTCAAGGCTGACGCCAAGTGCGGCGGCTTTGTGAGGGTCAAAGGTGATACGTAATTCTTTTGGTCGCTCACTGGCTAAATCAACGCGGGCAACACCAGGAATACGTGCCAAACGGGGCTCAACAAATTCATCGATTTGTTTTTGGAACTGCGCCATGTCTAAATCAAGGCTGTCGCTATTAAAATCTTTTGGGGTGACCAGTAACGTTGCAGCGGCTTCTCCATTATTACCGCCTGCAAACACCACAGGATCAAATGCATCTAACGGCAAAGGCGGCGCTTGGTTTAGGCTTGTTAACACATCAAGCATCGCCTGTTGCATGTTTTGCCCAACAGCAAAAGTCAACGTGATCGAGCCATTGCCACGGTTAATGTAAGTATTAACCTCTAGCGCACCCGGAGTGTTTTTTACTGCGTTCTCGAGCGGCTCAATGATCACCGATTCAATCTCTTCAGGTGCAGCTTGGCGCCAGCCAGAGAAAATAGTGATCTGCGGTTGCTCAATATCTGGTGTGAGCTGAATTGGCAGCTTAAAAATACTCAACATGCCAAACAACATAATCAACACCAAGATGACAATAACACTCGCAGGGTTTTTCAGCGAACTACGTGTCAGATTCATTGTGTGTGTTCCAAAATCAGTTTGTGTGCATTGTAGTGCGATGTAAAAAAAGTGCCAGTGAGGTAAATGAAATGTGTTTCAGAAGTAACGCTGAATAGCCGTAATTAAGCGATAAAATGTGTATTTGAAATAAGATGTAACAATTTAGCTGAGGCGCTTTAAGTTTTAAGCATTAAGTAATAGCGCCTGAAACTAGTGAGCAGTATCTTTTCGGCTAAGGGAAGCCACATTTTGCTCAAACACACGTTTTACTTCTGCACTGTAGTGATTGTGGTCGTTAATGGTGATAAATGGGTTCGTAAAACTAACATCACAGAAAACCGTATAACACTGGATTTTAACTGCAACTCGATCTGGGGTTGCAAGGCCATCTAAGGTTGTTTGCAATGCTTCAAAAACATAATCTTTATT
This sequence comes from Pseudoalteromonas sp. D15MCD-2, assembly GCF_038562745.1. Classification (NCBI taxonomy): domain Bacteria; kingdom Pseudomonadati; phylum Pseudomonadota; class Gammaproteobacteria; order Alteromonadales; family Pseudoalteromonadaceae; genus Pseudoalteromonas; species Pseudoalteromonas sp. D15MCD-2. Next base: position 2,473,683 of record NZ_JBCFQE010000001.1, on the reverse strand, counting down.
AACGTGCGATGTTAAAGCAACTTCAAGTTCTTTAACTTCTATGCGATGTGAATTCATATCAGTTACAAAAAATTCGTATAGGTAACTACGTGATACAAACAGCAAGATTGCCACAAGGTAGAATAACCCTGTGTAATAAAATAACTCCGTGTGGGTAAAACTCCGAAAAGACTTAAACATTTTCACTATTATTTTTGTTTGTTTTTTATACTAAAACATATTTGCGGGTATATCTCAACAAACTAGCTAAAAATCATTGCATTACAGATAATAAAAAAGCGCGAAACTAGCTAGCATCGCGCTTCTTAATCTCTAAAACTTAAAGCTGACGGCTGACGGCTGACGGCTGACGGCTGACGGCTTAAAGCTCAGTCTTGTTATTCATCAATCGAGCGAAGTAGGGCATTAATACCTACTTTTTCGCGAGTTTGCTGATCTACTTTTTTTACGATGATGGCAGCATATAGGCTGTGCGAACCATCTTTTGACGGTAAAGAACCAGGAACAACAACCGCACCGGCTGGTACTCGGCCGTAATGGATTTCGCCAGTTTCACGGTCATAGATACGTGTGCTTTGGCTGATGTAAACACCCATTGAGATAACGGCGCCTTCTTCAACTACAACACCTTCAACAATTTCAGAACGTGCGCCAATAAAGCAGTTGTCTTCAATAATAGTTGGGTTAGCTTGTAGTGGCTCAAGCACACCACCAATGCCTACACCGCCCGACAAGTGAACGTTTTTACCAATTTGTGCACATGAGCCAACCGTTGCCCATGTATCAACCATGGTACCTTCATCAACGTAGGCGCCAATGTTGACATAAGATGGCATAAGCACTACGTTTTTACCTACGAAGCTGCCTTTACGTGCCACAGCATTAGGCACAACACGCATGCCGCCTTGTTGGAATTGCTCTGGTGTAAAGTCGCTAAATTTAAGTGGTACTTTGTCGTAAAACTGATTAACACCATCGCTCATTGGTTGGTTATCACGAATACGGAAAGACAGTAGCACCGCTTTTTTTAACCATTGATGTACAACCCATTCACCACTGATTTTTTCAGCAACACGTGCAGCGCCGCTATCAAGTAATTCAAGCGCGTCGATAATAGCTTGTTTTACTTCACTTGATACCGTGCTTTGGCTGATGCTATCGCGGTTGTCCCAGGCGTTTTCGATCATGGTTTTTAAATCTGACATAAGATCCTCTTATTCGGTTTCTGCGTTGAGTTTTTTACGCAATGCTTGATGAATTTTAGCCTGTTCTTCGTCTGTTAATGCTTGGTATTCGTTATTTGATACCACGAAGAAATCTTCTGCACGCTCACCAACTGTGGTGATCCGTGCGGCATGAATATGTAATAAGTGCGCTTGAAATACTTCCGCAATTTTTGTTAATAGACCCGGAATATCCACCGCTTGAATTTCAATTAAGCTGCGGTCTTTACGGGCATGCGGTCTAAGCACAATTTTTGGTTTGATATTAAAGTCTTTGAAGCGCTGTGAGCGATTCTTTTTAAGGCGAATTTTCTTTTTCGGGTCGCTAATTGCAAGATCTAAAGCACGTTTAATGCCTTGCGAACGGTTACTCGCAATCGGGTCACCATTGACCTCTAAAATAACAAAGCTAAATAGCACGTAGCCATCTTTAGTGGTCAGTACCTGCGCATGTTGAATTTGTGCTTTTTTCGAACCAATTACACTTACCAAACGGGCGAATAAGCCACCTGAGTAAGGGCTATAAGCAAATACTTGTGTACCACCATGCATTGCGGTGTTAGACACGGCAACGCTAGGCTGGCTTAAATCTTCACAGCTTAGTAGGTGCTCTGTGTGCCACGAAATCTGTTGCTCGCTAAAAGCGGTAAAGTAATTGGCTTTAAAGCGACTCCAAATTAAGTCGATTTGATCTTCGTTACAACCGTGGTTCAGTAAGCGCTGTTTGGCTTGCTGTTTTTTATCACGTATTTGATCACGTTGGTCCATTGGGTTTTCAAGCCCTAAACGAAGCGCGCGCTGGGTGTGTAAATACAGCTCACGTAGTAGGGTATTTTTCCAATCGTTCCACAGGTTATCGTTAGTTGCGCGAATATCGGCTAACGTTAAGCAGTACAAGTAGTCAAGCTGGCGCTCATTTTTCACTTTACTGGCAAAGTCTTTAATCACATCTGGGTCATTAATATCTTTGCGCTGCGCTGTAACCGACATAAGTAAGTGATTAGCCACTAACCACGAAATCAGCTTGCCATCTGAGGCTGGGAAGCGGTGTAGCTTAGCAAACGCAATTGCATCAACTGAACCAAGCTCAGAGTGATCGCCACCACGGCCTTTAGCAATATCGTGGAAAATACCGGCTAAATAAAGTAACTCAGGCTTGTCCATGCGAGTGACAATTTCACTACATAACGGAAATTCGCTGACTTTTGATTTATCAAAGTACTTATAAATATTGTTGATGAGTTTATGGGTATGTTCATCCACGGTGTAGGCATGGAATAAATCAAACTGCATTTGCCCAAAAATATTACGCCACTGTGGTAAGTAGGCAGCAATAATGCCGTGCTTGTGCATCAGCGTAAATGCGCGGCCCATACCGTTAGGGTGTTTGATTAAACGCAAAAATGCTTCGCGACAGGCGGCGTAGTCTTGTAAATCACCCAATAAACGACGGCGAACTTGGCGCATTGTACGTATGGTACTTGGGTAAATATGGGTGATCTCTGGGTTATCAGCAATATGCTCGAACAACACAAATAGCTGATCACGGCGGAAGAACACCGATGGGTTCTTAACACGAATTTGATGGCCAATACGCTCAAAGTTACGGTCAAGCTCAATCACAGGTAACTCACCGGCACCCGGTAAAATGCTTTGCTCAAAGTATGAAAGCAGCATTTGGTTAAGCTCACGTACGCGGCTCATGATCCTAAATAAGCGTTTCATCATGCGCTCGACCGAGGCTTTACCATCACTACCAAAGCCAAGAATTTCAGCGGCGTTAGGTTGATGATCGAACAATAAGCGGTTTTCAGAGCGACCCGCAGCGATGTGCAGCGCAAAACGAATGTTCCATAGGTTTTCTAAACACTCAGACAGCTCTTGGTATTCTTCGTGAGTAAGATAGCCGTGATTTATGAGTTCTTGTAATGTTTCGGCTCTAAAGTGCTTTTTAGCAACCCAAATAATGGTCTGTAAGTCGCGCAGGCCCCCCGGGTTTTCTTTGATATTCGGCTCAAGGTTATAAGCAGTACCATGGCATTTTTTATGGCGTAAACTTTGTTCTTGTACTTTTGCCAAAAAGAATTCGTCTGAGCGCCAAATAGGCGTATCTATTAAATGATTTTTTAATTTTTCGAATTCGATATGGTTACCGAAAATTAATCGGCTTTCGAGTAAGCTGGTGGCAAATGTCACATCTTCGCGTTTTTGTTCTAATGCTTGTTCTATAGTGCGAACGCTGTGACCAATTTCTAAATTTAGATCCCAAAGCATGGTAACGAACTGGCCAATTTTTTCGCACACGGCTTCACTTGGCTGCTCGCTTACTAGCAACATAAAGTCGATATCGGAATAGGGGTGTAGTTCGCCACGACCATAACCACCCACAGCAATCAGGGCAAGATCACTTTCGTGAGCAAGATCGTAATCGTGAAACAGTTTAATTAATAAGCGGTCGATAAACTCAGCGCGGGCATTAATTAAGTTGCTAACGGGTTGTTTTGAGAATTCGTTCTGTAGCCATTTATAAAAATAACTAGAACAGTCGCGATAATCGCTAAGTTGCTCAGCTTGGCTGAGCAACTTTTTTACTTTATTGGGTAATGCCACTGGGGCTGGCTCCTAGTGTTCGATGATCCTGTCAATAGTATCATCTGATCGGAGCGTTAAAATTTCAACACCATTTTCAGTCACTAACAGTGTATGTTCCCACTGTGCAGACAGTGAACGGTCTTTTGTTACGACAGTCCAGTTGTCTTTTAGTAGCTTACATTGGCGTTTACCAGCATTAACCATAGGCTCGATTGTTAAGCACATACCTGCTTTTAATACTTCGCCAGTACCTGCTTTACCATAGTGCATTACTTGTGGCTCTTCGTGGAACTCAGCACCAATGCCGTGACCACAATATTCACGAACGATTGAATAGCTAAAGCCCTCTGCGTATTTTTGAATTGCAGCACCAATATCACCTAAGCGTACGCCTGGTTTTACCATTTTAATCGCAAGGTAAAGGCTTTCTTGTGTGATATCAGCAAGACGCTTGCCTTGAATGTTAGGCGTACCAACGTGGAACATCTTCGATGTATCACCGTGATAGCCATCTTTGATCACAGTTACGTCGATATTTACGCTATCGCCTTCTTTAAGTGGTTTGTCATTTGGAATACCGTGACAAATTACATGGTTCACTGAGGTGCAAATTGATTTTGGGAAACCGTGATAATTAAGCGGTGCTGGAATAGCATCTTGAACATTAACAATATAATCATGACAAATTGTATTTAGTTCATCTGTGGTTACACCTGGCACCACATGCGGTTCTATCATTTCTAGTACCTCGGCGGCTAAGCGCCCGGCAACACGCATTTTTTCGATTTCTTCAGGGGTCTTGATCACAGCACTCATTGAGGCTCCAAAGTTGTTTTTCAGGTCAGTTTTTAGTGCACAAATTTTGCACTAGACGTTGAGTTTTCAATTTTAATATGGTATAAAGCGCGCCGTCTTTTTACAAATAAATTCTTAACTGATTTTTTGTATTTAAGGCAAACACAATTTTATTTTAACACACACACGTATCGTCACATACACTTGGGTGCACTTAAGTTACAAATTAACTACGGTGTTGGTGCTATGGGATATGTGGAGGCCTAACCCTAAATTATAGAGGATTATACAAATGGCAAACGTTTCAATGCGCGATATGCTTCAAGCTGGTGTTCACTTTGGTCACCAGGCACGTTACTGGAACCCTAAGATGAAGCCTTTCATCTTCGGCGCTCGTAACCGTGTTCATATCATCAACCTAGAGCAAACTGTACCAATGTTCAACGAAGCACTTAAGTTCTTATCGAACGCAGCTTCTAACAAAGGTAAAGTACTTTTCGTTGGTACTAAGCGCGCAGCAAGCGAAGCAGTTAAAGAAGCAGCGATCCAAAGCGAGCAGTTCTACGTAAACCACCGTTGGTTAGGTGGTATGTTGACTAACTGGAAAACAGTTCGTCAATCAATCAAGCGTCTTAAAGACCTTGAAGCGCAAAGCCAAGACGGTACTTTCGAGAAATTAACTAAGAAAGAAGCGTTAATGCTTACTCGTGAAATGGAAAAGCTTGAAAAGAGCCTTGGTGGTATCAAAGACATGGGCGGTCTTCCTGACGCGCTTTTCGTTATCGATGCAGACCACGAGCACATCGCTATCCGTGAAGCTAACAACCTAGGTATTCCAGTTGTTGCTATCGTTGATACTAACTCTAACCCAGACGGTGTTGATTACATCGTACCTGGTAACGACGATGCGATCCGTGCTATCCAACTTTACACAGGCGCTGTATCAGCTGCGATCACTGAAGGTCGTGAGAACAACATCGTTGCTCAAGCTGAGAAAGACGACTTCGTAGAAGCTGAGTAATTAGCTGTCATCAAGTCTTCATCTATTTAAGGTGAAGACTTGTTATTCTTGTTAAGCGGCCTATACCGCTTCCCTATAACAGAATTCAATTGAGGATATTCTAATGGCTGTAACTGCTGCCCTAGTTAAAGAATTACGCGAGCGTACTGGCGCTGGCATGATGGATTGTAAAAAAGCGTTAACTGAAACTAACGGTGACATCGAGTTAGCGATCGAAAACATGCGTAAGAGCGGTGCTGCAAAGGCTGCTAAAAAAGCAGGTAACATCGCTGCTGAAGGTACAATCTTAATCAAAGAAGGTAACGGTTTCGCTGCACTTCTTGAAGTTAACTGTCAAACTGACTTCGTTGCTAAAGACGCTAACTTCCTTGGTTTCGCTAACCAAGTTCTTGACGCTGCTGCAGAAACTAAAGCAGACATCGAAGCACTTAAAGCACAATTCGAAGAAACTCGTGTTGCTCTAGTTGCTAAAATCGGTGAAAACATCAACGTTCGTCGCGTTGAGTACATCGACGGTGACAAGCTTTCTTCTTACCGCCACGGCGACCGTATCGGTGTTGTTGTAGTTGGTGAAGCTGACGAAGAAACACTTAAGCAAGTTGCTATGCACGTAGCTGCGTCTAAGCCTGAGTTCGTAAACCCAGAAGACGTACCAGCTGACGTTGTTGAAAAAGAAAAAGCAGTTCAAATCGATATCGCGATGAACGAAGGCAAGCCTGCTGAAATCGCTGAGAAAATGGTTATCGGTCGTATGAAGAAATTCACTGGTGAGATCTCTCTTACTGGTCAAGCTTTCATCATGGAACCTAAAAAATCAGTTGGCGAAATTCTTAAAGAGAAAGGCGCAACTGTTTCTAACTTCATCCGTTTAGAAGTTGGTGAAGGTATCGAGCGTAAAGAAGAAGACTTCGCTGCTGAAGTAGCTGCTCAAATCGCTGCTGCAAAAGGCGAGTAATTTTCTAACTTAGTGACGTAGGGCAATAAGATGAAATTAATCTGCTATTAGCTTTTGCGTCACTGATGAAAATTCTTTAAAATAACCGCGTTTTATGTGTAACCATAGCGCGGTTATTTTTTATCTCATTACTAAGGCTGGCCCAAATATTATGACTATCAATCGTAAACCTATTTTTAGACGTGTTCTTCTTAAACTTAGCGGTGAAGCATTAATGGGAGACGAAGGCTTCGGCATCGACCCAAAAGTACTTGACCGTATGGCTCAAGAAATTAAAGAACTTGTAGAGCTCGACGTAGAAGTAGGTTTAGTTATCGGTGGCGGTAACTTCTTGCGTGGTGGTTCATTAGCAGAAGCGGGTATGAACCGCGTAGTTGGCGACCATATGGGTATGCTTGCGACTGTAATGAATGGTTTAGCAATGCGTGATGCACTGCATCGTGCATTTGTAAATTGTCGTTTAATGTCTGCTATCCCACTGAACGGTGTGTGTGATGCTTACAACTGGGCAGAAGCTATCAGCCTATTAAAATCTGGCCGCGTTGTAATTTTCTCAGCGGGTACAGGTAACCCATTCTTCACGACTGACTCAGCAGCGTGTTTACGTGGTATTGAAATTGAAGCAGATACTGTAATCAAAGCGACTAAAGTGGATGGTGTTTACTCTGATGACCCAGTGAAAAACCCAGACGCTACACTATATCGCCACTTAAGCTACAATGAAATCATTGATAAAGAGCTTAAGGTTATGGATTTAGCTGCATTTACGCTGGCGCGTGACCACAACATGCCATTAAGCGTATTTAACATGAATAAATCAGGCGCGCTTAAGCGTGTTATTATGGGCGAAGATGAAGGAACGCTTATCTCTTCACAAGCCTCAGATGAAACTAGCAAATAGATTAGGATTGAACCGTGATTAACGATATCAAAAAAGATGCGTCAGAACGTATGCAAAAAAGTGTTGCGGCACTAGGCAGTCAATTATCTAAAATTCGCACAGGCCGTGCGCACCCAGCATTACTTGACGGTATTCAAGTGTCTTACTACGGTGCTGACACGCCATTAAACCAAGTTGCTAACGTAACAATTGAAGACTCTCGTACACTTGCAATTAGCGTATTTGATAAGTCACTAGCGCAAGCAGTAGAAAAAGCGATCATGGCTTCAGATTTAGGTTTAAACCCAATGTCTGCAGGTACTGTTATTCGTGTTCCACTTCCTCCACTTACAGAAGAGCGTCGTAAAGACCTTATCAAAATCGTACGTGGTGAAGTTGAAAGCGGCCGTGTTGCTGTACGTAACATCCGTCGTGACGCAAATGGCGACATTAAGAGCTTATTGAAAGAAAAAGACATTTCTGAAGATGAAGCACGTCAAGCAGAAGACGAGATCCAAAAGCTTACTGATAAGTTCATCAAAGAGATGGACGCTCAACTAGCTGCAAAAGAAGCTGAGTTAATGGAAATCTAATAACCGCTGTTTATCTTTCAGGCATTGATTCTGTAAGTAAACAGGCGTAACTAAATTTATTAGTTTTGAAACGCCGTCTAGGGTATACTAGACGGCGTTTTTTTATGGAATACTCGATATTTATGGTTCTTAACGCTGATAAAATTTCCCAGCAAAGTTTGCCTAAGCATGTCGCTATAATCATGGATGGCAACGGACGTTGGGCACAAGCGAAAAATCGCCCACGTGTTTATGGGCACAAAAAGGGCGTTGATGCGGTTCGTCAATCAGTGCAATTTTGTACTCGCTTAGGTATACAGTCGTTAACACTATTCGCATTTAGTAGCGAAAATTGGCGACGTCCAGAAGACGAAGTAAATACGCTCATGGAGCTATTTTTATTTGTACTGGGCAAAGAAGTTAAAAAACTTCATAAAAATAATGTAAAGCTAAACATAATTGGTGATTTATCACGCTTTTCAGAAGGTTTGCGCAATAAAGTTGATGCAGCCCATGAATTAACTCGTAATAATACGGGTTTACAGTTAAACGTGGCAGCTAATTATGGTGGACGTTGGGATATTACTAACGCCGCAACAACGCTTGCGAAAAAAGTCGCAGCCGGTGAAATGGCCGCAGAAGATATTACTGAAGAGCTAATGGCTGAACAAATGAGTATGGCCGACCAAGGTGAGCTTGATTTAATGATCCGCACCGGTGGAGATTTACGCATCAGTAACTTCCTTTTATGGCAAGCGGCTTATGCTGAGCTTTACTTTACCGATACGCTTTGGCCAGACTTCAATGAAGCTGCATTTGCTGACGCTATCGCATGTTACGTTGCCAGAGAGCGACGATTTGGTTGTACAGGCGAACAAATAAAACAATTACTCGCCGAGACCTAATTACTAGTTGAAGGTACACACATTGCTAAAACAACGAATTTTAACCTCGCTCGTGTTGGCACCACTTGCACTTATTTTGGTTTTTTATACCCCATTAACACTATTTAGTTATATCGCCGCCGGTATTGTTTTACTCGGTGCATGGGAGTGGTCTGCATTTATGGGCCTATGCGATAAAGTTAAACGTTTTGGATTTGTTGCAGCAACGGCTGCATTTTTGGCATTACTGAACTGGCATTGGCCCATTGAATCACTTTGGCAAAATGGTCAATTAGTGGGTGATGCAAACTACCTATTTACCTTGTCATTTGCATGGTGGATTGTGGCAACTTATTTAGTTTGGCGCTACCCAGCTATGGCAAAGGCTTGGAATGAAGGCATTGTAATGCGTGCCATTGCAGGCTTTTTAACGCTAGTGCCACTTTGGCTTGCACTAAATACACTACGTAGCGCAGGTTATGGCGAATCTACTCACTTTGGTTCAATGTTAATTTTAGTTGTACTTGGTATTGTGTGGAGCGCAGATATTGGTGCTTACTTTACTGGTAAGAACTTAGGTAAACGTAAACTAATGCCAAAGGTAAGTCCTAATAAAACAATTGAAGGTTTATTAGGTGGTGTAGTGGCTTCGGTTGTTTTTGTTTTAGCATTTTGCCATTTCACTAATGTTGATATGAGTGTTTGGCCAATCTATGCCGTGATGACTGCATTTATCGCGTTATTCTCAGCCGTAGGCGATTTACTCGAAAGTATGTTTAAACGTGAAGTTGGCTTGAAAGACAGCGGTTCATGTTTACCAGGTCATGGCGGTATTTTAGATCGTATCGATAGCTTAACCGCAGCTGCGCCAATCTTTGTACTTTGCTACGCATGGACACTGAGTTTATGAGCAAAGTAGAGCAACTTGTCGTACTGGGCGCAACTGGTTCAATCGGTTTAAGCACCTTAGATGTTGTTTCTAGAAACCCAGAGCGCTTTGCGGTTTTTGCTTTAGCGGCGGGTAAAAATGCCGAACAAATGGCTGAACTGTGTGTCGCACATCAGCCTAAGTTTGCTGTAATGGCTGATCAACAAGCCGCTAGTGCGCTATCAAATTTACTTGCAAATAGCTCGTGTAACACACATGTGCTAGCAGGTGTTGATGCGATGTGTGAGCTTGCTGCACATACCGATGTTGATGCAGTGATGTCGGCGATAGTAGGTGCAGCGGGTCTGTTACCGACTTTAAGTGCAGTTGAAGCAGGCAAAAAAGTGTTGCTAGCGAATAAAGAGTCGCTAGTTATGTCGGGTCAGTTGTTTATTGATAAAGTAAAACAACATGGCGCCACTTTACTGCCTATCGATAGCGAACATAATGCGATTTTCCAATGTATGCCAGCATCATTACAAAATGCATCTGGCCTACTTGCCGACAATGGCGTGAGCAAAATCTTGCTTACAGGTTCTGGTGGTCCTTTCTTAAAACGTGATTTATCGACACTACCATCAGTGACTGTTGCAGAAGCAGTGGCACATCCAAACTGGTCAATGGGACAAAAAATATCTGTCGACTCAGCGACTATGATGAATAAAGGCCTAGAGTTTATAGAAGCCAAGTGGCTGTTTAACTGCTGTGCCAGTGATATTGAAGTGGTGATCCACCCACAAAGTATTATTCACTCTATGGTGCAATATCAAGATGGCTCAGTGCTTGCGCAAATGGGCAATCCAGATATGCGCACACCAATTGCTCATGCTTTAGCTTTTCCTGAGCGTGTCGATGCGGGTGTAAAACCGCTCGATTTTTCACAAATGGCAGATTTTACTTTCACTAAACCAGATTATGCTCGTTACCCTAATTTAAAACTTGCCATTGATGCGTGTGAAATGGGGCAAGGTGCAACCACCACAGTAAATGCGGCGAATGAAATAGCGGTTGCAGCATTTCTAAATGGTCAAATCGGCTTTACAGATATTTATCGAATTAACGCTGAAACGCTTAATGCAACACAAAATATCAACGTGCAGACCCTCGATGAGATTTTAGCTTGCGACCAAGCTGCACGTGTAAAAGCGACTGAGTTTGTAAAAAGAGGCATCAACTAGCATGTTTGATTTTTTCTGGAATCTTGGCTCATTTATTCTTGCTCTGGGTATTTTAGTGACTGTGCATGAATATGGTCATTTCTGGGTTGCGCGAAAAGCCGGCGTGAAAGTGCTGCGTTTTTCAATTGGCTTTGGTAAGCCGTTGATCAAGTGGTACGACAAACAGCAAACCGAATATGTGATTGCAGCAATCCCACTAGGTGGTTATGTCAAAATGCTTGATGAGCGTGTTGACGAAGTCCCGCCAGAGCAGCGACATTTATCATTTAATGCTAAATCAGTAAAAGCACGTATTGCGATTGTGGCTGCTGGCCCGATGGCAAACTTTTTATTCGCTATTTTTGCCCTTGCTGTAATGTATATGGTCGGCGTTCAGTCATTAAAACCTGTGGTGGGTGAGGTGTCTCAAGGCAGCCGTGCCGCAGCTGCTAATATTCAGCCAAATCAGCAAATTATTAAAATTGGTGAAGACGATATCAATACTTGGCAAGATGCAACATTCTCGCTAATGAGCCGCTTAGGTGAGCAAAGTGTTGTGGTAACGCTTCGTGATCAGAATTATCAAAAGCATGTGCGTACTCTTAACTTAGATGGTTGGAAATTAGATCAACAAGACGTACCACCATTAACCTCGATTGGCATTGTGCCGTTTCGTCCTAAAGCACTTTTAGAAGTGGCAATGATCAGTAAAGGCTCGGCGGCAGAAGCTGCAGGCTTACAGATTAAAGACAAAATTCTTGCTGTAAATGGTGAAAATATCAGCAGTTGGACCCAGTTAGTTTCACTAATTCAGCAATCACCTAACAAATCCTTACAATTTAGTGTACAAAGGCAAGATAGTATAAAAGAGCTGTCAGTGACGCCACAAAGCAGAACCAATGATGCGGGCGTTGCTCAGGGCTTTTTAGGTGTGTCTCCAGTGGTTGAGCCATGGCCAGAAAACTATATTGAAACTAGACATTATGGCCCTGTCGATAGTATTGTGCTGGGCATACAAGAAACATGGCGTTTAATTACCCTTAGTTTTGACATGATTGGTAATTTAATTACCGGTCAGGTGTCGGTTAAAAATTTAAGTGGCCCGGTGGGCATTGCAGTTGGCGCGGGAACTAGCGTAAGCTATGGCTTGGTTGCATTTTTAAGCTTTTTAGCATTAATTAGTGTAAACCTTGGCGTATTTAACTTATTACCGCTGCCAGTGCTAGATGGTGGGCACTTAATGTATTACATAATTGAACTTTTTCGCAAAAAGCCGGTCTCTGAAAAGACGCAAGAATTTGGTTTTAAAGTGGGGGCCTTGCTGCTTCTGTTTTTAACATGTTTCGCTTTGTTCAATGATGTATCGCGTTTATAACAAGTAAGCGAAAAATTCCAATTTGAACACGATTGTAAAACACCGCAAAAGTTAAATTTATAAGGTGTTGAGCGGTAATACAGTTGTAAAGGATAAAGATAACAAAATGGCTATAAAAAAACATTTGGCAGTTTCAAGTTTATTAGGTGCTAGCTTTGCAGCCCTAGGCCAAAACTCCTTTATTGTAGATGATTTAAAAGTTGAAGGTTTACAGCGTGTTGCACTGGGTGCAGCGTTAACGCATATTCCGATCAACGTGGGCGATAATATTGATGAGTACACAATTTCTAGAACCATAAAGGCTCTCTATCGTTCAGGTCACTTTGACAATATTAAAGCATTACGTGATGGCAACAGTGTTATCTTCCGAGTGACTGAGCGCCCAACGATCAGCATGATCGAATTTGATGGCAATAAAGACATCAAAGATGAGCAACTTAATGAGTCGCTAGACCAGCAAGATATCCGTACTGGTGAGCCGCTTGATAAAACAGTCCTTGATAACATTGAAAAAGGCTTAGTTGAATTCTTCCACAGTATTGGTAAATACAATGCAAAAGTGGATGTAAGCATTACTAAGTTACCGCGTAACCGTGTAAAACTTTTATTCACATTTGATGAAGGTGACGCAGCGTCAATTCGTCAAATCAACTTGGTTGGTAACGAGCTTTTCTCAGATGAAGAGCTTCTTAAGTTAGCCGAGTCTCAACAAGATTTGCCTTGGTGGCAGTTCATGTCGAGCGACCGTTATCAAAAGCAAACTATCGAAGGCGATTTAGAGAAAATCCGCAGTTACTACCTAGACCGTGGTTACCTACGTTTTAATATCGATTCGACACAAGTATCAGTTAGCCCTGAGCGTGATTCTGTTTATGTAACAGCAAATATCACCGAAGGTGTTAAATACAAAGTTAAAGGCTTTGACTTTATTGGTGACTTGTTAGGCCGTGAAGAGCTTATTAAGAGTGTTATCCCGCTAAAAACTGGCGAGCTTTATAACGGCTCTGTGGTGACATCATCAGAAGAGTTTATCAAAAGCTACTTAGCACGTTTTGGTTATGCCAATGCTGAAGTACGTACCATCCCTGAGATTGATGACGAAAACAAAGAAGTTCAATTAACGCTTTCTGTTAATCCGGGCAAACGTGTTTATGTTCGTCGTATCATTGTGGGCGGTAACCAAAATACTTCTGATGAAGTGGTTCGTCGTGAAATGACACAGCTTGAAGGTGCATGGTTATCAAACCAAAGCCTTGAGCGCTCTAAACTGCAAATCCAGCGTTTACCTTACATGGAAAGCGTTGATTTTAATGTTGTACCAGTACCAGGTGTAGATGACCAAGTTGATGTAGATTTTACTGTGAAAGAACAATCTGCAGGTAGCTTTAACGCAGGCCTTGCTTATGGTTCTTACTTGGGTCTGCAATTTAACATTGGTGTGAGTGAATCAAACTTCTTAGGTACCGGTAACCAAATTGGTTTCAACATCAATACTTCACGTGGTTCCGAGCGTATTAGTGTGTCATACACTGACCCTTACTTTACGCCAGACGGTGTATCGCAAGGTAGTAGTATCTTCTACAGTAACTATGATGCAAGTAAATTCAGCCTAATCGACTATAAATCGAAGAGTTATGGTATTGGTACAAACATTGGTTTCCCAATCGATGCTGTAAACCGTATTAACTTTGGTGTTCGTTGGGTGCAAGAAGAGCTGTCTGATATTGCAGAATACGAGCAAACACGTGTTATTCGTGAAACATTCTTAGACCCTGAAAATCCAGACGCAGGCTTTGACTTTACTAAGTACGAGTTAAGTGCAGGTTGGTCACGTGTAACTGTTAACCGTGGTTTATTCCCAACAGCAGGTTCGCGCCAATCTCTTAACTTAACTGCGACAACGCCAAACTCTGATTTACAGTACTTTAAGCTAAATTATGACTCGCGTTTCTACTGGCCAATCAGTAATGACCACCGCTGGGTGTTCTCAACGCGTGCGGCACTTGGTTACGGTAATGGTTACGGTACAACCAATGGTTATGACCAAACACTGCCGTTCCAAGAGTTCTTCAGAATTACTGAAATGGAACTACGTGGCTTTGACCGTAATACGATCTTACCACGTGCTGTATCACGTTTTCCGCAAAGCATTCCTGGTACACCGTTACCTGATGGTACGACAACAGGTAGCATTGGTGGTGCATCAGAATTTGACCAATTACAAACAGCAGGCCGAATTGGTGGTAATGCCAAAGCGGTAGCAGGGATGGAGCTTATTGTTCCAACACCTTTCTTAGATGAAGAAAACACCAGCTCTGTACGTACTAGCTTCTTCGTAGATGCTGCAAATGTATGGGATACAGAGTTTAATATTGACCGTTATCAAAACCTTTCAACAGATGAACGTGCAAAATTGGATGATTACTCAGATCCAATGCGCTTTAGGGTTTCAACCGGTCTTTCTCTACAATGGATCTCTCCTATGGGTCCAATGCTGATCAGTTTTGCGTATCCATTGCAAAAAGAAGAAGATGACGATACGAAGACCATCAGCTTTAACATTAGTAATACATTCTAAAGGAGTTTTTTCGTGAATAAATCAATTAAATCAACAGCTTTTGCACTACTTGCTACTTTATCTATGGGTCTATCTACTAACGCATTCGCGCACAAAGTAGGTATCGTTGATATGCAAGAAATCTACAAGCAAATCCCACAAATGGCGAAAGTAGAGCAAACTTTAGAAGCTGAATTCTCAGAGCGTCGTCAAGAACTAGAAAAACTTCAAGGTGATATCCGTTTTGAAGCTGAAAAGTTCAAGCGTGAAGCAACAACGATGAGCGACAAGCAAAAAGAAGAATTACGTACTAAGATCCAAGGTATGCAGCAGCAACTTGCTGAAAAAGGTCGTCCTTTAGAGCAAGAAATCAAAATGCGTCAAAACCAAGAACTAGCTAAAGTTCAAAAGTTAATCTTAGATGCAATCGAAGAAGTAGCGAAAGCTGGCAAATTCGATGAAGTTAAAGTTAAAGAAACAACGATTTATGTTAACCCTAAAACTGTCGATGACTTATCAAGCAAAGTTGTTGAAAAAGTAAGTAAGCAATAGAAATCATATATGCAAAACTACACGCTTTCGCAGATAGCGGATCTTCTGGGCGCTGACCTTCAAGGTGACGGCGCCACAGAGATTAAAAAAATATCTACACTTGCAAATGCCCAACATGGGCATATTGCATTTTTAGCGAACAAGAAATATCGCTCGCAATTAGAAGATACTCAAGCAAGTGCGGTGATTTTATCACCAGCAGATGCTGAGTACTTTTCGGGTAATAAGCTCATTGTTGCTAATCCTTATGTTTGTTACGCCAAACTTGCTCAGCTAATGGATACCACACCGCGCTCAGCAGTGACCGGTATTCACCCAAGTGCAGTCATTCACGATTCAGCCTCTATTGGCGATAATGTCGCGATCGCCGCCAATGTGGTGATCGAAGCGGGTGCTGTAATTGCAAACGATGTGCAGATTGGCCCAGGCTGTTTTATTGGTGAGCACGCAAAAATTGGCCAAGGCACTAAGCTTTGGGCAAATGTAAGCGTTTACCATGAAGTAGAGATTGGCAGCGACTGTTTATTCCAAGCGAATACGGTAGTGGGCAGTGATGGTTTTGGTTACGCTAACGAGCGTGGCGAATGGGTGAAAATACCGCAACTTGGCCGAGTAATCATCGGTGATAAGGTTGAGGTAGGCGCGTCTACTACGATTGACCGTGGTGCGCTAGACGATACTATCATCCATAGTAATGTAATTATCGATAATCAATGTCAAATAGCGCATAATGTCGAGATTGGTTCGGGTACAGCGGTTGCTGGTTGTACGGTATTTGCTGGCAGCACAGTGATCGGTAGGAATTGTCAGATTGGCGGTATGGTTGCAATTAATGGTCACATTAGCGTATGCGATGGTGCTATAATCACCGGCATGAGTATGGTGACTAAGGCAATCACAGAACCTGGAATTTATTCTTCAGGCTTGCCACATCTAACCAACAAAGAATGGCGACGTAGTATTGCCCATATCCGTAACCTTGGCGATATGAAAGACCGCATTAAAGCACTTGAGTCACTGACTAAGTCACTCAATATTGAAGACAAATAAGGATGCTATTTTGGCAAATGAATTAAATAGTCTTGATATCCAGGATATCTTGAGTTTACTTCCGCATCGTTACCCGATGCTACTTGTTGACCGTGTACTTGATTACACGCCAGGCGAGTCGTTACATGCTATTAAAAATGTAACAGTGAACGAACCTATTTTTACGGGTCATTTTCCTAATCAACCTATCTTTCCAGGTGTGTTGATTTTAGAAGCAATGGCTCAAGCAACTGGCTTACTTGGTTTTAAGACAGTTGAAAATCGTAGCGATAACGAACTATATTTATTCGCAGCGATCGACAATGCGCGATTCAAACAGCCGGTATTACCTGGCGATACTATGCATTTGCATGTAGAGTTTGTAAAAGAGCGCCGCAATATATGGAAATTTGCAGCAGAAGCAAAAGTTGACGGCAAAGTAGTGTGTACTGCCGAAATCATGTGTGCGAGAAGAGAGTTTTAATAGTGATCCATCCTACGGCGATAATCGAACCAGGTGCAAAACTTGGAAATAACGTATCAGTTGGCCCTTACAGCTATATCGGTAACGATGTAACTATTGGTGATAACTGTATCATCGAATCTCATGTGGTTGTAAAAGGCCCATCGACGATTGGTTCTGGTAACCATATTTTCCAATTTGCTTCGGTCGGTGAAGCTTGCCAAGACAAAAAGTATGCGAATGAGCCAACGACTTTGATCATTGGTGACAACAACGTGATCCGTGAGTGTGCGACAATTCACCGTGGTACGATTCAAGACCAAGGTGTAACAAAAATTGGTAGCAACAACTTATTTATGGCTTACACACACGTTGCACATGATGCAGTTGTGGGCGATAACGTTATTTTTGCTAACAATGCCTCTGTTGCTGGCCACGTACACGTAGGTGACTGGGTGATCCTTGCAGGTAATTCAGGTGTTCACCAGTTCTGTAAAATTGGTTCACATGCCTTTGTAGGTATGTACTCAGGCGTTAATAAAGATGTACCGCCATTTGTAACTACTATTGGTACACCGGCAGGCCCTGTAGCAATCAATACTGAAGGCATGAAACGCCGTGGCTTTGAAAGCGATGAAATCATGGCAACACGCCGAGCATATAAAACGCTTTATCGTAAGAGCTTAGGTGTTGAAGAAGCAATCGCTGAGCTAAGTGAAGATGCTGCGAAGTACCCAGCTGTTCAGCTGATGATAGACTTCGTGAAAAGCTCTGAGCGCGGAATTATTCGCTAATCATAAGCGAACTTCTATAAAAGCCACCGTAAGGTGGCTTTTTTGTTTTTATACTCATTCGCTTAATTAGGTAACTTGATATAGTTCAGGTTTTGCTAAGTCAGTGCTTGCTATCTTCACGGCAAAAAAGGATCTACTAATATGAACAAACTCATCATTTTTGCATTATTAAGCTTAATTATAACTGGTTGTAGTAGTGTGCCTTCGGTATCTAAAGGAGCAATAGAAAAAGGCAAAGCCAGTTATTACGCTGATAAATATCATGGCCGAACGACAGCAAGTGGTGAGGTGTTTAATCAACGGGCATTGAGCGCGGCTCATCAAACGCTTGGTTTTGGAAGCAGAGTAAAAGTTACTAATCTTAGTAATAATAAAAGCGTGATTGTTACTATTAATGACCGCGGCCCATTTATCCGCGGTCGTATTATCGACTTATCAAAAAAGGCGTTTTCACAAATTGCCTCAGTCAAGCAAGGTGTGATTGACGTCACCGTTGAGCAGCTCGATTAAAAACGGGTAATAAGCTCTATGTAGTCGGCTTCATTCGCCACTAATTCAGCATGACTCGCAAAGGCTCTTACTTGTCCTTGCTCTAACCAAATAACCTTATCAACACGACTTAGCATTGCAGGGTCATGGGTAATGGTCAGCATAGTTTTATTTGCCCATACTTTCTCAAGTGTAGTCAGCAAGTTTTGCTTAGTGTGATTATCTAAGCTCTCTGTTGGTTCATCAAGAATGATTAAATTACCTTGCCTTAATAGAGCTTGGGCAATAGCAATACGACGTGACTGACCATGAGAAAGCTTTCTGCCTGCGGTTCCTAAACGAGTGTTTAGCCCATCTTTTAAGTTACTAAGCCAAGAGCCAAGTTCAGCTTGTTCACAGGCCTCAATAAGCCTCTCATCTGTCGCATCAAAAGCTGCATAGCGAAGGTTTTCACGTAGCGTGCCATCAAAAATATGATGCTGCTGGGCAACTATCGTTAGCTGCTTAAAGCGTGTTGCAGTGCTCAAGCTTTCAAGTTCAAAGCTATCTTGTTTGGTGGTGAGCTTTAATGAGCCTGATTGCAGCGGCCAAAGGCCCGTGAGTAAGTTAACTAGGGTGGTTTTGCCACTACCACTGGCACCGACTAGGGCAACTTTACTGCCGGGTGTAATCGCAAAATTGATATTGCTAAGGGCTTTACTTTCTGCCCCCAAGTATTGGGAATTGACCTCGCTTAGCTCAAGACCAAGCCCTGATTTGTCAGCTAATTGGTTTGCTAGCTGATCATCTAGGTTGTTTGGCTTTTCGGCTAAGCTGCTGTGTTTATCTTCAAGATCAAACAGTCGCTTTGCGGCACTTAAAGTAAGCGGCAATTCAATAAATGCCGTAGGCAGGGTGAGCACGGTTTCAAAGCTTGCTAACACAAATAACGCGAGCATCGCCAGTTCAACGTTTTTCATAGTCCCCATTGCAACCAGTGGAATTATCATAAATACACTGGCCAGCATGGTAAGTTGAATCACCAAAGTGCTTAAACCATTACTATTTGCCACGGCTTTGTGGCGATTATAGAGCTGGTTGTTGTATTGTTTACTGAGTGAGTCACAATGCGCTAATTGCGCCGCCTGTGCTTGATAGACAGCAAGCTCTCTGGCACCTGATAGTGTATCGGCAAGTTCAGCTCTTAACTCGGCTGAAAGTTGGGTTTCGGTATCTGCTTGTTGATGAAGCTTATGGCTTAACAATGCGGGAAGCAGCACGCCAATAATCATCAGTGAAGTAAAGCAAACTAATGCAACCTCAGCGTTATACATGGCCATGAAGGCCATTACTATAGGAATGCTGATCAAGGCGACAATAATCGGCAGCAGCACATTGAGGTAGAATTTATCCAGCGCATCTACATCATTCTGTAGGCGGTTAAATAAATCGCTACTACGACTCATTGCTAAGTCAACGTTGTTCAGTTGGCTCAGAGTCTTGAACATGTTTACGCGAATTTCGCTCAGCAATAAAAAGGTAGCATTATGAGTTATCATCCGCTCACCGTAACGAGACGCTGTGCGCACGATAGCTAAAAAGCGGATCACTCCAGCTGGGGTAAAGTAATTCATCTGCACACCAGCAATGCCCGCCGCTGCCATGGCTGCTAAAAACCACCCAGATATAGCGAGCAAGCCCACATTAGCGAGTACCGTTAAGCTTGCTAAAAAAGCCCCTAAAAGCAACATGCCAGTATGAGGTTTGCACAGTTTTAATAGACGTATAAAGTTATGCATGGGTGTCACCTTGGCTCACAAGTTTAGCAAATAGGCCTGCTTGCTCAGTCAGTTGCTGGTACTGACCAGATTCAACAATGTGACCTTGTTGCATAACGTAAATATTATCGGCGTGTTTTACCGTATTCAGTCGGTGAGCAATAACCAGTACTAAATGGTCTTTTGCATAATCGCGGATTGCTTGATTGATTAAATGCTCTGTTTGGCTGTCTAAGTGAGCGGTAGGCTCATCTAGCATCAGCACAGGGGCATTCTTCAAAAATGCACGGGCAAGGGCTATGCGCTGTTTTTGCCCTCCAGAGAGGCCTTCTCCTTGTTCACCGAGCAAGGTATCAAAGCCATCAGGTAGTGCAGTAATAAACTCAAGTGCTCCAGCTTTACTTGCTGCTTCATCGAGCTCTGCTTGGCTTGCATCGGGTTTAGCTAAACGCAGGTTGTCTGCAACGGTTCGATAAAATAACGTGGCTTGCTGTGGGATCCATGCCAGCTGTGCTTGCCAATCAGCTAATGCAGTATCACTCAGTGGTTGCTCGTTAATGCTAATGGCACTATTGGCCTGATGATGAAAACCCAATAGGCAATCAAACAAGGTACTTTTACCCGAACCACTTTCACCCACAAAGGCAATTAAGCCTGAGCTTGGTAAGCTTAAGTTGATATCAGTTACCCCTTCGTTTGTTTCAGGGTAGTGAAAGGTAAGCGCACTCAGCTGTATATCTTTTATCGGTAACTCAAGCTTAGATGACCCGACATGTTTATCAGCGTCGCTTTGATTGATTATGTCGACCATATCAGCAGCAGCGCTGATCCCTTCAAGTTTTGCATGATAGTGAGTACCCATTTGTCTAAGTGGTAAGTAAAACTCAGGGGCCAGTAGTAACACCACAAATCCAGTGGCAAAATCGAGCGTACCAAAAAATAATCTAAAGCCAATGATCACAGCAACAAGGGCCACACTAATGGTGGCTAAAAACTCAAGGGCGAAAGACGATAAAAAGGCGACTTTCAATACACCCATGGTTGCTCCACGGTAATCATCAGAAATCTGACTGATGCTATTAAGCTCACGCTTGGTTGCATTGAAGAGCTTGAGTTGAGTCAGTCCATGTAATCGGTCAAAAAAGTAATTACCAAGTACCGCGAGTTGTTGCCAACGTTCTTGGTTTAACTGCTCCGCTTTATGGCCCACTAAAATCATAAAAAAGGGGATCAGCGGGGCTGTTAAAAGGAATATGAGGCCTGCTTTGTAATCGGTTGGAAAAATCACCACCAATATCGCTAATGGAATAAGCGCACTGTAAGCCACACTCGGAATGTAGTTTGCGTAATATTGATGCAGTGCTTCCACCCCATTATGTAAGGTGTTAAGTGTTGCGCCGTGACCTTTTTGTTCACTGTAGGCTGGCCCAAGTTTGTTGAGCTTTTCTAGCAGTGTATTACGCATCACGTTTTTTATTTTTAATGCGGCGAGGTTACTCACCCGTTCACTTAGCGTAACCAACAAAGCACGAACTAAAATTAGCCCAGCCAGCGGCCATAATAATGGGCTTACGGCTTGCAAGTTTGCTTGTTCAAACATGACTTGATGAGCCGCGTTTGCAAGAAGATAACAAGAGGCAATCATTAATAGGGCGTTGAGTGTGCCCAAACTAATGCTTAATTTAAGAAGCCCTGAAGCGGACTGGCTATACTGCTTTAAAAAAGCGCGCAGCGTTTGCTGCTGCGCGCGATTTGGTCGGGGTTTAGTTGTCATCGGTGTTTTTGAGTCTCGCGTACAGCTCTAGCTCATCATCAGCAATCGAATCTTTATGTTGGTGAAATTCGTACCACATTACGTTGATCACCCCAAGTGTACAGGCTAATAGAACACCTAAAATCCAGGCAAAATACCACATATTTAAATCTCCTTAATAGCTACCGTGAGTGTTGTTTTCAATTTCACTAATCGTTACTTTGCGCCACATCTTCACATAACACCATGTTGTGTAGATAAGAATAAGTGGTACAAAAATAACCGTAGCGATAAACATCACGTTAAGTGTCATATGGCTCGAAACCGCATCCCACATAGTTAAACTAATATTTGGGTTGTTGCTCGAAGGCATCACAAACGGGAACATTGACATACCCGCAGTTAAGATAACGCCTGCGAGCATTAAGCTTGACGCAGCCAATGCCATTGCTGGTTTTTGTAATTTAGATAATACAATTGCCAGTGCCGCCATCACGAATGCTAGGGCAGGGAACAGCATGGTTAATGGCATTTTTGTATAGTTATCAAGCCATGCACCCGGTGCCTGCGTTACTGTTTTAGCAAGCGGGTTTGCAAACCCTTGAGTATCGCCCATGCTAACGATTTTATAACCGTCAATTTGTGATACCCACACACCAGCTAAGGCAAACAATACAATAAACGCCATCAGTGCATATTGACCATATTGTGCTGAGCGTTTAGCAACCTCTGCATCAGTACGAAGTTGTAACCACATACCAGCGTGACCAACCAGCATCAGTACACTCACTAAGCCAACTACAATGGCAAATGGGTTTAATAACGCAAAGAATGAACCTTGATAACTGACACGCAGTAGGTCGTCGATATGATAAGGCACGCCCAGTAATAAGTTACCAAATGCCACACCAAATACTAAAGCAGGAATAAAGCTGCCAGCAAATAGGCCCCAATCCCAGTTATTACGCCAACGTGGTGAATCTATTTTTGAGCGATAATCAAAACCAAGCGGTCTGAAAAATAACGCAAATAACACCAGCATCATAGCAAAGTAAAAGCCAGAGAAAGCGGCTGCGTAAACCATAGGCCAAGCCGCAAACAGTGCGCCCCCAGCGGTTATGAACCAAACTTGGTTACCATCCCAGTGAGCACCAATGGTGTTAATAACTGTACGGCGTTCAACATCGGTTTTACCAACTAGGCGAAGCAAAATTGCCACACCCATATCCATGCCATCGGTCACTGCAAAGCCAATTAGTAAGACACCAATTAACAGCCACCAGATTAGTTTTAGTGTTTCGTAATCAAAAATCATGACTGAGCTCCTTGGCTTGCAAGTGAATCCGCTTTAGCAAGTTCATGGTGATATTTACCGGTATGAAGTGAGCTTGGGCCTTGTTTAATAAAGCGAAGCATCAGCCAGCCTTCTACAGCAGCAAGACCTGTATAGAAAACTAAGAAACCAGTAATACTAATCAATAAGTCATTCACCGTGAGTGACGAGGTTGCCAAGAAGGTCGGTAAAATTTCCGAAATTGCCCACGGTTGGCGGCCGTACTCCGCAACAATCCAACCAAATTCAATGGCAATCCAAGGCAGAGGAATACTCCATACCGCAGCCCATAATAACCAGCGCTTTTGCTCAATAATGCGGTGTGCGTTGTAATAAAATGCAAGGACGAATACACCAAGCATGATCACGCCACAGCCAACCATGATTCTAAATGACCAGAACATAGGGCCGACTTGAGGGATTGAGTCTTTCACTGCTTTTTGAATGTGCTCTTCTGTTGCATCTACCACGTTAGGGGTATAGCGCTTAAGTAGCAGACCATAGCCAAGGTCGTCTTTTAAGGTATCGAACTTTGCAATGTTTTCTGGTGTGTCTTCACCGCCACGAAGCTTTTCTAAGTATTCGTATGCAATCATGCCATTGCGAATACGTACTTCGTGCTGCTCTTCAAGGTCTTTAATACCCGTTACTTGCTCGTCGATAGAGCGAGTCGCAATGATACCCAGTGCATAGGGGATTTTTACAGCGGCGTGGGTGACTTGTTCTTCTGAGTCAGGAATACCAACCAAAGTAAATGCGGCAGGGGCTTCTTCGGTATGCCACTCAGCTTCAATGGTTGCGAGTTTGACTTTTTGCACCTCGCCAACTTCGTAGCCAGATTCATCACCAAGTAAAATAACACAAAGAATAGACGCTAAACCAAACCCTGAAGCAACCGAGAACGAACGCTTAGCAAAAGCAAGGTCGCGACCTTTTAAGATGTACCAGCTACTAATACCAAGTACAAACATAGATGCTGCAACATAACCTGCTGATACGGTATGAATAAACTTAACCTGTGCGACTGGGTTAAATACCAATTCAGCAAAGCTAGTCATTTCCATGCGCATGGTTTGGTAGTTAAATTCAGCACCTACTGGGTTTTGCATCCAACCATTTGCTACTAAAATCCATAACGCAGATAAGTTAGTCCCTAAAGCCATTAAGAAGGTAGCACCTAGATGCTGACGTTTACTCAAACGCTCCCAGCCTAAAAAGAACATACCGACAAAGGTTGATTCTAAGAAGAAAGCCATTAAGCCTTCAATCGCTAGCGGTGCGCCAAATATATCGCCCACATAGTGAGAGTAATAAGACCAGTTGGTACCAAACTCAAACTCCATGGTTAGACCTGTTGCCACACCAATCGCAAAGTTAATACCAAACAACTTACCCCAGAACTTAGTCATATCACGATAAATTTCGCGACCTGTCATCACGTAAACGGATTCCATGATCACTAAAATCCACGTCATACCTAAGGTAAGGGGAACAAATAGGAAGTGAAATAGGGCAGTGATTGCAAATTGCAATCGCGATAGATCCACAAATGTTTCATCTATCATTGTTTAGCTCCTTGTTAGCGGGTGCGGTAGACACGACAAATATTGATTATGAAGTTTCAGTAATTATTGAAACTTTGCAAATATTAAACCTGTATTCATTTTAGTCAATAGGAAAATACGAAATAAAGATGAATTAATCCTGCTCACCTTTTCTACAGATTAGAGATAAAGCTCTAAAGTTTCAAATATTTAATCGTTATAAAAAGCCGTTTTGCTATGGCTTATTTTATTCTTTTTTAAGCTCTTTTTAGATAGTAGCGAGTAAACCTGCAGGCTACACGCGCAAATAAATGCTCAACCAATGAGCAAGTAGGCAGGCTAATTTCGATTTCTAGTATTTATTAACTCTGTGACATTTATCCGACTGCTAAAACACGGTAAACTCGTTTTTATTAGTGCCAAAAGTTGCGAATTATCAACGAATGAAAGAACAAACAAAGCCGTTACGTATTGCCTTGGTGGCAGGTGAGTTATCAGGTGATATTTTAGGTGAAGGGCTAGTAAAAGCACTTAAACGCCGTTTTCCGGATGCCATATTTGAAGGGATTGCAGGCCCGCGTATGCAAGCGGCTGGCTGTAAAACATTATTCGATATGGACGAATTATCTGTAATGGGCCTAGTTGAAGTACTAGGCCGATTACCGCGCCTACTAAAAATACGCAAACAATTGGTGCAGCATTTTATCGACAACCCACCAGATGTATTTATTGGTATCGATGCCCCTGACTTTAACTTACGTGTCGAAAAACCGTTAAAAGAGGCGGGTATTAAAACAGTACAATATGTTAGCCCATCAGTGTGGGCGTGGCGCGAAAAACGTATTCATAAAATCAGTGCCGCCACTAATTTAGTGCTGGCATTATTACCGTTCGAAAAAGCCTTTTACGATAAGCACGATGTACCTTGTACCTTTGTGGGTCATACTTTGGCTGATGATATTGCCCTTGAGCACGACCAAACCGAGGCTCGTAACCAACTAGGTTTAGCACAAACTGATAAAGTACTTGCGTTGTTACCAGGTAGCCGAGGTTCTGAAGTAGGGCTTTTAAGCGAAACCTACATTGAAACAGCGGCTAAATTGCAAGCGCAAAACCCTGACCTTAAAATTGTGGTTCCGTTAGTCAATGAAAAACGAAAAGCACAGTTTTGTGAAATTTTAGAAAAAACAGCCCCTGATCTAAAACTGCAATTATTGGATGGTCAGTCAAACCTTGCAATGCAAGCGGCTGATGCCATTTTACTTGCCTCAGGAACCGCAACGCTTGAAGGTATGCTGTACAAAAAGCCGATGGTTGTGGGCTACAAAATTAAGCCACTGAGTTACTGGATTTTCAAAACCTTATTTACTTTTAACATTAAGTATTTCTCGTTGCCTAATTTATTAGCCGATGAAGAACTCGTTCCAGAATACTTACAAACTGAATGTAATGTTGAAAACCTATCGGCTGCGCTAACACCTATGTTGAATACCGATAACAGCGAACTAAAAGCGCGCTTTTTAGCCATACATAAAAACATTAGATTAAATGCCAATGAACAAGCTGCAGCAGCAGTCGCGGAGTTACTAAATGCAAATTGAACGACCGAATGTTAATTATATTGCTGGTGTAGATGAAGTTGGCCGTGGCCCATTAGTGGGTGATGTTGTTACCGCTGCGGTAATATTGGACCCAAATAAGCCTATTGCAGGGTTAGCAGATTCTAAAAAGTTATCAGACAAAAAACGTCAATTATTAGCTGCAGAAATAAAAGAAAAAGCCCTTTGCTATGCTATTGGTCGTTGTAGTCCAAGCGAGATTGATGAGTTAAATATTTTGCATGCCACTATGCTCGCGATGAGCCGCGCGGTTGAAGGCTTAAGCGTAAAGCCTGAGTTTGTCTTTATTGATGGTAACCGTGTGCCTAGCCAATTAACTGTGCCAGCACAGGCGGTAGTAAAAGGCGATAGCCTAGTTGAAGAGATTTCAGCAGCATCTATTTTAGCGAAAGTTGCTCGTGACGAAGAAATGATTGAGCTTGATAAGCGTTACCCTGACTATGGTTTTGCAGGCCATAAAGGTTACCCAACTAAAGCACACTTTGCAGCACTTGAACAATACGGTGCTATTGCAGAGCATCGTAAAAGCTTTAAACCTGTTCAGCGCATTTTGGCGTTAAAAGGAGAGCAACTGTAATGCCTGCGCCACAATTTGTTCACTTACGTGTTCACTCAGATTTCTCAATGGTGGATGGCCTAGCTAAAACTAAGCCAATTGTCGCTAAAGCAGAAGAGCTGCAAATGCCTGCGTTGGCTATCACCGATCAGATGAACTTATGTGGTTTGGTGCGTTTTTATGGCGCTGCCCATGGCGCTGGTATTAAGCCTATTGTCGGCGCAGACTTTTGGTTAAGAAGCCCTGAATTTGAAGATGAACCTAGCCGAATTACCATCTTAGCGAAAGATAACGAAGGTTATAAAAACCTTACTTTATTGATCTCTAAAGCGTACCAGCGTGGACATCTATTTCACCGCCCTGTGGTTGACCGTGAATGGCTGGTGGAGCACAAAAATGGCCTGATTTTATTATCTGGCGCTAAAGATGGCGACTTAGGTAAAGCCCTATTAAAAGGTAACCCTGGGCTTATTGAATCGGTCGTTAGCTTTTATAAGCAACATTTTAGCGATCATTATTACATTGAGCTTATTCGTACTGAGCGTGCTTTAGAAGAAGATTATTTACACCTAGCTGTTGAGCTTGCCACAAAAGAGCAGTTACCTGTAGTGGCAACGAACGAAGTGGTGTTTTTAAAACCAGAAAACTTTGAAGCCCATGAAATCCGCGTAGCAATCCATGACGGTTACACCTTAGAAGATAAACGTAGACCAAAACGTTTTTCTGAGCAGCAATATCTTAAAACAGCAGAGCAAATGGCTGAGCTATTTAGCGATATTCCTGAAGCGTTAGAAAACACCGTTGAAATTGCTAAGCGCTGTAATGTGACCGTACAGCTCGGGACTTACTTCTTACCAGATTACCCAACCGGTTCGCTGAAAATTGAAGACTTCTTGGTTAAGGTCTCTGAAGATGGCCTTGAAGAGCGTTTACAGTTTTTATTCCCAGATGAGCAAGAGCGTAAAGAGAAACGTGGCGAGTATGATGAGCGTCTGAAAATAGAGCTCGACGTAATCAACCAAATGGGTTTCCCGGGTTACTTCTTGATCGTAATGGAGTTCATTCAGTGGAGTAAAGATAACAATATTCCGGTAGGTCCAGGGCGTGGTTCTGGTGCTGGTTCATTGGTTGCTTATGCACTGAAGATCACCGACCTTGATCCGCTTGAATTTGACTTACTATTCGAACGTTTCTTGAACCCAGAACGTATCTCAATGCCCGATTTCGACGTCGATTTCTGTATGGATAGGCGTGATGAGGTAATTGATCACGTAGCGGCACTTTATGGTCGTGACGCGGTATCTCAGATCATCACCTTTGGTACCATGGCTGCAAAAGCGGTTATCCGTGACGTAGGCCGTGTACTTGGTCACCCTTACGGCTTTGTTGATCGTATTTCTAAACTAGTACCGGGCGATCCGGGTATGACCTTGGCTAAAGCGTTTGATGTTGAGCCTCGTTTACAAGAAGCCTACGACGGTGATGAAGAGGTCAAAGAGCTTATTGATATGTGTCGCATCCTTGAAGGCTGTACACGTAACGCCGGTAAACACGCTGGTGGTGTTGTAATATCACCAACCACTATCACTGACTTTGCAGCCCTTTATTGTGATGATGAGGGTAAATTCCCGGTAACGCAATTTGATAAAAACGACGTTGAGACGGCGGGTTTAGTTAAGTTTGACTTCTTAGGTCTAAGAACACTTACCATCTTGCAATGGGCAATTGATATGACTAACGAGCGCTTAGCCCGAGAGGGTAAAGAGCCAGTTGATATCAACGCTATTCCACTTGATGATAAGCCAAGTATTGAGTTACTGCTACGCGCCGAAACCACCGCGGTATTCCAGTTAGAATCTCGTGGTATGAAAGACCTTATTCGTCGTCTAAAGCCCGACTGCTTCGAAGATATGATCGCACTGGTAGCACTATTCCGCCCTGGTCCATTGCAATCAGGCATGGTAGATAACTTTATCGACCGTAAGCACGGCCGCGAAGAGTTATCTTACCCAGATGTGCAGTGGCAACACGATAGCTTGATACCCATTCTAGAACCGACCTACGGTATCATTCTTTATCAAGAACAGGTAATGCAGATTGCGCAGGTACTGGCTGGTTATACGCTAGGTGGCGCTGACATGCTGCGTCGTGCGATGGGTAAGAAAAAACCAGAGGAGATGGCAAAGCAACGTTCAACCTTCGAAGAAGGTGCTGTTAATAACGGAGTTGACGGCGAACTTGCAATGAAAATCTTCGACTTGGTAGAGAAGTTCGCAGGTTATGGTTTTAACAAATCTCACTCAGCTGCTTATGCCTTAGTATCGTACCAAACGTTGTGGATGAAAACCCACTACCCAGCAGAGTTTATGGCTGCGGTAATGTCGGCGGATATGGATAACACCGATAAAATTGTTACCTTGGTAGATGAATGTGAAAACATGAAACTGACCTTGTTACCGCCAGATGTAAATGCCGGTGAGTACAAGTTTACGGTTAATCTACAAGGTGAAATTGTTTACGGTATCGGTGCCATTAAAGGGGTTGGTGAGGCGCCTGTTGAAGCTATTTTAGAAGCCCGTAGCGAAGGTGGCCCGTTTAAGGACTTATTTGATTTTTGTGCCCGTGTTGACTTAAAGCGTTTAAACAAGCGAGTTGTTGAAAAGCTCATTTATGCCGGAGCGCTCGATCAACTTGGCCCAGATAAAACCCAACCTGGCCGTGCAACCTTATTAGCAAGCTTAAAAGATGCTATGCGAGCGGCCGATCAGCATCATAAGGCTGAGTCATTAGGGCAGGCAGATTTATTTGGATTACTTGCCACAGAGCCAGATGAAGTTGAACAAGCATTTATCAAAGCCACAGATTTAACCGACAATGAGTGGCTAGATGGTGAGAAAGAAACTTTAGGTCTGTATTTAACTGGCCACCCAATTAATCAGTATCGTAAAGAGTTAAAGCATTATACATCAGGAAGGCTGGTCGATTTACAACCCACTAACCGCGATGTGCAGTCAACGGCTGCAGGCTTAGTGATTTCTGCCCGTACCTTGATAAACAAAAAGGGAAATCGATGGGGTCTTGTAACTTTAGATGACAAGAGTGCCCGTATTGATGTACGCTTATTCCCAGAACAGTTTGAAATGTACCAAGATTTGCTGCAAGTAAACAATATCTTGGTAATATCTGGACAGGTCAGCTTTGATAACTTCTCTGGTGGCATTACAATGACCGCTAGAGACATATGCACCATCGCTGAGGCGCGAGAAAAACGTATAAAAGCGATTAAAATGACCTTGAATATGGTGCAGATCGAGGCGAACTTCTTCGATAATTTACAAAAAGTACTGGAACCTTATAAGTTTGGTACTTGTCCTATTAAAGTATTCTATCAACGTCCGGATGCGTTGGCTGAGATTACCTTAGGAACCGAATGGTGTGTTACGCCGAGTGATGACTTAATTCATAAGTTATCGCTGATGGCGGCGCAAGATGTAGAACTAGAATTTAATTAATTAGGTAGTTTAGAGCATGAGCCTCAATTATCTTGATTTTGAGCTTCCAATCGCAGAATTAGAAGCAAAAATTGAAGAATTACAAAATGTAAGCCGCGCTGGCGAATTAGACCTTGGATTAGAAGAGGAAGTCAGTCGATTAAAAGAGAAAAGTGCTGAAATGAAAGAGAAAATTTTCTCTGAATTAGGTGCTTGGCAGGTTTCTCAGTTAGCCCGTCATCCGTTGCGTCCTTATACTCGTGATTACATCGAGCGCATTTTCACGGAATTTGACGAACTAGCAGGCGACCGTACTTTTGCTAACGATCCAGCTATTTTAGGTGGTGTTGCACGTTTTGAAGGTCAACCAGTGATGGTTATTGGCCAACAAAAAGGGCGTGACACGGCTGAAAAAATTAAACGCAACTTTGGTATGCCAAAGCCAGAAGGTTACCGTAAAGCATTACGCTTAATGGAAATGGCTGAGCGTTTCAAAATGCCGATCATGACATTTATCGACACTCCAGGTGCATACCCAGGTGTTGGCGCTGAAGAGCGTGGTCAAAGTGAAGCAATTGCGCGTAACCTTAAAGTTATGGCTGCGTTAAAAGTACCAACTATCTGTACTGTTATCGGTGAAGGTGGTTCTGGTGGTGCATTAGCAATTGGTGTGGGCGACCGCGTTAACATGTTGCAATACAGCACTTACTCTGTAATTTCGCCAGAAGGTTGTGCATCAATCTTATGGAAAAGCGCAGACAAGGCACCATTAGCTGCAGAAGCCATGGGTGTAACAGCTGCACGTGTTAAAGAGCTTGATTTAATCAACAACGTAATTGATGAGCCACTTGGTGGCGCACATCGTAATTACGATGCGATGGCGCGTAACCTTAAAAACCAACTTAAGCGTGACCTAGCTGACTTACAAGGCCTTTCACTAGATGAAATGCTTGATCAGCGTTACAAACGTTTAATGTCGTTTGGCTATTGCTAAACACAGCTTAAAATTGAAAAAAGCCGCTTTTGCGGCTTTTTTTGTTTTATAATGCCGATAACAAAGACGCTTGTATACTCATTGGTTTTAAATGCAAACATCAGATTTATACCACCATTTTTTAGCACAATTGCAGCCTTTACTGAACGCTCAGCAAAGTAGCTTTAGCGTTGCCTTATCTGGCGGTGTTGATTCGGTTGTATTGTTACATTTAATAAAACAAGCTCAACAGCAGCACTCAGAACTTAAAATTGAAGCTGTGTATGTTAATCATGGTTTGAGCAAGTATGCTGATAAGTGGCAGGGGTTTTGCCAATCGCTGTGTGAAGAGCTCGATGTCGCATTTAAAGCGGTGCACGTTGAAATTTATGAGCGCTCGCGTACATCACTTGAGGCACAAGCAAGAGAGGCTCGTTACCAAGCACTAGACGAAAACTGTATACCAGGTAGTGTAATACTGCTTGGTCAGCACTTAAATGATCAACTTGAGACCTTCTTACTTCGTCTAAAGCGTGGTTCTGGCTTGCAGGGTTTAGCATCGATGCCACAAACGCGATTGTTAGCGTCTGGGCGTGTATGTTTTAGACCGCTGATTAATATCACTCGTGAGCAAATTGAACAATTTGCCAGTGAATTTGCTATTACCCATATCACCGATGATTCAAATGTTGATGAGCGCTTTGACCGCAATTTTTTACGTCATCAGGTTCTGCCCATTTTAACGGAGCGTTTTCAAGGGTTTGAAAAAAGTGCAGCGCGCAGTATTCGGCTATTACAAAAGCAGCAATCACTGCTCGATGAATATACTCAAAGCGACCTTACAAACTGCCAAAATTCACAGGGTGGTTTAAGCTGCGAGGCAATTGCGGGGTTTAGTAAGCCCAGACAAGCAAACCTTGTACGTGCGTGGCTGAATCAGTTTACCCATCAACTACCTTCAGAGAATCAGCTACAGCAAATTATTGAGCAAGGTTTAACGGCAAAAACTGATGCCCAGTTAAAAATTTGTTTGCAAAGCGGCGATGTTCGTCGGCATCAGCAACATTGGTACTTTGTGAAAGAGCAGGCAATACCTGAGGCGATGGATATTGCTTTGCAAAGCGTTGAACTGATTGGTGGCCGAAAACTAATAGTGAAAGCGGGTAAGGGTATTAGACAACCAAAGCCGGATGAGCAAGTAAGGGTTGAATTTAATAAGCCACAAGCGCGTATAAAGCCTTTGCATAAACCCGGCTCAAATACTTTAAAGCATTGGTTTAAAGATGCCAAAGTAGCTCCTTGGTTACGTGCGCAGACACCACTAATTTTTTATAACGATCAACTTGTGCAAGTAGTTGGCTACTTTATTAGTGAGCAGCACAGTGTTGAAGATGGAATTCTATGGGAGACACTCTATGAGTGAACAACCACATGTTGGTTTATCACTAGTTAATAAGGCACCACTTGGCTTTGTGTTGTCGGTGCTAGTAGCTGTAGTTGCCGGTTTTGCTTATGCAGAGCTGACAATAAATACACTTTTTTATGCACTAGCTGGCGGCTTAGTTTGCTCATTATTGCTGCTAGGTTACTGGTCAGGCAAAGGCGGTATTTTCTTTATTCTGGGCGTACTTACGCCGTTGGCTTTAGTGATGGTATCGCCCCTTACCACCATGGCTGCCTTGCTTTACTTATTAAGCGGCTTCTTCGCTGGTTTTTGGTTAGTATTACTTGGTTATAAATTTATAAACAAAAAAGCCTAGCGGGGGATGCTAGGCTTTTACTCAATTAGTAAGCTCTTGCGCAGTTTCTTCCTGCAGCTTTTGCCTTATAAAGACCTTTGTCAGCACGGGCAAACACTTCGTTTTCGCAGTCTTGGTTATTGGCGAGTGTATAACCAATGCTTGATGTTACATCATATTGAGCCATCAACCCTGAGCTAGCAACCAAACTCATAATACGATCAGCAATTACCTTATTAGTGGTGAATTCAGGGTCGTCGATTAATAATGCAAATTCATCTCCACCAAAGCGGAAAATTGAGTCAGTGCCACGCACGCTAGTGCGTAATACATTAGCAAATTCTTGCAGTACATCATCGCCAATTTTATGACCAAAGTTATCGTTAACTTGTTTAAAGTTATCTAAATCAAGCAACATTAAACTAAATGGACGATGCTGACGGCGGCAACGTTCTAGCTTTTGTGCCAAGCTGTCATTAAATTGACTACGGTTGTTTAAGCCTGTTAGCGCATCTTTAGTCGCTAAACGTAATACGCGGGTATACATAAGCGCATTACGTAATGGGTAAACGAGTGCTGTATGAAGCTGCTTTAATTTTGCTTCAATCGCTTTACCCATAGGGAACTGGCTAAAATAAATTAACTGCCCTAAGCGTTCACTTTCGATATCTAAATCAAAAGAGTACGGTGTTTGACTGGTATCGCTGCCAGCACTTTGTGACACTCCGAGTGCAGATTGGAACTGTAATCCAGATAAATTGATCAGTTGTTTTGCGTGTTCGGCAAAAATTGTCAAAATTTCTTCGATTGATAACGTAGTTTGTAATCTTGCGACCAAATCGTGTGGACTATTTGTTTCATTTATTCGGTAATGCTCTGCCGAAAACGGCAGAAACTCGCCTCGCGCAGACACCCGCTGCGTCAAAATATGGACATTTTCCATGATAATTCTCCCCCCGGAGTGTTTAGATACTCATACTTAGCGAGATTTGTGCCACATTTTTAAACTGGCTGAAAAACAGATGGTTGCTATATTTAAGGTAGGGTACAGCTTTATCATCAAGTAGAAGGGAGTTTATTGCTTGCAAAATGTGCTGATTCAAGTGTTTGGCTTGCTCGTCGCTGCCGTATTATTTGTTTGGTTCTTCAAACGAATTGGTTTACCACCTATTCTTGCTTATCTTGCCACCGGCGTGTTGGCGGGGAGTCATGGTATTGGCTGGATGGCGCAAAGCCACGAAATGCACTTTGTTGCCGAACTTGGCATTGTATTTTTACTGTTTAGCTTAGGGCTTGAGTTTTCGTTGCCGCGTTTAATGGCAATGCGAAATATTGTTTTTGGCCTTGGCTCCTTACAGGTCGTGGTGACCAGTATTGTATTTATGCTGATTTTACTGCTGTTAGAGCACAGCCTTTTAAATAGTTTTACCATCGCCAGTTTAATGGCGCTATCTTCAACGGCGGTAGTGGTTAAGTTACTTAAAGAGTCTGGAGATTTAAACCAGCGCCGCGGCCAGTTGGCAATAGGGGTGTTGCTATTTCAAGATATTGCTGTTGTCCCTCTACTAATTGTTTACCCTCTACTGGCTCAAAGTGGCTCTGAAGAAATTGCTGGAGCATTGGCTTTTGCACTCACTAAAGGCGCTTTAGTGTGTATTTTATTGTTCGGCATAGGTAAATGGATTTTGCCTAAAGTGTTTAGCGAAATAGCGCTGGTAAGAACCGATGAGCTATTTATGCTAACGACTTTATTGGTTGCCTTGTTTGCCGCAGGCCTGACTTACCTATTTGGTTTATCGATGGCGTTAGGCGCCTTTTTAGCCGGCATGATGTTAGGAGAAAGCCATTATCGTCACCAACTAGAAGCCGATATTAGACCGTTTCGCGATATTTTGATGGGGCTATTCTTTGTGACCGTCGGTATGCAGTTAGATGTGCTTTATGTACTTCATAGTTGGTACTGGATCATCGCTGTATTAATTGGTTTATTGCTATTTAAAATAGCAGTTCTCGCAATTTCTGCGCAAGTGATGGGGGAGCGTAAGCAAGATGCGGTATCGGCGGGTATTATGCTTTGGCAAATGGGAGAATTTGGCTTTGTGTTAATTGCACTTGCTTCGCAGCATTTGCTGATAAGCTCAGAGCAAGCTTCGTTTTTAATAGCAGTTGGCGTACTTTCAATGGCGCTAACGCCTTACCTTATTGAAAAAACACCGCTTATTCTTAAAAAACTTGGCCTTTTAAGCCATGCAGGGCAGTATTGGCAGCAGCCTGCGACAAGTAGCCCCTTGTATCAAAATCATATTGTGATTTGTGGCTTTTCTCGTGTGGGGCAAACCGTAGCACGCTTTTTAAAACCAGAAGCTATTGAA
This sequence comes from Pseudoalteromonas sp. D15MCD-2, assembly GCF_038562745.1. Lineage (NCBI taxonomy): Bacteria > Pseudomonadati > Pseudomonadota > Gammaproteobacteria > Alteromonadales > Pseudoalteromonadaceae > Pseudoalteromonas > Pseudoalteromonas sp. D15MCD-2. Next base: position 2,438,280 of record NZ_JBCFQE010000001.1, on the reverse strand, counting down.
TACGTCGCGGTTGAAAGCAACCCCATCTTATTGCAAGAAGCAAAAGCGGCTGGCGAGCCAGTTATTTTTGGCCATGTAAATCAAAAAGATATTTTAAAATCAGCGGGTGTAGAGCGGGCAAGGCTAGTCATTATTACTTTTACTGATTTTGAGCAAACACAGATTGTTGTTGATGCCATCAAGCAGATAGCCCCTGACGTGAAAATACTGGTACGGATGCGAGATGATACCGAAATGGAAACGCTTAAAGAGCTTGGTGTTACTGAGGTGGTGCCTGAAACACTCGAAGCAAGTTTGATGCTGGTTTCGCATGTGCTGTATATGTCTGGCGTGCCGATGACACGGATCATACGCCGAGTAAGTAAAGAGCGGCGTAATCGTTATAAGTTCTTAAATGGCTTTTTCACTGGCGATAAACTCGATGGCGAAGAGGCAAGTTCAGATAGGCTTGAGTATTTACATGTTATAGCTCTGCCAGAACACGCTTATGCGGTTAATCAGAAAATTAGTGAGCTTAAACTTGAGCAGCGCCGTGTGTCGGTTAGAGCACTGCGCCGACAAGACCGAGAAATTGACGCACCTTCATCACAAACTATTTTATTGGCAGGCGATATTTTAGTGTTACAAGGCAAGCCTCGCCGAGTAGAGCGGGTAGAAAGGTTTTTACTCGATGGTATGGAGTAGCTTTTAGCTACTCCAGCTCTAAGAATTTACGAATTTCAGGTAGCTTTTTAAGGCCATCTTGGTAGCCAATTTCAATGAGCTTTTGGGTATAACGTTTTTCAAACAGTAAGTAGCTCGTTAAACTCGATTGCGAACGTTTCTTCACGCCTATCATGCGTAGTAACAGTTTGATTGCCATAGGCATGTCATCATAAAACTGAGCTGCGATTGCATTAAAGTTTTGCGATGGGTTGATCACGCATGTTTCGATTTGTTTTAACTCTTGGTGTTTGTCGCGGGCAGGTAACAGGCTCAGCGTGCGATTGATACGCTGTAAACGCTCTAAATCAGACTGTAGGGTGTCGGTAAATACGCTATCGAGTAAGTGACCTGCAATATTAGAAAGGCCTGGGTAATGAGGCTGATAACCCGGCGGATGCAATTCTTTTGGCTCATCCACACCAATGATAAAGATTTTTTCAGCACCTAAGTGAACCGACGGACTCAGTGGTGAAAGTTGGTGAATAGAGCCATCGCCAAAATAGTGGTTATAAACATTCACGCTCGGGAACACCATGGGAATAGCGCTCGATGCCATTAAGTGCTCAACATTAATGCGGGTTGCTTGCCCCTCACGCTTTGCTCTGCGCCACGGCTTTTGTGTAAGTGACTGAAAAAAGGCCACAGAGTCACCCGTGGTATAGCTCGAAGCGGTAATCGATACTGCATCTAGGTAGTTTTTATGTAGATTTCGTTCGATACGCGATAAATCGAGTATTTCGTGTAGTAACTTTCTAAGAGGCTTATTATTTAGCAAGCTCGCAGGTGGGTGATTAATATGTTCAGATTGAAAACTCGTAAGCATGTTGCGAGTAATATGCAAAAACACACTTAAAAAGTCGCTTTTATAAACCTGAGAAGTCGAAAAATTCTTCCACACCCATTCAAGTTTTTTGCATGCTAAATGCGCACACGATGCATAACATGCTAATGCAGCGGAATTAATTGCGCCAGCTGATGTCCCATTAATAATAGTAAAGGGCAGCGGTGCTGTGCGAGGCATGCTTTGCGTAATCGCTTTAAGCACACCAACTTGATAAGCCGCTCGCGCGCCACCACCTGTTAGTAATAAAGCGATTTTAGAGTGCTGTGTTTTTTTTAACTTACTGCTCATGGTTGCATTTAAATAGTTGTGCGTCTTTACTTTATTTATCAACTGTAAGTCTTTAAGCTAGAAGAAGCAAAGATTAGCTCAAGGCTAAATGGTTTTTTCGTATTTTTATCTGTTTTATTTTTAAGGGAGTGTCTATGTCAGAGCATTCGTCAGAGCCTGAAGTACAAAAGGGTTCATCAAATAACAACCTGATTTTCGCGGTGGTTGTGCTTATTCTTGTTGCTGGTGTGGCAGCGTTTATTTTATTGAAGCCTGAAGATAAACCAGTGCAAGTTGTTGAAGATATTGTTGCAGAAGAAGCGCCAGTTGTTGAGTACCAAGAGCCTGAACCAGAGCCTGAAGTGACAGAGCCTGAGCCAGAACCAGTTGTAGTGGACACTGCTCCAGAGCGCACTCCAGAGCCAGTTCCAGAAGTTGAACCATTACCAACGTTAAATGAAAGCGATGAAGTGGTTGTTGCCCGTATGGATGAGTTACTAACTGACCAAGTGATGAGCTTAATGGTGACCGACGATCTTATTCGCCGTGGTGTTGTGTATGTTGATAACATCGCCAAAGGTAAAGTGGCATTAAGCCATGCACCTGTAGAGCGCCCTAAAGAGTCATTTAAAGTTATTGAGGGCGACATTTTAACAATCGACCCAAATAGTTATGAGCGCTACACGCCATACGTAAAACTATTTACCAGCCTGAGCGCGGCCCAAGTAATTCGTATGTATGATGAATACAAACCACTTATCAACGAAGCTTATGCAGAAATTGGCTACGAAGGTGATGCATTCACAGGCACGCTAGAAGAGGCTATTGACGTACTACTTGATACGCCAGAGCCAAAAGGTGATATGCCACTTGTTCGCAACTCAGTTACGTATCAATATGCTTACTCTGAGTGGGAAAACCTACCTGATGCGCAAAAACAATTACTGCGTATGGGCCCAGAAAATATGAAAAAAGTGAAAGCAGCACTGCGCAACATCAAAGCTGAACTTGAAAAGTAAGCGATAACCCCCTTAATGACAGTGCGATTGTATACCAAGTATGCAATCGCACTTTCTTTTTCGAATATCCCTTGAATAACAGGCTAAAAGTAGAGATAATCCCTCCCGCGCCAAACAAGGCCCTCAATGGTAGTCTTATTGGTCCTCTCGCAACACTAGCAGGTGAACCTGGTCAGGCCCGGAAGGGAGCAGCCACAGCGTGTGACGTGTGTGCCGAGATGCGGCTGGTAAGACTGCCACCCAAAATCTCCTTTGGGTGACTTTCTTCATTTAAATTCCATTTTAAACCTTTCTTTAGAACTCTTTTTTATTCTGTATTAATTAAACTTAACTTTAAGTATGTTTTTTTAAGTTATCGAGACATCCACTTTAGAGTTAATTAGACACACACATTAAAAATGTGAACTTCGTTTTTATGTACATGATTGATTTGAAGGAGACACTGTTAGTCAGGTACAGGTTATAAAAACTATTAAGACACCCACTATAGTAGGAGTTTTTAATAGCTAACTCTAAGAGCAACTAGTTTAGTCGCTCAAAATTAATTAACTAAATTAATCTATACATCAAAATGTTATGTTTACAAGATTTTGTAGGGCATTGCCTGAACAGTACCTGACTTTGGGCAAGCTTAGCCCAAGGGTAAGGCTACTTTAAACATTTTCGAGCTTCGGCTTAGGAAAATAGTGCGCGACTAGTGCTAATAGAGCTTCTTCGTTTTCGTTTCATATGATTTGTATAAGCTGTGATTGCTTGTTCTTTACCTGCAGTATTTTTAAATGAGCGGGTAAAGGAAGTGGTGAGTGTGAGCCAGTTGTCAGTACAAATATTTAGTCTTTCAAGTATTGGTAACGCATTTTCTGTGATTTTCCCAGGCTTATTTTCTCGTATTGAACGGCCTGTCCAATCTACAAGTTGCAGATATGTCTTGAGCTCAAATGGTAGTCCCTTAGGCATATGTTTTCGTGGTTTACCTGCAAAGCGCATAAGTGATTTCGGTTGCTTATTCTTTTGAGCTGCATTAATTCTAGATTTAATACTGGTGTAGTCAGATTGCTCGGGTAAATCAGCCGCTTTTGCTCTAACAGGATTTAAATCTACATAAGCGAGGCAAGCGGCAAGTGCTGCTTCATCAAGTAAAGCTTGTGATTTAAAGCGACCTTCCCAAAACCGTCCTTTGCATTCATCTTCTTGATTCGCTTTTCGTGCAATACTTTCATTAAGCACGCGCATAAACCAACTAATGCTGCTGAGCCTCTCACGATATATATTTATTCTGGTATTAACCGCAGCGAGCTCGGTTTGTGTTAGCAATTCGCCATTTAAGAATCGTTGGCAAAGGAATGTACTTTTGAATAATTTGTGCCATCTAATAAGAATCGCTTTATTATTTAGACGCTTAGCTTTTGCTATATCAATGTGAAGAACCAGATGAGTGTGATTACTCATTACAGCGTAGGCGCAAATATCAATACAAAATATTCGCCCAAGTTGAAGTAGTTTCTTTTCAACCCAATCGCGCCTATGTTCATATGAACGACCCGTTAGTGGATCTTTTCCGCACAAATAAGCGCGACGAACGCAGCGTGAAATACAATGGTAATAAGGCGTGTTTGAAACGCTAATCAAGTTTCTACGTGGGGTTGCCATGCTCTTCTCCTCCATGAGTTGAACAATTTAAGTTTAGTCATAATTATGAGAAGTGAGAAATATTAAATTGGGTGTCTAGTTAGAGGTTATTTTTTCATAGGTTTAACTCTGTGAAGTAATAGAAATTAATATGGGTGTCTTGTTAGTAAATTAATTTATTATTTGATCCCATAGCTTTAGTTATGGGATCAAATTTGGTTATTGGGGGGAGTAAGCTAAAGAGGACGAGTTATTCTACAAATACTCTAAACCCCCATGCTGGAATTGTTAGTTCTGTTGTGTGAGTAAATTCTATTGCCTGTTTTGAAAAAGCATCTGTGTATTTACCTAAAAACAATGGCTCTTTAAAGTTAACTGTTTGTGGCTCTTTCGATAAGTTGAATACTGCAAATACTTTATCGTTGCCTTTTGCACGAACAAAGCTAAGTACCTGTTTTGGTGCGGTGTTTGGTACATGCACCATGCGGCCGCCAAATTGGCCATTCCACAGTGCTTCATTACTATGTTTGAGTGCAAATAGTGATTGGTATAAATCACCAATAGGGTGCTTTTTCCATTTGATTGGGTCACGTTCGAAAAAAGCGAGGCGTTTATCGTTACCTGCTTCTTGGCCGTTGTAAATCATAGGGAAGCCTTCGCCAACGACAGATAATGTAATGACGGCTTCAAGTGCAGCGCCATAGTTTTCGAACATGGTGCCTTCCCATGCATTTGTGTCATGGTTGGCAACACCCACAAGGCGGTAAGCCTCGGCTGGGAATGCACTTTCGTTCCATGAGTAATAAACGAAGAGGGCGCTGACATCTGCATGGCCGTTGACTATTTTGTGCATGTGTTCAGACCATGACCACGCGTAAGTCATATCAAAGGCTTCAGCATGTAAATCACGAGACTCCCATTCTGCCAGCATTAATACTGGTTTTATTTCATCGAGTTCACGACGGACGTTATTCCAAAAGTCTACGGGCACAAAGCCTGCCACATCACAGCGATAGCCATCAATACCGACTTCTTTTACCCAATATTTCATCGACTCTGTCATGTACTCACGTACTGCAGGTTTTGAATAATTAAAATCGATAATGTCAGACCAATCCCACCACGGTGTCGGTCTAAATTGGCCTTTGTAGTCTCGGTCGTACCAATCGGGGTGCTCATATCGAAGCCAATTATCCCAAGCACTGTGATTTGCTACCCAATCTAAAATGATATACATCCCCATTTCATGGGCTTTGTTCACAAATGCTTTAAGGTCTTCTAATGTGCCAAACTCTGGGTTTACTTTACGGTAATCTTTTACAGAATAAGGGCTACCTAAACTGCCTTTTCGGTTTTCTTCACCAATCGGGTTTATGGGCATAAACCAAATAATATCAACGCCTAACTCTTTCAAGCGTGGCAATTGCTGCTGTGCAGCATTAAAGGTGCCTTCTTTAGTGAATTGGCGCGTATTTAATTGATAAAGCACCGCATTTTTTGACCACTCAGGATGAGTAAGCTTTACGTAAGGCTTGGGCTCATAGGCACTGTTTGAAGTTTTAGTGTGTGTACATGCAGTAGGTAGGCTTAGTAATAATATAAGCAAACTTTTGGTTAGCAATGAATTCATATCAGGCCTTGTTGTCGAATAAAGGTGTTGCATGAAAAAACAACACTTCGACTAAATATATACCCTGAGCTAATATTTACAATTAAATGCATACGTATTCACAATGTGGTTACATAATCGATTAAGGTCTTATTTAAAAGCTTAATTAGAGGTAGGTGGTAGCTAAATACTTAAATGATTAAATAGGGTGGGGAAATATCTAAAAACGACAGCAAGAAAAAGCTAAGCTGTCGTTTAAATATGCCGAGCTAGGCTGAAATCATAAAAGTAGATTTACTGGCATCCCAACTGATCAGTTTTTTAATTTCCAGCTCTTTTATAATGGTTAGTAATTCAGAGTCACTTAGGCAGCAGCCTTGTTTTAGTTTATCGAGTGATATCTCTTTATTACGGCTATGAAGCTTAGAGGCCAGCATAATACGGTAGATTAATTTTGACTTACGGTTCATAACGCATCTCCTCCACATTTTTGTTGATAGCATTTTAGGTTGCTACTTGGTTTTATAATTTGGTGTAATGTGTACTGATGATTTTTTCGACTATGAGGGATCTTTTTAGTTAAGTCAATCAAAATAGAACAAGATTTGTACAGCGCTATGGGTGAGGGTGTTAGCAGTAAAGTACAACCTCAACTGATTGAAAATATTGAATAATTTTAAAGTTTGGTGTGTTTTAAAATAATTAAAAATCAGTGGGTTATTACTTTTTACAATAACTTAATCCACCAGTTCGTCACGGCTATCCGCAATCACGTCATGCAGTGCTTTAAATAGTAAATGCTTTTCAATAGGTTTGCCTACGTGGCCATTAAAACCACAATTCATGTATTCGATGATATTTTCTTTCATCACGTTGGCAGTCAAGGCAATAACTGGCACCTCTTTATCAATGCTGCGAATATGTGAGCAGGCTTCTATACCCCCCATAGTAGGCATTTGTATATCCATTAAAACTAAAATGGGATTGAGTTGTTTAAATAGCTCGACTGCTTCAGCGCCATCTTTTGCAAAGTGAAGATCAGCGTTGGTTTCTGCAAGCATCGACTTGATGATCATGGTATTGAGCGGGTTATCTTCAGCTATTAATAAGGTTTTAGCCGATAAGACAGGTGCGGTTACATCGGTAAAGCTATCATGTAAGTGCTGCTTTTCAGATACTTTGAGCGGTAAATAAACCGTGAAATGGGTGCCTTTACCGAGTGCGCTGTCTACATCAATACGACCGTTCATACGGTTAATGAGATTAGCGGTGATCGACATGCCTAATCCTGTCCCGCCAAAACGCCGCGTTATGCTGTTATCGGCTTGTTGAAAACGGTTAAACAGGTGCATTAAACCCTCTTTATTCATACCAATGCCGGTATCAATCACTTCTATCTCAACACCTTGTTTTTGGCTTTGCGAAGATTTATTAATCTTTACTTGCACGCCACCTTGCTCGGTAAATTTAACGGCGTTAGAAACCAGGTTTAAAATAATTTGCCGAACCCTAACTGGGTCTCCTACCCATAAATCTTCAACGTCATCGTCTATATCTATATTTAATTCAATTGCTTTTTCGTTACAAAGCGGCAGAAAATCAGAATTGATTGACTCAACGACCTTCGACATCGAAAAATCTACCTGTTCAATATAAAGCTCGTTCGCCTCCATTTTCGAAAAGTCTAAAATATCGTTGATGATGGTAAGGAGTGAGCGACAAGAAAACAACGCCTTAGAAACAACTTCTATATTTTTCGGTTTTTGAATGTTCGGCTGCAAAATTTGTAAAAGCCCCATAATGCCATTAAGTGGGGTGCGTATTTCATGACTCATGTTGGCTAAAAATTCTGATTTTATTCTCGCGCCTTCTAAAGCTCGCTCAGTAAGCTCAATTTGTTGTTTATAAGAGTTTGAGAGTTTTCTAAAGTAAATAAGCAATATGCTGGTGAGCAATATGATCGTTAACACATGCACGATGTAAGCAATTTGGAAGTTTTCATCAATGGCGATGCTTTTATCTTTAAGCATTAAGTTTACATGTTGCTCGAACGCGGCAAGTGCCTTGAAAGCAGCTGTGTCATCTACTTTTACTATAGAGTCTATTTGCTCGCTTGTCGCGCTGTTAGCAATCATCGTTAAAACAATATCGACTTTACTTTCATACTCACTGACCGTTTTTTTAACGTCAGTAAGCGCAGTCTGATCGTATTCTTTTATTGCGCTAAGCTTGGCAAGGATCTCTTTTATTTCGATGAGTTCCTTTTCAATGGGGGGAAGATACAGTTCTGTATTTTTTCTGAGCACTAGGTTTTTAAAATGGTGAATAAAGCCACCATAACCGAGTCTTTGTATTAGCTTGTCGTGAAGTACATAAACGTTAGCGGCGGTTTTTGAATAGTCATGCCATTGTGAGTCGACATTTTTGTAAAAGAATAATGAGGTAACAGTGAGCGACGTTAATAATGCAATCACTATAATTGCATTCATTTTTAACTTGTTTTTAGTTTGCTGCAACGCTTTTGTCATCAGTTTACCGCACCTATCTGTTGTTAATTTAAGCATAGCAGTATTTTTTTTGTTCACATAAGAAGGGCCTAAAGTCAGAACGACTTTTTATGAGAACAAAAAAACCTTAACAACTAAGGTAAAATTAATTTAAAGCGAATAATTAGCTCTTCATAAAAAACTTTGCAATCAATTACACTGTACTTTTTTTGTACTTGCTGTATCTTAAGTTGGTACGCAATTTTTATGATTTAATTGAGTGTAAGTCACACTCATTGTTAGGTGGAGTAAAGGATATGCACGCGCAAACAGTCAAAGAATCAATAGCAACTATTCAATCAGGTGTCGCAAAAGCGGATGGTAAGCTTTTAGTTACAGAACAAGAAATTGTTTTTGAACCGTTTAATAAAGAGTTAGGCTTAGGTCCATACACACTTTCACGAGCGCACATCAATAACGTTGATAAGTGTTCAGGTAAAGGCGCGGGGATTCTACCAATTACAGCAGATGGAATTCGCATTACTTTAAATAACAACGATGTATTTGAGTTTATTTTAGTAAACCCAGATGAGTGGCTTAGCGTACTTGCTCACTAAGCAAATCTTCAAAAAGACGGCATATAATGGCAACTTGCTATAATATGCCGTGTTAGCTTTTCATTAATTAATTTCCTTTCTTCGCAACACATTGATCTCAAACAATACTAAGGCAAAGTTCTTAGGGTATTTTACCCATCTAAACTATTAAATTGCTCGTTGCTTATTAACGGAGGCTCTTGGGCAAATGATCAACTTAGATGAACAACGCCTAGTTTCGCTTGAACGCGGTTTTCATATTCCACCAAAACCTGAACTATTGAGCCAAATTGCTGATGAAATGCAAAAGTCGGATGCAAGCTTAGATAAAATAGCTCAGCTAATATCAAGAGACATCAGTCTTTCAGCTTTATTATTAAAAACAATAAATAGCCCGGTGTTTGGTTTACAACGCACCATTAGTGATATACGCCAAGCGGCGATGTTTTTAGGCTTAGATCAGCTTAATCGGCTAGTAACCTTGGCCTTGCTTAAGCAAAATTTTAAAGGCAATGCCTGTATTAGCTTAGAGCGCTTTTGGGATGAGTCAGTTGAAGTTGCGAATGCCTGTGTGCAGCTTGGTAACAGTTATAAGTCATTAATGCCAGTGGACGAACTTTATTCATTAGGGCTTTTTCATAATGTCGGTATTGCGGCTATGGCATTAAAATTTAAAGATTATGTTGAGGTTCTTAAGCAAGCAAATTTAGCTAAAGAGTATGCGATTACCGACCTAGAACAAGCACGTTATCAGTGCGACCACGCGGTGATTGGCTATTTTATCTCGGTATCTTGGCACCTACCTAAGCCACTTTGTCACGTTATTTTAAATCATCATAACACGCACTTTTTAGAGCAAAACAATGATGAACGACAACGTATGGCGTACGCCATCTTAAAATGTGCAGAGAGTGCTGTGGACTATGCCCGCCACCAACAGTATTCGAGCGAGTGGTTCAAAATTAAAGAGCAGTGCTTTGCAGAGCTGGGTATTGTTGATCAAGATTTTGCCGATATGGTCGAAGATTACGTCGACAATGCGATGGCAAGTTAAAGCCAATTAGCGTTTATTTCCTATCATCTTAACTTCGATGAGTTTGCGAGTGGTGAGTTATCATCACTCGCTTTTTTTATCTTGACCTTAAAGTGAGCTTTAAAGTTAGAGTTTTTGTATCTTAATGAATAACGAGGTGCAAAATGACAACTATCAAAAACCTAATCTTATTGCTTGCATTACTAACAACAAGTTACGTAGAAAGCGCTACTAAAACAATTGAGCTGGCAGGTGAAAAAGTGCCTGTTGTTGAAGGTGGTTTGTATGACCAATATCGCTCTAACCCCCCATTATCAGTGATAGCTGAGCAGGCTCCCAGTGTTGATTTGTCATGGTTTAAAACCATAAAAAAGCAAAAAGTAGACATGGGCTTTGAGTCTTACTCACCAAATTTTTACTATAAGAACAGTAAAATTACTGCAGTATTCAGCGCGGATCTTGATGTATTAACCTCATTGATCCCAGCCAGTGTTTTAGAGCATGTTGAGCCAATAAGTTTATGGCCAGGGCGAGGGTTAGTTGCAATAACGGCTTATGCTTATCATTACTGCGATAATGATACATACAATGAGCTAGCCATTTCAGTGATCACCACCAAGCCAGATTCGTGGAATTTAGGCGTTATTTCGTTACTTAATAACCAATGGAATGATGACTTTTGGGGTGTTGTTTTAAAGCTACCCGTTGATACAGAGCTCGCGAGAGTGCGTGGTGTAGTGGGCTATAATCTACCTAAATGGACCACTAAAATTAGCTATAAAAATACTCCTAAGACACTTACGTTTTCATTATTTGATAATGCCACCAATCAGCCTGATGTGATCATCACAGGTAAAAAGCTAAGCGATGAATCAACCGATGAGAAATTTGTTCGAAATAGTTTTATGAATCACAATCAACAAGGGCAGTTAACAACGGGCTATGCGGATAATCGATATTTACGCTATGCATCAAGCACATCTGATGAAGATGTAAGCCTTGAGCTGCGTCAGGGAGAATTATCACAGTTTATTCGCTCACTTGATTTAGGCAGTATGATCAAATATGAGTACGTACCTGATTTTCAAAGTGCGTTATATGCACCAACATACTTTAAAGCTAAACCCTAGACAGGAGTTACACAATGAAAATAGGTGAGCTTGCAAAACGAACGGGTCTTAGCGCGTCTAAAATTCGTTTTTATGAGGATATTGGTTTACTAAAAATGGTTGAGCGTAAAGCAAATGGCTATCGCTCGTATCCTGAAGAAGCTGAAGTCGTTTTAAACTTAATAGTCAGTGGGCAACAAGCCGGTTTTAGCCTAGATGAATTAAAAGCACTGTTACCGGCGGATTTATCTGGTTGGCAACATGCTCACCTTATTGATGCATTAAAACAAAAAGTGATGGATATCGAGCAATTACAAGCAAAGTTAGACGAAAATAAACAGCGCTTAACAGCGATCCTCGCAGAAATTGATGCAAAGCCAGATGATATGGATTGTGCAGATAATGCTAAACGTGTTCTGACACAAATGGGGTTAAAAAATGACAAATAGCTATTGACCTTAAAGTTTACTTTAAGCTTATAGTTTTGACATTCCCAACTATGGAGACTGTTATGACCTTATTTTCTGAACTTAAATTACCGAATGGTTCTGTTATTCCAAATCGTGTTGCAAAAGCAGCGATGGAAGAAAACCTAGCTGATGCAAATTTACTTCCATCAACTCAGCTTTTTAACTTGTATAAAGCATGGGCTGACGGTGGTGTAGGGCTTATTATTTCGGGCAATGTTATGGTTGATAGTAAAGCGATGACAGGCCCAGGTGGAGTGGTATTAGAAAATGATAAACACCTAGCTGTATTTCAGCAGTGGGCAAAAATAGGGCAGGCAAATGGTGGACAGTTCTGGCTGCAAATTAATCATCCTGGCCGACAAATGCCAGCAAGTTTGCAGCAGCAAACATGGGCGCCTTCAGCAGTGGAAATGGACATGGGTAAAATGTCGAGTTACTTCTCGGCACCTAAAGCGATGGATGAAGCCAAAATTCAAGACATCATCACACGGTTTGTAAAAACAGCGACATTAGCCGAAAAGGCTGGTTTTTCGGGTGTTGAAGTGCATGCGGCGCATGGCTATTTATTGAGCCAGTTTTTATCTCCTTTAACTAACAAGCGAAGTGATCAATGGGGTGGAAGCCTTGCTAATCGCGCTCGATTGTTAATTGAAATTGTTAAGCAAATTAAAGCCGCAACGAGTGAGCATTTTGCGGTTGCGGTAAAACTAAACTCAGCTGATTTTCAACGCGGTGGTTTTACTCTTGACGAGGCCAAGCAAGTGGTTGTTATGCTAGGTGAGTTAAATGTTGATTTAGTTGAGCTTTCAGGTGGTAGTTATGAAGCGCCAGCAATGCAAGGCAGTGCACGGGATGGCAGAACGTTGGCTCGTGAAGCGTACTTTTTAGAGTTTGCTAAAGAAATTCGTGAAATTGCGACGATGCCAATTATGATCACAGGTGGCATTAAACGTAAATCAGTAGCAGATCAGGTTATTGCAGAAGGCGTCGATATGGTCGGTATTGCGACAGCACTTGCAATTGAGCCAGCATTAGTTGATAAGTGGCGAAATGGCTCACACGTTACACCAGAACTTGCAGCAATTACCTGGAAGAATAAACCACTTGCCTCGGTTGCGAATATGGCAATGGTAAAGTATCAATTAACGCGTTTGAGTAAGAACAAACAGGCAAATCCAAATGTTTGGCCAATCTTGGCGTTCATTAAACAGCAAATTAATGATGTATTAAGAGTAAAGAGGTACCTAAAGTTTATCCGCGGTAACGGCTGAACTGAGTGTACATTTTTGCTTAGGCAAGGCATCATAGCTTTTTCTAGGGAGAGGTTATGATGCTTAAATATTTGTTACCACTGGTTTTATGTACCAGTTCTGCAATAGCTGCAACAAGTCTGCCAGATAATCGCCATATTGTTGTTAAAGGTGAGGCTGTTGTGCGTACCGCCCCCGACAGGGCTGATATCACGTTAGAATTTGAAACTGTTAAAGCCGAAAGCATGCAGGCTAAGCAGCAAGTCGATGCGCAAGTTAATGAACTCCTGGCGGGCTTAAATAATTTCTCAATAGACGAAAAAAGTATCTCTGCGGGGCGGATATTTGTAGAGCCCAATATGCGCTATGACGAAAACGATAACCATGTTAAAGATGGTTTTCGAGCCACGCGTAAGGTCAAAGTCAGCCTTAAACAACTCTCTCTTTTGGACCGATTTTTAAATTTTGTGCTTAAAGTGGGTGTCAATCAAATCGAGCAAATTCAACTTTTATCAACCAAAGCTTCAGATTACCAGCAAGCCGCTCTTGATAAAGCAGTAGCGAATGCCAAACAGCAAGGAAGTAGCCTTGCTAGCTCATTCGAAGCGAAACTTGGTCGGGTGTATAGTATTCAATCGCAAGAGGTAGGTAGTCACTTTGGCTATGGTAGCAACACAAATATAGAACGAATTATGGTAACGGGCTCACGTATTAATACCGTACCAGAAGGTAAGTATTTACAAGAATCGATTACCTTCAGAGCAAGTGTCAATGTTGTGTTTGATTTGGTAGTAGAGTAATTGATGAAGTTTTTAAAGCACAGCGTTTATCTATTCATTTTGTTGATGGCATTCAGTAGTTTTGCCGCAACAAAACACATAAAAATTGTCAAACCTGTGGTTGCGGCGTTTAAGAAGGGTGATAAAGCTGCCATTGCCAAGCGAGTGCATTATCCACTGCAGCGTAAAGAGCCGCTACCAGCAATTGAAAATGAACAAATGCTTATAGAAAACTTTGAGCAAATTTTTGATAAAGAGTTTGTTGAAAAAATCGTGAACTCAAATATTCGCCATGATTGGGAAATGATGGGTTGGAGCGGCATTATGTTTGATTCAGGCAAATTGTGGTTAGACTTTGATGGCTCTATTTGGGCTGTGCCTTATGAATCAGAGTCAGAAAAAGCACAACGCGAAGTGCTGATTGACGAGCAAAAACAAGTATTACACAAAAGCCTTCGTGAATTTACAAAGCCGATACTAACGTGGCAAACAAAACAGCATTTAATTCGTATCGATGAACTGGCAGGTAATCATTACCGCTATGCAGCATGGGAAACAGATCAATCTATGCAAGATGAGCCAAGCCTTGTGATCACCGGCGGTACGTTAAGTTTTGATGGCAGTGGGGGCAATCATTTTTACACCTTTACTAACAACGGTTATCGTTATGTCTGTCATGTTACCGTGCTTGGTACTGAGCACTCACCGCCGGGGCTTTTAGAGGTATTTAAAAATAATGTACAGATATTGTCTGAGCCTGCTTCAAGTTTTTAGGTTGTTTTTCTTGTTTTGAACTACACTTATCCTTTCTAAGGAGCCTCTTATAAAGGAGTAAGTTGTGGGTACAAAATTTTGGATACTAAGAACCACTAAAGTTTTTACGCTGGTGGCAATTTTGTTATTTATGGTGGAAATTCTAAAAGGTCACGAGACAATGAGCGCATTAGGCTTTGCGCTACTTTGGTCATTTATTGCAACGGCCATTTTTATCGCAACCCGTTTATATCATTCATCTAAAGGGCGCCACTGTGCACTTTGTAATGACACCCCTGATGATAAAAAAGCGAGTTAGCATAGGTTATTAACAAGCACGCCGCCCCATACCAACGCACAAATTGTTAGAGCAATCATTACGGCTGCGGATCCTAAGTCTTTAGCTAGGCCTGATAATGGATGAATTTCAAGGCCTATTCGGTCTATGGCGGCTTCAATTGCCGTATTGACGACTTCAGCAAACATCACAAATAGCACAGATACAAGCAGCATGATTTTTTCATACAGGCTAATCTGCCAGACAAAAACCACTGCTATTGCAAGGATTAACAGTATCAGCTCTTGTTTAAAAGCAGACTCATGCTTTGCTAACCAGGTGAATGCTCGTTGGGAGTTTTTGAATGCGAGGCGAATACGTTTAATGCCAATGGGTTTGTTAGTGCTATCAAATTGCATAGTATGAAGTCTCTATTTCGTTAGCTTTGAGTTGAGCAAGCATTAAAGATATCTTGCTCTGGGCTATATTCAGTGCTTTGTACATGGGTTAAGCCAAGCAGGGTGTCAAAAATGTTATCGTGTGAAAAAGCATGGTTACGCTGCTGTTCGATACATTGATTAAAGCGGGTATCGGCTAGTTTATTACTCCAAAACAGCATAGGCACTTGAGTTTGCTCTTTAGGTGCTAATGCATACGGGAAGCCATGTAAGTACAAGCCTTTTTCACCCAGTGATTCACCGTGATCTGAAACATACAGTAGGGCTTTGTCATTCGCCTGACTGCTTTGCAGTAAATTAATAAGTTTACTCAGCACTAGGTCGGTATAAGCAATGGTATTATCATATGTATTGGTAAGTTGTTCACTGCTACAGTTTTGGATATCGCTACGTGGGCAATCAGGCAAGAATTTGCTGTCTTTTTCTGGATAGCGTCGATAGTAGGTTGGTCCATGTGAACCAATCATATGTAGTACAACTAATTGGTGCTTCGCATGACTTTTGGCAAGCTTTGCAGCTAACTCTTCAACCAGTACTTCATCAAAACAATAGCGTCCGTCACAAAGTGGGTTGCTCTTTGTTGGTTCTACCGTTTCTGAGTTTACCCGTACGCAAACCCCTTTACAGCTGCTATTGTTATCAATCCACGTTACTTCGACACCACTTCGTTGAATGATATCTAGGGCATTTTCTTGGCTTTGCGCGATGCGCGAATCATAGTGATTGCGGTCTAAGCGCGAGAACATGCAAGGTACAGAAATGGCCGTTGCGGTGCCACATGAACTAACATCACTGAAATATTTAACGCCAAGTTTAGGGGTATATTGATTAGTTGGCTTGTCGTAACCTTGCAGTGAGAAGTTTGCTGCACGCGCTGTTTCACCTACCACCATAATCGTCAGTGAACTTTGTTGCTTAGCTAATAGGTGCGGTGTTTTATCTAAGACTTTAAAAGGTAAAGGTGGATAAAAATAATTATCGCGCAGGTACTTATAGCCCGCAGTGTAAAATGCAAAGGGGGTAATGTAGCTGGTTAATTGACGATTATTACGACCTACAGAGGCGTAATCTTTATAAAAAGGAACGGCAATAACAGCTACAGCAAAAAACGCTGTAACGTTAAGAAGCGCAAAGCTTTTAAGACGAACACGAAAGTTTCCGACAATTTCAAAGCGAGAAAACAAGTAAGCAGGGAGTACGCCTAGCACAGTAATAAAAGCGATAACTTGTACATTGAGGTATGAAAATGCCTCACCTGAATTTGTCTCTAAGATATTTTGCAGCATGCTTTTATCAAAGATAACACCGTAATTTAAGGTTGCATAAAACAACAATGATGAAACCACGATGCTTGTTAAAAGCACGGGTTTAACGAAGGTGATTAGCGATAACCAACTTAACACCATTGCCGTTAGTGCTAATAAGAAAAACGGTACGCTTGCTATAAATAACCAATTGATATGTTCAGGTTTGCTGGCTGCTTCAAGCGTGTTAAATAAAAACAGGCCATTAAATACAATAACCAAGTACAGCGACACCAGCCAGACAAATTGGCTGTAGCTAAGGTGCCATTTATTAGTAAGAAGTTGTTTAAATTGCTTGCTCATAATGATTCCTCATCGCTACGATTTATTTGGTAAGCGATACAGCTGTTCGGTATAAGCTAAATTGCTAAATAAGACGTGAGCCAGGGCTTTTTTGGCAAGCTCAACGCTGCTATCTGTGTTATCGATGGCTACTTGGGATTTACTTTTAGGGTCGTAGTGCCAATAGCTCACTTTTTGGTTTGGCATCAGGATCACGGCTTCACCATTTTCTACGTAAGCAAAGTTGTCGTAGTACTGCATCATGGCGCGCTCAACAGGGTATTGTTGAGTTAAATCATAACCAAGCATGGGGGTTGCTTGCTCAACACCTAATAACGACAACAAAGTAACAGGTAAATCAATTTGGCTGACTAAGCGAGTATCGCGCTTTGCATCCATATCACTATTTAGGATCACAGCAGGGATGTGGAAAGATTTTAGCGGTACAGGCTCTGAACCAAACACGCGCACATCATGATCTGCAACCACCAAAAAGACGGTGTCTTGCCAGTAATCTTGCGCTTTTGCCTTCGCGATGAATTTACCAAGAGCATAATCAGCATATTTGATTGCTAGATCGCGTTTGTAGTTTTCTGGATCGTGGCCTTCAGGCAGTGTTACTTTACCTTCTGGAATATCGAATGGGTCGTGGTTACTTGAGGTAAACACAAGACTGAAAAATGGTTTGCCCGATTTATTTAGCTCACTTAGCTCGATATCAGCTTGATTGAACAAGTCTTCGTCGCTTGCTCCCCATGACGAAATAAACTCAGGGTTTTGCATGTCATTAATATCGACAATATCGCTAAAGCCATTGCCTAAGAAAAAGCTTTTCATATTATCGAAATGACTTTCACCGCCATAAATAAACTGGGTGGAATAACCGGTGCGGGTTAATACGTCAGCAAGTGAGAAAAAGTTACGCTGAGATTTAGAAAGTTTGACCACCGAGCGCGAAGGTGATGGGGTAAACCCGGTTGTTACCGCTTCAATCCCTCGAACAGAGCGTGTGCCAGTGGCGTATAAGTTATCAAACCCCCAGCCTTGTTGATAAAGCTTATCGAGCTCAGGAGTCACACCTATGCCACCTAGTTCGCCAACAAAGCGTGCGCCTAAGCTTTCTTCTAAAATGATCACTAAATTCTTTTGTTTGCCTGTGTTAAAAGGTGTGTTGTTGGCAAGGGTAGGGATTTTCTCAGTGATAAACTGCTGTTTATAGGCTGCTTGCTTTACTGTTTGTAAAATCTCATCACGTGGCATGGTACCGTATAAACTACTGGCATTTTTTTCATTGCCCATATTCTTAATAGCAAATGCAACACTGTAAGTTGAATTAAGTGCCAAGGAGTTAACTAGTGAGTCACTTGAAAAGTACACTAATGCAGGGTTTAACGGGCGATGGCTTACAGTGCCTCTTGCGCTAATTAAGCAAACTAATAAAGTAGTAACGAGTATCACCACTTGGCTTACCGTTTTAGCATCTTGCTGTTTGCTAAATGCTGCATTTATATAACGATACGTAAATACACAACTAAGCGTTGCAATAATTAAGGTGCTTATCATGGCAAATAGGTGGCCATGTAATAGCATAGAAAAGACTTCTTGAGGGTAGTCTAGGTATTCGACAAATAAACGATTTGGTCTCACATCGTATTGAGTAATGAACGCGGGAGTCGAAGCCTCAACAACCACGATTAAAGTCACAACTATGCTGCTATAAAGAGTAAAAACTTGTTGAAAAAAAGCGGTTTTGCTGCGCAAAAGCACATCAGCTACTAACATTAAAACAGCCAAGGCTGACAAGTAGCCTAAGCTGCTTAAGTCGACTCTTAAGCCGCCTAATAAAACGGCAAGGCTATCGCCATCAGCTAACCTTTGATGTTGCCATACTAGCAAGGCTATTCTCGACAGTATAAAAACTGACATTAAAATTAATGAAAAACGGAACAAAGGTTTTAAAACAGAAAGTTTTGTTGTCATAGTCGTACTTACTTAATCGAAACTACGGCAATACTAGGAATCGAAACTTAAGAAATCCTTATGGTAATCTTAATATTTTCTAAACTAGAAAAACTTCAGTAAATCTTAAGTGGATCTTAAGATTCAAAGCGTAAGCTGGTGATGCTAAAGCGGTTTTTATCTAAATGAGTAACATATGAAATTGTTGATTATAGAAGATTCGGTGTCATTAAGACGTAGTCTACGAATTGGTCTTGAGAACCTAGGTTTTACTATTGATGAAACCGGCGATGGCGCTGAAGGTTTGAGTATGGCAATGACTGCTGAGTACGAATTAATCATACTCGACATTATGTTACCCAGTATTGATGGCATTACGTTATTACAAACCATAAGAGCAAAACAGCTCGACGTGCGAGTGCTTATTTTATCTGCCAAGCAAGAACCAGAAGATAGAGTAAAAGGACTACTCACCGGGGCGGATGATTACCTGACCAAACCATTTTCGTTTGATGAGCTGCATGCACGGTTATTAAATTTAATGCGTCGCGGCGGCCTGAAAACAATCAGTGATGTGATCCGCATTGATAACTTGGCTTTAAATTTACAATTAAAACTTTTGCAAGTTAACGACACCGTTATCGATTTAACCCCTAACGAATATAAAATAGTCGAGTGCTTGTTTAGTAATCAAAACAAAGTGATCACAGCTGAAAAGTTAAGTACCTATATTGCTGGGCAATATGACTTAGTTTCAAAAAACTCCATTGAAGCACATTTATCATCGGCGCGTAAAAAGGTGAGGGCAGCAGGTAGCGAGTTACCTATTCAAACTAAGCGTGGTTTTGGTTATATCATTCAAGGAAAATAATGAAATCAATTCGCAGTAAGTTAGTAACCACATTATCGATTACTATAACTGGGCTAGTGCTGAGTATTTTAGTTGCTACCGATATCGCCGTTGATAGTTGGATTGATAACGAATTTAATCGTGGTTTGAAATCAAAAGCCGGCATGCTTATGTCATTGATTGATATTGACGAAGAAGAAATTGATTTTGATTTTTCAGGGCAATTCATGCCTGAGTTTTCTGGCAGTACAGAAACTGAGTATTTTCAAATTTGGTCGCAGTCTGGCGTGTTTGCGCGTTCAGAAAGCTTGCACCTTTTCTCACAAAAGAACCTACCTCTAGAGAAAATAAAGCTTGGCGAGACAAAAATCATCAATACCGAGTTACCTGATGGTCGCAATGGGCGGGTTATTTATACTCGCTTTATACCGCCTTTAGACCTAGACGATGATGAAGACTTTATTGAAGGCGTTAACACCTCTTTGCAACAACCCATAACCTTAGCTTATGCGGCTTCATCAGAAGAAGTTGACTTTGTTTTATGGCTCATCGACGTTATTTTTGTTGTTTCTACTGTGTCAGTAATTGTATTCATTCGTCTATTTGTGCGTAAATCGGTCGACAGTTCTTTAGCGCCGCTGAATAAACTAAACCGGGATATTAGTAGGCTTAGTATCGCGGATAAAAGTGCAGTGATAACAATAAAAGAGCCTGTTAAAGAGCTGCAACCCATTGTTGATAGCTTAAATGCCTTTATACGGGAAAACCGCCAGCTTTATTTTCGTGAAAGACGCTTAACCTCGGATATTGCTCATGAGTTAAAAACGCCTATAGCTGAGCTTATTAATATGGCTGAAGTGGCCATTCGTTTTCCAAATGAAAAAGAGTTTGAGGCAGACTTTAAACCCGAAGTGCTAAAAATTAGCCAGCGTTTAAAGAGCATTGTGTCAAACTTATTATTACTGCATAAATACAGTGATGAAGCACTCCCAAAGCAAGATGCATGTGATTTAAACCAGGTTATTTTACGTACCTTAGAAAAACATGATTTAGAGCGAATTAAGTTTGAGTTTCAAGATGATGTTCCTGCCATTGTCAGTAATTTATTTGCCCTTGAATCAATCATCACCAACCTTGTAAATAACGCCAAGCAATATAGCCCTGATAAGAGCGTTGTGACTGTAAGCACGCTACTGACTAAAGAGGATAAGCTGCAATTCTCTGTTACAAATGAATTAAAAGTACCTTTAACAGAAGACGATTTGAGCCAGTTATTTGATCCACTCTGGCAAAAAGACAGTGCCAGAACCTCTAATGATAACTTTGGGTTAGGCTTATCTATTGCCAAAGCGTTAAGTAAAGCAATTGACGCTGAACTTCAGGTGTCGTTAAGTGGGCAAAACATAACCTTTAGTTTGATTATTTCTTAAGGCTTTGCAGGCGTTTAATATGTGTGCAACACTGAGGTTATCAAAAAGAAATTAATAACAATAAGGAACAACACGATGGGAAAAATTATAGGTATTGCTTTAATCGTTATTGGTGTGGCGCTAGCCGTATGGGGATATAACGTGTATGACTCTGCAAGTGCGCAAATTAGCCGCACGTTTAGTGGTGATACACCAATTGAAGCTTGGCTCGGTATGGTCGGGGGTGCAATTTGCGCAATTGTGGGTATTTTAAAAGTTAAATAACCGCAAACATTGAAATCAATTAGCTAATACCTGATACTGTTTTTATATACAGTGTCGGGTTTGGCTATGAAAACACAATTACCAGCAAAATATTATTTAAGTCACTTCTTTGAGCTTGCTGAATTTATACAATCTCAGTGCAAGCATCTGCTTTTAGAAGAGCAGCAGTTATTTCTTGAAAAACTCCTTCAACTTGATGAGCAAAGCTTATGTACTTTGCTGCGTATTTATTCTCGAAAGCCAAAAGTCGTTGCGTTGTCATCATTAAATTATGAAGAGATCCCTAATCTGCACGGTGCTATTTTTAAGCTAAAGCAGCAAGGGTTGGTGGCACATCCTAGCAGCGACGAATTAGATCTATTGCTTGAGCATTTAACCAAGCCAACTCTGTTAACCCTATTAGCAAATGAAGAGCTAATGGCGACTTATCCTGATTACAAAAAGTCAGCCAGTAAACAGAGTTTAACCCAGCTGTGTAAAGAGCATATTGACCGCAACCACAGTGAATTAGAGTCGTTGTTTAGTCAGTTCGTGGTCAATAGCCGAAGTCAGTATTATGAATACTTTGAATTTTTACATAGCGGCCGACTAAGTGGCGGTGATATCAATCATCAAAATCGTTTTGTGATGCGTGATTTGGGAATTGCAAAAGTGCGTGGTGATGTCAGTGAAAGCATCTCTCGTTTTCAAACACTCGCCGAAGCACAAACGCATTACCAATTAAATAAGCTGCGAATGCAGTTCAAAGAAAGCGAGTCAGAATTACAGTATCAAAACTTAGCCCAAGCGCTTTTAGCCATTAACTCTGAAGATGAATTAGCCCAGAGTATCAAAAACAAGTTATTGATCCGCTTATACAAGCAGCTTAAAGATCATGACTTAGCATTTGCATTTGAATTACTTGAGCACTGTGAAGGTAGCAGTGAAGCGCAAGAGCTAGCAATTCGCCAGCGTTACAAACAAGGTGATAAAAGCTGGGTAGAACAAAAGCTTGAACAAGTTATTCTAGACCCACTAGATGATGGCATTTTGTATTTTGCAGAGGACTTTTTACAGCGTAAATATAACAAGCAACAACGCTCACGCCTAACACAAATGCTCATCGATACAGAGCATCAATTAGAGATTGATGACATTTACCGTGGCGATGTAGAGCAAGGAGTGTGCGAGCATTATCAGCAGCTTGGTAATACAGTATTTTTTACCGAGAATAATCTTTGGTTGAGTTTTTTTACCTTAACGTTCTGGCAAGAACTCTTTATAGAGACCCCGCACCCGCCATGTAATGAATTTGATCTTTATCCAAAGGTGTTGCTGGCTGATTGTTTTTACACAGTTCAACAAACACAAATTGAGCAAAAGCTTGCAAAATTCACTAGTAATGAAGCCTTATATAAATATGTTTGCAAAAACGTGGGGCAGTTTTATGAAGCCCCTAACGCTGTGTTTGTGTGGCACAGCGATATGTTAGAGCCGCTAGAGGTATTAATAAAACACAGCCCGCTTGAAAATTTAAAAGCGCATTTACTACAAATGACAAAAACCTTTAAGCAGCTCAAAGACGGCTACCCAGACTTGATGGTGCTTAAAGGGGATAAGCTCACCTTTGAAGAAGTGAAAGCCCCTGGCGACAAACTAAGACGCAACCAACTTGTCAGTATTGAGGTATTAAAGCAACATGGCTTTGCAGTGAATATCGTTGCGGTAAATTGGTTTAATGATCCGAATCGAATTTATAGTGTGGTGGATATAGAAACCACCGGTGGCGTACAAGGTAATAATAAAATTACTGAAATAGCCGTTGTGCAGTTACAAGCGGGCGAAGTAATTAAACAATGGGCGAGTTTAATCAATCCTGAGCGCAGTATTCCTGCTTTTATCACCAAGTTAACGGGGATAAACGCCGCTATGGTTCGTGATGCGCCATGCTTTGCAGAGGTTGCCGATACACTGCGCTCACTATTAAAAGGCAGCGTATTTGTTGCCCATAATGTAAATTTTGATTACGGCTTTATTCGCAAAGAGTACAGTGCAATCGGGCAGGGCTTTAAAATGCCAAAGCTATGTACCGTAGTTGAATCACGCAAGGCATTTCCAAAGCTTAAGTCATATTCGCTCGGTAACTTAGCGGCACATTTTGAATTGAATTTAACGAATCATCATAGAGCGTTAGCTGATGCAACTGCCACAGCAGAACTGTTAAATCTGATTCAACAAACACAATCAAAAAAGGCGAGTTAAACTCGCCTTGTAAACTTAATCTGCCCCATTTTAAATAAGGTTATTCGTATTCGATAGGGTCAGTAACGTTATTTAAAGCAAAGGCTTCTAAGCGCTCTTGGCAAGCACCACATTTACCACAGGCTTTGTCGCGGCCGTTGTAACAGGTCCATGTTTGGCTGTAATCAAGACCCATTTTTAAACCGTCTGTCAAAATGTCGATTTTGGTATTGTTTAAGTACGGGCTGAAAATTTCAACAGCGTCGTAATTGGCAATACGGCAAACATCATCCATTTTTTGTACGAACTCAGGGCGACAGTCTGGATAAATTGCATGATCGCCTGAATGGGCACCGTAATAAACTTTACTAGCTTTTAAAGACACTGCATAACCCACAGCCAGTGATAGTAAAATCATGTTGCGGTTAGGCACAATTGTGCTCTTCATGCTTTCTTCTTCGTAGTGACCTTCTGGTACTTCGATATCATCAGTTAGTGATGAGCCACCAATCAACTGGTTGATCGCTGAAATATCAACAATCTTGTGAGAAACACCTAACTTTTCACATACTTGAGCAGCTACTTTAAGCTCTTTAACATGACGCTGGCCGTAGTCGAACGACAGGGCATACACTTCGTGGCCTTGTTGCAGGGCTTTATTTAATACGGTAAATGAGTCCATACCGCCGGAATAAATCACAACTACTTTTTGCGTCATATCTGTTTTGCTCTTACTTTTGATAGAGGTTTACTTCAGGGCGCGATATACTACACGGCTCGGGCCTAAATAACAATTTTTGCGCGTGTTTTTGGTTTTTTTGATGGTATGTATTTTATACCGTTGCGTCGTAAGTGAGATGTCTTTTGTACAAAATTAACGAAGTGTTTGAAACAATTCAAGGTGAAGCGAGTTTTACGGGTACACCTTCAATCTTTTTACGTTTACAAGGCTGCCCTGTGGGCTGTGCTTGGTGTGATACAAAACAAACATGGGACGTTGATAACGTATATAAAGTGTCACTTGATGACACCGTTGAGAAAAAAGCAGACTCAGATCATTGGGCTGAAGCAACAGCTGAGCAAGTGTTAGCGCTATTTAAAGAACGTGGCTACAACGCAAAGCATGTGGTGATCACTGGTGGTGAGCCTTGCATGTACGACCTAAATCCAGTGTGTGAATTATTACACGCAAATGGCTATTCGACTCAAATTGAAACCAGCGGTACATTTGAGATTTTAGTCCCTGAGCAGACATGGGTGACTGTATCACCAAAAATTAATATGCGTGGTGGCTATAAAGTATTACGCAGTGCAATGCAGCGTGCTGATGAGATTAAACACCCAGTGGCAATGCAAAAGCATGTGGAAGAGCTCGAAGATTTATTCTTAAAAACAGGTGTGAATCCGCGTTTAGTGTATCTACAACCAATTAGCCAAAAAACCTCAGCAACTAAGCTTGCCATTGAAACCTGTATTGCAAAGAACTGGCGTTTATCGGTTCAAGTACATAAATATTTAGGAATTAGTTAGGGTTTAGCCGTCAGCCGTCAGCCGTCAGCCGTCAGATCTGTGATCTGACCCCGATAAAGTAGATACGGGGTTTAATCTTTCTAGTTAAAAACAAAAAAGCGTTGCACTATGGCAACGCTTTTTTGCTATGTTCTCGTAACTCGTAACTCGTAACTCGTAACTCGTAACTCGTAACTATCAATTCTGCGCTAAATAGTCCAACACCACCTGATGATGGTCTTTGGTTTTGAACTTATCAAACACGTGTTTGATTTTGCCGTCTTGGCCTACAAGGAAGCTAATACGATGAATTCCTTCGTATTCTTTACCCATAAACTTCTTGTAACCCCAAATACCAAAGGCATCAGCAATCGCGTGATCTTCGTCGGCTAGTAAATCAAAGTTAAGCTCTTTTTTGGTTTCAAAATTCTTTAAACGCTTGATTGGATCTGGGCTGATACCCACAACACGCGTGTTAAATTTAGCAAGCTCAGCTTTTTCATCACGTAAGTTCTCTGCTTGTACAGTACAACCTGGTGTTGACGCTTTAGGGTAGAAATAAACCAGTACTTGCTGCTCTTTTAAAAGATCAGCTAGCACGATAGTTTCATCATTCTGATTTTGTAAGCTAAAAGCAGGGGCTGTATCACCTGCTTGTAATGGATTAATTGTTTTCATGCTTTGCTCCTTAGCGAATGCGTCTGAAAATATAATCTACGTTCAAACTACGAGAAAGATCTTCAAAGCTCACTTTAAAGTTATCAATATCGACTTCAACAGGAATATTAAACTCGAGTTCGCAGCGCATTTTAAGCTCGTCATCTTCATCGTAAGTGTCTGACTTGAGAGAACAAATGCTGATGTTGTTATCAGCAAAAAAGCGCGTAACTTTACTTAATGTTCCTGGTGTATCAATACCTGTGTATTCGAGGGTGTAACCGGCACAAAATTCACATGCAACATGACTTGCTGTGCGTTTCATCATGGTTAAAAGGCCAAGCTCCATACCTTTAGTTGGCAATGTATGTTCAATACGGCTAATTGCCGACATATCACCTGCTAATAGCATGATAAAGGTAAATTCGTTGCCCAAAATAGCAATGCGACTGTCAATTATATTGCAATGGCAATCACTCACTAACTGAGTTAATTCGCTAACGATACCGGGTCTATCTTCGCCAATCGCAGTGAGCACTATCTGATGATTTGTAAAAGCAGTCATGGAATTTTAAATACCTAGTAAATAACAATACCAATGGATATAAGCTTAAATAAGCTTTGATTTCACGTGAGTTTAATACCGCACGGCGGCGAAGTTTAACATAATTTGCTCCGTTAACGATAGCGGCGATTAATTAAGCCGTGAATAAAGTGCGCTCTTTCTTGTTTTTAGGGGCATCAGAAAGTACCATAGTTAAAATTTTGCAAGGCGATAAGCAATCAAATACGTTACGCTAGCCCAATCTATTCGGGTTTTTTGCATAAAAACAATAAATGTAAAGTTAAAAGTGATTTTACAGTGAACCAAATCGGCATTACCCACTCATATATTTGTTAAAAAAATTAAGGGTTTGCTAAGGAGAAATATCTGTGCAGTATTGGATCTCAAAGGCGCTTGCTGTAAGCGTAATGGTAAGTTTAACAGGGTGCGGTGTTTTTACCGATGAAGCGCACCACAAACGCAATTATCGTGCTAACGAAGCGGTGAAAGCTCCAGCAGGATTAGCGCAACCAGCTCAAGATCCAACTTATAAAATGGATGTTGCGCAATACGACAACAATCCTGAAGCTAAAAACTATCGTCCGCCAGCGCAAGTAATTACCATTGCTCAAGGTACTTGGGTTGAAGAAGGTGACACAGAAGCACGTGTCTACTTTGATAAAAACGATGGTATCGAAGATTTAGATGTATTTATCTGGGACTCTATTAAAGCTGTTCTAGCAGAAAAAAATACCGCCGCTTTAAAAGAAGACAAAGCCTCAAATTCAATTGAAACAGGTTGGTATGCCATTATTAAACCTGAAGAAGGTTGGTTCTGGGAAACTGAAACTGAAGTATCACAGCAGCGCTTTATCTTCACAATTGAAGAAAAGTCGCATCAGCGTACAGCTTCGTTAACTTCTAAGCTTGCTGATTATAAAAGTGACTCAGTACCGTTAACACCATTACTACAACAACAGCTTGAAGTTCGTGCATTAAACCAAGTGATTGCTGAGTTTGATTATCGTTACCGTCAACTTGAAGTTGATATGCGTAAAAAACAAGGCATTATTTCATTAGAAATGGGCTTTGATAACAAAGGTAATGCGGCATTGGTTACAGAGCAAGATTACAACATGGTGTTTGATCGTTTCTCAGGTTTCTTAGAGCGCTTATCTTTCACTATCGTAGAGATTGACCAAGAGCGTGGTTTGATCACGGCTGATTACAAAAAGCCTGAGTCAAGCGTATGGGATTCAATTTGGGGTGAAGAATTATCTGAACTTCCGATTGAAGATGGCCAATACCAAATTCTTGTTAGCCGCACCAATGATGGCGGCACAAGTTTAACTTGGATGGACTCTGAAGGTTCGACATTAGAGCCTGGTACAATGAATGACCTCCAGCAAGCATTAGAAAATGCACTGCGTCAGCGCGGTATCAATATTTAATAATTAAAAAAGTCAAAACCACCACAAAAAGAGCTTAGCCGCTCTTTTTGTGGTTTTTACAGGTTGAAAATATGTCTAACTTAAACACAGCAAATCGCAGTGACTTGCGAACCTTGTTTACCTTTTTCGTTCCTTCACTTATAGGTGTCTTCTTGTTTATGACGCCGGTACCCATAGGTGAAGCAATGACCATTCCGATTGCTGTTATGGCAAAAGCAGTGCAAGAGTGGATTGGCCCATTTGCACTGGGTTTAATTACCAGCATTGTTTGTATCACCGGTATTTTATCTTTAGTGATAAAGTTGTTTAAACCGCAGCCATTACTTAAGTTCTTTATAATTAAACATTTATTTGATGTTAGTTGGCTTTGGCTGAGTGTTCGATTACTGGGTATGGTTTTTATCGTTTTGACCTACACAAAGCAAGGGCCAGAAATGATTATTTCCGGTAATACCGGAGCACTGGTGTTAAACGACTTGTTGCCAGTATTGTTTTCTGTGTTTGTTTTAGCGGGCTTACTATTACCATTATTATTAAACTTCGGCTTGTTAGAGCTAGTTGGTACCTTATTAACTAAAGTTATGCGCCCACTTTTTGGTGTGCCAGGCCGAAGTGCGGTTAACTGTGTAGCATCTTGGTTAGGTGACGGCAGTGTGGGTATTTTGATGACCGCTCGTCAGTATGAAGACAAACATTATACGCAGCGCGAAGCGGCTATTATTGGTACCACTTTCTCAGCTGTATCAATTACCTTTTGTTTAGTTGTGATTGGTCAAGTAAAGCTTGAGCACCTTTTTGCACCGTTTTACTTAACAGTGTGTTTAGCTGGTTTAGCCGCAGCGCTAATTGTGCCTCGTTTACCACCGCTACGCTTTAAAAAAGATCTCTATGTAGATGGAACAGAGCCTGATAAAGACGCAGAGTCAGTGCCTGAAGGTAAAACATTAGTTTCTCATTCACTTGATGTGGCGCTTGCTAAAGCACGCACTGCACCGGGCTTTGCAGGTACAGTAAAAGAAGGCTTACATAACGCATTTGATATGGTATTTGCAGTATTACCTGTGGTTATGGCTGTTGGCACATTTGCCTTGATTATTGCTGAATATACGCCAATTTTTGAGTATATGGGCAAGCCGTTTGTACCATTCTTAGAGCTATTACAAGTACCAGAAGCTGAAGCTGCCGCACAAACAATTATGGTTGGCTTTGCTGATATGTTTATTCCGTCGATTCTTGCCGCTGGTAGTATCGAAAGTGATGTAACACGCTTTATCGTTGCTGCAATGAGTGTGACGCAATTGATTTATATGTCGGAAGTAGGTGCACTGCTTTTAGGTAGCAAAATCCCGGTTAATATTATCGAGTTGTTCTTCATCTTTATTTTAAGAACCTTAGTAACATTACCGGTGATTGTCTTAATGGCACATTGGTTAGTGTAAACTAAGCTGAAGTCTATAAAAGAAAAGCCCTGATTATTCATCAGGGCTTTTTTTATCTTCATTATCATCGCTTTTAGGCACTTTGAAGTCCATTTTTGCTGCATGTTTTAGCAACATAAGGTTACCAATTACTACACCAAATACGGCAACAACAATGGCTATAATTTGCCAAGTTTCCATCTTGAAATCCTGCCGATATACACAGCGATATAGTAGCACTTAAAATCGTCTTGCATAAGACAGTGAAATAAAATCAAGGCCAGGGTTAGGGCTTTTGAACCCCGCATTTGAGTAATGTAAATACCTAAGAGCTAAGGTTGAGTCTTCACCTAGGTCTGCAACCAAACCCAACCTATCCTCAAACTGATAGTGAGTACTAACGTTTTTACCTGCAAAATGGGTGTCATCTAACAGTGAAACCCCGATCCCAAACTCCACATAAACAGGCATGTTTTTCACATTAAATACAGGGTATTGGATCACCGGAGACATAGCTAACACGATATTAGTTTGATGTTTGTTGTCTTTGCCATACTGCCAAATATTAAAACTAGACTCGAAGTACAAACGGGCGTGTTGAAAGGGCAGCTTTTCATTGGGTATATGGTACTGGTAGGCCAGTTTTAAGCCTTTTACATCCCCTTCACCTTGAATGTAATCAACGGCATAGCCATGGTTTGAAGCAGCATAAGTTGGTGTTGCTAGTAGGGCGGCTACACTTAACATAAGTGCTTTTAGTGGGTGTTTTAGTTTCATCTCGGTACTTCTGATTATGACTGTGAGCAAGTAGATAAGGGCGGAGGTAAGAACTTTTCAATGTGCGTAAAAACACAGAAGCTGTGCACATTCTCATATTTTTTAGCAATTAACTGAAAACTATGGGAAAAATCGATTGGTGCTTAATTGGCATTAAAACGGTGTCGGATTGTTTCTTTTTTTATGGATTTAATATCGGTATATTAGCGAAAATTTTCGTTGAGAGGTGAACACGATGACCAAACTAGTTAACTCATTTTTGCTTATAGCTGCGCTTTTTACTGCAACTGCTTTTGCCAGTGAAGACCGCTCGCCTAAGCAACTATTAGAATCAGTCACAGCAGATTTATTTGTTGATATCGCAAATGTAAATGCAAAAGGCGATGCAAGCTCAGAAGCAATGGCGAACATTGTAGAAAAACGCTTATTGCCGCACATGGATATTAAGTTTGTATCGTATAAGCTTTTAGGTAAGCACATTAAAGGCCTACGCCGTGACCAAGCCGTTGATTTTATTGCTGCGGTTGAGCATTACTTAACAGTAACTTATGCCGGCGCACTAATGAAATACACAGGCCAAAAAGTTATTTTTGATCAATCACAACTCATCGACGATGGTTATGCAACAGTTAAAACACAAATTGTTGATGACAATGCGCCAGCCATCGATTTGCACTTTAAATTACGCCAAGGCAAAGATAAGCAGTGGAAAGTATACGATATTGTTGCTGAAGGCATTTCACTGTTAAGCGCGAAGCAAAAAGAAGTTTTACAGCGCATCAGCCAAGTTGGCATTGATGAAGTGACACACGAATTAGCAAGTAAGTAAGTTAGTTTAAAGCTCGATTACCTTCACCTCATCGAGCATTTTAGCTACTTTCAGTCTCCAACTAAGCAGTGAGTACCGTCCATGTGCCGCTGCTTTTCTATTTTCTTTAAAAATCACCTACTTTGCGCTAGCACCTGTAACCCTCTGTGGTAGAATCATGCTACTTTTCTTGTTTACCAAAGTATCTGTTCAGATACTGTGTTATTGGTCGCAATATTAAGCAAACTGTCAGTTAAATTTTGCTATAACTAGTTGCTTAATAAGACATCGAATAATGTGCAGCGGAGTTGTGTTTTTTTAATGGAAAATGTACTGATTTGGCCAAAGGAATACCCGTTACTAATCAAAGGATTAGCTGAGCAAAACGGGGCCTATATTTTAGATGCTTTAGAAGCTTGGCCGGCATGTCGTTCTACTAATGAAGATGACGGTGTGTGTACGACGGTTCTTCCGCCTATTTACTACCTTACTTGGTTGACTCCTCTTGAACCGTTTGAAGAGTGTTATTTCCAACATATTTCTGAGTTTGATGAAGCTGCGTTGCATTATATTAATGCTATGAAAACGCATTTCTTAGAAAACGACTACACCCCTGAAAGTCTTGTTTTAATGTTATGCCAGCGCTTAGAGAAGTACGCTAGCGCATTTGCTCAATCGGCCGTTAAAACCCCTATAACTCTCATCCATCAGTTATTCAATCGTCGCTATTTTACTGTGATTGAGCATGTACTTAATCACGGTGCGAAAATGTCTGCGGACGATGTATTAGAGCTGTGGACCGAAGTTGACTTTAGAGAGCGTTTTAGTGGTTTTATTCCAGATTCTGTGGCTGATCTTGAGCCATTAACAGCGCTTGCGGCTGAAAAAGTTGCTCACGGTGAAGATTACTTCACCTTACTAAAACTTGTATCACCTGATGTTGATTCAGCATCGTTACTTGAACAAGCTTTACTTGCCCACTTAAGCCACGAAAATGCTAAACAAACCATGGCAAAGCGTTTCATTGAGCAAGGCGCAACAGGTGCTTTAGCTGACGAAAACGGTAAAACAGCGTTTATGTGGGCTACTGAAAAAGGCTATGTGAATGTTGTTGAGACAATACTTGAACATCAAGATAAGAAGGCCCAAGACAACAAAGGGAATACAGCATTACATTACGCTGTATTAGCCGAGAATGGACCTTTACTGGTGTTGCTTTTAAAAGCGGGCTATGACTTTAGAGTCCGTAACAACGACGGTCTAAGTTGCTACCGACTAGCAGTTAGCATAAAAGCGGATAACTTAGTAAAGTGCCTTGAGCATGACTTTGGCATTAAAGAGCTTTCGCCAGAAGGGCAGTTTGATCGCGTTAAAAAAGTGCACTTACTACATGCGATTGTAACTGTGTTACTACCTGTGCAGCTGTTCTTCTTTTTTGACGATAGCATTGCTATTAAAAGTGAGTTAACGCTGAGCTTTACGTTGGTTTCGATCTTATGCTTTTTCTTTGCCACAAGCTTGAAACGCTGTGCGCTTTACCCGCATATTCGCCATCCATGGGGGCTGTTTATTTTAAGGCTGTTCTCATTATTTAGCTTAATTGGCCAAGTGGGTCTGGCAAGTATTGTCGCACTAGCCACCTTAGCAGAGTTGGTGTGAACGCATAAAAACTATATAAAGTGACATAAAAAAACGGCAACCTAGGTTGCCGTTTTTTGTTTCATTTTTTGATAAACGAATCGGTATTATTTATCGTGTTCATGAGCGGCTTTTTCTTCTGCCAACTCTTCTTTTAATTTACGTATCTTAAGGCCAAGTTCTTGCCCGCGATGGCGTGCATAATAAGTGCAGCCAATAAACATCAGACTCGCAAAGGCTAACTCAAGTAATACCCAAATTAGCTGTTCTTGTGCGACCCACAGTAATGTAAAACCATGGATGAAATAGAACATCACGATAAAGTTCGCCCAAGCGTAGGTATAAGGCTTATCTTGAATAATGCCCTTAAGCGGTAACAGTAGAGGCAGTATATAAACAACAAAGATAAAGGCGTTACTATGGCCTTCTCTTGGGGCAATTAAAAACAGCCAAATTGGCATTAAAACTAATAAGCCGATATAACCAATCAGTGCAAAACGTTGGAATCGTTTTGTAATTGGTTTTTTGGCAACAGGCTGATTTAGCTCAGGTTCCAAGCTCATTTTAATTTACTCGCAATCAGTGCCAAGCGTTTTCCAACGCTTTGGCAAATTTTAATTTCGTCTTTACTTAACACATTGCTGTTATTGCTACCGGCCACATGACTCGCGCCGTACGGCGTACCGCCGGTTTTAGTTGCTAATAACTCAGGTACCTCATAAGGCACGCCAAGCAACATCATGCCGTGATGTAACAACGGCAGTGATAGATTCAACAAGGTAGCTTCGTTACCACCGTGCATACTGCTTGATGACGAAAAAACGCAAGCAGGTTTATCTATCAGCTGACCTTTAAGCCACAGATCACTGGTGGTCTCCCAAAAGCTCTTAGCTTGTGAGGCCATCATGCCAAATCGAGTAGGGGTGCCAAAGGCTAAGCCATCACAATTAATTAGATCATCTTTGCTGATCACAATATCGTGTGGCTGACGTTTAACAAACGTGCGCAATAAGGCGGTTGCACCGTGTTGCTCAATCGACTCGGCTATCTCATGTGCCATTGCTTCTACAGAGCCATGGCTTGAGTGGTATAGCACAACAATGTTTATAGCCATTAAAGTACGCTTAATACGTTTTCTGGTGGACGACCTAGAGCAGCTTTGCCGTTATTTTCAACAATTGGACGCTCGATTAGTTTTGGATTGGCAGCCATTGCAGCAATTAACTTGTCTTCGTTTTGTTCGTTTTTAAGCTCAAGCTCTTTGTAGATGTCTTCTTTAGTACGCATTAATTCACGCGCTGAAGTAAAGCCCAGTTGGCTAATTAAAGTCGAGATTTGTTGTTCATTAAGCGGTGTTTTTAGGTATTCAACAACACTTGGTTGTACGTTATTGCTTTCTAATAGGGCAAGTGTTTCACGCGATTTTGAACAACGTGGATTATGATAAATAGTCACAGACATAGTGTGTTCTCACATTTAATAATTTGGCTTATTTTAGGGCAAGCGCCGCGAGACTTAAAGTCTCGCAAGCTCTTTTTGTAATTGGCGGTATTGTGTAAGTAGGGCTTTTAAACGTTGTTGTTTAACTAGCTCTTCAGGCTCAACAAAGTTTAGTGCTTTTTGAATTTCATCAGCTGCTTTTAAATAAGCGCCATATTGGGCAAGCACATCGGCATGCGCTTCATGGTAGGAAGCCATATTTTCTTGCTTTTTATAGACATCAGCAATGAGCTCTTTGGCAAGATTGTTCTCAGGTTTTGCTAATAAATAAGATTTTAAGATACGTTCAGCAAGGTCAAATTGTTTAGCTTCAATAGCGGCATTTGCATAGTTTAAGGCAATCACCTGATTGTTAGGTCTATCGATATCTAGCTTAGCTAAAAACTCTACTGCTTCATTCGCTTTACCTTGCGCAATGAGTAAGTCTGTGTGGGTATCAATATAAAATAAGTTCTTTGGATCTTGCTCAAGCAATGGATTCAAAATGCTGGCTGCTTCATCAAGCTTTTTTTGGTCCAACAAGCTAATACCCAAGCCATATTTAAGTGCAGTGTCGTTATGAACGGTATTTTCACGCATTAATTTACGAAATAAATCTTCTGCAGCTTTTGACTTTTGCTGATATCGAGCAATTACACGGCTCTTAGCTAGGTTAAACTCTAGGCTGTCGGAGTAGTGTCGTTTTGGATACTGCTCGGCACGTAAGCGTACATCAGAAACACGGCTTTCAGGCAATGGGTGAGTTAGCAAAAAGGCTGGCGGCTTATACTTGTAGCGAATTTGTGCAGCAAGTTTAGTTAAAAACTCACTCGATTGGCGAGGATCAAACCCTGCATTATTTAAGGTCTGCATACCAATACGGTCTGCCTCTTGTTCTGCAGCACGACTATGAGTTAATTGACTAAACGCCGCTTGTGTCTGGTTTGCTGAGATAATTGCAATACCAGCGTCAGGTGCAACAACGGTAGCTAAAATACCCGCAATCATACCTGCTATAG
Organism: Pseudoalteromonas sp. D15MCD-2; assembly: GCF_038562745.1. NCBI lineage: Bacteria > Pseudomonadati > Pseudomonadota > Gammaproteobacteria > Alteromonadales > Pseudoalteromonadaceae > Pseudoalteromonas > Pseudoalteromonas sp. D15MCD-2. Next base: position 2,403,387 of record NZ_JBCFQE010000001.1, on the reverse strand, counting down.
TTAACGCGCTGTTATCTTGCTGCTGTTGAATACGGCGGGCTAAATGGCGCTGTGTTACGTGAGCTATCTCGTGCCCAAGTACTGAGGCAAATTGGCTTTCGTTATCGGCTTGTGCGATAAGACCCGTATGCACACCCACATGGCCACCATAAAAGGCAAAAGCATTAATTTCAGCGTTGTTTAACCAGAAAAATGAAAATGGGAAACGCACATCGTTGGCGTTTGCGACTAAACGACGGCCCAAAGTGGTCAGGTACTCATCAAGAACAGGATCACTTACAACGGGTGATGAGCCACGAATTTGCATCATCATCACTTCACCGATCGCTTGCTCTTTTTCAATCGGCAAAGCCTGTAAAGCTGAGGTCCCTAAATCGGGCAGCTTAAAGTTTGTTTGTGCCTTCAACGGCTCACTATGCAGTATTGAAAACGTCAGTAATGCACTGCACAGTGTAATAAAGGCTGATTTTAGTCGCATCTTATTCCTTGTTGATTTGCTCACCTAACATGACTTTTGCTAAGTCTATTTCGTCGCTGCATGCTCGGCTGTCTTTTTCGCACAATTGATAGAAATCTTTTATTGTGACTCCATCTAGCTTAACAACGTTCAACTCTCGTTGTAAAAAAGTTATGATTTTATGCGCTACTTTATGGGCATGAAGAATTAAAGCTTTGTCAGCTTTATCGCCTCTTTCAAAGTAAAAAGCGATGAATTTATGAAGCTGGTTAAAGCGAATAAGGTTTTTCATGGTGTGCGGGTCCCACACCTTAAACTCCATAAAGCGATTGTCTTTGATGTATTGGTCTACCATAACATCTTTAGCATAAGGGTAGGCCCATAATTCGAAACCTCGGTCCGTAAAGCTTTGATGCAAAGCAATGCGCGGTTTTTGCTTACAAACAATTTCGCCCATGTCGGTTTCATGACCACCTAATAAATCAAGGTTCCAGTTGCGTGGATCAATTAATTGTTTAACGGCATTATCAAAACCGTGGTCTAAAATCCCTTCAGATTCGCTAACCGATGATGCCACCATATGATAAAAAGGCGGCAGCTCGCCCCAGTTTATTTGTTTTTTATACCAGTTTATCTCTTTAAGAGTTGGATTCGCAGGTAATTGCGCTTTATTATGCGAGCCAGGCATGGAGTTTCCTTTACTACCAGTTATAGATTAAGGATAAACTATTGTTTTGCGTGTTTTAAGAAAAAAATGAGTTGTTTCTCATTATAAAGACTTATTTTCGCAAACGGCCTACACCTTATACTTATTATTCATATTAATAACGCAGTTGATTCGCTATGTTAACGGTTGATTTAAGAGGCTATAAGTGCCCTCAACAATTTATTCAGTTTAAATTAGGGTTGAATAAGGCAACATCAATTAAACAACCCGTGACTTTTACATTTAATGCTGCTGAGGCAACGGACGATATGCAGCGATTTTTAGAAAAAAATCATTACCATTTTAAAATTGACCTAGAATTAGGTGTGCTAACAGTGGAGCCCATTCGTGTTTGAGTATGTAAAAGCGTGGTACGAAAATAAATTTTCTGATCCCCATTCAGTAACTTTGTTGTTACTGCTTATTGCAACCTTTGCATTTTTCTACTTTTTTGGTTCGTTAATCGTGCCAGTTTTAGTTGCCTTGGTGATTGCCTATTTACTTGATTGGCCTGTTGCTCACTTGGAAAAGCTGGGTTTAAAGAGGTTTACCGCAACGATTCTTGTTATGTTGGTATTCAGTGGCTTGATGATCATGATTATTGTCGGCATGGGGCCCGTGCTTTGGCAGCAAACTAGTAATCTAGTTCAAGAAACCCCTTACATGATTGAAAAAGGTAAAGCGCTGCTTTTACATCTTCCTGAAGATTACCCAAGTTTGATTACTGAAGATCAGGTTAAATCAATTGTTACCAGTGTAGAGACCAAAGCGATTGAGTTTGGTCAGTTGGTGCTATCGGTGTCATTAACTTCGATTAAAGATGTGGCAGCTTGGCTGATTTATCTGATCTTAGTGCCGCTCCTGGTGTTCTTTATGCTTAAAGATAAATTGGAACTCACACAAAGTGCTGAGCGTTTATTGCCTAAGCAACGCCGCTTGATCATTCAAGTATGGCAAGAAATGAATCAGCAAATCATGAATTATATTCGCGGTAAGGTATTTGAGATTTTAATTGTTGGTACTGCATCTTTTATCGCTTTTGCAGTGCTTGACCTTCGCTATGCGGCTTTACTCGGCGTGTTAGTAGGCTTGTCGGTGCTTATTCCATTTGTTGGGGCGGCATTGGTGACCATTCCAGTTGCTGCGGTGGCGTTATTTCAATTTGGTTTAGAAACACAATTTTGGACCATTTTAATCATTTATGGCGTGATCCAAGCTCTTGATGGCAATGTGTTAGTGCCGTTACTGTTCTCTGAAGCGGTCGATTTAAACCCAGTGTTTATTATCGTTGCAGTACTGTTTTTTGGCGGTTTATGGGGCTTTTGGGGGGTGTTCTTCGCAATACCGCTGGCTTCATTAGTAAAAGCGCTTATAAATGCCTGGTCTTCTAAGCAGGTTGAGCTAATAGAAAGTTAGCTTAGTCTTAAAAAGTATAGAAAACGCACTTTACTGGCTAATTGATTATTATAATTTAGCCGTGAAAAATGTAAAATAGGTTATAAGATATATCTTTTAGTAATATGGTGCGTTTTACATGGCAAATTTTTACCTTCCTGACGATGCTAATCAGCAAATTTATTTAGATGCGAATGCAACGACTCCTGTACTTCCTGAAATTGCCGATGTGGTTTCGCACACGATGCAAGTTTGTTTTGGTAATCCATCAAGTTCTCATATTACGGGTATTCAAGCAAAACACTTATTAGAACAAACGCGTAACAAAGCACGTGAAGTCATTGGCGCAACCGATGGTGATATTTTATTTACTTCAGGTGCAACAGAAGGTATTCAAACAGCGGTTGTTTCAACACTTATTGCTGCAAAAAGTCATCAAATCGAGAATCCGGTATTACTTTATGGGGCAACAGAACATAAAGCGGTGCCAAATACCCTAAAACATTGGAACAGCGTGCTTGATATAAACGCACAGGTATTAGCTATTCCAGTAGATAAAAACGGTATTTTAGACCTCGAGTTTATTCGTAAACATGCTGCGAATGCACTGATGATCTGTACTATGGCAGTAAACAACGAAACCGGTGTATTCCAAGATTTAAGCGCTATTGAGCAAGTCATTCGTAGTGAAAACAGCCATGTGGCTTGGATGGTTGACTGCGTACAAGCATTAGGCAAAACCAACTTAGCGCTAAGCCAAACAACCATTGATTATGCTCCATTCTCTGGCCATAAATTGTATGCCCCTAAAGGTATTGGCGTACTTTATATTCGTAAAGGCAGTGCGTATACACCATTTATTGCTGGTGGCGGCCAAGAAAGCGGTATGCGATCTGGTACAGAAAATTTACCGGGCATTGCCGGTTTAAATAAGTTGTTCTCGTTATTACTTGATAAACAAAACCAAACATTCAAGCCAATTGAGCAGCTACATGCTTTTCGCGAGCAATTATTAGGTGCACTTACAGACACCTTTGGCAGCATCACGTTTAATCACAGTTTTGAGCATTCAGTGCCAACAACATTAAACTTTGCTGTGAACGAATTAACCAGTAAAGAGGTGATGGATTTATTTGATGCGGCGGGTATCCGTGTTAGTGGCGGTTCTGCATGTAGCTCAGGCGCAAATCGTAGTTTTGTTTTAGATGCGATGGGAGCCAGTGATTGGCAAAGTGAAAACGCGATACGTATGTCGTTTGGCCCAGCTGTTAACCAACAAGAGATTGACTTTGCTTGCGATAAAATCCGTTCTTTAAAGCCGATTCTAGAAGCAAACTGCTTAGTTGTATCTGATAGTACATCGCCTCAACACGAAGTGTGTGCGATTGGCTTGACACAGCTACGTCATCAAGCAGCGTGCTGTTGGCTATATGTAGACAGCGATAAAAACGCAGTGGTGATTGATCCTATTATCGAGCTTATTCCGCGTATGGCGAAAATTGTCGCGACACAAGGTCTATCAGTAAAAGCGATTTTAGATACCCATAATCACCAAGAGCGTTTATCGGCTCGTTGTTTATTATCAAAAGAGCTCGCAGAACGTTTTGTTGCTAATGAAATAGATGAACTTGGCTGGCCTAAAGATTCAGCAACCATCGAATTAAGCGAAGCACGCTTAACTAAAGTAGCGACACCGGGTCATAGTGACGATAGTGTTAGCTATTTATTGTCAGATACACAAAGCGGTGATATCAGCTATTGCTTCTGTGGTGATTTAATCCTACCAGGTGGCTTAGGTAACACAGCAATTAGCGGTGGCGATGCTGCGAAAATGGCTCAGTCATTAAAACAGCTTGCTATGGCAGTGCAAGATTCTACGGTAATTTGTTCAGGGCATGATTATCAGCAATGTTTTGCTATGGATTGGCATGCACAAAAGGCAACGACACCGTTATTAGCAAAACTATTAAGTGAACAAGTATCAGATGATGAGTTTGTTGAATTAAAGCAACAAGCGGATGAGCAAAAGCATACTGTAAGTCATTCTCTATGTGGCTATGTTGAAACACTTGAAAGTGCACCAATGAAACAGCTTGCTGCAAGTGATGCTAAAGTAATGCTAAACGATAAAGCCACTTACTTAATTGATACTCGTGAACCGTATGAACATGGTGCGAATAATTTGGCTGAAATATTCACAGTTGCTGATAGCAAAGTGATCAACATTCCACTGAGCCGTATGGCAAACGCTATCGTGCAAGGGCAGCTTGATAAAGACCATTGCTACATTTTGGTTTGCCGAAGTGGTAATCGTTCTAAACAAGCGGCAAATAATTTGTCGCAGTTAGGGTTTGAAAACGTTTATAACTTAAATGGCGGTTTAGCATTGCTTTAATAAGTAATATCAATTCAGTCATTAAAAAAGCCGCTATAGAGCGGCTTTTTCGTAACTTGTATAAACTAGGCCGTTGTAGGGCCTGAGCTTTCCCGTACCACTAATGAAGGGGTAAAGGTCGTGATGATGTCTTTATCTTGATTACGTGCACCACGGGTTTTTCTAAACAGTAAACGCGCTGCATGTTGCGAAATCACATCATTCGCCTGATGGGCTGTAGTGAGTTTAGGCCAAGTCTGACGAGAGAACGGTGAGTCCTCGAAGCCGGTGATTGATAACTGCTGTGGAATTTCAATTCCCATTAAGCGTGAGGCGAATAACGCGCCAGCTGCCATTTCATCGTTACCGCCAAGAAGGGCAGTTATGTTTTTCGGGTTATTCTCACCTAATAATGCTTTTGCACCTTCTACACCTGATTCGAAAGAATACTGGCCTTCGTAGATCAGCTCATCATTCATCGAGATGCTGTGATCTTTTAATGCAGCCTGGTAACCCTCTAAGCGTTCAGTTGTTGATTTATGCTCTTTGTCACCACATAAAAAACCAATGTTTTTGTGGCCAAGGGAGAGTAGGTGAGAAGTAATTTCGTACGCAGCGGCGTAGTCGTTCACATAGATACAAGTGTCTTGGTCTTCTTCTGTAGGGCGACCCGAGAGTACGCGTACATAATGGATGCCCATTTCATCAAGCATATCGATAATGCTATTTTGCTCTGACAGCGGTGGCGTTAATACAAGGCCTGCTAAGCGAGAGCGCTTGATCATGGTTTTAAAGTCTTCTTCCATGTTGCCATCAAGGTAGTTACATGGATGAATCACCAGCTCATAGCCTTCTTCTTTACAGCGCGACAACACACCATTTTGCATATCGATGACATAATAAGCATTCGGGTTGTCATAAACTAAACCAACAGTAAAAGACGATGTGCCTGCTAGGTTACGAGCTGCAAGGTTTGGTTGATAGTTCAACGTGTTAACAGCGTCCATCACTATGTCGTACGTTTTTTTTCTGACCGATGGCTCTTTATTAATTACTCGCGATACGGTTTTCATTGAAACACCAGCGAGCTTGGCTACATCATTTATGGTTACTTTCATACTGTTACTTTATAGTTAGTTATATTTGTATTATAATAATATCGAAAAGTGTTCACCAGAGCGCTTTTTCTTAATAGGTACATTAATATTTAATATAAGTTGGTTAGTGTATCTAATGTTCTACCAAATTAGCAGTAAAATAATTGAGATAATTTTTATGATACCGGTGTCAAAAGAGAAAAATTGCGCTATTATCTCGACTATAAAATGTAAAAGTAGAACATTGACAGCGTTGTCATTTTAACTTAGTGTTAATTTTCATCGTATTTTTAATTGCTGTCTTTATTCAACATTAATAAAAAGATAGTTAAAAATCAGTTTGTTGCAAGTTTTGAGGGGATTATATATATGAGCAGCCGTTCGCAATTAGCTAGTTGGCAAGCACTATCTGAAAGTGCCAAGAAGATGAAACAAATTCATCTTAAAGATTTATTTGCCAAAGATAGCACGCGTTTCGAGCAATTCTCTGCTCAGATCCCAGGTGTATTATTCGATTACTCAAAACAACAAATTGATAAAACTGTTTTTGAACAATTAATTGCTTTAGCGAAAGAGTGCGATATCAGCGCATGGCGCGACAAGATGTTCAGTGGTGAGAAAATTAACATTACTGAAGACCGTGCTGTACTTCATACTGCTTTACGTAACCGCGCTAACACAGCTGTAATGGTAGATGGTGAAAACGTAACAGACGCTGTTAACGCTGAGCTTGCTAAAATGAAAGCCTTTGTTGGCAAAGTACGCAGTGGCGAGTGGTTAGGCTACACAGGTAAAGCTGTAAAAGATGTTGTTGCTATTGGTGTAGGTGGTTCAAACCTTGGTCCGCAAATGGCAACCGAAGCACTTGCTGCTTATGCTGACGACACATTAAATGTTCACTATGTATCAAATGTTGATGGTGTTCAAATTGCATCTGTTTTACAGGGTTTAGATGTTGAGACAACATTATTTGTTATCTCATCTAAAACATTTACAACCTCAGAAACCATGACTAACGCTAAATCGGCTGTTGAGTGGTTTTTACAAACAGCACAAGCGCAAGAACATATTGCTAAGCACTTTGTAGCTGTAAGCACCAATTTAGAAAAAACAGCGGCCTTTGGTATTGCTGATGAAAACGTATTCACAATGTGGGATTGGGTAGGCGGTCGCTTTTCTTTATGGAGTGCGATAGGATTACCAATCGCCCTGTACCTAGGCTTCGACGCGTTTGAAGAGATCCTAGAAGGTGCGTTTGAAATTGATGAGCATTTTAAAAATGCTGAATTTGAAAATAACGTACCATTGTTAATGGCGCTTTTAAGTGTTTGGAACACTAGCTTTTTAGGTTATACGGCACAAGCTATTTTACCGTATGACCAAGCACTACACATGTTACCTGCGTATTTACAGCAAGGTGAGATGGAAAGTAACGGTAAACACGTTACTTTTGCTGGTGAAACGGTTCCTTACACGACGGTTCCAATTATTTGGGGTATGACAGGTATTAATGGCCAACATGCTTTTTACCAATGTCTGCACCAAGGTAATGTAATTGTACCTGCTGACTTTATTGCCTCAATTGAGCCGCAAGTCAATGTTGGTAAGCACCATGATATTTTATTATCAAACTTCTTTGCACAAACCGAAGCGATGATGGCTGGTGTTGATGCAGAGCAAGTAACTGCAGATTTAACCGCAAAAGGTAAATCTGAAGCAGAAATTGCAGAATTATTGAATCATAAGATTCACCAAGGCAATCGCCCAACAACGTCAATGTTGTTAGATAAAGTTGATGCGAAAACGGTAGGACGTTTAATTGCGCTTTATGAGCACAAGATCTTCTGCCAAGGCATTATCTTAGAAATCTGTTCATTTGACCAATGGGGTGTAGAGCTAGGTAAGGGACTTGCCTCTAAAATTGAAGCTGAATTATTTGATGACGCAGTCAGTCATCCACACGACAGCTCAACCAACGGACTGATCGCTTACTATAAAACACATCGTAAGCAGTAATAGATTCGCAGCAACAGCTGCAAACCGAATACCTTTGAACGGGTAGCGCTGGAGTTCTTAGGGCCTGTATTTTTGTGAGAGGATTTACAGAGCCCCTAAGACTCATTTACTTCAGCTAACATAAGAATAATGAGTAAACTACTTACAACAAATTCAACAGGCTTTGTTAAAGGGATCATCTAACACAGCCAATCAACCAGATAACAACACGCACTGCCATACTGCATGAGTCGATTAACATGGCATTGCCAATGTAGAGAGTGATATATGTTAAATCCATTTGATATCGTAATTTTTGGGGGCGGCGGTGATCTTGCGTTACGTAAGTTACTTCCTGCAATGTATCGCGCTTATCAAGAGGGCAACCTTCCTCAAGGTTCTCGTATCCTTCCTACGGTACGTGAAGAAAGCAAACGTAAAGAATACATCGAAACAGCACATAAAGCCTTACAAGACTTTTTAGGTAAAGGTGAGTACAACGCAAAAGATTGGAAAGCATTTTCAGCTTATCTTGTGCCGGTTGTAACAAATGTAACCGAAGCCGATGACGACTGGGATAAACTAAAAGATATCCTTGATGAACACGATGCTGATAAGTCTCGTGTTTTTTACCTTTCATTACCACCTGCAGTGTACGGTAGCTGCTGTGAAATCTTATCTAAGAAAGGTCTGATCACAGAAACGTCACGCGTTGTTGTTGAAAAACCGATTGGTTACTGTGGTGAGTCTGCTGAAGCAATCAATGCAAAAATTGCTGAATACTTCAAAGAAGAACAAGTATTCCGTATTGACCATTACTTAGGTAAAGAAACAGTACAAAACTTAATGGCACTGCGTTTTTCAAACTCACTGTTTGAAAACCTGTGGGATGCTAAATCAATCGATAACATCCAAATCAGCTTATCTGAAACTGTGGGTCTAGAAAGCCGCGCTGGTTTCTACGATAAAGCGGGTGCATTACGCGATATGGTACAAAACCACTTGTTACAATTACTTTGCTTAGTGGCAATGGAATCACCAAACAAATTAAACGCGAACAGCATCCGTACTGAAAAATTAAAAGTACTTGAGTCGTTACGTCCGTTAGTGGCTGAAGATGTTGATGCAAACATTGTACGTGGTCAGTATGTACCAGGTAACTTAGACGGTAAAATCGTTCCAGGTTACTTAGAAGAATTAAACGAAGGTGCGAGCAAAACAGAAACTTTTGTTGCTATTCGTGCGCACATCGATAACTGGCGTTGGGCAGGTGTTCCTTTCTATCTTCGTACTGGTAAACGTATGAAAAAGCGTTGTGCTGAAATCGTTGTTGAATACAAAAAAGTATCTCACAACGTTTATACCGACAACGTAGGTAACATTGAGCCAAATCGTCTTGTTATTCGTCTGCAACCAGAAGAAACAATTCAATTAACACTGATGTCTAAGCGCCTTGATAACCTTGAGATGCAATTAGAACCAGTAACCATGAACATTGAGTTATCGCAAGCGTACAGTAATGGTTTCCATTCAGATGCTTACAAGCGCTTAATGTTAGATGCCGCAGCAAATAACCCATCACTGTTTATTCACCGTGATGAAGTGCGTCAAGCATGGAAATGGATTGACCCAATCATTGAGCGTTGGCAAGAAAAAGGTGCACCATCGTTATACCGAGCTGGTACATGGGGCCCTGAAGATGCAGATGAGCTTTTAGAAGAAAACAACCACGTTTGGTTTAACACAGGCGATAAGGCGTAATTAAGATGGCAACAATTGTTGAAAAATTCTTTGCAAACAAAGACGAATTAACAGCTGAGCTTTCTTCAAGCCTTGAACAAAGCCTTGTTGCTGGTATTAAAGAAGATGGTCGTGCGGTACTAATGGTATCGGGTGGCTCATCGCCAGCACCTGCTTATAAGCACTTATCGAACCTTGAACTTGATTGGGCAAACATTGATGTTGCTATGGTTGATGAGCGTTGGGTTGATGCTGATCATGAAAAAAGTAATGAAGCATTTATCAAAAGCACGCTATTACAAAACCATGGTGCAGCAGCTAATTTCGTAACAATGAAAAATGATGCATTAACGGCACAAAACGGTGTTGCTGAATGTGAAGCTGCATACAAAGCATTAAAGCGTCCTTTTGATGTGACAATTTTAGGCATGGGTCCAGATGGTCATACGGCTTCTCTTTTCCCTCATGCCGAAGGTCTTGAACACGGTCTTGCGACAGATGATTTAGTATGTGCAATTAACGCTATTGAAAGCGATGTAACAGGTAAAATCACTGAGCGTATGACGTTAACTTTATCTGCGATTGCAGATTCTAAAGTTGTGAAGCTTTTAATTAGCGGTGAAGAAAAACTGGCTGTTTACAAGCAAGCGAAAGAAGGCGGTGCAGTTGCTGACATGCCTTTACGTGCAGTATTGAATCACCCACATATCAATATTGAAGTTTATTGGGCGCCTTAATCGCCTGATTAAACTCAATGTCAAAAGCGAGCTATTATGCTCGCTTTTTTGTTTTTAAATTCTCATCTTTAACAAACGATTTTGCATAAATACGCTTTCTTTAAATAGCCCGATAAAGTGTTAGACAAGTACAAAATGGCTCTATATAATTAAAAATGACAACGCTGTCATTGTTATTGGTTATTATTCTCAATATCCCCTTTAACTCATTCTGCCCAGAAAAAGTTAAAAATAATTTGTACATGACAGCGTGCTTTCAGGAATAGGTTAGTTTTTTAAGCTAATTTATTGTTAGATAAAAGGTTTTATATAACTTTTAGTTATGGTTAATAAACGCCCAATGGAAACTAAAGCTTACAAAAACACATGTAAATTTTAGTAAATTTCAAAAACTCATCCTTTTGCTCTTTTCATCTGCAATATCACTCATGCTATATTTGCGCCGTTTATTTGTAACAATTCTTAAAAACTCAATATTAAATATTAGTTATATCAATAACTTGATTATTTCGTTGTAAATTTTTTGCACAAATTAACCAAAAAGATGTAGCACAAATGTAATTTAGAGTGTATGGTTTGTTACTAGATGACAGCGTTGTCATCATCACTGGGCAGAAGTGATATAAAAAACCAACAAAATGATTCAAGGGGAATCCTGTGTTAGCTAAAAATTTTAAGAAAAGCTTATTAGCAGTTAATATCGGCCTCGTAATGAGTGCTGGGTTCACTGGCGCTGCATACGCAGCAGATGAAACTAAAGTTCAAGAAGATGTTGAAGTAATTGAAGTTCGCGGTATTCGCCGTTCACTTGAAGCTTCAATGAATACTAAGCGCTTTGCTGACAGCGTTGTCGATGCTGTTTCTGCAGAAGACATCGGTAAGTTTCCTGATGGTGATGTAGGTGAAGCACTTGGTCGTATTTCAGGTGTTGCTGTTAACCGTCAATTCGGTCAAGGTCAACAAGTGTCTATTCGTGGTGCTTCAAGCCAATTAACACGCACACTTTTAAACGGTCAAACTGTTGCATCAACAGGTTGGTATGACCAACAATCAATCGACCGTAGCTTCAACTACACGCTTTTACCACCTGAATTAGTTGGTGAAATCCAAGTTTATAAATCTTCTCAAGCTGACGTTGTAGAAGGTGGTGTTGGTGGTACTGTTATTGTTAACACTCGTAAGCCACTTGATCTTGACGCTGGTACAACTTTCTTAAGTGCAAAAGCCGACTACGGCACAATCTCTGAAGAAACAGACCCTCAAGTTTCTGGTTTATTTAGCTGGAAAAATGACGAAGAAACATTCGGTCTACTAGGTTCAGTATCTTGGGCTGAAACAAACTACCAACGTAACGGTATCGAATCACTGATCGGTTGGGGTGATATTGTTCCTACTACGTTCCAACAAGAGCGTGAACGTACAGCATTAAATGCAACTTTCCAGTATCGTCCTACAGAAAACCTAGAGCTAGGTTTAAACATCATGAGCCTTGAGTTAGATGCAAACAATGCAAATACCTCAAACTTTGTAATGTTCCCTGACGACAAAGAAGCAGCTTGTGAGCAAACAAATGCATCAGGTACATGTACTTTCTACCGTCGTACTGGTGAAGGTGTAAATCCAGGTTGGACTCAAACTTGGGCACGTATCGCAAGCATGTCATCTGACACTGCTGATTTCAGCCTTAAATACGAAGCTGACTACTTCACATTAAAAGGTCGTTTCGGTACAACTGAATCAGAAGGTGGTACAGACCTAACAGCAAACTACGGTAACTTCATCGGTGTTCCATCTGATTACGCTGGTACTTATGATGCTACCGGTGATGTAATCAAAATTGATATCAATAACAAATACTTTGAAGCATCAGATTTTGCGGGTCCATTATCTCCAGCTGGTTGGGCACTTAAAAAGCAACCTAACACAGATGAAGAAACTTACGCACAGTTAGACCTTTCATTCCCTGTTGATTTTGGTGCTATCACAGCAATCAAAACAGGTTTCCGTTGGGCTGACCATGAAGTAAAACAAGAGACTTACTCAACTACTTTAGTTGATACATTACCAAGTGGTGATGGTGAGACTTACTACTCAGGTACAATGTCATCAGGTGCAGGTTTCACTTTACCTGAGCCAGATTTTGACAAAATGGTATCTGATGCACGTGCTGCAATTGCAAGCTTCGATAATGATTCAGCTGTATACCGCTCAGGTTACGGTACAATCGAAGAAGAAAACTTCGCAGTTTACGCAATGGCAGAGTTCTCTGCAGAATCTATCCGCGGTAACTTCGGTTTACGTTATATCTCTACAGATGCAGAATCAGATTACTACGGTTTTGCAAATGGTGAGTACGAAAGTTCACTAAGCACAGATAAAGCGAGCTACAACGACGTATTACCTAGCATCAATATCGCATTCGATTTAGCTGAAGATGTAATTTTACGTACCTCTGCTGCACAAGTTATTGCACGTCCTAACTACACAGATATGTTCTCTGCATCATCTTTTGCAGGTTACGCTGATGGTACAGCAAATAACGAAGTACTAACTAAAGGTAACGTAGGCCTTAACCCATTCAAAGCAACTCAAGCTGATTTAGGTATCGAGTGGTACTTTGATGGTGACGGTATGGTAAGTGCAACTTACTTCTTCAAAGACATCACATCATTTGTTACTTCAAGCCAAATCTTGAATCAACAAATCGGTGTTGTAGACCCAGATACTCAAGGTGATAACTGGACGCTATCTACTAAGCTTAATGCAAGTGGTGGCCAAATCGAAGGTATCGAGCTACAAATTCAAGATGGCTTTGACAGTGGCTTTGGTTACTCAGCAAACTATACATTCGTAGATGCACCATCAGAAGCTGAAAACTACCCAGATATGATCCCATTATTCTCAGATTCGTCTAAGCATACTGTGAACTTAGTGGGTTACTATGAAACAGATACTTACTCAGCACGTTTAGCTTATAACTGGCGTTCAGAGTACATGATCCGTGAGCTACCTGGTTTCTACGGTAACCGTGAGCATCAATCATACGGTACACTTGATTTCAGTGCTAACTACAGCGTAACTGATAACATTGACGTAACGTTTGAAGCTGTTAACTTAACTGAAGAAGACAGCGTACAAATCGGTGTTGCTCCTTCTGATGCGGAAGTAGTTCCTGAGCTTCGTAACGGCTACCCAGCATGGAGCTTTGAAGGTGAAGCACGCTACAAGCTAGGTGTATCACTACGTTTCTAATTTGATTTAGATAACGAAATTAAGAAAGCCCAGCTCGCACTGGGCTTTTTTGTGAGTAAAAAGTGGGCGAGTAAAAATGATAAAAAAAATCGCAATTGTTGGTGGCGGAACAGCAGGTTGGTTAGCCGCTAACCATTTGGGTCATGCGCTTTTGCAAAGTGGCATTGAGATCACGTTAATCGAGTCTCCTAATATTGCCAGCATAGGTGTCGGTGAAGGTACTGTTCCTTCGATGCGCAACTCTTTGCAAAAATTTGGTATCAGTGAAAGTGACTTTATCAATGAATGTGATGTTACTTTTAAGCAGTCAATCAAGTTTGTAAATTGGCTAGATAAACACAAACATGGTGCTAACTTTTACCATCATTTATTTGATCACCCACATATATTCGGTGAGGAGTTAACGCAGCAGTGGCTTGTTGAGGGTAACGGTAATGATTACGCAGACTTTGTTTCTAAGCAACATGCGTGTTGTGAAAATAACCTAGCACCGAAAACAATTGCGACACCTCAATATGCAGGTATCAATGGCTATGCCTATCATTTTGATGCTAAAAAGTTTGCTGCTTTCTTAGGAAGCCATGCCACGCAACATTTTGCTGTAAAACACCTGTTTGCAGAAATTAAAGATGTCAGCTGTGATGAGCAAGGGTTTATTACACACCTAATCGACTCAGAAGGTAACGCCTTAGAATTTGACTTTATTATTGATTGCTCCGGTTTTTCGGCTGCCTTTATTGGGCAAAAACTAGGGGTGGGCTTTGTTGATAAGTCAGATAGTTTATTAACTGATACTGCAATCACATTGCAGGTACCGACACAAAGCGATGATGAATTACCGCCTTACACTATTGCTACGGCACACCAAGCTGGTTGGATCTGGGATATTGCGCTCACAGAGCGAAGAGGAGTGGGGTTTGTTTATTCATCTAAGTATATGAGCGATGAGCAAGCACACGCTAAATTGCATCATTATTTAGGTAATAAATTTGAGCACTTAACGCCAAGAAAGATCCCGATGAAAGTAGGGCATAGAGAAAAAATGTGGCACAAAAACTGTGTCGCTATAGGCTTGTCACAAGGGTTTGTTGAGCCACTTGAAGCAACTGCCATCTTAATTGCAGACTTTTCTGCGGGGTTATTAGCAAAGCGTTTTCCGCGTACCCGAGATGACATTAACTTAGTTGCTGGTGATTACAATCAGCAGGTGAATTATGTATGGCAACAAACGTTCGATTTTATAAAAATGCATTACTGTATTTCGGATAGAACTGATTCAGCCTTTTGGCGTGATAACAAAAAAGCCGACCAGTTATCAGACAAACTAAAAAATAACCTAACACGCTGGCAGCGCTTTACACCAGTACGCGAAGACTTTGCCAGTAAGTTCGATTTATTCGACTTAGAAAACTACTTATATGTATTGTTTGGTATGCATTATGTACCCACCAAGCAGCAATATAAGCAGAGCGACAATCAACAAGTTGCTAAATTTAAACAGCAGCGCGTCAAGCAGTTATTAAATGAGCTACCTAAGCACAGAGAGCTGTTAAATAAAATAAAGAAATTTGGCTTACAGAAAAACTAACTTTATTAACTGAGCTGGCTAAAAAAGTATTAGTCAGCTTAGCTAATTCTAAAAAATGAAGAGATAGATAAACGACTGTTGCTTAGATCATTGCTGTACTTTTTGTGATTAAAAAGAGCTGCGCTATGCAATAGGTTACTCTTATAAATTACGAGCCTATTTACCTTCGCTTCAATATCCACCACTTTTTCAAAAAGCGCTGTTGTTTCATTTAAATAGCCTTGATGAGTTGCGCTGTGTTTTTCTGTATCAGCAATCATGTTATGCACGCTATTTTGGTTATCAGCTGTCACTTTAATTATGTTCTCGGGGAGGTATTTGTATATGCCTGTGCCGCCCCATTCTTTAGGAGACAAATAATGCACTGCTGCAAATGTTTTATCATCCGTTGAATCAATATGTGGCATACGCTGCAAGGTATTTAATTCATTCGCATTTTGAGTAACTAATGAAAGCTTACAGCGGTGAAGATATAAATTATTTTCACCGCTTGTAATGATTTCTTGCTCTAAAAGTTCGTTAAGTAGCTGCTCACAAGCTCGGTAGTAAGGCGCAGGCATTTCATCTCGTTTTCCTGGGTAGAGTGTGCCATCGCTGCCTAAAGGCTGGAAATAGGCCGTCTGTGTAGCAAATTGATAAATAGGCTCAAGGCTGTGTAAAAAGTCATCAACAATAATGACAGTCTCATTAATTTCAGCAATGAAAACGCTGCTTACTTTATAGTCTTTATTTAATTGATAGCTTTCCATTGTTTGCCTCAGTCTCTCCATAATTGTTGAATATACTAACAAAAATAGTGGCTTATGCGTGATAATATTTACTTGCTTATAGCTTGTTTTTTCATCATTTGGGGTTGATTGGTAATGTAGGTAAATTTGTTAATTTATAATGTACAAACTGCCACAAAATTTTCACTTCCTTTTTGTTGCCAAAACCTATAGGCTTTGGGCACTAACAGCAAAAACATATTATAAAATTAATGGAGCAGTATCATGGCGGAGCAACAAGTACAGCCTTTACATAACGAAAAACATGCCAACACTAAAATTCAAAATGGCATCAACATTGAGTTCATGAAAACTCAGCACTTAGTACCTGTGGTTGCACACGAATTTGCACGCATCGCAAATGAATTCCCAATGGCATTTGTTAAAAACAACGAATCAGGTCAATTCCAAGCAGTTGCTTTATTTGGTCTAGAGCCAGGCGAGAACCTTTTCATTCAAGACGACAAATGGACAGCTGCATTTGCACCTATGTCTATGACTCGTTACCCACTAGGTCTTGTTAAGCACCCAGAAGCTGACCAATTTGGTATCGTAATCGACGAAGCAAGCCCACTTGTAAGCGAAGAAACAGGTAATGCACTTTTCGAAAACGGTGAAGAAACTGAGTACCTTAAGCGTCGTAAAGAAGCACTTGTTTCTTTCATCGAGTTCTCTCAGGTAACTGAAGCATTCACTAAGTACCTTGCAGACAAAGAACTACTAGTAGCTCAAACGCTAACTGTAGAAATCAAAGGTGAGAAAAAAGACATCAACGGTATCTACCTTGTTGATGAGAAAAAACTTAACTCACTAAGTGATGAAGAGTTCTTGGACCTTCGTAAGCGTGGCTACTTAGCACCTATCTACTCTTTCTTAACGTCTACTCACCAAGTAGCACGTTTAGCACGTTTAAAAGCAGCTCAAGCTTAATTTTAAACAGCTGAAAAAAAGCGCCATTTGGCGCTTTTTTTGTTTCTTTCGTCGGTTAAAGCTTGAAATGCAGCGCCTAATTATTCACATTGGGCTTACAAACTAAAATAAATATAAGTGCCCCTATGTTAAAAACATTACTCACCTCAGCCATTGCCCTTAGCGCATTATCATTTAGTACTTTAAGCCACAGTAGTGATCAACCTTTTGCTATCGCCATTCATGGTGGTGCAGGAACGATTGAAAAGAGCCGCTTCACGCCAGAGCAAGAAAAAGCTTACCGTGCAAAACTAAAAGAAGCCGTTGAAACAGGCTATGCCGTGCTTGAAAAGGGTGGTGAGAGCCTAGATGCTATCACTGCGGCAATTAATGTGCTGGAGAACTCGCCGTATTTCAACGCTGGTCGCGGTGCTGTATATACTTATGACGGTGCACATGAGCTTGACGCATCGATTATGGATGGTCGTACACGCCAAGCTGGAGCTGTTGCTGGGGTTAAACACATTGAAAACCCAATTAACTTGGCGCGCTTAGTGATGGAAAAATCAGTGCATGTTATGCTCAGCGGCCAAGGTGCTGAAGAGTTTGCAAAAACTCAAGGTATGCCGCTGGTTGAAAACAACCTATTTGATACTGAGCACCGTTATAAAGCGTTATTAAAAGCAAAAGAAAAGCTCGATAAACAAAAAGTAACTAGCAAAGACTACCAAGCTGCACACAAAGCCCTGCCGGTTAATTACAAAATGGGCACTGTCGGTGCAGTTGCACTTGATAAAAACGGTAATATCGCTGCAGGTACTTCTACAGGTGGTATGACAGCAAAACGTTTTGGTCGTGTAGGTGACTCACCAGTGATTGGTGCGGGGACCTTTGCTGAAAACGAATCATGTGCAGTATCTGCGACAGGCCATGGCGAGTACTTTATTCGCTACAATGTGGCAGCTGATATTTGTGCTCGCGTAAAATACCAAGGTAAAACTATTGTAGAAGCGGGCAACGAAGTGATCCACGATGTATTAATGCCTATAGGTGGCACAGGCGGTGTGATCATTATTGATGCTAAAGGTAACATTAGCTTGCCGTTTAACACCGCTGGTATGTACCGTGCGAGTAAATCAAATACATCACCAACGTATGTGGGTATTTTTAAAGACGAGTAATTACCTGTAACGAATCTTCAGACAATAAAAAACCGAGTTCACAACTCGGTTTTTTATTGCCACCAAAGTTATTGGCGATTAATTTTTACCTTGAAGGGGGTTTCATCTTGATTCGTTGAACGATAAGGGTTGATATCTAAACCACCACGGCGTGTATAACGGGCATACACTTCTAACTCTTCGAGGTTTAACTGCTGCATTAAATCGCAGTAAATACGCTCTACACATTGCTCATGAAATTCGTTGTGAGTTCGAAATGAAATTAAATATTTTAATAAGGCTTCATGGCAAATCGCTTGGCCTTTATAACGAACAATCACACTCGCCCAATCAGGCTGTGAGGTGATCAAACAGTTCGATTTTAGTAAGTGACTGTGTAGGGTTTCTGAGACAATCTCATCACCATTATGGCGAAGTGAGCTTGCATCAATATCATAGCTGGTGATTTCGATATCCAGATCATCAATACATTCGCCCGGTAACGCTGAAAATGGCAAACAATTGAAATCATCTGCTTGGTATAAAGTAACGACCACCGGTGCATTAACTGCATCTGACAAGTCTTTGCTAAGCGCTTGATGTACGCCATCTAGCGTCTCAAAACGTGTTTGATTAAAGCTATTTAGGTACAGTTTGAATGACTTAGACTCAATGATATGGCTGCTCTGACAAGGAAATACAAACGTTGCCACAGCGACCATTGGCTTACCCTTGCTATTTAGCCACGATAATTCATAGCCAGTCCAAATATCTTGGCCTTTAAACGGTAAGTTATCTTCGCTAACACCTAATGCATCACGGTTTAATTTACGGGCAATAGGAAACAGTAAACTTGGTGTGTAGGTATCTACATACTCTGTGCTTTTACCAAGAACACTGTTTTTCAGTTCGGGTGAGTTGCTGTAATCTGTCATCTTTACACTTTTGTAGTTACAATGGCGGCATTATACCTAAAGCCAATGAGTTTCGCAGTATGTCTGTTTCTACAAAACTAGATAAGTTACATCAAGCATTTAGTGAAAAATGCCTCGAACGCACAGGAAAGCTTCCTGTTATTGAACATGATACAGCATGGCCAAGTCCATGTGAGCAGGGCGAAGTAGATGAGCAGGGGCTTATTCAGTGGTGTGCAGTTCCACAACAACCTGCTGGCAGTTTAGAAGACTTAGCCAAGGCACTAGAGTTATCGTTTCCTGAAGATTTAAGCCCATTGTTTGGTCATGTCTATGCGGGTAATTTGTTATTGAGTATTGATGATCATCACATTGAACTGCTACAAGCATGGAATGAAGATGATTTTAGCCGCTTACAGCAAAATATTACCGGTCACGTGTTAATGAAGCGCAAGCTAAAGCAGCCAGAAACCGTATTTATTGGTCTTACAGAGCAAGATGATCTACTGATCACTGTATTAGTCGAAAGCGGTGAGGTTTGCTTAGAGTATGTGGGTAAAAAACCACATCATGTGCTAGCGAATAGCATCAGTGAGTTTTTAGACAAAGTAACGGTGTAAATTTAATAAGTAAAAAGGGGCGGTTGCCCCTTTCGTGTATTTGGTTTTTGCCTTTTTAATTTATTGCCTTTATTAAGCTATTGAAAGTCCCACGAGATATTCGAAACAATGCCACAGGGCTCACAACGAAAATCAAATAAGCCAAACCATGGCTCTGGTAATTTCCACTCGCCATCGCAGCTTGGGCAGCGACGTTTAAGCTCTGACTCTTTGTCAACGCCGCCTACACGATATAAATAGTAATAAACCGGCTTCTTGGTTAGAAAACTAATACGTTTCGTGATATCGCGACCACGGCGGTATAAGTCACTCTTGATGCTAGTTAGCTCTTCAAGCGCAGGAAATTCACAACGGGTTGCACCATTGATCTGAATTTGATCGCACGCTTGCCAGTCTTCTTGCCATTTAATGAGTGTTTTGTAATCGCCATTGGCAATTGCTGGAATGCGAAATAACGGCACAGGCAAAAAGTCATCACCACAATAAAGCGGGCTACAGGTGTGCACGTACGTGGTATACAAAATATAGCACGACGGATCATGACACATGTCTGCGCCATTTGAGTGAATGTCTTGGCCGACCACTTTAACTTTTGGTGCCAGTAAGCCTGCAGTGTTTAATTGCTCAATGCTATGTTTTACAAACGGGCTATGGTTGAGCGGATGCATCGCATCTTCGGTTGGGCACATTACACGAGTAATGAAAAATCCATCTTTTAAAACCGTTGGGAATTCATCACCAATTATTTGGCCGTTAAAACGAAGCGCATTCACTAGGCGGTTTATCGCCTGCTCAGCAAGCTCTAAGGTAGTATCTTGGTAGCAATCAAAAGTCAGATCGACAACAAACATTATTTTTTCTCAAGCAGTGCTAATAACCTATCTAATTTAGCTTCAATACGATCCAATTGACTTTCTTTTGGTGTACTCAGTTGTTCATTTGACGGGTTATTGATGAAATTATTAATTGAATCCGGATTGTTTTTATATTGGCTAACCGCAGCGATGATCACAGGCATCGGCATTGGTTGGGCTAGCTTACTTTTAGTTAAGGCAACTGTCGGGGTTTTACCTTCATCAAGAAGGGTTTTAATTGCATCAAATACAACGGCATTCATTTTTGTATAAACTCTTTTATAAAGACTAAAAAGCACCGCAGTATATGGGCTGCAGTGCGCGCGTATGGTAGCAATAATAGATGTGGAGTGAAATTACTTTCCTAATTTACGAGCTAAAAGAATGTTATTTTAGCTCGTAAATTAGGTTGCAGGCGTTACTGGCGTAACCTTGCGTCTAATTCATCAATCACCTCGCTCCAAGCACCATCTTCTGCAAGTGATTCTGCTAAAAAGTGTTGCTGAGCTTCATCCCAAAAAGGCGCTTCCTGCAATAGGGTTGTATCAGACAGTTGATGGGATGCTATAAAAGCATCTATTTCACTTTCTTTGCTCGGTAAACCAAGTTGTGCAAATAGGGTCGAAATATCATGTTTTGTCGTATCCATAGTTCTGCTCCTTGTGTATGGCGATAATTATTACTGCTTGAACTTAATGATGATGAACCGCAGTTTAACTTACGCTGAATTTGTCTTTAATCGCTGTTGGGTATATACCTTATAGTCTAGTACGAAAATAATAAAACAAATAAAAGGATGAGTATTTTGACAGTTGCTGAACCCGAAACCTTAAGTGTGCAATACCTTAGTGCTGAAGATATTAGCACTGCCGCAAGCCTTATTTATCAAGCCTATCATGATGATCCCGTTCTTCAGAATGTATTAGGTTTTCAACAAGATAACCCAAGTAAATATGAAACTAAATTACGTGCTTTAGTACGTGAAGAGCTAGCAAGTTTCTGGCAAGAAAAGCAGCCTCTAATAGGTCTTTACTCACAAAGTAGATTAAAAGCCATTGCCTGTGTATTCGATTCGGCAAGTGAACTGCAAGCTGAACGATACTGGCATTGGCGCTTAAAACTGATGCTTAGTGCGGGTTACTTGCAAACCAATCAGCTTATAGAAAAAGAGCGCACTATTCGTGAAGCGCTCTCGAGTAAAGGCCATTATCTGTTTTTAGCCTTTATAGCCGTTGACCCACATTTTCAGGGGCAAGGTTTAGGCAGATATCTGCTACGAGGGCTTGATGATTTAGTTGAGTCAAGCAATCAAGCAAGTGGTTTAGCCGTATTTGTTACTCGCTCTGAACAGCGCGAATTCTTTAGCTCTGAAGGGTTTGAAGTGTTCAAAGCATTAAGCTTTAACCAAGTTGAAGGTGACTTGATGTTCAAAGCAGCAAATTGACAAAAGGACGTTTTGGAAATAGCAATGTGAGATAAATCTCACATTGCTGTGCGTTTTATCAGTTTAATGCCTTTAAATTTGTACCCATAATTGCTTATTGTAATGATTTTAAAGGATTTATTGTTTTTGTCATTTTTGTGACTTAGAAAAAATTACTTTTTATGCCTACCAAGATATCCGCATTTCTCTAAACTTAATCATGTCAAGAAGACGCAGGTTCAACGATTGAACTGATGCCAAGGATTAGGATTATGGCAACAAAGCAAGAAGCTTAGCAGGAAGCAAAGGGACAAGAGCTAGGGAAGCAAGGAAGAACGAGGACACTGCCAGGATGCAGTACAATCGCGGAGCGATTGAAAAGGACTGACCAAAGGATGATTTTAGCAGGAAGCTAAAGGAGCGTTTGGAAAACGAAGTGGATAGCCATTGACGGCAAGAGGACGGCACTAGGATGTGTTAAATGTTACATGAAGTAGCATGGTGGGTGTATCGGATGTATACCCGTTCAGGGGAAAGATAAAAAGGCAGCTTCGGCATAAGTAAGGATACTTAATCATGGAAGTAGCAAGATTGGGGCGTGGCTATTAGCTACGCCTTAGTTCTTTCTGGGGGTTGCACTTCTCGCACTTGCAATTATTCTTGTATAACTCGCAACTCGCAACTCGCAACTCGCAACTCGCAACTCGCAACTCGCAACTCGCAACTCGCAACTCGCAACTCGCAACTCGCAACTCGCAACTCGCAACTCGCAACTTAAATCTTATGCGGCGGTATTACTACGCTTTTAAGTAATTCGTTTTCCATGATCAAAACGCCTTGATACACGTTTTGTCCATCACTAGAAAACTCAAAAATAAATTCGCTTTTTATACCTGGTTTACCGTTTTTTAAAATGCCAAGTCGGCGCTTATTGCAAGCAACACTCATCAATTGCACATTTAATTGCTCAATTTGTCTTTGTGCATGAAGATTAGCTGCTTCGGCCACTTTTCTGTTTAACCAAAAAAAGTAGATGATGCTGCCAATGATGATGAGTGTCCACAAGCCTGCCATTTACGAAAATAACCTTCCAATTGCTCGAGCGAGTGTTTCGCTACGATTTTCTTTTCTTAATAAACCTAGTAGGTGAGGGCGAATACTAGGAATTGCAACTAAATCGGTGAAAATACTCACAAACAGTTGTTCAATTTCAGTGTGGTGTGCACAGCAATCCATAAACACGTGTAAGCGTTCTGGGTCTTCAAGTGTGCTAAAACAGCGCCCCGCAATCGTTAGTAGTACATCTGACTGGGTGTTCATATCAGAGCGTAATACAGCATCAACAAGTTGCGCAGTTAAACCTTGTGCTGGTGTTTTTGATAAGCTTCTAAGAGCTGCGACAAGGGCGATGTCGTCTTTATTTTCTATGGCGTTTAAACCATAGGCTAACAATTGCTCTGCAAACACGGGTTCGATTGCAACATGTTCAAGCATTGCACTTAGCGGCTGTAATACTTCGACTGGTAATTGCCCCCAAGCGGCTTGTAGAATTGCTAAATTGTTGTCGTTATCTAAACGCATCGCAAAGTCTGCAATACCTTGTACTGCAACACTTTGCCAATTATCAAAACCGAGTTTGCCTGAAAAATACAGCTGCGCATATTCGTAATACTGTGAAGCACTTTGTTTAAGCAAACATTTAACCTGTGCATTAAATGCCGCTAACTTGTTGGCGTTTGGCGTAAATACATACGGGTTGTTGTCTAATTTGCCTTCGGCATTTTCACCGGTAATTTCTGTACCAAGCGCTTCAATTACCATATTTGCGAAATGATCGCGGCTTGCGCTTACAAGACGGCTTTGCTCATCTAGGGGGAATTTTAAAAACCATACATAAGGTTCTTTAGACGCTTTTACATCCCAAAATTGAATAGCAAGCCAAGCATGACCAGCAAGCGGGTAAGGGTAAGGGATTTTTGTTTCTTCAATGGCAAGAAATTGTTTTTTGTCTAATTTCGTGATGTGTCTGCCAATATCGAAGGCACGCCAAGTGGTGCCTGCTGCATCCAGAAGTTGCCCTAAAGTGGCGATCTGCTCAGTCATAAAATCTCAATTACCGTTTTTAATCTATATCAGCCGTGAATTATACGCCATACCATGGCGCCTTGGAACAGGGTATACTAAGCACAAAGGTATTAAGAGTTTTACAATGCATCAACAGACTTTGGCGCTGCTGCGCGAATTAGAATCCACATTACAACGCCATTCACTTTGGCAAACAACACCGATTGACCCAAGTGCACTCAATTCTAGTGTGCCGTTTTGTCATGACACCATGGCTTTTGAGCAATGGCTGCAATTTGTTTTTCTTGAAAAAATGCATACCCTCATTGCACATGCCCAGCCTTTACCCCGTAATTTTGCAATTGCACCTATGGCTGAAATGATGCTGGCACAACACAGCGGCGGTAATGATGTGATTAACGTTTTACAAAAACTCGATCAACTTTTGAGTGATGACTAAGATGCAAGAGAGTGTTAAGCCACAATTTGATGAGTTAACGATTCTGTACCGAGATGAAAATTACATTGCGATTGATAAACCATCCGGTTTATTGGTTCACCGTTCGTTTTTAGACAAACACGAAACCCAATTTGCAATGCAAATGCTGCGTGACCAAATAGGCCAACACGTGTTTCCTGTACATCGTTTAGATAGACCAACTTCAGGCGTATTACTGTTTGCGTTAAGCTCAGAAGCAGCCCGTGACATGAACCAGTTGTTTATTGATGGGCAAATTGAAAAACGTTACTTAGCTTTAGTAAGAGGCTTTTTAAACGAATCAATCTTCTTAGATAAACCTTTAAAAGAAGAGCTTGATAAAATTGCCGATAAGTTTGCTGATCAAAATAAAGCACCGCAAGAAGCACAAACGCAATTTCATTGCCTGCACCAAGCAAGCTTGCCTATTCCAATTGGTAAATACCCAACAGTTCGTTACTCGCTGGTGGAGTGTTTTCCAAAAACTGGCCGCAAACATCAAATTCGTCGTCATTTAAAACATTTATCATTGCCAATTATTGGTGATGTAAATCATGGTGATAATCAGCATAATCAATTTTTTAGAGAGCATTTTAAACTTCGTCGGTTAATGTTATTTGCCTCTGAATTAAAGTTTGTGCACCCTTATAGCAAGCAACCAATAACAATTAGAGCGCCTTTAGGCGATGCAATGTTAACGATTTGCCAGCAACTTGGCTGGCCAACAGAAGAAAAGGATTATTATGGCAACCATTAGTATTTTTGTCGGCAGTGTTTACGGCGGTGCTGAGCGTTTAAGCGAACAAGTTATTGAAGTCATTGAAAAGTCTGAGCATCAAGCGCAATTAGTTGAAAATGGCACGGTTGATGACATGCTGGCTGCGTCACATATTTTAGTGATCACTTCAACGACGGGTCAGGGCGATATTCCTGACAATTTAATCGCTTTATATAGCCAATTAAATGATCAATTTCCTATGTTAACAGGCAAGCAATACGGCATTATTGCTATGGGCGACCGCAGCTATGGCGATACGTTTTGTGGTGCAGGTCGCAGTTTTGATGAGCTGTTTCGCGATTTACAGGCAAAACCTGTTGGTCATCGTTTAGAAATTGATGCCTGTGAAGATTTTGAGCCTTGGCCTGTTACTGAGCCATGGTTAAATGAATGGCTGACAAAAATTAGTTAATGCCTCTTATTAGCTAGTGTCTCTTAAAAGTGCTGATTGAATAAGCAATTGGCACTTTCCCCTTGGTTTTTCGAGTACAGAATCTGTGACCTTGGTGATATACTTAACCATCATTTTATGAGGCTGTTATGATTTCAAAAAACCAACTGAAACTAATTCGTGCATTAGGTCAAAAGAAATACCGTAAGCAATATAACCAGTACCTTGTTCAAGGCGAAAAAAATGTACTTGAATTACTAAACAGTGGTTTTAGCATTGCTCATATCTTTGCGACTCCTGCATTTATTTCTGCGCATCAATCAGCACTTGCAGCCCATCAAGTCATTGAAGCAGATGAAGACAGCCTTACCAAAGCTAGTACGCTTGTTAGTAACAACGCCGCAATTGCTGTTGTTGATATGCCAAGTGAGCAAGCATTACCAACATCGGGACTTATTTTAGCCCTTGATGGCGTGTCGGATCCGGGGAATTTAGGAACGATTATTCGTGTTGCTGATTGGTATGGTATTAAGCATATTGTTACCAGCAAAGACAGTGCGGATGCTTATAACCCGAAAACTATTAGCGCCACAATGGGTTCATTTGCTCGCGTGTGTGTCTCGCAAACTGATTTAACCAGTTACTTACCAAGCCTAAACCTCCCAGTGTATGGTGCATTTTTAGAAGGTGAGAACATCCACAAAACTGCTCTTAAACAAGATGCCGTATTACTAATGGGCAGTGAATCTCATGGTATACGTACTGATTGCGAAAGCTTAGTTACTGATAAAATAACCATTCCGGCTTATGGCCAAGCAGAATCGCTTAATGTAGCGATGGCAACGGGTATTATTTTAGATAATTTTAAGCGCCACGCTTAACCTTTTACCCTAAAATGGGTTAAATTGAAGAATAACAATAAAAATCGGTAAAACAATTAGATGCGCTTAAGCACCATAAAATTAGCGGGTTTCAAATCGTTTGTTGAACCCACTAAGATCCCATTTCCTGATCAGATGACGTGTGTTGTCGGCCCGAACGGCTGTGGCAAATCAAATGTCATCGATGCAGTGCGTTGGGTGCTCGGTGAAAGCTCAGCGAAGAATTTACGTGGCGATGCTATGACCGATGTTATTTTTAACGGCTCAACTAATCGAAAACCTATTTCACAAGCCTCTGTTGAGTTGGTGTTTGATAACACCAGTGGCCATTTACCGAATACCTTTGCTGATCGAAACCAAGTGGCGATCAAACGTTTAGTGACTCGAGATGGCCAGTCAATTTATTTTCTAAATGGCAGCAAATGCCGTAAGCGTGATATTACCGATATCTTTCTAGGCACAGGTCTTGGCCCGCGCAGCTATGCAATTATTGAGCAGGGCATGATCTCGCGTTTAATTGAGAGTAAACCGGCTGATTTACGTGTTTTTTTAGAAGAAGCTGCGGGGGTTTCAAAATACAAAGAGCGTCGTCGTGAAACGCAAACCCGCATTAAAAGCACCCGCGAAAACCTTGAGCGACTGCTTGATGTAAGGCAGGAGTTGCAAACACAGCTCGATAAACTTGCAGTGCAATCAGTCGATGCAAAAAAATACCGAGAGCTAAAAGCCACTGAGCGCACCTTAAAAGGGCAAATTGCGGTTTTAAAGTGGCAGAAGTTACACCAACAACAAATTGATAAAGCTGAGCAAATTAATAAACTTAAAGAGCAAATCCAGTTCTATAGAGAAGCGCACTCTGGCCACGATGATGTTTTAGCAAGCCTTGAAAATCAAGTGCAGCTTGAGCAGCAAAAACTGCAAGACGCACAGCAGGCTCAGCATCAAACACACACTGATTTAACCCGCAAAGAGCAGCAACAGATCAGCTTAAAGCAGCAACAGCAAACACTTAGTCAAAGCCTCATCAAACAGCAACAACTGCAGTTACAAAATAAAGAGTTGCAAGAAGAGCAACACGCCTCAGCCGCCATTTTACAAGAGCAGCTACAAGAAGCGATTGAGCAAAGTTTACTGTGCGCTGAGCAAGTTGCAGAGGTTGAAGAACAAGTCGCACAGCAACAGCAACAAACGCAAAGCACCAATGAGCAATATCAAAGCACCTTACAGAAAAGCCAAGCTCATAGCAGTGATATTAATGTTGCAAAGAGTCAACAGGCTCACTTTGCCCAGACTGTTGCGCAACTTGAGTCTCAGCAGGCACAACTTGCCGCTGAAATTAGTGAACTTGAAGCGACTCCAGTTGCAGCGCAAATTGCAGAGCAACAACAGCAAATTCAATCACTGACGAAAGAGCTTGCGCAGCAACAAAGTGCGCTGAATAAGCTCACTCAAAATCTAGAACAAGCGGATAAAGAGCAACAGCACTTAGAGCAGGACTTAAAGCGGGTTCAGCAGCACAGTAATGAAAATAGAGCCAGCATAGCTGCGCTTAATTCTGTGTTATCAGAGCAAACCAACAGCGAGAGTGTCTCTCTATTGGCGCAGTTAAAGGTGGCTTCTGGCTTTGAGCCGCTAATTGAACAAGCCCTACTTGGCCTTGAGCATCTAAAGGTCAGTCAACATAAAGAGCCTAACAGTGTTTGGCCTGCATCTGATGATGAGTTACCAAAAGAGTCATTAGCTAATTATATCGAATCGGGTGCTTACCCTGATTTATTAGCACGGTTTGCATTTCAACCTTGTTTTGATTACGCTATTTTGGCGGATACATATTGGCTGGCTGTGATTGATGAAGAGGGCTGCATGCATGGTCGTAACTTTCATACCGATGCCAATAAAGACGCCGACAATTCTTTGCTTTTAAAGCATGCTCAGCTAAGTGATGCTCAGCAGTTAGATGAAGAGCTCAACGAGCAATTAGAAACTAAGCAGCAATTGCTAAATGAGCATCTAGCTCACAAGAAAACACTTATCGCCGACAAAGAGCAATACAGAGAACGAATTCACCAAGCAGCTCAGCAGATTGCATCGGCCAGCACTCGACGCGATATGTTATTAGAGCAGCAAACCCAGTGGCAAAACCAGCTTGTTAAGTTGCAACAGCGT
Organism: Pseudoalteromonas sp. D15MCD-2; assembly: GCF_038562745.1. Taxonomy (NCBI): domain Bacteria; kingdom Pseudomonadati; phylum Pseudomonadota; class Gammaproteobacteria; order Alteromonadales; family Pseudoalteromonadaceae; genus Pseudoalteromonas; species Pseudoalteromonas sp. D15MCD-2. The sequence goes on along the minus strand of NZ_JBCFQE010000001.1, from coordinate 2,374,641 downwards.
CAAACCTTACTGGCTGAGCAAAAGCAAAATGCTGACCAACAGCAACAAACTCAGCAGTGTTTACTTGAACAACTGTTAGAGCAGCAATTAGAACTTGAAACTGAGTTAGAGCAAGCAAAACACCTACAAACTGAGGCAAATAACCGCTACCGCCAAGTGGCTTCTATGCTTGAGCAATATAAAACGCAAGCACATCAAGCAAATTTGGCTGAACAAAAGGCTCGCAGTGAATGTCAACTTAGCGAAACCAAACTACAGCATGCTAATGCCGCCCAAAGTGCTGCCAGTGAAGCTGTATTAGAGCTCAACGAGCAACTAGAAGAATTAGTGATTCCGCTTGAAGAAGTAGCAGAGCAAATTATGCTATTGCTTGAAAAGCATCAACAAAGTGACGTTGAGCTGAAAAACTTGCAAGCGGCCTTGAGTCAAGCTAAAAAGGAGCTTGCTGATAAGCAAACAGCGTTGAAATCATCGCAATCTGAGTTGGTGACGTTACAAGAGCAGTTGCAAGCATTAGCGCTGGATGAGCAAAGTTTAATCGTGAAGGCGCAAGCTGCGTTAGAGCCACTTGAAGAACTGGAACAAAATTTAAAAACAGTACTTGAAGAACTGCCTGACAATGCCAATTTAAATAGCATGCAAACGAGGCTTACAAAAACCACGCAAGCATTAAATGAACTTGGCGCGGTGAACTTAGCGGCAATAGATGAGTTTGAGCAGGCTAAACAGCGCAGCGATTATTTAAATCAGCAGCTTGATGACTTAACACAAGCATTAAATACCCTTGAAGGGGCGATTCAAAAAATCGACCGAGAAACAAAAAATCGTTTCAAGGCGACCTTTGAACAAGTAAATACAGACTTTGGGGAGTTATTCCCAAAAGTGTTTGGTGGCGGTAGTGCTTACCTTGAATTGACCAGTGATGATCTACTTGAAAGTGGGGTGAGCATCATGGCAAGGCCACCAGGCAAGAAAAATTCGACAATTCACCTGCTTAGTGGTGGAGAAAAAGCGCTGACCGCATTATCATTGGTGTTTTCAATATTCAGGCTCAATCCAGCTCCATTCTGTATGCTAGATGAAGTGGATGCGCCATTGGATGATGCGAACGTGGGTCGTTTTTGCCGTTTGGTAGAAGAGATGTCACAATCAGTACAATTTATTTATATCAGTCATAACAAGATTGCTATGGAAATGGCAGGCAGGTTGACCGGTGTAACTATGGCTGAACCAGGTGTATCACGTATGGTCGCTGTAGATATAGAACAAGCTGTGCAAATGGCACATGCATAAAATTTAGGCATATCAAATAATAAAGGTGAGGGGATGGCCGAAGAATTAAGATGGGCTTTAATCGTAATCAGTGTATTTGTCATTGGTGGTTTATTAATTCACGGCTTATGGTCGGTGCGTAAAAAGGACAGCCCAGATACGCCATCAGTTGAGCGGGTTGAACCGAACGAAACAACCAGCGAGGTTCAAGAGCCTGCGACTGCAAAATCGCAAGAGCGTGATGAGCCAGAGTTTGGTGATTTAAGCTTTTCAGCAGAAAGTCACGACGAGCCGGCTGTTTCAGAACAGGTTGTTGAAGAGCCTGAAGCTGAGCAACAAGAAGTTGAAGAAGAACCTGCTGATGCACAAGCTCCAACCGATTTCATTATCGTGCATTTACAAATGCCAGAAGGTTTAACAATGGATGGCAGCCAATTATTGCCAGCTGTTAATATGTTAGGCTTTAAGTATTCTGAAGAAGGTTTCTTTAACCGTCATTTAGACCCAGCTGGCACAGGCCCGGTGTTATTCCGTTTAGTGAATATGTACAACCCAGGCACGTTCGATATTGATAATATGGAACAGTTTAGTACGGCAGGTGTTAGCTTATTTATGACCTTACCATGTGATGGCGACGGTCTAAGTGCATTCAACATGTTGCACAGTGCTGCTAAAAAGCTAGCCGATGAATTTGGTGCAACGATTTTAGATAGCAACCGTGAAGAAATGACGGTTGAAAGCGTTCGTGAGTATGTTGAGAAAGTTCGCAGCTTTTCATCGTAATCGCACACACAGAGTATAAGTATTAGGCCACTTGGCGTTAAGTCGTCTAAGTGGCTTTTTTATGTAGATTTTTGAGGTTTTCATGTCCAGCCCCATCTTTGAGCAAATTAGCCAACTTCGTGCCCAGTTAGAAGAGCATAACCATAATTATTATGTGCTGGATGCACCTAGCATTCCTGATGCTGAATATGACCGTTTAATGCGCGAATTGAGCGCCCTTGAGCAAGCTAATCCTGAGTTTCAAAGCCCTGACTCACCAAGCCAGAAAGTCGGTGGCGCCGCACTTGATAAGTTTGAGCAAGTTACTCACCAAGTGCCAATGCTGTCACTTGATAATGCGTTTTCAGAAGAAGAGTTTGCCGCCTTTAACCGCCGTATCAAAGAGCGTCTAATGGACAACAATGAGCTGACTTTTTGTTGTGAGCCAAAGCTTGATGGTTTAGCGGTATCGATTATTTATCGTGATGGTGTTTTAGTTCAAGCAGCCACCCGTGGCGATGGTATGGTGGGTGAAAACATCACTCAAAACGTGAAAACAATTCGTAATGTGCCGCTTAAGTTACGTGGCGATGACTTCCCAGCAGAGCTTGAAGTGCGCGGTGAAGTATTTATGGATAGCGCCGGTTTTGCCAAACTAAACAGTGAAGCCGAAAAACGTGGCGACAAAGTGTTTGTTAACCCACGTAATGCTGCGGCTGGTAGCTTACGTCAGCTTGACTCTAAAGTAACAGCAAAGCGTCCACTGATGTTTTATGCCTACAGCACTGGGCTTGTTGCCGATGGGCAGTTACCAGAAGATCATTACCAACAGCTAGCTAAACTCACCGATTGGGGTTTACCACTTTGCCCAGAAACAAAACTGGTTGAAGGTCAGCAAGCTGCACTTGATTACTACCAAGATATCTTGACCCGTCGAAGTAGCCTTGCCTACGAAATTGACGGTGTGGTTATTAAAGTAAATGACAAAAAACGACAAGAGCGTTTAGGCTTTGTGGCACGAGCACCACGCTGGGCAATTGCTTTTAAATTCCCGGCGCAAGAAGAAATCACCCAATTACTTGATGTTGAGTTTCAGGTAGGGCGCACTGGCGCAATCACCCCTGTAGCACGATTAGAGCCGGTATTTGTAGGTGGCGTAACGGTATCTAATGCAACACTTCACAACGGCGATGAAATTGCCCGTTTAGGCGTTAAAATTGGCGATACCGTGATTATACGTCGTGCGGGTGATGTTATTCCACAAATTACCCAAGTTGTCCTTGAACGTCGCCCTGACGATGCAAAAGACATTGAATTTCCAGCTACTTGCCCAATTTGTGACTCACATGTGGAGCGCATTGAAGGTGAAGCGGTTGCCCGTTGTACGGGTGGCTTAGTGTGCCAAGCGCAGCGTAAGCAAGCAATTAAACATTTTGCGTCACGTAAAGCACTTGATGTTGATGGCTTAGGCGACAAAATTGTTGACCAACTTGTTGATCGTGAGCTTATCAAAACGCCTGCTGATTTATTTATCCTTAAACAAGGGCATTTTGAATCACTAGAGCGAATGGGTCCAAAGTCAGCTAAGAACTTAGTTAATGCACTACAAGATGCGAAACAAACAACCTTAGCTAAATTCCTATATTCGTTAGGTATTCGTGAAGTCGGTGAAGCAACCGCGCAAAACTTAGCAAACCATTTTTTAACTCTAGAAAAAATCACTCAAGCAAGCGTTGATGCGTTAACTGAAGTAAGTGACGTAGGTGAGATCGTTGCTAAGCATGTACGTGGCTTCTTTAGCGAAGAGCACAATATGGCAGTTGTAAATGCGTTAGTTGAGCAAGGTATTCACTGGCCAGAATTAACAGCGCCGAGCGCCGATGCGCAGCCATTAGCTGGCTTAACTTACGTACTGACCGGCACATTGAGTGAGCTTAATCGTAATGATGCAAAAGCACGTTTACAAGCGTTAGGTGCAAAAGTGTCGGGTAGTGTATCGGCTAAAACAGATGCACTGATTGCGGGTGAAAAAGCAGGCTCAAAATTAACCAAAGCACAAGACTTAGGCATTGATGTGTTAACTGAGGCTGACCTCATTGCACTTTTAAGTGAGCACAATGGATAGTCTATTGCAGGCATTGTCGTCAGTTGCTTTAACAATTGGCAGCTGGCTGCAACCACACCTTTACAATATTTCATTATTGCTGGTGGTGTGTTTTATATCCTTGTATGCAAACGATATTATTAAAGTGACCAAGCGCTTTGTCGCGCGTCGTCACTTTATTATTCGCGTGCTTTGCTTTGTTTTGGTCACAGGGTTTGGCATGGGCTTACTTGTGGTGTTTGTAACTCCATTTTTAAGTAAGTTGCTACTGCTACTCGGTGTTAAATGGCTGGCGCTTACACTTACAGCTGCGTTTTTGGTACTTGGCATCATTGCCGATAAGAAGAACCAAATATGAATCGCTACGGTCCAGAATACTGGGATAAACACGGCGCTTATCGAACCCCAGTAGCGTTTCATTTAACTTTGTTAGTGTTGTTACGCAGTTACTTTATATGGATTATGGCGGCGCTGAGTCGGCGCCCTGATTTAGATATCATGTCGCTGTTTTTTAAATCGAAAAGTGATTTCTTTACAGCCATTGCCATTGCGGCAATCGCCTTATTACCGGCGGTGATCTTTTGTTTACGCCGACCTCAAGAAAATGCTGAAAGTGCGAAACGTCTCGCATCTATATGGCGTTTTATGCGCTGGCCATTAATTTTGTGTGCCATCACAGATTTAAGTTGGTTAACCTATCAGGCTGCGCACAGTCACTATCAGTTTTCGTTTTTCTTAGCGTGTCAAATGGTGCTGGTGTTATGGGTACTGTTATATTTATTAAAAAGCAGATATCTGTCGGTCTTTTTTAATGATTGGCCAGATCCAATTGAAAAGAAATAGGGCTGCAATATGTTGGCAATTAATAATCTTTTAGCAAAAATTTCACTCACTATCGCGCTGGTATTAATTGCTTTGTGGGTATTTACGCCACTTTGGCACAGTGCTGCATTTTCGTTGTTTGTGATGTTATGGGGCTTTATTACGTTATCAAGCCTTTATCGGGTAACTCCGTTATTTGTAGCGCGTAATCCCATTACTGATTTACTAAAGCGTGATGTAAATCAGCTAGCGCTGATAAGTCTGGCTGGTTTATTCGATTTTAAACGCAAAGCTGAGTTTGTATTAATTGGCCAAATTAAGCAGATTGAAATCGGCGAAGGGATAATCCATGTAACTGATGTCAATGACCAGTTGATAACAGCCGTATTAAGTGTTAACAGCAGCCAAATAAATAGTCATTTAGCACAGCTACTTTCTGAGCGTGAACGTGCACAAATAGATATCAGGTTACAAACACAGTAATTACTAGACGCACGTTGCTTGCCCTTAGTAGTGCTTGTGATGTACTGTGCAATTGTTGTATTCAACCCTGAGGGAGCATTATGTTAACTTGGCAAGATATTTTAGAGTTTGCCCATAACGGTAACCCAACACCTTCACGTCGAGTCGAAAAATCGCCATCTGAATGGCAAGCTGAGCTCGAACAAGATGCATTCTATGTAACCCGCTTAAAAGGCACCGAACGTCCGCATAGCTCTGATTCATGTACGATATTTGAACCAGGTCAATATGCGTGTGTGTGTTGTGACAACTTACTTTTTGATGGCGATGAAAAGTTCGATAGTGGCACAGGCTGGCCGTCATTTACCCAGCCTAGCAGTGTTGAAAGCATTGCCTATATCGCGGACTCTAGCCATGGTATGCAGCGCATTGAAGCCGTATGTAATGTTTGCGATGCACATTTAGGACATGTATTTCCTGATGGTCCACCGCCAAGTGGCTTACGCTATTGCATGAATGCTATAGCGATGAAAAAACGCGACTAATGCGTGTTTAATCTCTATCTAATCATTACCTAATCTAAGTATTGAGCAATGATAAAAATAAGGTGCTCACGGTGAATTGGCTTACTGATTATGTAGTCTGTCAAAATACTGGATTGCGCCTTATCATCTTTTAATACCGATGCTGTAACCGCAATGATTGGAATATGCTTGAAGCGATCATCACTGCGAATTAACTGACTTGCTTCTAATCCGCCCATCACCGGCATTTTTAAATCCATGATGATTAAATCAGGCTGATGCTGCTCAATTTTTTTAAGGGCATCTTCACCATTGATAGCCGTGTCTACGGTAAAGCTCCAGCGCGATAAGAAGGACTCTAAATAGTCACGGTTGTAGGGAATATCATCAACAATCAAAATGCGAGCAGGATTAAAGTGGTAGCTCGAAATAGCGGGGTAGTTACGATGTTCCACTTCGTTTTTAGATTCAGCTAATTCAATATTTGGTAACGACACGATAAACTCACTGCCTTTATCTTTATCGCTGATCACCGATAACTCACCACCCATTAGCTTGATAAAACGCAGTGAAATCGCAAGACCTAACCCCGTTCCACCAAACTCAGAACTACGTTGGCCTTGTACTTGTTCAAAATCATTAAAAATAAGATCTTGTTGATCTTTAGGAATACCCTTACCTGTGTCTGTGACATGAATTTTGATATCAATATTGCTGTTGTCATCGTGTGCTTTAAAATCAAAATACACTTTAACACTGCCTTGTGCTGTGAACTTAATAGCATTACTGATTAAGTTGGTTAGTACTTGGCGAACTTTATTGCTATCAAGTAACACTGGAGTTGTTAACTCAGGGTGAGAGGTTATTTGTAAATCGAGATCTTTTTGCGCACTGAGCTGTAAAAACATCATATTAAGCTCATGGCACATTTTAGGGATTTCTACACGCTCAATATCGAGTTGCATTTTACCAGCATCGATTTTTGATAAATCGAGAATGTCATTCAAAACATTAAGCAGTGAATTTCCAGAGATTGATATTGCTTCTAAATAACGACGCTTATTTTTATCTGTTTCGCTATCTTGTAGTAATTGGCTAAAACCTAGCACTGCATTGAGCGGAGTTCTTAACTCATGTGACATATTAGCTAAAAAGCGACTTTTAGCCTGATTTGATTGCTCAGCTTGTTCTTTAGCATCAAGGTACTCTTGAGTGCGCTTTGCAACCGTGTCTTCAAGCAAACTATGTTGTTCATGCATGCTGTTGATCTGCTGTCTAACCGCAGCGCGCATCATTTTAAAGCCACTGGCGAGAGTACCTATTTCATCTTGGCTTTTTATATTAATAGGGCAGTTTAAATCACCCGTGGTCACAGCATGAGAAAATTCTACGAGCTGATCAATGGGCTGTAAAATAATACGGCGAATAATGATATAGGCGATGATAAGTGCGGTTAACAGGTAAATAGCAAACAGCGAAACTGCATTACTAATAATCGATTTAGTCTTTAACGCTAAGTCTTTATCTGAAAAGCTTACGATAACGTAACCGATGTTTTCCCCCTGAAAATTGCTAATTGGCACAGCAACAGCATATTGCTGATCCATGGCTACAATGGCATTTTTCTCAGGGTTGAGCTGTTTTAGCAGCACTTGGTTAGTTTCTAGGGTATCTACTTTACTGTTATCTGGGTGTGCAGCGATAAAGTTATTTTGGTCGATAAAGTAAATCGTCTTTAAATCATCAAAGGTATTATTTTTTAAAATGTTCTTTAATGTAATACCCTGAATTTTAAGCACCCAACTTCCCACGGTATTGTCTTGTGTGAGGCTGTTTATTTCTGACAACATGGGCGAGACAATCGCATCGGCTTTTTCACTCATGTTCAAAAGTGTTTGCTCTTTAAGCTCCATTACATGCAACGACGTACTTGCCCCTAAAATAAGGGTAATGGTAAAGCCAATGATCATTAAAATTTTGTGGGCAATACTAATTCTCATTGCTCAATATTGCTCCGTACTTTTAATGCTTGCATATTAGCGTTAATTTTTGCGTCTGTGCTTTTGATTGATTGTTTTATATCTGCACCATAGAAAATTTGGCTAAAGGTTTGCGAAATAATTTCGCCAATAACCGGAAACTCGACCATGCCAGCCTGAAGGCGATCAGGCGTTGCATGCTCAAACACCCATAACATGGCTTTATTAAAGCCAGGTTTGTTTACTAGAGTAAACAGCTTCTCGTGCCACACTTTTTGTCTAGGCGGTGAGCCTCCTGTACTAAGTAGTGCGGCGGTCTGCTCACTGGTTGCCCATTGAATAAATAACCATGCAGCATCTTTGTTAGTTGATTTGCTATTAATTGCAAATGCCCATGCCCAAGGAGATGTTTCTCTGGCGATTGGACCAGCAGGCAAGGGGGCTGCTTCCCATTTATTCCAAATATCTGACTCTTCGGCGGTATCTATTTCATTATAAAAATGAGAAGCCAAAAAGGCCGAGGCAAGGCGGCCTTCTTTAAACAGGCGACGAATTTCATAAAAATGCAGTAAGCGGCTGTTATCTGGATTGCCGAACCCTGTTACTAGGTCGCGATACACTTGTAGGCTTTGTGCCGTTTCAGGGCTATTAAAAACTGACTGGCCCTGCGCGTCGATAACTTCAGCGCCATAAGCACGCATAACAGGTAATACAGTCCAAGTGTTTAATCCTGCACCGGGCAATGTCCGTGAGGCAAATGCATGCATACCATTTAAAGAAGGGGTGCGGTCGATTTCCCGTTGTAACTTAACCTTGGTTGCTTGTAGTTGCTCGTAGGTATCTGGAACTGCTAAGTTAAAACGTTCGAAAAGATCTTTGCGATAAAAATAAATCGGCGCAGAAAAATCAAATGGTAACGAATATAGCGTGTTATCAATTTTACAAAGCGCTAGGCTACGCTCACTAATGTCTTCTAACTGATACCAAGTTTTGTCTGTCAGTTTTGGGTTATCAATGTAAGGCTGCAAGGGCTCAATCCAGCCTTGGCTTTGCGCTTCACCTAAAAAGGTAATCCCCATCGGCAGTACATCGTAAAGCCCTGAAGCCTCGCTTAAATCTTGATGGCGACGAACACGCATTTGTGATTGTTCTAAAGCATGAAAGCCAACAGAAATCCCTGTTAGCTGCTCAAATAAAGGAATGTAGGGTTTTAACGCCATAAATGCAGGCTGCTCATCAGCCAAAATATTGATATGGCTACCTGCTTTACTTTGCCAATTGATACTGGCTTGTTGCCAATGTTGTAATGTTGCTGAGGCAAAGCTGTATTGGCAAAAGATTAAAAGCGCAACGCTTAGGAGGGGCTTTTTAAATTTAAACAAAGAAAATGCCATACTCGATTACTCAGCAAGCTTAATTTTTAACTTTGCAGCCAAGGCTTTAATTTTTTCAAAGCGGATTGCTTGTTCATCTTCTAATGTTTGCGCATCTAGCAAGGCAAAACATTTTTTCGCGAGCGCTAAATTAAATGATTGGCCTTGGTTATTTGTATCGAATAAACATTGCAGTAGGTTTAAAGCGATGCTGGCATTTTTAGGCATGATCCTAAATGCTTGGGTGAAGGCTTCAAGTGCCGTATTGAGCTGACCTTTATTAAATTGTGTTACAGCGTGATTATTGAGCTCTTTCGGACCGAGCTTGATATCTCGTCGTTCAGTTTGTTGTTGTTGAATATAACGTAAATACACCGGATCGCTAACTGATGGGTGGCGTTCACAGTGAGTGATAATTTGGTTAAATAGCATCTGTGCTTTGTGGTGAAAACCAAGCTCATGAAACGCTTTCGCTTTATCGAGCGCACCATCTACTGAACGAATTTGAGTGTCACTTTCATCAAGCTGATTGATAAGTGCTTTAGCCTTTTGATGTTCATCCTTTAAATAATGCAAACGCGCATTGAGAACATCAATTTGTGTTTGATTATTACTATTCGGAAACTGCTTTTTTAAATCACTTAAGTACTGGTTTGTCTGTCTCGAAATGCGATTAACTTGATCGGTTTGATCCGTCGTTAAAGCAAAATCAATCCCTGCGCGCGCCGCATTTAAATATATATCAGGGTTATCGTGAATTGAGTGCTTTGCGTAACTGGCAATATCTTTTTGAGTTAAATAGTTTTTTTCATAATCATGATTAAGCAATGATACATGACTCAGGGCTTTTTGGCGGTCAATGTTACGTGGGGCAATCTCAACAGCTTTACTAAAAAAGTCCTGAGCCTCATCAAACTTATTGAGTTTAATTTCTAATCGACCTAGTAAATCAAGCGCAACTAGTCTCGTTTCACTGCGCTGCAACATCGTCTTAAGCATGCGGTGTGCTAGGGTATGTTCATTATTAGCAATAAGCGCTTCGACTAAACCAACTTTTGCCCAAGTAAATTTTTGAATATCGAGCACTGATTTAAAAAATGTTTTGGCCTCTTCAAAGCGCTTAAGGCGAAGAAGGGCGTCGCCTTTTAATCTCAACAGAATGGCGCTGTAACTATTACCTTTGTTTTGCAGCAAGGCATCAATTTGTTTAATTGCTTTGGAGTCATTCCCATCATCAATAAGTTGATAAATTTGATGTAGGTTACTTTTGCGCAATAACACTTTTTCAATACGATTTTTTAATTCGTTAATTGTAAAGGGTTTAACTAAGAAATCATCTGGTTGTAGCTCGAGTACACTGTGAACTAACGAGCCGCTTGTTTCAGCTGAAATAAAAATAAAGCCGGTAGAGTTTTTTATAAGACGCTTCATTTTCAGCTCTTCATAAAGCTGATAACCATCTTGATGTTTACTAAGGTTAAATGAACAAACGATGAGATCAAATTGCTCAATTTGACATTGTTCTTTTGCTGCAATTGCATGCTCAGCAAAACGCAACTGACGAAACCCCAATCCCTCTAAGGACTGTTTCATATAGCTTTGAGCAAGTGGCTGCTCTTCAACTATTAAAATTTTGGCTTTCGAAAAAATCTTTGCAGGCATTGGACTTGCGACTAAGTGACATTAACGATGACTATAATAAACAGTCTAGCTGCTGACAAGGCAAATTACAGCTTTTGCAATGATTTAAAGTTTAGCTTTGGGTTATATCAATAAATGGAGTAGTGAGTGATAGATATTAGAAGTTAGATATTAGAAGTTAGATATTAGAAGTTAGAAGTGATTGTTATATGTGGTGGGTCGTACTGGACTTGAACCATCGAGCCTGTGTTTTGTAAAGGGTGGCGATGCTTTTGAAAACTAGAGATAAAACAAGGAAGCTTTAAAGAAAGTATTTAATGAGTGTTTATATGTGGTGGGTCGTATTGGACTTGAATCATCGAGCCTGTGTTTTGTAAAGAGTGGCGATGCTTTTGAAAACTAGAAATAAAATAAGGAGGTTTTATATGTGGTGGGTCGTACTGGACTTGAACCATCGAGCCTGTGTTTTGTAAAGAGTGGCGATGCTTTTGAAAACTAGAGATAAAATAAGGAGGTTTTATATGTGGTGGGTCGTACTGGACTTGAACCAGTGACCCTCGCCTTGTAAGGGCGATGCTCTCCCAACTGAGCTAACGACCCACATATAAATTTGTTTTAGATTAAATGGTTGGTCTTACTGAACTTAACCACCGAGCCTTTTCGTTGTAAAGAGTTGCGATGCTCTTTGCTTCAAAAAGTAATGGTGGGTCGTACTGGACTTGAACCAGTGACCCTCGCCTTGTAAGGGCGATGCTCTCCCAACTGAGCTAACGACCCATATAATCTTTTTCTTCGCTACCATTTTAATTAAATGGTGGGTCGTACTGGACTTGAACCAGTGACCCTCGCCTTGTAAGGGCGATGCTCTCCCAACTGAGCTAACGACCCGCGAAGAATAATCTAAATGAAAACCCCATCAAAGTTTGTTTAATGGTGGGTCGTACTGGACTTGAACCAGTGACCCTCGCCTTGTAAGGGCGATGCTCTCCCAACTGAGCTAACGACCCATTTAGATTTTTGTAATATGAAACACCATTTTAAAATGGTGGGTCGTACTGGACTTGAACCAGTGACCCTCGCCTTGTAAGGGCGATGCTCTCCCAACTGAGCTAACGACCCATATTACATACAGCATATTTTCTTAATGGAAGGACCACCGAAACTTTCTTTATAAAGAGAAAGTAAATGGTGGGTCGTACTGGACTTGAACCAGTGACCCTCGCCTTGTAAGGGCGATGCTCTCCCAACTGAGCTAACGACCCATTAAGAATTTAGATATGAACACCATTAGGGAATAATGGTGGGTCGTACTGGACTTGAACCAGTGACCCTCGCCTTGTAAGGGCGATGCTCTCCCAACTGAGCTAACGACCCATATCTAAAACAACTCATTGCTGCGTTGTTGTGGGGCGCTATTATAGATAGAGTTGTAAATGTGTCAACACTTGAATGAGTAAAAATGTGTTAGATGCAGCTTTTATAAACAATGACATGGCATTTAAGCATTTTTTGGCGAACAAATATGCAATTTATATTCATAAGCTTATATTTAGACTTGGATCTATAGCTTTATGACCTAGGTAAATCATTCCAAATGATATGAATACAGTAAATTTTTAAAACAGTTTTTTCATATCGATAAATTTGCATTAGTTAATTGCACTCTAGTTAGCACTATTAAAAACAAAGCAGGGGAGGGGAAAGTCGTTTTATTTAAAGCTTTAAATAACGAACTTTATTTTGCATATAAATGTATACCCTTTTTTTAGAGAGTAAACTCAAAAGCAGAGAGTCTTTGATAACAAATCAACAATGCAATTAGCCCAAAATAGCTAATTTGATAGCGCTTTGTATAAAATACCTCCGCAACGGATTGATATTTAGTCAGCTTGTTGAAATTTAAATCATTTAAATAAACTTAGATAAAAAACTGTTGACTTTATTTGGGGGGCTGCATAGAATGCGCCCCGCACTCAGCGATACACAACCAACATTAATTGGCGGTGTGTATGCAAGTCGGGGCTATAGCTCAGCTGGGAGAGCGCTTCGCTGGCAGCGAAGAGGTCTGCGGTTCGATCCCGCATAGCTCCACCAGATTTGCATAGTGTTTGTCCTAGGGTTGCAGTTTTCTGCGTCCCCATCGTCTAGAGGCCTAGGACACCGCCCTTTCACGGCGGTAACAGGGGTTCGAATCCCCTTGGGGACGCCACTTACTCTTAGTAAGTGAGCAATTGCCAAGAGAATAAATATGTTGGTCTCGAGTACTTACATGTTATTTTAGTAACCTTAACTCCGATATGAGTCAAACTATCATTTAATGTCCTAGTGACACATTATGTGTCCCCATCGTCTAGAGGCCTAGGACACCGCCCTTTCACGGCGGTAACAGGGGTTCGAATCCCCTTGGGGACGCCACTTAGTAAAAGTGTTGTGTTATTAAAAGCTCGTCTGAATCGAGTCTAACTATTCAGTTGTCCTAGTGACACATTATGTGTCCCCATCGTCTAGAGGCCTAGGACACCGCCCTTTCACGGCGGTAACAGGGGTTCGAATCCCCTTGGGGACGCCACTTAGTAAAAGTGTTGTGTTATTAAAAGCTCGTCTGAATCGAGTCTAACTATTCAGTTGTCCTAGTGACACAGAAACTTTCTGTTTAAGCTAAGGCCATTCGCCTCGCAGGCTCGGTCTCATCTTACGCAGAAATAGCAAATCATTGATTTGCAAAGCAATTTCTGCGTCCCCATCGTCTAGAGGCCTAGGACACCGCCCTTTCACGGCGGTAACAGGGGTTCGAATCCCCTTGGGGACGCCACTTATTCAAGTAGGTTATGTGTAGTAGGGCGGTGAACACCGCGCAATCTATGCACGACGTTATCAAGAGTACGAATCTCTTGGGGACGCCACTTACTTTAAGTGTTGTTTTATTAAGAACTCGTCTGAATCGAGTCTAACTATTCAGTTGTCCTAGTGACACATTATGTGTCCCCATCGTCTAGAGGCCTAGGACACCGCCCTTTCACGGCGGTAACAGGGGTTCGAATCCCCTTGGGGACGCCACTTACTTTAAGTGTTGTGTTATTAAGAGCTCGTCTGAATCGAGTCTAACTATTCAGTTGTCCTAGTGACACATTATGTGTCCCCATCGTCTAGAGGCCTAGGACACCGCCCTTTCACGGCGGTAACAGGGGTTCGAATCCCCTTGGGGACGCCACTTACTTTAAGTGTTGTGTTATTAAGAACTCGTCTGAATCGAGTCTAACTATTCAGTTGTCCTAGTGACACAGAAACTTTCTGTTTAAGCTAAGGCCATTCGCCTCGCAGGCTCGGTCTCATCTTACGCAGAAATAGCAAATCAGTGATTTGCAAACCAATTTCTGCGTCCCCATCGTCTAGAGGCCTAGGACACCGCCCTTTCACGGCGGTAACAGGGGTTCGAATCCCCTTGGGGACGCCACTTACTTTAAGTAAGTAATGTGTTGGAAAGACTATCTTTTAAATATCATTTCAAATATAACTAAGATTTTTCAACTTAAGATTCCTTATTCTCCATATATCTTTACGATATAGACTCCATATATTTCTAAAACTTTAATTCCTATAGATCACTTTTACAGATCATTTTAATACTTTATAGTATCTAGCAACTCATCAGCTAACCATAAGGAAATTAAAATGTTAGCTAAACGTGTTGTACTCATTCTAATTTCTTTAGTCATTACTGCTTGCTCAGACTCAAATGAGGGAGTAGCGCTAGGAACGCTTGAGCGTGAGCGTGTGATCCATCCTGCAACGACTAACGAAATACTGATCGATTTACCCGTTTCAGCAGGCCAGTTGGTCGAAAAAGGGCAGGTGATTGCAAGGTTCGATGCCGAACTACAACAAGCGATTGTTGCTAAAGCACAAGCTCAACTAGCTCAAGCCACTGCATTTCTTGAAAAAACCTTGAATGGTGCTCGCCCCGAAGAAGTTGCTGGTGCATCAGCCAAAGTAGCAGCAGCTAATGCTGCATATACGCAAAGCGAAGCTAATTTTCGCCGTGCAAAAACCTTAGTTAAAGATAAACTCGCAAGCCAAGAAACCTTAGACAGTGCAACCGCTGCACGCGATGAGACTTTCGCTAATTTAGAATCAGCAAAGCAGAACTTAAATGAATTAACAAATGGTTCTCGCGTTGAAGATATTAATAGTGCGAAAGCGCAAGTTCAGGCGGCAGAAGCAGAACTAAAAGTACAGCAAAAATACCTCTCAGATCTGACAATTAAAGCGATGCGTGCTGGCAGGGTCGATAACTTACCTTGGCACGTAGGTGAGCGAGTTACTAAAGGCAGCCCAGTCGTTATTATTCAAGCAAACAGCGCACCTTATGCGCGCGTATATATCCCTGAACCATATCGTGCCAAGCTCAATCAGGGCATGACACTTAAAGTTCGTGTCGATGGCATAGATAAAGATATTCAGGGTGAACTGACCTGGATTGCCTCAGAGCCTGCGTTCACGCCTTTTTATGCCCTTAATCAGGAAGAGCGTGCGAGATTAATGTACCTTGCTGAGGTAACACTACCGGTAAGTGAAAATAATTTACCGACAGGCGTACCTGCTCAAGTGATTATGCCATGACTGAATCGGTGATCCATGCCAAAGGTTTGGTAAAACAATTTGGCGATTTAAAAGCGATTGATAACCTTGATCTAGACGTTGAGCAAGGGCAAATTTATGGCTTTTTGGGCCCTAACGGCTGTGGTAAAACGACTGCAATCCGTATGCTTACGGGTTTATTGAAGCCAACCTCTGGTGATATCAATGTGCTTGGCTTGAGTCTGCCAAAAGATGCTGAAAAGCTCAGAACGCAACTTGGTTATATGACACAAAAGTTTTCACTTTATAGTGACCTGACCGTGCTTGAAAACCTAAAGTTCATGGCGGCGCTTTACCCGTTTAAAAAGCAACAAAAACAACAAAGAATTGACGAATTGCTCCATACCTATGGTCTTGATCAAAGAGTAGATCAAATGGCCGGAAGTATGAGTGGGGGCCAACGGCAGCGCTTAGCATTGGCTGCTGCAGTGATTAATAAACCGAAAATTTTATTTCTTGATGAACCAACATCGGCAGTCGATCCACAAAATCGCCGTGATTTTTGGGAAACACTGTTTGATTTAAGTAATGCCGGTACCACGATATTAGTCACCACCCATTACATGGATGAAGCTGAGCGTTGTCATCGTTTAGCCATTTTAGAATCTGGTATTAAACGCGCGGATGGCTCTCCAAAGCAATTAATGACAGACATGCACGCTCATGTTTTAGAAATCGCAGGGGCGCAAACCAGAGAATTAAAAAAACAGCTCGCAAAAATCGACCATGTTATCTCAGCCACTCAATTAGGTACACAGCTGCGAGTATTAGTAAAAAAAGGTGTTCAAGACCCCGTTGAGTTCATAAAACAGCAATCATTTTGTCAGGATACGTGGCAAGTAAATAGTGTGCGCCCAAGCCTTGAAGACGTGTTTGTCACCTGCACAGGGCAGGGCAGACAATGAGTATTATGACTTCATTAAGCCGGATAAAAGCAATTGTAAACAAAGAATTATTACAATTACGCCGCGATAGAATGACCTTTGCGATGGTGGTGATGATCCCCCTTATCCAACTGATTCTATTTGGTTACGCTATTAACACCAACGTTAAAGATATCCCTGTTGCAGTGGTCGATCATAGTCAAACTGCGCTCAGTCGCATTTTAGTACAAACAGTATCGGCGACAAATGTGGTTAAAGTGACGGATTATTACGACAGTATTGAACAGGCACAAACAGCAATCGCGAGCGCGAAAGTGCGGGCTGTGCTGTTTATACCCCACGATGTGGCAAACCGACTTGCCCAGCACCCAACAGTGGGTTTTGGTTTGCCTGATGGCAGTAATGAGTCGTTAGTCAGGCCAATTGCGCATTGGTTAGTTGATGGCTCCGATACAATGGTAGCGTCGAGCATAAAATCGCTGCGCAATATGCCGCTTGCAGAGCTTCTCGATAAGCCTGCGAATAGAACATACCCAACCTTTGAGACGACCTTATTTTATAACCCAGAGCAACGCTCTGCAGTGAATATTGTGCCAGGTTTAGCTGCTGTTATTTTAACCATGACGATGATTATGTTTACCTCTGCTGCCATTGTTAAAGAGCAAGAGCGAGGTAATATGGAGCTTTTAATCACCTTACCGTTAAGCTCACTTGAATTAATGATCGGTAAAGTGGTGCCTTATATCTTCATTGGTTTTATTCAGTTATTTATTATATTAGGTATGGGTAAGCTCTTGTTTCATATTCCTTTTGGAGGTGGTTTAGTCGCATTGGTTGTCGCAACCTTTGCGTTTATATGTGCCAGTTTAGTGCTTGGCTTAGTGCTTTCAACCATCGCTAAAAATCAGCTTCAAGCAATGCAAATGACAATTTTCATTCTGTTACCCTCGATATTATTATCAGGTTTTGTATTTCCTTATGAAGGCATGCCAAAGGCAGCGCAATGGCTTGCTGAGTGCTTACCCGCAACGCATTACCTAAGGTTAATACGTGGAATCGTGCTAAAAGATGTCAATCTAATAAGCATGAGCAGTGATTTACTTTGGCTGTTAGCCTTTACAATTTTGGGCTTGGCTGTGGCTGCATTTAGGTTTAAGAAAACCCTTGATTAGGCTGGGCAATTTAGGGCATATGTGCTTAACTAAAAAGTAATTTTAATTCATTTTGAGTAGACATTAGCGTGTGGCGAGTATTTTGGCTGGCGGTGCTATTAGTTACGTTTGATGGCTATGCAGCAACGATAAACCTAGCCCATACCATGAAGCATGAACATTTTAACCAATTGCTTAGTGAGTTTGCAGAGCAAAGCGGTTTAACGGTTAACTCTGTATTGGTTGACCAAAAGGCGCTAAAGGTAAGGTTGGTGCAAAATACTAGTACCAGCACCTCAACAGACGTTGTTATTGTACCCGCTGATCACTTAGGCCTTGATAAATATGCCAACTACAGCGTTATTCCACACTCACTCATAGCTGACACCACAGACAAGCGAACCTTAGAAACTGCAAAGCTCAACAATAAGCTCTTAGGTATACCCATCATTCAAGGGAATCACTTGTTACTTTTTTATAATAAGCAGTTTGTTAAACAACCAATAGAAAATTGGCAGGATATATACCAAATTCAACCAACACTGCCTGAAAAAGTGAAACTCGTTACATGGAGTTTTATGGAGATGTATTGGTTTATCCCGTTCTTATCGGCTTTTAATGGCGACCTAATTGTAGATAACCATGTTCAGCTAAATACACCGGCAATGCAATTGGCTCTCAAATTTGTTTGGGATTTAAATAAACAAAACCTGATTGATAGGCAGTGCGATTACACTTGCTCAAATAATGCATTTAAAGCGCAGCAAGCCGCTTTCACCATTGATGGTGCATGGGCATTAAAAACGTATGAAGAGGCATTGGGTAATAATTTAGGAATACAACAATTACCGAAACTCAATGGTGAGTATATGCAGCCTTACTACTCAACCTTTGTGCTGGCATTTCCAAACCATGCTTTAAATGGTGCAAATAAAGAGAGCTTGATCAAATTTGCTAAATTGGTTCAAGCGGAAAAATTCCAAACACTGGTTTGGCAAAAACTTCAAGATATCCCAGTTAACACTGAGGTTTTAAATAACCTAAAAGCACAACAAGGCACTGAGTTATCAACCTTAATTGATGCTATACAATTCACAAAACCTATGCCCTCTACCGCATCTATGATCATCGTATGGGAAGTATTAAATAAAGGATTTATTCGCTATGGCAGTGGTGCCTTAACTGCTGAGCAAGCGGGGCTTTTTATGCAAGGGTTGGCAGAGCGTTCGATTGCCAATGAAGGGGATGAATGAGTAGTCCACGCTTTAGCCGCGCCTTATTTATCAGTGTATTACTACTGGTCATTATTCCCCTACTGATCCTTGCAGGTTTGATGATTGGGCGTTTCTATTTAAGCTCAATTGACCAAGCAAATACGAGTTTGCAATGGCAAGCTAGAAATAATGCAGCCAGTCTTGAACAACTCTTATTTAAGCTTGAGAAAAATAGCCAATTACTAAGTAGCACTAAGGCGATAACTGAGTTGCCAAATAAAGTGGTGTACTCACAGTTCGCGCTTGTGCAGCTACAAGAGTTTGTTGCCCAAAATCCACAGATAAAAGCATCGATAGTAATTGATAATCAAGGCTTTATAGTTGAAGGTTACCCTATAACCTCTTTAAATTTGAACTATAAACTTACAAAAAGCATTCTCGACAGCGCCAAGACATCAACAGAGCAAAACACAGTTCAAATTATTGATAATCCACAAGTTACTGAGCTACTCGCACCTTTACAGGCAAAACAAAATGCTTTACTGGCAATTACATCTACATTGCTACATGAGCAAGATTCTCTCAGTGAGCCAATAATTAAAACGGGCGTGTTAGTGTCTTTTGTGCCTTTATCAGAGGCGTTAAAGTGGCTTGCAATACACAATGAGCAACCGGTATATCAAGCGGGTAAGCAGGTACAAATTACAGCACAAGATAACATTCTATATAGCGTGGGAGATGCTGGCGATAACGGCAAATTAATGGGGCAGGCCTCAATCAGTAATGTTTTTTTTGCAGGTAAGCCAACCAGTTTACAATTCCAAATTAATGAAGCAAAAACCACCTACACCAGCGCTGTAAAGCAAACGGCTATATTGGCAGGGTTGTTAATTGTAGGACTCTCTATTATTTCATTTATCTCAGTGCGTTGGTTGACGGCCCGTCTCCATAACCCACTAAATCGTATTACTGCTCTTAGCCGAGAATATGCATTAGGTAATTACAAACAAGATACCGACGATTTTCATTATCAAGAGTTTAAAGATATTGCAGATTCCCTCAGCAGCATGGCTGATACCATTGATATACAAATTACTTCATTGCAATTAGAAAAACTTCGCGCTGAGCGCTCTGAGCAAGTTAAAAGCCAATTCTTAGCTAATATGAGCCATGAAATACGCACACCAATGAATGGTATTGTGGGCTTTTTGCAGCTACTCAATAAAAGCACGCTAACACAAGAGCAAGCAGAGTTTGTAAGGCAAATTAATAACTGTAGTGATGTGTTATTAACCGTGATTAACGATATTCTCGACTTTTCAAAAATAGAGGCCAATAAAATAGAGCTCGAGTCGCGACAATGTGATTTAGTCGCGCTTTGCCATGACCTAATCTTACTATTTAAACCGAGTTGTGATGCTAAAGGGGTTGGCTGCCGGCTTGAGGTCTCCTCATTACAATCGCTGAATGTAGAATGTGATGAAATACGTGTTAAACAAGTGCTGATTAACTTGCTCTCTAACGCCGTTAAGTTTACCAATCAAGGAGAGATCATTCTTTCGCTTACTCTGCAAAGCCGAGATGAACACCAGACAGCCGTCGTGTTATCGGTAAAAGATACAGGCATAGGTATCGCTGAAGATAAAATAACGGCCCTGTTTAATCCCTTTGTTCAAGCGCAAAGTAGCACCACTCGTGAATATGGAGGGACCGGTCTTGGGCTTGCCATCAGTAAGGGGATGATTGATTTGATGGGAGGCACTATTGCTATCGACAGTGAGTTTGGAAAAGGGACCGAGTTTACCATTAATGTTAATTTTAAATCACTAAACCCACAGGACGCTAGCGCAAAAGTACACCAATCAGATGAAGACACTCAGTTCGATTTTAAAGCCGTCGATAAGCCAATATTAATTGCCGAAGATAACCCGATTAACCAAATTGTAATCACTAAGTATTTAACTCAATTAGGTCTAAATTATGAACTGGCAGAAAATGGACAAATTGCCTGTGAGAAAACCCTAACACAAGATTACGCACTGATTTTAATGGATATTCAAATGCCAGTGATGGATGGATTGACTGCCAGTGAAAACTTACTTGCAAGGCCAGATTTTGATACGCCGATTATTGCAGTCAGTGCTAATGCAATGAAAGACGACATCGAAACAAGCGCAAAAATTGGTATCAATGACCATATTGCAAAGCCAATTAATTTTGTTGAACTTGAAAAAGCGCTAGCAAAGTGGCTATCTCAGCAATCGCCGAAATAGCCGGTATGAATCAAAAAGTGGTGTTATCTTTTTTCTGAATTAACTCAATCGCATAACCATCTGGGTCTTTAACAAATGCTATTTCAGTTGTGCCGCCTTTTACAGGACCCGGCTCACGACTCACATTACCGCCAGCAGCTTTAATGTCTTCGCAGGCTTTATAAATATCATCAAACTCGATAGCAATATGACCGTATGCATTACCCAAATCATAGCTGTCAGTATCCCAGTTATAAGTAAGCTCAAGCACGGTCGAATCTTTTTCGTCACCATAACCGACAAAAGCAAGGGTGTAGCGGTACTCTTCGTTGTCTGCACGGCGCAGCTCTTTCATACCTAATACCTGCGTATAAAATTCAATTGATTTATCTAAATCAGCAACGCGAAGCATTGTGTGTAATAAGCGCATTTAAGCATCCTCTTTTTTGTCTTTAAATTTGCACAATTCTAATAGCGCAGGAAGGCTGCGCATTAAAATTATTAAACATGGATTATAAGTTATTTCGATTACTTGCACAGCAAGATTGAGATAAAGCGTAAAGACTATGCTGTTAAATTAATAATTAAGCTTATGATTTGGAAATATAATCAGGCCCTTGCTATTTTGCAATAGGATAGAGTACTACAACACCTTTGTCGCAGACAGTTGAAATTACACCTTCTTACTGTAAAGGTAATAGGTGAATAACATAAAACTTGAAAAATAGGCTGACAAAGCATTCAAGACATAAATAGCAACGCTCTATTATCAAGCCCGATAAAGCTAAGCCTCCGAGGGAGAATAAAACATGGCGTATGTTGCCAATTTCAAAACTGTAGTCATCTCTACATTGTTTGCGTTTTGTACAAATGCGGTTAATGCAGATGAAACTTCAGAATCAAACAACAGTAAGAAGCCGATACCCGAAGCCACTAAATTTGTGACCCATCATAAAGGTACTTTTAATGACAAAAGGATGAAATACAAAGCTGTAGCCGGTGAAACCTATTTATTAAACAAAAACGAAGAGCCAACTGCTGCTATTTTTTCGTTTGATTACATAGCTGCAAGCGATAATAAAAACAGACCAGTCACATTTATCTGGAATGGTGGCCCAGGCTCATCGTCTAATTGGTTACATATGGGCGCCTATGGTCCTAAACGAGTTGTTGTACCAAGCGATGCTTCACATCCAGGAATGGCTCCTTACGAATTAAAAGATGCGCCTGAGACGATACTTGATGTAACTGATATGGTGTTTGTGGACCCTGTTGGTACAGGTTACTCGCGTGCCTTAGGCAACACTGACAGCAAAGCCTTTTGGAGCTTAAATCAAGATGCAGCCTCTATCGCTGATTTTATTGCCCAGTGGCTAACAAAAGAAAATCGCTGGAATGCACCAGTATTTTTATTGGGTGAGAGCTATGGGACAACTCGAGCAGCAGCGGTTTCTAAAGTACTGATGGATAAACACCTGATTAATGTAAATGGCATTATTTTTGTGTCACAAGCTTTAGACTATCAAGGTTCAAGCCCTTATGTTGATGACAACATTATTTCTTATATCACTTACATACCCACACTTGCTGCAACCGCTTGGTATCATAAAAAAGTAGATACATCTGGAGATTTTGAAGCGTTTATTGATGCGAGCCGACAATTTGCAGTTGATGAATTATTACCAGCCTTATTTAAGGGTAATGCGCTTAGTAAAGCTGACAGGAAGCGAATTGTTGACAGCCTTCACCGTTATACAGGGCTAAGCAAACAATATATTGAGCAGGTTGATTTACGCATTAACGCCTTTAGATTTGCAAAAGAGTTATTGCGTGATGAGGGTGTCGCAGTAGGCTTTCTTGATGGACGTTATAAGCTTGATGAACGAGACGATTTAACAGCAGCTCCTAAGCAAGATGCGTCAAAAGTGATAGGGCCAGCATATAAAGCGGCACTGATGAAATATATGCGCGCAGATTTAAACGTACAGTGGAAAAGAAAATACTTAAACCCTGGCGATCCTGAGTTATCAGATAACTGGCGCTGGCGCACTGCTCCTGATGGACAAGGCTGGGAGCCAAGATACGTTAATACAGCGCCAGATTTATCTTATGTGCTTCGCAGCAATCCGCAAATGAAAGTGATGGTCGCCTCTGGTTATTACGATATTGTTACGCCATTTTTTGATGCTGAATACACCTTAAATAGACACGGTATATACGCTGATAAAATTGATTATCACTATTATCACGGCGGTCACATGATGTATGTCCACGAACCAGCAAGAGTGGCACTGTTAAGAGATACGCGAGAATTTATTAAAAAGCAGGTAAGCCAAAACCCACGATAATGGCTAGGAACATTGTGCCAAACCTAGTGTTTGGCACAATAAGCAAAATGAACTTACTGAGGTGATAGAAAAAGGTGAGCAACTTCACCTTAAAATTGTTAGCTTTAGAATAGACTTTAACTACTCAGTCTTTTCCTTAAACTCACACAAATCTTCGATAATACAGCTGCCGCATTTAGGTTTACGAGCCGTGCACACATAGCGGCCATGCAGGATTAACCAGTGGTGTACATCGACTTTAAACTCTTTAGGTACCACTTTTTCTAATTTTTGTTCTACAGCAACTACATCTTTACCCATAGCAAACTTAGTGCGGTTAGATACGCGGAAAATATGCGTATCAACTGCAATTGTCGGCCAGCCAAAGGCACAGTTTAAAACAACATTCGCGGTCTTTCTGCCAACCCCCGGTAATGCTTCGAGCGCTTCACGATTCTCTGGTACTTCTGAGTTATGTTTATTGACCAGAATCTCACACATTTTATAGACATTATTGGCTTTAGAATTAAACAAACCAATGGTCTTGATGTAATCGCGAAGGCCTTCAAGGCCTAAATCAAGAATCGCTTGAGGCGTGTTAGCAACAGGGAATAGCTTACGGGTTGCTTTATTAACACCCACATCTGTAGCTTGTGCTGATAAGGTAACCGCAACTAATAATTCAAACGGGCTTGAGTATTCAAGCTCTGTTTCTGGGTGCGGGTTTTGCTCACGTAAACGAGATAAGATCTCATAGCGCTTTTCTTTATTCATGGTGGCGTAAAGCACGCAGTGACGGTGCGTGCTCTCCTTTAAGTTAAACTTGTCACTCGGGCTCTAGGGCCTTTTTCTGCTTCTGGAGTAACAACTTGCTTAGATTTTATTTGTGTATCAATGACATTTTTTGCAGCAATCAATAAACCAAGCCCTAAAAAGGCACCCGGTGGTAAAATTGCCAATAAAAATTGGTTATCAAAACTAAATACTTCAATTCGAAGTGCAGCAGCCCATGGGCCTAATAATAAATCGGCGCCATCAAATAGCGTACCTTGACCAATAAGCTCTCGCATTGCCCCTAGCACCACTAAAACTAACATAAAGCCAAGTCCCATCATCAGGCCGTCAAAGGCTGAAAGTGGCACGGTATTTTTAGAAGCGAATGCTTCTGCGCGACCGATAATGGCACAGTTGGTAACAATCAGTGGAATAAAAATCCCCAGTGATTGATAAAGCCCAAATGTATAGGCATTCATCATTAGCTGCACGATGGTTACAAAGCCTGCGATGATCATCACAAAAACAGGAATACGAATATCTTTAGGTACCCAGTTACGCACAATCGATACGGTGACGTTAGAACCAACCAGAACCAATAAAGTTGCTAAACCTAGGCCTAATGCATTGGTAATCGTAGAGGTAACGGCAAGTAGTGGGCACAAGCCTAATAACTGCACAAGGGCAGGGTTATTGGCCCACATGCCATCTTTAAATAAAGTTTTAACTTGGCTCATTACTTGGCTCCTTGACAGATGTTTGGCGCAGCAAACAAGTTATCAAATTCAGCTTGGGCAAACAGCACAGCTTGTTTTACTGAGCCGACAACGGCACGCGGTGTAATGGTTGCGCCAGTAAACTGATCAAATTGGCCACCATCTTTTTTAACAGCCCAGCGGCTATCATCTTCACCCAGTACATTTTGGCCTTTGAAAAGGGTGATCCAGTCTGATTTTTTGACCTCAACTTTATCGCCAAGGCCTGGTGTTTCTTCGTGCTTAGTGACACGAACACCCGCTATTTCACCATTGGCAAAAACCGCAGTTAATAAGTTGATATCGCCACTATAACCACTTGGTGTTACATGACGCATCACTAAAGCGTAAGGCTTATTGTCTTTGTAAGCACGATAAATAACTTGCTCTGGGCGTGGACCTAAGCGCTCATCGGTGATCACGACACAATCTTTGTATAGTTGATTGTCATAATGATGGGCATCAAGTACTTGTTGAAGTTGCTCTGCAAGTTGTTGCTTTTCTTGGTCTTCAATACGCTCAGCAGTCAGGCTATGAGTCAGGGCCACAGTGCCTGTGGTAATGAGCGCAAATGCTGTAAGAATAGCGCCGTTTTTAGTCATTGAGGAAAGGATCATTATTTCACCCCATGGCCGTAAGTACGTGGTTTCGTGTAGTAATCAATTAAAGGTACCGCCATATTTAACAGCAATACACTAAATGCCACAGCATCAGGATAACCACCGAAAGTACGAATTAAGTAAACAAGTAGACCAATTAACGCACCGTAAATTAAACGGCCTCTATTCGTTGTTGATGCAGAAACTGGATCGGTAGCAATAAAGAATGCCCCTAACATGGTTGCACCACTGAATAAATGAAATACCACGCCTGGCTCTGTGCCAGGAGCTGCAATATAACCAATACCACTGCACACGGCCAATGAGGCTAAAAAGCTAACAGGGATATGCCAATTAATGATTTTAGCTTTTAATAAATAAAGCCCCCCGATTAAAAAGCCGAGGTTAACCCAGCCCCAACCAAGGCCAAACCAGTCATTAAAAAGAGGCTTACTCATGCTCTCAGCCACCGTTAGGTGATGGGCGACATCTGTTTTAACGGTATCAAGCGGCGTTGCCATGGTTGTGCCATCAATCGCTACACGTAACTGATCGACACTAAATCCAGCGCTGGTAAAGCCATTGAAAATAACAGACAGTTGCTGTGAGAAGCTTATCGGAGATGCAATTAAATCATTAACAGGTAACCAGCTTGTCATTTGCACCGGAAACGATACAAGTAGTAATACATAAGCTGCCATAGCAGGGTTAAATAAATTAAAGCCAAGGCCGCCATAAAGCTGCTTTACAATAACAATTGCAAACAAACAGCCAATTACGATAATCCACCAAGGCGCTAAAGGCGGAATACTCAACGCCAGTAATACGCCTGTTAACCACGCACTACCATCACTGAGTGTTGGCCAAACTTTGCGTTTACGAAGCATCAATACAGCGGCTTCACAGGCGCTAACTGTAATTAGCGCGAGAACAAGCTGAATTAAAACAGCGCTACCAAAAAAGAAAACTTGCGCGATTAAGCCTGGAATACACGCAGCAATCACTGTCATCATTAATCGGCTTAATGATTTATGGCTATGATTATGCGGCGAACTCGCCATGGTTAGTTTCATGACTTATCGTTTCCTTCTTGTTGTAACTTTTTCGCTTTAGCTCTTGCAATGGCACGAGCGACCGCTGCTTTTTTCTTATCTTCGCTAGACTCAGGTTCATCAACCTGCGGTTTTAAATCATCCGTATCGCTAGAATCATCAAGTTGTTCTGATGATTCGTCACTCTGCGCTTGCTCTTTAGCGGCCTTTTTCGCTTTGGCGCGAGCGATAGCGGCAGCAACAGCGGCTTTTTTCTTATCTTCGTTAGATTCAGGTGCGTCAGCCTGTGGCTTGGCATCAGCCTCATCATTTGAATCATTTATTTGCTCTGAAGAATCGTCACTCTGTGCTTGCTCTTTAGCGGCTTTTTTCGCTTTGGCGCGAGCGATAGCGGCAGCAACGGCGGCTTTTTTCTTATCTTCGTTAGATTCAGGAGCGTTAGCTTGTGGCTGGGCATCTGCCTCAGCACTTGAATCATTAGTTTGCTGTGAAGAGTCGTCACTCTGCGCTTGCTCTTTAGCTGCTTTTTTGGCTTTAGCACGGGCGATAGCAGCTGCAACAGCAGCTTTTTTGTCATCAACTGGCGCGCTATTTTCTTCAGCTTCAGTTTGATTCTCAGCAGCTTGTGCTGATTTTTTCGCTTTAGCACGGGCGATAGCAGCGGCAACAGCAGCTTTTTTGTCATCAACAGGCGCGCTATCTTCTTCAGCTTCAGTTTGATTCTCAGCAGCTTGCGCTGCTTTTTTCGCTTTAGCACGAGCGATTGCAGCAGCAACAGCAGCTTTTTTGTCATCTACTGGTGCGCTATCTTCTTCAGCTTCAGTTTGATTTTCAGCAGCTTGCGCTGCTTTTTTCGCTTTAGCGCGAGCGATAGCAGCTGCAACAGCAGCTTTTTGGTCATCTTTTGGCGCAGCGTCAGTTTCAGCAGAAGCGTTTTCTTCTGTAGCTTGTGCGGCTTTTTTCGCTTTAGCGCGGGCAATAGCGGCAGCAACAGCAGACTTTTTATCGTCTTTATCGACGCCTTCTTCACCTTGCTCTAGTGCTTTTTGCTCTTTGTATTTACGTGCTTGTTCTTTACGCGCTGCACGCTCTTTAGCTACTTCAGAGTTATCAGGCTCAAGCTCAGCACCTTGCTTTTTCGCTTTCGCACGGGCAATAGCTGCAGCGACAGCTGACTTACTGTCTTTATCATCAGATTTAGATTTAACACGCGCGAGTGCATCGGCCACTTTTTGTTTTTCGCCATCTGACTTAGCGGCCGGCTTACGTTTATGGCGGTTTTGACGCTCTTCTTGTTCGCGCTCTAAGCGCTCTTTACGTGCTTCAAAACGCTCTTTTGCTCGCTCTGCTTTGATTTGCTCTGCTTGCTGCTCTTTGATTTCAGCTTTAGCAACACGATAGTACTGCACCAAGGGTATTTCGCTTGGGCAAACATAAGCACAGGCGCCACATTCAATACAATCGAATAAATTGTGCTCGTTGAGTTTGTCGTATTCTTTAGACTTAGCAAACCATTGTAATTGCTGAGGTAACAATGAAGCAGGGCAGGCGTCAGCACAGGCACTACAACGAATACAGGCTTTTTCATCACCCGGCTCAGCAAGCTCTTGGTGATCTGGCGCTAAAATACAGTTCGTCGTTTTAACCACACCAATACGCACGGTTGGTAAGGTAAAGCCCATCATTGGACCGCCCATAACTACACGTTGCTGTGGAACCGGAGAAAAGCCTTGGCAGTCTAATAAATGTTTAATTTCAGTGCCTAGTAAAGCCCACACATTACCTTGTTTATGGATGGTGTTACCGGTTACCGTTACTACACGCTCTATAAGAGGTTTACCTTCATGTACGGCTTGATTTACCGCAAACAAAGTACCGACATTTTGCACCAACATACCAATATCGGCAGGAATACTGCCACTAGGGACCTCTTTGCCTGTTAGCAATTTAATTAGCTGTTTTTCACCGCCAGAAGGGTAAACCGTTGGTACTGTTTGCACTATGATGCTGTCGTTATGTTGTGCTGCGAGTTTCATGGCAGCAATAGCATCGGGCTTATTATCTTCAATACCAATAATTGTCAGCTGTGGACTTAACAGCTGCTGCATTAATTCAATACCGGCAATTATGCCATCGGCATGTTCGCGCATTAGCATGTCATCAGCTGTGATATAAGGCTCACACTCAACAGCATTAACAATTAAAAACTCAATGGCTTTACGGGTATCTGCTTTTACATAAGTTGGGAAGCCAGCACCGCCCATACCTGCAATACCACTTTGATGAATAATATCGACAAGCTCATCATGGGAAAGTGCTTTAGCATCAGGCACAGGGTTAAGCTCGCACCAGTTATCTTCACCATCAGGTTCAATAATTACGCTAAGCTCAGGCAGTGCTGAAGGATGAGCAGAAGGCATTGGGCAAATATCGCTGATCAACCCTGATGTTGGCGCGTGCACAGGCACTGACCAATTGCCGCTTGGCTTAGTTAATGCTTGACCTTTTAGAACCTGCTGGCCTTTTTCAACAATAAGTTTGCCGTTAGCACCAATATGTTGCTTTAGTGATACAACGAGCTTGTCTGGTAGTGGCAGTCTTGCAATGGCTTGTGTTGTTGATTGCAGCTTTTGACCTGGTGGGTGAACGCCTCCAGGTATAGACCACACTTTGCCTTGTTTAATTTGATCTATTAATTTTTCCATCTGTGCTCCTAATCTACCTGAGTCACAGGGATTGCGTTTAATTGCCATTTCCAGGTTTGTTTGGTTTCTTTTACAGGCAGCATATCAATACAGTCTACAGGGCATGGTTCAACACATAAGTCACAACCGGTACATTCATCAATTAATACAGTGTGCATTTGGCGGGTTGCGCCAACGATGGCATCAACAGGGCAGGCTTGAATACATTTGGTGCAGCCAATACATTCATCTTCACGAATATAGGCAACGGTTTTAACTGGATCTGCTTGCTCACCGCCAGCCAGCGGTTTTGCTTCAACACCCATTAAATCAGCGAGTTTTTTTACCGTGGCTTCGCCGCCTGGTGGGCACTTATTGATTTCGTCACCATTGGCAATTGCTTCTGCATAGGGACGACAGCCAGGGTAGCCACATTGGCCACACTGTGTTTGCGGTAAAATGGTATCAATTTGGTCAACAATAGGGTTGCTCTCAACGCGAAAACGAACGGCGGCAAAACCTAAAATTAATCCAAATATTAGCGCTAATGAACCTAACGCTATCAAAGCATAAAACAAGGTCATATTAAAACTTCACTAATCCTGTAAAACCCATAAAGGCCATCGACATAAGGCCTGCGGTGATCATCGCAATTGAAGCACCTTTAAAAGGAGCAGGGACATCAGCCGCAGCTAAACGCTCACGTAATGCGGCAAACAGTATTAACACCATAGAGAAGCCCACTGCGGCACCAAAGCCGTACACAGCCGATTGTAAGAATGAATGGTCTTCTTTGATATTAAGTAGGGCAACACCTAATACAGCACAGTTAGTGGTGATAAGTGGTAAGAAAATCCCTAATAAGCGATAGAGTGTCGGGCTGGTTTTTCTCACCACCATTTCGGTAAATTGCACGACAACAGCGATAACCAAAATAAAACTCATGGTACGCAAAAATTCGATATCCAGCGGGATCAAAATATAATGATTCACCAGATAACTGGTCACGGAGGCAAGTGTAAGTACAAAGGTTGTGGCTAAAGACATACCAATCGCGGTATCTAACTTACCCGATACACCCATAAACGGGCATAAACCTAAGAATTGAACTAAAACGAAGTTGTTGACTAGCACAGTGCCAATCAATAACAAGACATATTCTGTCATGCGTGCCTCACGAGAATAAAAACGGCTCTATTATCCTTTTTTATGGGGGCTGACACAACACATGAGGGACGAATAGCTAAAATTAACAAAGCTGTTTACGATTAAAGTGTTAAAGCAAAGTTAATAGATGAAATAGGCCCAAAAATAGTAAGGTTTTTTGGGCCTTAAAGAGGGGTTAGATATCTTTTGGCTTTTCGATGTAATAGCCTTGCACACCATCTAAGCACAGCGTTTCGATGATATGTTTTTCTTCTTGGCTTTCTACGCCTTCAGCAAATACACTCACACCAATACGGTGAGCAAGATCTACCATTAAGCGCATAAAGTATTGATTGTTTTTATCTTCTTCGAGGCCGCGAGTATAGCTTGCATCCATTTTGATAAAGTCAGGTTTTAAGTCTCTAAAGAATTTAAATGAGGTTAACCCCACACCAAAGCGTTCTACAGTAATACGTGCGCCCACACGATGTACCATATCGATAAAGCGTTTACTTGCTTTAATGTTTTGTTGTAATCCAAACTCACTGACTTCAAAAATAAGTTTTGATGCAATGTTACTGTCTTTCAGTAAGCGGCGTTCTAACCAGATCACAAACTGATCATTGTGAGCGCTTGATGCAGTAACATTAATACCAAAGAATTTTTCAGAGAAATTACGGGTTTTAACTTTTTCTAAAGTGGTATCGATAATTAAGCGGTCAATTTCCATTGCCATTTCTAGCTTTTCTGCCATAGCAAGGAAAGAGGCTGTTGGCAGCATTTGATTTTCTGCGGTTTTAAAACGAACTTGAATCTCTGCATAGGCTTTAACACTTTTACCTATTGGCATAATGTTCTGCATAACCAAGTGAACACGTTTCGACTCAATCACTTCGCTAATAACTTTACGCCAGTTTTGGTTACCAAAACCTGCGCTGGCGTTATTAACTAAGTCTGTTTCGCGCTGCACATGCCATGCATTCGCTTGTTTTGATTGCGCCATGCTCATTGCATTATCAACAATCGATAATAACTCACCAAGCGGCTTACCTTTTTCGTAGCCAACAATACCTGTGTTAGCAACTGAGCTTAATTCTTGGTTTTGCTGATACTGAGTAAAACGCGATTGTAAGTTATCGCCAAAGCGTTCAGCTTCTTTAAGAGGGGTATTAGGTAATACCACTGCAAAGTCAGAGCTGTTTAAACGAAAAACCTGACTGCCTGTATAGGTGCCGCTAATATGTTTAATAATATCAGCCACACCTTTTACGTATTCATCACCTTTTTGGTAACCACGGGTTTGGTTGATGGTTTGCAATTCGCTACAACGAACCATAGCAAGCGAACCAAACGTGCTCTTTTCTACGTTCTCAATATTCTTTTCGTAGTACTCAACAAACATATTTCGATTGCCAAGGTTTGTAACTACATCTTTATACGCTTCTTTTTTAATATTTAGCGCATTATTTTGAATGTCATCATGCTTGGTCTGTAAGAAATGCGATAGGCGATTGAACGATGGAATTAAATCTTTGCTTAACTTCTTTAAGCGGGTGGTATCCATCGCTTGCTCGAGGTCACCGTTAACCTGATTTTGGTTGATATAAATATCAACGATATCTGAAATGGTCGTACTAATTTTACGATTTAGGCGGCGGAACATGCTCTTCATATAAATAATAGGAAGTAGGGCAATAAGGCCTGAAATCAAAACTACAATAAATAAAGACTGTTGTAATAGGCTAGCCAGGTTGTGTGCATTAATCGTAAACTCTACTTTAATGTCAGATGTTTGATTAACGGCGAACTGAGGGCGAATGGAATTAAAACTGTTATTAACTATTTCAGCAAACAAGGGTAGGGATTGGCTAGATTCTACCATGCTAACCACTTGACCTGATTGATCACGGATCACAAGTTTAGAAAAAGTGCTACCATCGGCAAATGCTTTTTGTATTTTCTCTGGTGCAAGTTGCTCAATGGTTTGTGTATTTATATATGCGTTTACTACACGCTGTGCTTTTTGCTGTGCATCACTGACTGCGCTATCAAAGCTAAGCGCAATAAAGTAACCACCTAATAATGCAAACAGCAACCAAGATATAAGTTGTATAAAAATAAGTTTTTTAAAGCCAGCCATGTTCTTATCTTTTAAAAGCCTAAAGGAAGGAATCAATTCCTTGATTGATTGCTTTAAGTATAGTCGTTGTATTCTAAAGCATAATATAGAATAAACTTAAATTAGGTTAGATTATAAGTGCTTTAAAGTCTAATACAATCGACGAATAATAGTAGATAAAATTTTAATAGATTCGCGGAGTTGGCTCCCCCTCCCCGACTCGAACGGGGGACCTGCGGATTAACAGTCCGTCGCTCTAACCAACTGAGCTAAGGGGGAACTAAATAGAGTAGTGTGGTGCTATGATTTGGCTCCCCCTCCCCGACTCGAACGGGGGACCTGCGGATTAACAGTCCGTCGCTCTAACCAACTGAGCTAAGGGGGAACAATCATATTCATAAACTTGGCTCCCCCTCCCCGACTCGAACGGGGGACCTGCGGATTAACAGTCCGTCGCTCTAACCAACTGAGCTAAGGGGGAATCGTTTATGATTGAAAAACTTGGCTCCCCCTCCCCGACTCGAACGGGGGACCTGCGGATTAACAGTCCGTCGCTCTAACCAACTGAGCTAAGGGGGAAGCGTCATGCCTTTCAACGGGGCGAAATATTAATGACAGCATTGCAAAGTGTCAACATAAAAACTTCATAAATTCAAAAAAGAAGCTTATTCGATGTTTTTATGTTCGATCTGAGCAAAATGTAGCTGAAAAGCTCAACATTTTTTGCTTAGCAGCGGAGGATCTATGTCGAATGCATCACTTTTTTGCATGCTTTTTGAGCTGAGTCATTTTTTAAAAATATAAAAAAGGTTTCTTTGCTAAGTCATTCTTTACCAAATCGAGGAAATCACTATTTATGTAATGTTTTTTTCGGATGGCAAAAAATAGATCTAATTCTTTTCGTGGCAGTTCCCACTCCTGATATTTTTTCGTGTATTTCCTTAATGAGGTAAAGGTAGGCTTCCCCGATTTTTGCTAGAAAATTCTAAAATTAGTTGGCTTCAATTATACACAAAGTAATTTTAGTTCTTTTTATCAGATATTTAGCTTGTAATCTTTCCTTGTATTTTAATTGTCATACTTAAGTTCACGTAGCTGTAGAACATTTTTTACGCCTTCTTTTCACTAAACTTATAAAACCGTTAAAACAAGATGCTTTGCTATTTATAGTATTATGCGTTTCAGGCTAGCCTTAAAAGCCTTTATATTTGCGGCTTCTAGCGAGTTATCCACGGTTTCTGTGGATAACTCTGTTTATTAAACTTTAAGAACAGCTATAGTGCTAGGATTTTCGAGGGCTACAGCAATTTCAAGTATTTAATTAACTTTTTTTAATTCATTTTAAATCAATGTGTTAGTGTTTTTATCTGAAGCCTTGCTGAATTGATGAGTAAATTTATTCGTGACGATGAAATGGCGCTATTTATTGTGTAAAAAAACAGCGAATACTGCCTTTTAATTGTAACAAAGCTATTAAACTTGTTTTTATATTGTTTTTTATGAGGGTTAGTGGTTATTTTTATGTCAAAGCGTCAAAAGTAATAGTTTTGTGTATGAATTTTGATTCTGTTAATAAAGCATAGCTTGCAAGAGAAGGATGCTTTAAACTTACAGGTTCAGAAAAAGAGGCAAAGTATTCCCATGAGCGTGAAACCGCAGAGCAAAACTAAACCTGATCTTTTAAACTCACCCATTCTGCCAACCTTGAAAAAAATGACCATCCCAATGATCTTTGGCATGATCACCCTAATGATGTTTAATTTGGTTGATACCTTCTTCATTAGTTTGTTAGGTACAGAGCCTCTCGCCGCTGTTAGTTTTACCTTTCCTGTTACTTTTACTGTTATTAGCCTTGCAATTGGTTTAGGGATAGGTACCTCTGCGGTTATCGCTAAAGCACTTGGTAGTGATAAGTTAGATGAAGCACGTTTTGATGCCAGCATGTCGTTGTTGGTATCGGTGGTGATGGTGTTTAGCTTATCTGTAGTAGGTTATTTATTAATAGATCCGATCTTTAAGTTATTGGGTGCTGGCGAATTAGTCTTACCGCTTATTCATGAGTATATGAGTGTGTGGTTCTTAGGCAGCGTATTTCTAATTACCCCTATGGTTGGCAACTCTGTGCTTAGAGCCAGTGGCGATACCAAAACACCGAGTATTGTTATGGGTGGAGCAGGGCTGATTAATGCCATCTTAGACCCTATACTTATTTTTGGCTTTGGACCCGTTCCGGCATTAGGTATTCAAGGCGCAGCTATTGCTAGTGTTATTGCATGGTCAGTTGCTGTCGTTATCATTTTATACATCCTTGCGGTAAAAAATGGTCTATTGAGTTTGCATGCTGGTGTACAAACGCCGCTTAGCTCGATTCGTAAAATTCTTAAAATTGGTTTACCTGCGGCTGGCGCAAATATGCTGACACCTATTGCCATGGCGGTCATGACAGCATTAGTGGCTAAACATGGTCCTGAAGCAGTTGCGGCGTTTGGTGTAGGCAGTCGCATTGAATCTATTGCAAGCCTTGTGGTGCTTGCTTTGTCGATGACCTTGCCGCCATTTGTGAGTCAAAACTTTGGGGCAGGTAAGTTTGAGCGTGTTAAAGAAGCCTACACAAAAACCTTGAAATTCGTGATGATTTGGCAGTTCGCTATTTATATTTTACTGCTGTTAACCTCTGGCTTTATCGCTGATGTATTTGGTAAAGAGCAAGCGGTAATGGATGTGATTAAGTTATTCATTTATATCTTGCCATTGAGTTATGGCCTGCAAGGGGTGATTATTTTATCTAACTCTTCATTTAATGCTCTGCATAAACCAATGAATGCACTGATTTTAAGTGTAGTACGCCTGTTTGTTTTTTATGTACCTTTTGCTTATATAGGCAGCGAAATTGCAGGCTTAACCGGTTTATTTATTGGTGCGGCGATTGGTAACTTATTTACTGCAACGGTTGCCTATAAATGGTTTATCAAAGAAGTTGATGGGTTAAGTGAGTCATATATGAAGGAGTGTCATTCATGAGCGACCATTTCCAACTAGTTTCTAAGTTTCAGCCAAGTGGTGACCAACCAACGGCAATAGCACAGTTAAAAGATGGCCTAGAGGCTGGGCTTGCGCATCAAACATTATTAGGGGCTACGGGAACGGGTAAAACCTTTACCATGGCCAATATTATTAATGATTTGAATCGTCCAACTATCATCATGGCACACAACAAAACGCTCGCGGCACAGCTTTATGGCGAAATGAAAGAGTTTTTTCCCCATAATGCGGTTGAGTATTTTGTATCTTATTACGATTATTACCAGCCAGAAGCCTACGTTGTTGCCAGCGATACCTTTATTGAAAAAGATGCGTCTATCAATGAGCACATTGAACAAATGCGTTTGAGTGCTACCAAAGCGCTGCTTGAACGACGCGATACCATTATTGTGGCTTCGGTGTCTGCTATTTATGGTTTGGGCGACCCAGACTCATATATGAAGATGATGCTTTTACTGAAAGTGGGTGAAACCGTCGATCAGCGCGATATGCTGCGCCGTCTGGCTGAGCTGCAATATACAAGAAACGATATTGAATTTAGCCGCGGTACTTACCGTGTACGTGGTGAAGTGGTCGATATATTTCCAGCTGAATCGGATACTTACGCTGTGCGTGTGGAGATGTTTGACGATGAAATTGAGCGCTTAAGTATTTTTGACCCGCTAACAGGGGCCGTTGAAAAGCACATTGTGCGCGCAACTATTTACCCGAAAACCCACTATGTAACACCCCGTGAAAAAATTCTTGATGCCATTGATAAAATTAAAGGTGAGCTTAAAGACCGCCGAGCTCAGCTACTTAGTGCCAACAAACTTGTGGAAGAGCAGCGTATTGCTCAGCGCACCCAGTACGATATTGAAATGATGACCGAGCTTGGTTATTGCTCAGGCATCGAAAACTACTCGCGATACTTATCAGGTAGAACACCGGGCGATCCACCGCCGACATTATTAGATTACTTACCTGATGATGCATTGATGATTATTGATGAATCACACGTTACTGTGTCGCAAATTGGTGCTATGTATAAAGGCGATAGAAGCCGTAAAGAAAATCTTGTTGAGTATGGCTTTCGCTTACCATCGGCATTAGATAACCGCCCATTACGTTTTGAAGAATTTGAAGCCATTGCGCCGCAAACTATTTATGTGTCGGCAACACCTGGTGACTTTGAGCTTGAGCGCTCATCAGGGGAGGTTGCTGAGCAGGTCATTCGTCCAACCGGGCTTATAGACCCTGAAATTGAAGTGCGCCCTGTGGGCACCCAGGTTGATGACTTACTCTCAGAAATCTATAAACGAGTTGAAGTGAACGAGCGAGTACTTGTCACTACTTTAACTAAGCGTATGGCAGAAGATTTAACCGACTATCTCAACGACCATGATGTAAAAGTTCGCTACTTGCACTCAGACATCGACACCGTTGAACGAGTCGAAATTATCCGTGATTTACGTGCCGGTGTGTTTGATGTGTTA
Organism: Pseudoalteromonas sp. D15MCD-2; assembly: GCF_038562745.1. NCBI lineage: Bacteria > Pseudomonadati > Pseudomonadota > Gammaproteobacteria > Alteromonadales > Pseudoalteromonadaceae > Pseudoalteromonas > Pseudoalteromonas sp. D15MCD-2. Next base: position 2,337,590 of record NZ_JBCFQE010000001.1, on the reverse strand, counting down.
GTGGGCATTAACTTATTGCGAGAAGGTCTCGACATGCCAGAGGTTTCACTTGTTGCGATACTTGATGCTGATAAAGAAGGCTTCTTACGTTCGACTCGCTCACTTATTCAAACCATTGGTCGTGCTGCGCGTCACTTAAATGGTAAAGCGATTCTTTATGGCGACCGCATAACTAACTCGATGCGACAAGCCATTGATGAAACAGACCGTCGCCGTGAAAAACAACAAGCTTATAACCTTGAGCATGGTATAGAGCCGCAAGCACTGGTTAAAAGTATCACCGATATTATGGATGTGGGTGAAGAGGCAAGTCCGAAAGATAACCTTAAGTTGGTGCGTAAAGAGTCTAAACAAGTGCTCAGCGCGAAAGATATTGCTAGCCAAATCAAAACCCTTGAAGCGAAAATGCATGCTTATGCTAGCGATCTTGAGTTTGAAAAAGCGGCGTCTGTGCGTGATGAAATTCACGAATTACAACAACAGTTAATTAACTAAAGATGATGACAAACGATTTTTCTGCCATTTTAAATGCCTTAGCAGAGGCTCCACTTGCTGCTAATGAATTATGTCGTGTATTCCATGGCCGTGGTCACTCAGTCGCTGAGCTGAGCCACATAAACTTAGACTTTTATCCGCCAGCACTCTTTTTAGTTTCATATCAAGAAATAGATGAACAAGTGCTTGCGCAATTAACTGATACCCTGTGGCAATGGGCGCAACAGAATGCGCCAGAGCTTGTAAGTGCATTGGTTTACCAACAACGTAGCGGCATTAACACTCGTAATGCCCTGATGTTTGGTGAATTACCCCAAGAGCACCATGTCAGTGAAAATGGTATTAAGTTTAAAGTCGATTTATTGAGTCGCCAAAATACTGGGATTTTCCCTGATATGCGCCGTGGCCGAGAGTTTGTTCAAGCCAATAGTAAAAATGCAAAAGTGCTCAACCTATTTTCATACACGTGTGGCTTCTCTGTTGCAGCAATGCAAGGCGGTGCTGACCAAGTTATTAATATGGATATGAATAAAGGGGTGCTGCGAACTGGTAAACAAAACCATCAGTTAAATGGTTTTGCTCAAGGGGTTAGTTATTTTCCGCACGATATTTTAAAATCATTCGGTAAACTAAAAAAATCAGCGCCGTATGAATTAATCATTGTTGATCCACCGAGCTTTCAAAAGGGCAGCTTTATATTGACCAAGGATTATCAAAAAATCTTGCGTCGTTTACCTGAGCTGTTAAATGAAAACACCCAATTATTACTGTGTGCCAATAGCCCTGAGCTTTCAGAGCAGGCGTTTAAAGATCTCATTAGCGATCATACACAAGGAGCAATTAGTTTTGTTGAGCGATTAGCTCCTACCGATGGTTTTATTGAAGTAGACAGTGATCGCAGCTTAAAAGCGTTAGTTTATAAAACAGCAAACTAATGGCACTGAGTAAACGACTATCAGCCATCATTGATGTGGTAGGTTCAGGTTATGACGAAATCTGGGATTGTTGCTGTGATCACGGTTTGTTAGGCATTGAGCTGCTACAGCAAGATAAAGCACCGCTTATACATTTTGTTGATATTGTGCCTGAGTTAATGCAGGCACTAGGTGATAAACTCGAACGTTTTGCTAAAAGAGAGCAACGCGGCCGTTGGCAGGTACATTGCCAAGATGTAGCAATGATTTCACCAGATCCTAAAAAACGCCATCTTGTTATTATTGCTGGAGTGGGTGGTGAGTTGTTAGTGCAGTTCTTAGCGAAGATTGTAAGCCAACAGCCAAATACGCACATCGACTTTATTGTTTGCCCAGTGCATCACAGTTATCAAGTTCGTAGCTATTTACAAACACTGCCATTGGGGCTCGTCTCTGAGCAGTTAGTGTGTGAAAACAAACGATTTTATGAAGTTATTGCCATGAGTGCGCCATCCTCGCAACAGATCACGCGAGTAGGGCACTCAATGTGGCAGCTAACAAGTAAAGAGCACCAAACGTATTTAAAGCAGTTATGTGCTCATTACCAACGTATGTTAAATCAAGACGCCGATTATTATCAGCCTGTGCTTGAACAATACAGTGCATTATTATCTTAATTAGAGTTAACTTAATTAAAGTTTATTAATCTCTTGTTTTACGCTGTAGCTAGAGTCAGTAACAATGGCTTCGAGAGTTTGTACTCGCTCTCTTAGCTCTTGCAGCTCTTTTGTTACTTCGGCTACATGTTCGTTGGCTTCTTTTGAATTTTTTAAAGTTCGTGATTTAAACTCAAGGTGTTTTTTATACATATCATAAATTACCCCAGAGCCAACTGATATCAGCACGATTAACACCACCATGGTAGTACCTGACATACACTTCTCCTTCCTTTTTTAGTATCTAACAGAATATAGATTGTATTTAAAAATGCAATTTGCATTCTGTTACAAGGTGTTTCGTTTTAGAAACGGCTTGATGCGAATAAAGCCTGTAACGAGCATGGTACCTGCGATAACACAGAGTGCGCCAACCAAGGTATTGGGACCAATTTGCTCATCTAAAATTAAATTTCCCCACACTATGCCAAAAAGTGGAATCAAAAAAGTAACAGTCAACGCAGAGGTTGGGCCAATGTCATCAATCAAGCGAAAGAACAAGATATATGCCACTGCAGTACATAGCACCCCGAGTGCCACCACACCAAGCATAACCTCGTTACTTGGCATTTCTCTGGCAGGAATAACAAAAATAAGCGGCAGCACCATGATACTTGCCGTCCACATACTGCCATGGGCATTATCAAAAGCAGATAACTTAGGTGCATGTTTAGTGTAATGGGATGCGATGGCGTAGCTGAGTGAAGCACACAGTGCCGCAACAATTGCCGTGATAGCTTGGCTGTCGATAGTCAGGCTATTTTGACCTACCAAAATGGCCACGCCCGTTAAACCCAACAGTAAGCCAAGCAACATACTTTTAGTGGGTTTTGTTTTACTCCAAATAATACCCACGATGGCACCCCAAATTGGCGTTGTTGAGTTTAATATGGATAAGGTAGATGCATTAATTGTTTGTGCTGCATAGGCAAACAATAAAAAAGGAATGGCGGAATTAAGCGCGCCAAGAATGAAAAAATGCTTTTTGTGGGTCGCGAACGCAAGTTTCTTGCGTAAGTACAGCGCAAAAATAAACAGTGTTATTGCTGCAAAGCCGACTCTTAACTCAATTAATACTGCAGGGCCTAAGCTATTCGCTGCCATGCGCATAAATAAGAAGGAAGCGCCCCAAATAGCAGCAAGGATGAATAAGCGTAATAAACTTGGCAATGACATGGTTTTACATTCTTAAATTATAAAACCTGAGCATACCAAATTTATGCCCCAATACTCGCCATTTTCGGACTATTAATCAGTTGATTGTGGGAGTTTTTTTTCAAAATCAGATTTTACGATCTCTAAAGCCGCTAATACATCTTCTGCGGGAACGTCGTTTTGCTCTAAGAGCATAATGAGATCAACAGCAATTTTTATATAGTTAGGTGCGCTTTCTAACTCACTGCTCATACTTTTAGTTCCTTTTTCTTAGCAACTTGGCTAATGGCAACATCGATAGCAGTTTGCACTTGTTGCTCCATTTTAATGCGCTCTGTTTGTGGTAAATAAAATTCCATATCGACATCGTAGCGGATGTAGCGGGCAGGCAGTTGGTTTAATACGGTGCAGCATAAATCTGCCATAATATCATCACTATAGGTTGATTCTAAGTTGCGCTTAGTGATGTCTTCGACAACTAATTTTTCATAGTAGTTGTGAATGTCGTCATGCATTTTCATACAAAATAAGCCTAATTAAACAGTCACTTTTAGTGTATACCAAGCTTTAAAATAAATCGACAGCTGCCCTAAAAAGCTGGCCATGTACATCAACCAAACGGCTTAAATTGCGTTGATAGCCACCGCCCATAGCTGCAAACACTGGGATATCAGCTTCCTTCGCTTGGCTTAATACAAAATGATCACGTTGATACACGCCTTCTAAACTCACTTGAAAGTGTCCTAATTCGTCATCTGTTGCGATGTCTGCGCCGGCGTTATACAAAATGATATCTGGCTGGTGGAGTCTAATGGTCAGAGCTAAAGCTTGTTTGACTGTCTCTAGGTATTCAGTATCTGAAGTGCCATGCTCTAAAGCAAAATCGTAGTTTGATTGCTGCTTAATGCGGGGGAAGTTTTGCTGACAATGAATTGAGCAGCTAATTATTTGAGGATGTAGTTGCGTAACTTCAGCTGTACCGTCGCCTTGGTGAACGTCACAGTCAAAGATTAATACGGAGTCGGCTTGCTCAGTATCAATCAAGTGTGCAGCAGCTATCGCTAAGTCATTAAAAATACAAAAGCCACTACCATAGCCCGTAAAAGCATGGTGATAACCACCACTTAGATTAAAAGCCGCACCGCGTTGCAAAGCAAACTCAGCGCCTTGAATACTCGCCCCAACAGAGTAAAGTGTTCGTTCAACCAATTCAGTGGACCAAGGAAAGCCCATTTTTTTAATGGCTTTGCTATCAAGACTGCCAGTTAAAAAAGCGTCGACATAGTCGGGGTTATGGCACAGAGTAAGCTGCGCTTTAGTGGCTTGTTGTGGGGTAATGAAATACTGTTCATCAATGAAGTTGCTGACAAGCTGTTTTAACAAGCGATATTTATCAATTGGAAAGCGGTGACGCTCAGGTAAAGCTAACGCTGAATAACTTGGATGGTAGTAAAACATTATCTCAGCTGCTGTTTCTCGACCTGTTGAATTTTGTCTTCAGTGGCAGAAATTGCCTTACGACAACGGCCAAGTCTTGCGTGTAATGCGAGTATTTCTTTGTTAATTTCGGCTGCTTGCTGTGTATTTGCAGCTTCAAGTTTTAGTTTTCGCTCTTCGATCATCAATACTAAGCGGCGTTCAAACTCATGGTTTTGCTTTAGTTCGTCATAAAGTTCATGGGATGACTGCATGATTTTTTTAACTGCTTGTTTATAAACCTGTGGTTTAGCTTTTGGCTTAAAACTGTACTTATTTTCTTTAGCCCATACCGGGGTTGATTTGATCACATTAAATACCGCCTCTACCTGAAGGGTAATGCGCTCAAGTGCATATTGGTAAGCATGGCGATGCTCAGCAGGCGGCAAGCTGTTAAGCTCATCTTCGATTTCGCTTACGTAGTCCGCTAGCTTCATACTTTTTGTGCTAAACACGGCTTTATCAAACAAACTTGGTTGGGCTTGCATATAGCGATTTTTAGCAAATAAATTACCCTTATCAAATTGTGTGGCTAATTGTTTGAGCCTTTCAATTTGTGAACGTAGTTTATCAAAAGCAGTCGATTGCATTTATAAATAAGCCTCATAGATTAACTTTAATGCTAACACTATAACCACAGTGTTAAACACTGGGCGGATCATTTTACTACCAAACTTTATTGCTGAATGTGCTCCTAACCATGCTCCAAGCATCAAGAAAAAGCCCATTGTAATACCAAGTAAAAAGTTCACATGGCCAAGAGCCACGAATGTGATCAAAGAAATAAAGTTTGAAACAAAGTTCATTGAGCGGGCAAGGCCACAGTTAAGCAACAAACTCATTTTATATAATAGGCTATTTGAGGCTGTCCAAAATGTGCCAGTGCCGGGGCCTGCTAAACCATCAAAAAAACCAAGCCCTAATCCTTGTAGCCATTGTTTAATTTTAGTTTTGCTATCAAGCTTTGGTAACTCGTTATGTTCAGTTGTACTCAAACTGCCAAATAAGCTGTAACAAGCGACTAAAATAATCACCACCGGTAGTAATTTATTTAAAAATTCAATACTTAAGTAATCAACCACTAAAGTGCCTACGAGTGCCCCAATAGCTGTCGCTAAAATAGATGCAGCCCAAAACCGTGGGTTGAACAACTTTTTACGAAAATAAGTCACGCTGGCCGTCAATGAGCCAAAACTCGCTGCAAGTTTATTGGTACCTAAGGTGAGATGGGGCGGTAAGCCTGCAGTTAATAGCGCTGGCACAGTTAACATCCCGCCACCGCCTGCAATTGCATCAATAAAGCCCGCTGCCAGTGCGACTGCGCATAATAGTGCCCAGGTTGCTGGGTCTAAAGCTAATTCAAACATTAATAATCAATTTGTCTTTTAAAAGGTGGCAAGGTATCGAGCATGGCTTTGCCATATCGCTTGGTCACTAAACGGCGATCAAGGATAGTAATGCGACCCTGATCATTTTCTTTGCGCAGCAGTCTACCACAGCTTTGTACTAATTTCTTTGCCGCATCAGGTACGGTTATCGAAAGAAACGGGTTGCCACCTTTACTTTGCACAAACTCAGCCTGCGCTTCTTCTATTGGTGAGGTAGGCACCGCAAATGGAATTTTTGTAATTACCAGGTTTTCTAAGTATTTACCTGGTAAATCAAGACCCTCAGATAAACTTTGAGTACCAAATAAATAGCTAGCACGGCCTAAATCTACATTGGCTTTATGCTTTTTAAGCAGCGCTTCACGAGACATTTCACCTTGCACTAAGACCTCAATTCCTTTGCTACGAAGCGCTTTAACAACATGATCCATCTGCCAATAAGAGGCAAATAACACTAAATTTGCTTTTTTATCATCAAGGAACTTAGGTAATTGCTCAGCCAAGTGGTCGCTAAACGCTTTATCGGTCGGCTCAATATGGCTGGCAGGGATATGTAGCGTCGCTTGTTCTGGGTAATCAAACGGAGAAGGGACTTTTATGTATTTTACGCCTTCTTCTTTGGCAAGACCGCATTCATAGGCAAAGTGATCAAATGAACCCAATGCAGTTAAGGTGGCTGAACAAAGTACGGCACCCGCACATTGATTCCATAATTTATCTTTTAGGTAATAGCCAACTTCAATAGGGCAATCACTGAGTAAATGGTCGTGATGGTTCTTATATTCCAAGCGTTTTATCCACCTGGCATGTGGAATACCTTCGCCTTTTGTGGCGTAGCTAAACCACAGCTTGTTTAATAACTCTAAGCGATTAATGTACTGACCACTTTCAGCCAAGATTGGATCGGCCACATAAGGTTTTATATCGCCATCACTTACGTCTTGCACTAGGGTATCGTGCATCTTGTTGAGTGCTCTTAGGGCATCAAGGGTGGCATCGCTAATATCTTTTGCTTTGGTATGTAAAGATGCTGGGATTTCACCGTGCTCAAAACGATAGGTGTCATCACTGTTATAGTTAAAGTCTGCGTTATCAAGAATATCACGCACCACTTTTAAGTTTTTACCAGCATCATTGATACTGTCACTGAGCTTAAAATTTTGCCCAATTGCTTTTTGACCTACGAGCACATTGGCCATTTTACCAGCAAATTTAACCAGCTTGTCGAGCCAGTCTATGGTGCCTTTAATGGTTGCTGCAGCAGAAGAAAAATCGCGGGTGATGTGCGCTAAATGGTGCGCTTCATCGATTACATAAATTGTATCGTCAGGCTCAGGTAGAATTTTACCGCCACCCAAATCAAGATCAGCCAGTAATAAAGAATGGTTGATCACTAGCACATCCATTTGCATAAGACGCTGACGTGCCATATGAAAAGGGCAGAGCTGATGAGCGCGCATTTGTCGTTGGCATGAATGCTTATCACAGGCAATTAAATTCCACACTTTATCAGGGATGGTATCAGCCCAGCTATCGCGGTCGCCTTGCCATTGCTTTTTTGAATAAGCATCATAAAGTTGCTTTAAGCATTTGGTTTCCATATCAGAAAGCGGCGATGACAGGGTCGGCATAAACTCCATTTGCGTTTGACTGTCGCCATTTACAGCAGCACTGAGTTTTTGTGCACAGATATAACGCTGCCGACCTTTCACTAAATCAAACTTGATGTCTAGGCCAGAGTGCTCTTTAAAAAAAGGCAGCTCCTTACTAATTAACTGCTCTTGTAGGGCAACGGTTGCCGTCGAAATCACTAATTTCTTTTTCTTGGCCATCGCTAAAGGCAATACCCCTAAACAATACGCCAGTGACTTACCGGTTCCGGTGCCTGCTTCAATAACACAAATTCGTTGGCTCTTGTGATACTCGCCAGCCAGGGTTTTTGCTATCTCGGCAACTAAGTAGTTTTGACTGCTTCTAGGGCGGTAATCGGTGAGGTTATCAGCAACATGCTTATGAATTTGCCGAATTGTTTTTTTTAAAGAGTCAGAAAGCATGCCCAGAAAACCTAAAGTATGTATATAATTACAGTAATGAATTTTAGAGATTTAACTGGGCAACTACAAGCGACTTGTTACTTTAATTAGTTAATCAACTTAGCTTTGTTTAACTAATATGCCTAAATTATAGTAAAAAGGTTTAATTACATGCAGTTAGCCTCCGGCTTTATTCTTTCCACGCAATGCTATGATAGCGCTAAGGGCATTTCGATTGTGGTGTGGATTTTATCTAAGCAAGGGCCTGTAAAACTAATAAGCACACCGCAAAAAGCAGTGTTCTTTATTAATGAATCTCAAATAGACGCTGCGAATAGAGTGTTTTCAGAGCATGGTATTTTTTGTGAAATTAAACCTGTGGCACTGAAGAGCTTTATGCAACAAGAAGTAGTTTCTTGTTACTTTTCATCATTAAAGCACTATTACAATGCAGCGAAACGACTCAAAGCGCAGCATATAAAAGTATATGAGGATGATATTCGCCCTGTTGATAGATTTTTAATGGAACGTTTCATTAAAGGGTCAGTTTGGGCTCAGGGAATACAAATAAAAAGCCATCCATATCCTGTTTTAACAGATACTAAGTTCAAAAAAAATAACGATTTTACGCCACATTTTTCAAGTTTGTCGCTCGATATAGAATGTAATGGTGAAGGAGTGCTATTTTCAATAGGTCTAGTAGGGGCACACATAGATACAGTGTTGATGGTAGGCCAGCCACAAGATACCAGTGAACTTGAATTTAACCTTCATTGGTGTGTGGATGAAATTGATTTACTCAATCAGCTTTGTTTACACATTGAAACTGTCGACCCTGATGTGATCATTGGTTGGAATGTGATTGAATTTGACTTTAGTGTTTTACATGCCCGCGCTGAAGCACTCGGTGTCGAATTACCGCTTGGCCGCAATAAAGAAAAAATGCAGCTGCGGCAAGGTAATTTTACCCGTATTACAATACCTGGCCGAGTAGTTGTAGATGGTATTGATACCCTAAAAAACGCCACCTATCACTACGATAGTTTTAGCCTTGATAATGTAGCGAGTATTGAACTTGGTGAAGAGAAGCTGATTAGCACAGATAATCGCTTAGAAGAAATTATTCGCCAGTTTAATGAAGACAAACTGTCTCTTGCTAATTACAACAGACAAGATTGCATGTTAGTGCTGCGAATTTTTGAGAAACTTAAGTTACTCGATTTTGCTGTTGTGAGAAGCCAACTCACCGGACTTGAATTAGAACGAATGGGTGGCTCAGTTGCCGCCTTCACTAACCTTTATCTGCCGCTACTACATAGAAGTGGCTATGTAGCCCCTAATTTAGGCGATCATGGCTTAAGTTTTGACAGCCCAGGTGGTTATGTCATGTCATCGCAGCCTGGCCTATATAAGAATATCTTGGTGCTTGACTACAAAAGCCTTTATCCATCAATAATGCGCACATTTTGTATAGACCCTCTGGGACTAATTGAAGGTTTAAAAAAGCCAGATGACGCAATCGAAGGTTTTAACCAAGCACAGTTTTCACGTACTGAGCACCATTTGCCTGAGCTTATTCGTGAACTTGCAGCAACAAGACAAATAGCCAAAGATAAAAACCAGCCTATGCTCTCGCAGGCAATTAAAATCATTATGAATAGTTTATACGGTGTACTTGGCTCTAAAGGTTGTCGTTTTTATGACCCGAGATTGTCGAGCTCAATTACTTTACGTGGCCATGAAATAATGCAAACAACTAAGCAATGGATAGAAGAGTGGGGCTATAACGTCATTTATGGTGATACAGATTCAACCTTTGTTAAGCTTGATGATGATCTAAATTCACTAAACTGTAATGAAATCGGTACGAAACTGGCAGATAAAATTAACAAACGCTGGCAGCAGGTTTTGCAGCAAGATTGTAAAATAGACAGTTTTTTAGAAATTGAGTACGAAACCCACTATAGCCCATTTTTTATGCCCACAATTAGAGGCAAAACAATGGGTTCAAAAAAGCGTTATGTAGGAAAAGTCGAAAATAATGGCGCTTCAAAATTAGTCTTCAAAGGTATGGAAACCGTAAGAAGTGATTGGACAGAACTTGCTCATGAATTTCAGACGGAATTATTTGAAATATTATTTTCTGAAAATTACAGACAAGAATTTATTTTTCAAGCCTTTGATAGGTATGTTAAAAAACTTTATGCAGGTGAATTCGATTCTAAGCTAACCTATCGCAAGCGACTGGGTCAGCATCTCACTGATTATCAAAAAAACATCCCTCCTCATGTAAAAGCAGCGAAACAGCATTTAGCTGACAATCCCCACCTAACGTTTCAACGTGGTCAAATAATTGAATATGTTTACACCGCTAACGGCGCTGAGTACTACACAGGTAAACATAAATATGATTATGGCATTTATGTTAATAAACAATTGTTGCCAATAGCTGAGATGATTGTTGTTGATTTGGGTACTAAAATTTCATCTCTAAGTGACCGTCAGATACAGCTTTTTTAGAAAAATTAACATTTTTTTGACTCTTTGTTGCGATGAATGATTGTTCAGCTCAGTTTAAACGCTTATTTGTGTGTTTTTTGTTCATAAAATAAGAAAAAGTAAACTTTTTGCTGCTTCATTAAAAAATTGTAAATAAAGGGCTGGATATTTTGTTTTATTTGTTTATTATTTGTTTGTCGCAGTCCTGATGCGATACAAATAATAAACAAGCTTATGCTAAATATAGCCACAATATAGTGGTCCAGGGAGAATCAAATGTTAAATAATAAAGTTTCAAAAGCAGTTCGCTTAGCGCTTGCTTTTGGTACAGCTTCAACAGCTGCGTTTTCTGTAAACTCTTATGCTGCCGAAGAAGAAGCAGTAGAAAAAGTTGAACGTATTGAAGTTACAGGTTCACGTATCAAACGTACTGATATTGAAACTGCAAGCCCAGTACAAGTTACAACAGCTGAAGAAATTGAAGTAGCTGGTTTCACTCGTGTTGAAGACATGATGAACAGCTTGCCTCAACTTGAAGCTTCAAGCACTGCATTCCAATCAAATGGTGCTTCTGGTACTGCTACTCTTGATTTACGTGGTATGGGTTCACAACGTACCCTAGTACTTATCAACGGTCGTCGTATGCAAGCAGGTGGTATCTACAGCCAATCTGCTGATATCAACCAAATTCCAGCTGCACTTATCAAACGCGTTGACGTTATGACAGGTGGTGGTTCATCAACTTACGGTGCTGACGCGGTAGCGGGTGTTGTAAACTTCGTGATGGACGATCAGTTCGAAGGTTTCGAAGTAAACCTTGGTTCAACAGCTTATCAACACGATAATGACAACGAGTACATCCAAGGTTTAATGGATGATAAAGGTTTCGAATACGAAAGTGGTAACACTGGTTTTGACGGTTCATCGTTTGATTTCTCTGCTACTTTAGGTGGTTCATTCGATAGCGGTAAAGGTCATGCTGTAGGTTACTTCACTTACAACAAACAAAATGAATTACGCCAAGGTTCACGTGATTACTCGTCATGTGCATTATCTTCTACTGGTACATCTTGTGGTGGTTCTGGTAACGCGGTAGTTCCTAACTTCTACATCGCTGGCGTAACAGACGACGGTGGTTTCGATTGGGATGATTACGATTACTGGACACTTGGTACAGATAGCAGCTTCATTCCTTCAAGCGGTAACTTATATAACTACGCACCAGTAAACCACTTCATGCGTCCGGATGAGCGTCACACGTTAGGTTTATTTGCTAACTATGAAGTTAATGATAACTTCCACCCATTCATTGAAGCTATGTTCATGCGTGACCGTACTTCTGCTCAAATCGCAGAATCAGGTACGTTCTTCAATGAAAACTATGTTATCGATTATGATAGCCCGCTTCTTACAGATGCACAGCGTCAAAACCTAACTGACCGTTTCGGTCTAACTTCTGGTGACCAATTTGCAACTTACATCGGTAAGCGTAACGTTGAAGGTGGTCCTCGTGTTAACCAACTTGAGCACAGCTCATTCCGCCTAGTATTAGGTAGTAAAGGTGAAGTCAGTGACCTTTGGTCATATGAAGCGTTCATGCAATATGGTTCAACTTCTTCATCTTCTGCATACGAAAATGACTTCTTCGGTCCACGTATCAGTACTGCGCTTTCTGCAAATGGTGAAGATTGTGCGGCAACTGACGGCTGTATTCCTTACGAAGTATTCACTTACCAAGGTGTTTCTGCTGAAGCAGCTGGCGCACTAACTGGTACTGCAATCCTTAACGGTGTTACAGAGCAATTCATCGTAAGTGGTTTCGTAACAGGTGAATTTGAGTTTGGTCTTCCTTCTTCAGATTACCCACTTGCTGCAGTATTTGGTGCTGAATACCGTGAAGAAACATTCGGCCGTACGGCGGATGAAGTTTACGCGCAAGGTCTATTACTTGGTCAAGGTGGTCCTACTAAGAGCCTTAACGGTGAGTACGATGTAACTGAATTCTTCGGTGAGTTAAGTGTTCCTATCGTTGAAGGTATCACAGGTGTTGAAAGTCTATTAATTGACTTAGGTTATCGTTGGTCTGATTACAGCACTTCAGGTTCAGAGCCTACTTATAAAGTAGCAATGAACTGGGACGTAACTGAGAACTGGAAAATCCGTTCAAGCTACAACCGTGCTGTTCGTTCTGCAAACAACGGTGAGCTATTCGCTCAACAAAGCCAAGGCTTATGGGGTGGTGTAGATCCATGTGCGACTGCAACTCCAGAGCTTAGTCAAGCAGCTTGTGCTAACACAGGTGTAACAGCGTCACAATACGGTAATGTTGGTAAGAGCCCTGCAGATCAGTACAACGGTTTCTTCGGTGGTAACCCAGAGCTTCGCCCTGAAATCGCAGATACAATCACTTTAGGTGTTGTTGGTAACCCATTTGAAGACTTTAACTTCTCAATCGATTACTGGGATATCGACCTTGAAGATGCAATCGGTGCAATTGACCCTGAGTTAATCGTTCGTCAGTGTGGTCTTACAGGCGATGCACAATTCTGTGACAAGATTGAACGTACACCTGGTAGCGGCAGCTTATGGGTTGGTTCTGGTCAAGTTGTAGCAACAAACACTAACTTAGGTAACATTCACTTTGAAGGTATCGACTTAAGTGCTAACTACGACATGGAAATTGGCGGTGGTACACTTTCTACAAGCCTAATCGGTACTTACATGATGACTAAAGAATATGAAGATATTCCAGGTGTAAGTGAACCGTATGACTGTGTTGATACACTAGACAATGGCTGTTTCCCACAACCAGAATGGCGTCATGTTCTAACTGCAAGCTATGACACTGGTAGCTGGTGGAAAGCAACTGCTAAATGGCGTTTCTTCAGTGGTGTTAACGACTACACTGGTGCTGATGAACTAGTTCAAGACGGTATCAGCTCACAAAGCTATCTTGACCTTAAAGGTTCATTCACTATCAATGACTACACTCGTGTACTTGTTGGTGTGAACAACGTATTAGATAGAGAGCCACCACTAGTTGGCGGTACATTATCTACAAATGGTAACGCAGTTGCTGGTTACTACGACACATTAGGTCGTTACTTCCACGCAAGCGTTTCATTAAAATTCTAATTTGAATTAATTAATGTATGATAAAGCGAGCTTCGGCTCGCTTTTTTTATGGGGAAGCATTTATTATGGGGAAACAATGACATCAGAACAACACGCGTTTACCCAAGCTGTTGCTTTACTTCAGCAAGGTAAAGTTAGCCAAGGGGTTGAGTTATTAAAACCGTTAACACATAACAATGAGTTTGCTGAAAAAGCGTTACAGATCCTTTTCAAAGTTGCTATGCAGCAACAAGATACTGAAACAGCCATTGCCTATTGCCAAAAACTGGTATCGATAGCTCCAAAAAAGTTTGATTATGTACTGACCTTAGTACAATTAAGTTTAAGTTGTGGTGAGTTCGAAATTGCGAAAAACGCGCTGTTACCTTTATACACAGCAAATCCGCAGCAAGCTGATATTTGCTTTCAGCTAGGAAAAATAGAAAGAAAGCTTGATAACCACGATTCAGCGATGCGTTTCTTTGAACAAGCTCTAACATTATCTGAGCAGTTTAAAGCACCCGCTTTAATAGATATTGCTTTAATGCATAATGAGCAGTTACATCAACCCGATGAAGCCGTACATTACTTACAACAAGCGATTGGTCATGATCAAAATAATCTTCAAGCTCACTTTTCATTGGCAAATATTTACGAACAGCTTGGTGATAAAGAGAAAGCGAAAAAAGGCTTTCAACAGGTTTTAAAAATAGATGCATTTAACGCGATGGCACAAGCAAGGCTGGCTGACATCGAGACATTTTCTGAACAAGATGCGACTAACTACGAACAAGCATGCCTAGCTATATTACAACGAGAGTCAGATGATATTGCCTGTGCTGATCTTTATTATGCACTTGGTAAAGTATTTAATGATTGTAAAAACTATCAGAAAGCTTGGTATTATTATGTAAAGGCTAATCAATACAATAAAAAGTATTTACCAGTTTATGATCGCCAGTCTATTGAAGCGGTAACCGACTACACCTTAGCGCGTAATATTGCTCTGCAAGAAGCGAATAGCTCAATAACACCCATTATAATTTGCGGTATGTTTCGTTCTGGCTCAACACTGATTGAACAAATTATCAGTTCTAACGAGCAAATAGCAGCAGGTGGTGAGATTGCCTATTTACATTCATCGTTATTCAATTTAATTAGTGATGAAATGGCGCTTGCAAATAAGGCTAAAGATCCTGAGTTTATAAATGGTTATAACGAGCAACTAACTCTTCGAGCCGAAGGTGCTATTTACGTTACAGATAAACGCCCAGAAAATTACCTTTACTTAGATATTATCAAGCAGCTCTATCCAAAAGCTAAGATTATCTGGACAGAGCGAGATATTAAAGACAATAGCTTGTCAGCTTTTTTCCAGCATTTGGGTCCAAGCTTAAACTATGCTGTATCCCTAGGTGATACTCTACACCACTATGAGCAGCAGCAACGTATTAAGTCACATTGGCAGTCGTGTTTCAGTAATGATATTTTTACCCTGAATTACGATCAGCTCGTTTGCTCACCCGAGCAGATTTTAGAACAGCTGTTTAGCTTTCTAGGGCTTGAATATACTGATGAAGCCCAGCGATTTCACAATAAATCTGGCACTGTAAGTACAGCGAGTGTATGGCAGGTTAGAAAGCCACTTTATAAGTCATCCTCAGGACGATTTGCAAATTACCTTGAACACATACAGGCCGATGAAAAATCCTACCAAGATGCCAAAGCGCTGTTAAATAAGTAATTGGTAATAAAAAAGACCATCATTTAGATGGTCTTTTTTATTATTTTAAGGGCATGATATCACATGGAATAGTTAGCCGAGGGCTAGTACTTTTTAGTTGGTATGTACCATGCCAAATATAGCTTGGAAATATAATAATTTGACCTTCCTCAGGGCATATTTCACGAGCTATAGACTCACGCTCACCTAAGTTAAGACTGGTTTCTCCTAGCTTAAGCCAGCCATTTTTAGTTTCATCATCTTTACTCATCTCATTAGGAATAGAAATATAGCTCGGCGCTGATAACCAACCTTGAGGGTGGATATGATTAGCATGAAAACCGCCTTCTTCTAGTTTCACCGACCAACTACCTCTGGCAACAAAGCGTTTATGATTACGCGCTAATAGAGGGTGGTTAGCATCCTCTGGTAGCTGCATCAGGTATTGATTAATGCATTCATTCATAGATGACTTAAATAAATCAATAAGTTGGTTTGAACGGTGTAACAAGTGACCTTGTGTTTGGCTGCCACTGCGCACACTTTGATCTAATGGTTGTAGTTTATTTGTGTGAAGGCTGATCATTAGCTCCTGCAACTGCTTATTAAAATCAGCAAAGGTCTTAAAACCAGGCGGAGCAGGCAGCTCCATCACTTTAACGAATTTGTCTAGGTCAGTTAACCAGTGATATTTATCATTATTTGATAGTCGCCAAGCAATACTTAAATATGCCCAAAGCTCTTGGTTGTGAGGGTTAAATTTTACTGCGGTTTCTAAATGAGAGATCGCTGAGCTGTAATCGCCTTGTTGTATGTAAAAGTTTGCTAAATCAATACAGTAACGAGCATTTTGTGGGGCTGCTTTAACGAGTTGCTGAAGGAGTGAAAATGCTTTTTCTTCGTCACCTGTTCTATCTAGAATTATACTGTGTGCATGATGTAAATCTAAATTTTGTGGATGGTTTCGTGTTGCATCACTGCTTACTAATAATGCTTCTTCCAGCTTATCTAGTTGCAGTAGTTGGCCAATTTGAGAGTGGATCAGAACAGGGTTTGCATCATAATTTTTGAAAGTTTGAGCATATGAACTCATTAATTGGCTCTGCGAGTGTTCCCAGTAGAGCTTGTTAAGGCTTTCATGCGCTGGTACATAGTTAGGAGCAAGTTCTAAGCATGCCTTAAGGTGAGCTTGTGCTTGTTCATATTGCTGTAAATCATAGTATGTACAACCAACTATGTATTGCAACTCGGGACTTGGTTGCTGTTTTAAAAGCATTTGCAAAAGCGCTAAGGCCTCGGCAAATTGACCTAAATTTCGATAATTACAAGCATGTTTATAAACGAAATGAAATTGCTCCTTTAATTGATCTGGCAATTTTGTTTGAAAATACTCTTCGATACGTTGTAAGTCACCAAAGCGCTCGAAAAGTTCTAAAGTGAGCCAATGGTAACGAACGAATGTGTTCTGCGAGGGTGATGTTTTGCTCAATAAATGTTCGGATTTTAATAATTCATCTTGATTAATTAGGCTTTCAATGTAATTAAGTCGTGGCTTTTCGAGTGATAAAGAAGCTGTGTTATATTCACAAAACTGAATACACTCTGCATACTTTTTTTGTTTACAAAGTAAATTGGTGTAGTTGTCTAAAAGGCCAACATGATTACTAAATTGGCTAAGGCCTTGTAAATAGCACTGCTCAGCTTCTATGGTTTTGTTTACAGCTGATAAACATAAGCTATTTAATGTATACCAATCAGCGGTTTTATTTGTATGTAAAGAAAGGAGTTGTAATGCCTGCACATATTGTTGTTGATTGAATGCGTGCAAAGCTCTTTGCAATGAATTATTCACTCGTACACCCTGTTTTTGCTTTATGTTAACAGGGCGTACAGTAAAGTAAAATATTACTCTTGATTTACATCAAGGTCTTTGATTTCTACAGTGCCTTTAATGCGTTCTCTTTGTTTATAAAGCTTACGAATTTTCTTCCAAACTTGTGGTGGGTATCGACCAAATTGAGCTAGCCGCTTCGTTAAGGGATCGGTGATATAGCTTCCGTCTGCTGCACGATATCCATATGTCATTCCCCCTATACCTTCTAGGGGAGCCCTGTTAATAGCAGAAGAGGCGCCATAGGCTCTATGCGTGCGATATAAATCCACGATATGCCAATCATCTATTGTAAGCTTAAACCCTTTAGATGACTCTACAGCATCTTTTAAAGAGCCATTAGTATAGTGTTCAATATGAGACTTTAAATCTTGCTCAAAGTCGTCAAACAAGGCTTCTGTTTGCTGGTAGTAGACGGATAGGTAAAGTCTATCTTTCCCTTTAATTTGCATACCTCGGTTAGAATTAACAAATTCCTCACCATTGTCTGCTAGTTGGTAATACACTTTGCTTCCTACATAGGCCTCTGGGCGAAGATTTGGGCTGCCGATATTCCCTTGATGAAAGCCGTACATTACAATCGGTTTACTTTTGCCAAACTTTTTAAAGACAATGTTGTGTTGTATGTCATTCAAAGACAGGCTATGTCCCATAACAGTAATAAATTCCTCATCAAGTAATGAATTATCACCAAATAATAAATCTTCAGTACTGAAGATAGGGTAGTGCTCAATGAGTTTCTCTAATAATGCTGTGGTATATAAATTTAGCCAGTAAGCAAGTTGCTCAGATAAAACGAGCTCATTAAGTGGGATTTGTTCAGGAACTTGTTCAAGGCTCAGACGTATTTTTTTAAAACCAGTTTTCAGGTCTGCCTTTACAACTTCTTCATAATAAAAACGATTTGCTTCTAAAGCTGTATCGTTATTTTTGTGTGCTCTCGTACGTGTGCCAATGCCTGATTGGCCTTTTCGAAAGCCTCGGTCTGAGCGGCCTAAGTCAATAACCGTGATTTTAAGTAACTGATCTAAATCACCATAAGATATTGTTAAATCACTATCTAAGCCGAAATCGGCAAATTCCTCAGGTAGAGTGTCTAGTTTTGCTGACGAGTGTGCAGTAAAGAAAATTGCGGTTATTAATAAGAGTGGTTTAAGCATAGCGAACTCCCTGTTCAGAAAAAGCCACCCGTCACATTCTTTTGACGAGCGGCCTTTTAATTTTAATTTTAATTGTTTGAATCAAGATCTTTAATCTCAACAGAGCCACTGTTGTCTTGGCGCTTTAAGTTAAGTTTTTTGATTTTCTCTAACATTTCAGGAGAAAAACGACCAAAATCCATGGTGCGCATCATAATTGAATCTGTAATATGACTCACATTAACCGCTCCAATACCCGAGCCACTACCTTCAGGACCGATTGGTACAGCTGAGTTGCTTACAACAGCATTAAGCATTGCTGCAGGGTTAGTTGATGTAGATCCGCCATAGTCACGGTCGGTACCATATAAATCAGTAATACTCCAATCTTCGATATCAACTTTGAAGCGTTTGGCGTATTTAACATCGCTTTTCATTTGACCTTCAGCGTAGTCTTCTAAGTGCTCACGTAAGTCACTTTCGAAATCTGAAAATAAAGACTCAGCTTGCTCATAATATTTAGATACATAAAGGCGATTTTTACGCTTAATTTGCATGCCTCTATTTGAGTTTACAAATTCCTCTCCATTTTCAACAAGTTGATGGTAAACTTTGCTACCTTTATACGCTTCATCTCGAAGGTTTGGGCTACCAATGTTACCTTGATAAAAGCCATACATAACTATCGGCTTTTTTTTACCAAATTTTTCAAAAACAATTTTATGTTGAATATCATTGAGTGAAAGTTTGTAACCGGCAACGGTTAAAAACTCATCTTCTAGAATCGAATCATCACCAAATAGAAGGTCTTCTGTATCGCGAATAGGGTAGTGCTCAATTAATTTTTCTACCATGGCTGTGTTATATAGGTTAAGCCAGTAAGCTAACTGCTCGTCTAGGCTTAAATCATTCAGCGACACTTCGCTAGGTACCTTCTCCAAGCTAACTCTAATTTTGTGAAAGCCATCCTTTATCTCTGATTTAGAAACACCTTCGAAGAAAAAGCGATTGGCCTCAAGCGCAGTGTCGTTGTTTTTGTGTGATTTCATGCGCGTGCCAATGGAGGATTGAGATTTACGAGAACTTCGGTCCGACTTTCCCATGTCAATTACTGTCATTTCAAGTAAGTTATCAAGGTCCTCATACGAAATTTTAATATCTCGATTAAGGCTAAAGTCTGAAAATTCTTCCGGTAGTTCATTTATTTTTGCATACGATGAAAGTGAGCAAAAAGTAAATGCAATTAGTAATAATTGTTTAAACATGATTTTTCCTTGTTGTTTTAACAATCTTACTATCAGTGATTGTTACAATTTTTTCAAGTTTATATGTACCGAATTTGTTCTGTCTTTACTTGTTTATCTTAAGAAAATATAAGGGGTTTAAATGTTTTTCTAAACTTTCCCTTAGTTGTTTCTAGTTAATAGAATGTTCATTCTATTAACTTTTGCATCATTAAGTCCATTTCTTCTACGTGTTAACCATTTTGACCATGATTGTTGTGGATTCATCTTAACTGTAAGGTCTTAAAATTTTATTTTTTTATTTTTAAAGATAAAAAATGCCATTTAACAGTACCGAGTTTTATTGCGCAAATTGCAACTATTGGCAGGTTTTGCTTTAGTACCCATATTAATACTAAAAAGTTAAATTCTTTTTGACCTTTGTAACCTGTTGTAAATGTTGCTGTGTCTATTGTATTTAAAGGGGTTTGAAGGTGTTAATTATGTTTTATTATTTTGGTTAGTGTTTTATTTATTGTTAAAAATTGAACTTTTGAGTTAGCGAAGTGTTGACCTTTAAGAGTGGCGAGTATTATTATCAAAGCTCAAAATTACTGCCTAATATGCATTTTTTTTGAATAACTATAAATATTCCATGAATAACATGGTCCAGGGAGAATCAAATGTTAAATAATAAAGTTTCAAAAGCTGTTCGCTTAGCGGTCGCTTTTGGCGCAGCTTCTACAGCTGCATTTTCTGCAAGCACATTTGCTGTAGATGAAGAAAACGCAGAAAAAGTTGAACGTATCCAGGTTACTGGTTCACGTATCAAGCAGGTAGATCTAGAGAATAGCTCTCCAGTTACTGTTTTATCAGCGGCAGAAATCAGCCTTTCAGGTGAGCCTACAGTTGCTGACGTTTTAAATAACCTTGCTTCTAACTCTTTCGGTTCTTGGAAAGGTGTATCTGGTTATGGTGCTGGTGGTGCAGCTTCTTCTAACATTAACTTACGTGGCCTTGGCTCTGACGCGACACTTGTATTATTAGACGGTCGTCGTATGCCTGGTACAAGTTCATCTTCTGGTTCATCGGCTGATACATCAATCATTCCAATGGCTGTTGTTGAGCGTGTTGAAATCCTTCGCGATGGTGCATCAGCTGTTTATGGTTCATCTGCTGTTGCTGGTGTAATCAACATCATTACTAAGAAAGACTTTGATGGCGTAAGCGTTAAATACGATTACGAAGTACCTAAAGTTGAAGGTGGCGAAAGCAAAACTTTCTCAATTACTTCAGGTTACACATCTGAAAAAGGTAACATCATCTTCACGTATGAAAACTCACGTGACAATGCAATCTTCGACAAAGAAATTTGGGCGATGGATGATCCTACGTACGGTGCGTACAGCGGTTATAGCCATGTTCCAAACTACCGAATCGGTGGTGCAGGTAGCTATATCTCTAACCCTGAGCTTTGTGACCAAACAGCTGACGTAGTAAATGCTATGGATGAGAACGGCGTTGGTGGTTGTTTATATAACTACGGTAACGTTACAAAATTCTATCCAGACGTAGAAAACAACTCATTCTTAACTAACTTTAACTATGAATTGACTGACAACATTCGCCTAGTTGGTCGTGCTATGGCAAGTTTCAACGAAACAAACTCACGTTACGCAGGTACGCCGGTATCTACAGGTGCAGTTTGGATGGATGCTGACAACCAATATAACCCTGAAGATGAAGATATCCGTCTTTACATGCGTTCAGTGCCAATTGGTAACCGTGACACAAAAACAGAAGTTGTAACTACAGACATCGTATTAGGTCTTGAAGGCTTCACTGATATCGGTAATGGTTTTGATTGGGAAATCAACTACCAAAACAGCATCTCTAAAACAAATGTTTTTGGTAGCAACCTAGTTAATGACGTAATGTTACAAAGCGCAATTGACTCTGGTGAATATGATATTCTTAACACTACAGGCATGAGTTACGAAGAGTGGAATACTCAACTTACAGACTTATACCAATATGCAGCGCATACAGGTACTTATGAAGGTCGTTACGAAAGCCAACAAATTGATGGTTTAGTGTCTACTACATTCGTTGATAACGGTGATTTCGTTATTGCTGGTGTTGTTGGTGCTGAATTTGAAGAAATTGATTTCACTCAAGTATCTGACCCTGAGTCTGCAAATGGTTTCATCTCAGGCGGTTCAGGCGGCGATGACGTATATGCAACTCGTGACCGTACTGCTGCATACATGGAAATTCAAGCAAGCTTACCTTACGAAATTGATGTAACTGTTGCTGGTCGTTATGAGAAATACGAACAGTCAGGTATGACTAACCTTGGTGAAAAGAGCACTACATTTGATAAGGTTGTTCCAAAAGTAGGTGTTACTTGGCGCCCAACTGACACATTATTAATCCGTGGTTCTTGGGGTGAGTCTTTCCGTGCTCCTAACATGGGCGAAATGTTCCAGTCTTATGCATTAAGCTTCCCAACTGTTCGTGATACAGCATGGTGTGATGCTAACCCTGGTCAATCATTAGAAGGTTATTGTTCTGACGCTGGTGAGCAAGTAGCGACATGGTTCGGTGGTAATGCAAACCTTACTGAAGAAACGGGTGACTCTACGACGCTTGGTTTCGTATGGGATATCGTTGATGGCTTAGCAGTAGAATTAACTTACTACGATATCAGCTACGAAAACCGTATCGATGACGTAAGCACAACTGAACTTCTACGTATTGAACAGGAAGAAGGTGGTTTAGGTTCTACACCAGATGCTATCGACCGTGCTAATGGTACTGGCCAAATTGATTACATCTACACAGGATATATCAATAAAGCATCACTACAAACGTCTGGTTTCGATTTCTCAACTCGCTACAAGCATGAAACTAGCTTCGGTGACTTTGGCGTAATGCTAAACGTTTCAAAAGTTATGGAATTTGAAGAGAAAGCAGACAAAGATGCAGAACCGTTTGATTATGCTGGTCTTCAAGATTACCCAGATTGGAAAGCTGATTTAGGTGTTAGCTATTCTTATGAAGATTACAGTGCTTCTTGGACTATGTTCTACGTAGGCGCTCAAGAGTCAGGTAACGAAGAGTGGGGTGTTGATTACCTTGCTGACGTTCCTTCATACTTCAAGCATAATGCTCAGTTCACATACACTGCACCAACAAATACTAAAATTTCTGTAGGTGTTAACAACGTATTTGATAAGAAAGCACCTTCTTGGTATGACGGCTTCCGTGATTACCGTGATTCAAGCTGGTCATTATACGATCAAACAGGTCGTTCAATGTACCTTCGTTTAGAACAAAAATTCTAAGCTAAAATAATTAGTATAAGCTCTTAAAACCCTGCTACAGCAGGGTTTTTTTATGCAAAGTACTAAGTTATAAATAACCCAAACATTTATCGTCATAATTAAAGGGAATATTAAAATGAAAATAATATGGTTTTTACTTTTGAGTAGTTTGCTCAGTTTATCTATGAGTGTCGGCTCCAAAACGCAAGACATCCCAATTGAGGACTTCTTTAAAACACCTAAATTTTCTAATTTGCAACTTTCTCCAAATGGTAAGTACCTTGCGGTTTTATCGCCAATTAACGAGCGTAGAAATATTGTTGTAATGGAAGTTGATGGTTTTAAAAATGCGAGGCCAATAACAAAGTTTGATGAGCAAGATATCAATAGTTTCTCTTGGGCGAATAATGATGACATTATTTTTACACTAGACAGTAATGGTAATGAAGCATTCAGTATTTATACAATTGATGCCCATAAGAAACGTGCAAAGGTCGTGCAGTTAGTCGGATCAAAAGTTGGCGCATCAGGTATCCGCTCTGCATCAGTTGTGCATTTATTACCAGATGATCCGAAGCATATTCTGGTGCAATATAATGGCCGAAACATTGTTGCTCCAGATTTATATAAACTGCCAATCGACAGCCGTTGGGATCGTAAACACGAACGTAATTACAAGATGGACTTACTTGCAAAGAACCCTGGTAACGTTCAGGGGTGGATGCTTGATCATGATGGTGAGGTACGTGGCGCTTTAACGATTGAAGGTTTAAAAGGTACTTTACTATATAAAGGAAAAGGCGAAGAAAAATTCAGAGTATTACGAGAGTACAATGCCGAAGAGGCAAATATTGAACCTTTGGCATTTGATTTCGATAATAAAAGGTTGTTCGTCGCTTCTGATTTAGGTCGTGATACCAAAGCTGTTTTTTATTTCGATCCAGAAACGAATAAGTTAGGCGAACAAATTTTTGCCCATGATAACGTTGATGTTACATCGCTTAGCTTTTCGAGAAAGCGTAAAAAGCTTACTTCAATTAGTTTTTATGACAAATACCCTGAAGAAGTATACTTCGATGAACAGACTGCAAAAATGATGACCTCATTAAAGCAGGCATTTCCCGATAAAGTTGTGACAATTACTAGTCGCTCTGATGATGAAGTGCTCAATATTGTCTATGCAGCGAGTGACACTGATCCCGGCCAATATTATTTATTCAATAAAAATGACAATAGCTTAAAAGCATTATTAAGCCCAATGTCATGGATAGATCCTAAAGCGATGTCGCCGATGCAGCCTATCGAATTCAAAAGTAGAGATGGTTTAACATTAAATGGTTATATCACAATTCCTAAAAACTCGTCGGGTAAACAGCTACCTCTTATCGTAAATCCACATGGTGGTCCCTTTGGAATTCGAGATTATTGGGGATTCAATCCTGAAGCCCAGTTTTTTGCAAGTAGAGGCTATGCCACAGTCCAAGTTAACTTTAGGGGGTCTGGCGGTTATGGTCGCAAATTCCAGCAAGCGGGCTATGGTGGTAAATGGGGCGCTGAAATGCAAAATGATATTACAGATACCGTTAAATATTTGGTTTCAGAAGGTATCGCAGATGCGAATAAGGTCTGTATTTATGGCGCGAGTTACGGTGGCTATGCCACAGTAGCAGGCCTTGCGTTTACACCTGAACTTTATAAATGCGGAATAGATTACGTTGGCGTAACAGATGTGTCTTTATTATTTGATACATTACCAAAGCATTGGGAGTCACAACGTGAAGTGCTTGAAATGCAGATTGGTGATCCATCTGATGAAGCCCTAATGAAACGAATGTCACCGTTGCAACATGTTGATAAAATTAAAGCGCCACTAATGATAGTGCAAGGTGCGAAAGACCCGCGTGTAGTTAAGCAACACGCAACTGATTTACGCGATGCACTGGCAAAAAAAGGAGTAATTTTGTCAGATGATGAATGGATAATGAAAGAAAATGAAGGTCATGGCTTTCAGAAGCAAGAAAATAAAGTTGAGCTTTACACAAAAATGGAAAAGTTTTTGGCTAGATATTTGAAATAATAAATTATCAAAAAAATACAAAAAACCCAGAAATTAAGGCTCAAACCTTATTCTGGGTTTTTTATTGTTTCGAATATATAAACTAATGTGAAATATATGTAATCAAACTTTTCTTTAATCTTATATGCACCTGAAACTTAAAATTTACATTGAAAAACAATGGTTAAAAAACTGTTGACCAAAAGTTGTCCCTAATATTAGTATTTAATTCCCTTATGGGGTACTAGTACCTCTTTAAGGGGTAAAATAAATTAATAAAGTCATAACATGGATATGACCAGGGAGAATCAAATGTTAAATAATCAAGTTTCAAAAGCAGTTCGCTTAGCGATTGCTTTTGGTGCAGCGTCAACTGCTGCATTTTCAGCTTCGTCTTTTGCTGCTGAAGAAGAAGGTGTAGAAAAAGTTGAGCGAATCGAAGTTACAGGTTCACGTATTAAACGAACTGACATTGAGGGTGCAAACCCTGTTGTTGTAATCGACCGTGCATCTTTAGATAATTCAGGTCAATTAAGTGTTGCAGACGTATTAAACCGTTCAACATTTAACTCATTTGGTTCGATTCAACCATCATCAGGTAGTACTGCGCAAAGTCAGGCAACAGTAAACTTACGTGGTTTAGGTTCTTCAAGAACACTTGTTTTAATTAACGGTAAGAAAATGCCAGGTTCACCTGTTATGGGTGGTGGTGCAGCTGACTTAAATACCATTCCTTTTGCTGCTGTAGAGCGCATTGAAGTTATGGGTGATGGCGCATCTGCGGTATATGGTTCTGATGCGATCGCCGGTGTAGTTAACATTATTTTAAGAAAAGATTTTGAAGGTGTTCAAGTTCAAGGTCGTATGGGTACTCCGAGCCGTGATGGCGGTGGTGATGAGTCATCATTCTCAATTATCACAGGTCTTAAATCAGAAAACTCTAACCTAGTATTCAGCTATGAGCATGATGAGCGTGATATTATTTTTGCTCGTGATCGTTGGTTCTCACGTGCAACAGACGATGGCTCAGGTACATTCGCTGGTACAACAGGTCAAAGCTGGTATGGCCGTAACATTCTAGATATGCAAACATTTGAGTTTAACCCAATGATCACTGGTCAAGACTGTTCGCAGTACGGTGATTCATTTGCTTATCATAATGATGCACCAGATTTCCCTGCTGACGACGGCTGTCACTATGATTATACTGCTGTTGCTGCTGACGCTGCTTCAACAAAGCGTGACTCAGTATTTGTTAACTTTGATTATGACATCAATGATGATTTAATCTTTAACTTCCGTTCATTACATTCGCGTAATGAAAGCTTTGGTCGTTTCGCACCTGCAGCAGGCTGGTTTACATTCCCTATTGCGCTTGCTGAAGACACAGAAAAAGGCTTAATGGCTGTTAATGAAGGCGACCGTGGTTATTACCGCTTTAATAACGTAGGTACTTCACGTGACACTTGGCAAGTTAGCAACATGGCTGATTGGAGTGCATCTCTAAATGGTATGGGTGAAGTGTTTGATTGGCATGTAGATGCACACTATAACCGTTATGAAATGAACGAGTGGGGTCAAGGCTATGTTCATCGCCCAAGCGTAGAAAATGCGATCATTGATGGTTGGGATCCACGTGACCCAGATCAATCTGCGTATGCTACTCAATTAGCTAATATCGCCGCAAATAGTAACCGTCGTTCTGGTAGTACATTACGTGAAGTAACTGCAGGCGTAAGCTTTAATGAGTTAGCTACTTTACCTGCAGGTGAACTAGGCCTATATGTTGGTGCTAGCTACCGTGAAACTGATTACTTTGACCAAGCGGAAGCTCAAAACGAAGCGAAAAACATCATTGGTACTGCTGGTGGTTCAGCGGCAGGTGACCGTACAGAATCAGCTGTTTTTGCTGAAATGTTAATCCCTGTAGTAGACACATTAGAGTTAAACTTAGCTGCTCGATATGATGATTACAGCGATGTAGGTTCATCATTTGTTCCTAAAGTTTCACTTAAATACCAGCCATTTGATGAGTTAGTTTTACGTGCTGCTTGGGGTGAAGGTTTCCGTGCTCCAACGCTGGAAGATCTATATAAAGCACCACAAGAGTCAGCTTCATCAGCTAAAGATGTTGTAGTATGTACATCAGCAGGTACATCACGTTCTGATTGTCGTACTCAACAACATACAACTTACTTCATCGGTACTGATTCATTAAAACCTGAAGAATCAGAAAGTGTAAGTTTCGGTATGGTTTATAACATCACTGATAATATCGATATGTCAGTTGATTACTATGATATCGAAATCACTAACCAAGTTAGCTCGTTATCTACACAAGATGTATTTGACCTTGAGTTAGCTGGCCTTTTAGGTGACCCTGAAGATCCAAATGATAACGCTGCTGGTTATGACCAAGTATCTGTAGACCGTGGTGGTAATCCAACTGGTCGTTCGTTACTTGTTACTGCACCAATGGCTAACATCCCTGGTTTCTCTACAGATGGCTTAGATTTCAAACTTAACGCAGTATTTGACTTAGGTGGCGCAGGTCTACTTCGCTCTAAATTTGCTTGGTCAGAAGTACTTAGCTATGAAGAGCCAGATATCATCGGTTACCCTAACGTTGATAAAATTGGCCGTGCTGGCTTACCAGAAAGAAGAATCAGCTGGGGCTTAACATGGGATATCGAAGCTCACATGTTAAACGTAAATTGGAACCATATTGCTTCTACAGCTGAAGAAACTGAAGATGCAAATGATGAAGGTACTAAGTTCAAAGCAGTAGGTGAGTTATCTTCGTATAACATTATCGATATTAACTATACTTACGCAACGCCTTGGAATCTTGATCTAACACTGGGTGTTAATAACTTAGCTGATAAAGATCCAGTATTGAACTCTGAATTAGACTACGACGATACTCTTTATAGCCAAGTTGGTCGTCTGTACTATGCAGGTTTCAAATTTAAGTTCTAAACGAACGATTTAAATACTTGTATATTAAAACCCTGCGCTTGCAGGGTTTTTTATTTTATAAACAAATTCACTATAGGTTTTACAGTTATAAAATAATTAATTTTTAAGGTTTAATTATTTACTTAAGCTCTTGTGTAAGATTTATGTGCAGTTGTTTAAATCAATTTATGCTCTTATACTTAAAAAACCTTAATAAAAGCGATGTTTCAGTTGAGTTATTTCCATAAAATCATAGTGTTGTTTTTGACGCTGTGTCTTTCATTCGATGTCTTAGCCACACAACTCAAAGCGGGTATCGTTAACTATAATTTTTTTCCTTACCATACCCGGGATGCTGATGGGCAGTTTTCGGGTGTTATTGTTGGTTATAGTAATGAAATCGCTCGCTTGGCTGAAGCCGATCTTGAATACCGTGTTTACGACAGTTTAGATGAGTTATTAGATGCGCTTAAAGTTGGTGAGATCGATTTTGCTGTAGGCCTAAATAAAACCGCACAGCGTAAAAAGCATTTCTTATTTTCAACACCCTTCATGGAAGCGCCAAGAGGTATTGTCGCAAATCAGTCTATCGCAAATGATGCTTTGAAAAACTTAGCGAGCTTACGTTGGGTGTGCATTACGGGTAGCTCACATTGTGAATATTTAGTTGAAAATGGCGCGCTATTTATTAATCGTTTTATAAAACCCGAAGACGCCTTTAAAAAAGTAGCAGATGGCTCGTTTGATGCCTTTATGGGTGATTACTCAGTATTATCTCATCAACTAAAAAATCGCTCTCAAGAAAACCTGAAAGTTGTGAGCCCAGTTTGGCTATCGAGCGAAACCTTGCATGTAATGTTTAATAAAAACAAAACAGCATTACGCAATCAAGTTAATTCGGTATTAGCCGCTATTTCACCAACCACGAAACAACTATGGGAAAGTTCTGCTAGTGAAGAATATTTAGCCGCTAAAGCGTATAGTCAATTTAAGCGTGATTTTAACCGTATTGATAAAAAAGAAGAAAATAATTACTTACTGACATTTTCTTTTGTCGATGGTCTCTATCCAATTCATGCGACAAGTAATTTAGGAGAGGCAGACGGCTATTTAAACGATACTCTTGAGCTTTTAGCTCAGCGCAGTGACTTTCAGTTTAAGTATATACCTGCGGCTAATTCGAAAGAGTTGGAACGACTATTTTTGGCCAATAAAATTGATTTAATTCCGACCATGAACCCCACGAAAATTGATGAGGGGGTGTTGATAGCATTGCCAGCTCATTACAGTTTAGAGATGGTGTTAATCTCTAAACGAGCAAGCAAAACTAAACGAATTGGTTATTTAGAAGCGTTTGCTGACCCTAAGCAAAAGCTTGTAACGAATGAACTCGTTGAAACGGTATCATTTGACTCAATTAAAACGCTATTTTATGCACTGAGAAATGACAATATTGATGCTGTGATACTGCCGCAAAGTATTGCGGCATACCAGTTAAACCAATTCTATATTGGTGAGTTTTATATTAATCCAAAATACCGGTATACCCAGCCTATTTATTTTTTAGTGAATAAGCACTTTTCAGAGTTTGCGACTTTGCTAGACAGCTTATTTAAAACATTGACCAGCAACGATTTTAGCCATGTTGTGAACCGACATGGCATTTTTAGTATTGAACGTGGCTACGACCGCAAAACAGTGAATACCACGGCAATTCTTATTTTAATTTTAATCGCTGTGTCGGTGATTTATTTTATTAGCTGGCGGTTAACTATTAATCGCGAAATTGCAAAGCGTAAAGAAGCTGAAGAAGTGGCATTGATTAAGCTTAACTTTACTCAAAAACTCATTGATGACTTACCCACTATGGTGGTGATTCAAGATCAGCATCAAAAACGCGTTATGTGGAATCGTGCCTACAAAGAAAATTTTGCTCACTTATGGGATGAAAATAACCAATATCTGCGCGGCGATATTAAAGTCGTAAAAAAACTAATTTCACAAAATGAACAAAGTTTAAATTCAGGCAAAGTCATTAATCAGCATATTAATTACACTAACAAAGCTGGCAAAGAACTGGAGCTGCTTTACACTAAAAAGCCGTATGTGGGGTTAGATGGTGAACTAGCTGGCATCATGACAGTACTTACTGATGTTACTGAGCACCGCCATTTACAACGTGAGAATCAGTCAGTTCAACAGCTTCTACAAACCATCACAGATACCATACCCGGCGGCGTATTCCAGTATGAGTATTATGACAATGGTGAGGGGTGTTATACCTATATAAGTAAGGGCGCGCAGAGCTTATTAGGTGTCACTTCACGAATGATTAACCAGCGCGGTATGACGGGATGTATCTCGCCATTTATTGTTGATGAAGACCGCGTGCAAATCGCCAAGAGTTTTAAAGCAGCGACAAAATTTAACAAACTGATTGATATTGAGTTTCGGATAAATAATCTCGGCCAGCAAATTTGGTGTCGTTATATTGCTAATGCTGAAATTAATAAACGAGACGATAAGCAAGGTGTGCGTTGGAACGGGATCTTGCTGGACATCAGCTTACTTAAACGCCAACAAGCAGACTTAAGTAAAGCTACTCAGCTTGCACATCAAGCTGATCTAGCAAAAAGCCGCTTTATTGCCACTATGAGTCATGAATTAAGAACGCCAATGTCTGGGGTAAATGGCTTTATAGAGTTGTTAAAATCATCACCGCTTGATGAAGAGCAGCATTACCTCGTTGAGCACATTGACAGCTCTGTAACCAAGCTTCGCACATTAGTGGATGATATTTTATATTTTGCTAATACCACGACAGGCAATATTGAAGTTGAATTACGTGAGGTCGACCTAGAAGCACATTTATGTCGTGTTTTGCGTGCCCATGAATACCTAGCTAAGCAAAAAGGGCTTGAGTTTAACGTGATATGGCGCACAGCTGCTTATACCTTAGCTTCTGTTGACATAAGCCACTTGATGCAGGTTCTCTCTAATGTTTTAAATAACGCTGTGAAGTTTACTGAAAATGGTTCAATAAGCTGCGATGTGTTATTTGAGAAGCAGTCTTTAAAAGTTGAAATATCAGATACGGGTAAAGGTATGACGGCTGAGCAGTTGGCGCATACATTTACCCCTTTTGAGCAAGCTGACAACTCAATTCAACGTCGCCATGGAGGTACAGGCTTAGGCTTGAGCTTGGCAAAGCAACTTGTTGAAGCCATGCAAGGTGAAATATCCATTTCAAGTACTTTTGGTAAAGGTACCAATGTTTACATTGCTGTGCCACTTAAAAGCGTCAGCAAACAAAAACTGCAGGCTGTATCAGTGAATTGGGCTGTGTGTTCTCAAGACCATCAGTTATTAAATAATCTAGCTAATATGGGTGTAAAGCATCACCAATTAAGTTGGCCAATAGATAAAGAGGCATTTACGCAGGAAGATAATATTCTTATTGATGAAAGCTATATTAAAACGCTGTGGGGCGCTAATTGGCTGCAATCAATCAGTACTGCAAACAACAACTACATTTTAGTCGCAAGTGCAAAAAAAGAGCATAGGCCGGCTAATTGTAGCTGTCATATTTTACCTACAGAGCCATTATATCCAGATACTCTAAGAGAGCTTTTAGATAATGTACATACCAGCAATGATGAGGGGTTGGCTGCGCAAAATGCTCAGTTACATGGGCAAATATTAATTGCTGAAGATAATAAAACAAATCAATTATTACTCGAAAAACAATGCCAGAAGCTCGGTATCAAAGCAGTGATGGTTGATGATGGTATTGCTGCACTCAGAGCACTTGAAACAGGACAGTTTGATTTATTACTAACCGACTGTCATATGCCTGACTTAGATGGGTTTAAATTAACGGAGCAATTACGCAATCAAGAAAAATTTAAACATTTGCCAATTATTGGCTTTACCGCTGATGATTCAAAAGAATGTTTTAACAAAGCATTAAAGTCAGGAATGAATAGTGTTTTATTTAAGCCTTATAAACTTAATGAATTATATAATCGTCTAGCTGAGTTTATAGATTTAAGCTCTAATGATTTGCCTAATAGCAGTGAAGGCGTTGATATCAGTTTACAAGGTATAAAAGATAAGCAGCATTGGTTAACTGTTTTTGGTAATGAGAGTGATGCGAAAATGCTTGCCGACGTATTTATTAACAGTTTGCAAAGTGATTTAAATACTCTACAAGAGCACTTGGAAGCTCAAAATTTAGAAAGGGTTTCTGCTGCAATACATAAACTTAAAGGCGCTATTGTTATGCTGCAATACCCACCTTTATCTGAGCTAATAGTGACAACGGAAAATACCTTTAATCAACAGCAAGATACATTAATAGTGGAACAATTAATTACTGAGTTAAGGGATGTAATAGATAAAATAAAGCTATGGCTATAATAAATAGATAGGATAAAAAATAAACATGGAATAGATTATTTCATTAAATCCACATATACTAGCTACTGTTGAACATTTAACTTAACTTTTAATACTTAAGAGAGCTCTCAATGAAAGAAATCCGATCTTTTGTGAAATCTGCGTCATTATCTGAATTAGAAAAAGCAAAACAGCTAATTGACACAGCAATCGAGAAATATACTCAACAGCAAGAAGCTAAAAAAGAAGTACTCGATCTACTAAAAGAAAAAGGACTTACATTAGAAGATTTACAAGATGTTGCTTCAACAGATAAGCGTACTAAGGTAAAACCAAAGTACCGCATCGAATTTAATGGCGAAATTGTTGAATGGACAGGCCGTGGCAAACGTCCTAAAGCATTCCAAGGTGTCGATTTAACAAAACACCTCGCTTAATTTTTGCTTTAAAGAATATCAAGGGAAGCGTATGTTTCCCTTTTTTATGTCGATTATAGTCCGATAACATGAAGTACGTACTTAGACCCTACCAACAAGAGGCCGTAGCACGCACGGTTGCTCACTTTCGACAAACAGATGACGCCGCACTGATTGTTTTACCAACAGGGGCTGGAAAAAGCCTTGTTATTGCTGAACTTGCGCGCATTGCTAAACAAAAGATTATGGTGCTCGCGCATGTTAAAGAGTTAGTAGAGCAAAACGCCGAGAAATATATTAGCTTTGGTTTTAAGGCGAGTATTTTTTCTGCGGGGTTAAAGCAAAAGTCTTTAACAGAGCAAGTCACCTTTGCGAGTGTGCAATCACTGGCACGCAATACAGAAAAGCTCACTGATGCTTACTCTTTGTTGATCATTGATGAATGCCACCGTGTAAGCGGTGATGAACAAAGCCAGTACGGGCTGGTGATAGCGAGTCTAAAAAAACAAAATCCCAATCTTAAAGTACTTGGCTTAACCGCAACACCATTTCGTATGGGGATGGGTTGGGTTTACCAT
This sequence comes from Pseudoalteromonas sp. D15MCD-2, assembly GCF_038562745.1. Taxonomy (NCBI): domain Bacteria; kingdom Pseudomonadati; phylum Pseudomonadota; class Gammaproteobacteria; order Alteromonadales; family Pseudoalteromonadaceae; genus Pseudoalteromonas; species Pseudoalteromonas sp. D15MCD-2. The sequence continues at coordinate 2,304,092 of NZ_JBCFQE010000001.1, read as the reverse complement.
CATCACTATCATGGTTTTGTTAGAGGTGATAAAGATGCACCGTTTAAAAAGTGTATTTTTGAGTTACCACTGCGCTATATGATCAAGAACGGCTATTTAACGCCGCCCCATGAAGTCGATGCAGCCATTAGCCATTATGACTTTTCATCATTACCGAGTGATTCATTTGGTCGGTATAGTATTGAGAATATGAATGCGTTATTGAAAGATAATACACGCGCAACAAAAGCGATTATCAAGCAAGTTATAGAATACAGTGAACAGCGTCATGGCGTGATGATCTTCGCAGCAACCGTAATGCATGCCAAAGAAATTACCAGTTACTTACCTGAGGATAGTACGGCACTTATCACGGGTGATACTGATAATAACGAGCGTGACCGAATTATTAATCAATTTAAAGCAAAAAAAATAAAGTATTTAGTAAATGTATCTGTACTCACGACGGGTTTTGATGCGCCTCATGTCGATTATATTGCGATTTTACGTCCCACCGAGTCGGTCAGTTTATACCAACAGATTGTTGGTCGAGGCCTTCGTTTAAGCGAAGGAAAAAAAGACTGCTTAGTGATTGATTATGCAGGTAACGGCTTTGATTTGTTTTACCCTGAGGTCGGCAGTAAAAAAGCGCAAAGTGATAATGAGCCTGTTCAAGTGCTGTGTCCAGGCTGTGGATTTGCGAATATTTTTTGGGGTAAAACAGACAGCGAAGGCAAAGTAGTTGAGCATTTTGGTAGGCGTTGCCAAGGCTTGCTGGACGATGGTGAAGAACAAGTACAGTGCGATTATCGTTTTCGGTTTAAAGAATGTGAGCAGTGTGGTGAACAAAATGATATTGCTGCAAGGCAGTGTCAGTCCTGTGGTGCCATGATGGCAGACCCTGATGATAAACTACGAGAAGCACTAAATTTAAAAGATGCCTTGGTATTAAGGTGTAGTGGTTTGTCAGCTCAGGTGATCGCAAAAGGTTTACTTAAAATTAGCTATTATGATGAAGATGGAGCCAGTTGTGATGAGGTATTTAACTTAGCAAATGACACCGGACGATTTATTTTTAATAAGCAGTTTGGTAAGCGAGCAGCACTTGGTTTTACCCCAATTGAATGGCAAAGCGCTGAGCAGGTTGTCAATTTACAACAGCAACTACTTGCCCCCGATTTTGTGATTGCGCGTAAAAATAAAAAATACGGTTGGAAAGTGGCTGAAAAGCTATTTGATTATCAGGGCAATTTTCGTAAGGCGAATCAATTAAATTGATCCCCTTACGAGATTGTGGAATGGCTTATTCTTCTTCGGCCATCAACCCCCAACCATCGCCATAACCATTATGGCTATTAGCAATGCTTTCTAAGTATTGTTCTGTTTGGCTAAGTAAGGTGTGATCTGGCACCATCTTCACACGAGTTATTACTTCCCACACCCCTGTATCTGGGCATTTGGCTAACTCTGTTGAAGGGGCAAGTTCATCACTTGTAATTGCTTCAGCAAATTTTTCTGCTTCAGGCTTTTGTTCAAAAAGAATATAGAAATCGATAGTTTGCATACTGGTTAAATCGACACCAGCGTCAGCAATTTCAGCTAATAATTGACCGTTTTCGTCATCAGGGAAGTGCATTTAGTCGCTCATTCATTATAAATCTAGGTATTATCCGCTATTGTAGCGAAAATAATTGTTTAACGCGTACTAATTTTAACATTTCAATTATGTCAGTGGCTATTGCACTGTGCTAGTATCTTTTTGTACTCATTTTAGATTATGACTCTTCCAAAAAAGTAAGGATATTTTTTGTATACTCGGCATTTCTTTTTTGTCTTTGTGTTTATCTGCTTTTCATACAGCCAGCACGCAATTAGTGCCTCAACTGTTATTAAAGATTATAAAATTCAAGGGATCAGTGATGATCTCGAAAAAAACGTTGAGCTTTACATTAAGCAACTGGTCAATGAAAAAACTTCTAAGGCATTAAGGCGTCACGCTAAAAGCCAAGTTGAAATGAGTTTAAAGGCGCTTGGTTATTATAAGCCGGTAATCAAAATTAGTTTCGATGATGCTCAGCAGCTTTTAATTGTTGATGTTCAACGTGGTCCTGCTACCCGTATTGCAGATATTAACGTGACTATCACGGGTGCCGGTAAAGATGACGCTGAATTTATGTCTGCCGTCAACAGCATCAAAATCAAACAAGGTGACTTTTTAAATCACGGTAAATATGAAGCCGCAAGAAAACGTATTGAAAGCCAACTATTAGACTTAGGCTATTTTGATGCAAAATGGCATGAGCATAAATTGGCAGTTTCGCTAAAAAATAATAGCGCAAAAGTCATTTTCAATGTCGATACTGGGCCCCGTTATCAGTTTGGTGACATCACAATTGGTAGTGAGACTCCAGCCGAAAAATACATTCGTTCGCTGGCTGAATTTAAACAAGGTCAGCCTTATAATGCGACCGAGATTTCTGATTACAACTTAGCATTGTCGAGCACCCCTTACTTTGCCAGTGTTCGTGTGTATGCAGATATTGCAAAACGTAAAAATAATCAAGTGCCTGTCAACGTTGATGTATTACACAAACCTGCCAATAGTTATGAAGTGGGTGGCGGTTATAGCACTGACCTTGGACCAAAAGTCCGTTTCAAATGGACCAAGCCTTGGATCACCGAAGATGGTCATTATTTAGAAAGTAACCTCAATGTATCTGAGCGCCAGCAAGATATTTCACTTGGCTATACGGTGCCAGTTGACGACCCTAATGATGATCTTTGGCGCTTTTCTGTGGGTTACAAGCTTGAAGATGAATTAACCAATGATTTATACAGTCGTATATTCACGGGACAGCTTCAGCGGCAGTGGCTCACTGATGACGATTGGGTACGTACTGCTTTTCTAAGACGCGATTACGAGACCTATCGAATAGGGGATGAAGAACAAAGCGCAAAAATGCTGATGCCTGGTATTAGTTATGCCAAAAAAGACACCGAGGGGGGCACAACGCCTTATGAAGGCTATCAATGGATGATGTCAGTAGAGTTTGGTTTAAAAGATATGATGTCTTCAACCAATATTTTGCGCTTACAACTGCAAAATGCCTGGTTAACTACTTTTGCAGAACGCCATATGCTGTTTTTAAGAGCCAATCTAGGTGCCATGTTGGTCGATAATATAAATGATGTGCCGTTATCACTGCGTTTTTATGCCGGTGGTGATCAGAGTGTACGTGGTTTTGCCTATGAATCTATCTCCCCTGAAGATGAAAAAGGGCGCCTAATTGGTGGTAAATATTTAATGAGTGGCACTGTTGAATATAACTATCAATTTGCTGAACATTGGCGCGCAGCCTTATTTGTCGATAGTGGTACTGCGACTAATGATTTTAGTGATCGCGTCGAAGTTGGTGCCGGTTTTGGTTTTCGCTATTTAACACCGGTTGGCCCTGTACGTATCGACCATGCTTGGGGTTTAACAAAAGAAAGCAAAAGTACCCGATTAAGTATTACCATAGGGCCTGAAATCTAATGAAGATGTTAAAAAAGATAACCAAGGTTCTATCAATCACGTTGGCAAGTCTGCTAGTTATTGTGTTTTGTTCGCTATTCACCGCGCCCGGTAATCACTTTATTGCATACACAGCGAATAAGTTAGTTGATGGTTTAAAAATCAACCTGCCATCTGGTCGTTTTTTATATAACGATGCGTTTGATGTTCACTTTGAAAATCAAGGCATCAAGCTTGAGGCAAAGCAGCTAAAAATTGATTTATTCTGGTGGCGTTGTGATGGTATCTGCCTAGATAATTTAAGCGCCCAGTCGATTGATCTAAGCATTAAAAGCCAAGCTGCATCAACTGAGCAGAGCACTGAAGCTGAGCCTGAAGCTGAGCAAGCTGGTCAAATCAACTTACCAATGAAAGTTGCTGTTAAGCGAGTTGCAATTAATCGCTTTAATCTTGCGCACCCGAGCGCCGATGTAACAGTCAACAAATTAAACTTAAGTGGTCGCGGCGAAGAATCGGATATTACAGTGGATACACTGACCATTGCTGATGTTGCTGTGATGCTACACGAAGCAAAAGAGCAGCCTAAATCAACGCCATTAACAGAGCTGCCAGCATTACCATCACTCGATATTACGCTACCGATTAATATTGAGTTAAAGCAATTTCAAATCAGTAAAGTTGCTGTAACCCCTTATGGTGTTGAAGAGGCTCAGCTTGTAGAAAATATTGAATTAGTTGCGTCTGCTAAGGGCAGCGATATTAATCTTGAAAAGCTTGCTGCAAGTTATCAGCAATGGCAATTGCACTCTAATTTAATGGCAGAGCTTTCTGGTGAAAATACAATTGAGGGAGCAGTGTCTGTAAAAAGCACTGAGCATCAAGCGAAGTTATCGCTTTCAGGCCCGCTTGAGGATTTAACGTTAGATTTAGTAACGCAAGGAGCGTACCCAGCAGAGTTAAAAGGGGCTGTTAACCTAAAACAAACAAATTACCCATTTGATTTAACAGGCCAGATAGCGAAGTGGCAAATTACGACAGATACACAACAGCTGCAATTATCGGACTTTGATTTAAAAGCCAAAGGCCATGCCGATGCTTATGCTGTCGATTTGAGCCTAGTAACGCAGTTAGACGCATTACCTGCAATGACTGTGAAATCGCAATTACACGGTAGTTTAACAAACGCAAAACTTGAGCAGTTAAGCCTCAATGCGAATGACAGTAAAGCAGACATTAACGCATCAGTTGATTGGTCGAACGGGGTAAAAAGCGAGTTTAAAGGGGTTTTAAGCCACTTAAAAGCCCAATACTTAACGGATGCATTAAGCAGTGATTTATCTGGTGAATTTAATGGTTCATTTAATTTACAGGCAGGTGAGTGGCAGCTTGCCTTAGATAACACGCAATTAAATGGTTCAGTTAATGAAGTGCCAGTGACCTTATTGTCGGATTTTGAACTTGATAGCAGCCTGCATGCGAGTTTTAAAAAACTTGAAGTGAAAAGCGGTAAAAATGAAATTGCGCTATCGGGACAGGTTGATGACGTATGGCGTGTAGACGGTAAATTGCGTCTAGATGCAAGTGGCCAAGATATCTTGCCTATGCAAGGCAAGGGTTTTGCTGATTTGAGCTTACGTGGTGAGCGTCTTGCGCCAACGGTTGATTTAAATCTAGTCCTTAATACATTGAGCTATCAAGATATTCAGGTTGATGGTTTAACATTAAAAGGGCAATTTGATTACGCAGCAGATTGGCAAACGGATGTGTCACTGGTGCTCGATTCTGCATCGATCGCAGAGCATAAAATTAATCAAATTGAGTTAGACGCCAGTGGCGATAAAACAGATCATCATTTAACTTTTTTACTCGATGCAGATCAAGGCAAGGCATCATTTGATGTAGACGGTAAATTTAATAAAGAGACCTGGCAAGGTGCGCTAAGCCAAATTCTTGTTACCGATAATCAGGTACGCTTTGGCACTGATAAACCGGTTAATATCCAAGTAAATACCAAAACCTTTGACTTTAATGTAGGCGCGCATTGCTGGCAAAGTGATAACTCAAAACTATGCTTTGAGACCTTGCAGCAAACTGAGCAATTAGGCCAGTTAAATGCACAGCTTGCAGCGCTATCTATTGCTGAATTTAAACACTTCTTACCTGAAAACTTGAAAGTAACAGGCGATGCAAATGGGGAGTTTGTTGCTAATTGGAATAATGGTGCATTGAAAACGATTCGTGCCAATATCAAAACTCAGCAGCTGGAAGCATCTTTAATTGATGACGCAAATGTTTATAAATTACCGATAGAGGTTTTAGATATCTCGGCAATGAGCGATGCGCAAACGGGTAAACTTAATGCCACAGTTGATTCATCTGTATTAGGTAAAGTGACGTCAGAGCTCAACATTGATGATATTCAAAATCAACAGACCTTAGCGGGCGACTTGGTTATTGAGAAAATTGAGTTAACAAACCTACGCCCTTTTATAGCTTCACTTGAGCAATTAACAGGCGACATAAAAGGTCGGTTAGCAATCGCAGGTACTTTAAAAGAGCCATTACTCAATGGTGATTTTGATGTTGAAAATATCAATCTAGAAGGGGCAACCTTACCGGTATCGCTGCAAAACTCTTATGTGAACATTGCCTTTAATAACCAAAGTGCAAAGCTCACTGGCGAGCTCAAAGACACCGAAGGGGGCGCGCTTAATTTATCTGGCGGTGTTGATTGGCAGCAAGATTTACCGGACGTTGACGTGAGATTAAACGGTAAAGAGTTTTTTGTGCGTGCTCAGCAAGATGTCACCTTTAAAGTGTCTCCAGACTTAACTATGTCGTTAAAAAATAATGCGTTTAATCTTGATGGCCAAGTCGTCGTGCCATGGGGACGTATTGCGATTGAAGAGCTACCAGAAGGTGCTGTGCAAGTCAGCGATGATGAAGTCATTGTTGATATTGAGCAGCAACAGTCAGAAAAAGTGCCCTTTGATTATGCTATTAACTTAAAGGTGTTGGTTGAAAATGATGTGCGCGTTGACTCGTTTGGCTTACAGTCGAAAGTTGAAGGTGACATAAACATCAGCATGGACCAAGTTACGCCGATGATAGCAACGGGTGAGTTGAACCTAGTTCAAGGTACCTATCGTGCTTTTGGTCAAGACTTGCAAATTCGTACCGGTCAGGTGGGCTTTAGTGGCTCAATTGATAAACCGTACTTGAACATTAAGGCAATTCGTAATCCAGACAACACCTCGAATGGCGTGATTGCGGGTATTACCTTAACTGGTAATGTTGAACAGCCTTCATTAAAAGTATTCTCAGAGCCAGCGATGGACCAAGCCCAAGCATTGGCTTATTTATTAAATGGTCAACCTCTTGATGAAGGAGATAGTTCAACCGATGCGATGCTCACCCAATTACTGCTTGCCCAAGGTGTAAACCGTAGTGAAGGTGTGGTATCTAAAATTGGTGAAAGCTTTGGTTTGTCTGATGTTAGCTTAAGTTCAAGCGGTAGCGGGGATGACACCAAAGTTGAAATATCTGGCTATGTTACACCAGGTATTCAAGTAAAATACAGTGTTGGTATTTTTGATTCACTAAGTGAAGTGGCAGTTCGTTATCAATTGTTGTCGCAATTGTATATTGAGGTCACCAGCGGCCTTTATCAAAATGTTGATATTCTTTATAAATTTGATTGGGACTAATCGCTCTACTTGTGATCAAACATCGCTTTTACTTGCTTATTAGGGCATAAGTTAATAGGCTGAATTGTCAATTACTTAAAAGATAATAACAATGAAATTAAGTCTATTAACTCTGTGTCTTGGCGTAGTTTTAGCTGCACCAATTACTGCAATAGAAACAAGCCAAAAACGTTCCGCTGGCGAAATCATTAAAACCGCAAATAGCAGTGAGTGGCGAAAAGTCAGTGCCGAAAACGTCATTAAATTAACCTTACCTACGGGTGCTGCTTATATCGAACTAAACGATAAACTAGCGCCTATTCACGCAAATAACATGCGACAGCTTGCCAAAGAAGGGTTTTATCAAGGCCTGAGTATGTATCGCTTTGTTGAAGGATTTGTTGCGCAGGGCGGGGATGCCAGCGAAAGTAAACCTGTTAAAAATGCCAAAAAAGGGTTACCTGCTGAGTTTTATCTACGCACCGAGGCTCCTTTAGCGATTACAGAGCTTAAAGGGCCTGATGGCTATGCCGCTAAAACGGGCTTTTTAAATGGCTTTGCTGTGGCACAAAACCAAAGCCAAACCGAAACATGGCAAGTACATTGCCCAGGAATTTTTGCTATGGCCCGCGGTAATGATATTAATTCCGGTGGTACCGAATTTTATGTCACCATCGGTAATAGCCAGCGCTATTTGGACCGTAATATCACCGTGTTTGGTCGTGTTTTAGAAGGCATGGAGCACTTTAATCTATTGCAGCGTAAAGCCACTGAAGGTCAGCCATTTAATCCCATCACAGATATGCAAGTATTAGCAGATATTAAAGATACAGATAACAGTGAATTTCGGGTGATGAAAACAGACTCAAATGCCTTTAAAGACCTCATCGAAGCGCGTAAAAATCGAGTAGAAGCGTGGTTTGTTGAAAGCCCTGACTACATCGATGTTTGTGCAATGCCAATCCCAACAGAGAGGATTATGCCAACTCGCAATAATACTTAATCATTTTGAGGGATTAAATCTGTCGCTAACGGCGTTAAAAACCTCTCATTTAGAACAACTAAATAACGAAATTTTTGCCTTGTTATCAACGAGATTTTATTGCCTCAAAACTGTTCACTTAATTAAGCGAATTGGCATAAATAAAGCCATGACCACCTGATAGATTATTTGATACAATATCAGTCTATTGGTTAAGAAATATAAGGGTATCGGGTGGTTAACCTAGGTCCGCTGTTCGGCGAATTAAAAACGTGTTTACGCAAAGATCAATTCATCTTCAAAAAACGCCTTCATGGCATTAAAAAAATCAACGATGAAACTAAGCAAGCAAACATAGCGCAAAAAATAGCAGAAGATATTAGTCGTTCGCAGCAATTGCGCGAGCAACGTTTGGCTGCCTTGCCTAAAGTGACCTACCCAGAGCAACTTCCTGTTAGCCAAAAGAAAGATGACATTAAACAGGCGATTGCCAATAACCAAGTGGTGATCATTGCCGGTGAAACTGGCTCTGGTAAAACGACGCAGATCCCAAAAATGTGTTTAGAGCTTGGCCGCGGTGTTGATGGATACATTGGCCACACCCAGCCACGCCGACTCGCGGCTCGAAGTGTCGCGAATCGTATTGCAGAAGAAATGCAATGCGAGCTAGGTCAACAAGTGGGTTTTAAAATTCGTTTTAGTGACCAAGTTTCTGATAATAGCTATATTAAATTGATGACAGACGGTATTCTGCTGGCTGAAATTCAACAAGACAGATACCTAAATCAGTACGATACTATCATCATCGATGAAGCCCACGAACGTAGCCTGAATATCGATTTCATTTTAGGCTATTTAAAAAATTTACTGCCAAAACGTCCTGACTTAAAAGTTATTATTACCTCAGCTACGATTGACCCAGAGCGTTTTTCTAAACATTTTGATGATGCACCCATCATCGAAGTATCCGGTCGAACTTTCCCAGTAGAGGTTCGTTATAGACCAACCACTGAAATCAACAAAGATGAGATGGAAGCGGATGGTGACCAATTACAGGGTATTTTTGATGCCGTTGATGAGCTGTGCGATGAAGGCCCTGGCGATATTCTGATTTTTATGAATGGTGAACGAGAAATTCGCGATACCGCTGATGCGTTATCAAAGCGAAACCTCAAAGGCACGGATGTTTTACCGCTCTATTCGCGTTTATCAAACGCAGAACAAAACCGAATTTTTGCGCCGCACAGCCGTCGTCATATTATTTTAGCCACCAACGTGGCTGAAACATCACTAACGGTGCCGGGTATTCGCTATGTTATCGATCCAGGTACTGCGCGCATCAGCCGTTATAGCTACCGTACTAAGGTACAACGATTACCAATTGAGCCAATTTCACAAGCCAGTGCGAATCAGCGTAAAGGTCGCTGTGGTCGTATCGAAGCGGGTATCTGTATTCGCTTATACAGTGAAGAAGACTTTAACTCGCGCCCTGAGTTTACTGATCCTGAAATTTTACGCACTAACTTAGCTTCTGTTATTTTGCAAATGCTTGGTTTGGGGCTTGGCGACATGCAGCAGTTCCCGTTTGTGCAAGCGCCATATAGCCGTAATATCAACGATGGTTTAACGCTACTTGAAGAACTCGAAGCAATTAAGCCAGCTAAACGCCATAAAAAGACTGAGCTTACGAAATCAGGCAGAAGCTTAAGCCGTTTACCGGTTGATCCACGGTTAGCTAAAATGGTGCTGACTGCCGATGGCTTAGGTGCACTGCGTGAAGTGATTATTATAGTTGCGGCATTGTCGATTCAAGACCCAAGAGAGCGACCACAAGAAAAACGTGGTGCAGCGGATGAAAAGCATGGCCGTTTTGATGACCCTGATTCAGATTTTATCGCCTTTTTAAATCTGTGGAATTACCTTGAAGAGCAGCAATCTGAATTGAGCAATAGCCAGTTTAGAAAGTTATGCCAAAAGGACTTTTTAGCCTATATGCGTATTCGCGAATGGCAAGATATTGTTTATCAGCTATCAACGGTATGTAATGAAATGGGCATGAAGGCCACTACAAATGTTGCTGATAGCGAGCGAATTCATCAATCTTTATTAAGCGGTATGTTAAGTCATATTGGTTTTAAAGATGAAAAACAAATTTATAAAGGCGCCCGCAACAGCCAATTCCATATTTTCCCAGGTTCAGGATTATTTAAAAAGAGCCCAAAATGGATTATGTCGGCAGAGCTTGTTGAGACCAGTAAGCTTTATGCGCGGATCAACGCGCGCATAGACTTGAAATGGGTTGAAGGCTTTGCACAGCATTTAGTAAAGCGCAGCTACAGTGAACCGCATTGGGAGAAAAAGCCGGGTGCAGTTATCGCGTTTGAGCAGCAAACCTTGTATGGACTATTAATTGTTAATAAGCGCCGCTGTGTATACAGCAATATTGATCCAAAAGTAAGTCGCGAGTTGTTTATTCGCACCGCTTTAGTAGAGCAAGAACTGGGTCAAAATGAAGGCTTTTTACAATATAACCAAGAGTTAATTGAAGATATTCAGGTTCTTGAAAATAAATCTCGCCGCCGTGATATTTTAGTTGATGAACAAACCCTGTTTGAATTCTACGACAAGAAAATTCCACAAGATGTAAATAATCGTGCCGCGTTTAATAAGTGGTGGAAAGGACAAAAACAAAAAGATAAACGCTTTTTGCATATGTCTCGAGAAGAATTAATGCAGCATGGTGCTGATCATGTTACCGAGTTTGATTACCCAGATACTTGGCAGCAAGAGAACTTATTATTACCACTGGCATATCACTTTGATCCAGGGCAAGCCGTCGATGGTGTTGCGGTACAAGTTCCGGTAGCGCTGTTAAATCAAGTTCAAGAAACTGGCTTTGATTGGCATATTCCTGCATTTAGACATGAATTAATTTGTGCGCTTATCAAGTCGCTACCAAAAACGATTCGTCGCAACTTTGTGCCTGCGCCAAACTACGCCGATGCGGTACTTGCTGCAATCGAGCCGATGCAAGGCAACCTAATTGATGCAATTAGCACGCGCTTATTACGTATGACAGGTGTGCGTGTTGAGCCTGATGCATGGGATTTATCAACCCTTGCTCCGCATTTACGCTTACAGTTTGAAGTGCGCGATGAACACGATAAGTTACTCGCTCGCGGTTTAAATTTATCTAAACTAAAAGCCCAGTTACAAGGTAAGGTAACGGATACCTTATCGAAAGTAGCAGACAAAGGCATAGAAAAAGCTGATTTGACTGAGTGGAGCTTTGGCGAGTTACCAAGCTCTTACGTGAAAAAACAAGGTCAATACGAAATCAAAGCGTTTCCAGCGCTGGTGGATAAAAAAGACTCAGCTGCGGTTGAGCTATTTGATAATGAACACAAAGCACAGCAAGCGCACCAACAAGGTTTACGCCGCTTAGTGTTATTAAATGTGCCATCACCAATTAAGTATTTACAACAAAACTTACCAAACAAATCTAAATTAGGTTTGTACTTTAATCCGTTTGGTAAGGTCAATGACTTAATTGATGACTGTATCGCTGCAGCCGTCGATAGCCTATTAACTAAATACGGCAACATTCGCACAGCAGATGCATTTGAAAAAGCGAAAGAGCAAATTCGCGGTGAGCTTGGTGATACGGTTGTTGAGATCGCTACCCAAGTAGAGCAAGTGCTAAGTATTGCTCATGGCTTAAATAAACGTATGAAAGGACGCGTTGATTTAACCATGATAACAGCGCACGGTGATATTAAATCACAGTTACAAAGCTTAGTTTTCAAAGGCTTTGTTAGCCAGCACGGCGCAGCAAAAATGACGGATTTAATTCGTTACTTAAAAGCCATTGAACGCCGCCTAGAAAAGCTCCCTGTTGATCCTAATCGTGATAGGTTGTGTGTGCTTGAGCTTGAAAAAGTAGCTGAGCAATATCAAAAATTAGCTAATAAAATTCCTAAGGGTATGCCAATTCCTGAAGAGATCAGTGCGATATTTTGGATGCAACAGGAGTTACGTGTTTCTTTATTTGCACAAACACTAGGGACACCTTATCCTGTATCTGCTAAACGTGTTTTAAACGCAATCAAAGAATGTGAGTTATAATACTAAGGAATGAGCAATGAGGTTAACGCCTCCTTGCTTTAAGTTACAAACACAGATGCTAAAAGGAGATTATGTGGGCATTGAAAAGGAAAAACCGATCTCAGTTCCTGAGCGTACGGTAAATCGACCGCGACCAACTATTTTGGTCGTCGATGATGAATATTTTAATTTTGAAATGCTCAAAGCAAGCCTTGGGGATGAGTTCTCATTAAGTTATGCAAACTCAGGCGCATCGTGTTTAACTTCAGCCATTGCAGAGCCGCCAGATGCTATACTACTAGATGTTTGTATGCCGGGCTTAGATGGTTATGATACCTGCCGATTACTAAAAAACACCCCAGAAACAGAGCAAATTCCTGTTGTCATGGTGTCTGGCCTTGAAACCGAGCTTGAACAAAAAGCGGGGTTTGATGCCGGGTGTGACGCCTATGTAGTGAAGCCTTTTTCTGTTAAAACATTAATAGAGAAAATAAAAACACTGGTATAGGAGGCCATATGTTTCATGAGGAAAAACGCGACTTTCGCCGCATGCAAATTCATACCCCTGCAAAACTAATCCCATTAGATGTTGTTAATGGCGAAGAAATTCAGGCTATGTGCACTGATTTAAGTGCAACAGGGCTGGCAATTCACCTTGATGAAGTTTTAGAAATAGGCAGTCTGTATCGGGTGTTAATTGCTTCGACTAGCACGGCTATTACCTCATTTGATGCAACAGCCCGTGTGATACGAGCAACCAAGGAGCAAGATGGCTCCTTGAGTGCCGGTTTAGAAATTGTAAGTTTTAACTAGTAAACCTTACAGATCAGGCCTTTAAGATAAAAGCCTTCTGGGTAGCTGCCAGCAATTGGGTGGTCGGCAGCTTGGTTTAATCGTTCCATGATCAACAAGTCTTTACCTGCATCAAGGGCTGCATCCGCAACCACTTTTTGAAATAAATTTTGTTCCATTAATCCAGAGCACGAGAAAGTGAGTAAAGTGCCACCTGGTTTTAAGATTTGCATCGCAATCATATTAATATCTTTATAACCACGGCAAGCACCGGTTAATTGCGCTTTGTTGTCAGCAAATTTTGGTGGATCCATAACGATAGTATCAAATTGCACACCTTCATCACGGTATTGGCGCAACAACTTAAAGACATCTTGTTTAACGAAATCAACTTTAGACAAATCAAGGTTGTTATGCTCAACGTTACGCTTAGCCGTATCAAGTGCTGGCTGTGATACATCGACGTTAGTAACGTGTTTACAACCACCACGCAAAGCATAAAGCGAGAAAGTACCTGTGTAGCTAAAGCAGTTTAATACTGTTTTGTCTTTAACAAAGCGCTCAAGAGCTGCACGACTATCACGTTGGTCTAAGTAAAAGCCAGTTTTGTGGCCTTCAAGAATGTCTACTTCGAGTTTTAAGCCATTTTCTTCAATGACGACTGGCTCTGTTGGTTCTTTACCCCAAAGTACGCCCTTGATTGGCTCAAGGCCTTCTTTAGTACGAACATCAACATCTGATCGCTCATAAATATCGCAACCAGGGAAAATGGCCATAAGTGCAGCAACAATTTCACCTTTATGGCGCTCTGCACCGGCACTAAGCAGTTGGCACACCAGTACATTATCAAATTTATCGATAGTGATGCCTGGTAAGTAGTCAGACTCTGCAGCACTTAAACGAAAACCCGTTAAGCCGCCTTCGCTGATCACCTGTTCGCGCGCAGCATAGGCACGGCGCAAACGCTTTTCAAAAAATGCTTGGTCAATGATTTCGTTTTGATCGAAGCTCCATACGCGAGCACGTATTTGTGATTGCGGGCTGTAAGCTGCAATCGCTAAAAACTTACCGTCATTGTCATAGATTGTGACAGTATCACCTAGTCCTGGCTTACCTTTTACTTTTTTAATGGCTTTTGAGAACACCCAAGGGTGTTTTCTTTTTAATGATTTTTCTCGTCCAGCTTGCAGGTAAATAGCAGATGACATAGGGATTCTCGCGTCAAACAAAAGGGGGCATAGTTTAATGAAGCACTAGCAAACATACAATGAATGTTTTGAACAAATCTAGTAAGCACGCTAAAGTAAGCATAATTTCAATCAGTTAATGGTGATAGCCAGTATATGCAGCCAGAAATAGACTTTGCAGCTTTAGAAACTCAGTGTCGAGACTTTATTTTGTCTTTACTCCATGCCGATGTCGCACACGATATTAGTCATATTGAGCGAGTAGTGAGGGTTGCAAAACAATTATGTATTGCCGAGCAGGCAGAAATGGCTGTGGTGTTACCCGCAGCTTGGTTACATGATTGTGTTGCAGTTGCTAAAAACCACCCAGACAGGGCAAAAGCATCGACCATGGCTGCAGATAAGGCGTTAAGTTTTTTAGCCTCAATTAATTATCCTGAGCAGTATTTTAGTGCTATTCATCATGCTATTGCGGCACATAGCTTTAGTGCCAATATCAAAGTCCAAAGTGTCGAAGCGCAAATTGTGCAAGACGCGGATCGAATGGATGCATTAGGTGCAATTGGTGTGAGTCGCTGCATGAAAGTAGGGGGCTCAATTGGTCGTTATCTGTATCATAAAGACGATCCATTTTGCTTAAACCGCGAACCTGACGATACAAAATACACCCTCGATCATTTCTTCATTAAGCTGTTACACATTAGCGAGAGTATGAACACGCCATCGGCAAAAGATGAAGCTAAACGACGCACAGCTTACATGCTCGAATTTTTAGAGCAGTTAAAAACCGAAATTGGTGAGTAACATGGCTATTCCATCTTTATGTGGTGTTGATCATTGCCACTTAAATGTTGATGATTTATCGGCTGCGCTAAAGTGGTATGAGCAAGTACTTGGCTTTAATGTTGTACCAGAGCTTGCTTTTTGGGATGAAGGAAAAGGGCCTTTAACCTTAGAGGACCAAGCAAAGACAATTCGTTTAGCACTCTTTGAAGCAGACGGGAGAAGCAAAGGTATTGCTTTTGGCGCAAATGCAGCACAGTTTTTAGCATGGCTTGAGCATCTCGCTCAGTTTGATGTTAAAACATTTGTTGCTGACCACGGTGTTACTTATTCAATGTATTTTAAAGATTGTGCTGGTAATAGCCATGAAATTACTTCGCATGATTACGATGCAATTAAAAAAGGCCTCAAATGAGGCCTTTATATCTCAGCTCGTATAAGTGTTTTTGATTTCTATGATGCTATCTATTTGACCAATAAATAAATCAACTAGTTGCGGGTCAAAATGCTTACCAGCTTCGTCTTTCAATAAGTCGAGCGCTTCTTCAACCGACCAGGCTTTTTTATAAGGGCGTTTTGAGGTTAAGGCATCAAACACATCTGCAATGGTGACAATACGCCCTTCAATACTGATTTCTTCGCCTTTCAGGCCATACGGATAACCCGTTCCATCCCATTTTTCATGGTGTTCAAGGGCAAGCTTATGCGCAAGTTGTAATAGCGGCGAAGTTGAGTTCTCTAAAATCTTCGCACCGATTAAGGCATGTTGTTTCATGTGCTCGTATTCGTTTTCGTTTAAGCGCCCAGGCTTTAATAGTACTGAATCAGGAATGCCTATCTTACCAACGTCATGCATAGGCGCTGCCTGTTTAAGCTGCTCGGCCTCGTACTCACTCATGCCATAGGCAAGGGCGAGTACTTTACTGTAGCGGCTCATTCTTGCAATGTGCTCACCGGTGTCGGTGTCTTTATATTCTGCGGCGCGGCCTAAACGTTGGATCAAATCAATGTGGGCTAATTGCAGTTGCTCAGCTTGCACTAATGATAAATGATTTTTAACCCGCGCCCTGACGATCGCAGGGCTAATTGGTTTGGTAATATAATCGACTGCACCTAGAGCAAAGCCTTCAGACTCATCCTGCTCATGAGAAAGTGCGGTAACAAAGATAACAGGGATATGAGCAGTTTCAGGATTTGCTTTCAATACTTTACAAACTTCAAAGCCGCTCATATCTGGCATCATAATATCGAGCAAAATCAACTTAGGAGGTTCATTCTCAATAAGCTGAAGAGCAAGCTCGCCAGATTTTGCAAACGATAAGCGATAATCGTTAGCGAGTACTTCACGGATCACTTTTAAATTGGCTGGTTCATCATCGACGACCAAAATTCTTGCACGTTCTGAGATTTGCGTCATAGGTGTTCCTTAGCAGCTTGGAGAGTGTGCTTTAAAGCTGATAAAGCAGTGCTTGCTGCATCAAAGTCAAAGTTTTCAAAATGCGCACAAATTTCAACAACCTGATCTTGGTAGGTTGCCGGTGCTTGGGATTGCACTTGGCTTAATAAATCATCGTCTATTTCTGCATGCTCAGCTTGCGCTTGCAGTGCCTCAATTTGGCTAATAAATGCGCCCAGCGACGTTTCGTGTATGGGTTGCTGTTGTGAACTAGACTGCGGCTGTTCTGCAAGTAATGCAATCAGCGTTTGCCATTCCTGTTCGCACTCGGCAATGAGTGTAGGGAAGCTTTCCTTTTCACGTTCTTTCTCAGCGTTTGATAACAAGTATAATAATTTTGCTAGTGCTAAATTACCCGCGACTCCTTTAAGAGTATGCAAAATTGCTTTTTGTTCGTCTTCACTGAGTTTCTGATCCTTCAGTCGTAGAATACTCTGTTGATGATTGCTTAGGAATAAGCCAATTTCCGTATTTAATTTCTCTTTGCTTCCCCACATCAAAACACCTTTGTCGTAGTTGATGTGCTTTTTCTCATCACCGACTTTATTGTTAGTGATTTTATTTACTTCTAAACCAAGCACTTTCGCAATTTCATGGTTCAGCTGGTTAATATCAACGGGTTTATTTGCAAAGCCATTCATACCGGCCTGCTTTGTAGTAATTTTATCTTGTTGTAAAACACTCGCCGTCAACGCGATGATAGGTGTAATTTTTAAACATCTGATTTTCTCTATTTCGCGGATTTCTTTACAGGCCGTAATGCCATCACATTCCGGCATATGTATATCCATCAAAATCACATCAAAGCTTTGCTGTTCAAATGCTGCAATGGCTTCAAGACCATTGTGAGCCGTACTGATGGTGTGCCCAGCTTGCGTTAATAAAATGTTCAGTAGCTCAACATTTTGCTCAATGTCATCAACCACTAATATGCGAAGTTTTGGTAAGTTTAATTGATTACAAGTTAGGGTATCGACTTGGCTGATATCACCTTCCTGTAAAGGAAGGCTAAAGTAGAAGCAGCTCCCTTTACCTTCTTCACTAATAGCACCAATTGAACCACCCATTAACTCAACAAGCTGCTTACTAATAGTGGTGCCAAGACCTGTGCCACCAAATCGGCGTGTCATGGTGCCGTCGGCTTGTTCAAATGGCTGGAAAATAGCATCTAAGCGGTGCTTGGCTATGCCAATACCGCTGTCTTGTACTTCGAAAAACAATTGTTTATTTTGAGTTTGACTCACCGTAATTGTGACAGACCCTTGCTCGGTAAATTTAATTGCATTCCCGATGAGATTATTCATCACTTGGCGAATGCGAGACTCATCGCCAATATAAATAGGCGCAACACTATCAGCGATAATCAAATCAAGCAGAATATCTTTACGCTTCGCTTCAAGCCAAAAAGTCGAGACGATATTGTCGAGCAAGGCTTGTAAGTTAAAGTGCTCTGCCTGAATATCGAGTTTGCCTTTTTCTAACTTTGCAGAATCTAGTACTTCATTGAGCAAATGCAACAGTGAGCGAGCTGATTTATTGACGGTAATAATATGTTTTTGTTGCTCTTTACTAAGAGGACTATCCATTAATATGTCGCTAAAGCCGATTATTGCATTCATTGGCGTGCGTATTTCATGGCTCATGTTTGCCATAAATGATTGTTTTGCTTGTGCTGCGGCTTCAGCTTCTTGTTTTGCTTTTTTGAGTGATTCTTCATATTCGTGACGAGCGGTGATATCTATAAGTACACCATCGATCCACTTTTGTTCAGAATCACTATTTTCGTTAATTGTTCCTTGGTCTAAAACCCACACAACTTTGCCATTTCGGTGGCGAATGCGGTACTCAACCGCATATTGGTTTTTTTCAGCTATGGCTTTTTCCATAACTTCATCAATATGCGCTACATCATCGTTATTAATGATTTGAGCAAATGTAACTGTGCCATCGGTAAACTCTTCAGGGCTGTAACCTGTTAAGTCAAAAACACTGGGGCTTATAAACTTCATCGTCCAATGTTCATCTAACAAACAACGAAATACAGCGCCTGGGGTATTGTTCATTAAGGTACGATATTGTTTCTCTTTTTCTTCGAGACTTTGCTGTAGTGCACGTTGCTCTGTTAAATCGGTTATAAAGCCAACAAACAATGTTTCTGCGTTAGGCTGTTTTACTTCACCAAGGCCAAGTCGAATAGGAAATAAATGACCATCTTTGTGCTTCGCAAACACATTACGGTTAACGCCAATCACTTTTTTAACTTCATGCCTGCTACTATCAGCTAAGTAACCATCATGTTGCGCGGCTATATCGTCGTTCATTAATAGTTTTACGTTTTTGCCCAGCACTTCGTCTTGGCGCCAACCAAAAATAGTTTCTGCTGATTTATTAAAGCTTAAAATAATGCCATGAATATTAATTGTTACGATGCCATCTATTGCAGTGCCTAAAATGGCATCCAAGCGCGACTCTTCTGCTGATTTTTCTGCCAGTAATAAGCGAAAACGCACCATGCCGTTAATAATCCCAACCAGAGCAGTCAATAATACGGTAGCAAATGAAACGCTAATGGCGATAAAAGTAAGTTGCGACGTTTGAACGTTTTCAGATAACAAAGGTGAGGTTGCAACAAAGCGGGTGGCGGCCATTCCCATATAGTGCATACCCGCTACAGCAAAGCCAAAGATAATGGCGCAAATGATGCGGGTTTGTAACACCGTAAGCTTTTTAAAGTGCTCGCCTAAGTGAAATCGCGCATATAAGCCGACAAAAGATAATGCAACAGCCACCACAATTGATGCTGCAAACCAAGCCGGGTCGTAGCGAAGCAGCGGACTCATTTGCATGGCGGCCATGCCCGAGTAGTGCATCGCACCAATGCCAGAGCCAAGTAATACAGAGCCAATGAGTAGCTTTATTGTTGTTGGTATTTGCTTTAAATCTTTGCGTTTCAAAAATGAAAATGCGGTATAGCAGGCTAAAAATGCAGGAATAAATGAAAAAAATGTCAGTGTAGGGTCGTACTCCACGGTGGTGCATAATGAAAAAGCCAGCATGCCGATAAAGTGCATACTCCAAATCCCACCTGACATCACCAAGGCACCTGTTGCACTGCCTAATTTACGGTACGAATCAAATTGAGTTCTATTTGCTAAATCAATGATATGGAGTGAAAAATAAGCAGCAAAAATAGCCGTAGCAATAGAAAGAGCAACTAAGCTTGGATCATAGACACCACTTACTATTAGGCTGGGGTTTTGATCGGTAATAAAAAATTTCGCGAGCATAATATTTTTTTGAAACGGCTTGTTATAGCAGTCTAATACAAATTGTTCTGAATTTAGAGAAAAACCTATCACTTAAGTACGTAGGATTCAAAACCTTGGCTATATTTAATTAAAAAGGAGTAGTTCGAGGTGGGTAGATGAGAAGAACCGAGCAAACTTTAGTTGAACAAATGCAAATTAATGATGTAGAAATTCAGCACAGAATGAGTTTATTAGGGCTGACTTCAAACAGTCTCTCATCATTATTAAACTACAAGCCCATTATAGAATCAGCCATTGAAAATGTGGTTAATGAGTTTTATAAAAAACAAACTGAAGTAGATGAAATTTCGTTATTAATTGGTGATGCGGATACTTTAACACGACTCAGAGATGCGCAAAGGCAGTATATAATCGATTTATTTTGCGGTCGTTACGAACATGAGTATGTTAATAACCGCTTACGGATTGGTATGGTGCATAAGCGTATTGGTGTTGAACCTAAGCTTTACTTATCGGCTGTGTGTACTTTAAAAGAGCTCATATTTAATGTACTTCGCACCACAATAAGCGATCAAGAAGAATTAAATCATACCCTTAACATCATTGATAAATTAATTTACTTTGATACGACCTTGGTCTTTGATACTTATATCGACAGCTTAGTGGGCGAAATTGAAAATGCGAAACGCCGCACCGAAGTGTATGCAAAAGGCCTTGAAGAAAAAGTTGCTCAGCGCACTCAAGAACTAGAGAAACTCGCTAAACTCGACCCACTCACCAACCTCTACAACCGGCGTGTCATGCAAGAGCTATTACAACGCGACCTTGCCAGAGCCAGACGTCACAAATCACCATTAACGGTTGTTTATTTTGATCTTGATGACTTTAAGTCAGTGAATGACACACAAGGGCATTTAAAAGGCGACGAAGTCCTTAAATATATAGGGCAATACTTACTTGAAAATATTCGCGAGATTGATATACCGTGCCGCTATGGAGGGGATGAGTTTTGTATCATTTTACCTGATTGCGAGTTAGATAGCGCTTTTAGTATTTGCGAAAAACTTATAGCCGCATTTGAACAACAATACCCTGAGCTGCATTTAAGCTTTGGTCTTATTGCAGCACCGCTTGATAGCACAGTAGATGCTGAAGAGTTAATTAATCGTGCCGACAAAAAAATGTATCAGGCAAAAGAGCATAAGGGTTCATACATCATGCGTTAGCGAGTCATGCGCTTTACAAAAACAACGACGAATAAAGCGAGCGAGAAGCTACCACAAAATGCTTCTATGGCTGCGATTAACCTCGAAAAACCTATTGGCGTAATGTCACCATAGCCAAGCGTTGTAAAAGTCACCACGCTGAAATAAAAACTATTCAGTAAGGCCGACAAATTGCTTTGAAATGAGTTTTCAAAGCTCAGTTGCATCACAGAATCTTGATAACTAACCCCGAATAAGAAATAACAAAATGCACAGCAAATAATGAGTGACAGACTAAAGCGAATGACATTTTCGGGCTTTTCGCCATAACCACATAACATATCTATAAAGCTAGAAGTAATTTGCTTGGTTGAGCCTTTTCGGTATTGCGCATGACGCATTCTTAATTCTTTGTAGGTGAAGTTACCGGCGAGCTCAAAAAGCCCTTGATGTTCAGAGGCTTTTCTTAAATTGCGATATATTTCTTCAGATTGCTCAAATAAGTCTCGTGCTTCATCATGCTGCTTATTTTTACGAGCTTTAAATGCAGCCGCTTCTTGTAATAATTGGTTACCCAATTCGATATTATCAATTCTGCTGTCGTTGAGCTTAATACCTAGTAAGTTGGTATTTTTTAAATCACAGTAATGCAAACTCGCGCTATGTAAATTAGCTTTCATTAATGAAGCATTGGCGATTTTATTATTAAATAGGTGAGCGCCCGTTAAATTCGCACGATAAAAATTACAATAGGAGAGATCATAACCTTCTTCGTCATCCTGCTTTATTAAGTTAAGTCCTGAAAGGTTCGCTCTTTGCAATTGCAGGCCTTCTAATAAGCCACCTTTTTTTGCATAGCGCTCTAATTTTTGGGTTAGATCTAGCCCTGATTTATCAAATTTACTATCATGCCAAAAGCAAAATCCAGAGCCCATATCTGTTTCTTGGCACTTGTTACCTGTTGGTGAGGTATAACTACAACATGGTTTGTCAGGCATAAAGGTGAAAACTTATTTTTGAGTCATCTTTATAGATTAGCAGCTATTTAGCAGGGTAAAATGGAATCTCTTATTTTTATTAATCGAATTGGCTGACCTTTGTTGGATTACACCCTAAAGCGTAGTAAGCGCAGAACAACCGTCGCAATTAAAGTTGCCAAGCAGAAATTGACCGTTTATGCGCCTTTTTATGTTCCACAAACTGAAATAGATGCTTGGCTAAAGACCAAGCAAGATTGGGTCGCTGAACAAATAGCAAAACAATCCATTCATGCTGAACGCCGTCAACTACCATTAGTAAACGCCACTATTAAGTTGTTTGGGCAAAACGTGCCGATAGTATTCGCTAAAGGCCCGAAAAGCATGTGGCAACAAGATGCACAGTCTCAGCTTACCTTATCAATATCATCACGCGTCAAACATCAAGAAGCTAACTACCTAGCTTTGCTTGAGCAGTTTTTACATGAAAAGCTTGAAAGCTATATTGAAATGCGTGTTCATGATTATTGTTTGCAGATGTCAGAAACATTACCGACAAAGCTTAAAATTCAACATTATAAACGTCGTTGGGGCAGTTGTAATAAACGCCGCGAGCTGACTTTTAATTTACATTTAGCAAGTGCGCCAACCTGGGTGATTGATTATGTGGTTGTACATGAGCTTGCGCATCTTTTACATATGAACCATAGCGCTAAGTTTTGGCAACGTGTGAACCAGTTTTATCCAAATTATAAAAAAGCCGAGCAATGGTTAAAAGCAAATGGAAGTAGTTTGAGTTGGTAGCTTAAGTTAGCGAGAGTAAAGTTAGCGAGAGTAAAGTTAGCGAGAGTAAAGTTAGCGAGAGTAAAGTTAGCGAGAGTAAAGTTAGCGAGAGTAAAGTTAGCGAGAGTAAAGTTAGCGAGAGTAAAGTTAGCGAGAGTAAAGTTAGCGAGAGTAAAGTTAGCGAGAGTAAAGTTAGCGAGAGTAAAGTTAGCGAGAGTAAAGTTAGCGAGAGTAAAGTTAGCGAGAGTAAAGTTAGCGAGAGTAAAGCTAGAAAGAGTAAAGCTAGAAAGAGTAAAGCTAGAAAGAGTAAAGCTAGAAAGAGTAAAGCTAGAAAGAGTAAAGCTAGAAAGAGTAAAGCTAGAAAGAGTAAAGCTAGAAAGAGTAAAGCTAGAAAGAGTAAAGCTAGAAAGAGTAAAGCTAGAAAGAGTAAAGCTAGAAAGAGTAAAGAGTGGTGGAGGGAGCTGGATTCGAACCAGCGAAGGCTGAGCCGTCAGATTTACAGTCTGATCCCTTTGGCCGCTCGGGAACCCCTCCACACAAATTTTTACTATTGCATTTGGCCCCACTTTTCTAAGAAGGAAAGTGGTGGAGGGAGCTGGATTCGAACCAGCGAAGGCTGAGCCGTCAGATTTACAGTCTGATCCCTTTGGCCGCTCGGGAACCCCTCCAATGCAACGGCGCTGATAATAGCAAACTTATTATTTAAGTAAAGAAAAAAACTAAAGAAAAATGCATAAATGCCGATAACTGGTTAATCAAGAAACTATTTGGCTAAAGACTATGCAAATTGATGATTTGTTGCTCACAGAGAGCCAACTCGATAATCGTCTAAATAAAAGTGTTCACGAGCACCGCTCTGGAGAATTTGCTTTATTACTAGCTATGCTTTCTCATGATGCGCTCGATTTTAGCCAGTTTCACCTGCCAAAAACTGAATTAAGCAACCCTGAAGTATCTGAATCTGCTTTGCGCACCGAGTTAGGTGCAGGCCCCACACAACCATTAGCTCCCGAACAGTTTGATATGCTGATTGGGCAAGAAAATGCACTTAGACTATTGCAAGGTGGTTTATCAGACATCAGATTACGTCATTGTTTAAACCCAGAGCCACTGAATGTTCGTGATGATAAGCAACATGTGCCGCTAGAAGTGATTGATAACTGTGAGCCTGCAGTTAGAAAACGCTTTTATGAAAAAAATAAACCCGTTGAGCGCCCACAAATCGATGCAGCTGCATTTTATGATAGCCTTACTGACGAGGCGATACATCAACCTCTTCATTTAGCTACAGCTTAGGTATAAGTGGCTTAATCGAAATGTCATAGACTTCGAATACACTAAGAATAAGCTAAGAATAGACTTATATTTAAGTAAAACTGCAAAAAGTACAGCTAAATTAAGATGTGCTTGTTATAATAGCAGTCTATGGCTTTATGCCATTGTCATTGAACCAAGTTACTAGGACTATAATGAAGAAAACATTCACGCTAAACCACGAGAAAATTAAATATCCTCGTATGGTTGATGCAGCCAAGCACGAAGTAAAAAAATACTTAAAACGTGAGCGTAATAAAACACTCCCAGCAGGCGCCGACTATTGGGCGTTTGACTGTAAGTTTGGTGAATCAGCGGATGAGGCCAATGTCGTTCACGTGGCAGAGATTAATAAATGTATTAGCGATATCGAAGCAAAACAGCTTACATCGTTTTACGTTGAAATCTTAGCGCGTCCTGCACAGCGTCAACATCAAGAGTTTGACGAAGAGTAATATCCATACTGTTCTGCAGTAATACTCTTTCAAAAAAAAGGGCCCTTCAGGCCCTTTTTTAGTTTTCGTAATTAATTATCGCGCAAATGGATCGGCATTAATTTTTTCAATGTACCACTTGCCTTTTTTACGCATCATTTTCACACTGCGCA
Source organism: Pseudoalteromonas sp. D15MCD-2 (assembly GCF_038562745.1). Classification (NCBI taxonomy): domain Bacteria; kingdom Pseudomonadati; phylum Pseudomonadota; class Gammaproteobacteria; order Alteromonadales; family Pseudoalteromonadaceae; genus Pseudoalteromonas; species Pseudoalteromonas sp. D15MCD-2. The sequence goes on along the minus strand of NZ_JBCFQE010000001.1, from coordinate 2,279,454 downwards.
TATCATCAATTTTCTTACCATTAAAATAACCCGTAAAAATCAAATTGATGTTAGCTTTATCGCCATATTGTTCGCGTAGACTCATGTTAGTCATATCGACTTCAATCACCACTTCATCGTATTGCATATTAACCAGGTTACGTGCGAACTGCCCAGCGGTGCCATAAGATTTCATAATTCTCGCCATTTTAGGCGTGGCATATTCCATCGCAAGATTTAAATCGTTTTGGTTGTATAAAGCATCAAAATAGAGAGTCGCTACATTACCTGGGGTGTTTTTTTCGCCCTTTGGTGCGTCTTCAGAACCGCAACCGAAAAGAATGCTGCTACTTAGAAGGATAATAGTTAAAAGTATATTTTTCATTGTTGTAGTTTTACGAGTGAACTTAAAATTAAGTGTGTGACTAAATGAGCATGATGTAAAGTTAACTCGGTAAAATTATTGGTTTTATTTATTGTAGATAATAAAAAAGGATGCGTGTTTGCATCCTTTTTTAACAACTAAGAGATTCTTAGTGGTTACTGAACAAGCTCTTTATCGCTGAACTCTTCAGCAAATAATGGGCTAGATAAGTAACGCTCAGTCGCACTTGGTAAAATTACCACAATGTTCTTGTCTGCGTTTTCAGGTTTTTCAGCAAGGCGTTTTGCCGCAACTACTGCAGCACCAGAAGAAATACCCACTAAAATCCCTTCGTTTTTCATTAGTTCATGAGCCATAGCAATCGCATCTTCATTTGATACTTGCTCTGCAGCGTCCACAACTTCTAAATCAAGGTTGCCAGGGATGAAGCCTGCACCGATACCTTGGATTTTATGAGGGCCCGGTTTAACTTCTTCACCAGCTAAGGTTTGGCTAATAACTGGTGAGTTAGTTGGTTCAACAGCAACTGATTGTACATTTAACCCTTTTTCTAGTTTAAGGTAACGGCTAACACCTGTAATAGTACCACCTGTACCAACACCCGCTACGAAGATATCGATTTTACCGTCCATTGCTTCATAGATTTCAGGGCCCGTTGTTTCAAAGTGAATTTTCGGGTTAGCTGGGTTTTCGAACTGTTGTAAAAGAATGTATTTTTCAGGCTCACTGGCTTGAATTTCTTTTGCTTTTTCAATCGCGCCATTCATACCTTTAGCGCCATCAGTTAAAACTAGGTTAGCACCTAAGGCTTTTAACAATTTACGACGCTCTAAGCTCATTGTGTTAGGCATAGTCAGGGTTAGCTTATAGCCACGAGAAGCTGCTACGAACGCAAGGGCGATACCTGTGTTACCTGAAGTCGGTTCGATTAACTCTTTTTCTTTGGTTAATACACCTGACTTTTCTGCTTCCCAGATCATTGAAGCGCCAATACGGCATTTAACACTGAAGCTTGGGTTACGTGATTCTACTTTAGCAAAAACATTACCTGAGGTTACGCGGTTAAGCTTTACAATTGGTGTATTACCAATCGTTAATGAATTATCTTCAAAAATGTTAGACATAGTGTTCCCTTGGAAGCAATTTATTCAATCGTTGATCAACTAGCTAAGGCTAGTGATCTGTAATAGTCACACTTTACTGTGGTGAATAAAAAACGAAAGTAAAGTTTGGCTATAACATATAGCGAATAGGCTTATAGCATTTAGGAATAAGCAAACAAAGAAAGGGGAGGGCGCACCAAAAGGTGCGCTAATAGGCTCTTAGAGTAACCAAGCGTAGCTAAACTTGGCAAATAACGTACGCTGCTCTTTAGTAATTGATGATAGCTCATCATCTTGGTAGCCATTATCAGAGTAGCCAGCAAAGAATACCGTTTGCGGATTCAGCTTATAAGAATACAACAGCTGAGTGGCTAGGTTTTTATATTGGCTATCTACATCATCAATGTAATTAGCCTGATTGCGTTCTAAATCGGTATAAATGACTGCAAGGCGTAAAAAGCTATTCACGTTGAATTGGTAAGTAAAACGTACATCACTTAAGTTGGCGGTAAATACTTCACTGCCATCGGCTTCAAGCTGTTCATAAGTATGACGTAAACGCACTTCAAAATGCTTACCAAGGTTCATATTCAGCACAGGGCGTATATGGAACTTATCACCCACGCGGTTATTCGCTAAATCAACGGCATTACCTGTGTACATATATAAAGAAGCAAATACCCCTGCTTTTGGTTTAAAGTCACTGTAAAAACCAACGCCATTTTCGCTAAACAAGTCTGTGTTGCCGTCAATATCTAAACGTGATTTATCGTGGCGAAGACCAGTGCGGTTACGGTGCTCAACAGAGACCTCAAAAAAGCTCTGTAACGGGCCGCTGACTGAAAAACTAGTTTGTGCTTCTTTTTCAAGAAGTTCGTTATTTTCGTTATGGGTAATATCCCAATCGGCGTAAAGGTTAGCGCGATTCCACCAATTGCCTTTATCGCCATACCAGCGGTATTCGCCACCAGTCGTAAACTTTTTAAAATCAACTTGTGAGATAAAGCCCAAGTCAGCTCTTAAATCAGCATCACGATAATTATAATCAGCGAAGGCACGCCAGTACTTCTCGTCGTGTTGATACTTTAGGTAGTAGCCAGTACCCGATTGCTGTTCTTTACTTAAAACACGAAGTACGCCTTCGTTATAGTCGCAGTCACTATTTAATTCACAAATTACTTGCTCGGGTTGTAAGCAGTTATCACCATCACATAACTCATCGATAAAATCTTGGCTGTATTGCGTTTGTGATTTTAATACTTGCACTAAGAAAACATCGTTCACTGTTGGTTTGTATTTACTATCAATACTGTAAACCGTGTTTTTATAATCATCACTTTGTCTGTGTGTTGCCGTTGAACCGAGTGATAACCCAGATTCAAAATCGTATCGATAACGCAGGGCACCGTTTTCACTTTTCTCGTCAAGGGCGACAAGAGATGAGCCTAAATTGCCCGGGATCAGCACATTGGTTTGCGTATCATTGGCAATGAAGCCGGCAAATGTATGGCCATTTTTGCTGCCGGTGATTTTCGTGCCGTAATCTGGCTGGGCAATATTACGGGTATGAATGAGGTTAAGTGTTGAGGCAAAGTAGTCAGCGTTATCTAAAAAGAAGGCACGCTTTTCTGGGAAGAATAAACTGAAATTATTGTTCACACTCAATTGTGCTACATCCGCTTCAACCTGAGAAAAATCAGGATTAATCGTCGCATTTAAGGTGATATCTGGGGTGATCCCCCATTTAACATCGAGGCTGGCTTCAGTGTTGTTCTCTGACTCCCAGTCATCAACTTGTGCGCCATCAATTTCACGAGTCTCATTTTTGCCAAGCACCACAGATGGAATAATCGCCACGTTATTGCCTTGCTTTGCTTGTTCAAAGCCTTGGTAACTTGGCATTTGGCAAATCCAACAGTTGTTACCATGGTCAATTTGCATATTTGAGATACGTAATCGTTCACTGCGCGGTAAAAAGCGTAAAAACTCCATCGCCATAGTCTTACTTGCTACGCTGTCGTCAAAATTCAATACGCGTAATGGAATGGCAACTTCAACTGTGTAGCCTTTATCATGAATAACACCGACGCTATCCCAAATACCGTCCCATGATGAGCTTTCATGTTTAGTCAGTTCGTTTTCTATTGAATCTTGTTGTACGCCAAGTGGGTTAATAAAAAATTGATAAGCTAATTGAGAATTATTGTATGAATCAATTTTTAGCCCGACTAGGTCATCATCCCAGGCTGCGTCACGGTCACGGTAAAAAGCACGAATAAGTTCTGGGTTTGGGTCATTTGCTTCAAAGCCAATAAAAAGTGTTTCGCCATCTTCATAAACATAAGCGTGGGTGGTAACTGGGCTTTTACTGTTTTCGTAAGGCCAAGTAACGTTGTCTATGGTAATTTTTTTGGCACGTTGCCAACTTGGCTCATTGAGCTGGCCGTCAATTGTTGCCTGCTCCGCAATAAAAGGAAGGGTGACAGGTTGGCTGGTGGCCAAGCTGGTAAAAGGCACGCTTAATAGAGCGGCACTTAACATTGATTTATACATAAGCACTATACGGGTATTCAAAACTGCGAGCATGTTATTAATTTGCAACTTTGTTAACAAATGCAACGCGACAGGGCGCATATATTTACGTTCAAATTAGATTCTAACAAGCTGTGGTGGTAATTTGCGCAGTTAAACGTTAATTTGGCTGTTTTATAACAAAAGTAAACTAAAACGTGGTAAAAGATTACCACCTAAAAATTGAAGTGATCGTTATGAATTTAATTCTAAAATTAATTGCTGGTATTGTTGCCGGTATTTTAGTGGGCTTATATGTGCCACTAACAGGTGTTGAACTCCTTTACACAGTAAAAGAAATAATAGGTCAGTTGATCACCTTTACCATCCCGTTAATTATTTTATTTTTTATCGCATCAGGTATTGCTGGTTTACCAAAAGGGTCAGGCCACTTGTTAGGAAAAACTGTTGGCTTTGCATATGGTTCAACCGTTATTGCTGGAACCTTAGCTTTTTTACTTGTCAGCGCTATGATCCCATTGTTTGATGGCGGTTTAACGTTTGAAGCAGAAGTTGCGACCGAAGTGGGCAGCTTTATTGATCTAGAAATTCCACCTCTTATGAGTGTAATGACAGCACTTGCTGCGGCATTCATTTTTGGTATTGGTATGAGCCAGTTACAGCTTGATACGTTAAAGAAAGTATCTGATCAGGGCCGTGATGTGATTGATGGCTTATTAGCAAAAGTAATTATTCCTGCGTTACCTTTCTACATTGCCGGTGTTTTCGCGGAAATGACAGTTGCTGGCACCGTGGTTGATACGCTGCAAACATTTGGTATTGTTTTGCTAGCTGCATTAATTATGCATTGGCTATGGCTTACTGTTTTATATGTATCTACAGGCCTTTTACTAAAGCGTAATCCTTTAGAGCTTGTAAAAAATATGCTACCCGCTTATTTTACTGCTTTAGGTACAATGTCGAGTGCAGCAACAATTCCAGTTTCACTTCGCTCAAGCAAAGCAAATAACGTAAAAGAAGATGTTGCTAACTTTACAGTACCTTTATGTGCAACTATCCATTTATCAGGCTCAACAATTACGATTGTGACATGTGCAATGGCTGTTATGTTCTTATCACCGAATATGGATGTACCATCGTTATTTGGTATGTTGCCATTTATTATGATGCTAGGCGTTGTAATGATTGCTGCTCCTGGCGCACCAGGTGGGGCAGTTATGTCGGCATTGGGTCTTTTAACAAGTATGCTTGGTTTTAATGAAGGTGCAGTTGCATTAATGATTGCACTTTATTTAGCACAAGATAGCTTTGGTACTGCCTGTAATGTAACAGGTGATGGTATCATTGCCCTATGGGTTGATCGTTTCAGCGAGAAAGCATCAGCTTAAAATTAATTAGTGAAACGATATTTTGATTTATCGTTTCACTTTTTCTGTGCTAATGTGGCACATTAAACTGTGCGAAAGCAGCTATTTGGGTTATTTGAGGGTGTTCCATTGATTAATGTACTTTTAGTTGATGACCATGAACTTGTACGGACAGGGATCAGACGTATACTTGATGATGTTCGTGGTTTTAAAGTGGTGGGTGAAGCTAAAACCGGTGAAGAAGCGGTGCAATTTTGCCGTCAACATTCACCTGATATCGTGTTGATGGACATGAATATGCCAGGTATTGGCGGTTTAGAAGCGACAAAAAAAATCTGTCGTTATTGCCCTGATGTAAAAATTATTGTGCTTACTGTGCATTGTGAAGATCCATTTCCAAGCAAAGTAATGCAAATCGGTGCTCACGGTTATCTAACAAAAGGTGCCGGCTCTGATGAAATGGTTAACGCTATTCGTGCGGTTAATGCAGGGCAACGTTATATTGCGCCTGAAATTGCACAACAAATTGCCCTTGCTCAGGTAAGCGGTCGCACAGATGAAAACCCATTCCAGAGTTTGTCTGAGCGTGAGCTGCAAATCATGCTGATGATCACTAAAGGTGAGAAAGCGCAAGATATTGCGGATCGCTTGAACCTAAGCTCAAAAACAGTGAATAGCTATCGCTATCGCATGTTTGAAAAGCTAAATGTAGGGGGGGATGTTGAACTTACCCATTTAGCAATTCGTCATAAAATGATCGACATTGATAGCTCGCATTAATTTGCTCAATGTCTGATTTCGAACCAGCCCGTTTTCTAAAAACACTATCAAGTGAGCCCGGTGTCTACCGAATGCTTGATAGTGAAGGGCAAGTTATCTATGTTGGTAAGGCTAAAAATCTAAAAAAGCGCGTAAGTAGTTACTTCCGTAGCAATGTGACTGATAGCAAAACGCGTGTATTAGTAAGTAATATTTGCGGTATTGAAGTCACCCTGACCAACACTGAAACCGAAGCCTTATTACTCGAAAACAACCTAATTAAAAAATATCAGCCTCGTTACAATATTTTGCTGCGAGATGATAAGTCATATCCGTATATTCTTTTAACTGATCATAAGCATCCGCGACTTGCTTTTCATCGTGGTAGCCGAAAAATTAAAGGCGAATATTTTGGCCCATTCCCAAGTGCGGGAGCGGTATCTGAAAGTTTGCGTTTAATGCAAAAAATCTTTCCGGTTCGCCAATGTGAAGATGCTTATTACCGAGCTAGAAGCCGTCCATGTTTACAATATCAGTTAAAACGCTGCTCAGCGCCGTGTGTGAATAAAATCTCCGATGAAGAATATCAACAAGAAGTTGATTTTGTTCGCAAGTTTTTGTTGGGCAAATCTCATGAAGTCATTGCCGATTTAGTTACTAAAATGGAGCAAGCAAGTAAAGAACTTAAATTTGAGCTTGCGGCCAAAGTGCGTGACCAAATCATGTTGCTTCGAAAAATGCAGGAGCAACAATCTATTTCAGGTAACCATGCCGAAATGGATGTGGTGGGTTTTGCTCATTTAAACGGTTTAAATGCGGTTCACTTATTAATGATCCGCGACCACAAAGTGCTAGGCAGTAAAACTTATTTTCCTAAAGTACCAAAAGACTCAGGTGAAGAAGAAATTCTAACTTCTTTTTTAGGCCAATATTATCTAGCTCCCGGTGCAACAGGGCGTATTGCTAAAGAAATTATATTACCGTTTAATATTGAAGAAAGTGAGCCATTAAGCGAAGCGCTTACGGCAATCTCTGAACGTAAAGTGAGTTTAAAAGTTGCTAATCGCGGTGAGCGGGCACAGTATTTAAAGCTTGCTAATAAAAATGCACTTAACAGCATTAGTGTTAAGCAAAGCACGCAGGATTCAATCAACAAACGCTACGCACAATTAAAAGAAACATTACGCCTAGATGATATTAATCGCATGGAATGTTTTGATATCAGCCATACAATGGGTGAAAACACGGTAGCAAGTTGTGTGGTGTTTGATTCGCAAGGGCCTAATAATAAAGAATATCGTCGATTTAATGTTACCGGCATCACCGGTGGTGATGATTATGCTGCGATGGAATTCGCACTTAATAAACGCTACAACAAAGTGGTCGATGAAGACAAAATTCCAGATGTCATCTTTATCGATGGTGGTAAAGGTCAATTATCTCGTGCTGAGCAATATTTTGAAAACTGGCCGCATAATAAAATACCATTGCTGGTGGGTGTTGCAAAAGGTACCAGTCGGAAACCAGGTTTAGAAACGCTATTAATTGATGGCGGACGTAAAACAATACCACTTGATTCAGATGCACCAGCGCTGCATTTAATTCAGCATATTCGTGATGAGTCGCACCGTTTTGCCATTGCAGGGCATCGTAATAAACGACAAAAACAACGTACACAATCATTGTTAGAAGAGATTACCGGTGTAGGACAAAAGCGCCGACAAGCATTATTAAAATATTTAGGGGGCATGCAAGGGGTAAAAGCTGCTAATATAGACCAATTAAAACAAGTTCCTGGGATCAGCCCTGAAATGGCTGAAAAGATATTTAATCATTTGCATGACAAGGCGTAGCCTTCGTGCGAATATAGTAAAAAAAGACATCTCCAAGTAGTTATGTGGAATATTCCAAACACACTCACAACCTTTAGACTTTTTCTTATCCCCATTTTTTTGGTGATATTTTATTTGCCTTTCTCATGGGCGTTTTTCGCAGCTGCGTTTGTTTTCTGGCTTGCGTCAATCACAGATATCCTTGATGGCTATCTAGCGCGTCGTTTAAATCAGTCAACGCCTTTCGGTGCGTTCTTAGATCCGGTTGCCGACAAAGTAATGGTGTGTGCAGCACTGGTTGCTTTATCAAGCCACTACCAAAGTTTGTATATGACTATTCCAGCATTAGTTATTATTAGCCGTGAAATTGTTATCTCTGCTTTACGCGAATGGATGGCAGAGCAGGGTAAACGTGACAACGTAGCTGTATCAAACATGGGTAAGTTTAAAACTGCAGCACAGATGCTAGCCATTATTGGTTTGATCTGGCAGTTTGATACATGGATGATCTACTTAAGTTATGGCCTTTTGTACGTCGCAACATTCTTAACGCTTAGTTCTATGTTGCAGTATTTAATAGCGGCATGGTCAGAATTGACCAAAAATTGATCCTAAACGTTTAATTACACACCGTTTTAGATAAAAAATAAGCAAACAGTTCAAAACTAGCATTTTTTATATTGACGCGTTTAATAATCTCTGTAGAATGCGTCCGTGTTGAGAGGGCATAGCCCCCAAGATAAAGAAAGCGGCACTAGCTCAGTTGGTAGAGCGCAACCTTGCCAAGGTTGAGGTCACGAGTTCGAGCCTCGTGTGCCGCTCCAATTATCTAATTTGGCGGAATGGCAGAGTGGCCATGCAGCGGATTGCAAATCCGTCTACCTCGGTTCGACTCCGGGTTCCGCCTCCATTCAACACTCCACGCGCTCTATGAGCAACCCGATGCCCGGGTGGTGGAATTGGTAGACACAAGGGATTTAAAATCCCTCGCTGGTAACAGCGTGCCGGTTCAAGTCCGGCCCCGGGCACCATTTGTGGTTAACTACAATACCAAATGTAGTTATAAAAATAATATTAGAGTTAATATGATGCGGCACTAGCTCAGTTGGTAGAGCGCAACCTTGCCAAGGTTGAGGTCACGAGTTCGAGCCTCGTGTGCCGCTCCATATTAGCTTTATCCACTTGCTTTAAATAGCAAACCCGATGCCCGGGTGGTGGAATTGGTAGACACAAGGGATTTAAAATCCCTCGCTGGTAACAGCGTGCCGGTTCAAGTCCGGCCCCGGGCACCATTTTTAGTGGTAACTAATTAAAAATTTGCGGCACTAGTTCAGTTGCCAGAACGTTATCATCGCAACCTCAAGGTTGTGTACCAACGGTAAAAATACTGACAGAATTAAATTTGCGGCACTAGCTCAGTTGCCAGAACGTTATCATCGCAACCTCAAGGTTGTGCACCAACGGTCAAAATACTGACAGAAATAAATTTGCGGCACTAGCTCAGTTGGTAGAGCGCAACCTTGCCAAGGTTGAGGTCACGAGTTCGAGCCTCGTGTGCCGCTCCAATTATTTGGAAGCGATAAGGCGGAATGGCAGAGTGGCCATGCAGCGGATTGCAAATCCGTCTACCTCGGTTCGACTCCGGGTTCCGCCTCCATATAATACTCCACATGCTCTTACGAGCGGCCCGATGCCCGGGTGGTGGAATTGGTAGACACAAGGGATTTAAAATCCCTCGCTGGTAACAGCGTGCCGGTTCAAGTCCGGCCCCGGGCACCATTTACATAAAATACCTCTTCTCTATTTCATTTATATTTCTTTTTATAATCTCATCAAATTATTTTTTTATTGCCAAAATAGCTTTATAGTTTCCTTAGTCTTTTTAAAACAGCTAACGCGTTTCAAGTTTTAATCAATAAATAGGATCAAGGAAAGATAATGGAGCAATTTAAACGTGGCTTAAATCAGTTTTGGGTAGGCGCCGTATTTGGGCTTTGTCTAGCGATCTCATTAGTACTCATTCCTGTTGCGATTATTATGTCGAACATTAACGATGTACTGAAAATTCATGAGGTGAGCGTGCTTGTCGATAAAGTATCGACTGTCTTCGATAAATCAGAACAAGCCATTAGTAATGCCAAAGCAGCGCTAACCGATTTTGATAATGACGTGCTGATGGATATGCTCACTGCTGTGCAATCTTATCAGCAACAATCGCAGCCATTACTAACCGCAGAACAAAAACAAGCATTAAAAGCGCAAATTAAAGCTCAGCTTGTTACTGAGCTTGAGTCCAAACTTAACGAGCAACAAATTACATTCATATTGTCTGTTTTTGAAAAGTTAGCAAATACAAAAAAGGGAGCACAAACGCTCCCTAAATAAGAATTTACTTAACTAGATTATTTACGCCATGCGCCTTTAGGAATGGTTTGATCTAGCTTTTTGTTTTGCGAAGGATCAAAAGTAGGTAATTTACCTGCCTTACGTTGTGTGTTGTAATCCTTCGCGAGCCAAATAACGACGCCCGATAACATAAATAAAGCGATGACGTTAACAATAGCCATTAAACCCATCGAAACATCGGCAAGGGTCCATACGAGTGGCAATTCCCCAAGCGCACCAAACATCACCATACCAAGTACCAATAATCGGAATATCAACATACCCGAAGCATGGTTATGCTCTAAGAACAATAAATTGGTTTCGGCATAAGAATAATTAGCAACTATCGAGGTAAATGCAAAAAACAAAATTGCAATCGCAACAAATATCGCACCCCAACTACCAACGTGTTCTTCAAGGGCAGCTTGTGTTAACGCAATGCCAGTTACACCTGAATTAGGTATAAGCTGTTGTGATAATAAAATAAGGGCTGCAGTTGCAGTACATATAATAATTGTATCTACAAATACGCCGAGCATTTGTACATAACCTTGTGAGGCAGGGTGCGGTGGGTTAGGTGTTGCCGTTGCAGCAGCATTTGCAGCGCTACCCATACCAGCTTCATTAGAGAATAGGCCACGTTTAATACCCTGGATCATAGCCTGCATTACACCATAACCTATTGCACCCGCACCCGCTTGCTCGATACCAAAGGCACTATTAATAACATGCATAAATACGTCAGGTAATAAATCGTAGTTCATGGCACACACATAAAGTGCAACTAACAAATAAGCCAGCGCCATAAATGGCACAACCATTTCTGCAAAACGTGAAATAGTTTTTAAGCCACCAAAAATAATAATGCCTGACCCTAATACTAAGCCGATACCTACAACATAGTTTGGAATACCAAACGCAACATTAAATGCAGCAGCAATAGAGTTTGATTGAACAGCATTAAATACCAAGCCAAAAGCAAGAATAAGGCAAAGAGAAAAGATCACACCCATCCAACGTTTGCCCAAACCATATTCCATATAATAAGCAGGGCCACCGCGAAAGTTGCCATCTTCATCGACGGTTTTATATGCCTGAGCAAGAGTACTCTCGGCAAAACTTGTCGCCATACCTATTAAAGCAATAAGCCACATCCAGAAAATTGCCCCGGCACCGCCTAAATAAAGTGCAACGGCAACACCTGCCATATTACCCGTACCTACTCGCGCAGCTAAAGAAGTACAAAATGCTTGGAATGAAGAAATGCCATCGCCAGAACCTTGGCGGCTCTGAAACATTACTTTGATCATATGTGGGAATTGAGTGAATTGAATAAAACCGAGTCGAAGAGTGAAAAATAGCCCCGCAGCTATTAAAAGGTAAACCAGAATGTGACCCCAAAGGAGACCACTTATACTATTTATAATGTCTGTCATTTTTCTTGCCTTGTGAGCGAGTGGAAAATCTGCGGCGCAAGTTACCATAACAAGCGAGGAGAGTTTAGTTATTCTGCTAAAAAACATCAGTTATCCACAGGTGTTTGTGGGTAACGTGTTTGCATTTGGTGGGTATCTGAATGATTTGAAAATAATCAAAAAAACCTTCAAAAAGTACTTGCGTTAATTCCTCGCATCCCTATAATGCGCATCCACTGACACGGCGGGCAGCAATGAAAAGCGCTGAACAAAGTGACAGAGAGTTAAGTAAAACTTCGGTTTAAAACGGTCTAAAAAGAAAGTTTAAAATTAAGTGTTGACTCGAAAAATTAAGGATGTATTATACGCATCCCTAGCGACAACGTCGCAACGTTCTTTAACAATATAAAGCAATCATCTGTGTGGGCACTCGTACAGATTGAGTTCTAACAGCAGATTCTAGTTCGCTAGATGACGCAAACAAATTTAGAGTCTCAATTGAACTGAGTGACCATATGTTATTAAAAGATTCAGCCTTGAGCTGTTTTGATTTTACTTTTTCAAAAGTGAAAATAATAACGCACAGTCAATTCGATTCGAAAGAATCAAAATTCAGAATTCATTGAGCACGAAACTTCGGTTTCAAAAAACTTTTAATTGAAGAGTTTGATCATGGCTCAGATTGAACGCTGGCGGCAGGCCTAACACATGCAAGTCGAGCGGAAACGAAGAGGTGCTTGCACCTCTGGCGTCGAGCGGCGGACGGGTGAGTAATGCTTGGGAATATGCCTTATGGTGGGGGACAACAGTTGGAAACGACTGCTAATACCGCATGATGTCTACGGACCAAAGTGGGGGACCTTCGGGCCTCACGCCATAAGATTAGCCCAAGTGGGATTAGCTAGTTGGTGAGGTAATGGCTCACCAAGGCGACGATCCCTAGCTGGTTTGAGAGGATGATCAGCCACACTGGGACTGAGACACGGCCCAGACTCCTACGGGAGGCAGCAGTGGGGAATATTGCACAATGGGCGCAAGCCTGATGCAGCCATGCCGCGTGTGTGAAGAAGGCCTTCGGGTTGTAAAGCACTTTCAGTAAGGAGGAAAGGTTAAGTGTTAATAGCACTTAGCTGTGACGTTACTTACAGAAGAAGCACCGGCTAACTCCGTGCCAGCAGCCGCGGTAATACGGAGGGTGCGAGCGTTAATCGGAATTACTGGGCGTAAAGCGTACGCAGGCGGTTTGTTAAGCGAGATGTGAAAGCCCCGGGCTCAACCTGGGAACTGCATTTCGAACTGGCAAACTAGAGTGTGATAGAGGGTGGTAGAATTTCAGGTGTAGCGGTGAAATGCGTAGAGATCTGAAGGAATACCGATGGCGAAGGCAGCCACCTGGGTCAACACTGACGCTCATGTACGAAAGCGTGGGGAGCAAACAGGATTAGATACCCTGGTAGTCCACGCCGTAAACGATGTCTACTAGAAGCTCGGGTCTTCGGACTTGTTTTTCAAAGCTAACGCATTAAGTAGACCGCCTGGGGAGTACGGCCGCAAGGTTAAAACTCAAATGAATTGACGGGGGCCCGCACAAGCGGTGGAGCATGTGGTTTAATTCGATGCAACGCGAAGAACCTTACCTACACTTGACATACAGAGAACTTACCAGAGATGGTTTGGTGCCTTCGGGAACTCTGATACAGGTGCTGCATGGCTGTCGTCAGCTCGTGTTGTGAGATGTTGGGTTAAGTCCCGCAACGAGCGCAACCCCTATCCTTAGTTGCCAGCGATTCGGTCGGGAACTCTAAGGAGACTGCCGGTGATAAACCGGAGGAAGGTGGGGACGACGTCAAGTCATCATGGCCCTTACGTGTAGGGCTACACACGTGCTACAATGGCGCATACAGAGTGCTGCGAACCTGCGAGGGTAAGCGAATCACTTAAAGTGCGTCGTAGTCCGGATTGGAGTCTGCAACTCGACTCCATGAAGTCGGAATCGCTAGTAATCGCATATCAGAATGATGCGGTGAATACGTTCCCGGGCCTTGTACACACCGCCCGTCACACCATGGGAGTGGGTTGCTCCAGAAGTGGATAGTCTAACCTTCGGGAGGACGTTCACCACGGAGTGATTCATGACTGGGGTGAAGTCGTAACAAGGTAGCCCTAGGGGAACCTGGGGCTGGATCACCTCCTTATACGATTTAGAACTTATTTGTTCGTAGTGTCCACACAGATGATTGTTAGTTAGCTAAGCCGCTTGGTTTAACTAATTAATATGCTCTTTAAAAATTTGGAAAGCTGATATTAAAATTCTTATAGATAACATTGTTATTTATAAAGAGTTTTCAAAAGTAAAAAAATGCCATTAATCGAAAGATTAATTGGTATCTACTTTAGTATTCTCATCATTATTTGATGAATTAACTTCTGGCGAAGTTAACAGCTGTCACTAACAAAGACCCGTTTGGGTTGTATGGTTAAGTGACTAAGCGTACACGGTGGATGCCTTGGCAGTTGGAGGCGATGAAGGACGTATTAACTTGCGATAAGCCTAGTCAAGCTAGTAAAAAGCGCTTGAGGCTAGGATTTCCGAATGGGGAAACCCACCTGCTTGCAGGTATCTTGCACTGAATACATAGGTGTAAGAGGCGAACGCGGAGAACTGAAACATCTAAGTACCCGTAGGAACAGAAATCAACCGAGATTCCGGAAGTAGCGGCGAGCGAAACCGGACCAGCCCTTAAGCTTATTATGTGTTAGTGGAACATTCTGGAAAGTTTGACGATACAGGGTGATAGTCCCGTACACGAAAATGCATCTTAAGTGAAATCGAGTAGGTCGGAGCACGTGAAACTTTGACTGAATATAGGTGGACCATCATCTAAGGCTAAATACTCCCAACTGACCGATAGTGAACCAGTACCGTGAGGGAAAGGCGAAAAGAACCCCTGTGAGGGGAGTGAAATAGAACCTGAAACCGTGTACGTACAAGCAGTAGGAGCCCTTCGAGGGTGACTGCGTACCTTTTGTATAATGGGTCAGCGACTTATATTTTGTAGCGAGGTTAACCGATTAGGGTAGCCGTAGGGAAACCGAGTCTTAACTGGGCGTATAGTTGCAAGGTATAGACCCGAAACCCGGTGATCTAGCCATGGGCAGGTTGAAGGTTGAGTAACATCAACTGGAGGACCGAACCCACTAACGTTGAAAAGTTAGGGGATGACCTGTGGCTAGGAGTGAAAGGCTAATCAAACCGGGAGATAGCTGGTTCTCCCCGAAATCTATTTAGGTAGAGCCTCGGACGAATACTTACGGGGGTAGAGCACTGTTAAGGCTAGGGGGTCATCCCGACTTACCAACCCTTTGCAAACTCCGAATACCGTAAAGTACTATCCGGGAGACACACGGCGGGTGCTAACGTCCGTCGTGAAGAGGGAAACAACCCAGACCGCCAGCTAAGGTCCCAAAGTCATAGTTAAGTGGGAAACGATGTGGAAAGGCCCAGACAGCCAGGAGGTTGGCTTAGAAGCAGCCATCCTTTAAAGAAAGCGTAATAGCTCACTGGTCGAGTCGGTCTGCGCGGAAGATGTAACGGGGCTAAACTATGCACCGAAGCTGCGGATTCAAAATTTATTTTGAGTGGTAGGGGAGCGTTCTGTAAGCCGTTGAAGGTGTACCGGGAGGTATGCTGGAGGTATCAGAAGTGCGAATGCTGACATGAGTAACGATAATGCGGGTGAAAAACCCGCACGCCGGAAGACCAAGGGTTCCTATCCCATGTTAATCAGGGTAGGGTAAGTCGACCCCTAAGGCGAGGCCGAAAGGCGTAGTCGATGGGAAACGGGTTAATATTCCCGTACTTGGTATAATTGCGATGGGGGGACGGAGCAGGCTAAACAAGCATGGCGTTGGTTGTCCATGTGAAAGTGAGTAGGTTGAGAGTTTAGGAAAATCCGGACTCTTAAGACTGAGACACGAGACGAGCACCCAAGGGTGTGAAGTTGTTGATGCCATACTTCCAGGAAAAGCCTCTAAGCTTCAGATTATACCGAATCGTACCCCAAACCGACACAGGTGGTCAGGTAGAGAATACTAAGGCGCTTGAGAGAACTCGGGTGAAGGAACTAGGCAAAATTGTACCGTAACTTCGGGAGAAGGTACGCTCCTATCTGTGATGAGACTTGCTCTCTAAGCGGACGGGAGCCGCAGTGACCAGGTGGCTGGGACTGTTTATTAAAAACACAGCACTGTGCAAAATCGCAAGATGACGTATACGGTGTGACACCTGCCCGGTGCCGGAAGGTTAATTGATGGGGTTAGTTTTCGGACGAAGCTCTTGATCGAAGCCCCGGTAAACGGCGGCCGTAACTATAACGGTCCTAAGGTAGCGAAATTCCTTGTCGGGTAAGTTCCGACCTGCACGAATGGTGTAACCATGGCCACGCTGTCTCCACCCGAGACTCAGTGAAATTGAAATCGCAGTGAAGATGCTGTGTACCCGCGGCTAGACGGAAAGACCCCGTGAACCTTTACTACAGCTTGGCACTGAACATTGACCCTACATGTGTAGGATAGGTGGGAGGCTTTGAAGCAGAAACGCTAGTTTTTGTGGAGCCGTCCTTGAAATACCACCCTTGTAGTGTTGATGTTCTAACGTTGGTCCCTAATCGGGATTACGGACAGTGCCTGGTGGGTAGTTTGACTGGGGCGGTCTCCTCCCAAAGAGTAACGGAGGAGCACGAAGGTTGGCTAAGTACGGTCGGACATCGTACGGTTAGTGTAATGGTAGAAGCCAGCTTAACTGCGAGACAGACACGTCGAGCAGGTACGAAAGTAGGTCATAGTGATCCGGTGGTTCTGAATGGAAGGGCCATCGCTCAACGGATAAAAGGTACTCCGGGGATAACAGGCTGATACCGCCCAAGAGTTCATATCGACGGCGGTGTTTGGCACCTCGATGTCGGCTCATCACATCCTGGGGCTGAAGTCGGTCCCAAGGGTATGGCTGTTCGCCATTTAAAGTGGTACGCGAGCTGGGTTTAGAACGTCGTGAGACAGTTCGGTCCCTATCTGCCGTGGGCGTTTGAGAATTGAGAGGGGTTGCTCCTAGTACGAGAGGACCGGAGTGAACGAACCGCTGGTGTTCGGGTTGTCATGCCAATGGCACTGCCCGGTAGCTACGTTCGGAACTGATAAGCGCTGAAAGCATCTAAGCGCGAAGCAGGCCTCGAGATGAGTTCTCACTAGACTTTTAAAGTCTCTGAAGGGCCGTTGAAGACTACAACGTTGATAGGCAGGATGTGGAAGTGGTGCGAGCCATTAAGCTAACCTGTACTAATTACCCGTGAGGCTTAACCATACAACGCCAAACGCGTTTTATGACAGCGTAACGAACAGAAGTTAAGTTACTAAAGTAGATTTTACGAAGCTGTAAGCCATAAGCTTTAAGCTGTAAGAAAATATCAGATTTCCAGATTTATGTAGGGTGAACCGCAACGCTTAACGCGAAATCAGTTCACCTTGCGCAAAGGACTCGTAAGCGCTACGCGCTTTGTCGAGAATCCTTTCCACGCCTTTTGCTTGGTGACAATAGCGTTTTGGACCCACCTGACCCCATGCCGAACTCAGTAGTGAAACGAAACAGCGCCGATGATAGTGTAGCAGCTGCTATGTGAAAGTAGGTCATCGCCAGGCTCCAAATAAGAGAAAGCCCGATTCGAAAGAGTCGGGCTTTTTTGCGTCTGGAGCTTTCAGCTTTCAGCCATCAGACGTCAGTTGAAATGTGGGGTTGTCCTGTACAGAGACTCCCTCAGCAACACCCCCCGTAGGAGGCACTTCAGTGCCGAATTCAGACCATAAAAACACATTCATGGCTAAAGCCATTCCTACGTGATGAGAAGGTTAGACGTTAGATATTAGATGTCAGTTGATCTACCGGGTTGTTAGGTAACTGAGTCACCCTCAGCAACAAACCCCGTAGGAGGCACTTCAGTGCCGAATCTAGACCAGAACAAACACATTCACGTCTAAAGCCATTCCTACAAGTACACTTTGCCTAGAGCCTAGAGCCTAGAGCCTAGAGCCTAGAGCCTAGAGCCTAGAGCCTAGAACCTAGAACCTAGAACCTCCACCTCGCGGCTGATCGCTGACGGCTGAATGCTGATAGCTCTGTGATGTTTTTGTTTTCGCTCCGCTATACCCAACTACGCCAGACCTTAAAACTTTCCCCTCGCTAACTTTCCCCTCGCTAACTCCCAACTTGTGACTCACGAACTTGCTCAGCTACTGTTCATTAAATTAACTTTGCTTTGTTTATGGCTTTGATTTAGGATCAAATCAGTTTAAAAGCAAGAACTAATGGCCTGTGTCTAGATTACTTATTTGTTTATTATTATTATTTTCGAGTGCTTCAACTTTCGCTGTTGAGGTGACTAATTTATATCAAGATACTCTTAAAGTTGCAGACAAATCACGTGATGCTCGTTTGGCAGCAAGCCGTGAAGCACTGCTAAATGTGCTGGTGAAAGTGAGTGGTGATACATCAGCAGATCAAAACCCTGTTGCTAAACAGCGCACGCGTGACATTTCAGATTACATGCTCAAATTCGAATATGACGAAAAAGCTGATGGCAGTTTAAATCTGGTTGTTAAGTTTGAAGCCAATAAGATTAATGCATTAATCAAAGATCTTGGCTTGCCATTGTGGGGGACACGTCGTCCTTTAGTGGCTATCTGGTTAGGCATTGAAGATAACTGGCGCCGTGAACTGGTGACTCAAGAGTCTTATCCGCAGCTTGAACAGCTTATATACGACAAAGCAGGTCGTCGTGGTTTACCTGTGGTTGTGCCATTACTTGATTTACAAGACCGCGCTATTGTTGGCATACCAGAAGTATGGGGTAATTTCTCTGAACCCGTAGAGCGGGCATCGAGTCGTTATAGTGCAGAGCGCAGTATTACTGCAAGAATGTATCAACAAGCTGATTCAGAAACCTGGATCCTAGATTGGCGTTTCACTAATGCAGAATTATTCGATACTAATCGCTTGATGGGTGATAAGCAGCAAATTGTTGCAGATATGATTGACAGTTTAGCAGGTGGCTTAGCAGCAGAATATGCCATTGATCCAACAATGATTGGGCAACTTGCAACAGCAACTTTCTATCTTAAAGGTATTAATAACTTTGTTGATATTGAATTTGCTAAACGCCGTTTAGAGAGCTTAAGTGTTGTTACTCGCGCTGTGATATCTGTACGTACGCCTGATACCGTACAATTTATAGTTAATCATACTGGCAGCATGAACGACTTTAGAAAAGCGTTAGAACTTGATAGTGCCTTTAAAGCCTATCAAGACCCGCGAGATTTTTATCAAGTGGTGAATAGCGACGAACTTGAATATCAGTGGCAGGGGCTTTAATCGCAGTGCAAGAACCAATGCAAATGGCATTGCCAGTTACTTTGCCTGATGATGAAACATTTACTTCTTATTTTGGTGGCGAAAACTCTCTTGAAGTGAGTCATCTTAAAGATGCGTTCACAAAGCTCAGTAATAAATTTCAATATACCTACTTATGCGGTTTAGGTGATTCTGGTAAATCCCACCTATTGTACGCGACCTGTATTCATGCCCAAGAGCGTGGTTTATCAACCATGTTACTTTCAATGCGTGAAGTGATTGATTATGGTCCTGTTGTGCTTGAAGGTCTGGAAAATCTTGATGTGTTATGTATCGATGACGTGCACTTAGTGGCAGGCAACGATGCATGGGAGAAAGGATTATTTAACTTTTTTAATCGCTTTAATGAGCCGGGTAAATACCTTGTGGTCACAGCTGATTTATTACCTGACATGCTGCATATCAATCTTCCTGATTTAGTATCGCGTTTGAAGTGGGGCACAACATTACAAATTCGCTCTATGAGCGATGATGATAAAGCGGAAGCCCTCGTACGCCGTGCTCATATGCGCGGCCTTGAACTAACTGATGAATGTGCGCGCTTTTTATTAACGCGATTAAGCCGCGATATGCGTGCATTATTAGACGTTTTAGACAAACTAGACCATGCCTCAATGGCTGCACAAAGAAAATTAACAATTCCTTTTATAAAATCAACGTTAAAGCTTTAGTAGGGCTAGAATCTAGTCCTTGCTTTCAGTTATCATTAGCTATTACAAAAATCCTTCTGTGAAAGACCAGGTACTCAATGAACTTAGAAAATATTTTAGCGCAAGCACTTGAGGCAGTCGCCAGTGCGAATGAAATCGCGCAACTAGAAGATATCAGGGTTAATTACCTTGGTAAAAAAGGTGAAATCACCAGCTTACTTAAAACGCTAGGCAAGATTGCCCCTGAAGAGCGTAAAGAAGCGGGTCAAGTGATTAACCAAGCAAAACAAGAAGTACAAACAGCCATTAACGAAAAGCGTGAGTTACTAGCAAGTAAGGCTCTTGAAGAGAAACTAGCTGCAGAAACGATCGACGTAACTTTACCGGGTCGTGTTATGCCAACAGGTGGCTTACACCCAGTAACTCGTACTATTGAACGTATTGAAAGCTTTTTTGGTGAGTTAGGTTTTGAGGTTAAATCAGGTCCTGAAGTTGAAGATGATTTTCATAACTTCGATGCGCTAAATATTCCTGAGCACCACCCAGCGCGAGCTAATCACGATACTTTCTATTTCAACCCTAAGCTTGTGTTACGTACACAAACGAGTGGCGTACAAATCCGTACTATGGAAACTGAGCAGCCACCACTACGTATCATTTCACCAGGTCGTGTTTATCGTAACGATTATGACCAAACACACACGCCAATGTTCCACCAAGTGGAAGGCTTAATGGTTGATACAGATGTAAGCTTCACTGAGTTAAAAGGTATTCTGCACGACTTCTTACGTAACTTCTTTGAAGAAGATATGGAAATTCGTTTCCGTCCTTCTTACTTCCCATTTACTGAACCATCAGCTGAGGTTGATGTTATGGGTAAAAACGGCAAGTGGTTAGAGGTATTAGGCTGTGGCATGGTTCACCCTAACGTTCTTAAATCAGTGGGTATTGATCCAGAAAAATACACAGGCTTCGCATTCGGTATGGGTGTAGAGCGCTTGACTATGTTGCGTTACGGCGTAAACGACTTACGTGCATTTTTCGAAAACGATTTAAAATTCCTAAACCAGTTCCGTTAAGAGTGAAGATATAAAATGAAATTTAGTGAAAAGTGGTTAAGAGAGTGGGTTAACCCAGCAATCGACACACAGGCTCTTTCGGAACAGTTATCAATGGCTGGTCTTGAAGTTGATGGTGTTGAGCCTGCAGCAGCAGAGTTCACAGGCGTTGTTGTTGGTGAAGTTGTTGAGTGTGGTCAACACCCTGATGCTGATAAATTACGTGTAACTAAAGTAAACGTAGGTGGTGATGAGCTACTTGATATCGTGTGTGGTGCACCTAACTGTCGTCAAGGTTTAAAAGTAGCTGTTGCGACAGTTGGCGCTGTATTACCTGGCGACTTCAAAATTAAAAAAGCCAAACTTCGTGGTCAACCTTCACACGGTATGCTGTGCGCATTCGTTGAGTTAGGTATCAGCGAAGAAGGTGATGGCATCATGGAATTACCAAGTGATGCACCAATCGGTACAGATTTACGTGAGTACTTAAGCCTAGACGACAACATTATTGATGTTGACTTAACACCTAACCGTGGTGATTGCCTAGGTATTAAAGGCCTAGCGCGTGAAGTAGGCGTACTTAACAGTGTTGATGTAAACACACTTGAAATCGCACCAGTTGCTGCAACGATTGATGACAAAATATCGATTGAGCTTGTGAATGATGACGCGTGTCCTCGTTATTTAGGCCGTGTAATTAAAGGTATTAACCTTGATGCAGAAACACCACTTTGGATGGTAGAGAAGCTTCGTCGCAGTGGTATTCGCTCAATCGACCCTGTTGTTGATGTAACAAACTACGTGTTATTAGAGCTAGGTCACCCAATGCACGCATTTGATTTAAATGCGATTGAAGGTGGTATTAAAGTACGTAGCGCAAACGCGGGTGAAGAGTTAGTCCTGTTAGATGGCAACACAGCTAAACTAAACGAGTCTACGCTTGTTATTGCTGATCACAACAAAGCGCTTGCTATTGCAGGTATTTTTGGTGGTGAAAAATCAGGTGTAACTGAAGCAACATCAGATATTTTATTAGAAAGTGCGTTCTTTAACCCTGTCGCTATTGCTGGTCAAGCACGTAGCTACGGTTTACACACTGATGCGTCACACCGTTACGAGCGTGGTGTCGATTTTGCACTGCAAAAAGATGCAATGGAACGTGCGACAGCATTACTTCTTGAGATTGTTGGCGGTGAAGCAGGCCCAGTTGTTGAAGCAGTCGCAACTGACAAATTACCAAAAGTAACAGAAGTACGTTTACGTCGAGAGCGTTTAGACCGTGTTATTGGCCACCACATTGATGATGCAAAAGTAACTGACATCCTAACGCGTTTAGGTTTAGACGTGAAAATTGTTGATGGTGTATGGAGTGCTGACGTACCTAGCTATCGCTTTGATATTCGTATCGAAGAAGATTTAATTGAAGAAGTTGCGCGTGTTTACGGCTATAACAGTATTCCTAACGTTGCACCAACTGCTAAATTAAAAATGACTAACCATGACGAGTCACATGTTACGGTTACTAAATTCCGCAATACGCTTGTTACTCGTGGTTACCAAGAAGCAATTACTTACAGCTTCGTTGATCCAAAAGCACAAGCAATTTTACACCCGCAAAGTGATGCGCTTGTATTGCCACACCCAATTTCGGTTGAAATGTCGGCAATGCGCGTGAGCTTGATGCCGGGTCTATTAGCGTCTCTAGTTTATAATCAAAACCGTCAGCAACCACGTGTACGTTTATTTGAGCACGGCTTAAAATTCTTACGTGACGAAAATGCTGAAAACGGTGTAAACCAAGTTGCTGTCATTGGTGGTGTAATCTCAGGTCTTGCACACGGTGAACATTGGGTTCAAGAGAAGCGTAGCGTTGATTTCTATGATTTAAAAGGTGATGTTGAAGCACTTTTAGCGATTAGCAATGATTCATCACGTTTTGAGATAAAAGCAGAGCAGTCTGATGGCTTACACCCAGGCCAATCAGCCGTTATTTATGTTGATGGTAAAAAAGTAGGTTTCTTTGGTGCAGTGCACCCACAGGTGCAAAAGTCACTAGATATCAACAACACAGCATTTGTGTTTGAAATCGAAATGTCTGCACTAGAAAAAAGAAAATTACCAGAAGCAGTGGCAGTGTCGAAATTCCCGTCAAACCGCCGTGATATCGCGATTTTAGTGGAAGATCACGTAAAATCTGGCGATATTTTAAATGTCATAGAAAAAGTTGGCGGAAATCAATTGGTTGACCTAAACTTATTCGATGTGTATAAGGGCAAAGGTATTGAGCCAAATTATAAGAGTTTGGCGATTGCTCTAACACTGCAAGCGGTTGATAGAACGCTCGAAGAGAAAGATATCAATCAAGTAGTTGATAATGTGGTGGCCGCACTGGCCGAACAATTTAACGCATCGTTGAGGGACTAGATATGGCGCTTACTAAAGCCGACATAGCTGAACACCTATTTGAAAAACTCGGGATCAATAAAAAAGATGCCAAAGATTTAGTTGAAGCGTTTTTTGAAGAAATCCGCTCAGCGCTAGAAAAAGGCGAGCAGGTTAAGCTCTCTGGATTTGGTAACTTTGATCTTCGAGACAAGAAAGAACGTCCAGGCCGCAATCCGAAAACAGGTGAAGATATTCCTATTTCGGCGCGCAGAGTTGTGACTTTTAGACCAGGTCAAAAGCTAAAAACTCGTGTAGAAGTTGGCACAAGCAAAGCAAAATAAGAAAAGGCAGCGTTAGCTGCCTTTTTTATTTATCTGAGCACTGCACATTAGCGAGTTGGAATTATCAAAACCCGCGTGGTGATACGAAGCTTCCTTCTTGGATACTGTCGTAGGTTTTTTGTGCTAAATCATCTAAGCTGCCTAGGCTTTTGCCTGCGGCAGCGAGTTGATGCTCAATAGGTAAAATATCGACATCTTCATACCCTGATAATTGTGCTACACGTGCAAAGGTGTAGGCATGTTTATACTTTTCGTGTTTGTAGAATAAGCTCACAAGAGTAGGGTAGATCTCAGGATTGGGTGCTTCACCTGCTTTATTTAACTCTAGCGTTTTGTAGAGCAAATCAATGGTTTTTTCATCATCAAACTTCACGTAGTAGCTTGCCAAGAAAAACTGCATTTCGGCATCTTCAGTCACCCGTTTATCTTGCTTTTCTTCCAAGGCGAGCAATTTAGTTAACGCAGATTGGTCGTTATTACGCGACCAATGGTAATACAATAAACCTGGGTGGTCAGTATTTTTGGTATATTGAAAGATTCGAGTCATTTCTTTGATGCTTGTTAAATGACCTTCAACACGAGACGTGGTTTTTTCTTTTAGTTTTATGTGCTCAATCTTGGCGGCAAGCGATACACATTGATCGTATTTCTCAAAGTCTTTTAATAATTGGTATTTGTTTTCGTCTGTTGGTGACTTATATTCAACATAACGTTGAATGATGACCTCGGCACGTTGCTCTTTACAGTGACTGTCTTTATTTAAATCACTGCAGAAGCCAGGTGTTTCGTCGCACACTTTCGCTAGTGTAAGCGGATCTTCACAGCCTGCTAATGCCAATAAACCAAGCAACACGCTTGCTCTTAATAACATTCCTTAACCTCTACTTAATTTGTACTACTTTATTCTAGCGCAATGATTTGTTCTGTAACAGTGGAGAATCGTTCGAGTTTAAATTAGAATACCCCTGCCTGAGATGTGTTGCTCTCAAATCACAACACATTTTTTAAGGCTATCCGTTCAAAATTGTTTAATTAGGTAAAAAAAATGACCTCATCTCACGAGTTAGAATACACAAGCAGCTGGCAAGAACGTCAAGATTACGCAGAAAGTATGCAACCTATTATTGGTAGACTTTACCGTAATCGTGGTATCGAAATCGCTGTATATGGCCGTCCTCTCGTTAATGCCAGTACAATCGATATCATCAAAGCACACAAAACAGTTGCTCAGTTTGAAGGTACAAAACTACGTTTACGTGAAAGCTTCCCTTTCTTAGAAGCAATTAGCAAAATGGACTTAAACTCAGCACGTATCGATATTGGTAAACTAGCGTATGGTTATTTGTTTAACGATGCTGCGAAAGGTCGCTCAGTTGAAGAATACTTAACTGACGAACTAGCAGAAATCGCAAACTCAGAGCGCAAAGAGCCACGTGATGTTGTGTTATACGGTTTCGGTCGTATCGGTCGTTTATTAGCTCGTCTATTAATCGAAAAGTCAGGTCCTTATGCAGACCTACGTTTACGTGCAATCGTTGTACGTGGCGGTAAAGACGGCGACTTAGAAAAGCGTGCAAGCTTACTTCGCCGTGACTCTATCCACGGTCCATTCAATGGCTCAATCACAATTGATAAAGAGCGCAATGCAATTAAAGCTAACGGTAGCTACATTCAAGTTATCTATGCTAACTCTCCTAGCGAAGTTGATTACACAGCTTACGGCATCGAGAATGCACTTGTTGTTGATAACACAGGTATCTGGAAAGACGAAGCAGGCCTTGGCCAGCACTTAGAAGCAAAAGGCGCAGCAAAAGTATTATTAACTGCACCAGCTAAAGGCAACATCAAAAACATCGTATACGGTGTAAACAACCAAGATATCAAATCTGAAGATAAGATTGTGTGTGCAGCAAGCTGTACAACCAATGCTATTACCCCTACGTTAAAAGCACTTAACGATAAGTTTGGTATCAAAAACGGTCACGTTGAAACAGTTCACTCGTACACAAATGACCAAAACTTAATTGATAACTACCACAAAGCTGAGCGTCGTGGCCGTGCTGCTGCACTTAACATGGTTATCACTTCAACAGGTGCTGCAAAAGCGGTTTCTAAAGCTTTACCTGAGCTTGAAGGTAAACTAACTGGTAACGCTATCCGTGTTCCTACGCCAAACGTATCAATGGCTATCTTGAACTTAAATCTTGAAAAAGGTACAACTGTTGAAGAACTAAATGCGTTCTTACGTGAAACAGCACTTCATTCAGACCTTCGTGATCAAATCGATTACACAGCGTCTACTGAAATCGTATCGACTGACTTAGTAGGTAGCCGTTACGCAGGTGTTGTTGATTCACAAGCGACAATCGTAGATGACAACCGCGTTGTACTTTACGTTTGGTACGATAATGAGTTTGGTTATAGCTGTCAGGTAGTACGCTGTATGCGTGATATGGCTGAAGTAACTTTCCCAAGCTTACCTCGCTAATACCTAAGTTATAAAGAATCTAGAAGCCAGCATTATGCTGGCTTTTTTAGTCGTGAAAGTTTTTGCAAATTTTCAGCATGTGATAGGCTGTTAAGGGTCTACACCATATTACTAACAAAACGTTCTAACTACAGAGCGTTGACTTAATTCTTAACTAACAAGCGAATAGCTAAGAATTATTTTTAACCAATAGGTTTATAGAATGAAAATCACCAGCAATTTTGACAGTGGTAATATCAAGGTTATTGAAGCCGTTGATCCACTGAATATTCAATTAGAAATCAATAAAGACAATCAGTCTGATTTTTTCCAGTGGTTTCACTTTCGTCTTGAAACAACTGCGTTTCAAAACCATAAATTACACATTAATAACCTAGAGAACTCAGCATACCCTGATGGCTGGGAAGGTTATCATGCGGTTGCATCATACGACCGTCAAACTTGGTTCCGTGTACCATCAGAGTACGCAAACGGCACACTATCATTTGAAGTAGAGCCTGAGTGTAGCAGCATGTACTTTGCTTACTTTGCGCCATACAGCTATGACCGCCACTTAGATTTACTTGCATGGGCACAAAGCCAGCATGCTTGTGAATTAGAAACATTAGGCGAAACCCTTGATGGTCGTGACATGAGTGTTTTACGAGTGGGTATTCCTAGCAGTGAGAAGAAAAAAATCTGGATCACGGCGCGCCAGCACCCAGGCGAAACTATGGCTGAGTGGTACGTTGAAGGTTTACTTCATAAATTACTTGATGATGAAGACCCACATGCAGCGGCACTATTATCTAAAGCGGTATTCTACATCGTGCCAAATATGAACCCAGATGGCAGTGTGCGTGGTCACCTACGTACTAACGCTAAAGGCGTTAACTTGAACCGTGAATGGCAAACACCGAGCATGGAAAATAGCCCTGAAGTTTTCTTAGTGCTTAACAAAATGCGTGAAACGGGCCTTGATATGCACTTAGATATTCATGGTGACGAGGCAATTCCTTATAACTTTGTTGCGGGTAGTGAAGGTATCCCAGGCTACGATGATCGCTTAAAAGAGTTAGAAGATAGCTTTAAAGCTGCGCTTTTAACTGTGACGCCTGAGTTCCAAGACGAACATGGTTATCCAAAAGATGAGCCGGGCCAGGCTAACTTAACTGTCGGTTCTTCTGCTGTCGCGCATGAATTTAATGCATTAGCTTACACGGTAGAGATGCCATTTAAAGATAACGATGATTTACCAGATCCAGATTACGGCTGGTCAGACCGTCGCTCGTATCAATTTGGTCAAGATACGTTAGCGGCTATTGTTAACGTGGTTGATAAATTAAGATAACGAACCTTACGGGCATCAGCAAAACTGATGCCCGTAATTGTATCTGTTGACTGAAAAATGACGGTGTAGAGCAGGATGCATCAAATGTTAACGAGGTAGGTACATTTAGCATATTGAAAATTAACTGTTAACAAACTTGGTGGGTTTAAGTTAATATTCAATATGTTCAGCTGTGAAGTAACAAAATCTCATTTTTATTTCTCACAGTCATCGTGTCGCGCATTCTCACAAGCTCACGCTGAGTATCGTAACTAACAATAAAAAATATAATCATAGAGGATATCCATGGAAGCTTTAGTAAGCGCCGTTAATGACATAATTTGGAGTAGTGCACTCATTTATTTATGTCTAGGTGCAGGTCTGTTTTATTCCGTTTTAACCCGATTCGCACAAGTTAGACATTTTAAAGAAATGTGTAAATTATTGCTTAGCTCTAATAATTCAGATACGGGTATTTCTTCGTTCCAAGCACTTGCTGTATCGTTATCAGGCCGTGTAGGTGTCGGTAATATTGCCGGGGTTGCTGCAGCAATCGGCTTTGGTGGTCCAGGGGCGATTTTTTGGATGTGGATAGTTGCGTTCCTTGGCGCAAGTACTGCGTATGCCGAGTCAACTCTTGGTCAGATTTATAAATCAGAAGAAGATGGTCAATATCGTGGTGGTCCAGCATTTTACTTCGACCGCTGCTTACAGCAAAAGTGGTTAGCCGTATTATTTGCAGTATCGGCGATTATTGCTTGTGGTGTGTTCCTTCCGGGCGTTCAAGCGAATGCGGTAGGTAATGCATTCACACAAGTTTTTGGTGAAGGCACATTGGTTAGCACCAGCTTTGGTGAAGTAGGTAGCTTTAAGCTTGTTGCTCTTGCAATCATCTTAATTGTGCTTGCATTTATCATCTTTGGTGGCATTAAACGTATCGCAAACTTCACACAAATCGTGGTGCCATTTATGGCACTAGGTTACATCGTGTTAGCTTTAATCGTGGTGTTCTTAAACCTAGATAAAGTGCCAGGTATCTTCTCAATGATCTTATCTGATGCATTCACCGCGCAAGCAGGCTTTGGTGCTGCTATTGGTTGGGGTGTTAAACGTGGTATTTACTCAAACGAAGCAGGTCAAGGTACGGGTCCACATGCAGCATCAGCTGCTGAAGTTGATCACCCAGCTCAACAAGGTTTAGTGCAAGCATTTTCTGTTTATGTTGATACCATTTTTGTTTGTACAGCAACGGCGTTAATGATTCTAATCACTAAACAATACAACATTGTGGGTGAGTTACCTGCAGGTCAATTCATTGTGCAAAACGTTGATGCTGCAACAGAAGTAGGCTCTGCTGCTTTCACACAAATGGCATTATTTAGCGTATTTGGTGGCTTTGGTGAAGCATTCGTTGGTATTGCTTTATTCTTCTTCGCATTTACCACAATTCTTGCTTATTACTATATTGCTGAAACGAACGTTGCTTACTTAAACCGTTATTTCAAAGGCAATATTCCACTGGTTATTGTTAAGCTTGTCATCATGTTTATGGTGGCTTACGGCATGGTAAACAGCTCTGGTTATATCTGGAATATTGGTGATATTGGCGTAGGCTTAATGGCCTGGATCAACATTGTCGGTATTTTGGCTATTTTCTTTGTGGCAAAACCTGCCCTTAACTGCTTACGTGATTACGAAGATCAAAAGAAAGCCGGTGGCGAAATCACTTTTGATCCAGTTAAATTAGGCATTAAAAATGCGACTTTCTGGGAAAAGCGTCTAGCTGAAAAGGCGAAACAGAAACAATAAATCAGGTTTTTGAGTTTTTGTAGTGAATTTAGTTGTGCAGGTTTTCGAATCTTCACAAATGAATGAAATTCAAATAAGACATCGACTCATAAAACAAGTACAATAAAGGGCGCCTAAAGGCGCCTTTTTTATGCGTAGTATGGAGAAAGATATGGCGATTATTAGTTGCCCGCAGTGTGCAAAATCAATATCTGACAAACATAAGCAATGCCCGCATTGTGAATGCCAAGTCACCGATCTAAGCAATGAGCAATTGCAGCAAATGCAAAAAGAAACGCGCATTCGTAGACAACAAAAGTTTATGAATCAGTCTTTCCTCGCACTGATTTTATTTTTAGGGGGCTTTTTCTGTTATTACTTTATGCACCCCGAAGCAAAGTCTCTTGAGTGGTATGCCTATACATCGGCAATGGCAGTAGGTTTTGTGTGGTATCTTGTAAGCCGCATCTATTTAGTTGTTTTAAAAAAGAAAAAGTAACATGAATATTGATCACATCGTTAAAAATATCACCCCAGAAGTATTTGAACGTCTTCAGTATGGTGCCTCAACGGGTAAGTGGCCTGACGGCACTCCTTTGTCTGAAGAACAAAAACAACAAACCGTTCAACTCGTGATGCTTTATCAAGCTAAAGTTTCGCAAAGCAATGAGCAGTTTACCATTGGCGCAAATGGTGAAATGGTGCAAAAGAGCAAAGCTCAATTGCAAAAAGAATTCGCATCAGAAAATGAAATAGCTAGGTTTAGTGAAAATGATCTTTAAACACCTGTTTACTCCAAAGTGGAAGCATCCTAAAAACCAAGTGCGTTTAGCTGCGGTAGAACGTCTTGATACAGAGCGTGACCTTAGCATCTTAAATAGCATTGCCCTTGAAGACAGCTCAGCTGAGATCCGCAAAAAAGCATTAAACAAAGTGAACGATATTGTTTTATGGTGGCAAGCATACAAGCAAGACCAAGCACTTAAAGACGTTGCAGAACAGCATATTAACCAAGCGGTTTTAAATACCGATAGCCAGCTAGATGCAAATATCAAAAATGAATTTATTGAGCGTTATGCACCAGTCAAAACTCTTGAGAAACTCGCCTTTGCAGAAAAAGAACTTCAAGTTCGCGTTAAGTTATTAAAGCGTTTAGCAAACCCAAGCTTAATTGATAAAGCTTTTAAAGAAGGCCGTGAAGAGCTGCAATTGCAACTTGTTGAGCTTGTGATTAATCATCAACTTGCTAAATCACTATTAAAGCATGCAAAAGGTGAGGCACACACACAACTGGCGACTCATCTTGACAATGAACGCTTAGCGATAGAAATGCCTGCCAAAGTAGAAGCTGATACACGTGTAGTATTAGCAAAGCTTAATGCGCTTCGTGATAAAAATGACTTTCAGTTAGTGTCGATGCAACATGCTGAGTTATTACAGCAGTGGCAAGCTATCGAACTAAAATGGCTGAGCGATGAGCAAGTAAGCACGTTAGATAAGAAATATTCAGCTATTACGCAAAAGCTTGAATCTCATATTGCAGTTTTAAGTAAAGAGCATGAAGCAACGCAGCAAGCGTTAGCTGAACAACAACGTCAGGTATTAGCACTGGCAAGTCTTGAAGCAATTGGCGAAGAAATTGAAAATGCATTGCAATTAGGCTTAGAAACGCCAGAGCAAATTCAGCAAGATTGGCTCGAGGCAAAAGTTGCAGAGGCAAAAGATGCGTTAGCAGAGGCGAACTTATCTGAGAACAAACATGTTAGTGATGTAAAACTGCACTTAACAAATTTATTTAACCAAGTCGAACAGTTACCGCAACTGGTTAGTGCTATTGCTGAGTTTAAAGGGGCATTTGATCAATTAAACTCAGTTGCGACAACCGAAGACGAAAGCGAGTTTGACGGGCTAAAACAGCAGTTTGAGCAACAGCAAAAATTAGCACGCAAAAAGCTGGCAAGTATTCCTAGTCGTTTACAGGGTCGCTTTAAAGCCAATTTAGCTGAAGTAGTAAACAGCTGGCAGCAAGCGATGGCACCGCTGACGAATAAGTTTGAGAAAAATCAACAAACAGCGAAGCGTAAAGCTCGTGATGTAAAACGCTTAATTGACCAAGGTCGCTTTAATGTTGCCTTTGGTGTGTTTAAAGGTTTTGAAGAGCTATACGCAACACTTACAGACTATTACAAGCAGCCATTAAATAGCTTGAAAGCTGATTTAGAAACACAGTTAGCCGAAGCAAAAGATTGGCAAAAATACGCATCAGCGCCAAAGCGTGATGCATTACTTGTTGAAGTAAATGAACTTGTTGCAACCGAGTGCACTGACCCTAAACAACGCGCGGAGCAAGTTAAACAGTTACGTCGTCGTTGGAATGAGTTAGGGCGTTTAGATACTGATGCAGAAAAGCAACAAGGCGAGTTATTCGATCAACAAATTGAATTACTGTTTGCGCCGTGTCGTGAGTATTTCGCAGAGCAAGAGCAACAACGTGAGCAAGCTAAAGCACAGCGCGTTGAAATAATCTCGCAAATGCAGCAGTTAACAGAGCTTGATACCTCTTCTGATGAGTTTGATTGGAAGCAGTTTGAAAGCAAGTTTAACCGTACCGCTAAAGCGTGGCGCTCTGCAGGTAACGTCGATCCTAAAACATATCGTGAACTACAAGCGCAATTTAAAGCTGTGCAATCACAAGTTCAAGGTCAACTTGTTGCATTTCATAAAGCAAATGCTGAGCAAAAAGCTGCACTTGTTGAGCAAGCAACACAGTTATCGCAAAGCGATGATTTAGCTGCTGCGTGCCAAGAGCTAAAAGCACTTCAACAAACATGGCAGACTATTGGCTTTGCTGGAATGAAAGCTGAAAACACTTTATGGCAGCAATTCAGACGAGTTAATGACGACACCTTTGCTAAGCGCAGTGCCGAGTTTGAACAGCAAAAGCAAGTTCAGCAACAAAATGACGAAGTTGCCGCAGAGCAATTAAGTGAGCTTGAGTCTGCACTTGAGACCGTGGTGCACCTTGCACAGCTTAAAGATTTAACAGTGAAGCTTGCAGAGCTTGAGTACTCAAAAGCATTATCGGCACGCGTGACTCAGTTAGAGGCAGCGATTAGCGCAAAAACAGCGCAGATCAGTAAGCAAGCAGAGCAGTCTAAGTTAACGGCTTTATTTGCTGCTCTTGAGAGCCACAGTGAACTGCCTTCACAGTTTCAAGCTTCATTAACAACTAGGCTAAACGCTGCGCAGCTGTTAACTCGTATCGAAATTCTGGCAGGCGTAGAATCGGCCGATAGTCAGTTACGTATGACAGAGCAAGTTGCGATGTTAGATGATAAACACCGTGGTGAGCACGCAGATGTTTATTATTACTTAAAGCAATTACTTGCAGTCAGTGAGGGTTCAGTTTCAGCTGACACACTAGCAAGGCTTAAAGCAATATTTGCAATTTAACGAATAAAACCGCTTTTTAAAGCGGTTTTTTTCCGTGTGTTTTTGAGGAAAACAATGAGAATTTTATTACTACTTACCTGTTTATTTTTAGGAGCATGTAAAAGTACAGACCAAGGGATGTCTGTTTACTCGTTTACCAATTCTGAGATTGAAGCAGCACTTGCTAATCAATTACCAAAACTAAGTGAACAGATTAAGCTGATGGGCTTACCAGTTGATTTTGCAGTAAACGACCTGAGTGTCAATGTTGGCCCAGATAAGCGTGATGTGGTGGTTTTAGGAGCTGATTCTAGTGCTGTTATCAAAGCGTTTGCGCTTAAGTATCCAGTACGCTTAAAACTACAAATTGAAGGCAGCCCATTTTATGACAGCGAGAAAAAAGCGGTCTTTTTACGTAATGTAAAACTGGTTGATACAACAATCGACACCGCGGGTTTTAAGGGCAGCTTAAACTTATTAGATGACCAAGCAATGCAAGTGATTAACGGCTTTTTAGCGGTTAACCCTGTCTATAAGCTAAATATGAACGACCCTAAAGTCGCACTGTTGAGCAAACTACCATTAGATATGAAAGTATCTCAGGGTGAAATTATTTTAGTGCCCACACTGTAAAACTATTTGATATTTTAAAGCGGCTTCTAGCCGCTTTTTTTGTAATTGCTTGTTAAGCATGTTCAACCTTGTCATAATTGCTCGTGATATTTCGCGAATTGAGTGATAGCTATGATCAAGGAATTTTTAAACGACCCCACATTACTGCTAAATGCCGTAGGTGAAGGTATTTATGGCTTCGATTTATCGGGTAATGCAGTTTTTGTAAACCCTGCTGCGGAGCGCATGACAGGCTGGAAAGCAGACGAACTCCTTGGCAAAAAAATACATCAATATCATCATCACACTCGTAAAGATGGCTCACCATACCCGGCGGATGAATGCCAAATATATTGCACTATGTTCGATGGCAAACACCGTCATGTAAACGATGAAGTATTCTGGCGTAAAGATGGAAGCTATTTTGCTGTTGAGTATACTTCAACGCCAGTTTATAAAAATGGTGCCTTGATTGGGGCAGTCGCGATTTTTCGCGATGTATCCAAACAACAGCAAACAGAAGTGGCGTTGCGTGATGCCTTAGCACAAGTTCAGCACTTATCTGAGCAGCTACAAGCTGAAAATGCTTACCTGATTTCAGAGTTAAATGAAGATTGGCAAGACTCTGGCTTAGTTGGGCAAAGTCATTCATTTCAAAGTATGCTCGAGCAAATTACCTTGGTAAGCCAAACCAATAGTACGGTTTTGATTTTAGGTGAAAACGGCACGGGTAAAGAGCTGGTGGCACGAAACCTTCACCGCTTGAGCAATCGTGCTGAGCAACCTTTCATAAAAGTAAACTGCGCGGCGTTTTCCGCCAACTTAATTGAATCTGAGTTATTTGGTCATGAGAAAGGGGCGTTTACTGGCGCTAACGAACGCAGAAAAGGGCGTTTTGAACTGGCTGATAAAGGCACTTTATTTTTAGATGAAGTGGCAGAGCTGCCATTAGAGGCGCAAAGTAAATTACTGCGGGTACTACAAGAGCAAGAGTTTGAGCGTGTCGGTGGTAGTCAAACTTTAAAAGTCGATATCCGAGTGTTGGCTGCAACAAATCGTAACTTGTGGCAAATGGTTGAGCAGGGTAGCTTTCGAATGGACTTGTATTATCGCCTAAATGTGTTTCCTATTCGTGTGCCTGCGCTTCGTGAACGCAAGGAAGATATTCCACTACTTGCAGCAAATATTATTACGCAGTTAAACAAGCGCTTAGGTAAACAGTTAAAAGGGCTAAGCAAAGCAACACTCACTAAATTGGCTAATTATGATTGGCCAGGTAATATTCGTGAGCTACAAAATATCCTTGAGCGTGAAGCTATTTTGTCTAAGCAAGCTGTATTACAGCTGTCTGCACCTTTGAGTAACGAGCAATCAAATGAGCAGGTGGTTTCTCTTGATGCTGTACAAAAGCAGCATATTTGTGAGGTGCTAAAACGCTGTAACGGGCAAATATCAGGTGAAAATGGTGCTGCAACCTTGCTGGGCCTGCCAGAAAGTACCCTTAGATCAAAGATGAAAAAGCTAGCGATAAAGCGTTGATTCGTGATATACCGCGAGCATTCGCGATATATCGTGCTTTTGAATGTTCAAATATAAATTTAACCATTTAATATCAATGACTTACTTTTAATTTATGTTGGCCTGATTGTTGCTCTGTCAGGTTATTACCGACACAAAAGTAAGTAGCAAAATGAAATTTGATATTAAAGAGCAAGACTTAATCATCAAGCCCTACAACCAAGAAGGGCCAATTTATATTCGTGAGCAAAAGGGGTATTTCCAACGTATCCGCCGTTACTTAGGCTGGGTGCTAATGCTGACGTTCATCGCCATTCCGTGGATCCCCTATGATGGCCGTCAAGCTGTTTTACTCGACGTAGCCAGCCAAAAATTTACTTTATTTGGCTTAACGCTATTACCACAAGATTTTATGATCTTAGCCATGTTATTTATGACAGGGGCGTTTGCTTTGTTTTTCGTCACTAACTGGTTAGGTCGTGTCTGGTGTGGTTACACTTGCCCACAAACAATTTGGATGCTGATGTTTACTTGGGTCGAACATAAAGTGGAAGGTAACCGTAATCAGCGTATTAAACTTGATAAAGCTGATTGGTCAGTGAGTAAATGGCAAAAGAAAATCACTAAGCATGCAGCTTGGCTGTTGATCTCTTTGCTTACATCTATGTCATTTATGGCTTATTTCATCCCTGCTAAGTCTCTATACATGAGCTTATTTACCTTAGAAATGTCTGGGATCGTCAGCTTTTGGGTATTCCTGTTTGCTTTTTGTACCTATGGCAATGCGGGATTCTTACGTGAAAAAATGTGTACTGTCGCATGCCCTTATTCACGTTTTCAATCAGTAATGTTTGATAAAGACACGTTAGTTGTTACCTACGATCAAGCGCGAGGGGAGTCTCGTGGTGCGCGTAAGCGTAAAGCCGATCCTAAAGAGTTAGGCTTAGGTGACTGCGTAGACTGTAACCTATGTGTTGAAGTATGCCCAGCCGGTATCGATATTCGTAATGGCTTGCAGTATGAATGCATAAACTGTGGCTTATGTATTGATGCGTGCGATAGCACGATGGAAAAATTCAACTATCAAAAAGGCCTGATCAGGTACGCCTCTGAAAAACAAATGGAAGGCAAAACGACCAATCCATTTAGGTTAAAACTGCTTGGCTATGGTGGTTTAACAGCGCTGTTTGTCGTTGGCATGGTTGTGTGGATGGCAATGCGTACACCTATTGAGGCTTCTGTCATTCGTGACCGTAATGCCCTGTACCGTGTAAATTTTGAAGGCTTAGTAGAAAACCCATATACCTTATCAATTATCAACAAAACACAGCATAGCTTGAGCTATTCAATTGGCATCAGTGGTATTGAAGAAGCAAGCTTACAAGTGCCTGAAACGATAACTGTTGAGGCAGGTCAGATGAAGCGTGTGCCTGTCACTGTGGTTGCAGATGGCTACGAGCTGAAATCAAAAGTAACGCCTATCAGTTTTCACATTCAAGCATTAGAAGATGCTGATATCGCAATAACTAAAGAAACTAAGTTTTACCGAGATTAACCTCAATCACGGCTCCAGAAACGAAAATGGCTTGTTTTTAACAAGCCATTTCTGCAAATTCGAGCTGCTTAAGCACATAAGCCTTAGCGCTGTCTAAATCATCAAATAAACAGTCCATTATTTGAATCGGTGATTGCGCTTGTGCAATGATGCGTTTCATCTGATTAAGCACAATAGACGAGCTAAACATATAAGCGGTGGCTATACAGTTAGTGCCTTGCAGAGCACGAAATAAATGCGTGAAACCACGTTCAGCATCAGGGGTGGTAGCAAGTAATTGGGTAGAATGACTAATATATGCCCACGGCTTTCCAGCTAAAGCAGAAATATGCTTTTTTAAATCGACTGCAAAGTCATTGACCAAACGTGCGTTAATATTACCAGAAAATTGCCCAATAATAATTGGACCATCAGTGATGATACTGACACTGCCATAGTGATTCTTAAATTCCAATTTGCTTCCCTTTTGAATTAAAAAGAGCGCGAATTTTATACAATTCTATGTATGTGTCTAGTTATTTAGTATACAAATTTCAAAAAACATAACTTTTTCATTAAATTTATATATGTGTAAATTTTATCTAGTTATTCAAGGTTGGGGTGGATAAATCATTCACCCCAGATTTAAAATATAACTAACTATTTGTTAACAATATAGTTCAAAGCACCGGTAATTGAGGCTACTTGTGCATCAATACAAATGTCGTCATTTGCCTGTGGGCTATCAGGGTAAACCTCTGTTGTTGTGACATATTCTGCATCGGTTAAGCCCATACATAACCCCAGTTTTTTCGCTTGGTAATTAATCACACCAAATTGAGTTTGTGGCACACCAATCAACTGGTTATTCTCATCACTTGGTGCGATGTGGGTTACTTTCTCAACTGATTTTATAATCGCTGTTTGAAATGCATCATGCGGACGCTCACTATCAGCGACAAGATAAAAGCCATCAGGAATGTTCCAGTTATCGTGGGTCGTTGCATCACGTGCTGCTAGAGCAGGGCGAAACTCACTATTATCAGTGTCTGTCGTTTCATGTAGGTCAATATGCACATAAGGTGCAATAGCGTTGTCGGCTAAATACTGCATAATTGCTGCAGACTCTTCAGCTGGGCTATCTGCATAGAATGAGCGATTTGGATCCGTGGCATTTGGATTCCAGCGGTTAATCGTTTCATAACCCCAAGGGCTGATACACGGAGCCACTAAAATATTAAAGTCAGCAAAGTAGTCTTTGGCACTTCTCTTAGCAAACGCTAAAGCACCATGCACACCACTTGTTTCATAACCATGAACACCACCGGTAACCAGCACAACCGGTTTATTAGCTTGCCATTGCTTGCTCTTTAAAATGTAAAGTGGGTATTTGTCTCTGTCGTAACTCAATGCGCCATATTGCTCAATATTGAAATCGCTTGATAAAGAGTTTAGTTGCGATACAACATCATCTAAATAGCTACGCTTTACTGACTGTAATTCAAACCATGCTTTCTTATCTGCGTCGTTCCACGGTTTACCTGGGGTTCCAATAGGGTAACTCATAAAATACCTTGTTGTGACTTGCTGCAAAACGCCAAGCTTATCTAAGCTGTTAAGCTGCTGCAACTAGATAAGCTCAGTAGTAAAGTTACCTTGCTCGTACAGCTTTGCATGATGATGCTTATGGGTCTCAAATAAGTATTTACGCAGTGCATCTTCACCCTGACACACTTTCACTATTTTTCCGGCAATCCCTTTACTGGTCGTTCGTATTAGCTTTACGCTAAGGATAACGTGTTCTTCACTAGGTAAATTAAATGCCAACAGTATCTCTTTATTAAGATCGGGTGATTGACGCTTCGGCTTGAGTAACACGCCCGTACTTGATAAAGACAATATTTGAAATTGTTCGGTGTGTATTTCAAGATCTGGCGTACGCCAGCTGCGTTCGATGCCTTTGGTATCTATTACTTCTGGTGCGCTAAGTACAGGGATCAGTTGGCCATTCTCGTCCTAGCTAAATTCAAGCGGAAACCACAACTGATAAATCCCTACTTCAGCCAGTAGTGTCAGTTTGGCATTGGTAAGTAAACCATTTAATTTATCAGGCAAATTAAGCCTAACAGACATTTTTGTATCGGTTGGATCGCTATCAGTCCGTTCAGCCTCGAATAAACGGTTGAAAAAAGAGAGTTCTTGTTCGGATAAATGTGCCATATAAAGCTCCTTTTAAAGCACGCTTACTTATATGTATCATAAATTGTTCAAATTATGCACGTATAATGAGCATTAATTGTGCCAGCTGCTTTGTGATTTCTTTTGCGGCGTATTTCACTTACACTGATAAAAAAACTAACAAGGATTTTATTTTGTCGAGCCTGACTGGTGTAAATAAAAGTTTAGTGATATTTGCTGCTTTAGTCGTTGTTTTAGCGGGTATTAAAGCCGCAAGTGCGATTGTTATCCCATTTGTGTTGGCAGCCTTTATTGCCATTATTTGTAATCCCTTAATTCGTTTCTTTGCCAAATACGGTATCCCTAAAGGGATTGCTGTTGTGTTTGTTATGTTGATGATTGTTGGTGTAGGGATAAGCCTTGCCGGATTGGTTGGGCAATCGATGACCGATTTCTCTGAAAAGCTGCCTGAGTACAAAGCACAACTAAAAGAAGAGTTTGTCTGGGTAGTTAATGTTGCAGCGAGTTATAACATCCTGATTGATAAAGAACAGATTATTTCTTTATTCGATCCGGGCAAAATGATTGATGTTGCAACCAACATGCTCACAGGCCTCGGTGGCGTGATGGCGAACCTGTTTTTGATCATCCTAACCGTGGTGTTCATGTTGTTTGAAGGACCTATGCTGAGCAAAAAAGTGCATTTAGCACTGGATGATCCTGAAATGAAAATGCAGCAGGTTGACCGATTCTTAGATTCAATTAATTCTTATCTGGCTATTAAAACGCTGGTTAGCTTAGGCACAGGTATGCTTGCAGGCTTTATGCTTTGGGCACTTGATGTTGATTACTTTGTACTTTGGGGTGTAGTGGCGTTCATGCTTAATTATATCCCTAACATTGGCTCTATCATTGCTGCGGTGCCTCCTGTGTTACTTGCTTTGATCACTCAAGGCCCACTGGTTGCAGGGTTTATTGCTGGTGGTTATTTAGTTATAAACACGGTGATGGGTAATATCGTCGAGCCGCGTTTTATGGGTAAAGGGCTGGGTTTATCGACGCTGGTGGTGTTTTTATCCTTGATTTTTTGGGGCTGGCTGATGGGGACCGTGGGTATGCTGTTATCAGTTCCATTGACCATGATAGTTAAAATAGCCTTAGAGACTAGTCAAGAAGGGCGATGGCTTGCTACCTTGCTTGGCAATGGCGAAGAGCTAAAACTTGAAGATTAAAAAAGGCGCTTAAGCGCCTTTTTACTTTTCAATATGTTTATGTGTTATCACTTTAGAGGTCGCTGTAAAACCTGCACATGGTTTTTTAGGATCTCAATTTCACATTGCTTGTAGGCAATAGCGGCTTTCGTACCATTTGGCATTTTTTGTAAATAACGCCAACGACAGCTGTCTTCTAAATAACGTTCTTGGTTCTTGATGCTGCGATTAAAAATCGGTAGCAATTGGCTGTTACCGGTATCTTCTTTAATTTTCTCAAGATCCATAGTGAGCTTATTAATCCACATCTTTTGGTCACGCTGAATATCGGCGATAACTTGATCTAGACATTGAATATAGCGTTTTGTGTCATCGGTATTGTTGCTCGCAAGCTCACACGTTTGCTCTGCTTGAGCCTGCGATGCACTTGCAATTAAAGCTAAAAAGCTGCCTTTTACGAGTATTGATGTTTTATTTTTTATCATGGTAATTAAACTCTAATATAAACTCAGCACCGGCTAGTTTCTCTGCATCTTTAATGGTTAATGTGCCATTATACGAGTTGACTAAATCCGACACGATAGCCATGCCGACACCATGGCCGCTTTCGTAGGTATCGAGTCTGGTACCGCGAGTTAGTAATGATTCACGCTTGTGCTCAGGAACACCTGGGCCATCATCACTTATACTGAGCGTTAACTTTTTGTTCTGCTTAACCTTTATATCGACCTGTGAACGGCAAGCTTTACAGGCATTATCGATTAAATTACCAAGTAGTTCCATCAAATCTGTTTTATCACCCAAGAAATAGTCTTTTTCACTAACCTCTGAGGTAAATATAATATCTTTGTCGCGATAAACCTTGCTCATCGCGCTTAAAATTGAATCAATAACAGGCTTGATATGGGTTTGTTTCTTCCAGGTGTCAGACGCACCTGTTGCAGCGCGCTTTAACTGGTGTTCGATCATCACATTAATGCGGTCTAACTGCTCTTGTGCATCCGCATCATTGGCTAAAGGGCTTGATTTAAGCACTGCCAATGGCGTTTTTAATGCATGAGCAAGGTCGCTTAACGATGCACGATAACGCTCTTTTTGGCGCTGCTGCGATTCAAGTAATAAGTTTAAATCGGCTTTAATGGTTTGTAGTTCAACCGGGTAAAGACCTT
Organism: Pseudoalteromonas sp. D15MCD-2; assembly: GCF_038562745.1. Lineage (NCBI taxonomy): Bacteria > Pseudomonadati > Pseudomonadota > Gammaproteobacteria > Alteromonadales > Pseudoalteromonadaceae > Pseudoalteromonas > Pseudoalteromonas sp. D15MCD-2. The sequence continues at coordinate 2,238,565 of NZ_JBCFQE010000001.1, read as the reverse complement.
TAATTTGTTGGTTATCACCCGACTCAATGGCTTTAATTTCTTTATCGAGTCGTTGCAGTGGCCTTGCGCTCCAAACAAAACCAATCGCCATAAGTGCTGCAATGGCCACACCCATCACATACATCCAATTTACGAGTGTTTGCTTAAAACCATCCATCAGCCTCAGTAGGGCATCATTACGCTTTAATAAAATAAAACGTGCATGCTCTGATTGGTCAATGTTCTCTAAAATAACAGTAAGCGTTAACTGCCAGTATACGGTATTGTTGTATTCAACACGGCGAAAATCAGCAGAGCCTGCAGGGGCTTCAAAGTTATCAGGAATAAAATTGATATTGGTCGCCGATTCAGAATACCAAACCGGTAAGTCACCGCGGTAAATCATCGCGTAGGTGTCTGAATTTAGTCGGTTTAGTTCTGGCGTTAAGATAGTACTTGGCATAACGATGCCGCGTTCAGTGAAATCAACTTCAGAAATTAATGAATATAAGTGAGCTTCGAGGGTTTTTTCGGTCGCTTCGACCAAAGAGGCGTAGTAAGCCTTACCAATTGAGAAAAACAGAATTGGTAGGGCGACTAATAAAACAAAGACAAGGATAAATCCTTGCCTTACTTTAAGCGGTATTTGCGATGCTACCACTGACTTTTTAGCCTATAACCACGGCCGCGTAATGTTTCAACTGGGTTTAGGGTACCATCAGGGTCAAGCTTCTTACGTAAACGCAATACGAAAACTTCAATTACGTTTGAATCAAGGTCGAAGTCTTGGTCGTAAATGTGCTCTGTTAGTTCAGATTTAGAAATTACCTTTTGTGGATTAACCATTAGGTACTCTAAAACTTTGTATTCGTACGCCGTTAAGCTAAGTTCTTTATCGTTAACCCATACTTGTTGTGAGCGAGTATGAATTTTAATTGGGCCAGCTGTCATTTCTGGGTTTGCTTTACCTGCGCTACGGCGGATAAGCGCATTACAGCGGGCAATTAGCTCTTCAACGTGGAAAGGTTTAGTTAGGTAGTCATCTGCACCTGCATCTAAGCCTTCTACTTTATCTTGCCAACGGTCACGTGCCGTTAAAATCAAAATAGGAATGGTAATACCTTGTGCACGTGCTTTGGTAATTAATTCAATACCATCTACTTTTGGTAAGCCTAAATCGACTACCGCCATATCTAGCGGGTATTCGGTAATATGGAATAAACCAGCTTCACCATCGTGACAAAGGTCAACGCTGTAACGCTCTTTTTCTAGGGCATTACGAAGGTTATCTGCTAAGTGTAAATCATCTTCAATTACTAAAATTCGCATTCTTAATCCTTTTTCACTTCGCCAGTCTTTTTGTTCACATGGACATCAACCACGTGGCCGTTCGTTTTTAAAATTCTTACGGTAAATACTTTATCTTGCTCTGTGATTTTTAGGGTTCGGCCGTCTTCAGATTTTTTGGCGATCGTTACAGCCTGCTTTTTAGTCACCTCTTGGGCTTGTTTCTTATTGGCATCAGCATGAAAGCTTGATAATGCAAATAAAAGACTAAAACTGAAGGCTAATAATATGCGCATGACGGGGAACTCCTAAACCAGACCCATTTAGTTTAATTAACCAATTAACTAAAATTCAAGTAATTACGTTAAATTCTGTAATTCAATAGCCAAATCTTAGTTAATAAGCCGTGAACAAACACTGAATTATTGATTCAGTTAAGTTCAGAGGTTAACCAAATACTTTTTTAAATGGTTTTACGACTGAGTTGTCGTAAACACCCGCCGCAATATACGGATCGTTTGCAGCCCATTCGCGTGCTGCTTCTAACGACTCAAACTCAGCAACCACTAATGAACCAGTAAAACCAGCGTCAGCCGGATCTTCACTATCAATGGCTGGCAATGGGCCTGCCGTAAATAAACGGTTTTGATCGTCTAATTCTTGAAGGCGTGCTAAGTGAGCTGGGCGTGCAGATTTGCGAGCTTCTAAACTATTTTCAACATCAGTTGAATAAATCATATACAGCATGGTGTGTTCTCAATGTTATTTTTAAAAAATAGTAGCATATTCTTAGCAATAGACGAGAGATTATTCGCGTAATAATCTTTACACAAACCCATATAACTTTAACTTATAAAGCTTGAAATACGCGGTGTAACACTGGTAGAGTCGCTGGGTTGAGAAAATAATAATAAGGTTTTTAAATGAGCGAAAAACGCGAGCATTTTAGCTCCCGCCTCGGTTTTATTTTAGCGGCAGCCGGTTCTGCTGTAGGTATCGGAAACTTAGTGGGTTTTCCTGTTTCAGCTACAAAAAACGGCGGTGGTGCTTTCCTTTTAGTCTATGCATTGTTTGTCATTTTCATCTGTTTGCCAGTGATGATGGCTGAAATGGCCATGGGTCGAAAAGCGCAAAAAGATCCACTTGGTTCATACAAATTTTTAGCGGGCAATGATCCAAAATGGAACTTTGCTGGCTTTTTAGCCGTATTAACGCCATTTATGATTGCTGTTTTTTATATGGTGATCACTGTATGGATTTTCGGTTATTTATCGCAAACCGCTTTTGGTAATCTAGATGCCTTGGCCCAGCCAGATAACTTTGGCACCTTTATCAATAGCTACACCGTGTTTGGTTATATGGCCGTGGTTGCCATCATCGTTAATTTGATTTTAGTGGGCGGTGTTAAAGAAGGTATTGAAAAAGCGGCTAAGTTTATGATGCCAGCTTTATTTGTACTACTCACCGCATTGGTTGTTTACGTACTAACTCTTGATAACGCAATGGCAGGTGTAAAGTACTATGTTGTGCCTGACTTTTCAAAAATGGATGCCAGCGTATTAAATGGTGCATTAGCTCAAGCGTTTTTCTCGTTGTCACTAGGTATGGGTATCTTAATGACCTATGCATCGTATATCTCTAAGAAAGACGATATTGTTGGTAGTGCAAAAATGGTTGCTGTCACTGATTCGATGGTGGCATTTATTGCTGGTCTAATGGTGCTTCCAGCTATTTTCAGTTTTAACCCAGATACTGACCCAAGTACTTTATCTGACTCGTCAGTATCGATGATTTTTGTCTACCTACCAAAAATTTTATTAGCGTTACAAGCTGATATTGGCTACGTGGGTGCATCAATTGTTGCGTTTGTATTCTTCTTACTTGTCTTTTTTGCTGCAATTACGTCACTTGTATCAATTGTAGAGGTGCCAACTGCAACATTAAGTGACCGTAAAGGTATCAGCCGTAAAAAAGCACTGGCTATCTTAACTTTATCTACAGGTGTATTGACTGTGCTATGTACCATGTCATTTGGTATGGTTGACTCGCTTACAAAGTTTGTTAGCTATGGCGGTGCAGATAAGAGCTTATTTGATATCGTTTATGATGTGTTTTACGACACGATTTTACCGCTTAATGGTTTAATGGTGTGTTTATTCGTTATGTATCGTTGGAAAAAAGCGAACTTATCAGCAGAGCTAAGCCAAGGCTGTGAAGGTTATATTGGCAGCTTCACAGAGAAGTATGTGAACTTCTCGCTATCAACGTTTATCCCTGCCATTTTATTACTAATCTTTGTAAATACGGTGGCCACTAAGTTTTTTGCATTTAGTATTTTCGGATTTTAAAAACCAGTTCAATACTTAGCCGCGCACTTTGCGCGGCTTTTTTATACCTACCTTTTTATTTTAAAAGGCCCCGGCATCAAGCACATCACCCAAGCCTAGGGTAAACATCCACAGTCCCCATAAACTGTGTTCAATCACACACACGAAGGTTGAGCGGCTTTGCGCGTACGTATAAGAAAACAACAGCCCTCCTAAAAATGCCAACAGTACGGCCAATACATTCGCATAGACAATATGCGCCAACGCAAACACTGATGCGCTGACAATAATACGCACTGTTTTACTTGGCATAATGCGTTTATAACGATGGAAAAAATAGGTTCTAAAAATAAGCTCTTGCGGCATCACCGATAAAATGGGGTAGAGCAATAACAACATTAGCCAGTCGTTAAATGAGTTTCGTGGCAGTGAAAACCAGTTTTCTTGATTCATAATACCGTAAAACATTCCAGAGAATAGCGCCCCTAAAAAGAAGAAACTAAATAAGCGACGTTTTACCGTACTAAATTGCCCAAGGCTTGTTAAACGAAAGCGTTTAAAATGGGGATCAGACAGAAGCAACATGCCGCACACGGCCATTAAAATAATAAGGGCAGGAATTAGCCAGTTAGCGAGGTAGGCACGAAGAAAGAAGCCTAATAGCGGCAGAGAAACAAATATGAGGGTAAATTCAAGCCAGCGGTATTGGTTAGCGTTCAATGTCGTCTCAGCGTGTTTTTTGTTTACGCTAACAAGCTAAGACGACAGATTTATGACATTAAGATTGCTTTGGATCTTTCTCTTCGTCATCTTCAGGTAAGTATTTGAATAGGGTGATGATAGTTGCTAACACGCAAACAAAGGTAATGCCCATTAAGCCAAACACTTTAAAGTTAACCCAAAAATCGAGCGAGAAGTTATAGGCAATGTAGATATTCAGCGCCGAGATACCTGCAGTCACCGCAACCCAAAATAGGTTAAGCTTATTCCAGAGCGCTTCAGGTACGTTGATTTCTTGTTTACTCTCAGAGGCATTTTCTAAAATCGAGCTAAGTGCTTTTTTCACTAGGTTTTTGCCAAGTACATAGCGGCTTACTAATAAAGTAACACTGAAAATGGCATACACAATGGTGGCTTTCCATTTAACAAACTGCTCATCGTGGAACACTAAGGTGAGGGTACCCAACACCACCGCTATGGCAAAAAACACCCAGTGACGGGTCGGCACTTTACCATCTTTAAAATAACAGTAAGCAACTTGAATTAAGGTGGTTAGCATCAGCAAGGCTGTTGCCCAATAAATATCAACTAACTTGAAAACCGCAAAAAATAAAATCAGCGGGATGTATTCAATAATCGCATGCATAAATTTATAAATGCTCTAATTTAAAAAGATACTGGGTTGTATCAAGTTATCACGCAAGATACAAGGTTGACTTAACAGCCCTGAAAGCTTAGCCTCCCGAGCCAATCTGGCCTAAACCTGCGTTTAGGTTGTTTTACCTTATCTTTTTCCGCTTAACCTCAGATGATTAAGCGGCGTATTTTGGAGCACTTTTTATGAATAAAGCCGCGTTAGTATCGCAAATGGCTGCCCACAGTGAATTAACAAAAAAAGACACTCAAGCTGCCTTAACCAGCATGTTAAATGCTATCGAAAAGTCTCTTTCTGAGGGTGACCAAGTGCAAATTAATGGCTTTGGTACGTTTGCTCTAAGTTATTACCCAGCACGCAAAGGACGCAACCCACAAACCGGTGAAGAAATTGAAATAGAAGGCGCTAACAAGCCAGTTTTTAAACCTGCTAAAGCACTCAAAGACGGTTTATAAGCAGGATTTGCAAAGTGGGTGTAGTATTTACAGAGCATAAATAGAACACCTGAAAATTTATTCAATATTTTCAATATATTAAGTTTGGCATGTTGTCTGCTGTTAATCATTTAGGTTTACCTAAATAAGGAGATAACATGTCAAATTTAAACAGCCAACTGAATGGTAAAAAGATTGCCATTCTTGCAACCAATGGTTTTGAGCAAAGCGAGCTATTGTCACCACGAAGCGCATTATTAGAAGCTGGTGCACTTGTCGAAGTTGTGTCACTTGAGCGTGGCGATATCACCGCATGGGATGAAAACCAATGGGGTGAGCGAGTTAGTGTTGACCGTGTAGTCAGCGAAGCAGACTCTGCAGAGTATGACGCGTTACTTCTGCCTGGTGGCTTATTCAACCCAGATACGTTACGTCAAGATAGCGAAGCAAAAGCCTTTGTTGATGGTTTTTTCAGTGCTGGTAAAAACAAACCTATCGCCGCGATTTGCCACGGTCCATGGTTATTAGCCGAAATTAACAAACTACGGGAGCGCAGAGTAACCTCATACCCAAGTATCAAAACAGATTTGATCAATGCAGGAGCTAATTGGGTTGATCAAGAAGTATGTGTTGATGAGGGTATAGTCACAAGCCGAAGCCCAGCCGACTTAGAGGCCTTTAATCGAAAATTCATAGAAGAGATTAAAGAGGGTGTGCACCGCCATCATTAATCATAAAATGTTAAGTACAAAAAAGGGCCTTTATGGCCCTTTTTTAAGTAATAAAACAAACTTACTTTGTAGCTGCTTTCATACTAGCTACAAACTCTTTTAAACCAGTTAGCATTGCTGCTTGATCATCAAGATTTGCCTCGATGATTTTAACAACCGCAGAGCCTGAAATCGCACCAGCAGCTCCTGACTCAAGAGCTGATTTAACATCTTCTGGTGTTGATACACCAAAACCAAGTAATGTCGGTGCAGCATGGTAATCTTTTAGTTTTTTAACTAATGAATCTGCTGGCATTTGTGCCTTGGTTTCTGTGCCTGTTACACCTGCGCGTGAAAGAAGGTATGTGTAACCACGACCATATGACGCACACTCTCGTAAAGTGTCATCATCAGCATTCGGTGTAGCAATAAAAATTGGGTCGATGCCATTTTTCATTGCTGTTTGGCGAAATAGCTTTGATTCATGTAGCGGCACGTCAGCCACTAAAATTGAATCGACACCGGCCTCTTTAGCATCTTGATAAAACTTCTCAATGCCACGTTTAAACACTAAGTTTGAATACAATAACAGGCCAATTGGGATATCAGCATTATACTGGCGCACTTGTTTGATGATATCAAAGCAATCTTGGGTATTGATGTTTTCATCAAGTGCACGAATGTTGGCCGCTTGGATCACCGGGCCATCTGCAATCGGATCAGAAAATGGAATACCTAGCTCAAGGGCATCGGCGCCGCCATCAATTAAGCTTTTGATGATTTCTACGCTCAGTGCTTTATTAGGATCGCCAATCGTAACAAAGGGTACAAAAGCACCTTGGTTGGTTTCATTTAATGTGGCGAACAGTTGTCCGTAACGGTTAGTCTGGCTCATAGTGCGCCTCCTTCTGATAAAACACTGTGTACGTGAGCCAAATCTTTATCGCCTCGGCCGCTTAGGTTAACCACTAAAATAGTGTCTTCGGTTTGTTGCTCGGCATATTTAAGGGCATATGCTAGGGCATGGCTTGATTCAAGTGCTGGAATGATCCCTTCGTTCTTAGCCAGTAGTTGGAATGCTTCAAGCGCTTCAGTATCGCTAATTCCAACGTACTCAGCACGGCCAGTTTCATGCAAGTGAGCATGTTGTGGGCCAACAGCAGGGTAATCAAGACCTGCTGATACAGAGTAAGACTCTTCAATTTGACCATCATCATCTTGCATAATGTAGGTATAGGTACCGTGTAAAATGCCTTTGGTGCCTTTACATAAGGTTGCACCATGCTGGTGGGTATCTAAGCCTTTACCAGCAGGCTCTACACCAATTAGTTTAACGCTTGGCTCATCAATAAAGTCTGTAAACATACCAATGGCGTTAGAACCCCCACCTACACAAGCCAGCACCGCATCCGGTAAGCGACCTTCTGCTTTCAATACTTGTTGTTTTGCTTCTTCACCAATCATTTTTTGGAACTCACGTACCATGGTTGGGAATGGGTGAGGGCCTGCTGCAGTGCCTAGTAAGTAGTGAGCATCTTTGTAATTTGCTGACCAGTCACGCAGGGCTTCATTTACGGCATCTTTTAAGGTGCCAGAGCCCGCTGTGACAGGAATAACCTCTGCGCCCATTAGTTTCATACGAAATACATTTGGTTGTTGACGTTCTACGTCTTTTGCACCCATGTAAATACGGCATTTTAAGCCAAGTAGGGCACAGGCAAGGGCCGTTGCAACACCGTGTTGGCCGGCACCTGTTTCTGCAATGACTTCTTTTTTACCCATACGTTTGGTAAGGAGTGCTTGACCAAGTACTTGGTTGGTTTTGTGCGCACCACCATGGAGTAAATCTTCACGCTTTAAATACAGTTTTACCTTAGGGTTTTTAACTAAGTTACGTGTCAGTGTTAATGGTGTAGGGCGACCTGCGTATTCATTTAATAGTTTTTCAAACTCAGCCTGAAAAGCTGGATCGTTTTGTGATTTATTAAACTCTGCTTCTAGTTGCTTGAGTGCTGGCACAAGCAGCTGTGGTACAAACATACCACCGAATTCACCGAAATAAGCTGGATTTTGCATTCTAACCTCAATAATTTCTGATATGCGAAAACGCATTTTGTAATTTTGTTTGGCACTTTTTACCCGCTGACGCTTCAACGCCAGAATTTAGGTCAAGGCCGTTAGCACCGCGATAAAGCGCTGCATGGATATTTTCTGGGTTTAAACCCCCGGCTAACATAAACGGCACGGTTGCCGTCTCTAGCACTGACCAATCAAATGCTTCGCCTGTGCCGCCTTTTTGGCTTTTGCTGTAAGTATCGTATAAATGGCGATCAACCCCTTCAAGCGGTTTAGGTAATTCACCTTTAACGGCTTGGGCTTTCCAAATTTCACAGCCAAGCGGTAATTGCTTTCTGAGACTTTGAATATATTCGCTATTCTCATCGCCATGTAATTGCACTGCAGCTAATTTTAAGCTTTGTGCATAATCGACCACTTGTTCAAGCGGTGCATTGACAAACACACCCACATACGCGAGTGGGGCACTTTGCGTAACTTGCTTGGCACAGTCTATATCGACATAGCGCGGTGACTTAGGATAAAAAATTAAGCCACCATACACAGCTCCACTGGCGTAGGCTGCCATCGCATCTTGTGAACGGGTTAAACCGCACACTTTGTTCTCACCTAAAATCACTTTACGACACGCGGCTTCTAAGTCGCGCTCAGCCATCAGTGAGCTGCCAATTAAAAAGCCATCACACAATGGCGCAAGGCGTTTTACATCTTTATGGGTATAAATGCCCGACTCTGAGATCACTACTTTGTCATTTGGGATAAGCTGACGTAAACGCTCTGTTGTTGCAAGGTCAGTACTTAAATCACGAAGGTCGCGGTTATTAATACCGATAAGGCTGGCATTCAGTGCAAGAGCACGACTGACTTCTTGCTCATTACTAACTTCAGTGAGTACCGACATATTTAAAGAATCAGCCACCTTATGAAGCGCTAAATATTGCTCGTCATCAAGGACTGAGAGCATTAATAAAATGGCATCACCACCAGATAAGCGTGCTAAATAAACTTGGTACTCATCAATAAAGAAGTCTTTACAAATAAGCGGCTGTTCAACTTGGCTGCGCACATACTCAAGGTACTGATAGCTGCCTTGGAAATATTTTTCATCCGTTAGTACGCTCATACAGGTTGCGTACTTTTTATAAACCGATGTAATTTCCTCTAAATTGAATGGTTCACGAATAAGCCCTTTTGACGGTGAGGCCTTTTTACATTCTAAAATAAACTGCGTGCCGGTTGCTGCTAATGCGCCTTCAAAGTCTCGCTTGGTTGGCACAACCTCGCTAATGAATGACTCAAGCGGGCGCTGTGCTTTTCTTTGTTCTAATTCAATACGTTTGTCGGCAACAATTTTGTCTAACACGTTAGCCATGACTTACCTCAATAATTGCGTTCAATGTGTCCATCGCTTTGCCTGATGCTAATAATTCGCTTACTTGATCTGCGGCTACTTTTAAATCACTTGCTTTATCAGTTAAATAAAGAAGAGCGGCAACGTTGGCTATAATGGCTGCGTTATGCGCCATTTCACCTTGACCTTGTAAAATCGCTAAGCTTGCTTTTGCGTTATATTCTGGGCCTTGGCCTGCTAGTTGTTCAAGTGAATAGTTTGCAAGACCAAAATCGCTCGCTGTTAGCGTGTATTCGCTCAGTTCACCGTTATTAAGTTCAACCACTTTGGTTGTCCCGTGTAAGGCAATTTCGTCAGTGCCTGCACCATGAACCACCATAGCGCGTTTTGTGCCAAGGGTTTTTAAGGTTTCGGCCATTGGTAAACACAGCGAAGGGTCATAAACACCAAGTAATTGCACCTCAGGGGCAGAAGGATTGGCCAGTGGCCCTAAAATATTAAAAATTGTGCGGCTTTTAAGGGCCGTACGCACGCCCATCGCATGGCGTACACCACTGTGATAATGCGGTGCAAATAAAAATGTAAAGCCCGTATTTTCTAAACAACGGGCAGCTTGCTCAGGGCTCATATCAATATTGATACCCAAGGCTTTTAGTAAATCCGCAGAGCCCGAATTACTCGACACACTGCGATTACCATGTTTGACCATGTTGATGCCCGCAGCGGCGGCAACAATAGCAGCCGTGGTACTAATATTAATTGTGTTTGATCCATCGCCACCGGTACCACAGCTATCGGCAAGCAAGGTTTTGCTGGTTTGAAATGGCACTGCATTGGCGCGCATTGATGCCGCAGCACCGGCGATTTCATCACTTGTTTCGCCTTTTAGTTTTAGGGCGATAAGTGCTGCAGTTAATTCAATATCATTAAGCTTGCCATTCATGATGGCGTCAAACAATTCAGTTGCTTGCGAAAATGATAAATCTTGCTTTGCTAATAATTGGTTTAACTGGGTTTGAGTCGTTGCTTCCATGTTATTCCTCTACTGCACGCGTGCGGTTAAAAATTCAATACTTTGCTGTAATAGCAATGCGCCATTTGGCGTTAAAATTGACTCAGGATGAAACTGATAGCCAAGGGCATTATCTTGTTGATGGTAAATTGCCATTGGAATATTTTCATAACAAGCAATTACTTCAACGTCATCAGGGACTTTGGTTGCCATTAATGAATGATAACGAGCAACCGGCATTTTATCGCCCATACCTGCAAATACAGGGTGCTCAGCCAACTCAATAATTGATGACTTGCCATGCACTGTTTCACCTGCATGACCAATAATCCCACCGTAGCTCTGTGTTAGTGCTTGCTGCCCTAAACAGATGCCCAGCATAGGGAAGCGGCCTTTACACAGCTCAATGAGTTCCATTAAACAACCCGCATCAGATGGTGCGCCAGGGCCGGGTGAAAGTACTAATAACACAGGTACGGTTTCTTGGCACATTTTGTCAAAGATGCTTTGTGCACTGATGTTATTACGGTATACCACTAACTGGCACCCTAACATAGAAAGTTCATCGACTAAGTTATAACTAAATGAATCAAAGTTATCTAAAAAGTAGATTTTATAGGCTGATGTTGTCGTCATTATTGTGCCTCGTAAGTCGATTGAATCGCAGTGATCACAGCTTGTGCTTTAGCGCGGGTTTCATTGGCTTCTGATTGTGGGTCTGAATCAAACACTACACCTGCACCTGCTTGTACGTAGGCCGTGCCGTTTTTAACAAACGCAGAGCGAATAACAATACAGCTATCCATGGCGCCATCGCCCGTTAAATAACCCACTGCACCTCCATAGCTGCCGCGGCGTTTTTGTTCGGTTTGACGAACTAACTCAGCAGCGCGTACTTTAGGTGCACCCACTAAGGTGCCCATGTTCATACAAGCTTGGTAAGCATGCAGCGCATCGAGTTCAGGTTTTAAAGTACCCACCACGCGTGAAACTAAATGCATCACTTGTGAGTAGCGGTCTACTTTTAATAACTCTTTAGCGTGACGTGTGCCTGGTACGCTAATACGGGCTACATCATTTCGTGCTAAATCAACTAACATAAGGTGCTCGGCACGTTCTTTTTGGTCGTTGCGAAGTTCAAGCTCAATGCGGCTGTCTAGGTCTGGATTAATTTGCCCGTTAGCAAACTTGCCACGAGGGCGAGTACCAGCAATTGGGTATACCTCAACTTGTTTACTCTCTGCGCAATATTTGAGGGCTGACTCGGGTGATGCGCCGAATAACACAAATTCTTCATCACGCATGTAAAACATATATGGGCTTGGGTTTTGTTGTTTTAGTTGGCTGTAAGCATGAAGTGAGTCAGGGCAGGCGAGAGAAAAAGTACGTGATGGAACAACTTGGAAAATATCGCCATCAACGATGTTGTTTTTTAACTTGATGACATGTTCGCAGTATTGCTCGTCGCTAACATCAACAGAAATTGGGTTTGAGCCGGTTTGCTTTTGCCCCTGGTAGCTTTGTGCGTTGTCACATACGGCATTTAAACGCTCTAATTGTTGACCAACCTCAAAGCAATTAGCATGAACTTCAGGGCCGTTAAATACATTGCCAATTAGCTCGGTTGTTTTTGCTTGATGGTCGATGACAACTAACGTTTCGGCTAGGTAGAAAACATAATCTGGGCAGCTGTTTTCGCCGTCAGGCACATCAGAAAGAGTTTCGAAATTAGCAACCATATCGTAGGCAAATACACCGCCTAAGAACACAGAAAATGGGTTATCTGTGGTGCTTTTAATACTATTAATACAGCTACGTAGCGCGCTAAATGCGTTATCTGCTACTAATTTACTGGCTTCATCAATGTCGCTTGCGACTTCGTTGTAGGTTAACGTTAATGTGTCTTCTACAAGCTCAGCAGAGCAGTTTTGCACATGAGTTTGTAAATAAGGCAGTAATTGTTTGCCGTTATTTGACTGTGCAGTGAGTATGACCTGTTTGCCTTGGCAAACAATACGTAGCGCTGAGTCAACCAAAATTAGACTTTTTACACTGTCTTTAGAATCAATTTCAGCAGACTCTAACAGCAGTGAATTAGGCTTATCGAGTAAACTGTATAACGCAAGTGGGCTACTGATGTAGTCGCGCACTTGAGTGATACTGGTTACTTCACCCGGTGTCGTTGTTATATGACTAAAAATCAAACCTCATTCTCCCTCATTCCCAAAAACTCTTTAAAAAACAAAACCCCGCGAAGCTATGCTTGGCGGGGTTCGTATAAAAATGCCTATAAATTAGATAGACCCTTACCGTCCCGCTAAGCCAGGCGCCACCACCAATGATGTGTAAGAGTTGCTATGTAATTCATAATAAAACCTTAAAATTTAGATATAAAAAAACCCGCTACATGAGCGGGTTTTGAAATCGTTAGACACGACAATTCGTCACCCGCTAGTTACGAGTGCCACCACCAAATTGTGATTTGAATTGTTTTGTTCATTGTTATTGCTTATTTAACGTGTCTGAAAGTGCATACAGTAAAGCGTACCTGAGCCGATACTGTCAAGCATTAATTTACATATTAGTACGAGTTCGGCATTTACCCATCGCAATTGCCCATTTATGAGGGTATATATGTCTAACCTAAAAAGATAATCACGCCTTGGCACTAAATTTTTGTTATACTCACATCATTGATTCAAGAACTTACGTAAAGCAGTCTTTCCCTTTGATAAAATACGATTTACATAGCCACACCACATACTCAGATGGTCAGCTATCAGTCGAGCAATTGTTACACCGCGCGGTTGAGAAAAACATAGATGTGTTCGCAATTACCGATCACGACACATTAAATGCGATAAAACCAGCTCGCCAAGTCATTGCAGATGATAATTTACCGCTTAAATTAATTGCTGGCGTTGAAGTATCAACAAAATGGGAAAGCTTTGAAATTCATATTGTTGGTTTAAATGTTGATGATGAAAATGACGCACTGTTGTCATTGTTACAGGTGCAACAAGCCAAGCGTGAAGAGCGCGCTTTAGAGATCGGTCGTCGCCTTGCTAAAAATGGTTTTGAAGGCATTTACGACCAAGCAAAAACATTTGCTGAAAACGCACAGATCACACGAGCGCATTTTGCCCGAGCGCTGATTGAGCGTGGTGTTGCTAAAAACTTTCCTGGGGTATTTAAAAAGTACTTAGGGCGAGGAAAAACAGGCTATGTACCAAGTAGTTGGTGTGATATGCAAACCGCAATTGCTGCCATTCACCAAGCCGGTGGGGTTGCCGTTCTTGCTCATCCTGGGCGTTATCAAATGTCTAACAAATGGCTACGTAAGTTAATTATTGAATTTAAAGACGCAGGTGGCGATGCGATGGAAGTTGCACAACCACAGCAAGCACCCAGTGAGCGCCAGTTTTTAGGTGAACTGAGTCGTGAATATGGCTTACTTGCGTCACAAGGGTCAGATTTTCATTTTCCGACCAGTTGGTTGGAGTTAGGTAAAAATTTATACTTACCAAAAGATTGCCAAGGGGTTTGGCAAGCATGGGAAGGGCAATAGGAGCGTGTAATGAGTCAGTTTTTTCATATTCATCCAGATAATCCGCAACCACGCTTAATCAGCCAAGCGGTTGATATTATCAAGCAGGGCGGTGTTATCGTATACCCAACCGATTCGGGTTATGCACTTGGCTGTAACATTGGTAATAAGCAAGCAAAAGAGCGCATCGAACGTATTCGTGGTATTGAAAAACACCATAACTTTACTTTGGTCTGTCGTGACTTATCAGAGCTATCTACCTATGCTCGTGTTGATAATCAGTTATTCAGATTAATTAAAAATAACACCCCTGGGCCTTATACTTTCATCTTTAAAGGCACTAAAGAAGTACCAAAGCGTTTATTAAACGAAAAGAAAAAAACCATTGGTATTCGTGTTATCGAACACCCAATCACCTGTGCTTTATTGGCTGAATTAGGTGAGCCGTTAATGTCGTGCTCTTTAATTTTACCGGGTGAGCAATATACCGAGGCTGATCCTGATGAAATTCGCGATCGCATTGAAAAGCAAGTTGATTTAATTATTCATGGTGGTTATCTTCCTGAACAGGCAACCACAGTAATTGACTTGTCGGATGATGATATCGAAATCTTACGTGTGGGTTGTGGTGATACTAAACCATTTGAGTAGAGACTTCATTGACTAGCCCAGAGCTTGACGCGCCAGATAATTTACAAGAGCCAGTACAGCAAAAGCTGCCACTGGCTTTTTTGCATGGCAAAGCGGTGGTTGATAAACCTGAAGACTTATACATTCCACCCGATGCGTTAGAGATCATTTTAGAAACCTTTGAAGGTCCTCTCGATTTACTTTTGTATTTAATCAAAAAACATAAACTCGATGTATTAGAGCTCTCTATTTTTAGTATTACAGAGCAATACGTTAGTTATGTTGAAATGATGAGCGAGTTTCAGCTTGAACTGGCTGGTGAATACCTTGTGATGGCGGCGTTATTAGCACAAATTAAATCACGATTATTACTACCAAAACATGAAGAGCTTGAAGAGGAAGAAGACCCTCGAGCTGAGCTTGTAAGACGTTTACAAGAATACGAACAATTTAAAAAAGCCGCAGAAAATCTTGATGAGATCCCTCGCGAAGGCCGCGATATCTTTGTTGCTGAAGCACTTGTGCCAGAATTCAGTGAACGTGAGGTACTGTTACCTGACGTTGACATGAAAGACCTGTTAGTTGCGCTAAGCGACGTTATGGCCCGAGCCAAAACATTTGAACACCATCATATTACCGCAGAAGCCTTATCGACCCGTGAACGCATGAGCTTAATCTTAGATAAACTCTCAGAAGCTCAATCACAGTTGCCTTTTAGTACTCTTTTTACGGTAGAAGAGGGCAGAAGTGGTGTTGTCGTTAGCTTTATCGCCATGTTAGAGCTGGTGAAAGAAAACCTGATCAGCTGCTTTCAAGTTGATGCCAATAGTCAGATTTATGTTGGTTTGGTGGAAGAAAGCGAATAGCTGGAGGTTAATAGCTTTAAGTTTTAAGCGGTAAGTCTTAAGTTAGCTGTCATAGTAATACCAATCCGCAATAATACTTAATCATTTTGAGGGATTAAACCTGTCGCTATCTGCGTTAAAAATTTCTGATTTAGAACAACTAAATAACGAAATTTTTGCCTTGCTATTAACGAGGTTTTATTGCCTCAAAATAGATCACTTAATTAAGCGAATTGGTATAAACTGAAAATATAAGGAAAGCAGATGCATAGTAAACACTTTACAATCAAAACCATGACCAAGAAGGAAGTCGAACTCATGATTGATTGGGCTGCAGCAGAAGGTTGGAATCCAGGCCTTAATGATGCAGAGTGTTACTTTGCAGCTGATCCTGAAGGGTTTCTGGTTGGTTTTCTAGACGATGAACCTATTACTACAATTTCTGCCATTAATTACCATAATGCATTTGGCTTTATCGGCTTTTATATTGTTAAACCTGATTACCGTGGTAAAGGTTACGGAATGCAAATCTGGAATGCCGCATTAAAGCGTCTTGAAGGGTTGAATATTGGCCTTGATGGTGTGGTGGAACAGCAAGAGAACTACAAAAGGTCTGGTTTTAATCTGGCCTATCGTAATATTCGTTTTGCAGGAGTAGGTGGTGGTAGTTCACCACAAAATTCAGATATTGTTGCTCTTAATGCCGTGCCATTCGAAATTATTGACGCATACGAACAGGCTTTTTTCCCTGCTAATAGAGCAAACTTTACTAAAGCATGGTTAAACCAACCCCAGTGCGACGCGTTGGGCGTAATGAGCAATGGGAAATTGGCAGGATACGGGGTAATTCGCAAATGTCAGAATGGCTTTAAAATTGGCCCTTTATTTGCCGACTCACCAGAATTGGCCGAACCTTTGTTCCTTGCTTTAAAATCTAAAGTGAGTGCATCTGACGCTATTTTCCTTGATACGCCAGAAATCAATCAAGCTGCTGTCGCTTTAGCACAGAAGTACAATATGCAGGTGTCATTTGAAACTGCCAGAATGTATACCAACGAATCTCCGAGTTTACCATTAAATCGTATTTTTGGTGTTACTTCTTTTGAAATCGGCTGAGTTAAATTCTATAGCTATTCAATTTCACGAGATGTTCAAAGCTCGATTAAACGCTAGTAAGAGCTTGTTAAAATAAGCGCTCAAATTCATCCAAGGACGTATTTTGGAAATTAGAAAACTGAACTCACTGCGAGCTTTAGCTGCGCTCATTGTCTTTTTCACTCATTTTAGCGATATAACTAATTGGCTTGGTGGTGTGTTAGGAGGGGGCTCAGGGGCATATGGGGTGATGCTTTTCTTTCTTCTTAGTGGCTTTTTGATGTCTTATCTATATATAGAAAAAGGCTTTAACAAAGATAATATTGTCCGCTATTTTTCTGCTCGCTTTGCTAGAGTTATTCCTCTGTATTTAGTGGTTGTTCTTGCCTCTTAATTGTTATCGAATAATGGTAGCTCTGTTCTTTATAACATTCCTGATACCGAGACCTTAATAGCCCATTTACTGTTTATTTATGGCGAAAGTGTTCTGTGGTCAATACCGCCAGAAATACACTTTTATTTTATATTTACACTTTTTTGGGCAATGTCGAAAAATAGATCAGGGTATATTTATCTTTCAATTTTAGCTGTAATGCTATTGTTGTTCTTTACAAATTATCCACGTATTTATGGTGATATTAATGGTGTTCCATACAATCTGTTTAGTGTATTTAGGACATTACCCTTCTTTTTTGTCGGGGTTATGTTGGGTATGAACTATCGTTCATTAACTATTCCATATTACTTGCGAAAACATTGGTTTGTATTAACGCTTGGTTTTATTCCTTTGCTGTACCCTGCATTTTCTCCCATAAATTCTGCTGATAAGGTAAGAATGTGGTTGAGTTATGAAGTTCTGCTTGTAATGAGCTCTGTTTTCTTTTGTGTTGTTTTCCTCGTGCCAGACAATAATGTATTGCTCGCTAATCGATTTGGTGATTTTATCGGGAAGATATCGTACTCGCTTTACTTGCTTCATATGCCAATTATCGCAAAGGTGAACCAATTAGACGTGTCAATTGAGCTAAAACTCTTGCTATCTCTGCTGCTGAGTGTCATTGCAGCAGCAATTTCATATCAATTTTTTGAAAAGCCAGTAGCAAATTTAATTCGCAGAAAAGTATCTAATCGGCCAAATTCAGCCACCAGCCAAGCTTAGCGGAACTACATTCGTTTTTTACTGAAGATACAATTTTAATGTTGCGGTAATAAACTCTCCATAAACTGCTAGCACCTAACACCTTTTGTCTTTTTCCTTTCCCCTTACAACTTTACCCTTTCCCTTGGTGTGCATATATGCACAGAAGCTGTTCGTTTTACGCTATTTTCATTATATAAGCCGTCATTTAAGATGTATCTAGTTTCACGATTCTCATGGGAAATGAGTATGTTAAAGAATTCAAAGTCAAGTTATGGCTGGGTGGCCATCTTAGTACACTGGTTAATGGCACTTGGGGTGTTTGGTTTGTTTGGCTTAGGCGTTTATATGGTTGAGCTAACCTATTACGACGCTTGGTATAAAGGCTCATTGGACTTACATAAAAGCGTGGGTATTACCTTAGCTGCATTATTGTTGTTTCGTTTTGGTTGGCGCTTATTAGGCACCCAACCTGAGCCTGTTGCAGGTAGTTCAAAAGCAATGAATCGAGTTGCACACTCAGTCCATAAACTAATTTATTTAGCTTTAATTGTCATTGTGACATCTGGCTATTTAATCTCTACGGCTGATGGCCGTGCAATTGAAGTATTTAATTTATTTGCTGTACCGGCATTACCCGAGTCGGTCGCAAACCAAGAAGATATTGCAGGTAAAATTCACTTTTATGCCGCGTATGGGCTAATAGCTGTGGTTGTTTTGCATGCTTTAGGGGCACTAAAACATCATTTTATCGATAAAGATAAAACCTTAATTAGAATGATCAAACCATTGAAGGATGATTAACATGAAAAAATTACTATTAGGCACAGCACTCAGTGCTGCACTTTTCTCAACAGCAAACGCAAATGCAGCTGACTACGTTATTGATACAGACGGTGCACACGCATTTGTAACTTTTAAAATTAAGCACTTAGGTTACAGCTGGTTACATGGTCGTTTTAATACTTTCTCGGGTGATTTTAGCTATGACGATAAAGCGCCTAATGCATCTAAAATCAATGTAACGATTGATACTAAAAGCATCGACTCAAACCATGCTGAGCGTGACAAGCACTTACGCGGTAAAGACTTCTTAAATGTTGATAAATACCCAACTGCAACATTTAAAAGTACCTCAATCAAGTTTGATGAAGACGGTGACGAAGCAGATGTTACAGGTGAATTTACCTTAAATGGTGTAACCAAAACCATTACTTTTGAAATTGACAAAATAGGTGAAGGTAAAGATCCGTGGGGTGGTTACCGTGTTGGTTTTGAAGGCGAAACAAGTCTTAAATTGACTGACTATGGTATTGACTACAACCTTGGTCCGGCTTCAACCCATGTTGATATTGGTTTATTCATTGAAGGTGTACGTAAGTAAGCACCGTTAATACGACCGCCAATTCGCATAACTGTGGGTTGGTAAAATTAAAAGTGCCGCTTAATGAGCGGCACTTTCGTTTCTATCTTTTAATCTCTTTTCTAAAATGGGCTGCAAATTATCGGGTAGCCAGCGAACTAAAACATCATGAAAAGCATCTGTATGAGCGATTTTCTCAAGAGCTTCATCTAATAATTTTACCGTTACTTCACCTTGCTTGTTTATAGTGCAGCCTATATAGCCAATGCTTAACGCCGGAGCTTCAGTAAGTGATAGTTGAGTTAAGTCATCTTCAAAGCCCATGGAATGAGCCAAGTAATAATGTTCGCTAGGGTAGCCAAGTAATATATCAATACGCTTTTTTTGTAGCATATAAGTTAGGCTTGCGAGGGTGTCTCTGCCGGGGCGTGAGATAATATTAGCGTCATGACTTTCGTTAATAACTTTGTCGATATTTGCTCCAAAAGAGCGGCTCATAGAGACCCCTAAAGCAAGGTTTTCGGCTAGTAATGATTTAAGTGACACAGGTTTTGTTGAGTCTAGCTTAAGTTTTGTTGCTAACTCTTTACGTATTGCAATAGACGGCGACAAACCAACAGTTGATGAATGTTCAGTAAACTGAATATGCTGCTTGCGGTGCTCGCTTTGATATAACGACAGCATACAGTAATTATTTTGTGGGTTTGATAGTTCATGCACAGCACGACTGGCTGGCAATAAAGTGCGTTTAAATGAAACCTCAGGCAGTGCTTTTTCTAATAATTTGATCACACTTTCATCACGACCTGTGCCTTCATATTTATCATGCATGATGTAGTAGGGGGCAAAATCAACCATGATCCACTCAATGGCTTTAGGTTGCTTATTTGCATAAGCTGGCAAGCAAAAAAGTAATAGTAAAATAGACCACACACTACGCATAGTTACTACCTATTTAGGAACTAAAATATAAGTGTAGCAGGAATATAGGCTTATGTGGCTGGTGGTGAAAACTAAAACGCCAGCTTGTTGGCTGGCGTTTATCGGTAGGGTTTAGTTGGCTTTTAACCACTTCACAAATTGGCGTGCATCACTAGCCTTTTGGAAGATGGCATTTTTTAAGCCCTGCGTGTCACTAAAAATTACACGCTGTTTATTTACCGAGATTGATTGCACTGGATGTGCGATCTGGATCAAAGATCCGTTGTATTTATATGACATAATAAAACTCACTTTTTCTTTTGTCTGTGTCTGTAGAGCTTTAATAGGCATTTAAAAAATACAGACCGACATTTGTTGTCTTGCTAACAGTGTCGACTAAGTTTGTGACAGTTTGGTGATGATTTGAAAATTCATCAAAATGTCATTTAGTGAACAAGCTGCAAGTATTTATACGAATATGCGGGAATTACTGGATCAAGGTAAGGGGTTAACCGCGTGGTTTCTAAAAACCAGACAATCAGAGTACTGTAAGAATCAATTAAGCGCAAGGTTTATTTTTTAAACATCAAAAATAATCTCTGGATGTTTAACAGAAACAGGCGTATTGTGATTAGGCACAAAATAACAATAAGAAGTATGCTTATGAATTACCTTTTGGTATCAGATATATTCGGTAAAACAGCGCATTTATCGCTGCTTGCTCAGCAGCTTCGTGGTAAAGTGAGTCTTTGTGACCCTTACATGGGGGAAATTCAGCTCCCCATAAATGAGCAGTTTCAATATCAACATTTTATGACTCAATGCGGCCATGACAGTTATTTTGAGCTAGTACATTTAAAAATGGCTACTATTCGTCAGCCAACCACGATTATTGCATTTAGTGCAGGCGCAGCTGCCGTTTGGCGAGCTCAAGCAGAGTTAAAAAATTCATTTATTAAAAAAATTATTGCGTTTTATCCATCACAAGTTAGACATCACCTAGAGCTTGAGGCTAACGTTCCTTGTCGATTTATTTTTCCTCACAGTGAAGAGCATTTTGATATTAAGCCAGTGATTGCTTCATTAAAAAGTAAAGCCAAGGTGAGCTGTGAAATAGCCGACTATGGTCATGGGTTTATGAACCCGCTATCTGAGAATTTTAATCAGCTCGGTTATCAGCAATTTACCGAACAGCTATTAAAAGAGTGTTGTAACTCAGAACTTGTCCCCAACGATTAAAAAACTGGTCTATAGTCATTACTAAACAACAATATAAGTAATGACTATGACGGACCAAACAAATTACAGCCACTTCTTATCTAACCCGGTTGCTAAACCACCTTGTCGAATGATCAACGCGCAAATGTATGGTTTTTTTGTGTCTGGCTGCGAGCAAAAAATGCAGTACTATGTTGATGCAACTTTAAATCTACTAGCAACCGAATCAACCTCGTTTAATGTGTTAGGGAGTACTTGTTTACTTACCTTCACTGATATCGAAAAAATTTCTTCATTAACGCCACCGTTTTCAGAGCATGGCTGGATGCAAGAAACCGATATTATTATTTGGCTGCCGGTAGCAAAAATGCAAGATGGTGATATTAGCCATTTATATTGGTATCCGGCATTTATTAGCGTCAATAACATTTATGCTTTGATTAATGGCCGAGAAGCCTGGGGCTACAATAAATACCTCTGTGAATATCAAATGCCTGCGACTGTGAGTGATGCGGGCGCCTTTAGTATTTCTTTAGAATGTTTTGATGTGTTTAACCCAGACTCTAAATTAGCAATGCATGAGCTATTAACCATTGAGCAAACACAGGCAAGTACCAAGGAAAACCTACTCGATAACTTATCGCATTTTTCTAAACACGTTACCGATTTGTTTGATGCGCAAATTAAAGGCATTGATTTATCGCTTCTTAAACAACTGTTAGACGGGTTTATTCATCCGCAGATGGATCAGATTTTGTTTAAACAATTTCCCGATGGCCAAGGAGATAAAGCCGTTTATCAAAGCGTGGTTCACTCACCATCGTTAATCAAAAAAATTCACCAATTAAAACTTTTACACAATGATTTTAGTTTGGATGTAAAAGCTCTTGCGAGCTTTCCTTTGAATGACATGTTTGGCATCGCACTTGGCAAACAAGCAGTTCATTTACCTTTTTACGTCAATATGGATTTTGACCAGCTTGGCGCAACACAACTGTTACCAGCACAGGGGTAACCATGGAAAAAGAAAAAATCACCATTGTTGGTGGCGGTGTTGCAGCGATGACTGCGGCAGTGTATTTAACCGAGCAAGCTAATTGGCAAAGCCAGCGCGAAATTACCGTTTATCAACAGGGTTGGCGCCTTGGCGGTAAAGGGGCGAGTGGCCGAAACGTCCATTTTGGACAGCGCATCGAAGAGCATGGTTTACATGTTTGGTTTGGCGCCTATGTGAATAGCTTTCGCACCTTAGAAGGGGTGTATAACTCACTCAATCGACCTGCAAGTTGTTCATTAGCTACTTGGCAGCAGGCATTTAAACCACACAGTTTTATTGCCTTACAAGAGTTTATTGATAATGAATGGCAAACTTGGCCGATAGATTTTCCTACCGTTGAAGGCAACCCCGCTGATGGAAGCCTAGATATAACAGTGTGGGACTTTGTTACCATGACATTAGCATGGCTAAAAAAGTGGACCGAAGGCATTGAGCATGTTTGTCAGCAGCAAGATGCTAAAACCATTTTAGTGACTAAAAAATCACGGGATCAATCGTTACTCAAACACATGTATCAAGAAATCAAAGCAGACATTGATACCCATTTAAATGGCGCAAAGCAGTTTATTGATGATATTGAAGCAGGTGCAACTGAAATTGCCTCGAACCCACGAACATTGATAACTCACTTGCTGCAGTTCACCGAAAAGCAGGCTACCCATACAGATAAGCAGGCCGATCGGCTGGTGATTTGGTACATCGTCAGAAAGTTAAAACGTTGGTTTAAAGACCAAGTTATTGATCTACTAGATGACAACCCAGAGCTGCGCAGACTTTATATTTGTGCCGATCTTGCGATTGCAATGCTCACAGGACTGATTAAAGACAAAGTATATCGCGACGGTTTTGGTGTCATTAATTGCTACGATTTTCGTCAGTGGCTCGAAAAAAATGGTGCGAATAAAACTTACAGCGTCGATTCAGCGCCAGTGCGCGGCTTTTATGATTTGGTGTTCGCTTACCCTAAAGGTGACTTTAGTAAACCCAATGTTGAAGCAGGCGTTGCCGCCCTTGCTATGCTACGTATAGGTCTTTGCTATAAAGGCGGCGTGATGTGGAAAATGCAAGCAGGCATGGGCGATGTTATTTTCGGACCAATTTATGAACTTTTAAAGCAGCGCGGTGTTAAGTTTAAGTTTTTCCATCAGTTAACTAACTTATCTGCTGGGCAAACTGCCCAAGGTGAGCCGCTGGTGAGTGAAATTGAGCTTTGCCAACAGGTGAGTTTAGTTGGCCAAGATTATGACCCGCTCATTGATGTAAAACAGCTGCCATGCTGGCCAAGTGAGCCACTGTATGAGCAAATCAGCCCTGAACAAGCGCACTTATTGCAAGAATATCAAATTAATTTAGAGTCATTTTGGAGCAATTGGCCCGAGGTGTATCAAGAACACTTTAGCACCCCCTTGCCAACAGTGACGCTTCGCCATGGTATTGATTTTGATACACTGATTTTAGGTGTATCGGTTGCCTCTCTTGAACACGTTGCCTCTGAACTTTTAGCTGTAGATTACGCGCTTTCTCAACAAGCAACAAAAGTTCAAAGTGTGGCGACTCAAGCTTGCCAAGTATGGTTGAATAAAACCGACCCACAACTTGGCTTTACGCAAACTAATGCTGCTCACGAAGGGCCTATTTTAAGTGGCTTTGTCGAGCCGTTTGATACCTGGGCGGCAATGGGTAACTTACTCGATAAAGAAGATTGGCCAAGTGAAAATGCGCCAGTGAACATTGCCTATTTTTGCAGTGCGTTTAGCTGCGAAAACTACCCACCTGCCAGTGCACATCAATTCCCTGAGCAAATGAAAGCCGAAGTAAAATTGAATATGCATAATTTGTTTAGCTCAGATATGCGGGCACTTTGGCCTGAAGCCTATATTGATAACAAGTTTGATTGGCAGGTATTTTACAGTGATCCGCATAGCATTTTACCTGTTCTTGAGCAGCAATATTGGCGCGTTAATGTCGATCCCAGTGAGCGCTATGTCTTATCTGTGGTTGATTCGAGTAAATACCGCCTGGCTACAGATGGCAGTCAGTTTGTTAATTTGCGCATCACTGGCGACTGGATAAAAACCGGGGTTAATGCAGGCTGTGTTGAGGCTGCTGTGATGGCCGGTATGCAAACAGCGCGGGCAATATGTGGTTGGCCAAGCGAAATCAGCGGAGAGCATGCATTCGAAAAAGGTTAGTGTGAATAAAGTTGTAAAAAAGTATGCGTATAAGTCATGAAATTACATGATTTATATGCGACTTTAATCTATTGTTTGGTCTATACTTACCACTAAATTACAACAATTTAACAAGTTTCCCTCTTTTAAGGTCTAAAAGCCAATGAAGCGTCCTTTTCTTAAAGATCCTAAGTTTATGATGTTGTCGAGCACCAGCTTGGCGGCATGTGTAATGGCAAGCGCTGTTGCACAAGGAGCTGAGACTGAAAAAGACATGGAAGTTATTAGCGTTTATGCACAAAAGCGTCTGCAAGCAATTGAAGACGTGAGTGTGGCGGTAAGCCAAGTGAATGGCGAAATTTTAAAAGCTCAGCATTTTAAAGATTCAACTGAAATTGGTTTGTTTGCGCCAAACGTTAAAATTACCCAAAACGCTGCAGAGGGGACGCCTCCCGCTGTCAGCATCCGTGGGGTGGGGTTACTTGATTATAATACGGCGAATACTTCACCTGTTGCCATGTATCTTGACGGCGTTGCGGTGGGGTCTGCCAATAATCAAATTGTTAACTTGTACGATATTGAACAGCTCGATATTTTACGCGGCCCGCAGGGTACCTTGTTTGGTCGTAATTCTACCGGTGGTGCAATACTTATACGCTCAAATCGCCCTGAGTTTGATAGCTATGGCGCGTTGACATTAGGTGTTGCCAATAACAACGCCACCAGCGTTGATGGTATGTGGAACCAACAACTATCAGATTCTAGTGCATTGCGAATTGCGGTTAACTATCAAGACTACGAATACTCAACAAATAATATCTATGCAGACTCGCCAACAGCAGGCATGGAGCAAAAAAATGCCCGTGTGTCTTTTTTGTCTGAGTGGGATGACGTTGATCTTTACCTGCAAGCGCATATTGAAGATTGGGATGGTATTGCCCAGCCAGTTGGTAGTATTGGTATTGTCGCGAACCCTTTAACGGGTGAGCTGTGTTCACCAGCAGATGCGGGCTCAACACGCTGTTTTGATAACTTTGGTTTTAATGATGGCAGTGATGACTTCTTTGCTGTGAGCGTCAATAACGACTCACCTCATAAATCTGATGGCTACGGTTTTATCGCCGAAGTGAATTGGCATTTTAACGAGCAAAGTACATTTACCTCACTTTCGAGCTTTAACAATTTAGAGAGAAGCCATGCCTTTAACTGCGATGGCTCGCCAGCTCGTTTGTGCGAAGGAGTATTAGGGTTAGATACTCAACTATTTAGCCAAGAATTCAGGTTATTAAACGAATTTGCTGATTACACACTCACCAGTGGTGTTTATTTTGCCGATGAGACGATTGAGCAAGATAATCTAAATGATATTTTGCGTGATTTCCGGGGTATTTTACCGACAAATTTAACCGCGACCTTTATCTACGATAACGAAATCAAGATGCAAAATTTGGCTGTATTTAGCCAAATTGAAGTGCCTGTCGCAGATAAATGGATGATCACAGCCGGTCTTAGATATGACTATGAGTCACTTGAATATGACTCAATCGCCACGTTAAATGCGGTGGTTGATGTGAATGACTTAGACGGAGTGCTTGTACCATTTTATCGCGTTACCGATGAGCAATCAGACAATGGCTTTACTGGTCAATTTGCCGTTAATTATCGCTATTCAGATACAAGCAATCTTTATTATCGTTTTGCTAATGGTAGTAAAAGTGGTGGCTACAACGGCGGCTTTTTGTCATCTGAAGAACAAGCAATGTTAGCAAACTACGGTAAAGAGCGCTTAAATGCCCATGAAGTTGGCTTAAAGTCGTTCTGGCCTGGCAAGCAACTTAGAATGAATTGGGCGGCGTTTTACTATGACTATAACGACCAACAAGTGTTTATGAATCAAGCCTCAGAAACACCGCAAATGCCCCCAGTGCAATTACTTGAAAATGTGGCTGACTCAACTATTTATGGCCTTGAAACTGAAATTAATTACCAAGCAACTAAACAATTAGCCATGCTACTTTCAGTTGGCTATATCCCTCATGCTGAATTTGAAGATTACGTTGACCCACTTGGCAACAGTATTACCGATAACCAACTGCCGTTTACCTCTAAATGGAATGTATCAGCGGGATTAAAATACGATACCAGCTTGGCATCGTATCCGTTATCGGCCAACATTATTTACGATTATCAGTCTGAGTTTTATTTTGACCAGAACATGAATCCATATGCCCGCCAAGACGGCTTTAGCATTGTTAATGCGCATCTAAAATATGATGTTGATAATTGGTCATTTACTTTATGGGGCAAAAATTTATTTGATACTGAATACAGTCAGTTAAAGTTCGATTTAAGTTCGTTCCTAGGCATGCTTGAAGACTTTAAAGGGGAAGGGCGTCGCTATGGCTTTGATGTTTCACTGCAATTCTAGTCGTTGCCAACTCCACGATGGTACAGGGGTTTTGTGAATGCGGTTAAAGCTGTATTTAAGCACTCTGCTGTTTGTAGTTTTATTAAGTGTTTCGGCTAATGCACAAGATACGTTTGTCTACACCGACGCCGTGGCTGATCAAAATCTTCATGATGTCGGTGAAGTGTTTACGGCAAATGATAATATGTTTCCGCAATCGGTTGCTGCGATTGATGCTTGGCGAGCAAGCAAAAAACCGCAATCTCGAATAAGCTCGGTTGGCGGTAGTTATTGGTTAATTGTTGAAATTGAAAATTTAAGTGATATCGAAGATTTAGTTCTCTATCCGTATAACACCTTGGTTTCGAAAATAGAAAGCCGCATATACGATATAACTGATCCAACTGCCCCGATACAGCACTTTGTAACCGGTGGGGTCGAGCCGAATCAATTTGCTTTTCACTATGGTAATCGCTTATCTCTTGAAAAAGGTAAGCACTATACGCTTATCACTTATTTTGAGAGTGACTACTTTTATACTCCCGCAAAGCTGGTATTAACGCCTTATCAAGATTATTTTCAAAACATAACCATTGAAAATATGATCATGATGCTTTGCTTTGGGGTGGGGATTGCACTTGGTTTATATAACTTATTAATTTACTTGGTTTCTCGTGATGTCACACACCTTTACTACGCGCTATTTACTGCATCCTGGGTGTTTGCTTGGAGCCATTTTTTCCATATTTCTGATCAGCTTTTTGGTTACTATAATCCTCATCTTCACTGGCTCGGCTTTGCCCTCACACCCTTAACCAATATTCTGTTTTACAACAACTTACTTAAACTCAAAGAAACATTTCCGAAACTGGCGCAATTATCCCTGACGGTGGGTGTAATCGCTACTCTGGGTATTCCGTTTTGTATTTTATGGCCAAGCTTTGGTTTTTATTGGTCAACGTTAGTAACTGGTGTTGCTTTATGTTTAGGCTTATACATAGGTATTCGCTGTATGCTCATTGGCTTTAAGCCAGCACGCTATTTTGTGCTGGCTTACATTGCCATGATGCTACCGAATATGGTCGGTAATTTAACTAATTTAGGCTTGCTGCCAGCTACCTCCATTAATTTATATTTATTGGGTTTGATAGGCACAGCCATGGACGCCATGTTGCTGGCGTTTGCTGTGGCCGATAAGTTTAGGCTGCTTCACGATGACAACGTAGAACTTAACAAAAATCTAGAAGAAAAAGTACATTTAAGAACCTTGGAGCTTGAAGAACTTGCCTCTGAGCTTCGCGATGCGAATGAAGCTAAAAGTCGCTTTTTAGCGAATATCAGTCATGAAATTCGTACCCCAATGACATCAATTATTGGCTATGCAGATGGCATTATGCTCGGGGACATTAAGCCTCATGAGCGCAACCATGGGATTGGCGTTATATTGCAAAATAGCCGCCATGTTCTTGGATTAATAAACGATATTCTCGATATGTCGAAGATTGAAGCCAACAAGCTAGAAATAGATTTAGTCGAAACAGACTTGTTTGCCACGATTGCCAATATTGAGTCACTTATTGGCAAGCAAATCCGTGATAAGGGCTTAAAGTTCAGTGTTGATTATCAGTTCCCGTTGCCAGACTACCTAATTACCGATCCGAGTCGTTTAAGGCAAATTTTATTAAACCTAACAACCAACGCCCTTAAGTTCACTCAAGTGGGGCGTATAACTTTAACGGTGAGCTGTCATAACGATAAGTTGTCGATAAGCGTAAAAGACACTGGTATTGGCATGACAGACAAAGAGCAACAAGCCCTGTTTAGTGCCTTTTATCAAGCGGATTCAAGTATTTCTAGGCAATATGGTGGCACGGGTCTTGGCCTTAATATTTCAAAGAGCCTTGCGCAGAAATTGGATGGGGATATTAGCGTTAAAAGTAATGTCGGCTCTGGCAGTGAGTTTATTTTCACTATGTCGGTGTATACCACAGATAACACACGTTGGCTTAATGATATGAGCGAAGTGAAGCTCGTTGAAACCTCACCGTTTAGTAAGCTTGATGCACCAGAGAACTTAAAGGGCAGAGTATTACTTGCCGAAGACCACCCAGACAACCGACGCTTAATTGCGCGAATATTAGAGCGTATGGGGCTGACAGTGACTACCGTTGAAAATGGTAAAGACGCAGTGCAAGCAACCCTCGAAGACAGCTTTGACCTTATTTTACTCGATATTCAAATGCCGATTATGGACGGTCAAGAAGCATTAAAAATGATGCAAGCAACGGGAGTGAGTGCGCCAATCATTGCACTGACAGCGAATACCATGAAGCATGAAATTGCCCGTTATATGAAGCAAGGCTTCAATGATTTAATCGCTAAACCAATTGATAGAAACGCGTTTAGCCATAAAATTGCCAGTTACTTAGATTGCGATGAGTTAGCCGATATCAAATTACCTGAAAAAGAGTTTCAGGCGCTTAAAGATGACTACATAAAAGGTCTTGAAGAACAATATAGAGAAATGCGCGAGCAATACAAAAAGATGGACATTGATGGCTTAAGCAGAAATGTTCATATGCTTAAAGGCGCTGCGAACATGTTCGAATGTGAAACGCTTTATGTTAAAGCGGTTGCCGTTGATGCTGCGCTTAAAAAAGATACCGTCACGCTCGATACGCAGCTTATTGCATCCTTATTTTGTGCCATGCAAGACGAGATAACCAAGGTAACGCATTGATTGCTTGAATAGCGGCTATTTCTTTGTGAGCACAGACAAATTAGCTATTTCTTGATATTAATATTATTAAAACACCTTGCTGGGAAGGCATGATGCAGTATCAACATATTTCAGTACCCTCGAATGGCGCGCAAATTACTATCGATAGTAAGGGTCAATGGCATATTCCTGATAACCCGGTTATTGCTTACATTGAAGGCGATGGTGTTGGTCAAGATATCAGCCCGGTGATGCGAGATATTGTTGATGCTGCAGTGAATCATGCTTATCAAGGCGATAAACAAATACATTGGATGGAAGTGTTC
Organism: Pseudoalteromonas sp. D15MCD-2; assembly: GCF_038562745.1. NCBI lineage: Bacteria > Pseudomonadati > Pseudomonadota > Gammaproteobacteria > Alteromonadales > Pseudoalteromonadaceae > Pseudoalteromonas > Pseudoalteromonas sp. D15MCD-2. The sequence goes on along the minus strand of NZ_JBCFQE010000001.1, from coordinate 2,208,577 downwards.
AATGGCGAAAAAGCAGCTGCGCTATACGATGGCGACTGGTTCCCGCAAGAAACCCTGCATGCGGTTAGGCAGTATAAAATTGCCATAAAAGGGCCATTAACAACCCCCCTCGGCGGTGGTTTTCGCTCTTTAAATGTAGCCCTTCGTCATGAGATGGATTTATTCGTTAACATGCGGCCTATTCGCAGTTATCCGCATTTACCATCCCCCTTAAAAGAGCCTGAAAAAACTCAAATCACAGTAATACGCGACAGCTCTGAAGATGTTTACTCAGGCATTGAGTGGCAGGCTGGCAGTATCGATAACGAGCGTATGCTTGATTTTCTGTGCCAAGAAATGGGTGTCACCCGACTTCGTTTTGATAACCAATGCGGTATTGGTATTAAAAATAGCTCGAAAGAGGCGGCAGAGCGACTAATGCGTTACGCCCTAAACTTTGCCCTCAAAGAGCACAGTGAATCACTGACTGTGGTGCACAAAGGCAATGTACTTAAATTTACCGATGGCGCCTTTAAACGCTGGGCATTTGCCCTAGCAGAGCAAGAGTTTAACGCTGTAGCGCATGAAAATGGTCGTTGGTTAGTGATCAAACGTGACGATCAAGATGATTTAATTATCAAAGAAGTCATTGCCGATAACATGCTACAACAAGCGCTGCTCACCCCAGAGCAATTTGATGTGGTGGTAACAACCAATCAAAACGGCGATTACTTAGCTGATATGCTAACCGCACAAGTCGGTGGGGTAGGTATTATGCCTGCGGCAAACTTAAATAATGAAGTGGCCTTTTTTGAACCGACTCATGGCACATTTAATCGCATAGCTGGGAAAGACAGTGCAAATCCAACAAGCAGTATTTTAAGTGCGGTTATGATGCTACGTTTTATGGGCTGGCACGAAGCGGCGAATAAAATAGAAAAAGCCCTAGAGCAGACGCTTAGCGCAAATGAAATGACGTTTGATTTGGCTAACCTAGTAGCCGATGCGACGATGCTTAGTTGCAGTGATTTTGCAACAAGCATCATCGCGCGAATAAGTAACTCAAATTATGAACCATATTAAGCGGCATTGGCGCTTTTAACTGCGTAGACACATGGTTTACCTGTTAACTGTGCTGCACGTTGGTAAATGTGCTCTGCACCTGGCTCATTGCTTGTCATGCCTGTTAATGTATCCATTAACGCAACCACTAAAATAGCTGGTACTTGGCAGCAGTATTCATCTAACACTGCAGTTGTTGTTTGTGCATCAACATGACAGTGCGGGTGAGTACGTACTGTGCTATACGCTTTTAACAGTGTCTCTGCTTGTAAAACATCATCATCTTGATGTTTGGTTTTACGGCATTGGCAACCAAACTCATCAACCATTGTTGCCAGTGTTTGGTAAATCTCATCGCAGGCTAAATCGCTTTTTTTACAAAGCTGCTGCTCGATGAATGAGTGTAATTGACCATTGATGTAAAGGCCGTCCTGTTGAGTGAATTGCGCTGAAGTTTCCATAATCATTTTCTCTTTGTTTATGTGCTTAACTTCACTCTAGCCCTTCACTCATTATTAATGAAATTGTTGTTTTCAATAACTGATATTGATTTTATCAATATTATACTGTTTTTAACGATCAGCCACGGTACTGGCAAAGGTAAGTAGCTCTCTACGCAGCCACTGATGCGGGTTTGCGTGATGTAGCAAAGGGCTCCATAACATTTTTACTTCAATAGGCACGATTTGAAATGGCACTGGACTTATTACCAAATCAGTGTGTTTTGCTAATAACATGGCTTGGCGACGGGGCAGTGTTGCTATGAGTTGAGGTGATTGGCAAAGTAGGCTCGCCACCATGTAATGGCGGGTGAATACGCGAATATTGCGGGTTTGTTCTAGTTGCCATAATGCCTCATCGACCCAGCCGAGTTTTTGGCTGCCTGATTTATTTGTTACTGCCGCTTCTACGCCCCAACCAGCCCGATTCACCCAAATGTGTTCTTGAGCAAGGTAGCCTTCGAGGTTTTGCTGTTGTAAGTAAGAGTTGTCTGGGTGTGTTAAGCAGCAGTAATTGTCGCGCCACACACTCGCCTGGTGGAATGAGCGGGGCAGGCCGTTAAAGCGATTAATGGCAAGGTCGATGGTGCCTTTTTCCATATCTTGAAGGTTAACATCGCTTGGGCTCAAAATATCAAAATTAAGCCCCGGATTTTTTGCTAGCTGCTGGGTGATAAACGGCGCAATAAGCGTTGATTCAAGATAGTCGTTTGCCATGATCCGAAACGTAATATTCGCGGTGCTCGGGTCGAATACCTCACTTGGCTGAGTAATTTCCTCAGCCATTTTTAACAGTGATTCTATTTCAGGTTTAAGGCTGAGCGCTTTTGCCGTTGGCGTCATTGTGCCAGCGGCTCTCACTAATAATGGATCATCAAATAAATCACGCAAACGTTTAAGGGCATTACTCATTGCAGGTTGAGTCAAAGCTAGTTTATTGGCGGCTTTAGACACACTTTGTTCGTCAATGAGGACATTTAAATACACTAATAGGTTGAGGTCGACGTGCCTAATATTCATTTGATCAATCTTATTTATTATCTTTATTAATTACCTAAATTAAAGCGCGCTTGCTATTGTGTGTAAACAAGGCGACTAAAATAATCAGCATAAGCGATAAAAATAATGCCACAGCAAAGTTCACATTTGGCTGTTAAATCACACAGCGAACAGTTAAATCAGGTCGTAGCGACTAAGCTTGCCCGTGCGGTGTATGCTGGCTTTGAGGCTATGTTTGCAGAGTTTTTAAATATTACCCTCGGTGCACAAAGTCGTTTTGAACAGCGCCAGTGGCATCAAGTTCAAGGGGCTATGAAATCGCGATTGCAAGTTTACGAAGGGCAAGTAAAAAAGGTAAGCCAAGCGGTAAAAATTATTGCTTATAGCGAAGTAGACGACCCAGCGCTTTGGTTATTAGCCAAACAAATATACGCAGAAATGGTGCAAAGCCATGAAAACCAGCCTATTGCTCATACCTTTTTTAACTCAACCTTCGGTGCAATTTGGGACTCACGAAAAATCCGCAATGTGCACTTGTTTGTACTAAAAGCACGATATCAACTGGGGCCAAGACCCTTTGATTCATTGGTTAGCCGCATTTCCCTGCAAAATGGCTTTGAAAGTGCGATTAGTAGCTTGATCAAGCGCCATGTATTTCGGTCACAATACGCTGATTTTACTGATGATGTTGCCATGTTACAGCGTACCTTGATTGCTGGAGCGAAACAACAATGCCCACAAGTTTATGAGCTGCTTGCTCTCAACGATGGCTATATTGAATACGCTAATTCATTGTTTTTCAGAAATAAAGCGTGCTACATCATAGGTCGTTGTATTGCTAAAAATGGCGATAACATGCCATTTGCGATTGCGCTATTAAACAGTGAAAAAGGTCTTCACATTGATGCTGTGATGATGGGAGCTGATCAACTCAGCTTGTTGTTTGGCTTTGCGCGTACTTATTTTATGGTCGACACTGACCAACCCGCCCGATATGTTGATTACCTCAGTGTTTTAATGCCTCATAAGCAACGTTTTGAGCTGTTTAATGCCATAGGCTTTATCAAACACGCGAAAACCGAGTTTTATCGTTATAAAGTTGATACCACCCGTAATAGTCCCGTTGACGATAAATACACACTTGCGCCGGGTACGCCGGGCATGGTGATGCTGGTATTTACCACCCCAGGCTCAGATTATGTGTACAAGGTAATAAAGGACAAATTTAGTGCGCCAAAAACGGCCACCAAACAACAAGTAATGGCTAAGTACGACTTTGTTAAACAAGCCGACCGAGTAGGCCGGCTAGTTGATACCCACGAATTTCGTTATTTAGCGTTTGATTTAAGCCGATTTAGTGATGAGCTTATACAAATAATGCAGCAGCAAATTGGCGATAGCTTAGTGATCTCGGGTAATGCACTTATTTTGCGCCATGTTTATGTAGAGCGAAAAATGACGCCGCTTAATTTGTATATAAACGACTGTGATGAGCGAAAACTGCAGCAAGTAATGGTTGATTACGGTAAAGCGATAAAAGAGCTTGCGGGGGCTAATATTTTCCCCGGTGATATGCTGATGAAAAACTTTGGTGTAACCCGTTGGGGAAGAGTGGTGTTTTATGACTACGATGAAATTTGTCCGATGACAGAGTGTCAATTTAGAGAGCTGCCAAAAACCGATGACTCATTAGATGAGCTCAGCAGCGAAAGCTACTTTGATATCGCAGAAAACGACGTATTTCCGAGCCAGTTTAAAGTATTTTTTAGCGCTAATAAGCGAGCGTTTGATCACTTCAATGCTGCACATCAAGATATTTTCACTGCCACGATGTGGCAGCAATTACAAACTGCGATAAACGATGGGCAATTGCTTGATGTTTATCCTTATAAGCAGTCTTGGCGCTTTTCGTCGATGAGAGCTCAAGTGAAAAAATCTCAACCTATAACTGTTTAATAGGAACATAGTGTTAGCGTATGCTATTGAAAAAATTGCTAAGGAACGCACTATGAAAAACACACTGTTATTATCGAGTTTATTTATTTCGTCTATGGTAAGCGCCAATCCGTTATTAGGTAGCTGGCAATTTGTTGAAGGCAAATATGCAACCAATGACGGCTATGTGACGGCAAAAGCGCCAGAAATTACCTCTGTTAAACTGATTACACCCAGTCATTTTAGCTATATCACCCAAAAGCAAGGCAACTTTCATTATGCTGGTGGCGGCAAATATGTTTTGCAAGACCAGCAATTTATCGAAACTTTTTCCTATGGTAATGTACCTTCACTACTTGGTAAGACCATGGCATTTGATTACAAAATAAAAGGTGACTTGTGGCACCACACCTTGTATGAAAATGGCAAATTAGTCGAAGCTGAGATCTGGCAACGAATTAAATAGAAGGTGATATGCGTTATATTAAGCACGAAGACTCACAGTTACATTTTGCGCAAACAGATAAACCAGCCCTAAAAGATAACGAAGTTCTTATTGCTGTTGCAGCAATTGGCGTTAATCGGGCAGATTGTTTACAGCGACAAGGTAAATATCCTGCGCCCAAAGGTGACAGTGAAATTCTAGGGTTAGAATGCGCCGGTACCATTGTTGAGCAAGGCAGTGCAGTATCGGGAGATTGGCTTAATAAACGCGTTTTTGCCTTGTGTGCGGGCGGTGCTTACAGCGAGTATGTTGCCGTTGATGCTGCGCAAGTGATGCCTTTACCAGATGAAATGACAATGGCCCAAGGCGCTGCTATCAGTGAAGTATACTTAACGGCTTTTTCTGCCTTATTTCAATTTGGTCAGCTCAAAGCGGGGCAAACGGCACTGATCCATGCGGGAGCTAGTGGTGTCGGTGGGGCGGCAATTCAAATGGCAAAACGCGCGGGTGCTCAAGTAGTGATAACCGCAGGCAGCGATGAAAAGTGTGAGCATGCCAAACAGCTTGGTGCAGACCACACCATTAATTATAAAACCACTGATTTTGTAGAGTACTTCAAAGCCAATAATTTACAGGCCAATACCATTGTTGATCCTGTCTCAGGAAGCTATTTAAATAAAAATGCTGCCGTTGCAGCAATGGATTGCCAAATTGTGATGTTAGCCTTTTTAGATGCGCGCTTTGCTGAGGTTGACTTTGCAAGGCTGCTTAGCAAACGTATTTCCTTTCATGCATCAACTTTGCGTAATCGTTCAATTGAGTTTAAACGTCATTTAAAAGAGCAGTTTATTTCGCGCTTTTATGATGACTTGGCCAACGGGCTGTTCGATTGCAATATCTATAAAACCTTAAATTGGCAAGAAGCGAATGAGGCTCACCGTATTTTAGATAACAACGAAAACTCGGGAAAAGTGGTGATGTTAGTTGAATAACATCAATTTGCCCATATTATTGGTTTTATTAGTAGTTAAAAGTAAAGGTTAATATGAACCCTATTATTGCAATGCTCAAAGAGCACAATGTAAGTGACGAGAAAGTGCGTGAGCTGTTTCAAGCGTTTATGGAAAACCCAATGATGGCAATGGGTCTAGTCCAACAGTTAGGTATCCCACCAGAAAAGCTTCAACAATTGATGGCATTAGTGATGACGCAGCCACACCTTATTAAAGAAGCGGCTGAATCAGTGGGTATCAGTGATGATGAAGTTGAGCAAGCCAAAGCGCAGTTCAAAAATCAGCAGTCATAAAATTAAATGATACGAATTTAAAAAAGGTTAGCTCTTTGGCTAACCTTTTTTGTTAATTACTGATACGAAAACACGTCGTCTAGTTTCTTATCAAACAGTTGAGCAATCTTAAAAGCCACCTCGAGCGAGGGTGAATATTTACCTTTTTCAATTGCTACTATAGTTTGCCTTGAAACGCCAACTGCCTCTGCCAATGCTTGCTGAGTCATTTCGTTGTGATGAAATCGAAGTTCCCGAATAGTATTACTGAGCTGTTTTGTCATCTAGCTGTCTCTTCGATATAAATACGCTTTGCTGGCAATAGTAATAATTTCACTGGCTAAAAAACCAATAATAAGAAAGTGCATAATATTATATAGATCAGAGACCTCAGGTAACAGCATGCGTCCAGATACGCGCTCAATTTGCGTCGCTAAAAATACACACATTAAGATAGTTGCAGAGCAGAACCAGTGACCAAGCTTGGTGCTTTTTAGCTCAATGAGCTTATCACGCTCATCATCCCCTAAGTCTGCTTCTTTGTGTTTAATGCCTGCAAGCACAGATTGCATAATGATCTCTAAGATCACCGCAACCACGACAACCTTATACAAATAAGACACCATAGTATCTTGGCTAAGATCACCTGCAGCTTGTAGTGAATTAATGCCTAACAGGTAATAGCTTAAAAGGCCTATGGTTACCACCAAGGTGCCCCAAATTGTCATTTCTTTGTAGCTCATTTTCTTCCACCCCGTGTAAAGAATATTTGACTTGGTGTTAAGTAAACTACTCATTGCTCGATATGTCAAATATTTTTAACACCATGTATGGTATTTTTATCATTGACGTATTTCGTTACATTTAGTTGAGAACTAATTCCTACCGCACAGACTCCTAATGAAACAAACAACAAATTAGGAACGAATATGAACTGGCTTTTAAAGGTATGGAAAAATAACCGCTCATTGATTTTATTTATCTGCTTGATGAGTGTGTTCAGAAGTGCAGTGGCTGATTGGTATGAAGTGCCAACAGGTTCTATGAATCCGACCATCGTTGAAGGGGACCGTATTTTAACGGATAAAATGGCTTATGATCTGCGTGTGCCATTTAGTCATATTTCGCTAATGCGCACAGATGAGCCAAAAGCCGGTGATATTATTGTATTTGATTCTAAGGCTGCAAATAATCGTTTAATAAAGCGTGTTATTGGCGTGCCGGGCGATACAGTGACTTTAGTCGATAATAAATTGATCATAAACGGTAAAGCGCTTGATTATGCATTAACTGATAATGATCATGAGCAGCAAACACTGATTGAAAACCTTGCCGGTGTTCAGCACGCTATTGTGGTATCAAAAACGCCCTCGGTGATGCAGCATTTTGCCCCTGTCGCTATTCCAAAGGATATGTATTTAGCGATGGGCGATAATCGCGATCACAGTGCAGACTCGCGAGTGATTGGTTTAGTGCCTCGCAGTGAGTTATTAGGCAAAGCGAAAAGAGTCATAGTGTCACTTGATTATGATGATTATTACTTACCTCGAAAAGAGCGACTCTTGCATGATTTGTACTTAGCACCCTAGATAAAAATCGTACAAAATTGGCAATTTATAATTTTATGTTTCAATATTAACGACATAAAAATAATAAGCCAAAAGGTAAAGTATGATAAATGATAAGTTTGCGAGATTAATTCGATCTTTTTTGTTACTCGTCTTTTCGATCAGTCTGGTTGCATGTGGTTCGAGCTCAAAAAACGAATCTACAAAAGTTGATGACACTAACAGCTCAACACCGGATACAGGTGTTGAGCTTGTCGATAACAGTGGTAGTGCTGACTATAAAATTATTATTTATGGCAATAGCCATAGTGCTAGATTAGGGGATTTGCTTGAACAGCTTATTTCCAGTGAGCTAACCAACGCTCAAGTTTCAACTCTTACCATCAGTGGTCGTTTTTTAGATGAAATAGTGAACACTTCGGGCAATATTGAAAAGCTACAGCAAGCCAATTGGAGCCATGCTATTTTTCAAGGTCAAAAGTATTCTCAGTCTGGCTCTGTTAATTATTCTACAAGTGAGGCTGAGCGTTTAATTGCCAGTGCAAAAGAGCTGGAAATTACACCTATTTTGTTTCCTGAGCATCCACAGCGAGGTGACAGCAAAGAAGGGGAGCTTGTCTATCAATTACATTTGTCGATTAGCGAAAAAGAGGCAAGTTGTGTTGCACCAATCGGCTTAGTTTGGGATAAAGCAATCGCTGCATTACCTGAGCTTAATTTTTACAGTGCAGATGGCAATCATGCTTCAGATGCAGGGCACTTACTGACCGCGATGACTTTTTATGAAGTCATAACAGGTGAGCTTGCAGATACCCTAGCTTACAATGCTGCTTTTGCTATTACCGAACAACAACACCAGCAGTTTGGGCAAATAATTACTCAAGTACTGACTGAGTATCCTGCATGCCCAAGCTCATAAGCTAACAACATTATCTAAAGCATTCATTAAATACAAAAAAACCGTTGTGTCTGAAACACAACGGTTTTTTATATTAACTTGCAATTGTGTAATTACATTACACGCATGCCAGGCTCTGAGCCTTCATCTGGGTTTAGAATATAAATTTCTTTACCGCCAGGACCTGCCGCTAATACCATGCCTTCAGACATACCGAAACGCATCTTACGAGGCTTAAGGTTCGCTACCATTACCGTTAGCTTGCCTTCGATATCTTCTGGTGCATATGCCGATTTAATACCTGCGAATACTTGGCGCGTTTCGCCACCTAAATCTAAGGTTAGTTTTAATAGCTTATCTGCGCCTTCAACGTGTTCTGCTTTAGCAATTTTTGCTACGCGTAAATCAACTTTCGCAAAATCATCAAATTCGATTTCTGGGCTGATTGGCTCTTTTGCTAGTGGGCTGTTTGGATCAATCTTGTCTTTTTCAGCAACTAGGCTTTCTTTTGATTCTTCAATCATTTTATTTACTTTATCCATTTCAACACGTTGCATTAACGGTTTGAACTTATTAATTGCGTGACCAACAAGCGCTGTTTGCGCGCCTTGCCATGTTAAACCGTCGTTTAAGAAGGCTTCAACGTTTGCAGCCATACCTGGAAGAACAGGTTTTAAGTAAGTTATAAGTATACGGAACATATTTAAGCCAAGTGAACAAACATCGTGTGTTTCTTGTTGTTTTGTTTCGTCTTTAATCAATACCCAAGGCGCTTTAGCGTCGATAAATTGGTTTGCTTTATCAGCAAGTGCCATGATTTCACGAATTGCACGGCTGTAATCACGGTTTTCATAGTGATTTGCGATGCTTGCAGAAGCTGCTTGGAACTCACCTAATAGTGCTTCGTCCATTACGGTGTCGCTAAGCTTACCGTCAAACTTCTTGGTGATGAAGCTTGCACAACGGCTTGCGATGTTAACTACTTTACCTACTAAGTCTGAGTTAACACGTAGTGCAAAGTCTTCAAGGTTTAAATCAAGGTCAGTGATGCCGTTGTTTAATTTTGCCGCGTAGTAATAACGAAGATATTCAGGATCTAGGTTATCAAGGTAAGTACGCGCCTTAACAAAAGTGCCTTTTGATTTAGACATCTTCGCGCCATTCACAGTCACAAAACCATGGGCAAAAACGTTTGTTGGCTTTCTGAATTTTGCACCATCTAACATTGCCGGCCAGAATAAGCTGTGGAAGTAGATGATGTCTTTACCAATGAAGTGGTAAAGCTCTGCATCTGAGTCTTCGCTCCAGAATGCATCAAAATCAATCCCTTTTTTATCACACAGGTTTTTAAAGCTCGCCATGTAGCCAATAGGTGCGTCTAACCACACGTAAAAGTATTTACCCGGTGCACCTGGGATTTCAAAACCAAAGTAAGGTGCGTCACGGCTGATATCCCACTGCTGTAGGCCATCTGCAAACCATTCATCAAGCTTGTTCGCCATTTCTTGTTGAATCGTACCTGAGTGTAACCACTCTTTAAGCATGTCTTCAAAAGCAGGTAGGTCGAAGAAGTAATGCTCAGAATCTTTTAAGATTGGCTCAGCACCCGACATTACAGAGCGTGGGTTGATAAGCTCAGTTGGGCTGTATGTAGCACCACAAGAATCACAGCTGTCACCGTTTTGATCTTCTGACTTACACGTTGGGCAAGTACCCGTTACAAAGCGGTCTGGTAAGAAGATACCTTTCTCTGGGTCGAAAAGTTGAGAAATAGTATGCTTTTTAATGTGACCCGCTTCATTCAAACGGTTGTAGATTAACTCGCTGAAATGACGGTTTTCTTCACTGTGCGTGCTGTGATAGTTATCAAATTCAATGTTGAAATCAGCAAAATCGCGTTGACGTTCAACACTCACGTTTTTAACCATCTCTTCTGGCGTGATCCCTTGCTTTTGCGCATTAAGCATAATTGGTGTGCCGTGAGCATCATCCGCGCAAACGTAATAGGTTTCATGACCTTGTTGTTTTTGGAAACGCGCCCAAATATCAGTTTGGATATATTCTAGTAAATGACCTAAGTGAGTCGGGCCATTGGCATAAGGTAATGCGCTAGTAATCAGGATCTTTCGCTGTGCCATAATCATTCCGAATTGAGATTAGTTCGATGCAAATATGCTCGAATATCATTATTTAATTCATTGTGAGTTGCTCATAGACAACTCAAAGCAATGATATTATCTAATTGTCTGGTTTTAATGCCTTGAATGTTACATAATTCCGCAGCACTTTTCATCAAAGAAACGCTAATTTATTGCTATGTTTGGACTGTCAAAACTATTCTCAAGTAAATCGGCTGAAAAAGCACCTATCATTGCAGCCTTAGCCGCCTACCGTAGTAGCGCATTTGCCATTGGTATTGAGCAAGATTGGCTCGAAGAGCTTAATCAAAACAGCGATAAAAGCTGGCAGGTAAAACTAAGCCTACCTTTTGCTGGCGTGGGCGAAATCACTGAGATTGAAAAATTTGTCGCTGATAAACTATCAGTGCCTGTGTCAATTAGTGCTAAAGTGAAATTACCTAGCACATATAGTTTTAAGCAAATTAAACATATTGTGCTCGTTGCTTCAGGTAAGGGCGGCGTAGGAAAGTCAACTACGGCGGTGAATCTTGCCTCGGCTTTAGAACAAGAGGGTGCCAAAGTGGGTATTCTCGATGCTGATATTTATGGCCCGTCTATTCCATTGCTTCTAGGTCTACAAGGGGCAGAGCCGAAAACAGCAGATAATAAAAATTTACTTCCTTTTGAAGCGCATAACCTCAAGGCGCAATCGATCGGCTTTTTAGTGCCAAGTGATGACGCGACCGTTTGGCGCGGACCAATGGCATCGGGAGCACTTAATCAGTTAATGAACGAAACCGCTTGGGGTGAGCTTGATTATCTAATTGTTGATATGCCTCCAGGTACGGGCGATATTCAATTAACCATGAGCCAAAAAGTGCCAGCCAGTGGTGCAGTGATCATTACCACGCCTCAAGATTTAGCGCTAGCCGATGCGCAAAAGGGCATTGCTATGTTCAATAAAGTGAACGTACCTGTGCTTGGTTTAATTGAAAACATGAGCTACTTCTTATGTGGTCATTGTGGTAAGCCTAATCATGTATTTGGTAAAGATGGTGCCGTAAAATTAGCACATCGTCATGGTGTACCAGTGCTGGCTAATATTCCGCTGGCCATTGAAATTCGTGAAAGCTCGGAGCAGGGCGATTTAATTGCCACAGACAACGAGGCTCAAATAAGTGAAACCTACAAAACTGCAGCACGCGTGCTTGCTAGTAGCTTGTATTATCAACAGGCGCACACAAGCGCAGTTGAAATTGTCATTACTGAAGATTGATTGTTGCAAAGATTTTGTTAGTGGGTTTTTCTTGTTAACAAAATCCAGATTGATTATTTTGTACTAAATTTTGCTATCTAACCCCACTTTTAGTCGCATATAGCCTGCATTTTCGTGAAATATGTCGAAAAACAAAGTTGCAGTAAATGTTAATATTTTATTGACGTTTTAATAACCGTGACATACTCTAATGAAAGCGCTTACATTGTTAGGTCTTTTTATTTACCTGCCAATGTAAGCGCTTACAATTGACTGATTAAAACTATACTCTATATATATCAGTTGAGTACTAACAAACACATAATGTTAGGGTTCAATGCAATGAACAAATTCAAAACACACTTAACACAACTAGCAATGGCGCTTTCTGTAGTGACTTTAGCTGGCTGCGGTGGCTCTGCCACAGATACAAAAATAGATACTGTCGATCCAACTGAACCAGTTTCAGATTGGGTGATGGTTTGGGAAGATAACTTTGACGGCGATGCCATTGATGACAACAAATGGAATTTCGAAATAGACTGTGCAGGTGGCGGTAATAACGAAAAACAATGTTATACCGACAGTGAAGAAAACGCCTTTGTTGCAGACGGTATTCTTAATATCGTTGCATTGCCTGCAGAAGACGGTGCTGCAAAGCCTTATACATCTGCACGTATCAATACTCGCTACAAAGCCGATTTTAAATATGGCCGTTTTGAAGTAAGAGCAAAACTACCTAGCGGTCAAGGTTCTTGGCCGGCGTTTTGGATGATGCCAACCGACGAAGTTTACGGTGAGTGGCCTCGTTCAGGTGAAATCGACATTTTAGAATCAGTGAATTTAAAAGTCGAAAATGATGATGGCTTAGAGTCAAATATCTACGGCACGTTACATTATGGTCAAGCGTGGCCAAATAACGACAGTAGTGGTCAAGCGTACACCTTCGCGCAAGATTCAAATCCAGCCGATGATTTTCATACTTATGCTATTGAATGGCAAGAGGGTGAAATTCGTTGGTACGTAGATGACTATTTATATGCAACACAGCGCCAGTCAGAATTACTTTATAACGCTGACGGTGAAGCACTGGCTCTTAAACATAAGGGTTGGTACACAGAGTACTTTGATCAAACAACTGGTGAGTTAACAACTTTCTGGGACGCTGCGCCATTTAACCAAGAGTTTTATTTAATCTTAAACTTTGCTGTTGGCGGTGATTGGCCTGAAAATGTTAATGCCCTTGGTATTGATGCAACTGCATTCGAAAATGGTCAAACTTTTGAAGTTGACTATGTACGTGTTTATGAATGTGCTCAAGATCCAGACACAGGTAAAGGCTGTGAAACAGTTCGCCCAGGTTATGACAATTTAGAAGATGCACTAGTGCAAGGCGCAGCTCCTGCTCCAACGCCACCAAGTGATGGCACTGTTACGCCGCTGACTATTTTTGATAGCAGTTTTAACCCTAACTGGCCTGCATGGGACTGTTGTGGTGGCACAACGCCAGGGTTAGTTGAAGATGAAGACCGTGGTAATGTGGTTGAATTTAGTGTGGGTGCGGAACCTACTGTAAATGGCTTTATTAGCCGTGATGCCTTTATTACCGATGAAAACGGTGAAGCGTCACCTTATGATGCCAGTGCAATGTTAGAAGACGGCTATGTGACTTTTGATATGCAAGTAACGTCTTTACCATCAACGCCAGACGCACCTTGGTTATTTAAAATCGAAAGTGATGAAGGCGCGACAGCCGTTGAGCTAAACCTAAGTGCAAGTACAGAAGGTGTTAGCCCAGTTGCCGGTGAATGGCAAACTTATACCTTCCCACTGCAAACATTAGCTGATGCGGGCTTAAACGTATCACTGATTGATGTAATCATGATTTTCCCTGCATGGGGTCAAGGTGAGGGTGCTGTTTACCGTGTTGATAATGTTGAAATTACCAATGGCGGCACAACAACATTACCTTCATTAACTTTATTCACTGATGAAACTAATCTTGATTGGCCGCTATGGGATTGTTGTGGTGGTTCAACACCTGTTGAAGTAGTCGACGACGAAGAACATGGTGTTACTGCAGAGTTCTCTATTGGTGCAACTCCTACGGTAATGGGCTTTATTAACCGTACTTCATCTGGTGGCAGTGGTACGCAGTTTGACGCATCAGCATTGGTTGATGACGGCATGCTGCAGTTTGAGATGAAGATCACCTCTTTATCATCAACACCAGATGCGCCTTGGCTATTAAAAGTTGAGTCTAATGAAGGTGCAACAGCAGTAGAGGTTAACCTTAACACAAGCTCAGAAGGTGTTGACCCTGTTGCTGGTGAATGGCAAACATACACGTTCCCAATCAGTACTTTATTAAACGCAGGTTTAGATGTAAGTGCTATTGATGTAATCATGATTTTCCCTGCTTGGGGTCAAGGTGAAGGTGCAGTTTACCGTGTCGACAATGCTCGCATTTATGCACCAGAGCAAGAATCGGCAGCATCAGAGCTGACGCTGTTTGCCGAAAACGTGGCTGATCAGTGGAGCATTTGGGATTGTTGTGCTGGTAGCACGCCAACAGTCGAAACTGACGATGAAACTCATGGCTCTGTGGCAGAGTTTCAAATTGGTTCTACCGCTACGGTAATGGGGTTTTTAGCTGATGATGGCGTGAGCTTTGATGCATCACACTTATTATCTGAAGGTGTGGTTCGTTTTGAGATGAAGATAGTTTCAAACGCCAGCGACCAAGATGCTCAGTGGTTATTCAAAATTGAATCAAACGATGCAGGTCAAGCTGTGGAGCTTGCGTTGAGTGCAAGCCAAGAAGGTGTCGAGCCTGTGGTTGGTGAGTGGCAAACCTATACTTATACACTTGCCGATTTACTAAGTGCAGGTCTTGATATTAGTGCAATCGACGTTGTTATGGTGTTCCCGTCATGGGGTATGGGTGAAGGTGCGGTTTACCGTATTGATAATGCAGTTATTGCAAACCCGTAATTAACATTGGCAACAAGTGATGGGTGCTGATTACAGCACCCAGTATCCATGACAACATATTGCAAAAGCAGGTATATCATGAAAAGCACAAAATTTATTAAAACACCTCTTGCAGCGTCAGTTGCGATGATTTTAACCGCAGGGCTAGGCACTATGTCGGCTTATGCACAGGATGAGCAAGAGAAAGCTGATAACGATATTGAAGTTATCGAAATTAAAGGTATTCGTGGCAGTATGATCCGCGCCATGGATATGAAACGTGATGCAACAGGTGTTGTTGATGCGATTTCAGCAGAAGAGATGGGTAAATTCCCAGATACTAACTTAGCTGAATCATTACAGCGTATTACCGGTGTATCAGTGAGCCGTTCAAACGGCGAAGGTAGCGAAATTACGGTACGTGGTTTTGGCCCTGAGTTTAACCTAGTAATGTTGAATGGCCGTCAAATGCCAGGCACAGGTTATACACGTTCATACGCCCTTGAGAATATTGCCGCTGATGGTGTAAGTGCACTTGAAGTAGCGAAATCAGGTCAAGCTGATGTTCCAAGTGGTGGTCTAGGCGCTACTGTAAATATTATTACAACTCGCCCATTAAATAGCCCAGGCGAAAAGTTTAGCTCGTCTATTAAAGCTATTCATGACTCGTCAAATGAAAAAGGTGATGATGTAACGCCAGAGTTTTCAGCGATGTACAGCAATACCTATGCTGATGATACATTTGGTTTTGCGGCATCATTCTCTCATCAAGAACGTGATTTTCAACAGCAAAGTGCCAATATTCAAGGTTGGCAGGCCAATGTTGACTTACCAACCCTTGATGAAGGTGACTACATTGACCCACGTGCAGTAGATAGCGAAGGCAACCGTGTCGGTAATCATTTCTTCCCGAAAGACATGAACTACAGTATTGCTGATGTTGAACGTGAGCGTACTAATGGCCAAGTAACTTTACAGTACTCGCCAATTGAAAGCTTTACTGCAACGGTTGATTACACAGCAAGTCGTGCAATCACCGGTGTTGAAACTGCAGGTTGGGGTATTTGGAATGAGTTTGGCAGTAACATCAATAGTTATGAGCTTGATGAAAATGGCACAGCGCTTTATGCCGATATCAGTGGTAACGATGGCTCATTCACTGCAAGCCGTGCCACTACAGAAGTAAAAGCACGTTCAATTGGTTTAAACCTAGAATGGCAAATCAATGACCAGTGGGAAGTTGAGTTCGATTATCATGATTCGAAAAACGAAACAGATAACGGCGCAGATGATGGCTTAGGTTCTGATGGTCAAATCATTCTTGGCTCTGACCAGTTACAGAGCAAAGTATATGACTATCGCACTGGTGAGGTTCCGCATGCCTACGTTAATTGGAACAATGGTACTACAGTACTAGACCCAAGTGAGATAGATTCGAACTTCAGTCAGTTTATTTACTCGCCAGGTGAGTCTAATGTTGAGCAAGCACAGCTTCATGCAACCTGGTTCAATGAAAGCTTTGAAATTCCGCTTGTTAAAGTGAAATTCGGTGCTGCAAATACTAAGCAAACTATGGGTGGATTTACCGCTTGGAGTGGCTTACGTGGGGGCCCTGGTTTTAACCCTTCATTCACCGAAATCTTCCCAGATGGCATGTTCACTTATAATGATACTGGCGACATGCTAGACCAGTTCGCTGGTGGTGGTAGTGCCCTTGAGCCTAATTATTACTACACCTATAGCTTTGAAGAAGCGTTAGCTCGTCAACTTGCTTATTTAAATGAAGACTTATTGGGCGATAATCAATATTCGATTGACCCATTTTATGATGGTATCGACAGTGAAAGCTACGTAGAAGAGAAAACGCAAAGCTTTTATGTGAATAGCTTATGGGAGTTCGATGTAGCTAATTACTTCATACAGATTAACGCAGGTCTTCGTTATGAAGAAACTGATGTGACCAGTACGGTTCGTCAACGTGTTGAAAGTCAAGTTAATTGGGTAAGTGCATCTGAGTGGATCATGCAGTACGAAACTGGCGGTACAGATAACTTTTATCAAGAAGAAGGTAACTACGATATTTGGTTGCCGAACATTGACGTAAAAGTTGAAATTACAGACGAGCTTGTTGGTCGTGTTTCGTGGGGTAAAACCATGGCACGTGCGCCGCTGGGTAATTTGGCTGGTGGTCGTAGCTTAACGGGTAGCCCTAAACCAGGTTCGCGTACAGGTAGCCAAGGTAATACTAACCTATTGCCATTTGAATCAACTAACCTCGATTTATCACTTGAGTACTACTACGGCGAAGGCAGTTATGCGTCAGTTGGTTACTTCAAAAAAGACGTAGATAACTTTATTCAAACGCAAATCACTGAAACAACCATTGAAGGTCTATACGATATCTTAAATGGTCCTCGTTACCTTGAAGCTGTGGCATCTGTAGAAGCACGTGGCGAGCAGGCAACTAGTGACGCTGTGTTCAATGAAATGCTGGCATTAGGTTATGGTAATGCGGATGGTGCCATTGAACCAACGAGTTCTGACCCACTGATGGTATGGAACATTTCTCAGCCACAAAATACTGATAGCAAATCAGTTGATGGCTTTGAACTTGCAGTTCAGCACTTGTTTGGTGAAAGCGGTTTTGGTTTAGGGGTTAATGCTACGTTTGTTGATGGTGATGTTGAATTTGATGTAGCAAGTTTAACTCAGCAAGCTCCACTATCGGGTTTAAGTGATTCAGCGAACTTCCAAGCCTTCTATGATAAAGATGGCTTATCAGTAAAAGTGACTTACGCATGGCGTGACTCATACTTAATTGGTGTTGGTCAAGCGCAAGGTTCATCTGATGCGCCTCCACAATTTGGCGATACCTACGGTCAATGGGACTTAAGTGTTAACTACGACATCAACGAAAACATGACTGTTTTCTTTGAAGGTATAAACCTTAACAACGAAACTGAGCGTGGCTACGGTCGTTACGAAGAGCAGTTCTTATTTGCTCGTCAATACGGACCACGTTACACAATCGGTGCCCGATATAGCTTTTAATATGTGATCCCCAAAGGAACAAAAGCCGCTCAATGAGCGGCTTTTTTTATTTTAAATCTGATAATTAAGACGTTTTTAAAGAGGCTTCTTGCGATAAAGTAAGTAGCCAACAAAATAGCAAAAAATAGCAATACCAGGATTAATTAATAAATTAGGCATGAACACAATATCGGTTTCACCAAAACAGTAGAAGTAAAAGGCAATAGTGAGTAATGAAGGTAGCGGGAAAAAGAAAGTTTCGCTTGCAACTAAGCCCACCACCGACCAGCTAGTTACTAGAAGTGAACCGACAAAAACGAGAAAGCCATGCCATAAATCGTGCTTTTTAGCGTAGTTTTTGGCTATTAAAATTGCGACAACGCATGCTGGCAATGTTATTACGGATAAAATAACGTAATCCATAACAACTTATCCTCATTCTCCTTATAGTCGGGGCATTAAAACAAAAATCAGTACTTCAGATAAATCAGAAAACACTGATCTTATTACCTGAGATGGCTTATCTTATTTTATTGAGAATTATTCGCGCAACACGCTGATGATTTGTGTAATATATGGCACACTATAGCCACCCCATTTGGCTTTACTGATACACACTCGATTTTTGTTGTGTTTCAACTAGAGCTTAGCGTGTTTTTTCAACTTAAAATCATATGTTTAAGTTGTATTAGGTAGAATAATAAATGAGATTATCAGATACCCATATTCAGCAGTATATTGACGAAGGCCGCATTGTTATAGAGCCTACACCGAGTAAAGAAATGATTTCAGGTGTGACGGTAGACTTGCGGTTGGGCAACAAGTTTCGAGTTTTCCAAGATCATACCGCAGCCTATGTTGACTTAAGTGGTCCAAAAGATCAGTTAAATAAGGCGATGGAATCAATCATGAGTGATGAGATTGTGCTTGCTGAAGAAGAAGCATTTTTCCTCCACCCAGGTGAACTGGCACTGGCTATCACCCATGAAAAAGTCACATTACCAGCAGATATTGTTGGTTGGTTAGATGGTCGTTCATCGTTAGCACGTCTTGGTTTGATGGTTCATGTTACAGCACATCGTATTGATCCGGGTTGGTCTGGTAATATCGTGTTAGAGTTTTATAACTCAGGCAAATTGCCACTGGCGCTTCGCCCAATGATGAAAATTGGTGCCATGAGCTTTGAAACCATGACAAGCCCTGCTGAAAACCCATACAACGTTCGTAAAGACGCAAAATATAAAGATCAAAATTCGGCGGTTGCAAGTCGTATCAGTGATGATAATAAATAATTAGAGTTTGTGTGGCTTTCGGGCCACATAACATTTTGTTACTGAACTTTTTACCTAATTAAAGCCTGCATAATTGGCAATTTAAGCGTATTCCTCCCATACTTTTAGCTGGTGTTTAAAGCACGGAGCTAAAATGCACTTTATTGGAAAGCAAGTCCATCGGGTTATAAAAAAATTGCTCGTATTTCTGTGTTGTGTGTTGTTACACAGCGTAAGTACTTTTGCTGCCAGTGATAGTGCGTCAGTTTGGCTGCTTGACTCCGCTGAGCCACTTGCCAAATTAAGTGAATCCTTGGAACAATCACTACAAAATGCTAAAAAGCTGAATGCACTCGAAAGCAGTTCTATTCGCCTTGCCCCGCAAACATCTCATTGGTTAATAATCGATTTATTCCAACTACCCGACAATAATAATTACGTTGTTTATCTTGGTGAGCCTAATTTAACCTGGGCTAAATTTTATCTTTTAGATGAAAACTATCAGGCTACCAATAATCAGCGACTCGCTTCACTCGAAAGCTTATCAAATGTTCGACCGCACTGGTTAATAGAGCATAGCCAGGGCCATCGCTGGGCATTGGTTAACTTTGAGC
Organism: Pseudoalteromonas sp. D15MCD-2; assembly: GCF_038562745.1. NCBI lineage: Bacteria > Pseudomonadati > Pseudomonadota > Gammaproteobacteria > Alteromonadales > Pseudoalteromonadaceae > Pseudoalteromonas > Pseudoalteromonas sp. D15MCD-2. The sequence continues at coordinate 2,188,643 of NZ_JBCFQE010000001.1, read as the reverse complement.
ACGATAGGGCACTGACGATAGAAGTTGGGTTGGTTTCTGCCAAAATATTTGAAACCAATTTACATCAAATAATTTTAAGCTATGGCGCAATTTTAGGCGTGCTAGTTTTATGTATGTTTGTATGTGCTGTCTATTTTTTTGTATCGCAGCAACCAAAATACTTGGTGTTGGATGCGTACTTCGTGTTGGTTTGTATCGGATTTTTGATTGATAACGGGTTAATAAACTATCTTGTTGATGGTTTAGACTGGGAAGCAAAATGGCCTGTTAATGAGTTTGCATTATGTTTTATAAGCTATTTTTTATATCACTTTCTAGCGATCCATACCTATACAGTTACGTTTAAAAAGGCTTGGCAAGCTATGATGGTTTGTTTACTCAGCGCAGCCGTGTTGTCATCACTATTGCCTCAGTTTAATCGTCAGTGGCTTTTTATAGTCAGCTGTTTGGGCTTTTTGTGCTTTGCTTCTGTAATCTTTTATAGTTTGATTAAGCGTAAAAACAACCGTACTCACCTGCGTGTTTTTATGCTTTTAACTATTGTTATTCAAGTGCTGAGTCTATTTATCTGGAATGGCTTTGGCATTGGTTACCATGGTGTTCATAACACCATCTTACTTATGGCATCACTTGCGATATGTTCCGTACTGTTATTAAAAGATCGCCAGCAAATCTCAGCGTTTAGCTACTCCATGTTACATGATGCAGATACTAAGCTACCAAATAAGCAGTTTTTACTCGCGCAAATGGTGAAGAAAGTATCGCAGAAACAACACTTTTCAGTTTTATTATTTAAACCTCATGTACTTTCAAATGCCCGCTCTACATTTGGTTTTGAGCAAGCCAATATTTGTATCAATGAAAGATTAAGTATCTTAAATACTCAGCTACAGAGTATGAGTGCACTAAAGCTTGAAATTCAAGCAAGCAGAAGCGCGTGGCTTGCTCACGTTGATGACAGTACGTTTGGCTGTTTAATTATGGGCGAGCTTGAGCTAAGTCACATAGAGCAGTTTGCATGTTTGATCCATGGGGTCTTTGAAGAAGGGCTCACCCATGAAGATATTAATTTAGTTGATAGTGTTGATATTGGGGTTGCCTATTACCCGATGCATGGCAATACCGCGAAACAAATCTTGCAATGTGCGATACAAGCTATGTCTGAAAAGCGTTTACAAGGTGAACGTTGGCGCATGTTCGATTCAGAAACTGCACGCCTTTCTGAGCAAAGGTTATCGATTGCTGCTGCACTTAAAATTGCGATTGATGAGAACCAACTCAGCTTACACTTTCAGCCGCAGATATGTTTGAAAACAGGCAAAGTAGTGGGCTGTGAAGCATTGCTGCGATGGCAGCATCCTGTATTTGGTGCAGTAAGCCCAGATGTATTTATTCCAATTGCAGAGTCAGCAGGGGTGATCAATCAGCTTACAGAGTGGGTCGTTGAAAGGGGCATTGAATGGCAAGCGAAGTTTTGCAAACTGATACCCGATCACGTTATTTCTATTAATATTTCAGCAAAAGATTTATTAAATAAAGACTTACCCGTGCTTTTAATCACTATTTTAAATGAGCAAAAAGTGCGTGCCGAATCTGTGATGCTGGAGCTTACAGAATCTGCAACTTTGGAGGAAAGTAAAAAGATCAAAGCGACACTTGATGACTATCGTTTAATCGGTTTAAAGCTAGCAATTGATGATTTTGGTACCGGCTACTCATCGCTTGCTTATCTGAGCCAGCTAGGCTTTGATGAGGTGAAAATAGATAAACAATTTGTGTTAAACCTGCCATTTTCAGTGAACGATCAGAGTATCTGCCGGGCAACCTGTGACATCGCCACTACTTTGGGTGCACATGTTGTTGCTGAGGGTATTGAAGATGAGCAAAGCCTAGCAATGCTGCAAAGTTATGGCTGCCAGTTTGGACAAGGGTATTATTTTTCAAAACCGCTTTGTGCAGATGATTACTTAACTTGGATAAGCGAGGTGCAGAAAGTTGAAATTAGCCTTGATGCAACAGCGAACCTAACTGATTAAAGTAATTCAGCAGTGCTGAAAAGCAGCGCATTGAATGCTGCTCATCTGGGTAGATTAAGCCACTTGTCGATAACCCACTCACTAAAAAGCTATTTTTTATATCAGGGTGCATGGCAATACACTTTTCAAAACAGCGAGCCGCTAGTTCTTCAGGCATACTCATATAAAGTTGCTTTACTTGCCTATCAAAAGCAATAGATTGCTTCACGAACGCATTTGGATTTTCACCTGAGGTGTCTAAAAATACCTGATGGTAAAACTCATTTAAGTGTTGATTAAGTGGATGACTCAAATCTGGTGACTGTTCGAGCCACAGTGCTGAGCAAAATTGCATACTTTTTCTGCTCTTAAATAAATGCTGACAAATATGGTGATCAAACGCATGAAACCATTCATGTGCCAGAGCGCCACCACCGGCATTTTTTGCTAGTGCAAGGGTTTGACTGTGGGCATTGTAATGAGCCTGCACACCTTTTTGGCCACCATGACCAAAGGCAAAATTAAGCTTTCCCCTAAGGCCTATTGCCGTTGGGGGTAAAGTCAGTATTTGCGCTAGATCAGCTAAGGCATCGTAAATTAAATTCGCCGCTAATAGCCGCTCTTGCTTATTAACCCAATTGCCAACCACCATGGTACGAAAACCAAAGGTATCGCGAATATCGTCAAAATCGACCTGATCATCAAAGCGGTAATCTGGTCCCTGACGGTGAAAACCGACACTAAGCCGTTTTGATACACGCATTATAAATAGCGTGCCTTAACATCATCTGGCATATGTTGGGTTTGCTTATCGACCAGTGCTGCTAATAATTTGTATAGCGGTGTTACATCAAGGCCTTCAATCAGTTTAAGGCTATGAGCCACTGCTTCTAAAGTTGATAAACTATCTGCGCGTGGTGCTTTACGAATGACGTATTTGTTTTGTGGTATTTGCTTAAAACTCACAGCCTGAAACCCCTGAAGGCTTGGAGTTAATTGCAGCATTTTGTAGGCTTTTTTCCACGTACCATCAATCACAATTAAATGAGTTAAAGACTGTTTGAAAGCATCTGTAGTGGCAGTGTGTTCATCTAAACATAATGCATTATCAGCAGGATAGAGTACCGCAGTTGTTGCTTTTGGCAATGTTGCGAGCTGTAAAAAGTCTTGTTCTGACTCACCTGCAATGATTTGGCAGTTATCTAAGCCTAAATTCAGTAAATTAGCGGTGTTCTTAGTAACTTTTTCCTCACTAGGGTGGCGTAATATAATGATTTTTAGTTTATTATTGATTATGCTTATTGAATCACATAAACAGGTTTTAACTGAAAAGCCACAATGTGAGCACAATTCTCTAGCCATACGAACTCAGGTGTAAATCAAAACTATGCCTAGTATACATGAGCTTAACTCGCAAAGCAGGTTTGCTTTTTAGCTATGAACGGCTAAAGTTGCGATTTATATAATTACGTTTTTGATTAAGGGATAAAGATGACGACAATCACAATTGATGAGAGTGCACTGGAAGGGATGGAATCACTTTTAGGTGACTAATTTGCCGACACCTTGACCTTTTGTTGTAGTGAATTTCAGCGTTTAGGCTCTGAAGTACTTGCAAATCTTGGTTCAGATAACGAAGCAGCTGCAAGGCATGCACACAGTTTAAAATCAAATGCAGCTCAATTTGGTGCTGCAAGTTTATCATCGCTTGCGCAAGAAATTGAACTGACCTTGAACCAAGGTGATGTAGCCACTGCACAAGAAAAATCACAAACCCTTGATGAACAAGTTTCAGGTTCTGTAGAAAAATTACAAGCTTGGTTCGCTACTCGCTAAAAACTTGAATTTATTTCAGTTATAACCGCAATAATCCTCTGGCGTGGTGGCCCCTTACTGGGTTAGTCTTAAGGCTAATTAGTAGAGGTAACCATGTCACAAATCAAAAAGAGTCACAAACTAGACGGTGTCTGTTATGACATACGTGGGCCTGTGCTTGCACAAGCTCGAAAAATGGAAGACGAAGGGCAAAAAGTATTAAAGCTAAACATTGGCAACCCAGCTGCCTTTGGCTTTGATATGCCTGAAGATATGCACAAAGATATCATTCGTAACTTATATTCAGCCCAAGGCTACTGTGACTCTAAAGGCCTCTACTCAGCCCGTGTGGCTGTCTATCAACACTATCAGCAACGCGGATTATTTAATCTTGATGTCGATAATATTTATATCGGCAATGGGGTCAGCGAATTAATTCAAATGACCACACAAGCATTACTTGATAATGACGATGAAGTGCTTATTCCTGCACCGGATTATCCGCTATGGACTGCATCGGTTAAATTAGCAGGGGGTAACCCTGTGCATTATCTATGTGATGAAGAACAAGATTGGTTCCCTGATATTGCTGATATTAAATCGAAGATCACCTCAAAGACCAAAGCGTTGGTGCTTATAAACCCGAATAACCCAACAGGGGCGGTGTATAGTGATGATCTGTTGATGGAACTTATCAATATTGCTCGCGAGCACAAGTTATTGTTACTGAGCGATGAAATTTACGAGAAAATCTTGTATGACGGTGTCAGCCACAGCTCGATTGGTGCGCTGTGTGATGATGTGCCAATTATCACCTTTAATGGCCTAGCAAAAACGTACCGCGCTGCGGGATTGCGTATGGGCTGGATGGTGTTAAGCGGTCGTACTAGCATGATGGACGACTTAAGCCGTGGCCTAGATATGCTGGCATCAATGCGCTTATGTGCCAATGTACCTGCTCAGTATGCTATTCAACAAGCTTTAGGCGGTGTGCAGTCAATCGATAACTTGATAAACCCTGGTGGTCGATTGTATGTGCAGCGTGATATTGCATGGCGTGGCTTAAATGCCATTGATGGTATTAGCTGTAAAAAGCCTAAAGGGGCGCTTTACGCTTTTGCGAAAGTGGATACGGCGCACTTTAACATTAAAGATGATGAGCGCATGATTTTAGATTTACTCAAAGCTGAGAAAATCTTATTAGTGCATGGTCGCGCATTTAACTGGCCTGATCCTGATCATTTCAGATTGGTATTTTTACCAAACAAAGATGATTTAACAGAAGCCATGAGCAAGATGCAGCGATTCTTTGCTGATTATCGACAAAGCTAAAAAAAGCGAGCCGAGGCTCGCTTTTTTAATAAGCTTTATCAACACGCACCGTGTTATCGGTGAGGTACACCAAACGTACTTTATCACCTTGGTTGAACAGCATTTGGTTGTCTTTATCTTGCACAACCATAAATTGTTCGCCGCTTTCTACTTTGATCATCAATTCAACGAGCTGATACTGTATAACGCGACTGTTTTGTTGGCGGTTGTGGGCAACAGAGCCACCAATCATTGAGCCTAAAATGGTTGCTACAGTACGGCCACTGCCGCCACCAAACTGGTTACCGATAACGCCGCCAATAAGCGCACCACCAAACGTTTCCCAGCCGTTGGTTTTATCTCTGACCAGTTCTTGTTCAGTAATGGTTCGCACTGACTGTACTGAGCCAAACAACACCTGTTGTACAGGTACTGCTTTGTTACGCTGATAGTCAGCATAACTTGGCGAGCTCAGTAATAAACAGCTTGCTAGGATTGCTACTAGGTATTTCATAAACCCTCCTGACTACCAGCCAAAAGTTGATTTCTCACGTGTTTTGCGGATTTCAGTTTCATCAGCCCATTCAACTAGGCCGCTTTTTAAATCCATTAAACGCATAGTGAATTTATAATACACATCAGCCTTGTCAGCATTCGATTTAACAATGCTCGATAAGTTACCGTATAACATATATTGCGCACCAACTTGCTGGCCAAAGGCAATAGCGGTATTTGGATTTACAAGTGGGTCAACGTTTTGGAAGTTAAGTTGTTCGCGCACAGCTTCAACACGGGTCATATCAACAAAGCGGAACTTACCACTGCGTAATAACTGTGTTGAGATTGAATCGGTGATTGATTCAGTATCAATGTGCTCGCTCGTTTTGTTTTTAATACGCTCAACAAACACGATAGGGCGGGTATTTGCTGTCATGGTACCAACCACAGGTGAAGCAAGTAACGAGTCTGTCATTTGGCTTGCTACTTTTTGTAGATCCGTTGAACCAAAGTTGATATCTGTGGTTTCTACGGCTTGCGCATCACCATAGCTAACAACTGCTTTGTTAGCACAACCAGACAGCAACAAAGCGCTTGTTATTGCAACGGCCGCAGCCGACTTAACAGAAAGTAATTTCATTGTAGTATCCTTAATCTTCAAATTCTTGTGCTTCTGTTGACACTTCACGCACTGCAAGCGAGAAGGTGACAGCATTTGCTGTCGGGGCTAGGCCCGGTAATTGGGTCTTAGCAAATCCAAATAATGTAATAGGTTGCCAAGGTGAGTGGTTGCCGCGAATAACAAAGCCATCAGCGTCATACCAAGTAAATTGATACTGTAAGTATTGAGACTTTTTGTACTGGCTTGCCAGTGTCACAACAACATCTGTTAAGCCATTTGTTTGGCGTGTTTTTACATCTGTAATGGCTAATTTCTTGCCAAGTTCAGGGTTATTAACAATCAGTTGTTGGTTATACTGTTGTGATGCCTGCTCAACACCAATGCCAGAAGTGGTAGGGCGTGAGGAGCAAGCCGCAACAAGTAAAATGGTTAATAGTGGCACTAAGTATTTCATCATTGCTCCTAGAGTTGTACGACATGTGTGTCGTAGTAGTTATTTATAGAGGTTAGAAAAATCAAGGTTAACCCTTGCTTACTAACCGTAAAGTCTATTTCGCCATACCCTGGCACGGTTAAAGCGTGCTGACCTGCTGGCATCGCGTGCTGCGCAATACTCAGTTGACTAGGTAAAGTCGACCAGCTTCGCGTATCAGCCTGCTCTGATGCAATGTTATAAATATTCGCTAAAATATTACCGACATCGCCGCCGCTTCTTGCCAATTCTGCACGCATCTTTTCTTTCGCAACCAAACGCATAATTTGGCGGGTTATTCTGCCAGCACTTTGATCTTTTAACGTCTTTGCTGCCAACGCTTCAAGCCTAACAATGGGCGTCAGTGGCAAATTTTCGCCATCGAACGTCACTGTTTTATCACTGCCCGCATAAGGCGCATCGCGGTAAACTGGCATCGCAATACTGTAAAAGCGTGCATCACCACGGGAGGTATAAATGGGTAATCGTAAATGAAACTCTTGCCTTGCTGGTATCAAACCTTGCTCTGCAATTACAATTACTTGGCCCGTGTTTGCTTGAGTCAGCTTTAGCTTGCCAAAGCGTTTGCTAAATTCTTCAAAGTCCTGATCAAACCCTTGTTTTTTGGCAAGGCGTAACACTGTTTGCTGTAAGTAACTATTTTCGCTATTTATTTCGAGTGCTTTCTTATAATCGATATAGGCATCATCAAACTGTTTATCTGCCTCATAAAGTAGGCCAGACAAATAAAACGTAAAGGCATTTTGAAAGCCATTTTTAACATTGCCAATTAGCTCGGCCATATCAGGGTAGCCTTCGGCTGCCTTTTCTGCTTGTTCATCAAGTGCGGCTTGATTGTCTTTAAGTGCATCTTCTTGCACTTTATTAGCACGCCTAACTTCAACTAATGCAGATTCAAGTTGTTTATCAAAAACATAACTCAGTGCTTTGTAGCTATGCAGCATGGTCATTTCATAGGCTGCTGGCTCATAACCAATCACTGAGTCATTGGTTAATAATGAATTTGTTTGCTCAAGGCCTGCACTTAGCTGTACTTTGGCTGCTTGACGCTTTTTTTCCATATTTTGATAAACAGCTTCAAAGGTCTCATTGGCCTCGGAATTTTGTTTAGCCAAAAATTCAAGACGAGCCGTTTCAAGCTGATTTAATAAATAGTTACTATGGCCTCGGCTGTTACTTGGCAAAAGTTGCTGCGCACTTGCTATGTTATTTTGAGAAACAGCTTGGCGCACAGGTCTTAGCTGCGTCGCATAATCTTGGAATAGATCAGTAATACCTATGGTACTGCAACCAGATAACAGTAGAGCAGCTCCAATAAATAAACGTCGATGCACTGAACACTCCTTTTAAACAATGTACTGAGATTAGCATACGCGGCTTAACCTTCTATGATAAATTATGTAAAAAATCGTAAGTTAATTGTCTAATTTTAGGTCTTATCTTTTTTAAAACCAAAAGGATAACTCATTTGTTGAGCACCGTACTGTATACCTTGATTGCACTTTGTGCGTTTGCAGCTAACTCTTTGCTGTGCCGAATGGCATTACAAAGTGGTGATATTGATCCGTTAAGTTTTACTGCCATTCGCTTAGCAAGTGGAGCGTTTATGTTACTAGGCTTACTTTTATGGCAAACAAAGCTAAAGAAAACAAAATCACAATCAGCTAAACCTTTAACCGATAAAGGTAACAATATCAGTGCCCTTAGTTTATTTGTTTACGCGCTGTGCTTTTCAGTTGCCTATGTTGATTTAAACACAGGCACAGGCGCACTTATCTTATTTTCGGCAGTACAATTAACCATGATTGGCCATAGTGTTTTAAATAAAGAGCCACTCAGTAAAGTACAGTGGGGGGCTTTGTTTGTCGCTTTTGCGGGTTTTATTTACTTAATGCTGCCCTCAGCCACAGTGCCTTCTTTCATGCCAGCAATGCTCATGGCGTTAAGTGGCGTGGCATGGGGGGGTTACAGTATTCGCGGAAAATCATGCAGCTCACCGTTGCAAGCAACCAGCTTTAACTTTCTAAGAAGTTTAATACTTGTGCCAATTTTAGTGATTTTAGCTATGGTTGATTGGCAAGGTATTACTGCGAGTGGGGTTTATTTGGCGATAGCTTCAGGAGCGCTTGCATCTGGGCTTGGCTATAGCATTTGGTACATTGCACTACCTAGGCTTAAAAGTAGCCAAGCAGGGGTGGTGCAGCTAACCGTGCCTGTGCTTGCCACATTAGCTGGGGTGATGGTTTTAGATGAGCAATTAACAGCGCGTTTAGTTGTAGCCAGCGCCTTAATTCTTGGCGCTGTACTGGTATTTTTAATGGCTAAAATTAGGGCGTATTAATATTTAACACGTAGCGTTCATACAGGGTGTTAAGTTCAGTTAGTATCGCTTGCTTGCCGCTAAGCTCATTTTGTTCAATAGATTGCTGTAATGTTGCAACTGACAGATACTGCATCATCTTTGCAGATACACCAATATGACTAATATGCCAAGGCTCAGGGGCAACCCCACCTTTGTACTCTTGGTAAGGGCGATAAAAACCATACTTTTCTAGGTTATCGTCAAGCCATGCAGCAAGCTTGGCAAAGGGCCCTGTGGGCGAATACTCATCAGGCGTTAATTGCAGCTCGTAATCATCGTCAATAGGGCGGGTATCGTAAATGTCGAGGTCGGTACCAAAGTGGTGCCTGCTTGCCCCCGGAAGTGCTGAGTAAAGCATAATAGCGTGGCACTTTTCAGTATCACTTAGGCTTTCTAAATCTACCGTTTGTTGCTTTAGGGTGTAAACCGGTCGAAGGCCCTGAAATTTAGCATTCCAAATAGCACTTTGACGATGAAAGTCTCGAAAGCTTGAGGCAATTGTCAGATCAATACCTGCTTCTTTTGCTCCCTGCTGCAGAGCTAAAAAATCATTAACAATATCACGATGCAAGCGATGATTTTGTAGCTCAACTAAATGTGAGCTACTTAACCCCGTGGCACATTGTTTAAGCTCGGTTTGGTTCATGTAAGCAGTTGCTCTAAAATGACTTCGTAAATATCAGCTAGTTGAATTAAATCATCCGTGCTAACACATTCATCTACTTTATGAATAGTTTCATTACGCGGACCAAGCTCAATGACTTTGGCACCCGTTTGCGCAATAAAACGGCCATCAGAAGTACCGCCGGTGGTTTCAAGCGCGGTGTCGCGTCCAGTCACCTGCTTAATAGCGTGCACGGTGGCATCAACTAACGGACCATGATCGGTTAAAAACGGCAGTCCATTAACAATCCAATTTAGCTCGTAATTCAGGTTGTGTTTCTCAACAATTTCTACGACTCGCTGTTGTAGTTCTTGGTGAGTCACTTCAGTGCTAAAGCGAAAGTTAAATTGAATTTCAAGCTCACCAGGGATCACGTTACCGGCACCGGTGCCGCCGTTAATATTCGAAACTTGAAAGCTGGTTGCAGGGAAAAATTCGTTACCTTGATCCCACTCGGTTTGACTCAGCTCAGTTAACGCAGGAGCAGCTAAATGAATCGGGTTTTGCGCTAAATGCGGGTAAGCAACATGGCCTTGCACACCTTTCACGGTTAAAAAGCCAGTTAATGAACCTCGACGTCCATTTTTTACCACATCGCCAAGTACATCACGTGAAGATGGTTCGCCAACTAGGCATAAATCAATCTTCTCACCACGTGCTTCAAGAGTATCGATAACACGGGTTGTGCCGTTGATAAACGGGCCTTCTTCATCAGAAGTAATTAAAAACGAAATTGACCCTTTATGATCTGGGTGCTTAGCCACAAAACGCTCTGTGGCAACTACCATGGCAGCTAAAGAGCCTTTCATATCGGCTGCACCGCGGCCATGTAACATGCCGTCTTTTACCAGTGCAGAAAAAGGCGGGTGCTGCCAATTTTTTGCAGGGCCTGTTGGTACAACATCTGTGTGACCTGCAAAACAAAAATGCGGTGACGCATCCCCCTTACGAGCCCAAGTATTCAAGGTATCAGTGAAAAACAGTGATTCAATATTAAAGCCTAGTTTTTCAAGGCGTTCGTTCATTAACGCTTGGCAACCAGCATCTTCAGGCGTTACTGATTCACGCTGAATAAGCGCTTGAGCAAGTTCAATAACAGGCTGAGTCATTAGGCAAAAATCTCATCGTATTGAGCTGCTTTAAAACCTAAGTGGTATTGGCCGTTATGCACAAGTACCGGGCGCTTGATCATCGCTGGTTGCTCAACCAGTAATGCTAATGCAGATTCTTTATCTAGGTTTTGCTTTTGTTCATCAGATAATTGGCGATAAGTTGTGCCGCGTTTATTAACTAAATCTTGCCAATCAATGTGCGCTGCAAATTCGTTAACTAGCTCAGCACTAATGCCGTCTTTACGGTAATCATGGAAAGTAAATTCTTGATTGTTATCAGTTAAATATTTCTTGGCTTTTTTGATTGTATCGCAATTGCTGATACCGTACATGATAGTCATAAATTCTACTTTTTAGTTACAGTGAGTAATGTGTCTACCCCAGCAGTGACCTGAGATAGTGAATAATATAGGGGTCCAAGGTGTTGGCTATTGAGAACGCACAGTGTGCCAAGCATAGGGCTGCTCAGCTCGCGTAAATCAAAATAGGCTAATCGTTCACCTTTGCTAATTTTACTGCCGTTTAATTTAGCAATATTGGTGTGGTTGATATGTTCTTCAACCGATGAAAACGATAAGTTTAATAAAACTTTTAAACCGTTTTTTGCCTGTAAAATGTATTCTTTACCGGCATTTTTAACTTGTAATAGGGTGCCATCGAATGGCGCGATGATGTTGTGGCTAGTTAATTCAACACTAATCCCTGGGCCAAGGGTGGCAAAACGAAAAAATGGCTCAGGGTGTTCGCTAATGCTTTTTACACGCCCAGTAAATGGGCTTTTAATGGCCATGCAGCGTGCTTTTCTGAGGCTGCGTTCGGGTAAGTATTGAACTTCGTTAGTCATGGCTTATTTAACATCACCTAGCACATGGTAACCGTCTTTTTTCAGGGCTGTAATAGCTTTGGCCATACTTTGCTTTTTCACCAATACATAATCTGTATCGTAGGTTGATAAAGCAAAAATCGAGATCGACGCTTTTGCTAACACGCCAGAAATATTCGCCATAATACCAGTTAACGAAAAACCAAGTGGGCCAATAACTTCAAGTGCTTGCCAGTCGGTTTCTTGATCAAGACTGTCGAGCTGAAAACTACTAGGGCAAACAATAGACAGCTCATCAGCCGTTTTTGCAATAAAGAAAATAGCTTGTTGGAGTAAGGCAGGATCAATCGTCGCATCGACATCTAAACTATGAATGGTAAGTTCTTCACTATGAAGTTGTAACGTTTGTTTTGACATCTGCGATCCTATCTTTGAAGCCTTTGAATTTATAGTATAGGTAAACAAAGTTAAGATAAAGCGCAATAATTTTGATTGCTGAGGTTTTACTCAATATCGCTGTTGAGGTTGTCCACAGATTCTGTGGATAAATATGGGAATAGGTCAGTATAAAGAAGTTAATAGGCTAATTTATAAGGGTTTTATAAATTAGCCTAAATTTTGAAGGGTTAATTTTCTAAGCTTTCAACTTGCTTAGCTTGAATCGCTGTAAGGGCAATGGTGTAAACAATATCGTCTACTAATGCACCACGACTCAAGTCATTTACCGGCTTACGCATACCTTGCAGCATTGGGCCAATACTAATTAAATCGGCACTACGTTGTACGGCTTTATAGGTTGTATTACCCGTATTTAAATCAGGGAATACAAACACTGTTGCTTTACCTGCAACCGGGCTGTCTGGTGCTTTCTTAAGTGCTACGTTTTCCATAATTGCAGCGTCGTACTGAAGCGGGCCATCAATTACTAAATCAGGGCGCTTTTGCTGGGCAAGCTTAGTGGCTTCACGCACTTTTTCTACGTCAGCGCCTGAACCCGAAGTACCCGTACTGTAGCTGATCATTGCAACACGAGGTTCAATACCAAACGCAGCCGCTGAATCCGCTGATTGAATCGCGATATCGGCCAGTTGCTCTGCCGTTGGATCAGGGTTGATAGCACAGTCACCGTATACCAGAACTTGATCAGGTAACAACATAAAGAACACTGATGATACCAACGATGAACCCGGTGCAGTTTTAATTAACTGTAGCGGTGGGCGAATCGTATTCGCTGTAGTGTTAACAGCACCCGACACAAGGCCATCTACTTTGCCTTGCTCAAGCATCATAGTACCAAGCACCACGTTATCCAGTAATTGCTCTTGGGCAACCACTTCTGTTAAGCCTTTGTTTTTACGAATTTCGACCATAGGCGCAACGTAATCGTTGATCACATCACTTGGCTCAACAATGGTTACGTTATCGTTAAGCTCAACACCTTGTTGCTCAGCAATTCGTAAAATCTCTTCTTTGTCACCAAGTAGGATTGTTTTTGCAATGCCACGTTGACCACAAATTGCTGCGGCTTTAATCGTGCGCGGCTCATTACCTTCAGGTAAAACAACCGTTTTCTTCGCTTGACGGGCTTTATCTGTTAGTAAGAAGCGAAACGCTGGCGGAGACATTTTACGAGTTCGGCCAACACTTTGTGCCAGGCTGTCTAACCAGTCAGAGTCAATGTTACTAGCGTTGTGATCTTTTACTTTATCGATACGTTGGTCATCATCGCACGGTACTTCCATATTGAAGTTGTGCAGTAATAAAGACGTGCGCCACGTATCTTCTTGTGTTGCCAGGATTGGTAGGCCGGTATTCATAGCTTGTTCGCACAATTTCATAATGCGATCTTCAGGTTTAAAGCCACCGGTTAATAAAATAGCCCCAAGTTTGGTACCATTCATGGCTGATAAACAAGCGGCAACGAGTACATCAGAGCGATCGCCCGGAGTAACTAGTAATGCACCCGGGGTAAAGTGGCTTAAAATATTCGATACAGTGCGAGCACAGAAAGTAACGCGACGTAAACGACGATGAGCCATGTCGCCTTCGTTAATAACTTCGGCCTTTAGGTATTCACATAAATCACGCACACGTGGCGCTACTAGGTCGAAATCCCACGGGATTGAACCTAATAACTTAAATGGGTGTTTTCTGAAAATAGGCAGTGATGCTAAACGGTTTAATTCGTTTTCAAGTTGCTCAGGCTCATGGGCTTCAACAAGGTCTGCACGGGCGCGACCTTCGTCATCTAAAGGTGCATTAACTTTATTGAAAATACAACCTAGCACGCGAGGGTGGTTAACACCGCCATAGTTGCCTGAGGCAATTTCTAAACGGTCTTCAATTTGGTCGTTGCTATCGTTACTAGGTGTTAAAACAAAAACAATATCAGCACCCAGTGTTTGCGCGATTTCACGGTTTACACGGCCAGCATAAGGCTGACGACGTGTTGGAACCATACCTTCGATAATAGCAATTTCGTCTTCTTTAATGGTGCTTTCAAAGCGCTCTACGATTTCTTCTAGTAAATCGTCGCCTTTACCATCACCAATCATTTGCTCTGCATAGCTAAGCTCAAATGGTGTCGGCGGATTAATTGGCGAGCCATGGGTGACAATTTGCGTCGACTTTTCAGGACCTGTATCGCCAGAGCGTGGCTGTGCAATTGGTTTGAAAAAGTTCACTTTAAGCGCTTTTTGCTCAAGTGCACGCACTAAACCAACAGAAACAGATGTTAAACCAACCCCAGTCGAAATAGGGATCAACATAATTCTACGTGCCATATACTTAACCCTCCTTTGCAATGCGGGCTGCATCGTTAGCAATAACCCATTCTTCGTTAGTCGGGATCACAAACGCTTTAGCATGCGCTTGGCCTTTTGAAATTAAGCCTTCTTTACCAAAACGTGCCGCTAAGTTTGCAGCTTTGTCACACTCAAGGCCTAAAAAGCCTAATTGAGTGATTACTTTGTCACGAATGATGTCTGAGTTTTCACCAATACCACCGGTGAAAATAAGTGCATCAAGGCGTTGTACAGGTACTAAGAATGCGGCGATTTGCTTTGCTAAGCGGTAGCAGAAAATATCGAGTGCAAGGTTCGCCTGCGGGTGACCTTCAACAGCGGCTTCTTCAATAGTGCGACAGTCATTTGATAATTCACTAATACCTAACAAACCACTTTGCTTATTAAGTAAATCATCAATTTCTTGCACTGAATAATTTAGTTGCTGAGTTAAAAACGTGAATAAACCCGGGTCGATACTACCACTGCGGGTACCCATCACTAAGCCTTCAAGCGGTGTAAGGCCCATACTGGTATCAACACTCTTACCATCTTTAATCGCACATACCGAACAACCATTACCTAAATGTGCACTGATCACATTGGTTTGCTCGCGCTCTTTGCCGAGCATTTTTGCCGCTTCACCTGCAACATAATAATGGCTCGTGCCATGGAACCCATAACGTCTTACGCCGTGCTCTTTATAAAGCGAGTAAGGTAGGGCGTATAAGTAAGCAATATTTGGCATGCTTTGGTGAAATGCCGTATCAAATACAGCAATTTGTGGCAGCGCTGAGAACGCTTGCTGTGCAGTGCGAATGCCCAGTAAGTTGGCTGGGTTATGAAGTGGAGCAAGTGCGGCTGTTTTTTCGATAGCTGCAAGTACATCATCGTCAATAAGCACAGATTCGGTGAAATGCTCACCACCGTGCACAACACGATGACCCACAGCAATTAAATTATCTGCAAGGCCTAGCTTATTAACTAGCTTCACAAGCTCAGCAATTGCTGCATCGTGGGCTTGGCCCTTTGCAAGCTCAATAAGTTGTTTTTCACCATTGTATTTATATTTGATTGAAGGCGTGTCTGAGCCAAGGCGCTCAGCTAAACCAGAAATAACTTCGTCAGAAGTGGCGGCATCTAAAATGGCAAATTTTAAACTTGAACTACCACAGTTCAGTACTAAAACATGTTGTGGTGAGCAAAGGGGCGTCGACATAGCTAGGTCCTAAAAGTACGATATCAGTCAGTGTATATTAAGGCTTGATAATTAGAATTCTTTGCCAGTATAGTAAATAAGTATTTTGTTGCTACACTTAACAAAGCTAGGCTGTAATTATACTAAAGTCTGGTTGACTTAAGCCGATAACATTTTATCTCATTTAGACTTTAAACGTTAGTCTCCTAACCATTAATTTGGTATTAAAACTAGGACAGGTTTTGCAGGGATTGTATCCGGGAGTGTGTTACACTCGGTTGTGAAACAAGTTGAAAACCCTAGGAGTGATGATGCAAAAAGGTGTCATGTCACAAGTGCAAACAGGTCGTCAGTACGCTAAAAAATGGCCGATGCGACAAGAGCTCGCTCCATTGTTTGCCGAATTTAGAGTGATCAAGGCCACTGATCTGGCAATTACAGTGATGCCAATATTGGCAATGCTGACCGTTTTTATGCAAGTGAATTACTTAGGTAGTAATTATTTTCCGCAAGCTATCACTATCGCGATATTCTTTTTATCACTACCACTTCAAGGTTTGTTGTGGCTAGGCCGCCGTGCAGAAACCCGTTTAGAGCCAGCAATGCTAAGTTGGTATACCGAGCTGCACAGTAAAATGAAGGCGCATGGTTATCAGTCACAATTAACGACTGAAAAACCACGCTACACTGATTTAGCTCAATTATTAAAAGACATGTTCGAAAAAATGGACAAAGCCTTCACTAAAGAGCACTTCTAATCGCGAATAAACTGGCTCACATAAAACGATAACGTTACTTTTTGTGGGCCCTGTTGCTCTATCTGCTGCCAATGCTCTGGGCGAAACTTCCACGCAAACGGCGTCATCATAATTAAATGTTTAACCTCATCGACAGACAACAGTACCTGTTGCTCTAACAAGTTTATCGACTCTTTGCTGAAACCTGCTGGTGGCTCTATTTCTGTATGCGGTTTCACATCAGCATAAATAAACGCTTTTAACTCTTTAAGGTGCCAAGGGCCAGGGCTTGCAACAATTAAACTAGCTTGCGGTTTGGCAAGGCGAGCAAGTTCTTGTGCAAATAAAGGGGCAAACACACTAACAAGCACATCAGCCTGCGCATCTGCAAAAGGGGCTTGGCTAATCGACGCGACACTAAAATGCGCATTTTCGTAACGCTTAGCGGCGTATTTTACCGCGGGCTTAGAAATATCGACACCATATACATCGGCACTTGACTGCGCTGCAATTGCTTGAGTGTAAAAGCCTTCACCACAGCCTAAATCAATCACTGAACTTGGTTCGAGAGATGCCACTAGCTCTGCTAAAGCTTGCTGTAAAAACAAATAGTGTCCGGCACTTAAAAAAGCGCGGCGAGCTTGCACCATTTCAAGATTATCGCCTGGTTGTTTAGACTTTTTATTTTGCACGGGAAGTAAATTGACATAACCCTCTTTGGCGATATCAAAACTGTGGTTGTTGTCACAACGGTAAGTTTTGTCGTTTAGAGTAAGTTCAAGTTTGCAAAGCGGGCAGTGATAGTGAAGACTCATGAGTCTAAATAGTCCTTATCATAAAAGGTTTTAACCCAATGAGGGCGATATGTGATCATCAAGGTAATGGCCATGCCATTGAGCATTGCTTCAGGAAACCAAATTATGGCACACAGGATCAGATAGTTTTCTGAAATCTCAATAAAACTGTAATCACCAAGCAAGTAATAAAACACACCGCTGGTAAGTATTTTAATACAGGCGATAACAGCAGCGGTTAAAAACGCGCATAAAAAGATATAAATAAAAAAGTGTCTCGGCAGGTAGCTATAGCAAAGCACAAAACACAAATAGCTCAATGTAATTGGTAAAAAAGCAGTAAACAATAAATGCACTGGCAATATTGATACTGGCAACTGAGCGACTAATACCAAGAGTAAACTTGCAAGAAGGCTTGCAAAAATAGCCAGTCGCCAACCTAAAATTAGGGTCACTGCAGTGACCCCTAAAATATGCAATTCGAGGCCTGGCAATATCCCCGCTTTAATGCGCCACAGTACCGCAAGTACTAAAGCACATGCGAGCACACCAACTTGTCTTATTGGCGTTGCCAATAATTGTGATGCGCTTTGCTTATCAAAGCTGAGCCAAAGTATTAGAGCCACACAGCTCCACAAAGGGAGCTGCCATTGCAGAGTGTCTATCATGCGTTAAATGTTGACCAAATTGGCGCATGATCAGATGGTTTTTCGATACCACGTAATTCGTAATCGATACCAGACTCAACACAACGCTCAGCAAGAGCAGGGGTTGCTAAGATCACATCAATACGCAGACCGCGGTTGTCATCAAAACCTTTTGAGCGGTAATCAAACCACGAGTATTGCTCAGTTTTTTCTGGGTAAAGTTCACGGAAGGTATCTTTAAAGCCCCAGTTTAATAAAGTGCTTAACCATTCACGCTCTTCAGGTTGGAACGAACACTTACCTGTTTTTAACCAGCGTTTACGGTTTGGTTCACCAATACCAATGTCGAGATCGGTCGGTGAAATATTAATGTCGCCCATCACAATAACATCTTGCTCTGGCGTGTGGTTATCTTCTAAGTGAGTCATTAAATCTTTATAGAATTGACGCTTATAAGGGAATTTGGTTTCGTGGGCAATATTATCCCCTTGCGGGAAGTAGCCATTCATCACCGTTAGGTCACGACCATTTTCTTGTGTCACGGTAACACTGATCATACGACGCTGTGATTCGTCGGTATCGGTAGCAAAGCCTTTAACTACTGATTTCGGCTCTTGTTTACATAACATAGCCACGCCGTAATGCGCCTTTTGACCGTGAAAATAAACGTGATAACCCATTTTTTGCACATCTTCGAGAGGGAAGGCCTCATCATGTACTTTGATTTCTTGTAAGCCAATAATATCTGGTTGATGTTTATCAATTACGGCTTGCAATTGGTGTAAACGAGCGCGCAGGCCGTTAATGTTAAATGAGATTACCTTCATGGTGCACCTATTATTTTTGTTTCAGTGTTTAGCGCAATTCTATCATCAAACTAGGGCTTATTCATGAGCTAATTACGAAAATCAAATTGGGTAAATGTTGATCAATTGCTGCTTAATTTAAAAACATTGTTAACTCACTATTAATTATTAAATTAAATAAATAATTCAGTTGATCTACTGATTTTTGTTTATATAATGCGCGCAAACCATCCGTTCATATTATGTACTATTTAAAGGTAAACCATGAAAAAACAATTAGTGATGCTTTCTCTTGCATGTATCTCATTTGGCTCATTAGCAAGCAACCCGCACTACTTTTCAGCTGATAACCGTATTGAATCAAAGTTATGTAGCTTAAGTGCGAACGAAGGGTTTACCGCTGCACGTAAAGAAGCAGCAAAGCATGGCATTTCAATGTCACGTTTTTCAAAAAGCATTTTATGTAACGGCACTGACATCCGTGAAATTGCTAAAAAAGCACAATCACAAGAAGCAGCAAAAGCAGCTGTTGAAGTGTTTGCTAAAAATGAGCAAAAAGAAACTCAACTTTGCATCACTGCACTTAAAAAAGGTTTAACACCTGTGCGTGAAAAAATTGGTAACTTAAATACGTTAAAATGTAATGGCGAAGCAGTAACAGACTTCGTTAAGCGTTACCAAAACGCAGCTATCTAATAGCGGCATTTTTGTTGTTTGTAAAAAGCGCTCTTCGGAGCGCTTTTTTTATGAAAAAATTACAGCACTCTATGAAAAGCTTGCTAAACCATAGGCTTAACCCCAACTTAACCAGGCTGTAAGTGCTTGATTTTAGCCAATAAGGCATTTTGGCATTCAATTTGTAACAGTCGAAGTGAATCTAATCGACTACAAGGAAATGTCTTATGAACAAGTTAACTTTAGCATCAACAATTTTAGCAGCTTTAAGCCTTTCAGCATGTTCTGCAA
This sequence comes from Pseudoalteromonas sp. D15MCD-2, assembly GCF_038562745.1. Taxonomy (NCBI): domain Bacteria; kingdom Pseudomonadati; phylum Pseudomonadota; class Gammaproteobacteria; order Alteromonadales; family Pseudoalteromonadaceae; genus Pseudoalteromonas; species Pseudoalteromonas sp. D15MCD-2. The sequence goes on along the minus strand of NZ_JBCFQE010000001.1, from coordinate 2,168,997 downwards.
GTAATTCGTTAGCAAAAATCGACAGCGATTTTGGCAGCCTAGATAATGACAATGATGGTTATATCTCTAAGGTAGAAGCTGACGATGATGCAATTTGGGATCATTTTTCAAATATCGATACCAATATGGATGAGCAAATCAGCCGTACTGAATTTAATGCATACATGCAATTAAATACGGGCAAGGTAGCAACTGATAGTGAGGTATCTGAATCAGCATTTAAAGCTGAAATCGCTAAATTTGACCCAATCGAAAATGACTTTAAATCGTTAGATAACGACAAAAATGGTTATGTTTCTATTGAAGAAGCCGATGACGACGATATCGCAAATCACTTTGGCTATATGGATAGTAACAAAGATAAGCGTGTAAGCCGCACTGAGTTTGTTAATTACATTAGCAAATATGGTAGCGACGTTGCCGAAGATGATGCCCTTGAAATGGTTAAAAATAGCTAATTTCAACATTCATTCATAAATATCCCCCAAAGCCAGTGTTTTACACTGGCTTTTTTACAATAATTTTTCCAACCTTGGCCGACTTCTGTCATAATAGAGCGTTAGTGATTTAAAATGACCTTTAGTAGCGATGGCCACAAAACGTATCAGTGATGAACAGTTAGTCGAAATCATAGAAGCCGCGATTTTTGTTGCTGGAAAACCTGTGTCTAAACGTCATTTAAAAGAGACAGTATTAGCTGATTTAAGCGTTTCTATGCCGCGCATTAATAATGCAATTGAACAAATTCAAACGCATTATCAAACCCGAGGCATTAAGCTTGTTGCAGTAGGCAGCGGTTACAGGTTTCAAGCCTGCGCTAGTTTAGCGCCTTGGCTGGCAAACTTATGGCAAGAGCGCGCACCTAAATACTCACGAGCACTACTAGAAACTTTATCCTTGATTGCCTATAGACAACCCATTACCCGTGGTGAAATTGAACAAGTACGGGGGGTCGCTGTTGGTTCAGGAATTATTAAAACCTTATTAGAAAGAGAGTGGGTTAGAGTTGTTGGCCATAAAGAGGTGCCCGGGCGCCCAGCGTTGTATGCCACAACATCCGCTTTCTTAGATTATTTTTCATTAGCTGGTTTAGATGAATTACCGCCGTTACCTGAACTTCAGGAGAGTAAAATCAACCAGTTATTGAGCGATCCTTCTGTGAGAGAACTATCTGAATGAGTAATGTAGAAACTGAAAAGTTACAAAAAGTATTAGCCCGTGCTGGCGTGGGTTCACGTCGTGAAATGGAAAAATACATCGATGCCAATCGTGTGAGCGTGAATGGTAAAGTGGCACGTTTAGGCGACCGTGTTGAAGCAACCGATGTAATTCGAGTTGACGGTCACGTAGTAAAAATTGAAGACAAAGCCGACCGTATTTGTCGAGTGCTTATGTATAACAAACCAGAAGGCGAGTTATGTACACGTAAAGACCCTGAAGGCCGTCGTACGGTATTTGATCGTCTACCACGTGTTGATGGCGAACGATGGATTGCAGTTGGCCGACTAGATATTAATACCGCTGGTTTAATGCTGTTTACTAACGATGGTGAACTTGCTAACCGTTTAATGCACCCAAGCTACGAAGTAGAGCGTGAGTACTCAGCTCGTGTGTTTGGTGAAGTGACTAACGAAACGCTACGCACTTTAACAAAAGGCGTTGAGCTTGAAGATGGTCCTGCAAAATTCTTAAACATCAAACCTATGGGTGGTGAAGGTATCAACCGTTGGTTCAATGTGACTTTAACAGAAGGTCGTAACCGCGAAGTACGTCGTTTATGGCAATCACAAGATGTTGAAGTATCGCGTCTTATCCGTATTCGTTACGGTAAGTTAGAGCTTGATAAGCGCTTGCCACAAGGTGGTTGGGCTGAGCTTGATTTAGACACGGTTAACTATTTACGTAAAACAGTACAACTAGGCCGCGAAACGCAAACTAAGCTGTCGGTTATTCCTGAAAAGCGTAAAGACAAGCGTGCTAAAATTAACCAAATCCGTAAGGCGGTTAAAAAGCACAATCAACGCGCTAAACAAACTAAGCGTCGTTAAAAACTATTTTCAAACTTGTTTGCAAGTAGAACACTTCACACTTGCAAACAGGCATAAAAAAAGCAGCGATATCGCTGCTTTTTTTGTTTCACAATGCTAATTAAGCATTTTCAACAGCTGTACGTGGGTCAACATATTCCATGTTGAAAGCTTCAGCTACTTCTTTATATGTAACTTTACCTTTGATCACGTTTAAGCCTTTTAAGAAGTTTGCATCGTCAAGAAGTGCTTTCTTATAGCCTTTGTTAGCAAGGTTGATGATGAACGGTAATGTTGCATTGTTAAGTGCGAACGTAGAAGTACGTGGAACAGCACCTGGCATGTTAGCAACACAGTAGTGAACAACGTCATCAACGATGTAAGTAGGATCAGCGTGAGTTGTTGCTTTAGAAGTTGCGATACAACCACCTTGGTCGATTGCAACGTCAACGATTGCAGAACCAGGCTTCATTGCTTTGATGTGCTCAGCTGTTACTAGTTTAGGCGCTGCTGCACCTGGGATTAGTACGCCACCGATCACAAGGTCAGCTTCTAGTACGTGTTTTTCTAGTGCGTCAGCAGTAGAGTAGATAGCTTTAACTTTATTACCGAACTGTGCGTCTAATGCACGTAGTACGTCGATGTTACGGTCAAGAACAACAACGTCAGCACCTAGACCAACAGCCATTTGCGCTGCGCTACGACCAACCATGCCGCCGCCGATAACAACAACTTTAGCTGGCTCAACACCTGGTACACCACCAAGTAACATACCACGGCCGTGGTTTGATTTTTCAAGCGCTTGTGCACCAGCTTGGATAGACATACGACCAGCAACTTCACTCATAGGAGCAAGAAGAGGTAAACCGCCACGTGAATCAGTTACTGTTTCGTAAGCGATACACACTGCGCCACTTTTAACTAGGTCTTCAGTTTGTGGAAGATCCGGTGCTAAGTGAAGGTAAGTAAATAGAATTTGGTCTTCGCGTAACATTGCACGCTCAACAGCTTGTGGCTCTTTTACTTTAACGATCATTTCAGCTTTAGCAAAAACGTCTGCTGCTGTTGGTAAAATTTCAGCACCAGCTGCAACATAATCTTCGTTAGTGAAGCCAATGCCCATACCAGCATCAGTTTCAACAAACACTTGGTGGCCATGGTTTACTAGTTCACGAACACTCGCAGGAACCATACCTACACGGTATTCATGGTTTTTGATTTCTTTAGGTACACCAATAATCATAGTTTTTCGCCTTAATAGAACGGGATAAAATTTTTGACTATTATATTCATGACCAGCCAGTGTGTCTCACCTTTTTTAAGTGCTATTCTAGTGATATAATCTAAAAATACATTTTAAACAGTGCAAAACTCTGGTTTGGCTTATGCATCAATTACTCGACAGAATAGACCGTAAAATTTTAATGGAATTACAGCTCGATGGTCGGATCTCTAACGTAGAGCTGGCAAGGCGTGTAGGGCTAAGTGCCACCCCTTGTTTGGAGCGGGTAAAAAAGCTCGAAAGAGAGGGTTATATACTCGGATATAAAGCAGTAGTGGATCCTGCTAAACTTGGGCAAGGTTTGTCGGTTTATGTAGAAGTAACCATCACTAAAACCTCACCAGATGTTTTTGAAGAGTTTAACGCTGCAGTTAAAAAGCACGACGAAATAATTGAGTGCCATCTCGTGTCGGGTAATTTCGACTTTTTATTAAAAACACGTGTAAATGATATGTCGGAATATCGTAATGTACTGGGTGATATTCTACTAAAACTACCAAATGTCAGTGAAAGCCGAACTTATGTGGTAATGGAAGAAGTAAAAGGTGAAGAAGGGGTCATTATTCGCCCATATATTGCCTAAACTGTTAAAATACATATTGAGTAACAAAAACTTGTTCATTATCAGTCCATCAAGGCTAAGATAAAGTGCATCAAACGGCATTTCCTGCTAAGGTATTTCACTGCTAATCGATCAGTAAAGAATAATAAGGAATAGGGAGCTATGCGCCTAAATGGTGTTCAAAGACTGTTAGAAACGGGGCTAATCATCAGCACCTTTGCTGCAGTATTTATTTTATGTGCATTAATCAGTTTTGATCCTGCGGACCCTTCATGGTCGCAAACCGGTGAATTTGTTAATGTTAAGAATATTACCGGCACAGCGGGAGCTTGGGTTGCAGATATCCTATTACTCACTTTTGGCTGGCTTGCTTATTTAGTGCCTGTTGCTATTCAATTGTTCGGTTATTTATTGTTTAAACAGCCACACCGTATTTTCCAGCTAGATTACACCACGCTTGCCTTACGTGTTATTGGTTTTGCGCTGTTTATTACTTCAGCGACAGCTATCAGCAGCATTAATTTTGATGATATTTATAACTTCTCATCTGGTGGGGTAGTGGGGGATGTTATTGCTACAGCAATGATGCCTACCTTTAATTTTACCGGCACCTCAATTTTACTACTGTGTTTTTTCTTTGCTGGTTTAACCCTATTAACCGGTATTTCGTGGGTGCAATTTGTCGATTTTGTCGGCAAGTGGGTAATGAAAGCATTCTACTTTTTACGTGAGCAATTTTCTGCTTGGCTGCATCGTGAAAAAGAAGCCGTTAAAGATATTGCTACTACAGAGCCTGACGCTAACTTTGTAGAGCCAGAAAACGAGCCAGCTATTAGCTTTAATGATTCAGATGAAGAAGAACCAAAGCCTACTAAGGCTAAGCAAAAGCCTGCTGAAAAAGCCGATGATGACTTTAAAGGCTTTGATGAACTAGACGATATTCTTGACCAAGAAATTGGTTTCAGTGCCCTTGATGATGAATCATTCGATACCGTATCGGCACTGAATGCGCTTGATCAGAGCCCAGTCGTTGAGCCAGAAAAACCTGTTACAACGGTTGTTTCGCCTGCGCGCCCTATGCCTAAACCAAAACCTGCATATGAGCCACCACCAACGGCAAAAGAAAAATTTGAAGCACTGCTTGAAGAGCAGCCGCCTACAAACCCGTTACCATCACTTGATTTATTAGACCGCCCAGATAAAGCGAAAAACCCATTATCTCAAGAAGAGCTTGATGGTATTTCGCGTTTAGTTGAAACCAAATTACTTGATTTTAACATTCAAGCTGCGGTTGTGGGTGTTTACCCAGGTCCGGTTGTAACGCGTTTTGAGCTTGATTTAGCGCCGGGTATTAAAGTAGCTAAAATCACTGGCCTAGCGAAAGATTTAGCACGTTCACTGTCTGCTGTAAGCGTACGTGTGGTAGAAGTTATTCCGGGTAAAACCTATGTTGGTTTAGAGCTGCCAAACAAACACCGTGAAATAGTGCGTTTAAGTGAAGTTATTAACGCGCCTAAGTTCGAATCAAACCCATCACCACTGACTATGGTGTTAGGTAAAGACATTGCTGGCGAGCCGGTATGCGCTGACCTTGGCAAAATGCCACATTTACTTGTTGCGGGTACCACAGGTTCAGGTAAGTCAGTGGGCGTTAATGTAATGATATTAAGCTTACTGTACAAATCGGGCCCTGATGATGTTCGTATGATCATGATCGACCCGAAAATGCTTGAACTTTCTGTGTACGAAGGCATCCCACATTTATTATGTGAAGTTGTTACCGACATGAAAGAAGCAGCCAATGCATTGCGTTGGTGTGTAGGCGAAATGGAACGTCGTTATAAGCTGATGTCGGCACTTGGTGTGCGTAATTTAAAAGGTTACAACCAAAAAGTGTTGGATGCCAAAGAAGCGGGTCAACCGATTCTAGATCCACTCTTTAAAGACACCGACGGTATGGCCGATGGCCCTGAAGAGCTAGATAAACTACCAAGTATTGTGGTGGTTATTGACGAATTTGCCGACATGATGATGATCGTGGGTAAAAAAGTGGAAGAGCTTATTGCACGTATCGCGCAAAAAGCCCGTGCTGCAGGTATTCACTTAGTGCTAGCAACACAACGCCCATCGGTTGACGTAATTACAGGTTTGATTAAAGCGAATATTCCAACCCGTATGGCGTTCCAAGTTTCAAGTAAAATTGACTCGCGTACCATTTTAGATCAGCAAGGTGCTGAAAACTTACTTGGTATGGGTGACATGCTTTACTTACCGCCGGGTACCAGTGTACCTGTGCGTGTGCATGGCGCGTTTGTTGATGACCACGAAGTTCATGCGGTTGTAGACGATTGGAAAAAACGTGGCAAACCAAATTATATTGATGAAATTTTAAGTGGCGATGCTACAGAAGAAATTTTACTACCAGGAGAAACCAGTGAAGACGGTGATGAAGAGTCAGATCCGCTTTACGATGAAGCAGTATCATTTGTAATTGAAACCGGCAAAGTGTCGGTATCGAGTGTACAGCGTAAGCTTCGTGTAGGTTATAACCGCGCAGCACGCTTAGTTGAACAAATGGAAACATCAGGCATTGTTAGCGCACCAGGACACAACGGTGCCCGCGAAGTCTTAGTGCCAAATGGTGGAGCAAATTAATGAAAAAAATTAAATACCTAGCCCTAATTATGGGTTGTTTATTAAGCGGTCAAAGTTTTGCAGACGACAGCGAAGCGTTGCAACAACAACTGGCTGCGATTAAAAGTTTTAAAGCAGAGTTTTCACAGCAGGTTACCGATTCGCAAGGCGAAGCTATTATGCAAGGTGAGGGGAATATAGCCCTTCAGCAACCTATGATGATTCGCTGGCAACAGCAAAGCCCAGACGATACCTTGTTTGTATCAAATGGCGACAAAACGTATTACTTCGACAGCTTTGCTGAGCAAGTAACGATTATGAATACCCACAGCCTGATTGATTCAACTCCGTTTGTATTGTTGACTTCAAAAGATCCAGAGCAATGGGCTAAATACCAAGTTGTGGCAACCGATGCAGGTTTCAGCGTCACGCCAAATAAAGGCGTTGAGAGCCAAGTTGAAAAGTTAGACATTCGCTTTAATGCTCAAGAGCAAGGTCTAGCATCACTGACAGTATTAGATACCTCTGGTCAACAGTCTTTATTTACCTTTAAAGATGCTAAAGTAAACGAAGCACTTGCAACTCAAACCTTTGAGTTTACTATTCCTGAAGGCGTTGAAGTTGACGACCAAAGCCAAGGTGATTAAGGCTTGAGTAATCTCGGATTTAATTTTGGTCCTGATGTGCGCCCACTTGCGGCGCGCATGCGACCCGAAACACTCAATGACTACATAGGTCAGCAGCACCTTTTAAGCCCCGATAAACCTCTTTACCAAGCGATTCTTGCAGGTCGATGCCACAGCCTCATTTTGTGGGGGCCGCCAGGCGTTGGTAAAACCACCTTAGCGCAGATTATTGCAAATCATGCCGACGCCAGTCTTATTCAAATGTCGGCAGTCACAGCGGGTGTAAAAGACATTCGTGAGGCCGTAAGCGAAGCAAAAGCAAACCTTGCCGGGCGAGGGCAACGAACCTTATTGTTTGTTGACGAAGTGCATCGCTTTAATAAATCTCAGCAAGATGCATTTTTACCACATATTGAAGACGGTACTTTTATTTTTGTTGGCGCGACCACCGAAAACCCATCATTTGCACTTAATAACGCGATACTGTCTCGTGCCCGTGTATATGTATTAAAAGCACTTGAACAAGCCGATTTATTTAACGTAATTGAACGCGCCTTACGTGAAGACGTAGAGCTCAGCCAAAAAAATATAGACATTGCCGATAATGCTAAACAAGCGCTTTGCCAAGCAAGTGATGGCGATGCACGTAAAGTACTTAACCTGTTAGAGCAAGCGGTTGATTTAACCACGGAGCAGCAGGGTAAATACCTTGTTGATCAACATGTTTTAAGCCAAGTTCTACCAACTCACTTAGCCAAGTACGACAAAGGCGGCGATGAGTTTTACGACTTGATTTCAGCGTTTCATAAGTCTGTACGGGGTAGTTCACCTGATGGCGCTTTATATTGGTACTGCCGTATTTTAGCAGGGGGCGGCGACCCGCTTTATGTGGCTAGGCGTTTATTAGCGATTGCTACAGAAGATATTGGCAATGCCGATCCGCGAGCAATGGAAGTGGCACTCAACGCGTGGGATATTTTTCAACGTGTTGGCCCCAGTGAAGGTGAGCGCGCTATTGCACAAGCCACCATTTATTTAGCCAGTGCTCCGAAAAGTAACGCTGTGTATATGGCGTTTAATCAAGCTATGCAAGATGCTAAAAATGAGCCGAGCCATCCGGTGCCAGAGCATTTACGCAATGCACCAACTAGCTTAATGAAAGATTTGGGTTATGGCGCTGAATATCGTTATGCACACAATGAAGAAGGTGCGTTTGCAGCAGGCGAAAAGTATTTTCCTGAGGCAATTCATGATCGCCAGTATTACTTTCCAACCGATCGCGGGCTTGAACAAAAAATAAAACAAAAGCTGGACTATTTAACTCAGCGTAACGAGCAAAGTGATATTAAACGTTATGAATAGTTTGAAACTTTACATGATGATTGCAATGGGTGGCGCTTCAGGGGCATGTTTACGCTATTTTCTTAGCGAAACCATGCTAAAACTGCTCGGTAGGGGATTCCCTTTTGGCACGTTGACAGTTAATATTCTTGGTTCATTGTTAATGGGCATTTTATACGGCTTGATTGAAAAAGAAATAATCGCTGTTAGCCCCGCTAAAACCTTAATTGGTATTGGCTTTTTAGGTGCATTGACCACCTTTTCAACATTCTCAATGGATTCGTTGTTGCTCTTGCAACAAGGTCACTTTTTTAAAATGGCCCTCAATATCACCTTAAACGTGGTGGTGTGTATATTTATGGCTTGGCTGGGCCTTCAGCTGGTAATGCAAAAAGGTTAAAAATCGAACATGTTAGATTCTAAATATTTACGTCAAGATATCGAACAAGCGGCTGCACGTTTAGCATCACGCGGTTACGAACTTGATACTGCAGCGGTAACTGCACTTGAAGAAAAACGCAAAACATTACAAGTAAAAACGCAAGAACTTCAAAGCGAGCGTAATGCAAGTTCCAAAGCTATCGGCCAAGCAAAAGCGAAAGGCGAGCACGAAAAAGCACAACAGCTGCTTGATTCAGTCAGTAATCTTGGCGACCAACTAGACAGCGTTAAAGCAGAGCAAGACGCAGTACTTGAAGAGCTTAAGCAAATTGCACTTGCTATTCCAAACTTACCTGATGAGTCAGTACCAGTAGGTGAAGACGAAGATCAAAACGTTGAAATCTCAACCTGGGGTACGCCTAAGTCGTATGACTTTGAAGTAAAAGATCACGTTGATGTTGGTCAAGACGTAAACGGCCTAGACTTTGAAATGGGCGTTAAAATCAGTGGCGCGCGTTTTACTGTTATGCGCGGTCAAGTTGCACGTATGCACCGTGCTCTTACTCAGTTCATGCTTGATACGCACACAGAGCAAAACGGCTATACAGAAATGTATGTGCCTTACCTTGTTAATAGCGCAAGCTTATACGGCACTAGCCAATTACCTAAGTTTGCTGGTGACTTATTCCACACATTAGGTTTAGTGGATGACGACGGTCAGCAACAACCAGGTTTTAGCTTAATTCCTACAGCTGAAGTACCGCTTACGAACAGTGCTCGCGACGAAATTTACGACGAAAGCGACTTACCAATTCGTTTAACAGCGCATACGCCTTGTTTCCGTAGTGAAGCAGGTAGCTATGGCCGTGATACACGTGGTCTTATTCGTCAGCACCAATTCGACAAAGTTGAATTAGTACAACTAGTAAAACCAGAAGATTCAATGCAAGCGTTAGAAGAGCTAACAGGCCATGCTGAGCAAATCTTACAAGCATTAGAACTTCCATACCGTAAAGTAATTTTATGTACGGGTGATATGGGCTTTGGCGCAGCAAAAACTTACGATTTAGAAGTATGGTTACCTGCACAAAACACCTATCGTGAAATCTCATCATGTTCAAACATGGTTGATTTCCAAGCGCGTCGTATGCAAGCGCGTTTCCGTCGTCAAGGCGAGAAAAAGCCAGAGCTACTTCATACACTAAATGGTTCAGGTTTAGCGGTTGGTCGTACACTGGTAGCAATTTTAGAGAACTACCAACAAGCAGACGGCTCGATTGTGGTACCAGAAGTATTACGCCCTTACATGGGTGGCTTAGAAGTTATTAAATAATTTTAATGCTATTGAGTTTATAGGCCGCATCGGGAAACTATGCGGCCTTTTTGTTGCCTAAAATCTATTAAAATATAAAGTGGATCTAAACCTGAACAATTAACGTATTCAAAGCATAAAGTTAATAGTGTGAAGCAATATGAGTAATAAACAAAAGTCTGTGCCAACATCACGATTTTCACGCGCTGCTCGGCTTGGCTCTTTAGCTGGTAAAGTCGCAGGTAATATGTTGTTTGAAGGCACAAAAGCTTGGGCGACGGGCAAGCAAACATCACGACAAGAGTTACTGTTACAGCCAAAAAATATTCAGCGCTTTGCAGAGCAGCTTGCAAATCTGCGTGGGGCTGCAATGAAATTGGGGCAGCTGTTATCCATGGATAGTGGTGAATTACTCACTCCTGAGCTATCTGCAATTTTAGCAAGACTGCGTGCAGAAGCGACAGCTATGCCGCAAAAGCAGCTTGTTAAAGTAATGCGTGAGCATTGGGGTGATGCGTGGTTAGAGCAATTATCGCATTTTGAACTCAGACCATTTGCTGCGGCATCAATAGGGCAAGTGCATATTGCTTATCGAGAATCGGGCGAAAAGTTAGCAGTTAAAGTGCAATACCCCGGTATTGCAAAAGGTATTGCTAGTGATGTTGATAACTTAGCTTACCTTCTGAAACTCAGTGGCTTATTACCCAAAGAGGTAGAAATACAGCCTCTTATCGATGAAGCAAAACAACAGCTTATTAACGAAGCTGACTACGAATTAGAAGCTAATTATTTAAAACGCTACAGCGAGTGTTTAAAAGGCGACGACAATTACCTTATTCCTAATGTAGTAGATTCGCTTAGTTCTTCTCAAGTATTAGTCATGAGTTTTGTTGAAGGACAAGAGCTAGATGAACTGGCAAACACCGAGCAAGCGCTACGTAATAAAGCGGTTGAACAGTTACTCAGCCTATTTTTACGTGAATTATTTAGCTTTAAACTAGTTCAAACAGATCCAAACTTTGCTAATTATCAATATCAAATCGACAATCAACGCGTAGTGCTTTTAGATTTTGGCGCTACCCGCGAACTACCTCAGCATATTAGTGATGGTTATTTAAAATTATTATCTTCCGCGATTAGTAACGACAGAGCAGGCGTTGCAGCAGCAGCACAGCAAATTGGCTATTTTCAACAAGGGCTTGCTCAAGAATATATAGATAATGTCGTTGATATATTTCTACTCGCCTGCGAGCCTTTGCGCTACCAAGGTGAGTATGATTTTGCGAATAGCGACTTACCAAAACGCATAAAAGAACTCGGCCTTAAAATGAGCACCGCCTCAGAGCATTGGCACGCACCACCCGTAGATGCTCTGTTCGTTCACAGAAAACTAGCAGGCCTGTTTTTAATTGCTGCAAAGCTAGGTGCAAAAGTGAATGTGAACAATATTTTTAAGGAGTTTGAAGTACAGAGAGATAAATAATTGAACGGGAGTTTGGGTAACTTTTTCTGCCCCAAAATGAGTGACGAGCGTATTTTCTGAATATCTTTAAGTACTAATAAAAAAATTAGGGTTGGCGATGCCTTAAGTTATTTGTTACTAATAGACTTATTAATACATGCGCGTAACATCTGCAGAAAGATACGGGACGAGCGCACTATAAAATTGTTATGTGCTAGGAGGTTTCCGTTGCGTGTCGCTTTGCTTTTGATATTGATTATTCTTTTCGGATGCTCAGAGCAACAAAATATTGATATTCAAGCAATCAAAGAGGCGAAAGACGCGTGGAATGTAAAAATTGGCGCCCAACTTCAAGCATCTACTGACTATTCTGATTTAGAAGTTTGGCTAAATGCTCATGCTATGAAAAATGATATGCAAAAAAACTTTGGTGGTGATTCAAATTCAGCCGAATTAGAGAGATTAAAAAGCAAGATAGACCCTAATTGCTATACCAGTTTGTTTTTGCGCTTTGCAGTGACTGATTCATCCCAAGTGGTAAGTCATAAAATTAGTGCTACTCAAGTATGTAGGTATAAATAAAGCACATAAAAACGCATCAATGAATGGACGTCTAAAGCTTGGCTGGCGCTCATTCCTCGCTAATTTTAGCAAGCTTAATCCGCTCATTATGCGGGCTTTGGCTCTAATAGGTCAGTGATGGATATACCAATTGAAGATGAATTAAAATCTATTTGTATTGAGATAGTTAACCAAGACTACTCAACTCATCAATGGCTTGAAATAGAGTCGAGCGATATGTTTCAGTCTCCATCGTTTGTTGGTGGCTTTGACGCTGATGAATTGGAGTTCTGCTTTAGTTATTTCGATGAGAATCGCACTGAATTTTGGTTTCAGTTTACTTTAGACCAAGCAAAGTCAATTTCAAAAGGTGAAAGCGTTAAGTTGTCTGGTTTAAAATCTGAATAAAAACACATAACAAGTGCCCAAACCAAAGGACGCAAAACAGCAGGCTTGCGCTCCTTCGTCGCTAATTTTAGCCTGCTAAGCAAACGATATGTGTATAGGAGGTTGAGGTGACACACGGAGGAGGTGGGGCATTATACCTACTACTTATTTTGTTATTAGTATCTCTACCTGTCACCTTGATTTGGCTATTTCATGGGCAAGGTAATGCTAGAAAGAGGCGTGCTATAGGTTTCTCTCAAATAGGCATTTTCGCTATAGCAATAATATTATTCTTTTCTGGTGTCAGTTACCTTCAAAATATTGGGTTAGTCGCTGGTTTTATTGTTTTGATAACTATGTTGATCACACCCGTAGTATTTAAAAACAGAATGTAATATACACTTAACAAGGCCGTTAAACCGTGGGCACAAAACAGCAGGCTTGTGCTTCTTCGTCACCAATTTTAGCCTGCTATTTTGTGCCGTTTACGGCAAGCGTTATATTGCAAGGGGAGCTATGCGTAATCTAATCATTATTTTAGTCGCTTCGGCACTAATATCTTGCGTTGGAATTCCTGCTGAAATTTTAAAATCCAAATCAGCTGAGTATCAATTTCCTATTCTGGCTAGTACCGAAAGTACAATCGTATATCTAATATCTCCTGTTGCATACCAAGAACCGAGTGCTTACCAACAAGTAAAAGTTAACGGCATTAATAGTAAGCTATATTTTGGAGCCTACAGTTCAATTACATTAGCCGAAGATGCAACTATACAATATCGCTTTAATCACAATTCAAACTTGGTTGGTGCTGGTCAATGGAATCAACTTAAAGTAGTAGCTAATAAAAATGAGCTATTTTATGTATTAAAGAATGGTTTATTTACTCAAGTATCTAAAGAGCAAGCTGTCGCTCACATTGTAACCATTGAATATCGGTATTGTGAATATAAACCAAAGCCTTGTGAGCCAATGGTTTACAATGCAATATAACAATCGCATTAAGGGTGGGCACAAAAAGTTTGACTTGCGCTCCTTTGCGCTAATTTTAGCCAAGCATTATCCGCCCTCTATGCGGCGTTAGGGTTACAATCAGGCAATGAAGTGGACTGAACCTTGGGTTAAATCAATCCAAAATCAAGAAAGATATAGCCTTATTTCAAAAGGGATCTTAATCAGCTACCTTATTTGGACGTTGTTTTTCGTTTTTTTGGCAGTTGTAAGTCTGTTGACTAAAGATGACTTTATCAATCATCTTGTTAAAACAATTTGGATTGCGCCTGTAGGAGGTTTCATTTTAGCTTGGGGCATGTATACGATCAGGTGGCTGTCACCAGTTAAAATTGATTCCGGCCCCAAAGGTATTATTAGAATCAAAGCAGATAATATAACTTCGATACCTTGGGAGCTAATATCTTCGTATAGTTTTATTGTTGACGGCATAGTTTTTAAGTTTACAGATGATAGTGATATTACATTTTTATTACCTAAAGATATAGATCGAGATTTAATAGCAAAAGAACTTGAAGCACACTCAATCAAAAAAGGTGCTTTATAACCTTAACAAGGTAATTAAATCGAACACAAAACATCAGGCAGTGTCTGCTCCAAATTGTAGCCTGCTATTTTGTTCCGTTTATCACGGCGTTAGGCATCAAGGAAAGTATGGGCGATAATATGAAGGTCGGAGATTGGGTCAGAAGCTATGGTTCAGGGATATGGAGAGTTCATCGAATTCTAGAACTCAATGATTTTGATATTCAAAGTCAAACTAACAAACCTAGAACTGTGGTTTTCTCTTCACGCTTTGTAAACGACTCTTATAAGCGATCCTTTGCAACAGAATGCTGTGATTCAACATTTGTTTATCATTTGCAACAAGCCGAGCGAGATGAACTCGATTCATTTATCAATCAAAATCCTTATTTATATACTAAATTCAATGCTTATAAACCAAAACCCATTGACGCTATTTACAACGCAAAAATAAATATTCCAGTTTCAAAAAGTAAACCTGAGTTAGAAGATTTCTTAATTAGTTACCAATCATTATTTTTAGAGCAACTCTTTTGTCAGTTGCATTCTTCAGGTTTAGTTTCAAGTGATAACAAAGGCTGGACAGCACAATTTGTAGCTAAAGATCATGAGGCTGTTGATGGTAAATTAGTGTATAGCTTTTCAACGTTATTGACGTTTTAGATTTTATAGAAACTAAGAATAGTATGTAAGTTTTTGATAGGGATAAGGAAAAATGGTCGGCATAGCAGGATTTGAACCTGCGACCCCTGACACCCCATGTTATTCTTCAATATTTACCTAAAGCTATGATATTTATAAAACAATTTTGGTTTTAGACCGTTATCTATAGGGTGAAAATCAGTACTTTTGCGAATTTTAGAACCTTATAGAACAAGTAGTTAGAGTGCTTGTTACAAATGCTGTTTGTAATAAAATCTTTAAAATTCACGAAGATAATCCATTAGATAAACTAAGTTTAAAAATCCGTAGCTAAATCATTTCATATTTCACTTTTGGATCCTTCAGATTTTCACTACACTGTACATGTGTACAGTACTTGGTTTTTTGTTTTTATGTTCGTTATTCCAATCTATATTGAAGCCGGTATTACAGGATTTGAATCGCCTGCAGCTCAGTACAAAGAGCTTGGCCTTTCACTAGACCAACTATTAATTAAACACCCTGATGCTACTTTTATTGGTATGGCTTCAGGCCAGTCTATGCAGGGAGTGGGGATATATGATGGAGATTTACTTTTAGTTGATAGGGCGATAGATGTGAGCAACGGTGATATTGTTGTTGCAAGTTACAATGGGTGCTTTGTTTGCAAGATCATAGATAAAGACAATAGATTGTTATTATCAGCTTCTGATGAGTTTAAGCCAGTGTATGTTTCACCTGAAGATGACTTCTCTCTTGAAGGTGTAGTTATAAGAAGCATTAGACTTCATAAGCCATGTGCTGAGTTTCAAATGAGAGAGTTGTAGGTTTTTTTAATTGCTCATAACCTAAAACGAGTAAATGCTAAAGGTCTGCTATGAGCAAAAAGTAGACGGCTAGAAAACTCGTTTTTGCCCAATCTAACTTAATGGATGTAAAAGAAGCAAAGTAATACCAAAAATCTCCTTTATGAGAAATACCTAACCGTTTTGGGTTAATTTATGAATTTCCTGCTAATAACAGATTTATAAATAAGTGTTTGCTATTTTAATTAAGCAAAACTAATGTTTGTTGATGGTTATTATTTTAAAGTGACTTTACCCCATAATCATTTCGGAAACCTAAAAACAACAAAGGGATATTTATGTCTAATTCTGCTAGTGAAACTTCACCAAAATTGCTCTTACTTGCACTTATAGCACTTGCTTTTGCGTGTGTCGGTGGTGTTTATTATTTATGGTTTAAAGGCGTTGGAGTCGGTTTTGGTGGAACAACTGAAACATGGGCTCACTTTGGTAGTTTTTTTGGTGGTACACTTGGCCCTGCACTCTCGTTTTTCTCGTTTTTAGGAGTTATTTATACGGTTTATTTACAATCTAAAAGTAATAAAGAACAGGCACTTGCTAATGAACAAGCTGCAATGGCAATAAAGTCATCGGAGCAACTAGCGAAAGACAATTTAAAAGAACAAAAAAAATTACACTTAAATCAGATCGAACATGATAAACAGCAACAAATTTTAGGCTTTTTAAATGGGTTATTTAATGATCTTGATCAAGCTGGTGTTGGTGCAATCTCAGACTTCGTACCTAGGGAAAGCGGTGTGCTTCCTAAAATTGGCCCGTATTTCAATGCATATTTCTGGAAATTAAAGAAGACAGCTCCAACAATAAAAAGGCTTAGGGATGAACTAAATAAAGAAAGTGCTGAATTAATAATCTTACTAATAGATATAACGATAGGGCAACTTTCTAATTTTCAAAATCAAATAAGAATAGATGGACATATATTTACAAATCAAGATGATATTGGTGACACATTAATGTATTTAGCTGAAGCTGAAGGTGCTTTTCATAAAAACAAAAAATATCTTGAAGCTAAATTTGGTATTTTAGATAATGGAAATTAAAAAATAATATGCAAACAACACTTTTAAAAAAGATCTTACTTATTTTATAGGTTTGCCTTCCTAGTAGTGTGAAAATAATCACCAATCAGCAGCTGCATCAGAACAAATTTCTCTACGCTGAGTTTGTCCGCTGAGTTGGGAGAACTCACTGTACCTATTGGTATAGGGCTGAACTACAGTTTAACTATCAATATTTCAAATATAATTTAGATTTTACTTTATTTATATTTACTAACGAATAGAAAGCTTCAGTCAGCTTAATATATTGCTAATAAATAAAAACCCGCTATTTAGCGGGTTTTATTAGATTACTCTGAAACTCAGAAGTTAACAGTGAGATTTGGTACTTGTACCCACTCAGTCTCTTTTCCAAATTCTGTGTAAACCTTTGTAGATTTACTATCTGAGTGACCCATACGGCTTTGAGGATCATTACCTTGAGCTTTGATTAGACGCGCTGAAAGGCCACGTATTTCATGATATGTAGGGCGTTCCTCTGGCTTTAAGTGGTCATATAAACCTAACTCATCTCGAATTTTAGAAAACTCTTTACTGATATTTTTACTTACTATTTGAGTAACGTGATTAACAAGAGAACTCGTAGGATTAGAGTTTTTCTTTGGTATTTTATGAACAACATAAGGAGATAAAATACGATCTCTGCTGTTCTCGATAATTGCTTTTATCGCGTCGTTTATAGGAATAATCACGTGTGAAGCTTCACTTTTATGAGTTTTTTGGCGATGAATAGCTAATTCGCCATAAACAGTACCAAATTGATCTTTCTTTGGTTGTTTATACCAAATGCAACCGCAACGGCCTGGTTCGGCTTTTTTCAATTTGTATTCAATTTTCGACACTTCTAAAACAGCATGTGTAGTTTGCATAGTTAAATCCATAGCTGTTCTTAACCATAACGGAGCTTTATCGCGGATCTTTATGAACCCTTCAAGATCTAAAGCTCTACGTTGTTTCTTTGCTTTTGGCTTTTTAATTTTTAACGCTGCTGGGTTTTCCGTCATATAGCCACTATCCTTCGCATAGTCGAAAACGAGTTCCAAAAAGCCAAGTTTTCGATTATATACATTGTTACTAGCACCTTCATGATTAACCTCTAGGTATTTAGTTACATGAGCTAGAGTTATTTGTTTACAAGGCATTTTAAAGAAGTTTTTAATACGTTGAGCATCATTTTTCCATGTTGAAAGTAAGTTTTCTCCAGGAGTTTTGTCTAATATCATTCGTTCAATAATTGAATCGATGATAGTGTTTAAACTTGATTGTGCAGGTTTATCACTCGTCAGCTTATCGAGTAATGGAGTGCAACGAGTAAGACGGTTATATTCCTGAGCAATTATGATCGCTTCTGTTCTTTTTTGACTGATTATTACTCGCCTGCCATCAGTAAGCTTCAATTGATAACCACAGTTCTTAACAAAGTATAAGAATGGTGGTAAGTCTCTGTTTTTATTTAGTCTTTTTGCTGCACACATTTTATTCCCTACCAGCTAGGTTCATTGCTATTGCTAAAGCAGTTGCTTTTGTATGTGAATTAGAATACGGCAACTGATCTTCATAAATATAAAGTTCCTCATAAGGGCCCATTAACTGACCACTAATAAATCCAATGTTGACCCATGCCTTAAGTGTCTTAGTGCATGGTTTTGAACATTCGGTATAAAACATTAGTGCCCAAAGTTGTGCTTTCATTAGTCTTGGCATTTTACTTATTACCTTTAAATTTATAGAGTCATTGCCCATTTGTATTTTCCTAAAAAACATATATATTTTATTCATAAATTATTGTATTTTAAGGGTTCTTTACTGCGAAGCTCAGCTCAAAACCCTTTAGCAAAGAAGGTTAAAGTTTTCTTCAAAATAGGCTTTTTCATCTCACTTATGAGCAGATTTAAACTCATCCAATGTTTATTTTTGTCATCAATACACAATTCTGTATGGCTTGAAATTTTGACTGTATTAATCATTTTATTTCCTAAATTAAGTTTTTAATTTGCAGCAAGTGTTATCGCAACATTGCTTGTTTAGTAATTCGACAAAACAAAATATTTTTTAAAAAAAAATTTACTAAACATAGAATAAAACTCTCAAGCTGTTGATTATGAATGGTTTTTATTTTTAAAAAATTTCCATCGCTTGTGCTTATTTAACTTGAGTACAAAAGAGAGGATTGATGATGAAGACAAATTTTATAAGAGAATATCAACGAGCGAGTAAATCGCCTTGGAATGATAATTCTACTATTTTGCTATTAGCGGATATTGATGAAGAGCCTACAAGTGGTTCTATTGAGTTTGGTTTTAGTCATTACATTTACCTACACAGAGATAGGGTAGGCAGTGTATTGGGTATAAGCATCTCAAAGCAGCTTTTTGATGATAATCCTGATTTTTCAGGGCGCTATTTAGATGGTGTAGAAATGTATGCTTTTTTGCTTCTATACATTGAGCAAATAAAAGAATTCTGTCATTTATTTTCAGCGGAGTTCGAAGCGATATTTTTAATTAAACCAACAACCTTCTTCAGTCACGCTGAAGAGAGCTGGTTAGAAATCATCGAAAAAAGTTAAAACTGGCGAACCTTCGGGTTCGCTTTCTTAATATTTCCCCTTCCTTGTTCTTTTTTAGTTAAAAGCCGTAACAGCGGCTTGAAACCCATATAAAAATAAAGGAGCATATCTATGTTTAGATATATATCAACGCAAGATCTTCTAACTTTAGTTGACTCAATCCGCAGTATCATTCTCAAAAACGACCATAAAATTAATCATTTAATGTTAAACAAAGAAAATGCTGATTTTGAGGGGCTTTGGTCAATTGTCGAGCCGGATGTTTATGCCAATAAGCAACTGAACTATCGTGGTGTAAAAGTGTTGTTTTATAAAATGATGGTGTTTCTGCTTGAAGATATTCAGGAGGACATTTTTGATTATTCGGATTACGATGACCAACCTTGCAACGAAACCCCTGAGCGCTTTGATGATTTATTCGATACGGAATTAGAGAATGACTTCGATGATGACTTTAAGGAAAAAATTGAGCGTGAGTTCGAGCCAGAGATTAATAATGAGCGTACTCGAAACTCAATAAGAGAGACTATATCGCAAATCAAACAAACGCATTCATAGGATAAAGAAAGCTATTTTTGCATTTAAAAATAGCGGCCTAATCATAACTCACGAAATACGCCACGAGCCGTTATTTGCCGGCTCACTACTCAATGTCTGGGTAGTCAGAGTTCATCTGATAATACTAGTGAGGGAATTGTACGCAAATATACTTTTCCATTGTGGTAATGCAAAAGGGTATTGCCAACGATAATGTAGGGCGGGGCTTAAGGGCAATAAAGGAGTAGCGTGCTACTCCTTTTTGTTTACTTATCATTTAATTTAATTAGAAACATGACTAGTATTTCAACTTGTTTCTGCCCCATTTCCACTTAGAGTTTTTGCGCCCCCATCATCTGTTCATGCGGTTTTGCCATATCTAGCCTAATCCTACAAACTTGGAAAAGTTACACTCATCAAGGCCACTTCGTTAACCAAAGCAATGATAGCTAAAAATAAAAAAGACTCAGCAAGCGAGCCGAGTCAGTTTTTTCGTTAGTCTGGATTTGTCGCGTTTTTGATATTAATCCAGTAGCTTCGGAATATCGCCGCTGAAGTCGATCCATGAGTTAGTACCCAGCGTTTCCGCCCCTTCAACACTCGGTTCTTCATAACGCATAACAAAGTTTTTAGGGCCGTGTGCATAGGCGACAACCAAGCCATAAGGTGTATCTAAGAACCCACCATGAGGTACAAGACCTGGGTAGCTGATTCGCCACGCATCACCATCTAATGAAACGTGACCCAGTGTCAGCTTACCAATCACATTGTCTGGTAATACAAAGAACCAAGTCCATGGGCCACCAGACACGATGGTCATGACTTCATCAATACCTACACCGTCGTCTGAGCTGTTAACGTGCAACTTACCGAATTTTTCTTGTAGAAAGTGCATGACTTCTGGAGTCATTGCTTTCATATCATAAACTTTAGGGTATGGAGCAACGCCAACTTCAGACGTTGATAGGAAACCACCTCTGTGTGCCTCTGGTACTCGGCCAGCTTTTTTAATTTGCTCCAATAAGTCTCCACGGTGCATAGAAAATAGCGAAATTAGCTTTTCACTTTCTTCCTTTGTAATGGCTCTTTTTTTGGATATTTCCAGGATAGGCTTGGCTTGTTCAGGCAGTGAAACCGTACTTACTCGTACACCAATAGTTTTGAGCACTTCGTTGACTCTCTCAACACCTTGAGTTGGCACTCTACCATCACTGTAAGATAGTTTCAGTTGACCCTCAGTTGACATTGTTTTTGCTACGCTTTGTCCGACGGGCATAGTGGCAATCACGCTCACTAATACTAAGTTGACCCATTTAATCATCATTCGCTCTCCTCTAGATTATAGGACGATGAGTTGTGTTTTCAGGCCTAAGTGTAGGAGTCGCGCCAAATAAGATAAACAGCATTCAGGTAAATAAATTGTTTACCAATAGTGAACTGACAATATGGAAACGTATTAGTAAGGAGTAAATTACTACAAACTATTTCTCTTTGGTAAACAGTTAAGTTACTAAATGGAGCTTTAATTACTCAATGCGGCTGTTATGGTTAAGTCTTTGGTGCTTGAGCACTAGTAAAGTATTTATCCCCTTAAAATAGATGGCCTTGATGTGAAAAATATTAAATATCACCTATTGTCCTTATCAGTGACAGCGCTGGTTGCAGGATCTTTTTTATATGTATGTTCATGGCTTTGCAGACATCCACGGCATTAAACACAGGCACACTGTATACATTAGTGCCATTTATTACTGCCATTGTTAGTGTTTTCCTCTTTAAGGAAAAATTATCTATTCAGATGCTTGGCGTTTATTTGGTAGGGGCTGTCGGGACATGTTGGGTGATTGTGAAAGGAGATTTAGAGACATTATTGAGACTAAACCTCAACAAAGGGGATACTTTGTTTTTGCTCGGGTGTATGTCTATGGTGTGCTTTTCTGTCTCGATGAAAGTTTTTCATCGTGGAGAAGAAACCATTGTTACCGTGTTTTGTACTCTGATTGGCGGTACCTTCTGGATGTTGCTGGCATTGTTTGTATTCCATCAACCACTAGACTGGTTTGCATTAAATGCCGAGCTTGCCTTGCACATGCTATACCTCGCTTTGTTTGCGACATTGCTCTCAACCTTTATCATCTACAAAACCACCGTTGTACTGGGGCCTGCAAAAGTGATGGCTTATATTTATCTAAGTCCTGTATTTGTTGCTTTTATTATGTTGTTATTTGAGGGAAAGAGTATACCCACAACTGTATATCCGGGTATTGCACTATCCATTCTTTCTACTGTGGTATTGCAAGTGTCGAATAGTCAGGCCGAGCGAAATCAAGTCTGTTGAAAAATCTGGCCACCTTCTCACAAAGGTGGCGTTTTCATGCTCAGGTAATCAATTTGACAAGAGAAGATGAAGGCTAGTGCTGTTTGTTTTCGAAGTGTTTGACGACAAAATCAATAAAAGTCCTGACTTTTTGAGATTGCTCTTTATGGAAAGGATAAACAACATACAGTGAATGCCTATCAGCTTGCCACATCGATAAAACCTCAACTAATTCCCCAGATTCTAACTCGCCTTTAACGAATAAATCCGGCAGCAATAAAATACCATGGCCTGAGCACGCTGTTTGCTTGAGCGCTAATCCATTATTTACTACATAAGAACTTGATGGAAGCTCGATCTCTTTGACTTCATCCTCATTTCTGAATAGCCAACGTCTTGCTGACGAAGAAAAACTGTATATGAGGCACTTATGATGAGCGAGGTCTTCTGGCTTAAGAATCTCGCTGGATTTTGAAAGATACTCAGGAGAAGCACAAAGCACTCGTCTCATATCGATAAGCTTTCGGGATCTTAGACTAGAATTGCTTAATTCTCCCCCCCCTCGAATCGCTATATCAATGCCTGAGTCGATGAGATCGACATATTGGTCACTCATGACAACTTCAATTGACAAATCAGGATATTGGTGCATGAATTCACAAACGATGGGGTTAATTTCTAAAATTCCTAACGACATAGGAACGCTTATTTTCAGTGATCCTTTTAACGTATGAGACGACTCGATGACTGACAAATCAGCATGTTTCAGATCATCTAATATGTTGCAAACCTGATTGTAGTAAAGTTGACCATTATCCGTTATGTGCATATTACGCGTAGTTCGGTTTATCAGAGGGCTTTTAAGATAGTCTTCCAACTCATTGATATTCTTACTAACGGCTGCTTTTGACAGACTTAAATCTTCAGCTGCAGCTTTGAAGCTTCCGAGTTCCACAACCCTTCTGAAAACAGTTAGCGCCCTTATTTTATCCACTTCAACCTCATTTAAACTCTTATTGTTTACCAAAAGTAAACTATGTAGTTACTAACATATAGTTTATTTACCAATACTAGTCAATTAGTATTTATTGTAATCACCAACACTGAGGTGTTGACCTTAAATACCTAATAGGACTAACTCATGAAAAAGATACTCGCGCTCTCGGGAAGTAATCACAGTCAGTCAATCCATAATACTCTGATTCGCTCCTTAGCTGAAAAAGCCACCCTAACTGAAGTGACCATCATCGAATTGAAAGATTTCGATTTGCCAATGTACGGTATTGATGCAGAGTCAAAAGGTATACCAGCCGACATCATCACATTGAGACAAATGATGAATGAACACGATGCGCTGATTATTGCTTCTCCTGAGCACAATGGCTCTATGCCTGCATTTTTAAAGAATGTCATTGACTGGCTTTCACGTGTTGCTGAACCAGGTAAACCCTTCTTTGGTGACGATAAGAAACCCGTTCTTTTAGTCAGTACTTCTCCTGGGCCGAATGGCGGTGCGACCAATCTCAGAACGATGGCGGAGCTAATGCCATGGTGGGGTGGCGACGTTAAAGGAATCTACAGTTTAGGGTGTTATCAGGAAAGAATTCACGATGGTGAGTTTGACGTAGCGACTAAAGTTGAACTGGAAGCGCTGATGTCTTCCTTTGAAAACGCACTATAGGAGCGTAGGTATGAATGTGGATATTGGTATAAACGAACAGGATCGTGTTGTGATTGGAGAAGCGCTTAAACGCCTTCTGGCAGACTCCTACACTTTGTATTTGCAAACGCATAATTTCCATTGGAACGTTACTGGCCCCCAATTTCGCGAACTACATCTTATGTTCGAAGAGCAATACAACGCATTGGCAATCGCCGTCGATGACATTGCTGAACGAATCCGAACACTAGGTGAAGTTGCGCCAGGGACTTACAAAGCTTTCGTCGACCTTAGCTCTGTTTCTGAAGTAGATGGCGTGCCCTCAGCAGAACAAATGGTGTCTATTCTTGTTCGTTCTCATGAGCAAGTGGTCAAGACTTGCCGAGACGTTCTGAAATTGGCTCAGGATGGGGATGATGAATCTTCTGCTTCATTGGTCTCTGATCGAATGCGAGAGCATGAAAAAACAGCCTGGATGTTACGTTCAATACTGTGAGTCAAATTCGTCGCTATAACTTAACATTATAACGTTGAGCGAAAGCTCACGTTACATAGGTTTCCATAATTAAAGTATGTAGGTGCCCCCATGGCTGTTTTAGAAAAAGGTATTTGGTATCCAAATAAAGAAGTAAAAGATCTGTCTCATGAGGACAGCTTTGAACTGCCAAAAGTCGCTGAGCAAGGGCGTTATCACTTGTACATGTCGTTTGCTTGCCCTTTTGCCCATCGGCCTTACCTGGTGATCAATTACCTAGGATTGAATGACGCAATAACTGTTTCTTCTGTTGCAGCAAAGCGATATTCCGACGGATGGTTATTTGACGACGCTAACTCTGATCCTTTGTACGGCTCTCAAAACTTGGTAGAGCTTTACCAACGAGCAAATCCAAGTTACACGGGAAGAGTGACAGTACCGGTACTATGGGACATACAAGATCATGCCATTGTAGATAATAATTCCTCCGCGATAGCGATGGAGCTTGCTACCAACTGGCTAGCTTTAGCTAAGAACAAAGTTGAGTTGGTTCCAGATAGTCTGCGAGAAGAAATAGAAAAGCTCAACGAGTGGTTACACGTCAATGTGAATCGAAAAGTCTACCACGTTGGTTTTGCCACAGAGCAGGCAGAATATGATCTAGCCAGTGAGATCTTGTTTGATGCTATGGAGCAGCTGGACTGTAGGCTTAGTCAAACTCGTTACCTATATGGTTCGAATATCACACTATCTGATCTGTTTCTGTTACCGACACTTGTCAGGTTTGAAGCTGTTTATGAAGTTCACTTTAAGGCCAATAAAAAGCCACTAAAAGCCTTCGAGAACCTTTACCGGTATATGCTGGATTTAATCAGTCATGAGAGCATCAAAAAAACAATCGATATCGAGTATATGAAGCTGCATTACTACTTCTCGCACAAGCACATTAACCCACATGGAATTGTTCCAGCGGGGCCTGCCATTAGTTGGTAAGCCAGTAATATTTTCAATCTTGGAGAAAAGTAATGAGCAAAAAAATTAGAGTCGATTTTTTTCACGATGTCATTTGTGGGTGGTGTTATGTTTTGTCACCTCGACTACGCCAGCTTGCAAAAGAGTTTAATTTAAATATCCATCATCATGCATTTGCTTTGTCTGCTTCACGGGAAGAAATGCTTGGCAAGTTTGGTTCAATGAAACAAGCAAAGCAAATCATTTTGGGACACTGGGAGCAATGTGCACGTGCCGACGATAAAAAGCGCGTAAACGTCGAAGGGATGCATCAGCAGACGTTTGAATACCCATTTTCAACGCCAGGTTTGGTGGCATGTAAGGCGGCTGAACAACAGGGAGGCTCCAGTGCTTATTGGGACTATTTTGATGCTGTTACACATGCACATATGAGTGAAAACAGAAATATTGGTGATGTGGACGAGCTTACAGAAATTGCTGGTGAGGTTGGGCTGAATAAGGCTCGTTTTCTTGAGGACTTTGCTTCTCCGGAGCGACAAGCTGAGATACGGCGTGATAGAAAGTTGGCTCAAGAATATGGCATCACTTCTACGCCAACGTTGGTTATCAATAAAGGGTGGGTTGTACCGGGTGCTCTCGATATCAATGCATTACGTAAAACACTAAAAGAGGTCGCAACCAAAGTTTGACTTCCACTGAAAGCCTTTTCAACTTTTCACACTGCTTTTGCCAGCTGGATTGCTGGCTTTTTTATTTTTGCATGAGTCAAAGTTATCCATCTGACTGCTTTCACTCTAAACAGGTTCTGTCCATAGATGGGTTATGAATATAAATCGCCTTTGCCCAAACCCTAATCAGTAATACATTCGCTATCCTCATAGTAACTTTTAAATTGGAGGTCACTATGAAACCAGAACTAAATCACAATGCTACTGGTGTGAAACGTCCTTTCAAGCTTGAAGAGATTTGGCGTATTCGCACTCGAATCGAAATTCAAAATAACTTGATGCAATTAGCGTTACTAAATTTGGCTATAGATAGTAAATTAAGATCATGTGATTTACTGTCTTTAAAAGTTCGAGATGTCGCTACCCAAGATCAAGTTTTTGAGAGGGTGCAATGGACACAAAAGAAAACAGGGATCGAAGTTCAATTTGAGATAACGCCGAGAACACAACAAAGTATTAGCCGTTGGGTTCAAGAAGTTAAATTGCAACCTAAAGATTATTTGTTCCGGAGTTTACGTTGCTCTAATCAACCCATAAGCTATTCATATTACAGGTCTATTATCAGAAGTTGGGCTGAGCAGTTAGGGCTTGATTCTGATCTATATGGAACTCACTCAATGCGAAGAACCAAAGCGACTTTGGTGTATGCTCGAACCAAAAATATAAGGGCCGTTCAGTTACTGCTTGGCCATACAAAAATTGATAACACCATCAGATATCTCGGAATTGAAATTGGAGATGCAATTAAGATATCCAGAGAAACGGATTGTTAATTTAATATAGGCAGCAACACCAAGCTGCCTTTGCCCCAAAATGCGTTAATCTAAATACAGTAAAGCTCTGTCTTGAGAGAAGGCTTTGTGAAATCAGCTTATTTCTTTAATTTCTTTAGCTTTAAGTTATAAATTATTGAAGGTAATTGCGATGTTATTATTTTTATTGTGTTCTGAATTTGCTGTTTTCGGGCAAAGTAAATCAACCTCAAAAACTACTCAAAAAGCTAAAAATAATATTTTAAGGCTAATAAAAAAGTGGGTCGCAAATTTGGTGTTTTAGCGTTATTGTTAGTAGGTACAAAGTATTGAGGGTACCCTAAATGGACAATTGCAGTGTTCTTATCATAGATGATGAAGAGATTAATACATTACAGCTAGAGCATGCTTTAGACGGAGTCGGAAATATTTCAACTTCTAATAACAGCTCTGAAGCAATACAGCTGATTGAAAAAACTAAACCAGACATTTTAATTCTTGATTTAGAAATGCCTACAGTCAGTGGTTTTGACATTTTAGAAGTGATACAGCAAAAGCCAACTCTGGCACATATTAGAACTGTTGTTATTACGTCTCACAGTGATCCTGCGATTGAAGAAAAAGCCTTATCTTTAGGCGCGATAGACTTTATTTCTAAGCCCTTAAACCTGAGACTCTGTCGAATTCGTATTGAAAATCATATAAAAATCAGAACACAAGAAAAAATATTACAACTAACACAAGCAGAACTATTTGCTGAAAAAGAGCAATTGAGAATTACGATAGATTCGATTGCTGATGCTGTTATTTCTACGGATAAAAACGCAAATATTGTGTACATGAACCCTGTAGCTCAAAGACTTACAGGATGGTCACAAACTGCCGCGAAAGGTCGCCATATTGAAGAAGTCATGAAGTTATGCGATGCGACAACTAAAATACCGTCTATTAATCCTTTATCTGTTGCTTTAAAAGAAAATAGACCTGTCGCTATGGCTTTAAATACACAATTGATCAGTAAGCAAGGCATAGAACATCGAGTTGAAGACAGCGCAGCTCCAATTCTTGATAAAAACCTTAACCAATGCGGCGCTGTTATGGTATTTCAAGATGTAAGCGAAGCTTTAGCTATGTCGATGCAGATGACGTATTTATCTCATCATGACCAGCTAACCTCTTTACCAAATCGAATATTACTTCACGATAGACTTACGCAAGGTATCGCTAGGGCTGCTTTTAATGGCACTAAGTTAAGCTTGATGTTACTTGATTTAGATAAGTTTAAGTTTATTAATGATGCCTTAGGGCATCATGTCGGTGATGAGATAATTGCCCATATTGGTCACAGCTTGGACCGATTCGCATGTAATGATATTACAGTTGCACGTGTCGGTGGAGATGAGTTTGCACTCGTCGTTCCTCATACTTTTAACTCATTAAGTCTAGAGCCACTGGTTAATCAGGTTCTTAATGTTATTGGTAAGCCTTTCAGGTCAGGTGGTGAGCAGCATGTTCTTTCAGCAAGTTTAGGTATAAGTGTGTACCCTGATGATGCTTCGAGTGTTGAAGAAATGCTTCGCCATGCAGACTCCGCAATGTATAAAGCAAAAAACGAATCTGCAAATAGTTACTTCTATTTTAGTGACGATTTACAGGTTGAAATGAATAGGCGTCTTGAGGTTGGAAATAGATTAAGAAAGGCATTAGATGAAAATGACCTCGACGTTCATTATCAACCTAAATATGACCTTAATACTGACACACTGATTGGTGTAGAAAGCTTAGTTCGTTTAAAAGATGGGCAAGGTGGCTTTATTTCTCCTGTTCACTTTATTGAATATGCAGAAGAAACGGGGCTTATTTTTCGCTTAGGAGAACAAGTTCTTGAGAAAAGCTGTATTGCTGCAAAAACGTGGCTTGATAAAGGTCTGCCGATTAAAGTTGCAGTAAACATATCTGCTAAACAATTCACAGACACTAAACTTGTTGATACTGTCGCTGAGATCCTTGAAAGAACGCAATTACCTAGCCGCTACTTAGAGCTAGAAGTGACAGAATCAGCTTTGATTGAAAACTTTGATTATACCGTAAGTCAATTAAAGCTTATCTCTGGTATGGGGGTCAGTATTGCTCTTGATGACTTCGGAACTGGGTATTCCAGCCTTTCATATTTAAGGTTGTTTCCACTAAATGTGCTAAAAATAGATCAGTCTTTTGTACGTGATATGCTTAACGATGAGCAAGCGCTTAATATTGTAACGACTATAATTGAACTGGCTCACTCTTTAAAACTCCAAATTGTGGCTGAAGGGATTGAAACTTTACAGCAAAAAGACCGATTGCAAGAGCTTGGCTGCCAAATAGGCCAAGGTTATTTACTGAGCAAGCCTTTGGATATCGACAAGGCTAACAATCTAATACAAAGTAGTAAGGTTGAAGGAATATTATGCCCTTAAGTTTAAAACCATTATCACAATGTAAAGTATTCATTGTTGATGATGATGAGATGGTCAGGTTAAGTCTAGGTGTTATTTTAGAAGAGCATTTTTCCGTGGATGCATACTCTACTGGGCAGGCTGTTTTAGAAGCTTGCGATGAAGTACTTCCAGATTTTATTTTACTAGATATTAATTTACCGGATATAAGTGGTCTGGATATTTGTAGGCGACTTAAGGCTAAAGCTATATTCGAAAATATCCCAATAATTTTCATCACTTCGACTTACGATACAGGGTGTCAAAATGCATGCTGGGAAGCTGGAGCTACCGATTTTATTGGTAAACCCATCACAGCATCCACGTTGATACACCGTACAAAAAATCATTTAGAGAATAAGCTTCGACTAGAAAAACTAATAGAGCTTACCTATAAAGATTCATTGACAGACTTATTTAATCGGCACTATTTAGACCTTGAAGTTGCTAATGTTTTTAAACAAACTTCAAGAGAGAAGAAACCGTTCAGCTTGCTAATGCTTGACCTAGATTTCTTTAAGTTATACAACGATCAATACGGGCACCCGCAAGGAGATGCTTGCCTGAAAATAATTGCTGATGTAATCGAGCGTTCTATTCAAAGACCTCAAGATATTGCAATTCGATATGGTGGCGAGGAGTTTCTTATCGTACTGCCATATACGGACTTTGAAGGTGTTAAATTCATATGTGACCGTATTTCTACAGAGCTTGAGACGATTAATATCCCGCATGTTAAATCTGTTTGGAGCCGCGTGACAGTCAGTATCGGTGGGGTTATCTACGAGCACCAAAATAAGGTGAGCTTTGATGAACTGATTAATTGCGCAGATAAAGCGCTTTATGCGGCTAAAAGTGATGGGCGAAACTGTTTTAGGCTTAGTTTTTGTGATTGATTTAGGCTTTTCTTACTGCTTTTTGTAGAAATCTCAGGAACATAGCCTATACTCTGGAGACTGTTAACTTACCAAGAATTACAATGAAACATTCCCGAAAGCGTCGAGATTTTCTAAAAACACTCGGTGTTGGTGCTGCGGCATCAACACTTGCGTTTAAAGCCCCTTATGTTTTTGCAAAGAACAAAGTAACCCTTCGTGTAATGGGAACACATGTTACGTTGCAAGAAGAGCTTAGACAAAGAGCAATGCGCGAACTAGGTATAAACATTGAGTTTGCACCTATGGGTAGTGCCGCCGTTTTGCAAAAAGCAGCAGCAGACCCTAGTTCTTTTGATTTGTATGAGCAATGGTCTGACTCTATTAATATTTTGTGGCAAGCAGATGCCATTCAGCCAATCGAGGTTGATAGACTTGTTTATTGGGATGAAATAAACCCACTTACCAAGACAGGCAAAATTGTACCGGATGCAAAGTTAGGTGCAGGCGATTCACCCAATAAGCTTCTTTATGCACAGCCGGATGGTTCGTTAGGAGAAACACCATCCAAATTAATTAGCTTCATGCCTTATGTACATAATGTCGATTCATTTGGCTATAACACGAATGTTATTGAAAAAGGTATCCCTTACGAAACAGAATCTTGGGCATGGTTATTAGATGAAAAGAATAAAGGCAAAGTGGCATTAGTTAATGCACCAACAATAGGTATCTTTGATGCTGCTTTAGCCGCCCAAGCTAAAGGATTAATGAAGTTTAATGATTTAGGTAATATGAGTATTGCAGAGATTGACCAATTATTTGCCATTTTATTTGAAAAGAAACGGCAAGGTCATTTTTCAGGTTTTTGGACGTCAGTACCGCAATCTGTTGATTTTATGAAAATGAACCGAGTTACCATTCAAAGTATGTTCTCGCCAGGTGTCAGTGCGCTAAATGGGCAAGGCATCCCAGTAACTTATGCATCGCCAAAAGAAGGATACAGAGCATGGCATGGAGTTATGTGTTTATCAAAAAATACCCATGGGCATGTTAAAGATGCTGCGTATGAGTATATGAACTGGTGGTTATCCGGCTACCCAGGCGCATTTATAGCAAGACAAGGATATTACATTTCTAACCCTAGCCGTAGCCAACCGCTTATGTCGAAACCTGAGTGGAACTATTGGTATGAAGGACGAGAAGCATCAACTGACTTGAAGGGAACAGATGGAAAAGTATCTATTAAAGCAGGCGAAATAAGGGATGGTGGCAGTTATATTAAACGCTTTTCGAATATTGCGGTTTGGAATACTGTGATGCCAAATTATGACTACAGTTTAGATAAGTGGTATGAACTACTTAACGCATAGGGAAGTAAATTGTTAAGTTTATTTTCAAAATCTCTAGCTGCAAAAATGTCGCTTGCGATGGTGCTTGTATTTGTCGCTATGAGTGCGAGTTATTTGATTATTAATCAAAGGCTTAAAGCGATTGAGGACTCTTTCAATAACATCGGTAAGATTAGCAACTATGCTGTGGATATTTTAAAAATTAATAAAGATATTGTTGAGATGCAAAGGGATATCTCAGTTTATGGTGCATCAGGTAGTGCACCCGTTTTTAAAAAAATCATGGTAAATTATGACAGTATTGAAAGTCGATTAACTGAAATAAATATAGGAAAAGGCGCAGAAAGTATTCAAATTCACCTTGATGGTATGACGGAGCTTGTAAGTCGTTATGGCGCTAATTTAAAAGTACTGACACTTCGTTTTACACAACGGAATGACTTAATTGAAAAAGAATTACCACAAATTTATTTGAATGCAGTTTCACTTCTTGAAAATTTAAAAGCTAAGGCTACTGATACAAATGAGAAGTTGTATGTTACAGAGTACCTAAACCTATGGCATATGCTGCACCGTGATGCTAATCAATTTTTAACAAAAAAAGACTATGCCAAAAGAGCTGAAGTTGAAAAAACACTGAACTCGCTATCTAAAAACGTTGCAGATAGATCTAAATTTAAAAATATGATCGATTTGTCTAATAGCTATCGAAATGCTTTTTCAAAAAGTGTTCAGGCTAATCGAAACTATTTGAGCTTAGTAAATGTAGTAATGGCTGGAGATGCAATTGAATTTAGTACGCTTGCAAATAGTTTAAGGGAAGATTCATTAACTCAACTAAAACAAATAAAACGGGATGCTCAAACAACGGTTTTAATGACAGAAAGCATTCTAAATGCACTTGCCTTGATGGTTGTTATTTACATTGTCGCTCTATCTTTATTTTTTCACCTGCAAATTACACGTGCGATTAAACGCTTAACAAATAGCTTTACACATTTCTTAAATGGAGATTTGGAAGCTCCAATTTATGAGTTAAAACGAAATGACGAAATTGGTATTTTAGCAAAGGCAGCTAATAAGTTTAGAGAACTAAGTAAAGATCTTTCTGAAGCGAAGCATAGTGCGGAGCATACAACAAAAGTTAAGTCAGAGTTTCTAGCCAACATGAGCCATGAAATTAGAACACCTATGAATGGTATTTTAGGTATGGCTCGCCAGATGGCTCGCACGACGCTCACATCAGAACAAAGCAAAATGCTACATCTGATACAGTCTTCAGGTGCAAGCTTATTAGTGATTATCAACGATATTCTTGATTTGAGTAAAATTGAGGCTTCAAAAATTGAGCTTGAGTCTGAACCAGTAGATTTAAGCTATCTTTTAGAAGAGCTAAGGCATCTATTTCAGGAACAAGCAGATAGTAAGAATATTCAGCTTTATATATCTACAACACCGGAAGTTGAAAAATTGGCGTTTTTGGCCGATGAAACACGTTTAAAGCAGGTATTAATTAATCTGCTGGGGAATGCTGTAAAGTTCACAGAGAGAGGCAGTGTTTCGTTAACAGTGAACATACAAGAGATTGGGCTTGATGAAGTAAAGCTTACATTTAATGTCTCTGACACAGGGATTGGGATTGCAAGTGAACACTTGGGTACACTATTTGAAGCATTTTCTCAGGCAGATACGTCTATCACAAGGCGTTTTGGTGGTACAGGTTTAGGCCTTACTATATCAAATAAATTATTAAATTTGATGGAAGCACCACTTAAAGTTGAAAGTGCATTGGGAGAGGGGTCTCACTTTTATTTTGATTTAAAAGCAAAGCGCACACTATCTTCAATGGACTTAGATCACCAAGATATTTTATTAACTACATCCAAAAAAGTTATTGATTTATCGAATATTAATGCCCTTGTTGTTGAAGATAATGACATTAATCAGATAGTGATTGAAGCGATGCTTAATGAATTTAATATCACCTCTATAAATATGGCAAACAATGGTCAGGAAGCTGTTGAACAATGTGAACTAGGTGTATTTGATATCATCTTTATGGATATGCAAATGCCAGTATTAGATGGTCCCCAAGCTACTTTAAAAATCAGAGAGTTTTCTGCTTTCAAACATACACCAATTATTGCTTTAACTGCTAATGTATTAAGTACTGATAAGCAACGCTGTTTTGATGCCGGAATGGATGATTATATCGCAAAGCCACTCGAGTATGACGCTTTAAGGTCTATCTTGCTAAAGTGGTGTAAAACAAATATCGAACGGACATAGTATGAATATTCATGATAAAGGTGGTGCAAGTTTTGTTGGTTCGAAGGTCTTTTTAACAATAGTTTCCTTTGTGTTTTGCATTTTTGGATTATTTGCAGTTTATTTTTTTGAAGGGCACGTTAAAAATGATGTTTTGGGATCAATTGATCAAGAGTTTACTGAGACTCAAGAACGCTTAAAAGAAATCGTGACAAGTTCAATTGCCGAGTCAAAATCGGATCTCCGCTTTTTATACTCGACTCCCCCCATATCTGGCTTACCAAGAGCTGAATTTAATGATGGAATTGATCCGTACGATGGTACTACATACAACCAATGGAAAGAGCGTTTAGAAACTATCTTTATTGGTTTTATGGAGAATAATCTTGCTGTTGAGCAACTCCGTGTTATTGCTGTTACGGCCGAGGGTAAAGAGTTAATACGCGTGCAACGGGTAGGCGCATCTGTAGAGGCTGTTCCTAATTACTCATTGCAGGCAAAAAGTGGTGAGCCATATTTTTTACCAAGCTCTCAGCTTGAAACGAATCAAATTTACATGTCGCCACTTACTTTAAATAAAGAATTTGGTGAAGTGGTTTTTCCTTACCAACCAATGTTACGTTTTTCTATCCCAATATTTAGTGATAAAGGAAAACGATATGCCTTTTTAATTATGAATGTAAATGCGAATTCACTCATAAATAATCTTAAACAGACAGTGTTCGATTACTCAGAGTTAATTATTAGCAGTTCTGAAGGTGACTTTATTTACCATCCTGTAGAAGAATATCAATTTACTAGAGATTTAAACCCAGACACAACGTGGGATACTGTATATAGTCAGAAAGTTCAATATCAGGGCCTCTATACAATAACATCAAAACTTAACTCCAACTTGCAGTTTTATGTACATTCTACAAAGGTGAAAACAAGGCCTAGAAATAAGTATGGTTATATCAACTTTAATCTTTTAGTGCCTGAAAAATACATAGAAACATTAATTAATGAGAAGCGAGAAATTACTTATAGCTTCCTAGCAGCGATAGGCGTTTTTACATCTATATTACTTTTAATGTTTTACAGAAATGCGACGAGAAGTCAGTTATTAGCAGAAGCCCGCAGAGAAGCGTCTGCGATAGTTGATGGGTCTATTGATGCAATCGTTGGGTTAAATTTAGAAGGTGAGTTAACAAGTATAAATAATACGGCGGAGCGTTTGTTATCAATTTCTAAAGTGACAGCACTAGGGAAGCTAGCTAAAGATGTTGAGTTTCTCTCAAAATTACCCATCCACACCTACGTAATTGATATTCAAAGCTCTAAATCACAAATTAAAGATGAATTATCTGAACAATTTGGCGAAACAACGCTTCATTACGCTATATCTGTTAGCCCCGTTTTTTCTGAACACAATATCTTAATAGGGCTTGCTTTAATTATTAGAGATATAACAAAAGAAAAAGATGCAGAGATAAAAGTAAAACGATTAAATACCGAACTAGAAGCGAAAGTTCGAAAGCGTACTCAAGCGCTTGCAGAGGCCAAAGATGATGCTATTAAGCATAGCGATATAAAAAGTGCATTCATATCGAACATCAGTCATGAGCTTCGTACTCCACTAAATGGAGTCATTGGCACTTTAAACATTTTAAAACGCGAAGAGTTGTCTGATAAATCACGAAACCTAGTTGAAATGATGGATCTTAGTGCATCAAATTTAAATCTATTAATTAATGACATACTTGATTTATCAAAAATCGAAGCAGGTAAACTGGATCTAAATCTTAAAACAATCAATCTACAACTGTTGATTGAACGACTAGTAGAATCGAGTGCTATTCGAGCGTTTGATAAAGGGTTAAATGTATATTTAGATACCAGTAACTTAAACTGTGAACATGTTAAAACAGATCCTCTCAGACTCACCCAAATTTTAAATAACTTAATCAGTAATGCGATAAAATTTACTGACAAAGGCTATATCAAAGTCATTGTTAGTTCTGAGCGCATATCAGAAGATACACATGATTTAAAAGTGAACGTCCAAGATACGGGAATAGGGATCGCGCCTAGTACACAAGGACAATTATTTGATGCGTTTCAGCAGGCAAGTACATCAATATCAGAAAAGTTTGGGGGGACCGGACTCGGCTTGTCTATTTGTAAACAATTATGCCAATTAATGGATGGAGACATTTCTGTAAGTTCAACTTTAAATCAAGGCAGTGTTTTCACTTTCAATATTAAAGTTCGGTGCAGTGCAGAAAACATTCACGTTAATGAAAAATGCTACGAGAATAAAGCCATTTTGGTGGCGAGCAGTAATCAGAATATTTGGGAAATTTTGGATAAGACACTCAGTTTACAAGGCGGTATTGTCAGCACATGCTCTATGGCGGAGCTTGGCGTCCATAAAAACAAAGCTTTTGACTACGTATTCTTAGACTATGAAGATGATACAACGAATAATATAGGTTCAATCATTGAAGTTTTGAGCGAAAATAAACTCAGTACTCAGTTTATAACACTTCATCAACCAGGAAATCCACTCCCTAAAGGTATTGCATCAAAAGTATCTCAAATTACCAAACCGATAACCCAAACAGAGCTGGTGCAAGTAGCCGGCTACGAAGTGCCAAAAAGTGAACCATTATATCTACTTTCTGAAACCAGCGGCTTTGAACTTTCAGATGATATCACTGAGCAATTAAAAGAGTGTACGGTATTGATTGTCGATGATAACGAAATAAACATTGAGGTTGCTAAAGGCGCATTAGATGAGCTGCCAATCAATATTTTAACAGCAAGTAATGGACAAGATGTAATAGCACTTTTAAATCAGTACAACACAAATGAAAAGCAAATAAATTGCATACTAATGGATTGCCAAATGCCAATTTTAGATGGTTATCAAGTATGTGAAAAAATACGCACAGGAAAAGCAGGAGAGTCGTTTATTGATATTCCTATCATTGCAATGACTGCAAGCGCTATGGCTGGTGAAAAGGAAAAATGCTTAGCTGTGGGCATGAGTGATTATGTGAGTAAGCCAATTGAGGCAGTTAAAGTATTAGAAAAGGTCGTCAAATGGTCTTTATCAAGCTACGAGGGGCAATCTAAAGCAATTCCTCTTGCCGGAAATGAACTCAAAGAAGAAAAGCTCTGGGACCGCGAACAAGCCCTTGCACGATTATTAAATAAAGAAGTCTTACTAAACAAAATTTGTGAAGTGTTTGTTGTAAAAGCACCTATTAAAGTGCAGGAACTAATAGAGCAACACAAACAGGGGAATAGTGAAGAAGTCCGTCAAATAGCGCATGCGTTAAAAGGGATGTGTGGTGAAATAAGCGCTAACAAATTAAGAGAGTTATTCTCTGATATTGAGGTGATAGCAGAGAAAGGTAGTTTGGATATAGGCACTCAGCTAGCCTCTATTGAACAAATGATACCTAAGTTAGTAGAGGACGTTATAAAAAGTACAGTGCCTTACAAGTAAGCTCTGCTTAAGTCTTAGAGAGGCGGTGCTAATTAGGCGGGTCACTTTATATAAATTGCATAGAGCAATCCGCCGACACTAACTCTTTTTTGTCCATTGGTGGGTTATCTGCTGACTAATCTTTGCCCCTTTATGCGTTAGACCTTTTACTCATTCATACTCTATTAATATGAGTTTACCCTAGCAAAAGTTATCCACTTTCTAATACTACATGCTGTTAATCATCACGATATATAACGAAGGAGGAGGGTAAATTCGATCTATCAGTACGCATACTGTTCTGATCCAGTTAAGATGGATATGCATTATACGACATATTACTTTTCAAAGTTAACCTTTCCCCTGTCTTGAGCTGACACAGTACCAGCTCCTTGGCAATGGGGACTGTGAAGGACTGGTTAAGCTAACCGCTTCTTTGCTAAACTTAGTAAGATGTCTATTAAACGTGGGGTACTCGGTTCAATAACGCTACCTCGATGCTAAAAACTTTTTATATCTAAAAAGAGAAGTAAAGTGATCAGGTTTTTGATTTCTTTAGTATATTCAACCTAAACACAAGAAATAATCAATAGTGTCCATATTAGAGTAATTAGATAGAATAAATTCAAAGCTTTACCTTATTAATTATACAAAATCTATTTTTCTAAGAATGAACTGCTTATAAATACACGAGAACAACTGATTGACATAGATAGCCCTAAATACAATTAAAAATATGCTCTTTGGACGGCAATTTATCGTACCACCACCGATTTAACGGTGGTGGTTAAAAATTGTTACGGGTATTGTTCAAAAATTACTTTGCCGATCTCTGCGATTACCTGATCACGTTCTTTCATCGTAGTGTTACTTTTTCGAACATACATGGTAATAATCAACGGTTCATGATCCTTAGACCAAGCCATTGATATAATTCCTCTTACGCCGTAGTCACTTGCCCCAGAACGGTCTGCGATGGCCCAACCTTGCGGCAGAGAGGCTCTTAACAAGTCGTTTGCCACTTTATTGCCCTTCATCCATTGTTTAAGTTGAAGCTTAGACTCTTCGGATAATACATTCTCTAATAGAAGCTTGTTAAGACTGGATGCCATTGCATTCGTTGTCGTCGTATCTCGAATATCGTATTCGATATTTTTAGTCAACTCGGGCTCGTATCGGTCTGATCTAAGTACATCGTCTCCTATTGAGCGCATAAACTTCGTCAGCCCTTCGGGACCGCCACCTGCAGATATTGTATAGTTAGCTGCAGTATTGTCGCTATATGTTAAAGAAGCTTTACATGCTTTTCGTAAGGTTAGTTTTTTACCTACGTAATCTTCTGTTACAGGAGAGTACGTTACAATATCGCTTTTCTTGAGATAGATGGAGTCATCTAATGAGATCTTATTTTTATCGACTTTAGATAAGATATTTGCACATGCTAATGCTTTTATAGTGCTATTAAAATGAAAACGTTTATCACCATTTACAGAATTAATGTTACCTGATTCCGTATCTAAAACAGTTACTCCAATACTCCAACCTTTATCTTCAAAATATTGAACTCTTTGCTCTAAATCTGAAGCATAGGCACCGAATGAGAGCAAAAAACTAGTAGAAATAAATAATTTTGAAGATAACGATTTATTTTTAGATACGATATGTTTTTTCATTTCTAACCCTTAAAAATTAATATGGTGGTTGAATTTATATAAAATTTGGTGGTTTTATGATCCACTCTGAAATACTTGATTACCAAAGTATTTGTTAACAACTTTTTTGTAGATCACTAAGGATATAATGTTTGTTTATGAGTATAGGAACTTAAAAATACCTATAGGTTTATCAGTTTCTCTTGAATTGAGGTAAAAACGGGCTTTCAATTGATTTAATTAGATCTTGCTAATTCCGATCTCCTTGCCTTAATTGGTTTTGCAACGTTATCAGTGATGGTACTGAGAGCAGCTGTTTCACTTTAAGTACGCTAGTTATATTCCTGATTGTTTGTTCAAACTTTATCTACCCTGATACGCTTATTGTTCTAGTCCTGCCTAAAGAATATGGTAAGCCGCTTTCACGCATTCCTGACTTGGGTAGTTTTAATTGGCACGAATCACATACCCGCATCTTAGCTTGGAATGTAAACCACATAAGCACCAAATCCAGCGGTCGAGCCTGTACTGCTGACCCATACCTCGTTCGCCGGTGGTGTCGGCGGCGTGTTTATTTGGGTGGGTTTCCCGTCGAATTGCCTTCCACAAGAGCTTTAAGTTTTCAGGGATGAGGGTACATCTCCCACGCTAGTCGCGTTAATGGTAGGCGTAAACAACATAGCTAGAGTTACTGCATTGATGGTTAATCTTCTCACATACATTGAAATGAACCTGTTCATTTATAACTATTACTTATTGGTTTTTATTACGTATCACTCTAAAAACACAACAATCGTAAGGATAGACGTATCAGAGAACAATATGTTAAAACTGAACTCAGCCATAAGTTTAACTAAGAGCTAATTATGAATATCACACATCTTCCGTTGAATGCACTAAGGGCATTTCTTATCTCTGCTAAGCATTTGAACTTCACTAAAGCCGCTATCGAGCTCTGTGTCACGCAGGCGGCGATCAGTCAACAGGTTAAGATGTTGGAGCAGCAACTGGGGAAAGCGCTGTTTTATCGTCTTCCGCGAGGGTTAGCGCTGACCGATGAAGGAATGATGTTATTGCCGGTGGTTAGAAATGCGTTTGACAGTATGATCGATACGTTAGAGATGCTTGAACAAGGAATTCACCGAGAAGTGGTCTGTGTTGGTGCTGTGGGCACTTTTGCTCTGAACTGGTTGCTCCCAAGAATCAAAGACTTCAATGAACGTTTTCCCTATATCGATGTCAGAATCTCGACCAACAACAATGTGGCGGCTCCTGTGTCCGAAGGGCTGGACTTCTTTATTCGTTATGGCAAAGGCAGATGGCATGCGACCGAAGCAGAACGTTTGTTTCCAGCCCCCTTAACCGTGCTTTGCAATAAAACGATCGGCCATCAATTAGAGAAACCGCAGGATATTCTGGGCTACACTTTGCTGCGTTCATACAGCCCTGAGGAG
The DNA here is from genome assembly GCF_038562745.1 of Pseudoalteromonas sp. D15MCD-2. Taxonomy (NCBI): domain Bacteria; kingdom Pseudomonadati; phylum Pseudomonadota; class Gammaproteobacteria; order Alteromonadales; family Pseudoalteromonadaceae; genus Pseudoalteromonas; species Pseudoalteromonas sp. D15MCD-2. Next base: position 2,128,757 of record NZ_JBCFQE010000001.1, on the reverse strand, counting down.
TGGGCGTTGTGGTTTCAAAAAGCCCATATACCGCTACCTAAGTCCAAGCTCAACAGTATCACCTTTGACTCATCCATTTCGATGGTTGAAGCCGCAGTTCAGGGATTCGGAATTGCATTAGCGCCTCCCGTTATGTTTGAAAAGACACTAATGGAAAAAAAGCTTATTCAACCCTTCGATATCTTTCTCGACAGCGGCTCCTACTGGCTAACAAAACGACAAAGCCAAACTGAGACCAAAGCGCAAACGCTATTCAAGCAGTGGATCTTGGAGTATTGTTGATAGTGAGCGCGTATTAATCTGAAAACGTCCAGCTGTAAGAGTCATCTAATTACCTCTTTGATTTTGTTCATTGGAGTTCCCTTTTAACCATCGTCGCTTTCTTACGTTCTTGTTTAAGATGTAAAAAATAGTGATTGATTTAAAAAGAGAAAAATGAATGCTCCGAAATATGTAGGTATGTAAGAAAATCAGGAGCAACAGAACAATTCAGATAATATTACAACCATTGTTAAAACAAGTAACTAGATTAACTCGGATAGTAAGGGCTGAGGTAGCCAAATGATAGACTTCAGTAGAGTAAGACCACTGTTCGTTACTCTGGCGAGCGTCACTCTTAGTTTAATAGTTTTGCAATTTTCGTATAAATATTTTGTGAGTTTGTTGCAAGAACAAGCGCTAAATAGGGCTGATAGTATCGTCCATATGTTTTGGCAGTATTGTCGTGGAATGGGTTTGGCGAATGAGTGTAAAGAGTTTATTCAAACTGTAAATCAAGAAAATATCATGCTTGTTTTGGAGTTAACTGAGCGAGAAGTATTGGATTTTTATGAGTCAACCGAAGTGTTGTTTAGCGACCTCAAAAAATTGGAGTGCAAAATCGCGATAGACGATTTTGGCACTGGGCATTCTAGTCTTGCTAACCTTCAAAAATTTCAAGTCAACTACATAAAAATAGACCAAATGTTTGTTCAAGGAGTTGAAAGCAACCCTACCTCCAGGCACTTAGTTGAAAGTACGATAGAGTTAGCGAATCGACTCTCTCGAGGTTGTTGCTGAAGGTGTTGAAACGGAAGAACAGCAAGAATATTTGGCTAACTATCATGTCAAATACTTACAAGGTTTTCTTTTTTCCAAACCCATACCATTAGAAGAGTTTTTGCAAGAGTATGCTAAAAAAGAAAGGGGGCTTAAATTGGCAAGTTGTTTTAACTGACCTTATGCCTCAATGAAGGAAGTATTCAAAAGATACTTGGTATGATTGTTGAGTGTCGATATTAAGTGGCATCGCCCACCGGGCTTGGACCTCTTTGCCTATGTATTGAAAAATGTTCGCTTTGTCGATAGAGTTGCTCACTACTTAACGCGGCGTTACTGATTAAATACTCTAACGTGTTTTTGTCCAGTAACGAGTTATGCCCTTATGACTCTGCCCATACCGGAAAACTCATCTAGTCACCATAAAACATCTCACTTATTTCTTCACATAACTTGGTTCGATAGATAACTGATGATTGCAGTAGCTCGACATCTTCAGGCGATAGGAGAGGGTGTCGGGTTTTCTTGTCGAACCGTGTTGTCAATTCTTCGAATAATTGTTCATGCAGTCGCTTTATGTCGTCAAAAATTTGCTGCGATTGGGAGAATAAAAACACTTTGTCGTAGTCGCCATTTTTAAGTGAGGCTAGGTACTTTAAAAGAATGGCTTGCCGTGCTGTTTTGTTCTTGAAGGAGTGTTCGACTTCTATGGCTGCAATTGAGCCATCTAATAAGCGAACTGTGCCATCGACTGTTCGGGTCTCTGTGCTTGTATTGGCGCGTTTGAATTCGGGTTCAGTTATAAAGCTTTGCCACATGGGGGCGTAGGTGCCATCACTGTGATAATTGTGAATGCCTCTTAGCATCACAAAGGCGTTAATTAAGTTATGCATTACGTTGTTATGGTTAAACTGTAAAGCGGGGTTGGTATTGGCTCTGAAGTACACATCAATATTCATTATTTCTTCAGCGTACTTTGCAGCACTGTAGGTTGGAACATAGACGCGCCCATCGGGGCTGCGATGTGTTTTAACGAGCTTTAAAAAGCCATCACTAGTGAGTCTATTTAAATGCTCCAAGGCTAATCGGTGTGAGATGCCATAAAGCCAACTCACAAGGCCTGGTGTGATGATAGTAAATCGAATGGCAATGAGGGTTGAGAGCCTCAGGCGATTGCTAAACTTTTGATGATTGTTTGCACCTTCATAGTAGCGCATATCAATATCAAAATAGCGAGGGTATGCGAGCTGAAGTTGGCTACTGGTATTGTTGTTTTGGATGTTTTTCATTTCTAAAGACCTTGGTTGTTAGTTTGAATCTTTAACTAACAACCCACCTTGCAAATTATCGCTGTTTAGCGATTGTTTGCCGATTTTCCTACCGGGATGCTTTGTGCGCGTGCCCGGCAGAGTTGTCGCGATGATTATCGCAACAACAGGCAGCTTTCAGCTGATGTCTTCACAACGTTGTTGTTCAAACATATGGCTTAAAACGCCCGTCATCTCTGATGTTGCTCCGCAACGAGCTGACTCAACGAGCTACCGCTCTAGCGTATTAAGCCATAGCGCGAATGTACCGAGCTACGCTCTGTACTCACCGCCACAATGCCGCTTTATGAACAGGCGATGGGTGCCCCATTATCCGCCTTCATCATATCGCTTACTTTTCTATCGAAAAGGTGGTTCGCTTTTCAATTTGTACCAAATTTCAACCGAATTTCGCTAGGGCGAAACATCATCGCGGTGAGTACAGACCAGCTGTACATTCGCGCTGCTCCATGTTTCTTCGGCTTCGCCTACGGCACATTACGCGACTTATTGGTCTCATTCTGAGACGCTTTTTATTGCCTAATTTCGTTCCGAATTAGGCCAGATTTGATGTCTTTCAGACGAAAAAGTAAGTCTACTTCGTAACAAAACAAAGTAATATTGTCTGTGAATAGTGAGATAAATAGAAAAGAAGGAAGTGATAATTCAAACTGTTTGTTGCTGAGCTTCGCAGTCAAACGAGTTTGTTTTTTATCACAAAATCATTAACTTTTAAAGAGAACTCACCCACTCTAAGAGGTTATAAAATGACGACTACATCGATTAATCCTGCAACCGGTTTACCTATCAATGATGCTGATAATGGCAATTGTGTTGATATAGGTGGCAACGTATTTGGCACAGATAACAGTGATTTCTCTGATACAACAAACTGTGATTCTTTCTCTGTATTTGATGATACTGATTGGGGGATAGATATTTCTTGCGGTGGAATTGATGAGTTTTAAACACTCATTTATCTATCGCAATCGTATAGAGATTGTTATCGCACTGATTCTATTCAGTGGTGTTGGATTTACGTTTTATCAGCTTAAGACCACAGAAAATCTCGTTTGGCTAATCGTAATGAGCCTGTTTTGCACCAAATTTGTAATGGGTGCAACGGGCTACTATCTCTATGCAGAAAAGCACACACCCAGCATGAAAAAGATGCTTGAGTATGTGTTACTAAGGTTTTACTAACCTCCTATGTTTGTCCACCAAAGCGCCTTAAAGGCGCTTTTTTTTGGTTCACGGTAAAAGTCTATTACACCATAGGAAATTAAAGAAAAATCATTATATAATAATAGGTTAAAGCCATAATGGCAAAATAGGTCAAATTCATTTGTTTAAGGAGTAAAAATGAAACTATGGACCCCGTTAATTGCAATCTTTCTTTCTGGTTGTGTATCAAGTGTTAAACCTTTAAATGATTATGGTGAGTATGCACCTACTAATGCGAGCTCTGAAGAATGGTTTACAGTCTCATATTTAGCAGAAGGAGCATCTTTTGTTCAGGAATCGAGAAGGAAAGATGCTTACAAAAAAATGTATGAGCATTGTGATGGAAAATATGAACTAAGAGACAGCGTTCGTTCTGGGGGGGACAGTGCATTTATAGGTAGTGGTGAAAACATGAGTGCATTTTATAACTCAAAAGAAGTGACATTTGTATTTAGATGTGTATAGGTAAATAGTATTAGTTTTTAATAAAAATGGTTTAAAACTTACAGCCTCTGACATTTGAGGCTGTAACTGAGCTCCATTCCTTTAGTCATAATTTCAACATATGAACTTCTCAACTGTTTCCGTGCAATCATTTTGCTTTGCTTTGCTGGGCGGTATTTCTCTCCAAATTTGACCAGCAGCTATTGTTTCCTAAGCTTGAAAAAAAGCAAAAATGGTTGCTCTGTTAATTGATCTTTAGACATGTATATTGCTTTAAAGTAACTTATTGATAAAAAATTAGTTTTTAATTTAGACACGAGGATTTAACTTATTAGTATGAAAATTTAACGGCTTAAAAAAGAGTATTTAACGGATTCGAAAAGAAAAGTCCTGTGCGTAAGTCATTTTAAGTACACAAAATCAATGGTTTATATTGTTCGCTAAGTTTAAACTCCACTATATTCAAAATATGTAATTTCCCCTATTAGGCTGGAACTTGGTTTTGCTAAACTAATAATTATTGAAGATTCTTGTAAATTTGTAAGTCTTTTCCTTTTTTCTTTATCATTCCTTTCAATTGATTAAGCTTGCGTTAGAAGTGGTACGTTTAGATTTATGCCTTTTTGTTCAGATATTGTAGTGAGAAATGAGCTTTTAAGCTCAGCTTTCTCAATGAATATTAATGAGTTACGTTTATTTTTATTTGCTCTAAGCATCGTTGATTCTAGAAAACCAAACACAGATGAGTTAGTTATTTACCCTAAGACATTCTCTGAACAGTGGAATTTATCCGATAAGAACGTTCATCGTGATTTGTTTAACTCTGCAAATAGTCTTAGAAATAAAAATCTAACAGTAAATGAAAATGGAGAAGAGAAAGAAATTAAGATATTTGATTCAATAGTTTATGGAACTTCAGAGGAACATGGTGTTTGTATTACTGGAAAGTTTTCAGAAGAAATCAAAAAGTATGTTTTTGAATTCAAGTCTGGTTTTACAAGAATTAAGCTCCAACATATCTCGAACCTCAATACAGTTTTATCATTACGTGTTTACGCTTGGTTGAAACAACATCAGTTTAAATGTCAGTTCACCAAAGATGAATCGGTGCAAATACCAATAAGATTTAAATGGATGAAGGAAAAGCTAGGTATCTCAAAAAATTATAAATATTGGTCAGACTTTAATAAAAAGCTCCTTGAACCAGCTGTTGATAGAATTAACAGTCATACAGATATTGAAGTTGTATACCATAGAGTTAAGCCATCTACGACAGTTATTGGTGCTTCTTTCTTTATAAAAGGAAACCTTGAAAGCTGTATCCCAATTAGGCCGCGGCTCATGAGATATCCTAAAAAACCTGCACCTCAACAGATCTCAAGCTGGGCCTCTACTAATCTTAAATTGCTTGAAAAATATGTAGAGGAGATGAAAGAGTACAAGGAAGATTTTAGTTTGACTAAAAGGGATATAGAAAAGTGTTTTAAATATGCAGAGATTCTACAAATACGGCCCAAAGAAAAGTTTTATCGTGAACAATTAAAACTGAAAATGAAAAACTCAATGAAGCGGAATACAGTAATAGTCCTTTAGTGTTGGTGATAGCAGCAAAATGAGGAGTGGTTTAGATATTAACGAAAAACTCCTCAGAACATTTTTTGCTATTAAAGTGCAAATTTTTAAAAATTACATTTGTATTTAAGTACGGATTTCTAATTTTTCGATTTATAGTAAGACCGAGAGCCGATTTTCTTAAATTTTACTTTGCCACGATCTTGTAAGTGGCGAGCTAAAGTAGAAAATAGCCATCCTGTTTTATTGTCAGTTTTGTTTCCTTGTGGATAAGCATTTTTTGTAAGATTTAGCTGTTTTTTAATAAAGGTAGCTGGAACCCAACCTTGAGGGAAACTTTGTTCAGACTTTTTAATAAAGCTAAAAACTTGTTCTGCCATCTCATTAAACAATATCTCTATTTTGATCACTTCTTTCATGCGTTCCCCATTAAAATTCAATTTCTAACAGTTACAAAGTTAGCATACCGTATGATACTAAGATTTTAAATTTAGTAGGGAATATTAAGAATCTGTTTTGGTCCTAAGTATTCATTAGGAAAAGTTATCTGATTTACGTGTATGAAAAGAGAAATTTCAAAATAAGTTATACAAATATAATACAAAAATAATACAAATTAGAAGTTGCTAATATACAAGTGGTGCATTATATGTATTTGATATTAAAGGGGAAAAGATGGTCGGCATAGCAGGATTTGAACCTGCGACCCCTGACACCCCATGACAGTGCGCTACCAAGCTGCGCTATATGCCGACGTTGCAAGCCATAGTACGGCTTTTTTTATAAAAATCAATATCTCCGCTGTTCGATTGCCTGTTAATTGTTCAGGCAATCGGTATTAAATCAATGGGCTAGAGGTTAATCTAGCCAATCGTTGATCGTTTTGTACATAAAGTCGCGTATTAATGGCTGAGCATCGGCATTAGGGTGCAGGTTATCGTTTTGCATAAGTTCTGGACGGCCTGCAATGCTAAGCATGAAAAAGGGCATGAGCTCAGAATCTGTTTCATCGGCAATGGTTTTAAAGCTATCGGTGAAAAGTTTGGTATAACGCGGGCCATAGTTTGGTGGAATTTGTACTTCCATTACGGCGGTTTTCGCCCCAATTTTTTGGCTTTTTGCAATTAAATCACGTAAGTTAGCTTGTAGGCGTTTAATAGGGAAACCTCGTAAACCATCGTTTCCGCCAAGCTCAATGAGTACATGAGTGGGTTCAAATTCGCTTAGTAACGCGTCGAGCCGTCTTAGGGCGCCACCTGTGGTTTCACCGCTAATACTGGCGTTTACTAGGTATACAGATTGGTCTTTTTCATCGTACTTATCTTGTAACAATTTAACCCAGCCTTGCTCTTGTTTAAGTCCGTAAGCGGCGCTTAAACTGTCACCTAGAATTAAAATTGTGTTGTCAGCTGCTGCCGTAAGTGGTTTGATTACTAACAGTAAAACGAATATAAAACGTAGGATTGGATGCATCATATGTCAGCGCTTTCTCAATTAAACATCATTCAAGTTAAAGGACTTTCTAAAACGGTCACCACGGTTGAGGGCGACCTGACCATCCTCAGTGACATCAGCTTTAATGTCAAGTCGGGCGACTCAGTTGCCGTGGTAGGCACCTCAGGTTCGGGTAAGTCCACTTTATTAAGTTTATTAGCAGGCCTTGACCAATCAACGGGCGGCAGTATCCGTTTAGACGGAGCCGCATTACACGAATTAGATGAAGAAGCACGCGCAGCACTTCGCGCTGAAAAAGTAGGTTTTGTGTTTCAGTCTTTCATGCTTGTACAAAGCTTAACAGCCCTTGAAAATGTGATGCTTCCGGCTGAACTTGCAGGAAGCAAAGACGCTAAGCAACAAGCACTTGAGTTACTTGAAAAGGTAGGCTTAAGCCATCGTGTTGGTCATTACCCATCGCAATTATCTGGCGGTGAGCAGCAACGTGTAGCAATTGCTCGTGCATTTATTGGCACACCGAAAATTTTATTTGCCGATGAACCGTCAGCGAACCTTGATAGCAAAAACGGTAAGTTAATTGAGTCTTTATTATTTGAACTAAATAAAGAGCATGGCACAACACTCATTTTAGTAACCCATGATGAGCAGCTTGCACAAAAGTGTCAGCAAATTTTACATATTGAAGCAGGGCAGTTAGTAACTGTAAAAGAAAGCGAAGGAGTGCAAGCGAATGTGGGCTAAATTAGCACTAAAACTGTTTTCACGTGAGTTTAAGCGTGGCGAATTAACAGTGATCAGTGCAGCAATAGCCTTAGCTGTTCTCACTGTTTTAACACTGTCTATGGTTACCGACCGAATTGGCCAAAGTATTGAAGAAAAAAGCAGTGCCTTTATTGCCGCTGATCGCGTTTTAGCAAGTAACCATGCTTTACCTGCTGAGTTTTTAGAAAAAGCCAACCAAGATAACTTACGCACCGCTAAAATAACTTACTTCGACACCATGCTATTTGCCGGTGACGAAATGCAACTTGGCTCGGTGAAAGCGGTATCAAATACCTATCCGTTAAAAGGCGAGCTAAAAGTAAAAACCAGCCTGACTGACCAACCACAAGTAACTTCTGATATCCCAAGTCGTGGTGAAGTGTGGTTAAGTGAATCTGTGTTTTATGCGCTAAACATTAAAGTGGGCGATAAAGTAGAGCTTGGTGCTGCTACGTTTACGGCTAGTCATGTTGTAGCCGAAGAGCCAGATGCACCGTTTAATGTGTTCTCGAGCAGCCAGCGAATCTTAATTAATGAAGCAGACATTGCTGTTACAGAGGTAATTCAGCCGGGCAGTCGGGTGTTTTACCGCCAACTTTATGCTGGCGACAAAGACAACTTAGATAGCTTTTATGCTTGGTTAAAACCACAGATGAAAGAAAACCAGCGTTGGTATGGCGTTAAAGACCGCCAGTCACCTATTTCTAATAGTTTAAATCGTGCCGAAAGCTATTTATTGCTAGCTGGTTTACTTGGCATTATTTTAGCTGCTGTTGCTATTGCGGTATCGGCAAAACGGTATTGTGAGCGTCAGTACGACCCAGTTGCTATGATGAAAACGCTTGGCGGTAGCCGCGCTATGATCCGTAAGATCTATTTATTACATTTGAGCCTTGTATGTTCAATGTCGGTGATTGTTGGTTTACTGATCGGTTATGGTTTACAAGCGGTTGCAACGGATTATTTGGCACAAACCATGGGCACAGCACTGCCAAGCGCATCGGCAAAACCTTGGGTCATTGCGATTAGCACGGGTGTGATTTGTGCGGTTATGTTTTCAATTAAACCGCTACTCGATTTATTTGATATTCCGCCGCTGCGTGTACTTCGCCGTAACTTAGGCGACCGTTTATTGGTAAGTAAAGTGCACCTTACTATGTCGGCGCTTACTGTGTTTTTACTGATGTGGTTATTTAGTAACAACATCAAAATTAGTGCAATTTTGTTCCTTTCGACGGCATTTTTAATTGCGGTGATATTTGGCTTATCAAAGGTTATTTTTGGTGGTGGCCGCAAACTTGGCTTGAGTCCGGGCAATAGTTGGTCATTGGCGATTGCGTCAATTCAAAAGCGTGCCAATGTGAATGCGGTACAATTAATTAGCTTTGCTTTGGCTATCAAGTTATTACTGTTTTTAATTGTACTTAAGAACGACATGATTTCGGATTGGCAGTCTCAGCTTCCTGAAAATGCCCCTAATTCATTTTTAGTGAACATTACTGAGCAAGAGTTAGAGCCTATAACTAGCTTCTTAGCGCAAAACGATATGCCAACGTCTGATTTCTATCCGGTTGTTCGTGGCCGTGTAAACGCCGTAAATGGTGAGTTGGTTGCCCGCGAAGTATCGCAAGAAGACAACGAAAAGAAAGACGAAGAAGCCCGCTCTGGTATTGGTCGTGAGTTAAATCTAACTTGGCGTAAAGACTTACCTAATCAAAACGAGCTTATCGACGGTACATGGTTTAGTGAAGACTCAGTAGCCGAGGCATCGGTAGAAGAGTCGATGCTTGAACGCCTTGATGTAAAAATAGGCGATACGCTTACTTTCTTAATTGGTGCGCAGTCGTTTGATGCAAAAATTACCAGTGTACGTAAGGTTAATTGGACCACGCTTAAACCTAACTTCTTTATTATTTTGAGCCCTGATGTGCTAGCGAGTTTCCCGGCTACTTATATTTCATCAGTAAATGTTAAAGCAGAGAAAAAACGTGAGTTTAATGAGCTAATGCGTCAATACCCAACGGTTAACGTGATAGATGTTGAGAGCTTTATTAAACAAATTCGCTCAACCATAGAGCAAGTATCGTTAGCGATTGGCTTTGTACTAGCGATTGTGGTTGCCTGTGGCGCTTTAGTGCTTATTTCACAAGTGCAAGCAAGTTTGGGTGAGCGTATGCAAGAGATTGTTATTTTGCGAACCTTAGGTGCGAAAGGGCGCTTAATTAAAAATGCCACCTTATATGAGTTTTTACTATTAGGCGTTACCGCAGGCTTAGTCGCAGCGATTGTCAGTGACATCGCTCTGTTAATAGTGCAAAAACAGATGTTCGATTTAGCAGGTAAGTTCCACCCTCATATTTGGGTGATTGGCCCTGCAGTCGGTGGCTTATTTGTGGCATGTTTAGGTTATTTGATGATAGCCCGCACAATGCGAAAAAATACCCAAGGCTTATTACGTTCACTCGCGTAAAAGTCTCTTGAAAGTTGACTATAAAATGCTCGCAATTGCGGGCATTTTTTATGAATTGCAATTGGTTACTGGTAATTTATACAGTGCTCTGGCATTATTAACCGCAGATAATAATGATAATAGACGGTTCAGTTAGTTGGCGATTATTTTAGGGATTGATCCTGGTTCACGATTAACAGGGTACGGCGTGATAGCTCACCAAGGTGCTAAATTCACTTATTTAGGTAGTGGCTGCATTAAATTGGCCGATCACGATTTTCCGGTACGCTTAAAAATGATTTACCAAGGGATCAGTCAATTAGTAGAGCAATTCTCACCAGACAGTTTTGCTATCGAAAAAGTGTTTATGGCACACAACCCAGACTCAGCGCTTAAACTCGGTCAAGCACGTGGTGCTGCTATCGTTGGTGCTTCAATGGCAGAGCTGCCAGTTTATGAATATTCTGCTCGGCAAATTAAGCAGGCTGTTGTAGGTAATGGCGGAGCCGATAAGTCTCAAGTACAGCATATGGTTAAAAACATTTTAAAGCTGCCAGGTACCCCTCAAGCCGATGCCGCAGATGCCTTAGCAATCGCTATTTGCCATGCACATTCCGAACAAAATTTAATAAAACTTGCGGGCAGTGCGAGCAAAACCGTAAGAGGACGATTAAGGAAGTAATATGATTGGTCGATTAAATGGCTTACTTGTTGAAAAGCAGCCACCAGAAATTCTTATTGAAGTAAGTGGTGTAGGCTACGAAGTACAAATGCCCATGACTTGCTTTTATGATTTACCGGCAGTGGGTGAGCAAGCGATTATTTATACCCATTTTGTGGTACGTGAAGATGCCCAGCTATTATTTGGCTTTAACAACAAAACCGAACGCGCTTTATTTAGAGAGCTTTTAAAAGCCAATGGTGTAGGGCCAAAACTTGGTCTTGCTATTTTATCGGGTATGTCAGCGCAGCAATTCGTAAGTTGTGTTAACAATGAAGATGCAACAACACTGGTTAAACTGCCAGGTGTTGGTAAAAAAACGGCTGAGCGTTTAGTGCTCGAAATGAAAGATAGACTCAAAGATTGGGGTAATGACTTATTTACGCCATTTAGCGATAATGCCGTCATTGAGCCATCAAGTGATGATACCCTAGTGGCAAATAATGCTGCCGATGACGCTGTATCAGCACTAGTGGCATTAGGCTATAAGCTACCGCAAGCACAAAAGGCGGTTAAAACAGTGAACAAACCAGATATGACGACCGAGGTTCTAATTAAAGAAGCTCTAAAATCAATGTTGTGAGTAAACCATGATTGAAGCAGATCGCTTAATAGATGCGAGTGAACAAAGTAACGAAGACAGTGTTGATCGTGCCATACGACCAAAGCTGTTAACCGATTACACAGGCCAGCCGCATGTTAAGCAACAAATGGAAATTTTTATCGAGGCAGCTCGCCACCGTGGCGAAGCGCTGGATCATTTATTAATATTTGGTCCACCGGGTCTTGGTAAAACCACACTTGCAAATATTGTTGCCAACGAGCTTAACGTTAATATTAAAACAACGTCGGGGCCAGTACTCGAAAAAGCAGGCGATTTAGCTGCGCTTTTAACGAACCTCGAAGAAGGTGACGTACTGTTTATTGACGAAATACACCGTTTGAGCCCGCAAGTCGAAGAGATTTTGTATCCCGCAATGGAAGATTATCAGCTGGATATAATGATAGGTGAGGGCCCCGCTGCACGCTCAATCAAGCTTGATTTGCCGCCATTTACTTTAATTGGTGCAACAACTCGTGCTGGCTCACTCACCTCACCACTTAGAGACCGTTTTGGTATTGTTCAGCGATTAGAGTTTTATTCTGTTGAAGACTTATCAAAAATTGTTGCCCGCTCAGCAAGCTTTTTAGACTTAACCATGTGTGATGAAGGTGCAACCGAAATCGCCAAGCGTTCACGCGGTACACCGCGCATAGCAAACCGTCTATTACGCCGCGTTCGTGATTACACCCAAGTGAAATCAGACGGTAAAGTGAATGCCACAGTTGCAGAGCAAGCCCTCGATATGATTGATGTCGATAAAAGCGGTTTTGACTACATGGATAGAAAATACTTGCTAGCTATTATCGAAAAATTTATGGGCGGCCCCGTTGGCCTTGATAACCTAGCGGCTGCAATTGGCGAAGAAAAAGAAACCATTGAAGATGTGATAGAGCCGTTTTTAATTCAACAAGGCTTTATTCAGCGTACCCCACGCGGACGACTCGTTTCAGACATTGCTTATTTACACTTTGGGCTAACGCCTGAGAAATAACTAAAACCCCGCGGTTAGTTACAAGCTTTAAGCTATAAGTATCAAGCAGCTCGAGAGAGCTGCTTTTTTTTATCGAGATAACTTGCTTATATTAAGTAGGTGTATAGGTTTTTACCGCTTACCGCTTACCGCTTACCGCTTACCGCTTACCGCTTACCGCTTACCGCTTACCGCTTACCGCTTACCGCTTACCGCTTACCGCTTACCGCTTACCGCTTATCACTGGGTTGTTGTCTCATTTTAACATCTGTAATTCACATGCTGTTAAGTTATCGGTAGGTATTCTCATTGGCGTTTGTGTAGGCAAAAAAAAAGCCCGCATAAGGATGCGGGCAAACAACAAGTTGAAGGAAGTAATCCAGGGAACTACGGTCTACTTGAATAAGGTTTTATCCCGATTTAAGTAAACCTAGAGCAATACGAAACTTCATATTGCTAAAAACGGAGCTTGATGAAAGAAACTTTCATGAGGTTGCTAGCTCGGTATAGGTAAATAATACGCAATGATGGATTTTTCTTCAAACTAGAAAAATTTTATTTTCAGATAAAAAAAACTAATGTGAGCTAAAAATTGAATTGTTTTCTTTTTGTTCGCTTTGTAACTATTTTGTTTTTAACCTTCTGAATAAAAGGGTTTTTATAAATTTTGTGATCTTTATTCAGGATTAGTTTAAGTATTCTGTAGTAGATTTGCAAAAGTGCTTTTGGGTGTTTATGCGTAATTTATGAATAAACGTCGTGTTTTTGGCTGTTTTGGTTGCTTTTAAGAGCTATTCTAGTGACTTATTATTAAGGTGAAAATATGCGTAAATGTGTTGATAAAACCTAATGTGGCTAAAAAATAACTAAGCAAATTGCTTTTTACCGTTATTTGCCGCTAATTCACAGCAAGAGCGTTGTCAGTTTATAACTGACTAGATACACTAGATGTAACTTTTGGCCATGATTGTGGTCAATAAATGCAAGTGTAAAAAATATAACAAATTACATAGAAATCTATTTTAGGAGTTTAACGTGGGATCAGGGCTTAACTTTTTAGATCTTATTCTAGAAGCCAGTGTACTTGTCCAGCTAGTAATGTTGGCATTAGTCGGTATGTCGGTAATGTCATGGGCAATTATTTTTCAACGTAAAAAAGCGATTTCTGATGCACTTAATGGCGCTAAGCGTTTTGAGCAAAAGTTTTGGTCAGGTATTGATTTAAGTAAATTATATAACGAAGTATCTGCTCGTCCTGGTGGTGCATCAGGTGTTGAAGCATTATTCGTTGCAGGATTTAAAGAGTTTGCACGTCATAAGAAAAATACATTTCAAAGTGCAGGCATCGTAATGGAAGGCACACATCGTTCAATGCGAGTTGCGCTATCGCGCGAAGTTGAAAAGCTTGAGTCTAGTTTATCGTTTTTAGCAACAGTGGGTTCAATTAGTCCTTACATCGGTCTGTTTGGTACGGTATGGGGTATCATGAACGCATTCATCGCGTTAGGTGAAGTTAAACAAGCAACGCTACAAATGGTAGCGCCAGGTATTGCCGAAGCGCTGATTGCAACTGCAATGGGCTTATTTGCTGCAATCCCTGCTGTAATTGCTTACAACCGTTTTGCCAATAAAGTAGAAAAGCTTGAAGGTAATTACATTAACTTCATGGAAGAATTCGCCAATATTTTACACCGCCAAGCAGCTGCGCAAATAGAGGCTAAAGCGAATGTATCAGCGTAAGAAACGTCGCCCTGTAGGTGAAATAAACGTAGTACCTTACATTGATGTAATGTTGGTACTACTAATTATATTTATGGCAACTGCGCCACTTATTACCCATGGCGTAAAAGTGGACTTGCCGAAAATGGAAGAATCGGATTTAGTTGATACTAAAGATACACCGCCTATCATTGCGTCAATTGATGCTGAAGGTAAGTACTATGTAAGTATTGGTACTGACCCAGAAGCACCAATGGAAGCGTTGGATGTTGCGGCGGTAATTAAACTTCAACTGCAAAAAAATCCAGATACACCTGTGATGATTAAAGGTTCTGGCCGTGTTTCTTATCAAGAAGTACTGCTGCTTATGGACTTTTTGAAAAATGCTGGTGTGCCTTCAGTGGGTCTTATGACCGAATCATTCGAGGGGACGAAAGGCTAGTATGGGTGCATCAGTAGTAAAATCGGTTCTTTTGCACCTTGCAATAGCAGGTTTATTAGTAGCAACAGCTAATTTTCATATGCCAGCGCCTAAGGTGATGGAAGTAACGCTGAACCCTGCTTTACCAGAGCCTGAAAAAGCCGTTGCCGCAGTAACGGTTGATCAGCAAAAGGTTGAGCAGAAAATTGCCGAGCTTAAAAAGCAAGAAGAAGCAAAAAAACGAGCCGAAGCAAAACGTATTCGTGACCTTGAGCGCCGTGCAAATGATGCACGTAAGCAACGTGAAGCTGAAGACAGACGCCTTAAAAAGCTAGAGCAGCAACGCCGCGCGAAAGAGAAAGAAAAAGCAGAAGCAGAAGCACAAGCGAAGAAAGCACGTGAAATTCAAGAGAAAGAACGAGCTAAAGCGCAACAGGCTGAAAAGCAAAAGCAAGAAGCTGAAGCCGCAGCGAAAGCTGCAGCTGAAAAACGTAAAGCTGAAGAAGAAGCGTTAAAGAAAGCGGAAGAAGAGCGTAAGCGTAAAGCTGCCGAAGCTGAAGCTGAACGTAAACGCAAAGAAGCTGAAGCAGAACGTAAACGCCAGCAAGCATTGCAAGAGCAAATGCTACAAGAACAATTAGCTGCTGAGCAGGCTGCACGTAATAAAGTGCGCCAGCAACAAGTAGTGGGCGAAGTTGAAAAATATAAAGCGTTAATTATGGCGCGCATTCAACAAAACTTCTTAAAAGATGAGAAGATGAAAGGTAAAGAATGTCGTCTTAATATTCGTCTTGGTTTTAATGGCTTAGTGACTCAAGTAAAATCACTGGGCGGAGATACCTTGGTATGCGAAGCTGCAATGCGCGCGGTGCGTATGGCAGACACACTACCAGTATCACCAGACCGTGAAGTATTTGAGCAACTTAAAAATATTAATTTAACAATAGCGCCTCAATTTTAAAGGAATGATATGTTTAACCAGATAAAAACAGCATGTTTTATTGTATTACTGGGCTTTCATGGCATTGCCAGTGCTGCACTAGAAATTGTGATCACCGATGGTATTGACGGTGCACGTCCAATTGCGATTGTACCTTTCCAGTACAATGGTGTAGGAACTATCCCTGAAAAATTAAGCTCAGTGATTGCAGCTGACTTAATGCGTAGTGGTAAGTTTAAGCCAATTGACGTGAACACAATGCCGCAGCTTCCAGCTACTGACACCGACGTTGATTACGGCGCTTGGGTTAATAAAGGCGTTGAAGCGGTTCTTGTAGGCCAAGTAGAGCAGCAAACAAATGGCCGTTACTTAGTTAAGTATGAGCTTATTGATGTTATTCGTGGTCAAATTACCGGTGGCGAAACGCAAATGATGAGCAATGGCCAATTAGTTAAAAGCCAAGATCACATTTTAGACGCGCGTGAAAGCGTAATTGCTGAAACAGGTTTTCGCCGTTACGCGCACCGCATTAGTGATGTAGTTTACGAAGCGCTTACGGGTGAAAAAGGTGCATTCTTAACGAAGATTGCTTATGTGATTGTTCGCGAAGAAGAGCCTAAGCCATACCAGCTTGTAGTTGCTGATTACGATGGTTTTAATGAGCAAGTGTTACTTCGCTCTAAAGAGCCATTAATGTCACCAGCGTGGTCACCTGACGGTACTAAGCTTGCGTACGTAACATTTGAGAATCGTCAAAGCCAAATTTATATTCAAGATTTATACACAGGTAAACGTGAGCTGATCACAAGTCACCCTGGTATTAATGGTGCACCGCAATTCTCGCCTGATGGTAAAAAGTTATTATTAGTGCTTTCTAAAGACCGAAATGGTGCAACAGAAGTATATGTTTTAGACCTTGCAACTCGTAAAGAAAGACGCCTTACAAACCACCGTAGTATAGATACTGAACCATCTTGGTTCCCTAATGGGCAAGATATTGTGTTTACGTCTGAAAGGGGTGGTAATGCCCAGATTTATAAGTTAAATTTGCAAACTGGTAGGTCAAAACGCATGACGTTTGACGGAGATATGAACCTAGCAGGTTCGGTTTCTCCAGACGGAAAAGAATTAGTGATGGTGAACCGTACCAACGGTCAATACCATCTTGCTAAGAAAGAGCTAGCTACAGGCGCGTTCCAAGTATTAACTAGAACTCGCTTAGATGAATCACCGAGTATCGCTCCAAACGGCTCGATGATTATCTACAGCACGCTTCATAATAATAAACAGGTGTTGGCGTTAGTTTCTATGGACGGTCGCTTTAAAGCACGCTTACCTGTGCTAAACGGACAAGTAAAGGCACCAGCTTGGTCGCCTTATTTACAGTAATTTTACTGGTTTACTCAATATAGGAATCAATTAAATGCAACTTAATAAAACTTTAAAAGGCCTGCTAATTGCTGTGCCAGTGATGACATTAGCGGCGTGTAGCTCTTCTTCAGGTGTTGACGAAGGTGCTGCAAACCAATCTAACCAAGGTATGGTTGAGCAATCAAACAACACTGATACTGTTGAAGTTGCAACGCTTACTCCAGAGCAACAAGCTGAAGAAGCACTTCGTGAAAAATACGAAGCGTTACGTCAAGAGCAAATCATTTACTTTGGTTTTGATAACGCAAAAATCCAAAGCAAATATGCTGAACTATTACAAGCACACGCTGAGTTCTTAGTACAAAACCCTTCAGTTAAAGTTCTAATCGAAGGTCACGCAGATGAGCGCGGTACGCCTGAGTACAACATCGCACTAGGTGAGCACCGTGGTCAAGCAGTAGAAAAATACCTACAAAGTTTAGGTGTTTCTGCTAGCCAAATGTCAGTAGTGAGCTATGGTGAAGAGAAGCCAATGGTTAAGTCTCGCACTGAAGAAGCGTTCGCGAAGAACCGTCGCGCAGTATTAGTTTACTAATAAAGAGTCATTATGAAGCCGAAAATTATTTTGGCAGCAATGATCTTAAGCGGGAGCACCCAGTTATGGGCTGCTCCCGCTCCTGTTTCAGAAGCTGCAAGCTCGCAATCGAGCATTGAGAAGCGTTTAGTCGCTTTAGAAAACATGATGAAGTCACGTAATTTATTGCAAGCTGAGCTTCAGCAGCAGCTTAATATTTTACAAGACGAAGTGAGCCAAGTACGTGGTATTACTGAAGAGCAAAGCTATAAGCTTGAAAAAGTATTACAACGTCAGCGTGAGCTTTATCAAGAGATTGAGAACCGTGTAAGCCAAGCTTATAGCCAGCCTGCTGCAACACAAACTCAACCTACTAACACTTATACGGATGTGGGTGCATCACAGGCAATCAGTTCAGACTTATCTGAAAACGAAGCCTATGAGCGTGCTGTAGCGTTAATCATGAAAGATAAACGTTATGAGCAAGCAATTCCTGAGTTCCAAACATTCTTAACTACTTACCCTAATTCAGTGTATGCATCTAATGCGCATTATTGGTTAGGTCAGCTGTTAACTATTCAAAACGATCAAGCTGGTGCAACTGAGCACTTTAAAGTTGTTGTGAATGAATACCCTAATTCTAATAAGCGCCCAGATGCGATGTTAAAGTTAGGAAACTTATTAGCGGATCAAGGTTTAGGCGAGCAAGCCCTTAAAACCTTTAATGATTTAATTAATCAGTACCCAAGTACTACCGCTGCTAAATTAGCCACAGAACGTCTGTCGCAAATGTAGATTTGACCTGATTAGACTGCTTTTTGACATAAGCGGTCTAAAATTAGGCAACTAGACATAAAAACTTAAAAAAAGAGATATTTTCTGTTGCACTCAGCATTTAAATAAGTATTATAAGCGCCCGCAGCAGGCGATTGGTAACAACAGCCAAAATGCGGAAAAAGAGCGGGTCATTAGCTCAGTTGGTAGAGCAGTGGACTTTTAATCCATTGGTCGATGGTTCAAGTCCATCATGACCCACCATTCTCTTAGAATGGTAATCTTTAATCGACGGATTTACGTATAGCTTTTATAAGCAATTAGAGCGGGTCATTAGCTCAGTTGGTAGAGCAGTGGACTTTTAATCCATTGGTCGATGGTTCAAGTCCATCATGACCCACCATTCTTTGAATGGTTCTATATCGGCGGATTTACGCAGCTTATTATAAGCATCAGAGCGGGTCATTAGCTCAGTTGGTAGAGCAGTGGACTTTTAATCCATTGGTCGATGGTTCAAGTCCATCATGACCCACCATTCTTTGAATGGTTCTATATCGGCGGATTTACGCAGCTTATTACAAGCATCAGAGCGGGTCATTAGCTCAGTTGGTAGAGCAGTGGACTTTTAATCCATTGGTCGATGGTTCAAGTCCATCATGACCCACCATTCTTTGAATGGTCTTATATCGGCGGATTTACGTAGCTTATTACAAGCATCAGAGCGGGTCATTAGCTCAGTTGGTAGAGCAGTGGACTTTTAATCCATTGGTCGATGGTTCGAGTCCATCATGACCCACCATTCTTTGAATGGTCTTATATCGGCGGATTTACGTAGCTTATTACAAGCATCAGAGCGGGTCATTAGCTCAGTTGGTAGAGCAGTGGACTTTTAATCCATTGGTCGATGGTTCGAGTCCATCATGACCCACCATTCTTTGAATGGTCTTATATCGACGGATTTACGTGTCTAAATTTCCAGAGCGGGTCATTAGCTCAGTTGGTAGAGCAGTGGACTTTTAATCCATTGGTCGATGGTTCGAGTCCATCATGACCCACCATTCTTTTCGAATGGTCTCATATCGGCGGATTTACGCATCTAAATATCCAGAGCGGGTCATTAGCTCAGTTGGTAGAGCAGTGGACTTTTAATCCATTGGTCGATGGTTCAAGTCCATCATGACCCACCATTCCTGATTTATCTTTTCTTTCTAAGTTATCCTTTATTTATCTTAACAGCTCACAGCAATACTGTTCTTTAGCTTAAGATTCTCGTATAATTCGCGCCATGAATGCACTGTGGACTAAGTGGTCGAGAAATGAGTCTAGCTGAACAAATTATGCCTGAAGATTATATCTTCCCTCCAAAGCCAGCTCCGTTATCAAAAGACGAGCAAGCTGAGTATAAGGCACGTATCAAACAATTATTAAAAGACAAGAACGCGGTTCTTGTTGCCCATTATTACACTGATCCTGAAATTCAAGCACTAGCTGAAGAAACAGGCGGTTGTGTTGCTGACTCGCTAGAAATGGCGCGTTTTGGCGCTAAGCACGACGCAGATGTAATTGTGGTAGCCGGTGTTCGCTTTATGGGCGAAACAGCAAAAATCCTAACGCCAAATAAAACGGTTGTTATGCCAACGCTTGCTGCAACTTGTTCATTAGACGTAGGTTGCCCAATTGAAGAATTCTCAGCGTTTTGTGATCAGCACCCTGATCGCAAGGTAGTAGTGTATGCAAATACATCAACAGCTGTTAAAGCGCGTGCAGATTGGATTGTTACTTCTTCATGTGCCCTAGAAATCGTTGAGCACCTTGATGAGCAAGGCGAAAAAATCATTTGGGGTCCAGATAAACACTTAGGTTCTTACATTCAAAAGAACACAGGTGCAGACATGATCATGTGGAATGGCGCCTGTATCGTTCATGACGAGTTTAAAACCAAAGCACTAAAGGATATGAAAGCCTTACACCCAGATGCGGCTGTATTGGTTCACCCAGAGTCTCCTGCGGAGATTGTAGCCTTAGCTGATGCAGTTGGTTCAACAAGCCAACTAATCAAAGCAGCGCAAACTATGGACAACAAAAAGTTCATCGTAGCAACTGACCGAGGCATTTTCTACAAAATGCAGCAGTTATGCCCAGAGAAAGAATTCTTTGAAGCACCAACAGCAGGTGAAGGCGCAACCTGTAAAAGCTGCGCACATTGCCCGTGGATGGCAATGAATGGCTTAAAAGCGATTGAAGAAGCACTGACAGACCCAGAAGGTAAAGAAGTGTTTGTTGATATGGACTTGCGCGAAGGCGCATTAAAGTCGCTTAACCGTATGTTAGATTTTTCAGCAACGCTTCAACGCTAAGAACGAATTGACTATACAAAAGGCAAGGTGTTTACCTTGCCTTTTTTGTTTGATTACTAATCACTTAACTGCACTATTTTAAAAAGCCCTTGCGTCTGTAGGGTTGTTTTCATACTATAACGCCGCGCTAAACTCTAAGCGCCTTAGGTGACGTGTCCGAGTGGCTGAAGGAGCACGCCTGGAAAGTGTGTATACGGCAACGTATCGAGAGTTCGAATCTCTCCGTCACCGCCATTTCTAATCTTATAAGCTAACTTTAGTCATTTACAAATACTTTTAAATCGCATTTTAGCTTGTCTAATTATCTAAGCTGTTATTTCTTTCACACTCTTTCCAAAAAGACTGTCCTAATACTCTATTTATTTCTTCTACTGAAGTGAGGCCTTTTGAAAGTGCTTCTAAGGCTACTTTATATAAAGATCTCGCTCCGCATTTAGCTGCAATCTCTCTTAACTTACTGGTACTTTCTCCAGCACGAATTGCATCGGCTAGTTGATAATCAATAGTGATTATTTCGAACAGAGGAATACGTCCTTTGTAACCAGACTGATCGCAGTCATCGCAACCTGATGGCGACATAATATTTATATCAGGAAAGATGCTTTTAAAACGTTTACCATAGGTATCTGTGGACAACGGGCCACTTAGGTTACAACTAGGGCATAGTTTTCTAATTAATCGCTGCGCTGCAACACCTTTTAAGGAGTCTGCAATAATAGGACGTGACACACCTAAACCTATTAACCTTGAAATAGTCGTAATTGCATCACTAGTATGTAAGGTGGTCATCACAAAATGCCCAGTTATTGCAGCGCGAAAGGTCATTTCTGCCGTTTCTTCATCGCGAACTTCACCCATTAATATTACATCGGGATCTTGTCTTAAAATGCTTCTGAGGGCGCTGGAGAAGGTGAGGTTCTGATGTGGGTTAATATTAACCTGGGCAATACCTTCAATCTCATATTCAATTGGGTCTTCAACGGTGACAAGGCATTTTTCCGGAGTGTTTAATTCTTTTAGAGCAGCATAAAGCGTACTTGTCTTTCCTGACCCAGTAGGGCCTGTTATTACAAAGATACCTTCGCTACTTTGCAGTAAGTTTTTAAATGTATTGAGCTCTTGCTGTTGTAAACCAATATCATCTAACTTATTTACAACAGATTTAATCAGTAGACGGATGACTACTTTTTCTCCCCCTTTAACTGGTAGTGTCGATACCCGTAGATCCACATCCTGACCTTTGAGCTCTAAACTAGCACTTCCATCTTGTGGAACCATTTTTTTTGCTAAGTTAAGGCCAGATAATGCTTTTATTCTTTGTACTATTGGAATAAAAACTTGTGCTGGTAATTCTGATATGACCCTTAACATGCCATCTATTCTGTAACGAATTATGCCGCCATTATTAAAGGGTTCAATGTGAATATCACTGGCTTTGAATATAAACGCTTCTAACAGCATTTCGGATACAATTTTAACTATGGCTGAGTTCGAAGAGTCGGGCTCATTTTGTTTTGTTCGTGTGTTGAGTTGGTTTGATTTTATAATAATGTCATTTTCAGATAGCATTTGCTCCTGATAAAACATTTCCGTCCATTTTGCTATGAGCTCGGGTGATGCCAATACCGACTTAACATGAAGGGTCGTTAAAAATTCAACCATTGATTCCATATCAGTATCAAATGGGTGAGGGGAAGCTACTGTTAATAAGCCATTTGTAAAGCCTAAAGGAAAAATTCCATACTCTCTAGCTACTTTAAGAGAAACATAATTAAGCAATTCTTCTGACATATCATCAGGAAGTTTTGCTACATCTAACTGGTAACTTTTTGCAATCATTGCTGTTAACACTTTGCTGTCGACTTGCAAAATTGCCTCTGCACTTTTCCATGCTGAAATGGCTGACTCACCGTTATACATTTCTTCAATATTAATATTGCTGTTAGTCGATTTTTCAATGCAAAATCGTTTTAGCCAGTTAAAAGTGGCATTACTTCTGTGTACCTCATTTTTATCAATCATACTCATTCCATATATATTTTGTCGTCTTTGGCATCAAACGTGATTGTTGAATCACCATGTGGAATGGTTAAGCGAAAATGTTCATTGGTAATTTTTTCATAAGTTACATCCATGACAGATGCGATAGGGCTTGGTAAATCGTCTGGCAGTTCTCCGTAAGTTGTGCGGTAATGTTCAACATCTTCTGCAATCATTAATAATGCCACTGAGCTGCCTGTTTGATAATCTCTGTCGTAATTTACAGGGTGGGTTTCATGGCCAATTAGTAGAGTTTTTGCTAACAAAAATCCAAAAGCAATATATGCGGCATAAGGAAGCCAGCTAGGTAATACAATGGAAGCTCTATTTTTATTTCGTTGATTATTTTGCGTTTCATCCATCGCTTCCGCGATACTTTCTTGCCATCGTTTATTGGTTGAAATCATTTTTATCTTCCTAATTTTTTAATCATGATGCCCATGCTGTTGGCCTATATGTTGATCTGGATGTTTTACCCAGCCAGGAGGCCAATTCAAGTTAGAACCAGCATTGCTTCGACTGCCCGATCCTGAATCACCATTGGTACTAGTTTCTGTACTTGTACTCGTTTGGCTACCTGTGTTGCTATCTCCACTATTTCTATCTGGAGGTTGGGTGTTACCTGTGTTACTTGCGTCAGGAAGTTGAGTATTACCTGTATTGCTAGCATCAGGTTGCTGATTAGTCCCTGCATCAGTTAATTTTGGTGGTTGATTTATTTTGGGAGGGTTTGTATTTGTTTCTGAAGGTATTAAATTGGTTTGGTGAGTCTCATAAGGTGTTGCTAATGCAATAATCATCATATTAGGAGTCACAAAAGAATGTTTTAACTCAGTTACATGATCCAAGGCATTGAGTACATTCAATCCGTTTTGACTATTTGCTTTTAAAAATAAAACAGGAAAAGCCTCATGACCAGTAAAATTAAAAAAACCAGAGTGATTAACTAACTGAGCTGAAAATTGAATACCAAACTCTTCTGAAAATTGATTGGCAAGCCCAGGTAAATAGCTTGGGGCTTGACCAAAGCTTGAACTCGAAAGCTGATTTGGCTTTGCTACTGCATCAGGTGAAGTTGCAATAACATCCTGATAAGCAAGGCCAATAGAGTGGATTCTATATAATAAGGTGGCTGCCTTAGATTCATTTACATAGCCTTGATAATTAGGCAAGGCGATTAAGGATAAGATCCCTATAATTGAGATGGCTACCATAAGCTCAACTAATGTGAACCCTTTACTTTTAAAAGAGTTGAGCTTTATCAAAATCGTTGATTTCATTAATACAATTCACTATTTAAGTAATATCTTCTTAAATATAGACAAACTTATAGTTTTTTCATCTTAGTAGTATTTTTATTTTTTATAACTTAAGGCGGGTTAATCAAGTGATTTCAATACTCTATAATTTATTTAGTTGAAGCTTAGCAGAGGCGTTTTCTAAACTATCCGAAAACTTAGACAAATTTCAATGTGAAGCAAAATTCTCGGATAAAATAGAGTACTTATACGCTTTTCTTAACCCACCTTAGCAAAGTGTTTTTCAAGATTACATTTAGCGCGCATGGCAATGTGGCTACTGACCTTTCTGGCAAGTTCTATTACTAATAATTCAAGTTGTTCACGGCTATAACCAAGTAATACACAGCGTTTAAGTTGCTCGCTAACTAAGCTGCTGGCATCGTCTAGCGCAAATAAAGCGCCTAAAGAGGCAAGCTCAAATACCCTGTTATTTTGCTGCTCAATGCCAAATGGCAGCTGGCCAAATGTGAGCGCGGTTTTTAGTTGCTGCTCTGTGCGTTTGATAAGCAACGTATGTGAACCTTTAATATCATCAAGGGACTTTAAAACCTCTAGTGATAGCAATGCTTTTGGCACCCCAGAATACACACTGATATGCGGTAAAGTATCACACAACTCTTGCATTGAAACGCCATCATTCAATGCATGCTGACATGCTCGTTTTAACAAGGGCTTGTCATGAACGGTGACCAAAGCAGCGATCGCGACAAACACAAATAAATCCGTGTTGTTATGGTTCATAATTTCTCTTTTGATTTTAGGTATTGAATGTATTGAGGTTTTGTAGCTTTGGCTGATTGCAAAGAGCATGCAATCGAAAAATTGAAAATACATTATGGTTGATGATGGCGATTTCTGCTTGCCATAAATGATTTAATTTTTGCCTAAAATAACGAACTGTTACCTAAAATGGTCCTAACCTCAAATTACGGTGATACACTTAATTGAGTATTTCTTAGAGGTAATCTAAATGCGTCAGGCATTAATAGAAGCGGTTAAAGCGATAGCGATCGCAGACGGTAATTTTGAAACGGCGATTCCTGAGTTATTGGTGTTCAGACGAAGCGAAGTTTCTTTACCGATGGCCTGCGTGTATGAGTTAGGTCTGGGTATTAGCTTGCAAGGTGCAAAGCGAGTTGTGTTGGGTGAACATAGTTATGATTACACTGACGGCCAATCATTGGTGACCTCAGTCGATGTGCCTGTAGCTTCACAAATAACGCGAGCTAGTAAAGATCTGCCATTTTACGGCATTTACTTACGCTTAGATGCCCATGAAATCAGCCATATTGTTGCTGAAATGGAGTTTGCTGGGCAAGACAAGTTCCCTAAGCACCAAGCTATGTCGGTGGTTGATACTGACAATGGCCTGCTTGATGCTTTACTTAGGCTTATTCAACTCGACAAAGAGCCTCAATTAAAAGCTAACCTTGCGCCACTTATTAAAAAAGAAATTATATTGCGCCTGTTAAATAGTCCGCACAGCCCTTATTTAAGGCAAATTGTGATGTCTGGCTCTGCCCATCAAAAAATAGCCAAGATCTTATGTTGGTTAAAAGAAAACTACACGAGTCAATTTTCAATTGATGATTTAGCCCGTGATGCGCACATGAGTCCGTCGACATTCAGGTTACATTTTCGTGATGTGGTAAAGATGAGCCCATTGCAATACGTAAAAAACTTACGGTTGCAGGCGGCAAGGCAATTAATGCTGAATGAGCGAATTGATGTGGGCTCTGCGGCTTTAAAAGTGGGTTACGAAAGCCCATCGCAGTTTAGCCGCGAGTACACACGCTTTTTTGGCAAGCCACCGATAAAAGATATTTCGGCACTTCGGTTACAACAAATCGCATAAAAAAGGGAGCGCTTGGCTCCCTTGTACTTAAAATCGTCTTTTTGGCATTCTTAGTTGTGAGTCAAACTCATCGGGGAATAAAATGGTGCCGTCGTCTTGGTCTGTTGGGAATACAGCAATGAGTAAGTCATCTTGCTCAAGGCCGGGTGTCCAGCGACTTAACCAGTCTTTTACAGGGATGGCTTTTGGCGTGCAGTCTTGCCATTCACCGGTTGCCCAGCTTTGGGCAAATTCACGGCTAGGCCACACAGGCACGCAGTCGTCGTCTTCGTTTGAGAGCATGACGCAGCCATGTTCATCATTGAGGATCCACACTTGTTTAAACTCTTGAACCGTTTCAAACATATAAGCGAGTCGTTTCTTAGCGCCTAAGGCGAGTACAGCATCAAATTCAGTTTCAACACGTTTAGCAGTTGCATTATTCATGACAGGCTCACTCTTTTAGTTATACACAGCTACACCTTAATCATAAGGTGATAAATTAATATGACAAGTAAAGTTAATAGCTAAATTAATTTACTAATGCGGCAAATAGATCGTCAGCAAGTTGTTGCAGAGATTTAGGGTCTTGATTTGTCAGCGCATAGGTACGAATACCGTATATGCCCATGACTAAAAAGCGCGCCAACTGTTGAGCTGACTTGCTACTTACAAATTCGTTGTTATTTAGCGCTTTTTGAAGTTGTTCGGCGAGGGCATGCTCATAAGCGTTTAAGTTACCACGCAGTACAGTGCAAATTTGTGGGTCGTTGCCTTCAACCTCAGAAATACTCTTTGTAAGCAAGCACACTTTAGCTACTTCACCTTCAATACATTCATCAACAATCACAGTTAAGTAATGTTTGAGGGTCGATAAAATTGATTGTTGGTCATTAAAAAGGGCAGTAAATTGTTGGTTTCTATCTTTTTGATATTGCTCGGTGGCGGCTAAAAATAAGCCTTTTTTGTTGCCATAAGCCGCGTAAATAGAACCCGGGTGAAGGTGAGTTACTTCTTTTAACTTTTGCATACTTGTCTTCGCATAGCCATATTGCATAAAAGCATGCATGGCTTGGCGAAGTACAAATTCAGTATCAAATTCAGCAGTTCTCATTAAAGCTCCTCACGGTATATAATACCAATCCGCAATAATACTTAGTCATTTTGAGGGATTAAACCTGTCGCTACCCGCGTTAAAAATTTCTGATTTAGAACAACTAAATAACGAAATTTTTGCCTTGATATCAACGAGGTTTTCTTGCCTCAAAATAGACCACTTAATTAAGCGAATTGGTATAAACGAAGTTTACGTAATCTTGAACGATTATTCAAAATAAACCTTGAAGTGTGTATGTTTCGCCCTTATCTTGAATGTATGTTCAAGATAAGGATAAAACCATGACAACCGATTTACTTTCTCCGTTTAAATTAAACGACAGCATAGAGCTGCAAAACCGTGTACTAATGGCACCACTTACGCGCTGTATGAGCGACGATAACCTCGTACCTACACAAGCAATGGTTGATTATTATGCACGCCGTGCTGATACTGGCTTAATTATTAGCGAAGCAACGATTATCCGCCCAGATGCCCAAGGTTATCCAAATACGCCGGGTTTATTTACTAGTGAACAAATACAAGGTTGGAAGAAAGTGACCGATGCTGTGCACGCTAAAGGCGGCAAAATGTTTGCTCAGCTTTGGCATGTTGGTCGTGTTGCTCATCCTCACTTTTTTGGTGGTGATGTACTGGCACCATCAGCAATTGGTATTGAAGGTTCGGTACCAAGAATGCGTGAGTTAACTTACGTTACTCCAAAAGCGGCAACCATCGAAGACATCCAAGGTTTGATTGCTGACTACGCAAAAGCGGCGGAAAACGCTATTGAAGCGGGTTTTGACGGGGTTGAAATTCATGGTGCGAATGGTTACTTAATTGATCAATTCTTACACTTTGCTGCAAACCAACGTGAAGACCAATACGGTCAAACACCAGAAAACATGTCGCGTTTTGCTCTTGAAGTCGTTGATGCAGTAGTGGCAGCAATTGGTGCAAATAAAACTGCATTACGTTTATCGCCAGGCGCGTATTTTAATATGACCGAAAGTGACGGTGATAAGGCGGTATTTGATTATCTATTACCAGCCCTTGAAACACGTAACCTTGCGTACTTACATGTTGGTATTTTTGATGACAGCATGCGCTTTGCAAGCTTAGGTGATAAGTCAGCGTCTGAATATATGCGCGGTGCGTACAAAGGTACCTTAGTCGGGGTAGGTAGCTATAGCTTTGAGTCAGCTAATCAAGCTATCGATAACAACCAATTTGACTTAATTGCGATTGGTCGCCCATTCATTGCGAACCCAGATTACATCAGTAAAGTTAAAAATGGTGAAGCGTTAACACCATACAGCGACGAAATGCTGGCTGAACTGATTTAAGCAAACCTAATAATATTGTCCAACCAACAAGCGCTCAGTTAATTTAACTGGGCGTTTTTTCTAATACTTTCTTATTTATTAAACAGTTAAGTCTTAAATCTGCCATGAAAATGCATTAATTGTTTAATTATTGTGTCAAAAATTTTGACCCTAAATGTCATACGCGCTCTGCATACTGTGCCCGCTTTTAAATACGTAACCTTGGAAAAACAATGAGCACAGTAACTAAAAAAACAAAGCTAAGCCTTGTAGTCGCAACGCTTTTAGCAACATCGGCAAATGCAAACACGAATAACGAAATTGAAGAAATTACCGTTGTTGCAAAGCCAACCAGTTATGCAAATAACGTTATTGAACCTGCCATGCTTGAGCAACAAAGTTCAGTATCAAGCGTGTTAGCCGTGATTGATAACCTACCGGGTATTAGCATCAACGAAGGTGATGCATTTGGTGGTGACGATTGGTCAACCACCATTACTATGCGTGGCTTTAGTATTGATGGTAATCAACAGCAATTAGGTATGACGATTGATGGTATTCCTAATGGTGGTTCTAACTATGGTGGCGGTGCAAAAGCAAACCGTTACTTAGACAGCGAAAACTTAGCAACGGTTGAAGTAGGGCAAGGTACTTCTGATATTGCCTCTGCATCACTCGAAGCATTAGGCGGTACTTTCAATTTTGTGAGTGCACAACCGAGTACCGAGCAAAGCACTACGTTTGCTTATACAACGGGCGATCATAATGCTAGCCGCTACTTTGTGAAGCACGAAACCGGCACTGTGTTTGATAACACGCAAGCCTATATCAGCTATTCGCAAACAGATACCAGCCGCTGGATTGGTGATGGCAGCAATGGTGGTAAAGACAATCAGCACATTGAAGCGAAGTTTGTATCAGACTTTAGTGACTTAACTGTAACGGGTCGTGTTTCGTATGATGATGTTCACGAAATTAACTATAACAGCATTAGCATTAGTGAGTTTGAACAAAACCCTGATTGGGATCGTTTAACTTGGAATTGGACTGGCGTGCCGCATTTTGATCAAATGTTTGCTGAGGGCTGGGGTACACTGCGTGAAAATACTCTTGCGTATGTAAAGTTTGATTACGCGTTAGTGCCACTTCAAACTTAAGCTTGTCGCCGTATTACCATAAAAACTCGGGTCGTGGCGATTGGATCCCGCCTTATTTAACGTCACCTGTTGATGGCGATGGCAACCCAACAACAATTGGCGGCGAAAATGCTGGTAGCTACGGCTTCACCGACAGCGACGGTAACCCACTTGCACCTGCTGCAGGTTGTACGGCAAGTTTAGAGTGGCCATGGTCATCTGGCCCTGGCTTAAACCCTGCCTGTTACCCAGATGATGCTATTCCTGTTATGTCGTATCGTCATACTCACTATAAAAAAGACCGCTTAGGTATGACCGGTGAGTACCAAGTAACTCTTGGTAATCATGATATTGAAGCTGGTTTTTGGTTTGAACAAACAGACCGTGATGAGTCACGTGACTGGCATAAAGTTATTGATGCCCGTATTTATCATCACTTTGACCATACGCCGTATTGGACACAGTATAAAAACACCTTCGAAACAGATACATTCAAGTGGTACGTACAAGACTCAATCAGTTTAGGTGATTTCACGCTTAATTTAGGTGCTAAACAGTACCTTGTTGAGCTTCAGCGTTATAATCATTTTGAAGATGAATACTCAGATAAAATCGACAGTGATTCAGACGTACTTTTCAGCGGTGGTGTGCTGTATCAGCTATCTGCAAGCACAGAGCTATTCACCAGCTACAGCGAAAACTTTGCGGCAATTAAAGATGGTGTACTTGAACGTGATTCATCAACACTGACCGAAATTGAACCTGAAACAGCTGAAAACATCGACCTAGGTGTGCGTTACAGTGATGACCGTTTACGTTTAACGGCAACCGCTTACAGCATCGAATTTGATAACCGTATTACCTTTATTGCTCCGGGCAGTGATACCGATGGTATTGATTACACCATTGGCACGAACGGTTCTTACATCAACGTTGGTGGTATTGAGTCAACGGGTGTGGAGCTATCAGCAAGCTATATGCTGACTGACAAATGGAATCTTTACACATCGTATACCTACAATAACTCTGAGTATCAATCGAACGATCCAAGTGCTTACAACAGCGATGGTGAGCTACTTGAGGATGCATCAGCCAGCTTTAAAGCGGGTGATGAAGTGATTGACTCAGCACAAGATTTATTTGTGGTATCGGCAGACTACTACAGTGGTGATTTCCGCTTTGGTTTATCGGCTAAATACACAGGTGAGCGTTTAGGTGCATGGACTGATGAGCAAACCCGTTCGCGTAATGAGGTTGATGGTTACACCTTGGTTGATTTAAACATTGGGTATAACACCAGCCTTGATTCAGGCGTGTTTAAATCAATCGACCTTGCATTTGTGGTGAATAACCTGTTTGATAAATCATATCTCGCAGGTGGCACAGGTAATGGTTCAACCTACTTTATTGGTGCACCACGTACCGCAGCTTTAACACTGACAGCGCAGTTTTAAGTAATAAGCTAACGTTTAAACAGCCCATCTTTGATGGGCTTTTTTGCAGGTGAAATATGAAAAAATTAATTTTAGCCACGGTGGTGGTAGCGGCATCACTATTAAGCTTAAACAGTAAAGCTGCCGACAATGTTGTGCTCGTTACTCTTGATGGGCTTCGCTGGCAAGAAGTGTTCTCTGGTGCAGATAAAAACCTAATCGATAACACTGATTTTGTTGCAGATACAGATGAACTAAAGGCGCTTTTTTGGCGAGATGACCAAGCACAGCGAACTCAAGCGTTAATGCCATTTTTTAGTGAAACACTGGCAAAGCAGGGCGTTTTGATTGGCGATAGAACTCAAGGCTCATTGATGTCGGTAAGCAACCCGTGGTATTTCTCATACCCAGGTTACAGTGAAATTTTAACTGGCATAGTAGATGAGAATATCGATAGCAACGATAAAGTGCCTAACCCCAATAAAACCATTTTAGAGAGTTTAAATTCTCAGCCAGAGTTTAAAGGTAAAACCGCGCTTTTTGGTAGCTGGGATGTGTTTTTTTATATTGTAAATCGTGAGCGCAGTGGGGTTTATGTTAATGCTGGCTTTGAATCCTTTGATGCAGTGAACTCAGCCGAAGTGACTCTGCTAAACCAAATGCAAAGCGAGATCCCAAGCCCTTGGCACAATGTGCGCCTCGACAGCTTTACCTACCGATTTGCCAAACAATATTTATTAAATAAACAGCCGCGTTTGCTTGTTATTAGCTTGGGTGAAACCGATGACTTTGCCCATAACGGTAAATACGATGCCTATTTAAAATCGGCTAAACAAAGTGATGCGTTTATTCGTGACCTTTGGCAAACAATTCAACAAACACCGGGCTATAAAGACAACACCACAATGATCATCACGACCGATCATGGCCGTGGCAGTCATGCTGATGATTGGCAACATCATAGTTCTAAGCGTGCTTTAGCACGTTCAGAGCAAGGAAAGCAGCGTTTTCCAAACGGCATTGTTGGCTCTGAGCATATTTGGTTAGCAGCGATTGGCCCAGATATAAAAGCAACAGGCTTAATTAAGCCCAAAAATGAGCTTAAACAATCGCAAGTAGCGGCAACTGTGCTGAATATTTTAGGCGTCAACAGTCAGCAAGTTAACCCGAAGATGGCAGCGCCGATTAAGGAGATTTTAAAATGAGTTTCACTCTTCGTTTGTTTAAAAGCGCCTTATCTGGGTTAATGCTCGTTAGTAGTGTGAGTGCGATTGCCGCGCCAAGTAAAATCTTGTTTGGCTCATGTGGTCATCAAGACAAGGCTATTCCAATTTTTGACGCCATCAACAAAGAGAAAGCCGATTTGTTTATGTTCCTTGGCGACAACATTTATGGAGATACCGAAGATATGTCGGTACTTGCCAATAAATATCAACGTTTAGGGCAAAAGCCGGGCTTTAAAACATTACGTGCGAATACACCGATAATAGCCATGTGGGATGACCATGATTATGGCGAAAATGACGCTGGCAGCGAATACCCAAAAAAACAGCAATCACGAAAAATCATGCTCGACTTTTGGCAAGAGCCAGCAGGTTCTGCTCGCAGGACTCGTGAAGATGGTATTTACACTTCGTACACGTACGGTGAAGGTGAGCAAACAGTAAAGGTCATCATGCCTGATCTTCGTTTTAATCGTGCGCCGTTAAATCATGTATCAGCGATGACCTATCAACTTGAGCGTAAACCGGCAAAACAAGGGCCTTATAGTCCAACAACCGATAAAAACGCCTCTATGCTTGGCGAAAGCCAATGGCAATGGCTCGAACAAGAGCTTAAGTCAGATGAAAAGATAAAAATCATTGCCTCAAGCTTACAGTTATTGGCTGATTTTACAGGCTGGGAGTCATGGGCAAATTATCCGGCTGATCGTGAGCGTTTATTTGCGCTTATTAAAAAACATAAAGTAAATGGTGTGATTATTGTCAGTGGTGATACTCACTGGGGTGAGCTGTCTAAATATCAACAAAACCTAGATTACCCGTTATATGAAATGACCAGCTCTGGGCTTACAGAAAAGTGGAAAGATGTTAGCCCTAATAAACACCGTGTGGGTGATTACACTCATGAAGTTAACTACGGCGACTTAACAATCGATTGGCAAAAAGCAGATCCTACCATTCGTATTGCGCTTAAAGGTATTAAGGGTGATGAGATCATGCACACCGAGTTCGCGTTATCGACGATAAGCCCATACCAGTAAATATTGCCAGCTGCGCATATATTTAACACATGCCCGCAGCTCATACCCGTAAACATGGAATAAGCCTTGTTTGCGGGTATTTCTCTCTATCCCATCTAATTAAAATATCTTACACTGTGTCAATTAGTTAGTTTCAAGCAAGGACAGTGTAGAGTGCTGAATATAATTCAATCAAATCGCATGGAAGCACTGCAAGAGCTTTTTCATAAAGTTATTAAAGTTAATCCATTAACGAGTCCCTTTAAAAAAGAAATTGTGCTTGTGCAGTCACCGGGTATGTCGCAGTGGCTAAAAATAGGTTTAAGTGAACACTTAGGGATTGCCGCTCAGGTTGATTTTCCGCTGCCTTCAAGTTTTATATGGCAGCTTTACCAACAATTGCTGCCTGATGTACCCAGTGAATCACCGTATAACAAAGCTAACCTTGCTTGGAAGCTGTTTGCGATTTTACCAAACTGCATTGATGAGCCGCTGTACTTACCACTTAAAACCTATTTAGATGGTGACAGTGAAGGGCAAAAAACCTTTGCCTTGTGCGAGAAAATTGCCGACGTTTATGACCAATATTTAATGTATCGCCCCAATTGGATTGCCACTTGGGAGCAGGGCATCGATGAACTTGATGATGTTGATGTGGGCATTGCGCCATGGCAGCCAGATCTCTGGCGTAAGCTGGTGGCGCATAGTAAAGAACTTGGGCAAAGCCAATATCACCGCGCCAATATGCAAGACAAACTCCTTGCAGCCCTTGAAAAAATGGACGCAAGCCTATTACCTGAGCGCATTAGTTTATTTGGTATTTCTGCAATTGCGAGCAGCCAGCTTGAAGTGTTTCAGGCCATTGCGAAAAAAACGCAGGTATTTTTGTTTTTCTTTAACCCCAGTGAACATTACTGGGGCGACACACTCGATGAGAAAACAGCAGCCAAGATTGCTGCTAAATATGCCAAACGCCCGCAGTTACAAGCGCTTGAAGACAGCGCTAAAAACCCTGATCACGAGTATTTTTTTATTGGTAACCCGTTACTCTCGTCGTGGGGTAAATTAGGACGAGACTATTTTGAGCAGTTACTACAATTAGACGCGCAGTGGCTTGACGGATTCGATAACGAGTTTGATCAAAGCTTGTTATCGCAAATTCAGTCTGAAATTTACCAATTAGCCTTCAAGGGGGAGTCATTAACGCCTGATAAAGAATGGTTTATTAATGACGAAGGCAAATTGCCGATTCAGGCAGACGATACCAGTATTGTGCTGAGCGATTGTCACACGCCACTACGTGAAGTCGAACGACTACATGATTACTTGCTCAATCTATTCAATGAAAATAAAGCGCTAACACCAAAAGATATTATTGTAATGATGCCGGATGTTGGCACATACAGCCCGTATATTGAGGCGGTGTTTGGTGGTGCCGAAGGGCGACGTTTTATTCCTTATGCGTTAGCCGATTTAGCCATAGAACAAGAAAAACCCGTACTTAGCTCGTTTGCCAGTTTAGCTGATTTACCATACTCACGCTTTGGTGTGTCTGACATTCTTGATTTACTGCAAGTTACACAAATTGCCGAAAAGTTTAACCTTGAACCTCATGAATATGAGCAAATTGGCTTTTGGCTTGAACGCGTTGGCGTTAAATGGGGCTTAGATGCCGCACACAAAGACAGTTTTGGCTTACCAGCAATAGATTTAAACACTTGGCAACATGGCTTAAACCGCTTGTTATTAGGTGTTGCACAACGTGATGAACAACTGCCGTTTTCGGGGATTTACAGTGCCGATGAAGTTGAAGGCATGGCACTGAATACACTTAATAAACTCATTGAATTTATTGATGTACTGGCCCGTTATAAAGCCAAGCTTCAAGCTGATGCACCGCTTAACGAAAAGGCAGAAATTCTAAAAGAATTATTAAACGATGTGTACAGCGATGAAGGTGAACAAAGCTGGGATTTATTAGTACTGCAAAAAGTGCTCGATACACTGATTAAGCATTATGACAATGGCGATTACCAACAAGCTGTTTCGCAGCGCATTGTGAGTTACTTGGTTAAACAAGGTATTCAAGAAAAAGGTGTAGGGCAGCGCTTTTTAGTGGGGCAAGTTAACTTTTGTACGTTGATGCCAATGCGCGCTGTGCCATTTAAAGTGGTGTGCATGCTAGGTTTAAATGATGCAGATTACCCGCGTACCGTTCAGCCAATCGGTTTTGACTTAGTTCCATACTCAAAACGCCAAAAAGGCGACCGTTCTCGTAAACTCGACGATCGTTACCTGTTTTTAGAAGCGATTTTAAGTGCTCGTGAGAATTTATACATCAGTTATATTGGCCGTTCTTGCTTTGATAACCAACCAAGAATGCCCTCAACCTTAGTGAGCGAGCTTTTGGAATACATAGCCCGTAGTTTTAAATTTGCTGATCAAGACACTCACTTAAAGCTACCAGAGGCGCTAATTAATTATCAGCACTTACAGCCATTTAACTCGGCTTATTATCTAACAGAGAAAATTGATGACAAGCAAAAAGCAAACAAACCGTTAGCCACACAATTACACAGCTATAACCCTGTGTGGATGCCAACTCAAGCTGTTAACCCTGAGCCACAGCAAGCGCTTAGTGTTCAGCCAGAAAGCAGTGTTGAGTTAACTCAGTTTATTCGCAGTATTTGCCAGCCGCACGAGAGCTTTTATCAGCAAAGTTTGGGTTTACGCTTACCGCAATTTAACGATATCGCTAAAGATGAAGAGCCATTTAGTTTAGACGCATTACGTCGTTACTTTTACCTTGACGAAATTCTTGAAGCTAGCATTCAAGAGCAACCGCTTAACAAAGCGCAAATAATGCAGCGCGGTGAATTACCTCAAGCCCATGTTGGCGATCTTGTGTTTGAAAGTATGCAGCACCGAGTTGATGCGCTTGCTGGGCAAGTGAAAGCGCATATTCAAGGTGATGAAGCATTACCCGTTGAAGTAAATATTAAAATAGCCAACACCACTTTAGAAGGTTGGTTAAATCATATTTATGGTCAAAAACAGGTGTTTTATCGCACCGCCAGTATTAAAGCAAAAGATGTTATTCGCGGCTTTGTGCATCATTTAGCGGCGCAAATAATGGGGCAGCCGGTTGAAACCCTTATTCTTGGTTTAGACAAGCAAATTAGTTTTTCACCCTTGTCAGAAGACGATGCCCGCAGCTATTTAAACAATTGGTTTTCGCTTTATGAAACGCTCTTAACTCGCCCTGTGGCGTTTTTCCCGGTCAGTGGTTACGAGTACATAAAAACAGACAAAGATATGGTTAAAGCAAACAATAAGTTCGCACCGCAATACATAGGCATAGGTGAAGGTGAAAACCCGTATATTCGTTTAACCATAAAGAGCCTTAAAGACTGTGAAGAAGAGTTTATAAAATGGAGCGAGCTGCTGTTATCGCCAATTGTTGAATTAGCACAGGAGGCAGATCATGCAAACGCTTAATCCAATGAGTATGGCGCTGTGTGGGCAAAGCCTTATTGAAGCCAGTGCCGGTACAGGTAAAACCTACACCATCACAGGTTTGTATTTACGGTATTTGTTGGGCTTACAAAAAGCGACCGGTGAAGATGAACAATTAAATACGCCGCTGAGTGTTGAGCAAATACTGGTGGTGACCTTCACTGAAGCCGCAACTCAAGAAATTAAAGACCGTGTAAGGGCGCGTATAATCAATGCCAGAGATGCACTGCTTGGTAAAAAGCCCGATGATGAGCTGATTGAGCAAGTAATTGACGAGGTAACTGACAAACACGCCGCATTTGATTTATTAGACGCCGCGGCAAAGTCGATGGATGAAGCCGCTATATTCACCATTCATGGTTTTTGTCAGCGAATGCTGAAACAACATGCCTTTGAATCCGGCGTGGCGTTTAACTTAGAGTTTATTTTAGATGAGCGAGAGCTTATTCAAGAAACCCTTAATGACTTTTGGCGTGCCTTTGTTTACCCACAATCAAAAGAGCGCACCCAAGCAATTACCGATATTTTCCCTGTGCCAGCGTCACTGTATTCACAGGTGGTAAGTCTACTCAATAAACAAGGGGCAACGATTACCCCTGAGTATGACCTTGACGAAATATGGCAAGCGCGCGATAACTTTGTGGCAAAAGTACCAGCATTTAAAACGGCGTGCCGTGAGAGTGAATTTATTAATGCCGTAAAAGCATCTGATTTAAGTGGCTCAAAAACTCCAGGTCGTAAAAACAGCCTTGCAGCGCTTGAAGAGTATATAAACAATGATGAGCTATTTTTTGTATTTGGTACCAGTAAATACTCGTTTGAAGTATGGGGCACAGAAAATTTAAGCGATCCTGCAAATTATAAGAAAAACGGCAGCTTGCTTAGTCATGAAATGCTGGCTCGTTTTGATGAAATGGCTGAACTGAGTAGCCTTATCAATAACGGCTTGAATATTGCGATAGTGCAATACGCAGCTAAATGGGTCGCAAATGCATTAGTTAAACGCAAGCAAGAACAAGGCGTGATCACCCCTGATGACTTATTAAGTAACTTGCATCAAGCGCTTTTAAGTGAGCAAGGCCAAGCGTTAAGTGAAAAAATTGCCGCCTTGTTTCCAGTTGCCATGATTGACGAATTCCAAGATACTGACCCAGTTCAATATGGTATTTTTAGCCGCATTTATGGCATTAAAAACACCACGCTTGCCATGATAGGTGATCCAAAACAGGCTATTTATGGCTTCCGTGGTGCAGATATTTTTACTTATATTGGCGCAAAACAAGCTGTTTCAGAGGATAAGCAATACACCCTAGATACCAACTACCGCTCAAGTGAAGGGGTTGTTGATAGCGTAAACCGTTTATTTGCTAAAAATGCTAATAGCTTTATTTACAACGATGCGATCCCATTTCAAAAGGTTAATGCCAAAGGAAAACAGCAAGACAAAGCGTTTTTAATAAACGGTGAAATGCCAAGTGCGTTTGAATTTTCGGTTTTTGTTGATGAATACGCCGAAGCCAACAACAAGCCAACCAGCAAAGGGGTGGCTCAACAGGCATTGGCTTTGCAGTATACGAAAAAAATTACTGAGCTACTCAAGCAAGCTAATGCAGGCGCTGCAACCATTGCAGGAAAGCCTCTCACGGCCGCTGATATCTGTGTGTTAGTGCGTGACCGAAACGAAGCACAGCTGATGAAAACAGCACTGGCAGAAGCCGCCATTGCCAGCGTGTATTTATCGCGAGATAGTGTTTTTAACCAAGAGCTTAGTCATCACTTACTGAACTTTTTAACTGCATTGCATGGACAGTATGATGAGTCGTTACTGCGTGGTGTGCTAGCCGGGCCATTGTTTTGCTTAAGCTACAACCGCATTTATGAGCTTCATGAAAATGAAAGCGCATGGCAAGAGCATTTAAACTTTTTTGCTCAGCTTGCTCACATTTGGCATAAACAGGGCGCTATGGCGATGCTCGAGCGTTTATTAAGCCATAATCAGCTCGCAGCGCGTTGGCAAGGCTTAGGCTACAACGTTGAACGCTGGCTCACCGATTTCCGTCATTTAGGGGAAATCTTACAGCAAAAGCAAATTGAGCTTGAGGGCACCCACAGATTGCTGCGTTGGTTTGCGCAAAAAGTCAGTCAACAAGATGGTGAAGCGGTGCAAGTACGCCTAGAAAGCGATGCTAATTTGGTGAAAATTGTTACTATGCATGCCTCAAAAGGCTTAGAGTACCCGATAGTATTCATGCCGTTTGCCTGTGGCTATCGCGAAAGCAAAGAAGCCCTTTATCATAAAGACGGTAAGCTTATTTATGACCTTGCTAAAGGTGACGACGCAATGCAAAAAGCCGAGCAAGAGCGCTTGGCTGAAGATTTACGCTTACTTTATGTGGCATTGACTCGTGCCGTGCATTTTTGTTCAGTGGGTATGTATAACATTGCCCAAGGTCGCAGTGCTCGCCCTGGTATTCAAAGTACCAGTATCGGCCACGTATTATTTGCAGGGTTAGAGATTAAATCGGGCGATGAATGGCGCGCGTTGTTACAACAATTTTGTGATGGCTCTGCGCACATGCATTATGAGGCGTTTAGCCAAGCAGATGAGCTTGAAAAGTTAACATTTGCTGGTGCAGACAGTGAACAAGCCTATCAAGTTAATACTGTAAAAGCAGACATTCAGCGTGATTGGCGCTCAACCAGCTTTAGTAGCTTAACGCTGAAAAAGCATACTGATCATATTGAGCTTGGTCGCAGTGATGAAGATCACGAAAAAGATGAGTTTTTAGCCCAAAATGCCAATGCTTTAACACCTTACAGCTTCCCTAAAGGCGCAAAGCCGGGTAGTTGTTTGCATGAAATCTTTGAGCAATTAGACTTTACTGACCCTTATGCGTTAAAGCGTCCAGCCACTGAGCAAGACGACCACGCACTTGATAAAGTGATCAAAACGTTATTCGAAAAATACCATATTGACGATAGCTGGCAGGAAATGACCGAGCAGTGGATCCTTGCTGCACTGAATTGCCCATTAAACGATAAAGGGCTTAGTTTATCAGTACTTGAACCTGATACCTGTTTGGTCGAAATGGAATTTAACTTACCGCTGTTATCACTCTCAAGTGATAAGCTTAACCAAGTGTTAGTAAAACATTTTAACTTACCTGGTCAGCTTGATTTTAGTGAGGTGCAAGGCCTACTAAAAGGCTTTATCGATTTAATATTTTGCTGGCAGGGTAAGTATTATATTCTTGATTATAAATCGAACTTTTTAGGCAATAGTGCGACTGACTACCAACATGAGCAACTAGAGCAAGCCATGACCAGTCACCAGTATCATTTGCAGTATTTGATATATACCGTGGCATTGCACCGTTTATTAAAACAACGTATTCAAGATTACGATAGCGATATGCATTTAGGCGGTGTTTACTACACCTTCTTACGTGGTATGAGCGAAGGGCAAGGGGTGTATTTCAATCAGCTAACAAAACAGCAAATAACTGAGCTTGATAGCTTATTCGCACAAGGAGCCATGCTATGAGTCAAATGACATTCGGCTTTGATGACCATGAGCCAAACGAGCCAATGAATAAGCAACCAGAACAACATGCCCAAAGCGATTCAGTGTTGCCTGCTACAGAACTTAAAACACAGCCTTTACTGAGTTATTTGCTGGAGGCAAAACGTATTCGCTTAGTTGATGTGAAACTTGCAGAGCTATTGACTGGCACAGAAACAGTAGCCGGTTCACAAACACTGATAGAGAGTAACGAAGCAGCGCACAGTGAGGTTTTTTACCTGATTTTATTGCTTGCGGCTGCGCAGCAAAGTCAGCACAGTTGTTTAGAGCTGGTGAATATAAACTGGCAAAACCCGTTTGAAATTAAACAGCAAAGCCTAGCTGATGCCAGCATTGCAGCCCCTGATGTTTTAACCCCGTTTGATATGGAATTTGGCCTTGCTGAAGCCGTTGATAAACTAATGAATGCTGAGTGTGTCGGGGACGACAAACCACTGCTATTGTTTGCGAATAAACTTTATTTTGCCCGATTGGCAGAGTACGAAACCACACTGGCCTCGCGTTTACATCATTTAGCAACGAAAGAACTCGCACTTGATGAAGCCGCATTAAAGGCATTACTTGAGGTGTATTTTCCTAGCAGTGAACATACAACCAACCCAAGCGATCCTATTAAAACATTAAACTGGCAAAAAGTAGCCTGTGCGATTGCTGCAACAAAAGGCTTTAGTGTGATCACTGGCGGCCCGGGTACAGGTAAAACCACCACTGTAACTAAGCTATTGGCCATATTACAATCTTTGTATGCCAGTGCGCCGCTAACAATTAAGCTGGTTGCACCGACAGGTAAAGCGGCAGCGCGTTTAACTGAGTCGATTTTAGGGGCAAAGCAAAAGCTCAGTATGATCCCTGATAATATCGCGCCACTTATTCCTGACAGCGCGCAAACGATTCACCGTTTACTGGGCGTTATTCCGCATACCAATAAGTTTCGCCATAATAAGCGTAATCCGCTGCATTTAGATGTACTGATCATTGATGAGGCATCGATGGTAGATTTATCGCTTATGGCAAAACTAATTGAGGCATTACCGAGTCATGCAAGACTTATTTTACTGGGTGATAAAGACCAATTAGCTTCGGTTGATACGGGTAGTATTCTCAGCGACCTATGCCAAGGGTTAGAGCTTGGCAAAATGCCTGATTACAGCAGTGAAAGAGCAGCGCAGCTTAATCGCGTTTGTTTTAATAATCAGAGCGAAATACCCGCGGCGAGCAGTCATTTTGTACTTAACGATTGTATTGCGTTTTTACAGCAAAGTTATCGTTTTGATGGCAGCAGCGGCATTGGTCAATTAGCACAAGCTGTAAATACCAATAACAGTGGCTTACTAGGCTACGTTGAGCAAACGATTAATCAAGGTGGCTTTAAAGACCTTAAACTTAATTACAGCGTAATTAGTAAACCGATTGAGCAATTTGTGCAACAAGCGGCGTTGCAATATCACGATTATTTGCAGCTTATCCAGCAAGGGGCAAGTGTTGCCAGTGTGCATAAAGCATTTGCGCATTATCAGTTGTTAGCTGCAGTCAGAGAGGGAGATTATGGTGTAAATAGCCTTAATCAGCGTATTGAAAAAGCACTGGCTCAACAAGGTTTAATCTTACCATATCAAAGGCATTACGTGGGTATGCCAATTATGATCAGCCAAAACGACTACCAGCTAAAACTGTTTAATGGCGACATAGGTATTTTAATGCACGATGAGCAAGGTCAGTTAAAAGCCATGTTTGTTGATGAGCAAGAAAATATTCGTGCCTTTTCGCCCGCGCGTTTACCTGCTCACGACAAAGTGTATGCCATGACAATTCATAAGTCGCAAGGTTCTGAATTTGCTTATACAGCAATGATTTTACCACCAATAAAACAGGCTAATCAGGGCATTAACAGGCAGTTGGTTTACACGGGTATCACCCGCGCGAAAACCACATTTGAGCTGGTGGCCGATAAAAATGTATTGCTCATGGCAATGAATAAATCTGTTACTCGTGCATCAGGTTTATACGATAGGTTAAAACATGAAGCTAGTTAAAGTAACGAGTGACCAACTCAACGAGTTAATGGGTTGGTTTAACTCAGAGGCTGAACTGCGTATTTGGTCTGGGCCATTTTTTAATTACCCATTTGATACGCAAAGCTTTAAGAATGATTTAAACCTATATGCGCTGAATTCCTACACGTTGATTAATGACGAGGGCCAGATGTTAGGGTTTGGTCAATACTATTTACGTGAAGGTCGTTGCCATTTAGGGCGGCTAGTTATCGCGCCAAGTGAACGTGGTAAAGGTCTTGCAAAAGTGTTGATAAATTTACTAGGAGAGCAGGGTAAACAGCAATTTAACTGCGATAGTTTGTCGTTGTTTGTGTATAGCCACAATAGCCTTGCTAAAACAGCCTATGAAAAACTGGGTTTTATACAAACCCAGTATCCAGCGGACATGCCACTCGATGGCTGTATTTATATGACTTGCTAAGAGCGTTTAAAGCTGCTTTTACGAAACAGGTTAGGTTGCCAGCCAAAGTGTATGGCGCCTAATCTTAAACATACCGTCACAGCAAATGCGCCAAGAATGCACCAAATATAACTCACCTCAAGGGTGAATAAAGCTGCGTAAGTTAACCCGCCAGATAAGCAAGCGGTTGAATAAAGTTCTTCGCCCATTACTAAAGGCACTTCTCGGCAGATCACATCACGCATCAGGCCACCAAAAATACCTGTGGTCATACCCATGGTGATGGCTACAACCATATCTGCGCCGCCGATCAGTGCCTTTTCGATACCAATAATGTTGAAAATAGCCATCCCTACGGCATCCATTAATAGCATTGTGGTGTTACTTAAATCGGGTAAGTGACGAATAGATAAAATAGACGCGAATATGGCTATATAAGTTGCGTACAAATAATCGGGCTGAGCTATCCAAAATACTGGTTTGTTAAGCAATATGTCTCGAAGTGTGCCACCACCCAGAGCTGTGACTGTGGCAACGACCACCACACCAAAACCACCGACACTTTTTTCATGGCCCAGCAAGGTGCCAGAAATAGCAAAAAACGCTACACCGATAATGCTTAAAAAATGAAAGTATTCTGATGTCATGGGGTTTCCTTACCTGTTTATAGTAATCTAACCCTAGCAAAATGAACTTTATTGATGCTGAACAGCTAAGAAAATAGGGCGGGTAGTGATGTCACCCGCCGGTAAGAAAATTTTTATTATTTTAGGTAATCAACCACTAATTGCGTCATTGCATTTACGCCAAGCTGTAAAGCTTTTTCGTCTGCAAAAAAGTGTGGTGAATGGTTACTGGGTGCTGTAACCGCATCTTGACCTTCTGGTGTGACACCTAAGAAAAAGAACATGCCTGGTGTTTCTAAGGCGTAGTAACTAAAGTCTTCGGCACCTGTGATAAGTGGCGTTGTGATCAGGTTTTCTTTGCCAACCACACCAGCAAGAGTTGGTGTCATTTTCTTGGTTAATTCAACATCGTTCACTGTTACTGGGTAACCATGGTCAATGTGAACATGTGCTTCTGCGCCCCCTGATTCAGCTACCATCTCAGCGGTTTTAGCTAAACGTTTTTTAATGTCAGCACGCATTTCTTGGTCAAAGGTACGAATTGTGCCCACCATTTCAACCTCATCAGGGATGATGTTGTTACGCACACCGCCATTAATGGCACCAAATGAAACCACAGAAGGCGCTTTGGTCACATCAACTTGGCGAGAAGCAATGGTTTGTGTTGCCATGATAATTTGTGATGACGCCACAATTGGGTCAACCCCATTCCAAGGGCGTGAGCCGTGAGTTTGGCGACCTTTTACTGTAATTGTAAATTTGTCGGCGCTGGCCATTAGCGGCCCTTCACGAAAACCAATTTGTCCGGTATTAAGTGAGCTGGTTACGTGTAAACCAAATACGGCTTCTGGCTTTTCTTTAAATAAGCCTTCTTTAAGCATCAGCTCTGCACCGCCTTCTTCGCCATCTGGTGCACCTTCTTCAGCAGGTTGGAAGACAAACAGAATATCACCAGCTAGTTGGTCTTTAATTTTTACTAAAGACTCAGCTGCTGCCATTAAAATAGCCACATGGTTATCATGACCACAGGCATGCATTACGCCAACGGTATTGCCTT
Organism: Pseudoalteromonas sp. D15MCD-2; assembly: GCF_038562745.1. NCBI lineage: Bacteria > Pseudomonadati > Pseudomonadota > Gammaproteobacteria > Alteromonadales > Pseudoalteromonadaceae > Pseudoalteromonas > Pseudoalteromonas sp. D15MCD-2. The sequence continues at coordinate 2,084,412 of NZ_JBCFQE010000001.1, read as the reverse complement.
TGTACTCTGTTGTTTGAGTTGACGCGAAAGGTAAGTCTACTTGCTCTTTTACAGGTAGTGCATCCATATCTGCACGTAGCGCAATAAGCGGACCTTTTTTGCCCCCTTTAAGTTTGGCAACCACACCGGTATGAGCCACACCTGTTTGAACCTCAAGGCCTAACGAACGTAAATGCTTAGCCACGTATTTGGCTGTTTCAAACTCACGGTTACTAAGCTCTGGGTATTGGTGTAAATGACGGCGCCATTTAATAACTTTTTCGCTGACGCTTTTATTGGCAGATTTAAGTTCAGTATTAATATCACTCGCAAATGCAGGGGTAGAAATAGCACTGAGAAGTAGGCTGGTCGAAAGTAGTTTGTTTAACATCCCGTATCCTTTTATTATTTAGATATCCAAACAACCTGTGAAACGCTGAATTCTGCATTTTGAGGTGGCTTGGATATATGCACACTACACCAATGTAAAGGATAAACACTTGAATGAACAAGACCTTTCGGTAATTAACCAAGACAAATGGTTTAAAAATCGCACACAATTATTTAGGGACAAGCTAGTAAAAAATGCTAAATTAATCACCTTAAATGCTGGTGATGCATTGTTTTTGCGTGGTGATGAAAATACCGGTCTGTATTGTGTTATTAATGGCGTGCTTAGAGTTTCTGGGGTTAATAGCCAAGGCAAAGAAGCCGTGCTCAGTTTTGTAACCAGTGCTATGTGGTTTGGTGAAGTTGCTCTGTTTGATGGTGGTAAGCGCACCCACGATGTGTATGCTCAAACTGCGGTACGACTTTTACACGTACCTGAGCGGGCATTAAGCCAGTTATTACAAGAAAGCCCTGCATATTGGCATGATTTTGGGCTTCTGCTTACCAATAAAGTGCGAAACCTGTTTGACTCATTAGAAGATCACGCACTCCTTACAGCAAAGCAAAAGGTAAGTAAGCGGTTGTGCATGCTTTATCAATCGTCACTCCAAAGCTGTTTGCCGCTTACCCAGCAACAACTTGCCGATATGACCTATTTAACACGGCAAACTATTAACCAAATATTACAATCCCTGCAAGCTGATTCAATTATTAATCTTAAATATCAAACGATTGAAATTATTGATATAGATAAATTGCAATCTCAAAGCTAGCTTGGAACTAAAATTGCTACAAGGTTGTAATCAAGCTTAAATGGAAGACACTTGTGGCAATTACATTTCATAATCAATATAACCCTTATCACGCTTCGGCTGTTGCTAAGCTGTCGCAAACGGCTCGCACTGAGGGTGTGAAAGCCATGCATAAGCCTGCATCTTCAGCACAACAACTTTTACAAAAGCAGTCTGAGTCCAGCTCTTTTTTAGCGCAGGCACAAGAAGCTTTGGTTTATCAGCGACTCGGGGTTGATAAAGAGAAAATTGATGAAATAAAAGCGCAAATAGAGAAGCTTGCTGAACAAATGCAACAACAAGGTGCCGATACTAAAGCACTGCAAGAAAAAATGAATGAGCTGCAAGCGATGCTCGATGAAGAGTATCAAAAAGGTCGCGAACGCATGGATATGCGACCAGAAGCTGAAAAAGGCAAAGTTATTGATGCGCTGGTTTAATGTGTGAGTTTAAGCTAGCTACTTTAAATGTCGGCTAGTTGACATTCTTGATGGTAAATTTTCTGCTAATCTGAATTTTGAACACAGTTTTGGCAGGAAAAACAATGAAAACATTAAAACAACAACTGACAAATTACGCCCTTTATCACCGTTCTAAACGCAATATTTACACTCACTTTATTGGCATTCCATTAATTGTGTTTGCAATTATTTGTTTATTACAACGCGTCACGCTTATCTCAGAGCCTGCCGTTATCTCTTTAGCAACCGTGGTAATTGCACTCACCTGTCTTTATTACTTAATGCTTAGCTTATCTATGGGGTTAATTATGGCTGTATGCTTAAGTTTGTTAAGCATTGCTGCTGAGCCTGTGGTGTCGCTTTCAACAGAGTTATGGCTAGCTGTGAGCATTGGCAGTTTCGTTGTTGGTTGGGTGTTTCAGTTTATTGGTCACTATTTTGAAGGTAAAAAGCCAGCCTTTGTTGATGATTTAATTGGTTTGGTCATAGGGCCGTTATTTGTATTAGCAGAGTTTTTGATTATGCTTGGTTTTTATAAAGATATTGCTGATCATATCGAACAAAATGCAGGGCCTAACAAAGCATAACAACAATAATAAGGAACACACATGCAATTAAATGGTAAAACAGTTTGGGTTACTGGGGCATCTTCTGGAATTGGTGAGGCACTTTGTGAGCAATTGGCGGCAAAAGGGGCAACGCTAGTACTGTCTGCCCGCAATGAGGAAAAACTCAACGCTCTTAATACAAGGCTCGGTGGTAATCATCATGTGGTCGCTCTTGATTTGGCAAAGCCCGAAGCCTTACTTGAAGATATGCCAGCAGTGATTGAGCGAATTGGCCGCATTGATGTGCTTATCAATAACGGTGGGGTGTCGCAGCGTAGTCTATTTTTAGAAAATGAATTTACTGTTTATCGCCAACTGATGGAAGTAAATTACTTTGGTTTAATTGCTTTAACTAAGGCGGTCGTACCACAGATGGTGAAGCAAGGTATGGGCATGGTGGTATCAATTAGCAGTGTAGCGGGTAAAGTCGGTTCAAAGTTCAGAACTGGGTATTCGGGTTCTAAGTATGCGGTTGTCGGCTTTATGGATTGCTTAAGAGCAGAACTAGCCGACAAAAATGTGAATTGCCTGACTATTTGCCCGGGTTCAATTAAAACAGCCATTGCGCATAATTCGTTAGATGGCCAAGGTAAACCGCAAAATAAGCCAGAGGAATCAATTGAAAACGGTATGGATGTGGCAAAAGCGGCTGCAAAAATGATTAAAGCCATTGAAGCCGAGAAAGATGAAGTTGTTATTGGTGAAGGAATAAGTGGTTTAGCACCGACTATCAAGCGTTTTTTCCCGGGCTTTTTTAATCGCCTCACAGCAAAAATGAACTACAGATAATTTATAGTCATTTGTTAGCGAATGATTCTCAGTAAACAATGCGCAACTTGGGTTGCGCATTTTTTGTACCAAATGGTCGGATTATTATCACTTTAATCGATAAAAGGCACTAGTTTGCTATGGTTAAACGGGGATGGATTAGCATACAATGGGGTAAAAGTAGTCCAAACAAGAGAGAACAACAATGGCCGCATTTGGTACTGTATTTATGCCACAAATGATCCAAGCACGTTTTGCTGATAACTCATGGAGTGAAAGCGCGCTGGTCCCATCTGATAAAATCGAATTACATGCGGGTGCTCACGTATTACATTACTCAAGCACCTGTTTTGAAGGATTAAAAGCATTTCGTCACGAAGATGGCTCGGTCTATATCTTTCGTATGGATGCTAACATTGCTCGTATGAAACAAAGCTCTAAGTTACTCAACTTACCTGACTTTGACGAAAGCATGCTTGAGCAAATGATCAAAGACATTGTAAAAGAGTACGCAGACGAAACACCAACACCGCCGGGTTCAATGTATATTCGCCCAACTCACATTGGTACAGAAGCGGCAATCGGTAAAGCGGCTGCACCGTCAATGAGTTCCTTGCTTTATGTATTGCTTTCGCCAGTAGGTGATTATTTCTCAGGCGGTGCTACAGCATTACGTGTATTACTTGAAGAAGACGGCATGCGCTGTGCACCACACATGGGTATGGTTAAAAGTGGTGGTAACTATGCAAGTGCATTAGGTCCAATCTTAGAAGCTCGCTCAGAGCATCAAGCAGACCAAATTTTATTCTGCCCTGGTGGTGATGTACAAGAAACTGGTGCTGCAAACTTCATTCTAATTGATGGTGATGAAATCATCACTAAAGCACTTGATAGCACATTCTTACACGGTGTGACGCGTAATAGTATTTTAACGATTGCTAAAGATTTAGGTATGACAGTATCTGAGCGTAACTTTACTGTGTCTGAGTTACTAGAAAGAGCTGCTAAACCAGGTACTGAAGCTGCGTTATCAGGTACCGCTGCGGTACTTACCTCGGTTGGCACACTTATTCATAACGACCAAGAGTTTAAAGTGGGGTCGGGTGAACCAGGTGAGAAAGTTGCTAAATTACGCCAAGCATTGAATGATATTCAATGGGGTAAATCAGCAGATACTCATGGCTGGTTAACAAAAGTATAATCGCTTAGCAAATACATGCTTTGAAGAGCCACGTTACTACGTGGCTTTTTTGTTTTTACATTGGTTTACAGCAGTTCCTGTGTTTAACCGCAAATTACTAGACATTCTAATGCTTTAATTTTACTTTCATTTTATTAACAATAACTAAAAGTAAATTAATTATGATCAAGAAAACACTAGCATGTGCAATTGTTGTTGCATTGGCGGGCTGCGGTGAATCTACCCCAACAAAAAAAGAACAAACAGTGAAAACTGCAGAGGTTAAAGCTGCTGTGAATTATCCAGAAACTAAAAAAGGCAATGTTGTTGATGAATACTTCGGAGAGAAAGTAGCCGATCCATACCGTTGGTTAGAAGACGATATGAGCGACGAAACAGCCCAGTGGGTTAAAGCCGAAAATGACGTTACCTTTTCTTATCTAAAAAAGATTCCGTATCGCGATGAGCTAAAAACTACGCTTGAAAAGTTGATGAACTATGAAAAAGTCACAGCGCCATTTAAAGAGGGTGAGTACACCTACTTTTATAAAAACGATGGTCTGCAAAATCAGTATGTAGTTTATCGTAAAAAAGGTGACTCAGAAGCTGAGGTGTTCTTAGATCCAAATACTTTCAGTAGCGACGGCACAACCTCAATGTCGGGCTTAACATTCACAGAAGACGGCACGCTAGCGGCTTATCAAATCTCTGAAGGCGGCAGTGACTGGCGCAAAATTATCATTATTGATACAGCGACTAAACAACCAATTGAAGAAGCATTAGTCGATGTAAAATTCAGCGGTATCTCTTGGCTTGGCAACGAAGGATTCTATTATTCGAGCTACGATAAGCCAAAGGGTAGTGAGCTGTCTGCAAAAACAGATCAACATAAAGTTTACTACCATAAGTTAGGCACGGCACAAGCAGATGACCAATTAGTTTATGGTGGCACAGAGGCTCAGAAACATCGTTATATTGGTGCTGATGTAACCCGTGATAATCGTTATTTAATAATTGCTGCAAGTACTTCAACTTCAGGTAATAAACTTTTTATCAAAGATTTAACTAAGCCTGACAGCGAGCTAGTGACGATTTTAGATAACACTGACTCAGATACCTCAATTATTGATAATGACGGCTCGAAACTGTATTTAGTGACTAACTTAAACGCGCCAAATAAACGTGTAGTGACTGTTGATGCAGCTGATCCAAGCCCAGAAAATTGGCAAGATTTAATCCCAGAAACTGACAATGTGCTTAGCCTTTCAAAAGGAGGTGACTACTTCTTTGCTAAGTATATGGTTGATGCGATTTCGCAAGTAAAACAATACGATAAATCAGGGAAATTGGTGCGTGACATCAGCCTGCCAGGTGTGGGTACTGCATATGGCTTTAGCGGTAAGCACGATGCACAAACGCTGTATTACTCATTTACTAATTACACTACACCAGGCAATACCTATTCGTTTGATGTTGAATCAGGTAAGTCTGATGTATACCGCAAGTCGGGCGCTAAATTTAATAGCGAAGAATATATCTCTGAACAAGTGTTCTATACATCAAAAGATGGCACCAAAGTTCCGATGATAATTTCGTACAAAAAGGGCACCGAACTTAACGGTAAAAATCCGACTATTTTATATGGTTATGGTGGCTTTAACGTGAGCCTAACACCAAGCTACAGCCCTACAATTGCGGCATGGCTTGAGCACGGTGGTGTATATGCTGTTGCTAATATTCGTGGTGGTGGCGAATACGGTAAAGAATGGCATGTAAATGGTACACAGCTTAAGAAACAAAATGTATTTGATGACTTTATTGCTGCGGCTGAGTACTTAAACAAAAAACAATACAGCTCACCTGATTACCTAGCGGTACGTGGTGGCTCAAATGGTGGCTTATTAGTTGGTGCGGTTATGACACAGCGCCCTGAGCTATTTAAAGTTGCGCTTCCTGCTGTAGGTGTTTTAGATATGCTGCGTTATCACACCTTTACAGCGGGTGCTGGTTGGGCGTATGACTACGGTACGAGTGAACAAAGTAAAGAAATGTTCGAGTACTTAAAAGGCTATTCACCAGTTCATAATGTAAAAGAGGGTGTTAGCTACCCAGCAACCTTAGTAACAACAGGGGATCATGATGACCGTGTTGTGCCTGCGCATTCATTTAAGTTTGCAGCAGAGCTACAAGAAAAAGGTGCGAAACAAAATCCGTATCTTATTCGCATTGAAACAAATGCAGGTCATGGTGCAGGAACACCAACCAGTAAGATCATTGATCAATACGCTGATATTTATGGCTTTACCCTATACAACATGGGTGTTAAATCGCTATAAGATATACTTAACTAAAATGAAAACGCCGAGCTAAGCTCGGCGTTTTTATATCGATTAATTGGGATGTTTATAAATCGATACCCAGCGCGAAAATCATTTTGTAATCTTCTTTTTCTGGTACTACACCGTTTTCATCGGCAATCGGGTCAGCTAAATAGTCCCATACTAATGACATATCAAAATCAATATCATCGGTGATCTCAAACTCAAACGCAGCCATCGCATATTGAGAGTCACCACCTGCATCACTGTTTGCAGTTAGGTAGCGGTAATTAAAGGTAAAATCAATTTTCTTGGTGACCTCTAGCTCGTAATTAGTGCCGAGAAAATATGACCAAGATGAATTTGATTTTTCTTCACCCGTAGCGACAGTATCAAACTCAGTTTTTTGATAAGCAGGGCCTGTTGAAAAATCCCATTCTGTTTTATCGGTATCCATTACATAGTAACCAACACCGGCACCCACAGTGTACTTGTTAGCGATATTTTGAAACGGATCACGGTAGTACTCAAAGAAGATAGGGCGGTAATACATTTTTTGGGTCTGAAACCAGTCGAAGGTACCGTTAGCGCGAATGTTGTTTTTAGTGACTTGCTCATCGCTGGTGGTGCGATAACCTAAAAACTCTGCGAGGAAACGGCTAGACGCCGTACGGCGCTTGATATCTGCACGAGCCGAATATTCGGTTTGGTCAGTATTACCTTTTGATATATCGGCACCTAGTGATATTTTCACTGTCCATGCACTGAGTTCGCTTTCAACTGAAGGAGCAATAGAGACTAAATCGCGATAACGGTATTTAGCTTCTTGTTCGCCAACTTTCACATAACCACCAGAGATATTTAATGTGCCGCTTAGCTCATTACCATCGTTAAAGCGCACAGTATGGTGGCGATCTGAGATAATCATGTAGACATCTTCGCGATCAATAATTAATGTGTCGAGCACATCACTGTCGAACTCAATCTCTTTATCATACATGGAGACTAGCTCGCCTTTGAGCCATTCGCCCGAATTTAGCCGTACCCAATCGAAATGAGTGGCATCTTTTATGATTATGCCGCGTTCTTCAAGAAGCGGATCAGGAAGTGATTCTGCACTATAGCAAGCAAATGAGCTTGCTACAGCAGCACTAATAAGCAGGTATTTTTTGAGCATTATTTCAATCCATGTTAAATAAAATGCATTCAAGGGGTGAGGTTGTTATTACTATGACCTGTTTAATTTTAGAACAATTTCAACTACTGTTCAAAAATTACTTAAGCAGATGGCAAAAACAAGCGCTGATAGGTTTTATAAGCATATTCATCACTCATCCCTGATAAGTAGTCACATATTATGCGCATTGCATTATCACCTTGCTGGTGCGCATTTAGCCACATTTCTTGGGTTGTTTCAGGTAATAAGCGCATTGGGTCGCTGGCAAAAGCACTAAATAACTCAATCAACAGGTTTTGCCCTTTAAATTCAACTTGCTGCATCTTTGGCTCGCGAATTAAACGTTTAAAAACAAAATGTTTTAGCACGTTAAGAATTTCGGCAAATTCATCCGGTAGGCTTACTGTGTATTGCAGTATTTCTGATTCGAAATCTGCGTTTTGTACAACTAACTGAGCGTTAATAATAAAGGTGTTAACCAACTCACCAATAGCGTCTTTACGCTCATACTCGTGATGAGAAAAGAGTCTGGCGGTTATCGAGCTCAAATGGGTGGTTAGCCATGCAGAGTCAAGCTCTTGTAATTGTACAAGGGCATGATTTTGCCAATCAGCCAGCGTTAAAACCTCTGTAGCTATGGCATCTTCTAAATCATGTACGGCATAAGCAATATCGTCGGCTAATTCCATAATTGCTGAGTCTATCGATTTGTAATGGGTTTTAGCTCTAAACTCATCAACCTTATAATGACTACTCAGCAGCGCTTTATCGTTATTCGACAGTGGATCAATGATCCAGTCGAAAACATCTTTATCGTCTTTATATAAGCCTTTGGCTGGTCGCCAATGGTCAGCTTTAATAAAGCTACGCTGCTCACTCAAAGGTGGAATGCTGTGCCATAAATCATCAATAAAGGCTGGGTATTTAATAAAACCTAACAAGGTGCGTCTGGTTAAATTCATACCATAGCCATTTGAATAGGGCTCAAGCTTAGACACAATTCTTAATGTTTGCGCGTTACCTTCAAAGCCTCCATGCTCGCGCATCATGTAATTTAATGCTATTTCACCACCATGCCCAAAAGGAGGGTGGCCAATATCATGAGCAAGACATAGGGTCTCGAGTAGGCTACCGCTCGGAAAATTCGTAAATTCAGGGTGCTGCTTTTTTAGATGACGTAATAAACCACTGCCAATTTGAGCAACTTCTAAAGAATGGGTCAGACGGGTTCTATAAAAATCATTTAAGCCAATACCCATAATTTGGGTTTTAGCCTGCAACCGCCTAAAGGCTGCGGCGTGGATGATTCGAGAGCGGTCAACTTGCCAAGCTGAGCGGTTATCGTTTGGACGATATTTTTGCTGATCAATAATGCGAGCTTGCCAAGATTGGCACATAAAAATAACCTACCTTTTTCTCGTTTGCTTGCTTTTCAGTATACGCAAGCGCTTGAAAATTGCGAGTAAATTGGCGCTAAATCACGCTATTTTGGTAAAGGTTTAGGTAATTTTCTTAGGGCAAATTCGCCAAAAATAGAGGGTTTTGGTATACTTCGCCTTTGTGTGTGCGTGACGTTACCGCACATGAGTAGTAGTTTATATGAGAGAATACATGCTTAATTACGTTTTTCGAGCTTTACTTGCTGCTTTTTTTGCATGGGCGTTGTTATCGCCATTTGTAGATAAAGAAGTAGTAGAAAGTGGGTCTGAACAATCGCAGACAACGCCAAAAGGGACCCAGCGCGTAATCAAAAAAGAAAAGCCATTACATAATGTGAAACTGCCAGATTTTGCAGCTTTTACTGATGTGAAAGAAAAGAAACATGCATTTTTTGATTTTATTCGCCCTCATGTTGAGGCCGAAAATAAAAAGATTCTACAGCAGCGTGCGACTCTAGAAATCGCGCGCATGATGCTGGAGTACAATGAGCCACTAAGTAGCAAACAGCAATCAGATATTAAAAAAATACTGAATAGCTACAAGTTGCCTACCACCATAGATACTTTATCGCTTACCCAGGCACTTCGTCGTGTTGATATCATTCCTAAAGAGCTTGCGCTTATGCAAGCAGCTAATGAGTCAGCATGGGGTACGTCACGCTTTGCACGTATTGGCTTAAACTTTTTCGGTCAGTGGTGTTATAAAAAAGGCTGTGGCATGGTTCCTCGTCGCCGTGCCAACGAAGCTGCTCACGAAGTGGCTGCATTTCAATCGGTACGTGCTGCTGTAAACTCTTATTTTAAAAATATTAATACCCATGCGGCGTATAAAGATTTAAGATCAATTCGTGCTGATTTACGTCGCCAGCAAAAGCCAATTGATGCAACTAAGCTAACACAAGGTTTACTGTCTTACTCTGAACGACGTGAAGCGTACATTGAAGAATTGAATAAAATGATAAATCAAAACAGAGCTTACTTTGATGAATAAACTCCTTCCATGGTTAAAAGCAGCAACCATCGCGGTTGCGCTAGGTGCAGTTGCTTCAAAGGCCGCTGCAACAGAATTTGTTGTTGCCTATGATGGCTTTTACGATCGTTTGAAAGTTGTTAATAAAGGCGAGTTTCAATACGCTCAAGTTAACTTTTATTTGTCTGATATTGCTAGCAACGAAGTATGCACAATTAAATCAGGTAAAATAATTACAGAAAAACAAGAGTTTGACCTAACATATACAGATAAGGCTCAGTTACTTTTACCTTTTGATAAGCAATTAGATACTGATAAAGCCGTAATTGTTGTTCAACCTGAAAATCCAAAACATGAATGCCAGTTAAAGTTACAAATTGAAGCAACTGATCTGGCTGATTTTGAACTCAGTAAAGCGAACTTATATACGTTAAATGAAGAATTTGACGAGCTGTTATCTGATTTGTCAGGCTTTTTTGTTAGCAAATTAATGTGGTTTTTACTGCCTGAACAACAAGGTGTTGTTCTTAAATTTAATGGCCAAGATGCTATTTCGGCAAATGACGTTAGCTGTAAAGAGCAGCGTTGTTCAATAAAAGTAACAGACGACTGGCAAGACGATAACACAGTGCTTAGCAGTCATGCTGAGCTCATCAGTGCCACACCGTGGATTGTTAAATAGCGACCATATATTGGTAAAGCGTTTTAATATTGACAAAAGGGACCTTATTAGGTCCTTTTTTCGTTGTGAAGCAGATAGTTCTTATGTCTCTTTTTTTAAAGAGTTTCCTCGTTATTTTGGTTTAGCATCAAAATCTGAAATTCATCGTAAGCAGTGCAGTTACTTTGACTGTTTATTTTATCTACATTATTCCCTTTAATTCATATCTTTTCTAACTATTTGTATTGCTGTGCATTTAAGAATTAGCGTGTTTTTAGATCTGAAAACAGTATGAAGATATGCGTTTTTACTGATTGTTTCTTGCTATAGATAAAAGGTTTAATTTTATTTTAGCATCCTTATTTTTACTTAATTATTAAGTGCTAACCTTCTATTTTTAAATGATTTTTCAAGAATTGAAAATATAGATTTAGATCAAGTTACTTAGCAATAACTGGCTTAAAGTAAAACTATAAAGATCTCAATATAGGTAGTTATAGTTTAAAAGGAGTCGTTATGCAGACAGTCAATGTCGAACCTGTATCAATTAAACAGCAGAAATTAGCCGAAGCCAATGCGAAGCAGGATGTGGTTTTTGATCTAAATGTTAAAAACCCAAGCTTAAAGTGGAATGCTGACGGTAAATACCCATATAAACGCAAAATGGACGTAGTTGAATACGAGCGTCATAAACACGAACTGCAAATCGAGCTTTTAAAAATGCAAGGCTGGGTAAAAGAGACCAACCAGCAAATTGTGATTTTATTTGAAGGTCGAGATGCGGCGGGTAAAGGTGGCACTATTAAGCGCTTTATGGAGCATTTAAACCCTCGTGGGGCGCACGTGGTGGCTTTAGAAAAACCATCTGCAAGAGAGCGTGATCAATGGTACTTTCAGCGTTACATTAACCACCTGCCAACAAAGGGTGAAATTATATTATTTGACCGTTCTTGGTATAACCGAGCCGGTGTTGAGAAGGTAATGGGGTTCTGTGATGATCACGAATATTTAGAGTTTATGCGTCAAACTCCTCAACTTGAACGTATGTTGGTGAATAGCGGTATTAAGCTATTTAAATATTGGTTTTCGGTCAGCAGAGAAGAGCAATTTAGACGCTTTAAATCTCGCCAAAATGATCCACTCAAACAATGGAAGCTAAGCCCAGTTGATATGGCATCACTGGCTAAATGGCATGATTACAGTGATGCCAAAGATGCCATGATGTTTCATACCCATACTAAGGATGCACCTTGGACACAAATTCGCTCTGATGATAAAAAGCGCGGGCGTATCAACTGTATGCGTCATTTCTTAAGCTGTTTGGATTACCCAGAAAAAGATCACGAAATTGTGAATCGTCTCGACCCGCTTATTGTCACAGAACCTACCCGCATGTCTGCACGTCAGTAAAGGAGAATACTATGCAAAATTCACAGTCAGTATTTGAGAAACGTCTTGCTAAGCTCGAAAAAATTCTCGAAAAGAGTAAAAAAGAAGTGGCCAAAACCACTGAAATTGCAAAAGATGCAGCACTTAAAGCACAAGCAGCTGTAGAGTGCGCTAGTGAAGCAGAGAAACTAGCCGAAAATGCTAAAAAGCGCTTGAAAGCAGCAAAAAAGCAATTAAAAGAGGCTAAAGTGTTAAAAATAGCGCAGAAAAATGCGTCGAAAAAGTCGGCAATAAAACGTGCTAAACGAATGGCAAAGAATAAAAAAGCTAAAACTAAAAGCGCTTAAAGTTAACAAAGGGCACAGGGCTCATGTGCCCTTTGTTTTTTATTAAGCGTATAGCTGGACATTTTTACGATTCTCGATATGCTAAACCTTACTTTTTCAGGGACTTAAAAGCATCTTAATGAAAACTTCAGCGCCTATTTTTGTTATTTTACTGCTATGTTCAGCTTGTAGCAGTCATTCACCTATCAACCAAGAAATGCAAACTAAGTTGCAAGGCTCATGGCAGTCTACAAATAGCCCAGTTTGTGAAGCTAATTTTCATACCATAACGTTTAAAAATAAAACATTAGAAATCTCTTATGATGAGCAGGGCTATATTTCCGCGTCTGAAGCGAGAAAAACCTTCGTTTACAATATTCTCTCAGCAGAGAAAAATTTAATCCGTGTGCAGCTTGAAAATGAAACCCGCTTAGATAAAAAGGGCAAGCCTGTGGTTTGGCATCTAAAACCTCTTAGAAATGATAAATACTGTTGGGGCAGAGATGATTGGCCTGACCTTGCTTGTACAGCTTCTCGTTACAAATGCACAGTAAGCAATTAAGATGATCTCAAAAGAAGTCGCTAGGATTGTGCGTGTTGATCATGCAGGTGAATTTGGGGCGATAAGTATTTATAAGGCTCAGTTATTTGTCTCTAAATTTTTATATCCAGATATCTCTGTACAGCTTAAAGAAATGCTAAATCATGAAATCGAGCATTTCAAAACGTTTGATTGTTGGTTAAAGGAACATAAAATACGGCATTGCTACGCAATCTGGTTTTGGTCTTTGGGTGGTTATTGTTTAGGTTTGATTACTGCTTTATTTGGACGTAAAGCAATTTGGGTGTGTACAGAAGCCGTTGAATCAACGGTTCTACATCATCTAGAATGGCAATTAAGTTATTTAGAGAACAACAATAAAAGCGCATATCAAGCGGTACTAAGCATTCAACAAGATGAAATTGAACACCAGAACCTAGGCAAAGTGAATGGTACAAGTTCATTTTACTATTCACCAATCAGATTAGTAGTTAAGCACTCCACTAAATTTGCTATTTGGCTTTCTACTAAGTTGTAAAACTAAAAAATAAGGATAATTAAATGAGAGTTTGTTTGCTGATTTTGTTTTCGTTACCATTTATGGTGTGTTCGGCTCAGTCTGAGCCAAATGCAGAATTAGAATTTGAACGGTTCTATAATGCATTGAAAATGGATGAAATTTTTAATGGCCTTGGTGGTGGTAATGTAGAGGTTGATACAAAGCAAATATTAGCAGATACACTAAAAGATTTACCTGAAAGTCAAAAGCAATTGTTGATAAATGCGATGGGGACATCTGTATTGGCAGAGCCAACAGACATGAGTGCCGCCAAGATGGCTTTTAAGCTTAAAATTCTTAGTTTATTAACACCACAAGAGCTCAAAATAGCAGCAGATTTTTATTCAACAAATATTGGTTTAAAAGCACATCGAGCCATAATCGAGGCGGAAGTAGCTGCTTCGAACGTTTTAGATTAATTGTTGTTTCATATAAATTATTTAGTTAATCCAGAAAACACCACTTAACCTGTTATAAATATAAATAACCTGAATCCTTAACCTTTATTCCCAAAGCGCTGTGCTTTACGTGGTATCTCTACGAGTGAAGCGCTTTAATTATCCCATGCTAATCATTTCAACTGACTCAAAAAGTCCGTATAATCCACGCCGAACTTTTTACTATGAAACATGGCTTACAAAGCCTGTATGAGCAGAGCAAATGAATCAAACTGATACTAGAAAAGAAACTCTTGAATTTAATAAACTTCAAAAGCGTCTAAGAAGGCATGTTGGTAACGCAATTACTGATTACAACATGATTGAAGACGGTGATGTTGTTATGGCATGTATCAGTGGTGGTAAAGATTCTTTTGCAATGCTAGATATTTTGCTTAATTTACAAAAAGCAGCGCCGATTAAATTTGAAGTGATTGCAGTAAACCTTGATCAGAAGCAACCTGGTTTTCCTGAGCACATTTTGCCTGATTACTTTGAAACGCTTAATATCCCGTATTACATCGTTGATAAAGATACTTACTCAGTAGTAAAAGAAAAAGTACCAGAGGGCAAAACTACCTGTGGTCTGTGTTCACGACTTCGTCGCGGCACACTTTATTCATTTGCAGAAAAAATTGGTGCAACTAAACTAGCACTTGGTCATCACATGGATGATATCGTTGAGACAATGTTCTTAAATATGTTCCATGGTTCACGACTAAAAGCGATGCCACCAAAATTGCGCTCTGATGATGAACGTAACGTGGTAATCCGTCCGTTGTCATATTGCCGTGAAAAAGATTTAATTAAATACGCTGAGCACAAAGACTTCCCAATTATTCCTTGTAATTTATGTGGCTCACAAGAAAACTTGCAGCGTCAATCAATCAAAGCCATGTTGACTGAGTGGGATAAGAAAACTCCAGGCCGTGTTGAGAGTATATTTAAGTCTTTACAAAATGTTAGCCCAAGCCAGCTTGCTGACAGAAACTTATTTGATTTTGAAAATTTACCACTTGATAGAGAAGGCAATCGTGAAAGCTATGACTTTAGCGAGGCGGTGGTCTCATCGACAAACATTGATGAATCATTATTTATCGATGTAACAAATATATAAAAAGAAAAAAGCCCCAAACTGGGGCTTTTTTAATGCATATTTAAAAGGTTATTTAGCAAGTGGGCTCACATAGCCGTCTGGTTTTAGTGCTAAAACATCGCAGTCAAGGCTATCAATAACATGCTCTGCTGTGTTACCGACAAGCGCTGCACTTAAGCCAGTACGTCCAACTGTACCTATCACTACTAATTCGCTGTTGAGGCGTGCAGCCACATCAGGAATAACATCTTCTGGTAAGCCTTCTTCAATGTGGCAATGAGCTTTATCAATATCAAACCCTTCAGCTAATGAAAGCGTTGATTCAAAGTGATGTTTTTTAACTGATTCGTTATAAACACCTGGGTTGAATTCAGGGATTTCAATAGCGATATTAACTGGAGTTGCTGGGTAGGCATTAACTAAGTTAAGCGTTGCGTTGGCCAAATCACAAATGAAACGAGCGTCATTGATAATACGCTTATTAAGTTCAAGGTGTTGTTCATTCTCACTCACTGCGTTCACAGCAGCTAAAATATTGCCTTTTTCCGGCCACTCTTTCTCTTTAACAAGTAAAACTGGAGCAGGGCACTTACGAATGAGGTGCCAGTCAGTTGGCGTGAAAATAACAGACTTAAGTGTATCGTGTTGATGAGTGCCTTTGACAACAAGGTCAAAACCATCGTTGATCACGGTATTGATAATGGCTTCGTAAGGGCGGTTATGCCAAACCACACAGCTATCAATGGTAAGCTCTGGGTAAAGGGCAATTTGTTCATTTAACCATTCTTGGCGGTCTTTTATGACGGCTTCGCGCATTGCTTCACGCTCATCAGCAGAAAGCATTGTGGTCATTTCATAAGAGAAGTCGTAGATACTGAGGAAAGCGGTGATGGTCGCGCCAGATTTTTTGGCTAGATCAATTGAGCGGCTTAAACTATGTTGCTGCTCTTTGGTTGGGTCTATAACTGCTAAAATTCGTTTAATTGCGTCCATGTGCTGCTCCTTAACTGTTCCGCAAAAAGTAGTACTTTGAGTGTAACCTAAATTTAGAACAGTTAAAGGGGCAAACAATATAAAGTTGCGTTAAATCAAACTCTATTTACATTTAATCGCTGCTGTTGCTGCAAGCGCTTGCTGGTCCAAAATGGTGATAAATTTACCTTCAACCTTAATAAAACCAGCTTTTTGGAAGCGGCTTAAAAGGCGGCTAATTGTTTCAACAGTTAGGCCTAAATAATTACCGATTTCACCACGTGTCATGGTTAAACGGAATTCTTTACGTGAGAAACCACGTTCACCAAAACGCTCTGCAAGATTATAAATAAAACTGGCTAAACGCTCTTCAGCTGACTTTTTATTGAGTAACAATAACATTTCTTGGTCATAGTTAATTTCATTACTCATTAAACGCATAATTTGTTGGCGTAGCTTAGGTAGTTTACCCGCTAATTCGTCTAGAGTATCGAATGGAATTTCACATACCATTGAAGTTTCAAGGGCTTGTGAGAAGCTTTGATGAGCCATTTTGTTAATAGCATCGAAACCAACTAAATCACCAGCTAGATGAAAACCAGTAATTTGTTCATCACCTTGTTCTGACAAAGTATAAGACTTAAACGAACCAGAGCGTACTGCATAAATGGCATTTAAGCTTTCGCCAGACTCAAATAAATAATCACCTTTATGCAGTGGTTTCTTACGTTCGATGATTTCATCGAGACGATCCATTTCTTGGCCGTTTAATGAAAATGGCAAACATAGCTGGCTGATACTGCAATTATTACAGCTAATTGTGCATAAGCCTTTTGACTTGTTTTGTGAGAAGTCCATACATCAAATCCATTCAAATAAGTTAACAACTGGTAAGATTAATGAATTAGCTTATCGGTTGCTATAATTAATAAGTATATACCGTACCATATTATTACGCTGCCTAGAATAACCCTAGTCCAAACATGGTTGAAAATAGTGTTTATTTTCTGACTGACGAGTCCTACGCTTATCATGGCAGGAAAGGTGCCTAACGCGAAAAATAACATCACACCTGCACCATGTGATGCTGATGGGCTAGTCAGTGCCCAGGTTAGCGCTGAATAAACTAATCCACAGGGCAACCAGCCCCACAAAGCGCCATAGAGCAGGGCCTTTGGGGTAGTGTCAACCGGTAATAAATAACGATTAAGTTTAGCTAAATGCTGCCATACCAGGGTTTTGCCAAGTTTTTCTAGCCACTGTAGAGTTGCCGCTAAACGCATAATGTAAACCCCAACAAGGAGCATAAAAATACCACTCAAAAACGACAACGCTATCGATATAGAAGTATTTTGCGCTGCAAAGCGACTACTAATTCCTGCTACAAGAGCACCGGCAAGCATGTAACTTAGTGCGCGGCCTAGGTTATAAGCAACCGAAAAGCTCACTGCACGGTTTTTGTTGGCGGCAAGTTGTAAACTACTGGCAATGCCACCACACATCGCTAGGCAATGACCACTGCCTAACAAGCCCATTATAAATGCACTAATAAACAGCGGATCAATCATTACTTTTGTTGTGCTGCTCTTTATCGTCTTCGAACAGGATACTGTGGCCCTGTTTGTTTAAATCAGAAAATTGTTCGCTTTTTACAGCCCAAAAGAATACCCCAATGGCAATTAGCACAAATAAAATGGCAATTGGGATAAGCATGTAGATGATACTCATAGTTTTAATAACCTTAATGAGTTGGTAATAACCAAAATGGAGCTTGCAGACATACCAATTACGGCCATCCAAGGAGCAACAAGCCCAAGGGCTGCCAGTGGTAAAATCGAACCATTGTAAATAAGTGATAATGCCAAGTTTTGCTTAACAATACGGCGGGTCTTTTTCGAGACAGTAAGCAAATGCTCTATGGCTGTTAGATCACTATTGAGTAATACCACATCGGCACTATTTTTGGAAATATCAGCGCCTGTTTCCATTGCAATAGATAAATGGGCACTGGCAAATACTGGGCTGTCATTTACGCCATCACCCACCATAGCAACAATGGCACCTTTACTTGCAAGTGCTTCGACATGGGTTTGTTTGTCGCGAGGGCTACATGCAGCATGCACGGTATCTAAATTGAGCTGTTTTGCAATTCGCTCACCACTGTTAGAGGCATCGCCCGTTAACATATGGCACTTAATTTGTTGTGAATGAAGTGTAGTAATCAATTTTTCTGCGTTATTACGTAGGCTGTCGGCTAAGTAAAAGCGCGCAATGACTTGTTTATCGATATATAAGGTTGCTTGAGCATCTGCTTTTTCGGTATTGAACCAACCGCTTTTACCTATCGCAAGGTGCTGATCATTGAGTAAAGCGGTAATGCCTTTACCTGGTTCGATTGTGACATTCTCAATCGGATTAACTGAGTCATTGTAAGTTGCAAATGCATTAGCAATAGGGTGCTCAGAGAAGCTTTCAAGTTGTGCTGCTAGTCGTAATGTATCTGCTTCACTGTACTGGCTATTTACTAGTTCAACACGCTCTATAGTGAAACGACCTTGGGTCAGGGTGCCTGTTTTATCAAAGGCAATATCGGTTAGTTGCGGTAGCGTTTCTAACACATGGGCTTGTTTAATTAAAATTCCACGCTTTGTAAGGCTGGCTACAGCACATGTGAGAGCGGTTGGAATTGCTAAGCTAAGCGCACAAGGGCAGGTTGCAACAAGTACAGAAATAGTAACCCAAAAGGCATGCTCGGGGTCTATTTGATACCAACCAATTGCTGTTATTGAGGCGAACACTAATAAGCAGGCAACAAACCACTGCGCTACTTTATCTGTTATCTCAACTAATCGCGGGCGCTTGGTTAACGCTGTGTGTTGTAACTTAATAATTTGATTAAGCAGGGTATTTTGACCGATTTTGTTGATCTCAATACTGATCACGCCATCGTGGTTAATCGTTCCTGCGTAAACTTGATGGCTGACAAACTTGTTAACTGGCTGGTGTTCACCCGTCATCATGGCTTCATCAACGGTTGTTTGACCTTTTGTAACAATACCATCAGCAGGAATAGTCTCGCCTGCTTTGATTAATACAATATCACCCAGTTTTAGTTTTTTAGCGGCAATTATCGATTCTTGGTTATTCTCATCGATAATACGAGCTGTAAGCGGCAGTAACTTTTGCAAGTTAGCGGTAAATTCACTGGCTTTTAAACGGGCTCTAAATTCTAAATATTTACCTAATAATAATAAGAAGGTAAACATACAGATAGATTCAAAATAAACTTCGCCAACCGACATTAATGTGGCATAACAGCTTGCCCCATAAGCACCAAAAATCGCTAATGAAACGGGTAAGTCCATATTCAGCTGTTTGGCTTTTAAACCATTAATGGCATTGGTTAAGAATGGCAGGGCACTGTAAAGAATAACTGGAGAAGCAAGCACTAAGCTTATCCAGCGAAAATACTGCTCGAAATTCTCTTCCATGCCAGAGAACATGCCAAAATACATGGCAAAAGCAAACATCATTACTTGCATGGTCATCAGACCGGCAACCCCTAAACGGCGGATATAAGCTTTTGCGGCTTGTTGTTTTTGGCTCGCTTCAAGGTCTGCCTGAAACGGATAGGCTTTATAACCGATTTCGTGTAATGAGGTGATAATTTGGCTAAGCGGTGTAACCGATTTATCCCATTGGATCATGGCACGATTAGTCGAAGTATTTACATCAACACGTTTGATTGCTTTTAAGTTAAGTAGTTGTTTTTCGATTAACCAAGCGCAGGCAGCACAGGTGATGCCTTCAACCGTTAATAGTACTTCTGATAAATCATTAGTGGCTGAAATAAACTCGTCTTGAATATCTTCGTTATCGTAACTTTTAATCAACTCAAGTTGCTCTGGAACAAGTTGTTCAACTTTACCAGAGCGCACAGTTCTAAATTTATAGTAATCGGTCATGCCTTGGGCGACGATATTCTCAGCAACCGTTTGGCAACCAATACAACACATAGGTTGTGCCTTACCGTCTATTTCGACAGTCGCATTAAAGCCTTTTGGCACACTTTCAAGACAATGAAAGCAATTATCGGACATTAGAGTTTACTACTTATATTCAGGGCTAATCGAAATCGTTTTATCAGTTGGCAAAATGACATCTTCTTTAAGTTTCCAACTGTTATCGATTGGTTCAATAAACACTGTGTATGCACCGTCAACATGGGTGTCGAGTAGGGCAGTAAAATCGCCATGGGCGTTTTTCATTAGGCTTACATCAAAGTCATTGGCTTTAATGGTGCGATGATAAAATGACATTTTTAAAGAGTGAACATTGCTTGCATCACCCTTGGTGAAAGTGAAAGTTACTTTGTCGCCTGCAACATTTAAATCGCCATGTAAATAAAGTGCTTTTGCTTTATTAAATTTGCTGAGTTCAAGGTTAATTGCTTTGCCTTTTTTATAGTAATCATCAACAACCATATCTGGGCCGTTGCCAATCGCCATATAAATAAGACCAGCACAGCCGATGATGGCTGCAAGAGGAAAAGAGATTAAAAACCATGGCCAAAAGTTTTTATACCAAGGAGTGGGTTTCATAGTACTTATACCTTTAAAAACGTTGTACGCATTTTATCGGATTTAAAAGCAAAAGACTAAAAAAAAGCCTCCAGATGGAGGCTTTTTTGATCTTAATTAATCTATTGAA
The DNA here is from genome assembly GCF_038562745.1 of Pseudoalteromonas sp. D15MCD-2. NCBI lineage: Bacteria > Pseudomonadati > Pseudomonadota > Gammaproteobacteria > Alteromonadales > Pseudoalteromonadaceae > Pseudoalteromonas > Pseudoalteromonas sp. D15MCD-2. The sequence continues at coordinate 2,063,640 of NZ_JBCFQE010000001.1, read as the reverse complement.
TTAAAAGATTAATTGTTTATACATTTTATTAACCGCGTGGTTATTTATCTTGCGATAAGCTGTAAACGTACGCTGTTAATAAGTGAACTTTATCTTCACCTAAAATGTCTTTCCATGCTGGCATTACACCGGCGCGGCCATTGATTAGTGTTTCTTCAACAGCACGTTTAGAACCACCATATAACCAGATGTTATCTGTTAGGTTAGGTGCACCAAATGGTAAATTGTGTGCAACTGAACCTTTACCGTCAGCACCGTGACACGCAGCACACATTGCAAACTTAGCAGCACCTGCAGCAGCGTCTTTTTGGTTAACAGTACGGCCTGAAAGGCTAAGTACGTGAGCAGTCATTTCTTTAATGCCTTGCTCGCCAAGTGCATCACCCCAAGGTGGCATCGCAGCAACACGACCGTAAAGAAGTGTTTCTTTGATCTTGTCTGGTGTACCGCCGTATAACCAATCGTTATCCGTTAGGTTAGGGAAGCCTTGACCACCACGTGCATCTGAACCATGACATTGTGCACAGTTTTGAGAGAATAAACGTTGACCAATCTCAAGCGCTTTTTCATCTTTAACTAGTGTTTCAATATCTTGTTTTGCGAATGACTCAAAGATTGGGCCAAAACGCTCATCAGCAGCGATAAATTCTTGGTCTAATTGAACGTTCTCACCGTTAGCTAATGCTTGTTCAGTCGCTTCTTTAGACTCAGCTAAAGAAGTAATACCTTGGTTAGAACTTGTCCATTTACCTAAACCTTCCCAGTTACCTAAACCTGGGTAAGCAGCAAGGTAGTATACAGACCAAATGAATGTCGCGAAGAACATGTAAGTCCACCATTTTGGTAGTGGGTTGTTTAGTTCTTCAATGCCGTCAAACTCGTGACCACAGCTTTCGCCTTCTTTAACACCTGTGTAGTTTTTTAAGTTCCACAGAAGTAGGCCGAAGATGATAGCAAGACACGCTAGGGTTAATACGATAACCCATATACTCCAAAAGCTAGTCATTTCTCAGACTCCTTTTCCTCGTTAGAGATTGTGTTGTTGTGTTTTTTTTCATCTTCAAATATGGCATTAGCAGCGTTATCAAATCGGCTTTTGCTACGCTTGCTGTATGCCCATACAACAATCACAATAAACAGTACTAAAATTACCAGAGTCAAAATGCCTCTGTATGTTCCGTAATCCATAATAATTACTTCAAGTGTGTGCCAAGCTGTTGTAAGTAAGCGATTAGAGCTTGCATTTCAGTTGCGCCTTCACCATTGTTCATGGCTTCGATTTTCGCAATGTCAGCTTTTAGCTCTTCGTCGCTTCCGTAACCTTTACCGTCGTAACGGTCGCTTGCTTTGTCGATTCCGAAGCTATCACGGAATACTTGAAGCTTTTTAAGTGTATGGGTCGTATCGACTCTGTTTTCGTCTAACCAAGGAAACGCTGGCATGTTTGACTCAGGAACCACAGCACGTGGGTCCATTAAGTGAGCATGGTGCCAATCGTCTGAGTAACGCTCACCAACACGAGCTAGGTCAGGACCAGTACGCTTAGAACCCCATTGGAATGGGTGATCCCATACTGACTCACCAGCTACAGAGTAGTGACCGTAACGCTCAACCTCGTCACGGAAAGGACGAATCATTTGTGAGTGACAGTTGTAACAACCTTCACGCACGTAGATATCACGACCTTCCATTTCTAACGCTGTAAGAGGGCGTAAGCCATCAACAGGTTTAGTCGTATCGTCTTGGAACATTAGTGGAGTAATCTCAACTAACGCACCAAAGCTGATTGCAAAGACAGTCAAGATAGCCATTAGGCCAACGTTCTTTTCGACTATTTCGTGTTTGTTTTGTGAATTATTATTGCTCATCGTGCTACTCCATTATGCCAATTGTGCGTCAGCGTCTAATTGAAGCGAATCTTTCTTCGCTGCAATAGTACGATAAACGTTGTAAGCCATAATTAGCATACCTGTTACGATGAATACACCGCCTAGGAAACGCATGATATAGAACGGATACGAAGCTTCTAATGACTGTACAAAGCTGTACATTAACGTACCGTCTGAGTTTACTGCACGCCACATTAGACCTTGCATTACACCTGAAATCCACATTGCTACGATGTATAGAACAACACCAACAGTGTGTAACCAGAAGTGCGTGTTAACTAGTTTAACACTGTACATACGGCCTTGTGAGAATAGTGCAGGGATTAGGTGATAGATAGCACCGATAGAAATCATTGCAACCCAACCTAGTGCACCTGAGTGTACGTGACCTACAGTCCAGTCAGTGTAGTGAGAAAGCGCGTTAACTGACTTAATAGCCATCATTGGGCCTTCGAACGTAGACATACCGTAGAAAGATAGAGAAACAACTAAGAAACGAAGTACTGGGTCAGTACGTAGTTTATGCCATGCACCTGATAACGTCATGATACCGTTGATCATACCACCCCAAGATGGAACGAATAGGATTACTGACATAACCATACCTAAGCTTTGCGTCCAGTCTGGAAGCGCAGTGTAGTGTAGGTGGTGAGGACCTGCCCAGATGTATAAAGAAACAAGAGCCCAGAAGTGAACTACCGATAAACGGTAAGAGTAAACAGGGCGACCTGCTTGTTTTGGTACGAAGTAGTACATCATACCTAAGAAACCAGCAGTTAATAAGAAACCAACAGCGTTGTGACCGTACCACCACTGAACCATTGCATCTACAGCACCTGCGTAGATAGAGTATGATTTAGTTAGTGAAACTGGAATTGCCATGCTGTTTACAATGTGTAAAACGGCAACAGTAATGATGAAACCAGCGTAGAACCAGTTCGCAACATAGATGTGCGATACTTTACGCTTGATTAACGTACCAAAGAATACAACTGCGTAAGTTACCCAAACAACGGCGATAAGAATATCGATTGGCCATTCAAGTTCAGCGTATTCTTTTGAGCTGGTGATACCTAATGGTAAGGTAATCGCTGCTAGTACGATAACAAGTTGCCAACCCCAGAAGGTGAAGGCTGCTAGTTTATCTGAGAAAAGGCGCGTTTGACATGTACGTTGTACGACGTAATAAGACGTCGCAAAAAGTGCACTTGTACCAAATGCGAAAATTACTGCGTTCGTGTGTAACGGACGTAGTCGAGAGTAAGTTAACCATGGTGTATCAAAGTTAAGTGCTGGCCAAGCTAATTGGGCAGCAATCAGAACCCCAACACTCATGCCAACGATGCCCCAAATCACTGTCATAATAGCGAATTGGCGTACAACTTTATAATTGTACTCAGTTTGTGATGCTACTGTTTGGCTCATTTTCTGGCTTCCGCTGCAATAAATGCGTTTTAGAAATGAATTACCCACTTTAATACAAAGTGGGGCCTACTATTACTTCACAAGCGTGTTACCTAAAGCCAACTTAGCGGTGCTAGCTTCAGAAAACAAACTCGAGAAACCCTTATTTTTGCGATGGAAATGATAAAATTTTTGACCTTAAAAAGATAGGTCAATTGCATAAAATTATGACATCAATCAAATTTTAGCGCTTTGTTGGTTATTTTTTGTCAGAGATTGTATTTTTATTAGCTTATTCCATCTAGCATGGTTGTCTTTTCGCGGGTAGCTCACTAGTATCCGCTTTTATTTTATACAGGCAAATAGAGTGCGAACTAGTTTTTTACCCGTTTTCCTTTTCAGTGTATTTTTAGCTGCATGTGATAGCCAAAGTATAGAAGAGGGCAGCACAAGTACAAGTTGTGAGAACAATAGTCATTGTTATTACCCTAATAATGCAGAAGTTTGGCTGAGCAACCCAGATGTCAGCCCTGAGTTGCCTTTTGCAATCAACCTAAAGCTGCCGAAAGATGCTAAAAACCTCTCTGCAAAACTTGAAGGGGTCACTATGTATATGGGTTTTATTCCACTGCAGTTTAAACAGACAGGGCAAGTTTGGGTTGCTGATACTATGGTTGGCGCATGCTCTGAGCCTGTAATGACCTGGAAAATGATGCTCACTTATACTACTGGTGACAATCAACCACAAACTTTGCTTTATTATTTCGATTCACTGCAAACTCGATAACATCTTCCCTTATTTATTGTTGATCACAGCTTTTGATTATTTAAAAGCTGTGATTTATGTCATTCCTTCGTCATCTTTTTCTACTTTAATGTTCTTTATTAGTCGTATCTTTATACGGTATTGCAAACTGACGGAACAAAACCAAGAAATCATTCTCTAATACACTGTTTAACGGACTAACTTTGTCTATTTAGTTAATTTTAGTGAATAACTATGGTTAGCAGTCTTACCAAGCTTTTACGGTTTTTATAACGTTGTGTGATCAACTTGTAAAAATTTCATTTGTAGCACTAATCGGCCTTTAGTTACACTTGATTACAAAGTGCGTGCAATTGATTTCAATCGTGTTTTTTTTGCTACTTAATAATGTTAGCTTGCTGATGTGGCAGTGTTTTTTTCTGTTAACATTGATACATCGTGAAACCTTATTACCCAAAATGGATACGCTATTTTGGGGTTGTTTTTTCTTTGACCTGTCATTCAGTTTTCGTTCAGTTAACTGAGCCTAAGTTGCCCTCCGCTGACTCGTGATTCTAATAATAACGAGCGCTACCTGACTAAAGGTAAATTTCCAACAAGTAGGGTTTTCACATGAAAAAATCAATTCTTGGTTTAGCTGTTGTTTCAGCAATCCCAATGTTCTCAAGCATGCAAGTTTTAGCTGCTGATGATGCAGCAGAGTCTATTGAAAAAATTCAAGTTACAGGTTCTCGCATTAAGCGTACCGATATGGAGACGTCTAGTCCTGTAACTTTAATCGGCGCAGATGACATCAAAGCAATGGGTGCATCAAGCATCGATGGCGTTCTACAAAAAATGACTGCAGCAAGCGGTGCGATGACTAACCCTGCTGTTAACAACGGTTCAGGCGGTAACGCACGTGTTGACCTACGTGGTTTAGGCGCACAACGTACTCTAGTACTAGTAAATGGTCGTCGTATGATCAACTCTGGTACTGGCGCAGCATCTACTGTTGACTTAAACACAATCCCAGTATCAATGATCAAGCAAGTTGAAGTACTAAAAGACGGCGCATCTGCTGTATATGGTACTGACGCGGTAGCTGGTGTTGTTAACATCATCTTAAAAGACGACTTCGAAGGTCTAGACATGAACCTTAACGGTGCTATCACTGGTGAAGGCGATGCAGACGAAACGTCTTTCGATATCACAATGGGTTCAAGCTTTGACCGTGGTAACGTTGTAATTGGTTTACAATACACAGACCGTGGCGACGCTTCTCAAGCAGACCGTGATTTCTCTGATTGTCCAATCGAAGAAGATTACGAAAACGGTAGCTTCTACTGTGGTGGTTCTTCTTACACGCCTTTCGGCCACGTTTGGGCTGAAAATGCAAGCTTACAAGGTCAAGCAGACGGCGAGTGGCACGACTTCACTTCAGCAGGTGATGCTTACAACTACTCAGCAACAAGCTACCTTTACACGCCAATGCGTCGTTTAAACCTAACAGGTATCGGCCATTTTGACGTAACTGATGAAACGCGTTTAGTTTCTGAGTTCACTTACTCTAAGCGTTGGTCAACTCAACAAATGGCTCCACAGCCAGTATGGTTTGACTTCACTTACGATGCGGACACAATGGGTGACTCACTTCTTTCTCACGGCGTAGCTGACGGTGAAGACATCTCTTACGGTCGTCGTATGACTGACGTAGGTCCTCGTGGCTATGAGCAAGTTGTTGACACTGTACGTGCAGTAATCGGTCTTGACGGTGCATTTGACAACGGTTGGGGCTGGGATACTTCAGTAGTATTCGGTCGTAACGACTCAGTTGACCGCGCAACTAACCTACTTAACATGGGTTCAATCCAAGACGCAATCGAAGAGGGTACTTTCAACCCACTTAACCAAGCTGATTGGTCAGGTAGCAACCTTGCACAGTACAACTACACTGAAAACAACTCAGGTGGTAGCCAATTATTAGTTCTTTCTGCTGGCCTTAACGGTGAAGTAATGGAACTTCCTGCTGGTTATGTTGGTTTCGCTGCTGGTATCGAGCGTCGTGAAGAAAAAGCATGGTACGTTCCAGATTCACTAACTTCACAAGGTCTTGCAAATGACCCACGTGTTGAACCAACTGGTGGTCGTTTTGACGTAAACGAAGCTTACGTTGAATTCGCTGTTCCACTTCTAGCTGACGCACCATTTGCTCAAATGGTTGACTTAAGCGCTGCTGTTCGTGCATTCGATTACAGCACATTTGGTTCAGATGAAACTTGGAAATTAGGTCTAACTTGGCGTGTAAACGACGAACTAATGCTACGTGCTGTTCGTTCAACTGCATTCCGTGCTCCTACAGTATCTGAGCTTTACCAAGGTAAATCACCTTCATTCGAACAAGTTAACTTCCCTGGTGCACAAGACCAAGCTGAAGTAACTGTTGGTGGTAACGATCAATTAACGCCAGAGCTTGCTGATACAGTAACTGCTGGTTTCGTATACGCTCCAGAATGGTTCGACGGTTTCTCAATGACTGTTGACTACTACGAAATCGAAATTGAAAACTCAATTTCAAGCGTAAACAACCAGTACATCGTTGAAAACTGTCTTGATGCTTCTACTGGTGCATACAAGAACCAAGATACTGCTCTATGTCAGTCTTCTGCAATCAACTTCAACCAAAGCACTGGTCGCATTAGCTTCAACAACCAATTACAAAACATTGGTAATGAATCTACTAAAGGTTACGACGTAAACTTCAAGTATGCATTTGAAGCTGCAGGTCTTAACTGGCGCACAGGTCTTGATGTAACAATCCTTGATGAGTACATCGTTGATTCAGGCACAAGCACAATCGATTACACAGGTCTTGTAACTTCAGGTATCGGTAGCTACGCGAAAGTTAAGTCTAACTTCACTCTTAACGCGTCTGGCGACAACTGGGATGCACAATACCAAGCACGTATGATCGACGGTCTAGACAGCTACGCATGTCTTGCTGACGACAGCGAGTGTCTAGTACCAAGCGTTGGTACTGTTGTATACCACGACATCAGCGGTTCATACATCCTGAACGACACAGTGTCATTCTCTGCAGGTGTTAACAACTTATTCGATAAGCAAGCACCTTACTACTCAGGTAACAATGACTCAAACACTGACCCGTACACATACGATGTACTAGGTCGTCGTTTCTTCGCTGGTATGAACATCAAGTTCTAATCTAGTTTGAAATGATTACTAAGGCCCAGTTTTTACTGGGCCTTTTTTATTGTCTGAAAGCCTATCAACGCGTAAACTATAGAGGTACTTTTAACAAACGAGGTGATATTGCTTAAACAAGACGAAAACTTATCTTTTATTATTGAGCCTGAGCTTAAACCACGCACAGAGCAACGACTCGACCTGTATTTCTCCATTCCGAATGAAATGAGTGTTAACCCACAAACACTGAGCGAAGAATCATTCTTTAATAATAACTTTAAATCGCACCTTGCGTATAACGCTAACAACATTCACTTACCCTTAGTTAGAAGCCGCTTTGTTAGTAAAAACAAAGGTGAACAGCAAGATTATCGGCAAAACTTAAACTTATATTGTTATCAAGTTCGACTCGCGCTGAATGCCGATATTAAAGACACCCTAAAACACCAAGAAGCCGATGAGTTTTACCCTGCAGCCATTGAGTTGTGCGAGCAAACCAAAGGCTTGTTGAAAAAACTAAGACGCTACACCCCAGATGATGAAAAGCTACTGCCATTTTATAAAAACGCTGATAACTACTTAAGCTGGCATGTAGAGCAGTCATTTTTGAAACTACTGGATGAAGGGCCGCGCAGTAGTGATTTTGCAAAAGAGCGCAGTGAGCTATTAGAGTTTTGTAAAGCTGAAAACAGTTACCGTGAAGAGCAAGAATATAATTCGCAATCAACACTTGAAGATGCCAACCGTATCACCAACAAAATGCGCCTATTACAACGTTTGATTGAGCATGGAGTGGTGCTTACACGTAGCACGCGTCACTTAAACAGTTATTTAAAACGTATGGTAAAGGGCACGGTGACCGCTGTGATCATGGCCTTTGTGATGTTGGTTGTGTTAAATGCTCGCTCAAACTTTACCGAAGTAACAGCGACGTTGATTTTGATCTTGGGTGTTATTTATGGTCTTCGTGAAATATTTAAAGAAGACATAACACGGGTGATCTGGCGAGCTATCGTACGAGGGCGACCTAAATGGCGCTTTCAATTTAAAAACAGCATAACCAAAGACAAAATTGCCAGCCAATACATTTGGCTTGAATACACCAGTTTTAAACGCCTGCCTAAAGCGGTAAGAAGAATTTTTTCAAAGCGCCGCCATCAAAATAAACAGGCTGCTCAGTGGCTGCATTTTGCAAGCGAAACACAAGTTAACGCTAAAGAGTTTTTACCTGGCTACGATACCTTGCAACAAACCATGCAATTTAGCTTGGCACCGTTTGCTCGCTATTTAAAGCGGGGTGAAGGTAAGCTCTATCATCTAGATAGCAATAAAATCTCTAAGAAAGCCGTAGAGAGGCGTTATCAGTTAAATGTGGTATTAGTGTTTACACAAAGCGAAGATGAAACTTTGTATCAGCGCTACAAGATTACGTTAAATCGCAGCAAAATTGTCAATATTGAGCGTATTTACTCGCAAACTGACATTTTGAAAGATGAAAGATGAAAGATGAAAGATGAAAGATGAAAGGGTGGCCTTGGCCACCCATTTCGGTTTATTTAGCGTCTAAACCTGTTTTGCTGTAAAGCGACACTTTGTCTGATACTAAGGTAATTTCGATATTTTTATCTTTGTTACCCCAGATACAGTTAGTGTGTAGTGTCTTTTCTTCACACTTATCAGCTGAACCTAAAATAGCTTCAACCTCAGTTTTATCCATACCAATTTCAATTTTTTCGTAGTTCTCTAAATTTACTTTTGAGCAACCAGCTAAAGTAAGTGCCGCAGCCGCAGCTGCAATTGCCATATATTTTTTCATAATTGTATCCATTAATGGTTGTAGCGTCTTATTTGCACGATCATCCCCATACGTGGGTGATCAAAATAATGTATCTCGTTACTGATCACACGTTTGAATTGTGAAAAACGTGCTTTTTCGTAATCACCAGTTTCTAAGCGCTGACTAATATCAAAATCTGCATTTATAAACAGGTAGTGACGAACATAAATCTTCATTAAACCGTCTAATTCCCACTCAGGCACATTTTGCAGCTGATCGGGAATGTAGCGCTCAGTAGGGCCGACTAAACTAATAAAATCGTTGTTTTCTTCTACAGGACTTGCGTGTTTTGCTAAGTGCTCGCCGGCAAAGAGGCGGATACTCGGTGCTCTTCTTTCACTCATTTCAGGAAAACGCCAGCCGGTGTGCAAAATAGGGGTTAAGCCTTTTCTATCAAGCTGATTTTTTTGCTCAACAAACTGTAATTGTTCTGGCGCCATTAAATAAATTTCGTCAGTGTCTTCACGGGGCTCAACAACGGGTGTCACAGGCAGTTGATTATAGCTTGCTAAAAAATCAACACTGTCATCACATACGTTTGAGTGAGGGTTGGTATTGACTAAAGAATCAGTGAACGAATCTGAGCGAAAGCGGCTATCGCCTTCAATACAAGCCTGTTTTGCTTGCTCTGTGTATGCAGGAGATAATAAATCTTTGCTACGCTTATCCTTGATTTCATCGTGTTTTAAACTGAAATCTTCCTGTAAATAAGGAGCCGGGCGCTGTTTATAAATAAGAACTTCTATTTCGAACCAACGTGCTGCAAATGACGAGCTTGTAAATAAGCAACAAAGCAGTAGTAAACTATTTCTAAACAACATTAATGGCTAACCTTTTTTTCGAAATCTGCAATCATTGCAGTGACCATTTTTAAGCGTTCGCGAGCGTTAGCTTCGCTAATTGCAAAGCGCAGTTTGTTTGCGCCATCCATTTTATACACCTGCGGTGCACTTTGTATCAAACCTATAATGAAGCTAGGGTTAACCTTTGTATGCTGGCTAAACTCAAAATAACCGCCTTTCGGGTTTGCTTCAATCTTCTTAATGCCAATATTACTTGCTTGCAGTTTTAAATGTTGCAAACTGAATAAGTTTTTTGTGGCGTCAGGTAGTAGACCAAAACGGTCAATCAGCTCTACCTGTAACTCGTCCATATCATTGAGGTTAGCACAGCTTGCAATGCGTTTATAGATACCTAAACGAGCATTTACATCATGAATATAATCATCAGGCAATAACGCTGGCAGCTTTAAGTCAACCTCAGTTTGCTGACCTAATAAGTTCTCAAGGGTTGGCTCTTTACCTTCTTTGAGGGAGTTAACCGCTTGCTCAAGCATTTCCATATACAAACTAAAGCCAATGGTTTGCATTTGACCTGATTGATCATCACCAAGCAGTTCACCAGCACCACGAATTTCTAAATCATGAGTTGCAAGCGCAAAACCTGCACCCAAGTCTTCAAGTGACTCTATCGCTTCTAATCGTTTAACCGCATCTTTACTCAGTGATTTAGGGTTACCAGTGAGTAGGTATGCATACGCTTGGTGATGGCTACGGCCAACACGACCACGTAACTGATGCAGTTGTGCCAGACCGAGTTTATCTGCTCTATCCATAATAATGGTGTTGGCAGTGGGTACATCGATACCGGTTTCGATAATAGTGGTACACACAATCACGTTATATTTTTGGTGATAAAAATCACTCATGATTTGTTCAAGCTCGCGTTCTCGCATTTGACCATGTGCGGTTGTTACGCTGGCTTCAGGCACCCATTCGCTAATTTCTTCAGCAACTCGGTCTATGGTTTCAACATTATTGTGTAAGAAATACACCTGACCACCGCGTTTAATCTCACGCAGAATTGCTTCGCGAATAAGTTCAGCATCTCTTTGTCTTACAAAGGTTTTAACCGCTAAACGTTTCGCAGGCGGTGTAGCTATGATTGATAAGTCACGCATACCACTCATTGCCATGTTTAATGTACGTGGGATAGGGGTCGCTGTGAGCGTTAAAATATCGACATCTGCACGTAATGCTTTAATTTTTTCTTTTTGACGCACCCCAAAACGGTGCTCTTCGTCAACAATCAATAAGCCCAAATCTTTAAATTGAATATCTTGTTGAATAAGCTTGTGAGTACCAATTACGATATCTAATTTACCCTCAGCCATTTTATCTAGGGTGTCTTTTTGCTCTTTGGTTGAGTTAAAGCGCGATAAAACACCCACCTCAATTGGTAAATCGGCAAAGCGGTCTTTAAAGTTTTCATAATGTTGCTGTGCAAGTAGTGTGGTTGGTACAAGTACCGCAACTTGCTTGTTATCATTCACGGCCACAAAGGCTGCGCGCATTGCAACTTCGGTTTTACCAAAGCCAACGTCACCACATACTAAACGATCCATCGCTTGCTTACTTTGCATATCACCGAGCACAGACTCAATGGCGTTGCGTTGATCGTCAGTTTCTTCAAATGGGAAGCTGTCGCTAAACTGACGATAAGCACTGCCATCAAGCTCAAATTTATTGCCAGGCTTTGCTTGGCGTTTAGCGTAAATATCTAAGAGTTCAGCAGCCACATCACGCACTTTTTCAGCGGCACGTTTTTTTGCTTTTTCCCACGCATCGGAGCCTAATTTATGGAGCGGGGCAGAGGCTTCTTCACCACCTGAATAGCGGCTCAGCATATGTAACGCAGAAACGGGCACGTAAAGCTTTGCCTCGTTGGCGTAGATGATCGTAACAAACTCAGTGATCACACCGGCAGCATCAATGGTTTCAAGGCCTTGATAGCGTCCTACACCATGATCAAGGTGCACAATAGGTTGACCTTCACGTAGTTCAGCAAGGTTACGAATAAGTGCATCTTGGCTGGCTTCGTATTTGTGTTTACGGCGTCGACGTTGCGAGACCTTAATGCCTAGTAATTCTTGCTCTGTGATAATAGTTAAACGCGGCTTACCGTCTAACACCACACTTTGCTCAAGTGGCGAAACAATTAGGCCAACATCACTCGAACTATTGGTAAAATCGCTAAACGATTCAAATTCTTTAAGCTTTAAACCACTTGGCTTTAATAAGGTGAGTAATGATTCGCGGCGGCCATCCGATTCAACCGAGAGCAGCACGCGGCCTTTTTGTTTTTTCTCACTGGCAACATAGTCAATTAAACCTTGGTAAGGTTCATGTAACTTATGATCAATACGAACATTTGGCAGCTCTTTACTAGCAAGGTTGGTGTGACCCGCTTTGGTGCCTAATTTTGCTTGTGATAAGCGAATACGTGCATATTTACCAAACTCACCAAATAGTTCATTAACGCTTTGATACAGCTTTACAGGTTCAAGTAAAGGTCTGAGCGGATCAACACGACGGTTTTCATAGCGTACATTCACATCATGCCAAAACTGATCAGCAGCATGCTCAATATCGCCAAAATGCATAAACGTTGTATTGCTTGGTAAGTAATCGAAGATAGTTGCCAATTCATCAAAAAACAGCGGCATATAATATTCGATACCTGCAGGCCAAGTTCCTTTAGTCACCTGCATATAAATTGAGTCTTGCTCAGAGCTTGCGCCAAATTGTTCACGATAATTGATACGAAAACGCTCGATGTCTGAGTCGTTAGTTGGAAACTCGTGAGCTGGCAGTAACTCAATTTTGTCGACTTTTTCATCAGAGCGTTGGCTTTCAACATCAAATAAACGAATGCTGTCTAGCTCATCATCAAAAAAGTCTAAACGAAATGGGTGCGGGCTACCCATAGGGTATAAGTCAACGATAGAGCCGCGAATCGCGTATTCACCATGCTCCATCACTTGTTGTACGTGTAAATAGCCTGCTTGTTCTAAGTTTTCACGTAGTGTGTGTGTATCTAAGGTATCGCCCACTTTAAAGTTAAGGGTTGAACCATAAATAAACGAAGCAGGGGCAGTACGCAGCATCAAGGTCGAAACTGGCACGATTAATACGCTTTGTTGTTCTTTTTTTAAGGTATTTAACGTGGCTAAGCGCGCTGAAATAATATCTTGATGTGGCGAAAAATGATCGTAAGGGAGTGTTTCCCAGTCAGGGAAGACCATGACTGGGTTTTCAGGCAACAGAAATTCGAGTTCAGTTTCAAGGCGTAGGGCGCTTGGTGTATCTGGGGTGACAATCACAACCAGCTCGTTGTGTTGCTTTACACCTTCTGCGATAGCGATGCTAAGCCCGCTACCGGTAAGTTGTCCCCATTGAATTTTATCTTTTTCAGATTTTACCCAAGGCAATGCTGCCCATTGCGCAAACGCCATTTACTACTCCTTTAAACTGTTTTTACTGCTTAGTCTCGATAAATCTTGGTTAAGTCCTGATAGTGATCGATGCGACGATCACGAAGGTAAGGCCAAATTCGACGTATGTTTTCACTACGCGCTTGGTCTAATTCAACAACTAATAATTGCTCATCGCTGTTGTTCGCTTCGGCTAAGATTTCACCTTGAGGGCCTGCGATAAACGAGTTACCCCAGAACTGAATACCTTTACTTTGAGCGCTTGGATCACTTTCGTGGCCAACACGGTTACAACTGATCACAGGCACGCCGTTGGCAACTGCATGAGCACGTTGTGAAATAACCCAGGCGTCTTTTTGACGTGTTTGCTCGTCTTTTTCATCACGCGGGTCCCAGCCAATGGCTGTTGGGTAAATTAAAATTTCAGCACCGGCCATTGCCATTAAGCGTGCAGCCTCTGGGAACCATTGATCCCAACACACTAATACGCCTAGTTTACCAACAGAGGTTTGAATAGGCTCAAAACCTAAATCACCCGGTGTAAAATAAAACTTCTCGTAAAAGCCTGGGTCATCAGGAATATGCATTTTACGGTATTTACCGGCAATGCTGCCGTCAGTTTCAAGCACCACAGCAGTATTGTGATAAAGTCCTGTAGCACGCTTTTCGAATAATGATGACACGATCACCACATTAAGTTCTTTGGCAAGTGCACCTAAGGTGTCTGTGCTTGGACCCGGGATTGTTTCTGCTAAATCAAAAACGTCTACATCTTCGGTTTGGCAAAAATACAAGCTACGGTGTAGCTCTTGAAGAACAATAAGCTTAGCGCCTTGGCTTGCTGCATCACGAATACCGGCAATTGATTTTGCCATATTGTCTTGAGCATTATCGGTGTTTGATTGCTGAACAAGAGCAACCTTTAAATGCGTTGGTTTAGTCATTGTTTGTTCCTGCTAAAAAGCCGCGCGGTAATTGCATTGTAATACAGTGTAAGCTGCCAAATTGGTGAATAATTGGCACACAATTAATACCCACCACAGTGTGATCTAGGTATGCTTTGGCAACCTGACCAAGCGCCAGTTGATCGTTTTCATCACCATAAATTGGTACTAAAACGGTTTTATTGATAATTAAATAATTAGCGTATGTGGCAGGTAATCTGTCGCCATCTTCATCGAACACAGCTTTTGGCCAAGGTAAGGCAATCAGCGTGTAGTTTTCACCCTCTGCTGTTTTAAATGATTGCAGTTGCTTTTCCATTGCATCAAGGGCTGCAAAGTGCTCATCATTTTTATCGTCGCACTTAACATAAACAAGGGTGTTGTTTGGTGCAAAACGTACCAGCGTATCAATATGGCTGTCGGTATCATCACCTGCAAGATAACCGTGATCAACCCAAAGAAACGACGTAGCACCCAGTTGCTCGACCAGCGTTTGTTCTATATCTGCTTTTGTGAGTTCTGGGTTACGATTTGGGTTTAATAAGCACTCGCTGGTTGTGAGTAGCACGCCGTGTTCATTGATCTCGACGCCACCGCCTTCAAGAACCAGTTCACTTTGCTGATAACCATTTTTAGGACATGCGACTTGCTTTACAAGTACTTGATTAATTTGGTTATCAAGATCACTTGCAAACTTATTGCCCCAACCATTAAAAATAAAATCCATTACTTTTAATTGAGTTGCGTCATCAATATTTGCACAGGTCAATGGGCCATGGTCACGTGCCCAGGTATCGTTACACGGTGTAACCACAAAGTGAATGCGATTAGCATCAACCTCTGCATTTGCAAGTAAAGCTGCAATATGTGCTTTGAGAGCATTATCATGGGCCACAATCACAACATCTTGTTGTTGGCTTATTGCTTGGCAAAGTGCTACATACACAGGCTCAACAGCGGTTAAATTTGCAGCCCAATCTGTGTCTTGATGAGGCCAAGTGAGCATAACGGCATCTTGCTCAGCCCATTCAGGTAAAAGTCTAAATTTCATGAAGGTATTAAACAAACTAAGGTGGGGCTAGTTTAGCATTTTAGCCATAGATGTCAGCTTTTTGTGCGCGATAAAGCGTGATTTTTAACTGTCTTGCTGATTGTTTTCTTGCTGACGTTTTTTAAGTTGGCGTGTTTGTGCGTGCAGGGCTGCTCTTACGACTAAATCTTGGTCAGCATCGCGAATGGCAGTAAACAATAATGTGTATTGGTATTTATCATCATCGCATTTTTCAATGGCGACTAATTCGGTATAGCAATAAATGGCAGATGCTTCGTGCTGCAAGAACAACTTAGTACGAAATGTTTGCCCTAATTCATACACATCAGCTGAGGTAAGTTTTACACCACCACCGCCATAACTATCGCAATAGTTTGCGTTATCGTCAGGCTGCTCTGAGGCTAAGATGTGACTCATGATTAAATCAATTTTACGAGATTGTGCCTGTAAAAAGGCCGCGAGTTCTTGTGCAACATCACCCAGATTACGCAGTGGTCGTAAGCTTGTTTGCTCAAGTTCGTTTACTTCGTTGGCAAGTTTAAATAGGGCAGGGATATCCGCTTCGAGCTCAGCATTGGTTTTTGGCACAGCACTAGGTTCAACCGCATATAAATTGACACGGTTGCTCTCGTTGATTTGAAAAAACTGTTCAAATTCGGCTAATTTTTGATTATTCATGCTGTACTCCACACATCTTTCCTTAATACTAGCGTTCGAAGCAGTAAATTGCTAGTAATCAAATAATCAAAAAAAAGGGCAAACTCATTGTTTGCCCTTCATTTTTTACAGGTTACCCTCTTGGGTTTTAACATGTTCTTGTTGATGATGTTCTGCTATCTCATCAGCAAGCTCTTGTCTTGATCGTTTTTCAGTTAATTTTCGCGCCGTTAACCAATAAAAGAACAGCGGCACAAAGAATACTGCAAGGAATGTCGCTGCCATCATACCGCCCATTACACCGGTACCAACGCTGTGGCGGGCACCTGCACCTGCGCCAGAGCTAAGTACTAAAGGCACAACGCCTAAAATGAAAGCAAGCGAAGTCATAATGATTGGTCGAAAACGTAAACGTGCAGCCTCAAGAGCAGCCGTACTTGCGCTCCAGCCTTGTTGATGTTTCATCAAGGCGTATTCAACAATAAGAATCGCGTTCTTACTGGCAAGACCAAGTAGTGTTACTAGACCAATTTGGAAGTACACATCGTTTGTCATGCCAACAACCCAAACTGCTATAAGCGCACCAAAGGTACCAAATGGCAGGGCAAGCATCACAGACAGTGGTAGTGACCAACGCTCATATAGCGCTGCTAGAATCAAAAATACCATGATCACAGCAAGGCCTAAGGCAATTCCTGTGGTGCCTGAACTGCGTTTCTCTTGGAATGCAGAGCCTGTCCACTCGTAGGTCATATTAGGTGGTAATACTGCTTGTGCAATACGTTCAACTTCAGCAATAGCTTGACCTGAGCTGTAACCCGGCGCTGCATTACCCATCAGTTTAACAGCAGGTAAGTTGTTATAACGATTTAGGTTTTCTGGGCCACGGCTATACTCGATAGTGGTAAAGGCTGAAAGCGGCACCATAGTACCTTGGTTGTTTTTAACATAGATACGGCCAATGTCATCAGGCTTCATTCTAAATTCAGCGTCTGCAGACATTAGTACTTGCCATGCGCGACCAAATTTATTGAAGTCGTTAACGTAATAAGTCCCTAAGTTACCTGCAAGAGCAGTGAACGCATCATCAATTTCGACACCCATTGCACGTGCTTGTTCACGGTCAACATCAACACGTAGCTGTGGTGCATCAGGGCGCCAAAGTGTTTGCAGACCACTGATGATAGGACTCTTTTGTGCTTCAGCTGTCATCAACTGCATTGCATGTTGAAGTTTGTCTGGGTCGCTATCACCTTTGTTTTGAATGTAAAATTCAAAGCCACCTGTGTTACCTAAACCAAAAATAGCCGGAGGATTAAAGGCAAGAACGAGCGCCTCTTTAATACCTGCTGTTTTCATGAATAGCTCTTGCACCAGTGCCTTGGTATCAACTTCACGCTCATCCCAATGCTTTTGAGTCACGAATAAGGTTGCAGCGCTGTTTTTGTAACCACCGCCAATAAAGTCAAAACCGGTAAACGCCACCACGTTTTCGTTCGCTGGGTTTGATTGTACGGCCTCAACAACCTGTTGTGTGACTTGCTCTGTGCGTTCAAGTGATGAACCGTCAGGTAAGAAGATTGCAGAGATGTAATAACCTTGGTCTTCATCTGGCACAAGTGAACCAGGGGTGTTTTGCCAAAGGCCAATCGTTGCGGCAATCATACCTGTCATTAAGATCAGCCCTAACAGACCACGGCGCACCATAAAGCCAACAGCACCAACATAACGGCCGGTGATCTTGGTAAACATGTCGTTAAACCACAAGAAGAAGCGGGCAGTTTGCTTGTGTTCTTGTTTTAAAATAAGTACACAAAGGGCTGGCGTCATCGTTAAAGCAACGACACCCGATAAACTTACTGCAATCGAAATAGTAATAGCGAACTGGCGGAATAGCTCACCGGTTAAGCCACCTAAAAACGCAATTGGCACAAACACTGAACAAAGTACTAAAACAATTGCCACCACCGGGCCGCTTACTTCGCCCATCGCTTTAACGGCGGCGTCTCTGGCACCTAGGCCTTCTTCGTGCATGATACGCTCAACGTTTTCAAGTACCACGATGGCATCATCAACAACAATACCAATCGACAGCACCATACCGAATAAGGTGAGAGAGTTAATTGAGTAACCCAGCATATACATGCCGGCAAATGTGCCCAGTAGTGATACTGGCACTGCAAGGGTTGGAATAAGCGTTGCGCGCCAGTTTTGTAAGAATAAATACACTACTAAGAATACCAATACCATGGCTTCAAGTAGTGTTTTTACAACTTCACGGATTGATACTTCAACAAAGCGGGTTGTGTCGTATGACGTTAAATGAGCAAGGCCGGTCGGGAACTGGCTTTTCATTTCTTCAATAACACTGTTTACTTCTTCAGCTACATCAAGAGCGTTTGCTCCTGGTTGCAAGAAGATACCTAACAGTACCGCTTCTTTACCGTTAATTGTCCCTTTGAAGTTATAGTCTTTTGAGCCAAGCTCAACGCGGGCTACGTCTTTTAAGCGTAAGCTACTGCCATCGGTATTTGAACGAATAATGATATTTTCAAATTGCTCAGGCTCAGACAAACGCCCTTGTGCAGTTACACTGTAAACCAGCTCTTGAGGAGATTGTGTAGTAGGCGTCGCACCAATTTTACCTGCTGCGTATTGCGAGTTTTGTACGCGAATTGCCCCTGCAATTTCTTCAACAGTGACACCTAACTGGCTCATCACATCAGGGCGCAACCAAATACGCATTGCGTAATCTTTGGCACCAAAAATTTGTACACTGGTGGTGCCAGGAATACGTTTAACACGGTCAAGCACGTTCATAGTGACATAGTTTGATGTCCATAAACTCGAACGTGTTCCATCTGGTGAGTAAAAGGCATGAACTTGTAAAAAGCTAGAAGAACCTTTTTGAACTACCACACCTTGGCGGCGTGTTTCTTCAGGTAAACGCGCTTCAACCTGCTTAACACGGTTGTTTACGTTAACGGCTGCTTGGTCAACATCAGTGCCAATTTCAAAAGTAACTTCGATGGTGGTTGAACCTGCACTGGTTGACGTTGATGACATATACATCATGCCTTCAACACCGGTAATGGCATTTTCAATCGGTGTCGCTACCGTTTGCTCAAGCACATCGGCAGATGCACCGGGGTAGGCTGCGGTTACTTGAACAACCGGTGGTGCTATTTCAGGATATTGCGCCACAGGTAAGCTGCGCATCGCAGCAAGTCCCGCAAGCACAATAACAATAGAGATAACAAACGCAAAAATGGGTCTGTCTATAAAGTAACGAGAAAACATAAGACTCCCTGTGCTTATTCTGCGTGGCTTGGGTTAGCGGCAGGTTTGCCAACATTGACTGGCATACCCGGGAAGAAAATACGTGCCATGCCATCAACAATAACTTGGTCGCCTTCTTTTAAACCACTGCGAATTAACCAAAAGTTTTGGTATTGCTCGTTTTCTGGTTTTTTGATCCATTCACCTACAGTAACAGGGGCAGGTGAAGCGACATCCATACCTTGCTCGTTTTTACTTACTACATAAACAAACTTACCAGTGCCGTTATCAAGCACTGCACGTTGCGGAACGATGAAAGCGTTTTTGCGTACTGCACCACTTAACTCAACACGAACGAATTGGCCCGGGCGAAGTTGAAAATCAGGGTTAGGAATAATTGCCTGAAACTCACTGGTACCTGTGTTTGGATTAATACGCACATCAGAGAAGTTAACTTCACCGGTTTGCCCGTATAACGAACCATCTTGCAGTTTAATTTGTGTTTTCCAGTGGCCTTGCTCAGGTAATGTCAGCGAGCCATTTTTAACATCTTGACGCATTTGCAGTTGTTCACGCTCAGATAAGCCAAAACGAATACGAATAGGGTCAAACTGAGTCATTTGAGTCAGTAATAAATCTGGACCAGAAACATAGGTTCCTTCAGAAACAAACTCACGTCCCATTACACCTGCGACAGGGGCTTTCACTTGC
Source organism: Pseudoalteromonas sp. D15MCD-2 (assembly GCF_038562745.1). Taxonomy (NCBI): domain Bacteria; kingdom Pseudomonadati; phylum Pseudomonadota; class Gammaproteobacteria; order Alteromonadales; family Pseudoalteromonadaceae; genus Pseudoalteromonas; species Pseudoalteromonas sp. D15MCD-2. The sequence goes on along the minus strand of NZ_JBCFQE010000001.1, from coordinate 2,043,643 downwards.
GCATATTCAAGGTTTAGTTGCGCTTCTTTTAATGCGACTTTTGCAGCGGCTAAATCAGTTTTAGCAATATCATTGGCTGAACTAGCGTTATCGTAATCACGTTGTGAAACGGACTTTTCGGCACGTAGTTTAGCTAATCGTTTAACGTCACGATCAGCTTGAACAAGCGCTGCTTTTGCACCATCAAGTGCAGCTTGCGCACGATCAACCGCAAGTTGATAAGGTTCAAGGTCAATAGTAAATAATGATTGGCCTTGCTCTACACGCTGACCTTCTTCAAAGTTGCGTGATTCAAGAATACCGGTGACACGGGCACGAACTTCAACTTCTTTTGAGCCAGACAACGTCGCTGGCAGCTCAATCGTAAAAGGGGCATCGTGAGTTTCCATTGTCATAGTCGCGACAGCAGCGGGGTGCATTTGACCCTGTTGTTGCTGTGGCGCTTCAGAACAACCTTGCAGTAGCAAAGGAGCAGAAACAAATAACAACGCAGATAATGATAATTTGGCAGGTGCGAAAGGCAGACGCATGTTTACTCCACAGTCCAATTGTTAAGTAGGTATGCATAAAAAATAGTCTATTAGCAATAAAGACGTCACTATGCATATTCATTTAGCGTTTAGTTTATACCCAAAAAAGAGAAAGGTACACCCTGTAGTTTACTTTTTTGTTAGGCGCAAAAAAACGCAAAGCATTTTCGCTTTGCGTTGATATAACGGTTTAAATCGTTTTTTACTTTTTCGTTAGTAAAGAGGCTAACTCTTCAAGGTTTTTAACAATGTAATCTGGCTGCTTTGCCAGTGGGTAAAGCGCTTTACCGGGCCTTGCGATAAACGCTGTTTGCATACCCGCTTCTTTAGCGCCTGCTACATCCCAGCCGTGCGCAGCAACCATTAAAGCTTCGTGAGGCGCTACATTTAATTGTTCAAGCAACCACTTGTAAGCGCGCAGATCGGGTTTATACACTTTAATATCTTCAACACTGTAACGGCGAGTAAAGTAATCTGTTAAGCCAGCATGTTGAAACTGCGCTTTTACACCGTTATTTGACGAATTTGTAAAGCTGACCAGTTTATAGTCTTGCTTTAATTGCGCCAAAGCTGGTTTAACATCGCTATGCGCAGGTAAAGATAAAAGTGGTGGCACAATCGCCTGATTTGCTTGCTCTTTAGTTAACGAAATTTGATTATTACTTGCCACCATCATTAGTGCAGCAACGCCAATTTCACCGAAGTCATGATAATCATTAGACACCGTACTCACTAAGGAGTGATGCAGCATGGTCGAAAACCAAAGTGGTAATAGCTGGGTATTGCCATTAAGCGCTTCAGCGACTGAGCTTTGCATTTGTTCAAGATCAAGCAAGGTTTCGTTGACATCAAACACAATTACTTTTGGTTTAGCTTGGTGTTGAGACTCTGCCATTGTGCCTCCCGAGTAAGTTAGGGTTACCAATAAAACTAGACTAAAAAATACTTTTTTAAACATGATTTAGTGCCTTAACAGCGTTAAGAACATCTAAAGGCTCTGCTCTTAATGTGTAATCTTCATGAGCAAATGCAAATTGGATCACCCCTTGGCAATCAATAACATAGGTTGCTGGTAGTGGTAATTCGTAGCTTTCGTCACCATTGGCTTTTGGAATATCTAAACCAAGTTGATCGTAAACTGGGATTAAGCGTTCATCTAAGGTGAATACCAAGCCACACTTTTTAGCCAAAGAGTTAGACACATCAGAAAGCACCGTATAAGCCAGCTCGTTTTGCTGTTGGGTAGACAGTGTTTCATCAGGTAACTGCGGCGAAACAGCAACTAACTGTGCATTTTGATCAGCAAATGCTTGTTGCATATTGTTAAGCGCGCGAAGCTCTAAATTACAATACGGGCACCAACCACCACGGTAAAAACTCAGTACAAGCGGGCCTTTCGCTAGCAATTCAGTCGAGCTGATTTGTTTGCCCTTGCTGTCGGGTAATTCAAATGCTGGAAACTTATCACCGACTTTTAAAGCATGTTTACTTAATTGTTCTGCAATCAGTTTTTCAGTCGTGACATCCATCAAATTTAAGATATCAGCTGGGGCATTGGCTTTCTTTTGCACTTCAAATGCGTCGATTTGGGTTTTTAAAGACATACATACTCCAATCATTTTTTACAATTTGTAGCAAGTATAGAGTTTTAAATTTTTATATATACAATACAAAACTGAAACCTAAATTCGAAAATATTGAATCAAAGCCATGTACAGTTTATGTGATTTAGAAACCTTTATTGCCATAGTTGAAAACCAAGGTGTAGTTGCCGCCGCTAAAGCTCAGGGCCTCTCACCTGCGACGGTAAGTCATCGCTTAAGTAAGTTAGAAAAAGCCTTAAGTACTGTATTGTTGTTTCGTGATAGTCGGCGAATACGCTTATCGCCTGCAGGGGAGTTGTTTTATCAACGAGCTGGTGCCATTTTAGAGGCTTTATATGATGCAGAGCATCAAATTGGCGCACGAGGTTCAGCAGTAACAGGGCTTTTACGAGTCACTATGCCGCCTTGGGTTTTTTCAAAATTCGTGATGCCAGAGCTTGGCCACTTTGAACAGCAATTTCCCGACTTAAAACTCGATTTTATGATTACAGATCAATTTGTGAATATTGTTGATGACGCCCAAGATGTGGCTATTCGAGTAGGTCAGTTGGCAGATTCAAACCTTCTTTCTCGTAAGCTTGTTAGTAACTCTCGTATTTTGTGCGCAGCACCGAGCTATATTAAAAAATATGGGCAACCTAAGTCGGTGGCTGATCTTAAAGACCATTACTGGGTGTGTTTGCCATGGCAGCGACAGCTTAAATTTAACGAAGGTGGGCAAATAGTTAACTATAATGCGAGAACGCGTTTTACTGTATCTAACTCAGATAACATGACACAGGCGGCGATTGCAGGCCATGGCATAGCGATTAAATCATATATTGCAATTAAAGATGATTTAGCCGAAGGACGGTTAATCGAAATACTCCCTAATAGCCTTGTTGATGCTGACGCGCCAGTATGGTTTTTAAAACCACAAAACAGCCTAGTGACGCGCAAAACAGAGGTTTTTTATGAGTTTATGAAATCTTTGTTTACCTAAGGTACAAAAACTTAACAAATGGCTTGTAATTAAACTGAAATCTCGTACCCTAAAGCAATAAAAATATAATAAAGGTGAGTTAAGGATGACAGATCAAACTGGGGTTATCACCGCTTTTACCGAGATATCGAGCAAGCTTAGGCGCTTTGTATCACGTATCGTCAGCCCTGATGATGTAGAAGATATTGTGCAAGAGACGTTTATAAAAAGTTATGAAGCTGATCTTAAGCAAAATATCGAATATACTCACAGTTACATGCTGAAAACGGCTAAGCATTTGGCGCTAAATCATATTGCTAAATGGGACAATAAATACAAAGAATCGTTAGATGAACAACAGCAGGTTGAGCATCACATGCGTTCAATGGCACTTGAAGATGAAGTGACTTCTAAAGAGCGTTTTTTGTTTTTTTGCCGAGTGACTAACGAATTAAGCCCTCAGGTTAAAAAATGTTTTATCTTAAAAAAAGTCTATGGCTTAAGCCAAAAGGAAATTGCAGCTAAAATGAGTCTTAGCGAAAGTACTGTTGAAAAACATATAGCCAAAGGCTTATTACATGTTCACCGAGCAATGAAATCACACGACGTACAACCACAGGCATTTACCCCTACCACAGAGTTCACTGCAAAAGAGGTGAACAAATGAGTAATGTCCATCTATTTTCATCAAAAGACATGATTCAAGAGCAGGCGAGTCAGTGGATCAGTGCCATTGATCGTGGCCTATCTAAAGATGAAGTAAGCCAACTACATTTGTGGGCTCACCAAAGTGCGGCTCATCAAGAGGCATTGTTTGAACTTGCGACCTTATGGGATGAAATGAGTGTACTTAATGAGTTAAGTAGTTTGTTTCCTTATAAAGCACCGCAAAAACAACCAGCAGTGTTTGGTATGGCAACCGCTGCCAGCTTTTTAGTGGCAATGCTGCTTGGTTCTATCATGCTTATCTATTCAAGCTATTGGCAAAGTGAAGAAAACGATTACGCCAAATTTAGCAAAATTTACCGAACCAAAGTGGGTGAGCAAGCTGAATTTGTGCTGCCAGACAGCACTATTGTTCAGCTTAATACCAATACTAAACTCGAAGTTGCCTATTCAGGCGATCGCCGGCAGTTGATTTTGAGCCGCGGTGAAGGGCGCTTCAATGTTGCCAAAGATCCCAGCCGTCCGTTTACGGTTATTGCTGGTGATAAATCATTTACTGCACTTGGTACGGTGTTTAATGTTCAGCGAAATACTGCTTCAGACTTAGAGCTAGTGGTGACTGAAGGCAAGGTGATGATTGCTGATCCGAGTACTCAGGTTGATGCTAGCGACTTTAATCGTTTAAAAGATGCCTCAGATAACAGTGCAGATATTAAAGCGCTTCGCGCTAATGTTGTTGTATCTGGTGAGAAAGCACTGATAAAACAAAGTAAAACTGAGCCAATTAAACAGTTATCGGTTGATGACGTTCAGCGTGATTTGGCATGGCAACAAGAAATGCTGATTTTTAATGGCGAGTCTTTAGGCGAAGCTCTACAAGAGGTGAGTCGTTATACTGCCACACGTTTTGAATTAAATGATCCAGAACTTGCCTCGTTAAAAGTGGCTGGCGTGTTTAAAACAGGCGACATTAAAGGTTTGCTTGATTCTTTACAGGCCAACTTAGGTGTAGAACATCAACGTTTAGGTGAACATCGTGTTAGCTTAACTATCGCTGCAAAAGGTTAGTTCTGTCTATGAGAATACGCCAATATAATGATGTTAATTGTGCGCCACCTTCTCGTCACAAAAAATTAATTAAAAAAAAGTTAAATTTACATAGCGGATTTATCTTCCTCACTTGTTTGTTTAAATTGCGCAGTAAGCAATTGCCGTTGTTACCTGCATCTTTTGTTATTTATGGCCTTACAACAGGCCAAGTAGCAATAGCGGCTGAAAAACAAATGCTGCAATTTGACATCAAAGCGCAACGAGCTGATTTGGCGTTAATCGAATTTGCAAAGCAAACCGAACAAACAGTCATTTTTTCTTTCGAATTAGCAAAGCAATATCAAGCGCAATCTGTGTTTGGTTTTTACACCAAACTTGATGCACTGAATGCGATGCTAGAAGGCACTGAGCTCGATGCGGTTGTTGATCAACAAGGCTTGCTGAGTATAAAACTCAAACAAGTAGATAGGATAGATAATAACATGATCAAAGTATCAGGGGTCAGCGCTGCAGTCGTGCCATTACTGCTTGCCGCCAATACGCAAGCGTTAGCAGAAGATCAATCAGCAGAACAAAACATCGAAAAAATTGCCGTTGTCGGTAGCCGTGTAGCAGGACGCTCGGTTGAAGATTTACCGGTTCCGGTTGATATTTTAAGTGCCGAAGCACTAGAGAATACAGGTCAAACAGAAGTAGGCCGTATGCTTCAGGCTATTGCACCGTCTTTTAACTTTTCAAGCTCGTCTATCAGTGATGGTACTGATGCACTTCGTCCTGCAACCTTACGTGGCTTAGGGCCAGATCAAACCTTAGTTCTTATCAATGGTAAACGCCGCCACCAAGCGAGCCTTATTCACATTAATACGTCAGTAGGTCGTGGTACGGCGGGTACCGACATGAATGCTATTCCTGCTGCTGCAATCAAACGTATTGAAGTTTTACGTGATGGTGCTGCTGCGCAATATGGTTCAGATGCCATTGCAGGTGTTATTAATATCGTATTAAAAGACGCTGAAGAGGGCGGTAAAGCGGCTATCAACTACGGTGAGTATTCAGAAGGCGATGGCGAAACTGTAACTGTTGATTTCAACAAAGGATTTGCTTTAGGTGACGAAGGTTATTTAAACACCACAATCAACTACCGTGACCGTGCACCTACTAACCGTGCAGGCTTTCATGGCTCATGTCAATTTTACGGCTGTACTGAACTTGATGATGGTACGCTATTGGCAGGCGACCCTCGTGAGCTAACAGCACCTCGAGATACGTTTAGAATTGGTGATGCAGATTCACAACAATTCGCTCTAACAGTTAATACTGGCTATGAGCTTGCTGGTGGTGAGCTATATGGCTTTATCACTTATTCAAATCGTGAAAATGAATCAGCAGCGTTTTTCCGTCATAACGCAAATGCTAATGGTAACCCTGTATTACAAGATGGTGATGCAACCATTCCTATGGGTTTCTTACCGAAAATTAATACTGTCATTGATGACGTGTCTTATAACTTTGGTTATAAAAAATCGTTCGATAATGACTCAAGCATTGATTTATCGTACACCTACGGTGAAAACAGCATTGATTACACAACAAGTGATACTATCAATGGCTCTTACGCTAACTACCTTCGTTATGATCAAGGTTTAACGGCTGATGAAATTCGTGCCACTATCCCGCGTTCAGCGTATGCATATGGCCTTGAATTATCACTGCAAACTTTAAATCTTGATTACACCAAAGATTACGACAACTTCTCATTAGCACTAGGTGCTGAGCTTCGTACCGATGAGTTCCGCATTCTTGAAGGTAGCGAATACGCATATCGTGATTACGACACTGTTGATGGCATGAGCATCTATTCTGGCTTAAATGGCGGGGTAGGTAGTGTTGACGCTGCAAGCGGTACGCAAGGTTTTGGTGGTTCAGACCCGGCATCATCTGTTGATGAATCGCGCGATGTGATCTCATTCTATATGGATGCAGAAACCTATGTTATCGATGATGTAATTATTTCAGGTGCGGTACGTTACGATAACTACAAAGGCTTTGGTGACACAGTTAACTTTAAGTTAGCGGGTAACTGGTCTGTCACTGAAGATGTGTCTTTGCGTGGTGCATTAAGCACAGGTTTTAGAGCACCTTCTATGCAACAACTTTACTTTAATAACGTAAGTACACAGTTTGTTGTAGGTGATGATGGCAGCTTAGTGGCTGAGCAAGTAGGTACGTTTAGAAACGACAGTACCTTAGCGCAATCAATTGGTATTCCTAAGCTAAAAGAAGAGAAATCACAAAATCGTAGTTTAGGTATTGTGTATAACGTAACCGACAATATCAATTTAACCATTGACTACTACTCGATTGATATCGACGACCGTATCGTTATTTCTAACCGTTTAGGTAAAGGTTTATCAGATACGCTAGATGCTGCACTTGAAAGCTCAGGCGCAGGTGCGGGTCAGTTCTTCTTAAATGGTGCAGACACAGAAACAGAAGGTGTTGATTTAGTTGCTACATGGAACACAGAAGGCCTTGGCGGTACTTTAGATTTCACCTTTGCTGCTAACTTCACTAAAACAGATGTAGTTGATTTATTTACGCCATCAGGCAGTGGTCTTGAGACTATTCCGGTAGAAGATGTGTTTTCTGCTCAAGAAACATCAATTATTGAAGAATGGCAACCAGAAGACCGCATTAACTTAAGCGCGCTTTACCGTTTAGAAGATTGGACTGTAAATCTATCTCTAAACCGTTACGGCGAATACACAGTTGAAGATGGTGGTCGTCAAACATACGGTGCTGAAATCTTAACTGATGTTAAAGTTAACTACTTCTTTAACGAAAACCTGTCATTTAACATTGGTGCAAATAACTTATTTGATGTTTATCCAGATAAGAACACCATAGGTAATTCACGCTCGGGTACGATTGTTGATGCTAGCGGCAACACAATTGTTTCAAGCCCAGGTGTATTCACTTACTCACGTCGTTCAGCACCATTTGGCTTTAACGGTGCGTACTACTACGTAGGTGCAGAGTACAAGTTCTAAACTCCCTTTAGATTCCTTTATTATTTAACTTGCAAAGGGCCGTTAGGCCCTTTTTTAGTTATAAAGACGTGCTTATAGAAATTGGCACATCTTGATATTGTTTTATTTTATCAAGCAAGGTTACTAAGGTTTTGTGGCTGCTTTGCTCACTTGCTGTTACTTGCACATTGGTCATTTCAAACTGTGCGGCAAATAACGCAAGGTTAGCGATTATCTGCTCTGGTGTGATAAGCCGGTTTGCAAAGTAAATACTGTCGTTTTCAGTGATAGTAAATTGCGCTTGTTTTTTAGGGTTTTCAAGACTTGGTTTTGCTAAAGGGCGATTCACTTCAATAGCGCGCTCTTTAACAAACGAGGTTGTGACGATAAAAAATATCAGCAAGATAAACACAATATCGAGCATAGGAGTCATATCTACATCAGCGTTTGCAGTGGTTTTTTTATGTTGTTTCACCATAATTAGGTCCTTGTTGTTTTTGACTAACCCACAAAATTTACGATTAAGTGGACTAGCCATAGTCGTGTTAAAAACACGGATTATTTTAAAATGCTGGGCGCCACAGCAGTTTTTCGGATCCTAAATTTAAAGTTAGCAGCTTTTAAAAAAACGGTGGTTAAATAAATATTCTAAGTTTATTAAATGTTTGTAGCGTTTTTGTTGGTAAAAATATTTATTAGCTTTGATGAAATGATTTTGAGGTTAGTCTGGTCATTTTTGTTGGAACTAAGTTTAAAGGATGGATAAATGCTAAAAATTAAGCCTTTAGTTTGTGCTATGTGCCTTGTTTTACCAACAGCAAGTTTTGCTGAGCAACCAGTAAACGGGCAAGATTTTATAAATTTATTTGAAAAGCTTTCAGGAAAGCAGCCCGGTATCAGAAAAGGTCACGCCAAAGGGGTGTGCGCTGTCGGCACATTTACACCTAATCAAGCAGCAAAACAGTATTCAATTAGCCCTTTATTCAATGCGCCATCAAAAGCAAATATTCGTTTTTCTATGGGCGGGGGGAACCCTCATGCTGACGAAACATCACGCTCTCCACGCGGAATGGGGGTGCAGTTTGTGCTAGAAAATGGTGATGTACACAATATTGCAGGGCTAACTACACCTGTATTTGCAGGTAACAGCCCAGAAGCGTTTTTTGGCTTGCTAAGTACTTTAGTACCTGACGAAAAAACTGGGCAAATCGATTTTGCAAAAGTAAAAGCATACAGAGATCAAAACCCGAGTACCTTAGGGCAATTTAATTGGCTGCAAAGCCATAACCCGCCAGCATCTTATGTGTCTTCACGTTATTTTGGTGTGCATACCTTTTACATGGTTGATGAAAAGGGCGCTAAACATGCCTTTAGATGGATCATGGTGCCAGAAGAGCCAGAGCAGGTGCTAACTGAAGAGCAAATGAAAACCTTCCCTAAATCATTTCTGGCTAAGCGACTTGAAGAAGATTTAGCAAAAGGGAAGGTGCATTATCGTTTTCAAGCACAATTAGCCAAGCCCGGTGATGCATTAACTGACCCTTCAGTTCGTTGGCCTGCGGATCGCAAAACAATTAATTTAGGAAAGCTCACCATAGAATCAACAGGTGAGTCAGGTTGCGACCTTACTAATTATGACCCAAATCTACTATCTAAAGGCTTTATGCCAAGTGATGACAAAGTACTTAAATTACGCTCAACAGCTTATGCAATTTCATTTTCGAAGCGTTTAACGGGGCAATAAGTTTCTTGGGGTTAACTCACTAAATTGAATAATTATTAAGGGTATTTGTCATGCTTGATTAAAAGGAGTTAATAAAACCTGACTGTTGTATAAGCTAAAGGATGAGTTTGATTTCTAATAGTTATAGTTTGCCCTTTCATGTATCACGTAAACGGGACAATTACAGTGTTGATAAGTGGTCAAAAAATACCTATTCTTAGAGTATGCTCTCTGCCCTGATACGGAGGATGCATTGAAGCGATTAAATAGAAAGGGAAATGGAATGAAACTTCTAAAACATATAAATATCAAAAGCTTACTGTTTATGTTCTCAATCACTCTGCTAGGATTGTATGCTCAGGGCGTAAAGTCGCAACAGATAATTACTTCACCTGAAGAAGCTCATAAGATTGCTAAAGAGGCATTTATCTTCGCCTATCCCATGCTATACGGGTATAAGACCATGGTGGCGCAAACCCAAGATCCACTTGATCCGGGTTTTATTGGCGGATTCGGAAGATATCGTCATTACACTAGACTAAACACCCCTGAAGATAAGGATATAAATGCGCCCAATAATGACACTCCTTATTCCTGGGCGTGGCTCGACTTGAGGGCGGAACCGTGGGTGTTGAGCTTGCCCGAAGTGTCTGGAGAACGCTATTACACACAGCAGTGGTTTGATCTTTACACACATAATTTTGCCTATACTGGCGCTCGAGCAACTGGATTTGGAGAGGGGAGCTATCTCTTCGCAGGGCCTGAATGGAACGGCGAGGTTCCTGCATCTATTAAGAAAGTATTTCGCAGTGAGAGTGAATTTATAGGAACTCTCACTCGCACAGAGCTCAAAGGTGAGAGTGATGTGGAAAACATGTTGGCTATCCAGCACAAATATGTGTTGCAGCCTCTCAGTGAATTCGCAGGTCAAAAGCCGCCGGTACCCGCTGCAGAGATAGCGTGGCCGGCATGGAATGAGAGTCGTGCATTGTCAGGTGAATTCATCGCTTATTTAAACTTTCTCTTGCAGTTTACTCAGCCTCACCCATCTGAAAAGGAACTTCTAAAAAGATTCGAAAAGATCGGCATCAAAGCTGGTGCGCCATTCGATATCAAAAGTCTACCGCGAGATATCCAACAAGCATTGACTGATGGCGTCGAGCAAGGATTGAAAGAAATCGAAGAGGTGATGCCTTCACTCACCAATTCTGGCGAAGTGTATGGCTCACGGGAACAATTGAAAAATAACTATCTTTATCGAGCTGCTGGGGCATTTGCAGGAATTTACGCCAATTCTGTAGAAGAGGCTTTTTATAGCCAGTGGTCTTTGGATTCTAGTGGTCAGCCCTTAGACGGAAAACACAAATACGTCATTCATTTCGAGAAGAAAGATTTGCCGAACGTGAAATTCTTTTGGTCTGTAACATTATTCGATCTTCCCGGTCGCTATCTCGTCGCTAATCCGATCGACAGATATTCACTAGGTCCCAGAACTGATGGTATCCGCTATAACGATGATGGATCACTTACGGTTTATGTTCAGCATGAGCAACCTAAAGGCGATAAGTACACTAATTGGCTACCTGCGCCTGATGGTCCCTTCTTCGTAACACTTCGATGCTATGGCCCTGACGATGTAATGATAAATGGCGAATATAAGCTGCCAAAGATGAAGCTCCAAACTAATAGTAAAATTCTCAGATAAGATACGAACCGCTTATCTAAATCTAAACAAATAAAAGCCCAGCTTAACTGGGCTTTGCACTCTCACAATTTAATGCTTTTTCATTTTACTCATTTCAGCATGACAACTTTGAATTGTCAGCAGGGTTTTAGATAACGCGGCTTCACAATCATGGGGTTGTGGTTTTTTAAGCGCATGTTTGATTTCGGCTAGTGTTTTATCTTCAACTTCTTCAAGTTCGCTAACATAGGTGGCGTTTTTGTCGGCACCTAGTTTAGTAATTAGTGATGTATAGGCTTTACGTGCTTCTACAGCAAAATCAGAACCATTTTCGCGCTCGCCATTTTCGTTAATAGCATAAGGTTGTAAGCGTTCAACACTTACTTTACGCGCATCTATCATGCGTTGAAATAGGGCAATAATGCTTGGGTCGGTTACTTTTTCCTGTGCTTTTTCATAAAAATCGATACCGCTATTCATAACTTGGATGATATCTGCAATATGATGAACGTCTTGTCCTTGATGAGTATTCATAATGACCTCTTTTTGAATATTAAAAACAATGCAATTAGATACTTGCAAAGCATATTCCAGTTCATTACTTAAATATAAAGTTATTTTATTTCAGTTGGTTATTGGTTTTTAATAGGAGAGATGCTGCTGATAAGCTAAGCTAACACCTTGCTTATCAGCAATAATTACAATTTTGTTGGTAAAATCTTACTTAAGCTCGTCGGCTACTTCTGCAACCTTTTGGCGTAACCAAATATGGCTTGCATCACGGTGTAATAGCGGGCTCCAAATCATATCTAGCTCAAATGGCGGAATAGGGAATGGCGGCTCAAGAATTTTAAGGCCCGGATCATCTAAATAGATATTCGCCGCTTTTGAAGGCAACGTTGCAACCAAGTTTTGTTCTTTCGCTAAGTGAATAGCAACGTGGTAGTTACGGGTAAAGGTGGCAATATTACGGTGTTTACCAAAGTGAGCGAGCGCCTCATCCACCCAACCTAGCTTTTGCACATCTTTAGGGTCCATACCCACACCTACACCAAAGCCTGTTTTACTAACCCAGATGTGGCGCGCTTTTAAATAACTGTCGAGGCTGAAGTCTTTGATAATTGGGTTATCTGCTTTTACTAGGCAACAAAAGCTGTCTTTCCAAATTTGTTTATAGTGAAACGATTGCGGTAAGTTTTCAAAGCGGTTGATAGCCATATCTACTTTACCGTTTTCAACATCGTGGAAGGTAACATCACTTGGGGTCAAAATATCGAGTGTGGTATCGGGCGCTTCTTCGTGTAATTTACTTAATAAGCGTGGGGCAAGGGTACTTGCTGCGTAGTCACTGGCCATGATACGAAAAACACGTTTACTTTGTGATGCTTCAAATTCGCGGTTTGGTGCCAGTGTTTCTTCAAGGGTCATTAAAATGCCGCGGATCACCGGTTGTAATTCTTTTGCGCGCTCTGTTGGTACCATACCTTCGCTGGTACGCACTAAAATAGGGTCGTTAAATAAATTACGGAGTCTTTTTAGGCCATTACTCATGGCAGGTTGGGTAATGCTTAGCTGGTTAGCAGCTTTAGTGACATTACACTCCCTTAGTAACGTATCTAGGTAAACAAGTAAGTTTAAATCTATTTTACTTATATTCATTGTGTGTCCTTGGTGTTTACCAATAATGGATAAATCGTTGTGCAGCAGGGTATGGATAAATGTGGCTAACTACACCTTGCTTATAATTGTATTGTGCTTGTCGCCAATAGGCTGGATCTTCAAGCTCTGGGTGTGTACTCAATAAATATTGCTTATACACCGGATTTGCTGTCACAAAGGTACATAATTGCTCTGGAAACACATCTTGCGGTGCCACAGAGTAACTTTGCTCATTGGTTAAGTAATCATCGTACGACTTTGCTTTTGGTAAGGCGCGAAAGTTCATGTCTGTTAGGTACTGAACTTCATCATAGTCGTAAAAAATAATGCGATTATGTTTACTCACCCCAAAGTTTTTCAACAGCATGTCGCCTGGAAAAATATTTACTGCGATCATTTCTTTTAAAGCTTGGCCATATTCTTCTATTGCTTCAAACGCTTGTTGTTCACTGGCATTTTCAAGATACAGATTTAACGGTGTCATGCGTCTTTCTATATACAAATGCTTGATGATTAACCATTCGCCTTCAATAACCATCGAAGAACCAATGGTTTTATGTAACTCTGCAAGTAATTTACTATCAAATCGGGCTAGTGGAAATACGACGTTCGAATACTCTATGGTGTCGGCCATGCGGCCAACACGGTCATGGCTTTTTACTAATTGATAGCGTTTTAATACGGTATCGCGGCCAAAGGGTTTGCTTTCTCCAAAGGTATCTTTAATGACTTTAAACACATAACCAAACGACGGCAGAGTAAATACCATCATCACCATACCCGGTGTACCAGGGGCAATTACAAGCTGATCGTTTGAATGATCTAAATGACTTAAAAACTCTCGGTAAAACTCGGTCTTACCTTGTTTATGAAAGCCTATTGCATTGTATAGCTCAGCCAGTGTTTTGTTCGGCATAAGCTGATTTAAAAAGCGTACTAACGCAGATGGCGCATGAGTTTCAACCATAAAATAAGCACGGGCAAAACCAAAAATAACGCGCATTTGTGATGATTTGGTGAGTAGGGCATCAAGGTATAACCCTTTGTCTTCATGATGCAATACCGCAATAATAAATGGCTGTACGCCACTTTCTGATACCACACGGCCAACAATATAAGCCGCTTTATTACGGTAAAACGGGGCTTGCAGTATATCAAAGCGCATTTGCCATGCTTGGTGATGTGTATCGGGCGCTTGTTTATAAAAGGCTTTTACCAGCAAGCGAATATCGCGTTCTAAATCAACAAAGGGTGCTTTAAAATCAAACTGATTAATAATTTTGCGTATTGTGGGTCTTAAGCCATCAACAACAGGGTGGTAACTGCGGTATTCAACTTCCATTGGTAGTGCTGGGGCATCCGCAAGCGTCGCTTTTACAAAGATAAAGTCATTATTAAAATAACGACGATGAAATAAACGACAAAAAACAGAGTTGTAAAAGGTTTCGGCAAGTTCTGCCTGAGGGTGAAAGCGCAAAAATTGCTGATAGAGCTGTTTGGTTTCGAGCCAGCAGGTTTGATCTAAGGTAATAATTTGCTGTTCATTAAGCGACTTTAGCTTAGCAATGGTTTCGTTAACCCGATCATCGTAATGGCTAATTCTGAGTTTGCTTATCTCATTTATTTTTTGCCAATCACGATCTGCAAACGCGAGTGGTGCTTTGGCAGTAATTGCTTGAAAGAGTTTATAGTGATTGCGAAACCCAGATAAAATTAACTCTGCAATGTGTTGTGGCTGCATATAAACTCCTTACTTAAACCAACATAGAGCAATAACTCTATTGGTGTTAAGAATATGTTATTTATTCTTCAAACCCAATAGTAAAGTGTATTTAATTATAGCGAGCTAGTTTTTTCTCAAGTTTTGCGAGTTTTTTATTAACGCTTTTTACGTCGCGCCCGTATTGCTTGTTAATTGCTTTTAGCTGTTTTTTAATGTCTTTATTAATTTTTTTAGCTTCTTTATCAGACAAAATTCGGTTTAAGCGCTGTTCTTGCTGGTACTGAGCTCGGTCTCGATCACGGCTTAAGATATCTAAACGGTGTTTATAGCTTCGAATTTCGGCTTCGAGGTTTCTGATAATTTGCTGGCGCTCAAGCTCGTTGAGCTCTTTAACGAAGTTTTGCGGAGCTTGTAAGTCTGGGTCGGTGACTTGAATTTTGTGCTTGGTTGCACGGCTACCACAGGGGAACTCACTAAATACCGTGCCTCTGTCTGTGACACATTTATAGTATTCTGTGGTGGCAGCAAGTGAGGTGTTGGTAAAACAAAGTAGTGTAAGTGATATTAGATAAATGATTATGGCTTTCATGACGTCCGTGTCTCCTAATCAAATAAGGTGTCTAATATCTAAAGCTAGCTCGAAATAAAGATTTATCAATAAGCGCTAGGGCGTATATCGTTTCAGCTTTTTAATGCTTTGCACTAGGAATGGAATATCTAATCCTTGTTCAATGGCAAAGCCTTGTGCTGCTGAAATGTTTTTAAAGTTACCGTCTGAATCTATCAGGGTAATTCTGTCTTTTTTAAATGCGATAAATACATTTTGCGAGTAGTTAACACCGGTGTCGTCATGGCGTTTGTATAAGTTGCTACCCAACATGCTTTGTTTTGCGAGTGTTTTACAACCAAGGTAATGCCCCACGCTGGTGGCGATAATATCACTTGGTTGAATAAGGCCTTCGGTTTGTACAACTTTTTTATCTGAGCTGTATAAACGAGAGGCTGTAACAATACCATTGCTCTGCTGTGCAAGACTAAAGGCAAATACGGCATTAGCAGATTCACGTGCTTGTGTTGTAGCGTCTGCGCGTACAAGGCGAACCGCTGGGTTTTGGTCGTCGTTATTAATAAATTCGAATTGCTCAAAACCATTAATTTGAATTGAGCGATTATCAGCAAGCCACACAGGCAGTTGCTGTTTGTCTAGAATAGGGGCTTTGTAAAATGCTGGCAGGCCGTAAACTAAACTAAATAACGTATCTTCGGTTTCTACAGGTTGTAAGAACAAGTCTGTCTTGCGTAGTGCAGGCTCAGTGGCAACAAATTGCTCTAGGTCAGCATTATTCTCAAATACTAAAATATCGATAGTCGCACTCGACTCAGCTTTACACTCGGCAAGTGGAGTAGGTGCTAAGTAATCGATATTATGTGGGTCAAGCCTCACATCGTGTGCTTCTTTGTAGCTTTCTAAATCGAGCAAATCGTTTTTAGCTAACAAGCTTTTTGCTGTTGTAGGGTAAGACAACGGCAATACATTATCTTGTTTAGTGATATCAAATTTTAAATTGGCATCTGCCCAAATATGAATACTGTGGCTAAGTGCAAAGCACACTAAAATAGTGCTGGTTGCATAGCGCGGGAACTTATATTGCTTTAAGCGCGCTAGGTGGTGCCAGGTGTAGTTACTGACTAATAATTGGAACGCTAGAATTAGCAGCACAATGCCGCCTGCAAGAATTGTTGTTAATGCCGGTGAGCTTGTTAAACGGTGCCACAACAAAGAAACGATTTCAGGTAGAGCAGACGTATTTAAGTGATAACCCAAGTTAAAATATACATAGGCATCAAGCGTTAAGAATGACGCGCCGAGGGTTGCAATAATGGCTGCCATCCCTCGGATATGCCGAGGGTATGGAAACACTAAGCTTAATGGAAATATCGTTAAAACAAAGGCAATAAAAGTAATAAAGCTGGTGTGGCTTAACCAAGTCACGAGCATGTATAAATAGCCCATGAAGGTTGTCGGTGCACTGTCTGCAACTAAGTAGCTTAAGCTAATAAATAGCACTAAACCTATGTTTGCAAAGGTGAACCAATGGCCCCAACTTAAAAGCTGACTTACTTTTGAAGAAAACTGACTTTGTTGCGATAAATTCATAAATCTTATTTAACCGACTGTGCTAATGCTTTGGCAAAGTTGTCGGCAACAGCTTGTCTTTTCTCTGATGGTACATGCTCTTTTAAAATATGCGTGATAGAATTTCCTAAACACATAAGGCTTAAATCAACAGGCGCTTTGTGCTCTGTTAGTACATCAATCAGCTGATCAACGATTTGTTCTACTTGGTCATTAGAATATTTTGATATGATAGGCATCAGTTGGTTCGATAAAAAGAGTTATATTCCCGTATTTTAACACCAGAGGCGTGAAAAACAAAGATGACAATAGATGTTAAAAAATTAGTCGTTCATTATGTAGACAAAAAAGATGACGATACAGATATTCATTTACGCAATGATGAGATGGTTGTTAACGATAAAGTAGCCGTTTTTATAGAGCAGCTACACCATGCATATAATGGTAAGCCAGGTAAAGGCTACTGTGCATTCAGCGGCGAGAAAAACAGCATTGTTGCTTCGGCTATGCAAAGTTACCGTAACGACGAACTTGGCTTTTGGCACATGACAGAGCAAGCAACAAATGTGCTAAAAGAAGAGTTAAATAAGTATGCCTTTAATGAAACGGGTTATTTAGTTTTTTGCCATTATCAATATGTTGCAAGTGACTTTTTGTTAATCGCGATGATCAATATTAAAGAGCATTATTCAATTACTTCTGAGCTTGATTTAGCTTCATCACGTCACTTAGATATTTCGCGTATGCAACTAGCTGCACGTGTCGATTTAACTGCGTGGGATACTCAACCAGAAGATAATCGCTATGTGTCGTTTATTAAAGGTCGTGCAGGTCGTAAAGTGGCTGACTTCTTTTTAGACTTTTTAGGCTGCGAAGAGGGCATTGATCCTAAACAGCAAAGCCAAGTTATGCTTAGTGCTGTAGAAGATTATTTATCTGAGCAACAATACGATAAGTCAGAAAAAGACGAGCTACGCAAGCAAGTATTTGATTACTGTAATGATTGCGTAACAACAGGTGAAGATGCCAACGTTAAAGAGCTTTCTGCAACCTTATCGAAAAATGACGACAGCCCATTTGAAAGCTTCTGCCAAGAGCAAAGTTATGACTTAGAAGAGTCGTTCCCTGTTGATAAGAAAACAGTCACTAGTATGGTGAAGTTCTCTGGCATGGGCGGCGGTGTTAGCGTGAGCTTTGAACGTAAACACTTAGGTGAACGCGTAATGTATAACGAAGCAACCGATACACTAGTGATCAAAGGTATTCCACCTAATCTTAAAGACCAGCTTCAGCGCTTTATGGAGCAGGACGAAAGTTAATCGGGTTTAAGCTTCAAGTTTTAAGCGATAAGACGATAGATAACCGTTTTTAGCCCAGCACTTGCTGGGTTTTTTAGTTTTGGGTACTATAAAACACTATCTACTACAAGGAAGAAACATTGCATCACTATAGTTTTGTAGCGGTAAATAGTTTAGATACTAATATGTTAAATAACTTAGAGTCTCGGTTTGAGTTGCAAGAATCTGTATGCCTGAATAATTTAGAAGAGCTCAAATTATTGCTTGCAATGCTCGGGCTGAGTTTAAGCAAAACAATTAATCTCGATTTAATAGATATAGAGCATTGTTGGTTAGTAGAAGGGGCCTCAAAAGAAATTGCTTATTCTGACTTTGATGACTTTTACCAGCATTGGTTAGGTGTATCTCACAGAGAATCAACTATGGATGAATACGGTCAGTTAATTTATTTAAACTCTTTTATGAATCGCTTTAAAAAAGCAAAGTTTAAACTTATATGCCAAGAGATTAAGGATCAAAAGCCATCTTAATACCATGCTAGGTTGGCACGCTAAGAAGCTTTTAATGGCACATGATAAACTTTTGTTGGGTGATGCTCATTTGTTCTTAGAGAAGTATTTTGAATGGTTAAATAACAACAAAAATTAGCTCGTATATTAATGACAAAGAAACTTATATTATTCATATCACTGTTTGTTCTTGGTTGTTCACCGCTTTGGGAAGAACCTCCATATCAAGTCTATTTTAGTGATAACTCAAAAAAGTTAGGCTACTCGCTTGGTGAAGGTGCATTCATTGGACGTATAGATGAACCTAAATTGATTGCGTCTAACGATAAATACATTTCGGTTTTGGCTTGCCCTGAAAATATTTGTTCTTACTTTTATATTGATAAAGTGAACGATCATAAATATGCAGAACATAATGAGTTCGTTTTTGGGCCTTACACTAGAAATGAATTTACAGCTTTAGAATTTCAACTCGCTTTACCTAAGCTTAAGTAAAAATTTACTTCTAATATTTACTTTGCTTTTGTTCATCGGACAGTTCATGTTCTGACGGCGGCGGTGATTGCGGTGGCGGAGATTAGATAAAGTAGTTCCATTTGCCATCATTGATTTAGTAAAACATCTACAGATGGTTTTTAGCATGATTAATATAAAAATTCGAATAGTGGAAGGCGTAAAAGTGCTTTTCTTTTCTTTCAGTATCGCTTAGTTTTAATACACTCAAGGTACAAACTTCCCCGATGGCTAAGGAGAGTCATAAATGAAACTTGCTCAATTGAATATCGCTCTTGCTAAATATCCATTAGATGCGCCAGAAATAAAAGATTTTGTTGATAATCTTGATTTAATAAATGGCGTTGCTGAAAGCAGTGCTGGTTTTGTATGGCGATTAAAAGACGAATCTGGTGATGCCACAAATATTAAAATGTTTGATGATCCGAATATGATAATCAATATGTCTGTGTGGGAAAGCGTTGAAGATCTCAAAAATTTTATGTTTCGTACTCACCACAGAGATTTCATGCGCAGAAAAGGTGAATGGTTTCACCGCTTAGCAGAAGATAGTTATGTTTTATGGTGGATTGAAGATAACCATATTCCAACCCCTCAAGAGGCATTAGAGAGGTTGCAGTATCTGCGAGAAAACGGCGACACACCACATGCTTTCACATTTAAAAGCAATTTTACAGCTGAAGAATTTAAAAAATAAATAACAATTAACTGCGATAAAA
This sequence comes from Pseudoalteromonas sp. D15MCD-2, assembly GCF_038562745.1. NCBI lineage: Bacteria > Pseudomonadati > Pseudomonadota > Gammaproteobacteria > Alteromonadales > Pseudoalteromonadaceae > Pseudoalteromonas > Pseudoalteromonas sp. D15MCD-2. Next base: position 2,023,838 of record NZ_JBCFQE010000001.1, on the reverse strand, counting down.
ATAAGGAAAAACTATGCATGTTGTATTAGGTGTTTTAGGTATTGTAGTGACCATTTTGGTGTTACTGAATAAACTTCAAGAAGGGGGAATAGATATTGGTTGGTTGAATCCTTTTAGCTGGCACCGACGTCGTAAGTTCAGAAAACACCATGATTTAAATCCCGCATTTAAGTTAGATTCACCGATGGATGTGGCTGCGTTATATATGGTTGCAGTGGCCAAAATAGATGGAGAAATGAGTAAATAACAAAAAGAAAAAATTCTAGCTCTTTTTAACAGTGAATTTCATTTAAGTATGAAAGAAGCTACAGATTTATTAAGCTCAAGTGTGCATTTATTAGGGCATACTAGTGACGTTTACAATAAACCTCACAAAGTAATTGAGCGATGCTTAGATAAAGTAACAAAAGAGCAAGCAGCTTCAATTTGTTATCTCGTCGATGAGGTAGCGAATGTTGAAGGTGAACCGACGGCTCAGCAAAGAAAACTTGTCACAGAGATAAAAAATGCATGCCCTCGGGAGGCTGCTGGCAAGTGGTAATTCATCCATAAACCCAACCAGCTGAAAATTAAAATGACAATTATAACCCCTTAACTGATTTTGAAACGTTCTAGTGAATATCGTGAAGATGTAACAACAAATCTAATTTTTAAAGATATTTATAAGAGAGTTTTTATGAAAAAAAAGTTATCAGTGGCTTTATTGGTTTTATCATCTTTTGCTAACTCAACAACGTGGGGAGAGTTAGAAGTAGATGACCCAATCGTTAAGGGTGCAAAATGTGCGGTTGCTGAGCCTGCAAGCTATGGTGGTTATATTTACAGTTGGCCATCAAAATATGATCAGGTGTTTTGGCCGCATACGGATAGAAATGGCATTTGGTTTTGCGAAACATCGGGTTTTATAGCTTTAACTGGGGACTTTGACGAACTTAAACCTGCAGAAATTGAGAGAATAACGGAATTTCTTGCGTCTCAACACATTTCGAAGCCAACTCTCGAGCAAAAGTTAGCTTTGCTCGAGCAAACTTACGCACTTCGCGAAAAAGATGAATTTTTTAAAAATAAGTTACTAAGAATCCTTGCTCGTTGGCAGCAGTCTTTAGGGAACCTTGATAAGGCAAATAATTATCGAGCTAGAGCATTTAAAGATATTCAACATGCCCTAAATGGAGATTTAGATGGATATAAACGACTTGAATATCTTTATCTGGCGACTAACTACTCAAAACAGTTTGCAGAGCAAAATAAAAATGTAGATTACTTAGACGATTTGGAAACATCATTGAAATTGGTGACTGATCCTGAGTTAAAAGGCTATGCAGGGTACTTGTCTGAATTGATAAAGGACAGCGTTTATATCAACGAAGGCGGGAAGCTCGACCCTGACTTACCGAAACAGTAATGAATACCGAATAACAAGGTTGATTATATGAAGTACAGGGTTCTAGTGTTGTTAATGCTTGCGTCAAGCTTTCAGGCTAAATCGGTTCAGAAGCTGTCTAATACTGAACTTAGCTTTATACTTTCTTCTATGGAAGTGCTTTATAAGAATAAATCTTTCCCGCAAATTAGGGTCATTCAAAGCTGGGAGTCGCAGACTGAATGTGATGGTGAATATCAAACTTGCCCAAATGCTAGGTTATTCATATCAGTAAATACAGGCGATCTTTACGAAGTTCCAGCCTTATTTGAATTACCAAAATCCAAAGGTTGGCAATACGTTAGTTTTGTAGAACATGATGATTCATTCTTACTTATGATTAAAACAACGCTAGATCATGCAAATGTATCCGCTGAGTCGAGAAGTAAGTGGCGCAGTAAAGCCTATGCAATAAAAATTTCAAAATATGAATACGATGTACTAGAGGTCATAGAAAAGTAACTTCATTTAATAATTTTGCCTTGCAGCAACATGGATATTCAGGGCAGAAGTAATGTAAAAAATGAGTACTAGGAATAAAGCAGTGGCTAAATAAGGGACGCGACCATGATAAAACGTAACAAAGCTAATACTGGGCTATTTTTTTGTATCGGTGCTGCTATTGGGTTTTCAATCTTCATTGCATACCAGCAACTGCTTATAGGTCTTTTATTTGCTGTAATAAGCGTTAGTGTTGCAATCTTAGTTGTTTCAAATAAATGGTCTAAGTAATAATTCACTTTGTTATTGCTTTTACTAGGTGATGAAAAATGAATTTATCTTTCACTACAAAAAGATTAAATGTGATTGAAATAGACGCAAGCTCGTCAATGGATGAGCATCATCAATTAACGATTGCCTTACCAACGATATTAACCCCTGCTGTAGTTGCAAACTTACCTGGTTATTTTCAGGGGATAGATTCTATAGCTGCTGCTGAAAAGTGGTTGGCTAACATGCTTAACGAGTGCCGCTTATTAATGCTGCAATCTGAACATCAAGAAGTTGTTGGGCTTTTATTTATATATACCGAAAACCATGATGCTCATATTGGTTATTTGTTAGCTGAGCAATATTGGGGGCAGGGTCTTGCATTTGAGTTATTGCAGGGATTTATAAACTTGGCTGATACTCAGCCACACTGGCATAAGCTTATTGCTGGTGTTGATGAATCAAATACACCATCAATTAAACTTCTAAAAAAATTGGCTTTTGAAGAGCAAGCATCTAAGGAAAATGGCATGTTGTTTTATGAATTTAATTTAAACCAAGGCATACAATAATGACAATAACTGCATTTTTAGTTAACTCGTTTAATGCAAATAATACAGGCGGCAACCCAGCAGGTGTCGTGTTGAATTCAGATAAACTCACAAACGCAGAAAAACTGACGATTGCAAAAGAAATTGGCTTTTCAGAAACCGCATTTGTGGCGCAAGATCATGAAGTTGACTTTGCTGTGTCATTTTTTACGACAACGGAAGAAGTTGATTTTTGTGGCCACGCAACCCTAGCGGTGTTTGCTACGCTCTTCGAACAAGGGTTATTAAAACCTGGTTATTACACTCAGCGAACAAAAGCGGGCTTGTTAGGCGTAACAATTGCCGAAGACGGTCAAGTTACCATGGAGCAAGCCTTGCCAAAATACTTAGGTAATTTTGCTTATGACGACATTGCAGGCTTATTAGGACTTGATGAAACGACTCTAGCAGAAACAGGCTTGCCAATTGATGTAATAACTACAGGATTGCCAGATATTATAGTCGCTGTGCCGAATGGCTACTTAGATCAAATTGTTATTGATGAGGCAGCGCTTAGAGACTTCTGCCAACAGCATAACGTGATTGGTGTGCATGCCTTTGAATTGTGTGAAGAGCAAAGTGAGCTGACTGCAAGTTGTCGTAACTTTGCGCCTTTGGTTGGTATACCCGAAGAGTCAGCAACCGGTAGCGCCAGTGGCGCGCTTGCATGCTATTTATCAAAACATGTATTTATACAGCAAGAAAACCGTTTTATGTTTGAACAAGGCAGAGCAATGGGGTGCAGTTCACATATTTCTGCCAGTGTTTATTCGGATGAGCAGGGTGTTTATAAGGTTCTTGTAGGTGGCTATGCAAATCACCTAGGTACTCAACAGGTTGTTATTTAAAAGCATTACACACAAAAAAGCCGCGTTATGAACGCGGCTTTTTTATTAAGCGACTAAATTAATCAGCCGCTAAGGTTTTTGCCATATCAGCACGGGCTCTGCCAGCAGGTTTAATTGAACCTGCACGAAGTCCGCTATCTGGAATAGCTGTACGCTTGTCATGCGCCATAGCCTCTGGTGTTGGCTCTGGCTCACTATCTGCAACTGGCGTAGGTTTTGCCATTGCAGCGCTTGCTGAACCTTTTACTAAAACAGTTTTTTCATTTTTAGCAGGTTCTACAGCTTTCACTGGTTCTTCAGCTTGTACTGGCTCTTCAGCTTGTGCTGGCTCTTCAGCTTTCACTGGTTCCTCAGCTTTCACTGGCTCTTCAGCTTTAACTGGTTCTTCAGCTTGTACTGGCTCTTCAGCTTGTACTGGTTCTTCAGCTTGTACTGACTCTTCAGCTTGTACTGGTTCTTCAGCTTGTACTGGTTCTTCAGCTTTAACTGGTTCTTCAGCTTGTACTGGCTCTTCAGCTTTAACTGGCTCTTCAGCTTTAACTGGCTCTTCAGCTTGTGCTGGCTCTTCAGCTTTTACTGGTTCTTCAGCTTTTACTGGTTCTTCAGTTTTCACTGGCTCTTCAGCTTTCACTGGCTCTTCAGCTTTCACTGGCTCTTCAGCTTGCACTGGTTCTTCAGCTTGCACTGGTTCTTCAGTTTTAACTGGCTCTTCAGCTTTAACTGGCTCTTCAGCTTTAGCTGGCTCTTCAGTTTTAACTTGCTCTTCAGCTTTTACTGGTTCTTCAGTTTCAGCCTGAGCCTGTTTTGCTTTTAGCTCAGCTTCATATTCAGCAGCAGCTTGATCGGCAACTGGAATAAATGCTGGCGCATCAGCTTTGTCATCACTTGACTTTTCATCATGCTCAGGGCGACGGCGACGTTGACCTGCGGCACGTAAGTGGCGAGGTGAACGACGAGAGCGTGTACGAGGTTGAGCTTGATCTTCATCAGTTGATGATTCAACTACCGATTCAGTTTGCTCAGCTTGTTTAGGCTCAGCGTCAGCTTTTACTGGCTCTGAAGATACTTGCTTTTCAGCAACTGGCTGTTCTGCTTGTTCAGTTTCAACTGCTACTTTTTCTTTTGCAGGCTTGGCTGGTTTTTCAGCTTTAGGTGCTTGCTCAGTTGTTTCAGTCGTTTGTACTGCTTTTGCTTCATCTGCGCTTTCATCTGTTACGCGAACTTTTTTGCGTAAGTTGCGACGTTGACGACGAACCTTAGGTTTAGTTTCCTTTGGTTGCTCAGATTTCGTCTCTGGTGCAGTGTCTTTATTCGTTTGTTCTACATCATCATTACGTTTTTCATTACGTTTTCTGTTGTTAGAATTACGACGACGTTTGTTGCGATTCTCGTTACCTTCTTTTTGCTCAGGCTTATTCGAAGTATTTGTGTTTTCTTCTTTAGCTTGTGCATCGTCAGGACGTTTATTACGAGAGTTGCGACGGCGTTGGTTGTTGCTACGACGACGGTTGTCGTTGTTGCGACGATTATTGCTACGTCTTTGTGCTGCTTTTTTCTCTTCTTGCTCTTTTTCAGCTTCTTCTTCGGCATTGCTGAATAACGACTTGAAGAACTTACCAATTGCAGCAAATAAGCCACCTTCAGACTTTTTAGCCGCAGGAGTCGTTTGCTCAGCTTTTGGTGCAGCTTGAGGTGCAGGTGTAGTAGGCATAACAACACCTTTAAGAACCGGCTCTTCACGAACTGGTGCTGAAGGCGCTTTAGCCATTTCAAATGCTTCTGGCTCAGGAGCAACAACTTGCTCGTAGCTTACTGTTTCGATTGTTTCGTCTTTACGTAAGCGAACTACTTCGTAATGTGGCGTTTCCATGTGTTGATTAGGAATGATCACAACATCAACGTTATGGCGCTTTTCGATGCGTTGAACACTACGACGTTTTTCGTTTAATAGGTAAGCGGCAACAGCCACAGGCACTTGTGCATTTACTTGTGATGTGTTGTCTTTGATTGCTTCTTCTTCGATTAAACGAAGGATAGACAGTGCAATTGATTCGTTAGAACGAATCGTACCTTGACCATTACAACGAGGACATGGGCCTTGGCTTGCTTCACCTAATGAAGGGCGTAAGCGCTGACGCGACATTTCAAGCAGACCAAAGCGTGAGATCTTACCAATCTGTACACGGGCACGGTCAGGGCGAGCAGCGTCTTTTAAACGATTCTCTACTTCGCGTTGGTGGCGTGGAGGTGTCATATCGATAAAGTCGATAACAATAAGACCACCTAAGTCACGTAAACGTAATTGACGGGCAATTTCGTCTGCTGCTTCTAAGTTAGTATTAAGTGCTGTTTCTTCGATATCACCGCCTTTAGTGGCTTTAGATGAGTTGATATCGATAGACGTTAGCGCTTCAGTTGGGTCAATTACAATTGAACCACCTGATGGTAAGCGAACCTCACGTTGGAAAGCAGACTCAATTTGGCTTTCAATTTGGTAGTGGGTGAATAGTGGTACATCGCCCTGATAAAGCTTAACACGGCTCATGAAGTCAGGACGGAAACGCTCAATATGCGCTTTCGCTTCTTCAAATACACGTGCTTTATCAATTAAAATTTCACCAATGTCACGACGTAAATAGTCACGGATTGCGCGGAAAATTACGTTACTTTCTTGGTGAATTAAGAACGGAGCAGGGCCGCTATCAGCAGCTTGCTGAATCGCTTGCCAATGCACTAATAGGGCTTTTAAGTCGTACTCTAGTTCTTCAAATGATTTACCAACACCCGCAGTACGAACAATTAAGCCCATGCCTTTAGGTAGTTCTAAACGGCTTAGTGCTTCTTTAAGTTCAGTACGCTCATCACCTTCGATACGGCGAGAAATACCACCGGCACGAGGGTTGTTAGGCATAAGTACTAAATAGCTACCTGCAACGCTGATAAAAGTCGTTAACGCAGCACCTTTTTGGCCACGCTCTTCTTTATCAACTTGCACAATGACTTCTTGGCCTTCTTTGATCACGTCACGGATATTTGGACGACCTTGGAATGTATAGCCTTGTGGGAAGTAGGTGCGAGCTATTTCTTTAAGAGGAAGGAAACCGTGTCTTTCAGCGCCATAATCAACAAAGGCAGCTTCTAGTGACGGTTCGATACGGGTAATTTTACCCTTGTAAATATTTGCTTTTTTTTGTTCGTGACCTGGGCTCTCTATGTCTAAATCATACAGGCGCTGGCCATCAACCAGTGCAACGCGCATTTCTTCTTGCTGCGTCGCATTGATTAGCATACGTTTCATATTGTTACTCTACTAATTCTGTCGCTGACATGACGATATAAACTCGTCTGTTCAGTGGTTTCTGACGGTTGTTTTTGTGCAGTCTCACGACTGGGTAAAGTCAAAACCTGAAGTTGTTTGCTTACATTGAGCATCACTAAGTGTGGCTGACAATAACATGTTCTCACGTTATTAAATTCTTATAGGTGTCAAAACTGCCGCCAATTCTGCGGTTTTAATTTACGAGTTTTGTCCCGAAGTCGACCATGTTCAAATTTTTATTCAATGTCTTGCTACAACAGCTGCTTCTGAATGACGTTGCTACGTCGTCACTATCAGTCAATTTATCTTGTTCAATTGCTTTTTATGTTCATTAATCAACATTCGTGCTCAAATTATTCAGGCAATATATTACGCGCATCGCCGATAATTGAACGCTCGTGTTGGCTGGGTAATTATAAAAGCTTTGGAAAACTTAGCGCGGATCTGTATGATCGGCAACCCAGAATATGCTTCACGAATGTATTAATGTGATAAAAGCACCGTTGTTACTTGCAAACTTTATGTTCGCGACGGTGATTATCCCACTATTACCGTCGCGTTAGCAACTAAATTATTTACTTAAATCAGTGATTAGGCAATGTCAGAAAAAACCGGCTTACAAGTTTCGTTTGTTACCATAGGTGAAGACCATCTAGGTCAACGTATTGATAACTTTCTTATTACTCACCTAAAAGGTGTGCCTAAAAGTGCAGTTTATAAAATCCTTCGTAAAGGCGAAGTGCGAGTAAATAAAAAACGCATAAAACCTGTCTACAAACTACAACTAAATGATGTGGTTCGTATTCCACCTATTAAAGTGGCCGAAAAAGAAGAGTTTGTGCCAAAAAAACTCGATAAAGTAAAACAACTTGAAGACGCCATTTTGTTTGAAGACAAGTATTTAATGGTGATCAACAAGCCTTCGGGTATGGCTGTGCATGGTGGCAGTGGCCTAAGTTATGGCTTAATCGAAGCGCTTCGCGTACTTCGCCCTGAAGAGCGTAGTTTAGAGCTTGTACACCGACTAGACCGTGACACATCAGGTTGTTTGCTTATTTCTAAACGTCGTTCAGTGTTAACTGATTTACATAAACAGTTACGTGAAAAAACCATGGAGAAAAACTATTGGGCATTAGTTGATGGTCAATGGGATTCTAAAACGAAAAACGTTACCGAAGGACTTCGTAAAAACACCTTGAAGTCTGGTGAGCGTGTGGTTCGTGTTGATAATACCGAAGGTAAACCATCGCACACGCGTTTTCGTGTGCTTGAGCGATATGCTGAGTGCTCATTAGTGCAAGCGTCGCCAGTAACGGGGCGTACTCACCAAATTCGTGTGCATACGCAATGTAAAGGTCACCCAATCGCGTGTGATGATAAATATGGCGTTGCAGAGTTTGATCAATACGTAAATAAGCTGACTGGTTTAAACCGTTTGTTTTTACATGCCCATGATTTACGTTTTATGCACCCTAAAAACGAAACAACCATGCATGTTGAAGCGCCACTCGATAATGCACTTCAAAACTGTATCAAAAAGCTACGTGCCGATAATGAACAAGTTTAAGCTGGTTATTTTTGATTGGGATGGCACTGTGATGGACTCTGTGCCAAAAATTGTTACCTGCTTGCGAAATACTGCGCGAGACTTAGGTATTCCTGTTCCAACAGAGCAACAAGCGAAAGACGTCATTGGTTTGTCGCTGGCAAAAGCCACTGAAGTGCTTTTTCCGGCGCATTTACATTTAAACGACGAACTTGTTGCAGGTTACAAAGCACAGTACCGTGAGTTAGATGTTACACCTACACCTTTATTTAAAGATGTAGAATCCGTTTTAAAGCAGTTAAGTGATGCAGGTATGCAATTGGCTGTGGCTACCGGTAAAGGACGTGAAGGCATTGATAGGCTTCTTAATGAGTCAGGTCTTGGGAAGTACTTTTTGAATGTAAAATGCTCAGATGATGCACAGTCGAAGCCATCTCCAGATATGCTTGAGCAAATATTGCACGAGCAGGGCATCGCAAAAAGTGATGCTGTGATGATTGGCGATAGCCAACTCGATATGGCAATGGCTCATGCCGCAGGTATTGCTTGTATTGGAGTGAGTTTTGGTGCCCATAGCCCGGCGCAGTTGCAACAACATACGCCGTTATGTGTTGTTGATTCATACCAGCAGTTAAAGCAATATTTGCTTTAACTGCTTAGCCAATTTAAACACTAACAACGTAAGCTAATAATCGAGTTTGTACATTTTTGGCTATTGTGTTCATTAGAACACAATTCCTTTTTAATTTTTCGGTTACAATTCCCAGCTAAATGCGCATTACCACGTGTGTGGCTATCAATCGTTTCAATTTCTTTACTATTTTCCTCAATAAACTTAAGTAGGCAATTTGAAATAGCTACATCAGTTAAATCCACCACAGGGCTGAATAATAAGTTCATTGCCATACCATCTATAATTGATGCGCCACGGTTTAACTTGTAAGTTAAGTTTAATTTACGAGTACCACCAATATTAAATTCACCATTATATTTCACTTCAAAGTTTAAAAGGTTATCCGAACTTCCATAAACCTTACTAATATAAGAACCTATTTCATTGTGTTGAAGACTTATTTGAAATCCTGAGTCGCCTTTACGTAGTTTTAGCACACTTTCAGTTGTATCAGAGGCTTTAAAGTTATCAAACCAATTTGCATCAAAAAGTTCTTTTTCTATGAATTTTGTTAAATCTTCATGGAGGTTGGTTTGATATTGTTGATTGCCAAAGTAATTAACTGGGTGTAAGGCACAGCTATCTTCGTTATTTGAACTCGTTGAATTAAGCTCAAGCGGACTTTGAATTTTAGAGGATGTTGTGGAAGAACTTTTCGATACTGCGGTTCTGAAATCTCGGTCTATATCGTAAAAAGTTTTTAATAAATCTTTTTCTGAGGTGTTTAATGGCAAGCTTTCGATTGTTGAAATAATCTCATTTTCTTGAGAAGTTGATGAGTTGTTTGTCGCCTTAACATTAAATTTAAAAGCTCTTTTATCTAATGGATTTGCTATTATCAAGTTTTTCGATGATGTATCGCATTTAAGAATAGGCTGACCAAGGTGTAACCTTTCATTAGATGAAGGTTCCCTTTGGCAGTCAGGTTTGACGTGGTGTTCTTTAGCAATTGTTTTGGCTTTTTCATAATTACACGTATTGCATGAGTACACTTCTAATAACCCTTGTGAGGCATGCATTTTGCTCGTAAACAAACTTAACCCTGATAGAAAAAAGGTTATTAACAATCCTTGTCGAGTCATAAAGCCTTTCCTTTTTAGCTGAATTTTAATCTATGCTATTTAATAGATTTTACTAAGTTTTGTGACATGTCAACACGTCAACACCAAACTCAGCCAGCACTTTAGTTAATGTGATCAGTGGCAGGCCTATCAATGTATTAGGGTCATCGCCACTGAGCTTTTCAAATAAACAGATGCCTAATCCTTCACTTTTAAAGCTACCTGCACAGTTGTATGGCTGCTCTGCATCGCAATAAGCATTGATCTGTTCAAGTGTGAGTGCTTTAAATGTCACATCAAATGGCACCACGGTGGTAATTGCTTTGTCGCTTTGTATATCAAATACACTTAAACCAGTTAAAAAGGTCACTATATGGCCACTAAACGATGATAGCTGCTTAATGGCATTCTCTTTAGTATGAGGTTTACCTAAAATTGTATCGTTGAATACCGCAACTTGATCAGAGCCAATTACCAAACCTTCACTATAATGTTGTTTGGCTACTCGGGCTTTTTGCTCGCTTAAACGAGCAACTAATTGCTCTGGCGTTTCAGCTGCGATAGGGGACTCATCAATATCTGGAGAAAAACTTTGAAAAGGTAAGTTAAACTTAGTTAATAATTGCTGTCTAAATGGTGAGCTTGACGCTAATATAAGTGTTGGTTTCATAATAAATTCTGGATGAAAATTGTATTTTGCCAAGGATAAGCCACAATGAATCCGAAAACAAAGCAGAAGATCGTTAAAAACCTACCAAAATTGGTTTTTTACTTTGACTAACTTACTAACTATCTATATGATGCAGCCCCTATGCAAAAGGTGAAAATTCCCATCACTCTTCATCCCAGCAAAGCAGCTCAACATCGTTTAACGTATGACGGTATTGTCCCGCTTGAAAAACTTTCTCGTTTAGAGCAAGTTGTGCAGGAGGAAGCAGGTGAAATAGCGGTAAAGATTCATTGCAAAATTGACGAGCAAGGTTTAGTGGTAATAAGTGGTAACTTATCAACACATGTAACTGTAACTTGTCAACGCTGTAATGGAGAATTAGGGTTGGATTTGGAACAAGACTTTGTGTATTCGCCAATTGGTTTGGATGCAGAGTCAGATCATCTACCTGAAGGTTACGATGAAGTAGAGCTGGACGAAAACGGTGAAATCAACGTATTTGAGTTAATCGAAGACGAACTGATTTTAGCTATTCCAATAGTGCCTACACACAACGAAGCTTCATGCAGTTATTCATCAGAGCCTACTAGCTTTGGTAAATTAGCAGCAAAAGATGACAAACCAAATCCATTTGATATTTTGAAACAACTTAAGAAAGATTCTTAGGAGAAGACTAATGGCTGTACAAAAAAGCAAAAAGTCTCGTGCAAGACGCGGCATGCGCCGTTCACACGATGCGATCAGTGGTCCAACTTTAACTGTAGATCAAGTTTCTGGTGAGACTCACCGTCGTCACCACGTAACTGCTGACGGTTACTACAAAGGCGTTAAAGTAATTTCTAACTAAGAGATTGCTATATGCTGACCAATCTAACCATAGCGTTAGATATGATGGGGGGCGATTACGGCCCCCGTTCATCTATCCCCGCTGCCGTGCAAGCGGTAAATGCTAATACCAACTTAAGACTCATCTTATGTGGTAATCAGCAAGTTATTCTAAAAGAACTCGAAGCACTCGATTCTGTTTCACACCCTCGTTTAATTATTCGCCATTGTAGCGAAGTCGTCACAAATGCGTGTGAACCTGCTTCAGCGGTTCGTTCTAAAAAAGATTCATCAATGCGAGTTGCCCTCGATTTAGTTAAATCGGGTGAAGCGCAAGCGTGTGTAAGCTCTGGTAATACAGGCGCGTTATTTTTTATGGCGCATTATGTATTAAAGATGCTTCCAGGCGTAAAACGGCCTGCATTAATCTCTGCTGTTCCAACCGAACGTAAAAACCCTGTTTATTTACTTGATTTAGGTGCGAATGTGCATTGTGACGCACAAACCCTTTATCAATTTGGCATTATGGGTTCTGTGGTAGCAGGGCAGGCACTTGGGTGTGATAACCCAAGAGTTAGTTTATTGAATATTGGCTCTGAAGACATCAAAGGGCATGAAGGAATAAAACAAGCTGCACAGTTAATGCAGCAGTGTGAATATCTCAACTACACAGGTTACAGTGAAGGTAGTGATATTTTCAGCGGAAAAGCCGATGTTATAGTGTGCGAAGGATTTGTAGGTAATGTGGCATTAAAAACCTGTGAAGGTATTGCCAAACTGATCATGCATAAACTCACCAAAGCCTTACACAAACATTTCTTATACAAAAGTTTAGCGTTTTTATTGCGTCCAGTGATAAAAAAACTCTACAAGCGGGTGAACCCCGACCAGTATAACGGCGCAAGTCTGGTAGGATTGCGCGGTATTGTTGTTAAAAGCCATGGCAATGCCTCACCAAAGGCGTTTCATGCTGCTATTGATGAAGCCGCGCGGGAAGTCGAACGCCAACTCCCTGAAAAAATCGCTGCGATTTTTGAGCAAACACATCCAACAACAAAGTAGTGCAGCATATCTAAAACTTGTTATGCTGCCTGCTACAGAATATTTTTTTGTTTAATTATAAGAGCAAAGTATGGCACATAAAATTGCACTCGTATTTCCAGGTCAAGGCTCACAAACTGTGGGCATGTTATCTGAACTATTAGCTGATTCACAAATTGCTAAAGCAACATTCGCTGAAGCATCTGAAGCTCTTGGCTATGATCTAGCTGCACTTGTACTAAATGGTCCAGAAGAAGAATTAAATCAAACCCATCGTACACAACCAGCACTTCTTACTGCTAGTGTTGCTATTTACCGTCAATGGTTAGACGCAAACCCTGATGCCGATGTTGTTATGGCTGGTCACAGTTTAGGCGAGTATTCAGCATTAGTTTGTGCTGGCGTTGTAAGCTTAAGCGAAGCCGTTAAACTAGTAGAAAATCGTGGTTTATATATGCAAGAAGCAGTACCTGCGGGTGTTGGTTCTATGGCTGCAATCATCGGCTTAGGTGACGACGAAATCAAAGCAGCGTGTGAAGCATCAGCAAATGGTGAAGTCGTTTCACCAGTAAACTACAACTCACCAGGTCAGGTTGTTATTGCCGGCCACAAAGCGGCAGTTGAGCGTGCATCAGAAGCATGTAAAGAAGCAGGTGCTAAACGTGCTTTACCACTTGCAGTAAGCGTACCTTCTCACTGTGAACTAATGAAACCAGCTGCTGAAAAATTAGCTGCTGATTTAGCGGCTTTAACATTTAATACACCTAAGTGTGATGTAATCAACAACGTTGATGTAAAAGCTGAGCAATCAAGTGAAGCAATTAAAGATGCATTAGTACGCCAACTTTACAGCCCGGTACGCTGGACTGAAACTGTACAAGCATTAGTTGCGCAAGGTATCACACAAAGCTATGAGTTTGGCCCAGGTAAAGTATTAACGGGTCTTGCTAAACGAATTGATAAAGCAATGGTATGTGGTGCGGTTAATACGCAAGCTGCTATTGATGAAGCGAAATAAGTAGGAATAGAATGACAAATTTATTTTCTCTTGAGGGCAAGGTTGTCCTAATCACTGGTGCAAGCCGTGGTATTGGTAAAGCGATTGCAAATACGCTAGTTGCACAAGGTGCAAAAGTAGCCGGCACTGCAACAAGCGAATCAGGTGCTGCTAAAATCAGTGAATACCTGGGTGACAACGGTAAAGGTTATGCCCTTAACGTTACAGATCCTGAATCGATTGAGGCGACACTTGCTGCGATCAAGGCTGATTTAGGCGATATCGACGTATTAGTTAACAATGCGGGTATTACTCGCGATAACTTATTAATGCGTATGAAAGACGGTGAGTGGGATGACATCATCGACACGAACCTAAGCTCAATTTTCCGTTTATCTAAGGCTGTTTTACGCCCTATGATGAAAAAGAAAAATGGCCGTATCATTAATATCGGTTCTGTTGTGGGCACTATGGGTAATGCGGGTCAAGCTAACTACGCTGCAGCGAAAGCGGGTGTAATTGGTTTTACTAAGTCATTAGCACGCGAAGTTGCATCACGTGGTATCACAGTGAACGTTGTTGCACCTGGTTTTATCCAAACAGATATGACAGACGAGCTGACTGAAGACCAAAAAGCAGCTACGCTTGCAAATGTACCTGCAGGGCGTTTAGGCCAACCTGAAGAAATCGCTGCTGCGGTATGTTATTTAGCATCTGACGCTGCTGCGTATGTATCAGGCGAAACATTGCACGTAAATGGCGCGATGTACATGGTTTAATGAAAGTTAGCAAAAATTTGCTAACGGAAGATTATCGAAAATTGTTGAAATTTTTGTGATCTTGCTTTAAACATACTTGAATTCGCTATGAAAATAAGCGATAAATGAACAAATACTATTCGAGAGGTTTGACCAGATAAGTAATTATCAGCAAATCCTTGAATCACAGAATTATGCGGCGTAAACTACGCCGCAATCTGAAAATAACGCATTGGCGTTTTTAATAAAGGAAAGAAGAATGAGCGACATCCAAGAACGCGTAAAGAAAATTATCATTGAGCAACTAGGTGTTAAAGAAGAAGAAGTAAAACATGAAGCTTCTTTCGTTGACGACTTAGGTGCTGATTCACTTGACACTGTAGAACTAGTAATGGCTCTTGAAGAAGAATTCGACACTGAGATCCCAGACGAAGAAGCTGAAAAGATCACTACAGTTCAAGCTGCAATCGATTACGTTACAGCTCACGCTGAGTAATTTTACGCATTTTGATTTTAAGGGCAGCATTAAGCTGCCCTTAGTCTATCTATAGAATGATACTAATAAATTTGGTATACACCCCACCTAAAATAATTTCCTTATTGGAGGCAACCCGTGGCTAAACGTCGAGTCGTCGTAACTGGCTTAGGAATGTTGACACCGCTAGGTAATGATGTTGAATCTACTTGGCAAGGTTTGTTAAACGGTAAAAGTGGTATTCAAACTATCACGCATTTCGATACCTCAAGTTTCGGCACCAAATTCGCAGGTTTGCTGAATGACTTTGATGCATCAGCTTACATGTCACCGAAAGATGCAAAGAAAATGGATTTGTTTATCCAATATGGCATTGCAGCGGGTGTACAAGCACTACAAGATTCTGGTCTAGAGATCACTGAAGAAAACGCCACTCGTGTTGGTGTAGCAGTGGGTTCTGGCATCGGTGGTTTAACTTTAATTGAAGAAAACCACATCAAACTATTAAACAGCGGCCCGCGTAAGCTTTCTCCGTTCTACGTGCCTTCGACCATTATCAATATGATTTCTGGTCATTTATCGATTATGCACGGTTTACGTGGTCCTAATATTTCAATCGTTACAGCCTGTACTACAGGTCTACATAACATTGGTCATGCTGCGCGTATGATTGCATACGGCGATGCAGATGCAATGGTAGCCGGTGGTGCTGAAAAAGCATCGACACCAATTGGTATGGGTGGCTTTAATGCAGCACGTGCATTATCAACTCGTAACGATGATCCACAAGCAGCATCTCGTCCTTGGGATAAAGACCGTGACGGTTTCGTTCTTGCTGATGGTGCTGGTGTTATCGTACTTGAAGAATATGAGCATGCTAAAGCACGTGGCGCGAAAATTTACGCTGAACTCGTTGGTTTTGGTATGAGTGGCGATGCATATCACATGACGTCTCCACCTGAAGACGGTGCAGGCGCAGCTCTAGCGATGGAAAATGCCCTAAATGATGCACAAGTTAATGCAGACCAAGTTGGTTACATTAATGCTCACGGTACATCGACGAATGCAGGCGATAAAGCCGAAACATCAGCTGTTAAAACTATTTTTGGCGATGCAGCGAAAGATGTGATGGTAAGTTCATCTAAATCAATGATGGGTCACTTGTTAGGTGCAGCAGGCTCGGTAGAATCGATCATTACTATCTTGTCACTTGTTGACCAGAAAGTAAGCCCTACAATCAACCTTGATAACCCAGATGAAGGCTGTGATTTAGACTACGTACCGCATACTGCACGTGATGCTAAATTGGATTACGCACTATGTAATTCATTTGGTTTTGGTGGTACTAATGGCTCGTTGCTATTTAAAAAGGTATAATTCTTTTTAACAACGGACTAAAAAGAAGAGCCCAGTTGTTTAACTGGGCTTTTTTGTATGAGTAAATTAAAACAAACAATAAAAATAATCACACCAGACACCACAATAAGCACGCAAGACCGTGGCTTAAATTATGGTGATGGCTTTTTTACCACAGCATCTGTGGTGAATTCTGTCGTTGAGCACTGGGATTTACACAAAGCGCGTTTAGAAGAATGCGCGCAAAGACTATTTTTCCCCGAATTAGATTTAACCGCAATTGAGCGTGAAGTTAACCACGCAATCAGTGATACACAAACCGGTATTTTAAAAATAGTTATCACCCGTGGTGCAGGTGGGCGTGGTTATGGCTTACCAGATACACCAAGTATTCAAGTGCTGATTAGTATAATGCCTGTAGTTTCACACTATAAAAGTTGGCAGCAGCAGGGCGTAAGCTTAGCAGTCAGCGACGTGAAACTTGCACATCAACCTTTACTTGCAGGCTTAAAAACATTGAACCGTCTAGAGCAAGTGCTTATCAAAAAGCAAATGAGCAGCCTTGAATGTGATGACGTTGTTGTTCTTGATTATGATAACAATGTGATTGAATGTTCGGCTGCAAATTTATTTGCTATTAAAGACGGTCAAGTTATGTCACCTAAGTTAGACCGCTGCGGTATCACTGGGGTTTATCTCAGCGCTTTATGTGATAAGTTAGCCATTGAATTTAAAGCAATCCAATTAGATGAGCTTTTAGCTATGGATGCCGTATTTATGTGTAACAGTTTAATGGGCGTGGTTCCCGTTGCACGGATTGCTGATACACAGTTTGATATTGAATGCAGTAAAGCGCTATTAACGGCGCAGTTTGCCAAGGAGAGTGTGTGATAAAAGTCATTGTTAGCGTGCTGTTATTAGCATTGCTATGTTGTGGTATTGGCTATAAACAGCTTCAATCAGCATTAAAAATGCCGTTAAAGGTTGAAAACAGTACTTTATTTAAAGTAGAACGTGGCACTGGCTTTAATCAGCTTTGCCAAGCATGGCAAACAAAGCACTGGGTTGATAGCTGTTTTAAATTTCAGGTACTTGCTAAATTAGATCCTACGCTTACCGATTTAAAAGCGGGTCTATATGAACTGGATACAAGCGCTGTTATTGATAATATTCGTCGTATCAATCAAGGTGCACAAGTGAGTTTTAGCTTCACAATTATTGAAGGTCAGCCACTTCGAGACGTTGTTGCTAATATTCAAAAGCAAGCGCATTTAAACCAAGACTTAGATACAGAAAATTTAGCGGCGCAGATAAGTAACACGCAAGAGAATTTAGAAGGCTGGTTGTTCCCTGACACCTATCACTACCACAGTGAAGATAGTGCCAGCGGCTTATTAAAACGCGCATACAACAAAATGCAGCAGGAATTAGACACCGCATGGCAAACTAGAGCAGCAGATTTGGTGTTAAGTTCACCGTATGAAGCGTTAATACTGGCTTCTATCATCGAAAAAGAAACGGGCCTTGCTTCTGAGCGACCATTAATTTCTGCGGTATTTACCAATCGTTTAAAAACCAATATGCGCTTACAAACCGATCCAACTGTTATTTATGGTATTGGTGCTGATTTTGATGGCGATATAAAACGAAAAGATTTAAAAACCTATACACCGTATAACACGTATAAGATAAAAGGCTTGCCGCCAACACCCATAGCCATGCCTTCGAAAGCAGCGATTTTGGCCGCGGTTAATCCACCTGAGTCTGAATATGTGTATTTTGTTGCGAAAGGGGATGGTAGCCATCAATTTTCGAAAACATTGCAAGAACATAATCGTGCGGTAAAGCAGTACCAATTAAACTAACAACCAGAATTGAGTCTATGACAGCGAAATTTATAGTGATTGAAGGCCTAGAAGGTGCCGGAAAATCAACGGCCATTGCCGTATGCCAAGCTTATTTAGAAAACAAGCAAGTCGATTTTATTAATGTACGTGAGCCTGGCGGTACAGCTATGGCTGAAGAGCTGCGTAATATCGTCAAACAGGCTCACCAAGAAACAGTGACGGGTGAAACAGAGCTGTTAATCATGTATGCAGCACGCTCACAATTAGTTGCTAATGTTATTAATCCGGCACTTGAAAAGGGCACTTGGGTTTTAGGTGATCGCCATGATCTTTCATCACAAGCATATCAAGGTGGGGGTCGCGGTATTGAACAGACTAAACTCTCTTTTTTAGCTGATATGGTGCTAAATGGTTTAAAACCTGATTTAACCATTTATTTAGACATTGACCCTGCAGTTGGGCTTGCCCGTGCAAAAGGCCGTGGTGAACTTGATCGTATCGAACAAGAAGCGTTAGGTTTTTTTGAGCGCACGCGCGCACGCTACCTTGAAATAGCTAAAACTGATAGCAGTATCAAAACAGTGGATGCAAACCAAACAATGCCAGAAGTACATGCGGCAATCACAACTGTGCTTGATAACTTTTTTGCAGGTTTAAATTAATATGCCTTTGCCGTGGCTTGAAGGGCTTTATCAGCAACTAGCGCAAAGTTTTGCACAGCAACGCTTTCATCATGCCCAGCTATTTAATGGTGATAAAGGTGTCGGCAAACAATGTTTAGTCGATTCGCTCGCCGATGGCTTACTTTGCGCGTCACCTGTAAATTTAAAAGCCTGTGGCAATTGTAAAAGCTGTCAACTTAATCAAGCGGGTACTCATCCTGATAAACGCGTTGTAAAGGTGGAAGGCCAAACAATAGGCGTTGATGAAATTCGTGAGATCAGTGATTTTATCAACCATTCAGCGGCGCAAAATGGTAACAAAGTAGTTGTGCTCGAACAGTGTCACAAAATGACCACTGCTGCGGCTAATGCTTTATTAAAAACCCTTGAAGAGCCAAGCTTACGCCGTTATTTATTGTTAACGTGCGAGCAAACAGCATTATTACCTGCAACAATTTTAAGTCGCTGTGCCGTACACGAAATAAAAGTTAACTCTGAATATACGAAAAAATGGTTAGCATCATTAAATATTGCTAATTATTCATGGTTAGAGTTGTTCGCTAGGCAACCTTTACTTGTTCAGCAGTGGCAAAATGACAACCAACTTGAAGCTGTCGATTCTCTTTATAAATTTGCAACTGAGATAAAAGACAGCCATAATTTCAGTGCGTTAGTCGACATCCTTAATAAAGATCATAGCTTGGTTAATGTATTTGCTTTGTTCTTAACAGAGCATCTTAAAACGCAATTAATGTTAGGAATGGACTTTTTCAATTATCAGAAAGCACAAACTGCAATTTCAGAGTTTCTTTATAATAACTCACATGTGCTTGGCTTGAATATGGAACTAGCCATTTCACAATTAGCGTTTACTTTACGTGAAAGCCAAAATTAGGAAGTATCGTGCAAGAATTATTAGTAGATATTGAAGACTTAGAAGAATTATATCGCTGTTACATGCCTTATCTAAAAAATGGTGGTTTGTTTGTTCGCACTAATATGCGCTTTGAAATGGGTCATTCATTGGCTTTAAAGGTCACATTACCAGATGCACTAGAAGATGATGTAGTAACGGGTAAAGTTGCTTGGATCACACCACAAGGTGCACAAAGCTCAAACCCACCAGGTATTGGTGTTAATTTTATCGATGATAAAACCAATTTGAATGCGAAAATCGAAAAACTACTCGGTACTATGTTAAACTCCGGCAATCCGACCTATACCATGTAATAAAAGAAGTACCATGATTGTAGATTCTCATTGTCATTTAGATCGTTTAGATTTTGAAAAACTAGACTTAGACTTAGACCAAGTACTAGATAATGCTCGCGCAAAGAAAGTAGAACACTTTTTATGTGTAAGTGTAACTTTAGATCAATTCCCAAGTATGCTGGATAAAATTAAGAACTATCCAGATGTTTCTGCATCATGCGGTGTGCATCCACTCGATCAAAAAGACGCACTCGATAAGCAAAAGCTTATTTCACTTGCAAGCCACGACAAAGTGGTTGCTATTGGCGAAACGGGTCTTGATTACTATTACTCAAAAGACACCCATATTGTTCAGCAAGAAAGCTTTGTGGGTCATATCGACGTTGCCAATGAGCTAAATAAGCCGCTTATTATTCATACACGAGACGCTAGAGAAGACACTATTAACTTAATGCGCGCTCACAATGCTGAGAATTGTGGCGGTGTATTGCATTGTTTTACAGAGAACTGGGAAATGGCCAAAAAAGCCATTGATATGGGCTTTTATATTTCGATTTCGGGCATTGTTACGTTTAAAAATGCAGTAGAGTTAAAAGACGTTGTAAAGCAAATTCCGCTAGATCGCTTACTAATCGAAACAGATTCACCGTATTTAGCGCCTGTGCCATATCGTGGTAAAACAAATCAACCAGCCTATGTTGAAGATGTCGCTTACTACATCGCTGAGTTAAAAGGGCTTACTTTTAACGAATTAGCTGAAGCAACAACTAACAACTTTTATTCGTTGTTCAATCAGGCTAAAAGGGCGTAATAGTGCACGGCGTATCGAATTTACCTCAGTTAGTAATGGGGCCAATGGTACGCCGAGCAGATGCAGGGCGAGTGTGCTTTCAATTTGTTACAACTAGGCCTTGCCAATACCGAATAGAGTTTAAAGGTGTTGAGACATTCTCTAGCTTAGAATCAATCCAATTAGGGCAACACCTTTACTTAAATTTCATTAATGTCATGCCAGTCAGTGGCCAGTTTGCAGTTGATTCACTGATCTACTATTCATTACATGATGAAGAAAAAAGCCTTGATTTATCGTCTTATTGCTATGAACGTGCCGAATCTCCGGCATTTGTGATCCCAAATCGACTCGATAGAATTCTTCATGGTTCGTGTCGTAATCCTCATCACCCTGCAAAAGACAGCCTTGTTGCTGCAGATAATTGGCAAAATGATCAGCGCCAATCGCTTAATGCAGGTGCTGATTTATTATTGTTATCTGGCGACCAAATATATGCGGATGATGTCGCAGGGCCAATGCTGCTCGCGATTGAAAAAGTGATTAGCCTATTTGGTGTGTTTCGAGAACCAGAGCTTGATTTAGATTTGCCAGAAGAGTTTGAGCAGCAACTATATCAGCGCCATTTTCACTTACCCAAAGTACCTTGGCAGAAACGGAGCAAATTTGGTGTTGGTTATTGGCTCAAAAAAGACGAGCCACACTTCTCAAGTTTAAAAGCTGAAAACCACTTAATTCATTTTCAAGAATTTATTGCGCTTTATTTATTAAACTTCAGCGCTGTTACTTGGCAGCTAATTGATTTTGAATCAATTGAATGCCCAGCATTAGCCCCTAAATACGCTAACTTATTTAAACTTGAAAAGGACGCACTGGTTGGCTTTGCAAAGGGTCTTCAAAGCGTTGAAAGGTTATTCGCTAATGTGTCGACATTAATGATGTTTGACGATCATGATGTCACCGATGATTGGAACTTAACCGCAGGCTGGGAGCAGGCTATTTATCAGCACCCAGCTAGCCGTCGTATTGTAAATAATGGTTTAATTAGTTATTGGTTAATGCAGGGGATTGGTAATGATGCAGGCGATAACTCACTGTCTTTATTACCCAGCTTTAAAGAAAGTCTGCAGCAACAGAGCTGGTATTTTAAAGACTTTGATAAGTTAATACTCAATTTTAACCATTGGCATTACGAGCTTAATACCATTCCAAAGGTTGTAGTGCTCGATACCCGAACCCATCGCTGGCGTAATGAACAAAACTTCAATGAGCCATCAGGTTTACTTGATTGGGAAAGGCTCACTGAATTAGAAGAAAGCTTATTGTCTCACGATAAAGTGATTATCGTATCTCCAGCTCCGGTGTTTGGTGTTAAATCGATTGAAGCAATTCAAGCGATTTTTAATTTTTGCGGGCAACCCTTGTTAGTTGATGTTGAAAACTGGATGGCCCATGAAGGTTCTGCTAAAAAGTTGCTAGATACTTTTCGCCGTGAAGATACGCCAAAAGAAACCTTGATCCTCTCTGGTGATGTCCATTATTCATTTTGTTTTTCAGTGCAAAAACGCTTTGGTAAGCATAAAAATCGGATTTGGCAGTTGACCGCCAGTGGCATTAAAAATGAGTTCCCACGTAAACTTATTAATGTACTCGATAAGCTCGACTCAATTTTATATGCGCCAAAAAGCCCACTTAACTTTTTCACTAAACGTTGGCAAATGGAAGTTGATAAACACCAAACCATAGGCGAAGGGCAAAAGTATTTGGTCAGTAATGCGGCTATCAGCTTAATTGAGCTCAATGACGGTTTGCTTGCTAAATATGAACTTATTCACGCTGATAACCAAATAACTGAATTCGATTTAAACGATAATTAATCTATTGCTTTGCGATTCGCCTCAACGTAGTCAGCAACATTACTTACTGTATCTAACCAAAACCCATTTTTAGGATCTTGTAGATAAACAATGAGCTGCTCTAGCGCGTCGGTGCCGGTAGTGTACTGATCTCGTTTGCCAATATCGTGGCCTGCCAGAATGATCCAACTATTGTTAGTTCGGTGCTGCTCTATGGTTTTTTGGATCTCTTCGAAAGTAAGTCCATCAATGGGTAAGCTAGTTAACTGCGAAAAGTCTGTAAAGTTGGGGTTATTTGCCGTTTCGTCGAGCCAAGTTCTACCTGTTTTAAAGTGCTTGGCTATTAACGGTACATAACTTTTAGTATTTGCACCACGGCCAACAAAGGTGTTTCCGCAAGGGTAGGCAAAAGCGGTTGGTGTCACGTTGAGTGTGGCTTTTATATAATCTTGCCCCTTTAAGATATCTTGCTCCATTTCTTTTAACGTAAATTGTTCAAGCGACACCCCAAGTTCCCGAAGCCATTCAAAGTTGCCGGTACACAAGTGGCTTGCCGTATGATTAGCAATTTCGTGACCTGTTTTTACAGCCATTTGCCACTTTTCAACACGTTCTTTTACGTTAAAAGGGGATACATAAAATGTCGCTTTTATTTGGTATTTGTTTAAAAGTGCTAAACCGGTATCAACTTGGCTATGTCTTGCATCATCAAAAGTGATACTGACAGCATTTTTAGCCTTATTAGGGTAGTCAAAGCCTAGGTAGTCACTGCTTTTTGCCAGAGTTTGGCAGCTGATTAAAAGTGGTAGTACGACGCACAAGGGTTTAAGCATAATCAATCCTTTATCATTGTTTTTACAATGAAATCAAAAAGGCTAATGCTTTGCTATGCGACTTTTGAATAAAAAAACGCCCAGAACGAATCCGCATTGTTCTGGGCTTAGGGGGTGGCTCGTGTGAGCCTGCGCTAACTATAAAAAAACACCTTCTAAATTCAGTAGGGAGAAGTAGAAAGTACTTTTAAGTGTAGTTAATCAGCAGGAAATTGCACGGTAAATGTACAAATTTTATACTAGTTTAAAATCAGTCTGTTACAGCTTTTTACCTAAATTAGCGCCTTATTTATACAGTCTTTATGCGCAACTTATACCCAAGTTATCAACTGGGCATTTTGGACCAAATCACGAGGTAATGAGTTCTTAATTTTATTCTTTTGCCACTTACCTAGGCCTACCGGACAACCACATAACATTAAAACTACTTCACCATTATCTTGCGTTGGTTTTTCTAGCCTAATATCTTTACCGTTAAAGTAATCGTTTGCTTGGCAAGCAGACATCTCAAAGGTATTTTTATCGCAATCTTGGCCAAAGACAGTGGCAAACTCGTGAGTTAAGCGAACTCCGCCTTTGTGGATCACGCCAAGTTGAATACCTAAACGTGAGTATTTAATTTTATCTTGCAGTTCATCAAAGCCACCAGGAAACAACCAAAGCTCTTTATCACGCTGCATTAACGTGCCTTTGAGTGATTTTAGACCGAACTGTTTTTTAATTGTTTGCATAAACGCTTGGCTTTGTTTTTTATCAAACTCAGCAAACGGAAATGCGCCTTTTTTAACTTTTTGATTAGGGTTATCGCTTGACGCTATTTTTTTAAATTTAGCGATGAAGAAACCTTCACTGTCGTAAGTTTGCGGCCAAACATGCAAATAACCTTCGCTGGTTGTCGCTTTGTCTGCGCCATCAAACAGAGTATTGAGCGATTGTACTTCGATGCAATCAGGGAACTCTGCTAATAGATACTCACACACTTGTTGGTTTTCAAGAGGTGTTAAAGTACAGGTCGAATACACTAATGTGCCGCCTGGTTTTAATGCATAAAAGGCACTTTTGATAAGGGCTTTTTGCACAGCAGCAATATCAATATTAGATTCGATTGACCAATTCTTTAGGGCGTCTGCATCTTTACGAACCGTGCCTTCACCTGAACACGGGGCATCTAGCAAAATACTGTCGAAGCACTCATACATGTAATCCCCAAAGATCACACCGTCAAAATGTGATAATGCACAATTACCTACGCCCATACGTTTAAGGGTTGCTGCTAATACTTTTAAGCGTGACGATGACAACTCATTGGCCACTAACACGCCACTATTATCCATCATGGCAGCGATTTGTGATGTTTTTGAACCCGGTGCCGATGCCATATCAAGTACCGCATCGCTTTGCTGAACTTCGGCTCTCAGTGCTACAGGCGGTAACATTGAGCTGGCTTCTTGTACATACATAGCACCACTTAAGTGTAAATCGGTATTTCCGATGGCAAGCGCCGCTTCTTCGTCGCTAGGACGTGTTAGCCAGAATCCTTCTTCACACCATGGAATTGCTGTTAATTCCCATCCTTTTTTGGCGCATTGACGCTGAAATTCATCGACTGACATTTTTAAGGTATTTACGCGAACAGATCGTCTGAGTGGGCGGCGACAGGCTGCAATAAAGTCGTCTAATGATAAATGTTCGGGAAGGTAGCTTTTTACATCATCAATAAATGAGTCAGGTATATATGTATTAGCGTCCACTAAATGGCTCTCACATCACGTAATAATAGCTGGATCATACCATTTATAGCGCTATCAGGGGATATTTTTAGCTTATTAACAGTGAGGTTGATGTGTCGACATATTGCCAATATAAATGTTCTTTATAGCCATTATTTTTGATAAATATCAATTTATGTCGACATTCTGTTGGTTTTTTAGCCTATTTTTCCGATCTCAAGGTTGACACTTGCAATGATAGGGCGCATAGTGAACTCACAAATTGTCGACAATCTTAATTTAGTACTTTGATAGACCTATTATGACAGAGCAAAAAGCCAACGATAACTACAACGATATCACGATAACAACAGCATCAGACCAAGTGTTTGTCGACATGCGTCGTGAAATTGTCCAAGGCACCATCGAGCAGGGTAGCAAAATTTCTGAGCCAGAACTTGCTAAACGCTATGGTGTAAGCCGTGCCACCTTACGTGAGGCGCTAAATCGTTTAGAGAGCTGTTATTTGGTAGAGCGTAAAGCAAATGTCGGTTGCCGTGTCGTTGCACTAACAGCTGAGCGTTTAATCGAAGTCTATCAGGTTCGTAGTGCCTTAGAAGGGCTGGCTTGTCGTTTAGCTGCCGATAACATGGAACCTGAAGAAGTGCAGGGTTTAAAACAGTTATTGAACCAGCACTTACAAACACAGCGTGTAAAAGAAGGTGAATCATACTACCAAGAAGCGGGCGACCTTGATTTTCATTATCGCATTATTAAAGGGTCGAAAAACGCACACTTAATTCATCTTTTATGTAATGAGTTGTACCAGTTAATTCGTATGTACCGTGTACAAATGGGGATGGTTGGGCCGCGTGTATCAAAAGCGTTTGATGAACACTTGGCTATTATTAATGCCATTGAAAACCATGACGGTGAATTAGCCGAAATGCTTATGAAGCGCCATATCAGTGCGTCTCAGGCAAATATTCAGACTAAGTTTGACTTACTCGCAGCAAAAAATTAGTAGCGCTTTAGTTAAACAGTCACAATTTAGATTTAAAAAATAGAGTTAGCCAAAGAGCTAAAACCGTTCAAAGATAGGAGTTATCCAATGTCAGCAGGATTGAAATTCAAACAGGCAATCGCCAACAACAAGCCATTGCAAGTGGTTGGCACCGTCAACGCGTACTGCGCAATGATGGCAGAAAAAACAGGTCACCAAGCACTTTACCTCTCAGGTGCGGGTGTTGCTAACGCATCATACGGCATGCCAGATTTAGGTATGACTAGCCTTGATAACGTACTTGAAGATATTCGTCGAATCACCAGCGCTACCGACTTACCGCTTCTTGTTGATGCTGACACAGGTTGGGGCGGTGCATTTAATATTGCTCGTACCGTTAAAGAAATGACCAAAGCAGGCGCAGCGGGCTTTCATATTGAAGACCAAGTAGCACAAAAACGTTGTGGTCACCGTCCTAATAAAGAGATCGTGTCTAAAGATGAAATGGTTGACCGTATTAAAGCTGCGGTTGATGCCAAGACAGACAGTGATTTTTATATTATGGCGCGTACTGATGCATTTCAAAAAGAAGGCTTAAATGCCGCGATTGACCGCGCAGCAGCGTGTGTTGAAGCAGGTGCAGACGCCATCTTCGCAGAAGCGGTACATGATTTAGCAGATTACCAAGCGTTTGCTAAAGCGTTAAATGTGCCGATTCTTGCAAATATCACTGAATTTGGTCAAACGCCACTTTATACAAAAGAGCAATTGAGCGAAGTGGGTGTTGAAATTGTACTTTATCCACTTAGTGCATTTAGAGCCATGAACAAAGCCGCACTTAATGTGTATTCGTCTATTCTTAGCGAAGGCTCGCAACAAAGCCAAGTAGACAATATGCAAACACGTGCGGAATTATATGAGTTTTTAGATTATCACTCATATGAAAACACACTCGATAACCTTTTCTCAGCTAAAAAATCATAACGACAACATATAAGGAGAACACTCATGGTAGATAAAGCATTAGGCGGCGCAGGTTTACGTGGTCAAGTAGCAGGTGAAACAGCACTGTGTACAGTAGGTAAGTCAGGTTCAGGTTTAACTTATTGTGGTTATGATATTAGTGAATTAGCAGATAAAGCGCAGTTTGAAGAAGTGTCTTTTTTACTGTCGCGCGGTGAATTACCAACAGAGTCTGAGCTGACTGAATATAAAGCAAAGCTAAAATCACTACGTGGTTTACCAGATGCACTTAAAACAGTGCTTGAAAACATTCCTAAAGACGCGCATCCAATGGATGTAATGCGTACGGGTTGTTCTATGCTAGGTAACCTAGAAATGGAGCAAGATTTCTCGCAAGCGAATGATGCGATTGATCGCCTAGTTGCCGTATTCCCAAGCATTATTTGTTACTGGTATCGTTTTAGCCATGACGGCGTTCGTATTGAAACTGAAACAGATGATGATTCGGTAGGTGCACACTTCTTACGTTTATTACATGACGAAGCACCATCAGCACTGTTCGAGCAAGTAATGAATGTGTCTTTAATTCTTTATGCAGAGCATGAGTTTAATGCATCAACATTCACTGCGCGTGTGTGTGCATCAACATTGTCTGATATTCACTCTTGTGTAACGGGTGCTATTGGTAGTTTACGTGGTCCATTACATGGTGGTGCGAACGAAGCGGCTATGGATATGATTGAAGGCTTCACAAGTGCAGACCAAGCTGAAGATGCACTGATGGGTATGCTTGAGCGTAAAGACAAGATCATGGGCTTTGGTCATGCCATTTACCGTGAATCAGATCCACGCAACGTGATCATCAAAAAGTGGTCAGAAAAACTGGCAGCAGAAGTGGGTGATGATGTTCTATATCCTGTGTCTGTTCGCTGTGAAGAAGTTATGTGGCGTGAAAAGAAATTATTCTGTAATGCTGATTTCTTCCATGCATCTGCGTATCACTTCATGGGGATCCCAACTAAGTTATTCACGCCAATTTTCGTGATGAGCCGTGTAACAGGTTGGACAGCGCACGTGAAAGAGCAACGTGCTAATAACCGTATTATTCGCCCAAGTGCAGATTATACGGGCCCAGAAGCGCGTAGCTATACGCCAATTTCTGAGCGTTAATCGTAATTAAATCAGTGATAGGGGTAGCTTGGCTGCCCCTTTATGAAGGGGCGAAATAAATACAAAAACAATCAGGCCACCTTTGTTCACCGTCACCAAGTACAAGTAGAATCATCATGAATACAAATTTTAGAAAACCATTAGCAGGCACCGGCGTCGATTACTTTGATACGCGCTCTGCTGTTGATGCAATTAAACCGGGCAGCTATGACACACTTCCTTACACATCAAGAGTACTTGCCGAAAACTTAGTTCGTCGCTGTGACCCTGAAATGCTAAATGATGCACTGTCGCAGTTAATTGACCGCAAGCGTGATTTAGATTTTCCATGGTTTCCTGCGCGTGTTGTGTGTCACGATATCTTAGGTCAAACAGCGTTAGTTGATTTAGCAGGCTTGCGTGATGCAATAGCTGCAAAAGGCGGCGATCCTGCAAAAGTGAACCCTGTGGTACCTACACAGTTAATTGTTGATCATTCATTAGCGGTTGAACACGCAGGTTTTGAACCTGACGCATTTGAAAAAAACCGTGCTATTGAAGACCGTCGTAACGATGACCGATTCCACTTTATCAATTGGACAAAAACAGCATTTAAAAATATTGATGTGATCCCGCCGGGTAACGGCATTATGCATCAAATCAATTTAGAGAAAATGTCACCTGTGATCCAAAAACGTGATGGCGTGGCATTCCCAGATACATTAGTTGGTACAGATAGCCACACACCTATGGTTGATGCGCTAGGTGTAATTGCTGTCGGTGTAGGTGGCCTTGAAGCTGAAAGCGTGATGCTTGGCCGTGCATCTTACATGCGTTTACCTGATATTGTAGGTGTTGAACTAAAAGGCAAGCCACAACCGGGTATTACTGCAACCGATATCGTATTAGCGATCACCGAATTTTTACGTAATGAAAGAGTTGTGTCGACCTACCTTGAATTTTATGGTGAAGGTGCCGATGCACTTACCCTAGGTGATAGAGCAACTATCTCTAATATGACGCCAGAGTTTGGCGCAACAGCTGCGATGTTCTACATCGATGACAACACACTTGATTACCTACGTTTAACAGGCCGTGAAGATGAGCAAGTTAAACTAGTTGAAACTTACGCAAAAGAGACTGGCCTTTGGAGTGATAGCCTTAAAACAGCCGAGTATGAGCGTGTGTTAACTTTTGATCTGTCTTCAGTTGGTCGCAATATTGCGGGCCCTTCAAATCCACATCGCCGTGTTGCAACAAGCGAACTTGATAAAGCAGGTATCACTGGCGTTGTTGAGAATGAAGAAGGCTTAATGCCAGATGGCGCCTGTATCATTGCTGCAATCACAAGTTGTACGAATACCAGTAACCCACGCAACGTTATTGCTGCAGGTTTACTTGCGCGTAATGCCAACGCTAAAGGGTTAACTCGTAAGCCATGGGTTAAAACATCACTGGCACCGGGTTCTAAAGCGGTTAAATCTTACTTAGAAGAAGCCAATTTATTACCTGAGCTTGAACAACTTGGCTTTGGTATTGTTGCCTTCGCGTGTACAACCTGTAACGGCATGAGTGGTGCGCTTGATCCAAAAATTCAGCAAGAAGTGATTGACCGTGACCTATACGCAACGGCTGTACTTTCGGGCAACCGTAACTTCGATGGTCGTATTCACCCTTATGCTAAACAAGCATTCTTAGCTTCACCACCACTGGTTGTTGCTTATGCTATTGCCGGTACTATTCGTTTTGATATCGAAAAAGATGTATTAGGGCATGATCAACAAGGCAACGAAATTCGCCTTATGGATTTATGGCCATCAGACGAAGAAATTGATGCAGTGATTAAACAAAGTGTTAAACCTGAGCAGTTCAAAAAGGTTTACGAGCCAATGTTTGATTTAAGTGTAGATTATGGCGAAGACAACGATCCGCTTTACCAATGGCGTCCACAAAGTACTTATATTCGCCGTCCTCCTTATTGGGAAGGCGCATTAGCGGGTGAACGCTCTTTGAGTGATATGCGTGCCTTAGCTGTGTTGGGCGACAACATCACTACTGACCATTTATCACCTTCGAATGCGATTTTAGCGTCAAGTGCTGCTGGTGAATACCTCGCTAAAATGGGTCTCCCAGAAGAAGATTTTAACTCGTATGCTACTCACCGAGGTGACCATTTAACAGCACAGCGTGCTACATTCGCTAACCCTAAGTTATTGAATGAAATGGTTAAAGAAAATGGTGAAGTGAAGCAAGGTTCATATGCTCGCATTGAACCAGAAGGCAAAGTGACGCGTATGTGGGAAGCTATCGAAACCTACATGCAGCGCAAACAACCGCTTATCATTGTGGCTGGTGCCGATTATGGTCAAGGGTCATCACGTGACTGGGCTGCAAAAGGTGTACGCCTAGCTGGTGTTCAAGTGATTGCAGCCGAAGGCTTTGAGCGTATTCACCGTACCAACTTAATTGGTATGGGTGTATTACCGCTTGAGTTTAAAGCAGGTACCACGCGAACTACGCTAGGTATTGATGGTAGTGAGAGTTTCAGTGTTAAAGGTGAGCCAACACCAGGCGCAACACTGACACTAGTGATTACCCGTGCCAATGGTGAAATCGTTGAAGTACCAATGACGTGCCGTTTAGATACAGCTGAAGAAGTGTCAATTTATTCAGCGGGTGGTGTACTGCAACGTTTCGCGCAAGATTTTTTAGAATCTGAGGAGCACTAAGCAATGGTATTTAAACCACAAATTAAGGTGCCAGCGACCTATATGCGTGGCGGCACCAGTAAAGGGGTGTTCTTTAACTTGACTGATTTACCCGAGCCTGCTCAAGTGGCAGGTGAGGCGCGCGACAACCTGTTATTACGTGTGATTGGCAGCCCCGATCCTTACCAAAAACAAACTGATGGTATGGGCGGTGCAACCTCAAGCACCAGTAAGACGGTGATATTATCGAAAAGTACTAAAGCTGATCACGATGTTGATTATCTGTTTGGTCAAGTTGCTATCGATAAAGCGTTTGTAGATTGGAGTGGTAACTGCGGTAATTTAACTTCAGCAGTCGGGGCCTTTGCTGTGTCAAATGGTCTTGTTGATGCCAGCAAAATTCCAGAGAACGGCGTTGTTGAAGTTAAAGTATGGCAAGTCAATATTAGTAAAACCATCATAGTGCACGTGCCAATTACTAACGGTGAAGTGCAAGAAACTGGTGATTTTGAGCTTGATGGCGTGACCTTTCCAGCCGCTGAAGTAAAACTTGAATTTATGGACCCTGCTGATGGCGAAGGGGCTTTGTTCCCAACAGGTAACTTAGTCGATGAATTAGAAGTGCCGGGTATTGGTATGTTGTCTGCAACGATGATCAATGCGGGTATTCCTACAGTTTTCATTAACGCCAGTGAAGTTGGCTATGATGGCACAGAGCTACAAGAAGCCATTAACGGTGATGCATCGGCACTTGAAAAGTTAGAAACGATTCGTGCCTATGGGGCGTTGAAAATGGGGCTAATTTCTCATATTGATGAAGCAAAGGCACGTCAACATACGCCAAAAGTAGCTTGGGTTGCACCAGCTAAAACTTATCATGCATCAAGCGGTAAAGTTGTAAACGAAGCTGATATTGATTTAGTAGTACGTGCTATGTCGATGGGTAAGTTGCACCATGCCATGATGGGCACGGCTGCGGTTGCAATAGGTACTGCAGCTTCTATTCCTGGTACCTTGGTAAACCTTGCTGCAGGTGGTGGTGAGCGACAGGAGGTAAACTTTGGTCATCCTTCTGGCACTTTAAAAGTGGGCGCTGCTGCAACACTTGTTGATGGTAATTGGCAAGTCACAAAAGCAAGTATGAGCCGAAGTGCACGTGTATTAATGGAAGGCTGGGTTCGAGTGCCCGAGTAGTACTCACTTGCGTACTGATATAATCAAAATAAAGCGGCGTTTACGCCGCTTTGTCTAATCCGTAGCATTGTTGCTTCATACCTTCAATAAACTCATCAAACTTGCCGCTCTGTTGCATGAGTTCTATTTCATCATTTAAGTCTTCTAAAACTTTTTGCCAGTGTGGCGTTGATTTGCTGACAGAAAAATATAGCGGTTTGTATTCAAGCTTAGGCTCTAATGCGACCAGTGATTCTAGTATTTGTCGTTTGCCGCTAATTGATAATTCAGACTTGTAAACGCTTGCTTTTAACACTTCAAGATCTGCCACAATCAGGCTTACGCGGTTACTAAGTAAGAGATGAATTAGTTGGTACTCATTATTAGCGACGATTGTATCGATTTCTTTATTATCAATCATGGCATCGAGTTCTTTGGTGTTTTTATATGAGCGAACTACACCAATAGGCAAGTCTTTTACAGAGTTTAAATCGCCATTAAATGGAATTTGAGTTCCCTTTAACGCCACGAAAGAAAGATCCCCACCTGGAATGGCATGGCTCAAAGCGAGTAAATCGTTGCGGGTTTTATCAAGGAAGTTATCTGAAATAACATCATCTTCAACGAAATATTCAGGAAAAAGAATATCAGCGCGGCCTAGTTCAGCTTCTCTTACGGCACGTGCCCAAGGATAAAAACCAATATGCACGCCATAACCTTTTTCAAGTAAGGAGCTTACAGTAAATTGATAGAGCCAGCCTTTGTTGCATAAGTTTTCGTCTATATAAGGAGGCCAATCTAAAGTAACGAGCTTTAATACATGTTTGGCATCTAAGTTATACCCATATCCGCCGTTGAAACGCACCGCTTCTTCAGTGATGATTTCGCCATTTTTTTCAAAGCTAACAGGCGTAAGGCCCGCAAGAGCTTGATATGAGGCGAATAAAAAAAATACGGTCAGTAGTTTCATAAATTGTTTAAGTTTTTGTTATTTATCTAAAGCTTAGCCTTTTGCCGTAAATATACAACCTAGTAACTGTAACAATATCTAACGGATGGAGTACATTTTTCGATCACAGCTTATATTAATAGACTTGAGTGACAAAAAGTTTACATTTGTATTATGATATCACTTAATGCTTTTGCAGCTTAAGGATAACAACAATGATAAAACCAAGTATCTATATATCACTTCTCACAAGCTCTATGCTTGCTCACGCACAATTACCGCTTAGCGTTACAAGCCCAGATGGACAAATAACTGTAAAACTCGAAAAACAACAAAATCAGCTTGTTTATAGCGTAAATTATGGCAACCAAGAGTTTTTGCAGCAATCACAGCTTGGTTTAAATACCAACCTGGGTGATTTTTCACAAAGCCTAAAATATAAAAGCCATACAACAGCTTCAGTCAATGAAAGATATAAGCTGCATAATGCAAAGGTGAGTGAAGTAAACTACACGGCGAATACCTTAAAAGCGCAATTTGAAAATCAAGAGGGCAAAGTACTAGGAGTCGAGTTTAACGTGTCTGATAGCGATGTTGCATTTCGTTATCAGATATCGGGAGCTGAAACTGATACCCGTATTAAGGTGTTAGCTGAATACAGTGCTTTTAACCTACCAGATAATGCAACCACGTTTATAAGCCCACAAGCCTTACCTGAAACGGGCTGGATGCAAACAAAACCAAGTTACGAAGAGCCTTACACCTTCAACGAAGCCCTTGGAACACCGTCAGCGAATGGCGTGGGCTATACATTTCCTGCATTATTTAAAAATAGCGATAAAGGTTGGTTATTAATTTCTGAAACCGGTGTTGATAGCCATTATGTTGGCTCAAAATTAAGCGAGGGCACGAAAGACGGTGTTTATCGTATTTCATTTCCTCAGGCTGGAGAAAACAATGGCATTGGTGCAACTTATGCGGCTATGGCAATGCCTGCAACCACACCTTGGCGCACCATCACGTTAGGAACGAGTTTAAAGCCAATTGTTGAATCAACCGTGGCGTTTGATTTGGTTAAACCCCTTTATCAAGCAAGCCAAGAATATAAAATGGGTCGTTCAACATGGAGCTGGATTGTTTGGCAAGACCCAAGTATCAACTACGATGACCAAATCAAATTTATCGATTTAGCTGCATCATTAAATTTTGAATATGTATTAATCGACAATTGGTGGGATAAAAACATTGGCCGCGAGAGAATGGCTGAATTGGTTAAGTACGCCAATGGAAAGGGCGTTGATGTTATTTTATGGTACAACTCAAATGGCTGGTGGAATGACGCACCTCAAACCCCACAAAATAGAATGAACAGTGCACCAGCACGTCGAAATGAAATGGCGTGGTTGCAAAGCATTGGTGTTAAAGGGCTTAAAGTAGATTTTTTTGGTGGTGACAAACAAGAGACCATTAAACTCTATGAAGATATTCTTACAGATGCAAATCAGTATGGTTTAGTGATCACCTTTCATGGCAGCACCATCCCGCGTGGCTGGGAAAGAATGTATCCTAACTTCGTCACATCTGAAGCGGTACTGGCATCGGAGAACCTTGTTTTTCATCAAAATTCGTTAGATTTACATGCGTATAACGCGACTATTTTACCGTTCACTCGTAATGCTATTGGCGCTATGGACTTTGCCCCAGTGTTTTTAAACAAACGCTTATCTCAAGATCAAACAGTCGGCAATATTCGTAAAACCACAGATACATTTGAACTGGCAACAGGTGTGCTTTATCAATCACCAGTGCAACATTTTGGCCTGACGCCAAATAACCTTGAAGAGCAACCTAAATTTGTTATTGATACTTTAAAGGCGATGCCAACGGTATGGGATGAAACACGCTATATTGCAGGTCAGCCGGGTCAAGATGCAACGATTGCGAGGCGTCACCAGCAAACATGGTGGGTAGCAGCCATAAATGGTGAAAATAAATCTAAAACATTAGATATTGATTTGCCTATGTTAGCAGGTAAAAAAATCACCCTGTTGTTTGATAAAAAAGATGGCAGTGCAGGTAGTAAGCAAGTCACAGTAAGTAACAGTGGTAAATTAACCTTAAACTTACTAGCTCAAGGTGGCGCACTGATAATTGGTCGCTAAATGTGAGTTAATAGGCGATAAACAAAACCAAGTAGAGAAAAGCGAGCAGGTTGCTCGCTTTTTTTATAGCTATATTTGCCTTGTTAAATTAGACGTGGGTCACAGAGAGGAGGGATGCGCTAATAAACTTAGCTTTTTATTTTTTTAAATTAGAGAAATTTAGAATTAGTACACAGAGTGGATTCGAACCACCAACTTTTGGCGCGGGTCATAGAGAGCGGTAGTGCTCTAACCAACTGAGCTTTTAAATTTATAATTCGGAAAAATTAGAATTGGTACGACCGAGTGGATTCGAACCACCGATTTTGGCGTGGGTCATAGATAGCGGTAGTGCGCTAATCAACTGAGCTACAACTGTATGATTTTGGTTTTATGATAGAAAAATTATAAAGAATTGAATAAGTTGGTACGACCGAGTGGATTCGAACCACTGACTTTTGGGCCGGGTCATAGAGAGCGGTAGTGTTCTAACCAACTGAAATAGAACTGTATAATGTTGATTTTAGGATAATAAAATTATGAGGAGTTTGAATAAATTGGTACGACCGAGTGGATTCGAACCACCGACCCCTACCATGTCAAGGTAGTGCTCTAACCAACTGAGCTACGGTCGTACTGAGATGTTAAAATCAAGATTGGTACAACCGAGTGGATTCGAACCACCGACCTTTGGAGCGGGCCATTAAGAGTGGTAGTGCTCTTTCCTTTGGTTATACCTAAATCATGGTACAACCGAGTGGATTCGAACCACCGACCTTTGGAGCGGGCCGTTAAGAGTGGTAGTGCTCTTTCCTTTGGTTATACCTAAATCATGGTACAACCGAGTGGATTCGAACCACCGACCCCTACCATGTCAAGGTAGTGCTCTAACCAACTGAGCTACGGTTGTATTTTGATTTTAAATGGTTGTTAGCGTGGCTAAACAACGGAGGCTAATATATAGCGACTGGTTGTGTGAATCAAGCAGCTTTAGCTATTTTTATGCTAAGTGCTGGTTTTTTATTCATAACGGACTAATTTCGCACCTTCTATAAAAACCTTGCCACCAAGTGACATGGCTTTTAGCTGAGCGCTTTAGATTTTGTAAAATTGCATCATTACTATCGCTCTCTACAAATTTGCCCATTTCTGTGTCACGCCATATTTGCTGGTAAAGAGGTTGTAGGGTTTCTAATCGACCCACTAAGAATGATTGATAGGGCTGTAATTGCTCTAAATAAAACTTTTTAAACACATTACTTAGCGTTTGTGCCTTTTGTTTATTCTTGTTCGCAGGGCAGAGCTCATCTTTTGAGTACTGCTTGAGCAGCGCTGTTATTTGTTGATTGTAATGTGTTTGCACCCTTGCCGCCGAAATAAGAAGCTTGTTGTATTTAAAACGGTTTAATACTTCGAGTTGGTTGATGATTTGCTCAGGGTCTACAGCGTTTATTTTGCCGTTATTAATATGGTTGTTTAATTTAGCAATTTGCTCCATCGCGCTCACGGTTTCGCTAAAACCTGCGGTGTTTTCATCAATGTGAGTCGAACTTAGCTGCCAGATTTGCTTAAACTCGCTTTCGTTGAGCAGCATAGCTTTAAAGTAGTTAGGAAGGTTTGCTTGCTTTTGTACTGCGGTGAGTTTTATTTTTTCAAACAGATCATCCTGATCTTCAAAGCTTTCTAAGCACTCATTTGCGCTTTGAATAAACTTAATTTGATAACTAAGAATGTTAGCAGGCGTCGCTGTTTTGCCAAGCTGGTTATTGTGCTCAGCAATAAGGGTTGCAAGTTTACATTGACGTAACTGGGCAAGTTCAAGCATGCCAATGGTTGCTTTATCTTCAGTATTTTCAGAAAAGCGGTTAACAGTTAGTGTACTTGGTTTAGAGAGTTTAAAACTTTCAGTTTTAAGTACGTTTTCTAATCTTTGTGCGTAGGTGTGATTTACATCACCGGAAGAGGGCGTGCAGGCAATAAGTGCCAGGCACGCTGTTGCGATGATAGAGTTTAAAAGGCTATTGGTTTTGCAAAAAAGGTGCATGTTTAAATCGCCTATGAACAGTGAACATCAACATAATTGCTGCGGCACTTAACCCCACAATAATACCTATCCAAAAGCCATGAGGGCCCAGTGCTGGAACAATTAAATCTGTACGAGCAAGTACGAAGCCAAGCGCAAAGCCGATCAACCAATAGGATACAAAGGTGATATAACCAATCGGTGCCGTGTATTTCAATCCACGTAAAATACCATTGGCAGAAACTTGCAGGGCATCTGGTAACTGGTAGATACAAGCAAGTACCATGATTGAAGAAGCAAGAGCTAATACTTCAGGGTTGTCAGAATACAATTGGCTTATAATATCTCGAGCAAAAAAGGTCACACTTGCCAGTAAAAAAGCAATAATTGCCGCGAGAATATAACTCGTTTTAACGGCATTTTTTAACTGCTGATAATGTTGTTGGCCAAACAAATTGCCTATTCGAATGCTAATGGCAATTGAGAGGCTCAACGGCATCATAAACAGTAATGTCGTCACACTGGCTGCAATTTGGTGACCGGCAACAGCAACCGCACCTAAGTGTGCTATAAACAAAGGAATACAAGCAAATAGCGTTACTTCAAAAAAAGTAGCTAATGAAATTGGAATACCTACTTTGGTGATAGTCCACAAAGTAGCGGGCTTTGGCGCTTCGAAATTGGCTAGCAATGCTTTGGCATCAATCTTTTTGTTAAAGTGACAATAAATAACCTGAGTTAACGCCATTGCTGTAAATACCAGCGCCGTGGCAATACCACAGCCCGCGCCACCGTACGCTTGAAAACCTAATTTACCGTGTATAAATACGTAGTTGGCCGGAATATTAACTGCTAAGCCAATTAAACTAATGTAAAAAGCAGGTTTGGTCATTCCCATACCTTCAGTGATATTTCGGTACACACTGAAAAGTAAAAAACCAAAAATACCCCATTTAACAAAATGAATGTATTGCTCAGCTAAGTGGGTAATAGACTGTGAAGTATCTAATTGACTAAGCACAGTATCAGCAAGGCTTGCCAGCCCTAAACCGATTATGGCAAGTACTAACGCCAGATACAGGCCCTGTTGAAAATAATGACTAATACCTTGTTTATCGTTTGAACCAGCAAACTGCGCTATGATCCCGGTTAACGCCAATAATATGCCTTGCAGTGCAAGCATCAACGGATTCCAAATACCCGTTGCAATAGAAAGTGCTGCCAAGTCTGTTGCACTCACTTGGCCTGCCATCACGGTATCAACAACCGTCATTAAAATAAGGGTTACCTGTGCCAAAAAAACAGGAATGGCTAACGAAATTAACCTTTTGGCTTCCCAACTACAAAAAGACATAAATTACACGACTAAATAAACAGACAGCCATTGTAATCTATTCATAGATCAATAAAAATCGCAGTTATCTATTTAATGAAGAAAAGAGAAAGCGATGTTCACTGGAATTGTGCAAACGCAAGCCGTTGTGGTTGACGCTACTAACCAAGGCGGTGTACTAAGGCTAGCTTTAAAAGTAGATCAGCAATATGCTGAAAACTTGAATATCGGTGCGAGCATAGCCATTAATGGTTGTTGTTTAACGGTGGTGAAGTTTGTATCAGACACGAAAGGGTGCTGTGTTATAAATTTTGATGTGATTGATGAAACATTAAAGTTAACCAACCTAGGTATGCTGGCTGTCAATGATACGGTGAATTTTGAACGTTCAGTGACTTTTGGTACTGAATTAGGCGGACATATCGTGTCTGGTCACATTCATTGTATGGCCGAGATACTTTCAATTAACCACCATCAAGATAACTGTAAAATGCAATTAGCATTAGCAAAAGAGTGGCAAAAATACGTGCTTTATAAGGGATTTGTGAGCGTTAACGGGGCAAGCCTCACTGTAGGTGAAGTTGATGAGCAGGGCTTTTGGCTACACTTGATCCCAGAAACACTCTCTATTACCAATCTTGATAACTACCGCGAGGGTGATAAGTTAAATATCGAAGTCGATCAGCAAACTTATACCATTATCAACACGGTCGAAAATTATCTTTCGCAACAAGCAAAATAAATACATCAAACGAGCTTAATAAATATAGCAAACGAGCAAATTAAAAAATTTGCTCGTCGTCACTATCGACATGTAATTCGAGTTTGTTGTGTGCGTAATCTATATGCATATTTAAATGAATGGGATTGCAACATGCTGCGCAATCTTCATAGTAATCTTGGTCACCGTCGCTTGCATCAAGTGCAACATGAATATGGTGGCCACAGTGAGGGCATGAAATCCGTTGTGTGTATTGGTCTTTCATCAGCTTTTACCTTAATCAGGCATGCCTGAGTTCGTTAAATTGCAATCTTCATTAAACCCTAACTCATCAAAAATGAATCTAGATTTAATTAGATTGATATAACTCACTAACCGAATTGATATAAGCGTAGTGCTACCAATTCGGTTAGCATCTTTATTAATACGCTTTATAAGATAAATATAGCTGTGTTTAGCGGTTTGTGACATTCCTTTTACAGTGATTTCGTGCTTATTTCAGTAGCTGATCAATTTGTTGTTTTGCTTCAGTAAGATAGTGCCCAGCAAATATATTGGCATTATTGAGCATAGGGTATAGTTGATAGATAGCTCTACGTTGCTCGTAACCTGCTTGCAGTGGATAGATTTCGTTGTAGGCATCATAAAAGCTATCAGGCAGTGGCGCATATAGCTCACTCATGGCAATATCGCATTCCCGATCACCATAATAACAAGCAGGGTCAAATACACTGGGTACATTATTATAAAAGCCCATATTTCGACGCCAAAAATCACCATGCAATAACGATGGCTCTACAACATGGCTATGCAGTGCGTCTTTAACAAAAGCGATGAAGGTGTCTTGGTTGACAAGCTCAACGCCTTTTTCTTGTAATAACTGCAATTGCCAACCGATGCGTTCTTCAGCAAAAAATACATCCCATTTTTTGTGCCAACGATTTGGTTGTAGAGTAGGGCCAAGAAAATTATCGTTATCTAAGCCGAACATGGCTTGGGTATGCTTTTGGTGTAAATGGGCAAGGTGTTCCCCCATTTCATGCCAATTGGTATGGGGCTGTTTATCAAGCTCTAACCATTCAAGCACGATAAATGAAAACTCAATATTGCAACCTGTGGTGATGCAGTCTGGGATCATAAATAGGCTTTCTTGGGTTAATAGCTCAAGATTAAAGGCTTCGCACTCTAGGCGCTCTAGATCACTCAAGTGAGCAACTTTCACAAAGAAGTGGTGTAGATCATCACCAATTTGGAAGTATTTGTCGTTATTGGGTGATTGTAATTGGCGCTTAAAGGTATGCTTAAAATCAAAGTGCATCGCTTGGCTAATCTGTTCATTCACCGAATTCCACATAATTTTGTTCACCTTTTAACCATATAATTAAACTATGGCAAAAAGACGATGAATTAACAAACCCATAGCGTTAATATTGTTAAAGTTTATCGAAGTATTTATGAGGGGTCAGATGAATAAAAGTCTCATCACTAATTTAGTGGCGCTTGCCTTAGTATTAGTCGGATTTTTATTTGAACAAGCAATTGTGCTTTCTGTTGGTTTATTTGCGTTATCGGGCGCAGTAACTAACTGGCTTGCTATTCACATGCTATTCGAAAAAGTACCATTTTTATACGGCTCTGGGGTTATCACTTTAAAGTTTGCCTCTTTTAAGGTGGCTATTCGTAACTTGGTAATGACCGAGTTCTTCGCCGAAGAGAAAATCGATCAGGTAATGGCGTTAGCTAAGCCAAATATTGATT
Organism: Pseudoalteromonas sp. D15MCD-2; assembly: GCF_038562745.1. Taxonomy (NCBI): domain Bacteria; kingdom Pseudomonadati; phylum Pseudomonadota; class Gammaproteobacteria; order Alteromonadales; family Pseudoalteromonadaceae; genus Pseudoalteromonas; species Pseudoalteromonas sp. D15MCD-2. The sequence goes on along the minus strand of NZ_JBCFQE010000001.1, from coordinate 1,982,715 downwards.
TAGAGCCAGTGATCAGTGAAGTTAATTTAAGTCCGGCTTATGACTCATTAATTGAGGTTATCGAAAACTCACAGTTTGGTGGCATGCTATCAATGTTTGGTGGCCGTGATGCGCTTGAGCCGATGCGTGAACCTTTCATTGAAAAAATGAAAGCAGCGGTGATTGATATTTCAAAGAGCGACGAATTTAAAACCATTCTAGATGAAAAGCTATTTGCCAACTCTCATCTTGGTGGCTCATTGCACAGTACTGTTGAGCGTTTAGTTGATGAGCGTTTGAATGAGCTTACGCCAACCATGGTGAAAGATATTATTCAAACCATGATCAAAGAACATTTAGGTTGGTTAGTGATTTGGGGCGGAGTATTTGGCGGCCTATTTGGCCTGATCGCTGCGCTAGTTTAACGAAGAAGGAATTTGTAGCAGGCCTTTAAAGACCTGCTACAGTGAATTCATCATTATTTCGAACCAGCAATAACAATCACTGTGTCATCAGATACTTTAGCAATATCTTGAATACTTGTTTTTGTTGCTGTTTCAAAATTTAAGTATTTCGCAGAGTTATGAAAACCATAAGTGCTTGCAAACTTATCAGTCGTCATATCATTGCAAAGTAGTTTTTCTGTCATTACTCGTTTGCTTAAGCGTAGATCGCGCATTGTGCTTGATACGTTTAATGGTTTGTTAGAAGCAATGGCCATGCAAGCTTGCGTGCCAACAGAGTTATCTGCTGCGACAAATTGTGCTGCACTTGCATCAGTTGCTGCTAATGAAGAACCTAAAATTAATGCTGTACCTAGTGCTGTAGTTAACGTATTCATCTTTCTCTCCAGTTGTTGTCCGTATTACGTTTAGTATGTGCGACCTCGCTTTTATGGATACTTCACACTTCCTGTTTGCTGGGCACATTTAAAGTATTACGCTAAACAAGAACAATTGCTGTTAATGAAAATCGACAAGATGTAAGTAAGTATGTAGATGTGAACAAGTAAAACTAACCGCTTGATTAGTGCTATTTTAAAGTGTGAATTTTGACACAAATAGGCTGAAATTTTTTTTCATTTATTTTTTAAAACGTGTTTTGGCTCGTATTAAAGGCTTAATTTTTACGTAGCTGTTACATTTAAGTATTAACTCTAGCTTTTCTTAAAAAGGCTAATCAGAGTATAAGGAGCATGAGTGACCACAAAATTAGCAGGCTATTATCAACAAGCCTATGCATCTGAATCAAAACACTTTAATCAATGTTTTTATTGTGGTTGTGAAGCAACTGAGCGAGATTTTTGTCCGCCACTGCATATGCTGCAAAGCATTATAGATTTAGGCGAAGAGGCTGAATTTATATCAATTCCAGCATGTTATGAGTGCTTTGCATTACTGCATAACGAACGAGTGCTGACTATTGATGGGCGAGTTACAAAGCTTAAAAAGAAACTTTCAACAAAGTATGCAAAAGCGCTGAGAATTTATCACATGTGGCATGAGAGTGAACTTCACGATATGAGTGATGAGTTTGTGCACAGTATTAAAGCAGGCATGAAGTTAGGTGCAGAGGCAGCAGAGCGACTTGCATTTCAAGGTTATAGCTATGCAACTGAAGATGCCAGTGTCACTATTCGTGAGAAGCGTGCTGAATTTGATGTGCAAGGCAAAGTCTTTTATGACTTTAAAGACGCGCTTAATTACTGCATTAATGATTTACAAGTCGACAGAACAGAATTCTATAAGCTGGTGGTAGAAGATTATAACGGCGATTTTAACCGTGCATTGAGTCAATACCGCCATCGACACGAAAAAGTAACCGCAGCTAACGATGCTGATTCACTGATTAAAAGTTTTGCCAAGCAGCATAAGCAAAACTCTGATTTTGTAACTCGAACTGTGAAACATTTTATCAACAAAGATCCGAGCTTGACGACCGAAGGTGCGTTAGAGCAGCTATATAACAACTACATAAAGAAATAGTGCTCTGTGAGGCTGGTTGTTCGTCTTGAATATTGGTGACTGGCCTCGTTTACTCGCATTAGAATTAACAATTAGTTAAAGTAATTAAATAATAAAAAAGAGGAACGTAAGAATGCAAAAATTTGCACCATCCTTGTTGGTTATGGCGCTTGGTGTCGCGTTAGCGGGTTGCCAAGACAATGGCCCACAAGATCCAAAAGTCTCGATTAACAAAAACCCATACCCAAGCACTTATCAGCCACTTGCATCACAAAGTACGTTAATCACTAATGCCACTGTTTTAACCGGCACAGGTGAACGTTTAGATGACGCAGATGTATTCTTTGTTGATGGCAAAGTACAACAAATAGGTAAAGACCTTTCTGTACAAGCTGATAAAACAATTGATGCAGAAGGTAAATGGGTAACGCCGGGTATTATTGACGTGCATTCACATTTAGGTGCATACCCAACTCCATCAGTGGCATCTCACCAAGATGGTAATGAAATGACCAGCCCTGTGACTGCAGAAGTATGGGTTGAGCATTCAGTATGGCCACAAGATCCTGGCTTTAACCGTGCTCGTGAAGGCGGTATTACGTCATTACAAATTCTACCAGGTTCAGCAAACTTAATTGGTGGCCGCGGTGTAACACTTAAAAACATTCCTTCGCACACGATGCAGGGTATGAAATTTCCTGAAGCACCGTATGGTTTAAAAATGGCATGTGGTGAAAACCCGAAACGTGTTTATGGCCGTAAAGGTGTTTTACCATCAACGCGTATGGGTAACATGGCGGGCTATCGCACAGCGTGGATTGAAGCGACTGAGTACAAACGCGAGTGGGATAAATACGAAAGTGATTATGCCGCGGGTAAAAACCCTGCAGTACCTCATCGCGACATTAAGCTAGATACACTAGCTGGTGTGTTAGAAGGTGACATTTTAATCCATAACCACTGTTATAAAGCAGAAGAAATGGCCATGATGATCGACCTTGGTAAAGAGTTCGGCTATCACTCAGGTACTTTCCATCACGGTGTTGAAGCATACAAAATTGCTGATTTACTTGCTGAGAACGGTAACTGTGCGGCACTTTGGCCAGATTGGTGGGGCTTTAAAATGGAAGCCTACGACATGGTTCAAGAGAACGTAGCAATTGTAGATGCTGTTAAAAATTCATGTGCCGTTGTTCACTCTGATTCAGATACAACTATCCAACGCTTAAACCAAGAAGCCGGTAAAGTTATGTATCGCGCGAATGATGTGGGCTATGACATCTCTGAGCAACACGCAATCAAGTGGATCACTTCAAACGCGGCTAAATCGCTAGGTATTGATGATAAAACAGGTTCACTTGAAGCAGGTAAGCAAGCTGATGTGGTTATTTGGAACCAAAACCCATTCAGTGTTTATGCGAAAGCTGAACAAGTATTTATCGATGGTGCCAAAGTTTATGATCGTAACGATGATAAATACCAAGCACAAAGTGATTTCATGCTAGGTCAAAAATAGGAGTAACATTGATGACAAAATTAACTAAATCATTAAAGCTGTCACTTGTTGCTGCTGGCTTATTTTCTGCGACAGCAAGTGCTGCATCGGTAGCGATTGTAAATGCAACACTACACACTTCAACAGAGCAAGGCGTACTTGAAGGCGCAAGCATTGTTATTGAAGATGGCAAAATTGTTGCTATTAACCCAGCATCTATCAACGCGGATACAACCATTGATGCAAAAGGCCAAATCGTGACTGCTGGCTTTATTGGCACTATGAACCAATTAGGCTTAGTCGAAGTGGGTGCTGTTGCAGGGTCGCGCGATGGTGGTGACGACAAAGCGGGCATTGATTTTGATCCAAGCCTTGCATTCAACCCACGCAGTAGCTTAATTCCTTATGCACGCAAAGGCGGCATTACACAAGACGTAATTGTACCAAACGGCGGTGACAGTATCTTTGCGGGTCTTGCATCTGTAGTTGATCTATCAGGTAGCTTTGAAAGCGTAAATAAAAAGCAAGTTGCACTTGTTGTTCATTTAGGTGAAAAGAGTAAAGGCTCACGTGCTATGTCGATGAAAACACTTATCGACAAGCTTGAAGGCGAAAAGTCAGCTAAAAAAGATGACAAAAAAGAGCCATCAACAGAGCAAAAAGTGCTAGCAGCTGTGCTTGCGGGTGATATGCCACTGATTGCGAGTGTTCAACGCGCATCAGACATCTATGAGCTTGTTAAGTTAAAAGAAACCTATGGCATCAATTTAGTGATTCATGGCGGTGATGATGCTGTTGTGGTTGCGGATGCTCTAGCTAAAGCGGATGTTCCTGTGATCATCAGCTCTATGGCTAACTTACCGGGTAGCTTTGACTCATTACATGCAAACCTTGCTAACGCAGGTAAGCTTGAAAAAGCTGGTGTAAAAGTCATTATTGGTGTTGCTGGTGACTCAAGCCACAATGTATACCAATTACGTTTTGATGCAGGTAATGCTGTGTCATACGGTATGAGCCAACAAGGTGCACTTAGCGCAGTAACCAGCAATATTGCTGATGTTTTTGGTTTAAACTCAGGCGCAATTGCCAAAGGTAAACGTGCAAACCTAGTTATGTGGTCTGCAGATCCATTTGAGCTTAACTCACACGTAAGCAAAATGTGGATCAACGGTGAAGAGGTTTCAACCGAAGCGCGTCAAGATAAACTACGCGATCGTTATACAACTGATTCAGCGATGCCACGCGCTTATACTAAATAAGCGCTCAACATATGAAAAGGCCGCAAACTTGCGGCCTTTTTTTAATACATATTTTCAAACTAAAAACTAAAAAATTAGATTGCTTAGTTTATAAAGGCTAAGGCCAAATATAAGCAGTATTACTGGCACAATTACAAGGTTAAGTAAAAGCGAATTAGTGTAGCTTTTCATCACCGATTTTTGATTTACCAACCAAACAAGGTAACAGGTTACAATTGGCAGTAATAAACCATTGGCAGCTTGCGCAAAGATGATAACCGCAACCGGATCAAGCCCAAGCGATGCGACCAGTGCACCGAAAACAAGGATAGTGATAGCAACCAGTTTAAAACGTGTATCACTCATTTGTGTTGACCAACCAAGCATGCCGCAAACAGCGTAAGCACCCGCAAGAGGTGCAGTTATTGCGCTAGTAAGCCCGGCAGAACATAAACCGATAGCAAAGAAATAATGAGCCATACCACCTAGAAGTGGCTCAAGCTGCACAGCCATATTGGCCGCTGAAATTTTACCTGCATCAGTACCGTAAAATGCCACAGAGGCTGTTGATAAGATAGCTAACGTGATTATGCCACCTAAAGTTATCGAAATACCGGTATCAAGGTTTGTTTCTTTGATTACTTTGTCGATATTTTTTGAACTATCGTGTTTTTCTGCAAGTACCCCAGAGTGTAAAAACAGGTTGTAGGGCACAATTGTTGTGCCTATCAAGGCAAGTACCGTGGTAATTGAATTATCAGGTAAGCTAGGTATAAATCCTTTTAGCACTTCACCAAGTGGCGGAGCCGCCATCACCAGCGTTGAAATAAATACTAAACTCATCAACACCACTAGAACAATTAACGCACCCTCAATGACTTTATGTTTGCCAGTGTACAAAAGAACTGCACCTAAAACTGCAATAAGGGGAGTCGAGAGTAATGGGTTTACAGAAGGTAGTATTTCTTGCAATCCTAAACTGGCACCAGTCAGATTACCAGCTTCATAAGCTGCACTGCCAATGCCAATCGCACTTATTACTAATATTACAGCCAGGGCTTTAAAAATCGGTGTTTGAATGGTGCTTCTAAGTGCAGAGGCTAAATCTAACCCTGTAGCCACACCAAGACGAGCTGCCATAGATTGCAGCAAAATAGTCGCTATGACAGAGAACAATAAAGTCCAAATAAGAGCAAAGCCAAAATTAGCACCAGCAACACTTGCTGTGGTGATAGTACCTGGGCCAATAAAAGCAGCGGTAACAAGAAGTCCGGGTCCTAAACGCATGATAAAACCTTTTATTATTATTTTTAGTACATTAACTGATAGATAAAACAGCTATCGTTATATAAAACAGATCTTAAGACTATAGAGAGTCGAAGCAAGGGTAAAGTAAAAGAGGCGAGTTGCGTTAAGTTCATGTGTTTAACAAATATCTATCCACTCTGTAAATTTTATACAAAATAGGTAACAGTGGCACAGCATACATAGTTTTTAACAGATAGATAATTATTTAAAATCAGTAAGTTAATTTAGTTTTTTGGTTTGGTTGGTTTTTTGCAAGGAATAGGCATTCATGTTGTTATAGAAAAGGAAATGAAAATGCCTGAACTTACTTTTTCAGCATATGCGGCTGTGTATGTTTATCTAATTATGCTGACTATTCAGTGGATAATTGCTTCTGTCACTAAAGCCAAACAACCCAATGCGGTGCCTGGTAAACTCGATAATTCATTAAGCCATGACAGCTTTGTGTTTCGTTCGCATCGCACATTTATGAATACCTTAGAAAATAGCCCGTTATTTTTAGGTACCGTATTTCTGGGGTTCTTTTTAAACTTGAACAGCAGCGCATTTGCACTGTGTATTTGGATGTATGTGATAGCCAGAATCATTCATATGCTGCTGTATTATGGTGTGGCTACTGAGAAGAATCCAAGCCCACGCAGCTATTTCTTTTTAATCGCTGCTTTGGCAAATATTGTGATGCTCGTTCTGATTGGTTTACGTTTGATTTAAACAGCATTGCTAACATATAAAAAAGGCATTGAAAGAATACTCATTCAATGCCTTTTTTAATAGTGAAAACCTAGCTACTCAACGCCGATAAAGCCACCGGTCTGATGTGACCACAGGGCAGCATAGATGCCACCTTGTGCGATTAATTGCTCATGAGAGCCTTGTTCAACCACGCCACCTTCATCAAGCACAATGAGCCTATCCATTTGTGCAATAGTTGATAAACGGTGTGCAATGGCAATTACTGTTTTGCCAGTCATTAAATCGTCTAGGCTGGTTTGAATCGCGGCTTCAACTTCAGAATCAAGAGCACTGGTTGCTTCATCCAATATAAGAATTGGCGCATCTTTTAGAAGGACTCGTGCAATAGCAATACGTTGACGTTGACCACCAGAAAGCTTCACACCGCGTTCACCAACTTGTGCGGCAAAGCCTTTATTGCCTTTGCTGTCTTCAAGGTCTTCGATGAACTCAATTGCTTCTGCTTGCTTTGCGGCCGCAAGCATTTCATCTTCAGTTGCATCGGGTCTACCATAAAGAATGTTATCTTTTACTGAGCGGTGTAACAGTGAGGTATCTTGCGTCACCATCGCAATGTGCTTACGTAAGCTTTCTTGGCTTACCTCAGCGATGTTTTGACCACCAATACGAATTGTGCCCGAGTCAACATCATAAAAACGCAGTAATAAATTCACTAAGGTAGATTTACCCGCGCCAGAGCGACCCACTAAACCTATTTTTTCACCCGGTTTAATGTCTAAATTTAAGCCATTGATAACAGGGCCGCGGTGGGTCTCGTTGGCAGCTTTACCATAGTTAAATTGCACATTCTCAAAGCTTATCGACCCTTCATTAACAGTAAGAGTGCTTGCGTTTTCTTTATCATCAACTTCAATCGGCGTTGATAGGGTTTTCATACCATCAGCAACAGTACCAATGTTTTCAAATAGGCTACTGATCTCCCACATGATCCACTGTGCCATACCGTTTAATCTCAGCGATAAACTCACCGCAATGGCGATAGCACCAACACTGATGGCGCTAATTGACCATAGATATAAAGAGAGGGCAGCAATACTAAATACCAATAAGTAATTTAGCGTGTTGATAGAGAAGTTTAGGCTAGTAACTAAGCGCATTTGCTTATATACCGGTTGTAAAAACACATCCATGCTGTCTTTTGCATATTGTTCTTCTCGCTGTGTGTAGGAGAACAATTTGATAGTAGAAATGTTAGTGTAGCTATCAACTACACGTCCGGTCATTTCTGAGCGTGCATCAGCTTGCGAGCTGGCTACTTTTTTTAGCTTAGGAACAAAATACATTTGAATTACTGCGTATAAAACTAGCCAAATCAATAATGGCAACATCAAACGCCAGTCAGATTCTGCGACCAAAAACACCATGGCGCCAAAGTAGACAACGATATACATTAATACATCGAGCAATTTCATCACTGATTCACGAACAGCTAATGAGGTTTGCATGACTTTTGTCGCAATACGGCCGGCAAATTCGTTTTGATAAAAACTAACACTCTGACGAAGCAAATAACGGTGTGCTAACCAACGGATAGACATAGGATAGTTGCCAAGGAGCGCTTGATGTAACACCGCTGAGTGAAAGAACACGACAATAGGTAACACCACCAGCAACATAATCGCCATTTTTGTAAGTTCAGCCTGCTGCTCTACAAACAAGGTATCTGGGGTATATTCGCCAAGCCAATCGACCAGTTGCCCCATGTAACTAAATAGCGATACTTCTAAAATAGCGAGCGCTGCGGCACTCAAAGACATAAATAGCAGTGATAGTTCCATGCCACGGGTATAATGACGGCAAAAAGCAAATAAGCTATTAGGTGGCTGAGAGGGTTGCTCTTTAGGAAACGGATTAGTCATCCGCTCAAATAAACGATACATAGACGACGCTTTTTAAAAATCAAAGTAGCCTTACTATACCATTTGAGTGGTTTTTTATCAGTTCATTTAATTTAAAAACTAAGATTAAAATCTATCAACTATTCAGTTATTTACATCTAGTGTGAGAAATGAAAATATAATAAGAAAAAGGAATTAATGATGAAAAAGTTGCTTTGTACGCTGTCTCTCGTTTTTAGTTTACCGCTTTGTGCCTACCAAACCGACACCCACATATTTAAGGGCAAAAAAACTGCCATCGAAAAACCCGTAACGGTGACATTACCTGACGGCTATCAAGACTCAAAAGAGTACAATGTTATCTATGTATTACATGGCTATAGTGGCAATCACAGCGATTGGACAAAGCTGACAAACATTGAAAAACTGGCAGACCAATATGATGTCATCATTGTTAACCCTGATGGCAACTTCGGTTCGTGGTATCTCGATTCTGATATCGATAAAAGCTCACAATACGAAACCTATATCGCAGACGACTTACTAAATTATATCGATTCTAAATATTCGACCAATCAGTCTAAAAGTGGCCGTGCAATCACAGGCTTATCAATGGGGGGCTTTGGTGCTTTGCACATTGCAATAAATCACCCAAACCTGTTTGCAGCAGTTTCAGGGATGTCTGCTGGGGTTGATGTTAGGCCCTTTAGTGCAGAGTTTGATCTTGCAAAAGTACTCGGCAGTTACGCTGAAAACAAAGAAAAATGGGATAGCATAGCCATTATTAATAACCTCCATAAAATTGCTGCAGGCAATACGGCATGGAAAAAGGGCGCTGATACCTTACCGATTATGCTTGATATAGGCGTTGATGACTTTTTTATTGAGCAAAACCGAGCGCTACACCAAGCGATGTTGAAAATGCGCATCCGCCATGACTATGTTGAACGTCCGGGCATTCATGACTGGCACTATTGGAATAAAGTGATTGCCTATCAATTTTTATTTTTAACCTCACATATGGCGCCATAAAAGATGTTTCAACGTATTCTTGTGTTAATTGCTATCAGCTTTTTTGGTTTTATTGGTTGGGTTATCTATCTTGCCAATACTGGGCAAAAGTCGGTGTTTTTCGAACTTGTTGCGGCAATTCCTTACGGTGATAAGTTGGGGCATTTTTGCTTATTTGGACTACTTACGCTATTCATCAACCTCGCCTTTAAGTTTAAAACAATGAATATTGCTGGGCGGCCTATTTATTTAGCTGTGCTGATTGTAAGTACATTTGTGATTTTAGAAGAGCTAAGCCAGTATTTTGTCGAATCTCGGACGCTAGATTTTGTCGATTTAATCGCTGATTTTGTGGGTATTGCCGTTTTCAGTGCTTTTTCAGCTTGGCTTTGCAAAAAGTTATATCCAATTAAGGCTTAAACTTTCAGTGACTTGTTAGGTTTCGTCTATACTCAGTGTAGACCTAGCCTAAAAGTTGCGTATGAACATAGATACATCGGATTATTTGTCAGATATTATTGAGCTTCTACTCGATGCAGTATGTGTAGTTGATGCCAAAGGCACGTTACTTTTTACTAATCCTGCCTTTGAAACAATTTTCGGATACGCGCCAGAAGAAGCCATTAATAGAAAAATGTTGGACTTTGTTTATCCAGAAGACAGAGCCAAAACCATCAATGCCATTAATCAAATTGTGGTCAATGATCAGCACCCACGATTTGAAAACCGCTGGGTTAGAAAAGATGGCAGAATAGTGCATGTTTTATGGTCTGTTTATTGGTCTAAAGAAAAGCAAGTTAGAGTGGCTATTGCTTATGACATTACAGAGCAAAAAAAGCTCGAACAAAAACTGATTTATATGGCTGGGCACGACCCTCTGACCGATCTCCCCAACCGCAGTTTCTTAACCACCCAGCTTGAGGAATCATTGTCGATTGCGAACACCATTTCAACCGTGATTGCAGTACTGTTTATCGATATTGATGGCTTTAAGCAAGTTAATGATATTCATGGTCATGGCGCTGGAGACAAGCTCTTAAAAACCATTGCTATGCGTATTCGTCATGTCTTAAAAAAAGAAGACAGTGTAGGGCGCTTAGGGGGCGATGAATTTGTGGTGATCCTCAATAGCATTAAACACAAAAAAGACGTCATCGAAATGGTTGACGAATTAATAACCGAGATTTGCCAACCCTTAATTTATAACGATGCAGAGCTTATTTACTCGCCAAGTATTGGTGCCGTATTGTTCCCCGAGCATTATGGTGACGCAGAATATCTCATTCAGTGTGCCGATAAAGCCATGTACAAAGCAAAGTATGAAGGGGGTAATCGTATGGTGTTTTACAATGATGGAATAAAGTTACCCGGCGCTAAAAATACAGGGTAACTTATTTAAGGCAATGCTGGTATATGGTTTCAACCTAATAATTTGTTTTCTAACTCATAACTATTGCGCGAAATGAAATATTAGTTAGCCTTGAATGATTCATTGAAGGAGTGAAACTATGTTTAAGCGTAAAATAATAACAACAACGGGTGCTTTGTTTAGCTCATCGCTGTTATTGATCTCGGCAGCTCATGCCACAACACCTCAATATAAAGATCAACAAGCTTTACATGATATTGCAAATGCTGTTTCTAAAACACGTATAGAGCAAGATATTCAAACGCTGGTTGATTTTGGCACTCGCCATACTCTCTCTGAGACGAAATCAAATACGCGTGGTATTGGAGCAGCAAGGCGTTGGATCAAGTCTGAGTTTGAGGCAATTTCTAAAGCCTGCGGTAACTGCCTAGAAATCATCGAAGTAAAAGACACTATTTCCGGTGAAAAGCGTATTCCAAACCCGGTTGAAGTTGTCAATATTGTGGCTATTCAGCGCGGTCAAGTTGATGCGAACCGAATGGTTATGATGTCGGGTGATATTGACTCGAGAGTGTCTGATGTAATGGATTATACCTCAGATGCGCCAGGGGCTAACGATAATGCATCTGGTGTGGCTGGCGTGCTGGAATCGGCGCGTGTTTTATCAAAGTATAAATTTAATGGCTCAATTGTTTATGCAGCTTTATCTGGTGAAGAGCAAGGCTTGTTTGGCGGTAAAATTTTAGCTAAATATGCACAACAGCATAATTGGCGTGTTCATGGTGTTTTAAACAACGACATGATTGGTAATTCAACCGGCATTAATGGGGTAACAGATAACACAACTGCACGTATCTTCTCTGAAGGTACTCGCGTTATTGAAACCAAAGAGCAAGCCCATAAACGCCGTTTTACGGGTGGTGAAGTTGACTCTGCAAGTCGAAACCTAGCGCGTTACATAGATACAATCGCAGATCGCTACATTGAGAATTTGGATACCATGTTGGTTTATCGACTCGATCGTTTTGGTCGAGGAGGGCATCACCGTCCATTTAACGATGTTGGCTTTGCAGCTGTGCGTATAATGGAAACCAACGAAAACTATAATCAACAGCATCAAGACTTGCGTACTGAAAATGGTATTACCTACGGTGATACCATTGACCATGTTGATTTTGCCTATGCGGCGAAGTTAACGTCACTTAATGCAGTGACGATGGCTTCGATGGCATGGGCTCCAGCGCCACCAACGGGCGTTAGTATTTCAGGTGCAGTAAAGCCAAGTACAACATTAGCGTGGCATAAAAGCGATGATCCAACGGTGGTCAGTTATAAAATCTATTGGCGTTACACGAGTGAACCACAATGGCAATTTAGCCGCGATGTTGGCAATGTAACCGAAGCAACCCTTAAAAATGTTGTTATCGATAACTACTATTTTGGTGTTGCCGCTGTAAACAAAGACGGTATTGAATCACCGGTTGTCTTTCCTGGCGATGTTGGCGCGTTTGAATGGCCAGAAAAATCAACTAAATAGGAATTGTAAGGTCATAGCGGACACCTCCCAGTTCGCTATGAACAGCTGTAATATGCCAGTTATGGGCTTCGACAATTTGTTTTACTATCGCAAGCCCAATTCCTGAGCCTGACTGTTTCACCGTTTTTAAGTCTGGCACTCTATAAAGATGGTCAAAAATCTTTGCTAAACTTTCATCGCTGACACCAGGGGCTGAATCTTCATAGCAGATTAAGAGCTGAGTTTGGTTTTGGCTAATCCTCAAATTAATCTTACCAGGGTGATTTGTGTACTTAAGCGAATTACTGATTAAGTTTGCAAATAACTGTGAAAGCCGTGTTGCATCGCACTCAAAGTTTAATTCATCAGCAACATTTTGTGAGAATCTCACTTCAAATTTATCAAGCTGGATTGCCATATCTGCGTGTAAGCTTTGGAAATACTCAGCTGCATTAAGTGTTGTTACGTTGAGCTGAAAGCTGCTTTGCTCTAAAAGTGAAATTTTATTTAAATCAGTGACTAAAGTTGCCATATCGGTGATTTTTTGGTTGAGCTTTTCGTATGTAAGCTCATTAAATTGAGTTAAGCCTGCTTGGAGCGTTTCAAGGTGTAAGCGCAACCCGGTTAATGGACCACTTAACTCGTGAGCAACTTGTGATAATAACTTACTACGTTGACTGATTTGTTTATCCAGATAATTTCGGCGCTGTTCAATAAGCTGTTTTCTCTGTCTTATTCTTAATAAAGCAATGCCCATTACAGCTAAAAGCAGGCTAAATAATAAAATGCTGTATAAGATAGTTTGGCGCTGTGAGGCAATTGCTTGGCTTTTTTCATTGTCTAGGAGCTTTAAATCTTGAATGGCCAAATCGCGGTCGCGCATTGCAATGGAGTTTTGCAGCTCCGCTAAACGTTGATTGTAGTTGTTGTGGGCAAAGCCTTTTTCAAGCTCTGTAATAGTCCGTTGGTACGACAACGCTTGTTTGTAATCAGCTTGTTGTACTGCCACAGTGATCAAATGTTCTAGGGCTGTGATTTGCTTTTGCAGCTTATTTTTTTGGTTGCTTAACTTGTAGGCTTGCTCAGCAAAATGTTTAGCTTGTTCGTGCTCAGTAGAGCCAATGTATAGCTTTGCTAATGTGAGTAATACATCAATATATAAGTGATCGTCTTGCTTGAGTTCAGTGATCACTTGTTTTTCAATGGTTAATGCTTGAGTTGCTTTATCGACTTCGAGCAAATTTATCGCAATATTATGATTTGCCCAGGCAGTATTTCGTGCGCTGTTATAACTTGCGAACACCTGTTGAGCCTCTTGTGCGTATTCAAGCGCTACATTGTAGTTTTTTAGCCCATATTCGCATTGGGATAGTTTAACTAAACTATGTCCGATATCAGAAAGTGAGCCCGTTTGCCTATCAAAACTAAGGGCTGTAATAAACTCGCTCTTTGCTTTTTCGTATTGTTCTAAATCTAAATAACTTTGAGCAATTGAATAACTAATGCCGGCTTGTAACGAGATAGACGGCGACATCTGTTGAATAACTTCACGGCGTTTTAGCTTATATTCGAGTGCAAGCGTTAAGCGGTCTAACTGTTCAAGATTACGCGAATAACCATGATAGAGCATTTCTTTTTGCTTTAAGGTTAATTCGCGATTGTTGTCGTGAATATAAACTTCAAGCAAGTTTAAGGCTGCTTGATACTCGCCAGCATTATGATAAGCACTGACAAGACTCGCCACGGCATCAATTTCATAATGGGTAAGTTGTAAGCGCTGAAATAGGGCGACATTTTGTTGCGATAAATAAATTGCGGTTTCTAAGTCACTTTTTCTATATGCCAACCGCGCTTTCGCTAGATACAACTCGCTGTAAATGGGGGAGTCTTTTTTGTATTTTGGGCCCGCTTCAAGTTCATCAATGATAGTTTGCGCTTGTTGAAATTGGCCGAGGTGTATGTGAACGTGAATTAATCTAACGTTATAGCTTACTTGTTCTGCAAGGCTGGCAGACTCAATAAGCTTTTTATCGATGGCTTTTAAATAGTCATATCGTTTTTGGTAGTCACTGATTGTTCTGGCTTCATCAATGTTTTGTTGCAGTGTTGATGCAAAAGCACTGTTCATTGATAAGGCAAAGTACAGAATTACAGGGGCTTTAAGTTTCATAGTGGGGTTTATTATTATTTTTATTCCTAACTAGTCTAGCATGCCATTCTTTTAAGTGGGAATGATTTGCTTTTATAGCTAAAAAGAATTGCATTATGCAACTATGCCTCTTGCATCTTGCAAATACTCAGTCTGATTTTTCATAACACCTTGTTATAGCGTGAGTTATATTTTGGAATGGTTACTGCTTTTAGTAATAACACATCCACAGGAGAGTGTAATTATGAAAAGTAACATACCCGCTTACCTAATAACCGCACTTGCAACAGGCTTTGTAAGTGCTGCACCATTTGAACAGTGCCCGAGTAAAGCATTTTTGATTCAAGGTTCGCCTGCGCAAATGTTTGGCGTTGACCTAGTATCTGCAAAAACCACCGTGCTTGCGGCGTCAATGGATTTTACAACAGAGGCGAATAACGACAGCGTAAATGCGGTTGGCTTTAATTATCAAGACCAGTACATGTATGGCTTTAGCAAACAAGCCCCGAGAAGTGTTGTACGTATTGGTGATGATTATGTTTTACAACGTTTAATTGTTAATGGTCTACCAGATACCAATTTTTATGTTGGTGATATTCATGTGAATAGTGAAACTAATCAGGCGGTTTACTATTTATACCACCCTAAATTTGGTTTATTTGGCATTGATTTAACTGAAGAGGCCGATGAGTATCAGGCACAATTAGTTGCAGGCTCAGCGAACTGGAATTTAGCTATTTATGATTTTGCTTTTCATCCACATAGCAATCTTTTGTATGCAGTTGAGTCTAACGGCGACCTTTACGAAATCAACTTAGATAATCAGACACCCACTTTTATAGCAAACCTCGACATAGCTGGCGATACTGGCGCTAATGGTGCAGGTTACTTTGATGTGCAAGGTCAGTTTTATTTTAGTAATAACCGCAGCGGTAAAATCCATAAAGTAGATTTAAGCACCAGCCCTGTGGTTGGTTATACACCTACCGCAGCAGTTTTCACCTTAGGGCCAACATCGAATCAAAATGATGGTGCACGCTGTGCTATTGCAGAAGTAAAAGTAACTGATAACTCAATCGACTTTGGCGATGCCCCTATGCCATATAAAACAGCGCTTGCTGATAGTGGTGCCCGACATCTGTTTGACCCTAATGAAGACCAATCAAATTTAGTTTATTTAGGAGCCGTTGTTGATGGTGAAAACATTAACACTCCTGCAGATTTACAGGCATCGCCCGTCGATAGCTCAGATGATGGTGTTAAATTTGTCACTGATTTTGTTGCAGGTTCTACCAGCCAGATAATTGTGACCGCACCTAATGATAATGGTTATTTATATGCTTGGTTCGATTGGGATCAAAATTTCCAGTTTGATCCAGACGAAATCACAGTAAGTAAATACAGCTTAAATCAAGGTGATAACAGTGTGCTGTTGGATGTACCGAGTGATGCTGTGATGGGAGCAACATGGGCACGCTTTCGTGTAACCGATGGCAGCGAGGCTAACCCAATTACCGCAAGTGGTGGGGTAACAGGCGGCGAAGTCGAGGATTACCCGGTAACAACATATGGAAGTTTGGTATACCCAAGTGAAAACGGCTGGGTAACCCTTGCCTACGAAGATCAATGGCCTTTTGCTGGTGATTATGACTTTAACGATTTAGTTGTAAATTACCGTACTACATTGATTGATAAAGAAGGTCAGGCCATTGGTTACAAAATAGAAGGGGAGTTGGTTGGAATTGGTGCTGATTTTCATAATGGCTTTGCAGTTCGTTTGTATCAAACGATAGCCGATGATGTTGATAAACGAATATTAAGAAGTCAGATAGATACAAGTTCAATTAATTTAACGATAAATGGCGAAACACAATCACATTCTATATTAGAACAAGGGGTTGAAGATGCTATTTTCATTATCATGCCAGACACTTGGGATTATGCAGATAAGCAGTCAAGTTGTAGTTATTTTAGAACTGAAACAGGCTGTGATACCAACAGCAAAGTTTCGTTTAGTTTAACCGTTTCACTTCAAAATGGAGTGACCACAATTGAAGCGCCAAAATATACTTTAGACCCATTTATTTTCGCAGCTCAAGATCACTACCATGGTGAGTTTTTAGTTGGACAAAACCCACGTGGTTGGGAAGTTCATATTAAGAATCAACAACCAACCGAAAAATTCAATTCACAATTATTTTCAATCACTGACTCTGATGATGCCAGTAATAGTGCTCAAAGATATTATTTCCAAACTGAAACTGGTCTACCTTGGGCAATGGAGATTGGCAGTTCATGGGCGCATCCAAAAGAGAGTGTTGATATAACACATGCGTATAGTGACTTTAGAGCATTTGCTGAATCAGAGGGACGGGAAAAGCCGCTTTGGTTTAATAATGCAAAACTTGCAAATGTTATTCTACGAGGAGAATAGTCATGAAACATTATACTTTATTAATCATTAGCTTAATGTTATCTGCGTGTGGTGGCGGTGGTGAAGGTAGCTCTTCAACTGAAGCGGTAAGTACAACTGTTACGCAGACACCCACAACAAGCACGCCGCCACCAGAAACAACACCTCCTGACACGAGTGTAGAAACAGAGACAATGGCTGACCTAACGATTGCTCCTCAATTTGATTTAAGTAGCAAGATAGAACTAAACATAGATGTTGATTTGAACATGGGTGATAGCAGAGCGTATTTAAATATCTGCTTGAAAGGCGATGATAATAAGGCTGATTACAATCAATGCTTATTGCGGGCACCTCTAAAACAAAGCAAATTAACGTCGACTGTGATGCTGGCAAATAGTGCTTTAGAGCTTGTGGCAGAAGTTTGGTTTTATGATTCTCAAAATGAACCACTGCGTTTTGAGTGGCAATATGATGGGGAGCAATCAGCGGTGTTCATTATTCGTTAAACATGAGTGATCGATATTATGTCTAAGTTAGTTTAATTCTAATAGACTGAATATTTTCAACAGCTTGAAAGAGGATTTTGTAATGCAATATATCGAAGAGGTACTGCAATCAGTTAAAGAGTCTAATCCAAATGAGCCTGAGTTTTATCAAGCTGTTGAAGAAGTGCTTTCATCAATAAATCAGGTAGTAGAAGGGAATAGTGAATATCAACAGCAGGCAATTCTAGAGCGGTTAGTTGAGCCTGAAAGGCAAGCAATATTTAGGGTTCCTTGGCTTGATGATGACGGCAAAGTGCAAGTTAACCGTGGTTTTAGAATCGAATTTAGCTCAACTCTAGGCCCTTATAAAGGGGGCTTGAGGTTCCACCCGAGTGTCAATCAAAGTGTGGTGAAGTTTTTAGGCTTTGAGCAAGTTTTGAAGAATGCACTCACAGGGTTGCAATTAGGAGGGGCTAAAGGCGGTGCTGACTTTAACCCTAAAGGAAAAAGTGACAATGAAATTATGCGTTTTTGTCAGTCATATATGACTGAACTCTATCGTCACATAGGTGCTAACACAGATGTTCCTGCTGGTGATATTGGCGTTGGGGCGAGAGAAATTGGTTATCTATTTGGTCAATATAAACGGATCACTAATCAATTTGAAGGGGTGTTAACTGGTAAGCCTGAGATTATGGCAGGTTCTTCACTGAGAACAGAAGCAACTGGCTATGGTGTTGCATATTTTTTAAGTGCCATGCTAGATGCTAAAGGTGATTCTTTAAGAGGTAAGCGATGCCTAGTTTCTGGTGCTGGTAATGTAGCATTGTATTTGATGGAAAAGCTTGACCAATACGATGCTGTTATTCTTAGCTGTAGTGATTCAAAAGGGACCTTGTATTGTAAAGGTGGGCTTGATGTGGCTCTTGTAAAACACTTGAAAAATGAACGAGGTGCAGAGCTTAGGGATTATTTGAATGAACACCAAGATGCTGAGTTTACGCCAGTAAATCAATATCCTAGCGACGGACATCAAGTGTGGCGATATGAAGCAGATATTGCACTTCCTTGTGCAACTCAAAATGAAATTACCGAAAAAGATGCTGAAGCTTTGGTTGAAAATGGCTGCTCTGTTGTATGCGAGGGGGCAAACATGCCGACCACAGCTGATGCGTTAAAAGTTTTTAAAGACAACGATGTATTTTTAGGGCCAAGTAAGGCTGCAAATGCTGGTGGTGTTGCTACCAGTCAATTTGAAATGGCTCAAAATGCCAGTATGCAAAAGTGGCGAGCTGAGCAAGTTGATGAGAAACTTCAGCAAGTTATGAAGTCTATTTTCGATACAATTTCAGCTACTGCCAAGCAGTACTCGAATGAACACGACTTGGTACTTGGTGCGAATATAGCTGGGTTTGAACGAGTTGCAGATGCAATGTTAAAACAAGGAGTAGTGTAATAAATAAAAGACATCCATTTTTATAAAAAGACACCCACTTTTAGTATGTAAAAAGTAGATAGTCACAGCTTTTGATTGAACTAATTTTGCATATAATGATGTTTAGTTCTTTTATATTATTTAGATTTAAGGGTTGGTCATTTAGTTTTAGCTAAAGTTAATTTCAGAACGTAGACATTTACTATTTATTTAAAATAAACGTAGACATTTTCTATTTATTTAAAATAGATGAATAAAAGTAGTAAATGAAAAGTTTAAGTGTTTAGCAAAACAAAGCTTGGCTATTAGTTATTGAGCTTCTTCTCTTTCGTTTCATGTGTTTTGCATACTCAGTTATAGCTTGCTCTTTACCCGCTGTATTTTTAAACGAGCGGGTAAAGGAAGTGGTGAGTGTGAGCCAGTTTTCTGTACAAATATTTAATCTTTCAAGTATTGGTAACGCATTTTCTGGGATTTTACCTGGCTTATCTTCTCGTATTGAACGGCCTGTCCAATCTACAAGTTGCAGATATGTCTTGAGCTCAAATGGTAATCCCTTAGGCATATGTTCACGAGGTTTACCTGCAAAGCGCATAAGCGATTTCGGTTGCTTTTTATTTTGAGCTAACTGAATTCGGGCTTTAATACTGGTGTAGTCAGATTGCTCAGGTAAATCAGCCGCTTTTGCTCTTACTGGGTTTAAATCAACATAAGCAAGGCAAGCGGCAAGTGCTGCTTCATCAAGTAAAGCTTGTGATTTAAAGCGACCTTCCCAGAACCGCCCTTTACATCCATCTTCTTGATTCGCTTTTCGTGCAATACCCTCGTTAAGAACTCGCATAAACCAACTAATGCTGCTGAGCCTTTCTCTATATAAATTTACTTTGGTATTAACCGTAGCGAGCTCGGTTTGTGTTAGCAATTCGCCATTTAAGAATCGTTGGCAAAGGAATGTACTTTTGAATAATTTGTGCCATCTAATAAGAATCGCTTTATTATTTAGACGCCTAGCTTTTGCTATATCAATGTGAAGAACCAGATGAGTGTGATTACTCATTACAGCGTAGGCGCAAATATCAATACAAAATATTCGCCCAAGTTGAAGTAGTTTCTTTTCAACCCAATCGCGCCGGTGTTCATACGAACGACCCGTTAGTGGATCTTTTCCGCACAAATAAGCGCGACGAACGCAGCGTGAAATACAATGGTAATAAGGCGTGTTTGAAACGCTAATCAAGTTTCTACGTGGGGTTGCCATGCTCTTCTCCTCCATGAGTTGAACAATTTAAGTTTAGTCATAATTTTGAGAAGTGAGAAATATTAAGTTGGGTGTCTTCTTAAATTAATTCTTTAGATATGAAGCTCGGTTAACTCCTTAAATAAATATGAGCGTCTTAATTTAATATGGGTGTCTTAATATCTTTTCATAATTTGGGTGTCTTAATTAATTTAAAAAGCTCAGCGGTGCTGAGCTTGATTGAAATTAGGGTGTATTTTTGCACGTAAATGGTTACGAGAAGGCTTTTTCGCTTAGGAGTTCTTGCATTTGTTCGCGCATTTTAAATTTTTGAAGTTTGCCTGTTACTGTCATTGGGTATTCTTCAACAAAGCGGATGTGCTTTGGTACTTTGAAATAGGCTAGTTTATCTTTTAAGAAATCACGAATGGCATTTTCATCAAGTACTGCATCATCTTTAGGTTGGATCCAAGCGCATACTTCTTCACCGTATTTTTCATCGCTAATGCCAAATATGGCTGCATCTTGAATACCAGGGTAGGTGTAGAGAACTTCTTCTATTTCTCTTGGGTAAATATTTTCACCACCACGGATGATCATGTCTTTTATTCGACCAACGATAGCAACAAAGCCATCTTCGTCCATAACACCTAAGTCACCAGAATGTAACCAACCGTCTTGATCAATTGTTGCTTTCGTTTTCTCTTCATCATTCCAATAGCAGCGCATAATTCCAGCACCACGACTACATACTTCACCCGGTATGCCAACTTTTTGAATATCACCCAGCTCGTCGATAATCTTCACTTCAGTATGGGCTAATGCACGGCCCACTGTGGTAACTTGTTTTTCGAGTGGTGAGTCGGTTTCGGTCACGTTATTTATCGGGCTACATTCTGTTTGGCCATAACCAATTACAACTTCTTTCATATGCATTAATGAGTGAACTTTACGCATAACTTGCTCGGGGCAGGTTGAGCCGGCCATCACGCCTGTTCGTAGGCTAGATAAGTCATAGTTTGCAAAGTCTTTAAGCTCTAACTCGGCGATAAACATAGTTGGAACACCATGTAGGCCAGTACAACGTACTTTTTCAACAACTTCAAGGGTTGTTTTAGGGTCGAATGAATCACCCGGGAAAACTGCGGTAGCACCTTTACTTATACATACTAAATTGCCAAGCACCATACCAAAGCAGTGATATAAAGGCACCGGAATACAGAGTTTATCTTCATGTGTAAGCTTCATCGCTTGGGCCATCAAAAATCCATTATTGAGGATGTTTTTATGAGATAAGGTCGCTCCTTTTGGATTACCCGTAGTACCAGAAGTAAATTGAATATTGATATCTTGGTCACAGCTTAAAGTAGCAGCTATTGCATCAAGCTCTAGCTTATGGGCATCTGTTGCGCGCTGCATGATATCGCTAAAGCTAAACATGCCAGCAGCAGGCTCATCACCAATACGAATTATATTTTTTAGGTGTGGCAGGGCGTTTAAATTTAATTCACCTGCTTGTGAATCTTTAAGTTCCGGTGCGAGCTCATTGAGCATGTTTATATAATTACTGGCTTTAAATTCACTCGCTGTTATAAGTGTTGAACACTCAACACTATTGAGTGCGTATTTTAATTCGCTTGGTCGATATGCAGGGTTAATGCATACCATGATTGCACCAATTTTAGCTGTAGCAAATTGAGTTAAACACCATTCGATATTATTGGGTGACCAAATACCAACCCGATCGCCAGGTTTTACGCCAAGTGATAATAACCCCATTGCTAACTGGTTAATCTGCTGCTGGTATTGTCTATAGGTTAATCGGATCTGTTGATGATGAACCACAATTGCGGGGTGATCAGGGTAATTGTCGACAATATCGTCAAGATACTGTCCAATTGTTTGTTCTATCAATGGAATGTCTGTACGGCCTTGATAATAGCTTTGAGTGAGTGGAAGCGCATTGATGTGTGTGTTCTTTGTCTGCATTGTATTCTCCGTGTCCGGTTAATTTGTTGTCATGGACTTGATGCAAAAGAATTGAAACTATCATTTAAGATGATTTCAAAACATGCGTACCTGATTAACTAAACATAGATTGTCGACAAAGAAAAGCTTTATAAGACTAATGTACAGAGTGTAATTTTAATAAAACAGAATAAAGAGTGGTTTTTGGGGTGTAAAAAAACGTGCCGTAGCACGTTTTTTGGTAATAAGTATCAACTAAGCTTTTGGCTCATCTTGCTTATAAGTTTTACGCATAATGTACACGTAAGCACTAATGAATGCGTTTTCTTGGAATTTTTTCAGGCCTGTGTCTTCAAAATCAATAGGCACTGGGTTGCGCTTAAGCTGCTCTTTGATTTCAGTTGCAGATAAAACTTGCACATCTAAGCGCTCAATTAACTGAATAGCCGTTTCCATTTTGAAACCTTTCGCACTACCAGCGAATTTACCTTTTGCTTGGCGCTCTTTGATTGCTACAGAGTCAATTTGGTAATCTTCCATTAATTTTTTGAAATCAAATTGGAATTTACGCATTACTTCTGTGTCATTACCGTTACCTAAGGTAAAACGTGTTTGTCTGACATCACGGATATCAAATACGTCATTGTCTTTGGTTAAAATACACAGTAGTACGTCGCTACCTGTAATTTCTACACCGCATGTTCTCATGGTCATTCTCTAAATAACTTAATTTGCGCAATTATAGCAAGTAACGTTATGAAAAACAGTTGCTTTAAAAATGAATTTTTATAGCGATAACACTATGGTCACTTACACTAATGTCTTCGGTCAGTTGTGTAGGGGAAATATGCTTGTCATAACTTTCATAGTCGAGCGCTTTCACCTTTGAAACTTGGCAATCGGGATTAAAATGTGCAGAGGCAAGAATATAATCTAGTACATTACCTTTACCTTGGTAATAATGGCTAAAGGGTTTGTTTTTCTTATCATAAAACGAGCGGCTAAACTCATAGCTGTCGGTTAGGCCAACAACGGGTTCGTTATGTTCTATGCAGGGTTCACAACGTGTAGGATGAAACCCTTGTGTCATAAACGATAAAGTAGGGCTGGTTAGTACATCGTTAAAATCACCCATAACGAGTGTTGCACATTGTTTTTCGCGTTGGGTTTTTAGCGCATCATAATAAACAATGGATGCTTCTAATGAACGCGATATTTGAGATTGCATGGTACCTACTGTTTGGTGTAACAACTGCAGCAACGGATCTTCAAGGTTGTGAATGTTAAGAATGTGTGCCATTGACTGCACACGTTGTGACTTAAAGTGAACAACATAAAAGCAGACTTCACCAAAATCAGGTAAATCAATCATACATTTAATTGGGGTGCGGTTAAATTTGAACTCACTTTGATTGTTTAAGTACTCAAGTAATTCAGGGCATGGTGTCAATGCATCGGCCGATTTAAACGGGTATTTACTGGCAATGGCAACCACAGGATTGAATAACACTTGCGGATAAAGGCTATCATGGGACGGGCTATCGACCGTTTTAAAATAATCATATCCCGCTTCTTTGCATTGCACTTCTAGAGCATGCTGACTAAACACTTCTTGAAACGCCACCACATCAGGGGTTGCTTCATTTAAGAAATTAGCTACAAACGATTGTTTTTGCTGCCATTGCGTATTGTTATAGCGTTCATGTAATTGGTAAAACGAATAGGGTGGCGCGGTATAATTTAATAAGTTAAACGTTGCAAATTTGAACGTACGCGTGTTTGGCATCTTCATCACCCTAAAAGTACTGACTCACTAAGTATGAAATGACTTAACTAATTGTCAATTTACTCTTCTAACTACTTGTATTTAAGAACGTGAGCGGCGACAATGGTCGCTTGTATTTGCGAAGACTCAGTAAATACAAGCTTAAATAGCAATGCTTATTCGTAAAAGCGTTGCAGAGTTACATAAAATTTTTTAAAAATATTACATGTGATGCATTGTAGGCATCACCACTGTATTAAGGATTTATAATGCCAGTTATTACCCTCCCTGACGGCAGTCAGCGTAGTTTTGAAAACCCAGTAAGCACATATGACGTAGCAAGCGATATTGGTCCAGGTCTTGCCAAAGCAACAATTGCAGGCCGTGTTAATGGTACCCGTGTTGATGCATGTGATTTAATCACCGAAGATGCGCGTTTAGAAATTATCACAGCAAAAGATGATGATGGTTTAGAGATTATCCGTCACTCATGTGCGCACCTTATTGGTCATGCGGTTAAGCAGCTTTTCCCTGAAGCAAAAATGGCAATCGGTCCGACCATCGATAACGGATTCTATTACGATATCGATATGGAACACTCTTTAAGCCAAGATGATTTAGATGCTATCGAAAAGCGTATGCTTGAGCTTGCTAAAACAAACTACGACGTTGTTAAAAAGACCGTAAGCTGGCAAGAAGCACGCGATACTTTTGAAGCGCGTGGTGAAACCTATAAAATGGAAATTCTAGACGAGAACATCGCGAAAGATGATCGTCCAGGCTTATACCATCACGAAGAATACATCGACATGTGTCGTGGTCCACACGTTCCAAACATGAAATTCTGTCAACATTTCAAAATCATGAAAGTGGCAGGTGCTTATTGGCGCGGTGATTCTGAAAACAAGATGCTGCAACGTATCTACGGCACTGCATGGGCAGATAAAAAGCAACTTAAAGCGTATTTAAAACGTTTAGAAGAAGCTGAAAAACGTGATCACCGTCGTATTGGTAAAGCGCTTGATTTATGGCACTGGCAAGAAGAAGCACCAGGCATGGTGTTTTGGCACAACGATGGTTGGAGCATTTACCGTGAACTAGAAGACTTCGTTCGTGAAAAACTACGTGAGTACGATTACGAAGAAGTTAAAGGCCCATTAATGATGGACCGTGGTTTATGGGAAAAATCAGGTCACTGGGACAAATACGCAGATGCGATGTTCACAACTGAATCTGAAAAGCGTGAATACGCAATCAAACCAATGAACTGCCCGGGTCACGTACAAATCTTTAACCAAGGTTTAAAATCATACCGTGATCTTCCATTACGTATGGCAGAGTTTGGTTGTTGTCACCGTAACGAACCATCAGGTGCATTACACGGCTTAATGCGTGTACGTGGCTTTACTCAAGATGATGCGCATATCTTCTGTACTGAAGAGCAAATCATGGATGAAGTGTCTGCATGTATCAAAATGGTTTACGACACATACGAAACGTTTGGCTTTGAGAAGATCGTTGTAAAACTATCTACTCGTCCAGAAAAACGTATCGGTGAAGACGAAATGTGGGATAAAGCTGAGCTTGCACTAGCTGATGCATTAAAAGCAAACGACATTGAGTTTGATTACCTACCAGGTGAAGGTGCATTCTACGGTCCTAAGATTGAGTTTACACTTTATGACTGTTTAGACCGTGCATGGCAATGTGGTACTGTACAGCTAGACTTTGCATTACCAGGTCGTTTAGGTGCAACTTATGTTGCTGAAAATAACGAACGTCGTACACCAGTTATGATCCACCGCGCAATTTTAGGTTCAATTGAGCGTTTCATCGGTATTTTAACTGAAGAATACGCTGGCTTGTTCCCAACGTGGCTTGCTCCTAAGCAAGTTGTGATCATGAACATCACGGACAAACAAGCAGATTATGTGCAAGAAATTGTACAAAAATTAAATAAACTTGGAATTAGAGCCGCTGCTGACTTGAGAAATGAGAAGATTGGCTTTAAAATCCGTGAACATACGTTAAAACGTATTCCATATTTACTTGTTGTTGGCGATAAAGAAGTTGAACAACAAGAAGTGGCAGTACGCACTCGCACAGGTGAAGACCTAGGCAAATTTAGTGTTGATGATTTCGTTGCTAAAGTAAGCGAAGAAATTAAAAATCGACAATAAATCATGAGCGTGTAGGGCAAAACAAACAGCCAACTACACGCTTTTTATTTTATATTCTTGGAGGATCGTACCATTAGAGGCGGCAAGAAAGGGCAACAAACAGCTCAAAAAAATCGTATCAACGAAGATATTACAGCTAAAGAAGTTCGTTTAATTGGCATCGACGGCGAGCAAGCTGGCATCGTGTCATTAAAAGAGGCGCAAGCTATCGCTGATGATGCGGGTGTAGATCTTGTAGAAATCAGTCCTAATGCTGAGCCACCTGTTTGTAAGGTTATGGACTACGGTAAGTTCATCTTTGAAAAAAGCAAAGAACTAAAAGAACAAAAGAAAAAGCAAAAGCAAATCCAGGTTAAAGAAATCAAATTCCGTCCAGGTACGGATGAAGGTGACTACCAGGTTAAGCTACGCAACTTACGCAAGTTCTTAGAAGCGGGTGATAAAGCTAAAATCACTATCCGTTTCCGTGGTCGTGAAATGGCTCACCAAGAAATTGGTATCGAATTATTAAACCGTGTTAAAACTGATTTGGAAGATGTTTCACAAGTTGAATCATTCCCAAATCGTGTTGAAGGTCGCCAGATGGTTATGATGATGGCACCTATTGCTAAAAAGCAATAAACAGGGTATATTACGCACCGATTTTATTTCAGGTCTGCAAGTAACAGTTTACTGTTCACCTGAAATAACCGGTTATAAGTAAGGTTGCACTGCTTTTGTAGTGAGCCTTCACCGGATTATGGCAGTAAGTTAGGCCTTAAAAGTAGAGCTATTTTTATATCTCTCGCCTGCTTGCTAATTTTTAAGCAATACATTTGGAGTTATTGCAATGGCTTACAAGCTAAAAACTCACAGAGGCGCGGCTAAGCGTTTCAAGAAAACTGCTTCTGGCGGTTTCAAGCGTAAACAAGCGCATCTTCGTCACATTCTGACTAAGAAAACTTCTAAGCGTAAATTACACTTACGTCCTAAGATGATGGTTCATAAGAATGACCATGGTCTAGTTTCACGTATGTTACCATTCGCTTAATAGGAGTCTTCAGAAATGGCAAGAGTTAAACGCGGTGTTATCGCACGTGCACGTCACAAAAAAGTTTTAAAGCAAGCTAAAGGTTACTACGGAGCACGTTCACGTGTTTACCGCGTAGCTTTCCAGGCAGTTACTAAAGCGGGTCAATACGCTTACCGTGACCGTCGTGCTAAGAAACGTACTTTCCGTCAACTTTGGATTGCACGTATCAATGCAGCAGCTCGTCAAAACGGTCTTTCATACAGCCGTTTTATCAATGGTCTTAAAAAGACTTCTGTAGAAATCGATCGTAAGATCCTTGCAGATATCGCTGTTTATGACCAAGTTGCATTCGCAGCGCTTGTTGCAAAAGCAAAAGAAGGCCTAGCGGCTTAATTTCGCTTTTCATAAAGTTTAAAAAGGAGCCTAGTGCTCCTTTTTTTGATCTTAATTAATATTCATAACTAACAACGATTTTGCATAGCGTATGTCGTTTGCTCCATTTTTTTGTTGAATCACCGCAGTTTACGCAATCCATTCAGATTAGTTGTTATAATTTCCCCAATATAGAATAAGTACCGCACTTGAGAGTGATATGTTTGCGAGTTTAGTGTTTTTATCTGCTGCAGTAACTTTAGACAGCCACTTACCCCCATTATTGCCATGGCAAGGCGATAGTGTGTCTTTAATGCAAGAAAAAGGACCTTTAACCACAGATTTCGAATTAAGCGAAGGCACTTTATCGCCTGATTATGCAGACACTATGGCGTTCGTAGAACGCCTTGTTGCCGCAAACCCAACACAATTCAAAGTAACGACTATTGCGACAAGCAGTGCAGGTCGTGCGGTTAAGATGTTAGTGGCGAATGAGCAAGGTTTGTTTGATGCCAAACAACTTGTTGCTGATACAAAACCAACCATCTTTATTCAAGCAGGCATTCACAGTGGTGAAATTGATGGCAAAGACGCCATGTTTATGTTGCTACGCGACATTGCAACAGGTAAACGCCGCGATATTCTTAGCAAAGTAAATATTCTGTTTATTCCTATTTTAAACGTTGATGGTCACGAGCGTAGTAGCCAATACAACCGTATTAATCAGCGTGGCCCAGTAGAAATGGGCTTTCGAACGAATGGTCTAAATTTAAATTTAAATCGTGATTACACTAAGCTAGATACACCCGAAGTACGCGGTGTAATGCAGGTTATTAATCAATTTAAGCCAGATTTATACCTGGATGTCCATGTAACAGATGGCGCTGATTACCAATATGATGTTACCTACGGCTATAATCCGGTATTTTCTAGTGAATCACCAAGTGTGTCACAAGCGTTAGATAATCTGTTTAAACCTGTTATTGATGCCAAACTCGAAAAAGCAGGGCATATTCCTGGTCCACTGGTTTTTGTAATGGACAAGCGCGAATTTAAAAAAGGTTTAGCTGGTTGGGTGGCAACACCACGTTTTTCAAATGGTTGGGGTGATTTACGTTCATTACCAACAATATTAGTTGAGAACCACTCTTTAAAACCTTATAAGCAGCGCGTATTAGGTACTTATGTATTTATTGATGGTGCCATTGACGCTTTAGCTGCAAATGATAAAGCCCTTAATGAAGCGGTTCAAAAAGAGCTCGATTTCAAACCTACGCAATTAGTTGTTGAACGTGGTTATGCAAAAGAGCCAGATACCATCGAATTTAAAGGTATCGCTTATTCAAGAACTGAAAGTGCATTGTCAGGGCAAGCTGAAGTTAAATATTTAGGTGAAGCTAAAAACTATGACGCTTTGCCTATTTACTGGCAGAAAGAGGTTAAAAAGACCGTTAACGTTCCTGCAGCGTTTTATATTCCGCCAGCGTACAGCCAATTGGTAAGTAAGCTTAAATTACACGGCGTAGAGGTAACGACAGTGAATGGTTTTGCTTCTGAGCCATTAACGCAAGCAAGCGTTGCTGATTACTCATTTGCAAAAGCACCTTTTGAAGGACGTTTTCGTGTAGAGGCGACATTTGATTACAACACCGTAGAAAATGTCGATATGACCGGCTGGTACAAAGTCTCAACTGAGCAGCCATACTCAGAACTGGCTACACACTTACTACACCCAGAAGCGCCAGATTCATTCTTTGCTTGGGGCGAGTTTAATACTATTTTTCAGCGCACTGAATACGTTGAGAATTACGCTTTAATGCCTTATGCACGACAAATGCTTAAAGAAAAACCTGCATTGGCTTTAGAGTTCGATAAAAAAATTCGTGAAGATAAAAACTTTGCAAAAGATGCTGATGCGCGCTTGCATTGGCTCTATGAGCGTACACCGTTTTATGATCAAGGCTATTTAAAATACCCAATTTTAATGGCGTTTGAGCAGTTACAAAAAGGACAATAACATGAAAGTGAAAGCTGTTCCTGTTACTGGCTTTGCGCAAAATTGCCGCATTATTATTTGTGAGCAAACGAATAAAGCGGCATTGGTTGACCCTGGTGGCGATGCAGATAAACTTCAAACAGAACTTGCTGCTTTAAATTGCCAATTAGAGGCAATTTATTTAACACATGGCCACTTAGACCATGTGGGCGCAGCAAAGCAACTCGCAGAGCATTTTAGCGTTGATATCATTGGCCCACATTTAGATGATAAATTTTGGTTTGATGCCTTGCCAATGCAAGCGCAAATGTTTGGTTTTTCACCAATTACACCATTTTATCCAACAAAGTGGCTAAATCATGGCGATACAATCACAGTGGGTGAACTTGAATTATCTGTACGCCATTGCCCAGGGCATACTCCTGGTCATGTTGTTTTTTACCACCAAGGTTCAGAACAGGTGATAGTGGGTGACGTGATTTTTCAAGGCTCTGTTGGTCGTACTGACTTTCCAAAAGGGGATAGTGCGCAATTACTCGAATCAATTAAGTCTGAGATTTTATCATTCTCTGATGAAGTTGCTATTTTGCCAGGCCACGGTCCGAATACCACCGTAGGGCATGAGCGAAAAACAAATCCATTTATTAGCGGACGTTTTGGTTAATGCCAACGCGTAACATAAGTTAAGTAGTTTGTAAGTGGAACGGTATAAAATTGCAATTTTTTTGCATAAATAGTAGAAAATAGGCAGACTGATTTTTAAATCAGTTATATAATTTAACCAGTATTTTTACAGAAAAAGAAATAAAATGTCTCTGAACCAAGTAGATCGCCAAATTTTGGCATTATTACAGCAGGATGCTAGCTTATCTACGGCAGAAATTGCCGATAAAGTTGGTTTATCTCAATCTCCATGTTGGCGTCGTATTGCTAAGCTTGAGCAAGATGGCTATATCAAAGGTAAAGTTGCTTTGCTTGATGAGAAAAAGCTTGGCTTTGATATGTTGGTCTATGCCCATGTTCGTCTTTCTAACCACGGTAGAACGAACCTAGCTGAGTTTGAGCGTTTAATTATGAGCTATGATGAAGTAACCGAGTGTTACAGCATGGCGGGTACCATGGATTTCATGCTTCGAATTATTTCTAAAGGTATTGAAGGTTATGAGCAGTTTGTTCGTGATAACCTACTAAACCTTGAGTTTGTTCAAGAAGTTCACTCAAACGTGACCATGACATGCGTTAAGCGTAGTACGTCTTTACCTCTTTAATCTTTTTCTACTACGTTTTATTTTTTCGAAAACGGTTAGTGCTTTTAGGTACTAGCCGTTTTGTTGTTAATAATTGTTAACTTTTGCGGATTTTGCTAGAATTCTGCGCCTTGCCGAAATGCATTCACTATAAAGAGGATCTTAATGTTTAACTTACTCAGCAAAGCGCCAAGCTCTGCTAAAAACGATATTCTATCAGGCTTGACCGTTGCGTTGGCATTGGTACCAGAAGCGGTTGCGTTTGCTTTTGTTGCTAATGTTGAGCCTTTGGTTGGTTTATATGCCGCATTTATTGTTGGCTTAATTACGGCTATTTTTGGTGGTCGTCCAGGTATGATTTCTGGTGCTACCGGTGCACTAGCCGTTGTAATGGTAAGTTTAGTTTTAGATCATGGTGTAGAGTATTTATTTGCTACCGTGTTATTGATGGGGATACTGCAGGTACTCGCAGGTATCTTCAAGCTCGGCAAGTTTATTCGCATGGTTCCGCACCCAGTAATGCTGGGCTTTGTAAATGGTCTTGCGATTGTTATTTTCTTAGCTCAACTGGGTCAATTTAAAGTACCAGACGGTATGGGCGGTCAACAGTGGATGGAAGGGCAAGCACTTTATATTATGCTTGGCTTAGTAGCGTTAACTATGGCTATTATTCATTTCTTACCTAAGCTAACCACTGCAGTACCTTCATCGTTAGCTGCCATTGTAACTGTAACAGCGATTGTGATTGGTTTTGATTTAGAAGCGCGCACTGTACTTGATTTCTTAAAAGGAATGACAGGCAATGAGCAAGCAACCATTGCCGGTGGCTTGCCTGAGTTCCATATTCCTATGGTGCCATTTAATCTTGAAACATTAAAAATTATCTTCCCTTATGCCTTAGTTTTAGCGGCGATTGGTTTAATTGAATCGTTATTAACACTGACCCTAATTGACGAAATTACTGAAACCCGTGGTCACAGTAATAAAGAGTGTATTGGTCAAGGCGCTGCAAATATTACCTGTGGTTTCTTTGGTGCAATGGGTGGTTGTGCGATGATTGGTCAATCAATGATCAATATTAACTCGGGCGGTCGCTCACGATTATCTGGTATTAGTGCAGCAATAATACTGCTAGCATTCATTATTTTTGCAGCCAGCCTCATTGAGATGATCCCATTAGCTGCCTTAGTTGGCGTTATGTTCATGGTTGTACTTGGTACCTTCGAGTGGGCAAGCTTCAAGATGATGAAGCGTGTACCTAAGTCTGATGCTTTTGTTATTGTGCTTGTTTCAGGTGTAACCGTAGCAACAGACCTTGCGATCGCGGTATGTGTGGGTGTGATTGTTTCGGCTTTGGTTTTTGCTTGGCAACATGCGAAACACATTTACACAAGCAATTACATCGATGAGCAAGGCTCTAAAGTGTATGAGCTTCATGGTCCTTTATTCTTTGGTTCGGTTAAGAACTTTGCCGAGTTATTTGATGTTAAAAATGACCCAGAAGACGTGATCATTGAATTCAAACATAGCCGTGTTGCTGATCACAGTGCGATTGAAGCAATTGACAGTCTTGCAGACAAATACGCAAAAGTGGGTAAGAAACTGCATTTACGTCATTTAAGCCCTGATTGTATTCAACTATTACACAATGCGCGTGATTTAGTTGAAGTGAATGTGATTGAAGATCCAAATTATAAAGTGGCTTCAGATAAACTAGCTTAAAAATAAAGCAGAGAAAAAGCGAAGGCTGTTGTGGCCTTCGCTTTTTTAATGTCCGAAGAATGCGGTAAGGCTATAAAAAATTAAGATAGGCGGCAGTGCTTTGCTCTCGTGACTATCGGTATAATAAAAATAATTATGAAAGGTAATCTGATATTTTGAATTGGCAATCATTAGTTGATAATCGACAACGCTTTTTCTGGGTTTTGCAAATTGCAGGCTGGATAGGTTATGCGTTAGTTAATTATATCGGCTCAAAAGTCTTTGAAATGCGTGATATTTACGTATTTGTTATTGTATTAAACGCTTATGCAGGCTGTTTAATGACAGTACCTTTACGTTATATGTATCGTAAAGTTTGGAATGCCTCACCTTGGGTATTAATGCTTGTCGTTTTTGGTGCTTCCTATGTCACAGGCACATTATGGGCCGTTGTACAAAAATTCAATTTATGGGAAATCTACCGTCACGGTTACCGACCAAATGAATGGTTTTATTACTTACAACAAGGGTTAGATTCGGTTTACATCATTCTTTGTTGGAGTGGTTTGTATTTTGGTATTAAGTATTACCAGCTATTACAAAGTGAGCGTCAAAAGGCCCTAAAAGCAACGACTATGGCTCACGAAGCTCAGCTGAAAATGCTTCGCTATCAACTTAATCCGCACTTTTTATTTAATACCTTAAATGCAATATCAACCTTAATTTTGGTAAAAGAGAACAAAGATGCAAATTTAATGGTGTCAAAATTGAGTGACTTCTTACGATACACACTCAATACCGACCCAATAAAAAAGGTGCCATTAGAGCAAGAAATTCATGCCCTCATGCTGTACTTAGAAATTGAAAAAGTACGCTTTGATGAACGTTTACAAGTTAATGTAGATGTAAGCGAGCAGGCAAAAGAAGCCTTGGTACCAAGCTTGATCCTCCAACCGATTATCGAAAACTCGATAAAGTATGCGATAGCGCAACTAAATGAAGGTGGTGTGATTGATATTAAAGCACAAGTTTTTGCAAATGAACTATTATTGGAAGTAGGCGATAATGGTCCTGGCACTGAGCTTAAAAATGGCCAACTGGTTAATTCTCAAGGCGTTGGCATAGCTAATACACAGGACCGCTTAAAAACACTTTATGAGAACAACTACTCGTTTGTTCTCTCTGACAATACGCCAAGTGGATTAAAAGTTAATCTGCGCGTTCCGTTTGAAAAGGCTGTTAAGAAATGAGCAAAATTAGAACTTTGATCGTTGATGATGAACCGCTAGCAAGAAAAGGCTTAGCAGTTCGACTTTCTGAGTTTGACGATTTAGAAGTCATTCGTTTATGTAGCAATGGTCAAGAGGCAATTGATGAATGCTTATCGGGCAATATTCAATTGGTTTTCTTAGATATTCAAATGCCAAATATGAACGGTTTTGAAGTTGCAAGAGCACTTAGTGAGAGCGTAAATCCATTACCCGCTATTGTGTTTGTAACGGCTTTTGACCAGTTTGCAGTTAAAGCATTCGAGATTCATGCGTTGGATTATATTCTTAAACCAGTCGATGACAACAGACTAAAACAGGCGGTAGAAAAAGTGCATACCTATTTAAAAACGCAACAAGATAACGCCCATAAGAAAAAACTAGCGAGCTTTGTTGCAGGTATTACAGGCAATAATTGCGAAGAAATTTTAAAGAAGTTAGCAACGGGTGATAGCCTTGCTGACCGTCGTTATCCAGAATCATTAGCTGTAAAAGAGCAGGGCGAGATTGTTCGTGTGCCTGTTATTACAATTCAATGGGTTGATGCGGCTGGTGATTATATGTGCCTTCATTGCCAAGATGGGCAAACGCATATCCTTCGTAAAACAATGAAAGAGCTTGAACAAGAGCTTGATCCACAACTATTTGTGCGAGTTCATCGCAGTGCCATTGTGAATACGAAGCAAATTAGCAAGCTTGTAACTCAAGTAAGCGGTGAGTATCTTTTAGTGTTAGATAACGGCCAAGAACTAAAAGTAAGCCGTAGCTATCGCGATAAAGTGAAAGCAGCGCTCGCTAGCTAATAGCTATTCAAAATTTAATAAGTTAAAAACAAAAAAGGCGCAATTATTAATTGCGCCTTTTTTATTGAAAATTTTTGACAGATTAAACAGTTACAATCTTCATTGTGTTTGTTGCACCAATCGTTTCCATTGCATCACCGTGAGTTAAAATCACAGTATCACCAGCTACTAGTGAGCCTTGCTCAACAAGTGTGTTTAATGCATCACGTACCATGCTTTCATCTTCACACTTCGTTGAATCGAAAAATACAGGATAAACACCACGGTAAAGTGCTGTTTGGCCCAGTGTGCTTGGATGACGTGATAATGAATAAATTGGTAAACCAGAGCTGATGCGCGACATCAATTTAGCTGTACTACCTGATTCAGTCAGAGTCACAATAGCTTTAACAGAATCTAAGTGGTTAGCTGCATACATCGCAGATAATGCAATTGATTCAGCATTTGATGAAAAACGGCTGTCTAAACGATGCTTAGAAACGTGCGTTTCTTTTTGTGATTCAGCACCTAAACAAACGCGAGCCATAGTCGCTACTGTTTCTTCAGGGTAGTCACCAGCGGCTGTTTCAGCAGATAACATAACTGCATCAGTACCATCTAATACGGCGTTTGCTACGTCCATAACCTCTGCACGTGTTGGCATAGGGTTATCGATCATTGATTCCATCATTTGTGTTGCAGTAACAACTGTACGGTTAAGTGAACGAGCACGGCTAATGATAAGCTTTTGCTTACCAACTAGGGCTGCATCACCAATTTCAACACCTAAGTCACCACGAGCAACCATTACAGCGTCAGAAGCAAGTACGATATCGTCAATTGCTTCAACGTTTTCAACGGCTTCTGCACGTTCGATTTTCGCTAATAGTTGTGCGTTTGAGCCAGCGGCTTCTGCTAAAGAGCGAACATAACGCATGTCATCACCACTGCGTGGGAATGAAACAGCAATATAATCAACGCCAATCTCAGTGGCAGTAATTAAATCTTCTTTATCTTTATCAGTGAAAGCAGGGGCTGTTAAACCACCACCTAAACGGTTAATACCTTTATTGTTCGAAAGCACACCACCAACAGTAACAGTCGTGTGCACTAGGTCACCGTCAACGCTATCTACTGTTAATTGAATTAATCCGTCGTTTAATAACAGTAAGTCGCCTGTTTTAACGTCGTTAGGTAGCTCTTTATAGTCGATACCTACCACATTAACGTCGCCTTGGCCTTTTTCCATTTTTGCGTCAAGGGTAAATTTTGCGCCAACTTCTAGGTTTACTTTACCGTCTTTAAACGTTGATACACGAATTTTAGGACCTTGTAAGTCTGCAAGGATAGCAACGTGTTTGCCTAAACGCTTAGCAATGCTGCGTACCGCTTCTGCGCGGTCTTTGTGATCTTGTGCTACGCCATGTGAGAAGTTCAAACGAACCACATTTGCACCTGCACGAATAATTTTTTCTAGGTTGTTATCGCGATCGGTTGCCGGTCCAAGGGTCGCAACAATTTTTGTGCGTCTTAGCATCAAATTCTCCTGTGCGCTCAAATATATTAAGCGAATTGATGGTTATCTATTAAAATGTCGTGCTATAAACCTTTAATATAGGCTTATACATAAGCACAATGTAGAACTCATAAGTAAAAAATGATTGTTTTTACTTATGAGAATCTGGCTCTTTGTATTAATTATAGAGTATACAAAGGGTGAATGACGTTATTATGACACCGGTGTCAGGTAGCGTCAATACACATACCTTTTTAAAGGGTATTATAAAAATCTGGTCCGATGCCTTGGTTATTTTGATATACTGAGGGCAACGTCGCTTCATGATTTCGATGATTTATCTCAAGTTGGCTGTCAAGCTCGCATTTTTGGGCTGCTAGGGTATAATGCGCGCGTAATTATTTTGATTAACTAACCAATAGTTGTTACCGAGGAGGACACTAAATGCAAGTTGCATTAGTAGGGTTAGGCGTTATGGGTAAAAATCTTGCCCTCAACCTGATTGAAAAAGGGCTGACATTAGTAGCTTATGATAAAAACCCAGATGCGGGTGCCGAGTTACTAAGCTGTGCGAAAGCACTAGGTTTGGCAGACCGTTTACATATTGTGTCTGATTTAAATGATATGGTTAGACGCTTAGAGCCGCCTCGTTCGATTCTTCTT
This sequence comes from Pseudoalteromonas sp. D15MCD-2, assembly GCF_038562745.1. Taxonomy (NCBI): domain Bacteria; kingdom Pseudomonadati; phylum Pseudomonadota; class Gammaproteobacteria; order Alteromonadales; family Pseudoalteromonadaceae; genus Pseudoalteromonas; species Pseudoalteromonas sp. D15MCD-2. The sequence continues at coordinate 1,946,052 of NZ_JBCFQE010000001.1, read as the reverse complement.
TTAGTTCCTGCTGGTGAATTGGTTGATAAAGTATGTACAGAGCTTGCAGAAGCAGGTGTTGACTGTGATGACATTATCGTAGATTGCGGCAACAGTAACTACAAAGATGGCATTAGCCGTAAACTTAAATATCAAAACAAATTTGAATTTGCCACTATGGGTATTTCTGGCGGTGCAGAAGGCGCACGTCACGGTCCTGCAATGATGGCAAGTGGTTCAGAAGGCGGCTGGGAGCGTGTCGAGCCGTGGTTTGAAAAAGTAGCGGCAAGCTACAAAGGTGAGTCGTGTTTTGCACGTGTAGGCCAATCTGCAAGTGGTCACTTTGTGAAAATGGTTCATAACGGTATCGAATATGCCTTAATGCAATTAATTGCAGAAATGTATCAATTATTACGTTTAGGTACTAATCGTTCACCAAAAGAAGTGGCTGACATTTTCAATGAATGGTCTGAAGGCACTTTAAATAGCTACTTATTGTCAATTTCAAGCCATATCTTAAGCCTTGAAACGACAGAAGGTGAGCCACTAGTTGATTTAATCGACAATAAAGTTGGCGCGAAAGGCACGGGTTTATGGACTGCACAAAATGCCCTAGAGCTTGGTATTGCAGTGCCATCACTAGTTGCAGCTGTTCAAGCACGTCACTTAACAAATACGTGTGATACGCATGCTGCTAAAGAAATGACTTACGCTGCTAAAGCAACTGATACCGTTGATTTAGACTTAGCAGAGCTAAAAGACGCATTCACATTGGCAAGTTTACTTGCTTACCGCCAAGGTTTAGCGCTTATCAAAGGTGCGTCTCGTGCGCATCAGTGGAAAGTAGATCTTTCTAAAACGCTACAAACGTGGCGCGCAGGTTGTATCATCCGTGCTGATTACTTAGACAATGTAGCTGAAGGTGTAGAATTTATTGATTCTATGCAGCGTGAATCAGCAGCATTACGTAAAGTAACGGGTGCAGCAGTTTCATCTGGTCTTGCATTCCCAGTGTTAACAGCAACGCAAACTTACATTGCGACGTTAACAACACCAAGTAATGGTCATCTAGTTCAAGCACAACGTGACTACTTCGGTGAACATGGTATTAAAACTCACAGTGGTGAGATTTGCCATTTAACAGACTTAGTTGAGATTGACGAAAAAGTTCGTTAATTATCAAAAAGCATAAAAAAGGCACCAATTGGTGCCTTTTTTTGTATTTGCTGCATTAACGACTTAGCTCACCGCGCAGGTTGTCTTGCATCAAGTGACGAATTGTTTCTACTTCAAGCTTTTGACTAAATAAGTAGTGTAACTTGGTCAAACACGCTTCTAATGTCATATCGTAGCCACTGATCACACCACAATTTAATAAGGCATTACCGGTTGCATAACCGCCCATATTAACTTGGCCTTTTAAGCACTGCGTTAGATTAACAATCACCATACCGCGTTTACTTGCATCATTAAGAATATCTAAGAACGCCGGATCTTGCGGGGCATTACCTACGCCAAAACTTAATAAAACTAGTGCTTTGATGTCGTCATTAACTAAACTTTTAACCACTTTTGGGCTGATCCCAGGATAGAGATAAAGCACACCAATTGGCTGTGGCGTGATATTTGACACCTGTAGTTCGTTATCAACATAAGGGCTAAGTTGCCCTTTGATCAGTTGAATATTAATTCCTGATAGTGCTAATGGTTCAAGGTTCGGTGATGCAAAGGCATCAAAGCCATCAGCATGGGCTTTTGTTGCACGGTTACCGCGGAATAATTGGTTATTAAAAAACAGGCTTACTTCAGCAATTGGGTAATTAGCGGCTAAATACATGGCATTAAGTAAGTTTACTTGGCCATCAGAACGAAGTTGCGACAATGGAATTTGTGAGCCTGTCACAATTACAGGTTTTGTGAGGTTTTCGAACATGAAAGACAAAGCAGAAGCTGTGTAGGCCATGGTATCGGTACCATGCAGAACCACAAAGCCATCATAGTCTTGGTATTTACTCTTAATATCGTCAGCAATTAATTGCCAGTGGGCAGGGGACATATCTGAAGAATCAATGAGCGGGCAATATTCGTGAATATCAAACAAAGGCATTTCATCACGATTAAACTCTGCATTATTGACCACTGTTTCGGTTAAAAAACCTTCCGCTGGAACATAGCCACGGCTCGATTTTTTCATACCGATAGTACCACCCGTATAGGCGATATATATACGTTTACGTTTCATAAAAAAAGCCCAGTTAAATAACTGGGCTTAGTATACCTAAAATCGCTTAGCTAAGTAACTTATTGAATTACATTACACACTAAACAACGAGCGTAAACGCCTTGTGGATCGTTGTAATCTTTTAGGTTATCAATTTCACTACTTAACTGATTAATTAGGCTTTGTAAGTTGGCTTGTGTTGCTAGTACTGATTGTGATGAATCAGATTTAGCAAAAAAGCTCTTAACAGCCGCGGTGCCAAAGATATCTTGCAGCATTTGCTCTTGTGGTGTGAGCGATTGCTTGATGGTTTTAACATCATAATGATTAAGCTTAGCAAGCTCAGCTGCCGCCTTAATTGCATCTTGCTTATCACCAAGTTTATCAACTAAACCCAGTTCTTTTGCTTGAGTTGCAATCCATACACGGCCTTGGGCAATTTTATCAACTTGCTCAGGGGTCATGTTACGCGCTTCAGCCACTACATTTAAAAAACGTTTGTATGCATTTTCAACGCTCATTTGAATGATATCTGACATTTTCTCGTCAAGTGGGCGTGCAATAGAGAAGCCAGCAAGGTCTGTTGTAGCAACGCCATCTGAGTATATACCTAATTCAGCCATAGTATTTTCAAACGTCATGAAAGTACCGAATACACCGATTGAACCTGTAATTGTGCTAGGGGCTGCCCAAATTTCATTGGCTGCAGATGCAATCCAGTAACCACCTGATGCTGCCACTGAGCTCATTGAAGCGATAACCGGTTTACCCGCTGCTTTAAGAGCTAATACTTCAGCACGGATAACTTCAGAAGCAAACATACTACCACCACCTGAATCGATGCGTAGTACAACGGCTTTCACTTTGTCATCAAGACGCGCTTTGCGAAGTAGGGCTGCTGTAGAGTCACCACCAATTTCACCTGCTTTACGCTCGCCATCAACAATGGTTCCTTTCGCAACAACCACAGCTACTTTTTCAGTGATTGGGTTATCGAACTCAACAGGCGGTTTTACCAGCGATAAATACTCACGGAAGCTTACTTGCTTAAAGGTTTTGCCTGTTTCTTCTGCACCAACTAACTCAATAAGCTGTTGGCGAATTTGTTGTGAGGTTTTTAAAGAATCAACCCACTGATTATTTAGAGCGTATTGGCCCGAGTTACCGTCTACTGCTTGCATTTTTGCAAGGTAAACATCCATATCTTCATCGAAATTACTTTCATCGAATGGACGGCTCGCAGCAACGTCAGTTTTATACTCGTTCCAAAGTGCAGTTAACCAAACGCTATTCGCTTCTTTTGCCGCATCTGACATGTCATTACGAATAAAAGGCTCAACCGCTGACTTATAAGTACCAACACGGAAAATATGTTGAGTTACTTTTAATTTTTCAAGCGCATCTTTGAAGTAAAGCGGGAACATACCGTAGCCTTCAATGCTCACACCACCATAAGGGTGCATAGACACTTCATTAGCGTGGGCTGCAATATAGTATTGAGCTTGTGTATAGTAATAGCCCGTTGCAATAACTTGCTTGCCTGCTTCTTTAAACGCATCAATTGCTTTAGTTATTTGTTTTAGCTTATTGATGTGTGCACTTGGCATTTTTTGTAGATCAAGAAGCATCACACTGATGCGATCATCTTTAGTTGCTTGGTTGATCACTTCAACAACATCATCAAGTAGAATTTCTGATGGTGCTTCTTTACCCATAGTTGCATCGTTGATTGCTGCTTCTACAGGATCAACATACGTTTTTTCTTCAACAATAGGGCCATTTAAGTTTAGGCGTAGCACGGTTCCGTCTGCTACTTTTACTTGGTCTTCTTCACCTGTGATGGCAACAAAGAAGAGTATTACTAGTAATAGAAATAATATGTTTAGGACCAAACGGCGGGAGAAATTAATCCCGGTCCAAATGCCTTTAAATATCTTTGCTAGCAAAATAAATCCTTAATTCAGTACAGCTTAGTAGTGATCTCATCTTAGCTTAGAATAACTTTAAAATTAACTGTTAAATAGTAACAGAGTGTTTAAAACGACAATTTGCTACATATAAATTACCAGTGAAAAGTTGATTATTCTAAGTTATTGCCGCAGAATCTATTTCAAATAGAGGTTCGACCAGTTAACGGGGCACACAATGTTAGAACAAAAATTACAATTACCGCATACCGAACTTCGTAATCGTTTGGTTATGGGCTCAATGCATACCGGCTTAGAAGAAGGCTGGCATAACCGTAAACGCTTACGTGCATTCTACGAAGCACGTGCCAAAGGCGGCACGGGTTTAATCATTACAGGTGGTTATAGCCCAAATATTCGTGGCAAGCTATCTCCGTTCGCATCAACATTTAACTCATTTTATGATGTGATCAAACACAAAGCATATACTGATGCAGTGCATCAGCATGGCGGAAAAATTTGCTTACAATTATTGCATGCAGGTCGCTATGCTTATCATCCATTCAATCAAGCGCCAAGCTCAATTCAGGCACCTATTAATCCGTATAAACCTAAAGAAATGTCGTTAGGTTCAATTAAAAAAACCATCAAAGACTTTGCTAACTCAGCAAAATTGGCTGAAAAAGCAGGTTATGACGGTGTTGAAATCATGGGTTCTGAAGGTTATTTGATTAATGAATTCATGGCTAACCACACTAATAAAAGAACAGACAACTATGGCGGTAGTTTAGAAAACCGCATGCGCTTGGCTGTTGAAATTGTTAAAGCTGTACGCGCTAAAGTAAGTCAAAAGTTCATTATTGTATTTCGTTTGTCTGTGATGGATTTAATTCCTAATGGATCAACACCTGATGAAGTAAAACAACAAGCATTGGCACTTGAACAAGCTGGCGTTGATATTTTTAACACGGGTATTGGTTGGCACGAAGCTCGTGTACCAACCATTGCCAGTATGGTACCAGCAGGTGCATTTAAAGAAGCATCAAAACGCTTAAAAGAAACGGTATCAGTGCCAGTGATCGCGGTTAACCGTATTAACACTCCTGAAATTGCCAATGGAATTTTAGAAGCAGGCGAGTCTGATTTAATTTCGATGGCACGTCCTTTATTAGCAGACCCAGAGTTTTTCAATAAATACGTTAATAATAAGTCTGAGCAAATCAATATTTGTATTGGTTGTAATCAGGGCTGCTTAGACCATGTGTTTAAAAATAAACGTGCAACCTGTTTGGTTAACCCGCAAGCGGCTTTTGAGTTAGATTACAGCCTTGAAAAAGCACCATCTTCTCGATTAGTCCTGGTTGTGGGTGCTGGCCCTGCTGGCCTTGCTGCAAGTTGTTACTTAGCATCGAAAGGCCACAAAGTGACTTTAATTGAACGTAAAGAACAAATGGGTGGCCAATTTAATTTAGCCATGCAAGTGCCGGGTAAAGAAGACTTTAACCATACCCTTAACTACTTTACTAATGAATTAAAACGTTTAAATGTCGATTTACAGCTCGGTACTGAATTTACTGACAATATGCTCAATCAATACGATGATGTGGTGTTTGCAACAGGCGTACGTCCGCGCGAAGCCAAAATAGAATGCAGTGATGGCAAACGTGTATTCGCCTACGATGAAGTAATTCGTGGTGAAGTAGAACTAGGGGATAAAATTGCGATTCTAGGTGCCGGTGGTATCGGTTTTGATATGGTTGCCTTTTTAAGTGAACACAAAGGCCAAACAATTGAGCAATTCAAAACTCAATGGGGTATTGAATGCGAAGCTGCGCCTGAAAAAGACAATCGTCAAATTTACATGCTTAAGCGAAGTGCAGGGCGCTTTGGTAGTGAACTGGGTAAAACAACGGGTTGGATCCACCGTCAAGTTGCTAAACAACACGGTGTTAAACAAATCGCTGAGTGTCAGTATCTAAGCTTTGATAAGCAAGGTTTGAAGATAACGGTAAAAGGTGAAGAGCAAATCCTCGATGTTGATACTGTGATTGCCTGTATTGGTCAGGTGTCAAATACTGAAACGTTCGATAATCAAACCGAAAACGCTAAAGTACACGTTATTGGTGGCGCAAAACTAGCTGCTGCTATTGATGCAAAACGTGCGATTTTTGAAGCGCTACAAGTTGCTCGTAAAATTTAATTGAAAGTAAACTAGAAAACGTGCGGTCTGTGTGATTAATCTATTTAGTCACGAGACCGCTATGTTGAACACACACCTAATACCCCTTTACCATCGCATTTTAAATAAACTGCAGTTTTTAGATGGGCTCCCCAGCCTGTTAATTCGCTTGATCTTAGCCCCAGTGATGATCATTGCCGGCTTTAATAAACTAGCTTTAAGCGGTGATGTAACTCATTTTTATCAATACTTTTTAGCATCAGATGATATTGTTGCTTGGTTCGGAAATAGTGAATGGGGTTTAGGCCTACCTATGCCCTCTCTACTGGCCTTTTTAGCTGCATGGACTGAGTTTTTAGGGGGGATCTTTATATTATTGGGTTTATTTACTCGTTTAACAGCAATCCCTTTAATGATCACCATGCTGGTTGCAGCGACAACAGTACATGCCAGTAATGGTTGGTTTGCTGTAACACCTACCGATGCCAGTACCAGCCCTGCGAGAGTGCTGAATTGGCTAGCAATACCAGGAAGTGAAGCCAGTTTAGTTAATTCCAATGAAGCCAGTGAAAGATTAACCAAAATGCGCGAGTTGCTAGAAACGCATGGTTATACAGAGTACCTCTATGCGAAAGGGAAACCTGTGATCTTAAATAATGGTATTGAGTTTTCCGCAATATACTTTGTTATGCTTTTAAGTTTATTTTTTGCAGGTGGCGGTCGTTACGTCAGTTTAGATTATTGGTTAACTAGAAAAGCATCGAATAGCTTTATTGCTAATAAAGATAAATGATAAGCTTGGGTTTTCTGCCCCGATTATTAAGGGGCATCGTACTTAAGCATTTACGGAATATTCATGGACGCTTTGACGCTATTACAAACTCGACAATCAGATCCTCGCCTTATCGCACCAGGACCAACTGCAGAACAACTTGAAATTATTAAGCGAGCGGCCATTAAAGTGCCTGATCATGGCTGTATTGCTCCTTGGCGATTTATTCTCGTTGAAGGCAATGCACGTAATAAATTAGGCGATATCTACCATCAAGCCGCAGTCGCTGAAAATCAAGATGAAAGAACCATTGAGCGCGCTAAAGATCTACCTCTACGCTCTCCTATGATGATCATTGCCATTGCTGATGTAACTGAAAACCCAAAAGTGCCACGTATTGAACAAGTACAAAGTGCAGGCTGCGCTGTACTTGCAATGCAACAAGCGGCATTTGCGCAAGGTTTAGGGGGCATTTGGCGCACAGGTTATTTTGCACAGAGCCCTGCTGTTAAAGCGGCATTAGGTTGTAAAGAACAAGATGAGATTGTTGGCTACTTATATCTAGGTACACCAGAAGTAGACATTAAAAAACCAATAAGACACAAGCCAGAGACGTTTTTTGAGAATTTATAAATATTAGGAACTTTTTTGCAGTTAAGCAGTCAGACACTATTAAGCTTACATATGTTAGTTTTTTTAGATTTAGCTTAGCTGTAAGAAGCGCACGGATGCAAAAAACGAAATAATTCTTCTTCAGTGTGTTTTTTAATCGGTTATTTTTTGTTAACGTATGGATAGTCTTAAAAAAATAACGATAAAGAAGACGAGAACGATGGGAAACTTATTTTTACGTGAAAAAGAAAATTGGTTCGCTTGGTCAATTTGGGGCTTAGTTGGTGCCGTGGTCACTTTTTTTGTTGCCATGTCTACGAAACAACCTCATTACCTTGGCTTGTCTGCTGTAGTGGTATTACTCCTACTGACTTGGTGGATGCAAAGCACTAAACGTTTCGATTTCGGCCGCGCTTTTAAAATTTGTTGCTACGTTTTAACGATCACCTGCTTACCAGCCTTTGCATTAGTCATTATACCTAGCTATAACCTCAATAAAATTGACGTAATAGTGCAGGGTTCAGGCTTTGCAATTGTTAGTTTAATTGTTTGTTTAGTTTGCTCTTTAATCGCAAAGCGCCCTAAGCAGTACTATTAAAATTACTTTTTTAAAGTTTTTTACATTTATGGCTTTACAACGAACGCAGTAAGCACTATTATGCGCGCCGTACGGAGAGATGGCAGAGTGGTCGAATGCACCGGTCTTGAAAACCGGCAGGGGTTTGTAGCCCCTCTAGGGTTCAAATCCCTATCTCTCCACCATTATTTAGAAAAACCGCCTTTAGGGCGGTTTTTTGCTATCTGGAGATAAGTAATGTCAGCAAGCGAGTCTTCTTCTACACTAATGCGCATTGTTAAACATGTTCTGCTTTGGTGTATCTTTTCTTATTTTTATCACAGCGGGATCAATGTACTTGTAGCTATGGCCCATGATGCGCAGCCTGATTACGGGTTAATATCTTCAATCGCTTATGGTATTGGCTTTAATGTGTTAGTAGGGCACCTTATTGGCAAATACGACAAGCATTGGCCTGTCATTGCTGCATGTGTGATTTCTACAGTGGGTCTTATTGCTGTGCCTTTAATTATGTTAGGCAAAGATGGTTTAATGAGCGGCTTTTTTATTGCTTCGATGATCGCTACATTACCTGTTGCGACATTTGTAATTGATAAAATAAAGCAGCGAATTAGTGCAAACACTGAGCAAACGCAGTAAAACTAGGCGATATTCGTTGTTTTTTTATGTTAGTATGAGCACGTCTTTTAACTAAATAAACGTGAATTAAAACATGTCAGATAATTTTACAACAGACGCTGAAAAAGCAAGTTACGGTATTGGTTTACAAATGGGTGAGCAATTAAAAGCGAATCCATTCGAAGGTTTAAACTTAAATTCTGTATTTGAAGGTATGAAAGACGCATACACTGGTAATGATTTCCAAGTTGAAATCCCAGAAATTCAAGCAGCTTTTGAGAAAATCAACGCTGAGATCCAAGCTCGTCGTGAAGAAGAAGCTAAAGTTCTTGCAGCTGAAGGTATTGCATTCTTAGAAGAAAATGCAAAACGTCCTGAAGTAACAGTAACTGAATCAGGCCTTCAATACGAAGTACTTACTGCAGGCGACGGTGAAAAACCAACTGCTGATTCAACAATCCGTGCACACTACCACGGTACACTAATCAACGGTACAGTATTTGACAGCTCTTACGAGCGTGGTCAACCAGCTGAATTCCCAGTTGGCGGTGTAATCAAAGGTTGGACTGAAGCAGTACAAATGATGGGTACTGGTTCTAAGTGGCGCTTATACGTACCACACGAACTTGCTTACGGTGAGCGCGGTGCTGGTGCAGCAATCGCTCCTTTCTCAACGCTAATCTTTGACGTTGAGCTATTAGAAATCATCTAATCGATTTCAAATAGACATAAAAAAACCTGCTTAAAGCAGGTTTTTTTATGTCTGAAACAAATAGCTAATTAGCTATTTGATTCAGCGTATTCTTTACACGCAGCAGTGTCTTCACATTCACCATATAGGTAAAGAGAGTGGTTGGTCAGTTTAATACCATTCTCTGTTGCGATTTCTTCTTGACGACGTTCAATTGTATCGTCTTCAAACTCAACAACCTTACCACATTTTAGGCACACTAAGTGGTCATGGTGAGTGCTACCTGATAATTCAAATACTGACTTGCCGCCTTCGAAGTGGTGGCGAGATACAATACCTGCATCATCAAATTGGTTAAGAACACGGTAGACAGTTGCAAGACCAATCTCTTCGCCTTTGTCTAAAAGAATTTTATAGACATCTTCAGCGCTGATGTGTTGGTTGTCTGGAGATTGCAGAATCTCTAAAATTTTAATACGCGGCAGAGTTACTTTTAACCCTGCTTTTTTTAATTCCAAGTTGTGATCAGTCATTCAATCTGTCTCAATTTTATTTAGTTATACTAGGCATCATCAAGATGCACACGACACATTAGCAACTATTAGAATAACGTGCCTAGTTACTAAGTGCAAAGAACAATTCGTCTATTTGCCGATTTTTCAAACAAAAATGAACTGGTTGTGCATCTTTACATCAGCTAGTAAATGCGAGTAGTACTTGTTATTAATCAGCAAGTTCCGCTAAACACATTTCGTCATAAACCTGAGCACACCAGTCTTTAACACGCTTTTCAGTAAGCTCTGGTTGACGGTCTTCATCAATACCAAGGCCAACAAAATTGCTGTCATCTACTAGTGCTTTTGAAGCTTCAAAGTCGTAGCCTTCAGTTGACCAATGACCCACTACGATTGCGCCACGCTCAGTAACGATATCGTTGATCATGCCCATTGCATCTAAGAAGTATTCTGCATAGTCTTCTTGGTCACCGCAGCCGAAAATAGCAACAAGTTTACCTTCGAAGTCAACTTCTTCTAATTCAGGGAAGAAATCGTCCCAGTCACATTGAGCTTCACCGTAGTACCAAGTTGGAATACCGAATAACAATAAATCGAATTCAGCAATCTCTTCTTTAGAACTTTTTGCAATGTCGTGAACCGCTACTAGCTTTTTACCTAATTCTTTTTGAATCATTTTAGCTACGTGTTCAGTATTGCCTGTGTCACTTCCGAAAAAAATACCTACGCTTGACATGGATTTAAAACCTTCTATCTATCAATAGCCAATCTTTCTTGTAAAATTGTTTCAATCAACGCGCTACGGCTAATATTCTGCGCATCTGCCATATCGCTTAATGCTTGATATAACTGTGATGAAACCTTAAATTCTACACGCTTTAAACCACGTGCTTTATCTCGCTTTATTTGATTACGTTTATTTACTTTTAATTGCATATCGCGAGGTAGGGGATTTGTTTTCGGCCTACCTGGACGCTTTTCGTATTCAAATAAATCGGGTGTTGTTCTATCTGTTTCTGACTTTGCCATGTCTAGCCCACACCTGCGCCTTGCCAGAAGACTTGAATAAGTCCTTTCGCTATAAACCCAGAACAGCCTAAAAATAGCACTAACCAAACGATGTATCGGCCAAATCGTGGTACATCACCTTTTTTAAGGACGTCTTGAATTGCCATTCCAATAAAAAAGAAAATACCGGCTAAGCCAAAATACAACCCTAAGGTATCAAATTCGTTAATTAACTGACTGACCATCAACGTATAAACCTTTAAATTAAACGGCGCGTACTATAGCACACAAATTTGTAATAATTTAGTGCGCACGATCAAAAACAGCGAATTTTATCAGCCCAATTAATGAGCTAAAAAATCGCTGATTGCTTTATTTACAGCAAGTGGTTTTTGGGCATGTAGCCAGTGACCTGCACCATGAATAATTTTTGCTTTTGCATTAGGGAATAACGCCATAATAGCAGGGCGGTGTTCTGCTAAAATGTAGTCAGAATCATTACCTTTAATGAATAAAGTATCACATAAACAAGAATCATTTTCACTAACTTGCGCTAAAATATTTTCATATTGCTGGTATAAAACAGCTAAATTAAAGCGCCATTGATAGTGACCTTGATCATTTTTAGCAAAGCTTTTTAATAAAAACTGACGTACGCCAATTTCATCAATGTGCTTGGTAAGTATTTCATCAGCCGCTTTTCTATCTGTGATATTAGATTGTGCAACTTCGTTTAGGCCTGCAAAAATAGCGCTGTGACGAGGGTTATTAGCAACAGGAGAAATATCTAACACTACAAGCTTATCGATAAGTGCAGAGTGATTAAGTGCTAATTGCATGGCCACTTTGCCACCCATTGAATGACCTATGATGTGCGCTTTACTAATATTTAGGTGTTCAAGTAACTCACTGACATCTTCAGCCATAGCGTGATAATTCATGGTATTGCTATGGAATGATTTACCGTGGTTACGTAAATCAATATTCGTTACACGATAATTTTCAGCTAATGCTTTTGCGATTACATTGAGGTTTTCAAGTGAGCCAAACAAACCGTGGATCAATACAACGTCTGAACCTTGACCCATTTGTTGGTAGTTTAATAGCATTTTCAACTCCTAATTTTAATGGCAGTATTTTGCCTAGTGAAATTACAAAATGCAAAACATAGAGAATTGCTGCGAGCTTAGGTATAATCATTGAGAACTTTTAAAATGTGACCCGTAAAGACAGGAATAACATGAAAAAAATCGACATAGACGACGAGTTATATCAATACATTGCAAGCAACACGCAAAGTATTGGTGAAAGTGCATCAACCATTTTGCGTCGTTTATTAAACCTCTCTGATGGCGCCAATGCCCCAGTTGAAACAACTACTAAAACTGAACAAGAAACCCCAGTTGTTGAAGTACAAGAACAAGCAGAACAAGAAACAAGCCCTGAACCAAGCGACGAAAATGTTGAAGAGGCTGCACAAACTGTCACAGCATCGACACAAGTGAAAGGTAATGTGTTTAATGTATTAAACAAAGAAGAGCTAGCAATGCAAAAAGGTGTTGTTGGTCGATTCTTATTTATACTAGCTGCTTTATATAGAACGCATAAAAAAGATTTTGTTAACGTGCTTGAAATTAAAGGCCGTGACCGTGTTTATTTTGCCACTAGCAAAGAAGCACTACTGGAAAGCGGTAGCAGCATGAATCCAAAAAATATCACTGATACTGAGTATTGGGTGATGACAAATTCAAATACAACCAGAAAAAAAATGATGCTTCACGAAGTTGCACTGTGCTTAGGTTACAGTGCGGATGAAGCAGAAAAAATTCGTGATTACTTATAATCCATAAGGAAATAATATGGCGATTCATCCAGATGCAGGTAAACCTGCACCGCAATCAAGCTTAGTGAATGTACCAAAACTGATCTCGGCTTATTACTTAAATGAACCTGACCTAGAACAAAACCCAGAGCATTGTGTTGCTTTTGGGACGTCTGGCCATCGTGGTTGTTCGTTCGATGTAAAATTTAATGAATCGCATATTTTAGCGATCACTCAAGCAATTTGTGATTACCGTAAAGAAAACAATATTTTTGGTCCACTTTTCTTAGGTAAAGATACACATGCATTGAGTGAAGCGGCTTTTAACTCTGCTATTGAAGTACTTGTTGCAAACGAAGTGCAAGTCATTGCACAAGAAAATGACGATTACACACCAACGCCGGTGATCAGTCATGCTGTTGTTTGCCATAACAAAGAAAACCCAAATGAACTTGCTGATGGTATTGTGGTAACTCCTTCACATAATCCGCCAGAAGACGGTGGTTTTAAATATAACCCGCCAAATGGTGGACCTGCAGATACTGATGTGACTAAGTGGATTGAAGACAGAGCAAATCAATTACTTTTAGAAGACTTAGTTGAGGTAGAGTTATTTCCATATGCTAAAGCATCACGTTCTGGTTTTATTAAGTACCAAGACTTAATTACCCCTTATGTTGATGACTTAGTTAATATCGTTAATCTAAAAGCAATTAGCGATGCGAAAATCAAAATTGGTGTTGATCCACTTGGTGGTTCTGGTATCAACTTTTGGCCAGTCATTGCAGAAAAATATAATTTAGACTTAACGGTCGTAAATGAGTCTGTTGACCCAACATTTTCGTTCATGCCTTTAGATAAAGACGGCAAAATCCGTATGGATTGCTCTTCTCCTTATGCAATGACAAACCTTATTGCATTAAAAGATGACTATGATATCGGTATTGGTAACGACCCTGATTATGACCGCCATGGTATTGTTACGCCTGACGGTTTAATGAATCCAAATCACTTTTTAGCAGTTGCGATTGACTACTTATTAAATAACCGCGAATGGTCAAAAGATGTCGCAATTGGTAAAACACTGGTATCAAGCGGCATGATTGATAAAGTTGTTGCACGTAATAACCGTGAAGTAAAAGAAGTACCGGTAGGCTTTAAATGGTTTGTAGAAGGTCTAAGCAAAGGTACCCTTGCTTTTGGTGGTGAAGAAAGTGCAGGGGCGTCATTCTTACGTTTTGATGGAACAGTTTGGAACACTGATAAAGATGGTTTCATCTTAGGTCTACTTGCTGCTGAAATTTTAGCTGTAACAGGTAAAACACCTTCACAGCTTTATAAAGAACTTGAACAAGAGTTCGGTGCGCCTATTTATAAACGTATTGATGCGCCAGCTAGTGCTGAGCAAAAATCACGTTTAAAAGCGTTATCAGCTGATGATGTAACTGCAAGTACATTAGCGGGTGATGCTATTACGCAAAAATTAACCCATGCCCCTGGTAATAACGCTGCTATCGGCGGTTTAAAAGTTGTTACTGAAAACGGTTGGTTTGCTGCACGCCCATCTGGCACTGAAGACATTTATAAAATTTACCTTGAATCATTCAAAGGTGAAGAACATCTAGCATTATTAGAAAAAGAAGCGAAAAAGCTGGTTGATTCAGTAATTAGCTAATTTCTTTTTTACCTATTAAAACGGCTGAGATTCTCAGCCGTTTTTGTATTCTACTCTCACGCATTTTTAGGATAGAACAATGAGCTATTCAACTCCTTCATATCTCGAAGAATTAAAAAGTACTGGCGACTTTTTAACCTTGACCCGCAACAATGAATTTTCACTAGAACCTTGTGCATTTACCCTTACAAACGGTACTGATGTCACTGTTCACGACACGGGTATCATTGAGTTTCAACCTGCACAGCAAACAAACAAAGATATTGTACTTTCAAGTGCGGTACATGGTAACGAAACTGCGCCAATTGAAATTTGCGATCAATTAATCAAGTCAATCATTACAGAACAACTTACCTTGAAGCAGCGTGTACTGTTTATTTATGGTAATCCTAAATCTATTAATATCGGTAAGCGTTTTGTAGATGAAAACTTAAACCGTTTGTTTAATGGTCATCATACTGTTGAAGGCATTGCTTCTAACCCTGAGCGAGTTCGTGCAAAGCTACTTGAAGACGTGGTTACTGATTTCTTTGCTAGAGGCAACCAAGACAGTGAGCGTTTTCATTATGATCTTCACACTGCAATTCGTGGCTCTAAAAATGAAAAGTTTGCAGTGTATCCTTTCTTACATGGTAAACCGTGGAAAAAATCACAACTGCAATTTTTACTTAGCTGTGGCGTAAACACGGTACTAATGATGAAATCAGCGGCAACTACCTTCAGTTACTACTCGTCGTTTGTACATGGAGCTGACTCATTTACGGTAGAACTTGGCCAAGTAAAACCATTTGGCGAAAATGACATGTCGCGATTTGAGAAAACCAAACAAACCTTAACTGCATTAATTAGTCAAGAATCTGTTGAATATAAAGAATTCAATGCAGAGGATTTCGAGTTGTTTTCAGTATATAGAACAATAAACCGTACTTGCGAAGACTTTAGTTTTCCATTTGCTGATGATGTGGAAAATTTCACCGGTTTCGCAAAGGGTGAATTAATGGCAGTTGATGGTCAGACCAGATATGAAGCGGAAGTAGATGGTGAAGCTATTATCTTCCCAAACGCTGATGTAGCCTTAGGTCAGCGCGCTTTGCTTACAGTTATTCCAATGCAAGTTGATAGCAACTTTATTTAAAATCTCTGCATTAACACCCATCTATATTTAGTTAACTATATGACTATAAAGAACTTATCTTGTTGTATAGTTAACTTTCCATGCGTTTTTAGCCATTTGTCATCTATTCGTCTATGATTAGTTGAATAACAACTTACGTTAACGTAAAGTGACGGCAGTTTAATTTAATTAGATTGAATATTGCGCAAACTTTATCCTTACAGCTCATGCTGATTAAAAATATAATTAAGGGCAGTAGCGTAGGTTTCTGACAACGAAAGAAGGTAGGTTATGAGTAATCCAAATAACGTATCGCTAAACATTAATCATGAACTGTCATTTATTGATGGTCACGCATTAACGATTCCTACATTAAGTATTCTTAATGAGGAAGGCGACATCTACGAAGGTGCAACCGCACCTGATATCGACAAAGCAACGGCAATCCGCCTATATGAAACAATGCGTTTTATTAGAGCACTTGATGAGCGTATGCAAGCAGCACAGCGTCAAGGCCGTGTTAGCTTTTATATGCAATGTCTAGGCGAAGAAGCGGCTGTAACAGCATCAGCTGCAGCGCTTGATCAAAACGATATGATCATGGCCCAATACCGTGAGCAAGCAGCTTTACGTTATCGTGGTTTTAGCCTTGACCAATTCATGAATCAAATGTTCTCAAATGAAAAAGATTTGGGTAAAGGTCGTCAAATGCCAATTCACTATGGCTCACGCGAACTTAACTACATGACTATTTCATCACCGCTTGGTACACAAATTCCGCAAGCAACAGGTTATGCATATGGCCAAAAAGTTCGTCATATTGATGCCCAAACAGGTGAGTTAAACAGCACTATTGATAACATCACTATTTGTTACTTTGGTGAAGGCGCTGCATCTGAAGGTGATTTCCATGCTGGTTTAAATATGGCCGCAGTTCATGAAGCACCGGTAATTTTCTTTGCCCGTAACAATGGTTATGCGATTTCTACACCTGCTGACGAGCAATTTAAAGGTGATGGTATTGCATCACGTGGTGTTGGCTATGGCATTAAAACAATCCGTGTTGACGGTGCTGATGCACTTGCTGTTTATGCAGCAACGAAAAAAGCCCGTGAAATTGCGACTACCAAAGGTGAACCTGTTTTAATTGAATCGATTGCCTATCGTCTAGGCGCTCACTCAACCAGTGACGATCCAAGCGGTTACCGTACAAAAGATGAAGAAGCAAAACATAAAGGCTGTCCAATCGAGCGTTTCCGTAAGTGGCTATTAAAGCAAGGTTGGTTAGACGAAGCGCAAGACGCAAAAGACAAAGAAACTATTCGTGAAGAAATTTTAGCAGCCCTTAAACGCGCTGAAAAAGTTGAAAAGCCAGCATTAGAAGACCTTATTTCTGATGTTTATGATAAGCCAATCCCATCACTGCAAAAACAATATGAAGAACTAAAAGAGCACATTTTGCAGCATCCTGATGCTTATCCAACAACTGCAGGGAGATTAAAGTAATGGCTAAAATGAACATGCTTCATGCAATTAACTCTGCCCTTGATATCACCATGGCAGAGCATCCAAATGCATGTATTTTCGGTGAAGACGTTGGTTATTTTGGTGGTGTATTCCGTGCTACATCTGGCTTACAAGAAAAATATGGTAAGCATCGTGTGTTCAATACACCGTTAACTGAGCAAGGTATTTTAGGTTTTGCAAATGGTTTAGCGGCGTTTGGTGCCCCTGCATTAGCTGAAATTCAGTTTGCAGATTATATTTTCCCTGCATTTGACCAAATCGTGAATGAATCAGCTAAGTTCCGTTACCGTAGTGGTAATGAATTTAATGTTGGCAATCTAACAATTCGTACACCGTACGGTGGTGGTATTGCAGGCGGCTTATATCACTCACAATCACCAGAAGCTTATTTTGCTCACACACCGGGTTTAAAGTTGGTGGTGCCACGTAACCCATACCAAGCAAAAGGTTTGCTTCGTGCATCGATTAAAGATGATAACCCTGTTATTTTCTTTGAGCCGAAACGTTTGTACCGTGCATCAACAGGTGAAGTTCCAGAAGAAGATTACAGCATCGAGCTCGGTAAAGCTGAAATCGTGCAAGAAGGTACTGATGTCACTGTACTTGCTTGGGGTGCTCAGATGGAAATTATCGAAGACGCCGCTAAAAAAGCTGCAGAGCAAGGTATTAGTTGTGAAGTGATCGACTTACGTACCATTTTACCATGGGATGTTGAGACCATTGCTCAATCAGTGACTAAAACAGGCCGTTTAGTGGTAAGCCACGAGGCACCAATCACGAATGGTTTTGGTGCGGAAATCGTTGCAACAATTCAACAAGAGTGTTTCTTACACCTTGAATCGCCAATTGCTCGCGTGTGTGGTTTAGATACGCCATACCCATTAGCACTTGAAAAAGAATATGTGCCGGATGCACTTAAAGTGCTTGCTGCGATTAAGCAATCAGTAGAGTTTTAGGAGTCAGTATGTCTAAAGATTTTATCTTGCCAGATATCGGCGAAGGCATCGTAGAGTGTGAAATTGTTGAATGGTTAGTTGCAGAAGGCGATTCTGTAAAAGAAGACCAGCCTATTTGTGATGTTATGACCGACAAGGCGCTTGTGCAAATTCCTGCTGTTCATGATGGTGTGATCAGTAAGCTTTATTATGCAAAAGGGGATATTGCGAAAGTACATGCACCATTATTTGCAATGGATGTTGATGGCGAAGCACCAACACAAAGCGAAGAAGTGCAAGCTCCTGCAACTCCAACTGAAGCATCATCTGAGGCGGGTGAGCACTTAGAAGATTTCATTTTACCAGATATCGGTGAAGGTATCGTTGAGTGTGAAATCGTTGAGTGGTTAGTGAGTGAAGGCGATGAAATCGTAGAAGACCAAGCTGTGTGTGATGTAATGACAGACAAAGCATTGGTGCAAATTCCGGCTAAATACACAGGTAAAGTTGAAAAGCTTTATTATCAAAAAGGTGATATTGCAGCGGTTCACAGCCCATTATTCCAAATGAGCATTGCAGGCCAAAGTGCAGAGCCAGATGTAAGTTCTGCGGTAGTTAAAGCACAAACAAATGCAGCAACTAAACCTTCGCAGAAGTCTGCGACTTCAGCAAACTCTAGCAAACAACTGAATAAGAAAGCTGTTGCTTCACCTGCTGTTCGTCGTAAAGCCCGCGAACTTGATGTTGATTTAACACAAGTGCCAGGCTCTGGTAAAAATGGCCGTATTTATAAGCAAGATATCGAAGATTTCTTGAATGAAACACCAAGCCAAGCAGCATCACAACAAACTGCGCCAAAAGCGGCAGAGCCTGTCTCAACTGTGGCGTCTTCTAGTGGCAATCGCGTAGAGCCTATTAAAGGCATTAAAGCGGCAATGGCTAAGCAAATGGTTGCTTCAGTTTCGACAATTCCTCACTTTACTTTCTGTGATGAAATTGACCTAACTAAACTAATTGCAATGCGCAGTGAGCTTAAAGAGCAGTATAAGCAACAGGGCGTTAAGCTCACTATGATGCCGTTCTTTATCAAAGCACTGTCGTTAGCGATTAAGCAATTCCCAGTACTAAACTCGCAAGTAAATGATGATTGCAGTGAGCTAACTTACTTTGATGATCATAACATCGGTATGGCGGTTGATTCTAAGATTGGTTTACTCGTACCAAACATTAAATCATGTCAGTCAAAGAGTATCGTAGATGTTGCAAACGAAGTGACTCGTTTAACTGAAGCAGCACGTGATGGTCGTGTTTCACCGGATGATTTGAAAGGCGGCACTATTAGCATTTCTAACATCGGTGCGATTGGCGGCACAATTGCAACCCCGATCATCAATAAACCTGAGGTAGCTATTGTTGCTTTAGGCAAACTGCAGCATTTACCTCGCTTTGATGCACAAGGCAATGTCGTTTCAGCTGCTATTATGCAAGTAAGCTGGTCTGGAGACCACCGAGTGATTGATGGCGGTACAATTGCCCGTTTCAATAACTTATGGAAGTCTTACTTAGAAGACCCTGCAAAAATGATGATGGCGATGAGCTAACATTAGTAAGCATTAAAAAACCAGCCTCGGCTGGTTTTTTTAATTGTAAATTTTGTATTTGCTATTTTCCGTAAAAATACAACCCATAACCGAGTAACAGCGCAGGTATTGATGAATACACCGTCGCGATTAAGGCCGCTTTTGGTGCTAATGCGATAGCTGGGAATAGGGCATCGCCGTCATTTGAAATTGCATTGGCTGTCATCGCACTAAATGGAATAATACCCTGAATATAGAGTGTCATTACGACGATTTGTGGCCCGCAGCCAGGTAATAAGCCAATAGCCACAGCCACCAGCGGTGCAAGATAAGCATACTCAGAAAACCAGGCTGTTAAATCAACACCGACTAGGTTAACGAGAATTTCAAACAGCATAAAACTGGCAACAACCCAGGCAGTAACAAAGTGTGTGTCCATTAATACTTTCGTGAGCTTTGAGGGAGGTGTGCAAGGCGCTTCTTCACTGGTTACTTGCTTATAACTGCTGCCTTTAGAAGACAGAGACCACACAACCACGGTGAATAGCGCCATGATTGAGCCAAACAGGGTGACGCCAGTATTAACGCTTTGACTAAATTCGCTAAGGTCAGAATTGGTAGCTATGACAGAAGCAATAATCAAGCTTGGTACTAGGGTAAACTTCCAAATAGGGCGACTAAATTTCAAAGCGCTTGGTTGGCATTGTGGCTGCTCAGTATATTCACTTGCTTCGTCAGGTTGAAATTTATCTGGGCTATGAAATGTATTAACTATCTGACCGCTAATAATACCTACAGCAACACCGATTAACATCATTAATAAACCATCAAGCGGGCGGGTTGCTAACAGTAAAAAGGCGGCATCGCCCATGGTTGCGGTTAAGACAGCAACAACAGAGCCAAAGCTAGCCTGCTTTTTAGTAAATTGGGTTACCACAATAATGGCACCCCCACAGCCAGGCAAAGCACCTAAAATAGATGCAAAGCTCACCTCTAGAATGCCTGATTTAGCACGTAAATAGCTAAGCTGTAATTGAGGAAGTCGATCAATAAGGTAGTAATAGATTAATAAGGTGGCTGCAACAAATACAGATACTTGAAAAAAAGCATCACTAAGCGCTTGTAGGGTGAATTCTCGGCTTGCAGGTACCGCTAAAGAAATCAGTAATAAAAGGGGTAAAATTAAGCGTTTATTGTCCGTAATGTAACACCTCGCTTTATTAGGAATAAACCTCGTTTGTGTTAGTGAGAGCATACAGTGCAACCTAAAAATTAATCAGGTTACACTGTATTACGATTTTAAATGAAAATCAATCTCATTTGTATCTATTTGCGTTGGAACTCAGAAGTGGCATTCCAGGTCGGCCACTCTTTACGTTCTGAGATATCAAAACCTACTTGATAGAATAACTGAAGGTCCTGAACGGCACCTGATAAATCCCATTCATCACGGTAACGGTCGCAAGGCTGATGATAACAACCACGAAGCACTAAGCTCATACGCTTACGGTAATTAGCCGTTTCTTCGTCAAGAGCTTCACTACCACCACCGGCATACATTGCTGGTACACCCATGTTTGCAAATGCAAAGTGATCAGAGCGGTAATAACCACCTGAAGACGGTTTAGGATCACCAGATACTGTACGACCTTGAGCTTTTGCAGCTGTTTCTAGCAGGCTATCCATTTCTGATTTGCCAATACCAACAACACTGATGTCTTTTACTTTACCTAATAGGTTTAAGCTATCCATATTGATGTTAGCAACCGTTTGTGATGCTGGGATCACTGGGTTTGCAGCATAATATTTCGAGCCAAGTAAACCTTGTTCTTCAGCAGTAACGGCTAAGAAAGTCATTGAACGGCTAGGGTGCTCAGGTAAAGTAGCGAATGCTTCAGCAACTTCTATTAAACCAGCAGTACCCGTTGCATTATCATGGGCACCATTATAGATTTGGTCGCCTTTGCGGGTTTTATCAGTACCAAGGTGATCCCAGTGAGCTGAATAAATGATGTGCTCGTCTGGCTTTTCGCTACCCGGTAACGTCGCGATGAAATTATACGAAATTGACTTTTTGATTGTGTTATTTACTTCAACACTTGCTGTTAGGTCGCCCATATCAACATGGTAAGCGCCTTTTGCCGCATTAGCTTTCATTGTGTCGAAATCTAAGCCTGCTTTTGTGAAAAGCTCTTTAGCAACATCAGTTGTTACCCAGCCTTCAACAGCAACACGGTCCATGTTGTTATTTTCTTTTTGGAAACCAAATTGCTCACCGCTCCAAGAGTTTTCAACAACTGACCATGGGTAAGAAGCCGGTGCGGTTTCGTGAATGATAATCGCACCTGCTGCACCTTGACGGCTTGCTTCTTCATATTTGTATGTCCAACGACCGTAATAGGTCATGGCATCGCCGGTGAATAAATCAGGGTTTTTCGTCGCAAAACCAGGATCGTTTACCAGCATAACAACTGTTTTGCCTTTAACATCTAGGCCTTCGTAGTCGTTCCAGTTGTATTCTGGTGCATTAACACCGTAGCCAACGAATACTAATTCAGAATCTTTAATGCTTTGCTTAGCACTAATACGGCTGCTACCCATTACCATATCTTTTTTGTATTGGTAATCTTTGCCGCCAATGGTAAGTACCATGTCTGAATCAGCTTCTAGTGAAACAAGCGGTACTTCTTGTAAGAAGCTATCACCGTTACCCGGCTCAAAACCCAATGCTTTAAATTGGTCGGTTAAATAGGCAAGCGTTAGCTCTTCACCTTTAGATGATGGTGCACGGCCACCGAACTCATCAGAGGCAAGCACTTTAATATGCTCTGCTAATTGCTCTGAATTAATGCTTTGATAGGCTTTTTCGACATCACTTGATGTGATACTTGTTGAAGCACAGCCCGCAAGGATGGCACTTGCAAGGACTGTCATTGGAAAATAGCGTTTCATAATAGCTCTTTTTTTGTTTTATGGTGGTATTAGTATATGAGGTTCTATTAATGAGAACCAGTTTTTACGGTAAACTACCCACAATACATCAAGAAGTTAAAAAATAAGCAATGAAACGATTTACTGCTCCCGAGCAATGGTCAACACAATACCTGACAACGGGTGCTTTTAGTGACCTAGCGACGCTATTTAATTTAGATAAACTGTCAGATTGGCCATCTTGCCAGTGGTTTAATCAATATCTAAATGCGAAAACTACACAGGGCAAAGCCATAACCTTTGTTGAAGATGAAAAGTTTGCTGATGAAACCCGTTATTATGAGCAAATCATATTTGAGACAGGGCAAGTACCAACAAGACAACAAAATTGGCATGACCTTTTTGGTGGCTTTATTTGGTGTTTATTTCCAAAAACCAAAGCGCTGATTAATCATCAGCATATCGAAGAAATTAAACTGCATGGTCTAAAAGAGCGTAGTAAACACCGAAATGCGCTTACTTTATTTGACGAATGCGGTGTGGTACTGGCAATTACTGAGCAAAGCTGGCAGCAGCAATTACGCGACCACCAATGGCAGCAAGCCTTTGTAGAACAACGTGAACATTGGGGTAAAAGCATTAGGCCATTTATGTTTGGTCATGCTAACTACGAAATGCTCACTCAGCCGTATATTGGTTTAACGGGTAAAGCATTATTTGTAATTGTTCCTGATGACATATTTTGTAAAGATTTAAGCGAGCAATATGCGTATCTAGATCAACGTCTTTATGAGATGATAAAGCTTGATGATTGTTTGCGTGATAATAAAAACTTATCACCCTTACCCTTGTTAGGCGTACCAGGATGGTGGACTGACAATGAAGATCCAGAATTTTACAGTAACACTGATTACTTTAGACCGAAACGAAGGAAACGCACATGATTGAAGTGGCAGGGCTTAAAAAGAAGTTTAAGCTAACAAAAGATCATAAAAAAAATAAAACGGACAACGTAGACCCCCGTGAAGATAAAGAGTTTTTTCATTCTGTAAGAGACGTCAGCTTTCAATGTAACAAAGGTGAAGTACTCGGTTTACTCGGCCCAAATGGTGCCGGTAAAACAACCACCCTTAGAATGATTTCAACAGCCTTAAAACCAGATGAAGGCAGCATTACCATCTCTGGTCACGATATCGTTAAAAAGCCATTGGTTGGCCGCAAATCAATTGGATTTCTGTCAGGTAGTACCGGCTTATATGGGCGTTTAACAGTTAAAGAAAACGTTGAATACTTTGCCCGTTTACATGGCATGAGTAAAAAAGCGGTAGCCGCTCGTTGTGATGAGCTATTCACCTTACTTGATATGCACAGCTTTATTGATAAACGCGCCGAAAACCTTTCAACAGGTATGAAGCAAAAAGCCAATATTGCCCGTGCTGTTGTTCATCATCCTGATGTGGTTATTCTTGATGAGCCGACAACTGGTTTAGATATTATGACTACGCAAACCGTAATTAACTTTATTCGCGGCCTTAAAGAGCAGGGCACACCAGTTATTTTCTCAACGCACCATTTAGATGAAGTTGCCTTACTTTGTGACCGTGTTGCAGTGATAAACCAAGGAATTAGTTGCTTTGATGGCACCTTAGATGAGTTTAAACAAACAGGTCAAAGTGAAGAATTAAACCAAGCGTTTATGAATATTTTAACGGAGAGCCGTGATGTTTGAAGTATTTAAAAAGGAATTAAAAGAGCTATTACGTGACCGTAAAACATTGATATTCGTTGTTGCACTACCGGTTGCTATCTTCCCACTTTTATTTGCTGTTATGGCCTTTATTAGTTCACAAGCGGCGTTAGAGGCAGAACAAGAGGTCCATACTTACGCTATTATCAATGGTAATTACGCGCAAGATTTTACAGATAAGGTGTTTTACCATAAGAGCTTTGCTTTATATAAAGGCGACGAAACCTTTAATACGGTAGAAGATCTCACTAAAGCGGTAAAAGCAGGCACCATAGACATGGGTATCTATTTACCGTCAGACGCTAAGCAAACGTTAGATGATGCAAAGCAAAGCGAATGGCAAGTTGTGTATAACGACGCAAAAGCAATTAACTTCCTATTTGACCGTGTAAAAGAACTGGCAAAAGAATATGGCGATACGCTGCGTACAAACAAACTATTAAGCTTTGGTGTATCAGAAGAGCAACAAGCTGCCATTATCGAGCCTATTAAAGTTGTGAAGGTCGACACTGCAGATAAACGTGAAAATCTTGGCGAGAAAATAGGTGGGTTTATTCCTTATCTACTTATTCCTCTGGTATTGATGGGCGCAACGTATCCGGCGATTGATTTAGGAGCTGGGGAAAAAGAGCGCGGTACCCTCGAAACCCTTCTACTTACACCAATCACCCGTACACAGCTGGTGTTAGGTAAGTTTGTAACCTTACTTGCTTCTTCTATTGCAACAACCACCATTACTGTACTCAGTATGGGTGTATGGATATCAGTGGCCATTGCATTTGTAGATTTAGCAGTTGTTAAAAACGCATTTAGCTCTTTAACCGTATTAGATTTAGGGCTGATTTTTGTGTTGTTATTACCTATTGCCGCAATCTTCTCATCATTAGCGTTGGCTATTTCAATTTATGCGCGAACCTTTAAAGAAGCGCAAAACTACATGGCACCACTTAGCATGGGTGTAATTTTCCCAATTATGGTTGCCTTGATGCCAAATGTTGAACTGACGAGCAAAACTGCTTTTATTCCTGTTACAAATGTAGCTTTGGCAATCAAAGAAATTATTAAAGGTACAGTTGATTACACACTCGTGGGTTTAATTTTCTTAGCGACAGTGATTGTGGCAGGTGCATTACTCGCGTTTTGCGTTAAATGGTTTAATAAAGAAGATGTCTTATTTAGATAAGAGATACTGATTTTACCTAATAATAAAGCACCATTTTGGTGCTTTATTTGTTTGTAAGCCAAGCTAAGTACCTGCTAATCCTTATTAATTAATATATTTTCTGTATACTCCGCTTTTATTACTATTCTCTCCTATACTCTAAAGCAGAGTAGAAAAGAAGGCTTTCGATTCAATGGATTCTGGACATTCAGCGCATTTCTATCAACGTCACAAATTACCAATACTTGCTTTTTGTATTCTCTTGCTATTGGCAATTTTTGTAACTGTAAAGTATGAATACGACCTTAGAGAGGATGTGTTCAGCCGCACCTTTGAACAGATGCAAAGAGAGCTCGACACTAAAGAAAGTGTACTAAAAACAAGTTTAAGAGAGAATATTTCTGCACTTAACTTTTTAGATTCAACGCCGCCAGTGCTTGCAATTATGCGCGCAACCAATGATCAAAATATAGATCCCGTTTTAGGCACGCCTATCTCGGCATGGAAAGATCGCCTAGCTAAAATCTTTACTGGTTTTATGACAACAGATAAAGACTTAGCTCAGGCTCGTTATATCTACATTGCTGATAACGGCAAAGAGGTTGTACGCGTTGATAGTGTGAATAAACATCTCTTTAGAATTAGTGAGGAGGACTTACAACACAAAGGCCAACGTGATTACATGCAAATTACGGCAAAGCTTGAAAATGGTCAAATCTACTTATCACCAATTAACTACAACCGCGAAAATGGTCGTTTACAACAGCCTTATACCAGCACATACCGGATTGCAAAGCTGGTGAAAGATAACGAAGGTAAGCCCTTTGCTGTTCTTATCCTCAATTATTATGCAGAAGATCTTATTAACAAGCTAACAAGCAAATCATCAGATAAATTCTCTGTTTATCTGTTAAATGCTCAACAACAATTTATCTATCATCCAGAGGAATCATACCGTTTTAGTTTTGAGTTAGATGATCCACATTATTGGTCAGAGGAATTTAGTGCCGACCTCAAAATTAGTTCAGTTGATTTTTTTGACGTAGTAAACCTACCTGAAAAACTTTATCTAGATAAAATTATTGAGTTTAAAGATGGTGTACATATGCAGCCGTTTACACTGGCTGTCTCTATAAGCACTGATACACTGCTGAATGAAATACATCAAAAACGATTAAGGTTTATTGGCATTTTATGCTTAATCATTTTAGTTGTGCTGATGTTATTTATAATCTATCAACGTGACATCAACAGAAAAATTGAGCTCAGTTTTCTAAAAGAAAAGAACAGTAAAATTATAGAAAACTCAACAGATGCCATTATTATGGTTCAGCCAGATGGTGTTATTTGTAATGCCAATGAAACGGCAAAAACGTTTTTTGGTATAACAGAACAAACCACCCATTTTGATACATTGTTTAATTATAACGATGAAGATTTTCAAGGGATTGCACAAGCCATTAAAGAAGGGCAGCGGTGCTCGTTTGAAGCGGTTCACATCAGCGAGCTAAGCACACATTATTTCTCGATTACCATGACACCTGTTTTTGATGCAGCAAAACAGCAATATCAAATAGCGGCAATACTACGCAATATTGATTCACTTAAGTGCGCTCAACATCAACTAGAAAAGCTTAATGTGACACTAGAAGAAAAAGTGAAAAGCCGCACAGCCGAGCTCGAAAAGGCCACCGAAGAAGCATTAGCTGCAAGTAAAGCTAAAAGTGAATTTGTCGCCAATATCTCCCATGAAATCCGCACCCCGATGAATGGCGTACTTGGCATGCTCGAAATGCTTGAAGAAGAGCCATTATCTACTCAGCAAATGCAATACTTACATTATGCAAATACCAGCGCTAACTCATTGATGACACTGATTAATGACATTCTAGATTTTTCAAAAATTGAAGCTGGTAAACTTGATTTAGATAGTCACGAATTTGATGTCGTTTCAGTGTGCAGTGATTTAATAACATCGATGGCTGTTCAAGGTCAGAAAAAAGGTATTGAGATACTGTTCGATGCGCATGATATTACTCAGCGAACCGTGATGGGGGATAGCCACCGCTTAAAACAAATTCTCAATAATTTACTCAGTAATGCATTTAAGTTTACTCATAAAGGTCATGTTAGTTTAACGGTTAAGGAACAGCTGCATACAGATAAGTCGCTTTGCCTAAGCTTTGTAGTTGAAGATACAGGTATTGGTATTTCGAAAGAAAACCAAAGTAAATTGTTTGAAGTGTTTACTCAAGAGGACTCAAGTACAACACGCCATTATGGTGGCAGTGGTTTAGGCCTTTCAATAAGCCGAAAACTCGCTCAGTTGATGGGCGGTGATATTATCGTTGAAAGTGAAAAAGGCAAGGGCAGCCGCTTTTGTGCCAGTATCACAGTATCACTCAGTGCCTCATTAAAAGAGCAGGGGGCGATTACGGCTTTGAATAACAAACACGTTGGTTGTGCAGTTTTATATGATCTGCTTGGTCAAAACATAGAAACCCAATTAGAGAAAACTTGTCAGCCTCAGCCATCGAATGTTTCTCGATTAAGTGATATACCTGACAATGTTTTCAATGAGTTAGATTTACTTATCATTGATCATAAACACCCAGAACTAAACAATGTGTTGAGTTTTGCAAATAAATACTCCGACACCTGTGTATTAATTTTAGGTGTTATGGCATCACTTAAACAAAAAGAAACATTACCGAGCAATTGTACTGTTATTGCAAAACCTGTCACTCCTGATGAATTAGCCTACAAACTCGCTGTTTTATTTAATAACAATGATTCTGTTATTGAGCGTAAAAATACAGATACAAAAGAAATTATTGAGCTTGATTTAACATCTCGTTCAGTGCTTATCGTCGACGATAATATGATTAATATTGAGGTGAGCAAAGCGATCTTAAGAGATAGCTATGTTCATATTGAATCAGCCAGCGATGGTCTTGAAGCAATTGAGGTATTGAATAACAGCGAAACTCAATTTGATCTGATCTTAATGGATTGCCAAATGCCAAACTTAAATGGGTATGACTGTACCAAAGCAATCAGGCAGGGAAAAACAGGTGAGAAATACCAAGATGTGGTGATCATAGCCATGACCGCAAGCGCGATGGCTGGCGATAGAGAAAAATGCCTCAGTGTTGGTATGAACGACTATATCACCAAGCCAATTAAACAAGCCACATTGCGTAAAAAGCTCTCAATGTGGCTGAAGACTTAAGCGGCATCACGATCTTTATTAAATGCAGGTTTAGGCGTTAATGTACTAATATCAGCAGAGTGAATCACTTTTTGTGTTTCACTCCAGTGCAATAACTCAATACGGCCAGAGCTGTTTTCAACTAATGCAGTGCAGCTCTCAATCCAGTCGCCATCATTGCAATACAAAATTCCATCAACCACTTTAACGGCTGGGTGATGAATATGCCCACAAATGATGCCATCGACGGCTTGTTTTTTTGCTTCGTGGATTGCCGCTTTTTCAAATGCGTCAATTGCTTCACGTGCTTTATGCACTCGCGCTTTTATCCAAGAGGCCAATGACCAATAATTACCACCAAATAAACGGCGAATGCGATTAGTCCAACGATTTAAAAAAAGTAAAAAGTCGTATCCTGCATCGCCCGCAATACTGATTAATTTGTTGTAGCGGGTTGCTGAATCAAAATCGTCGCCATGCAACAGTAAAAACCGTTTGTTGGCTTTTGTGGTATGGATATATTGTTTATGTACTTCAATACCGAATAATGAATCATTGGCATAATGGCGAAAGGTTTCGTCGTGGTTACCCGGTATATAGATCACTCGAGTGCCATCTTTCGCTTTTTGTTGAATAAGCGCTAATACATCATAATGACTAGGGTGCCAAAAGAACTGTCGTTTCATCGACCATAAATCGACAATATCACCGACCAAATACAGAACATCGCATTCAATCGCATTTAAAAAGTCTAGTAAATACTGCGCTTGGCAGTCTTTATAACCTAAGTGAACGTCGGAAATCCAAACGGCAGGATAGTGGGTTTTACTACTGCAAGTGGTGTTATTCATGGCATTTACTCATGGTGTAATAAAGTAAATGCTAGGCAGAATCAATGACAGTTAAAAGACGCTTTAGCGAAACATCTATGACAATTAAGAAATACAAAAAAACCGCCGAAGCGGTTTTTTATATTTTGTTGAGCTGACTTAATTAGCCTTTAACAAGTGCGGCAATTTCGGAAGCGGCACTGTCTAAATCAAGCATTAGCTTTTCACCAGTACGACGGTTTTTAAGCTCCACCTTATTTTCATCAAGGTTACGCTCACCAATAACCAGCGTGAAAGGCACACCTAATAACTCCATGTCGTTAAACATAACGCCAGGGCGCTCTTTACGGTCATCAAACAACACATCTAAACCTGCATCTTTTAAACCTTTGTAAAGGTTATCTGCAATATCAGGAATACGATGAGACTTATGCATGTTCATAGGTACAATTGCTAAATCAAATGGTGCGATAGGTTGCGGCCATTTAATACCGTATTGGTCGTTGTTTTGCTCAATAGCGGCAGCTACGATACGTGATACACCTATGCCGTAACAACCCATTGTCATTACTTGGTTTTTACCTGATTCACTTAATACGCCTGCTTTCATTGCTTCTGAGTACTTAGTGCCAAGTTGGAAAATATGGCCAACTTCAACACCACGTTTAATTTGCAGTGAACCTTGGCCACACGGGCTTGGATCGCCTTCCACGATATTACGGATATCAGCCACTTCGTAGTTTTCTACATCGCGATCCCAGTTGATACCGCTGAAATGTTCACCATCTTTATTAGCACCAGCTACAAAATCAGCCATTACGTTAGCTGTGCGGTCAACAATTATTGGCATTGATAGGCCGACTGGGCCTAATGAACCTGGTTTTGCGCCAATAGCAGCAACGATGTCTTCTTCTTTTGCCATTTCAAGCGGTGAGTCAACAAGCGGGTGTTTCTCAGCTTTTAACTCGTTTAGATCATGGTCACCACGTAATACAAGGGCAACTAAACCACGTTGTTCGTTTTCATCTGGTGCGCCATACACGATTAATGTTTTTACACCGCGATGAGGTTTAACACCATAGTGCTTTTTAAGCTCAGCAATTGATTTTGCATCAGGCGTTGGGAACACTTTTAGTTCTTTGCTTGCAACTGGGCGGTCTTCAGTCGGTGCCAGTGCTTCTGCTTTTTCGATATTTGCAGCATAATCACTTGCATCACTAAATGCGATTGCATCTTCGCCTGATTCTGCAAGCACATGGAATTCATGTGACACGCTACCACCGATAGAACCGGTATCAGCGATAACAGGGCGGTAATCAAGACCAAGGCGCTCGAAGATGTTGCAGTAAGCTTTGTGCATAACTTGGTAAGTTTTCTCTAAACACTCATCACTTAAGTGAAAAGAGTAAGCATCTTTCATCGTAAATTCACGAGCACGCATTACACCAAAACGAGGGCGAACTTCGTCACGTACTTTTGTTTGTACTTGGTAAAGAGTAAGCGGTAATTGCTTATAAGAGTTTACTTCTTTACGTACAAAATCAGTGATCACTTCTTCGTGTGTAGGGCCAAGTGCAAATGGGCGGTTGTGACGGTCATTAATACGAAGTAATTCAGGACCAAATTGCTCCCAACGACCAGACTCTTCCCAAAGATCAGCTGGTTGGATTATAGGCATTAACATTTCGATAGCGCCTGCTTTATCCATTTCTTCACGTACGATGTTTTCTACTTTTTTAAGTACGCGTAGACCAGAGGGCAACCATGTATACAAACCCGACGCAACGCGGCGGATCATGCCTGCTCGTAGCATTAATTGATGAGAAACAATTTCTGCATCAGACGGAGTTTCTTTAAGTGTTGCGAGTATATATTGACTGGTACGCATCTCTATTCCAAGTAGTGTTAAAATTATTATCGTTTACTCAAGACGTTTGAGTAATAACAAGGCGCTAAGTTTACCAGTGGAAGCACTGACACTAAAGCGCTATATGCTAAAAACTAGCATTTTTCAATGCTGGTCACTGTATTATGATTGTCCTGAACATGCCACCTAATATTAAAATCATATAAGGTCATGCCGTAGCTTTGTTCTGAGTCACGTTGCTTTTTATAAGCTGGGCGAGGATCTTGCTTTAATACATTGC
Organism: Pseudoalteromonas sp. D15MCD-2; assembly: GCF_038562745.1. Classification (NCBI taxonomy): domain Bacteria; kingdom Pseudomonadati; phylum Pseudomonadota; class Gammaproteobacteria; order Alteromonadales; family Pseudoalteromonadaceae; genus Pseudoalteromonas; species Pseudoalteromonas sp. D15MCD-2. The sequence continues at coordinate 1,914,292 of NZ_JBCFQE010000001.1, read as the reverse complement.
TTATAAACGCTTTTAATTCAGGTTGTTCGGTCTGTTTTTCGATAAACGCCAGGGCTTCTTCACTAAACTCAACGCTCATATCGGTTTCTGGTCGGGTATCGGCAAAGCCTGCGGTGGCATCGGTCATTGCGTCTGAGTAGGGCAAATAAGGTTTAATGTCTAAAATAGGTGTGCCATCGAGTAAATCGATACCTGAAAGCAATAAGCTTAATTGACCATTTTTATATTCAATGCCTTCAAGTTTTACAGCACTCATGCCTATAGCATTTGGGCGAAAGGTTGCACGTGTTGCAAATACACCTTTACGTTCATTACCGCCTAGGCGAGGGGGTCTCACCATTGCTGAATAGCCTTTATCTGCGGTTTCATGAAATCTGAATAGTAACCAAATATGGCTAAATTCATCGAGGCCGCGTACAAACTCTTCACGATTAAAATCGCTGCTGAATACCAGCTTTGCTTTAGCCTCAGGAACCAAACGAGGTTGGCGAGGTATGGCAAACTTTTGTTTATAAGGAGATTGAATATGGCCGACGGCAGTTAATTGGTATTCGCTCATTGTGCATTGTTGTTAAGAAAATCTGCCGACATTTTACATGCAAACGTAAAAAAAGGCAGTCGAGACTGCCTTTTAATATTTAGACTATGTAGTCTAAATTAAAACATGTATTGGAATGATACAGACGCTACATCCATATCTGGGTCAATATCATCTTCTAATTTATAGCGCTCATACTCTAAACGTACTTGCATGTTTGTTGTGAAAGCATATTCTACACCTGCACCATAAAATACATCACCACCGTCTGTATCAGCACTGATACTGCCAAGCTCGCCTAGGTCTTGCTCAATTTCAGCATCCCACTCTAGCCAACCACCTTTGGCATAAACAGAAAAGCTATCTGTAATTGGGGCTGCTAAGCGTGCTGCTAATGAAACACCGTCAATTTCGGCTTTAGAATCGATATCGCTTACTTCATCAAAATTTTGATAGGCAAGTTCAAGGCTCAAGTACTTGTTAAACTGAGTACCAATATAACCTTTCAGCATTTGTGAATCGTCATCAAAGTCAGTGTCATTTTCACTGTCTTCAAACTCAAAAGAATATTGGCCGTAGCCGATACCGGTATAAATACGCGGAGAATCCATTTCGGTAATATCTGCATGTGCAGCATTATTAAAACCTAGTAGTGCTAAAGAAAGTGCAGAAAGTGAAATTGCTTTAATCATTTAATAGCTCCTTTATAAAATAAATAAACGAATGTTTCGCGTCATTCACAAGGAGTATTGCAACGGCAATGCCAAGCTTAAAACAAAGCCTAAAGTATTGTTTTTAGGCTTTTTTAAGTGGTTTTTTGTGCAGTTTGTTGAAACTGTAATCAGGCATTCAGTTTGGCAGTCGTAACAATTTCAGGGTGCTCTGTAGAAGTTACTAGGTACGGTTTATAATTTTTTGTTCCTTTAAGCTTTTAAGCTTTTAGGCTTTTTGTAAAAGGGTTTCTGTTTCTATCGCAATCTCTTTCATTTTTATCGCATAGTTTTCGATTTTCTTTTCTTCGTCTGTTACGGCTGTATATGAAGGTACTTCGATTGGGTAGCCTGCTTCATCCATAGCAATAAAACTTATAACACAATGATTGGTTTCAACTAGGTTTTGGGTTTTAGGGTCGCCGCAGCGTACTTGAATAAAGATTTGCATACTGGTTTTACCTGTGTGTGCGATACTAGCTTTCACTTCGACTATTTGGCCAACCAAAATAGGGCGCTGAAACTTTACACCCGCAACTGAGACAGTTACGCAGTAATGACCGCTCCAACCTGCAGCACAGGCGTAACCAGCTTGGTCAATCCACTTCATTACCACACCACCATGAACTTTACCGCCAAAATTGACATCAGTAGGTTCAGCTAAAAAACGAAAGGTTACACTTGAAGACGGCATACTTTACTCACTTTTATAAAACACGACATTTTCAGCATAGCCTAAAAAAGGGGCCGAAGCCCCTGCAATTTAGGATAAATTTTAATTAAATGAGTAACGTGCGTTACATATTAGGATAGTTTGGCCCGCCAGCTCCCTCAGGTGTTACCCAAGTAATGTTTTGACTTGGGTCTTTTATGTCGCAGGTTTTACAGTGCACACAGTTTTGTGAGTTGATCACAAACTCTTTTTCACCTTCAACTTCTTGTACTTCGTAAACTCCCGCAGGGCAGTAGCGTTGTGCTGGCTCATCAAATTGCGGTAAATTCAACTTAATTGGAATCGAGTTATCATTTAGCTTTAAATGGCATGGCTGTGACTCTTCATGATTGGTATTTGATAAAAACACCGATGAAAGTTTATCGAAACTAAGCTTGCCGTCTGCTTTCGGGTAATCGATTTTTTCGGCCTGGTCAGCTGCAACTAATGTGGCATGATCTGGCATGTTGTCTTCAAAGTTAAATGGTAAGTTGCCACCAAATAGGTTTTGATCGAGGGTGTTATAAGCACCACCTAAGAACTTACCAAGTTTATGCATAACAGGGCCAAAGTTACGCGATTGATAAAGCTCTTTGTACGCCCAGCTTTGTTCAAAGGCTGATTTATATTCAGTTAAATCGGCATTTTCTTTACCGTTGCTAAGGGCTGCAACAATCACATCAGCGGCAACCATGCCTGATTTCATGGCTGTGTGGTTACCTTTGATCTTGGCAAAGTTCAATGTGCCCGCATCACAACCTACAAGTAACCCCCCCGGGAAGTGCATTTTCGGTAAAGAGCGCAGGCCACCTTTGGCAATGGCTCTTGCGCCATAGGCTATACGTTCTCCGCCTTCTAAAACACCTTTAAAGACAGGGTGATGTTTCATGCGCTGAAATTCATCAAACGGGCTTAGATGTGGGTTTGAGTAGTTAAGGTCAACAATTAAGCCCACCACAACTTGGTTGTTATCGCTATGATACATAAATGCACCACCACTGGTATCACCGGTTAACGGCCAGCCTGTGCCATGAACTACTGTGCCTTCTTTGTGTTTACTCGGGTCGATTTGCCAAATTTCTTTGAAACCTAAACCGTAATGCTGTGGTGATGCATCTTTATCAAGGGCAAAGTGTTTGATTAGCTCTTTACCTAAATGACCGCGGCAACCTTCTGCAAATACTGTGTATTTAGCTCTAAGCTCCATACCCGGCATATAACCATCTTTTTCGTTGCCGTCTTTATCAAGGCCCATATCGCCAGTGATAATGCCTTTCACTGTTTCGTCTTCAATAATCAAAGAGTGAGCACTAAAGCCAGGGAATATTTCTACCCCTAAGTTTTCCGCTTGCTCTGCTAAAAAGCGACATACATTACCCATAGAGACAATGTAATTGCCTTCGTTATGGAATGTTTTAGGGCTAGCAAAGTGGGGGATGCTGGTGGCTTTTTCACTGTTATTGAACCAGTAAATATCATCTTGCGTTACTTTAGTGGTAACTGGAGCGCCTAATGACTGCCAATCAGGTAATAATTCATCTAGCGCTTTAGTTTCAAAAACCGCACCCGATAAAATGTGTGCGCCCACCTCAGAGCCTTTTTCTACCACACAGATCATTAATTCTTGTTGTTTTTCTTGTGCTTGTTGAGCCAATCTAATCGCAGTTGATAAACCTGCTGGGCCTGCGCCTACGATGACTACATCAAATTCCATGGTTTCGCGTTCGACCATATAAACCTCTTCTCGGTGACGGACCTGCTATAAAGAACCTTATTTCATACTTGCAAATGAAACGTTACAGGCTGTGAATACATTAAGGTTATTTTAGGTTGACGTTTACGTCAACAGGAAGTAGTCTGAATTCATAAAATAAATAAGTTGACGTTTAGGTCAACTTTGAGAACACACAATTGATGGAGTCACGATGAAAGTCCTCGTTCCAATTAAAAGAGTAATTGACTACAACGTCAAAGCACGCGTTAAAGCCGATAAAACGGATGTTGATCTAGCTAATGTAAAAATGGCGATGAACCCATTTTGTGAAATTGCAATTGAAGAAGCTATTCGTTTAAAAGAAGCAGGAACTGCCACTGAGGTTGTTGCTGTAACTATTGGTAATAAATCATCTCAAGAGCAATTACGTACGGCCTTAGCACTCGGTGCTGATAAAGCCATTCATATTGAAACAGAAGAAAAGCTTGAATCTTTACATGTTGCTAAATTACTTAGCAAGATTGTAGAGCAAGAATCACCTGAGCTGGTTATTTTAGGTAAGCAATCGATTGACTCTGACAACAATCAAACCGGTCAAATGCTTGCTGCTTTAACGGGTCGTGGCCAAGGTACCTTTGCATCTAAAGTCGATGTTCAAGCAGGTACTGTTAATGTAACGCGTGAAGTAGACGGTGGCTTACAAACAGTCGCTCTTAAACTACCTGCTATCGTAACCACAGACTTACGTTTAAATGAACCGCGCTATGCTTCATTACCAAACATTATGAAAGCAAAGCGTAAACCTCTAGATGTAATTGCTGCTGACAGCCTAGGTGTAGACCTTGCGCCTCGCGTACAGCTGGTAGAAGTAAACGAGCCAGAAAAACGCAGTGGCGGTATTGTCGTTGAAGATGTTGCGACATTAGTAGAAAAGTTAAAAACAGAAGCGAAGGTGATCTAAATGAAAACATTAGTGATAGCCGAACACGATAAAGGTGTTCTAAAGCCTGAAACCAATAAAACGATTACTGCTGCTGTTAAACTAGGCTTTGATGTAGATTTACTACTTGCCGGCGAAAATTTAGCTGCAATGAGCGAGCAAGCAGCGTCAATTGCAGGTGTTAGCAATGTACTGATTGCCGATGATGCAGCTTATGCTAATCAACTTGCAGAAAACCTAGCTGATCTAGTTTTATCTTTAGCTGATAACTATTCACACATTGTCGCAAGCGCAACAACAACGGGTAAAAACTTTATGCCACGTGTTGCTGCACTTTTAGATGTTGCACAAATCTCTGAAATCATCGACGTTATTGATGCAGATACCTTTAAGCGTCCTATTTATGCAGGTAATGCAATTGCGACAGTTAAATCACTAGATAGCAAAAAGGTTATTACTGTTCGTGCAAGTAGCTTTGATATTGCACAAGAGCAAGCGCCAGTAGCTGTAACGAGTGTTACTGGTAAAGGTTCTGTTGGTCTGAGTGAGTTTGTATCAGAAGAACAAACTGAATCTGAGCGTCCAGAGCTAACAGCCGCACCTGTGGTTATTTCAGGTGGTCGTGGTATGCAAAATGGTGAAAACTTTGCGTTATTAAATGGTATTGCCGATAAACTAGGCGCAGCCATTGGTGCTTCACGTGCTGCTGTTGATGCGGGCTTTGTACCAAACGATATGCAAGTAGGTCAAACCGGTAAAATTGTTGCGCCAGATTTATATATTGCTGTGGGTATCAGTGGTGCGATTCAACATTTAGCAGGTATGAAAGACTCAAAAGTGATTGTTGCCATCAATAAAGACCCTGATGCACCAATTTTCCAAGTCGCTGACTATGGTTTAGTTGCTGATTTATTTGATGTGTTACCAGAGCTTGAAAGCGCTCTGTAATTCATAACGATTCTGGTTGTTAAAAGCTGTTCACCTTTTAGGTGCGCAGCTTTTTTTCGTTTATATCTTCAGATTACTATTTTACTGGAAGGTAACCAAACTCAAGCATTTTCTGTTGAATCTTGTTTGATTTAACAATCACAGCAAGTTTGTCGCCAATCTTTTTTGAGCGGGATGATTGTGTGTTTACAATTAGCACTAGCGGCCTAACAAAGGCATATTCGCCACTTTGAATTGATTCAACGGAAGGGCTTACACCGTCAATCTCAAGCAAAGTTACTCTGTTAATACGTCTGTCATTTTCTAATTTACTAATAGCGCCATATGAATCGTAAGCAATGGCATTTGGAATACGCTGCACTATACCCAATGCTTGATTGAACTGATCGTAAAGTTCTACTTTTTGTTTAGAAAATAAACCTCTATTACCCGCCATTTTTAAGCGTATGAAGTTACTGCCTGGTTCTTGAATATAATCTAAATTTAAATACTCTAAAAAGACATCAAAACTACCGTGACTAGTGCCTTTACTAAAAAGTAGGATCTCGTCATTTTTGGCACTGAGCTCAGGTGTATAAGGTGAAACTTCAGACCACGCCTTTAGTTTTCCTTGGTAGATATCGCTCAGCTTTTTAGTGGTAACTTCAGTAATGTTTAAGTTTTTATTTACAAAAAATGCGATTGCATCTTGGGCTATAATAATTTGCCTTAAAAAAGGCCAACGTTGTTGTTCTTCTTTTGTTAAATAACGAGAGCTGGTGCCGATATCTATAACATTTTCTGCAATGGCTTTAATGCCTTTATCACTGCCCATTGGCCTGATTTGTATGCTATTGCCAAACTCTTGGCTTAAGTCGGCTTTCATATCGATTAATAGTTCAGTGACAGTGGTTGAGCCTGCAATAAAAATAGGCTTCGAATTAATATTTGCTTCAATTGCATACGCACTATGTGCAGAGATAAGGGTTGTAGATAGCAAAAGGGCTTTCATAGAGCGAAATAGCATAGTAGACGCAAACTCCTTAATAGTTAGCTTCTTATCAATATAGGCAATATGTCTGGCTTTGCTAATTCTTTATACTGTAATTTTTTAAAACATTTAATGATTTACACACAAAAAAGCCGCTCGAAAGCGGCTTTTAGACTATGTAGCGTTTCTTATTAGTAAGTCGCGCTGCCTTTTGTACGAGGGAAGGCGATAACGTCACGTACGTTACCCATACCTGTTACATATGCAACTAAACGCTCAAAACCTAGACCAAAACCTGAGTGCGGTACAGTGCCGTATTTACGTAGGTCGCGGTACCAGCTGTAATCTTCTTTGTTTAAGCCCATTTCTTCTAGACGCTTATCTAGTACATCTAGACGCTCTTCACGTTGAGAACCACCGATGATTTCACCAATACCTGGTGCAACTACGTCCATTGCAGCGACTGTTTTGCCGTCTTCGTTTTGACGCATGTAGAAGGCTTTAATATCACGCGGGTAGTTTTTAATAACTACTGGCGCATTAAAGTGCTCTTCAGCAAGGTAACGCTCGTGCTCAGACTGTAAATCTACACCCCATTCAACAGGGTATTCGAACTTCTTACCACACGCTTTTAAGATTTCGATAGCATCTGTGTAATCAACTTGTGCGAAATCTTTAGTTACGAACTCTTCTAAACGAGAGATAGCTGTTTTCTCAACACGTTGTGCAAAGAATTCCATATCATCACGACGCTCAGTTAATACTGCATTGAAAACGTATTTAAGCATGTCTTCAGCAAGTTTTGCGATATCTTCTAAATCCGCGAATGCAACTTCAGGTTCAACCATCCAAAACTCTGCTAAGTGACGAGATGTATTTGAGTTTTCAGCACGGAAAGTCGGGCCAAAGGTATAGATTTTTGACATTGCTGAGGCATATGTCTCACCATTTAATTGACCAGATACTGTTAAGAATGCTTCTTTACCGAAAAAATCTTCACTGTAATCGATGTCGCCTTTATCTGTGCGTGGTAAGTTTTGCATATCTAAAGTAGACACACGGAACATTTCACCGGCGCCTTCACAGTCACTTGCAGTGATGATCGGTGTGCTGATCCAGTAGTAACCTTGCTCATGATAAAAACGGTGAATCGCTTGTGCTAAACAGTTACGTACACGGGTTACCGCGCCCATGATGTTAGTACGAGGGCGAAGGTGTGCGTGCTCACGTAAATATTCAATGCTGTGACGTTTCGCAGACATAGGGTAGGTGTCTGGATTCTCAACCCAACCTAATACTTCTACAGAGTTAGCTTGAATTTCGAAAGACTGACCTTGACCTGCAGAAGGCACAAGAACACCTGTTACAGATACAGAACAACCTGCAGTTAAACGTGTTACTTCATCATAATTATTGAGTGAATTAGGTACTACCGCTTGAATAGGATCAAAACACGAACCGTCATGAACGGCTAAAAATGAAATTCCTGCTTTTGAATCGCGGCGTGTACGGATCCAGCCTTTTACTGTTACTTGGCTGTCTACCGCAACCTTGCCTTTTAATAGCTCTGAAATCGCTAAATGGCTCATCTTCACTCCAATGATATAAGTTGCCTAATATAATAATGCTGTGCATTGCACTTGAATCGACTATCTTACCCTCGTAAATCAAATAAAAAAACTATTGAGGCGTACTCTTTAGTAGTTTTTCTTCAATTGAGTAAAATAGCAGCAATATTTTGCGTAAAATTTGCGTTTATTTAAATTCTCGCTGCGCTAATTGGTTATTTTGTGGCATTATTAACAATTCTCAATAGGATAACTGTCCTTTAGTCTTTAATTAAATTGTATAACAGGTGCTATGAAACAAGTTTTTATTCTTCGCGGCTTACCAGGCTCAGGTAAATCATATTACGCACAAAGCCTTGCTGATGAGTTGGTAGCTGGTAATGAAAGTGATTATGTCGTGTGCGCAACAGATGATTATTTTTACAATAGCGAAGGTGTGTATCAATTTGATAAGTACAAGTTATCTGAGTATCACAATCTAAACCTTGCCCGCTTTATTAATGCCCTAGCAGAAGAAATCCCGTTAGTAATTGTTGATAACACTAATATTAAAAAGTGGGAATTTATCGCCTACGCACAAGCGGCCACTGCACTGGGTTATCAAGTAAAAGAAGTGATCGTTGGTGAAATTAAAGATAAATCATTGCAGCATCTTTACGCCAAGCGCTGTGAACATAAAGTACCGCTTCGAATGATCAGTAAAATGGCTTATATGTTTGAATGGTAAAGTTTAAAGGAAAAGGAAGCATTAGCTTCCTTTTTTAATACGCCTGTTGTTCAATGGCTGCATAAATAGTATTGCATAACTTAGTTAAGCTTTGTTCGTCGCTTATGTAAGGCGGCATCAAATAAATTAATTTACCAAACGGGCGGATCCACACACCTTGCTCGATAAAAAAGCGTTGAATTTTTGCTACATCTACACTTCGATTAAGCTCAACAACTCCAATTGCACCTAATGTGCGTACATCAACGACTGCATTAAGCGGCTTACATTTAGCAAGCTGGGTTGTTAGCACATCATTTATATGTTCAATTTGCTCTTGCCAAGGTTGCTCTAACAGTAAATCAATACTCGCGCAGGCTGTGGCACAGGCAAGCGGGTTACCCATAAAAGTTGGGCCATGCATTAATACGCCGGCTTCACCCTCACTAATGCCAACAGCGACTTTGCTAGTGGTTAATGTCGCTGATAGGGTCATCATGCCGCCCGTTAATGCTTTGCCAATACATAAAATATCCGGCTCAATGTTGGCGTGTTCAACAGCAAACAAGGTGCCGGTGCGACCAAAGCCTGTAGCGATTTCGTCACAAATAAGTAAAACATCATATTTATCACAAAGAATGCGCAGGTGTTTTAAGTAATCAGGGTGGTAAAAATTCATGCCCCCAGCATTTTGTACAATGGGTTCAATGATAAATGCAGCAACATCTTGGTGGTGAGCTGCAAAGTAGCTTTCAAGCGTATCAGCCTCAGTTGGGCTAAACTCACCATTAAATTTAGCACTCGGCGCAGGTACAAAAACATGTTCAGGTAAAAACCCTGAGTACATGCTGTGCATTGAATTAACTGGATCGCAAACGCTCATGGCTGCAAAAGTATCGCCATGGTAGCCCTTAAGCGGCGTCATTAATTTTTGTTTGCTGGTGTAACCTTGGCTAAGCCAGTACTGCAAGGCCATTTTTATTGCAACTTCAACACTCACAGAGCCACTGTCGGCTAAGAACACCTTATCGAGTGACTTAGGTGTGATACTGACTAGCTTTTTACACAACTCAACAGCAGGCTCATGAGTTAAGCCACCAAACATGACATGGCTCATTTTACTAACCTGTGTAGTGATTGCCTCATTTAAAACAGGATGGCAGTAACCATGAATCGCACTCCACCAAGAGGCCATACCATCTATTAGGCTTTCGCCTGTTTCTAAGAAAATACGATTTGCATTGGCATGACTGACTGGGTACACAGGAAGGGGCTGAGTCATAGAAGTATAAGGGTGCCAAATATGCTCACGATCAAAATCTAAATCTATTGGTTGTTTATTGGTCATATGTAAACTTTATATCGCTTCGTTTCGTTGACAATGTTACGTCAAGTCGTAGACTAAGCCAATCAAACCGTCCCAATAATTTAAAAAAAGAGACTATTATGGAGCACGCAGTTGTCCGTCACGATTGGAGTCACCAAGAAGTAAAAGCATTATTCGAAATGCCGTTCAATGATTTGTTATTTAAAGCGGCCAGTGTGCATCGTGAAAACTTCAACCCAAATGAAGTACAAATTTCTACTTTGTTATCGATTAAAACCGGTGCTTGCCCAGAAGATTGCAAATATTGTCCTCAGTCAGGTCATTATAAAACAGACTTAGACCGTGAACGTTTAATGGAAGTAGAAAAAGTGGTTGAGCAAGCACGTGTTGCAAAAGAAAAAGGCGCAACCCGTTTTTGTATGGGTGCTGCGTGGTCTGATCCGAAAGAACGTGACATGCCTTATATTTCAAAAATGGTAAAAGAGGTTAAAGAGCTAGGCCTTGAAACCTGTATGACGCTTGGCATGCTAGATAACGAAAAAGCCCATGCATTAAAAGACGCGGGCCTTGATTACTACAACCATAACCTAGATACATCACCTGAGTATTACCAGCAGATCATTACAACACGTACTTACCAAGACCGTTTAAACACCATCGATAACGTGCGTGATGCCGGCATGAAAGTGTGTTCTGGCGGTATTGTTGGTATGGGCGAGCAGGCAGCTGACCGTTTTGGTTTATTAATGCAATTAGCTAATTTGCCGCAGCAGCCAGAGAGTGTGCCAATTAATATGTTGGTTAAGGTTAAAGGCACGCCACTTGAAGATGTCGAAGACTTAGACCACTTTGAGTTTATTCGTACCATTGCTGTTGCACGTATAATGATGCCGAAAAGCTATGTTCGTTTATCAGCTGGTCGTACGGCGATGAATGAACAAATGCAATCTATGTGTTTCTTTGCTGGTGCTAATTCAATTTTCTACGGTGATAAACTACTGACTACAGAAAACCCTGAAGCAGACGCAGACATGATGCTGATTAAAAAATTAGGCATGAACCCAGAAACCCGTGAAGATTATTCTGATGAAGCGGTTGCTGCATCACTTTCATCAAAAGTTGCTGATAAAGCAACATCAGAACTATTTTACGAAGCGTAATATTTAAATGGCTTTTGATTTTATTGCCGAGCATCTTGTTGAGCGACAAGCAGATGCATTACTGAGAAAGCGTCAACTTGTTGAGCAATCAAGCGGGCGCTTTATTCAGGTTGCAGGTAAACAGTATTTAAATTTTGCCAGTAATGACTACCTTGGCTTTGCTGATGATTTTATTGAAATACAAGCGCAGCAACTAGGTAGCCACAGTTCAGCATTAGTGAATGGTTATAATAAACCACAACAACAGCTTGAGCAGCGTTTATGCGAGTTATTAGGCTATGAAAGCGCCATGTTATTTAATAGCGGATTTAGTGCTAATAGCAGCGTATTAAAAGCGCTGTTTCAAGATAAAAGCGTGGCGCAATCATCGGCAATTTTTCAAGATAAGCTTAATCATGCCAGCTTAATTGATGGCGGACTTCATTCTGCCGCTGCCATGGTGCGCTTTAATCATAACGACCTTAAGCACTTAGAGTCTCGGTTACAAAAATCGAAAGCAAAGCATAAGCTCATAGTAAGCGAAGGGGTGTTTTCGATGGATGGCGATCAAGCCCCCATTGAAGCACTCTGTAAACTTGCTAAACAATACAATGCGTGGTTGATGATTGACGACGCACATGGCTTTGGCGTGTCAGGCGAGCAAGGCTTAGGGAGCTGTGAGGCAATCAAGCCTGATTTACTGATTATCACCTTTGGCAAGGCATTGGCAAGTAGTGGCGCTTGCTTGCTTGCATCAAAGCAAATGATTGATTACATGTTGCAGTTTAATCGTGAATACATATATTCAACGGCGATGTCACCACTGATGGCAAGTTGTACTCTTGAACGACTCGAAAAGTTACTAAAAGCAGATAAGAGACGCTCTCAGCTGACAGAGAATATTACCTACTTTAGAGCGCTAGCTAAAGAGCATAACTTAGCATTAATGGAATCAACAACGGCTATTCAGCCTTTGGTACTGGGCGATGCAGAACATACTCTTGCTGTTGCTGATAATCTTAAAAATAAAGGCGTGTGGTTAACTGCTATTCGACCTCCCACGGTGCCATTTAATACGGCACGACTTAGAGTAACCATAAGTAGCGCGCATCAAGCTGAGGATATAAAACAGCTGGTTTATTCGCTAGTGGAGTGTTTATGAGTGTTCAACTGCAAGCGCCTTTAAGCTTTCAACACAGTAATAAGCTAACAACACAAACTAAGTTCTCTAAAGCGGCTGCAAATTACGCGAGCCATGCTAATGTTCAAAAACAAGCGGCTGCGCACTTATTCAAAATGATGGCCAGTAAACATCAGCAGGGTACTTGCCTTGATTTAGGTGCTGGGCCTTTAGTTAACACGGCAATGCTTAAAACACACTTTGATACTGTATTGGCAATGGACTTAAGTCATTCCATGCTCAGCACAGAACAAAACCCGCATTGTTTAAAAGTGTGTGCTGATATGGACAACCTACCATTACAGCAAAGTTCGCTAAATTGTGTGTTTAGTAATTTTGCAATGCAATGGTCTGCTGATTTAGAGGCACTACTTAAAAATCTTTTTTCCGCATTAAAAGCGGGTGGTAAGGTTTATTTAAGCTGCGTGGTAGATGGATCGCTCAAAGAAATCAAACAGGCTTTTGCTTGTTTAGATGAGCAAAACCATATTAATCAGTTTCATTGTGCTAGTCACATTATTGAGTATGCAAAATTGGCGGGGTTTAAACTCAATTTTGCCGCTGATAGATGTTATATAGATGCCTATAACTCTCCTTTAGATGCGCTGCGGTCGATAAAAGCGATTGGTGCTACCTCATTGCAAACTAAGCAAAAACGCCAAGGGTTATTAACGAGGCAGGCACTTAATAGTGTTTGTAGGGCATACCCTCTGGTTGATGGGCATGCTAGAGTGAGCTATCAAGTTGTCCTTTTAGAACTAGAAAAATAGAATTAACTCAAAAATGAAAGAATTTTTTATCACGGGTACAGACACCGATGCCGGAAAAACCCATGTCACCAGTTTATTATTAAACTTACTAGCGCAACATAAACAGCGTGCGGTGGGTTTTAAACCCATTGCAGCAGGTGCAGAAGAAGCATTTGGACAGCTAGTCAATGATGATGCATTAACCTTAATGGAAAGCTCATCAATTGGGGTTAAATATAACATAGTTAACCCCTTTACCTATGAGCCACCCATTGCACCGCATATTGCAGCTGCCCTAGTAGGTGACAGACTGACATTTGCTAAACTTGATGTTGCTTATGCAAATGTAAAAGCACTCAATACCGATTATATTCTTACAGAAGGTGCAGGCGGTTGGTGTTTACCTATCAACGAAACCGATTTACTCAGCGATTGGGTTAAATCACAAAACCTTAATGTTGTGCTAGTAGTAGGCATGAAGCTTGGTTGCCTTAATCACGCACTATTGACAGCTGCTCACTTTAAAGCGCTCGGTGTAAATTGTGTGGGTTGGATAGCAAATCATGTAGACCCAAACATGCGTGAACAAGACGCCAATTTAGAAACTTTAAAATCAGCACTACCTTTCCCGCTTTTAGCGATTAGTCCGTATACAGACGGCACCCCTAAATTAAAAATTTACAAAACCTTACTTGAAATTTTATCTATCAACCCATAATAATTGAGTTGTTACTTTTGACATACTCTGTCACAATTGGTTGCAATTAGTTCCTTGCAACCAATTGCATAAGCCCTAAACTGAGTTGGTAGAGTACCCAGATAATTTTATTAACTAACGATTTTTAACCATGTCGTTAGTTAATACAATTGGTATGTTTATTCTGAGGTTTTTATGAAGCGTGTATTTCTGTTTCTACTTACAAACTTAGCGGTAATGCTAGTGTTAGGTATTGTGTTGTCTATTGTGATGAGCGTACTGGGTATTAGCCATCGCAGTTTAGGCGGCATTTTAGTTATTTCAACCGTATTTGGTTTTGGTGGATCGTTTATTTCGTTATTTATGTCGAAATGGATGGCAAAAAAATCAACCGGTGCACATGTTATTGAACAGCCTCGTTCTGAAACAGAACAATGGTTGGTTTCAACGGTAGCTGCGCAAGCGAAAAAAGCAGGTATCGCGATGCCAGAAGTGGCTATTTACGATAGCCCTGAAATGAACGCATTTGCGACCGGCCCAAGTAAGAACAACTCGCTGGTGGCTGTGAGCACAGGTTTATTACACAACATGAATCAAGATCAAGCTGAGGCGGTATTGGCTCATGAGGTATCTCACATTGCAAATGGTGACATGGTAACGCTTACTCTTATTCAAGGTGTAGTGAATACCTTTGTTATCTTTATGGCGAAAGTATTGGCAGGTATTGTTGATAACTTCCTTAATAGTGATGAGGAAGAGGGCGGTAGTAGCTGGACATACTTCTTGTTCGATATGATTTTCCAAATGTTATTTGGTGTTCTAGCAAGTGTGATTGTTGCTTACTACAGCCGTAAACGCGAATTCTCTGCGGATGCGGGTGCAGCAAAACTAGTAGGTGCAGATAAAATGCGTAGCGCCCTTGAGCGTTTAAAACAAAACCACCCATCACAACTAGAAGGTTCAATGATGGCATTTGGTATTGCAAGCGGTAAAGGTGTTGCCGAGTTATTCTCATCGCACCCACCACTTGATGAGCGTATTAACGCATTACGTTAATTTAAAACGAGAAAAAGCCAGCTTGATGCTGGCTTTTTTTATTATTGATTTTTCTCTCGCTCGAGTTGTTGTGGCAATAATACCTCAACAATTTCACGGGCCGGTAAGGTATACCTTACGCCATCAAACATCACAGAAGTATGCTCATCGATACTGGTGATCCCTGTTAAGGTCCAGCCTTCACCGCGTTCTTTACAGTATACTGTGGTGGTAGGTTGAATTACTTTAAATTCTTCACTCATCGAACTTAATCTAATTGCTTGAAATTGCGTTTATAGTAAGACAATAATGCCAGCTCATAAAGCAAAAAGAAGAAATTAACGTGTCTAGCCACGATGACCTAGCCTTTGACTTACGCCCAATTCGTCATAGAGATTGCCAAGCGATATGGGATATTTTAAAAGATCCGCAAGTACAAACGTTTAATGATTACGGCGCTGATATAACGAAAGGTGACGTGTACGACTTTATTCAAGGCGACATAGAACGTTTTTATAATCAACAAGGCATTCGTTTAGTTATTGTTTTACGAAGTAGTGGGCAGGTTATTGGCAGCGTAGGCATATTTAACATAATTGACGGGCAGGGCATGTTGGGGTTTGAATTGGCATCGCAGTACTTTGGCAAAGGAGTAATGCAAAAGGTACTAGATATGCTATTTGAAAAACTGACGACCTTTGTACCTGCTCCGCTAAACAGTGTGTTAGCTTTAGTTAACCCAAATAATAGCGCAAGTATTAAACTTTTAACTAAATGTGGCTTTCAACAACATGACACTCACTGGGTAAAATACGTTAGCTAATTACTATAATAGTACAATCTTGTTCTGCTAGGGTTGCTACTATAAAATAGCGCCTTATTTTAAAAAAGGAGCGCTTGCAGCTATGGCAAAAGCCAAACCAATTACCAGTATTGAAAGTTACGGCATTTACAGTCATTGGGATGCAAAAGAAAAAGACCTGCCTCAAATCACCGAGTTTACAACAGACGTTCCTGCACAGTTAGATATTGAATTTGGCTTTATAGTTAACATTAAAAAGGCCAAAGGACAAAAAATTAAATTTTGCGTTTACCACCCAGATATTCCGGATGAAGATGGCGAGATCATGCCACCGTTTGAGGGCGAACAGTACGTTAAAACAAACGATTGGCAGTTTTATTTAGGTGATACGATATGGGCACCTGTTGATAATAAAGTAGGTATTTGGCGCATGACTATTGAGTTAAATGGCCATATAATTGCTGATAAATCCTTTAACTTATTAAAGGAAGCCGAAGGCACTGCCACTGAATTTTGGAAGCATCGCGGTTATTAATCTTTAAACCTGAGAGGGACTATGTATCAAGGAAGTTGTTTGTGCGGGAAAGTAAAAGTAACTATTGCTGGTGGCATAGACTCAATTATTCATTGTCATTGCTCCTTATGTCGTAAAAACTCAGGCACAGCCTACGCAACCAATGGCTTTATTCAACGAGATGGTTTTAACCTCACAGAAGGCAAGCAGCATCTAAGTGCGTTTGAATTTAAACCCGGCAGAATTCGCTATTTTTGTAGCTGTTGTGGCTCGCCTATTTATAGCGAAAATAGAGATGACCCAAGCCGATTACGTATTCGCTTAGGTTTATTAGATAGCGATATAAATGAGCGCCCGATCAGTCATAACTTTGTAAGCTCTAAAGCAAATTGGGATACGTTTAACACAAAAATCCCATGTTATGATGGTTTTGAACCAAGTAGAGGGAAGTAACAGCCATGATAGCGAATACACCAAAACCGCCATATTACGCCGTGATTTTTACGAATACCTTATCAGATGATACCGCCGGTTATGAAGATCTGGCCAATAGAATGGTGGAACTTGCAGAGCAACAACCTGAGTACTTAGGTATGGAGTCTGTTCGTGATGGTTTGGGTATTACGGTGTCGTATTGGCAAAGCTTAGATGCAATAAAAGCCTGGAAACAAAACGTTGAACACTTAAAAGCCCAACAGCTCGGCAAAGACAAATGGTACAGTGCGTTTACAACGCGTATTGCTAAAGTAGAACGTGATTATTCATTGAAATAGCCATTAACCACAAAAGAACACATCATACTAATTTGAGGTTAATTTCAATCTCAGCATATCCTTAAATTTAAGCTTTTTAATAAGCAGGGTAAGTGTGTAGGATCTAAAAAGGAGCTCATGAAATAATTAGCCACAATCACATTATTTGGAAGCGAAGAGTCAAAAGGGTTTAAACGTTTGATTCCAAAAAACACTCAATACTTGTTTAACTTAAATGTGCTTAATGTAACTAGCATCACACCAATAGCAAAGCCCATTACTAAACCACCTGACAAATCTGAACTAACACCAAATACCGTATCCGATTCTCTAACATTTGTTAGCCAGTAAAAGAGCATGAACGAAACGCTAGATATTGATGAAAGTAGAATTAGCTTTATCTTGTTAGACACAACAACCTCAAATATTGACGTATTTTAGTTTTATGATTGTTAAGTAATAGCAGACGTTGATTGATATTGCGAACAATCTTGAAAGTGTGCAATTGGATTAGAAAAAAGCCCACAATAGTGGGCTTAGTGTTTATCGTAACTACAAAGTGTAATTAAATCCGATAGCTATACCGTCATCTTCGGTTTGTGACATCTGTGCTTCTTGCTCAGCGTCATTACTCGAGAAGTCGCTAAAATCTTTACGCGCTTCGATATATAAAATGGTGTCTTCTGCCATAAAGTAGTGCGCACCTATCACAGCAAATTGGCGTTTAAACACATCTTCAGGGTCGGCATTAAAGTTCGGCTGAATAACATAGTCACTACCTGCATCAAATACGTTGTAAGCAACAAAAGTACGTATGTCATTATCAAAGCGGTAGCTTAAAATTGACTCTAAACCAACAGCATCTTTTATTAAGCGGCCTAAGTTGTCGGTATCGTGGTTTTCGTTTTTATTTATATTCGCTGATGCATACCAACCCGGTTTATAAAAATCACCATAGGTAATGCCCATACCATAAATTAAATCGTTTACTGATTGATTTCTGCCACCGGCATACACAATATCAAACTGGCCACGGTTAACACCGGCAGTAACTTTTAAATTAGGGCTAACCGAGTAGGTGAGTGCGGCCCCATAAGTCGAGTTAAATTCTACTTTTTGTGCAGCATTGTTTCCTTGGTTCCAAAGTACTTCACAAGAGCTTCTTGAAATATCAACGATGTCGCAGGTATAAAATTCATCAGATTTTAGCTGTGCTTGAAGTGCTAAATGAAAATCACCCCAGGTATTTCGATACTGCAGTACTTTATCGCCGCGGCCTGTACCATTCACAGCACCATCATCTTTATTGTAGGTATAAACACCTGCAGCGTTACCATCCCACACTAAGCTGTAGTTGGTGTTGTAAACAACGTCGTACCATGCGCCCCATTGTTTACCTAATGTCACTTGGCCGTAATCGTCATGTTTAAGGCCAACATAACCTAAGCGGTTATATAAAAACTCATCTTGAATAGACTCAAAGCGATTGCTGTAAACGATATCGCTGCTACCAACAGGGTTTACACCCCATTCAAGCAAAGCAAACGCTTGCCAGCCGTTTTTTAATTGGCGCTTAAAATCAAAATTAATGCGTGATGCACCGTTTACTACCTCAGTTTCGCCTTGCGTATTAATCACCCTTGCATCGATAAAGCCACCAAAAGTAACGCTATTGGTTTGATCGTTATAGATCTCGATGGCAGTGGCTGTAGGTATGGCAAGCATGCCTGCAACAAATAAGGCAGTGTGTGTTCTTTTCATAAAGTACCTTGATTAAATATTGTCCCTAATAGGTATAATTTAGTTAAGGAACGGAGATTATCAAAGCTAAAATAGGGTCAAAAGTGAAAAATTATCATGCAACAAACCGACTTTGAGGAAAAATTATTCACTTTAGGTTCACTATATTGAATTATCAATGAGTTACTAAGCCTAAAAAATAGACACTTTCTGGCTTAGCGTTCTGAGCATAAGTTTAGTGTTTGGGGTTTCGGCGCCTAAGCCATACAACAAGGTCATAAAATAGCAGTCGAGCAATATAGCTGCTTTTACTTTATTAAATTGCGGTTGGTCGGCAAAAACCAATGATTGAATTAGCTCCATGTGTTGTTGCTGGAATGATTGCGAAAATAATCGCTGGCTAAAAAGCACTTTATAAAAGCGGTGATGTAAACAATAAAACTGATAAAAATATTGTGCGTAATGATTAATCTTTAAGCGAGCAGGGCGGTGTATGTCGGTTTCTTTTGCGCGCTCTAACACATCATTGAATTTATCTTCGAGGCAAGCTTCTAAAATAGCCACTTTATCTGCAAAATGATTAAACAAGGTGCCAACCGCTATGTTGCTTGCTGCTGAAATTTGCCGTGTAGAGGTATCGTTAAACCCTTGCTCAGTAAAAAGGTGCCAAGCCGCATCTAAAATACGTTGGTGAGTGTCTCCATGTTTGCTCATTCTTAACCTACTGTTTGTATTTAGTTATTTTAAAAGTGAGCGTGCTCATATAATTAAGTGAGCGCGCTCACTAAAGGTAGTCGTAAGTGTTGATCTTGTAAAATTAGCCTGTGTATTTAATTAAACTTTCATGGCGTGCAAAGCGGCTTTAGTTTAAAATTGCACGCAGTTTCGTTTTTACTTTTTACCCGCTGGAGGGTACCGCTATCATAAGTACAGCTAATATCACCATGCAATTTGGTGCTAAACCTTTATTCGAAAATATCTCAGCAAAATTTGGCGATGGTAACCGTTACGGTTTAATCGGTGCGAATGGCTGTGGTAAATCAACCTTCATGAAAATCCTAAGTGGTGAACTAGAGCCATCTTCAGGCAATGTCAGCACAGATCCAAACGAGCGTATTGCTAAACTAAACCAAGACCAGTTTGCTTACGAAGAGTTTTCTGTAATCGACACAGTGATCATGGGTCATAAAGAGCTGTGGGAAGTAAAAAAAGAACGTGACCGTATTTACAGCTTACCTGAGATGAGCGAAGAAGACGGTATGCGTGTAGCAGACCTAGAAACTGAGTTTGCCGAAATGGATGGTTACTCAGCAGAAGCTAAAGCAGGTGAGTTACTAATTGGTGTAGGTATTGGCACAGAGCAACACTACGGCCTTATGTCTGAAATTGCACCAGGTTTTAAACTGCGTGTGTTACTTGCGCAGGTGCTGTTTTCTGATCCAGATATCATGCTACTCGATGAGCCTACCAATAACTTGGACATTTACACCATCAAGTGGCTAGAAGACGTGCTAAACCAGCGCGACTGTACCATGATCATCATTTCGCACGACCGTCACTTCTTAAACTCAGTATGTACACACATGGCTGACATCGATTACGGTGAGCTTCGTATTTACCCTGGTAATTATGATGAGTACATGTTTGCTGCAACGCAAGCTCGTGAGCGTCTACTAAGCGAAAACGCGAAAAAGAAGAGCCAAATTGCCGAACTTCAACAGTTCGTATCGCGCTTCTCTGCGAATGCTTCAAAAGCAAAACAAGCAACATCACGTGCTAAACAAATCGATAAAATTCAGCTTGAAGAAGTTAAAGCTTCTTCTCGTCAAAGCCCGTTTATTCGTTTTGAGCAAGAAAAGCAGTTATTCCGTAATGCCTTAGAGCTAACAAATTTAACACAAGGCTTTGAAGAAACATTATTCAGTGGCCTTGAAGGCCTGGTTGAAGTAGGCGAGCGCATTGCAATTATCGGTGAGAACGGTGTTGGTAAAACCACACTATTAAATACCCTTGCAGGTCGTTTAGCACCAAAACAAGGTGAATTTAAATGGTCTGATAACGCTAATATCGGTTATTACGCTCAGGACCATGCTGACGAGTTCGAACAAGACATGAACTTATTTGAGTGGATGGAACAATGGCAACAAGAAGGTGACGACGAACAAGTTGTTCGTAGTTTCTTAGGTCGTATGCTGTTTTCACAAAACGATATCAAAAAGTCAGTAAAAGTGATTTCAGGCGGTGAGCAAGGCCGTATGTTGTTTGGCA
This sequence comes from Pseudoalteromonas sp. D15MCD-2, assembly GCF_038562745.1. Lineage (NCBI taxonomy): Bacteria > Pseudomonadati > Pseudomonadota > Gammaproteobacteria > Alteromonadales > Pseudoalteromonadaceae > Pseudoalteromonas > Pseudoalteromonas sp. D15MCD-2. Next base: position 1,893,283 of record NZ_JBCFQE010000001.1, on the reverse strand, counting down.
AAATTATGATGCATAAACCAAACATCTTATTAATGGATGAGCCAACCAACCACATGGATATGGAATCTATCGAAGCGCTTAACCTAGCGCTTGAAGCATACGAAGGGACATTATTGTTCGTATCACACGATAGGCAATTTGTATCATCGCTTGCAAACCGTATTTGGGAAATCAAAGACGGTAAAGTTATCGACTTTAAAGGTACATACACTGAGTACCTAGCAAGCAAAGAAGCTTAATTAGCTGATGAGTGATTAAAAGCCATGCATGTCATGGCTTTTTTGTGCTTCTAGAGTCGCATCTTGATGTGGTCTAAGAGCGATTTATACTGCGTTATCGATTTTAACAATAGAACCTCTATTATTTGCATCAACGCCTTGCAAAATCGCTTTTAATTCCAACTGAAACTCGCATCTTGATGTGAGTTAGGTATATAATACCCGCCACAAAATAAGGACAAAAGTCCGCTTTTTAGAAAACTATTTAACTGAGGTGTATTTATGACTGTTGGCATTATTATGGGTTCCAAATCAGACTGGCCAACGATGGAACATGCGGCGTTAATGCTAGAAAAATTCGGCATTGAATACGAAACTAAAGTTGTTTCTGCTCACCGTACCCCTCAATTACTTGCTGACTATGCAAGCTCAGCTGCAGATCGTGGCATTAAAATTATTATCGCAGGTGCCGGTGGTGCTGCTCACCTACCAGGTATGGCTGCGGCGTTTACATCACTGCCAGTTTTAGGTGTACCAGTTAAGTCTAAAACACTTAATGGTGTTGATTCGTTATTATCTATCTGCCAAATGCCTAAAGGTGTTGCGGTAGGTACTCTTGCTATTGGTGAAGCAGGCGCTGCAAATGCTGGCCTTTTAGCGGCACAAATTTTAGGTTGCCAACAGCCTGAAATCTTCGCAAAAGTAGAAGCTTTCCGTAAAGAACAAACAGACACTATCTTAGCTAACCCTAATCCTGCAGAGTAATATGAATATTCTAATTTTAGGTGCAGGTCAGTTAGCTCGCATGATGAGCTTAGCGGGTGCACCGCTTGATTTAAATGTTGTTGCCTACGATGTGGGTAGTGAAAAAATCATTCATCCATTAACTGGTGAAGTTCATAACAGCACATTACAACAAGCTATTGATAACGCAGACGCGATAACAGCAGAGTTTGAACACATTCCTGATGATGTACTTACACTATGTTGTCAAAGCAATAAGTTTTATCCGGGTAAAGCGGCAATTAAAACAGGTGGCGACCGCGCACTTGAAAAAGCATTACTTGATAAAACAGATGTTGAATGTGCGCCTTACCAATTAATTACAGAAAAAGCGCACCTTGTTGCTGCTGTAGAGCGTTTAGGCAAGCCGCTTGTGATCAAAACTTGCCAAGCGGGTTACGATGGTAAAGGGCAATGGCGCTTAAAGTCTGATGATCAAATTGACCAAATCTGGTCAGAAATGGCAGATTTCATAGCATCAGGCACTGAAAGTGCGCCGCATTCTATTATCGCTGAAAAGATGATCCCATTTGACCGTGAAGTATCTATCATTGGTGCTCGCGACAAAGCGGGTAACACAGTTATTTATCCATTAACTGAAAACCAACACACCAATGGTGTACTTACGCTTTCAGTTGCGGGTAAAGAAAAAGCAGCAATTCAAGAACAAGCAGAGCTGGCATTTAACAAGTTAGCGCAAGAACTTGATTATGTAGGTGTATTAGCAATTGAGTTTTTTGATGTACAAGGTACGTTATTAGTAAACGAAATTGCGCCACGGGTTCATAACTCAGGTCACTGGACACAGCAGGGTACACATTGCTCACAGTTCGAAAACCACATGCGCGCTGTTGCAGGTCTACCATTAGGTAGTACAGAGTGTCTTCGTCCTACTGCTATGATCAACGTATTAGGTCAGCCTTCAATCCCACATTCAGTACTCGCAACGCAAGACGTTACAAGTCACTGGTATGGTAAAACGGCTAAACCGGGTCGTAAGATGGGTCATATCAATGTATCGGCCGATAACCTTCACCAATTAGGTGAGCGTTTAGCGGCACTGGCTGAAATTCTGCCAGAGCAAGACTACCCAGGTGTAGCAGCTACCAGCACTCAACTTATTTTAAACTAATCAGTTTAAATTCTTAAAAGCCGAGTTTATCTCGGCTTTTTAATCGCTATTATATATCCACAAACTTCGCTAATTTTGTACCTCTTGTCTCAAAGCACTTGCGTCAGGAACATCTTGCTATAGACTAATATTTTTATATTAATATTAGTTCGTTATGTTACATCCTCGATTTAGAACAGTCGTATTTGCGTTCTTTATGGCGCTGTTTATGTCTGGATTTATGTCTTTAGTGATCAGCATCTTTAACGTTGGTTTAATCGATAACATTGCAACCATTTGGCTTAAAGCATGGGCTTTTGCATTTTGTGTGGCATTTCCTACCGTTATTTTTGTTGCACCTGTGGTGCATAAGCTAACCAATAAACTTATCAGAGCACCGTTGTGATAGCCGAACGCCCAAAGCAGTTTCTATTTATTGCGCTATTTTTAGTATCAGCATTACCATTTGTTGGTTCTGCTACGGCACTTGTAGTAGGTGCTTTATTTGCAATGATATTGGGTAATCCATTTGCAGCACAGTCACAAAAAATAAGTAAATGGATGCTAAAGTTGGCGGTAGTTGGCTTAGGTTTTGCTGTTGACTTTAATCAAGTAATAGAAGTAGGGCGTAGCTCTATTGTGCTTACTATTGTCAGTATTACCGCTATTATTGGCCTTGGTGAAATTTTATCTCAGTTATTTAAGTTAAATAAAAACACCGGTGTACTTATTTCATTTGGTACTGCCATTTGTGGTGGTAGCGCAATTGCTGCAATGGCGCCGGTTATAAAGGCCAAAGATCACGAAGTAGCTATATCACTCGCTGTGGTGTTTTTATTAAATGCCCTTGGCTTAGTGTTGTTTCCGATGATTGGCCATTACTTTGGCCTGACTGAGCAACAATTCGGTGTTTGGGCTGCACTTGCGATTCACGACACCAGTAGTGTAGTGGGGGCTTCCGCTGCCTATGGCGCATCAGCGCTTGCTATTGCCACAACCATTAAACTTACTAGAGCGATGTGGATAATCCCTTATACAAGTATTGCGGGTGTGTTTTGGAAATCAGATGAAAAAGCAAGTATCCCGTTGTTTATATTTGGTTTTTTAGCGGCGGCGCTGATTAATTCGAGCTTTCCTGAGTATCAAACACTGTGGCATGCACTCAATGTTGGTGCTAAACAAGTGTTAGTAATGACCTTATTTTTGATTGGTAGTGGTTTATCTATTTCAGTCTTAAAACAAGCGGGCATTAAACCTTTTATCATGGCGATGATCTTATGGATCATTGTCAGCAGTATTATTTTACTACTTATAGTAGACGGATTTATTTCATGAAAAACGCTTTATTAACTTCTTCAATAGCAGTGGCTGTAGGCTTATTTGCAAACAATGTATCGGCAGCTGATTTACGTGTTGCTACCTTTAACGTGAGTATGGATGCAACCAACTATGCTAAAAAAGGCGAAGCAATAGATAAAGACGCTTTAAGCAAAGCATTAGCGAGCAACCACCAGCAAATTCGCAATATTGCCGAAATTATTCAGCGCGTAAGACCTGATGTAATTTTACTCAATGAGTTTGATTATATTGATGCCGACAAAGGCATTAACGTATTTCGTAAAAACTACCTGCAAGTATCGCAAAATAAGCAAGTTGCCATCGATTACCCGTATTACTTTATTGCACCTGTTAACACTGGTTTACCTACTGAGTTTGACCTAGACAACGATGGTGTAAAGGGGCATTACAAAGGTGACGCACACGGCTTTGGCTTCTTTGAGGGGCATTATGCAATGGCCGTATTGTCGCGCTACCCAATCGATTTAGAAAAAGCGCGTACATTACAAACATTCAAATATAAAGATATGCCAAATGCACAAATGCCTATCGACCCCAAAACAGGTAAAGACTGGTATTCTGCTGAGGAATGGCAAGCAATTCACCTAAGCTCTAAGTCTTTTTGGGACTTACCGATAGATGTAAAAGGCAAAACGGTTCATTTACTTGCTTCGCACCCAACGCCGCCAGTATTTGATGGTGACGAAGACCGTAACGGTAAGCGTAACCACGATGAAGTACGCCTAGTTGCTGATTACATCAACAATGCTAACTACATTTACGATGATAAAGGTCAAAAAGGTGGCTTAAAAGCGAAAAGCCGCTTTGTTATTGTTGGTGATTTAAATGCTGCGCCAGAAGGGGGTAAGGCACGCCCGAAAACCACAGACCAAATTTTAAAAAATCCATTAGTGAATACTTCTTTTACGCCAACAAGCAAAGGCGCTAAAGAATCGTATAAAGAAGATTACGCTAAAAACTATACCGCTTATTGGCAAGCTCGTGCTGATTACGTTTTACCATCAAATTATGGTATTGAGATAAACGATGGTGGAGTTTTTTGGCCACAGAAAAACTCTGAACTGTTCCGTTTGATTAAAGATCGTAACGCATCGTCTGATCACCGTATGGTATGGCTTGATATCAGCTTAAAATAAGCTGTTATTAAACGGAAATCTTTGGCTGTTTATCCTATAAAAATTGCTATTTCATAAGTGCTTCTGCTTAAATAGGGCGAATTATAATAACCCGTAAGAAGCACTATGAAATTCAAAACCACTGCTAATAAAACGTTAGTGGCTCTCGCAGTCGCATCTAGCTTCATGCTAGCAGGTTGTCAATCAACCGCCTCAACGCCTTCTGAAGAACAAGTTACCAATGTAGCCCCAGTTGTTGCTACTCCTGCTGATACAGGTTCAGCTGAAATCACGTTAGAGCAAGCAATGGCTCACCCTGATTGGTTAGGCCGTCAGCCTGAGCGTGCTTTCTGGAATGGTGATTCTAACAGCATCGTTTATGCACAAAAGCAACAAGGCAATGAGCTACGCGATTTATACATTCAAGCGGTAAATAGCCAATCTGCGTCACAATTAGCGTTAAACAAACTACACACTGTAGGTGCTAAAAATGCCGTTTACTCAGCTGATAAAAAGCAACAGGCTTATGCATTTGAAGGTAATATCTTCGTTAAAAACCTAAGCACTGGTCAAATTACACAAATCACTCACGACAGCGCACAACAATCAAAACCACAGTTTTTAACTGATGGTAGCCTTGCATATCGCCAAGGTAATGCGTTTTATAAAGTTGATTTAGCAACGGGTCGTCAAGTTGAATTAGTTAACTTACACCTAGACGATGCACCTAAAGGTGTACAAGAGCCTGATACTTACATCGCAAAAGAGCAGCACAAACTAATTGATTACATTGCGCTGACGCACAAAAACAAAAAAGATCGTGAAGAGCGTAAAGCACAAATTAACGAGCAAAACGACAGCATTGCTAACGCACAATTTTATTTAGGTAAAGGTAAGCGTTTAGCCGATGTACAGCTTTCACCAAATGGCCAAGCCCTTGTTGCAGTAACCACAGAAAGCCGTTCATGGCGTGATGAAGGCGATATAATGCCTAATTACATTGCCGATGATGCACGCGTAAAAGCAGAAAAAGTACGCCGTCGTGTTGCTGATGAAAAACCAATCAGCTCAGACGTTGTTTACATTGACCTTAAATCAGGCGAGCAAACAACCCTTGCATTCGATACCTTACCAGGTTTTGATGAAGACGTACTTGCAGCAGTTAAGAAAGAAAACTACGCTCGTGATGGCAAAACTTATAAGTCTGAAAAAGCACCACGTGCCATCAATTTAATGATGGATTGGGGCTGGGACCAAAGTGCAATCCAATGGAACACAGATGGTTCAAAAGTAGCTCTTATGCTTGAAGCATGGGACAACAAAGACCGTTGGTTAGCCACTGTTGATACACAAAACAACAAACTTGTTTCGCAGCACCGCTTACACGACGATGCATGGGTTAACTATGCATACAACGATTTTGGTTGGTTGAACAACTCAGACACGCTTTACTACTTATCTGAAGAGTCTGGTTACAGCCACATTTATAAAAAGCCACTTAATGGTAAAGCAACGCAGCTTACTAAAGGCCAATTTGTTGTTTCTAACTTAACTTTAACGGCTGATAACTCAGCGATTTACTACAAAGCAAACGTTGAGCACCCAGGTCTTTACGAAATCTATCGTGTAAACCCTGCAACCGGTGAATCTGAGCAAGTAACCAACCTTGATGGTATGACTGATTATCAGTTAAGCCCAGATGAAAGCAAACTATTGCTAACTCACTCAAAAATTATGTCGCCGCCTGAGCTTTATGTCGCTGATGCAAAAGCAAACACCCAAGCAACTCAGTTAACGCATACAGTATCTGATGAGTTTTTAGCGAAGAAACTAATTGCACCTAAGATTGTTGCTGTACCTTCAAGCCACACTGATCAGCCAATTTATGCAAAAGTATATTACCCAGCTGATTATAAAGAAGGTGAAACAGGTAAAAACCGTAAAGCAGTTATCTTTAACCACGGTGCTGGTTACCTACAAAACTCACACATGGGTTGGTCTGGTTACTTCCGTGAGTTTATGTTCCACTCACTACTTGCTTCAGAAGGCTACGTAGTAATGGACATGGATTACCGTGCATCGAAAGGTTACGGCCGTGATTGGCGTACAGCTATTTATCGTCAAATGGGTACACCTGAGATCCAAGATTTAGCAGATGGCGTAAGCTGGATGGCAGACAACGCAAACGTAGATACACAAGCTGTAGGCACTTATGGTGGTTCTTACGGTGGTTTCATGACGTTTATGGCGCTATTCACACAACCTGATTTATTCAAAGCAGGTGCTGCACTTCGTCCGGTAACTGATTGGGCTCACTACAATGGTCCTTATACGTCTAACATCTTAAACCACCCAGATGTTGACCCAATTGCCTATGAAAAGAGCTCACCAATTTACTTTGCTGAAGGTCTTAAGAGTCATTTATTAATTAATGCGCCTATGGTTGATGACAATGTATTCTTCCAAGACTCAGTACGCTTAGTACAGCGCTTAATTGAGCTAGAAAAAGAAAACTTTGAAACAGCGATCTTCCCAGTTGAACCACATGGTTTTGTACAACCATCAAGCTGGTTAGATGAATACCGCCGTATTCATAAGCTATTTAAAGAAACGCTTTAATTAATAAGCGTAAATGAAAAACAGCCACTTTAAGTGGCTGTTTTTGTTTGTAATAGAATTTATCTATAAAGGGTTATTTGCAATGAAATTCACTCACATCGAGTACAGTCTTGCTTTGCTCTGAGTCGTTTTCAAAAATTAAATTATCACCCTCTAAACTCATTTTATAGTCTCTCATCCATGATAGATTGGCTATTAACTCCAATTCATAGCGATTAAACGGAACAGGACACTTTAAATACACATAATGGTGAGCAGTTCCAAAAGCTCCAGGGTCTGATGTGTAGACATAAAAGGTGCGATATTCAAATGCCTGTTCTTGGTGAACGTAATCAGTATTTGAGTTAAATATGTTGTTGAATAATATAAGTAAGCCAATACCAAAGAACATTAAGCATGAATATAAAATACTAAGAATAAGGGTCAAATGAGCAATAATTTTATTCTTAAACGATTCTTTAACGATACTGTATTTTGCTAACAACAGACAAAACCCAATACAAAGTGAGCAAAATACTATGATGTAATAAATATTATCAAGGCTTGCCATAAACGTTGGTGAAACAAATTTTAAGTTTACCAATTGGCCAAATAGCCCAGCCAATAGAGGCCCGTAAAGACAGAATAGTATAATGCGAAGGTAAATATGTCCTTTATTTTCATTCATTTAAAGTTCCTTTTTCGAGTTAAAAGAGAATTTGTAAAAAGTGAGAAAGGTTACCCGCGCTTTTTTATTATTTTTATAAAGACAGGCAAAGCCAACAGTGTGCCGCCAATTGCGCCAATAAAGTGGGCATCAATAGCAACATTAGAGGCGATTAGCTGACTCACCGATTCACTCGGGCCTGCTATTTGCTCCCAAATCACTTTAGCCCAAGTACCAGCAAACAATAACCAGCCTGAAAACATGCCTGCTTGTACATCTTTAACTGCACCCCAAATGATCACACCGTGCAGTAGGGCACTTAACCCGGTGTAAATTTGGATATCTGGGCAAAATAGCCACACACCTAAGCCACACCATAATGCAAGAATGGCAATATTAAACGCATAGCGAGCAGGGCTTGTATGCTCAGCGTGAAGCGCCCAAATTAATAAAATTCCGGCACAATTTAAGCCTAAATGGGGCCAATTTGCGTGTACAAATTGACTAGTGAAAATGCGCCAAAATTCACCATTTGCAACTAACTCACGGTTAAATTCGAGATATTCATTTAAGTTAAAAGTAGCAAATAAGGAACTTAGTATTACTAAACACAATGGCGGCAGAATATATTCTAGTTTCAGGGGCAGGTTTATCATGTTATTTTTGTTGTATCTGAGATTGTCGCCTATTGTGCACGTTTAATTTTAAGATGCCAAATATACTACGGGATTAAGTTTATTTATGTTATTCAAAACCAAAGCGCTGTTAGCTCTGTCCACCTCATTAATTTATTCAACGGCTATTTTTGCAACCCCTGCAAAAATTGAAACTCGCGAACCTGAAGCTGCTACAGGCTTTGCTCATAAACAGGTTGTTGAAGGTGATAAGTACATGGTCGCAGCAGCAAACCCTTATGCAGTAAAAGCTGGGCAAAAAATGCTTGAGCTAGGCGGCTCCGCAGTTGATGCAGCCATTGCAACGCAATTAGTACTGACACTGGTAGAACCGCAATCATCGGGCATCGGTGGTGGTACATTTATGATGTACTTCGACAGCAAAACCAAAAGCCTAACCAGCTTTGATGGCCGCGAAACGGCTCCAAGCAATGCTGATGAAACACTATTTTTAGATAAGCATGGTAAAGCCGTAAAATGGATTGAAGCCGTTGTAGGTGGTCGTTCTGTTGGTGTTCCAGGTATTTTAGACGCTTTTGCCACAGCCCATAAACGTTACGGTAAGTTAGAATGGCAAACCTTGTTTGGCCCTGCCATTGAATTGGCTGATAAAGGCTTTATTGTTTCGCCGCGTTTACATCAATTATTGGCTAAAGAATTAAACCCTGGGGTTACTAAGCTACCTGTTATTCGTGACTACTTTTTCCCTGATGGTAAACCACTCGCTGTAGGTACCGTTAAAAAGAACCCTGAACTTGCTGCGCTTTATAAAGATATAGCGAAACAAGGCATTGATGCTTTCTATAAAGGTGAAAACGCCAAAGAGCTTGTGCATGCAGTGCAAAACTCAGCAGTTGCACCGGGTACTTTAACGGTTGAAGACTTAGCTAATTACAAAAGTAAAGAGCGTGCACCTGTGTGTGTTGATTATCGCCAATACGAAGTGTGCTCAATGGCACCTCCAAGTAGTGGTGGTGTAGCTGTATTACAGATTTTAGCCTTACTTGAACATAAAGACATGGCAAAACTCAAACCAAACTCTGTTCAAGCATTGCATTACTTTACCCAAGCATCGCGTTTAGCGTTTGCTGATCGCAACGTGTATATGGGTGACCCTGACTTTATGCCAATCCCAACACAAGGATTACTCGATAAAGACTACCTTGCAGGTCGTGCAAAGCTTATTTCTGAAAAAGATGCTCACGCAGAAGCAGGCACACCGCCTAACTCACTTGCGTACGCGCAAGATGATGCATACGAGTTACCATCAACCACCCATGTATCGATTGTTGATAGCCAAGGTAATGCGGTTTCGATGACCAGCTCTATCGAAATGGCGTTTGGTTCAACAGTAATGGTGAACGGGTATATTTTGAACAATCAACTAACAGACTTTGCTTTATCGCCTACCAAAAATGGTAAGCCATTAGCTAATCGCGTTGAAGCGGGTAAACGCCCGCGTAGTTCAATGTCGCCAGTCATGGTGTTTAACAAAGACGGCAGCTTACGTTTAGTGGTTGGCTCACCAGGTGGTAGCCGTATCATTGATTATGTAGCTCAAGTGGTTGTAGGTGTGCTTGATTGGAACCTAGATGCGCAAACAGCTATTAACTTACCGCGCATTACTAATCGCAATAATTACACAAGCCTAGAAAAGGGCACTGAACTTGCCAATGCTGAAGCTGAATTTGTTAACCGCGGACACACAGTTCGTATCCTAGATTTAAACTCTGGTTTACATGCTGTTGAAGTTAAAGACGGTAAACTTTATGGCGCAGCCGATCCGCGCCGCGAAGGCATCGCTTTAAGTGATAAAAGCCACTAAAAACAAGCTCAGCAGCCTTAAAGCTGCTGAGTTTTCATGTATACTATCTGCTATGCTATTTAGAGCATATAATTCATTTTCTTCAATGGTCTGACAAGGTGAATTGTCATTGCAATTTCGCCTTCAAGAGTAATAATGTCAGGTCATAATTATGACGCATCAAAGCTTGGAAATATGACTACAAATACCGATCCAAATTATCTTTATATTCCTTATTCAGGCCCAGGTCTGATCGAAACGCCACTATTAAATAAAGGCAGTGCTTTTTCACAAAAAGAAAGGGAAAATTTCAACTTAGCCGGTTTACTGCCACCGCGTTATGAAACGATCGAAGAACAAGTTGAGCGTTGTTACCAACAGTATTCAAGCTTTAGCGATAATTTAAACAAGCACATTTACCTACGTGCTATTCAAGATAACAACGAAACACTTTACTACCGTTTAGTGCGTGATCATCTTGAAGAAATGATGCCAATTATCTACACACCTACGGTAGGTGATGCCTGTGAAAAATTCTCAGACATCTACCGCAGTGCCCGTGGTCTATTTATCTCTTATGAAGATCGTTTCCAAATTGATGATATTTTACGTAACGCTACTAAAGGCAAAGTAAAAGTTATCGTTGTGACAGACGGTGAGCGTATTCTTGGTCTAGGTGACCAAGGTATTGGTGGTATGGGTATTCCAATTGGTAAATTATCACTTTACACAGCATGTGGTGGTATTAGCCCAGCATATACGTTACCAGTAATGATTGATGTTGGTACAAACAACGAAAAACTACTTAACGACCCTATGTACATGGGTGCGCGTCATAAACGTATTTCTCAAGAAGAGTATGACGAATTCTTAGATCTATTCATTAAAGCCGTTAAACGTCGTTGGCCAAGTGTGTTACTTCAGTTCGAAGACTTTGCACAACCAAATGCAATGCCATTACTAAAACGCTACCGCGATGAAATCTGTAGCTTTAACGATGACATTCAAGGTACTGCTGCGGTAACTGTAGGTTCTTTACTTGCTGCATGTCGTGTTAAAGGTGCGAAGCTTTCTGAGCAAAAAGTGGTATTTGTAGGTGCAGGCTCTGCGGGTTGTGGTATTGCTGAGCAAATTATCAGTACCATGGTTGCTGAAGGCATTAGCGATGAACAAGCGCGTTCTCAAATCTTCATGGTTGACCGTTTTGGTCTACTTACTGAAGGTATGGAAGGCTTACGTGACTTCCAACAAGCACTTTGCCAATCTAAAGATGGCTTAAGCGAGTGGACTTACAGTGGTGAGTACGCATCGTTATTAGATGTAATGCACTGTGCACAACCAGACATCCTAATTGGTGTATCTGGCCAACCTGGTTTATTCACAGAACAAGTTATTCGTGCAATGCACGCATCTTGCCCACAACCGATTATTTTCCCGTTAAGTAATCCGTCTAAGCAAGTTGAAGCGCTTCCTTCTGATGTAATCGAATGGACAGACGGCCAAGCGATTGTTGCCTCTGGTAGCCCATTTGATCCGGTTGAGTATAACGGCCAAACGTTCCCAATCCCACAATGTAACAACAGCTACATTTTCCCGGGTATTGGTTTAGGTGTTATTGCTGCTAAAGCAACACGTATCACAGATGCAATGCTAATTGTATCAAGTGAAACACTGGCTGAGTCTTCACCACGTGCAAACTCTGGTAAAGGCAGCTTATTACCAGCATTAACAGAAATCCAATCGTTAAGTAAACGTATTGCATTTGCAGTAGCGAAAAAAGCGATGGAAGAAGGTGTTGCACTTGAGCTGAGCGATGAAGCACTATGGGCAGCAATCGAGAAAAACTACTGGCTTCCAGAGTACCGTAACTACAAGCGTCGTAGTATCTAAGCTATAACGCATTTAGTAATTGAAAAAACAGGCTTTTAACGCCTGTTTTTTTATATCTGGATAACAGGGGTTGTTCATATTGAATTAACCCTTTAAGGTGATAATGAACGGAGTTTTAAATTAAGGAACAGTATTATGCGTAAGTTAGTTTTTACCGCTATGGCCGCCGCGCTAAGTTTTAATGCATTAGCAGAAGCAACACCTGATGCGCCACATATTTATATTCAAGGTAACGCAACGGTTAAAGCAATCCCTGATAACGTTAAACTGACAGTAGGTATTGTTGAAGTAGATAAAGATTTAATTGCCGCTAAAAACAAAGCCGATGCAACCATGGCGAAAGCAATTAAGCTTGCTAAAAGCCAAGGTGTAGAAGAAAAGGGCATTTATGCCTCTAATATCTCAATTCATCGCCAAACAGAATATAACCGCGAAACAGGTAAGCAAAACTTTGTAGGCTACAGAGTAACGCGTAGTTTATCTGTTACGTTAACTGATATAAAAAAATACCCAATAATGCTTCAGCAACTAGTGAACTCGGGTATTAATGAGATTAATCAAACTCAGTTTTTATCAAGCAAGTACGAAGAGCTACAAAAGAAAGCGCAAAAACTTGCTATTAAAGATGCCCGTGCTGCTGCAAAAGAATTTGCCAGTGATTACGGGGTTGAACTTAAAGGCCTTTATACTGCATCAAGTAGCCCACTCGATACAGGTAGCCAACCTTATATGCGTGCCAGTAAAATGGTTATGGCAGAAGCAGCACCAGATAACTATGTACCTGATGCATACAACGGTGGTGAGCTTACGATTACCGCAAGCAGCTATGCGGTATATCTAATCGAAAACTAAATTCAGTTATTTTTTGCTGGCAAACCTTGCCAGCAATTTTTCACCCTGTTGCTCTGAAATACGAGCAATCGCTTTTAGCATATTAGTAATTTGTTCACGGTCGTACTCATTACTAATATGCGTATCTACATCTTCAATAATCGCCCCTAAGTAAACAAATAGACTATCAGTTGCTTTTTCGTTATCAGATGCCCTAAACAATATGTTTTTAAACGCCTCTAATACATTCACCATTACATAGGCATCATTTTTTGCGTAGTTACGAATTGGCGTAAAGTTATCATGCAGTAATTCATCGAATGACGTTTCGTGTATAAATAAGTGCGGTTGATTGTTCTCGCATCGTTTAAGCGAGTAGTTCACATCGTAAATGTCTAAACGCAATATGAGCAATATACTCAACATATCAATGGCTTTTACCGCAGTACCGGGATCGTTAATACCCGGGCTCATAGCTTTTACAGCGATTTCTGAAATTTGCGTCATACCGTAGCGGTAATGATCGCTAATATATTCTTCGATATAAAAGATAAAGCAGTCTAGTAATTGCTCTACTAGCTCAGGTTTGTCAGATAAGTCAGTATCACACTTTAAAAACGGATAACCTTTAACCGTAAAGAAACCTTGCTTAACCGAAATATAAATTTTTATACCGTGCTGTTGGCACAAGGCGCACAATTTGTCGGTATGAGCGCCCTTAAAGTAGCCTTCTGTTTTACTTTTAACACTATGCCAGTCATCAAACTCAGGAAAATGTTCAACAGGGTTTTCTTGTTGCATGTCAATTATGCATTTAAGCTCGCTTTTGGTTTTTTTAAACAAGTCGTTTAGTACATTATCGACCTGAATTGCTTTTGAAATTGAGTGAATAAAAAACACAAAAAAGCCCAGCGAAATTAAACCAAACACCAAAGAAAAGAAGATACCGAGCGATGGGATCCCCATGTCGCCATCGCCAATGGTGCGTATGTTTATCAACATTAATATGGTGTAGATAATACTGCCAAGATAAAACCCTAGCACTAATTGGTGTGACTTACGGGTAATAAGCCCAGGTAACACACGCGGTGAAAGGCTCGCACTGGCACTATTAAGCACCACCATAACCATAGAAAAGCTAAAAACGGTTAATGAGATAATACTGCCTGCAAGTGTGCTGAGGATGGTTCGAGCATTCTCTTCGCTATCGACCAATAACACGCCAATTAGCTTTTTAAATTCCATTGATAAAGACGAATACTCGACTGCTGTGGTAACTAATCCAAATACTAAAAACACCACAGAGAGCATTGAAGGGTAAAAACCGATACTACTGATCATCTCGCGGTAGTTATCGGCGATTTTTCTTGGCGTAAACATGCACTTCCTTAAGAACTGTTAGACATTAAATATCATACTGAGCTAACCTAACTACTTACTTAACAGCCTAGCAATAAACAGTGCTAAGCGTCTAACTTTAAATAAAAATTGGAAAAACTGTGATTGTTTCAACGTTTGCTGCCATTTTGGCCATTTTATACATTCAACTTAGCTTTCGTGTAATTAAACTGCGTAAAGCAAAACGCATTTCACTTGGCGATGGTGGCGATGCTAGCCTACAAGCGGCAATACGCGCTCATGCTAATTTTATTGAATATGTGCCATTTTCCTTGATTATGCTATTTTTATTAGAGTACCAAGGTCTTCCAAGCCATTATTGCTATATTTTAGGGGCAATGCTCTTGGCTGGCCGTTTTTGTCATAGTTATGCACTCGCTGATAATCTGATGAAATTACGTGTATTAGGGATGATGCTAACTTTCTTAACTATGTTGATCAGTGCAGTGATGTTATTAGTTACACAGGTGTTCTAATATGCAAAAAGTTGTTTTCACACTATCTCTTCTGCTTTTATCAAGTATCAGTATGGCTAATGTGAAAACAATCAATGCTAAAAAAAACATTAACGCTCCTCCTGAAACTCTTAGGGTGATTTACCCTAAGACGATGCCAAACCTTAATGAAGAAACACTTTATCCGCTCATACTCCTCCGTACCGCTCTTGAAAGAAGTGGTTATAAATTTACTATCGATCCTGCATCTGAGCTGTTAGGTCAAAACCGAGTTCTTAAAGAAATAGAGACAGGGTCAGGCATAAACGTAAACTGGAGTATGACTAATATTGATCGTGAAAATAGGTTGTTACCACTTAGAACCCCCATTTTCAAAGGGCTTTTTGGTTGGCGGTTAATGTTCACAACACAGAAACAATTACCTTATCTTAGCCAAGTAAAAACCTTCGAAGATTTAAAGAATATTATTTTTATACAAGGTGAGGACTGGCCAGATACCTTTATTTTAAGAGATAACGATTTGACCGTCGCTACCGCACAAGATTTTGAGTCACTGTTTGTTATGCTTGATAAAGGTAGAGGGCAGTTATTTCCACGTTCTTTGCTTGAAATAGAGAGTGAAAAAAATTTTTATGAGAAAAAAATTGACCTAGTTGTATTACCGCAACTAATGCTGAAATATCAAAGCCCAATTTATTTCTTTTTTAATAAAGATAATCCTGAAATTGCAAAAGCAGTGAATGAGGGTTTAAAAGTTATGCGTAAAAGTGGTGAGTTTGACGAGCTATTTTTTAAATATAATGGTGATTTCATTAAAAATGCCCATCTTCATGACAAAATTATTATAGAATTAAAGAATAACCAATTACCTAAGTTAACTCCTGTAGATGATAAGTCTCTGTGGTTATCACTTGATCAGGTGCCATGAGCTCTAAAATTTTTATAATCGGTTTGCCACGAACCGGCACAACCAGTATCTGTAATAGCTTTTTACAACTCGGATATAAAACCGCCCACACAGCCTATACCCAACAAGCAATTACAACCGCAGATGTTATTGCCGATACCCCGGTATTTAGCGAATACGCCTTACTTGATAAACATTTTGCAAATAGCCGGTTTATTAACCTTGAACGTGATTTAACTAAATGGCTGCCTTCGATTAGGCAGTTATTAGCACGTATGCACACTAATTTAATGCGCCCAGACGGTGGCTTTAATATCCATTTAAAGCGCTGCTACCTCGATGTATTTGGCCATTACAGCTTGGCAGAGTTAGAATCTGATGAATACTTAACAGCGTGTTATAACCGCCACCAACAGCAAGTAGCAGACTACTTCAAAGGGCGTGAACAGCAGTTATTAACACTTAATGTAGCAGACTCAAACAGCTCGCAATTACTACAGCAGTTTTTAAACACTCAGCAGCCAATTAACTTTAAACAGCTTAATATAGGCGGTAAGGTCACAGCGTGGAATGATATAAAACACCCCGATAAAGTATCATCGACCCGAAGTGGTAAAATTGATAAATCTCTTGGTTATAATCACACGTAAAATACGTTAAAATCGCCGCCATTATAAGTTTAGTTGTTCCTTATCATGTTTGAATTGAAATACCACACGCCATTTGAATGGACAGAAGGTGTCTTAGCTGACTTCGATACCTTTTTACAAGATCATGCTGCAGCAGAGAAAAAAGCCTCTGGTATGGCTATGTCTATGCTTTCTCATTACCCTGACCGTCGTAAGCTTGTTAGAGCCATGACAGACTTAGCTCTGGAAGAAATGATTCACTTTAAGCAAGTTTTAAAGCTATTAATGGAACGTGATGTATCTCTTGGCAATGACCAAAAAGATCCTTACATCAAACAAATTCGTGCGGTATTTAGAAATGGTCGTGATGAATTTTTAATGGACCGTTTATTAGTAGCAGGCGTTATTGAAGCACGCGGACACGAGCGCTTTTCGCTTGTAGCAGAAGCCTTACCAGCAGGCAAAGAAAAAGAGTTTTATGTCGCGATTGCTAAATCAGAAGAAAAACATAAAAACTTATTCGTTGAACTTGCCTACGAGTATTTCGATAAGCAAGATGTTGATACACGCCTTGAAGAGATCCTCATCGCAGAAGCCGAAATCTGTAAAAATATTCCGTTTACAGCAGCGCTTCACTAGTGTGATGCTTGTGTATTAGGCCTTTTAGCCTAATACACAAATTAATGTTTTATCCCAAAGCAGTAAATTAGGGACTAAAAACAATAATTAAGTCTCCAGAAAATAGTTTTGCCAATCCTAATTGATTAAATAAACAGCATACATTCATCTTTCTCTCCTATAGTTAAATTAGTACCTAACTGTGAGGAATAGAGCATGAAATGGATGATGACTCTTACGACGCTGTCGTTAATAGGGATTGTAATTACCGGTAATTCAATTTACACCGAAGTTAAAATCTTTCGTTCCAACGATAAGCCAACCGAAATAACCGCTAGTATGTATCGCTCGCTTATTTGGCATAGCGATATTTATAAAGACGATCAGTTTTTAAATACCGCGCAAAGCTACTTCAGCGATGGCAAAATTGATACGCGTGAATACAGTAAACTTACGAGTTTAGCGAGCAAAATTGCCGGCCCTATCATCTACATTCAAGAAACCGATGAGCAACTGTGGCATGCAAGGTTAACCTACAAAAAATACCTTGAAGAGAAAACGGTCGAACGACTGGCAAGTTTACATTGATGAAAACTACTTGATCAGCGTGCTAAGCTCAACAATGGTGGGCTTACCGCTGAGATAATTGGTATCAAGATGGTAACTATTGCCAAGCCAATAGGGCTTTTGGGTGGTGTTATGGCCATGCACAGAAAAGTCGATACTTGGATTTATTACCGGCTTTTTCGCTTTGGTTAAGCTTCTATCCCAAAGCAATGCGCCAATCGCTTGTTGTTTGTCGGTTGTAGGGTTTTGCCAATCCCAATCAGCACAGATGGTATGTGATAAACCAATTTTTAATGCACCGTATTCAACATAGTAAGAAAGCGGGCATTTAAGTAGCTGCTTACAGGCAAATGCGAGCTCTTCATCGCTTGCTTCTAGGTGCCAACGGCCGCCGTTCTCAACCCATAAACGGTAGTAACCTTTATCATTAGTAAGTAATGACTCAAGCAACATATGCTCATGGTTACCAAGGCACATATGTACACCAAGCTCTTTAAAACGCGCAAGTAACGCAATGCTGTGCTCACCCCGGTCAATCACATCGCCCAATGAAAACAAGATATCTTCGCTTGGGTTAAAATTAACAGAGCAAAGCGCCTGTTCAAATTTAGTTAAATCTGCATCTAAATCGCCAATAACAAATACACGTTTACTTTCATTAATTTGCATCTTAACTTGAATTGGGTTTTGCGAGGCAAGAGGGCTTTTAACTAAATTCAAAATACATTCCTTTAAGAAGCTAATAATTTAAGACTATCATAACTCGTTGCTATTTGAGCAGAGGGTGGTTATTATCTAGCCTCACTTCTTAGGAGTTACCGCCAACATGAACAACTAAACCTGTTATCCAATTTCATTTTTATCTTTTTGGACCAACAGGGTTAGTAGGCGTTGCTCACTATCACTTACATTATATTACTTCTCGTGTGATCAAATGCTTATGCCCCTGTAATACAGGAGGCACTATGCCACATCTTCAAGCTTTTAATTTATGTTACCAACATGGCAATGGCGATGTTGTATTTAACGACCTTTCATTTTCACTCACTGCTAAAGTCACCGCGCTAATCGGCAGAAATGGCTGTGGTAAATCTATCTTAGCGTTAATACTTGCTAAGCAAAGAGAGCCTAGCTCTGGTACGGTTGTTTGTAATTCAGCCCTTGGCTTTTATGAGCAAATGAACGATGTGAATCAGGTTGATAACCTAACAATTGCAGAGGCTATTGGGCAAGAGCCTGTGTTTAAAGCCCTTCATGCGATAAACCAAGGGCAAGTTACAGAGCAAAATTTATCTTTACTTGAAGGCAATTGGGATTTAGAAGAGCGCTTTAATGCAGAACTTGTAAGGCTTGGCATAAACAACAAAACCCCTAACTCCTTAAGCAAACATTTAAGTGGTGGCCAGCTTAGCCAATTAAAGCTTTGGGCACTATTTACCTGCATAAAGCCCGACATTTTAATACTGGATGAGCCATCAAACCACCTAGATGAAAAAGGCAAAAGCTGGCTTATAAAGCAAATACACAACTTTAATGGGCAATTATTACTAATAAGTCACGACATAGAATTACTAGAACAAGCCCATGAAATTTGGGAGCTAACAACCCTTGGCTTAACACAATATGGTATGCATTTCTCTGAATACCAAATACAAAAACAGCAGCAAGTTGCTGCCCTTGAAAACAAATTAAACCACGTTGTTAAACAGCAAAGTAAGCTCAAGGCAGCAGAGCAACTACAAAAGCAAAAAACACAAAAACGAGCAAGTCAGGGCACCGCCCTAAGAAAATCAGGCAGCCAACCTAAAGTGCTGATGGATGCTAAAAAAGATAAAGCCAGCGCCAATTTATCATCACAAAGTAAAAACACAGCTAAGCGAGAAGGTGAACTCACTCGTAATAAACAAGAGCTTTCTAGCCAGCTTGAACAAACTAAAGCGCAGCAATTTTACTTAGCGCAATCAAATCAAGCTAAGCATCATAAGGTACTTAGCCTGGAGGAGGTTGTAATAGCTCACGGCACACAAAAGCCACTTAATTTTCAGGTATTCAGTGATGATAAAATTCATTTAGCTGGCGCAAATGGTACTGGTAAATCAACCTTACTCAAAACCCTGAACTACGAAATACCAGTAAAAGCAGGGCAGTTACATTGCAATCAAGCACTCTATTATTTAGACCAACATTTTACATTAATAAACAACGAGCTAACCCTGCTTGAAAACGTGATAACTTATTGTAAAAACCTTAATGAGACCACCACACGAACTCTACTTGCCAGTATTGGCTTTAGAAAAGACGCTGTTTTTAAACATGCAGCGCTTTTAAGTGGTGGCGAGAAAATGAAGCTCGCCATGTGTATCGTCAGTAATATTGAAAGCACCGCATTTTTGTTACTCGATGAGCCCGATAATCATCTCGACCTAGAATCAAAACAGCTCTTGGCTCAATCATTACAGGGCTTTAAAGGTGGGTTTATACTTGTGAGTCATGATAAATATTTTGTAGAAAGTATCGGCTGTAATAGGCAAATTGGTCTATAAAATAGTCATTTATAATTAAGCGTGCTAGGGTGGTTGTAGGTAAATTACAAGGAATGACTATGAATTTTACAGCCGCTTACCGCATTTTCACTGCTTTATTCATGCTGATTCTAACCATAGGTTTAGGCATAACGCTGAATGATTTTATCTCGTTGATATACGTGTTCGTGCCGTTATTATTGATGCTAGGAGCTTCATTTATACCGTTTTTTAAAGCACGAAAACTACGTTTAGTACTCTTTGCTGCTCCAATTGTTATATTTTACTGCTTTGGTTTTTACCCATGGCTTACTAATTACCAAGAAGTCTCAGTTTCATCATCAACCTCAACTCTCGACTTTATCATTATCCCTGCTTGGGCAACTCTCTACGGTGCGGGTTTTGTTGTATTGCATGAAATAGCGCTGGGTGTTGCTAGGGCGTTTGATTGGGGGAAGTGAATTTCCGAAATGGTTTCTTCATTTAACCACTCTGATTCGTATTCGGGCACAACTTTATCTTTCGCTTCACTACCAAAACGGTCAGTTATGAAGTTTCTAAAATTGCCAATAATGCATGTGAGGGTGTTTATATGAGATTATAAAGTTACTTTATCAATTCTGAGTTTATTTTAACTGTTTGAGCCTTTACTTCACTTCGATCATATCTGAAGCGATCAAAGTGTTTCTTATATTTTGTATCATGTAAGTTTGCATGGATTATTTCTCGGTGAGGTATTGCAATTGCAAACTTTTTATAAATATCATTGGGTTCTATTGTACTCGATGAATCATCATTATCGAGTTCCTCATTAGCTAAATCAACATCTGTTGTTCCATTACCTTCAGTACATTCCTCTTCAAGGATATGCCTAATTACAGGGCTATAATCAATCAGATATACAAGATCCTTTGTATCATCACATCTATAGCCACTTAAAATTGGCAGCAAATGTATATCATTGCTATCAATACCAATTTCAGAAATATAACCTATATATACTTTATTGTTAGACAGAGTTAAAGCTACGGGTAACCCGTATTCCCATGAATTAAATGCTAAATGAGTAAACTCAGGAGTTAAATCTTTTCTCGCAGCTGCCTTCCAGCTGTTGTAAAGAGGTGAGTCTTCTCGGAAAGAAGCAACAAAGAGTTTAAGTTTAGGCACAAGCCAACTGAAAACAATTGTGAAGAATAATACTGAAATTAAATTAACAATTTCAAAATTTTGACCAACAGAAGGGGTCAGGATGCTTAATTTAGAACTAAACCAAGCTCCTATAGACTTGGCAAAACTATAATGAGAAACATCAGTTACAAAAATATATGAAAACACAAAAAGCAACATGCCAGTTGACGCTGCAAGTAAAAAGGTATGATAACCCTCTGATGCCTCGTATTTTGGATATAATTTATAGTTAGTCTTTCTGTAGATATGGCCAGCAATAGTGATAACCATAATAAAAATAACTGTAGGTTTAATCATAATTTCCCTATAAAAAAAGCGCCATTAAGGCGCTTTCCTCAACTAGCTCTTTTTACATAAGACCTAGCTTGCTTTACTTGCTGCTTGACAACTTCACTTTTCGAAAGTGAGTTTAAATCAGCTATAAAATACTTACCACCTGAAACCTTAACTTTGATTTCATCAGTATTTGGTTTATATGTAAAGAATTTTTTAATAGAATCAAACATTTGTCACCTCCTCAGGGAAGTGTTCCCTTAATAGCCCTTTGTCATCAATTCCTGTGTGACAGTCACAACAAAAATATGTGACTTGTTAGTAATATAATCCACAAAACGATCCCTTTCAATAATTATCATAATTCAATGGGAAATTTATAATTATTTAACCAAAGCTTTAATTGTATTTTTTCATATCATCGACAAAGCTATCAAAAGTAGAGCTCATATCGCTTAAAAAGCTTCCTATTTGATCAAAATCTAGCGGCGTTAATTCTAATTCTTGCCTTATGGCAGATATAAAAGGGGGTAGTGCCTCACTTACTTCATCATGTTTTTCTACACATAGTTGAGAAAAGGAAAGCTGGTCATCAACTATGCTACTTTCTAAATCGTTCAATCTATTGTTGATTTTTTCTGCATCGGCTTGACCGCATTCATTTAACTCACTTGTTAGTGAATTTATGAGTTCGATTTTATCTAATATTGGGACTCTAGCTTTCATTAGTTCAAGAGTTCCCTTGTTAAAAACCCCTAACACTTCAAGCACGCTATTAACAGTGTTGGTATTTCCAACAACTTGAACCTTAGAAATAGAAAAACCTACATACTTTAGTTCGTCATTAAAATGTTTTGCTGAATATGTAAAGTCACAAAACATGACAAAACAATTTGAAGCTCTGCTTATAGCTTCCATTGCTTCACAATAGATCTTGATTTTTAAGTCTTGGTGTTTGTTTTTAGTGGATAGTGCAAGTTGGTAATTTTGTTTAATTTCTTCTAACTTTTTTGCATGTTCTGTTTTGACGGTTTCGACAATAGTCGTAATTTTGTCTATGTCTTGAGTTGTAGCTAAGTTTTTACCTTTCTCTGAAAGATATTTTCTAAAATATAATGGAATACAAACAGTAATAATTGTTAAGCAGAATAGAAGAATATCTGTCAGAGTCATTTTAGTTCCTTGCAGAATGACTTATTTTTTTAATAACTTTAGAATTGGAGATAGGTCAACTTCTACGTTACCATTTTTCCCAATTTAGTACTGTGAAGCGCCCGGATTCGATGTCGTCTACCTCTACAAAGAAACTTGAATAGGCTGTGTTGTCGCTGGTGACTTTGAGATATTACACTAAAGATTAATGTTTATTCAATCGGACTGAGATAAAGGGCGCATTAGTTTATTTCTCTTAATATCTTAAGGTAAGGGTAGGGCATGACAGTCGATGCAAACTCAATAAGCTTACTTTTCATTGTAATTGTGCAAATTGGAGGCGAGATCGCCTTCGTTGCCGCATTGATAACAGACATAACTTGGATTAAGCATGTAATTGAAAACACGGTGAAGATATAACGAAACTACAGGGTAAATCATGATAGCGACATTAGGTAAATATTTATCAGCCAAACTGCTAACTGAAGCATTTATAAAACGAGTATGTTTAGCTACTGCAAGGCATTTGGCAAGTAAGTCAGAAAATAATCTTATGATGAAATAGTTAATGCATTATCTGAAGCTTTAAAGTAGATTAATCTTTCTTCTAAAGGTTTAAACCTAAAAAGCCCGCAATTTCGTGGGCTTTTTAATATCCTAAGAAATAAATTCCATCAAAGAATCAAATTGTAAGGCGTAGCTATAAATAGCTGCAATTGAAAAATATAAAGGGAGCCTAATTTCTATAAAGTTACTAATGTCTTTTAGTCTAAGAGGTTTGTAGTAGTTTTCGATAAAAGTTTCATCATCAACAGAAGGGATAAAAGTCCAGTTAAAATATTGGTCAACTACGTCTTCATAACCACTATACGCAGTAATCGTATTATGTGGCTTTTTGCTACAGGTAACTTCAAATCCATATGTTTTCGCTGTTTCAATAATCTTATTTTGAACATCTCCAGTTAGATATTTTTTGAAAAAGAGCTTGAATGTAATTGTTCGATGGTCACCTTGTGAGTCAGGAATGTAGATATCAACTAAATTTGGAATATTTTGTTTGAGGTATATAAATAGTTGTTCTGTTAATCTTGCCTCACCAAGCTCTCGAAAAAATGTGCTTTTTATATAGTTTTTTGTACTTAAGCCATAGAAGCTATGCCTACAAGAGGTATATGCAGCGAACAAAACTGTTAAGTAGCAACAAATAATAAACAAAAAGAGTGGGATAATATCAGGATTCGATATTGTGCCGCCGATAATTCCAAACTCTGATTTTGTGATTCTTATACCAGAAAAGTTGATAAGTAATGAGAATATCGCCATCGATATCATTGATTTTCGATACCCTGAATGTTTGTCATTAAGTTCTGAAAAGGCTGTTTGCCTCGAAAAGACAGGGAGTTTTCCTCTTATTAATTCAGTTCTTGGTATTTCTTTTTTCATATAATTCCTTTTAGTATTATGACCGTTAAAAACGGCCATAATAAATCTTATGCAGTTTTCTTATCTCCATACTTTAACACAATATCTTTTAAAGCAAGCTGATCACTCATTTTGATTAAGTCATTACCAATGATTTTAAGGGTTTCACTGGCTTCAACTAAATCATAAAGGTGTTCAATTTGAGCTTGTAGGGCATCTACATGGCTTTCGTTATAACGAGCAGCTGTTGTAGAAATCAATCATAGTTAATGAACTTAAAGCCATAACGGTTACGGGCAGTGAAAACAAAATTGATTTTATATTTTTGGGGAGCCGTACAAGTAAGACATATCAAATCTAGGTTAGTAAAAAGTCACCGTTGTGGGCTTATTGGAATGAAGTAAGTTTGCTTGAAAATTTACAAAGTAAAAATGAGAACCTCATAAAAGGCTAAAAATTCGTGAAAGCCCAAATTAAGTAAAAAAGGGGCTAAAAAACCTTAAAATCTAACGACCAATGAACCTGATTATAAAGATAAATACGTTATTTAACATAATATAAATTATAGGAAGTAAAGTATCTATACATATCTACACCTATTCTCTGTGCATGTTAAGTCCAATACTAGACGGTATCGGACATTTTGGTAGTGTTTTATCATATTATTCATTTTATTAGTGCTTGTTTCTTGAGCTTAGTTATCTCATGACTTATATTAAAACTATCAACTTGAGATGTAACGATAAGATGTAAACGATATGGAATTTGTGAAGCCGTTAGAACCTATTTTGATAATCGATGATATGCAAGATATCCGCGACTATCTAAATCAAATTTTAACTGGTCTTGGTTTTGACGATATTTTAGAAAGTCGAGATTTTGAATCAGCTAAAACCGTTATTGAAGAAAAGTCGCCTAACGTTATCTTTCTTGATATTGAACTACCTAATACTGACGGTACGGATATTCTTGAATACTTAAATGACCGCCATCCTCATACTCATGTTGTTATGTGCTCTGGCCACAATAGTCTTGAGAATGTGCAAAACACCTGGGAATTAGGTGCTAAAGGTTTTATCGCTAAACCATTCAACGCAAAAAAAGTCGACTCTGTTATGAAACGTCTAGAATTGATGGAAACCATAACAAACTAAGTAGTTTATGAATTCGACAATCCAACTCATTATAGATGACTTATCAACGGTTATTTTTGGTAAACAACAACAAATCAAACTCGCCCTTACGTGTTTATTTAGTGAAGGCCACCTGTTAATTGAAGATTTACCAGGCATGGGAAAAACCACTTTATCTCATGCACTTGCCGCAGTTCTTGGCTTGTCATATCAACGCATTCAATTCACTAGCGATTTATTACCTTCTGACATTCTTGGTACAAACATTTTTGATGCTAAAGAACATAGTTTTTCATTTCATCAAGGCCCAGTATTTAGCCAAGTTGTTTTAGGTGATGAAATTAATCGTGCCGGCCCTAAAACACAAAGTGCGCTATTAGAAGCTATGGAAGAAAAACAAGTGACGGTAGATTCGGTTAAACACGCCCTACCATCGCCATTTTTTGTGATTGCTACGCAAAATCCTGTGCATCAATCTGGCACTTACCCGTTACCAGAGTCACAATTAGACCGCTTTTTCATGCGTATTAGTTTAGGTTTTCCTGATAAACAAGCTGAGAAAAACCTCATTTTAGGCCTAAACAATCGTAATTATGACGACTTGCCTGTTCGTATTAATCCTGAGCAACTTTCTGTTATTCAAAAAGAAATTAACAAAGTAACGATCAGCAACTCGGTGGTTGATTATATCCTTGAGCTAGTTGCGTTTACTCGCCAAGATAACCATTTTGTAAACCCACTATCTCCAAGAGCCAGCATTGCGCTTGCCCGAGCTGCAAAGTCATGGGCGTATATTGAAGGTCGTGATTTTGTAATGCCTGAAGATGTACAAGCTGTTTTTCCTAGTGTGACTGATCACAGGCTTGGATTAAACGCTGATGACAGCGGCTATACACTTAAACATGTGCCTGTAAGCTTATAGAACATGTTTAAGCGCCCTGCTTTTATTGATCAATTTCGTCAGTCTGTTTTTAATAAGTTATTAAAAAACAAGCATAAAATGAACGAAATTGAGCTTCAACATAAAACGATTTATGTATTACCCTCAAAACTTGGTGGGCAGTTTTTACTAATTGCCTTACTAAACTTTGTAATGGGCATTAACTATCAAAACAACCTGATTTTAGCCATGGCGTATTTAATGGTGGTTGTTTTGGTGTTTGCGATACTCACCGGCTATAAAAATGTGAGAGGTTTGTCGGTTAAATACCAGTCAGTAAACGAAAGTTATGCGCCAAAAGCCCCTATTGCGCGTTTTCAAATTCAAGCACAATCATACTGTGAACTTATAAAACTTATTAATGACAACTTTAAATCTGAAACTGTGTCACTGCAAAGTAAAGAGAAAAAGACCGTTGAAATAGCGCTAAAATGCAGTGAACGTGGTGCATATAGCTTTGATAGAATAAAAATCATTAGCCACTTTCCATTTGGTTTGGTGTCTGTGTGGAGTTATATAGAGCCAACAGATACGGTTTATGTTTACCCACAACCTATCGCCGCTGAAAAGCTTGATACTCAGCTCCATGACAATGACGAACACGATGGCGATAACGCACAAGTTAAAGCCGGTAATGATGACTTTTATCAGCTTACCCCTTTTGTGAAAGGAACAGCGCTTAATAAGGTATCGTGGAAACACTACGCTAAAACTCAGCAACTATTAACGAAAGAATTTACCAGTGACGCATCACAGGAATTAGCGCTTAATTTCAATATGTTGAGTGGCAATAATGAGCATAGATTAAGCCAGTTATGTTTTTTGGTGAACCAATTAACCGACCAACAAATGGCGTTTTCGTTAACCTTACCCAATAAACCCATAGCGAAAGGCCAAGGGGTCAACCATCAAAAAGCCTGCTTGCAAGCATTAGCGGAGTTTTAATTATGAATACACCGCTTATAAATACCGTTTTATCACTGCTGTTTATTGTTACCAGTGGCTTTTTGTTTACTGAAGTACCTACTCCATTCTTTGCCATATTGGCGGGCCTAAGCTTTTTAAACTTGTTTTTAGGTAAGTTTTATAAAAAACTAAATGGATTGGTGGCGAATATTTTGGCTGCGGTTTGCTTAGTTGCTTTATTTGTTCTGGTTGGCGTGAGCGATACGGTCAAGCTATTTGTATCCATGATGCTACTTGCTAGCAGCTTTAAATTGCTACAAGCGAAAACTGTTAAACAGTATCAAACTGTGTGTTTACTGGTGTTTTTTAACCTTTCAACGGTGTATTTGTTTCATCAAGGGTTATTTGAAACCTTGGTAGTCAGTGTACTTTATATTGTTAACTTCGCGGTACTTGGCTATTTAACTAGCCCGCAAAGCTTTAAGGCCGCTAACAAACAAAGTTTTAAAACCATACTACTAGCCTTACCCATAGCGGCGTTTTTGATTTTATTTTTACCTAAAATTCCAGCGTTTTGGCAGCTACCGGGGCCAAAGCTTGCTAAAACGGGTTTATCAGAGCAAGTTAACCCCTTTTCTATTGCGAAATTAGCTGAGTCAGATGACTTGGTTTTTCGGGTAGAGCAACAGCTAGGGCAAACCTTACAAGCCCCCTATTACTGGCGCAGCCTTATTCATGATGAGTTTAATGGCAGTGAATGGTTAATATCGGACATTTTGAAGTCTCAACAATTTAACCCAATTCGCCGTACAATTACTCAAAGTAATAGCGTTAATTATCAGGTTATTGCAGAGCCCTCATCATCAAACTGGTTGTTTGGGCTTGGCTTTGCGCAAAGTGCTAATTCTGATGTGCACTCAACCTACAATGGTTTGTTAAAGCGCAAAGGTAACTTAAACAAAAACATTAAATACGCGGTAACCAGTAGTGAGGCTATGCTGAGTCTAAATGACTTTGAAAAACGCTTATATACCCGCTTACCGAAAACAACTAATCCACAAACAACGGCACTGGCAAATCAGCTGGCTGCTGATCATGAAAATGCGCAAGCTTACTTTAACGCGCTACTTGATTACTTTAATCAGCAGCAGTTTGCTTACACATTAACACCTACACCCATGTATGGTGATAATACGCTAGACCAGTTCGTGTTTGATACCAAACGTGGCTTTTGTGGTCACTATGCCAGCACCGCTGCATTTATGTTTCGTGTTGCCGGCTACCCTGCCCGTGTTGTGTCGGGTTATTTAGGTGGAGAGCAAACTAAAGCCGCTACGCTTAACATTTATCAATACGATGCCCATGCATGGGTCGAAGTGTTCTTTGATGAAAAATGGCATATTTTTGATGCTACCGCTGTTGTTGCTCCTGAGCGTTTAAACGGTTCGTTATCACAACTGGGTGATTTAAACGAAAGCTTTAACGACAATCTTAACTTTGGTCTAAAGCGCTGGAGTCATTTTAAAGCAATAAACTGGCTTAGAATTCATCTTGAAGAGCTCGACTATAAATGGACTAACTGGGTGCTTACGTTTGACCAAGAATCACAACAAAATTTATTTGATTCACTGTTTGGTAATAAGTCAGCATGGCTAACGCCTTTAATTGTGTTAGGCACATTATTAGTGAGCTTTACTGGCTATTTCTTATATAACAAACGCCCTATTCGAAGTAGAGAGCCGCTGGTTAATGACATCACTAAGCTTTACCTGTGGGCAAAAAAGCAAGGCATTGAGCCACTTGATACCAACACGCCACTACAAAATATTGCTTTAATTAAACAGCAAAAGCCTAGAACAGAGGCATATTTATGTGAGTTTGAGCAAATAATCATCGAAGTACGTTACCAACAGCAATCATATAACCAAAATCGCAAAAACCGCGTACGAGTTCTGTTAAACTCTCTCAAAACAGCCAAATAGAGAACAATATGAATGCAGTAATTGTCGGTGTTATGTTGATGCTGATCCTGACACTTTGTCGAATTAATGTCATTGTGGCGATGACGGTAAGCGCAATTATTGCGGGTTTGACCGCAGGCCTTGGTTTATCACAAACCGTTAATGCATTTAATGATGGCTTATCGGGCGGCGCTGAAATAGCACTTAGCTATGCGATGTTAGGTGCATTTGCGGTGGCTATTTCTAAGTCAGGTTTAACACGTATTTTAGCGTCTAAGTTACTAAAGCAAGTAAACGAGAATAGCCATAAAGGCGAAACGACGCTTAGTTATCTTATATTGAGTATTATTTTGCTGTGTGCGATCTCGTCGCAAAATTTGATACCCGTACATATAGCTTTTATCCCAATTCTAATTCCGCCTCTACTTGTGGTGTTTAACAAGTTACGCCTTGATAGACGAGCAATTGCGTGTATCTTAACCTTCGGCTTAGCCACCTCTTACATGGTGCTACCTTATGGTTTTGGTGGCATTTACTTATACTCGATACTACACAAGAACCTCACTGAAAATGGCCTAGAGATTGTTAATACTCAAGTGCCGATTGCAATGATCATTCCAGCCATTGGGATGTCATTTGGTTTATTGGTTGCGGTGTTTATATCTTATCGAAAACGCCGTAGTTACGAGTCTCACAGCCTAACAGAGCAACAGCAAGAGGTTGTCATTGAGCAGCCTAAAAAGGTGTTAGCAGTGGGAATTACCGCCGTACTTTGTTCATTAGTGGCACAAAATATTAGCGGCTCTATGATCCTAGGTGGTCTTGTTGGGGTAGCTATATTTACCTTATTTGGTGTTGTAAAGCTTGAGCAAAACGGCGATGTATTTAGCAAAGGTATTGCTATGATGGCGATGATTGGCTTTATTATGATTTCTGCGCAAGGCTTTGCTTCGGTGATGAAAGCAACCGGTGATGTTGCTTCATTAGTTAGCTCTGCTGCAGGAATGATTGAAGGTAACAAGCCACTTGCCGCAGCATTAATTTTACTCGTTGGCTTATTGATCACCATGGGCATTGGTAGCTCGTTTTCGACAGTGCCAATTATAGCCACCCTGTTTGTACCACTTTGTATGGAATTAAACTTTTCTGTTATGGCTACTGCAGCACTGGTTGGTACTGCTGGAGCGCTAGGTGATGCAGGCTCCCCTGCCTCTGACTCAACACTTGGCCCAACATCTGGCCTAAATGCAGATGGTCAACACGACCATATTTGGGATTCAGTAGTACCTACTTTCATCCATTTTAATATTCCGCTACTTGTTGCTGGCTGGGTTGCGGCAATGGTGTTGTAAAGTCGAGTTTCATTTTAAAAGCCCCATTTGGGGCTTTTTTATTGGCTAAACAAAATACGCAGTGCGCGGTTTAGATCATGAAAGCGAATGGGTTTTGTCAGCACTTTGTTCATTCCTGCTTCTAAGCAAGTGGCTTTATCTTGATGAGATGCATTGGCTGTTAAGGCGACAATGGGTAAAGTCATTTTTAATTCTTCACGCATGTATTTAGTTGCTGTAATACCATCCATCACTGGCATCATCATATCCATTAAAACTAAATCGAAGTTTTGCTGTTGTACTTTATCAATTGCTTGCTGGCCATTATCTGCAAGGGTGACATGGTGATTGAGCTTTTCTAAAAAGGTTTTGATTAGCACTTGGTTGGTTTTGTTATCTTCAGTAACAAGAATAGCCATGGGCTCAAGAGTTTGTTCATGCTCTATTGATTGCTGATCATCGGCGACGATAGAGTATGGTATGTAAATATTAAATTTAGTACCAATATTGATTGCACTAGCTACTCTAATCTCGCCTTTCATTAAATCAACTAGGCTTTTGGTAATGCTAAGTCCAAGGCCAATCCCTTCAACTTGTCGATTTACACCATAATCATGCTGTTTAAAGGCATCGTAAATGCTGGCTATTTGAGATTGAGAGATTCCCTGCCCAGTATCTGCTATCTCAAATAACAAATGGGTATCATTAAAATCTGCTCTGAAATTGACGGTGCCTACTTTGGTAAACTTAAAGGCATTATCTAAAATATTAAACAGAATTTGCCCGACCCGAACCCCATCAATATTAATTTTGTTGGGTAAGCCATCGCTTATCTCTGTGGTAAACAAGACATTAGAGCCTTGAGTGGTTTCTTGAAACTGTGCAGTAATATTTTTAACCAGCGCATTTATATCTGTCGCTTTAACATCAAGCTCCATCGAGCCACTTTCAATTTTTGAAAAATCCAGTACATCACTGATCAAATCAAGTAATAAGTCAGCGCTTGAGTTTGCGTAATCGAGCCAACGTGTTTGCTTGTCATTAAGTTCTGAATCGGCTAACAACTCCAACATGCCTACAATGGCGTTCATAGGTGTTCTGATCTCATGAGACATCACCGTTAAAAACTGAGACTTTGCTTGGTTTGCTTCTTCTGCTTTTTCTTTTGCTAATTGTAGTGCTTGCTCGCGGTCTTTATTGACAGTGATATCTTTGGCAATACCTAAATAGCCGCGAAATTTCCCGCTTGAATCAAATTGTGGCTTACCACTTAAAGAGACCCAGGCCGGAGGCGACGAATTAACTTCAAATTCAAAATCTAAAAACTCGGCATGCTCAGCCAGCAAGTGTTTAAAGTGCGACCACTTTTTTAACTGATTTTGTTCCTGCTCAGTGATGATGGCATCAAAATTTTTATGTAAAAAATGACGTTTGTATAAGTTACTGTGGCTGGCGGTAGTTAAAACATTAATAAAGTGCTCATCTTTATTAGTACGCCAAAACCATTCGCTGGCAAAGTCTCTAAATAACTCAGATAACTCGCCTAGTCTTGTTAGTAAAGAGGTTGAGTGAAACTTTTGCCGGTTAAGCCTTGTTTGCGCAGCTAATTGAACCGCTACTTGCTGTAATAAGATTTTGATTGCGGTTTGTGATTTATCATTAAAACTAGCCTGCTCTTTTATATCGAAAAAGACCAAGCACTGCGTTGTGTGTTCAGAGATATCAACATGAAAAATTAGGTTATTTACGAACTCATTACTATAAAACAGTGAGTTATCTTCATTAAATAACCACTGTGACTGCGCTTGTTGTATCTTTGACTTTAATATTGTTTCGTCAAATTCAATGTACTTAATAGTACGCATTTCGAGGGATGCTTTTGAATCTTCGAAATTTATTAAACAAAACTCTTTAAACGAAAAATATGGCAGAAGCACTTTTTCAAGTTGAGCTTTTAATGCACGGCTATCATTTATGCCATGAAATGCTGTTAGCTCAAGTTGTAATTGCTCTAAGTTTAACTCTGCCATTGCCATTCCTAGTTAATATTGCATCGCATATTGCAAATATAGAAAACAGTTCTCAGTTTAGCCATAAAAATATCAAAATAAATTATTTAAATTTCATTGTGTTATATAAATCCGAACACTTGGTACGGGCCATGCTAACTAAATATTAATCAAGTTTAACCAAGGTGACAGTTATGAAAATAGTATGCATAGGCGGCGGACACGGTTTATCCCATATGTTAAGTGCAATTAGACCTCACTGCGCCGAACTGACAGCTATCGTTGCAACCACAGACAACGGCGGCAGCACAGGTAAATTACGTCAAAGCCAAGATGTAGTTGCCCTTGGTGATATTAGACGTTGTTGTTTGCAATTAGCTGATAGTGACTCATTAATCCACCAAGTTTTTCACCACCGTTTTGATGGGGGTGAACTCAATGGCCACAGCCTTGGTAATTTAGCCTTATTAAGCTTAACCCAACAAACTAACTCAGCAACTCAAGCGGTTGCATGGTTCAATGCCATGTTGGGTAATTCAGAAACGATTCTACCCATGTCAGACGAGCCGACCGATTTACTAGCTGTTATGTCATCAGGCATAAAAGTATTTGGTGAATGCGATATTGATTCACAAGAAGAGCTCCCAGACTATTTAACGCTCTCACAAGATGTGAATGCTGCTCCTGGTGTGGTTCAAGCTATTGAAAACGCCGATATGCTAATAATTGGCCCTGGAAGTTTAATTACCAGTGTAATGCCTGCCATGTTAGTTGAAGACATAGCTAAAGCGGTTCAACAAACATCAGCATGCCGATTGTTTATCGAAAATATTGCCAAAGAAGCCAGCGTAATTAAATCGCTCGATATGAAACCGGTTGATTGGCTCGAAGGCATGCTTGGTTACCGGTTTTGTGACATGAGTATCTCTTTAGATGCGCTTAGTGAAATTGTGTCTCACTTTGACGATGTTGTTAAATCGCCAAACCAGCAGCACGACATTGAGCAGCTAAGTAATGTATTTGGCGAAATATTAAAAATGCCGTTAAGCCTAGAAGCTGAGGAACTAGTCAGTAGCAATCAAACTTTGCGCGTGAGTTAGCGTTTGTGCAAATTGGTCTTGCAGTAAGGCTATTAAGCTTTGTAGTTCATCGTCAAATTGTGATGCCTTCGCTTTTTGCTCAATTTGTTCTGCAAGGCCGCCTACGGCTAATGCCCCGTAACTACGGCTACTGCTTTTTAAACTATGGGCATTTATTTCGATTTCAGACTGTTTCGTTGCGTCAGCAAGATCAGCAACGATTTGGCGGGACTCAGTGATATATACCTGCAAAAGTTGTTTTGCTAGGTCGTCACCAACATCCTGTTGTAATTGCGTATAGGTCGCAGTATCTATCATGGTCTCACCTTGGAGTGAATATGAAATATAGTGTTATTTTATTCGTAGATTCAAGCTTAATTGGTGGCATCGAAAGCCATTTGATTGCCATGAGTAAGCTGTTAGAACGATATAATATTATGAGCTCGGTACTATTTTATCAAGATCATAATAACCGTGAATTATATAATCGCTTAGAAAATGCAAATATCACTTTCGGTTTTGCTGGCGGAAATTTAAAAAGCTTGAACGAAATACTAAAAATGTTTCCTCGCTCAGCGTTACTCCATACCCATGGGTACAAGGCAAGTATCATGGGCAAGTTAGTGTGTCGCTGGCAAAACCGCCCTTGTATTTCAACCTATCATGCCGGTGAAGCAGGCACGGGTAAGGTTTATTTTTACAATAAGCTCGACAAACTACTAAGTTACTTTTCACTTAACTTTGCTGTGTCTAGCAAACTCACCGAAGAGCTTTACAATGCTGAATTACTTGAAAATTTTATTCAGGTAAATGAATCTACTAAAGTATTAGGTCTAAAAAATAATGATCAATTAAACGTCGGATTTGTTGGTCGTTTATCCCATGAAAAAGGCCCTGACATTTTTATTGAAACAGCCAAGCGATTCAACACGGCAAACTTAAAATTTCATATGTTTGGTGATGGCCCTATGCTCAATGAGCTTGATATGTCAGCGGTGAGTTATCATGGACAGTGTGAGCAACAACAAATATGGCAACAACTCGATGTATTGGTGATCTGCTCTCGGGCTGAAGGTCTACCTATGGTGGCACTAGAAGCAATGGCACACGGGGTACTCGTTATTGCATCGCCTGTTGGTCAGTTACCTCAGATAATTAATCACCTATCAAATGGGTTAATGATGACTGAAAGTACAAGCGATGCTTTGCATAAACAGCTGAACAACGTAATTATGTTGAGTGTTGATCAAAGAAGCTACATGCTAGGCAATGCACAAAGACTTGTTAAACAACGTTTTTCTGGAGAGCAGCAATTTAAGCAGCTAGATAGAGTCTATAGCTCTAGCTTACTTGCATCTCTTCCCAGCTTTTAATTTTACGATAAATCGTAGATGGACTCACATCCAAAAGAGCTGCAGCTTTAGGAATATTGTTATCACAAGCATCAATGGCTTGCTCAATATAACGTTTTTCTACCAACCAAAGCGGTTCAATATCGGCTTGAGAAAATGCTGTTGCAACTTCGCTGATAACAGGAGTGGCTTCAGTTGATGGCGATGTAAAGCTTTGTGACGGCATCACCTCCGAGGCTACAGTATTAACAGTTGCTGCTACTGGTTGTGATTGATTTTGTGCGTTTGGTAGTGCTGGTATCATACTCGCTTCAATGTAAGATTCATCATGCAAAACAAGAATGTTACGTATGGTGTTTTCTAATTGGCGAACATTACCAGGCCAGCCATAGCTCAAAAATAGATTTTTAACGCCTTCTGACATGCCTTTGTATGCACGGCCTTCTTCTTTACTTATTTTTTTAAATAATGCATCGGCAATTTCGATCACATCTTTGCCACGCTGATTCAACGGTGGTAAGGCAATAGGGATAACATGTAGGCGATAATATAAGTCTTCACGAAAACGGCCTTCTTGCACTTCTAATAATGGGTCGCGGTTGGTGGCGCACACAAAGCGCACATCTACTTTAACTTCTTTTTCGCTGCCTACCTGCTGGTAACAACCGGTTTGAATAAAGCGCAGTAGCTTACTTTGTAAGTTGATGTCCATTTCACATA
This sequence comes from Pseudoalteromonas sp. D15MCD-2, assembly GCF_038562745.1. Classification (NCBI taxonomy): domain Bacteria; kingdom Pseudomonadati; phylum Pseudomonadota; class Gammaproteobacteria; order Alteromonadales; family Pseudoalteromonadaceae; genus Pseudoalteromonas; species Pseudoalteromonas sp. D15MCD-2. The sequence goes on along the minus strand of NZ_JBCFQE010000001.1, from coordinate 1,857,671 downwards.
GTTCATCTAAAAACAACGTACCACCATCAGCTTGGCCAGCCGCCCCTTCACGATTGGCAATCGCGCCAGTGAACGCCCCTTTTAAGTGACCGAATATTTCACTTTCGATTAGATCTTTTGGTATTGCTGCACAGTTAAGGGCTACAAAGGGTTTATTCGCACGCGGTGACGCTAAATGTACCGCACGGGCGCACAGTTCTTTACCGGTACCACTTTCACCAGTAATAAACACTGTGGCTTTACTTGCCGATGCTGATTTTATGATTTGGTAAACAGATTGCATTTCTGATGAGCTACCAATCAAATCATAGTATTTACCGTTCTCGTAAGTTGTTTGATAGCTTTTGACTGTTTGTTTTAAATCTTTAAGTTTTAATGCGTTGTTTACTGTAATGCGAAAACGATCTGCTTCGATTGGTTTTTCTAGAAAGTCACTGGCACCGAGTTTAATGGCTTTGATTGCCATTTCTTTAGTGGCATGCCCTGTTAAAACAATCACTTGTGGAGCTGAGTCAGGGTCTAAAGAGGATAATATATCTAGCCCGTTCATATCTGGCAACATAACATCTAAAATCACTAAATCAGGCTCAAACTCCTGCAGAGCAACGACGGCTTGTTCACCATTGTAGGCAATGCGTGTTTCGACCCCGGTTGGGATCAAATATGATTGGTACATCAGCGCTAGCGATTCTGTATCTTCAACAATGAGTATTTTAGGTGGCATTACAGACTTCCTTTATTATCGTTTTTTTGCTGAGATAAAGTGATTATTTAACAGTTCCTTATTAGTAGCTTAGTGCGTATTTGACCGGTTTGTAAACTCAAACTTTAGTGTTTATTGATCACAATTAACGAGGCATCGTCTATTTCAGCAGTTAACTCAACTTGGCTTGCCTGCCAAAGTGCATAAGCAAACTCTTCACTTTGCACATTTTCGTCAGTTAATTTAGTAATAATTTGGTCTACATCGCTTAATTGCTGATTATCAAGCCAACCATCGGTGAATAATAAAATGTGTTCAACGTCATTTAAGTCATAACTATAATGTTGATAAACATGATCATCACTAAGGCCAAGCAAGGGATCAGTGCCGCTTAGCTGGATCAATTTACCATTTTTGGTTATCACACAGGGGGCTGGATGACCTGCGTTAAACCAGTGAAGTGTGTTATTTTCAATAAAACTTATTAGTAAAGTGACTAAACTAGTTTTACATAACCGCTGTTCATAAAGGGCTTGGTTCAAGGTTGTTAAAACATTTCTTATTGGTATTTCTGTCGCTAAACAGCCACTTAAAAAGCCCTTTATGGCAAAACTTTCTTTTAGTGCTGTTATACCGTGCCCCATCATATCGCCAATGATCACAGGTGCTTGCTGCTGGTGGGGATACATACAAAAATCTCCGCCATTTTGGCTGATAATGGAGCCAAAATTATAGGCATTAAACTCCCCTATTTTTTGCCTTGTTTGCATGCGCTCTTCGTTAATTAAATACTTTAATGCAGAAAAACGATGAACAATGCGCTCAATACTTTGTAATAACCGAGTTTTGCTTACGGGTTTTACTAAATAATCATCAACCCCTAATAGGTTTATACGTTTTATAAGTTCTTCACTGTCATCACCTGTCAGCATAACCACAGATAAATTAGTTTTTAGGTTAGATTGATTAAGCTTTTTAAGTAAAGGCTCACTTGTGCCATTTTTAAGTTTATGATCAAGCAATAAAATTGTTGCCCCAGAGGTGAGAATTTCTTGCCAACCCGATTCACTATCCTCACAGCAAATAACCTGAAAATGCTCAGATAAATAAGCATTCAGTAAAGCAAGTTGTGCTTTATCATCGTCTATGTAGATAAGCGTAGGTCGTTTATCGATATTGGTTAAACAAAAAGAAAATGTATTCTGTTGGCCAACAGTTTTATAACAAGCGTTTGGAAAGTAATGCTTTATAAGCGCCACCCCCATACCCCCTTCAACTAATTCACCACTGTCTAATTGCCACCCTGATGGTTGTTGATTAAATAAATCATAGCTTGGCATACTGTCTTTAAATTCAATTAGCAGCTGTTTATCGGGCAGTTTATGCATAGCAAACTGCACATGCATTGACGTTTCTTGGCTATGGCGTAACAGATTAGTTAGGTATTCGGTTGCTACTAACCCTGCTGCATCTATATCTTGATTTTTAACACTGATCGCCGTCAAAACATGTTTTAAAATATGGCGAATCTCACTGACTGTGGGCCAATCTAGACTAAATGATTTTTGATATAAGCAGTCCATACAGGTTCTCAATAAGGTAAAAACAACCAGCGCTGTTTAATAACTTTGTTTAATAAGTACTCTGTGAGTTTAGGCCATTTTGGTTGAAACGCTTTGAGCGTTTTCACGATGCGGCTACCCAATGGAGCAAACTGATGCTGCGCAACAACAATCTTTACGTTATTGACGCCTGCGTGTTCAAGATTTGCCATACCGTGACATAGAGCTTCTTCGTCGTTATAACCAAGCGATACCGTTAAAAATGTCAGTTCGGTACATAAACTAAGCGCATGCAGCGGTACATTGCCCCGATTACATTTAAGAGCTGGGCTCATATCTAAAAATATATAGTCATATTCTTGTTTTATGCGTTCTATTGCATCATTTAGTACGCTTTTGTTTTTCACCGATTCAAGCTCTTTAAGATGCGCCATGGTGAGCAGGTCTACCTGTTCAGTATTGATGATATTCAGCTGACACGAAATATCGCTGAAGCACCAAGATTCTGGTTTTTTTGGTTCATCAAACTTAAATGGATTTAACGGATTTAAGTCGATTATAAGTACTTTGGCGGCTTGCAAACTTAAGCGCTGTGCAACACTCGCACAAAGTGATGTAGAGCCTTCGTTGCCGGTTAACGAAATAAAGCAGATACAACGGGCTTTACTGTTATCTATTTCGTTACACACGGCTTCAAGTTCTTGGTATTGCGCTGGTATTAGTTTCATAAGCCCACCACTAAAGCTACAACAGTAATAAAATCTAAGAAGTTTGATTTAAACTGGCTCATTAAATCTTGGCCTTTGTCTGGTACATACAGGGTATCGCCAGCACGTAACACAGGGATATACGCTGAGTTAGGGTTTTTAACGAACTCTTCTAAATCAAATACACGAGACTGCTCTTTACAGCATGAATGATTTACCACCACGATTTTGTCGATAAGCGCTGAGCTTGATGGGCCGCCCGCTTCTGCAAGTACATCAAGTACAGTCATAGTGTCATCAAAGCTATAACGACCAGGCTTTTCAACTGCGCCCATGATGCGAACTACTTGCTCTTTTGGCGTACGTAACCAGTCTTTATCTTTTTCTGGGATATAGATGGTATCGCCCGGTAAAACGTGTGGAAATAAAGTTTCATCACCGGTTTCAAAATACAGTGCAAGGTTTAATTTGCTGACTCTTGCTGTATTGCCGTTACGATGAGTAATACGAATATTGCGTAAGTCAGCGTTATCTGTAGGGCCATCAGCAGCGGCTAAAATGTCGATAAAGTGCATATTAGTATTAAATGCATAGCGACCTGGTGAGCCCACTTGCCCCATAATGTAAATAGACTTGCTTGATTCTTGACGGATCCATTGAGACTTATTGTCTGCAGGGTCAACTGGTAACTCTTCAACAATAATGGTATCGCCAGCCATTAAATTTGGCAGTTCATATTTGCCCGAATCATTAATAGTGTATTGCTCTAAATCGAAACGTTTGGTCACCTCACCGTTTCTTACAATTTTAATATCATTGATATTGGCACCTTTAGTTGGGCCGCCGGCATGCGCAAGTAAATCGGTAAAGTCCATTTCAGGGCTCCACTCATAACGACCCGGAGATAAAATGGCTCCGATAATTTTGATGGCACGTTTTGGGGGTACTTTTAACCAGCTTTTTTCGTTTTGATCGGTTTTCTCTGGTACAAAAATCACATCGCCAGGGTTAAGGCTTGGCACTTTTACTGTAACTATGCCTTCGCTATAACCTTGTAAGTCAAATAAGATGCTTTCTCCTGCTGGAGTTAAGATTTTAATCTGACGAGTTTCTGCAAAACGGGTTGGGCCACCTGCATTAGCCAGAATATCTAAAAAGCTGGTGCTTTCGCCTGCTTCATAAGCGCCCGGCTTTTGTACTTCGCCCATGATATAAACTGTTCTTGAAGTGGTATTTACATCATCAACCATGATAGGCACATAAATAGTAGAACCCGCTTTTAGCTCTGGCATAGTGTCGTTATTAGGTTTATCTAAATATGCTTTTAAATCGAACACGACTGGGGTTTTATCAACGATAACGCGAATTTTGGTTACATCTGCATAGCGGGTTACACCCTCAGCACGCATTAGCGCATCAAGTACACTCATGTTTTCTTTAAATGAAAAGCTACCAGGATTGTGCACCTCGCCAAGCAAAGTAATAGCACTGTTATCACTTGCATCACCTGATGCACTTAAGGTTTGTGCATCAAAGTCAATTTGTACGTTACCTAACAGCGGAGACACAGGCACAAAGACCGTGTCAGCGCTTTGTAATGCAGGTAATAAATCAATGTTGCCTGAGTCTAAGTAGGCTTTATAGTTAAACTCAATCATCTCGGTGCCACGGCGAATTTGTAAACGGTCTAGTTGAGCGCCTGGTTTTAAGCCGCCTGCACGGGCGATGACCATTTGAATGTTGCCATCTTTAGGAATACTTACTTGTGATGGGTCGTTCACATAGCCCATAACATTGATAAAAATATCTCGTGAATGAATTTCGACATAAAAGTCATCCATCGCCACATACATTTCACTTAATGCTGTGCGTAGCTGGCTTTGCACATCATCTAGCTGTAAGCCTGCTACTTTAAAACGACCTAGCTCTGGTAAGGTAATAGCACCTTCTTTATCAACTTCAAACGGTTCGCTAAATTCAGCTTCGCCTGGTAGGTATAAGTAAAGTTTATTACCGACTTCAATCTCTTCTGCGAAAGTAGGTAACGCGATTATAAGTAAGCAAAGTAAGATTAACTGTTTCATGTTATTGCTCCTTAGGACCATTTAAGATTTTGGTCCAGCTGGATAATGCATGTTTTTGTTTAGTGGCTTTATCGTCACTCATGTCGATAATAATTGCCTCTACTCGTCTATCTGAATGACGTTTTGAGCGTGAGTCAGGTTCGTCGCTGTACGGTGTTAGACTACCTTGCGTTAAGGTTGTTATTGTTGCTGGGTTTACACCATAAATACCTAGCCAGTGTTTTACTGTTTCGGCACGCTTAAGTGCTAACTCATAGTTGTTTTGTTGCTGACCACTAATGTCAGCATGACCAACAAGCAGTAAGTTAACCTCATCAACTTGTTTAATTAAGTCAGCCGCTTGTGCTAAACGTGTGATGTATTTAGGAGTAACCTGAAAATCATTTAACGAAAACTGGTTATCACTATTTAAAAGCTCAGTGATCTGGTCTTTAAGTGATGCTGTCATGTTTTTTTCAGTATCAGTAACGCCTGCACATTGGCTCATCGCATTAACAGTTTCAAAGTGCTTCGCAAGCTGATTTAAACCGTGATAGTGAATAAGTAAATCATGCTCAGCATCAGACCACATTTGCGCTGCTATTAGGCGTCTTATACGGTTTTCGTATATTTGTGCTTTTAGCAATTGCGCTGGCATACATTGCTGTATCCCTTGTGCTTTTAATAAATCTAACTTTAAAACATGATGTTCAAATTCGCTTAGCACCACGGTTTCTTGTGTGTCGTAAATCATCTCGTGTTGTTCATCAGTAAGCGGATAATTTTGATATTTTTCAGCCCAGCCTCCTTGCCCCTCATCAGGCCAAGAAGCACATCCACCAAGCGTTAGCAAAATGATTGTAAATAGTATGTGCTTCATAAATCACCTCACGCGATATCAGCTTGTTCGATAAATGGAATCGTCTTATCAACTCTTAATAGACTCATTAATTTGTGTGGTTGCCCAGACACATTAAGCAGTGATAGTTTTTGCCCTTTTTTCTCAATCCGTTTGTATAGGAACACCATGGCACCAATGCCAGATGAATCAATAAATGTAGTAGAGCTAAAATCGAGTACCACACTTTGCTGTTTGCCGTGTGCAACTTCTTCAAACTGATCTTTAAAGCCATCAACGGCTAGACCAGAAAAGTCACTAGGTAGTGAAATTAGTTTGGTATTGTTAGAAAATGATGTGTTGTTAGCCATGATCTTCACCTTAGTTAAATTGGTTAGTCATAGTAACTAGTACAACTAAAATGCCAGTTTATAAGGTGTTGAAATTTAAAGGTTAAATGATGGGGCGATGCATAATGCAATTAACTTTTTACTGTTAATTTGCATTATGCAACGTGATTTGCTTAATTTATTTGGTAAAAAGACGTGGATTGGTATCACTGCCCTTTGCCAGTAAAGATAACTTGTAATGTTTTAATCACAATTGAGAACTCAAGCTTCGCCCAAGCACGCGGTGATGACATACTCAGTGAATAGGCGTAATCCCAGCCAATTTTACTGCGTGCATCGTCAATGGTTTCATCGTAGCCGTTCATCACTTGAGCAAGACCAGAAATACCTGGTTTAACCCCGTAAGTACGCTGGCAAAAATAAGGAATGTCTTTTTCTAATTTACCATAAAACACAGGGCGCTCTGGTCTTGGGCCAATTAATGACATCTCACCTTTAAGCACATTAATTAATTGCGGAAGTTCGTCAATTCGTGTTTTACGCATAAAGCGCCCTACTGCCGTTATTCTTGGATCATCTTTACTGGCCCACACAGCACCAGAACGTGACTCAGCATCAACCACCATAGAGCGAAACTTATAAACATAAAATAACTCAACGAAGTCATCTGAGCTTTCACCCACTCTAAGTTGCTTAAAGATGATAGGACCTTTAGATGTAAGCTTTATAGCCAGTGCTGCAATTAAACAAACAGGCCAAACTAGACTTAGTGCAAATAAGGCACCTGCAATATCTAAGCTTCTTTTGATGACTTTAATAACAGATTTGGTTTGTGCTTTACTCGCAGATTTTACACGTTGCCAAGGGGTGTCGAAGTAACCTTGTTCATAACGAATGATCCCCCAAAGTGCTAAAAAGTAGCTATTTAAGATGTAATTAACTTTATCGACGATAGGAATGCGTCTTTTAAAAGCGAATATAGTTTTAACCGCTTGCAGTGTGTGAAGCGATAAAATGCCTGTAGCAATCAATTGTGACCATACAGATTGCGTGACGATAGCTTCTATAAATACACAAGCATAAATACAGGCTAAAATAATTGGCATAACCCCACGTAATACTTTGTGCGAGAAAAAGTTCATACAAGTCCAACCTAAACGCGGGTTAAGTAATAAAAGCAGCGCTTTTATTTGTTGCCAATTACCGGCACCTAATCTTACTCGGCGTTTATAATCTTCACTTTGCTCATCGCATTCGCGCTCGTAAATGACTACGTCTTCATCGACAATGGCTTTACCACCTTTACTTAAAGCTTTCATTGATAGCACGAAGTCGTCGTTAATGGTGTTTTTTTCTAATTCATTTGCATACTGAGCGCGCATTGCAAACATTGCCCCAGGTACGCCAATCACAGCGCCAAGGTTTGACTCGGATTTTTTCACTTGGTTTTGGTACTGCCAGTAGGCTTTTTGCGCATCTGGTGCATTTTCATCTAAGGTGTAAACACCTGTCGAAATTGCCACTTGCGGATCACTAAATTGCTTAGCTACTTTGTTTAATGCATCAATACTCAATAAAGCACTAACATCAGTGAACAGTAAAATATCATTGTGATATTTTGCCATCCCCATCAAGGTATTTAACCCTTGTACTTTCCCTTGGTTTTCATCACGATGGTGAAAATAGCACTGCACGCCTTGCTTATGTAATACCTGCTGTGCTTTAAGAGCTTGTTGATAGCTTTTATCGGTGCAACCATCAAAATAAACATGAATAGAATAATGATGAGTGTCATAAACTAGTGATGCTAAGTTATAAAGCTTTTCTGCAATATGCTGTTGTTCATTGTAAGCACACATCAAAACAGCAATATTCGGTGTGTAGCTGTCATCAAAAACGGTTTGCTTGCTTGGTTTTTGCTTTTTGCTTGCAACACACTTTAGTAATAATGGGTAGCCAATATGATGATACGCAGCAATACACATTAAAATGATAAATAATGTAGTAAAAATAGTCATGGTTGGCTCCTACACTGCTAATGCAGAATATAAATTATCGTATTTACTACTCATGGTTCTTGCATCAGCGACTGCAATAGCATGATGACGAATGCAAAGACCATGTGGCAGTTTACATGCTCTCAAAATAGCCGGTGCAAGCTTGTTAAACTCGTTCAAAGACACAAGCTCACCTTCGTTATCGGTGACAACTTCATGAATTCCACCTACATCAGACGCTACAACTGGAATACCACATGCCATGGCTTCAATAATCGATAATGGCAAACCTTCACGCTGTGAATACAAACACATCACGTCGATACTCGAATAAAAGGCTCGCATATCGTGAACGTTGCCTAAAAAGTGCACACGCTCGTTAAGCCCTAAATTACGTACCAAATTCATTAAAATGACTTTTAGATCGCCATCTCCAGCAAACACCATATGGTAATCTTCAGGTAAGTAATGCAATGCATGAATAAGATCTTTGTGTCCTTTACCTTCAATTAACCTTGCAGCACAGCCAACTAGCTTAACTTTGTGGGGTAAATTGAGCTGATTTCTGGCGGTTGATTGATTAATTGCGACAAAATTATCGCAATCTATACCATTTAAAATGGTGCGCTCAGGAATAATTGCTGTTTTAGCTCTAAATTCATCAGCAACAATACGTGCATCTGCGACCCAATAAATATTCGTTAACGAGTTAAGTAACTTAGTGAAAGTACATTGCTTAACGTTATTTAAATACCAGGCATCATGAATTGTTGATATATGACGAACCGAATCACCGGTCAACGCACAAGCAAGGCCGGCATAAATAACAGGACCAACATGATGACTGTGAATAATATCGATATCATGCTCTTTTATTAATGCCTTTATCTTTGCGATAACAGAAATACTCACGCCTGGTTTTTTGTTTAAACAAATAACTCGATGGCTATATTGTTCAAGCTCTGGCCATTGCTCAAACGCAGATTGCCTGTTTCCTTCAAGAGAAACAATAATACTCGAGCTACTAAATTGACTATTTTTGAGTAAAGTAATTGCCATTTTTTCTAGGCCACCTACTTGTAGGTGTTGAACTAAGTGCATGACATTCATGATTTATCTCCTTCAATATTACCGAAGTTAGTTTCGGCATTGACGATAGGAAGTACTGTTACCACCTCTGCGCTGGTAAGTTTTTCGATGGTTTTAATATCTTTTAAGTGACTGTCACAAAGTGCAGCAACAAATACGCTTGCACTACCTGTGAAAATCCCAAGCACAATGCCAACGATAACGGTCATCAGCATTGAGGTATTGATAGGTTGTGTTGGGCTATAAGCTCGCTCGATAGTTTTAACTTTGTCAGGTCCTTCGTATTTAACTAATTTGCCCGTAACTTTGGCCATTTCGTAACGGCTAAGCATATCTTTATAAAGTGACTGTTTAACATCGTAATCACGCTCTAGTTTACGTAATTGTTTTTCTACATCACTGGTAACTAACAGACGTTCACTGACTAGCTGAACTTGCTCTTCGAGCATTGCAAATTCTTGTTCTTGCTGAAGTAAATTATTACGGGCCTCTTCAAGCGCAAGAAGTTGTGAAACTAAAACGCTGCTCTCTTTACCATCACCAGAAGGAAGCGTATTAACCATTTGCCATAACTGATCAAGATTCGTTGTGTCTAGCTCTTCACTAGATGCTAACAGCGCCTGTTGGCGGCTTTTTAAATTTGCAAGGGTGCGTTTTTTCTCGATAATTTTGCTATGTTTATCGGTATAGCGTGTTCTCAAAAGACTTAACTCTGATTCAGTACGAATTATCTTTTCTTCTAAATTGCCTAAAATTGGATTGGCTTGCCCTACTTTACTCACTAAGGCATTCAGTTTTGCTTTAGCCCCTGAAAGAGCAATCAGCTTTTGTTGTTTTTCACTTAGTAAGCTGTCGAAGGTTTGGCGATTGCTATGTAAAACATCGGGTAAGGTGTTACTGTTTTTGGTTTTAAAATCAGCAAGTGCCTCTTCAGATAACTCAAGTTCTTCGCGTAAACTATCCAGCTGCTTAAAGAAAAACTGCTCAGAAGTATCAAGTGATGCCTTTGTTGGTGCTAATAAACGTTCAATAAATTTTTCTACCACCTTTTCAAGCACTGGCTTCATTTGTGATTGGTCATGCCAAATAAAGTTTATGCGGACCAGCTCATCACCAATTAACGAAAGTGATAACGCTTTAGATAGTTTTTGATGGATTTCTTCAACTTGCTTTGGCGTAGCATCTTCAGCTATTAATTGGGTTTCTTTTGCTACTGCAATAAGTACCTTGCGGCTTATAACTAAGGTACGCAGTGCTGCCATACGGTCAGAAAGCTGAAACGAGAAAGACAGATCATCTAAGTAAGGATTAAGTAGTGCTGACTCTTCAATTAAGATGGTAGCGTGATTGGTATATTGTTTTTGAGCAGATAAACCAAGTGCAATGACGACGATTGGCACAATGCAAAACGGAATAATAAAGAGCTTAATACGCGTGTAAAGCGCATAAAGCCCTAAATAAATTAACCGTTTGATCTGCTCTTTAACTAACATACTTTACCTTTTGCTTTGCATTTTGCGAAATTGCTCGGTTTTAATTTGCAAATTGATAAAAACAACCGAGATTTCTATAGATAGTTAGTTAATTGCAGTTAATGAGCCAAAATGAAAAAGCCGCATCTTGTAGCGATACAAGATGCGGCTTTGGGTTGAAAGGTTTATTTAGCAAAACCTAAGTTGTTTACAGACTAGCTTGGCTTTTGCTTGCCAGCTATGATCACTTGCCTGCTGAGATTGGTTGGCTCGCCAATTTAAGTTGTTTGATTTACTTAGGCTTACAGCATAGTCTAATCGCTCAATAAAGCCCTGGTGGTTGTCTGCTATTAATATGGTCTCTTGGTACGGATTAACCGCAGCAAAGCGTGTTGTAACAATTGGTGTGCCTGTGGCTATGTATTCTTTTAATTTAAGTGGATCACAGGCCCTGATCTGCTCATTATCAACAAATGGCAAGATAGATACCTGCCAATGCTGAGAAAATGAAGCTAAACGATCATGCTCTACAGCCGGTATATGGGTTACATTGTCTAACTTGAGTAGATCAGAGAAGTCTTCGACAAGGTGGCCTATCAATACTAATTGGTACTCAGGCCTTTCTTTGGCTAGCTTCAACAATAAGGCTTTATCAAGCCAAGCATTCAAGGAACCATAAAACCCAATAATAGGTTTGCTTATTTGCTCAAGTTCAACGGCTTTTGTGGTTTGCACGGTAAAAAGTTCTAAATCGACACCATGAGAAAGCATTTTAACTTTAGATTTAGGCATTTTGTTGGCAAGAAACTCACTCACAACATAGATGGTGTCAGCTTTTTCGATAAGGTCACTTTCAAAAGGCGCGACCATTTTATGATCAACCCCCGCAAGTGCAGAGAAGTCATCACCACAATAATAAATTACCTTATCTTGATCCCGCGGTGAAATTAGACTAATTGCAGTAGGCACACTAAGCCAATAAACAATTGGCTCATCATCTATGAAACCTTTTCGATTAAAAATCCATTTATTAAATAGCCTTACTATAACGTTATCGTGCCAGGGTAAAACCGCTAATGTGTGTGATGTTAAATTAATGTTTTGGCTAGTATTCGTTGTTTTAGCATTTGACCCTGTGCGCTTTGATAAAAAAAGGCTTTTTAATTTATTAAAAACTCGTTTCACATCAATCAAGCGAAATGTTGGTTTTCGCATACCAATCGAGTTAATCCAAATAACATGATGTTGTTTTGATAGTTGTTTAAATAGGTGCTGTGTACTACTTGGGTGACTTTGCCAGTCTTCACCGAATACAATAAATTTCATAGCGTCCCCTCCAGCTGTTTAACAATTTTTGCTGGATTGCCAGCAACAATAGTATTTGCTGGGACATCTTTAGTAACTACCGCGCTTGCAGCAACTATAGCACCCTCGCCTATTGTTACACCTGCAAGCACAGTTGCGCCGGTGCCTATCCAAGCGCCTTGTTTGATAATGATATCGCCAACTTGGCATTCATCATCAGGCTCACCAAGAGCACGTCTTTCAGAGTTTAGAGGGTGACCAGGAAAACCAGCTAAAAATACCCGACCTGCAAGGCGAACATCATCTTCTAAAACAATTTTTCGACCAACAGAAAACGCATTTTGCCAACCAATATCTACATTACTGCCAATTATAAGTTTGGGTGTGTTATTACCATGACTACGCCCACAAAAAGTACTGATGCCACTAATTCGTGTGTTGTCATTACAGCTAATTTCAAGTTTTCCTAAAATTTGCGGCATACCAGAATATAGGTATAAATTTGCTTTTGAGCCCTTGATTTGGCTTTTAAATAGTGGTGTGTAATAAAAAATGCGCCCTAGCTCACTCACTACTGTTTTAACCAATAAATGCAATTTATATATAAATGAATGAATACCTGGGATAACCCACATTTGCGGATTGCGAATCGATTTCGCAAATTGAAAAAGTGATTTTGCAAATGGGCTGTCACTTGATTTAAGCCATTGTTTAATATTTTCACTCATGTGAGCTCTCCCTTTGTTTATCGATTACAAGCTTTTCTAATGCAATAGTTAAAGCAAGAATGATATAAATAGGCCATGTAAATGCCTGAGTTAAAAAGGTGCCTGACACCATAAAGCCAATTAGGCCGCCCTTTAGAGCTTTCGCATTTACATCTATTTGTTTGTCATTAATCTGTTTATTCATTAAGAACACACGGTTCAAGGTGCGATAAATACAGGCAATCACTAATACAAAAATGCATATTCCTACGATGCCCGTTTCACCTAATACCTGAAACCACGTACTGTGTACTGCATGATTCTTGCCATCCCAATGTGGGCTGTAGAAATAGTAATTAACGACAAAGTTATTAACCCCAACCCCTGTTAATGGATTATGTATTGCCATATTGATTGCAGCTTGCCATGCGTAAATACGGCCCATAGCAGATTCATCAACACCGCCCTCATGGGAGCCGCCACTTTGTCTATCTGCAATACCTGCAAAAGCAACCATGGCTAACATGCCCACGGCACCAATGCAGCCGACCACTACAGGATTTTTAACTTTCTGGTAAATAAAGAAACTAAGTACAGCAGCAATGCCAAGTAAGCCTCCTCGGCTTTGTGTTGCAATAACACCGCTGATTGCGATAACTAAGCAAATAAATGCAATGATGCGTCTAAATTTATGGGCACTTGAATCAAATACTTCAGCAGCTAAAAAAGACACGGGAAACATCATTACAAGTGATAAATCGTTAGGATCACCAAGTTGTGAGCGAAGTTCTCGCGAAATAGTGACGCGGGTACCTTCTACAAGGCCAATACCATTCATTTTGTTACTCAGGGCAACTAAAGCAATGGCGGCACCTGAGATCATGATGCCAATTCTAACCACATTAAAATGCTTTAATGTGCTCATCCACCACGAGATTGCAAATACCATAATGAGTACTTTTGTTAGTACACCTGACCAGTACTCCATCGCTAAACCCCGATTTGAGGCACTAAAAACGCAAACAGTCAGCCAAATAAACCAAACAAAAAATATCAGATGATTGGTATGCCAATGTGGCTTTAATTTTTGTGAGATAAACAGGTGCCAAGCTATTCCCAATAGCGACGCAAGCGCGAGTAACTTAGGAATTTTAAAAGGCATTAAAAAAGGAAAAGCTTCGTGTAATCTAAAGTAGCTAAATAAAATAAACAAAATTATAAAAGCCACACTTACCTTTACTGCAGTGAAAGCGGCAAAAGGTAATAGCAGCAATGCAAATACTGCTATCGGGCCCAAAATGGCATAGGTAACAACCACAAGTAAGGTTACTAAAATGCCATTAATGAATAACTGATTTTGTTTATAGTAATTGAGCATAGTGATGCTCCTTCATTAAGCTTTTTATTACTTGCTTAATTAATGCTCTATATTGATAAGCCATACCAACAATATAGATAAAACATACAATCCATTTAGCCAAACTTAGTTCGCTAAACAGTAAAGTGATCAGTGTTATAGAGCCTAATGCTAACCAGCTTGGTATTAATGCTGCAAAATTTAGCTTTAGAGGTTCGAAATGCTGACTAACTGAGTAAAGGCAAACTAATTTAAAACTTTGCATAATGATTAGCGCCAAAATAGCGCCTTCAACACCAAGTTTTGGCACTAAAAAGTACAGCAGGCTAAGGCCTAAAAGTGCCGTAAAGAAATTTATAATTGATACAAACACACCATTTTTATGCATGTAGCAACCAATATTAAAAATATCGCTGTGATGGCGTATGGCAACAACAATAATCAACAGAATCAGCCAGCTATCTTTGCCATGGTATTCAGCAGGAAGTACTGAGTTTAATGCGATTGGTGCCAATAAACTCATTAAAACACACATAGCTAAGCCTGCATTTAATGAGGTTATTGCATAATTTTGATATTGCGTTTTATCTTGCTTAATTAAGCTAAAACGTTTGGCGAACCACCAAAGCCTAATCGGCTCAAATGTGAACGAAGTTATAATGGCAAATTGCGCTGCAACGTAATAACTCGCTAAAACACTCTCGTTAAATTCGGCAACGATAAACCAGTTTTCAGCCCCATTACCGGCATAAACAAACAAACCTGATGCGATAATTGAAGTTAAGAATACAGTCTGTGATTTTTTTATTCTCCAGCTAAAGCGAGAATAGCTCACTTTAAGTGCACTTCGCATATCACTTAAGGTTAAACACATAATAATGAACGTGCAGACAACACCTGAAACCATTACACCGGTTACATTAAAACCAAGAAATAACAAAGTGATTGTTAAACAAGTTTGTATGACAGCATGCGCAATACTATAAAAACAATACTTTTGCGCGTAACCAAATAACCGGTAGTAGGTGTACGGGATAGCAAGTACCGAGGCAAAAGTTAAATTTAAAATAAGTAACCTAAAATCAATCACCTTTATTTGCGCAGGTAAGGTTGCAATAATTTGCTCGCTAAATATAAAGCTACAGCCTAAAAAAAGCGCACTAAAACAGATTGTTAATACCAGAGAGTCTCTAAATAACGCCATTTTTTCACGAAAAGATGGGTACTGTTGTTTTAGTAGTAGCTCAGGTAAACCAAGAGAAACCACTAAAGAGCATAGCGCTGACATGGTTACTAAGAAGTTCAGCTCACCAAACTCGCTCTTCTCTAAAAAGCGAGTTGTAATTGGTAAAAGTAAAAAGCCAAACCCTTTTACTGCAAAAATAGCTAAAGCAAAGTAACCAATTTGTTTTAAGTTACTCATAAAAGCTCCCTATAAAGATTCAACCCATTTGGAAAGTTGCTTAGCTTGCTTAACTGCGTTGTAATGCTCGTTAACATGTTGCTTAGCATTTTGACCAAGTAGATAACGCTTATGTGGAGATAATTGGTGAAATTTATAAAGCATTTTGCTGAGTCCTGAGATACTACCTGGCATACATTTCATACCAACACTTGGGGTTACAATTTCGTTTGCTCCCATTAAGGTGGTTGTGAGAACAGGAAGGCCACAAGCCATGGCTTCTTTTAAAACTAACGGGCCTGTATCACGGTCGCCATTTTCTGCGACACAAAAAGGGGCGATAAGCGCAGAATAGTAAATCAGGTTTGAGCTAACCCAGTCATGAGGTTTTTCGCCTAGAAAACGGATAGATTTACGAATACCAAGCTCTTCAGCCATATACATTAAATCGTTAAGCATTGGCCCGTCCCCTACTATATCTAGGGTTATACCAAACTCTTTTGGAATATGCTTAAGTGCCGGTAATAGGAATTGCAGCCCTTTCTTTTCGACTAGACGACCGATAAAAATTAAACGAACAGATTCATTTAGGGAGGATGGTACAAACTTAAATTGGCTAGTATCGATACCACAATGCAACAATTTAACATTGCTCTTCGAAAAGCGTTTAAATTGCATAGCCATTTCTTCACAAACCGCTATTGAAAAATCACAAAGAGCTAATTTGGGTTTTAAGTCTGCGTTGTTTACGTAAACATCATGGCCATGACCAATAGAAGATACTGTAATGTCTGCAAGTTTTGCCGCAACGATACCGTATGCAAGAGGCCCATGCATAAAATGGCAATGTAAATGATCTATCTTTGCAGCTTTTATATAACGTGCAATTTGATAACCATAAGCAAGCAAGGATTGTGTTGAAATTGATTTAAATTGAGCTGCAGTATGCGTTGCCCTTGCTAACTTATAAATGTTAAACATAAAAGGTAAGATTGATTTAAAAGCAGGCTTAGTGATTTTTTTAACTTCAATGGCACTGGTTAAGTTAATCATCACACTGGTTTTTTCAAATGTAAGAACTGTCACCTTATGCCCTGCATTTAGAAGAGCTTTAATTTCCGTTACAACAAATGTTTCAGATGCAATTGGAAAGCTTGGAACCAAAATAGCAATGTGCTTCATAAAAACGCTCCTATAAAAACTGTTATAAGAGCTATGGCAAGTTCCATACCCAGCAAAAAAACCGAAATATTCCCGAATTGAGATAAAAAATTACCGAAGATTTGCAAAATGCAACGCACAAAGAGAAAAGGCTGAGTAATTTCACAGAAAATACAGATTTAAAGCTGGCGTCTAAATTGCGTATCCTTTACTACGTGAAGAAATGCTATTGGAGCATATTATGAACAGCCAAGTCAGTATTATCATTCCTAACTACAACTGTTTGCAGTATCTAGATACCTGTATTAACAGCATTTACCAGCAAAAAAATGTTAATTTCGAAATTATTATTGTTGATGATGGTTCTACAGATGGCAGTAAAGAATACCTTGAGCAACTTGCTGCTGACAAAAGTGAAGTACGCATATTTAGCCAACAAAGAAAAGGCGTTGTCGCTGCTCGTAACCTTGCAATTACGCAAGCAAAGTCAGAGTACGTAGCTTTTTTAGATGCAGATGATTATTGGTCAGCCGATAAACTTGCAGCTCAGTTAGCATTTCATAAAAAACATCCAGACTGTGTTTTAAGTTTTACTGACTACATGCATTTTAATGAAAACAACGAAGATATAATTGGCTGTTTTGATTATTGGCCCGAATTTAAATGCAATAAAGAAAACACAGACTTCCAGTTTCTAGATAATCCAATAAGCCAAATGATCACAACCAATATCGTTGGGACTTCGTCGGTCATGGTTAAACGTTCAACCATTGTTGATGTGGGTGGTTTTGACAATAAGTTAAGTAGCGCTACCGATTTAGATTGCTGGTTAAAAATAGCAAAAAAAGGTTATGTAGGTTATTCAACGCTGTGTGCAATGCACTATCTAATGCGTGCTAACTCTATAACATCAAATAGAGAAAATAGACTAGCGGCTATGGTTGAAATTATTAATCGTAACCAATCTGTTGTATCAAACAATGAACTTAAAAAAATCAAAGCACGTTTAAGTGAATGTTATGGCGAGTTCTATCGTGAACTTGGTCAGTATTCAAAAGCACTTATGTATTCGAATAAAGCCTTTTGGCTATTCCCTCATAAACGAAACTTTAAACATATGCTCTATGACTTGAAGCACTTATTTGGAGCACATTCATGAGAAAAAACATTGTAATCATCGATGATGATGAAGCAATTTTAAGGTCGCTAAAACGATTATTAGGTACTAATAACCATGTAATTTGTTTCAGCGACCCTCTATCGGCAATTGAGTATGCGAAACAGTACCCAATTAGTTTAGTCATTTGTGATCTGTTGATGCCTGCAATCAGTGGTTTTGCTGTTTTAGAGGACATTAAATTGCTACAGCCGAACTGCTCTCGCCTTTTGATTACCGGCTATGCAGAGCTAGAAGCTTCTAAAAGTGCGCTTAACAATAATATAGCTAATATGATTACCGCAAAACCTTGGGATAACTTTGAGCTAACTATGCTTGTTGATATATTAATTGAAAATAGTCACCTTAAATTTAATCAATCCGTAGAAAATGTGAGTTCATAGTGCAGCAGTTTGTGGTCGCTGCCGTTTACAGAGTTAACACCAACATTAGATAAAGAAACATCTTCACTCACTAAACAATGATCTATTGGTAAACCCAAAACTTTTAAATCACTTAGCTGGTTTTTTAAAGACCAAGATGTATAAAAACCTGCGTGATTAAAACAACTGCTTTTAATACTCATAAAGTATCGTGACCAAGGTACTGTATTAAAATCACCAGCAACTAACCAACTCCCCTTTAACTTTTTAATTTCTGAAGCAACTTCACTTAAAACTAAGTTTCTCTGACTCCACAAATTTTGAGTTCTAGGTGATGGAGGATGTAAAAACACACTATTTAACATAACGTTATTATGTAAAAAGCTAAGCTTTACGTAGCCAAGCTTAGGATTATCAAAGCGTTTAATTTGCCTTTGTACGATTGGAAGTTTTGATAGAACAATAATGCCAAATGGCGCCCCTTCAACTTCAGCATAACCAAATAAATGATATTTAGAGTTTAGCTCATCAAGCACATGCCGCTGCGTATCATTGAATTCAAACAGTACTAAGATATCATTTTGCGCATTTATAAATTGGCTAGTGATGATATTTGCTAAGTTAGGGTTACTATATTGCAAATTTACCTGGGCGATTTTGATATCTGTGTTTTGAGTCGCTTCAGGTGATGAGTAAGGTTTAAAATGAAATAGTACTAAGCAAATACTTAGAGCAATTAAACTGAGAGATAGTTTTTTGTTCCACCACAACAAAAAAAATGCAGGTAAAAAACTACATACAATCAGCAACCCTCGTAAAGCGGCCGCCAAATCGAATAAGTAACCATCGAATTGATTAAATGCTAACACTAATATAGCTATATAACAGAATAAAAATATTAAACGCATCGCTCCCCTCCTCTGATAACTTATAGCTGCATATTTTGTTCCTTGCTGAGATATGCTTAAATCAAATATAGTATGATGTGTTCTTATTATATATTAAATTAAGCACCCGAAGGTACTTAATTTATTTAAAACTTACTGTAAGTCTTATTCGAATCCGTTGATCATTTTGTCGCACACTACCGGAGTTGGTCTGTGGTTATCATCAACAGCAACAAACGTAAAGCTACCCGAAATAGCTAAGTGTTTATCGTCTTTGTGCATTGTTTCTAAGAAGATTTCAACATCTACTTTAAGGCTAGTATTACCTACGTGTACAACTTTAGAAATAAGCTCTGCAAATGTACCAGCCGGAATGGCCTCTTTAAAATCAACACGGTCAGACGAAATCGTTACAAGTGGCTTACGGCAAAAACGTGTAGCAGCAATAAACGCTACTTCATCCATCCATGCCAACGCGTCACCGCCAAACAAAGTATTGTGGTGGTTAGTACGGCCAGGAAAAACTGTTTTTGTTACCGACGTTGTTGAGTCAGCAATACGCTTTGCAATAATAGCGTCACGATCGATTTGTTGTGTCATAGTCTCTACTTTTTATTAGCTAATGTGTCTTGCATCATTAGCGCAGGGTCAAGGCGTTCATTTTTCCAATTAAAACGCCAGTCTAAATGTGGGCCAGTTACGCGGCCGGTCGCACCGATCTCGGCAATTTTATCGCCACGCTTAATTTCGTCACCTACTTTTACATCTAATTTGCTTAAATGAATATAAGTAGAGGTAACACCATGGCCATGGTCAAGAATCAGGGTACCACCAGAGTAATATAAGTCAGCATCAGCAAAAACAACTGTGCCGCTCACTGGTGCATACACTGGGCTACCCGTTTTATTAGCAATGTCTAAACCAAAGTGCGGGCGGCGAGGTTCACCATTAAAGTAACGCTGGCTACCATAAACACCTGAAATGCGCCCCGTTGCCGGCTTATAAACAGGGTCTAAAAAGTACCTTAAGTCAGAATTGACTTGCCTAGCTTTACGTACAGCTACAGCTTCACGGCTAATACGCTCAGACACTTCTTTAGGTGGCGAAACATATTTTTTTGCTACACCGGTGATTTTATCAATTTTGTAATCACGCTTAGTGATCACAATTGCTTGTTCGTGGCTTACACCAGCACTATCAACCCAAGAAAGGCTATGATTTGTCTTGGCATCACGACCAAAGCCAAATACAAACTCACCATTTGTTGAAAGCTTAAGAGGCTCACCATTGAAGCTAACACTTTTAGCGCCATCAATTTGGCCTGTTACTAAACCGCCTTGAGTTAAATGTCCTTTTAATTCAACAGCACTTGCAGTTAAAGAAAACAATCCTGCAAATGCTGCTATAAATAATCCTTTACGCATAACTGATTGACCCCTTGCCAACCCCTTCGTAAGCTGTAATTTTAACTTCTGAATCAGGGTATTGGTTTTTAACTTGTGAACTTAAGTAGTCTGCAATGCACTCAACCGTAGTATCGCAAGGTAAAATGTCACAGCGTGATTTGTCTATCGCCATTTCAAAATAGCCCTGCTGTGATGTATAAGCAAAGCACACATCGTTCTGTTGTGCAGTTACATGCTTAAGGTCTGATTTATTGATTTCATCTTCAGCTGTTGCTAGATAAATGTCGTCCCATTTATCTGCCCACTCTTTTTGTAAGCGAGGCATAGCCATACCATCAAGGCTAATACCAATCTGAGAGCGATGACCATGAATAATACGCTGACAATTACCATCGTGCTTTTTAAGACCATGGCTGTAATGATAATAAAAACTTTGGCTATGCTCTGGGTATAAATTAATTTCAATCTTTTCGATGTTGCTAGGGAGCTCAGGCATAATAGTTTTAATTAAAAACTCAGTTACAGATTTTTCATCAATAACATCAGCATCGATTAAACAGTATGCTTGGTTAGGAGCACTCATAGCTAAGTGATAATTATCACCAAAGTGACAATCTAGCACGCTGTGCTCAGCATGCTGTTTTAGTGAACCGTTTAGAGAAGCTGGCACAGCAAGTTTATGGTCGATACAGTTATCAATAATGCCCTTGATTTGCTTTTTAACTAAGCCAAAATCAAGCACCATCGACTCATCATTTAATTGACCGTGCAGAGTTAAATCCACAATCCAGCTCTCGCCAACTGCGCCGCGTTTATTACACAAGTAAGAAAAATCAATCACTGTCAGTGAGTTTACAAAAAGGATCATAAATTTCCTTTAGACTGGTTAAAGAATCACAGCAATTATAATGATTTTTACTTCACAATGCGCGGTTTTATCTCCCTTTATCAGCGACAGTTTAATTAAATGGTCATAAAACAAGCTAAAAATAGCAAATAATTAACTGCTCCGAGTTGTTTAGCGTACAAGTGTACGCTAAAGTACGGGGCAATTTCTAAGCGATGAATGAGAGTTATGGAACCTAAAAACAGCTATACAAAAGAAGAATTGGTCCTTTGCGGTCAAGGTGAAATGTTCGGTGAAGGCAACTGTCGTTTACCAAGTGACAACATGCTAATGATGGACCGCATTATCTCTATCACTGCTGATGGTGGTGAGCACGGTAAAGGCCAAATCGTTGCAGAACTAGATATCAACCCTGATCTTTGGTTCTTCGACTGTCATTTTAAAGGTGACCCAGTAATGCCTGGTTGTCTTGGTCTTGATGCTATGTGGCAATTAGTTGGTTTCTTCCTAGGTTGGTCTGGTGGTCCAGGTCTTGGTCGTGCACTTGGTGTAGGTGAAGTTAAATTCACAGGTCAAATCTTACCAACAGCTAAAAAAGTAACTTATCGTTTAGACATGAAGCGTGTTATTAAACGTAAATTATTCATGGGTATGGCTGATGGTACTGTAGAAGTAGATGGCCGAGTAATCTATGAAGCAAAAGATCTTAAAGTAGGTCTTTTCCAAGATACATCTGCGTTTTAATCTTTAATTTAAGATACAAAATAGCAGATACAAAAAAGCCCCTAGATGGGGCTTTTTTGCGTAAATAAGGTGCCTATATTAAGTTTTAAACATGTTTCGGTTTTCAATGGCTTCTCGCCAGCCACCTAACCACTCAGATTTAGGGTCGATTTGTTGATAAGGGCATTGTTCTTTGGAACGGCCTGCCAAGCCTGCTTTATAACCTTGAGAATGAGCTCTTTCTAAACGATCTCTTTTCTGTCTCTTCATAGGTAATATCCTCACCTTTTTATATTTATAGATATGTAGCGAAATTGACATCTACATTTAATGAATAGTTAATAAAACTGTTAAATTCAAATAGCAAAAAGCAATTAAATAAATTGACAATAACTAACGTGCTGATGCTCAAATGAATTAACATTTTAAATGACTAAGTGGTCGTACCTCTTTAACTAAAACCATCTATTAATACACTTAAATTCAGCTAAAAACGATACAGCTCTTTTAGCTTCATTATTTGTGACCAAGCCAATTTCGGCAAAGTTCCCAATTAAATTGTAATCATGACAAATTTATGATGATTACAATTTAGTCAATTTAATGCTTGCATATTAAAAACCGATCGGTCTAATATAGTCGGTATGGAAACAAATAACTCTGTGCCAAGCCGTCGTGGCAGGCCACCAAAAATAGCGCGTTCAAATGCAGATACCCGTGCCCTGTTAATTAATACGGGGCTAGCTGTATTAACCGAAAAAGGCTTTAGTGCAACGGGTATTGATTTAATCTTAAAATCAGCTCAGGTACCTAAGGGCTCTTTTTATCATTACTTCAAAAGCAAGAATGATTTTGGCTTAGCACTCATTGATGCTTACGACAGCTATTTTCAGGCAAAGTTAAAACGCCACCTAAACAACGATTCAACAACCCCTCTTGAGAGGATTGTGCTATTTGCCAATGACGCCAAGCAAGGCATGGCAAAGTTTGAGTTTAAACGCGGCTGCTTAATAGGTAATTTAAACCAAGAAATCAGTCACCTTGATGAGCCTATGATTGACCGCATAAAACAGGCTTACGCCAACTGGCAAGCTTTAATCGAGCAATGCTTAGTTGATGCTAAGAAGCAAAAGCAAATTCCTCAATCATCAGATTGCAAAATGCTTGCTGAGTTCTTCTGGATTGGCTGGGAAGGCGCAGTGATGCGCTCTAAACTTGATAAATCAAGTGAACCGCTTACCCTTTATACAGCACAATTTTTACGCTTAATTTTATAAAGCCGTTTAAATACGGTTTTATTTTAACCATTAAAAGACGATCGGTCTAAAAGGAGTCAACATGACAACATCAGTAAAATCGGTAGTTATAAACAAAGATGATCAAGGCTACCGTGCCGAATACACAGACTTTCCTGTAGAAAGCATCCACCAGCAAGATGTAAATATTGATGTTGACTACAGTACATTGAATTACAAAGATGCCCTAGCCATTACAGGTAGAGGACCTGTGGTAAGAACATTTCCTATGATCCCCGGGATAGACCTTGCAGGTACAGTAACAGACTCTAAAAGCGATGAATTTAAAGTAGGTGATAAAGTTCTGTTAAATGGCTTTGGTGTTGGGGAAAAATACCTAGGTGGTTTGAGTTCAAAAGCGTCTATGAGTGCTGATTGGATCATCCCCCTCCCTGCTAATTTAACACCAAAACAGGCTATGCAAATTGGTACTGCAGGTTATACGGCAATGCTGAGTATCATCGCTTTAGAAAAACAAGGTATCACACCCCAAAGTGGCGAAATTCTTGTTACCGGTGCTAATGGCGGCGTGGGTAGTTTTGCTATCTATTTATTAAATAAACTAGGTTTTGATGTAGTTGCGACAACAGGACGAATGAACGAAGCAGATCACCTTGAAAAATTAGGCGCAAAACGCGTTTTATCTCGCGAAGAATTCTCAGCACCTGGGAAACCACTCGCTAAAGAGCAATTCGCTGGCGCAATTGATTCTGTGGGTAGCCACACCCTTGCAAATGTGTGTGCATCGATTAAATACGGTGGTGTTGTAACAGCGTGTGGTTTAGCACAAGGTATGGACTTTCCAGCAACGGTAGCGCCGTTTATCCTTCGTGGCATTAGTCTAATGGGTATAGATAGTGTAATGCGCCCTAAAGCTGACCGAATTGAAGCATGGCAACGTCTAAGTGAGTTAGTTGAAGCTCAGTACCTCGATGCTATTTCGCAAGAAATTCCACTTTCTGAAGCCGTTGCAAATGCAGAAGCCCTATTAAAAGGTGAAATTCGCGGCCGTGTAGTGGTCAATTGTAAAGAATTAGCTCGAATATAAACATTCTTAGCAAGTTAGCTATAAAACTAGGGTAAAGGCAATTATACTTACCCTAGTTTTGTAATACCGGACAGTCTAATGAGTAATAAAGAAATTTTCAGCAATAACCCACTGCAAGGTGTTGGTATCGAGCAAGTAGTGACAGAGCTTGTCGAACAATATGGCTGGGAATTACTCCACGCCTATATGCGTTTGAACTGCTTTAAGAATAACCCAGATGTAAAATCTGCGGTTAAGTTTTTACGTAAAACCCAATGGGCACAAGAAAAAGTAGAGAACTTTTATTTGTATCGTCTCAAAAATTTACCACGCCCAGATGATGTAAACTATGAATTACCGCCGCGCGATCGTGTGATCCCTGCTGATCAAAAACCAGGTGAACCATGTGAGTTAAGTTTTACTGACGCTAAACGTATTCACGCTAAAAAAGAAGCCAAGCAAAAAGCCCGCACCCGTAAACAACGTTCAAGTGCGAGTAATCCTTGGGGTAATTAAGCTTTAGCTCTGAGCTATAAGCTGTTAGTTGAAATAAGCCGCCTTTAAGGGCGGTTTTTTATTTGAGTTAGCAAGTTAGCAAGTTAGCAAGTTAGCAAGTTAGCAAGTTAGCAAGTTAGCAAGTTAGCAAGTTAGCAAGTTAGCAAGTTAGCAAGTTAGCAAGTTAGCAAGTTGAGAATTGAAGGGTTACCTAAATACGTCAATCATTTCTTGATTCTTTTATAATTCGATATCTAAATTCTGATAAATAACCAATTATTGTCAGCAAGAAAGCAGAGTTGAAATCACCAGCAATAAGCATGTCAAAAAGTCCACCTTCACGTGTCAACCATAAAAAAGCAATGATACAGATAGACATAGTCCACAAAACCTTTGGAGTGCTGGCGTATTCACCAAAGAACCGTTGTGAAAAGCTTCTTTTATTTTGCAAATCTTCCATAATGTGCTCGCTATTCCATTTGTGCGTTAGTTCAAAAACTCCGTTACCTATCTTCAAATTATAGCACCATGATTTTTAACTTACCATAGTACAAAGGGCTCATAGTTTATCTGTTATTAATCGAAGCGTAACTTGAATATGTTAGACTGAGTTAATCATCATTAATGTAATTAAAAAAGGATGTGTATGTCTAACTACAACGAATCACCTGAACAAATCGCAAATGCAACGCAAGATTTCGTGATGCAACAAACAATGTTGCGCATTAAAGATCCAAAGCCTTCTTTAGATTTCTATCAAAATGTTTTAGGCATGAAGTTACTGGGTAAATATGACTTCCCTAAAATGGAGTTTACGCTGTACTTTTTAGGTTATGAGCAAGAAATGCCAAAAGGCACAGATAAAGAAAAAGCACAGTGGGTGTTTCGTCGCCCTGCTCTTATCGAGCTTACACACAATTGGGGCACAGAAAACGACGACAGTTTTGCTGGTTACCATAGTGGTAATGATGAACCAAAAGGCTTTGGTCATATCGGTATTAGTGTGCCAGACGTATATGCAGCATGCGAGCGTTTTGCAAGATACGATGTTGAGTTTGTAAAAAAACCAGACGATGGCTCTATGAAAGGTCTAGCCTTTATAAAAGACCCAGATGGTTATTGGATAGAGATACTTTCTGCTGAAGGGATCACTGAGATAATTGAAGAGCATAAGTAAAAGCCAATTACCCACAAACCTGCTATTTAGCAGGTTTTTTAATTTACGCTTTTGATATGTAGTAGTCAGTGTTTGTATGTTTTGCATTAGCAAGTGAATGTCAGGCTCTATAAAAAGCTTTTTATTTGAAATGAATAAAAAACACTGTAACTTTTAGCGAGTAGCCATCGTTTTTTAAATACACTTATAATTAAAGAAAGTGCCAAGAAACATCATAACAAGGGCCATTTAAATCATATTGCAGTTCTTGATCATTCCGGGTAAAGGTCGCTGTAGCTTTAAATTTAAAGTTTGACGTATCTTTTCTGTTAATTGCCAAAGCTTGCTCTATTTCATCCCATCTTTTAGATATACCACCATGCCCAGGATGACTATCGGCTTTTAATTCACCTGACTGATATTTTTTATTTCATTTAACAAAAATTTGCCATTGCTCAATCTCTAATTGAAGTTCAGATTCCGATATTAAATAAAGAGAAAACTCATCAGTAAAACCACTGTCATCATTGAAGTCTGAAACAAACCTGTAATGTCTCCCCTCAATAGATGTGATACCCCCTCTTGGCCCATCATAATATAAATTCTCGACAAGGACTTTAGACATTAGCATTCACTGAAAGCCTTTAGATAAATTGAAAGGATGAATAAACAATACCTATTATTAGCCACTACAAAAAGAACTAACGACTACATCATTAGGTAATTAAGGTGTTTTTTTACGGTTGTCATTGTAGATCTCCTTATTACAATCTAACAACAACCGTTCTACCGATGAAGTCATGTATTGCACGACGCTTTTCATTAAACAGCATGGTTATAAATTCTGACAATGCCCAAACTGTAGCTAATGAATTCAGACCCATAATTAAATAAGTTAAAACCGCAGGTACGCTACCAAGTTGTTGTAACGATATTGAAATAGAAAAAACTAATAGTATCCAAGACGAGTTAATAGCAATATTAACAGATTCTCTGCGAACCGATTGCTTAAGCGTAATGCTCGTTTCGGTTTCATGATTGAGGACTTTAACATCCATGACCATCTTGCCAAGTGTTTGACCATAAAACCCATGCATGAAAACAACATAGCCAATGTACTGAAAGCCATTAACAGCTTGTAAAATCGAGTTTTCGTAAGAATATTCAACGTCAAAGAGTAAGCATTCGATATAAAGTAATGCTGTAAAAATTAAGCCATCAATAATAGCAGCCCAAAAACGAGGCCAAAAAGTAGCATACCTTTTACTCGTTTCTAGCTCTTCAAACTCTGCTTTTATTTCTGGGTCTTTTAATTTATTTGCAATCTCTAATTCTAACTCTTGCGCTCTTTGTGGGAAGCTTTCTTTATCAATATACTTTTGAGCATCTAATAGCTCATCTAATGAATAATTTTTATAATTTGGGCTGTAGTCCATGTTTATTATTCTCCTTAACTGCTTGAATCAGGTTAGCTTTTAGCATTCCACTCTTTTGGGATCTCGCGGATAAAACTCATCGGGCTGTTTAGTACATAAATTAAATTCACGGGTATTTTTGTAAGGTAGCTTCATAAAGCCTGCCACACCGACATCTGTGATATTAACTGCGTACTGCATAAGCTTACTTAATAAGCGTTTAAATTCAGGCTCTTTACTGGCATCAAGCAAACGATAGTAATGATGTATTTTCATCCTATCAGGTAAGGCTTCGAAAATGATACAGCCCGTGTGGTGTATTTGGTTTAGCTCAAATACGCACTTTATAACCTTTTTCGGGAGCTGTAATTGCTCATCAGGGTCTTTACCATCTTCAAAGTAAGAGTGTGGCCTGGTTACGTCTGAGGCTTGTACATCCATTACTTCGTAATCAAGCTCAGGTAAATGTTCAAATTTAAACGCACCTGTGCCATCACGCTCGAGCTGAATGGTTTTACGCGCATCAAACAAGCAACATTTAAAGAGACCTTTTTGTTCAATTCCTTGCGCTAACATCACCGTGTTGTTAATCGCATCGGTAAACGCAGTGCCAAGCGTTTCATCATGCAGAATAAGGGAAGACTCGACAAACAGTGAGTTTTCTTTCCAATGAAAACTCAAGCCCCCTACTACTGGGTATTTTGCTAATCGGCTTATTGAGGCCAAAAATGCTTTTTCGGTGTCGCCGGTATCAAATAAAAACTCTTTGTAGTATCTGTCGAGCTGGGCATCGTTTACATCTAGTAATTGTTGATTATGGTCCGCTTGTCTTAAAAATTGCTTACGAGAGCTATATACCACCGTGTCTGGGTGTTCATCAAACTCACTAAACCAATAAGGAATATACGGGCGAATGACTTTACGGGGCAGCTCAGGGAGGTAAGCTTTAGCCATTGTAGGCATGTTTCGCATAAAATAATCACCTGCGCCATCTCTGGTTGCCTTATCTTTTGAAAGCATACCGTCAATAACCCGGGCAAGCTCCATAGGTAAATTCAGGCTTGTAGCCGGAATAACCGCAGCACCAAATCTACAAGATTGTGCAGAGGCCAATGCATAAAGGGTTGAGGCAACACCTTGTTCATCAAAACGTGGCGATGACTGCCCGCCTGACATTTGCTCATCACCAATAAAGTACACATCACCCATACGTGCATTAGTGGTACTGATATCAGCAGACATAAGATCCATAAAATTGCTGGCAACCGGATTACCATCAGCATCTATTTGTGCATAAACAGAGCTGCCCCAGTCTACCAAAGACAACTTGTTAGTTTGTTCATCATAAACGATGTTAGAGGGTTTAATATCGCCATGCACAATTGGCTGTGGGCTTAAGCCATTTTTGTGTTCACGTAAATCTAAAAGCACATTACGTAGCCTAAGTGCCAGCGCCATAACTTTTGCTGCACTAAAACGCCCCTGTTTAATGGAGATTTTTTCTAAGTCTTCACCTAGAGCGCGCTCCATCATTAAAATGCCTTGCTTTTTAATGCGTTCAAAGGCATAAAATTTTGGCACGAGCGGATTATTAACTTGCGAGAGCATGTACGCTTCGTCTTCTAAACGGTCACGTACACTTTGTGCAAGGGTTATACGTGAAAACTTAAATACCCAAGGTAAGTCTTCATCATCAACACCGGCAAAAACAAATCCAAACGCACCAGAGCCAATTAATTCAACGTCACTGTAACCAAGCAAAGTAAGCTGTTTAATACAAATATTAAGCCATTGGCGGTGCTTTTTAGCATCATGGTGAGACAGTAAATAAACAGACTGTTCTTCATTGATATAAAAATTGCGGATTTGTTTGGGATTCACTACATCTCTCAAAGTTAAGCGGCTTTTAACCGCTTAATTATTGAATGCTAGGCAGTTAATTACAAGGCTTTTGCTCTTCGATGATCCAGCCATGATTTTTAAAAACTATTTCGGAAAAAATTAAAATGGCACCAGCAAGTAAAATTAGCTCGTTCATTGATATTGCTTCTGCCATGAATACCCATCCCAAAACAAAAAAAGCTAAGAGATCGAGATACCTGAAATACCAAGCGACTTTTCGTGTTTTACCGTATGTGAGTCTGTAGCGCTGAACTAATTCACCTTCACACTCTAATGAAATAACGGCTGAGAACTTAAAAAAGGGTTTAACCCTTACACACAACTGACAGGCTTTACCATCAATACTAAACTCATGAACAGATTTAGTTTTAAAGTTACGTGATTCTGCTATTAATTCACCGTCTACTTTCAGTACTTCTTTTCCTGAATAAGCCGAACCCCAGTATTCAATTAAATGTTCACCTAGTTTGAAGTTAGCTTTGATTCCCTTGCTCATTGATACTGTAATGCCATCAGTGTTCATAACAAATCTCCTTATCATTATGAATTTAAAATACTTTAAAAATAAAAAAACGGCAAGCTAGGCTTACCGTTTTGGTACTTTCAATGGGTAAAGGGTTACCTTTTGAAATTAAAGGCGAATACCGCCATCAATTTCAACAACACGACCTGTAAAGAAGTCATTCTCTACAATGTATTGTGCTGTTTGGGCAATTTCTTCTGCTTCACCAAAACGACCCACTGGCGTTACCGCCATCATGCGTTGTTTTGCTTCTGGTTTCATTGCATCTGTCATTGCTGTGCGAATAACACCTGGTGCGATTGCACCAACACGGATACCAAAGCGACCTAATTCTTTCGCCCAACCCGTTGTCATCGCAACAACACCAGCTTTAGACGCAGCATAGTTTGTTTGGCCAATGTTACCAGCACGGGCAACACTCGACATATTAACAATAACGCCACCTTTGCTAGACTCAATCATGTGGCTCGCAGCTTCACGACCTGCTAAGAATACACCGGTCAGGTTCACATCAATAACAGATTGAAATTGAGCTAACGACATTTTATCTACCACTTTGCCTTCTTTTGCTTTGATAAACATACCATCGCGTAAGATACCTGCGTTATTAATTAACACGCCGATATGGCCAAAGTCTTTGTTAATAGTGTTGAACGTTGCTACCACAGCATCTTCATCTGTAACATTAGCAGCATACGCCATAACTTTTGTACCATATTTAGCAAGCGCTGATACTGCAGTATCAAGAACGTCTTGTTGCATATCGATAAGGGCGATGTTCGCGCCAAGGGATGCAAATTTCTCGGCCATCGCAAAGCCTAAACCTTGCGCACCACCGGTAATTACGATGTTGTTGTTTTTAATTTCCACAACAATCTCCTACTTCGAGAATAATTTAAAAATAGCGCTAAAATCATCACTACCCGCACCTTGATGCTGAAGCATAGTGTATAGATTCTTCGCCATTGACCCCATTGGGGTAGATGAATTACTTTGCTGAGCCGCTTCCATAGCAAGACCTAAGTCTTTTGCCATCAAATCAACCATAAAGCCAGGTTTATAATCATTACTTGCTGGTGCTGTTTCCATTACACCAGGGCATGGGTTGTAAAGCTCAAGCGTCCAGTTACGGCCAGAGCTTGCAGTCATGATGTCACTTAACACTTTTGGATCAAGCCCGTTGTTAATGCCCATTTGTAGTGCTTCGCTAGTACCAGCCATTAAAATGCTTAGCAGCATGTTGTTACATATTTTTGCGACTTGGCCTGCACCAATATCACCAGCATGGAAGATGTTTTTACCCATATCCACTAAAGCCAGTTTGGCTTTTTCAAAGTGGCTTTGCTCACCACCGACGATAAAGGTTAAAGTACCCGCTGTTGCACCTGCAACACCACCTGATACCGGAGCATCAACAAAATCAATGCCTTTTTGAGCAAGTTCGCTACCCACTTGACGCGCTGATTCTGCATCAATGGTTGAGCAGTCAATCACTAAAGTTTTGCTATCAAGTAAGTTGATAAGGCCTGTTTCGCCTAAATAAAGAGACTTAACGTGTTTGCTTGCTGGCAGCATACTGATAAAAATATCAGCGCCAATGGCACACTCAGATGCATCGGTAGCAGCAATTGCACCTTTATCGGCAAGCTCACTGACCGCTGCTTTATTTAAGTCAAACACACGAACTGTATGACCTGCATTGACAAGGTTTGCCGCCATTGGGCCACCCATGTTGCCTAAACCAATAAATCCTATTGTTAATTTAGCCATTTGTTTACCCCTTCGACTTAAGATGACGTTAATGAGTTTAGTGGGTGAGATTGCTCATCCCAGCGTGCTGTAAAGAAGCTATCTACAACTGCTTCGTCGATATCGCTAAGCGATTTAAACTGCCAGTTAGGTACACCGTCTTTGTCGATTAGTAGCGCACGAACGCCCTCTTGGAACTCGCCTACTTCGCCACAGCGTACTGACATACCTAGCTCCATTTTAAAGCACTGTGCTAACGTCATCTCTTTTGAATTAACTAATTGACGTTCAACCAGCGCACAACTAAGCGGACAACCATGTGCTAATGATTTTTGCGCACGATTAAGCCATTTGTCTTCAGTTTGTAAAGCTTGAATGTAGTCAATTTTGCCCTGCAGTGAGTCAAATTCAGCCAGCTTTTGAATAACCGCTAAGTTATCTTTTACATTACCTTTAGGAACACGGCCTGAAATATTATCAATCGAGATTAGAATGTTAGTCAGCTTTTCGTGATTTAATGAGGCTGTTTTGCCCCATTTTTCAGCGGTGATAGCCGTTAAAATAGCGTCATATTTATCTGCTGTTGCATAGTGATCAGCAAGATTAACAAACAAGGCATCTTCAGCATTGATAGACGCAGCAGTTAACCCTAAGAATAGACCCACTTGCTCAGGCATTTTATGTAAGAAGT
Source organism: Pseudoalteromonas sp. D15MCD-2 (assembly GCF_038562745.1). Lineage (NCBI taxonomy): Bacteria > Pseudomonadati > Pseudomonadota > Gammaproteobacteria > Alteromonadales > Pseudoalteromonadaceae > Pseudoalteromonas > Pseudoalteromonas sp. D15MCD-2. Next base: position 1,825,303 of record NZ_JBCFQE010000001.1, on the reverse strand, counting down.
AACTGCCGCCCACATCAGGGTATAAACCAATGGTTAGTTCAGGCATTGCAATACGCGATGTTTCTGTTACCACTCGGTGACTTGCCCCGGCCATTAAGCCAAGGCCGCCACCCATAACAATGCCATTACCCCAAAGTAATATTGGCTTTTCATAGCAGTGAATTAGGTAGTCTAATTTGTACTCAAGGGTAAAAAAGTCTTCAATATAGTTAGCAGGCTCACCTGTGCTCATTGCTTTATGCAGGCTTACTACATCGCCACCGGCACAAAATGCTTTTTCGCCAGCCCCTTTTAGCACGACCATGGCAACGGCGTCATCGTCAGCCCATTTTCTAAGCTGAGGCTCAAGCAGTTGGATCATGTCGTAATTTAAGGCATTTAACGATTTCGGCGCATTGAGTGTCGCAATTGCAATGAGGCCACTCTCGGCCTCTGCAGTTTCAAACACCACAGGCGCATCTTGATGATTTAGTAGTGTTACATTAGTCATTAGCCATTTACCCAATTTGCTTTACGCTTTTCTAAGAACGCATTCACGCCTTCTTTTTGGTCTTGCGTATCAAACAACTGAACAAATAGCTCACGCTCTAATGGCAACGCATGAGCCATAGGTTGTGTGCGACCTTTTTGAATAAGCTCTTTACATGCAGTCACAGCAACCGGGCTTTGCTCGCCAACTTGGTTAGCAAGTTTCATTGCTGCAGCTAAACTTTCGCCAGCACCAACCACTTCTTCTACAAGGCCAATTTCGCGTGCTTTTTCAGCTTTTAGGCGCTCGCCACATAAGATCATGCGTTTTGCCCAACCTTCACCAACAAGCCATGCAAGGTTTTGCGTACCGCCAGCACAAGGCAACAAGCCAACTTTCGCTTCAGGAAGTGCCATTTGAGCTTGCTCTTCAGCAATACGAATATCACAAGCAAGGGCTACTTCAAGACCACCGCCCATGGCATAACCATTAATTGCAGCAATTGATACACCACGGAAATTTGTTAGTGCCTCAAATGCATCACCAAACACTTTTGACATAGTGGCAGCAACGCCTTTGTCACCGCTGGCAAATACGTTCAGATCGGCACCAGCACTAAAGAACTTTTCACCTTGGCCTGTAATCACTAATGCATAGACATTTTTGTTAGCATTTAACTCAGTTACAGTGTCTTTAAGCGCGGTTAGTGTATCTTGTGTCCAGGTATTCGCTGGCGGGTTATTCATGGTTAAAACCGCTACGTTACCTTCAATATTTAAATCAATCGATGGATTAGACATAGTATGCTCCTTATAGAATGTCGCCAGCTGACTCAGCTAAGATACGACGTGCGATAATCACACGCATGATTTCGTTTGTGCCTTCAAGAATTTGATGCACACGTACGTCTCTGAAATGACGCTCTAATGGGTATTCTTTGATGTAACCATAACCACCATGAATTTGTAGTGCGTCGTCACATACTTTAAAACCAACATCTGTAGCAAAACGTTTTGCCATCGCGCAGTAAGTGGTTTTTTCGCTGTCACCGGTATCTAGTTTAAATGCGGCTAAGCGCACCATTTGACGAGCTGCAACAAGCTCGGTGTTCATGTCGGCAATTTTAAATTGCAGTGCTTGGAAAGCAGCTAATGGCTTACCAAATTGCTCACGTTCTTTTAAGTATTCGCGCGCAGTATTAAGAGCTGCTTGTGCTGTACCTAATGAACAGGTAGCAATATTAATTCGGCCACCATCTAGGCCTTGCATTGCAAACTTAAAGCCTTCGCCTTCTTGGCCTAGTAAGTTAGACGCAGGAATTCTGACACCTTCAAAGCTAATTAAACGTGTTGGCTGTGCATTCCAGCCCATTTTTTCTTCAGCTTTACCATATTCAATACCTGCTGCGTCAGCAGGCACAACAAATGCCGAAATACCGGCTGCGCCTTCACCACCAGTGCGCGCCATAACTACAAGTAAATCAGTTTCACCAGCACCCGAGATAAACATTTTAGAGCCTGAGATCACATACTCATCGCCCTCTTTTACCGCTTTAGTTTTTAGTGATGCTGCATCAGAGCCAGAGCCAGGCTCTGTTAAGCAGTAAGAAGCAAGTAACTCACCCATGACTAATTGCTCACAGTACTGAGCTTTAACATCTTCAGTACCAAAGCTTGCAATCATCCAGGTTGCCATATTATGAATTGTCAACATAGCGGTGGTTGCTGTACAACCCATTGCAAGCTGTTCAAAGATAATGCTTGAATCTAAGCGAGATAAACCTAAGCCGCCCGCTTCTTCTGGGGTATATAAACCACAAAAGCCAAGCTCACCGGCTGCTTTAATGGTGTCTTTAGGGAAAATGTGTTCTTGGTCCCACTTAGCAGCATGTGGAGCAAGTTCAGACTCTGCAAACTGACGGGCTGTTTCAGCAAACGCTTGCTGATCTTCGGTTAAATTAAAGTCCATAGTAGACCTCTATTTTGTTGTCTTATTCTTGTGTGAATAACGATTGTTGTCGTTTAAATGTGTGTTCTTTGAGCGAGCATGTGCTCGCTCAGCAGTAAATTAATTACGGCTTATTTTAGGTTGATACTCATGTTCGGACCTGAGGCGATATCATCCTCGAACCAACGTGAAGTAATTGTTTTCGTTTCTGTGTAAAAACGAATACCTTGCTTACCATAGGTGTGTTGGTCACCGTAGAATGAGCCTTTCCAACCTGTGAATGAGAAAAACGGTAGTGGCACAGGAATTGGCACATTGATACCAACTTGACCTACTTCGATTTCATGTTGGAATTTACGTGCAGCAGCACCGCTTGATGTGAATAACGAAGTACCGTTACCGTAAGGCGAGTTATTGATAAGCTCAATCGCCTCTTCAAGAGTATCTACAAACATACAAGCCAGTACAGGACCAAAGATCTCTTCTTTGTATAAATCCATCTCGGTGGTTACATCAGTAAATAGCGTTGGACCAACCCAGTTACCTTGCTCGTAACCTTCAACAGTAAAGTCAGAGCCATCAATTAAACACGTTGCACCTTGTTCTTTACCACTTGCGATAAGTGATAAAATACGATCTTTAGCTGCTTTTGATGTTTGTGGGCCGTAAGCCGCGTTAGCATCATCCCATACACCTGGGCGTACGTTTTCAAAGCCTGCTTTAATTTCATCAACCCAGTCTTTTGCTTGACCAACGAATACAGCAACCGAAATACCCATACAGCGCTGACCCGCAGCACCTACAGACGCACCTACAAGGTTGTTTACAACATGCGATTTACTTGCATCAGGCATAATAACCATGTGGTTTTTTGCACCTACACAAGCTTGCACGCGTTTAAGGTTTGCAGTGCCTTTTGAATAGATGTATTCACCTACACCACACGAACCAACAAATGAAATAGCACGTACTGCTGGGTCTTCTAATAAACGGTCAACTTGTGGTTTTGTACCATGAACAACTTGTAACACCCCTTTTGGTGCACCTGCTTCAACAAATAGTTCAGCTAAACGCATTGGTGTTAGTGGATCTTGCTCTGAAGGTTTCAAAATAAAGGTGTTACCACACACAATAGCCAGTGGGAACATCCATAATGGGATCATCGCAGGGAAGTTAAATGGCGTAATACCCGCACATACACCCAGTGGCTGCATGTAAGAATAAGTATCGATTTTACGCGCTACGTTTTCCATTGTTTCGCCCATCATTAATGATGGTGCATTGGCTGCTTGCTCAACAACTTCAATACCACGCCAAACATCACCTTTGGCGTCTTCAAATGTTTTACCCAGCTCATGACAAATGATCGTCGCAAGCTCATCATGGTTTTCTTTTAGTAGTGCTGCGTATTTCATCATAATGCGCGCACGTTCAGAAATTGGCACTTCTTTCCATGTTTTAAATGTTTCTTTTGCAGAGGCAATGGCTGCATCCATTTCAGCATCTGTTGCACACGGAACTTGAGCTAACACTTCTTGGTTTGCAGGATTGATAACATCAATCAGCTGCGATGAACTTGATTGGGTAAATTCGCCGTTGATAAATAAAGGTACTTGGTGCATGAGGCACTCCTCCCCAGTGGGTATAAAGAGGCCGCAACATGATAGTTTTTAAAATACGTTGCGGCTGTGAGAGATTAAAATTCTAAAGCGATTAAAGAGCTTCAACTGCCATAGCAACAGCTTCACCACCACCGATACACAATGAGGCAACACCTTTGCTAAGACCACGATTCTTTAATGCATGAATTAAGGTAACTAAGATACGCGCGCCGCTTGCACCGATTGGGTGACCAAGTGCACAGGCACCGCCGTTTACGTTTACTTTGCTTTCATCAAGTTTTAGCTCGTTAATTGCAAGCATAGTCACCATGGCAAACGCTTCGTTGATTTCCCATAAATCAACATCATTAACAGACCAACCGGCTTTTTCTAAAAGCGATTGCATCGCGCCAACTGGTGCTAAAGTAAATTCGCTTGGTGCTTGAGAGTGTGTGCTGTGAGCAACGATACGACAAAGTGGTGTTAAACCTTGTGCTTTTGCATCAGATTCACGCATTAACACAAGCGCTGCTGCACCATCAGAAATTGATGACGAGTTTGCAGCTGTAATAGTGCCGTCTTTTTTGAATGCAGGACGTAAACCTGGGATTTTATCAGGACGTGCATTGCCTGGTTGCTCATCAATCGCAACGGTCACATCACCTTTGCGTGTAGAAATAGTGTGCGCGGCAATCTCGTTTGCAAATGCACCTGTTTCAATCGCACTATTCGCTTTAGTCAGAGAGCTAAGTGCAAAGTTATCCATTTGTTCACGACCAATTGAATACTGATCGGCAGTGTCTTGTGCAAAACAACCCATTGCTTTGTTGTCGTAAGCATCTTCAAGGCCATCACACATCATGTGATCTTTTACTTCGCCATGACCCATACGCATACCTGAACGTGCATTTGGTAACATGTAAGGGGCATTACTCATGCTTTCCATGCCACCAGCAACCGCTGAGTTGATAGAGCCTGATTTAATTAAGTCATGGGCAAACATTGCAGCTTTTAAGCCAGAGCCACATACTTTATTGATTGTTGTAGCACCAGTACCTTGATTAAGACCCGCTTTTAACATTGCTTGGCGTGTAGGTGCTTGACCAAGACCTGCTGGTAATACACAGCCCATAATCACTTCATCAATCTTATCGGCAGATAAACCGGCTTGCTCTAAGCTACTTTTAATAGCTGTAGCACCTAAATCAGTTGCGTGTGCACCACTTAGTGCGCCCATAAAACCACCCATAGGGGTACGTTTTGCGGCAACAATAACAACGGCTTCAGTAGTCATAATTGGCTCCATGTAAGTGGTTATCATCATGTGTTCAAATCATGTGTAACCAAACAGTTAATTTGTTATAGTTTAATTTCGATTTAATTCAGCATACATAATATTTACGTTTACGCCAACGTAAATCTAAAATCAACATTTTTGCGGCCGGTAAAACTGTAAACTTATCTGTATTTTGTTGTATGAAAAATCGAACATCTGCTTACAAGGCTAGATAAATAAGGCTTTTCAACAAATCCAACCAGTTATCTTTATAAGTCTAAAGTATAACTCCCAAATCCCCCTTTACCTTTACGTAAACTTCACTTATATTGGTGTTATTCGAATGAGGTAAATAAATCATGAAACAAGACAATCAAACAAACTTTGAAAGCGCAGCAGTTGAACCTGCTAGCAATGAGCAAACGTTTAGTATCAGCGAACTAGCAAAAGAATTTGATATAACGACCCGCTCTATCCGCTTTTATGAAGACCAAGGCCTGATCTCACCTGATCGCAATGGTCAAACCCGTATTTATTCAAAACGCGACAAAGTAAGACTAAAACTTATTCTACGTGGTAAACGCTTAGGCTTTACCTTGGCTGAAACGGGCCGTTTGTTTGAACTTTACGATGCAGATAAATCGAGCGCTAAACAGCTAGTCACTATGCTTGACCTTATCGCAGAGAAAAAAGCGGACCTAAGCCAACAAATGGACGACATTAAAGTTGTACTAATGGAATTGGTGACCGCAGAACGTCGCTGTCGTGAAACCCTTAATAATTTAGACGAATAACCTGACAACAATCTCGTCAACAGACTCTCACAGGAACACACATTATGAGCACTATTTCACTTTATAAAGAAATGAACTTCGGACTTGGCGAAACAGCAGACATGATCCGCGATCATGTAAATAGCTTTGCTAGCCAAGAAATTGCCCCACTTGCAGAACAAACAGATGTAGACAATGCCTTCCCTAATCAACTTTGGCCACAGCTTGGCGAAATGGGCTTATTAGGTATGACAGTACCTGAAGAATTTGGCGGTGCTGGCCTTGGCTACCTTGAACATGTTATTGCAATGGAAGAAATTAGCCGTGCAAGTGCATCGATTGGTTTAAGTTATGGTGCTCATTCAAATTTATGTGTTAACCAAATTAACCGTAATGGGTCTCAGGCTCAAAAAGAAAAATACCTACCTAAGCTTATCAGCGGTGAGCACATTGGTGCCCTTGCGATGAGTGAGCCAAATGCTGGTTCTGATGTTGTATCAATGAAATTAAAAGCTGAGAAAAAAGGCGATGTATTTGTACTTAACGGTAACAAAATGTGGATCACTAATGGTCCAGATGCCGATACCTTTGTTATCTACGCAAAAACAGATTTAAATGCCGGCCCTAAGGGCATTACAGCGTTCATCGTAGAACGTAACACACCAGGATTCTCTACTGCACAAAAGCTAGACAAACTTGGTATGCGTGGCTCTAACACCTGTGAATTAGTGTTCGAGAACTGCGAAGTACCAGCAGAAAACATTCTAGGTAACTTAAACGAAGGCGTAAAAGTACTTATGAGTGGCCTTGATTATGAGCGTGTTGTTTTAGCTGCAGGCCCGCTTGGTATTATGCAAGCATGTATGGACATTGTGGTTCCTTATATTCATGAACGTAAACAATTTGATAGCCCAATTGGTCAGTTCCAACTTATTCAAGGCAAAATTGCTGACATGTACACGCAAATGAATGCAGCTCGTTCATACGTTTACACGGTAGCTCGTGCATGTGACCGCGGCGAAACAACGCGTAAAGATGCCGCTGGCGCTATTTTATATGCAGCAGAGCTTGCAACTAAGATGGCCCTAGATGCTATCCAAATCTTAGGTGGTAATGGTTATATCAACGAATATGCGACTGGTCGCTTATTACGTGATGCAAAACTATATGAAATTGGCGCAGGTACTTCAGAAATCCGCCGCATGCTAATTGGTCGCGAATTATTCACTGAAAGCCGATAGGACCTTGTTATGACGATTTTAAAATCGAGTGTAAATCCACACGATCCGCAATTTTTGCAAAATCACGACAACATGGCAGCGCTCGTAAGTGATTTACGTGAAAAAGTCGCTGATATCCGTTTAGGTGGTGGCCCTGCCCTGATTGAGCGCCACCAAGGCCGTGGTAAGTTATTTGTTCGTGACCGTATTGAAACGCTGCTTGATGAAGGCTCGCCATTTTTAGAGATTTCTCAATTTGCTGCCTTTGGTGTGTACGAACAAGCTATTCCTTGTGCCGGTGTTGTGGCTGGTATTGGTCGTGTGAAAGGCGTTGAATGTATGATCATCGCCAATGATGCAACCGTAAAAGGCGGTACATACTTTCCACTAACAGTGAAAAAACATCTACGTGCCCAAGATATCGCAGAACGTTGTCATTTACCGTGTATTTATTTAGTTGATTCAGGCGGTGCAAACCTGCCTGAACAAGATGATGTATTTCCTGATAAATTACACTTTGGCCGTATTTTCTATAATCAGGCTCGTATGTCTGGTAAAGGCATTCCACAAATTGCAGTCGTAATGGGTTTATGTACCGCAGGTGGTGCTTATGTACCAGCGATGGCTGATGAAAGTATTATCGTAAAAGAGCAAGGTACAATTTTCTTAGCAGGCCCGCCACTGGTTAAAGCAGCTACGGGTGAAGAAGTGAGTGCTGAAGAGCTCGGTGGTGCCGATGTTCACTGTAAAACATCCGGTGTTGCTGACCACTATGCTGAAAACGATGCCCATGCACTTTCTATCGCGCGCCAATGTATTGAACGAATAAACTATCAGCGCCCTACTGCACCATTACTTGATGATGTTAAACCACCGCGTTACGACATTAACGAAATTTACGGCATTGTGGGTACTGACCTTAAAAAGCCATTTGATGTACGCGAAGTAATTGCCCGTGTTGTTGATGATTCATCGTTTGATGAATTTAAACGCTACTTTGGCGAAACACTAGTAACCGGCTTTGCAAAAATATTTGGTCACCCTGTCGGTATTGTTGCCAACAACGGCATTTTATTTAGTGAATCAGCGCAAAAAGGCGCGCACTTTATACAACTATGTGCACAACGCAAAATTCCTTTAGTGTTTTTACAAAACATTACTGGCTTTATGGTTGGTAAAAAATACGAAGCCGAAGGCATCGCCAAACATGGTGCGAAAATGGTAACCGCTGTGTCATGTGCTGATGTGCCAAAATTCACCGTGTTAATTGGTGGCTCGTATGGTGCAGGTAACTACGGTATGTGTGGCCGCGCGTTTGAACCTACCATGATGTGGATGTGGCCAAATGCCCGTATATCTGTAATGGGTGGTGAACAAGCAGCAGGCGTTCTTGCACAAGTTAAACAAGATGGTTTAGCCCGTAAAGGCGAAAGCATGACTGATGAGCAGGTCAGTGAGTTTAAAAAGCCAATTATCGAGCAATACGAAAAACAAGGTCATCCATATTACGCCAGTGCCCGCCTTTGGGATGATGGCATTATCGATCCTGCTGATACTCGCAATGTATTAGGGCTTGCCTTAAGTGCAGCTAAAAATGCACCAGAGCGCGATTCTCAGTTCGGCGTATTTAGAATGTAATGGAGGCCTTATGTCAGTAACACTCGAAATAACAAAATCAAATGTGGCTGTACTGGTACTAAGTCGCCCAGAAAAACACAATGCATTTAACGAAGAAGTCATCAGTGAGCTGATCCGTTTAATTGAACACGCAAATAGCTGTGATGTGCGCGCACTGGTTTTAAGAACCGAAGGTAAGCACTTCTCTGCTGGCGCTGATTTAAACTGGATGAAGTCGATGGCTGGCAATGACTTTGCAGAAAACTTAGCGGACTCTATGCAGCTAGCAAAGCTTATGAAAGTTCTTGCTACAAGCCCACATCCAACAATTTGTGCCGTACAAGGTGCTGCATTTGGCGGTGCGTTAGGCTTGATTGCGTGTTGTGATATCGCAATTTGCCAAGACGATGCACAGTTTTGCTTAAGTGAAGTAAAGCTGGGCCTTATTCCTGCGGTTATCAGCCCTTATGTCATTAAAGCTATCGGTGAGCGCGCTGCACGTCGTTATTTTTTAACGGCAGAGATTTTTGACGCGCATACAGCTAAGCAACTGGGTTTAATTCACCAGATCACCGGCGATTTACAAACAGCGCTCGATAAACACTTACAAAACCTTGTTAACAATGGCCCTATTGCTGTTAAAGCAGCAAAGCAGCTAATCAATGATGTCGCTGGCAACGTAATAGATGATGCACTGATTGAGTTAACCGCAGAGCGTATTGCACGCATTCGTGTATCTGAAGAAGGCCAAGAAGGCCTGACTGCATTTTTTGAAAAACGTGCCCCTAACTGGCAGAAATAGGAACCATTATGACAACAAAATCATTGAAAAAAATTCTCGTTGCCAACCGTGGTGAAATTGCCTGCCGAGTTATGCGTACAGCAAAACAAATGGGCTTAACAACGGTTGCAGTGTACTCAGATGCCGATAAACATGCTCAACACGTAAAGCTTGCTGATGAGGCGTATCATATTGGCCCTGCGCCAAGTAAAGACTCATACTTAGTGGCAGACAAAATCATCGATGTTGCAAAACAAGCTGGTGTTGATTGTATTCACCCTGGCTATGGTTTTTTATCTGAGAACTGTGACTTTGCCCTCGCGTGTGAGAAAAATGATATCGCCTTTATAGGCCCGCCAGCATCAAGCATTGAAGCCATGGGCTCAAAAACCCGCGCTAAAGAAATTATGCATCAAGCAAATGTACCTTTAGTGCCTGGTTACTATGGTGATAACCAAGATACTGAGTTCTTACAAGCCGAAGCTGAAAAAATTGGTTACCCGGTACTGATTAAAGCGGCTTTTGGTGGCGGTGGTAAAGGTATGCGAGTTGTAGAACACGCAAAAGATTTTATCAGTGCACTTGAAGGCGCAAAACGTGAAGCAAAAGCCGGTTTTGGTAACGATTTAGTACTGTTAGAGCGCTATGTCACCAAACCTCGCCATGTTGAAGTACAAGTTTTTGCCGATAGCCATGGTAACTGTGTGTACTTAGGCGACCGTGACTGCTCTTTACAGCGTCGTCACCAAAAAGTAATTGAAGAAGCCCCTGCACCGGGTCTATCTGATGCGCTTCGCAAAGAAATGGGTGAAGCAGCAGTACGTTGTGCCCAAGCGATTAACTATCGCGGTGCAGGTACGGTTGAGTTTTTATTATGCGGTGATGAATTCTTCTTCATGGAAATGAACACCCGTTTACAAGTAGAGCACCCTGTAACAGAAATGGTAACCGGTGTTGATTTGGTGAATTGGCAAATCAATATTGCGGCAGGTGAAGTTTTACCACTTAGCCAAGCAGATATTCAGCTACAAGGTCACAGCTTTGAAGCGCGTATTTATGCTGAAGATCCAAGTAATGACTTTATTCCGTGTTCTGGTCACATTGATGCCCTATTTACACCGAACGAATCTGAATTTGTTCGAATAGATACAGGGATTGCAGCGGGTGATGAAATCAGCCCGTTTTACGACCCTATGATTGCTAAGTTAATTGTGCATGACGATAACCGTGAGGCAGCGCTTGGGCGTTTGTCAAAAGCACTAGAGCAATTCCACCTAGCAGGTTTTAGCTGCAACGTTAATTTCTTACATAATCTTGCTAACCACCCTACTTTTCAAGCTGGTGCACCCGATACGCACTTTATTGAAGACCAAGGTGAGCGCCTTGTTGCTAAAAACGAGCAACAGTCTGTTATTGCAAGCGTTGTGGCAGCCTATGCGTATGCACACCAACTAAAAGGTGAAAGCAGCAGCCCATGGCAACAATTAACAGGCTTTATGCTAAACAGTGACGCTAAAACAACAATTCCGTTTGTGGATTTAAACGTTCATGCGGTTAAGACCTCAGATGGCTTTAAAATCAGCCTAAATGAAGTTGACTATACAACCTCGGGCAAGGTTGAAAATGGCCTTGCAAACCTAGTCGTTAATGGCGAAAAAGTTGTAGCTCATATTAATCAAACAGACTCTCACATCACAGTGATGTACAAAGCACAGCAAAAGGTGCTAGAGCTGATTGATAAACACTATATTAGTGAACACGAAAGTGATGCATTGCCACTCGCTGCACCACTCAATGGTACTGTTGTTAAACATTTAGTTGAGGTAGGTACTACTGTCGCTAAAGGTGACGCTGTTGTCATCATTGAAGCGATGAAAATGGAATACACCCTTAATGCCCCGCATGATGGTGTATTAACGAGCTATTGCTTTGCTGAAGGTGAACTGGTGAGTCATGGTGATATGCTCGCGATTGTTGAAGAGCCGGAGGCGTAATGGCACAGTTTCCTGATTTTGTTCGCATTGTAGAAGTTGGCGCCAGAGACGGTTTGCAAAATGAAGCCGCCGTTAGCACGCAAGATAAAGTCGCTCTTATCAACGCCCTTGCAGATGCTGGGCTTAAAGATATTGAAGCAGGCGCCTTTGTGTCACCTAAATGGGTGCCACAAATGGCTGACTCAAGCGATGTAATTAGCGCGTTAAATTTGCCTAATGTTAACTTAAGTGCCCTCACCCCGAATTTACGGGGTGCAGAGGCGGCAAAACAAGTCGGCATACAAGAATTTGCAATCTTTACAGCAGCAAGTGAAGCGTTTTGTCAAAAGAACATTAACTGCTCTATTGATGAAAGTATTGACCGCTTTAAAGATGTAATGGATTTTGCCAAAGCGAATAACATTCGTGTTAGAGGTTATGTTAGCTGCGTTATGGGTTGTCCATATCAAGGTGATGTCGACTACAATGATGTATTAAAAGTATCAGAGCGATTATTAGAGCTTGGTTGTTACGAAATTAGCCTTGGCGACACCATTGGTGTAGGTACGGCGAAAAAAGTCGATGAGTTATTAGATTTACTCTTGCAACATATTGATAAATCAAAACTCGCTGTACATTTTCACGACACTTACGGACAAGCGCTCACAAATATTTATACCGCCCTAACACGCGGTATAGCAACGGTTGATAGTGCTGTTGCAGGCCTTGGTGGCTGCCCTTATGCCAAAGGTGCGTCAGGAAATGTTGCCACTGAAGATGTAGTTTACTTACTACAAGGGCTTGGCATAGAGCATGGAATTGATTTAGAAAGACTGGCGAAAGCTGGTTGGGCTATTTGCAGTGCACTAAATAAACAACCTGTCAGCAAGGTATCACTTGCTCTAAAGAACACTCAGAATAATTAAGGAGTAGGCTCATGGCCGGTTTCGATAAAGTGGTTTCAAGTTATGAAGCTGCAATGGAAGGTTTAAAAGATGGCGATACTATTATCGCTGGTGGCTTTGGCTTGTGTGGTATTCCTGAAGGACTTATCAGTGAAATTAAGCGTAAACAGACTAAAAATCTAACCGTTGTTTCGAACAACTGCGGTGTTGATGATTTTGGTTTAGGGGTTTTACTTCATGATAAGCAAATTAAAAAAATCATCGCTTCTTATGTGGGTGAAAATGCGCTATTCGAAAAACAACTACTCGATGGCGAAATTGATGTTGTTTTAACACCACAAGGGACACTCGCTGAGAAGATGCGCGCTGGTGGTGCGGGTATTCCTGCGTTTTATACAGCTACAGGTTACGGTACTCCTGTTGCCGAAGGTAAAGAAGTCAAAGAATTTGATGGTCGCCCATATATCTTAGAAGAGTCAATTACAGGTGAGTTTGCTATTGTTAAAGCATGGAAAGCTGACCGCTACGGTAATCTTGTATTTCGCCACACAGCAATGAACTTCAACCCGATGGCCGCGACAGCAGGTAAAATTACTGTTGCTGAAGTTGAAGAAATTGTTGAGCCAGGTGAACTTGAACCATGCCAAATTCATACCCCAGGTATTTATGTTAATCGCGTGATCAAAGGCGACTTTGAAAAACGCATTGAACGTGTAACAACTCGCGATTAAGGAGTAATAAAATGGCATTATCACGTGAACAAGTTGCAATGCGTGTTGCACAAGAACTACAAGATGGCTATTACGTAAACCTAGGTATTGGTATCCCTACTCTGGTTGCTAACTATGTACCTGACGGTATCGAAGTTATGTTGCAGTCTGAAAATGGCTTATTAGGTATGGGTGCGTACCCAACCAAAGACCAAGTTGATGCAGATATGATCAACGCGGGTAAAGAAACCGTGACAGCAGCCACAGGTGCAGCAATATTTAATAGTGCAGATAGTTTTGCCATGATACGGGGTGGTCATGTAGACTTAACAGTATTAGGTGCATTTGAAGTTGACCAGAACGGTAACATCGCATCGTGGATGATCCCAAAAAAGCTAATTAAAGGCATGGGTGGCGCGATGGACCTCGTTGCTGGCGCGAAGAATATTATTGTTACGATGACTCATGCAAGCAAGCATGGCGACTCTAAGTTATTAGAAAGTTGCACTTTACCGCTAACTGGGGTTAACTGTGTAAAGAAAATCGTAACTGATTTAGCCGTACTACAAGTTAAAGACGGCGCATTTCATCTAATCGAACGCGCTCCAGGCGTGTCGGTAGATGAAATTATTAGTAAAACGGCAGGCAAATTGCTTGTTGAAGGTGATGTTCCAGAGATGGCTTTTTAAGCCACTCACATCCCATGTACCGACCTCATTCCCAGTGCCAATGGCGCTGAGTTACCCAAAATCCCTCGCAAGAGGGATTTTTTTTATCTAAAGTCAGCCTTTCGCCGCACCATTTTGTCACATAAATAGTATAAAATGCCCTGCTTTAGTGAATTGGCAGTATCTAATACTGAGACTATGACGAAATAGCTAAAACTGCTAAGATCACTTTTATACTAAACATTTGCCTAAACATAGATTAAACGAGCGATTCACGATTGTTTTTTATACAATATGGCAAGAGTTAGCTATATTCATTCTTTACTCTCTATTTTTTTACATTTTGGGATAATAATTGCTTAGCAGTTAATTAACTAACAAGCGCTATTGAGACTTACTGAAATTAACTATGCAAACACCTATTCGTGGCCTACGCTCATTTTGTTTTGCTGCACGCACCCTTAGCTTTAAAGATGCTGCAAACCAACTTTACCTTACACCGTCTGCCGTAAGCCATCAGATCAAACAATTAGAAGAACAATTGGGTATTGAACTATTTGAACGTCAAACCCGCTCTATCCGCCTAACTGCTGCGGGGAAGAATTTTTATGACTCTGTATCACCGCTGATCAAAGCGCTAGAAAAAACCATCAATGAATTTAGTCAGTTACAAGAAAACGTAACGATCAGTATTACGCTACCTGAGTTTTTTGCCAGTGAGCTTTTAATGCCAAAACTGAGCGAATGGACCAGTGAGCACCCAAATACAAACTTACAGCTTAATACCTTAAAAACGCGTAAAGAGCTGACTAAGCAAAGCGATTTGTCGATTGTATTATCTTCGTCTAAACCGCACGAAGGCGTTGTACATGAGCTATTTTCGCTATCGTATACACCAGCTTGCAATAAAGAAAACTGGCAAGCATGGCAAGAAAACCCGTTTCAGGCATTAAATGAAGTACCTCTTATACTTCATAAAGCGCGTCCTTGGGCTTGGCACCAATGGGCAGAGCATGCTGGTATTGAAGACTTTGCACCAAAGCAAATTATTCAAGTTGATAGTATGTTTGGTGTGGCACGTGCCGCGCAACAGGGTATGGGTATTGCCCTAATCCCCTTACCTATCAGTCAGACTTGGTTTGATGAGCAGTGGTTATTTAATTTCACCGATATGCCATTAAAAACGAAAGATAAATATTACTTAGTGCAACACGATCCTAGCGAAACTAATGCACAATTAGAGCTATTTATAAAATGGATGATTGATACTTTTAAACATCTAAAATAATAGATAAAAGACCCTCAATTTTGTTGAGGGTCTTTTATTGCTAATTTAACTTTTCGACTTGGTTACTAAAATACTCACTTTGTTTTCACCAATTTCGAAAGACGCCTGTTTACCATACTCCACAATAAAAGAAGGAGTAAAATAGCTGCCAGCGAGTGTGATTGATGTTTCTACAGCTGCCGTATTATTTTGTTGTGGTATCACTGTAACTTCATAGCTAAACCCCTCACCTATAGAGATGCTCGCAGGTTGTTTTTCTTCCACCAGCATTACTGGCGATGCTAGAAGCTCATTCGCTCTATAAACAGCAGTTTCAACTTGAAAACTATCAGCTGCGAAACAGTTCGATGATGCTAGTAATACCCCAGCTACTAAACCTAACTGTTTGTTCATATTTATTTCCTTATCTCATTTATAAGGTTTATCTGTAATTAATATCAGTTAGTAAGTTTATTTGATACACGGAAATTTCTGAATGTTAACTATCTCTATCAAAGCTCTCGATAATACACATCAATGGTATGTGATATAGCTTCATAGCTATTATTTTCGTGTTTAAAACACGCTTTTCTTAGTTCCTTCTCTTCGTAGTTTTTACCTGCTACTACGACTTGATCTAAAGTTTGAGAACTTGCACAGAATTGCTGTTTTGAAATTGTTTCTATTATAACTGATTCAGCTTTTGAGCGCGGTAATGAACTAGGGTTAGGATTTTGCTTCATGCCTTCAAGTAACTGAGCTTTAGTAACAGGTACAGTATCTGACCCTATGCCTGGAATATGCAATGTTTGTCTAATCGTATAGTTTTTACTTAATAATGGCGTAAACAAAGATACATCATTGCTCAAATAAGCCTGCTCAAAATTAAGATAAACAGCGACTTTATCTTCAGCTGCATTGGCAATAACAGATCCTAAAAGTAACAACGCAAATATCAGTTTCATGGTTATACGCTTATTCTAAATAAATTAAGTCATCAACTATACATACCATCATAAAGTACCGATTTTATTTTTAATTAACAACAATTTGTTTGTTTTGCGTACTCTGCCTCCTTATTTTTCTTTATCGTAAACATTAGCTATTTAAACCCCGTGTCTACTTTATCGGGGTCAGATCACAGACCTGACAGCTATAAGACTAACTCACTACATTAGACTAAAGTCTATAGGTTAAATTTCTTCATCTATTAGGTCATTTTTTATCGTTTGTTGAATTTGCTCTGCTCAATTAAAGTTCATTTGTCGGCGATTGATACCGATTCAAATAGAGGAAAAGATTATGTTTAGTACACTTATGAAACGCGTTGCACTTAGCTCTTTATTAACTTGTTCAGCTATGGCAGTGGCTGATCAGAGTGACTACAAATTGATGGTAATTGACCAATCTATCACTGCTGATGTTGCAGAGAACCGTCAATACGAACAAGCATTTAATGACTGTGCTTTGAGTGTTAAAGAGAAAAAATTCTCTGAAGCTGAAACATTATGCTCAAAAGCAATCAGCTTACTAAGTACGAGTAAAGTACCTAGCTATAAACGTCGCGAACTAACGTCATTTACGTTAAGTAACCGTGGTGTTGCACGCATCATGTCTGAAAATGACACTGCTGCATTGTCAGACTTTTACGAAGCAGTACAAATTTCAGGGAACGAGTTAGTTGAGCACAACTTAACTCGTGCGAAAAAGAACTTAGCTTTATAAGTTCTCACAGAATTGTGTTGTCTCAAAACCCAGCTTAGGCTGGGTTTTGTCGTTTAGGTGTTTAGTTTTTTAGCCTTCCGCTTTTATTAATAAATCAAGCTCTTTTAGTAATAAGCTCTCTACTGTCTGTTTATCCATTTTAGCCAATTGCTCTAAGCTGTAATTTTTGCCAATTTCTTTGGCTAAAATAAATCCTAGGTAATAACCTCTTCGGTATGGCAGCTTTGTCTCGTCCTTTGCAAAGTTGAAAAATGAAGAATATATTTCAGGTTTTTTTGAATAAAACTTTTTCTTGAGGTCAACGAGAGAATCGAGCTGTCTTGAGCGAATCTTTTTCACCAGATTGCTAGGTATGTTTAGCATCAATTCATCATCACTGGCTGACGGAGTTAATTTATATGAAACGTAAGTAGCTAACCCCTCAGTCCAAATAGAGCACCATAGCTCATCCTTACATTGAAATAATTTTTCATGATAAACATGAAATAACTCGTGATGAAAAAATGGCGTATCGTTTTTCCAAGTATGATACTTGGCCATAAGATCTACGCCGAACATTAAGTAAGACTTACCATTTAACTCTCGCGTTGCCCCATTGAACCTTCCTTACGAGTGAAGTATGTAAATGGGGGTTTCAGATTTGAAATCAGGGAAAGTAGCAATAAATGATTCCATACTGCTGTTTAAATCTTTAGATAAACGCCTATTTTTTGATAAATATACATCTTCTATTTCACTGAAACCCTCAATAGCTTTAACAAAGCTTTTATCACTATAAAAAGGCGCAAATTGAGAGGTGAAATGTTGAGAAAACTGCTCTGCTCTATTTTCTGCAGTCAACGTCTTGCTTGACTGATATAAAGTATAAAAATCATCAGCGAGATTAATTACTTCGACGTCAGCTGACTGGGCGTTAGCAAACGCCTTAAATGAAAGCACTCCAGATATGAATGTTGGCAGTAAAAGAGCTTTAGATAATTTTTGCATAATATATTTAGTAATATTTGTAAGGTTTAAGTCAGATACGTTGATGTTTCAGTAATTCAGTCTACATAGTTGGCTACACAGATAGTGCTTGTTTATAGCTTAAATCAAAATGTTTGAGTAACTGATTTAAGTAGTTCAGGTTTATCTGATTAGGTTTAAAACTTTGTCCCTTTTCAATATTCGCTATGTGTTGTTTTAGTTTTGCTTTGTCTTTATTCCAAAAGGCGATATTTCCTAACACAAAGTCATTCCAATACATTTTTGAACTACTTATCTTCTCATCGGGATCCAATACTTTTTTAGCGTAAAAGACAGCTTGTTGATAATCACCCGCTAGCCCTTCCATTTGAGCTAAATGCCAAGTTAATGAGCTTTCTTTTGAATTATTGTGAGAAATAAAACGTTTTATTAGAATTGCGGCTTCAGCATGGCAACCTAATTTTTCTAATAACCTAAACCCAGCATCGTATGTCTGATCAAATTGTTGGTATGTGAGGTTTAAATCGTCTTTTAACCTTTCTTCAAGTGCTACTTTACAGTCTGCAAAAGCAAGGTTTGATAAAAATAATAATCCGACCGATAACAGTCCTTTTTTCATAATTCTGTCCTTAAAAATATAAACTCAAAATAGAATGTTAATATTTGTTGCAAGCATACCAAGAAGTAAAAATAAGATTAAAATCTTAACTCATTGTTTCTGCATTAAAATGAATTGTATGTATCCAAAAAAAATTTCTTCGAATAATCAATATCTTTACTAAGCAAAACATCTTTGACGACCAATTTTTCTGGTTCGCCATTTTTTGAAAAAAAGATGAGGATAAATTCCATACAATATCTTATTTCACTGGAATTCTTTAACTCACCGTAAAGTTCACTTTGCTCGATTGGTTTAAAGGAGTTTGCATGTATAAACACCACATTCAAAGTTGGGCCTTCGTTTTTATGGATTTGAGCATCGATCTGAACAAATTTAACAGCAACATTTTTTAGTTCAGGCTTCTCACGCAACAAAAATGTTCTTGCTTTATCTTCGATTAATTCACTATTAATTGATGCTAAATCCCCCCAATGCATAATTTGATCAGGTGCAGAAAATGCAATCATACTAACAAGCATTAAACTTGAAATAATTAATTTATTCATCGTGGATTAAATCCTTTGAACAACATTTAATTGTTTTAGCTAAACACCGCAGATTTGGTATACAAGGCTAATTTGCTCCCACTCAGGATCGTTTTCAACCTGCAGGTGTATAGGTAACTTTGGAAACTCAGATAAGGCTGTATTGATTCTAAGACCGACTTCTTCAACACGATTAATATAGTAATGCCATTCACGGCTTCCATTACAAGTAAGTACAAACGCTAAGACAGCTATACGATCTGAGTCAAGAGTCGCATCTAAAGCGTCCTCAAAACATTTCATCGTTTCACTTTGCTCAGTTGATGGCATTCCATTAAGGTTATCTGCATCGTACTCCCATATGATAACTAATCTTTGAGGATAATCACTGCTTGCGATAAAAGATACCAGATCAGTTCGATAACGAATTAGTCTAGGCATACCGCCATTATCACTTTCTGCTATATTCCATGGTGCTGAATTGGCTGCTGCGATCTTCATTAATGAATTCCTTTTTATAGAAGTTAATGTCCAAATGTATATTTCAATAATTTCGAGTAAAATACATCCTAAACAGAATAATGCTATTAATCAGGCCTAATCGAGATAAATTTTGTTTGAGTACATGTCTAAATAACCATAACCACTAATTGTCTCGATTTGAGAAGGCAGACCATAGATAGGCTCTGAAACAGCTTGAATTGGAAAGTTTAGTTTTGGTAAATCAATTGTATTAGGTGTTGATATGCCAAACCAAAAGCCAACTGGTTCATCATCAACAAACATACATGGTTGCGTATACTCAATCCCGGCTAAGCCGATATGAATGTAACCCAAGAATTTATTGCCAATAGCATCAGTAAACTGTGATTTTACAAGTAACTGATTATTTGGGTTTAATGTATCAGCTTCAGAGGCTGGTGTTACAATCGTTTCATCAACTGAATCATCCTTACAATACTTAAAAAGCCAAACAGCATGTTCATTAAGATCTTGAACAGTAATTTCCCAAATAAATTTAGCCATGCCTTTCCTTGAGTTGTTTCGCCAACTTAATTAGCTTTAACGGTAGGTTAAAATGACTGCAAAGCGAACAGAATTCAAATTTTCTAATTTTGTCGCTATTTAGAAAAAGAGCCTTTTATTTAACTTCAATCCAAGCCGGTTTATCTCTGGGTATTAAACCAAATTTTTTAGCTATGAAAACAATATCATCGGCTTTGCCTGATATTTCACCTTCAAACCAATGATCCCACTCAAATTTAAGTACACGATTTTCTTTTACTAGCTTAACCTTACCGTAATCAATCCATGCATCAAAATTATCGTATTCATAAGTTTTAACCCAGCCATTTTTCAGGCAAAAGTCTAATATATTTATAAAATCATCAGTTTTTATATCCTGTATAATTTTTAAGCCAAATACTTTAAATTTAGAATCTATAGCTTTTCTAACAAGCAATACGATTAGCTTCATGAACCACCAAGAGTTTTTTAACAGGCATATTGAGCACTTTGAACAATTCGACAGAATATTACTTAAAAGACTATTTTTAACAAAGTTACTTACCTTTTGCTACTGTTCTAACAGTACGGCCGCGTCCCTTAAACCCAAATAACATTTGTACATGAAGTGACGGCATTAAATTATCAGCACTCAGCTAAGCTATTTTGACTTTCCAATACAGGAATAAAACAACTTCACCTCCTCTACACCACAGTAAAACCCTGAATCCTGAGTAATTACTCTATAGATTAAATTTCTTCATCTATCAGTTTTAATTTAATCGTTTGTTTAGCTTATAGGAATATTTTAAAGTTCACTCGTTGGCAAGAAATACCAACTTATTCAGAGGAAAACTATCATGTTAAAAACACTTGTAAAAACTATTGCACTTAGCTCTTTATTAACTTGCTCAGCGATGGCAGTAGCCGACCAAGCTGATTATAAACTGATGGTTATTGAGCAAGCTCAAACTAACGACAATGCAACTAGCCAATACGAAACTGCCTTCAACCGCTGTGCATTAAGCGTTAAAGAAAAGAATTTTTCAGAAGCGGAAAGCCTGTGTACACAAGCAATTTCTCTTCTAAGCACAAGTAAAGTACCAGGTTACAAACGCCGTGAACTAACATCGTTTGCACTTAGTAACCGTGGTGTTGCACGCATCATGTCTGAAAACGATACTGCTGCTCTTTCTGACTTTTATGAAGCAGTGCAAATTTCTAAAAACGAACTTGTTAACCACAACTTAAGCCGCGCAAAACAAAACCTAGCGCTGTAAAAGTAACCCCAACCAAATTGTTGTCGAAAGCCCGGTTCTTGTGTGTTCTGACCGGGCTTTTTTTCGTCTAAAATATCTGCGTTATAGAATACTTTTCTTCACCTTATGGGTGCGATTATATCGTTTGTCAGTTTTATACCCCGTTTTCTAACTTTATAGAGTAAGCACAACGCTTACGCTAACAAGGAGAAAACAATGTTTAAATTAAATCTTAAACCCTGCGTGTGGTTAATATTATTTGTTTGTTCAAATTTTGCACTTGCCAACAATAACGACTTTAAACTCATGGTTGTTGACGATAACGCAAGCTCAAAAGCAATTATGCAAGGCAACTTTGCAAATTCATTAGATACAATGAACGAAGCTAACAACTATATCGTGCCGTTTAACCGCTGTGTTGCGAGTGTGAAACTGAAGCAGTTTGATAAAGCTGATCAAGATTGCTCGCAAGCAATCGCGATGCTTAAAAAGGTCAATGCCTCGCACTATAAGCGTAATGAACTGACGTCTTATGCATTAAGTAATAGAGGTATTGCCCGACTAATGGCAAAAAATGATACCGCGGCCATTGCTGACTTTTATGAGGCTGTGCAGCTCAATAATAACGAGCTGGTGTCGTTCAACTTAAACCTCGCTAAACAGGAATTAAAATTGTGGTAATAAGTCATCAGGCTAAAAGAAAACCAGCCATGTCGGCTGGTTTTCTTACGTCAGTTACCTTTTAAGATTTATCTCTTGGCACAAAATCAAGCACTGTAGCATTAATACAGTATCTATCTTTACCTCTTGGCCCTTCACCAGGGAACAAATGCCCTAAATGAATACCCGAGCTTTTTGATTTAAGCTCAATACGCTGCATGCCATAACTGTTGTCTTCATGCATAGTTACACTGTCTTTTACTGGATGTGTAAAAGAAAGCCAGCCAGTGCCCGAGTTAAATCTATCTCGGGTATCGAATAGCGGCGCTCCACTTAGCTTATCAATAAAAATTCCATCCGGTGTATTTTTAAAGATATCGTACTGCTTACAAAATGGGCTGTCAGTTCTGGCATGAAATGCCACTCTAAAAGCTTCACTGTCACCTAGTTTAAATGCCCCTAAGGCTTTGTAAAACTCACCTTTACTAACATACCCTTGGCGACCATAAACCTCTTCGCCATTTTCTATAAATAATAACGTGGGTGTTGCCCAAGTCGGCGTTTTAACCGTTAAGCCATCAAGTTGATCAGCATGTCGAAAGGTCATTGGTATCGAACCCATGTACTGATTGGCGACCTCTTTTTTAAATTTTTCACAGTATGGGCAATAACCTTTTGCATCTATCACTACAATTTGCTTACCTGCCAATAAGGCTGTGTTATCAACCTGCTGTTTTTCTACTGGTGTAAATACAACGCCCGTTGAATGATCAGGGCAATAGCCATTGGGGTTTTTCTTTAAATAATCTTGGTGATAATCCTCAGCGGCATAAAATGCATCAAGCGGTTTTATCACAGTTACAATCTTGCCGTAGCCTGCTGCTGTTAATTTGCTTTGGTATTCATCTTTAAGTTTATTCGCAACTTCTTGTTGCTCATTATTACTTACCAAAATTGTTGAGCGGTATTGAGTACCAACATCATTCCCTTGGCGATTTAGCTGAGTTGGATCATGATTTTCAAAATAATGCTTTAACAGTGATTGTGTTGTTAACTCGTTGCTGTTGTATGTCACTTTAACAACTTCTGCATAATTGTTTTTATCAAAGCGTCGTGAGCTACGTGTTATGTTCTTGTAGGTCGCTTTAAATCCATGCCCATCGGCATAGCCAGATACCGCATCCAATACACCATCCAGTGCTTCGTATCGTTTTTCTGCTCCCCAAAAGCAACCTGAACCAAGCACAATGGTTTCAATATGCCCTGTCGCGTTATCTGGCATTGTGTCAGCTTTAATTGGGCTGGTGGTAAAAATGGCACTGCAAGTGAATAGTGTCAGTAACATCGACTTAATTGTCATACTAATTTCCTCTTAAAAGCCTGTATTTAAGACAGACCGAGCATAGGTATTAATAATTTCAACTTAAACGCATGCAAACAGCGATTCACCGCTAACAATTTAACTCTTAACCTTATTTACGGTAAAAAACAGCTTTTTAACATTGGGATATTAAAAAATGAAAATTGCACACAGCTTATCTGCTATTGCATTAGGATTAACACTTGCTACGCAAGTGAATGCCGCAGAGTTCACTTTTGCGAAATCAATTAAACCGAACGACAACACCCTAGTTTTATTTTTAGATACAGATAGCCAAGTTGCTAACTTTAATTATTTAAAGCCAGAAACCCAAACTCACATAAATAAAGTCATTGAATTTAGCGACTTTAAAGCAGGCTATGGCAAAACTTTAGAAGTTATCGCACCAAACGGTAGCGACCATCAGCGCATCTTACTTGTTGGCTTAGGAGAGCAGCCAAAACTAGATGCAGCAAAAATGGCAAAACTAGGTGGTAACGTTCACGCTAAATTGCAGTCGGCTAAACAGGAAAATGTTAGCCTTGATTTTTCAGAGCTAAAAGACAGCGCAATCAATGCTAAATATGCAGCAGAATTTGCACATGGCGCAAATTTACGTGACCACCGTTTTGAGCAATACAAAAAAGAACAAGACAGCCATGTTGTTAACTACACATTAGATGTTGAAAATTTAGACCAAGCGGTCAAAACCCATAAACTACTACAAAGCATTGAACAAGGTGTATTTTTAGCGCGTGACTTAACGTCTGAAGTTGCAACAGAAATGACGCCGGTTGATTTTGCTAAAGCGGCAAAAGAGCTTAAAAAGTTAGGTGTTAAAATTACTGTTTTAGAGCCTAAGCAACTTAAAAAGCTGGGCATGGGTGCACTTGAGGCTGTTGGCCGTGGTAGCGAAGAAGGTGCACGTTTAGTGGTTGCACATTATCAAGGTAATAAAAACACCCCTATCGCATTAGTGGGTAAAGGTATTACCTTTGATTCTGGTGGTTACAGCCTTAAAACAGGCGCTTCAATCGCCCGCATGAAATCAGACATGGCAGGTGCAGCTGCTGTACTGGGTACTGTAAAAGCAATGGCACTGGCTAAAGCCGACACAAACGTTGTTGCTGTAATGGGCATGGCAGCTAATATGGTATCGCAATTTGCTGTCGCGCCGGGTGACGTTGTAAGAACCGCTGAAGGTTTAAGCGTTGAAATTGTAAATACAGATGCTGAAGGCCGTTTAGTATTAAGTGATGCAATGTGGTATGCCCGCGACAAGTACAAACCAAGTATTATGGTTGATGTTGCTACCCTAACAGGGTCTAAAATTCGTGCTGTAGGTAATGACTATGCGGCTGTGTTTTCTGACGACGACACCCTTGTAGAGCAACTAACTGTTGCTGGTAAACAAGTAAACGAAAACCTATGGCGTTTACCTCTAGGTTATGAAGATGCTTTAAAGTCAGACATTGCTGATCTTAAAAACATCGGTTCACATGGCCCAGGTGCTACTACAGCAGCGAGTTTCTTACAAAACTTTGCCGGTGACACACGTTGGGTTCACATTGATATTGCTGGTAACGCGCTAAATTCTAAAGCAAAAGATGAACTAGCTGAAGGCGGTACAGGCTATGGCGTACGTTTACTGTCTAATTGGTTACTAAATAACGCACAGTAATTAGGCATTGCACTTTATCAAGTGGTTATAAGCTATTATAGCCACTTGATTGTCTTGAGTTTTTCTAATTAACACTAAAGACACATTTACATCATCAACAAACAGCCTATATGCTAATAAGCATTAAGGGATAATAATAAGATTGATACGCAATGACGACGACCAATAGTACACCTAAAATTATGGCGCTCACTACGCATAGCATCTTTTTTGATGCCTATGAAACAGCAAGCGACACACTCACTACGCAAAAGAAAATATGGGCATTAGCCCAATATTGCCAAAGCAGTGATGACTTTGTTGATGTAGTCCCTGCCAATAATAATTTAACGCTTTACCTGAAAGAGCCCGCTCAACTTGCTGGTTGGCTGCCACGATTGCTAGAACAATGGCACGAACTTAAAGCCACAGACTTTAACTCACGTCATCATAAACTTGCGACTCGTTATGGAGGTGAATATGGGCCTGATATAGCGCATGTTGCTAGACATCATAAGCTTTCTGTTGATGATGTTGCTCAAATGCACAGCAGTGCCAAATACCACGTGCTTTTTTTAGGCTTTAAGCCCGGTTTTGCTTATTTAGATGGTTTAAATCCACAACTTTACACACCTCGTCATGCTGAACCAAGGCTCTCTGTTCCAAAAGGTTCTGTTGCTATCGGCGGCGATCAAACCGGTATTTACCCTGAAAGCTCACCTGGTGGCTGGCAAATTATTGGTCATACAGATTTTCGTCTGTTTGATATCAATGCAGCCTCGCCTTGTGCTATTGAACCTGGTGATACTTTAGAGTTTGTTATTCAGGAGGTGTTAAAATGATCACTATCATCAAACCTGGCATGCAAATGTCTATACAAGATCAAGGCCGAACAGGCTCTCGCCATTTAGGCATTGGTCAATCAGGTTGCATAGACCCTTACGCTCAAGTTATTACAAATCGTTTAGTTGGCAACGACGACAACAACCCCGTTATTGAGATCACTTTAGGTCTTGCCGAAATTCAGTTCGATAACGATTACTACATTGCTCTGCACGGCACTGATATGAAAGCCACAGTGAATGGCAACCCTGTTGATCCTGGCTGGAGCTTTTACATAAAAAAAGGCGATGTATTAAAGTTTAATGCTGCACGTCATGGTTTTAGAAGCTACCTTGCTATTGGCGGCGAGTGGCATTTACCTGAGCCCATTTTAGATTCTTACTCAACAGATATATTAGCGGGTTTTGGTGGCTTAACCGGTCAAGCACTACAGGCTGGCGATAGTTTTGATATAACGCCAAGGTACAATACCAAAGTTGGCTTAGGTGCCATGCTACCACCTAAAAGTACACAAATTCGTATTCATGCTGCACCACATGCAGCACTGTTACCAAAAGAAACCATCGTTAACTTTATAAATCATTCTTGGCATGTATCGCCTAATAGTAACCGCATGGGCACAAGACTATTAAGTGATGAGTGTGATATCAGCCATGATGTTTCATTACCCTCTATGGCTGTTGCTCCTGGCTGTATTCAGCTTCCGCCAAATGGTGAACCCATAGTGCTATTAAACGATGCGCAAACAACGGGTGGTTATCCATTGCTCGGCACCGTGATCGAAGCGGATCTTCGTCATTTTGCACAATTAAAACCCGGCGACTTCCTTCACTTTAAGTTTGTTACACTCAACGAAGCCCACGAGGCACAAGAAAAGCTAACTGCGCACTTAAATCAACTTGCGATAGCACTAAACTATATTAATAAATAGCGCTTAATTTATTGATGTTTAAAATGCGAGCAAAGAAAGTCTTTGCTCGCGTTAACTTCATAGCTTGTCTATACATTTAAAAAGGTAAAAACCCTACGTATTCCTTTGCACCAAAGCTGTGCAGAAAGTTTAGTAACAAAAGCCTTTATTCCAGACTCATTATCATCCAATTTGCACAAATCAAGCATTTAAACTGCTCACCCTTTAACCACTTACCCCATACTGGTGCAAAGAGGTAACCGCAGGTGCATATTTTATTCTCAATTAATTAAAAAACCTGTGTGACTTAGGTAATTATTTCTGTTAAAACAAACATTCGCAGTTATATAAATTCTGTTAACTGCGCACATATTTGGAATGAGGAGTCACTATGTGTTCAATTTTTGGGGTATTAGATATTAAATCTGATCCCGCTCAATTGCGTAGCCAAGCAATTGAGATGTCAAAACTATTAAGGCACCGCGGGCCAGATTGGTCTGGCGTGTATTCATCAGATAAAGCTATTTTAGTGCACGAGCGTCTAGCGATTGTTGGCGTATCAAGTGGTGCACAGCCTTTGTACAACCCTGAGCGTACAAATATTCTTGCTGTTAACGGTGAAATTTATAATCACAAAGAGCTCGCTGCTAGCTTAGAAACTGATTTTACTTTTCAAACTCAATCAGACTGTGAAGTTATTTTGGCTTTATATAAACAAAAAGGCCCTGAGTTTTTAGACGATTTAAATGGTATTTTTGCGTTTTGTTTATACGACGAAGAGCAAGATGCTTACTTAATTGGTCGTGACCATATCGGGATTATTCCGCTTTATACGGGTCATGATGAGCATGGTAACTTTTATGTTGCCTCAGAATTAAAAGCATTATCGCCAATTTGTAAACATATTGAAGAGTTCCCTCCGGGTCATTTCTTGTGGAGCAAAGATGGTCAACTTCGTAAGTACTACAGCCGTGATTGGCAAAGCTATGATGCAGTAAAAGACAACGAAGCTAAAGTGAGCGATGTTAAAGAAGGCTTAGAGGCAGCTGTTAAACGTCAACTAATGTGTGACGTTCCATATGGCGTTCTATTATCTGGTGGTTTAGATTCATCGGTTATCTCTGCTATCACACAGCGTTTTGCTGCAAAACGTATCGAAGATAATGACGAGTCTGATGCATGGTGGCCAAAACTGCATTCTTTCTCTGTGGGTCTAGAAGGCTCACCCGATTTAGCAGCTGCACAAAAAGTAGCTGATATGATTGGTACGGTTCACCACCCTATTCACTTTACTATTCAAGAAGGTATTGATGCCCTGCGTGAAGTGATTTATCACATCGAAACGTACGATGTAACAACTATTCGTGCCTCAACGCCGATGTACTTAATGGCGCGCCAAATTAAAGCCATGGGTATTAAAATGGTGTTATCGGGCGAAGGTGCTGATGAGCTATTTGGTGGTTACCTTTATTTCCACAAAGCACCAAATGCGCAAGAGTTCCATGAAGAACTTAACCGTAAAGTCTCTAAACTACATATGTTCGATTGCTTGCGTGCGAATAAATCAATGGCAGCATGGGGCGTTGAAGCGCGAGTGCCATTCTTAGATAAAGAATTTGTAGACGTAGCAATGCGTATCAACCCAGAAGCGAAAATGTGTAAAGACGGTAAAATCGAAAAACACATTATTCGTGAAGCGTTCGACGGCTATCTACCAGACGACGTACTTTGGCGTCAAAAAGAGCAGTTCTCTGATGGCGTAGGCTATAACTGGATTGATACTTTAAAAGAGTATGTGAACGAACAAGTAAGCGATCAAGACCTTGCTAATGCAAAATACAAATACCCGATCAATACGCCTGATTCTAAAGAAGCGTATTTTTATCGTAGTATTTTCGAAGAGCACTTCCCTGGTGATGCAGCTGCGAAATGTGTTCCGCATGGCAAATCAGTTGCTTGTTCTACTCCTGAAGCACTAGCTTGGGATGCATCATTCCAAAACAATGCTGACCCTTCAGGTCGTGCTGCTGGCGTTCATAACGACGCTTACAAAAAGTAGTAACTTTGTGCTGCAAGCCCTGTGTTTGCAGCACTTTCCTCTCAATTGAAATAATTTGCTTTGAAATAATACTGTCATCAAATTATTCCTTCCCCCTACCCAATTTGTTCACAATTCCAACAAAAAACGTAAAAAACTGCATTTATTCGGCTGTTTAGGGACAAAACCATTTACATTTTTTTTCGAACTCCTACACTAAAGACTAGACTTTGGTACAAATTTAGTTCGTCTACAAACTAATTTTAAGTTTTACACGTAAAGAGTATTAGTTGAACTTGTGCCATCCGGCCGTTTAGCTTTCTGCTAGATATAACTACAACAAGAGGTATTCATGAGCGAACATCATGATAAGTACAGTATCGACAATACCGACTACACCGTCGGTCAGGACAATGTACAAAAATGGGGTTTTGATGTGCATAACCCTGTATTTGGCATTAGTGCTGGTTTAATTGCCCTATTCTTAGTGGCAACACTTATTTCAGATGCTGAAACAGCAAAAACAACCCTGAATGGTATTAAGAACGACATTATTAATAACTTTGATGGCTTTTTTATGTGGTCAGCAAACTTATTCGTATTGTTTTGCTTAGCGTTAATTGTTTCACCATACGGTAACATCCGCCTTGGTGGTAAAGAAGCGCGTCCAACTCACTCTCGTATTTCTTGGTTAGCAATGTTATTTGCTGCAGGTATGGGTATAGGCTTAATGTTCTGGGGCGTAGCAGAACCTGTAGCTTACTTTACAGGCTGGTACGAAACACCTCTCGGTGTTGAAGCAAACACGCCAGAAGCTGCCAAAATGGCAATGGGTGCAACTATGTTCCATTGGGGTTTACACCCTTGGGCAATTTACGCCGTTGTTTCGCTTTCTCTCGCATTCTTTTGCTATAACAAAGGTTTGCCGTTATCAATTCGTTCAATTTTTTACCCTATTTTAGGTGACAAAGCATGGGGCTGGCCTGGCCACCTTATTGATATTCTCGCTGTACTTGCCACTCTATTTGGCCTTGCAACGTCTCTTGGTTTAGGCGCGCAACAAGCTGCTGCAGGTATTAACCATGTATTTGGTACTGATAGCGGAATTGGCTTACAAATTGGCGTTATTGTGGGTGTGACGTTACTTGCTGTGATTTCTGTTGTTCGCGGTATTGATGGCGGTGTAAAACTGCTTAGTAACGTAAACATGCTTATTGCTTTTGTATTACTTGTATTTGTTGCACTTGTTGGTTTTTCTGCAGCATTTGGCAACCTTCCAAATACTGTAATGGGTTATGTTGAGAACATTATTCCATTAAGTAACCCTCATGGTCGTGAAGATGAAACATGGATGCATGGCTGGACTGTATTCTACTGGGCTTGGTGGATTTCATGGTCACCGTTTGTAGGTATGTTCATTGCGCGCGTATCTGAAGGCCGTACAATCCGTGAGTTCTTAATTGCTGTATTACTAGTTCCTACTGTTGTGACTATCTTCTGGATGTCGATTTATGGTGGTATCGCTATTGAACAAGTTATTGATAAAGTGGGTGTACTAGGTGAAAAAGGCTTAACTGATGTACCACTTGCAATGTTCCAAATGTTTGAAGCCCTACCAATGTCGCAAGTGCTTTCATTCATTGCAATTGTGTTAGTACTCGTGTTTTTTATTACTTCATCAGACTCAGGATCATTAGTAATCGACTCTATCACTGCCGGTGGTAAAGTTGACGCACCAGTACCTCAACGTATTTTCTGGGCAACAATCGAGGGTGCTATTGCAGCAGCACTTGTTTGGATTGGTGGCACACAAGCAATCGAAGCCTTACAAGCCGGCGCCGTATCTACGGGCTTGCCATTTACCTTTGTATTGCTATTAATGTGTGTAAGTTTAATTCTTGGCTTACGAACAGAACCAAGACACTAAACCTGCCGTTAAATAATAAAAAACGCCGCATTTGCGGCGTTTTTTATTTATAAGCTTTGCTCAGATAATTTAAATTAACTGGCAAAAGCCGTTGCTACTGGCGCTATATGAGTAATTCGCTTAGCGGTGTATCTTGGCGGTAGTGGTAAGCTATTTGCGCTTGTAGCAGCTCTGCGGTGGCTGTGGCATCATTCAGTGCGTTGTGGTTTTGATACGCAGGTAACGAATAACGAATACGAGAGTCTGCTAAGCGCACAGAATCAAGCTTAGAGTTAAATAATCGCCCTAGTAACCCTTGCTTTGCTCTAAGAGCACGAGTTTCCAGATCTAGCGTGTCTATAACAGCAAATTCAAGCCCTTCGCCTAAGCGAGCTTGCAACGCTTGATATAAAAAGTGCCGTTCAATGGGAGCAAAATGCACCACTATAATTTTGCCTTTTAATGCTGCTAACAAAGGCTCCATAATCGTTGAAAAATCAGGTGCATCGCTCACTTCTGAGTGAGTTATACCATGTATAACAATCGACTCTTCAGCAAGCTTACGCCTTGGTTGAACAATCCAATGTTGGCTATCTTTACAAAAAATACGCTTAGTATTGAATGGGATTAAACCAACACTGACGATATCGTCATTTTGATAATTTAGACCGGTTGTCTCAAAGTCAAGCGCTACTAAGGGTACATCGCTAATAGGCATGTTTAAATCACAAAGAGCTGATTCATAAAACGCTTGAATTAGTGGCTGTTTGCTCTGTGCTAATAACTGTTGATACCGAGTCGACCAATCAAGTTTTGCGCCTTGTTTTGCCATTACTTCATCCCAGTGTTAGCAGAATACCTGAATTTAAGGAAGCTCTGCGCTTTATCTAAAATGGCAAACGCCTCTTTGAGATTACGCTGCTCAAAAGGAGAAAGTAAATGAGGCTCTAAGTCGTTATCTGGCGTTTCATCAAGCTTTTCTATTTGCCATGCTTGGTGTCTAATTCTGATCATGGCAATGTATTCTAGGGCGTCTCGTAAATCTTGTGCTTTACCTTCAGGGAGTAATTTAGCTTCGATAATATCCTCTAAACGCTCGAATGAATTTTGTTTACGGCTACCTGTTGCTAATGCGTGCACGCGTATTACGTCAGATAAAGGCGCTGTACCACGGCGTTTTAAGTTCATAGAGCGCTTGTGTTGTCCATTATGCTCTAACACAAAGTCTTTAAAGAAACCTAAAGGCGGTGTTCTGTTACGCGCATTCGCTGCAAGGTTTGCCAAGAAACGTTTATTCTTACGCCCTTCTGTTGCGATAAAGCGTTTGAGCTCATCGGCCCATTTGTTTTTACCGTAAACACCGTCTAAATCAAAAAAGATCGAGCTGTGTAACAAAGCCTGCGGTTTAGGTTCGGCCATCCAACCTGCAAATTGCTCTTTCCACTGCTCGCGTGTTAAACGCCACTTTTTAAATGACGCCATAATTTCGCCTTCACAATACTTGTAGCCACACTCAGCTAAACCGTCACAAACAAAATCAGCCAAATTCTGGAAGTACTCGTCATGTAACTCCTCGTTAAAATTATTATCAAGGATAATGGCATTATCTTGGTCAGTAACAATTAATTGCTCATCACGCGCCATTGAACCTAGAGCGATGAAGCAATAAGGAACCGGCGGTGGGCCAAACTTTTCTTCAGCTAAATCAAGTAAACGCTGTTTGAAGGTACGCCCTATTACAGCCATTGCGGTACCAATCATGTGTGAGTTAGCGTCTTCGTTAACCATGCGTACAAACACATTAGGCAGCTGCCTTGCATAGTGAGCTAAATCTTCAACCGATTGCTGAGCTAATATACCGCGTACTAACAATAAGCTACTTTGCGACTCGTAGCGTAAAATATCTGATAACGAAATAACGCCAATCGGTTTTTTCTTAACGACTACAGGCAGGTGGTGAATATTATCTCTGAGCATTGCAAGCACGGCTTCAAACACATACGCATTGCTATCAAGAAGTACTAAGTCCTTTTGCATTATTTGCGCGGCTGGCGCTTCGTAACTTAACCCTTCAGCAATCACACTGGTACGTAAGTCACGGTCGGTAATGATGCCAACTACTTGGCCGTCGTCGTCATCAGGATCATCACTGATTGGTTTATCGGCATCAGTAACCAGCACAGACGATACCGACTCTTGCGTCATCAATTGCGCAACCATTTGCACTGAGGCATCTTTTGCCACAGTGACAACATCACGATGAAGAAGCGACTTAACCTTAGCAGTTGTTAAATCATTGCTGTCAGCTTGTTCAACAATTGCTTGGTGAAGGCGCACATTACCATCGGCTTCAAAGAAATCGGCGAACACTTCGTACTCATCACAAAACTCGTTAAACAACTTAACATTGATGCAATAAACTAAGGTATCTTCAAGCGCCTTTGCCGGAAAACGTACTTTACGGTTCATAAGAAGGCCCATTGAACCAAAGATCCCACCGATAGTTAAACGGTTGTATAAATCACCGTCACGGCGATACATTTCAACGGCACCACTGCGTATGACATATAAATCAGCGATATCTTCGCCATAATTTAATATTTCTGTGCCTGCGCGAAAATAAGCGATTTCGATTTGTGCTGCGAGTTTATTTACTGCCTCTTCAGGAAGATCATCAAATGGAGCATGATCAGAAAGAAATTGGGCGATATCGACGTGTTCGGCTTGCATACGCGTACCTAGATTAAACCATTTGATTTAATTGTGAGGGTAATTGGCTATTTTTTCAAAGAAAAAATAGCCAATTAAGTAGGATTAAGCCTTTTCTAACTCTTCAGCCAGAAGTTTCGACTCATCTCCCCTTGGTTTAGTAAAGCGGGCTAAACCAAGATAAATAACAGGCGTTAAATACAGGGTAAATAACACCGCCAGTGCTAAACCGCCAAATACCACCCAACCAATGGCGTTACGAGCTTCAGCCCCTGCGCCGGTAGATAAAATAAGTGGTAATGCACCCAGTAAGGTTGAAACCAGTGTCATCGCAATTGGGCGAAGGCGCACTAGTGCAGCCTCTTCTACCGCAACTCTAACCGAGCGACCTTGGTCACGTAATTGGTCAGCAAACTCCACCAGCAAGATGGCATTTTTAGCAATTAGACCAATCAGCATCACTAAACCAATTTGCGAGTAAATGTTTAATGATGTACCCGTTAGATACAGCGCTAGAATTGCAGATGTAATACCAAACGGTACTGTGATCATAACAACGATTGCACTATTCACACTTTCAAATTGTGCTGCCAATACCAGCAGAACAATTAAAAAGGCCAGAACATAGGTCACTAATACTTCATTGGCAGTTTCTTCAAAGGTTAATGCCTCACCTTTAAACGCCAAGCTGATGCCTGCAGGTAAAGATTGCTCGGAAATATCACGGATTTTTGTAACCAGCTCAGCAATAGTTACGCCCTCTGGCATTTCCATACTCAGTTCAATAGCACGGCGCTGCGCGTGGCGCTCAAGCTCAGCTGCAACACCTTCTTCCGTAATTGTTGCCACACTACTTAATGGCACTAACTGACCATTACGGCCACCAACATACAAGTTAGCTAAATCGCTCGGGTTTGTAATGGTTTGGTTTTGTGCTTGCAACATAATCGGGATTGATTGGTCACCAATGTTTAAATCGGCAATATCATCACCATTGATTGCAGCGCGAAGTGTCACAGAGATATCATTGAGCGATACGCCAAGCTCTTCAGCACGACGTCTATCAATATTAACCCGTAATTGTGGCTGTGACGGCTGATATGAAATACGTACAGGTGCCACTTCTGGCACTGCTTTTTCAATTTCAGCAGAGAAGACTTGCGCGGCTTTAAATATCTCGAGGTAGTCTTGGCCCAATAAGGCAAGTTCAATACCACCACCTTGACCACGCAGGTTCAAACTATTTGAGCCACCTGGGTAACCAGCCGCACCAGGAATATTCCCTAAAGGCTCACGTATTTTATTGATAATTTCTTGCTGACTAAAGTGACGTTCGTCCCAATGTTTTAGTGGCACAGTAATAAATACAATATTTGGATCCCACTGCCCAACCACAGTGTAAATAGACTCAATATCACCACTTTCAACATACGGCAGTAAGATATCTTCCATTTGAACCGCTTGCCTGTCCATAAAATTCAGGCCAACACCATCAGGGCCACGGGCAAAAATACGGATTTTACCGCGATCTTCTGTTGGTAATAACTCGTTATCTAAATTGAAATACAGTGCCCCAGAGCCCGCAGCAACCAACAAACATGCAAAGAAGGTAAGCCATGCATGCTCAAGTACACCATGTATTGTACGCTTATAAACAGCGGCTAACACATGGCCAACTTTTGCAAATGGATGAAAACCGCCCTGCTTTAATTTCAGTTTTGATGTCAGCGCAGGGACCAAAGACAGGGCAACAAAGCTTGATATGATAACAGCGCCAGCTAATACCCCACCAAACTCTCTAAATAGTCGCCCTGCTGTTGATGGTAAAAAAGCGATAGGCACAAATACCGCAGCCAATACAGCGGTTGTTGCCACAACAGCAAAGAATACTTCACGGGTACCAACCACTGCAGCTGCTCGACGACCAAGACCTAAGCCCCGCTGACGTTGTATGTTTTCACTTACCACAATGGCATCATCTACAATTAGGCCTGTAGCTAACACGAGTGCAAGCAAGGTAAGAATAT
The DNA here is from genome assembly GCF_038562745.1 of Pseudoalteromonas sp. D15MCD-2. NCBI lineage: Bacteria > Pseudomonadati > Pseudomonadota > Gammaproteobacteria > Alteromonadales > Pseudoalteromonadaceae > Pseudoalteromonas > Pseudoalteromonas sp. D15MCD-2. The sequence continues at coordinate 1,789,882 of NZ_JBCFQE010000001.1, read as the reverse complement.
TAATTGAGAAACCAAGCGCCCAAATAAGTGCTAAAGAGCCAATTAATGCAACAGGTATCGCAAATGCAGGAACCAGCGTTGCGCGCCATGAGCCAATAAACACCCACAGTGTGATCACCACTAACAGCACGGTTAGTAACAGTGAGTTAATAACTTCATCAACTGAGCTTCTGATAAACTGAGCATCGTCAGAGGTTAAAGTAAATTCCATTTCAGGAAAACGCACTCGCATACGTTCGATTAAAGTTAGCACTTCATCAGAAATTTCAATGGTATTAGATTGCGCCTGACGAATAATTTCCATGCCAATCACTGGTGTGCCATTAAGCCTTACGAATGAACGCGGATCGGCTGGGCCAAAGTAAACAGCCGCAACATCGCCAATACGGGTATCGTCACGAACGATGATATCGGCTACTTGTTCTGCTGATATTGACGTTGCATCAGCACGAACAATCACCTGTTGGTCGCTTGATTTTAAACTACCCGCAGGCACATCAAAGGGAGCTTGGCGAAGTACATTGGCAATATCTGGTACCGTAAGGTTAAAGCTGCTTAACTTAAGTGGGTCGATGCGCACTCTAAGCACCCGTTCACGGTCGCCATTTAAACGAACATCAGCAACGCCAGGAATGGTTAAAAACTGCGGAGCTAAGTCGACATCAACACGCTCTGTCAACGCCTCAAGGGATAAGCTATCACTTGATACCGTTAACGATACAACCGCTTCGGCATCGTTATCGGCTTTAATAATTGATACCCGTTCAACTTCTTCGGGTAATTCTCGCTGCACACGGGCTACCGATTCACGCGTTTCGTTTGCAGCATCATCTAAATTTACACCGGGACGAAACTCAACCACGATACGAGCATTGTTTTCTTCACTTTGCGCGCGAATCGACTTTACACCACTAACCCTAGCAACCGCCCCTTCGAGCTTGCTAGTTACTTCGGTATCTACGGTCTCCGGTGAACCACCAGGAAAAGACGCTGATACAGTAATACGAGGTCTATCAACATCAGGTAGCTCACGTACTTCAACCCCTGCTATTGCTGCAATACCGGCGATAATAATGAGTAAGTTAAGTACCACGATTAAAACAGGGCGACGTATCGCCATTGATGGTAAGTCTTCCATCATAGGTTGCTGTTTCATCATTACTCCTTGGCTAACTGCACGTCATTGATGAAGTTAAGCTCTTGATTAGGTCTTAGGCGCTGAACTCCTTCTGTCACCAATAAGTCACCTTCGTTTAAGCCACCAGAGACTAACAAGCGCCCTGCTAGACGCTGCTCAATTTTTACATCAACGCGAGTTGCTTTTTTATCGACGCTTTTCCATACGTAAGGACCTGCTGCCCCCCACATCATCGCAGCTTCAGGTACTACAGCAAGCTCTTCACCTAGAATATTTATGTGCACACGAAAGCTCATACCCGGCATAAATTGCTGGGCATTATTATCAAGTTTGGCTTTTGTTCTAAGAGTGCGGGTTTGGGCATTGATACGCGAATCAAGCTCTGCCACCTTAGCCGTGTAAGCTTTATCGCCTAACCAAGGCACCACTTCGACCGAGGACTTTTGTTTAAGCACTGAGATAGCGGCTTCTGGGGCATTAAAATTGATATAAAGCTCAGAAATATCATCGATAGTCGCAATGGCTGTTTGGGTTGTGATCCTATCGCCTACTTCAACGTCAGTTAAACCCATAACACCACTAAAAGGAGCACGAACTTCGCGGTCTTCACGCTCTGTTTTCGCTTGCATTAACTGAACTTTTGCAAGCTCATAAAGCGTTTTTGCATCATCTAAATCACTTTGCGGCACCGCACCACGGGCGTGACTTTCTTCAAGCCTTTTCATGGTACGCTCAGCATCTTTTAAAGTAATTTCAGCTTCGATCAACGCTGCTTTTTGTCTACGTGAATCAAGCTCTAAAAGTAAGTCACCTTTGGCAACGTTATCGCCTGGTTTAAAGTAAACAGCAGTGACTCTGTCCCCAACGGCTGGGTAAAGAGTGACTGAGTGGATCGCTTCTGCATTACCCACTGCTTTTATCTGTTGTTTAGACTTTTCAACAGACACTGATTCTACAACTACATTAGCCGCCTCAGCGACGGAAACACAACTAATACAGGCAATTAAAGTCCATGTATGTAATTTGCCAATTGTCAAAATTTCACCTAAATAAGAATCGTTTTAATTGTTACGAAGTGTAACAGCTTTGTGATCAATAAAAAGCTGACTTCGTTTAATAAACAATTAGCCAAGGTGAAATAAACCCATACATCGCCTTTGTTTTCTAATTAGAAACGACAATGTGATGAATCGACCTCTTTTAAGTGTGCTTCGCTTGCTATGGTTACCTCTACACAATCAGATTGATCAGTTATTTGTTCTTTTTGAATAGGCATAAAAAAACCCCAGACTATGCTGGGGTTTCTATCAATTCATAAAGCTAACAATTACTGTTGGCGCTGTGCCTCTTTTTGCGCTTTTTTAGCTTCTTTTCGCTTACGAAGAACTTCTTGCGCTTCGTTACCGATGTGACCTTCGCCACGCGCCTGTGCTAGTTCGATTTGCTTTTGACGCTCAGCAAAACGTGCACGTTGCTCTTCTGTTAGGCTGTCGTGACAGTGATGACACGATACACCTTCCATGTATTCTGGCTTTTGCTTTTCTTCTTCAGTGATAGGCATACGACACGCGTGACATTGGTCGTAAGAGCCTTTTTGTAAGTCGTGATTTACCGCTACACGGTTATCAAAAACAAAACACTCACCTTCCCACATGGTTTCTTCTTTTGGTACTTCTTCTAAGTACTTAAGAATGCCGCCTTCAAGGTGGAATACTTCGTCAAAGCCTTGCTCTTTCATGTACGCAGTTGATTTTTCACAGCGAATACCACCGGTACAGAACATCGCCACTTTTTTGTGCTTTTCTGGGTCTAGGTTTTCTTTCGCCCACGCTGGGAATTCGCGGAACGTTTTGGTGTTTGGATCAACCGCATTTTGGAAAGTACCAATTTCGATTTCGTAATCGTTACGTGTATCGATAAGAATCACTTCTGGGTCTGAAATTAACGCATTCCAGTCAGCTGGTTTTACGTATGTACCCACAACTTCACGTGGGTCGATACCTTCAACACCCATAGTTACGATTTCTTTTTTCAGCTTTACCTTAGTACGGTAGAACGGGCATTCGTCATCGTATGACTCTTTAGTCACAATGTTGTCTAGGTTTGGTTGTGAATCTAACCATGCAAGTAGGTTATCGATACCTTCACGTTTAGCAGAAACAGTACCGTTGATACCTTCAGCCGCAAGTAACAAAGTACCGCGTACTTCATTGTCTTCCATTACTTTAAGTAGTGGTTGGCGAATCGCTTCAAAATCAGGAAGGGCTACAAATTTGTAAAGTGCGCAAACAACAAAGTGCTCGCTAGTTACATTGTCTTTATGAACAGCAGTCATGGTTTTACCTTTTGCTTTAAATGCCCATGTGGGGCGTTAACCGAATCGCAAATCCGGCGCATTGAGGGCGCGTATTTTACGCGAATTAGCGATAATTGCAAAAACTGATGCGAAATAGCTGTGTTTTTACTGTCTCCAAGTGAGGCAAGTGCGTTATAATGAACAGGATTTACAAATTTTGCTCATCGGAGATTACGCATTGCATTTTACTGAACTTGGGATTGATACACGCCTCGAAAAACAACTTGCGCATCAAGGCATCACCCAGCCCACTGACATTCAAGCTCACGCGGTACCTACAGCTATCGCAGGCCATGATATTTTTGCACAGTCAAAAACAGGATCGGGCAAAACGCTGGCGTTTTTATTACCTGCTGTACAGCGCGTAATGAAACAAAAAGCACTCAGTAAACGCGACCCTCGCGTTTTAATCGTTGCGCCTACCCGCGAATTAGCAACCCAAGTGTACAGCCAATTAAGGCTATTAATTGCTGGTACAAATATTAGTGCTGTAAAAGTACTGGGTGGTGAAAACTTTAATGACCAAATAAAGGCTCTTCGTAAAGATCCACATTTTGTGGTGGGCACACCGGGTCGTTTAGCTGACCATTTGAGTCAACGCTCATTACAGCTTTCAGGCTTAGAACTGTTAATTTTTGACGAAGCGGACCGTATTTTAGATTTAGGTTTTACCGATCAAGTTAAAATGATTAACGAGCTTGCTGATCACCGTTTACGCCAAACGTTATTGTTTTCTGCAACTCTTGACCATGCACAAGTTGATGCCCTGTCACGTAACCTTTTACGTTCGCCAAAACAAATTCTGTTAAGTGCTTCTAACGAGCAACATAGTGACATTACCCAGCAACTTTATTTAGCTGATCACTTAGATCACAAAGAAGCTCTACTTGAGCACTTTGTAAAACAAGACAATGTTGGACAGTGCATTATTTTCACCGCAACACGTGCCGACACTCAGCGTTTAAGCCAGCTATTAAATGATAAAGGCTTTAAAGCGCAAGCGCTTGCGGGTGACTTAACACAGGCCAAACGCCTAGAAATTATGGACGCCTTCAGCCGTGAAAACTTTAAAATCTTAATCACCACTGATGTTGCATCACGTGGTCTTGATTTATTAAGCGTAACCCACGTAATTAATTTCGACCTACCAAAACATGCTGAAGAGTATGTGCACCGTATTGGTCGTACTGGTCGCGCAGGCTTTAAAGGAACTGCTATTTCGTTAGTGGGCCCGAAAGATTGGCCAAGCTACAAAGCAATTAAAGCATTTTTAAATGATGAATTAAGCTTTTTCACCGTTGACGGCCTTGTTGGTAAATTTAAAGGTCTGCGTGAGAAAAAACCAAACACAGTTTGGAAAAAAGCAGAGAAAAAAGTGGCTGCTAAACCTGCAAAACCAAAACGCAAAGCAGCCCCTAAAAAGCCAAAAGCCCCTATTCAAGCACCAATTGATGTAGATGGTTTTGCTCCAATGCGCCGTAAGAAAAAGCCAGAACAGGAATAACAATGAGTATTTTAGGAACCACACAAACCCTTTTCGTTAACGAAATGTCTAACGAAGGTGCTTATTTAGATGGCCGTGATTTAGGCGAAGTATTCTTACCAAGCAAAGAAATTGATTACGAACTAGAAGCTGGCGACAGCGTGCAAGTATTTATTTACTTAGATCACGCTGGTCACCCAACCGGCACTACAAAAAAACCTTTAGCTGAAGTAGGCGAATTTGCCCTACTACGTGTTAAAGCAATCAATAGCACTGGTGCGTTTATGGATTGGGGCCTCGAAAAAGACGTACTAGCGCCATACAACGAACAAAAGCCAAAAATGAAAGACAGCTTTTCGTATCTTGTACGTTTATACCTCGATAACGCCAGCCAACGTATTTGTGCATCGAGCAACTTTAATAAGTTTTTATCGAAAGATGAACCAACTTACTCTGTAATGGAAGAAGTTGACTTAATCGTTGCCGGTAAAACAGACCTAGGCTACAAAGTACTTGTAAACGAAGCTCACATTGGCGTTGTTTATTACAACACGGTATTTAAAAAGCTGTTTGTTGGCCAACGCTTAAAAGGCTTTATTCAAAAAGTACGTGAAGACGGTAAAATCGACGTACTACTTGAAAAGCCAGGTATGGGCAAAGTAAACGACTTAGGCGAAAAAATCTTAGCTAAATTAAAAGCCGAAGGCGGCGTACTTCACTTAGGTGATAAGTCAGACCCAGAAGCAATTAAAAAGACTTTCTCAACCAGTAAAGCAAACTACAAAAAAGCCATTGGCGGCTTGTTTAAACAAGGTTTAATCGAGATTGAAGCGACATCGATTAGATTGAAATAAGTTGCGAGTTGCGAGTTGCGAGTTGCGAGTTGCGAGTTGCGAGTTAACAAGATAATGAATTATCTGAAAGAGTAAAGTGAAAGCTTTACTCTTTTTTTAGTTTCAATAACTATGTAATTTACGTTTGAGTTAATTAAATTTAATAGTAAACCTAAATTAATCTGAACATACAAGGTTTTATACTCGCTGTTAAATGCATCCTTGTGGTGTTGTTGGCCATATAGGCTGATCGTTATCGCTATACAAAACACCAAAATTAATGTTTGTGAGGTTATTAAAATGAAATTGAAGTTCTAGCCATTCTTTTTCAAACGTTACAGATACAAACGAGCCATAATCATCAACAGAAGGTTCAGAGTCTAGTTCGGTCTTAATAATTGATAAAACTTCGGCCATTGGCTTACCTATAAGTTGATAACCAAACAAAGCTGCACTTTTATTGTAAACTTCGATCCAGCCAAGACGATTATCATTGTCAATTTCAAAAGTCAGCTCTATTAAAAGCTGGTTAAACTGCAATCGCTTATTTTCTGAATCGGTGAAAAATATCTTATCAGGTACTCCTAACGCAGAAACAGCTTGCGTCTCTGTAAGACCAAATTGAATTGTGTCGATTCCATGACCTAGTTTGATTTCCATTAATTAAATCCTTTACTTAAGAGATTATAATGGTTTATATACTTCAATAAGAGCATAAACTACACATAAATGCTTACAACATTCTCTTTGAACTAACTCTATTTGTAATTTCTATCCCCAATTTAAAAAACATTTTGACTGTTCTTTCTTAGCGTCAGAATAGTAAGCGTATAGGTTGAGTGATTTAATAAGCGTTTTAATTTCGTTCTGGACAATGCCATACCAAACAGTGCCATAGGCTCCCTGTGACAGTAAACTGGATCATTAACATTCTAGATTCTTTGTAATCCGGAGCTTTAACATAATTGAAAACTAATTGAGAATAAATTTTTTCACCGAAGTACATTAACTTATCTATCGGTGCATTGGCGTTAGCTAACTTTACGATTAGCGAGTGCCACTGGCCTTCTGAATATTGCTTAAGCCCTTTTCTCCATTGTAAGAATTCATTCTCTAGAAACAAATCGTGAATGTAGTTTGTTAGCTCTTCTTCAAATTTTTCCATAGCTTATTTTGTACTGTCTGTTAAAGGCTACTATTAGGTATTAATATTTACACAAAGTGTTTGTCGATAAAGCTATACCTGTTTAATTTCTACTTTATAATTAATTGATAGTTATTTATTTCTACCAACAAACGCTAAAATCCAATCATGTTCTTCATCAGTTGATGTTTCTTTATTAACGAACTCTGATATTTCAGCTTTCATTGCTTCAAATTCACTAATCCCCTCTTTTATGTTTGATAAGTGAGTTGTATGAAAGAAGCAACCGTAAACCCCACTTGTTAAGGTGTATGGTGCATTAACACTATCTTTTTCTAAAGTTAGGCGAGCACCTTTTGAATGCTCCTCGTCTTTAATTATTTCACCACTTTCAGATCTATCGTTCCTATGGTTTCTCCGTTATCAATTTCACTCCACATATCATACCTTGTAGTTTAGAAAATCAGCTTCGGGTAATAGCAATATCGCATTTATACCCACCCATTTCGCTTTCTAAATTATCACTATTATAAAAAGTGTATTTACCGGGAACTGTGAAAAGAATCTCATTAAAACCATTAGCTTCCCAGCGAAAACCCATGGTTTCGGGGGTTAAGCTGACTAAACTTGTAGCTTTAAGCTGAGAAGTAGACATTAAACTTTTCATTTCTTTTGGAGCACTATCAACAACCAAAAATAACCATGTGCTATCGGCTTCACGATAAATAGCTAACTCTTTAAATGAGTTCTCTCCAAACATAATAGAGACTCTACCGTTTACGCTAATTTCATTAGGGCTACAGTCAAAATGCTTTGGTGAATAAGCCCAAACAGTGTCAGGCGATTCATTTCCTTGTATAGCTAAACAAGTAAATGAAACTAATAAAAAATAGATATTTACTCAAAATAATCATTAGCAACAGATAATTAGCTTGGCCAGAAATAAAATAGAAAGCTCAAGGTAAAGCTGATGCTCTTCATCAATTACAACTTATTGTTCATAATCACTTAAAGGTACATAGCTTTTTATACCAAAAGAGTCATTAATAACAAACACATAATAATAAGTAATATCTCAATCAAACAAAGAGTTAATTCAAGTCCACCGCTAATCATTAGCTTCTTATACATATTGGAATTGATGGGCAACATTCAAAATAACAGCTCCGGTTAGCCAGCACAATAAAGCCAGTCCTAGGTTTTTAAAAGCCTCTTTTTTATGTGAAATCGCAATTGAATTGAAGAAGTTATTAGTTAGAAATAAAAACGGGAAACAACTAACGAGCAATGGATGAGAACAATTTTCTAATGATTTTCTAAATTCAGAGACTGAATTGACAGAAAAAATTACAAACCCAATAAGCAGTGGGATTACTAAAATTGCGAGTACAAATTTTTCCATGTCCTAATATTTTCCTTACGAATAACCCTGAAGCATTTTTTAAATTGGCAAACTAAAAAGAGTTTTAGAGCTATTTAAGCTTAAAGTAGCTATCTATCCCCTTACTAATAGTCGCATAAATACTTGGCTTAAATTTGCCACAAAAGGGTTCAAACCAAGCGCTTTGAATCCTTTTGAGTAACTTGTTAGTTGTCTATTACTGGCAAATCTTTTGAAATATGTAATACATCTGCCACCCACGACCCTTGTTCTTGGCTAGACAGAAAAACAGATGAAATCTGGCCTTTTAACTCCAAAACTTGGTGCGACTCATCAATAAAGACAAAATTAAGACTTTGACCAATTAAATCACGCCAAATATTCCAGTTAGTTGCTTCAATGACATGATCAGGTTCACTAGCATTGAATCTGCTAGATTGAAAACCAATGCAGTATTGAACAGGCTCATAGCACCAAGAAAAATAAACCCTATTACCCGATTCAAATTCCAAATATATCTCACGATCTATTTCGTGAGAATCAGAGCCTGATTCTCCTTTTAGCGAACCAAAGTCAACTTCATACAGTTCATAAATTACACGTTTAAGTTTCATAGGCAACTAACGCCTTAATATGTGCCTAAAAAGCTAGGCTAAATTTAGCTAGGAATGAGAGAAAACCAAGCTTTTTAGGCTGATGACTATGACTTTGTTAGGTGTCGATTATTACGAAACCTTCAGCCCAATTATCTTTACCAAGTGAGTAACACGATATATAGAAACCACTTTCGTCACAAGAAGCGGGGTTAATATTTGGAAAATCTCTAAACCCAGGTTGCTCTTTTAGCCTTCCAACAGCAGCAATTGCCTCTTGCTCAGAAGCATAAATCCCGATTGTCTTTACACAATCATTGTTTTCAGAAATTATGTGCAAATGCTCTAGCAGGTATACTTTATCCATAGAAACCTAATATTTAAATGGTGCGTTCATCGCGCATACTTTGCAGACTTAACGCCAATTATCAGATTTCTACATTTTTAACAAATTCCCTAAATGATTACTACCACATAGTTTTTTAAGACATTAAAGTCAAATTAAAATGAGTAATCTGATCGCAACGTTCATTGCTGAAAAGAGCAGTTTAGCAATTGATTAAACATGATATTTAGCCAATCTTAATAAACACTTTTTGATCGCTAGAGTTCTAGGGAATTCACCTGATTAAGTATTGTGAGCTTGCCACAAAAACAAAAAGAGCATTGTATATAGCGCGATATAAATCACGCTTACAATGCTCTTTAGAAACTGTTTGAAAATAACGAGATTATTTTAGTGAGTCGTTAATTTCTTTTAATGTTGCAACTGGATCTGCCGATTGGGTGATTGGGCGGCCTACAACTAAATAGTCGCTGCCATCTTCAACGGCTTGTTTTGGTGTCATGATGCGCTTTTGGTCGCCTGCATCGCTGCCTGCTGGGCGAATACCAGGAGTAACCAGTTTAAAGTCTGCGCCAAGTTCTGCTTTTAGCTTTTTCGCTTCTTGTGCTGAGCACACTACCCCATCAAGGCCTGATTCTTTAGCAAGGTTTGCTAGGTAAATTACTTGCTCTTCAGGTGTTTTATCTACACCTAAACGAGTAAGCTCTGCGGCATCCATACTGGTTAGTACGGTTACCGCAATCAGTAATGGTGCGTCATCACCAAACTGCTCTAAAGCTTGTTTTGCTTTAGTCATCATTTCAACGCCACCAGAGGCATGTACGTTAACCATCCACACACCCATTTTTGCAGCCGCTGTTACAGCTTTAGCCACTGTATTTGGAATATCGTGAAATTTTAGGTCTAAGAATACATCAAAACCTAAGTCGATTAGTTCCTTAACAAAGCTAGGACCAAAATACGTGAACATTTCTTTGCCTACTTTAAGGCGACACGTATCAGGCGATAATTGCTTTACAAACGCAAGAGCTGTTTGTTGATCATCATAATCAAGGGCAATTAATACTTTTTTTGAATCTTCGACAGACATAACTTTCCTAAAAACTAATGGACTAATATGAATTAAAAACCGTCTATGCCACGGCTTGGAACAATTGTTTCCCAGTGCTTACAAGATGGACATACCCAATAAATGGTATGACTGGTAAAGCCACAGTGTTGGCACTGAAAATCAGGTTTGGTTGCGATATAAGACGTAACTAGCTTATCAATTTGATCGAGTACATCTTTAATATCGTTGTTTTGTTTAGCTAGTAGCTGTAATAAAAAGCTAAAGCCACGAATAGTTGGGTGACGCTTTAAACTATCCGTTAAAAATTTAATTGCTTGCTCTATGTGACCTTGCTCAAGTAACGCTTGGCAGTGTTTTATTTTTATTAATACGCCACCTTTATCGAGCAGTTCATTGAGTAATTCGTAAAACTGATGCGTTAAATTGAGCTTTTGATAACTGAGCGCTAATTCTTCAATAAATACCGGCGCAAAAAACGTGAATTGGCTAATCAGCTCGCGCCAGTAGTAAATTGCTTTCACATAATCTTCTTTGGTGAAAGCACTATGGCCAAGCTCATACAGTGGGCGAATGGCTTTGTGGTTTAAGCTAATGGCTTTACGCATAATTTGCGTATCGTTATCTTGTAAGGCTGCTTCACAGTAAAAATTGGCAATCGCTTTTACATGCTGAGGTTTAGTGAACAACTCACTGTGGGCCTCGTACATGTTAATGCCCTTTTCCCATTCACGGGTTTGTGAATAAAGATTAATAATAGGCTCTAAGGCTTCTTTATAGCCTGCCTTAACAAGCCATACTAAATGCTCTTCTGCACCATCTAACAAGCCTGCCATAATGTAATCTTCAGCAAGTTCTAAGCGGCTGGTTGCAGCTTGTTGGTCATCAAGACTTGGATGTTTTAATAGCAGCTCATGAATTTTAATGGCGCGGTCAAGTTCGCCACGGCGGCGGAACATTGTTGCAAGCGTTGAATAGTGTTCAACTGAATCAGCGGCAACTTCGAGTAGGTTGATAAGGTGCTCTAAGCCTTGGTCTTCTTCTCTGTCTAAGAGAAATTTAAGGCCTTTAGAATATTCAGAGGTAATTTGGCGATTAAGCTGATGAGCTTGGTTTTTAGCGCTGTTTTTACCCATTATCCAACCGTAACCGGCTGCAACGGGTAAAAGTAAAAACAGAAGCTCAATCATGATTAGGTGTCTTTATTAGCAACAAGCTTTTTATTGTTTTTTTCAGGCGCTAATTTTTTCTTTAAGCGATAATTTTGCCACTTTAACTGAGAAAACAGTGTAAAGCTTATAAAACAACCAATTGCGACACCTAAAATAAAGCAGATACTTATTACAACAGCTAAGGGCAAAGTATTACTGGCGATTAAATAATTGATTTGCACCAATTGTGGATTCTGTGAACCAAGTACAAACGCAATAAATAAACACAGCGCAATTAATACAATTTTTAATACCCTAAACAAGTAACTACTCCTGTATAAAACTAGGCAATACTCGCATTTACGCGGTCACGTAATTCTTTACCTGGTTTAAAATGTGGTACGTGCTTACCGTCTAACTCAACTGTTTCGCCAGTCTTTGGATTACGACCTGTGCGAGGAGAACGATAATGCAATGAGAAACTTCCAAAGCCACGGATCTCGATGCGATCTGAGCTAGATAATGAGCCGGCCATTTGTTCAAGAATTTCTTTAACGGCATTTTCAACATCTTTCACAGGGATGTGTGCGTGTTGCTCGGCAAGTTGTTCTATCAATTCTGACTTAGTCATAGCGTTTCCTTAAAGAGTGGTAAAGGAAGGGCAAAACTGCCCTTCCAATTTTAAAAGACTAGATATTAGTCTTTTTGAGCATTTTTGAATGCTGCAGCCATAGCGTTTTCGAACGCTGGCTCTTCTTTCTTAAGCTTCTCTAGTACTTCTTTCTCTTCTGCTTCGAAAAGAGCTTTAACAGATAAGCTTAAAGTGCGGTTCTTACGATCAACACCAACGTATTTCGCTTCGATTTCGTCGCCTGCAGAAACTACAGTAGTAGCATCTTCAACACGCTCTTGAGCGATATCAGCTACACGGATGTAACCTTCAACGCCTTCGATTAGCTCAACAGTTGCGCCTTTCGCATCAACTTCAGTCACTTTACCTTTAACAATAGCACCTTTTTTGTTTGCGTCCAGGTAGTTATTGAATGGGTCAGCTTCGATTTGTTTAACGCCTAGAGAGATACGCTCACGCTCTGGGTCAACTTGTAATACGATAGCAGTGATTTCGTCGCCTTTCTTGAATTCACGTACAGCTTCTTCGCCTGGCGTGTTCCAAGAAATGTCTGAAAGGTGAACAAGACCGTCAATACCGCCTTCAAGACCGATGAAGATACCGAAGTCAGTGATTGATTTGATCTTACCAGTAACTTGGTCGCCTTTGTTTTGTAGACGAGCAAATTCTTGCCATGGGTTAGCAATACATTGCTTAAGACCAAGAGAAATACGACGACGCTCTTCGTCGATTTCAAGAACCATAACTTCAACAGTGTCACCTAGTGAAACAACTTTTGAAGGGTGGATGTTCTTGTTAGTCCAATCCATTTCAGAAACGTGTACTAGACCTTCTACGCCTTCTTCGATTTCAACGAAACAACCGTAGTCAGTAAGGTTAGTTACACGACCAGAAAGCTTAGAACCTTCTGGGTAACGACCAGCGATAGCTGCCCATGGATCTTCGCCAAGCTGTTTAAGGCCTAGAGATACACGAGTCTTTTCTTTGTCGAATTTAAGAACTTTAACTGCGATTTCGTCGCCAACATTAACGATTTCTGAAGGGTGCTTAACACGCTTCCACGCCATGTCTGTGATGTGTAGTAGACCGTCAACACCACCAAGGTCAACGAACGCACCGTAGTCTGTAAGGTTCTTAACGATACCTTTAACTTCTTGACCTTCAACAAGGTTAGCAAGAAGTTCTTCACGCTCTTGTGAGTTCTCTGATTCGATAACTGCACGGCGAGAAACAACAACGTTGTTACGTTTTTGGTCAAGCTTGATTACTTTGAACTCAAGCTCTTTACCTTCAAGGTGAGTTGTGTCACGTACTGGACGAACATCAACAAGTGAACCAGGTAGGAAGGCACGGATTGAATCAACTTCAACAGTGAAACCGCCTTTAACTTTACCGTTGATAACACCAGTAACAGTCTCTTGCTCTTCACATGCTTTTTCTAAGCGGATCCACGCTTCGTGACGCTTCGCTTTCTCACGAGAAAGGATAGTTTCACCGAAACCGTCTTCGATTGCGTCTAAAGCAACATCTACTTCGTCGCCAACAGCAACTTCTAGTTCACCAGCAGCATTTTTGAATTGCTCAGCAGGGATTGCACTTTCAGATTTAAGACCAGCATCAACAAGTACGATGTTGTTCTCGATTGAGATAACAGTACCTTTAACGATAGAGCCTTGCTCTGCTTCAAAACCCTTAAGGCTTTCTTCAAATAACTGCGCAAAATTTTCTGACATTATACGTCTCTAAATAATTAAATAACCAATTAGCAACCATGCTGCATGGGGTTGTTAAAATAGCACTAGCTTCCTGCCGGCACCTTAATAAATTACTTTTAAGCTTTTGGAAGCTTTCCTGCAAGTACTGCTTCGTCGAGTAAAGTTACAACTTTATCAAACACTTGCATTGCATTAAGCTCGCTAGTATCGAGCTCAATGGCGTCTTCTGCAGGAACAAGCGGCGCAACTTCACGCGTCATATCACGGTGATCGCGAGCTTTTATGTCCTCAAGTAGACCACTTAGTGTAACATCAAGACCGCGTTCGTTCAACTCAGCAAAGCGACGACGAGCGCGCTCTTCAGCTGATGCGGTTAAATAAATCTTCAATGGTGCATCAGGGAACACAACTGTGCCCATGTCACGACCATCGGCAATTAAGCCGCTCTCAGTACGAAACGCACGTTGACGACGTAATAATGCTTCTCTCACCCGTGGTAATGCAGCAATCTTTGATGCCGCAGCACCCACTTCTTCGTTACGAATTGTGGTTGTGACGTCTTCGCCTTCCAATACAATTTTAGAAGTATGCGTTTGGCTATCGACCAAAAACTGCACATCTAAGTTTGCAGCTAGCGGTACTAGCGCATCTTCATTATCTAGTTCAATTTGATGATGAAGCGCTGCAAGTGACAGCACACGGTAAATCGCTCCACTGTCTAATACATCCCAACCTAATTTCTCGGCTAACAAGCGACAAACAGTTCCTTTACCTGAACCACTTGGGCCATCGATGGTGATTACGGGCATTGATAACGCCTGCATTTATAACCTCCTGCAATGCACACCAAAATAAAACCGCGATATTATACGCCAGTTCTAGAAATAGATCCGCATTTAGAATGTAACTTTTTATATTTTCTTCTGTTTTATTGACTTGAGACAGACTCTAGTACTTTGAAAAACGTTGGAAAAGTTTTGTATGTACACTTAGGATCGTTAATGGTTATCGGCTTTCCGCCAACGGCAACCATTGCAAAACACATGGCAATACGGTGATCGTTATAGGTATCAATCGCTACATCGTTAAATGTTTCTGGTGGTGTAATTTCGATGAAATCTTCACCTTCAACCACTTCTGCACCAACTTTACGAAGCTCAGTCGCCATGGCATATAGGCGATCTGTTTCTTTTACACGCCAGTTATAGATATTACGAATAGCTGTTTTACCTTTAGCAAAAAGCGCAACAGTGGCGAGTGTCATTGCCGCATCTGGAATTGCATTGGCATCAATATCGACAGCGTTTAGCTCGCCTTTACGAACCACCAGCTTTTCATCATACCAATCGATTTTGGCGCCTACTTGCTCCATAACTTTGGCAAAACCAATATCACCTTGAACAGATACCGCACCTACCCCGTTAATTTCAATTTCGCCACCTGCTATTGCAGCCGCCGCAACAAAATAAGAGGCGCTTGATGCATCACCTTCAACCATAATGCGCTCAAGTGCTTGATACTGCTGACAGCCTTTAACGTAAAATGTTTCGTAATTGTCATGGCTTACTGTAACGCCAAAACGCTTCATTACATCTAGGGTAATGTCAATGTAAGGCTTTGATACCAGTGTACCTTTAATGGTAATTTCTGTATCGCCATTAAATAATGGTGCTGCCATTAGTAACGCTGTTAAGAACTGGCTAGAAATGCTGCCATCAATTGCAACTTTGCCACCGTTGATTTTGCCGCCTTTAATGGCCAGTGGTGGATAATCTTTATGCTTAAGGTATTCAACATCACCACCCAGTGCTTGCAGTGCATCTACCAAATGGCCAATTGGGCGCTCTTCCATGCGAGGCTCGCCAACCAGCTGGTACTCGCCTTCTACAGCTGCTAAAACGGCTGTAAGTGGACGATAAGCAGTACCGGCATTACCTAAAAATAAAGGCTCGCTCGGAGTTTTAAATTTACCTGCAACACCCTCTACGGTGGCCACTGTTTTATCTTCATTAAGCGAAACATTTACGCCTAAAAGATTTAATGCACCTAGCATGTGACGAATATCATCACTATCTAATAGGTTTTCAACAACCGTTGTGCCCTCTGCAAGAGCAGCAAGCAGTAAGATACGGTTTGATAAGCTTTTTGAGCCTGGTAGTGTCACACTACCATTTACCTTTGTAATCGGTTCAAGACGAAGCTGTTCCATAATTAGCTGTTCTCCTTGGCGAATTTTTCCATAAAATTAACCAAGGCTTGAACACCTTCAAGTGGCATCGCATTATAAATGCTTGCGCGCATACCACCGACAATACGGTGACCTTCAAGGGCTAATAAGCCTGCTTCTTTTGACTCACTAATGAATTTATCATTCAGTGATTCGTCGTTTAACCAAAACGGTACGTTCATACGCGAACGGCAATGCTTAGCAACTTTGTTGCTATAAAAATCTGAGCTATCAATGTAGCTGTAAAGAAGTTCTGCTTTTGCGATGTTTTGTTCTTCCATCGCTTTAACGCCGCCGTTTGCTTCAAGCCACTCAAATACTTCAGCAGCTAAATACCACGCAAATGTAGGTGGTGTGTTATACATGCTGCCTTGTTTTGCTTCTAAGGCGTAATCAAGAATACCTGGCTTTGCAAGCCCTTCACGCTCTAATAGCGTTTTACGTACAATAACAATCGATAAACCAGATGGGCCAATATTCTTTTGTGCGCCAGCGTAAATAAGATCAAACTGATTTACGTCAAACTCGCGCGATAAAATAGTCGATGACATATCAGCCACAATCGGTGCTGATGGGTGTGATGGTACGTCAAAAATTTCTATGCCATCTACGGTTTCATTCGGACAATAGTGAATGTATGACGCATCAGCTGGTAATTCCCAGCTGCTTGCTGGTTTTATAGAGAACTGGCCATTTTGCTGCTCATCATCACGTACATTGATGCTTTCAACTGCAGTGAATTTTGCCGCTTCTGAAGTAGCCCCTTTAGACCACACACCGTTTTCACAGTACACGGCTGGCTTATCATCAAGGTGAAGATTCAATGGTACAGCACTGAATTGACCACGGCCACCGCCGTGCATAAATAACACTTCAAACTCATCGCTAATATTCATTAAACGACGCAGGCTTGCTTCACATTTAGTGGTAAGCGCTAAAAAGTCGCTGCTGCGATGGCTAATTTCCATCACAGAGACACCTAAACCTTGCCAATCTATAAATTCTTTTTGTGCTTTTTGCATAACTGCCGGCGGTAGCATTGCCGGTCCTGCACAAAAATTATACTTAGTCATTACTTTGCCTCATTCCAGTAATTATAGTGCGGATAAAAAAAGCGGCCGAAGCCGCTTTTTAAATCAATGTTATTCTGAAGGTGGGTTATCACCCGTTTCTTCAGTATTGGTATCGACTACTTCAACGGCCTCGCCTTCGATGGCTTCAAGCTCATCAACTTCGATTTCTTCGATACGTTGTAAACCAACTACTTGCTCTTCGTCAATAGTTCGTATCAAAATAACGCCTTGAGTATTACGACCAACCGTAGAAACCTCGTTTACACGGGTACGTACTAAGGTACCGCGATTAGAGATAATCATGATTTCGTCGTTATCGTCAACTTGTACTGCACCAACCACAGCGCCATTACGCTCGCTTACTTTGATTGATACAACACCTTGTGTTGCACGGCTCTTCGAGGGGTAATCTTCAAGTGCTGTACGCTTACCGTAACCGTTTTCTGTCACAGTTAGGATTGCACCATCTGACTTAGGTACGATTAACGACACAACGCGTTGGTCGTCAGCCATCTTAATACCACGAACACCTGTTGCTGTACGACCCATTGGACGTACACCTTTGAAGCGGATTTCTGGGTTACCGTTTTCGTCTAGAACTGGGTTACCGTTTTCATCAACAACTTCTGACTCTTCTGCTTCTTTAAAGCGAACAACTTTACCAGCATCAGTGAATAGCATGATTTCATTCGTGCCATCAGTGATATCAACACCAATTAGGCTATCGCCTTCATTTAAGTTAACAGCGATGATACCGCTCGCACGTTGACGGCTGTATGCTGTAAGTGGTGTTTTCTTAACTGTACCAAACGCAGTTGCCATGAAGATGAATTTATCTTCTTCGTACTCACGTACTGGTAAGATAGCAGTAATACGTTCATCAGCTTCAAGTGGTAATAAGTTAACAATTGGCTTACCACGCGCTGCACGGCTTGCTAATGGTAACTGATATACTTTCAACCAGTATAAGCGACCTGCTGTTGAGAAACATAAGATTGTATCGTGCGTGTTAGCAACTAATAGACGTTCGATGAAGTCTTCATCTTTCATCTTCGTTGCTGATTTACCTTTACCACCACGACGCTGTGCTTCGTAGTCAGATAATGGTTGATACTTAACGTAACCTTCGTGAGAAAGCGTTACGACAACGTCTTCTTCATTGATTAGGTCTTCAAGGCTAATATCGTGAGCAGCTGCACTGATTTCAGTACGACGTTCGTCACCATATTGCTCTTTAATTTCTACAAGCTCATCGCGGATAACTTCCATTAGACGCTCTGGGCTTGAAAGAATGTGTAAAAGCTCAGCAATTAGATCAAGTAAGTTTTGGTACTCGTCTAAGATCTTCTCATGCTCAAGACCTGTTAGTTTGTGTAAACGTAGGTCTAGAATTGCCTGTGCTTGTTGGTCAGATAGATAGTACTGACCGTCACGGATACCTAGTTCAGCCGCTAACCAATCAGGACGTGCTACGTTATCTTCACCCGCTTTTTCAAGCATCGCTTTAACAGTGCCTAGTTCCCAAGGACGTGCTGTTAGTGCAGCTTTTGCTTCTGCTGGTGTTGGTGACTTACGAATAAGTTCGATAATTGGGTCGATATTCGCAAGGGCAATCGCGAGGCCTTCAAGCGTGTGAGCACGGTCACGGGCTTTACGTAAATCGAATACAGTACGACGTGTAACAACTTCACGACGGTGCACGATAAACGCTTCAAGCATTTCTTTTAGGTTGAAACACTTAGGTTGGTTGTTATCAAGTGCAACCATGTTCATACCAAACACAGTTTGTAACTGAGTTTGTGCATATAGGTTGTTCAAGATTACTTCACCAACATCACCACGTTTGATTTCGATAACGATACGCATACCGTCTTTATCTGATTCGTCACGTAGTGCGCTAATACCTTCAATCTTCTTATCTTTAACAAGCTCTGCGATCTTTTCAATAAGGCGTGCTTTGTTAACTTGATAAGGGATTTCGTGAACGATGATTGTTTCACGACCGGTTTTTTCGTCAACTTCGATTTCAGCGCGAGCACGGATATATACTTTACCACGACCGGTTAAGTACGCTTGCTCAATGCCTTTTTTACCATTGATAATCGCCGCAGTCGGGAAATCTGGACCCGGGATATATTCAATAAGGTCAGCAATTGACATATCAGGGTTTTGAATAAGCGCTAAACAACCATTGATAACTTCTGTTAAGTTATGAGGTGGAATGTTAGTCGCCATACCAACCGCGATACCCGAAGAACCATTTACTAATAAGTTAGGTACTTTAGTAGGTAATACGTCAGGAATTTGCTCAGTACCGTCGTAGTTCGGTACGTAATCAACCGTTTCTTTTTCTAAATCAGCTAATAATTCATGTGACATTTTCGCCATACGGACTTCCGTATAACGCATTGCTGCCGCAGAGTCACCGTCAACAGAACCAAAGTTACCTTGGCCGTCAACAAGCATGTAGCGTAATGAGAAAGGCTGCGCCATACGAACGATGGTGTCATATACCGCGCTGTCGCCATGTGGGTGGTACTTACCGATTACATCACCAACAACACGTGCTGATTTCTTGTAAGGTTTATTCCAATCATTATTGAGTTCGTTCATTGCAAACAGAACGCGGCGGTGAACTGGCTTTAAGCCGTCACGTACGTCTGGCAATGCACGTCCTACGATTACACTCATCGCGTAATCAAGGTAGGAGTTTTTTAATTCATCTTCAATATTGACTGGCAGAATTTCATTGGCGAGATCAGTCATTTGATTTCACATTCCTTCAGTATTGACTCATTAAGAGGCAAACCGCCGTCTTAAGAGCTTTAGTTATTATTTCCAGACCATGCTATCACAATTTATTTAGATTTACAGGCGCTAAATCTTTGCGATTTATTAATTTCCCCCTATATAATGGCCTCAGATTAACGAGGAAGTTTTTTATGACCGAGCATCAAAATGTAGATAATGCAGAAATTGCAAAGTTTGAAGCCATCGCAGAACGTTGGTGGGACCGCGACGGAGAGTTCAAACCCCTTCATGAAATAAATCCTCTACGTTTGGATTTTGTCGCTGATAAAGTAGGCGGCTTATTTGATAAGGAAACCTTAGATGTTGGCTGTGGTGGCGGCATCTTAAGTGAAAGTATGGCGCGTATGGGCGCTAAAGTAACCGGCATCGATATGGGCCAAGAGCCACTTACCGTTGCTAAGTTACATAGTTTAGAAACAGGCGTACCTGTTGATTATATAAAAGTACCTGCAGAGCAATTTGCTGCTGAGCACCCTGCTCGCTTTGATGTTGTGACCTGTATGGAAATGCTTGAGCATGTTCCAGATCCTGCTTCTATTATTCGTGCTGTAGCAGAGCTTGCTAAACCGGGCGCCGATGTCTTCTTTTCAACATTAAATAAAACACCAAAAGCTTATTTGTTTGCTATTGTCGGTGCTGAAAAGCTTTTAAAGATGGTTCCTGAAGGTACTCATGACCATAAAAAGTTTATTAAACCTGCACAGCTTATTGCATGGGCAGAAGAAGCGGGATTAAAAGTACGCGCCAGTACCGGCCTTAACTATAACCCGTTTTCTAAGCAGTACAGCTTAAATGATGATGTAAGTGTTAATTACATCCTGCACTTTGAGAAACTAGCCTGATGAGTGGTGTACAAACACCCTCTATCGATTTTGATGCTTTTATCTTTGATTTAGATGGCACACTACTCGATACCGCAGATGACTTAGGTGGCGCATTGAACCGCGTGTTAGCAGATGCCAATGTGGCGCCTGTTGCTGAGCATGTTTATCGCCCTGCTGCGTCTAACGGTGCAAATGCATTATTAGAAGTAGGGTTTGGGGATAAATGGCCCGAACTTGAACAACTCGCCTTGCGCCAGCAGCTTCTTGACTACTACGCCGAAGATATTGCTGTGCACAGTAAATGTTTCAATGGCATCGAACAGCTTTTAATTGCACTTGAGCAAAACAATATTAAGTGGGGCATTATGACTAATAAGCCCGGCTTTTTAACTGAGCCCTTAGTGCAAGCTATTCCCTCCTTGCGTGATGCAAAGGCAGTTGTGAGTGGCGATACATTAGCTGTATCAAAACCATCACCGGATCCACTATTACACACCGCTGAGATCTTAGACGTTGATCCGAGCCGTTGTTTGTATATCGGTGATGCTGAACGTGATATTCAAGCTGCAAAAGCGGCCAATATGTACAGCGCAACAGCGTTATGGGGTTATATACCCAGTGTAGACGCTGCACTTGGCTGGCAAGCGGATTTCAATTGGCAAACGCCGATTGATGGTTTCAACCATATATAGTGTTATTTGATAACTGAAACACCATATATTGTGATTTGATTTACTTTTGAGCATTCATTGATGATAAAAAAATCAGTCAAAATTTATTTTTAAAAACGGTAAATTTTCTGGATCTTTTGTTGATTTCTACAAATTTCGTCGTCTATGAATGTTCAAAGGTTAATGGTCACTAACACAATGCGTTTATCCAATAGTTATCCACAAAATGGGGCAATTCTATCCCTTGCAAAACAGCGCAGACCACACTATCTTGTGATCTGCAATTTAAACAACACCAGATATTGTGGCTAAATGTTATTCAATTAGATCACCCTGGCGTTTAATAATAATAATTACATAAAGAATACCTTTGTCTTTACAACTATAATTTCCCAAGGAATACAGGCAAAACTATGAACCAACAGCTATCTGTAAGCAAACGTGACGGCCGTAAAGAGTCACTTGATCTAGATAAGATCCATCGCGTGATCGCTTGGGCCGCAGAAGGTCTAGAGAATGTGTCTGTCTCACAAGTTGAATTAAAATCACATATTCAATTTTATGACGGCATTCGTACCGATGACATTCATGAAACAATCATCAAAGCTGCAGCTGATCAGATCTCTAAAGATACGCCTGATTACCAATACCTAGCTGCTCGCTTAGCTGTATTCCATTTACGTAAAAAAGCGTACGGTCAATTTGAGCCACCACGCTTATACGATCACATCACGAAATTAGTTGAAGACAAGCGTTATGATCAACACCTACTTGTTGATTATACCGAGCAAGAAATTGACGAGTTAGATGCTTACATCGATCACAACCGTGACTTAAACTTCAGCTACGCTGCTGTAAAGCAACTTGAAGGTAAGTATTTAGTTCAAAACCGTGTTACTGGTGAAATCTACGAAAGTGCACAGTTTTTATATATCTTAGTGGCTGCAAGCTTATTCTCTGATTATCCAAAAGAGACACGCCTTGATTACATCAAGCGTTTTTATGATGCAGTATCTACATTCAAAATTTCATTACCTACCCCTATCATGGCAGGTGTACGTACCCCTACACGTCAGTTCAGCTCATGTGTACTTATTGAATGTGGTGATAGCCTAGATTCTATCAATGCAACATCGTCTGCGATTGTTAAATACGTTTCACAACGTGCCGGTATTGGTATTAATGCCGGTCGCATCCGTGCGCTTGGTAGCCCTATTCGTAACGGCGAAGCGTACCACACAGGTTGTATTCCGTTTTATAAGCACTTCCAAACAGCGGTTAAGAGCTGTTCACAAGGTGGTGTTCGTGGCGGCGCAGCAACACTGTTCTACCCGCTTTGGCACTTAGAAGTTGAAAACCTACTTGTTCTTAAGAACAACCGTGGTGTTGATGATAACCGTGTACGTCACCTTGACTACGGTGTGCAGTTCAACAAATTAATGTATAGCCGTTTAATCAAAGACGATTACATCACATTATTTAGCCCTTCAGATGTACCAGGTCTATACGATGCGTTCTTTGAAGATCAAGCAAAGTTTGATGAGCTATACATCAAATACGAGCAAGACGAGTCAATTCGTAAAAAACGTATTAAGGCGATTGAGTTATTCTCAATGTTTGCACAAGAGCGTGCGAGCACAGGTCGTATCTACTTACAAAACGTTGACCACTGTAATACGCACAGCCCGTTCATCTCGACTGTGGCACCAATTCGTCAATCTAACTTATGTTTAGAAATTGCATTACCAACTAAGCCACTTAGCAATGTAATGGATGAAGAAGGTGAAATTGCACTTTGTACGCTGTCGGCGTTTAACTTAGGTGCAATTGAATCACTTGACGAATTAGAGGAACTTGCTGAACTTGCAGTACGTGCTCTTGATAACTTACTTGATTTCCAAGACTACCCTGTTCCTGCGGCGAAAAACGCAACTATGGGTCGTCGTACGCTAGGTATTGGTGTTATTAACTACGCGTACTACTTAGCGAAAAATGGTAAGCGTTACTCAGATGGCAGCGCAAATGCCCTAACTCACAAAACATTTGAAGCAATTCAATATTATCTAATGAAAGCATCAAATGAGTTAGCGAAAGAACGTGGTGCGTGTCCTAAATTTAACGAGACAACGTATTCTCAAGGCATTATGCCAACAGATACTTACAAGCGTGACCTAGATCAGTTCTGTGAAGAGCCGCTTCACTTAGATTGGGACTCATTACGAGAAAGCATTAAAGAGCACGGTATGCGTAACTCTACGCTATCTGCCCTAATGCCTTCAGAGACATCATCGCAAATCTCTAACGCAACAAATGGTATTGAACCACCACGTGGTCATATCAGCGTTAAAGCAAGTAAAGATGGTATCTTAAAGCAAGTAGTGCCAGATTATGAAAATCTGAAAGATAACTACGAGCTACTGTGGGATATTCCTTCAAACGATGGTTACCTACAACTGGTTGGTATTATGCAAAAATTCGTTGACCAAACGATCTCTGCAAACACTAACTATGATCCATCTAAGTACGAAGGCGGTAAAGTACCTATGAAGGTGCTATTAAAAGACCTACTGACTGCGTATAAACTTGGTGTTAAAACCCTGTACTATCACAACACACGTGATGGTGCATCAGACTCTCAAGATGAGTTAACACCAGAGGTAGAAGATGACGGTTGTGCAGGCGGCGCTTGTAAAATCTAATTAAATTAATAACATAACAAAAGCGGGCTCATTAGCCCGCTTTGTCCTGACTGTTTTTTGAGAAATCACTATGTCATATACAACTTTTAGCCGAAATCATAATAACCAATTACAAGAACCGATGTTTTTCGGCCAAACGGTAAACGTGTCACGTTACGACCAACAAAAGTACCCTATCTTCGAAAAGCTAATTGAAAAGCAACTTTCGTTCTTTTGGCGTCCTGAAGAAGTTGATGTAAGTAAAGACCGTCTTGACTTCCAAGCGTTACCAGAGCACGAAAAGCACATCTTTTTAAGCAACTTAAAATATCAAACGCTACTTGATAGTGTGCAAGGTCGTTCGCCTAACGTTGCGTTACTACCTATTGTGTCTATTCCTGAGCTAGAAACTTGGATTGAAACATGGGCGTTCAGTGAAACTATTCACAGCCGTTCATACACACACATTATCCGTAACGTTACGCAATCTCCTGAACTTATCTTTGACGATATCGTAAGCAACGAAAAAATCAGTGAGCGTGCTGATGCGGTAACTAAGTACTACGATGATTTAATCAGCATGATTTCTGTTTACAACCTATACGGTGAAGGTAAACATGTGATCAACGGTGAAGAAGTTAAAATCAGCTTATTTGACCTTAAAAAGCAACTTTACCTAGCAATGATGTCGGTTAACATCTTAGAAGCGATTCGTTTCTATGTAAGCTTTGCTTGTTCATTTGCTTTCGCTGAGCGTGAATTAATGGAAGGTAATGCAAAAATCATCAAGCTAATCGCCCGTGATGAAGCGTTACACTTATCTGGTACACAGCACATCTTGAACATTATGCAAGAAGGTAAAGACGACCCAGAAATGGCAATCGTTGCAGCACAATGTCGTGAAGAAGCAATTCAGATGTTTGTTGAAGCAGCAGAACAAGAAAAAGATTGGGCAGAATACCTGTTCAAAGATGGTTCTATGATTGGTCTTAACAAAGATATATTATGCCAATACGTTGAATACATCACTAATGCACGTATGACTGCGGTAGGCCTACCTGCACAGTTCGAAAGTAAGAGTAACCCTATTCCTTGGATCAACTCTTGGTTAGTATCAGACAACGTTCAAGTTGCTCCACAAGAAGCTGAAATCAGCTCTTACCTTGTTGGTCAAATTGACTCTCAAGTTGATGCATCTGACTTTGGTGACTTCGACCTGTAATGAGCTCAAACAACACTGCAGAGGTTATCCTTGCAGGAACAGACAGCCAGAATCTTGAATTTGATTCTGGCTGTTCATCTCTCCTTGAATGCCTAGAACAAAACAAAATAGATGTCCCCTACCAATGCCGTGAAGGTTATTGTGGCGCTTGCCGTGCAAAATTAGTCGAAGGTGATGTGAGCTACAATCAAGAGCCGCTTGCGTTCGTTCGAACAGGCGAAGTGTTGCTGTGTTGTAGTAAACCCAATGGAAAGATAAAAATTGAGCTTTAATGCCAAATAAGCTCACTGGTTTGGTAGAAATTTTCTTTATCTGACACACTCACCATTTGCTGATCAATCGTAACATCCCACTGTAAGTTTTTAGTTAGATGACTCGCTAATTGCTCAATGAAATTGTCATCAAACGCAATTAAATGACCATTATTGATAAGTTCTAACTGGTGTTCATTTTCTTTAAGCCAATCGTTATTTAAGGTTGTCACGACCCATAGCTCATCAACCCGCTTTGCAATTTTGTTGAGCTGTAAAATATCCGGTTGGTCAACAGCAAGCCATGTTTGATAATGGTCATCAAGCGCTTTTATTGATACATCTGGTTCAGCATGACTGAACCTTGCATTCAATATGGCTGTTTCGTTGTGTGAAAATAAGCAATAACTTAAAAGCTTGAGTACAAAGTGTTCATAGCTTTCGCGACGGTCACAAGCAGTGGTAAACACCTCTTTGTGATTACGATGCTCTCTTAAATCAGCAATGGTAAAATTTGCTTTGAATACCCTATTTTTATCAGACATAAGATTTGGCCATCTCAGTGTAACAGTCTAAGTATAGTGTATGGTGTTAAAATCGCGACTTAAGGTAAAGTTATAGTATAACGTTATTGCAGTTAAAAAATTGCAGTGTTATATTATATCACCACACTCAACAACAAACTTAGAAGTAGTAATGATGAAACAAGTTTCAATTCTTTCTAGTGCTGTTGCCGCTGCGCTGTTTTCTCAATCAACAATGGCTGCTGTGATCACAGGTCAAGTATTAGATAAAAACCAACAACCTATCAGCAATGCTGAAATACATGTACACGGCAAATCACAAAGCGTTGTCACTGACAAACAAGGTCAGTTTAAAATTGATGTAGACAATAAAGGTCAGCTTCACATCAGTAAAAACAATTTCATCGATAAGCGTGTTGCTATTAATGGCGAAGACCAAAATGTTGTAGTTACGCTTACACCAACATCGGTTGAAACTGTTGTTGTTTATGCATCAGCACTTCATAAAAATAGTCTTGAAATGATTTCGCCTGTGAATGTTTTAGCCGGTGATGAGTTAAAAGACAAAGCAAAACCGACATTAGGGGAAACACTAAAAGGTTTACCGGGCGTTAATGCTAGCTACTTTGGCCCAGTTTCATCAAGCCCTATTATTCGTGGTTTAGATGGTCCGCGTGTGAAGATCACCCAAAATGGCCTTGATAGCAGTGATGCATCTCGTATCGGCCCTGACCACGCAACATCAAATGACAGCCTAGCAGCAGAGCAAATCGAAGTACTTCGCGGCCCTGCTACCCTACTTTATGGCTCTGGTGCTATCGGTGGTGTGGTGAACGTTGTTGATAACCGTATTCCTACCGATAACATTGACTCTTTAACCGGTGCTGCACAATACACACACGATACAGTATCAAATACAAACACTTATGCTGCAAAACTTGAAACCGGTAATGATGGTTTCAACTTCCATTTCGATGGTACAAAGCGCAAAGGTCACGATTATGACACGCCAAACTTCGAGCTTCCTGAGGAACATGAAGAGCACGAGGAGCATGAAGGTGAAGAGCATGAAGAACACGAAACAGCTAATAGCGTAGAAAACACCTTTATCGATAGCCAAACAGTTAACTTTGGTACTAGTTACGTAGGCGATCACCTAACGCTAGGTGTGTCATTCGGTCGCATCGAAACAGATTATGGCATTCCTGCTCATGAGCATCATCATCATGAAGAAGAGGAAGATCATGATGAACATGAAGGTGAAGAAGAGCACGAAGAATCAGTATTTGCACAGCTAGAGCAAGACCGCTGGCAAGGTTACATGAGCTATGCACTTCATGATAACTGGATTGAAAATATCTCACTACGCGTTGGCTACACAGACTACAAACACGCTGAAATTGAAGATGGTGCAGTGGGCACGGTGTTTACAAACAAAACAACCGAAGCACGTGCAACTGTTGAGCACAAGTTAGGCCTTTGGCACGGTATGGCTGGTTATCACTACACTGAGTCTGACTATGATGCAGATGGTGAAGAAGCCTTTACGCCAGCAAGTGTTACTAAAACAAACGCGTTATTCGTTCTTGAAGAACGCCAGTTTGGTGATGTGACCGTTGAGCTAGGTGCACGCCTTGAAGATTACCAAATCGACTCTGCTGTAAGCATGGCTGAGCATCATCACGATCATGAAGAGGAAGAAGAGCACCATGACGAAGAAGAAGCTGAAATCATTAACTACAGTGAAGATTTCACAAACTTAAGCTTATCTGCAGGTGCAATTTGGCAATATCAAGAAGGCCAAAGTGTTGCTTTAAGTGTATCTCGTTCAGAACGTGCGCCTCTAAGTGCTGAATTACTATCAAACGGCATTCATATCGCAACAGGCACTTACGAGCTAGGTCTTGGTTATCATATTGAAGATGGCGAAATTCATTTTGAGCCAGAAGATATCGAGCAAGAAACAGCAACGAACTTTGATTTAAGTTTCCGCCGCTTTATTGGTGACTTTGGTTACACAGTTAACTTCTTCTATAACGACATTGAAAACTATTACTACCAGCAAAACACCGGTTTAGTTTTTGATGAAGAGCATGGCTTAGAATCAGCAGCTGATGCAGATGAAGATGCAATGGCGGTTTACCAATTTACAAGTAAAGATGCGAAATTATACGGTATTGAGTTTGACGTACATTATCAAGTGACGCCAAGTGCGCTAGTTAAAGTGTTTGGCGATTCAACAACGGCTAAGCTAAAAGATGATGAAGGTTACTTACCTCGTATCCCTGCTAATAAACTGGGTTCTGAATTACAGTACACAGTGTCTGATTGGAAGTTTAGCCTAACCGGTACTCATTATTTTGAGCAGTCTGACATTACTGCTTACGAGACAAAAACTGACGGTTATACCCTGTTTGATGCATCAGCTAACTACCAACTTGACTTAGGTCCTGTTGATACACAGCTTTACATCAATGTTGACAACTTAACCGATGAACTTGGTTTCGTACACAGCTCATTCATTAAAGAAAAAGCACCACTACCTGGTCGTAACTTCAGCTTGGGTATTCGCGGTTATTTCTAATCGCTTTTAATAGTTATAAAAAAACCCTTTCACTTTTAAAGTGAAAGGGTTTTTTATTAAGCATAGAAACTAAGTAAAATTAGCTATTAGCCCTTTTGTTCAATCTTTGCCCATGAATCACGAAGACCCACAGTTTGATTGAATACTAAGGTTTCTGCTTTGCTATCACGACAGAAGTAACCTGTACGCTCAAACTGGAAGCCCTGCTCTGCTTGTGCATTTGCAAGTGATGGCTCAACTTTCGCATTTTCAAGAACCACAAGTGATTCAGGGTTTAGTGTTGCGTTAAAGTCTTCTGCTGCCGCTGGGTTTGGTACGTTAAATAAACGGTCGTATAAACGAACTTCAGCTGTGATAGATTCACTCGCTGATACCCAATGGATAACACCTTTAACTTTACGGCCATCACTTGGGTTTTTACCCAGAGTTTCAGGATCATAAGAGCAGAAGATAGTCGTAATTTCGCCGTTTTCGTCTTTTTCAACGCGCTCAGCTTTAATTACATAAGCACCACGTAAACGTACTTCTTTATCAAGAACTAAACGCTTAAACTTATTGTTTGCTTCTTCACGGAAGTCTTCACGCTCGATATAAAGTTCGCGAGTGAAAGGTACGTCACGGCGACCCATCTCTTCTTTATTCGGGTGATTAGCTACAGATAACGTTTCTACTTTATCTGCGTCATAGTTTTCGATAACAATCTTCACAGGATCAAGAACAGCCATTGCACGAGGTGCATGCTCATTTAGGTCTTCACGGATACAGGCTTCTAGCATACCCATTTCAACCATGTTCTCTTGTTTAGTGATACCGATACGAGAACAGAACTCACGTACTGATGCAGGTGTATAACCACGACGACGTAAACCAGCAATCGTTGGCATACGTGGGTCGTCCCAGCCTTCAACATGACCATTTACCACTAAGTCGTTTAATTTACGCTTAGACATAATGGTGTACTCAAGATTTAATCGTGAGAACTCGATTTGTTGCGGATGACACTCAAGGCTGATGTTATCTAATACCCAATCGTATAAGCGACGGTTATCTTGGAACTCAAGCGTACATAATGAATGTGTAATACCTTCTAGCGCATCTGAAATACAGTGCGTGAAGTCGTACATTGGGTAAATGCACCACTTGTCACCAGTTTGGTGGTGATGAGCAAAACGTACACGGTAAATAATCGGATCACGCAGTACCATGAATGAGCTTGCCATATCAATTTTAGCACGCAGTACACACTCACCTTCTTTGAATTCGCCATTACGCATTTTTTCGAATAACGCTAGGTTTTCTTCAACTGGCGTATCACGGTATGGGCTGTTTTTACCTGGCTCTTTTAAAGTACCACGGTATTCACGGGCTTGATCTGGCGATAAGAAACACACATATGCTAGGCCTTTTTCGATAAGCTCAACAGCATAGCCATATAACGCATCGAAATAGTTAGATGAATATTTAATTTCACCATCCCACTGGAAACCTAACCATTGCACATCTTCTTTAATCGAGTTTACGTAGTTGATGTCTTCTTTTTCTGGATTCGTATCATCAAAACGTAAGTTACAAAGACCTTGATAATCTTGGGCGATACCAAAATTTAAACAAATAGACTTTGCATGACCAATGTGTAAAAAACCGTTTGGTTCTGGTGGAAAACGCGTGTGTGTAGTCGCATGCTTACCGCTTGCTAGATCTTCGTCGATACGCGTTCTAATAAAGTTACTTGGGCGATTCTCAATTTCCGCCATAGGAGCATAATCCTCTGAATATTGCATGGTGACAAAACTAATGCATTATTACAAAAACAAACCCTAACATACAGTGGTTGCATCATGTTTATTGAAGATATTACGTCGAATGTTGAATACATAGTTCACAGACTCGACAAAATCGGTAAAAAAATTGTTCTAACGCAATAAAATGATCATTGACTAGCGATATAGTGCCGTCAGTTTCACTACCAATAAGGAAAAAAGATGGCTTCGCTCAATCAACATCGAGTCTATATTCCAAGCTCAGCACGTGCAAACCAGTATGTGTTAGTTGAATTTAAACCTACTGATGAGTTTTTTGCCCAGTTCACCAATGTGAGCTGTGCTTATAAGCGTCTTGCAAGGGAGTTATTTGCACTATGTGATGAGTATGAATTACATAATGTACACCTAATCGCCAACGATAAACTGCCAGTGGTTCGTTACCATGATGAGGCATATAGCTTAGAAACCGCTAAGCAAATTTTGTTTTTCTATAACCCACAATACCATGAAGCACATAATGTATTTGCTGATGGTGAGCAAAAATGCAAAAAAATTCGTTTATTATTCTTAGCGACCGGTGAAGATATTCGCGCTCATGCGGCTAGTTTTCATCATAATGTGCAAAGAGTGATCAACTCACTACAAGAAAAACTACTAAGCGGCCAACCACCTCTTAAAATTCGTGACCACCAACATCTCACTTATGATTTATTTGCTAAAGCAAAAGGTCACAAAGAAAGCTATGGCTATAAATTACGTAGCTTATATCCACGTTACCAGTCTCGCCAATGTCATTTACCAAATGAACACAGTGAAATGACATACGCTGGGTTTTCGATTCCAGTAACTCGCGCCATTAAAACGCAATTTCAGCATATGTTGAATGAAGAGAATTATACGCAGTTTTATCAATATATCTTTGATGCGTTCAAACGAGCATGTGATAAACGCGGATTAACACTCGGCGCTTTCATCGCTAACGGTACTCGCCCTATTGTTCGTAATAGCAATATTGATAACGCACAAAGTAACAGCGAACTGCAAAAACTAACCTTTGATTGCAGCTCTGAGCAGGTGCAATTACAACAGTATTGGGATGCAGATCAACTTGTAGATTCACTACATTTTGTGATTGCCGCAGCCGATAAAGACAAGCATGACATTGGTTATGGTAAGTTTATGAATCAAGTGCAAAGTGCGATAAATGAAGTTACTGACGAGCTGGCATTTAATCCAACTCGCCAAGATTTACGCGTGCGTTTTTATCAGCACATTAACTATCAATATTAAGAGTATAACCAAGCCCCCTCAAGATGCTGAAACTCGCACCGTGAGGATGTTTGGGTATATAAGAGGTGACGCATGCGTCACCTCTTATTTCCTAGCTTAGTTAAATCTAGACGCAATACTTTAGAGCGGCGTTCATGGTTATAAAGCGCTTTTTTCTTCGCAGGTAGTTCATCAACTGTCACTATTTCAAAACTTTGCTCTAAAAACCAGTGAATGCTGCGTGTGGTGAGAGCAAATAAATGCGAATAACCCGCACGTTTAGCCTTATTAATAATAAACCTCAGTAGATAACTGCCGCGATCAGCATCTCGGTACTGAGGGTGAACAGCCAAACTTGCAAACTCCCCCACTTGTTCGTCGGCAAACGGATACAAAGCAGCACAGGCTATAATAAGACCATCGCGCTCAATAACCGTAAATTGTTCAATTTCAATTTCTAGCTGTTCACGAGAGCGGCGCACCAAATAGCCTTGCTGTTCAAGGGGTCTAATAAGGTTAATGATTCCGGTAATATCAGCAATACTAGCACTTCGTAATTGCTCAGAGCTTTGCGGAGCGATTTGTGTACCAATACCATCTAAAGAGAACAGCTCTTGTAATAGTGCACCATCTTCTTTGTAACTAACAAGATGGCAACGATGTACGCCACCTCGACATGCATCAATTGCAGCTTGTAAGAATACGGTTGCGCTTACACATGAATCTGGTTGCTTACGATAGTTTACTAGTAGCTGCTCAGCTTCATTTGGCATTAGCTCTGCAATCGCCTCACCATTTTCATCCAAAATACCGGCTTCTTTACAAAAGCCAAGCATTTTATCGGCGCGTAATTTGAGAGCTACTTGCGTAGCGATTTCTTCAGCAGTTAAGTTAAAGCTTTCACCTGTGAAAGACGCCGCTATTGGCCCAAGCAGAACAATTCCGTTGTTATCTAACTGGTGGCGAATACCCGCAACATCGATACGTCTCACTCTACCTGAATGATGATAGTCAACACCTTCATCAACACCTAAAGGCTGAGCAATAACAAAGTTGCCACTCACCACATTTAAAAATGAGCCAGACATAGGTGTACTACTTAAAGACGTAGATAAACGCGCGGTTATATCGAACTGCATTGCACCCGCAACCTTTTTAATCACATCAAATGTTGCGTTATCAGTTACCCGTATCTCATTATGAAACTGACTAGTTATGCCAACTTGTTCAAGCGCTGCGTTAAACTGTGGGCGAGCACCAAACACTAAAACAATCTTAATACCAAGACTAGTTAATAGCGCGACATCGTTGATGATGCTACGACAACCAGACTGATCGATCGCCTCTCCGCCAAGCATAACAACGAATGTTTTACCGCGGTGAGCATTAACGTATGGGGTTGACTGGCGAAATCCATCTACCAATTCTGTGGTACGCACGTAATATTTACCTTATTAAAGTCGAATGTTTTAATAAAAACAGATATACAAGCCACAAGTGTAGAGAATTTATATTCACAAATAAAGCATTATTATTCTTAATTTATGATTGGAATTTTCTTGCCGGGTAGAAGGATGTGATAGATACAAAAAAGGCCCGCATAAGCGAGCCTTTTTTAAGAGATTAGAACTGATTACCAGCCTGTTTTCTCTTTAAGTGCATTACCGATATCAGCTAATGAACGTACAGTTTTTACGCCAGCAGCTTCTAATGCAGCAAATTTCTCATCAGCAGTACCTTTACCGCCTGCGATGATTGCACCAGCGTGACCCATACGCTTACCTGGAGGTGCAGTAACACCCGCAATGTAAGAAACAACTGGTTTAGTCACGTTGTGCTTGATGTATTCTGCAGCTTCTTCTTCTGCAGTACCACCGATTTCACCGATCATAACGATAGCTTCAGTTTGCTCGTCTTTTTCGAACATTTCTAAAACGTCGATGAAGTTAGTGCCAGGGATTGGGTCACCACCGATACCAACACATGTTGATTGGCCGAAACCAGCGTCAGTAGTTTGCTTAACCGCTTCGTAAGTAAGAGTACCAGAACGTGATACGATACCTACTTTACCAGGCTTGTGGATGTGGCCAGGCATGATACCGATCTTAGTTTCACCCGGAGTGATAACACCTGGGCAGTTAGGACCGATCATACGAACACCAGTTTCATCAAGCTTAACTTTAACGTCAACCATGTCTAGTGTTGGGATACCTTCAGTGATACAAACGATTAGCTCGATGCCAGCATCGATTGCTTCTAAGATTGCATCTTTACAGAAAGGTGCTGGTACGTAGATAACTGATGCAGTTGCGCCAGTTGCTTCAACAGCGTCACGTACTGTGTTGAATACTGGAAGACCAAGGTGCGTCTGACCGCCTTTACCTGGGCTTACACCACCAACCATTTGTGTACCGTACTCAAGCGCTTGCTCAGAGTGGAAAGTACCTTGGCCACCTGTGAAACCTTGACAGATAACTTTTGTATCTTTATTGATTAATACAGACATTATTTGCCCTCCGCAGCAGCAACAACTTTTTCAGCTGCGTCTGTTAGTGATTCAGCAGCGATGATGTTAAGGTCAGAACTAGCTAGTACTTCACGACCAAGTTCAGCGTTAGTACCTTCTAAACGTACTACTACAGGAACGTTAACACCTACTTCTTTAACTGCGCCGATGATACCTTCTGCGATCATGTCACAACGTACGATACCACCAAAGATGTTAACTAAAACAGCTTTAACGTTGTCGTCAGATAAGATGATCTTGAATGCTTCAGATACACGCTCTTTAGTTGCACCGCCACCAACATCTAGGAAGTTAGCTGGCTTGCCACCGTGTAGGTTTACGATGTCCATAGTACCCATTGCTAGGCCTGCACCGTTAACCATACAACCAACGTTACCGTCTAGTGCAACGTAGTTAAGCTCAAAGCTTGCAGCGTGAGCTTCACGCGCATCTTCTTGTGAAGGATCGTGCATTTCACGGATTTTAGGTTGACGGTAAAGCGCGTTACCATCTACACCGATTTTACCGTCTAGACAGTGAAGGTTACCTTCGTCTGTGATTACTAGCGGGTTGATTTCTAATAGAGCGAAATCGAAATCGTTGAACATGTTAGCAAGACCCATGAAGATCTTAACGAACTGTTTCATTTGAGTAGGGTTTAAACCTAGTTTGAAGCCTAACTCACGAGCTTGGTAAGCTTGAGGACCAACTAGTGGATCGATCTCAGCTTTGTGAATTAGTTCTGGAGTTTCTTCTGCAACTTGCTCGATTTCAACACCACCTTCAGTAGATGCCATGAAAACAACTTTACGAGAAGCACGATCTACTACAGCGCCAAGGTATAATTCGTTAGCGATGTCAGTGCAGCTTTCAACAAGAATTTTTGATACTGGCTGACCATTTTCGTCTGTTTGGTAAGTAACTAAGTTTTTACCTAACCAGTTCGCAGCGAACTCTTTAACTTCGTCAGTTGTTTTAACTAGCTTAACACCGCCAGCTTTACCACGGCCACCTGCGTGAACCTGTGTTTTAACAACCCACATATCACCGCCGATTTTCTCAGCAGCTGCTGCAGCTTCTTCAGGTGTATCGCAAGCGAAACCTTGAGAAACTGGTAAACCATATTCGGCAAAAAGTTGTTTTGCCTGATACTCATGCAAATTCATGATGCTTTATCCAATTTTTTATACTAAAAGAGCTGAATATTTATGCAAAATAAACAGCTATCCCAAATTGCGCACTTAGTATAAATCCCAAGGCTCCACATGAAAACCCCAGTTAGACCAAAGGCGCAAAAAAAAAGCTGTGAACGAGGTTCACAGCTTAGTTTTCATACAACCAGATTAAACATCTAGTAGTAAACGAGTCGGATCTTCAAGTAACTCTTTAATTGTTACTAAGAAACCTACTGATTCTTTACCATCGATTTGGCGGTGATCATAAGATAACGCTAAGTACATCATAGGTAAGATTTCAACTTTACCATTTACAGCCATAGGACGCTCTTGGATTTTGTGCATACCTAAGATTGAAGACTGTGGTAAGTTGATGATTGGTGTAGATAGTAATGAACCGAATACACCACCGTTAGTGATAGTGAAGTTACCACCTGTCATGTCATCAATTGATAATTTACCGTCACGACCTTTAAGCGCTAGCTCACGGATACCTTTTTCGATTTCAGCAACTGATAGCTTGTCACAGTCTTTAAGAACTGGAGTAACAAGACCACGTGGTGTAGAAACCGCGATGCTGATGTCGAAGTAGTTGTGATAAACAATATCATCACCGTCGATAGACGCATTTACTTCAGGGAAACGCTTAAGTGCTTCAGTAACTGCTTTCACGTAGAAAGACATGAAGCCTAAACGGATACCGTGACGCTTTTCGAATACTTCTTGGTACTGCTTACGAAGGTCCATGATTGGCTTCATGTTAACTTCGTTGAAAGTCGTTAACATTGCAGTTGAGTTTTTCGCTTCAAGAAGACGATTAGCGATTGTTTTACGTAAACGAGTCATAGGAACACGTTTTTGTGTACGGTCACCCATAGGTGCTGCTGGCGCTGCTGCTTCCGCTTTAGGAGCTGCTGCCGGTGCTTTTAAGAATGTATCAACATCTTCTTTAGTTACACGGCCATTTTTGCCAGTACCTTTGATTTTTGATGCATCAAGGCCTTTCTCAGCGATTAAACGACGAACTGACGGCGTTAATACGTCAGAGCTGTCATTTGATTCGCTTGCTGGTGCTGCTTCAGCTTTAGGAGCTGCTGCTGCCGGTGCTGCACCCGCTTTAACTGTACCAATTACTTGCTCACCAAGTACTGTTTCGCCTTCAGCGTGAATGTGCTCACCCATGATACCGTCTTCTTGAGCAACAACTTCAAGAACAACTTTATCAGTTTCGATGTCAACAAGGTTTTGGTCGCGAGTTACCGCTTCACCTGGTTGAACGTGCCAAGTAGCAATTGTCGCGTCTGCGACTGATTCTGGAAGTACAGGTACTTTAATGTCCACTTCTTTACCTTCTGATGCTGGTGCTGATTGCGCCGCTGGCGCGTCTTCTGATTTAGCTGGTGCAGAGTCGTCACTTGCTGGTGCAGCATCTGCATCACCAAGTAATGCAATTACTTGTTCGCCAAGTACCGTTGCACCTTCTTCTTGTGAAATTTCAGTGATTACACCGTCATTTGGTGCAACAACTTCTAAAACAACTTTATCTGTTTCAATATCTACTAAGTTTTGGTCGCGGCTTACTTTGTCGCCAACACTTACGTGCCAAGTTGCAACTGTAGCATCAGCAACCGACTCAGGAAGTACAGGAACTTTAATTTCTGTGCTCATTGCTTATCCTTTCTTTTCAATAGTAAGCGCATCTGCAATTAGCGCTTGTTGTTCTTTATTATGCACTGACATGTAACCACACGCTGGTGATGCTGATGCTTTACGACCTGCGTAAGTTAATTTAGCACCGGCTGGGATTGCGTCAACAAAGTGGTGTTGAGAACAATACCATGCACCT
Source organism: Pseudoalteromonas sp. D15MCD-2 (assembly GCF_038562745.1). Classification (NCBI taxonomy): domain Bacteria; kingdom Pseudomonadati; phylum Pseudomonadota; class Gammaproteobacteria; order Alteromonadales; family Pseudoalteromonadaceae; genus Pseudoalteromonas; species Pseudoalteromonas sp. D15MCD-2. Next base: position 1,752,618 of record NZ_JBCFQE010000001.1, on the reverse strand, counting down.
TGGTTTTGCGGCTCTTCTTGACACCAAACAAAATCTTTAACGTGTTGGTAACGCTGCATGATTGTATCCATCTCAGCGTGTGGGAATGGATATAATTGTTCTACACGAACAATAGCAATGTTATTTAATTCTTGCTTACGACGCTCTTGTAGTAGTTCGTAGTAAACTTTACCGCTACAGAATACAACGCGATCTACTTTATCTGCTGCAATATCATCGATTTCATCGATCATATTGTGGAACACACCTTCAGATAACTCTTCAAGTGAAGATGTTGCCAACGGGTGACGAAGTAGCGACTTAGGCGTCATAACAATCAATGGACGACGAAGTGGACGTACAGATTGACGACGAAGCATTGCATAAACTTGCGCAGGTGTTGAAGGAACACATACTTGCATGTTGTGATCAGCACACAACTGTAAGAAACGCTCTAAACGTGCCGAGCTATGCTCAGGACCTTGACCTTCATAACCATGTGGAAGTAAACATGTAAGACCACATAAACGGCCCCACTTCTGCTCACCTGAACTTAAGAATTGATCAAATACAACTTGTGCACCGTTAGCGAAGTCACCAAATTGTGCTTCCCACATTACAAGTGACGTAGGTTCAGCTGTTGCGTAACCATATTCAAATGCAAGTACTGCTTCTTCAGAAAGAACTGAGTCATATACTTCAAATGCACCTTGCTTTTCGCTGATATTTTGCAGCGGCAAGTATGTTGATGCGTCAGTTTGGTTATGAACAACAGCATGACGGTGGAAGAATGTACCACGGCCTGAATCTTGACCTGTTAAACGGATATCAGTACCCGCATCAACAAGCGTTGCATAAGCAAGTGTTTCAGCCATACCCCAATCAAGTGGTTTTTCACCTGTTGCCATTAGCTTACGGTCGTCGTAGATTTTCTTAACGCGCGACTGTGCTTTGTGGCTTTCTGGGAAGCTTGCTACTTTTTCGCCAAGCTCTTTTAACTTCTCAACCGACACTGTTGCATCGTACTCAACATCCCAATCATGACCAACAAACTTAGCCCAATCAGAAGAGTGCGATGTTTCTAGTTGAATTTCTTCAACAACACAGTTGCCTTTGTCTAAACCGTTACGGTAATCATCAGCAAGTGCTTTAACTTCATTTTCTGAGAATGAACCTTCAGCAACTAATTGATCTGCGTAAATTAGACGAGGTACTGGATGCTTTTTGATTTTTTGGTACATAAGTGGTTGAGTCGCGTTCGGCTCATCCGCTTCGTTATGACCATGACGGCGATAACATACTAAATCAATCACTACATCACGTTTAAACTGGTTTCTGAAATCAAGTGCGATTTGAGTAACAAATGCAACCGCTTCAGGATCGTCAGAGTTAACGTGGAAAATTGGTGCCTGAACCATTTTCGCAATATCAGTACAGTATGGTGTAGAACGTACATCAGACTGTTTAGACGTTGTGAAACCAACTTGGTTATTAACAACGATACGGATACTACCACCACAACTAAATGCATTAGTTTGCGATAAGTTAAATGTTTCTTGTACAACACCTTGACCTGCGATTGCAGAGTCACCGTGAATAGTAATTGGTAATGCTTTAATACCTGACTTATCACCTAGACGGTCTAAACGAGCACGTACCGAACCCATAACCACCGGGTTAACGATTTCTAAGTGAGACGGGTTAAATGCAAGTGCCATGTGCACGTTGCCACCGTTAGTTGCAAAGTCAGATGAATAACCCATGTGATATTTAACATCACCTGAGCCTAATGTGTCTTTGTGTTTACCAGCGAACTCATCGAATAATTCTGATGGGTTTTTACCTAAAACGTTCACTAGTACGTTCAAGCGACCGCGGTGAGCCATACCAATAACAGCTTCTTTTTGTCCGCTTTCACCTGCACGATGAATTAGTTCTTTAAGCATTGGTACTAATGCGTCACCACCTTCAAGTGAGAAACGTTTTGCACCAGGGAACTTAGCCCCTAAATATTTTTCAAGGCCATCTGCAGCTGTTAATCCTTTAAGGATACGTAGCTTTTCTTCTTTAGAGAACGTTGGACGTGATTGCACTGATTCTAAACGTTGTTGTAACCAACGTTTTTCTTCAGTTGAAGTGATGTGCATATACTCAGCACCTACCGACCCACAATAAGTCGTTTTGAGTGCTTGATATAGCTCACCTAATGGCATGGTTTCGCGACCGACAGCAAACGAACCCACATTGAATTCACGGTCAAAATCAGCTTCAGATAAATCGTGGTACTCTAATTCTAGATCACGAACACGTTCGCGTTGCCAAATACCTAATGGATCTAAGTTGGCATTTTGGTGACCACGGAAACGGAAAGCATTAATAAGTTGTAGCACCTTGACCTGTTTAGGATCGCCAGAGCCACCCTCTGCTACCACTACTTCTCTATGCTTGTTTTTAGCAAGCTGTGCAAATTGTGAACGAACTTCTGAATGTTTAACGTCAACATCCACACCATCAACTTTTGGTAATTGTTCGAACACTTCTCGCCATTCTTCTGGCACAGAAGTCGCATCATCTAAGTACGCTTCATAAAGCTCTTCTACGTAAGCAACGTTACCGCCGTTTAAGTGAGAAGATTCTAGCCATGCCTTCATCACACCTTCGTGCATTTATAAGCCCTTTTCTTTAGCGCAGAAATTAATTGTTGTAAAAACAAGGTGGTTAATCACTTAACCACCTTACATATTCAAGCTTTAAACAGCGCGGTTTAAAAGCATTGATTTGATTTGTCCAATTGCTTTGGTCGGGTTAAGACCTTTTGGACACACGCTAACACAGTTCATGATACTGTGACAACGGAACACGCTGAACGCATCGTCAAGGTCAGCAAGACGCTCTTCAGTAGCTGTATCGCGGCTATCAGCCAAGAAACGATAAGCATGAAGAAGACCCGCAGGACCGATGAACTTGTCTGGATTCCACCAGAACGAAGGACACGATGTTGAACAACATGCACATAAGATACACTCATATAAGCCATCTAACTTATCACGTTCTTCGATTGACTGAAGACGCTCACCCGCCGCAGGCGTGTCGTTGATTAGGTAAGGCTTAACTTTTTCGTATTGAGTGTAGAACTGACTCATGTCAATAACAAGGTCACGTACCACTGGTAAACCTGGTAAAGGACGAATTACGATTTTACCTTTGCCACCTTTAAGTAGCGTTGATAAAGGAGTAATACACGCTAAACCGTTTTTACCATTCATGTTGATACCGTCTGAACCACACACACCTTCACGGCATGAACGACGGAATGATAATGTTGGATCTTGCTCTTTTAATTGCATAAGCGCATCCAATACCATCATATCTTGGCCTTCTTGCGTTTCTAGCGAGAAGTCCTGCATACGTGGTGCATTATCAACATCTGGATTGTAACGATAAACCGAAAATTGTACTTGTGCCATCGTCTCGCTCCTAGTATGTACGTGCTTTAGGTGGGAAAGCTTCACGCAGTTTCGGCGCGTAGTTTACTTCACGTTTTGTCATTTCATCTGTAACTGGGTTATAGATAGAGTGACATAGCCAGTTATCGTCATCACGATCTGGGAAATCAAAACGAGAGTGTGCACCACGGCTTTCTGTACGGAAGTTTGCAGCTACTGCTGTTGAGTATGCTGTTTCCATCAAGTTATCAAGCTCTAGACATTCGATACGTGCAGTGTTGAACTCAGTCGACTTGTCGTCAAGACGAGCGTACTGAAGACGTTCACGAATTTCTTTAAGCTCTTTAAGACCTGTTGCCATTGCATCACCTTCACGGAATACCGAGAAGTTAAGTTGCATACACATTTGAAGGTCTTTCTTGATTTGTACTGGGTCTTCACCTTGGCCAGCTTTAGAGTTTTCCCAACGGTTAAAGCGTGCAAGTGATGCTTCAAGGTCTGAATCAGACGCATCTTTACCTGCTTCAACACCGTTAAGGTACTTACCTAAGAAGTTACCAGCTGCGCGGCCGAATACAACTAAGTCAAGTAGTGAGTTACCACCTAGGCGGTTAGCACCGTGTACAGATACACATGCAATCTCACCAACAGCGAATAAACCTTCAACTACTTTCTCTTGGCCGTTTGCATCAATTTGTAATGCTTGACCATTTACGTTAGTTGGAACACCACCCATCATGTAGTGACATGTTGGGATAACTGGAATTGGTTCTTTAGCTGGATCAACGTGTGCGAATGTTTTCGCAAGGTCACATACACCTGGAAGACGTAAGTTAAGTGTTTCTTCACCTAAGTGGTCAAGCTTAAGCTTGATGTGTGGACCGTAAGGACCATCACAACCACGACCTTCACGGATCTCAGTCATCATTGAACGAGCAACAACGTCACGAGACGCTAAGTCTTTAGCATTTGGTGCGTAACGTTCCATGAAGCGTTCGCCGTCTTTATTTAGAAGGTAACCACCTTCACCACGACAACCTTCAGTTACAAGTACACCGGCACCGGCGATACCTGTTGGGTGGAACTGCCACATTTCCATATCTTGCATTGCAACACCAGCACGTGTAGCCATACCAACACCGTCACCAGTATTGATGTGTGCATTCGTTGTCGATGCGTAGATACGGCCTGCACCACCTGTTGCTAAAACAACAGCTTTTGATTTGAAGTAAACAACTTCGCCAGACTCGATGTCGATTGCTGTACAACCAACAACGTGACCGTCGCTGTTTTTAACTAAATCTAGTGCGTACCACTCAGAGAATACGTTAGTTTTGTTTTTAACGTTCTGTTGGTATAAACAGTGTAATAGCGCGTGACCAGTACGGTCAGCTGCTGCAGCTGTACGTGCAGCCTGTTCACCACCAAAGTTTTTCGACTGACCGCCGAAAGGACGTTGGTAAACACGGCCATTTTCAAAACGAGAAAATGGTAAACCCATGTTTTCTAATTCAGTAATAGCTTCTGGGCCTGTTTTACACATATATTCGATAGCGTCTTGGTCACCGATGAAATCGGAACCTTTAACCGTATCGTACATGTGCCATTCCCAGTTATCTTCATGTGAGTTACCCAGAGCAACCGTAATACCACCCTGTGCAGACACAGTGTGAGAACGTGTAGGGAAAACTTTAGAGATAAGTGCACAGGTTTTGCCTGATTCAGTGATAGCTAGTGCTGCGCGCATACCCGCACCACCGGCACCAATCACTACTGCGTCAAATTCACGAACAGAATAATTCACTTAAACACCCCATAAAACGATTAGACCAATTGCTACGTAAGCAACAGCCATAAGGTTTAATACAAAGCCTAAAACAGCACGTAATTTAGCGCATTTAACATAGTCAGTAAGAACTTGCCAAAGGCCGATACGGGTGTGAACCATGATGCAAACTAGGGTGATTAAGGTAAACCCTTTCATTGCTAGGTTAGAGAATAGGCCTTGCCAGGCTTCGAAAGTGACTTCTGGCGTACATAAAAAATAGCCGATAATAAAAATCGCGTAAGCGCTGATTATTAATGCTGTTGCACGTAGTGATACGAAATCTTGTACACCATCACGTTTAAGAGTTGCTTGATTTAAAACCATATCCACACTCCTGCTAGAATTGCAGCTACAACACCTAAAGCTAATGCAACTTTAGCGCTGAAGTTACCTGATTCAAGTTCTTCCCAGTGACCCATGTCCATAATGATATGACGGATACCACCGATTAAGTGATACGCCAATACAGAAATGGTGCCCCATGCTATGAATTTGGCAATGAATCCGCTGAACAGACCCTTGACGAATTCAAAACCTTCTGCAGAAGAAAGAGACTCAGACCAAGCCCAAATGACAAACGTTAAAGCAAAAAATAATGCTACACCGGTGACGCGGTGAAAAATTGATGCTTTAGCCGTTGCCGGCATAGATATAGTTGTTAGATCTAGATTTACAGGTCTTTGCTTTTTCACAGTTACTTGCCCATCTTGCCCACTAAGGAGCTCATCTACTTGTTTTTCTAAAACCCATCAAAATGAATTTCGATGGAACTATCTAAGTAAACCGTGTTGATACACAAAAAGTTCACACTTATGCAAAACTCAAATGTAAAAATAAAGTTTACCTACAGACAATACGGTATAAAACCTTGGATAGTATATATAGCCAAAGGTCTTTTTACAATTCTTGTTTAGTAAGAGACGTTTGCGAATTAGCCAATAGTATAATATTTAATCCTGGCAGAATATTTATTATCCATTTGTGCATAATGTTTATAAAAATTGACTTTATACCCCTCTTTCACGTTAAAATGAAAAGAATGTGCTTAAACAGATTCAGAACATAACAATCAGAGTTGTTATCTTAATAGGAGATAAATAGATGGCGGATAAGAAAGCCACGGTCCATATTGATGGTCTTGATCCAATCGAACTTCCAATTTACCAAGGCACTGCTGGCCAAGATGTAATCGACGTACGTACGTTAGGTTCACACGGTCACTTCACTTACGACCCAGGTTTCATGTCGACCGGTTCTTGTGAATCTTCAATCACTTACATCGATGGCGGCAAAGGTGTTTTATTACACCGTGGTTACCCAATCGAGCAATTAGCTGATGAATCAAACTACATCGAGCTTTGCTACTTACTATTAAACGGCGAATTACCGACTAAAGAACAATACGAAGCGTTTGCTCAAGAAATCACGCACAACACAATGCTTGATACTAAAATCGCAAACTTCTTCCAAGGTTTCCGCTTTGACGCTCACCCAATGGCAATGCTGTGTGGTGTTGTAGGTGCTCTTTCTTCTTTCTACCACGAAGATTTAGACATCACTGACGCAACACAACGTAAAACAAGCGCAATCAAGCTAGTTGCTAAATTACCAACTATCGCTGCGATGGCTTACAAATACAATGTAGGTCAACCGTTTGTTTACCCGCGTAACGACTTAAGCTTCGCTGAAAACTTCTTACACATGATGTTCTCAGTACCAGCTGAAGAATACAAAGTAAGCCCTGTTCTTGCTAAAGCAATGGACAAAATCTTCATGCTTCACGCTGACCACGAGCAAAACGCATCAACGTCAACTGTTCGTCTAGCTGGTTCTTCAGGTGCTAACCCTTACGCGTGTATCGCGGCTGGTATCGCATCTCTATGGGGCCCTGCGCACGGTGGTGCTAACGAAGCTTGTCTTAACATGTTAGAAGAAATCGGCTCTGTTGACCGTATCGACGAGTATGTTGCTAAAGCAAAAGATAAGTCTGACCCTTTCCGTCTTATGGGCTTTGGTCACCGTGTATACAAAAACTTCGACCCTCGTGCGACAGTAATGCGTCAAACATGTCACGAAGTACTTGCTGAGCTAAACATTCAAGATCCACTTCTTGATATCGCTATGAAGCTTGAGCAAATTGCACTTGAAGACCCATACTTTGTTGAGAAGAAACTTTACCCTAACGTAGATTTCTACTCAGGTATCATCTTAAAAGCAATCGGTATTCCAACAAGCATGTTCACTGTAATCTTTGCAATGTCACGTACTGTTGGTTGGATCTCTCACTGGGATGAGATGCTTTCTCAACCTGGTCACAAGATCAGCCGTCCTCGTCAGTTATACACTGGTGAAACTTCACGCGATTACGTACCAACAGACAAGCGTTAATACGAATTTGCGTTTAAAAAAGGCCGCTATGCGGCCTTTTTTGTTGCCCTGCACTTGTCTATTTGTGCAAAGTAATTAAAATCGTCGCATTCTTGTAGCTTAAGGCCTTTCATGTTCGATATCACAAAAATACGTGCTGACTTTCCAATACTGAATGAAACAGTCAATGAGCAGCCTTTGGTGTATTTAGACTCTGCGGCTACCTCGCAAAAACCACAGGCAGTTATTAATGCTCTTAGCCGTTTTTATAGGCACGAGAACGCCAATGTGCACCGCGGCCGCCACACACTCAGTGAAAACGCGACACGCCAATATGAGCATACACGAACGCTACTTGCAGATTATTTTTCTGTAAAAAATAATGAGATAGTGTGGACCAAAGGGGCAACCGAATCGATTAATTTAATCGCAAATGGTCTGGCTTCGAGGCTCAATCCTGGCGATAAAATTGCCCTATCTGCTATTGAACATCACGCTAACATCGTCCCTTGGCAACAGCTAGCTCAGCGTACCGGTGCAGAAGTCATTATTTTGCCGATAGAAAATGATTTAACTATTAATAGCGTGCACTGTAGTGAATTTATCAAGCAACAAAAGCCTAAAATAGTCGCTATTACCCATGCATCAAATACCCTTGGTAACATCACTGATTTAGCGCCAATCATTAGCGCATGTAAAGCCATTAATGCTATTTCTGTTGTTGATGGTGCGCAGGCAGCGATGCATTTACGCCCTAATTTACAAGAGATTTCCTGTGATTTTTACGTATTTTCTGCCCATAAAATGCTCGGGCCGACAGGTTTAGGAGGCCTTTATGGCCGATTTGAGCTGTTAAATTCGCTGGATGTATATCAAACCGGTGGAGAAATGATCGAAACAGTGAGCCTAACACACAGCACTTTTCGTGATGCACCGGGTAAATTTGAAGCAGGAACACCCAATATTGCAGGTGTCATTGCCTTTAGTGAGGCAATAAATTATTTAACATCGTTAGATTTTCAGCAAATGCGTCAACATGAGCATACAGTTTTTGACTATGCGATAAAACAATTATCAGCTATTGATGGTATTAATATCTATTCAAACCAAATAGATAACATCGGTAACATTAGTTTTAATTATCGCGATGAACATCCGTTTGATTTAGCCACCCTACTTGATGGATTTGGCATTGCCGTGCGAAGTGGTCATCATTGTACGCAACCTATAATGAGCCATTTAGGTATACCAGGAACTGTACGAGCAAGTTTTGCGTTATATAACAATAAAGCTGATGTCGATTCCTTTATCAGTGCTGTTAAAAGTAGTATCGAGTTATTAGATTAATTTTGGATAAGTTATGAATTCAGCGTTTGAATCCGTTAGTAAAAACATTGAAACAGCTGCTGGCTGGCAGCAAAAATATCGCCAAATAATGCTCTTAGGTAAGCAATTACCTGTTATGCCTGAAGTGCTCAAAGTAGATGATGCCCTAGTTAAAGGCTGTGAAAGTAAAGTTTGGCTATATATCGACTTTGATCATACAGAAAACAGCCTAGTATTAGCGGGCGATTCAGATACTCGCATCGTTAAAGGACTATTGGCTTTAATTTTAGCCTTATACAATGGTCTAACACCGGAGCAAGCAGCGCAAATTAATGCCTATGATGAATTTGAACGACTCGGTCTAATTAGCCATTTGAGCCCTTCTCGTGGTAATGGTATTAAAGCCATGGTTGATAAAATTCAAACCATGGCTAAACAAAAACAATAAGTTTTATAAACTACGCTGTTTTTTATCGAGGTATTTTCTAATCGCTTTGGCTGCAACAAAAAAGCCAAAGCTGCCTGTCACCATAGTTGCAGAGCCAAAACCATTATTACAGTCCATATTCATTGAACCATCTGCACCTTGTTTTGCTTGGCAAACCTCACCTTCAGAGGTTGGATATACAAGCTGCTCTGTTGAATAAACACAATCAACGTTAAATTTTCGCTTTGGATTGCTACTAAAGTTGTACTGTTTTCGCAAAATATAACGTACTTTTGCAAGCAATGGATCATGGGTTGTCTTTGCAACGTCACCCAAACTGATTTGACTAGGGTCGGTTTGCCCGCCTGCGCCTCCGGTTGTAATAACCGGTAGTTTTATGCGTTTACAGTGAGCAATAAGCGCAGCTTTTTCTTTTACAGCATCAATACAATCAATCACATAGTCAAAACCTTGAATATGCTCACGAATGTTATCTAGCGTAATGAAATCGTCAATAACATTAATTTTGATATCTGGATTTATAAGCTCACAACGTGTTTTCATCGCTTCTACTTTTGCTTCGCCTACGGTGCCAGTTAAAGCATGAATTTGACGATTAACATTGGTTGCACAAATATCATCTAAATCAATGAGGGTTAGTTGCCCTACACCCGTTCGAGCCAATGCTTCAGCAGCCCAACTACCTACGCCACCAATTCCAATGACACAAAAATGTGCTTGTTGTAACCAATCAAATTGTTGATGACCATATAAACGTTTAATGCCACCAAAACGAATGTCTTGTGTTGTTTCTTTCATTTACCAATCCAACGTCCAAGGAGCTGTCCACTCTTTGAATTCGTCTGAGTTAAAAACTTCATTAAGATGAGTACCTAAAGTGTAATCACATCGATACTCTTTAAGCTGCTCTTTATAGCTAAATTGTAGTGCATAGGCATGCAAGTTTGTGCGCTCGTCTTTACTACCAGCATACGTACTATCACCTAGAATTGGAGCGCCTAAGCTTTTCATCGCGACTCTAAGCTGATGTGTCTTACCAGAGAATGGCTTTAACAAGTATGCACGAAGCCCTGGTCGAATACTTTTTGAGTAAAAGCGTGTGATAGCAGGATTCGTTTGGCTCTTTAACAGCTTAAATGCACCACGACGACTTTTCTGCATATCCCCTTTTATCCAACCTTGCTTTTTCTTAGGCTTAGCATCACTTACGGCTAGGTAAAACTTATTTATTTTTTGATCAGAAAATAGCGAAGTGAATTCGGCTGCTGCTTCTTTGTTACGGGCTAATATAATTAAACCTGATGTTACTTTATCTAGCCTATGAACCGGATAGAGCTTCTCATTAACATGCTCTTCAGCAAGTACGACAAAACCAGCACATTGTTCACTATGAAAGCTCACACCTGCTGGTTTATAAAAAACAAAGAAGTCATCTTCACTGGCATGAAGATGAACATTGTTTACATCATGCATTTTTAGTTGCCAAGCACTGCAATAACGCGCGCTAAGTCTTCAGGGGTATCTACGCCTGCTTGCGGTGCACACAGAGCTTTTGCGATTTTAATTTTGTGACCATGATAAAGTACGCGAAGCTGCTCTAATGACTCTAAAAGCTCTAATCGAGATTCTGGTAATTCGATGTAGTCCTTAATAAAGCCAGCACGATAAGCATAAATACCAATATGGCGCGCAAAATCAGCAAGATTTAGCTTTTCTCGGTCATCATTCATCATCGCATCACGATGATAAGGGATTGGCGAACGCGAAAAATACAGTGCGTTGTTGTCTGCATCGTTAATGACTTTCACGCAATTGGGATTAAATATATCATCAATCTCATCAATGCTGGTGCTCAAAGTCGCCATTGGCGCATCAGAATCAGCAAGTAGCATGGCAACTTGAGATACATTTTCGCTTGCCAATAAAGGCTCATCACCTTGCACGTTGACAACAATAGTGTCACTTTCAAGTTTTAACTGTTCAACAACTTCAGCTAAACGTTCTGTGCCTGATTGGTGATCTTCTCGTGTCATCAATACATTATCAGTAAACTTCTTTACTGCATCAAACACTGTTTGATGATCAGTCGCTACATAAACTTGTGAAGCACCTGAAGCTACCGCTTTTTCATAAACATGTTGGATCATTGGTTTACCACAAATATCAGCAAGTGGTTTACCTGGTAAACGCGTCGATGCGTAGCGAGCTGGGATAACAACTACGAATTCCACTTATCAACCTCTTCTTGGCTTAATTCACGGGCTTCATTTTCTAAAAGCACCGGGATATCGTCTTTGATTGGGTACGCTAGTTTCGCAGCAGTACTGATAAGCTCTTGATTTTCTTTATCAAGACGTAGTTTACCTTTACACACTGGGCAAGCGATAATTTCAAGTAATTTTGTATCAAAGGCCATTGAGGATCCCTTTTTGTTTTAATAATAAATTAAGTTTTTCGATAACTGCTGCTGTTGGCTTTGCATCAACAGGTAAATAATACCAATTTGGTTTAGCAAAACTAAAGCATTTAACTGCATCTTTTTCTGTCATAAATACAGCGTCATCTGCAAAATCGATAAAGTCATTAGCTTGGTAGGCATAATGATCACGAAAATGATGAGTCGATAGTAAGTTAATCCCTTGCTGCTCAAGACTTATTTCAAAGCGTTTGGGGTTACCAATAGCACTGACCGCATGGCCTTTATCTTGAACTGAATTGGCAAGTTCTGAATTACTTACGGTTCGAAATGGGCTTGATGTTAAATCATAGCGGCTTTGAGAGTTGCCACCATTTTCTATGACTAAATCAACCGATTTTAAGCGCGCTTTGGTTTCACGAAGTGGACCTGCAGGCATTAATAAACCGTTACCAAATTGGCGTTCACTATCAACGATACAACATTCGATATCACGCGCCATTTTATAATGCTGCATGCCATCATCAGAAATAATGACATCGATATCATGTTGCTCTAATTTTTTTATACTCGCTTGTCGGTCAGGGCCAACCATTACAACACAACCTAGGCGGCGTTTAATAAGTACAGGTTCGTCACCAGCTTGCGCTGTACTCGTATGTTCAGTCACTAACAAAGGATACGAATCAGACTGACCACCATAGCCACGACTGATCACCGCCACTTTTAAACCTTGCTGCTGTAAGTACTCAGCAAGCCAAATAACAAATGGCGTTTTGCCGTTTCCACCCACACTAATGTTACCAACAACAATGACAGGAAGATGCGCTTTAAATGCTTTTAGAATATTAAGCTTATAAAACAAAGCGCGAAGTGTTGAGATAAGCCAAAAAAGCACACTGAAAGGTAACAGTAAAACACTGATTAAACCTGGCTTTTTATACCAGCTTTTTTCAATAACACTCACTATTGCTCACCAAACTGCATTTTACATAACGCACTATAGGTACCGTCTTTTTCAAGCAGCTCGCTATGCGTGCCCTTTTCGATAACTTGACCATGGTCGATGACATAAATGCAATCACTGTTTTCTATTGTTGATAAACGGTGTGCTATCACAATCGATGTTTTTTCTTTCATTAAGCTATCAAGTGCTTGCTGGATCAGTTTTTCAGATTCAGTGTCAAGTGCAGATGTCGCCTCATCTAGAATCAAAATAGGGGCATCTTTTAATATTGCACGTGCAATGGCTATTCGCTGACGCTGGCCACCTGACAACATAACGCCGTTTTCACCCACCATGGTATCTAAACCTTCTGGTAAGTCTTTAACAAACTCCCAAACATGGGCTTGCTTGGCAACGGCCATTAACTCCTCGTTTGTTAATTCGCGGTCGAGGCCATAGCAAATGTTATTCGTTATGGTGTCGTTAAATAAAACCACTTGCTGTGAAACGAGTGCAAATTGCTTACGTAAATCTGTCAGTTTGTAATCAGCAATGTTGACGCCATCAAGCAAAATTTCACTGTCACCTTCAAGCTCATAATAACGTGGTAATAAATTTGAGATGGTCGATTTACCTGAGCCAGAACGGCCAACCAATGCGATGCTTTCACCGGCATTAATCGAAAGTGATAAATTCTTTAATACAGGCTCATCTTTCGTTGGGTATTTAAAGGTCACATTGTTCACTTCAATTTTCCCAGTTACTTTGTCAACGCTGTAAGTGCCAGTGTCTTTTTCTACTTCTTCATCAAGTACTAAAAAGATACTTTGCGCTGCCGAAATACCACGTTGTAAATCGCTATTAACGTTTGAAAGTTGCTTCAGTGGGCGTAATAACATCATCATTGAAGAAATAAGTAATACAAAGTCACCTGAACTGATGGTATCAATCATCGATGGCATAGACACAACCCATAAAATCACGGCCATCGCGCTTGCTGCCAAAATTTGGATAACAGAAACGCTTAACGCTTTAGTTGCATCCATTTTAATGCGCTGCTGACGATTATGATTATTAATAGCCGAGAATTGCGATATCTCTTGCTGTTGACCACCAAAACCATGAATCACCTTGTGACCAGATAGCATTTGCTCTGAGCTGCGAGTTACTTGGCCCATAGCAGATTGGATTTTTTTCGAAATCATACGAAAACGTTTCGATACAAAGGCAACGATCACAGCCACCAGCGGAATAATGACTAAAAATATCAGTGATAGCTTCCAACTGGTATAAAACATATTAAATAGTAAGAAAACAACAAAGGCCCCTTCTCTAACAACAATTAATAGGGCTTTAGTAATGGCTTGTTGAACCTGCTCAGTATCAAAGGTGATTTTAGAGATTAAATCGCCATTTGAGTTTTTATCATGAAAAGACACCGGCAGATGTAAAATATGTTCGAATAATTGTTGGCGCAACGTTCTTACAACTTGCGAGCCAACATAACTTAAACAGTACGACGACATATAGTTAAACATGCCACGACCTAATACCAATGCAATTACAACAAATGGTGCATAAGTTAAAACATCAGTGTTACGATCATTTAAACCTTCATCAATGAAGGGCTTCATTAAATTGATAAACAATGCATCCATGGCTGAATAGCCAATCATGCCTACAATGGCGAAAAACGCGATTAACTTATAATCACCCACATAACTGATTAATCGCTTATAGATTTGGGATGTAGTTTGATCCATAACACTCTCTTATTCATAGACTTCGACTATTGTAGCCTTTAGGGGGTAAAAACAAAACGTCAATCTTGTTCGAACCAATAACTTTCCTGCTCTCGCGCAAATTCTAAGCGATAAGTATCTGAATAAAATTTTATGCGTATATGGCCATTCTCTGCCGTCGATAACTGCTTTATATAGTGTTGGTTATAACGATTTACAACCTCAGGATGAGGAAAGTGCCATTGCCCTTGATAAGCAGATGAATGGATGACCACTTCAGGGTTTACTGCACCTATAAATTCATAACTTGAAGAGGTATTACTACCATGATGGGGGCTTATTAAAATAGTCGCTCCTAAATCCATCCCCTCTTCAACAAGCTTAGTTTCTGCCGCTGCAGATATATCCCCAGTCAATAACACTGAATAATTAAAACCCGTTACTTTTAATAAACACGACTGATCATTACGACTTGCATTTTCTACCTTTGCTGTAAAACTTCTGATTTTAAGCTCATCAGGCCTGAGCGTTGTTGTTTTGCACTTATTTCCAAGCCCCTGAGGATGAAAAGTAGCTAAGGTGTGTTGATAGCCTGCCATTTGCCAACTTGTTAAACCGCCAGAATGGTCGTTATCTAAGTGGCTTATTATTGTTGCAATAATAGATAACTGTTGTTTATTGATGTTGTTGAGTAATACACGGCGTACATAATCATAACGGCCAAAGTACTGTGGCCCTAAATCATAAATTATCGCTTTGTTTTTGTGGCTTACCATCACCATTAATCCATGCCCTACATCAAACACATCTAACTGAAACTTAGCTTCTGGCTGTAATTCACTATCAACGGCATATACACAAACAGGAATTAAGCACACATATTTATTTGGACTAAAGTACAACAGCAGAAGTGTTATGTAACTTATGATCAATAATGAAAAACCAAACTCATTGAGCGAGAACCAACGCCAGTCATTAGGGATAGAAAGTAGTAATTGATAGCCATAATACAGCGCACTGTCGACGAGTGATAACAAACCAGAAATATCCAGTAGACTAGAAACCAAACTATAAAAAATTAAGAAAGGCAATAACAGCACACCAACCAAGGGCACAGCAATAAGGTTAATCAATAAACCTATGACACTAGTGCCTGAGAAGTAATATAAGGATAGAGGCAGTAAACCGACAAATAAAGCGCACTGAACTTGCAGTAGCTGTGCAAACCGCTTTAAAAAACCAAGTGACAAATTAACTGTGTTTTTAGTCAGTAGAAAGATGAGCGTAACGGCCAAAAAACTGAAATAGAGCCCGGGGTTCAAAAGTGCAAATGGGTCTATAAACAACACAACACTCAAGGCGTACAAAATTGAACGCCAACGCACTGGGTTTTTCCCTAGGTTATAAATAACAAGGTAACAGCCTAACATCAGCAGTGCTCGGCTTGCGGAAACTATAAAATCACTTAAGTAGACATAGACGAACGAGCAACAGAACCCTACAAAAACAAATAACTTATTTAATTGAATTGATTGTCTTACGCGTAAATGACTCACTCTTAACAGCCACTTACTACTATAAAAGCCGACTGCAAAGATAAGTCCGATATGAAGACCTGAAATAGCAAGCAGATGCGACAAACCTAATTCACGTAAGTGTTTTCTATCTTCATAGCTTATTTTACTTTTGTCACCGGTTAAAAGCGCATAATAAAGCCATTGTAATTGGGTGCTTGCCGTCACTTTTTCAATATATGTGCGGTAGCTCACTCGAAGGGAGTCATATCGATGATGATTTAAATAGCTTATCTCCCCTACGCTTCGGCCTTTATAAAATACTCGCTCAAGTAATGCTTGCCGTTCTCTATCAAAACTATAGAAATTTTTTACCGATCTGTAAGGTTTAAGTTTGAGTTCTGCGCTTAATTCATCTCCACTAGTAACAGGTCTATCTGAAGTAATGCTTAGCATTGCATTAGGAGCAGGTCGCATACCTGTAGAGCAAAATTCAATATTTTTTAGACTTGCTTTAATGTAATAAGGGCTTTGTTCACTGTAAGTTTCAGCTACCTCAAATCGAACTAATCGGCTTTGTTGATAATCGATTTGACAGTTAGAGATAGAGTAAAAGATGATGTAATGAAAAATCACTACTAAAATAGCGCAAATAAACCCTGACAATAGAGTTAAAAAAGGCTTAAAATAGGCACCTGCTAGCAATACAGCAAAACTCATTATATAAAACGCCGCAGTGCCAAATGTATATAGGGTGAAAAAACAGCCTATGACAAAGCCGCTGCATAACCAAATAGATGTAAATGGTTGCTTTAAATGGCTAAGAAAACGATCCAACGCTTTTTACCTGATCATAACAAGGTAAAAGAACACAAGTATTTAAGAATTTTTGGTCGTTTATTGCATGATGCCAATTTATGGCACTTAAATAGACGCTCAGCACGCGGTGCATTTGCGGTTGGTTTATTTTTTGCGTTCATCCCTGTTCCTTTTCAAATGGTTCTTGCAGCCGCCCTGGCTATTCCATTTCGAGTAAATTTACCGATTTCTGTTGCAACAGTGTGGATCACTAACCCACTAACCATGCCTCCTATTTTCTATTGTTCATATATTGTAGGCACGATTGCCCTTGCTCAACCACAGCAGCACTTCCAATTTGAACCAAGCTGGCAATGGTTTATAGATAGCCTTACAACTATCGGCCCTGCGTTTTTAGTTGGCTCATTTATTTGTGCAACAGCTGCGGCAATCATTGGTTATTTTGGTACCGACATGCTTTGGAAACGCTCAGTCCGTAAAGCATGGATACACCGCCATAAAAAATAACTGATTTCAGTATAGACAAAAAACCCAGCTTGAAGCTGGGTTTTTTATTTCTTGTAAGAAAGCTATTTGCTTTGCATAAAGCTCTCTAATTATTACTTCTTACGAAATACACGACGTGCTGCTGCAAATGGTAATAGCAATAATGCATACCAAGGGAAGCTTGCTGATTGACGCTCGTATTGTTCAATCTCTTCTGCAGGACATTCTTCAACACTGCCGTCAATTGGTGTTAACTTAACAGCCACTGCGACACTTTCATATTCGATATTGCCATTAACATCGACTACAACGTTACCGAATGAATCTGTCTTTTCAACAGTTTTAGTCGCAACACCGAAGATTTCATTATTGTTGTTAATTGATTTCGCTTCAGCAACCGTGTATTTAAAGCGAGTCTCACCATCTTCTTCATAACAAGGTAATAAATCGTTTAAGTTTACAACTGAGTCTTCACCAATGGTGTACATGAAACCTTCACGACGACGCGTAGAAGTATTATAAATATCTGTTTCACCCTCACCAACAACTATACCATTATCATTGATATCGTTAGCTAATGAGCTTGAGCTTGAGAAGTAATCAGTTGGGAAAACAACGCTGTCGCTATTTTTATCGTAGTAGAAAAATTTTGTACGCGTTGTACCGTCGATACGCTTGCTCGCATAGCCAACAATAACATCATCATTATTAACCGCTAAAGGCTGACCCGAAATCCAATCATCCTCTTGGTCGATAAATTCTTTTACTTCACCATTTTCGAAAACAACAGGCATAGTAATACGTGTGCTATTACTCTTGTAACGCACATCAGACGTACCAACCACTAAACCATTTTCGTTGATTGCAATTGCATTGCTACGGAACGCGAAATCTTCATCATCTTCAGGCGTTAAACCTAAGCCATACATTTCTGTATTGGTGATGTTTAGATTAGTGTCTAATGTCCACTTAACAGCACGTTTATTATAAATACCCGTTGAATAAGTACGGTTGTACGCTTCAACACAGTCTGAAACTGGTTCATCTTCGCCATCACAGTTATCAGTAATATCATCCAGTGGATCAACCGCAATATTCGTTGAAACAGTACCTACAACTTCGTAACCATTAGCTGTTTTGATAATGTCATTTGCCGAGCTAATACCGCCGTAATCATCAAACTCTGGTGCAAGTTCAACTTTCACACCGTCTTCGGTAATAACAATTGCACGGCTAATGAAGTCTCTTAAAAAGTGGGTTTCTTCTTCATCTTCATCTGTTTGAGTGAACGATGTTTTTTCGTAAGGTGCACTGCCCCAACCAACCATTACACCGTCATCTGTTACAGCATTTAGTAAGTTAGAAGTCGAGCGTGTTAAGCCGTCAAAATCAAGAGACTGTTCATCAAATAAAACTTGCTCTGAAGCACCTTCAGATGTGTAAAGCGTTGCAATTGCACTTGATAATTTTTGATATTCAGAGTCAGTTGAACGACCTGTTAAAAAACTTACCATAAATGCATGAGCATCGGCATTTGTATTTACCGCATCGTTATTCTCAATATCATCAAGCGTGAATGTAATTTCTTTATCAATGAGTTCATACTGCTTTTTAGCTGTATCATAAGAATCTTTGATCGACGAATCTGTAAAATCGATATAAGAGACATCAACGGGTAATTTGTAAAGGCCATTTGCTAAGCCTATGATGTGACCGTTTTCACTAACATCTGTTACGTAGTTAAATTTAGCGCCATCAATTCCACCTAATTCTTCTAATTTATAGGTTGCGCTTATCGCTGAGGTACTTAGGGTGGCTAAAATACTGGCAGCGAGTAATTTGTATTTCATTTTAATCCTTACTACTGATTCTTTAAATCTTCGAGTTCTTCCCAGCGCTCAAAAGCGACTTCAAGCTCAGACTCTAACTCGGCTAAATGGTTCAATGCTTCTGTTGTAATTGCAGCATCTTGCTTAAAAAAGTCAGGGTCATTAACCACAACTTGCTGAGCGTCTAACGCTTTTTCAAGTTGTTCCACTTTACTGGGTAATTCTTCTAATTCAAGTTTTAATTTGTAAGAGAGTTTATTACTTTTCTTTGGTGTTTTATCTTGGCTAACAACGGCCGGCTTTTCTTGCTTAATTTGTTGCTGTTGTTGTTTTTCTTGCTCAGCTAAATGAGCTGCATACGCTTCATAGTCGCTATAACCACCAACAATGTCGGTGATCTTGCCGTTACCTTCAAATGCCCATACAGAATTACAGGTATTATCAATAAATTCACGGTCATGGCTTACAATCAGTACAGTGCCCTGATATTGGTTAATGATCTCTTCTAAAAGCTCTAAAGTTTCAATATCGAGGTCATTGGTTGGCTCATCGAGAACAATAATGTTAGATGGCTTTAAAAATAACTTTGCTAATAATAAGCGGTTTTTCTCACCACCTGAAAGCGCTTTTACTGGCGTACGCGCTCTTGCCGGTGGAAATAAGAAGTCTTGTAAGTAACCTAGTACATGACGTGAGCGCCCGCCCATCATCACTTCTTGCTTACCTTCAGCTACGTTATCTTGTACTGTGGCTTCTTCATCAAGCTTTTGACGATACTGGTCAAAATAAGCAAACTCTAAGTTAACACCTTGCTTAACACTGCCGCTATCAGGTGTTAAGTCACCAAATAAAATTTTAAGCAGTGTTGTTTTACCAATACCATTTGGCCCAACAAGGCCAACACGATCGCCACGCATAACAAGGGTTGAAAAGTCTTTTGCGATGACTTTATCTTTAAATGCATGACAGATGTTTTTCGCTTCGAATACTAATTTACCCGAACGATCCGCTGTTTCAATATTGAAATCAGTTTTACCGACTTGATCAACACGCTGCTTACGCTCTTTACGTAACTCTTTTAAAGCACGTACACGGCCTTCATTACGCGTTCTACGTGCTTTAATACCTTGGCGGATCCACGCTTCTTCTTCTGCTAAGCGCTTATCAAATAATGCGTTTTGTGTTTCTTCTACTTTTAGATCATGCGCTTTTTGTTCAAGATATGTCGCATAATCGCCAGGGTATGAAACCAGCTTACCACGGTCTAAATCAAGAATACGGGTTGCAACTGCTCGAATGAATGCACGGTCGTGAGAAATAAAAACGATGCCGCCTTTAAACTCTTTTAAAAATTGCTCAAGCCAAATAACACTACTCATATCTAAGTGGTTGGTAGGCTCATCAAGTAGCAGTAAATCAGGTTCACTAACCAAGGCTCGTGCAAGAGCAACTTTACGTAGCCAACCACCCGATAATGATTCAAGCTTGGCTTCTGGGTCTAGCTCTAAGCGAGATAAAACGAGCTGAATACGGGTATCAAAACGCCAGCCATCAACGGTTTCTAATTGATTAGATAAACGCTCTAATTTGTTAAGCAATTTATCGTTATAGTCTGTTTGCATTTGATTACTAACTTGGTGATATTCTATCAGTAAGTTAGCAATATCAGGCATGCCCTGCGCGACATAATCAAATACTGAGCCTGCCGCCCCTTTTGGTGGATCTTGCTCTAAACGTGAAATGCGAATACCGCCTAATTGGTTGATTTCACCATCATCCAATGTCACTTGGCCATCAAGCACTTTTAATAGTGTTGATTTACCTGCACCGTTTCGACCAACGATACAAACGCGCTCACCTGACTCAATAACGGCATCGGCATCATCTAGTAGCGGATGCGTACCATAAGCGAGTTGAGCTTTGGCTATTCTGATTAAATCCATCGTGATTACTACTCTTATTCTTTATTATCAGCAATAAATTGCGCTAATTGCTCAGCATCAAAAGGCCAAAATAATTTCTTGCCTTGATGAGATTCCACAACCGGAATACTGGTTTGGTAAAGTTCAATCAGCTGTTCACTGTCCATAATATCTTTTGCTACAAACGAAGCGTTTGTAGCAATTAATAATTCATCGGCCATTTCACACAGATGACAGCCATTAGTGTGGTAGAGGATAAAGTTAGCCATGGGTAATAAGCCAGCTATTATGAATTTGCTTATTACGTTTAAAATCTGGTGATAAAGTCTTGTCAGAAATGTTTTCTGCTTTTAAACCCAGACCCATTAGCCCTACTTCATCTATGCTAAAGCCACGCTTATTATTTGAGAATATAAGCGTACCGTTAGGGCTTAAAATTTTCTTAACCCAGGTAAGTAGTTTGATATGGTCGCGTTGTACATCAAACGCATCTTTCATACGTTTTGAGTTTGAGAACGTCGGTGGATCTAAGAAAATTAAATCATATTGGCCTTGTGCATACTCAAGCCACTTCAAGCAGTCTGCTTGCTCAAAACGATAACGGGTATTACTGATATCATTCAGAGCAAAGTTTTCTTGCGCCCACTTTAAGTAGGTTTTTGACATATCAACCGTGGTAATGGCTTTAGCACCACCCACAGCAGCATGCACAGATGCGCTGCCTGTATAAGCAAACAAATTTAAGAAACGTTTGCCTTGTGCGTTTTGTTGGATATAACGACGAGCTAATCGGTGATCTAAGAACAAACCAGTATCTAAATAATCAAATAAGTTTACTTTGAATTTAGCGCCAAACTCTTCCACTACTTGAGTACGATTTTGTTTTGCTACCTTGGTATATTGCTCTTCACCTTTTTGCTTTTTACGCACTTTAACTGCAATATTTTCTGGTGCTATATTTAACTGCTCAGCGGTCAAGCTGATCACATCTTGCAAACGTTTTTGAGCCGTATTGTCATCGATTTCTTTCGGTGCAGCATATTCAAAAATAACCGCTGAATCATCGTATACATCTACAGCTACGTTATATTCTGGAATATCCGCATCATAAACACGGTAGCAGCTTACTTCATTTTGCTTTAACCAGTTCTTTAAATTTTGCTTATTTTTCTTTAAACGGTTTGCAAAGGCTGTTGAACCTTCAAAATTAAGAGCCGGCTTATCTTCTTTGCTAAGTTCTACTTGTTTATCGTCAAGTTGGTAAAGATTTAATACAACATCTAACGGGCCATTTTTAAACTTATAGCGTTTTAACTTAACTAACTTTAATAACTTAAATAAGCTTTCGTCAGTGCCAAGTAAAGCAAGTTTCCAATGATTAAAGTGCTTTTTGAAGCCAACACCTAAGCTACGGTGTAAGTTAACCAGCTCAGCCATTGAGCCTAAACGTTCACCATAAGGTAAGTTTGAAATCACCACACCAGGTAGTTTCGCAACTGGGGTTAACTTAGTGGCATCGCTTTGTTTAAACTTAATCACATTACCAAGGTCAGCACGCTCTGCGTTTTCTTGAGCTTTTGAAATCACACTGGCGTCAATATCATGGCCAATAAGCCAAAGTTTAGGATCTGTAATTTGTGCAGTTAGTTCTGCTTTTAATTCTTTGTATTTTTGAATTCGGAAACTAGGCAGGCGCTCAAAGGCAAAACCTTCACGGAATAAGCCCGGCGCTTCATTGCGTGCCATGCTTGCAGCTTCAATTAAAATGGTACCAGAGCCACAACATGGATCGAATAAAGGTTGCTGTACGTTTTCAAGCCAACCACTTCGTTTCACAAGGGCTGCAGCTAAATGCTCTTTAATCGGCGCTTTGCCTTGATCTTGACGATAACCACGCTCAGATAAACGCGGGCCAGAATAATCGATATAAAGCGCAACACCTTGACGGTTCAACCTTGCTACAACACGTACATTGGCATTGTATTTATCAACATCAGGACGTTGCTCGAATAAATCCGCGAAGTAATCAACAATCGCATCTTTTACAACTAGACCTGAAAATTGCGTATTTTTTAAATCGTTATTAGTACCAGTAAAATCAACAGCAAAGGTTTGTTTAGGACTAAACCACTCCTGCCAAGGCTGTAAGCGTGCAAATTGATAAAGGCTGTCTTTGTCTTTTACGCCTTCTTTTTCTTCTATCAGCATCATGATACGAGTCGCAAAACGGCTCGATAAACAAATCTTTTGTGCTAATAAGCTATCTGCTTCAAAACGTACAGAGCCCACGGTTTGTTTTGAGACTTCTGCACCGAGTGCTGTAAGCTCATCAACAAGTAAATTTTCTATTCCGATAGAAGTAAGTGCGATAAATTGCAAAGTAAAAACCCTTAAATGCTAATTGCGCAGGATTATAGCATAGCTTGGCGAACAAAAACGCCAACATTTGCAGGGATATTAGGCAGATTTAAACTGTTTTTGTTGAATATAAACAGGATGGATACGGTTATTTAAAACCTTAATAGCCTCAAACTGTTCAAGAGAAAGGTTTTCGTCTAATTGAAAGTGTTGGCTTAGGTTAATACACACTGAGGCTTCGCTTGAGTGATCAACAATTAAAAACTCACCTTCTTGTGCCTGTGAGCACAATTTCACTACAGCTTCGACACTTGGTTGGCTGCCATTATACTCATGAAAGAACCAACTTTTTGCAAGTACTGGCTTTAAATGAAATTTGACCGCAGTGGCATTCAGCGCGATTTGGCAAAGTTCCGCAGGGTTCCATAGTGAGAAAGTTTCGAGGTATTGATAAACTTGCTGATAAAATGCAGCGTCTTCAAGGCTAAAGTTAGGCTCTTGTAAAACAGCATCGGTGAGTTGGCGAAGTTTGTAAGGCGTGCACAGTTGCATATCTTGGTCTAGGTCAACCAAAAGACGATTGTTTTTTGCACAAGCAAGCCATTTCCATTGCTTAGATGCTTGTAACATGTCTCCTCCCTAACGAATAAATACTGTGCGCATAATCACAAATTATAACTAAAGCAGACCATTAATAAAATGATTTCTTAGAACATTTTATTAATGATCAATTGCTTAGATAACTGATCCTTATAAGCTATTTAGGATCGTTTTTACCAATTCTGGGCCTTTATAAATGAAACCAGTGTAAACTTGTACAAGGTCAGCACCTGCTGCAAATTTTTCTTTTGCCGAATCAGCATCATCGATGCCACCCACACCAATGATAGGTAGTTTACCTTCGGTTAAACGCTTAAGCTCACTAACCACGTGGGTTGAACGCTGACGCACAGGCTGGCCTGATAAACCACCCGCTTCATTTGCATACTGTTGACCTTGTACCATTGCGCGCTCAAGTGTGGTGTTTGTAGCAATAACACCATCGATCTTATTGTTGATCAATGACTCACTAACTTGGCCGATTTGTACTTCATCAAGATCAGGGGCGATCTTAACTAGCATAGGCACTTGCTTGTTATGTTTGGCCACTAGATCAAGTTGTTCATTCTTTAAGCTTTGCAATAAGTCATCAAGCGCTTCGCCGTATTGTAAATCACGAAGACCTGGGGTATTCGGTGAAGAAATATTTACTGTGATATACGATGCATGCTCAAATACTTTACGCATACAGTGAATGTAATCATCTTTACCCTGTTCGTTTGGTGTATCTTTATTTTTACCAATATTAATACCTAGAATACCGTCGTATTTCGCTGCTTTAACATTGTTAACTAGGTTATCAACGCCCTTATTGTTAAAGCCCATGCGGTTAATAATCGCATTTGATTCAGGTAAGCGGAAAATACGCGGCTTGTCATTACCCGCTTGAGGACGTGGTGTAACAGTACCTACTTCAACAAAACCAAAACCCATTTGCGAAAATGCATCAATACACTCGGCATTTTTATCTAAGCCTGCCGCTAACCCTACTGGATTTTTAAACTCTAAACCTAAAAAGTTAACGGGTTTATTAGGGACAGATTGAGACCACGCAGCACTCAATGGCGTATGAGCAAATCGGCGTAAATTATTAAGTGCAAATTCATGAGCCCACTCCGCATCACGGGTAAACATAAAACGGCGAGCTAGATCATAAAACATGGTTTGTTCCTTAGGTAAAAATAAACAAGGTAGCCGTTTGTAAACGGACCATTGCAAATTAAGGGCAAAAAAATACCCCAGCGAGCTGGGGTATGTATTTTAACGACTTTTCACTTATTTGGAAGTGTCACAGTTGTGGCTTAACAACATTAGTTCACGAAGTGCCACTGAGAACTTCGCAAAATCATGGCTTTGCGATGTTTTGAACTCAGATAGCATCTGCTTCCAACGTTGTAATAGTAGATCTTGGTTATCCATCCACTCATCAATTTGTGCATCAATGTCTTTGCTGTCTGCAGCAAAGCTATTAAGTACCACAGCTGATAATGTACGTTGTTGCCAATCTAGCTCTTCACGGTAAGAAGCACGAGCAAGTGCTTGCCAGTGGTTCGCAACTGGTTGGTTGGTGATTTGGTCAAGGAACCAATGTAAGCCCATACGCGCACCTAGCTTGAAGTAGGTGTTAGAAACCATATCAATGCTACGCTCTGAATTATTAGCAATTTCAGCTAAGTCCATTACAGAGAATAAGCTTGATAATGACACAATACGTGTTGCAAGTGCTTTTGGTACATTGCTGTCAATTAGCTTATCTGCCGCTTTAACTAGGCGCTCGCTTTCTTTTTCAACCATGTAGCTGTTTAAGTTTTCACTTAAATCAGCAAATGTTGGTGCAAAGAACTCAATTGCTTGCTCAATCGTTTGTGCTTTATTGCGATGACGTAAGAACCAACGTGTTGCACGACGAACCGTACGACGTAATTGATATAGCATTTCTGTTTGTACAGCTGCTGGGATCTTATTATCAAGTGCAACAATTGATGACCATGTTTCTGGCATCTCGAACACTTCTTTTGCGATTGAGTAGCAAAGTGCGATTTCAGCTTCGTTAGCACCTGTTTCTTCGTGCATACGAATCATAAAGTTAAGACCCATATCGTTAACGATGTTGTTTGCAAGTTTCGTTGCGATAATCTCTTTACGAAGTGGGTGGTTATCCATTGCATCGTTGAACTTCTCACGAAGTGGCACTGGGAACGACTTAACTAATAACTGACGGTAGTAAGGGTTTTCAGTGATTTCATCAACCACTAGAGACTCTTTAAGAACCATCTTCGCGTAAGAAACAAGTACAGAAAGCTCTGGACGAGTTAAATCTTTACCCGCTGCTGCGCGCTCTGCAAGCTCTTCATCCGTTGGAATAAACTCGATTGCACGGTTAAGCTTGCCATCTTTTTCAAGGGCATGGATGAAACGTACTTTTTCTTTAAGCGTTGACGTACCTTTTGATTGAGTAATCGATAAGGTATGCGTTTGACGGTAACAATCTTTTAATACTAACTCAGACACTTCATCAGTCATTGAATAAAGTAACTCATCACGCTGTTTACGTGTTAAGTCACCTTCAGCAACTAGGCCATTAAGTAAGATTTTGATGTTTACTTCGTTATCTGAACACGCAACACCACCTACGTTATCGATGAAGTCAGTGTTAACGCGACCGCCTTTAGCCGCAAATTCGATACGACCTAATTGAGTCGCACCTAAGTTACCGCCCTCACCTAAGATCTTCGCACCAAGCTCAGAACCGTTAATACGAAGCGCATCATTCGCGCGGTCACCCACATCAGCATCAGTCTCTTTAGAGTTCTTGATGTAAGTACCGATACCACCATTCCAAAGTAAATCAAACTCCATCATTAGAGCTGCTTTGATTAACTCGTTAGGTGTCATGCTCGCTTTCTTAGTGCCAAGCATTTTCTTCATTTCTGGGCTTAAGCTAATTGATTTAGCCGCACGAGAGAAAATACCACCACCTTGAGAAATGAGGTCTTTATTGTAATCTTCCCAAGAAGAACGCGGTAGATTAAATAAACGCTCACGCTCTGGGTAAGATGTCGCTGCATCTGGGTTTGGATCAACAAAGATGTGCATGTGGTTAAACGCTACTTGTAAGCGAATATGCTTAGAAAGCAACATACCATTACCAAATACGTCACCCGCCATGTCGCCGATTGCCACCACAGTGAAATCAGTTGTTTGACAGTCAATGTCCATTTCACGGAAATGACGCTTAACAGATTCCCACGCACCTTTTGCAGTGATACCCATTTTCTTGTGGTCGTAACCTACTGAGCCACCTGATGCGAATGCATCACCTAGCCAGAAGTTATATTCATTTGCAATGCCGTTAGCGATATCAGAGAAAGTCGCAGTACCCTTATCGGCAGCAACAACTAAATACGGGTCATCTTCATCATGACGAACAACATCAACTGGTGGAACAATCTCACCACGTTCAATGTTATCTGTGATATCTAATAAACCACGGATGAAAATCTTGTAACACTCTTGACCTTCTTTGAAGAATGCTTCACGGTCTGTCGGTAGCTGTTTACATACGAAACCACCTTTCGAACCTACTGGTACGATAACCGTGTTTTTAACTTGTTGCGCTTTAACAAGACCCAGTACTTCAGTACGGAAGTCTTCACGACGATCAGACCAACGTAAACCACCACGAGCAACTTTACCACCACGTAAATGAACGCCTTCAACGCGCGGCGAGTATACAAAGATCTCAAACGCAGGCAGTGGTAATGGCATTTCAGGGATCATAGAAGGCTGAACTTTGAACGATACGTATGACTTAAATTGGCCGTCCGCTTCTTTTTGGAAGAAGTTCGTTCTAAGTGTTGCATTGATCATATCAACGTATAAACGGATGATACGGTCATCATCTAGGTTTGCTACGTTTTCTAGTTCAAGGTTAACTTGTGCTACTAGCTTCTCAAGTGTCTTTTCACTACCTGGGTTCTTAACTGAGAACTTTTTAGTGAATAAGTTAACAATTTGCGATGCAATGTGTGGGTAATTTGCAAATGTGCTTTCGATGTAAGTTTGCGAGAAAGTTACACCAATTTGACGCATGTATTTAGCGTAGGCACGTAGAATAGACGCTTCACGACCTGTTAAGCCACCCATTAATACTAAACGGTTGAAACCATCATTTTCTAAACGGTTATTCCACACGTTCGTTAATGCAGCACGGAAACGCGCTGACACTTTATCAAAGTCAGCAATGCCCTTGTTGTCAATTAGCATGGTAAAATCCATGATCCAATTAACTTTACCGTCAGTTGTTTTCACTGAGTAAGGTGTTTCACCTACTACGCGTAAACCAAAGTTTTCTAACATCGGCATTACGTCAGATAAGTGAATTGGCACATCTTTATGGAATAAGCTTAAACGAACAACATTTGTGTTTGCTTCTTCTTGTGGACGGTAGAACAACATCTCAAGTTTGTTCTCGTCGTTTAGAAGTTCTAGCTTTTCAATATCAACAACCGCTGCACTTGGTAAAACCTGGTCTTTATACGCACTTGCAAACGCTTGTGCATATTTACGGTTTAGTTCTTTACCGCGTGCTTCACCTGCGCTTTCAAGTAGTGCAGATTGGAGTCTATCTTCCCAAGTACGGGCAGCTTCAATTAGGTTGTTTTCGATGTCTTTCACGTTATATTCAATATTATTGTCAGTCACACGCACCGTGTAATGTGTACGGGCTAATGTTGACTCAGAGAAGAAAGTAGTAAATTCGACTTTGTCGTCAGAATTAAATGCATTGGCTAAGATACGTTGCGTTTCACGACGTAGTGCCGTGTTATAGCGCTCACGCGGAACATATACCATGCAAGAGAAGAAACGGCCATATGCGTCTTTACGCACAAAAATACGGCACATATCACGCTCTTGTACTTGTAATACGCCCATGGCAACTTCAAGTAGTTCAGCTTCACGTGCTTGCACAAGCTCATCACGTGGATACGTTTCTAAAATATTTAATACCGCTTTGTATGCATGGGTGCCTTTAGCAAAGTCACACATTTCCATAATGCGGTTAATCTTACTTTTCAGTACAGGTACATCAGCGGCGCTGTTGTTGTAAAAGCTTGATGAGAATAAACCAAGGAAGCGATCTTCACCAATTACATTGCCCTCATCATCAAAACGCTTAATACCCACGTAGTCGATGTATGCAGGTCGATGTACACGAGACACTGAATTTGTTTTCGTTAAAATTAATAAGTTACTGCTACGCGCTTCTTGGCGCGCTACTTCAGGTAACTCAGAAAGTAAGCGGCTATGCTCTTCGTCTGTGTTTTTCATTAGACCAAGGCTAGTGCCCTTTTTACCTTTTAACTGGTAATCACCTTGCACTGGCGAAAGTTCATATTCACGGTAACCCATTAGCGTAAAGTTATCTTTAGCTAACCAGTCTAAAAACTCTACCGTTTCTGCAACTTCGCTTTCGTTATTATTATGGTGGCGTTTAGGTAAGTCTTTCGTTACCGCAATTAGCTTTTCACGAATTGGCTGCCAATCTTCTACAGCGATAGAGACGTCAACTAACACAGACTCAAGTTCTTTTTTGAAAGACTCAATTACTTTTGCATCTGTTTGACGATCAATTTCGATAAAGAACACAGTTTTTGTCGACGTTGATTCTTGCTCTGCTTTTAAGCTTGAAATACCGGTGATTTTAGCATTTTTATCACGTTGGATTTTCAGCGGAGAGTGAAGTAATAAGTGAGAAGCGATGTTTGCGCGGGTCATGGCCATACGCACAGAATCAACGAGGAAAGGCATGTCTTTCGCGATGATTTCAACAATAGTGTGCGATGACTGCCAGCCATCTTTTGCTACTTCAGGATTGAAAACACGGACAACCGCGTCATCAGAATTATTTTTTTCTAGCGAGTTCCATAGGCTTAGTGCAGCGCCATATAAGTCACTATCGTTGCGATGAGCCAAATCCTCTTTAGACATATTGCTGTACAAGGCTTTGGCGAATTTCTCAACGAGTAACACATTATCAGCGTGAACTTTTTTCTGGATCAGCTTACAGACATTATCTAAGATAACCGAGGCTTGCCCTTCATTTCGTGTCATTGTATGTTCCTTAATCTATACTACTTATCGATTAGTAGAATATTTGTACAGCCATTTATTAGCGTGGAGTCAGGTAAATTCTAACTCTTTTACAGCTAATAAACAGCCTTTTCGATGAAATCATTTTAAGCTTTTCAGCTATTTGGTCATCTATTCACAAAATATAGATATAAATGGCCATTACTGGCCATATTGGAGCACAATTATTCACATTATTTTTTCTGGTCAGTCCAGAGGAAGCTACCAATAGCAGGTAAAAGTAGTACTGCACCCAACATGTTAACCAAAAACATGAAGGTTAGCAGAATACCCATATCCACTTGGAACTTCAGATCAGAGAAAATCCATGTGCTAACACCAATGGCTAAGGTAATACCTGTGAACAGCACTGCACTACCACGCTCTGCTAATGCATTACGATAAGCCACTTCGAGTGCCACACCTTGTTTTAGCTGCCCCATCATTGATGAAAGTATGTAAATCCCGTAATCGACACCAATACCAACACCTAAAGCGATAACTGGTAATGTCGACACTGTTAAACCTATTTCAAGTTGTACCATCAACGCTTGCGCTAAGGTTGATACGATGTACAGAGGTAATACAACCGCGACCGTTGCCTTAACACTTCTAAAGCTAATTAAGCATAGCAGGATTACGGCGCCGTAAACGTAAAGCATCATAGGTAGCTGTGCAGCCGATACCGATTCGTTCGTTGCAGCCATTACACCGACAGGGCCTGACGCCAGCTTAAACTTTAATTCATCGGTTTCTTCAGCCTTAGCAAACTCTTTAACTTTAGCTACCACATGGTCAATTGTTTCTGCTTTGTGGTCATTCAAGAAAATAATCACAGGCATTACAGAGCAGTTTCCATCGAGTAAACCTGAGCTTGTTTCAACCCGTGAAGTAGCTTGCACTAAACTTGCCGTATTGCGCGGCAAGCTTTGCCATTTTAAGTTACCTTCGTTGAAGCCGGCGTTCACAGATTGCGCAACTGAGCTTAAGCTCACAGCCGATTGTACCCCTGCAACGTTTTCCATCTGCCATTGGAAACGACTAATACGCTCCATAACATCATGCTCAGTACACGCAGCAGGATACGCTTCTACAATCACTTTTAGGATATCTGATGAAATGGTGTATTTATCAGAAATCAAAAAGGTGTCTTGGTTATAGCGGGCATCTTGGTGCAAAGATGGCGCACCAGCATGTAAGTCACCAATACGCATTTTGTCAGCTTGCCAGTAACCCACTGCAAATAACACAGCCGTAAAGACGATAATAAAACCAGCTGTTTTACGATCAGTCGCTTTTACTAATAGCTCGCGTAACTTGTCTAGTAGATTTGGTTTGTCTGTGTGAGTACCTGCTTGAATATGCACAGAGCCTTCAAAACGCATGTACGATGCCCATACAGGTAATAAAATTAAGTTGGTGAAAATAATTACCGCCACACCTAAACTTGCTGTGATAGCAAGTTCACGAATAATACCAATATCAATGGTGAGTAAGGTTAAAAAACCAATTGTGTCTGATAGCAGTGCAATACCACCTGGGATCAGAAGTGCTCTAAAGCTTGCCTGACAACAAACCCGAGTTGAACTACCCGTAGACACTTTTTTGCCAATGTCATTGATCATTTGCACGCCATGGCTTACACCAATCGCAAACACTAAAAACGGCACTAAAATTGACATAGGGTCTAAACCAAAGCCTAAGCTTGAAAGCAAGCCTAACTGCCAAACAACAGCAATGATTGAACAGGCAATTGGTAAAATAGTCAGTTTTAAAGAATGGCAGAACAGCCAAACCATTACGAATGTGAAAGCAATGGCAATAGCAAAAAATAACAGTACCCCTTTAGCACCCTCTGCTACATCCCCTGCCATTTTCGCAAAACCGATAATATGAATACTGACCTTGTCAGTACTTAGCGGTTCACGAACTTGTGTTTCTAGCTTTTCTGCAAACGCTAAAGTATCTAGTTTTTCTTGTGTTTGTGGATCAGTTTCAAGTAGCTGGGCGGTTACCATCGCACACGAGTAGTCACTGGCAATCATACGGCCAACGACTTTTGCTTTTTCGATGTTTTCTTTTACAACCGCAAGACCACGTTTATCAGCGGTAAAGTTTGCCGGAATAATTGGACCGCCAGCAAAACCATCTTCAACCACTTCAACAAAGCGCGCACTCGGTGCGAAGATTGAATTAACTAACGGGCGATTTACACCAGGAATAAAGTAAAGCTGATCATGAACTGCTTTAAGTTGGGTGAAAAATTCCTCATTAAAAATATCACCATCTGCATCACAGACAGAAATCAAAATGCTGTTTGCTCCACCAAACTGTTTTTCATGTTTGGTGTAAACTTTCATGTAGTCATGATTAAGCGGAATATTTTTATTAAAAGAAGCGTCTAATTGTATTTGTGTTGCTTTGAATAATAAGAAACAGGTGATCAAAGCAAAGGAAATAATTGCGAATAAGCGATGACGAAACACCGCTCTTTCTAAAATATCTAAAAAACCACGCATTACGGATTCAACTCCTTCACTTTAATGCCATTTTCTGAAGCCATAACTAGTTTGTCTTGAAACACAACACCATCAAGTAACGATTTACCATCGGCCATTTGTTGTTCTGTTAATTGGCCATTCTCAATTTGGAAAATCACTCCGCTGTTGGCAAATAATAACCACTGGTTGTTGTATTTAATCGCGCTATTCACGGTTGCATAATTGTCGTGTGGTATTTGTTGCCATTGATCACTGCCGGCTTGTCGAGTGAAAATGTTGCCTCGAAGGCCTGCAACTAGATCTTCACCACCTTGATCTGCAGTTGACGCAAACGTAAAGAAAGAGCCCATATAGATCTCTTCAAGACGCTGCCAGGTTTGACCATTGTCGAAACTTTGTGCCATTAAACCCATTTCACCGGCTAGAAATAGACTCTCCTCAGTTTTAACGATGCGATTAAAATGTGGCAGTATTGAAGCTGTTTCAATTTCATAGCCTTCTGGGTCACTGTCTTTTAAATCATTGAGGTATTCACGGTCTTCTTCAAATAACAGGCTATCTAAAAAACGCTTCTGCCAAGTTTGGCCACCATCGTTAGTTTCAAAAAACATTCCATATGCACCGACTGCATAGCCATGTTGTTCAGTAGTAAATAAAATATCTAAACATGGCTTATCCATGTTTGGTAAAGATTGCTGTAACTGCCAGGTTTTTCCTGCATCTACAGTATTAATGATGGTTGCATCATGACCACATGCCCAGCCTAAATCGTTATTATAAAAATCAACCGCTGTTAGCAGCACTTGAGTAGGCACACTGGCTTGTTGCCAAGTTTGAGCGTCTGTACTTGTGATAACCACACCGTGTTTACCAACTGCAATGAGATTTGGGCCAGCTAGTTCAATGTCGGTGAGAAGAGTTTTGTTTGCGTTAACAGCGCTAATCGCTTGTTGCGGCATAGGCATGTCTTGAGCAAAACATGAAGCACTATAAGCAAGACAGGCATAAAGCAAATACTTCATAAAGATAAATCGCCTTCGAAAAAATAAAAAGAGAAGTCAAAAAAGCCACTGAGAAATCTATTGCGTGTACTGATGACTTACGCGAATTGCAAAAGGCACCTGGGGTCAGGTGCCTTAATTTGATTAACGACCTTCGCGGCGTAATGCGCTTGAAGTAAACTCGTTATCGTTGAATGATTGTGAGAAATCATACATTTTTTCTTGGTTGTCTAAACCAATTGCTAAATAACGACGAGAGTTAAGGTCATGGTAAACTTCTAACGTACTCCAATGAGTTGGTACTTCATAGTAGTTAAGACCATGCGCCATCGCTACACGATACATTTGATCACGGTTATCATAGATATCCGTTACATGAACTTGCCAGCTATCTTCATCAATATAGAAAACACGTTTTTTATAGATATGACGCGTGCCCTCTTTCAGGTTCGCTTCAACAACCCAAACACGGTGTTTTTCATAACGAACATGTTCAGGATTGATATGACCTGCTTGCAGAATATCATCGTAGCTTAGTTTGTCACTGTGAAGCTTATAGCTGTTATAAGGAATATAAAGCTCTTGCTTACCTTTTAATGTCCAGTTGTAACGATTTGGAGAACCGTTGAACATATCAAAGTCATCAGTTGTACGTAAGCTATCTGCAGCTGTTCCCGGTGCATCATAGGCAACATTAGGTGCACGACGAACACGACGCTGACCTGAGTTGTATGTCCATGCTTGGCGTGGCGTTAAGATTTGGTCCATTGTTTCATGAACTAGTAACGCAGTACCAGCAAGACGCGCTGGCTCAGTTACTTTTTGCTTAAACTTAAACAAGATATTAGATTCTTGTAGCTTTTCAGGCGTTGCTTCCGGTGATGAATACTCAACTAACAGTTGCTCATCAAAACCTACATAGTTATATGAACCAGATGCTGTCGGTGCAGCTTGACCACCAGAACGCTCAATTGATAAACCACGGAAACGTAATAAGTGGTTCCAAATCGCTTCTAAGCCATCTTTAGGGATTGGGAACGGAACACCCACAGCGGTATTTTTAATACCGTTACCGCCCTCTACTAACTCAGCTGTCGTTGCATATTTTTTAGTTGCATCATATACAAACTGAGGATACGACGCGCTACGACGCGTTGGATAGATGTTCATTTTGAACGTATCAGGATAGGTATTGAATAATTCAATTTGACCTGGGCTCAAGTAATCTTTGTACTCAGCTACATTCGATTTATCAATCGTGAATAAGATTTTATCATCAGCAAACGGATCAGGATGATGCATTCCCGGTTTATAACCAGCAGGTGGTGTTGTGATACCACCATCCCAAGCTGGGATAGAACCGTCTTTATTCGCAGCTTTTTCTGCGCCAATAGGAGTTAAATCTTTACCTAAACGTGCCGCTTCATCAGCGGTAATTTTTGCAAGTACACTTGAGCTTGCGAAAACGCCACAAAATGCTGCAGCAATGAGGGTAGGTTTTCTAATAATCATAATTTACCCTTAGATTGAATATTTAATATTGAAAGATACATAATCGCGGTCAGAGAAAGTATTCGTTGCACCACCACCCCAGAATGAGTTGTAGCTAAAGTCGAACGACCACGCATTTTGATAATTGAAGTTCATAGTAACACCGAGCGATTTACGGTCTTCAACAAATAAGAACATTGGATCAGGTGTAATACCATTCACATCGTGCGAGAACACAAAACGTGGAGAGAAGTTAACACCACTGAAGAAGTTATAATAATCACCTTTCGCAATTAAACGATAACCCCATGCAGAAGCCGTTGGGAACGGGTTCGTTTCAGGACCATTAGAAAGACCTAAGTGCAGTGTTGAATAATCATCACTTAATGGGCCTTGCATAATACCGCTTCGACCAGTACCAGCAACATTTAAACGAAGCTCATCGTAATCTGGCATATCGTTAATGCGTACACCACCAATTTCACCAACTACCGCCCAGCTATCAGCTCCAAGTGAAGGACCAAATAGGTGTGTTGCTGTAAATTGTAATTGTGCAGTGTTACGTAGGATAAATCCTTGTGCTACTTCACCAGGGCCTACAACGCTTGTAGCATCGCCTGGGCTCATTTGTGAAATACCAGCAAAGTCAGGACGAATACCTGCAACTGCTAATTGCTCTGGCATACCCGCATATAACAGCTCTACGTCATCAATTTGCAGAGGCTCATCTTGGCGGAATGCAAATTCACCAGCAAGTGCCGTTTCGCCCACAGATGTGTTGAAGCTAAGACCGTACAGTTTAATATCTTCAGGATATTCTAACTGACCTTTAGTGAATGCTTGAAGGCTAGTTACATTATCTTCTGTGATATCTGTAGTTAATAACATACCGATATCAGCAGCGATTGCCGCATCAGTGAAGTTTGATACCTGACCAGAAATTACCGGACGACGGCTATGATAGTTAATGTGGTATAACGCCACTTCAGTGTCGTTTAATTCAGGTAAATACATACCTAAACGTAAACCATACTGGCCACCATCGTCTGGCTCGTTTTTACCTGCACCACCTTTGCCTTTTAACGCCACTTTGGTTGGGTAAGCTAGGTACATTTGCGCCATCATTGCTTGGCCTTGTGCAGATGTAGGATCAACACCTTGCGAGCGAACAATGTCATCTAAATTATTTAAGCTTTCAGTTAAGAATGCTAAATCAATATCAGGGTTAGACGTGAAGCCCAATTGAATATTTTGCTGATAACCATTTTCTGACGCGAAATCGTTCGTCGAGAAGTAAGTACCAGCCGCTGGAAGGCGTGTTTCATGCCATTCATATTGGTAGAAACCTTCTAGCGTTAAGTTATCTGTGATGCCTAGTGATGCCCAAAGCATACCAACAGGTATGAAAGCTTCTTTTAACTCTGCACCTGGCGCTTTTAAACGATCGATATCAACAGGGTTAACGTTAATACCATGAGAAATCAAGGTACTCTCACCCCAGTTCACAACTTGTTGGCCTAAACGAATAGACAGCGGGTTACGGCCTTCATTTAAATCAAAGTTTGCCCATACATAAGCGTCTAGTAAACGTAAATCAGCACACACTTGTTCTTTTGTGTCATCATCGTCACATGGGTCTACTTTGTTACCTGATGTTGGGTTGCTATAAGCGTAATCACCATCCATCAAGGCAAAGTCGTAAAAGTACATAAAGCGAGTGAAGAAACCAAAATTATCTTTGCTGATTGATAACTCATGGTTACCTTTTAATAACTTTGAGAATGAATCACCACTATCAAAATTGAGGTTACCTGCATCACCATTATTTGAGTATGCACCTGGTTGGTTCCATACATCAGCAGAAGAATAAATTGGATTTAAAGCAGAATGATAACCCGTCCAGTCAAATGAAGGATTATTACTCTTACCTATATGTTGAAAATCTCGGTCTTCGACACGAATGCTTTGGCCATAAGAGAAGTTAGAGTCAAAACGTATATCGAAGTCACCTAACTCAAAGTTTGCCGCATGCAAAGATGTGCTTGAGAGTCCGAGTGTAGCCGCCGCGAGTCCCAAAGCTATTTTGTTTTTAACAAAAAGCGATCGTTTTATCATTGTGTTCATCCCCCTGTAACGGGTTGTTTTGTGATCAAATTGTTGTTTTTAGTATCTTTCTAACGATAGAAGCGAAACAGTAAAATTACAATATAGAACGCGTTCAATCGGTTAATATTTATTTAAAAATGTGACGTTTACGTATTGGTAAGACGTCATACCAGATATTTTATACACGTAAATTAACAATAGAACAAATCGAATTAACAAAAATATAATAAATTTAGCGAATTGGGGACAGTGAAATTTAGCATTTTGGGAGACAAATATTACAAAAAAAGCAGCTAATGCTGCTTTTTTAACTAATTTTCTCGAGTTTTAAAAACTGATTTTCAGCCGTTAATGTCAACCTAAAGCGCCCTCTTATTCCTAGCGAAGAAATAAAAGGACGCAAATGGTGAGCGTCAAAGCGAACTGTCTTACCACCATCTTCTGTGACTTGCACAGATTTATATTTACCATGATAGTAATCAAGACACTCTGAGTAACTCAGATACAAGGCAAAATAGTACTCTGTCATTAACTTTCAAGTGCTTTCTCTACTTTTTCAAACAGATCATCACTGAGGCCGTCTAAATCAGCTAAACGTTGAAGTTGTGCTTTCATTGCCGCAGAACGATTTTCATCGTAGCGTTTCCATGACATAAATGGCGTTAGCATGCGTGATGCATTTTGCGGGTTAATATCATTAAGCCTCACTAATAAGTCACCTAATAGCTGATACCCTTCACCATCGGCTCGATGGAATTGAGTGATATTAAAGTGGCTAAAGCTACCAACCAAAGCACGAACACGGTTAGGATTACCAAAGTCAAAACTTGGGTGATCATAGAGCGCTTTAATATCGCTGATACTCGTTGCTGAATCTTTCATCGCTTGCAGTGCAAACCATTTATCCATAACGAGCACATCATGACGCCATTTAGCATCAAACTCTGTTAAAAGCGTATCACATAGTGAGTGATTTGCTTTTACAACAGCA
The DNA here is from genome assembly GCF_038562745.1 of Pseudoalteromonas sp. D15MCD-2. Classification (NCBI taxonomy): domain Bacteria; kingdom Pseudomonadati; phylum Pseudomonadota; class Gammaproteobacteria; order Alteromonadales; family Pseudoalteromonadaceae; genus Pseudoalteromonas; species Pseudoalteromonas sp. D15MCD-2. Next base: position 1,714,370 of record NZ_JBCFQE010000001.1, on the reverse strand, counting down.
CTTAATGCAGTAAGTGCATTGGTCATATTATTACTGTGGGCAGACTCTTCGATAAGGCCATTAACGTCGCTGTGATTTGTTTTCGCTAAATAGTGTAAACAAAGTTGCTTAAGAGCACGCACTGCAACGGCTGTAGCAGATGTTGAACCATCATCTTCAAGCGCGTTATAACAATTAACCAATGATTCTGTTAGGAAGTTGGCAATTTGCGATTCAAATGCATTTTGAACAGCAATAATGTCATCAACAGGACAGCATATTCAGCTGCAAGAGTATCGTAGCTAGGCAGTTTTAACAGCTCCGCAATCAGCGCAAGGTCACCTTCACGATTATCAACTAGTAGCTTTAATGCCGACAAGATATCATCCGATAAGCAAGCTTCACCACTGGCAATCGCTGCTTTCATTTCATTAGTAAATAAGCGCTGCTGAGCATCCCAACGTGAAAAGTCACTGCGAGCAAAACGCATAATATGTAACAGATCAGCGGCAGATGTATTCTGATTAACGATGCATGGCGCAGAGAAATCTTCTAATAGCACTGCGACTGGGCGCTGTTTAATGCCCTCAAAAACAAACTGCTGTGTTTTTTCTGTGACATTCAATACCGAATCTTGTGGCTGATTATCAATCAAAAGTGGTAGCGACTGCCCATCACTATCTAAAAGTTCAATAGCAAAAGGAATATGCAGTAAGGCATTGTTAGGCTGATTATCAGGTGCAAACTGCTCAATGCTTAATGTGAAAGTTTGGTTTTGTTCATCATACGCTTGCTCTACATTGAGCTTAGGTGTACCCGCTTGACTATACCAGCGCTTAAATTGCGTTAAATCAATGCCAGACGCATCACTCATGGCAGCGACAAAATCATCACAAGTAACTGCTTGTCCGTCATGGCGCTCGAAATACAATGCCATACCTTGTTGGAACTTTTCTTCTCCAAGTAAGGTGTGCATCATGCGAATAACTTCAGCCCCTTTGTCATACACAGTCACTGTATAAAAGTTATTCATTTCAATGACTTTTTCAGGGCGAATTGGGTGAGCCATAGGGCCTGCATCTTCACTAAACTGGTGAGTACGCATTACTTTAACCGCATCAATACGATTAAGCGCACGTGAGCCTAAGTCGCTACTAAACTCTTGGTCACGGAAAACCGTTAAGCCTTCTTTTAAAGACAACTGGAACCAGTCACGGCAAGTCACACGGTTGCCGGTCCAGTTATGGAAGTACTCGTGACCTACAATTGATTCAATCGTATGGTAATCTTTGTCTGTAGCTGTTTCTTGATTAGCAAGAACACATTTAGAGTTAAAGATATTCAGGCCTTTATTTTCCATTGCGCCCATGTTGAAGAAATCAACGGCAACAATCATGTAAATATCTAAATCGTATTCAAGGTTAAAGCGCTCTTCATCCCATTGCATTGATTTCTTTAAAGAAGTCATGGCATGAGGCGTTTTTGATAAATTACCTTTATCAACAAACAAGGCTAATTCAACTTTTCGTCCAGACTGCGTCGTGTAATGGTCACGTAATACGTCAAAATCACCGGCGACTAATGCAAATAAGTAGCTAGGCTTTTTAAATGGGTCTTGCCATTTTACAAAATGACGACCGTCATCTAAGTTACCTGATTCAATTTGGTTACCATTAGACAGCAAGTGAGTGTACTTTTTGTCGGCAATAATGGTTACATCAAAGCTAGCAAGCACGTCTGGGCGGTCAAGGTAATAGGTAATCTTTCTAAAACCTTCTGCCTCACATTGCGTACAGTAAGCACCACCCGACAAGTACAAACCTTCTAACGAGGTATTCGTTTGCGGGTCAATATGGTTTTCAATTTTCAGAATAAAGCTTTCAGGTAAGTTATGAATGATCAGCTTTTCATCTTCAAGCGTGAAATCATCATACGCTTTGTCATCAACAATCACTGAAATTAGCGTTAAATCAACACCATCTAGCGCAAGATCTGCATTGCTTTCATCGGTACGATTGATTGTCATTGTTGACTGCACTGATGTTTTTAAAGGGGCTAATTCGAAACGTAAATCGATATGTTGGATTGAAAATTGTGGGGCTTGGTAATCTTTTAAATATTGAGCTTGAGGTTTACTCGTAGCAGACATTACTGACTCCAAATGGCCCTGCTTAGCAGGGCCTAAATAGTTTATTCGGCGTTAGCTTCTTGTTTAAGATGTTTTGGGGTAATACGTAAAATTTTAATACCAAAATAGGCATAAACAACCGCTAAGAATGGATTAATTAAATTAAAGAAGGCGTACATTGCATAGTCAAATGGATTGATTAGTAAAACACTTTGCATATAGGCACCACAGGTATTCCAAGGAATAAGTGGGCTAGTAATTGTGCCACCATCTTCTAATGTGCGAGATAAATTTACAGGCTTTAAACCGCGTTTTTCATATTCATCTTTAAACATACGACCAGGAACAACAATCGCGATATATTGGTCAGCTGCAACCGCATTGGTACCAATACACGTTGCAATCGTTGCTGTGATAAGAGAACCCGTGCTTTTAGCAATTTTTAAGATGCTCTTTACGAACATATCAAGTAAGCCGGTTTTTTCCATGATAGCGCCAAACATCAAGGCCGTCATAATCAGCCAAGTGGTTGTTAGCATGCCAGCCATACCACCACCGCTTAATAATGAATCCATTTTTTCATCGCCAGTATCAATGCTGAATCCATCGAAGAATGTTGTCCAAACTAATTTGAAGTAACCAATTGCTTGGCCTTGTGAGGCATCAATTTGACTATTGATTAAATCTGATTGAAATAACATAGCCCAAATTGCACCTAGCACGGCACCAATCGATATAGCTGGGAAAGCTGGCATCTTACGAATTGCTAAAAACAGCAACACCACCAGTGGTACTAGCATTTCAAAACCAATATTAAAGTTTTGCTCTAATAAATTAACGATTTCATCAATACGTCCAGCTTCAGCTGAACCACCGGCATTAAAGCCCATAAAAATAAAAATGATTAACGCAATAATGAAGCTTGGCACTGTAGTCCAAAGCATGTGATGGATATGCTCAAATAAATCTGCCCCAGCCACTGCTGGTGCTAAGTTTGTTGTTTCAGAAAGCGGGCTTAATTTATCACCAAAGTAGGCACCAGAAATCACCGCACCTGCTGTGACAACTTGTTCTAAACCAAGACCGGTTGCAACACCTAATAGCGCCACACCAATAGTCGCTGCTGTGGTCCAAGAGCTACCAATACTCATAGCGACAATGCCACAAATTAAACAACTAGCGGCATAGAACCAACTTGGGTTGATAATTTGTAAGCCATAGTAAATTAGAGTGGGTACTGTGCCTGATAACAGCCAAGTACCAATTAAGGCACCCACCATTAATAATATAATGATTGCTCCAAGGGATAAGGTGATCCCCTCAATCATAGCTTGTTCTAGTTTCTTCCAGGTGTAACCATTTTTTAAGCCTATTAATGCCGCGGTAAATGTAGCGAATAATAAAGCAATTTGGTTAGGACCTGATGATGAATTATCACCGAATAAATAAACAGCAGCGCCTAGTAGGCACACGAGCACAGTAATTGGGATTAAGGCATCTAAAAAACTGGCCTGTTTAATTGGCTTCTCTTCAATTGAATTCAAAAGATAGTCTCCTACACGTCTTATGTGGCGTGTTTAATTATTATTGTAAGCTTTGACGCAAAACTTCAGTGGCCTTATGCAGCCAGATTTTGTGATTATACCAATCTAACCTGTTTTAGGTAGCAAAAAAGGCGCTTAAGCGCCTTTTTATTAATCGATATTGCTAATTAATTGCTAATTATTTCTTAGCGATACGACCATATTTTATATAATCTTGGGTGATTAATGCGGCTTCTTCTAAGAAAGGGTCTAGCTCGTCAAGGCTATCAGGTAAATCGTCAAGCTTCTCTACTGGCTTTTCTCCAAGGCGAACAAGTCGTTCATTAGCACGTTCTAACGCGCGTTCTTCACCTTCGTCTTTCTCTTTTAGACGCGTCGCTTCAACCAATGAGATAGTCTTACGGTCTTTCTCTTCTTGATAGCGTTTAATATCAGCAAACACATAACCAAATTCAGGCTCATCTGCAATACGCGCATCATGAAGCTTATTAACGTAAGCAATCGCTGGTTTTAGGTTATCAACCGAGTTGTACTTAGCACGTATGATGCTATCCCAAGGTAGCGCGTTGTCTTGTTGACTCTCGCCCCACTCTGATGGCTCAATTGCCGATGGGAATGACACATCTGGAATAACGCCTTTGTGCTGTGTGCTTCCGCCATTAATTCGGTAGAATTTTGCAATGGTATACTGCACGCTACCTAATGGATGATCATATAAGTCATAAGCACGGCCAAGTGGTTTGTGCTGCTGTACAGTACCCTTACCAAAGGTTTGCTCACCAATCACAATAGCACGGCCGTAATCTTGCATCGCTGCTGCAAAAATCTCTGAGGCAGATGCGCTGTAGCGATCAACCAACACAGTAAGTGGGCCATCATAAAAAGTGACGCCGTCACGGTCTTTTTGCTCTTCAATACGATTATTTAGCGTATGAATTTGTACTACAGGACCTTGATCGATAAATAAGCCAGAAAGCTGAGTCGCTTCGTAAAGTGAACCGCCGCCGTTTTGACGTAAATCGATGATGATACCGTCTACTTTGGCTTCTTTTAATTTTGCAATTTCAACTTTAACGTCTTGTGATAGGTTGTTATAGAAACCTGGGATTTCAATCACACCAATTTTGCTGGTTAAGTCTGAATATTTTGCTTCAAATACTTCAGATTTTGCAGCGCGGTCTTCTAAGCGAATTTTATCACGCGTGATTTCAACCACTTTTGGTGTGCCGTGAGCATCCGCCCCTTTTAGATATTGCAGACGAACTTTTGTCCCTTTAGGGCCTTTGATTAAATCAACTACGTCATCTAAACGCCAGCCAATCACATCAACAAATTCTTCACCTTCTTGAGCAACACCAATAATACGGTCATCTGCTTTAATTTGTTCAGACTTATCAGCCGGACCGCCAGGTACTAAGCTACGGATAACTGTGTAGTCTTCATCATAGCTAAGTACCGCACCAATACCTTCTAATTCAAGATCCATGTCCATCTTGAATTGCTCAGCGCGACGAGGTGATAAATAAGAGGTATGCGCTTCAATGCTTCGTGCGAATGAATTCATCACGATTTGAAAAGCATCTTCACTGTTAGTTTGTACTAAACGCTTTTGTGCGTTGTGGTAGCGTTTGGTCAAGACTTCTTTAATCCCTTGCCAATCTTTACCAGTCATTTTTAATCGTAAAGCATCGTATTTAACGCGTTGACGCCAAAGTTCATCAAGCTCAGCTTGGCTTGTTGCCCAGTTTGCGTCTTCGCGGTCAAACAGATACTCATCTTCTTTATCGAACTTCATTTCGTTTTCAAGTAACGATAAAGAATAGTCATAGCGTTCAAAACGACGTTTTAAACTTAAGTTAAAAATATCAAAGGCAAATCCCAATTTACCTGTCGACAATGCATTATCAAACTGGTCTTTATATTGCTCAAACGAGGCAATGTCAGAGGCTAAAAACACATTTTTATTGTAGTCGAGAGATTCAATATAACGATCAAAAACCTTCTCAGATAATTCATCGTTAAATTTAATTGGTTTGTAGTGTGCACGAGTAAATAAGTTTGTCACCCGTTTGCTTGCCGTACTATGTTGGCTTTCTTGCTTGAGTACTGGCAGGTCTTTTTCAGTCAGATTATCTGAAGATGCCAATAATGAACCTGAAAACAGGGCAGCGACTAACGGAATGAGCGTAAACTTTTTACTCATACACAACTCCTTTATTTTTTACAGCTATTAAATGATATACAGGCTGTCTGCTTTGGTCTTAACTTGCATCCCTGTTACTAACTCAACGTGAACTTCATCTTTATTCACTTCAGTAATAACCGCGTTTACAAGTGCTTGGCCAAGTTTAACTTTAACTTTGCTATTAACCTTGACCTCTGAGGCAGGTAAAGGTTCAACTTTTCCTGAACGTTTTGCAGGAGCAGCTTTAGCAGTCTTATTATTTACTTTAGCGCCTTTTTCGCCAGATTTAGCGTGGTGGCCACTATTCTTTTTGTAAGATTTTGTGTCACCGTCTTTACGTGGACGTTGTGGCTTCTTACGCTTTGCCATTTTAGCGCGGCTTTCTTCTAACGCTTTTTGTGCGTGCTCAATGTGCTCTTGTTCTACTTTTTCGTCTTGATTACCATCAAGATCGATACGGAACTCAGACTTAGTTACAGCTTCTAAATAGCGCCAGTTTGAGGTGTACTTTCTTAGTGCTTGACGAACCTGAGTTTTACTTACTTTCTCAGAACCTTCAATACGCTCAGCGATATCTTTAAAAATACCTACTTTAAGCGGCTGAATACCGTCTTTTTGTTTAAAACATTTTGGAAATTCTTGGTATAAGAAATCCAGTACTTCATTAATATCTTTTAGCTTGTTTGTGGTTTCCATGTTAGAACCTTTTATTACATCTTTTCATCAAGTGATGAATCGACATAGTGTGTTACCCAGTCGGTCAACTCTTCGAAGTCCGCTTCAATAAGCGCTAAATCACCTCGAAGGTGTTCCCAAATACCATTTATAATTTCATCAATTGATTCACAGTCAAGGTCATCTGGTAGACGCTCCCATGCCATGTGAATCAAGTCGTTGAGCCTTTCGGCAACAACTTCTTCTTCCCCTTCCCAATCACCAACATCTTGGATTGCAAAGAGGTAATCTTGCACATTTAGCAGATCTTTCATTTTAGATTTGCCTCAAAGCACTTTACCAATGCTTCTAAACCAGCTTGATCATCAGCATCGAATCGCGCAATGCTTGGGCTGTCGATATCAAGTACAGCAAATACTTTACCGTCTTTGAAAATCGGCACAACTACTTCAGAGTTAGATGCAGCATCACAGGCAATGTGACCGGCAAATGCATGCACGTCTTCAATGAGTTGTGTTTGTTGTGTTTGCGCGGCAGTTCCACATACCCCTTTACCTACTGGAATACGGATACATGCAGGATTACCTTGAAACGGCCCTAGCACTAATTCTTCAGGTGAATCCATTAAATAAAAGCCCGCCCAATTGATATCCTCTAAAGAGGTAAATAACAGCGCACTAATATTTGCCATGTTGGCAATAACATTTGATTCACCAGTGATTAGCGACTCAGTTTGTTTAACTAATGACTGGTAAAAATCTTGCTTTTGCATACCAAACTACTTCTTATTAAACATACAGTAGCTAAAGGTACTCTTTGTAGACGACAAATGAAACCTTTTAAGGGCAAAAAAAAACATTTTGCCCTCAATTTCAGTCAGCTTGATTAAATATTCTGCTATTGATGAGAAGATTGTGTTGTAAGGCCCTGTCTTAAACCAAATAAAAACAGTCCAGCTGCCAGAGCAGACATCACAGCATTGACTATAAAAGCCATACCTGTTGTAGCGCTAAGTAAGTAGCTGAAAATAGCGCCACCTAGTAAGCCAAGTGTCAGAACACCTGAATAATTAACCTTTGCATACTTATACATAAGTAAATAACCAGGTACCACAAACGCTGCCATAGTAAGACCTACAATGTGGGCATTGGCGATTGCGCTAACGAATAAGTTAAAGAAAATGTTTAAACCATTTCCTTCAAGTGTAAACGCATAATAAAGACCCAAGATACAACCGATGATCACAGGCGATAATAAAGAAAGTCCTACACTCTTTGCTAAACGATGTTTCATAAATTCCCTAATGTCACAAAGATAATACGAGAAGTGTTAAGCATGGACTAACTAGTTAAAATGCGAAATATCGACAATAGTCGTAATTTGCAGAACAAATGAAAAGCACAAGAAACAAAAAAGCCGCTGAATAAATTCAGCGGCTTAAATGATGGTGGAGAGATAGGGATTTGAACCCTAGAGGGGCTACAAACCCCTGCCGGTTTTCAAGACCGGTGCATTCGACCACTCTGCCATCTCTCCGAATGCGGAAACCTACCCGCTTACGCCAGTAGTAAAAATAATGGTGGAGAGATAGGGATTTGAACCCTAGAGGGGCTACAAACCCCTGCCGGTTTTCAAGACCGGTGCATTCGACCACTCTGCCATCTCTCCGACGGCGTGCATAATAGATAAAGCGGCCGTGCTTGTGAAGCTTTTTTTTCAAAAAACTGTTTAAGTGATTAAAAAACAATTAATTTGCTCAGCATTAATACAGTAGCGTTTAGATTGTGCGCAACATTGAACTTTTCGATTATTTATCTTGTCTATTGATCCACAATAGTTTGCCCAAATATATAACTCTTGATAGGCTTAGTTCAGTTTAATAATTGGAACTAACGAACGTATAAGTTCATTTAAAGGAGCTCTAACAATGGCGTTTAATCAATCGTACAATACTGCAAGACCAGTAATGTCGACTATTGAAACCAATAAAGTTTTAAAGAATACCTATTTCTTACTGGCAATGACACTGGCATTTAGCGCAGTGACAGCAGGTATATCAATGGCAATGAATCTACCTTATTTTATGGGGTTAGTATTTAGTTTGATTGCATTCGGTGTACTTTTTGTTGTTCACAAAAAAGCAGACAGTGCTTCAGGTGTTGCTTGGGTATTTGTTTTCACAGGTTTAATGGGCGCAGGACTTGGTCCAATGCTTAACTACTACGCTGCAATGCCAAATGGTCCTATGCTTATTATGCAAGCATTAGGCTCTACTGCGTTAATCTTCTTTGGTTTGTCGGCTTATGCGCTTACCACTAAAAAAGACTTCTCATTTATGGGTGGCTTTTTAACTGTAGGTTTAATCGTGGTTATTATTGCAAGCCTAGTTAACTTATTTATTGGCAGCTCAATTACCTTTATGGTTATTAATGCTGCAGTTGTGCTAATCATGTCTGGTTTAATCTTATTTGATACTAGCCGCATTATTAATGGCGGCGAGACTAATTACATTCGCGCAACAGTTGCTTTATACCTGAACGTGTATAATTTATTTACGTCTCTTCTTCACCTACTTGGTGCAAGTGATGACTAATTAAATAGTTCTGCTAAAATAGCCCCTTTCTAGGGGCTTTTTTATTGGATGCGTTTTGGCACAATTTGTACTTTCTCTTCATACCGCGCCGACCGATCACGACACAACTCAACGGCTAATTAAATTTGCACAGGCCTGTCTTGACTCTGGTCACTCAATTGCAGCTATCTTTCTTTATCAAGCTGGTGTTTACCACGCAAGTAACCATTTAGAACTTGCCAGCGACGAGCTTCCAATTAATCGTTTGTGGCAGTCGTTAAGTGAGCAAGAGATCCCTCTACTGCTATGTGTCACTGCTGCTGAAAAGCGTGGTTTAGATATCGATAACACAGGCGTGTTTACCGTCGCTGGGCTTGCAGAATTTGCGATGCTTGTCAGTGAAGCGGATAAATGGGTGCAATTTAAATGAAAAACATTTTAGTAATAAGCCAACATAGTCCATTTGATGATCAACATATTCGTGACTCACTCGACACCACACTGATTTTTGCTGCTATTGAACAGAACATTAGTTGGCTTCTAAGTGGTGAGGCTGTTTTAGCTTTGAAAAAAAATCAACAGCCAGAGCAACTTGGCATAAAAAACTATTTTAAAACCATTAAAACCCTTGAGTTATACGATGTTGAAAACATATATGTATGTGAAAAGTCGTTAATGGATTTTAACCTTTCAGAAGATAGTCTGATTATCGATGTTAAAGTAGCTAACTTTGAGCAACAGCGTGAATTAATTACAGAGCAGCATCAAGTGGTGACCTTATGAGTACCTTGCATATTTTTTCAAAACCCTTAGCTCACTATTGCAATAATATGTTGGCAAATTTGATTTCTTCGCAAGATACAGTGCTACTTGTTAGTGACGCTTGTTATAACAACATGCAGTTTAAGCAATTCTCTTCAGCAATTCATTTACTTGAAGAAGACGCTGTAGCCCGTGATATTTCATTTAATCAAGGCGATATCGCAATAAACTATGCACAATTTGTAGAAATGACTTTAAACGCAAAAAACACGATTACTTGGTAAACCATGCTTGAATTTAATAACAAACAGATAGAAACAGACAAACAAGGGTATTTACTTGATTCAAATGATTGGTGTGAAGAGCTTGCACCTATTATTGCTGAACAAGAGAACATAACCTTAAGTGAGCAGCACTGGGAAGTTGTGCATTTTGTGCGTGATTTTTACGTAGAGTACAACACTAGCCCTGCAATACGCATGCTGGTCAAAGCAATGGCCCAAAAGCTAGGTGAGGAAAAAGGTAATAGCATGTATTTGTATAAGCTATTCCCTAAAGGCCCAGCAAAGCAAGCGACTAAAATTGCAGGTTTACCTAAACCCGCTAGGTGTATTTAATGGTTAATAAAGCCAATAGCAAACCACGCCGCAGCAGCGGCCGAACTTATTCAAGGCCTACTCAAAAACGCCAAGTTAAAAAAACAATTAGCCCTGAGCAGCGCAAAGTGGTGCTATTTAACAAACCATTTGATGTGCTTTGCCAATTTACCGATGACCAAAACCGCAAAACGCTTGCCGACTTTATTACTATTAAAGACGTGTATGCAGCAGGACGCCTAGACAGAGATAGCGAGGGACTGTTGCTACTTACCAACTGCGGTAAATTACAACACACACTCACTGAACCCAATAAAAAAACAGCTAAAACTTATTGGGTGCAAGTAGAAGGTGATGTTACTGATGAGGCAATCTTTTCGCTTAACAAAGGCGTAGAGCTTAAAGATGGCATGACCAAGCCTGCCAAAGTTAGACGTATTGACGAGCCGTCAATTTGGCCTCGTACTCCGCCCGTTCGCGAGCGTAAAAACATTCCAACCAGCTGGTTAGAAATCTCTATCACTGAGGGGCGTAATCGCCAAGTTCGCCGTATGACAGCGCATGTTGGCTTCCCTACTTTGCGATTAATTCGTTACAGCATTGGTAACTATACCCTTGATGGATTAGAGAATGGCCAGTTTAAAGTAGTGAACAACCCTGATGCATAAACCCAATGTCACAGTGGCCGCCATCGTCACATGCCAAGACAATTTTTTACTTGTTAAAGAGCGCGATAAACACACAGGTGATATTTGCTATAACCAGCCTGCGGGTCATTTAGAAGCCAATGAAACCTTAGCAGAAGCAGCTCATCGCGAACTTATTGAAGAAACAGGCATTAGCCTTAATGCCAATCACCTTGTTGGCATTTATAATTTGCATGCCGCAAATGGCGTTCACTATATGCGTTTTAGCTTTGCTTTTAATAGCCCAGAGCTATTTGAACCATCTCCCCAAGATAATGACATTCTTAGCGCAGATTGGTTTAGCCTTGAGCAAATTAAAAACCTGCCACTTCGAAGCCCTCTGGTTTTAAAATGCATTGAAGATCATTTAGCTGGTAAAGCCTACCCACTTAGTTTAATTTACCAATAACCGCTGTGATTTTGGCTGGTTTGGGTGTCTAAAAGTTTGCTATGCCCAAACCACTATTACTTGCAATCAATGCCTTGCCTAAATCGCTTTTAATTCCAACTGAAACTCGCATCTTGAGGTGGTTTGGGTATATAATATCGGCCTTTCCATAGCAGTTAAAAAATGACAGCGAATATTATGAGCGAAAATAGTCACATTAAAGTCATCGTGGGTATGTCCGGCGGTGTTGATTCTTCTGTATCAGCGTATTTATTAAAGCAACAAGGCTATCAAGTTGAAGGCCTGTTCATGAAAAACTGGGAAGAAGACGATAATGATGAATATTGCGCTGCAGCTGAAGACCTACAAGACGCACAAGCTGTGTGCGATAAGCTAGGTATTGAGCTTCACACTGTAAATTTTGCAGCCGAATACTGGGACAACGTGTTTGAATACTTTCTAGCAGAGTACAAAGCAGGTCGTACACCAAACCCAGACATCATGTGTAATAAAGAAATCAAATTCAAAGCTTTTTTAGAATTTGCAGCACAAGCACTTGGTGCTGATTACATCGCTACTGGCCACTATGTTCGCCGTGAAAAGCGCGGTGATAAATTTGTAATGTGTCGTGGCCTTGATGACAACAAAGATCAAAGCTATTTCTTATACACTCTAAGCCATGAGCATATTGGGCAAACACTTTTCCCTGTTGGCGATATTGCTAAGCCTGAAGTACGCCGCATCGCTGAAGAGCAAGACTTAATCACTCACGATAAAAAAGACAGTACCGGTATTTGTTTTATTGGTGAGCGTAAATTTAAAGACTTCTTACAGAAGTTCTTACCAGCACAGCCAGGTAAAATTGAAGATACCGATGGCAATGAAGTGGGTGATCACGAAGGTTTAATGTACCACACACTTGGTCAACGTAAAGGTCTATTAATTGGCGGCATGAAAGAAGGTTCGGGTGAACCTTGGTATGTAGTTGATAAAGACGTTGATCGTAACGTATTAGTGGTTGGTCAAGGTAAAGACCACCCTCGCCTTTACAGCAATGGTTTAAATGCAAACCAGCTTCACTGGGTTGACCGCGAAGGTCCTAAAGGGACCACACGCTGTACTGTTAAAACTCGTTATCGCCAAGAAGATATCAGCTGTACTTTACTTGTTGGTGAAGATGGTATGGCACGCGTACTATTTGATGAGCCACAAAAAGCAGTGACACCGGGCCAATCAGCCGTATTCTACGCTGACGAAGTATGTTTAGGTGGTGGTATTATTGATTCGGTGATCAAATAATGACAGAGCACCAAGTCATGGCTTTAGCTGCCATGTGTCAAGTTGCTAAACAAGTACAAAAAGTTGCGCAATATGGCCAAGGCAGTGATCACGAATTAGAAAAATTACTAAACTGTATTGTCGAAACATCACCAAATAGCCCTGAAGACGTGTATCAGGGTAAACATAATTTACGTGAAGGCTATCGCATTTTGATTGCACAGCTTTCTGCCGGCGCAGACAAAGACGTCGAAATCGTAAAATATGTGGGTGGTTTAATGCAATTAGAACGTGCATTAAGTTCAAAACAAAACAGCTTAAATGAATTAGGTCGTCGCATTGATGATGTTAAACGCCGCCTCGACCACTTTGCTATCACAGATGATACTGTAGTAGCAGCGCTTGCTGATATTTACTCATCGGTGCTAAGCCCCCTTGGGCATCGTATTCAAGTGTATGGCAAGCCAGAGTTATTAAAACAGCAGCTCACGCAAAACAAAATTCGTGCCCTATTATTGGCCGGAATTCGTAGTGCCGTGTTATGGCGACAAATGGGCGGGAAACGCCGTCACTTTTTCTTTGCAAAAAGAAAAATCCTCGCCATTGCTAAACAATCAATTTAATTATCGTTCAAACTAGACAATTTAGGAGTCATTATGGAGCTTTCAGCGTTAACCGCTATCTCTCCGGTAGATGGTCGCTATGGCAGCAAGACCACGGAACTACGCAGCATTTTCAGCGAATTTGGTTTAATCAAATACCGTGTAACTGTTGAAGTTCGTTGGTTACAAGCTTTATCTGCAGCTAGCGCAATCAAAGAAGTACCGGCATTTAGCGACGAGGCTAATGCTTTACTTAATGCCATTGTTGATAACTTTAGCGAAGCTGATGCAGCACGCGTTAAAGAGATCGAGCGCACAACTAACCATGACGTAAAAGCAGTTGAATACCTACTTAAAGAAAAAGTAGCTGATAACGCAGAGCTTAACGCAGTTAACGAATTCATTCACTTTGCCTGTACTTCAGAAGACATCAATAACCTGTCTCACGGTTTAATGCTGACAGAAGCCCGTGACAAAGTATTACTTCCATACTGTGACCAACTTCTAAATGCATTAAAAGAAAAAGCAGTTGAGTACAAGTCAGTTGCGATGATGACACGTACCCACGGTCAACCAGCTACCCCTTCTACAATGGGTAAAGAATTTGCAAACGTCTACATGCGCTTAAAGCGTCAACGTGACCAAATTGCTAACGTAGAAATGTTAGGTAAAATCAACGGTGCTGTAGGTAACTACAACGCTCACCTAAGTGCATACCCAGATTACGATTGGCACAGCCACGCTGAGCAGTTCGTAACGAGCCTAGGTTTAACATTCAACCCGTTCACAACACAAATCGAGCCACACGATTACATTGCTGAGTTATTCGATGCAGTTGCACGTTTCAACACTGTATTACTTGATTTTGACCGTGACGTTTGGGGCTACATTGCACTTAACCACTTCAAACAAAAAACAATCGCAGGTGAGATTGGTTCATCAACTATGCCTCACAAAGTAAACCCGATTGATTTTGAAAACTCTGAAGGTAACTTAGGTATTGCTAACGCTATCTTTACTCACCTTGCGCAAAAACTACCTGTTTCTCGCTGGCAACGTGACTTAACTGACTCAACAGTATTACGTAACCTAGGTGTTGGTATGGGCTACACACTTATCGCTTACCAAGCGACATTAAAAGGTGTTAGCAAGCTTGAAGTAAACGAAGAGCGTTTATTAGCAGAGCTAGACCAAAACTGGGAATTACTAGCAGAGCCAATCCAAACAGTTATGCGTAAATATGGTATCGAAAAGCCATATGAAAAACTTAAAGACCTTACTCGTGGTAAGCGCGTAAACCAAGAAATCATGGCTGATTTCATCGATGGTCTTGAGTTACCTGAAGAAGCAAAAGTAGAAATGAAAAAATTAACTCCGGCTAATTACATTGGTCGTGCTGTTGAGTTCATCGACAACTTAGCTTAAATTCAAATTAAGACTTAAAAAAGCGAAAGGCCTTCCTTTCGCTTTTTTTATATCAATTCGCTTAGGTCATGTTATGTATCAATTAACCATCAATTCATTAACCCAAGAGCAATTTTTAGCTGAGTATTGGCAGAAAAAACCATTACTTATAAAGCAAGGCTTCAAGGATTTTGCAGATCCGATTGAGCCCGAAGAATTGGCCGGTCTTGCCATGGAAGAAAGCATTGAATCACGTATTGTGACCAATCACTCAGATGATTGGCAAGCATACCATGGTCCTTTTGAAGACTTTAGCTTGCTAACTGAAAAGCACTCAACATTACTGGTGCAAGCAGTTGACCATTGGCATAGCGATGCAGCGCAACTACTGGAGCCATTTCGCTTTATTCCAAACTGGCGTATCGATGATTTAATGATCAGCTACTCTACCCCGGGTGGTGGCGTGGGTCCGCATTTAGATCAATACGACGTGTTTATTATTCAAGGTGAAGGAAAGCGCCACTGGCGAGTTGGTTTACCTGATGCGAACTTAAAGCAATTTGCACAAAATAAGAGCCTGTTACAAGTTGAACAATTTCCTGCCGTGATCGACTGTGTGTTAGAGCCGGGAGATATTCTCTATATTCCACCAGGTTGCCCACATGAAGGTTACGCAGTTGAAAATGCACTTAATTACTCTGTAGGTTTTAGAGCGCCAAATCAACGCGATTTATTATCACAATTTGCCGATCACCTCATCGATACTGAGCTTGGTAATCAACGATATGGTGATGCAGAGCTTAAGTTGCGTTCATCTAAAGGTGAACTTAACCAAACTGAAGCAGAAAAAGTGAAGCAACTTATGATTGCTGCGATTAATGATGACGCAGTATTCAAGACTTGGCTTGGTAACAGTATGAGTCAGCCAAAACATGACATGGATTTAGCGCCTTTAGAGGAGCCATATACACTAGATGACGTAAATGACTTACTTAATGATGAGGACGTTGTTTTTGAGCGTTTAGGTGGTACCCGTGCCATTTATCAAGTAATTGACGATAAAATACTTTTAAGTATTAATGGTGTTAATTATATGCATGATTTAACTGACCTTGAATTAATAACAAAGCTCACAGATCAAACCTGGCTGACCGCTGCCGATATAAATAGTTCAAAAAATAATCACATTTTCTTGAAAACCTTTACTACACTTTTAAATGAGGGTATTTGGTTTTGTTAGGAGCGTGTGTTTATGAGCTATCAAATAGATGAAGTTGAATGGAGTATCGACAAGGAACTCTTACAACAGATCAGAGAGCGAGTATTTGTATGCGAACTACATATTCCTAAAGACATTGAGTTTGATCATTTAGATAAAACAGCACATCACGTACTCGTGACCGACGAGTGTAAATGCCCAGTTGCCACTGGGCGTTTATGTAATGATGGCCTCATTGGGCGTATTGCAGTTTTACCTGAACATCGTAACCGTTCGGTTTACAAATCATTATTGAATTACTTAGTAGGCATGGCTGAAAAGCAAGGCTGTGATTGCGTCAGCATTAATTGCATATTGAACGAAGTAGATAGATTTAAACGAAATGGTTTTTCGGCTGATGGCTTAGTATTTATGGAGGCTGGTATTCCAAGGCAGCGAATGCTCTGCCCTATTAAGCAATTTGATACGCGGCCATTCACTTTGGTGCATTAAGGTATATGTTAAATAAAAAAGCTGAATAACATTATTCAGCTTTCTTATTAGAAGTTATGCAGGCTCGTTTTGCCACATTTCTTCTTTTTCAAATAGCTCATATAAACCATGAGCACGGTTGATTAACAGGTTAGCAAAATCAACTTTGGTTTTATCTACCGCACCTGATTGCATTAGCTGATCAGCCTTCATTTGCCACTGCATTGAGAAATAACGTAATACTTCACGTGCATTATTTGCTGCACTTGCTTCAGCGTGATCGGTAGGTAAACGACCGGTGATCACCCAATAGCTCTTACCGTTTTGTGCTTTAAATTTCCAAATCGCTACTAATGGGGCGATAAAACGGCTTTCTTTTTCTACAACAGTTTGCGGAATAACGCCTTTTTCAGCTAAATGCTTTTGTGCATTTTGGAAACATTCTCTTTGCCAAATAACACTTTGTTTTTGCGCTTCGGCTTGTTCTTCTGGTGTTAATGGTCTTGCTTGTTTTTGTTCCATGGTAGTTACTCTTTTACAACATTTCTGACACTTTAAGGTTTAAAATGGCGCTGTGCAAGTGTTTACGGGCAATCAAAGAGCATTTAAATTTACTTGCGTACTATTCAATCAACTCAGAAAGAAGAGTTAGGCTCTGTTAAAAATTGCAGCTCTTCAGCTGTTGATTCACGACCTAAAATTTTATTTCGATGTGGGTAACGACCGAACCTATCAATAATCACTTTGTGTTTTAGTTCAAATTCATAATTACTCATGCCTTTAAACAATTTCTCAGCTTGCTGATGAATGACTTTCGATTCACTGTGCATAAACGGCATATAAATAAACGCAGCTTGAGAGCTAGGTAATTTTTTATCAAAACCTAATTCAATGGCTCTTTGCGCTAGGCTTAGTGCTTGTGGGTCTTGGCTAAACGCTTTCACCGTATTACGGTAAATATTGCGTGAAAACTGATCTAACACGATAATTTCAGCTAAAGAGCCTTGAGCATCAACTCGCCAGTCAGCATGCTCGCCAGCGATAACCTGCAAAAGGCACTCTGAAAACTCACGTGTAATTAAGGCATCAACTTCATCTGATTGCTGATACCAAGCTTCTGGTCCTAATTCATTAAACCAAAAATCGATAATGCGTTGCTTATCCATAAACACTCCTTAATTACCAAGAACTTTTGCAGGGTCAACTCGGGTTGCTTGCCACGCAGGATATAAGGTTGCCAAAATAGCGAGAACAAAAGTAACAATCACCGTGATAACAATATCTTGCCAAACTAGTTTACTGGGTAAAAACTCAATAAAATAAACACCTTGTAACGGGTTATCGCCAAGTAAGTTACTTGCCCAAGTGAACAGTTCACTGATGTTTAACGCGAGCATCACACCGATAACAGTGCCTAAGATCACACCAATTAAAGCTTGTGTAAAACCTTGCATTACGAAGGTTGCTAAAATGGTGCTATCTTGTGCGCCCATGGTTTTTAAAATTGCGATATTTGCCTGTTTTTCACGTACTTCCATCACTAATGACGAAACAATATTAAAACTCGCTACCGCAATTATTAAAAACACCACGATATACACAATCGTGCGAACCATTTGAATATCTTGATACAAGCTACCCTGGGTTCTAAACCAACTTGAGACATAGACATAATCAGGAATAACTTGCCCCACACGCATCGCCGTTTGATGGGCCGCGAACACATCAGCTACTCGTAGACGTAAACCGGTTACTTGGTTTTGCTCAAAACTCAACACACTTTGCGCTTTATCAAGGCGAATAAAAGCCGCTGTTTCATCAATTGGGCCGCCCATTTTTATAATACCCGCAAGATTCAAGCTAACACGCTTTGGCGCCAATAAAGTGTTACTTTGCTGGTTTATCTGTGGGATTAATAAGGTAACTGGGTCGCCAATTTTAAGGCCCAATCGGTTAACGATTTGTTGGCCTAAAAGCACATCTTCTTGTTGTAGCTGGCTAACTAAGCGCCCTTCTGTAAATTGATTTAACGCCGACACTTGGTTTTCAAATTCAGGGCTTACACCACGCACTTCAACTGCTTTTAACTCACTTTTATATTGCGCCATGCCGTTGACACTAATAAACGGCGCAGCACCTGTTACACCGGCTTGAGAGCGCAGTAGTGCAACTTTTGACTGCCAATTATTGATTGGTTTATTAGGCGCAACATATTCAACCTGAGGTACGACCGATAAAAGCCGATGTACTAGCTGCTGCTCAAAACCATTAATAACTGATAAAGCAACAATTAGCACAGCGACACCTAAAAGAATGCCGATTGTCGATGCTTTAGCGATAAAACTAACAAAACCGTTTTGTCCGTCTTTTTGGCCACTATGGGCACGAAAGCGTTTTGAAATAAAGGCACTAAGCAACATGCTGAGACTCTTTAATTGCGAGCTTACCATCATCTAAATAGGCAATTTTGCCTAGTTTATCTGCAAGTTCTAAATCATGGGTTACCACAACAAAACTGGTTTTTAAGCTAGTATTTAATTCTTTAATTAAATCGTAAATCTTAATTGCGTTTTGTTTATCTAGGTTACCGGTTGGTTCATCGGCAAGCACCAAAGCAGGCTCGGTTACTAATGCACGTGCTATTGCAACCCGCTGCCTCTCACCACCTGATAACGCCGAAGGTTTATGTTCGCTACGATGAGATAACCCTACTTTATCTAGCATGTTACAGGCTTTTTCGGTTGCCGCTTTTGCGCTTAAGCCTTTAATTAATAATGGCATTGCAACATTTTCGATGGCAGTAAACTCCATTAATAGATGATGGAATTGATAAATAAAGCCCAAATTTTCATTTCGGAAACTGGCTTGCTGTTTACGGTTTAATTTAGAAACCTGCTGACCTTTAATTTCAACCTTGCCTGAGCTTTCGTTATCTAAGGTGCCTAATATGTGCAATAAGGTACTTTTACCAGAGCCAGAGCTCCCTACAACAGCTAACATTTCGCCTTGTTTAAGTGCTAAATCAACCCCTTTTAATACCGCAACCTCGTTATCGCCATCTTGATAGACTTTATTTAACTGCTGACAATTGATAACTAAATCACTCATAACGTAATACCTCTGCTGGATTCACTTTTGCAGCTTTTCTGGCAGGATACAAGGTAGCTAAAAAGCTCATCGCAATACTCCCTGCGGCAATAAAACTCAAACTCATAACATCAAATTTAACGGGTAAACTCACGCCCGCTAGTAAATTGATGCCTAACATATTCAATAATTCATTAATGTTGCTACTCAATAGCACACCAAGTAACGCACCAATACTGGTACCGATAAGGCCGTTATATAAGCCTTGGATCATAAACACGTGCTGCACTTGTAACGGAGTTAAACCCTGTGTTTGTAAAATAGCGACTTCACTTTGCTTCTCACTGACCATCATGGTTAATGCTGAAATGATATTAAACACTGCAACGAGCACGATTAAGCCAAGTAACATCGACATAATGCGCTTTTCCATTGCCACAGCGGCAAATAGTGTGCCTTGGCTAGCTCGCCAGTCAGTCACTGTGTAATCGTTTAAAATAGCTAACTGCGATTGCAATACTTGCTCAACAGCAAATGGTTCATACAGCGATACACTCAAATTAGGGGCTGCTGATTTTGCTAGTTTTAAAACTCTGCCTAACGAATAGCCACTGGTAAATGCCAATGACATATCAATTTCTGACTGTGTTTCATAAAGTGCAGCAACGGTAAACAAGCGCTGACTCGGTACTCGACCAAGGGGGGTATACGAACTGGCATTAGGCATGATCACCCGTACTTTATCCCCAAGAGAAATACCCAATTTTCGACTCAAGTAGCGGCTAATCGCAATATGGTAGTTGCTGTCCATTACTTGTGACCAATTGCCGGCAACAATTTTATCTTTTACGTTATAGATGGAGCTTCCTTCATCATAAAGGCCTTGTAACAATACGCCGTGCAAATCTTGGTTAGTTTGTAAAATGGCTTCGCCATGGCGGTATAGGTTAACTTGTTTAACATCTTGAGAATTTGCTAGTTGCTGCTTTAACTGCAACATGGTTTCTTTCGAGTTATCTTCGGCTGATACTTCAATATGTGGAATTAAACCAAGCATGTTGGTTTTAAGGTTATTCTCAAAACCATTCATTACTGAACTGACTGTAAACAAGGCCATTAAACCAATAGCAATGCCCGCGATAGAGAAAAATGAAATAAATGAGATAAAGGCATTGCCCTTTGAGGAGCGACTATATCTCAGCCCTATAAAAAGGCTAACAGGTTGAAACATAATAAATTATGGGTATTCCAAGGGCTAAATATGCGCTCATATTAGCATAGATTTAGCTAGCATGGGATGCGCGAAATTGTAAAAAATAATTATAAATCTGATACTTGAACAGTAGCAACCAAATGGTCAAGTAATGCTTTTACATTGGTTGCGATAAACTGCCTTGGTGGATACACCCCCCATACACCTTCAGGTGCCGGTGCAACATTCGAAAGTACAGCACTCAACCTGCCATTGGCTAGGTGGTCATTGACATAGTAATCTGGTAGTTGCACGATGCCTAACCCTTTTATTGCAGCGTCAACCAATGCCCAGCCACTGTTACAGGCCAAACGCCCTGCCACTTTGATGTGCTTATCTTGACCCTGCTCTTTTACCCGCCAGTAACTGTTATTACCAATCAGGCAATTGTGCTGATGTAATTCACTCACACTGTGTGGTTGGCCGAATTTATTGATATATTCAGAGCTACAACAAATAACAAGCCTGCGCTGACTAATGCGCCGTGCTTTTAAAGATGAATCTTTTAAATGACCAAGGCGAATAGCGAGATCATACCCATCTTCTAGTAGATTGACTTGCTCATTGCTTAAATGGCTGATCACTTCAATATCTGGGTGCTTTTGCATAAACGAATGTACCGCAGGCATGATGAAACTTTCACCATACATCACAGGAGCTGTTAGTTTTATACTACCTTTTGGTGTCAGTTGCTGCTCTGCAAGCAGTGCCGTGGCATCATCCATGGCATGCTGTAATTGTTTAGTTTGATGCGCAAACACCTGCCCTTCTTGCGTTAGCACCACTTTACGGGTTGTTCGGGTTAACAATTGTGTGTTTAATCGCTCTTCTAATTGACTCACATACCGGCTTACATGGGCCACTGACATACCCAGTAGTTTACTTGCTTTTGTAAAACTGCCTGTTTCTGCTACCGCTAAAAACTCATCAATTCCGTGCCAACGATTCATTATTACCATACTGTAAAAGTGTTTTAATAAAACGAAGATTATCATTCATTGAGAAACAAATAAAATAGACTAAGTTTAATACTTACTTCCAACAACTATAAGGGAACGTTATGACTGATTTTATCAAATCAAAAGCGGCTATCGCTTGGGGTCCAAATCAACCACTATCAATTGAAGAAGTGGATGTAATGATGCCTAAAAAAGGCGAAGTGCTTGTAAAGATTGTTGCTACAGGTGTTTGTCATACCGATGCATTTACTTTATCTGGTGAAGACCCTGAAGGTATTTTCCCAGCAATCCTTGGCCATGAAGGTGGCGGTATTGTTGAAGCGGTAGGTGAAGGTGTAACACATGTTGAAGTAGGCGATCATGTTATTCCTCTTTACACTGCTGAATGTGGCGAGTGTAAAATGTGTAAATCGGGCAAAACAAATTTATGCTCTGCGGTACGTGAAACGCAAGGTAAAGGTTTAATGCCTGATGGCACAACGCGTTTCTATAAAGATGGTCAACCAATTTATCACTACATGGGTTGCTCTACCTTCTCTGAGTACACTGTATTACCAGAAATTTCACTTGCTAAAGTAAGCAAAGAAGCGCCTCTTGAAGAAATTTGTTTACTTGGTTGTGGTGTAACAACCGGCATGGGTGCTGTTACTAAAACAGCAAAAGTTCAAAAAGGCGATACAGTGGCTATTTTTGGCTTAGGTGGTATCGGTTTATCGGCGATTATCGGTGCGAAAATGGCGGGCGCTGGCCGTATTATTGGTGTTGATATCAACACCAGTAAGTTTGATCTTGCTACTAAACTAGGTGCAACTGATTTAATCAATCCAAATGACTTCGACAAACCAATCCAAGAAGTTATCGTTGAAATGACTGACGGTGGTGTTGATTTCTCATTTGAATGTATCGGTAACGTTAATGTAATGCGTTCTGCTCTTGAGTGTTGTCACAAAGGTTGGGGTGAATCAGTAATCATTGGTGTTGCAGGTGCAGGCCAAGAGATCTCTACTCGTCCTTTCCAACTAGTAACAGGTCGTGTATGGCGCGGTAGTGCATTTGGTGGCGTTAAAGGTCGCTCTGAATTACCAGAGATTGTTAAGCGCTATATGAATGGTGAGTTTGCGTTAAACGATTTCATCACACACACCATGAAACTTGAAGATATCAATGAAGCTTTCGACTTAATGCACGAAGGTAAGAGCATCCGTTCAGTTATTCATTATTAATCTTTTAATTTGGCGCTAGATTGACTCCTAGCGCCTTTGTTTCAAGGATTTGGTTATGCTAGAAAACATAAGCTCAACAAAAGTCAGCGGTGGCTGGCATAAACAATATACCCACCAAGCTAGCAGCACACATTGTGCTATGCGCTTTGCGATTTTTTTACCGCCAGGTGCCAGCGAAACGAATAAAGTACCAGTGATGTATTGGTTGTCAGGTTTAACCTGTACAGATGAAAACTTTATGCAAAAAGCCGGAGCATTTAAAAAAGCGGCTGAACTAGGTATTGCGATTGTCGCACCAGATACTAGCCCGCGCGGTGAAAATGTGCCTGACGATGAAAATTACGATTTTGGTCAAGGTGCTGGTTTTTATGTCAATGCGACTCAAGCGCCTTACAATGTGCACTACAACATGTACGACTATGTGGTTTCTGAGTTACCCGCACTTATCGAAGCGCACTTCCCTGTGACGACCAAAAAAGCCATTGCTGGTCATTCTATGGGTGGTCACGGCGCATTGATGATTGCACTTAAAAACCCTAAACAATACGTCAGCGCCAGTGCTTTTAGCCCGATTGTGAACCCGATTAATTGCCCTTGGGGTGAAAAAGCGTTCAGTAATTACCTAGGTAGTGATAAAGCAAGTTGGCTTGAATACGACAGCTGTGAATTGATGAAAAAAGCTGCCGCTGATGATTATTTACCGATGCGTATTGATCAAGGTGAGGCCGATAACTTCTTAACTGAGCAACTCAAAACTGAGAACTTATTTGCTGTCGTAAACGAAAAAGATTACCCAGCTGAGATCAACATGCACGCGGGTTATGATCATAGTTACTTCTTTATCAGCAGCTTTATTGACGAACACCTGATGTTTCATCAAAAGTATCTGTAATTAATACTTAATTTTTAGTGTGAGGGCTTAACTTCCTCACACTCTTTAATACTGCGTGTGATTTGCCTGCAAACTAATTGCGGTTGTTCTTCTTTTGGTTTGAGTAAGCCAATAACAGCGCTATCAATTTCAAAGCCTAACTTTGCGAATGAAAAGCCTTCAGAGTCCGTTACTGTGCTGTTACTTTGATTTGCATTTGTAGTTGCAAGATTTGTTGGTTGTGAGTTTTTTGCATAGCCATCAACTATTGACCCCGCCACTGTACACCCCACTAATTGGTAGCTTACTAAGCAAATAACAAGTTTTGAAAAGCTAATCTTCATTATTAAAACTATCCATTAATGTAGGTCTTTTTTTTGGCTCAGCTTTAACCTCAACACATTCTTTTACTGCGCGACTAATTTGACGACATTTAAGCTCAACGTCTTTGTCTTTACTACCGCTCTCTAGGCCTTCAATAATCGCTTTGTCGATTTCATAACCTAGCATCGTCATGGTCATGCCATAGTTAACTCGGTCATTATCTTTTTTATCTGCATAAGCGCTTGCCGGCTGTGCCTGACTCGTGCGTCCGCCAATTCCATCTGCAACTAAGCCAACTGCAGTACAGCCACTGAGTAAACTTACTGATAGTATTACGTACAAAGATTTAAGCATCGGTCCTCCAATACACTTAAGCTTATTTTCTAAGCATAATAACAAACAGGTAATTTAACTGTAAAAAACTGTAGATTAATCACAAATATCACGAATAAACTCTTTTAAAAACCCAACTAACTGTAATAGGAATATTAACAAGAAAGGTAAAGCGCCTAAAATTGCAACGCTACGATTTAATGGCTCATCTTGTAGCAGTAACAATGCAAAGCTACATATGAATAATGCTAAACACCATGCGTAGAGTGTCACACGGTTATTTTGCTCAGAGCCAACCAGCTCTCTTATGACTAATATTGCAGAGTCTGCGGATGTAGCAACAAATATCAACAGTAGTAATAAGCTTAACCAAATAAACACGGTTCCTTGCCAGTCTAGTTGATTAAAAAATACAAATAAGCCTTGGCTGTAATCTTGTTTTATAGCAACTAAAATGCCCGCTTGGTTAAGTCTATCCCATTCAATTGCTGCCCCCGAAAAGGTCGCAAACCAAATAATAGTCACTAAAGTTGGAATACACACAACCGCCAAAATAAATTGCCAAACTTTACGCCCCTGGCTAATTTTGGCTAGGAACACACCAACAAATGGCCCCCACGCTAACCACCAAAAGTAATAATTATATGTCCAATGAGTGGCCCATACCGGGGCTTTTAATTGGCTATCGAATTGCCAAGTGCCAGTTGCAAGCAACTGTAAATAGTAGCCTGTTCCATCTAAAGCAATCTTTATAATAGGCTCAATTGGCACCACTAGTAGCAACCAAAAAAGCAGACTAAATGCTAGAAATACGTTAAATATACTTAGTGACTGTACCCCGCGTCGTAATCCAAATTTAACCGACAGCGAATAAATAACTGCTAACAAACAAACGATTAATGAACCCACTAATAAAGTTGAAGTAACCCCCAACTCTATTTCAACGCCTTTACTGATCAGTAAAGTGGAATTAGCTATGGTGCCGACGACACCAAAAAAAATAGCGATTACCGCAATTAACCTTACAATAAACGACACAGTAAATTTTGCAGACTTATCAATGCGATTACCAAGCGCCGTTAAAACAGGGGCACAAATATCTCCTGACCTCCCACTGTATTGCGTTAATCCGCCAAGCACTAGCGCAAATACAGCATAAAGTGCCCAAGCATGAGCGCCCCAATTCACTAGGGTTAAAGCGAGGCTACTGGCTAGTCTATCTGGATATAAGCTTTGTTTAAGTGGTGGGTCGAGTGAGTGTAACGCAGGCTCTGCTACGCCCCAAAAAACCAAGCCAGAGCCCATTCCTGCTGCAAACAACATGGCAAACCAGCCAAAGTTTGAATACTCAACAACAGCCTGCTCACCACCTACTTTACGGCTACCGAGTGGGCTAATTGCTAAAATAATGATGGCAAACAATAAAAAATTCACCAATAAGAAAAAGCTACTACCAGTCCATTTTAACAGCATTTGTACGAACGGCTGAACTTGCTCAGTGATAACATCAGGCAAAATCACAGCAATCAGTGCACCAAACATACACAGTGCAAGCGCAGTTTTTTCAAGAGAGGAGATGGAATGTTTCAATGTGAAGCCTATTTTGTCAGCGTGTTTAGCATACTGTTAGCATGGCTAAAATTCAAACAGCCAAAAGGCTGAAAAAATGACATAGCACTGCGTAAAAATCGCAAATTATAGCAAGGCATGCTTTTAAAAACCCGGCTACATGTCCCTAGTTTCCTCATTTTATTTAATTTGTTGATCGGGTATTGAAATTGCAAAGCTATCATAATCTTTATAGCAAGGAGCAAAGCATGGACTTTAATATTGATTGGTATGAAATTCTCGATAATTTAATTCATCTAGGTATTGCCTATTTACTTGCCCTTCCAATGGCTTTTGATCGAGAAAAAACCAGTAATGGTGCAGGTCTACGAACATTTCCATTAGTCGCTGTTGCATCATGTGGTTATGCATTAGTGGGCATGTCTGTTTTAACAAGTTCAGAGGCAGAATCAAAAGTACTCGAAGGGATTATCACGGGTATTGGCTTTATTGGCGGTGGTGCCATTTTGAAGAACAAAAACTCTACCTATGGAACAGCCACAGCAGCCAGTATTTGGAACATGGGACTTATTGGCATTGCTGTGGCATTTAGTCGTTACGAAATCGCCTTTTTAATGGCGTTGATTAATTTCGTAACGCTAAGATATGTTAAGCGCTTAAAGTAAACAATTAACTCGCGTCATATTTTGAGTTAACTATGGCATAGCCAGTTTGTTTAACTTTAATCTCAGCAGGGCTTGCAGATTTAACTAATAAACCGCAACGTCTGCTCTGCTCATCAATGACATAATTAACCGATTCACTTGCTTCAAGGTCAATGACTTGATCTGCACAGCGGATCTGTAATTTAGAAACATCGCTCGCGCCTTCTATTTTGATAGAACCGCGAGATAAAGATAAATATGACAGCTTATCTTTTGAAACATTGATTTGTGAATTAATCTGCGGTGTTCGCGCCAATAAGTCATCAATTTGCTTGATAGTGGCAAGTTTGTTTTCTTCTGAAAACTGTTTACCCTCGATATTATCTAACGCATAAATAGCATTGTATGCAAGATTAAAATCGCCCTTGAAGCTGTACCATTGTAGAGCACTTTTAGCGACTAAATATTGTATATCTGTTGGTAACTTAGCTCGCAGTAAATAGGCTACAGACAACTGCTCATCAAAGCCAAACCATTGTTGTTGATGATAATAAAATTGGCTTTTCAACCATGCAAATAATGCCTGTTCAGAGGTGTTTTTAGTATGGTCTTTATATAACTCAGCCAATGCTTGCTCAGCTTTTTTAAACTCTTTAGCTTGCAGCATTTTGTTGATTTCATCGTATTCATTAATAAAACCACGGCTCGCTTTATCATTTGAGTAACCATTAAAATACTTACCTACTTCAAATGAAAACAGGTAACCCCCTTCTACGGTTTTGCCTTCTTTTGTGGCAGGTGCAAACTCTAAGTTGGTTAAGTATTTCTCTGCATTTTCTTCACTACCCCGAGTATCAGATGCCATGATCACTTCAATGTCTTTTGCCTTACCTTGTGTATCAACCACATAAGACATTAATGCCCAGCCTTCTAGACGAGAGCCGTTATAACTACCTGGGTAACGTTTGTTTGAATTTTTAACAATATAAGCAGAGGTAGCAGCTTGAACATCAACACCTAAGTCATTGACGTCTCGTGCTAAAGCCTGTGTTGGTAATGCGATAAGTGAACAAAGTGCTGCGAGTTTTGTGAATTTAATCATGATAATGGCTCCAATTCCCTTTGATAGGAACATTTATAGCACTAAAAAAGGCGCTTTAAAAGCGCCTTGCTGTCAAGAATGTGCTTAAACATGCCTTGATCTTAAAACATATCCTGGTAAGGGTTTGGTTTTGATAATAAAACTTTTTTATCAAAACCTGGGATTGTCATTGAATCTTCACTAATTTCAATGCCATTTTCATCAATTAAGCCATCACCAAAACGATAAATTAGCTCATAATGACCTAAATCAGCGTGTTGTTGATAGTCAACTTGCGCTTTGGCTACCTGAGTATGACGGTCTTGATATTGCGCCATAACCTCATCACCATGACGCTTTGCTAGCATCTTTAATGTAATTGCCGGTGATAACACAGTCGCAGTTGCGTTATTACCACCAAAGCCTTTTGAGTTAATGAAGGCAATATCCATTGCATCACACTGATAGTGTTCAGTACGAATGTCTAAATGCTCGCTATACACATCATCTGCCACTTTATCGATTGTCGTAATACCCGGCATAATGTTGTGACTAAACACACCTAATGCCATAGCTAATTGATCACCACTGGCTGGAGCAATGGTATGGCCAACATATGCTTTAGGCGCAGCAACCTTCCAATTATCAATTGCAAATGTTTCTGCCACTTTATGATAGATCAGTGATTCTGTTACGCGGTTTTGTGGTGTACTTGAGCCATGTGCCAAAATAAAGCTACGCTTTTGTACCGCTTCTTGGCCAACAATACTGTTTGCTAGTGCAACAGATTTTGCCATCGTGATGTAGTTACCTGGGCCCGGGGCTGTAATTGATTTTTTAATACCATCGGCATTGACGAACACATCTGCAACGCTGCCTAACACATCAGCGCCTAACTCTAATGCCAATGCATCATCCATTAATATAGCAACTTGTGCGCCTTCACCAATTGTAAAACCACAGTTTTCACCAAATGGACGACTTGTACGGCGATGATCAACCACATCTGTATTATCAAGGCGCTTTAGACCTTCTTCATTTGCAAGTGCGCTCATATTGCCAAAACCTTCAACAATTTCAGGTGTAATAGCACACTCAACAGACGCCACAATAGCTACACGCGTACGACCCGCTTGAATATCGTTTACTGCAGCACGTAAGTTATATAAAAAAGTTGCACATGCACCTGATGTAGTAAAGGTTGTACCCACATTGCCTGTTACATAAGCATTGATAAAGTCAGTAGACATAGTGTTTAAGCCAAGTGCAAGCTGTTTTGTACTCACACGATCGCCCTGCTGACGCGCACGTATTAATCCACCAAATCCTTCATCATCAACTTGACCCGCCACAGAAGCTGAGTAAGTGCCAATTTGATCAGGCT
Organism: Pseudoalteromonas sp. D15MCD-2; assembly: GCF_038562745.1. NCBI lineage: Bacteria > Pseudomonadati > Pseudomonadota > Gammaproteobacteria > Alteromonadales > Pseudoalteromonadaceae > Pseudoalteromonas > Pseudoalteromonas sp. D15MCD-2. Next base: position 1,685,154 of record NZ_JBCFQE010000001.1, on the reverse strand, counting down.
CAACACTATTCATCACCTGCTGCCACGCCAGACCTGTCGAACGAATCGCATCGGTTGCGGCAAAGATAGTCGCTTGCAGACCCCTTGGTTGATAACGGCTGTTATACATAGCCGAAGGTTCAAAACCTGATGGTAATTGACCGGCCGCTTTAATTGGATTATCGCGCGTACTGTCATGTTTAATAGCAAGATCAGCACTAATTGTGACTTTAACTTTTTTATCAGTTAATTCTTCAACCTGCCAAGCACTTGGTACTGGAGTTGGTAAATCACGGCGGCGCGTTTCAAAAACAATCTGCTGTTCATCTGACGCTGTTAACGTCATTTTTTGCTGCCATGGAGTCGCATCCACATCGAAGTGGTTTTTTTCAATTTTACGAATAAGTGTGCCAGCTAAAATTTGTTCACCGAACTTAGCTTCGATGTCTGATTCGGCAATGGTATTGCCTTGGGCATCTTTAAGTACGCCTTCAGTAAGAGTGACTAAGTTCATTAATGTCGCTAAACCTAAAAATGTCTCCTGACGGGCTTTAGCGTCCAAGCTGTCTAACACGATACGACGATAACCTTGATGAAAAGAAGTGCGGCCAGCGGCATTAATACCACCCATACCAACAATAACGGGTAATGCTGTCATAAAAAACCTTGAGAAAACGTGTTATGAGAATTAAACCAAGTTTAAATGGATTAATTAACACACTTTATGCTTAAATAGCCAAATAACATGCACAATAGGCCAAAAACAACTGGTCGGAGCAATTTAAGTGACGAAACTTCAACAAGTAAAAGCCATTGAAATTAGTATTTTGGTTTATCCTCATTTATTAATAACCAGTTTAACCCTGCCTATTGAAATGCTCAGAGCTGGTGAGGCCTTTGCAAAAAGCCATCGTCAGCAGAACGAATTTAAACCTCTAAACATCAATTTAGTGGCAAGTAGTCTAAAAGCGATCCCTAATCGTACTGGGCTTTCAATTATGCCCGATTGCGAAACCGTCACCGCGCCTGCTAGTGACTTGATTATTGTGCCTGGGATTTGGCGAAACCCGCGTCCTGTGGTGAGCAATCAGCAAAGTTTGGTGAACTGGCTTGGTGATTCTTGGCAACAAGGCAGTCATATCATTGGTGTAGGCACAGGTAATTGTTTAGTTGCAGAAGCAGGCTTATTGGATGGCCACCCGGCTACCACCCACTGGCATTACGCAGAACAATTTAAACGTGACTACCCTAAAGTGCAGCTTAAGCCTGATTTTTTCATCACACAATCTGAGCGCATGTATACAGTTGCGAGTTTAAATGCCCTTGCCGATGTTATTGTGCATATTATTAGTCAATATTACGGACGAGAAGCGGCACAACATGTTGAGCGTAATTTCTCCCATGAAATTCGTAAGCCCTATGAAGATCAGCGCTACCTTGAGGGTGCCGTCGATAAACACCCAGATGAACTCATCGCACAAATTCAATTTTGGCTAAAAAACAATTTAACATCTGAACTGACTCTGCAAGAAATTGCAGCACAATTTAGTTTAAGCTACCGCACCTTTACACGCCGTTTTCGCCAAGCCACCAGCCAAACTCCTGTGGAGTATTGGCAACAGTTGCGGGTACAAACTGCAAAAGAGTTATTAGCGTCTTCAAATTTGTCTATTCAAGAAGTTGCACTGGAAGTTGGTTATAACGACCAAGGTCACTTAACACGGGTATTCAAGAAAGTGCTTTCACAAACACCTAGTGAATATCGCACAGTCGTTAGACGAAAACTATTTGGATAAAGCTAAAATGCCGGAAATGTTCTAAGCAAAGGTCAGATTAATCATATTTAAGTTGCTGAATTAAAAATTATTACTAAGCTTTTAGTTAGTTGTATAGGTATTTGTTTGAGTCTAAAAATGTATCAGCTTGATTATGATGAATTAGTGCAAAGTTGGAATAAAACCCTCGAAGTTTTAGCCCTTTTTGCTGATGTGCCCGTCGCCTTAGTAATGAAAGTAGAAAACAATATTATTAGTGTATTTTCAAAAAACAATAACCAAGATAATCCTTATGAAATTGGTGACAGTGAAGAGTTAGAAGATTCAGGCCTTTATTGTGAGCATGTCGTAAAAACGCAGAAATTACTGAACATTCCAAACGCACTTATTGATGAAGACTTCAAAGAAAACCCAGATATCAAGCTTAATATGATTTCTTATTTAGGTTTACCTATATGTGCAGGAGACACCACCCCATTTGGCACAATTTGTATCTTAGATAGCAAACCCCATGAATATAACGAGCCTGTGATAAAACTACTCGAAACCATTAAGCAAAGCTTCGAAACCCAACTGAAATTATTGTATCAGCAAAAACAAGCGTTTGAGCAGCAACAGTTTGCTGAACTAGCCACTTTAATTAGAGGAATAGCCCACGAGCTCAACACACCACTCGGTAACTGCATTACCGCAGTAGATGTTACTCAACTTGCTGTCAAAGAAACACAAACCAGACTTTTAAAAAAACGACTTAGCCAACAAGCACTGCAAAATACTTTAGAGACATTGATAAATACCAATGAACTACTAAATAGAAACTTAACATCATCTGCTTATAAAATACGTATTTTACAAGATTTGTTGTATACCAAATCACAATCAAGTAAAACAATCATGACGTTAGAGCAACTCTCTGAGTCATTGTATAAACACTTAGAAGAGCAAATAAAACATCGCAGTATCAAATTAGACATTAATTATCAAAACCCGCATAGCCAATTAGAAGTTGAAATAGACTTGCTAAAACAAGTGCTGTTTATTTTATTGCAAAACTCAATTGAGCATGCATTCAACAATATTACAGACCCTTTAATAGAAATTGATATTTTTGATTTTGATGAGGTGTTAAAAATTCACTACACCGATAACGGCACCGGTATCAGCAGTACTGAACTAAGCTCAATTTTCACCCCATTTTATAAAGGTAAAAACAACCAATCAGGTATAGGGCTTGGCCTCAGCATAGCGAAGAAAATAGTTAGCCAACAACTGCAAGGCGATATTTGCGTACAAGAAAGTGATGTAGGCGCCCACTTTTTAATTAGTTTGCCAAAGTAAGCTAAAAAGTTTAAATGTCTTTCGTGAATAAAATCTTACTAGTTTGTGTGCAGCCTCTGTCTTCATAACCTACTATTGCATAGTCATTTTTGATAAGCAGACTCAGCATTGCAGGAAAACGGTTCATCGACTTAACTTTTATAGCTAGATAACTGTGGGCTTTAACCCATGCTTCTTGCGCGTTTAATAAAGCCTGTGCAATGCCCTGCCCTCTACATTCTGGCGCAACCGCGCCAAGCCAACTATAAAAGGTGTTTGAATCTAACGCATAACCCAGTTTGTAGGCCACAGGCTTATTATCGATATAAGCGACTAAAGCTAGGTGGTCAACATCTGCACACTGTGCTTGTAATTTACTAAGGGTATTTCGACCATCAAACTCAGGAATTTGACTATCGACAAGTAACAAATCTTCTAAACTAGCTGGCTTAATTATGTAACTTTTTTCCATTCGCTACTTTGTTGTATGAGTGCTTGAATACATGATCAAATTTTGTTGCTCTATTTGTTTGTATAAAGCAACTCGCTTTTAGATTAATACAATTTCATCTTGTAAGTTTTTTTGCAATTGTTGATAAACGTCTTTGTTATGTTCTGTTTTCAATGCAATTTCAACTTTAGAAAGCTGTTCATTTAACTTAATAATATACACTAGCGCTGATTGATAATATTCAGTGTTTGGTACAATCGCATTAACCGTATGACTTATAACAAAACAGAGTGAAGTCAGAATAAACAAGAGTAATTTCATATATATAAATCCCTTTTTTATGCCTTATGAAACAAAGTATATCAATACCAAAAAGCATTTAAATACTATGGTTAGAAACTCACTTCTAACTTCTAAATTCTAACCTCTATTACCTTCTAACTTCACTTTTCTTTTCGATAATACAACTTTGAATAGCGTTTTACACGGGCATGTACACCGCGCCCTAAGCTCTTAAATTTAGCTTCAAGTACATCTACGCCATATAAAATACCTACCACTAGCACCGATAGCTTTATTGCAGCTAGCAAGTTGTCGGTGGCAATGACAACACCAATTGATGCTAATACCCATATTGTCGCAGCGGATGTTACACCAACTACCGCGCCATCTTTTGCAAGCATCACCCCTGCACCTAAGAAGCCAATACCGGTGATAATTTGGCCAACCACACGTGAATGATCAATATCTTCTCCATGCAACATAAACGCTGTTGATAGAAACAAATAAGTACCTAACACAATGAGCGCTGACGTGCGAATACCCACAGGTTTGCCGCGTAATTGACGCTCCATACCAATAATTGCGCCGCAAAATGCAGCGCTACCAATTGCTGACCAAGAATAAGGGGCAATATCAAATAAACTACTCAGTGTCACTGCACTTCCAAATCAAACTAACAATCAAAATTATAAATAAAAGGCCATCGCAGTGCTGAGTCGTGATGAACCAAAACTCGCCATTTTGCTAAAATCGGCTTTGGCTATTGGCACATGCTGACAATCAATCGCCAATTGTTTTTCGTTTTCACAAAACGGGTCATGCACGTACAAGCAATGCTCATCAATATGCGTTACACACACCCAGTGCGGTGACTTTTTACCATCAAACCGATAGGTGCTGATCAATAACACCACCGCTTTACCCTCAGCAAGCCAATCCTCAATGGTAGCCAAGGTTAACTCTTGATACCTCACAGGCAGTTTTGCAGCTATTGATTCAGCCACAAACTGATTGTGTACGGTATGCAAAATGGCTTTTTTCTTTTCACTTCTTACACCATCAATAAACAAAGTATCACGGGTATTTAAAACAACATCGGCTTTAAAACCACGTTTCATTGCTGCAAGTGCTAACCCTAGAGGATGACAACCGCCATGCCCTGAAGTCATGAAAATAGTCGTGGCTTCACGCCATATATCCAGCTCTTTAAGTTGGCTCATTGCGATATCATTCAATGATGACATTGCCATTAATAACGCCGCTGGGCCACAGGTAAATTCGGTAGTTTGCTGGTACCAAGGTGTGTGTTTATCGGCATTAAATTCGATATTACGACGAATGTTTTTTTGCATTCGATGGGCATCACTATGGTCATCATAATAATCACTATAATGACCAAACACCTGGTAACCCAGTTTTTCATATAAACGAATTGCTGATTGGTTGTTTACCGCAACTTCTAAACGCATGTATAAACGGCCCCGTTTAGCCGTTTCATTTTCAAGCGCAAGTAGTAACTTTGAAGCAATACCTTTACCTTGCTGAGATTGCAAAACCGCCAGTGAATATAACCGAGCAAGCCGCGTTCCTTTGTGACACCACACTAAACCATAACCAACCAGTTGATTATCTACCTCAGCCACCATCAGTAAGCCGTGGCTTGCGCTGATCCAGCGTTTTAAACTACGGCTACTTAATCTATCTTGGTTAAAGCTTTGCTTTTCAATGACGACAAGAGCCGTCAAATCCGCAGCCTTAGCAAAGCGGATTTGACAAACAGATACGTTCATTAACCGCGGCCTCGTGCTTCTAGGCGTTGTTTAAACTCATCCATAATGATCATATAAAGCTCATCACCTAAATAGGCATCTTCGACTTTGTGGTCGATACTCGGGTTGTCATTCACTTCTAACACGTATGCTTTACCTTGATGCTCTTTAACATCAACGCCATACAAACCTTTACCCACTGTTTTACAGGCTTTTAATGCTGCATCAAGTACCACTTTAGGTAACTCAAACGTTGGCAAGGTTTCAAAGCCACCTGAGAAAAATCGTTTTGCATCATGGTTGTATATTTGCCAGTGATTACGCGCCATTAAATAACGACACGCATAAATTGCACGGCCATTTAACACCCCGACACGCCAATCATATTCGGTGTACATGTACTCTTGTGCTAGCACAAGTGCGCTGAACTCAAACAGTTCTGTTAACTTAGCAACTAACTCATCACGATTAGCGACTTTAAATACGCCTTTTGAGAAAGAGCCTTCTGGCATTTTTAATACCAGTGGGTAGCTGAAGTTTGCTTCTAAACTTTCAATTGTCTCTTCACTTGTATCAGCTACAACGTGAGTTTTTAAACTCGGCACTTTTTGATAATTAAAGGCATCGTGCAAATACACTTTATTACAACAGCGCAGTATTGACTCTGCATCATCAATGACCACTAATCCTAAGCTTTGTGCTTTACTCGCTAAACGATAGGTTGGATGGTCGATGGCAGTTGTTTGACGAATAAATAACGCATCAAATTGTGCAATATTGGTAATTTCATCAAATGTCAGTGCTTGGGCATAAATACCATGTTTAGCGGCTGCTTTAATAAATTTAGCAATGGCATCTTTATCACTTGGTGGCACTTTTTCTTGGTGATCAACCAATATAGCCATATCCCAACGGTAACGACGTTTTTTATCGTGAATGCGCCATACAGACATCGTAAAGCTATTGAGCTGTTTTACAAACTCTGTAAAGCCAATATCATCTAATGATGCAATCGTGCCTTGCTTCACAACACCGTGATCATCACACACCAAAATAGGCGCTGGATATTGCGAGAATAATGCTTTGGTTGCCTTACTTTGCTGTTCTTGATCTGTGTGACCAAAAAAGACAGTGCCACCAGCAAGCGCTTTATGACGCGTGCTATACTCATCGCTACGTAGCGCATTAATTGTTTTTACACTCGGTAATACCTGGTGCTTTCTTGCTTCAGCAAGCAAAGAACAATAATAACCTTTACTTAAATACTGCCCTGTATCACACAAGTTTAAAATGCGTGTTTTTGGCTCATTATGCTTTGGGTAATCACGTAAGTAGGTGTCAAAGGTAATGACATTTTCGAAATTTTGAGCAATACGTTGCTCATTGTTATCAACCACAATCAAGGTTTTAAACACGACTTTTCCTAAATTAAGTCTTATGAAAAAATGAAAACACCCAGCCAATTAAGTGAACGCATGAGGCTAAACTTCACTTAACTAGATGGGTGCTTATAAGCATTAAGCTTGATGTGATTTATAGAGGTTTTTTTGCTTTGTGACCAACGAGATATTTTTTACTTGAAGATTAAATTTACTGATTAAAAATACCATTAATTAAATTAACTGATCTATGGTGTACAACTGTTTATTGCCAGCAATAGAGAGTTCAACTTCATCATCAAGGCACTTTCCAATCAATTGCTTACCTAACGGCGCTTCTCTTGTCACAACATAAATAGGCTGCTCTTTTACGGTTACCACTAAGCCACCTGCACTTGGGCCCATAAAAAACCACTTTGCGTAATCTTGTTCATCGACAAGACACACTAATGCACCTTCACGAACCTTATTAAATTCGCTTTCTTTAAACACCGTATTGAATGCCTGAATATCACGGTAGCACTCATTAACTCGTTCAGCTTGCCCTTGCGCTAAGTATGCGGCCTCTAAACCCAAGGTATCGTATTGGGTTTCAGCAACACTTTCTTCGTGGGTTGCAGCGTCATGAGCCGCTTTTGCAGCTGCTTTGGCGTTTTGCAGTTGTGCCTCTAGCGCAAAGCGTAAATGTTCAATTACGTGTGTTTTATTCATATCAAAGCAGTTAAAACAGAAAAGCCGCTATTCTATGGAAAAATAGCGGCTGATGAAAGTAAGTTATAAAACTGACTTACGGCATATCCATATAGGCTTTGGTTTTATCATCCAGTGTTTGGGTGTAATTTTCTGAACTTAACCCCAATAACTGCGGCAAGGTAGCGGCGATACAAATCGATGAGAAGGTTCCCACCACAATGCCTGCAAATAACGCAATGGCAAAGCCCGTTAATGCAGCACCAGCAAGCAACCAAATACAGGCAATGGTCGCAAGTGTTGTGCCTGAGGTGATCAATGTACGCGTTAACGTAGAGCCAATTGCATCATTAATCACAACATGGGTGTTAATGCTTTGATTGTCTGGCTGAATACGTAAAAGCTCTCTAACTCTGTCGCCAACTATAATTGAGTCATTTAATGAATAACCAATAATAGCCAGTAAACTCGCCAGCACGGTTAAATTAAACTCAAGCTCTAGCAAGGAAAACAAACCAAGCACTAAAGTTAAATCATGTAACAGTGCAACCACTGAACCTACCGCGAGTCGCCATTCAAAGCGCACTGCTAAATAAACCATAATTGCAATCAGCGCCGCAAATAAAGCTAAACAACCTTGTTCAAAAAGCTCATCACCCACTTGTGAGCCTAAAAATGAGCTAGATAATACGCTATACTCTACACCTTGGTCATTCAGCTCTGCTTGCCAAGTACTGGCTTTGCTAGCCTCTGGTGCTTCTCTTAAAACAAAGTGATATTCACCTGCTTTAGTGATGGTTAATTTGCTCGCAACCTCGGGGCTTAACTTTGCCTTTAAATCAGCAATTGTCGTGACTGACGTTGTGTTGATTTCACTGATGTAGCCACCTGTAAAATCAAGGCCAAAATTTAGTCCTTTTAAAGATAAAACACCTAGGCTCGCGATGACTAAAACACAGCTTAGCACTAGACCTAAAACGCGTGCTTTACTCGCTGCAGTTAATATTGACCAACTCATGCTTTAGCCCCCGTCAAATTGGTTAGTTTAATGTAGAGTGTTTGGCTAAGCGCTTTTGAAATATAAACGCCAGTAAAGACACTGGTTAATAGCCCAAGCGCTAATGTGATTGCAAAGCCTTTCACCGGTCCATATCCAATGGCGTATAGGATAATTGCTGTGATCATGGTTGTTACATTGGCATCAAAAATGGTCGTAAATGCTTGGTTATAGCCTTGTTCAATCGCTTGATAAGTAGGTCGACCTTTACGTTTCTCTTCTTTTATTCGCTCAAAGATAATCACATTTGTATCAACTGCCATACCTATCGTTAGTACAAGCCCTGCAATACCTGGCAGTGTCAACACAACACCCGGCAATAACGACATTAAACCAACTAAAGCCGTTAAATTAAGGAGTAAAGCAATATTGGCAATCAACCCTAAGCGACGATACCAAAGCGCCATAAATGCAAGGGTAATACCGATGCCCAGCATTAACGCAGCTAAGCCGTGTTCAATGTTTTCACTGCCTAAGCTTGGGCCTATGGTTTGTTCTTGTACAATGGTCACTGGCGCTGTGAGTGAACCTGCGCGCAGTAAAAGCGCTAAATCGTAGGCTGCTTGCGGGCTTTTCATATTAGTAATACTAAAACGAGAACTTAAATGCTGGGCAATGTTTGCCACATTGATCACTTCGCTTTTTTTCACAACGTCGCCATTTGCATCCCGTGAGTATTCCGAATACACCGTGGCCATAGGCTTACCTATATTGTGCTTAGAAAATGCAGACATCGCATCGCCACCTTGCGAATCTAAACTAAGCTGAACTAAAGGCTTGCCCCATTCATCTTTGCCAACACTGGCATTATTAATGTGATCACCTGAAAAAATCGCAACAGGGTTTAAATTAACAACGCCACCGCCTTGTAAATTAAACGCTTTACCTCCTACTTCGACGACCTGATAAAAATCGAGGGTCGCAGTTGCACCAATAATACGCTTAGCTTCAGATGGGTCTTGCACACCGGGTAACTCAATGCGAATGCGCTGCTTACCTTGTCTTTGCGTTACCGCTTCAGTGATACCAAGCTCTTCAATGCGACCACGCAGGGTTGTTAAGCTTTGCGCCATAACTTGTTTATTGAATTCGTTTTGGCTTTGCTCATTAAAATGCAGTAATACCGTGGTTAGGTTATTCGTTGTTGATTTAGTTTGCATCAGGCCTTTGAATTGGCCTTGTAACGTTGATACAAGCCCTGCGAGTTGCTCCTCACCACTTGGTAAAATTTGTAGCTCAACCCCTTCTTTTACTTCACTTGCCCGAATACCACGGATTTTGTCTTTACGAAGCGTCAATTTTGTTTGTTGATACACACTGTTTAAGTGCTCTTGCATTGCTTTATCTAGGTCAACATCAAGCACAAATAACACCCCACCATTTAAATCGAGTCCCAATTTAATCGGTGAAAGACCCAGCTGCTGAAGCCATTGTGGGCTTGTCGCATGCTCAACAATTTTAGCATCTAGCTGTGGGTATTGCGTTTTTATAAAGCTCAACGCATTGGCACTTTGAGTCGGCTCAGCTAATAAAATAGCCAGCAGTGCTTGGCTATCATTGGCTTCAGTCACTTCAAAACCATGTTGATTTAGTGATGTTGTCACACTTTGCAGCGTCACAGTTTGATCTGGCAAGCTAATGTGCAACCAAGATTTGTTAGGGTAAAGGTTAGGTAGTGCACTAACCGCTAATAAAAAACACGCCGCTATCATAGCGACATAACTCATTTTTAGACGACGCCATAGCGCCGGCTTTGATTTATGTGACATACATGACTTCCTTCCGGCATTGTCAGCCGGTAAATATTTAATTAAAAAAAATAAAAAGTAACGAAGGAAGTCGTTTAGCTATGGAAGGTGGTATTGGCTTTGTACAAGAGGTTGGCGTCTTTCCAGCCACTAATGCGGGATTTTCGTTGAGTTGCTAATGCAAACCATGGGAGTACACGCACTACACCTGGCGGCGCTAAAAAGTGCTCTTTTCTCCAGTCTTCAGCAAAGAATTCAATTAATAACTCGTAATCAGGGTCAACCTGACTGTGATAAAGAAATAATGATGAATTACTGGCAGTTAAACGCGGCACTAGGGTATCAAACCCGGATGGTTCTACCGGTTTAGGATGTTCAACTGCATGAGTTTGGGAAATAACTGGGGTTTTAGTCAGCTCGACTTGGAACAATTTAGTCGCAGCAAAGTGTGAGTGCGTGTCAGGCATAGCCATGCTCTGTGCGCTAAAGAACACAGTAAATAGCAAGAAAATGACTGAGAAAAACCGTAACAAGAACTGACCAATAAATTAAGTGGATAACAGGGATATAATGAGGGCAAAAAAATAAAACACAAGTTATTACTTAAACAAACAGTAACAAAATAAAAGTGACTACAATAAAAGCGGGCCTAATTAAGCCCGCTTAGTAATTTAACTTTGTTAAACTTCTAATGATGACATATCGATAACAAAGCGTGAGGCCATATCACCTTGCTTTAACTTATCGAATGCGTCATTTATTTGGTCCATTTTAATCATTTCAACTTCTGGCAGAATATTATGCAGTGCACAGAAATCGAGGATTTCTTGAGTTTGCGCTATACCACCAATCAATGAGCCAGCAACACGGCGACGTCCCATTAATAATGGCACTGAGTTAGTTTCTTCAAGTTCACCCACTTGACCAACCAATACTTGCGTACCATCAATATCTAAAAGCGGAATATACGGCGTAAAGTCGTGTTTTACCGGAATGGTATTAATGATCACATCAAATTGATTTGCATGCGCTTGCATGGCAGCTTCATCGCTCGATACCAATAAATCTTTTGCGCCATAAGATAAAACCTGCTGTTTTTTCTTATCACTACGGCTAATTGCCGTAACATGTGCGCCCATTGCAGCTGCGATTTTTATTGCCATATGACCTAAACCACCTAGCCCAATCACACCAACACGGCTACCTGGGCCCACATTCCATGTACGTAGTGGCGAATAGGTTGTGATACCCGCACATAAAATTGGTGCACATTTAGCAAGGTCTAAGCCTTCAGGCACGCTCAATACAAACTCTTCACGCACCACAATGTGTTTTGAATAACCACCTTGAGTGAGCTCACCACTGATACGGTCTTGTCCTGAGTAAGTTCCTACCATCCCTTCGCGACAAAACTGCTCTTCACCGTTATGACACTGGTCGCAGCTTAAACAGCTATCAACCATACAACCCACAGCAACATTATCGCCCACTTTATATTTTGTAACGCCGCTGCCTACTTCAAGGACGCGACCAACGATTTCATGGCCTGGTACCACTGGGTACTGAGTCCAGCCCCAGTCGTTTTCTGCGGTGTGTAAGTCAGAATGGCACACGCCACAATATAGAATTTCAATTGATACATCTTCATCACGAAGTGCACGGCGTTCAAAATGATACGGCTCTAATGGTTTTTCAGAATCATGTGCTGCATAACCGACGGTTTTCATGCTTACTCCTTAGTTTTCTTCGTGTTTTACTCATGCATTAACTAATTTGCTAATGCGCTGGTGTATAATGCATTCAGTATAGAGGTAAATTAACAAATTACACTTGCCTAAAACGCGAAAGCTTTTGCCTATTTTTATCAAATTGATTTTAAGAGACCCTCATGCGTGGAATGAGCCGCAAAGAACAGGTGACGAGATCGCCTGATGCAATGAACCTATCACAAAGCATCAAAACACTCTGGCCTTATTTAATGAGCTTTAAAGGCCGAGTCATATTAGCCGTCTTAGCGCTTATTGCTGCAAAAGGCGCAACATTGCTGATGCCTTGGGCACTAAAAGAAATAATTGACGCGGTTGATGCGAGTATCAACCCGCTATTAAGCGTTCCTATTGCCTTGCTCATCGCCTATGGTTTGCTGCGCTTTGCCAGTGTGTTTTTTGGTGAAGTACGCGATGCGTTATTTGGCCGTGTTACTGAGCACGCTATGCGCCATATTGGCTTAAAAGTTTTTAAACACTTGCATAGTTTAGAACTTGCCTTTCATCTTGACAGGCAAACAGGCGGTATCAGTCGCGATATAGAGCGTGGCACAAGTGGCCTCAGCTTTTTAATGCGCTTTTTGATGTTTAATATTGTGCCAACCCTATTTGAAATAATCACAGTAGCCATTATTTTTGCAACCTTGTTTTCACCTTGGTTTGCACTGGTCACATTAATTGCGGTTGCTAGTTACATTGCTTTTACTGTGATTGTAACTCAGTGGCGTAACCGATTTATTCGTGAAGCAAATGCTGCCGATAACAACTCAAACACCCGTGCAATCGACAGCTTACTAAATTACGAAACCGTTAAGTACTTCAACAATGAACACTATGAAGCGAGCACCTACGACGGCTTTTTAGCTAAATGGGAGCAAGCGAGGCTAAAAAATCGTTTATCGTTACTTGCGCTTAATTCAGGGCAAGCACTTATTATTGCCGCGGCTATTACAGCGCTAATGTGGCTAGGTGCCAGCTCAGTGGTCAACAAAGAGCTAACAATAGGTGAGCTTGTGATGATCAATGCTTATATGATCCAGTTATTTTTACCGCTTAACTTTTTAGGTTTTGTTTATCGTGAGATACGCCGTGCGCTGACTGACCTTGAAAACATGCTGGGGCTGTTGAATCGAAAAGCCGCTATTAGCGATGACAAAGATGCAAAACCATTAAAAACAACCAAAGCAGCTATCCGATTTGAAAATGTGTCGTTTAGTTACGACAAACAAAGGCGAATATTAAATAAGTTAAGTTTTGAAGTTACTTCTGGTAGCAAAGTAGCGATTGTGGGTGCCAGTGGCGCAGGTAAGAGCACTCTAAGCCGCCTACTCTATCGTTTTTATGATGTTGATGCGGGTAAAATTTATATTGATGAGCAAGCAATCAACACAGTGACTCTTGAAAGTTTGCGCCAAGCAATTGCCATCGTACCGCAGGATACCGTGCTATTTAATACCAGCATTCGAGAAAACATCGCCTACGGGAATCCAACGGCAAGCGAAGATGAAATTGATAAAGCCATAAGCCTTGCCCATTTAGATGGATTCATTGCCAGCCTAGATAAAGGCGATAAAACCCTTGTTGGTGAACGCGGTTTAAAAGTGTCGGGTGGTGAAAAACAACGCATTGCAATTGCCAGAGCCATTTTAAAGGGTTCACCCATTTTATTATTTGATGAGGCAACATCGGCGCTAGATTCGCATTCAGAACAAGCCATTCTCAGCGCTATGCGTGAAGTTGCACAAAGACATACCAGCTTAGTCATTGCGCATCGTTTATCAACAATTACTGACGCAGACAAAATTATTGTTATGAAACAAGGACAGGTTGTTGAACAAGGTCAACATCAACAACTGCTTGAAGCAAATGGTGAATACGCACGAATGTGGCAGTTACAGCAAAGCGATGAATAAACACTGTTAACTAGTAGGTTAAATGATTAGAATAACCGCTTTATTTTTATCTATAACAAAAAGGCAACACGCAGATGGGCAGAGCTTATCAAAACAAAAAAGACTCAATGGCAAAAACTGCGGGTGCAAAAACCAAAGTTTATTCAAAGTACGGAAAAGAAATTTATATCTGCGCTAAGAATGGTGGTGTTGATCCCGATGGCAACTTAGCGCTTCGTCGCTTAATTGAGCGTGCTAAGAAAGACCAAGTACCTACGCATGTAATCGAGCGTGCAATCGATAAAGCCAAAGGCGGTGGCGGCGAAGATTATGTAGCAACTCGCTACGAAGGTTACGGCCCGGGCAACTGTATGATCATTGTTGACTGTTTAACCGACAACAACAAACGTACCTTTGCTGACGTACGTGTTTGTTTTACAAAAGCGAATGCAAAAATTGGTGCGCAAAACTCAGTATCACACTTATTTGATCACCTCGCTATTTTTGTATTTGATGGTGATGATGACGAGGCTGTTTTAGAAGCACTAATGATGGCAGATGTAGATGTAACAGATGTAGAAGTTGAAGACGGTAAAGTGACTGTATTCGCTCCACACACTGAGTACAACAACACGCGTACAGCACTTGAAGAAATGGGGATTACTGATTTCCACGAAGATCTAATTGCTTTTGTGCCGCAAGTAGAAGCACCCATTGAAGGTGAAGACGTTGAAGTCATGGAACGCTTTTTAGCCATGCTAGAAGACTGTGACGACGTACAAAACGTTTACCACAACGCACAGTTTTAATTAAAAAGGCCAACCAAGTTGGCCTTTTACCTTTAGCCCAAAGGAATCAACATTGAATACCCTCGAAGAGTTAAAAGCCGGTTCTCTACAAGGTTGTACACGGCTTCAGCTTGTTGCAGAACTAACCGAATTGCCAAAAGAAATTTATACCCTAGCCGATACGTTAGAAATCCTCGACTTATCTAATAACCAGCTAAGTGATTTACCTGACGATTTTTACAAATTAAAAAATCTCAAACGGCTGTTTTTATCATTTAATCAGTTTAAACATATTCCAGACGTGCTAAGACAATGCCCAAACTTAATCATGGTGGCATTTAAAGGTAATCAAATTACTGAATTTAAAGCGCACTGTTTACCAACGAAGATTGAATGGCTGATCTTAACTGATAATCAAATTCCCGCTTTGCCTGATACATTCGGTGAGTACAGCAAGCTTAAAAAGCTCGCACTGGCAGGTAATCAGTTAACTGATTTGCCAGCTTCAATGGCTAATTGTAAAGAGCTTGAGCTAATCCGTTTAAGTGCCAATAAGCTTACAAAAGTTGAAGATTGGCTTTTAGCTTTACCGAAACTTGCTTGGCTTGCCTTCTCTGGTAACGATTTAAATCGCTCAACTAACTTACACTGTGAGCAGTTTAGCAAAATCGCCCTGAATGAAATCGATGTTAAAAAGCAGATTGGCCAAGGTGCGTCTGGGGTTATTCATTTGGCCAATTGGCATCAACGTCCTGTTGCCCTTAAGTTATTTAAAGGCGAGATCACCAGTGATGGCTATCCACTTGATGAGCTAAATTGTTGTTTAAAAGCAAGTGAGCATCCAAATCTCATAAAAGCATTAGGCTATGTTGATGAAGAGTCACAACTTGGTTTAGTGATGGAGCTTATCAGTAAAGAGTTCACAAATCTTGGTTTGCCGCCCTCCCTTGCAACTTGTACCCGTGACACATTCGAAGACAACAGCCAGTATTCGCCAGAAATGGTACTAAAAATTGTCAAGCAAATGGCAAGTACCCTCGCCCATTTGCATCAAAAACAAGTAAGCCATGGTGACATTTATGCCCATAACAGCATGATCAATTCACATGGCGAGTTATTATTTGGTGACTTTGGTGCTGCAACTGACTTATCAATGCTGACGCCTAATCAACAGCTGCTATTAGAAGGCATTGAAGTACGTGCCCTTGGTTATTTCATCGATGATTTACTGACTGTAGTGAGTGAAGAAAACGACATTACCAACATGCTTGCTGACATAGCTCAAGAGTGCTTAGTACTCAACTCTGACAAACGCCCTCGCTTTTCTGAGCTAGTTTCGCGATTATGAGTGTAGATAATTATAAATAAAGCCTCAGTGAGGCTTTATTTTTGCTTTTTAAACGGGAACACCTGTTGCTTTAACATACCTTCTGGCATGTAATCGCCAACCACACCATATTTATCAGGCCACTCTGCTTGACCTTTTACAGCAGTACCAAATAGATAATCTAAAAAAGAAAAATGCGCAGCATAGTTACGGTCAATGGCCGCTTTATCAGATGAATGATGCCAATGATGAAACTGAGGCGTAACCAGCAAATACTTTAGCCAACCAAACTTCACCCGAACATTAGCGTGGTTAAACACAGCCTGAAAGCCAACAATAATGACATATAGGCTAATAACATCCGATGGAAAGCCGAGCACAAAAATAGGTGTGAGCACTAAGCTACGCGTCACGAGTATTTCTAAAATATGCTGACGTGAGCCTGCAAGCCAATCCATTTCTTTTGCACTGTGATGTACGGCATGAAAACGCCAAAGCAGGGGTACTTCGTGATAAGCTCTATGCACAAAATACTGCATTAAATCGGCCACTAAAATAATTAAAAATAACTGCAGTACAAATGGCAGTTGAATAATAAAGCCTTGTACAGTATCAGACACAGCCCAGCCAAATGCGTGATGCACAAACTGATTGGTAGCCAGCAATACAAAACCAATAATTAAGTGATTAACAAAGAAATGGTTTAAATCACCCTGCCACTCAGAGCGGAGAATTTTTTGTTCTTTACGGTGCGGCAGTAGCTTCTCAATTAGAATAAAAATCAGTGTGGAGCCAAGTAAGTCAAGAATGAACCAATCAAGCCCCAAGTACGGCGTATTATCTCTAAAATCACCCACTTCAACATTCGGCCCACCAAATGCAATAGCAAGTAAGATCAACACCCAAGCTGTTGCACCGAGCCGCTTATTAGTATTACGAACAAAGTTCAACAACCCTAAACTGCCTGAAATAATCAATGCCACAAACATCAGCTGGCGTAAAAACTCGACACTGTAATTTTGCCTGAGCTCTGGGGTCGTTAAGTACTCTGGAAAATGAAAGGCTAACACCCCTAAACAGGATAAAATCGCTAAGAAGCAAGCAATATAGCCACTGATATTGCCTTCACCCACTTGAAACTGCTCAGCCCTAAATAGCCGATGATAAAGACGTGTCATGATATAAAAATCCATTTATCAATTTTTTGCAGCTTAACACAGAAGAATTTAGGAACAAATATCCGCTAGACCATTACTATTATGTGTGCATAACCAGTTATTAGCGAATAACTGTCTAAGATTATTGAATATCCATATCCCTATGAAACGATTTAGGCTTATAAAATAATAAGCCTTTAAACTATTATTGAAATGCTTTATCAAACTTATCTTGATCTAGGTATTTATCGAATGCACCTAGAGCATTCCCCACACTTGGCTCAGCCATTAACTCTTGCATTGCAACTTCACCGACAATACCGAATGCGTTTTCCATTGCTCCCTGACCGCCGACTTCAATCGCAGCCTTTGCTTGCTTTGGGCAGTCTTCGGTTAATAAACGCGTAACTAATGCACCAACATAGCGATTAGTGTCATCTATATCTTGCTCTGTCACATTCGAGAAAGGCTTAATAATACTATGCGTCGACATACCCAGATAAATCCACTTAGCGAGATTTTTCCGCTCTTTGCCATTTAGTGAATCAGTTAAACACACTGCAAGTTGCTGAGCTTCTTCTGATGCTGAAGCATAACTAGGAAGTAACGACATTACAAAGAGTGAAGTAGTTAATAAGATTTTTTTCATTATTTTCCTCATAAACTGAGATTAACCATAGAATTCTACTTCAGTTTTTACACCAAATGGTAAAATGAATTCTCTAAATTCAGGGTCCCCTTGCTGAGCTTTTGGATATTTAAGGTTATACATATTCTTTTTAAACATATTTAAGAATTGCTTATTTTGCAGCTTATTATCTAATACACTGACTTTCACAACATCACCCGCTTGATTAACCATCATCATAAATAAAATTTTATCATCAGATCGTCTGAAGTCGTCTTTAGCTTTTGTTATCACATCTTTGGGAATATTAAAGTCGGGTAGGTTTTTATCTTGTGTTGATGAGCAAGACACTAACAAGAGGCATAAAGGTATTAAAAATTTATTCATCATCTGCCCCTAAAAATGTTTAAAGACAAGATACTGTGAATAAATGCTTTTATCCAGCAAAACCAAAAAAGCCACGATAAACGTGGCTTTGTTGGATAAAGCTTAAACTTTTACTGTTCTATTATAAGAACTGACCTAGCGCTTTAACTTGGTCTAACATGCGGTTTGAGAAACCCCACTCGTTATCGTACCAAGCCATCACTTTAACAAGCTTACCATCTACTTTAGTTTGGGTAGAATCGAAGATTGAAGACGCAGGGTTGTGGTTAAAGTCGATAGAAACAAGCGGTAATTCGTTGTATTCAAGAATACCTTGCATTGCACCTTCTGATGCTGCTTTAACGACTTCGTTGATTTCTGCTGCAGTTGTTTCACGCTTAGCAACAAACGTTAAGTCTACTAAAGAAACGTTGATTGTTGGTACACGTACTGCCATACCGTCAAGTTTACCCGCAAGTTCAGGAAGTACTAAACCAACTGCTTTAGCTGCACCTGTTTTCGTTGGGATCATTGACTGAGTTGCACTACGTGCACGGTATAAGTCTGGGTGATAAACGTCAGATAAGTTTTGATCGTTTGTGTAAGCATGGATTGTCGTCATGCTACCTTGCTCAATACCTACTGTATCGTTAATTGCTTTTGCAATTGGCGCTAGACAGTTTGTTGTACACGATGCATTTGAAATGATGTTGCTGTCAGCATTTAATACTTCGCTGTTAACACCATGAACAACTGTTGCATCCATGTCAGTACCAGGCGCAGAAACGATTACTTTTTTAGCACCCGCTTCAATATGTTTAGCCGCTGCGTCACGTGAAGTGAATAAACCAGTACATTCTAAAACGATATCTACGTTTAGTGCTTTCCAAGGAAGGTTTGCAGGATCACGCTCTTGCGTAAGGGTAATTTCGTCATTACCAATTAGCATGGTGTTTTCAGCAAGTGTTACCTTTTGAGAAAATTGACCGTGTACTGAGTCAAATTGAGTTAAATGCGCGTTAACATTTGCTGGTGCTAAATCGTTGATTGCAACGATTTTGATTTCGTTGTTTTGAGCTGACTCATAAAGGGCACGTAATACGTTACGACCGATACGTCCATAGCCATTAATTGCAACATTAATCATTCTAATATCTCCCGTTAATTATCTTACTTCACTTGCTTGGCGAGCAAGCGCTTCAATGGCTTGCCAGTCTTTGTTTTCAATAAGTTGTTTATCTAGCATCCAAGTACCACCTACACAAATTACGTTTTTAAGTGCCAGGTAGTTAGGTGCTGTTTCAAGGCTAATGCCGCCTGTAGGGCAAAAAGTTACTTGTGGTAAAGGGCCACCAATTGATTTCAGCATTGCAGTGCCACCTGCTGCTTCTGCAGGAAAGAACTTTAAGAACTTAAAGCCATGGCTTGCTAATTTCATTACTTCACTTGGTGTTGCTGCACCTGGTAAAAATGGAATATCAGTGTCTTTAGCCAGTGCTAATAATTCGTCGTTTACACCTGGGCTAACCATGAAGTCAGCACCGGCTTCAACAGATGCATTAAATGTCGCTTTATCAACCACAGTACCTGTGCCAACGTATGCTTCTGGTACGGCTTCTTTCATTAGCTTTACAGCTTCTGCCGCAATAGGCGTACGTAAAGTAATTTCTAGTGCTTTTAAGCCACCGTTATAAAGCGCACGTGCAAGGGGTGCTGCATCTTCAAGTTTTTCGATAACAACAACCGGTACCACAGGTGCCGATGATAAAATTTTCTCAATGCTCATTGTTTGTTCCTCATAGCCCAGTAACGGCGTATTATTATTCTAAACCAAAGGCACTTGCGCCTAGGTCTGCACTACTTACTATATTTCTGAAACCTGCGAATAACTCTCGGCCTGTACCATATGTTTGGCTTGGTTGGCTAAGTTGTAATTCACGTTTTGCTAATTCTTCATCGCTTACGTGTACTTTCAATACACCCGCTGGTGCATCAAGCGTCACTAAATCACCTTCGTGAATTTTTGCGATTACACCACCTTCAACCGCTTCTGGTGCTAAGTGGATTGCAGCAGGAACTTTACCTGATGCACCCGACATACGGCCGTCAGTCACAATCGCCACTTTGTAGCCTTGGTCTTGTAGTGTTGCCATTACTGGCGTTAATTTGTGAAGCTCAGGCATGCCTTTCGCTTTTGGACCTTGCTCTTTAATTACAGCAATAAAGTCTGTGTTTAATTCACCACGGCTATACGCTTCTTGTAACTCACCTTGTGAGCTAAATACTTTAGCTGGTGCAGAAACAACTTGGTGAGACTCAGCCACTGCCGATACTTTGATAACAGCTTTACCAAGGTTACCTGTAAGAAGCTGTAATCCACCCTGCTTGCTAAACGGGTTATCAATCGGACGTAACACTTCTTCATCGTGTGATTTTTCTGGGCACGCTACCCATTTAACTTTGCTTGGGCCAGTGCTGTTAGTCATGATCACTGATGAATCTTTATCTAGCATTGGCTCTGTGGTGTATGCTTCTAAGCCATCACCCACAATCGTTTTCACGTCGTTATGTAAGTAACCTTTGCTTAGTAGTTGCTTCATTAAAAAGCCCATACCGCCGGCAGCTTGGAAGTGGTTCACATCTGCTGAGCCGTTCGGGTAAATACGTGTAAGAAGTGGCACAACTTCTGATAAGTCAGCCATGTCTTTCCAAGTAAGGATTACACCCGCTGCTTTCGCGATAGCTACTAGGTGGATTGCGTGGTTTGTTGAGCCGCCTGTTGATAACAAGCCAACTAAACCATTAATAATTGTTTTTTCACTTACTACGTCTGCAAGGCAGTTAGCATCTTTTGTTTCGATTAGCTGCTTTAACATGGTTTCTACAGCATGACCTGTTAAGCCATCACGTAGTTCTGTGTAAGGGTTAATGAAAGAGCTACCTGGTAAATGTAGGCCCATGATTTCCATTAACATTTGATTCGAGTTTGCCGTACCGTAGAAAGTACATGTACCTGCACTGTGATACGATGCGCTTTCTGCTTCTAATAGCTCTTCACGGCTTACTAAGCCCTGTGCAAATTTTTGACGTACACGGGCTTTTTCTTTATTCGGGATACCCGATTGCATTGGACCTGCTGGTAAGAAATACGTTGGTAAATGACCAAATGATAAGGCACCAATTAAAAGTCCTGGGACAATCTTGTCACACACACCTAAACAGAAAACACCGTCGAACACGTCATGCGATAAAGAAACCGCAGTAGACATTGCAATCACATCACGCGAGAACAATGAAAGCTCCATGCCATCACGGCCTTGTGTAACACCGTCACACATAGCAGGTACGCCACCAGCAACTTGTGCTGTAGCATCAAACTTAGTGGCAAGGCTTTTGATAATTTCTGGATAATCTTTGTAAGGAACATGCGCTGAAAGCATGTCGTTATAAGCGTTGATGATAGCTAGATTTGGTTGCTCGTCTGATTTTAAACGAGCTTTGTCATCGCTGCTACAAGCAGCCATAACGTGTGCAATATTACCACAGCCTAAACCAGCACGAACTCTTGTTTGTTTTTTTGCGTGCGCGATTCTCTCTAAATAAGCTTGGCGGGTCTCTTTACTGCGTTCGATAACGCGTTCGGTGACTTCTTGGATACGAGGATGCAACATATAAATTCGACTCATCTCTATAGTTAGAGGATAAAGGCTCAGTAACAATTACAGACTCCACGAAAATAATTGTACTGAGCAACTTTGATTTACCCGTTCAAAGGTACGCTGACAGGCTGTCTCTCACAACCAACCTGACACCGGTGTCACTGTATTAACTCATGACTGTGACACCGGTGTCAACCTTATCTGTTAAATTTAGTTTAATTTTTTTAAATGACCAAATAATGAACAATTAAATTTTAGTAGAATATGAGTAGAATTCATGTGAAGCACCGCTATCAAAGGCCTATAGACAAGACAAGCTTTGGGGTTTGTTTTAATTAATACCAACCCGCAATAATACTTAATCATTTTGAGGGATTAAACCTGTCGCTAACTGTGTTAAAAATTTCTCATTTAGAACAACTAAATAACGAAATTTTTGCCTTGTTATCAACGAGGTTTTATTGCCTCAAAATAGGCTACTTAATTAAGCGGATTGGTATAAAAACAGTAACTTATAGCTTTTCATTAAGTTTTTAAGCTTGAAATAAAAAAGCCCGAGAACGCGTCACTCATTCTCGGGCTACTGTGAAAAAACAAGATGAAATTTATTTAATTGCTGCTGTCGACTCACGAGTAATGAGTTTTGCTTCAAGGGTTACTTGATAAGGCGACTCTTGTGGATCACCAATATGAGTGATCAATTGCTTAACTGCTTGCTGAGTCATTTCTTCAACTGGTTGTGCAATGGTCGTTAACCCTGGCCAAATATGACGTGCAATTGGGGCATTATCAAACCCAGCAATAGAAATATCATCTGGCACTCTTAACTGCATTTGCGTAGCAAGCTTTAATACCGCCGCTGCCATGTAATCATTTGAAGCAAATACCGCTGTTGGGCGAGGGTTCAAATCTAAGATTGTACGAGCACTGTCAACACCAGAGTGATAACTGAAGTTACCTTCTTCAACTAAGCGTTCATCAAACTCAATACCATTTGACGCAAGCGCTCTTCTATAACCTTTAAAACGCTGCTCTGTCGCACTGTGATCAGGGTGACCTTTGATGAAGGCGATTTCTTTATGGCCCAGCTTAATAAGATGCTCTGTTATTTCAAACGCTCCCTGCTCGTCGTTACTTCTTACCGAAATAGAGTCGTCTTCAAGTACCGCAGATGCGACACGGGCATAAGGGATCTTTTTCGACTTCAAAAAGCTTACAAGTTCAGGGAAATCTGAAAATGGTGGGGTCAGTACAATGCCGTCTAAACGTGAGGTTTGAATTAATTGCTCAATGTTACTAATTAATTCTTCGCCGCGTAATTCACATGGGTGGATCAATAAATTGTAGTTAAGCTCATGACATGCCGCTAAAGCACCGGTTTGTACACGTGTAATATAGCTTTTACTCGGATTGTCGTACAAGCAACCAATTATGAAACTGCGGTTTTGTGCCAAGCCACGAGCGATTGGGTTTGGTGTGTAATCAAGCTCTTTAAATACTTTAAGTACTTTTTCGCGCGTTGCATCACTCACGTTAGGCTCATTGTTAAGCACGCGAGATACTGTTTTTTTCGATACACCGGCATAGCTGGCGACACTGTTGATGGTTACTTTCTTCATCCGCTCTACATCCAACTGCTAATTACGCGTTACTTTTAACATGTATACACGCAGCAGCACCAATGAATGGAATGTTGTCTTGTGTTACAAGCGTAACGGGGATCTGTGAAGTATATTGCGACATAATGCCTTTGTCTGCAAAACGCTCAACAAATCGACTAGATAATAGACGTTGTTGCATGCGAGGTAAAATACCACCGCCAATAAATACGCCACCTAATGCGCCAAATGTCAGGGCTAAGTCCCCTGCTACGCTGCCAATCCAATCACAAAATTGATTAAGTGTTGCATCACAGACTTCACACTGACCAGTGGTTGCAAGCTCGCTGATTTGTGCAGCATCTAAATTCTTCGCTTCAACGCCTTTTACCGCAGCCATAGCGCCATATAAATGCGCAATACCAGGGCCTGAGAACACAGTCTCAACAGATACATGATTTAACTGCTTTTTAAGCTCAGTGATTAACAAGCGGTCTAACTCTGTCACTGCCGCAAGGGTAATGTGCCCTGCTTCGCAGCTAAGAACAGCGCTGCCTTGTGATGTGCGAACTAAACACGCAGCACCAAAACCTGTACCTGGCCCCATAACTGCGATATTCGCATTTTCATCAGCCTGGCCTGCTTTAACAGCCATATTTTGCGAATCATCTAAATAAGGTGCTGCATAGGCAAATGCTGCAAAGTCGTTGATTACTTCGAGTTGCTCAAATGAAAACTCAGCTTTTAAATCTGCAACGTTAAAGTGCCAGCCAAGGTTTGTTAAGTGAACTTGGCCTGCTTTGATCGGGCCAGCTACTGCTAAACATGCACGGCTTGGCTTTGGAAACGAAATTTGGCTGAAGTACTGATTTATCGCACTTTCTAAAGAGCCAAAGTCAGCACTTGGAAAAGTTAAATTGTGCTCGATAACAAACTGGTTAGTTTGTGCATTAAAGTCAGTGATTAAAGCGAAACGAGCGTTAGTGCCGCCGATATCGGCAACAAGAATAGGAGCGAATTCTGTAGTTGTCTGTGTGTTCATGATGTTTTCTCTATTTGTCTAAGCTAGTTGCCGCTTATTTTTCTAGTTTTCAATGGCAAAGCCACTGTGTCTGCTAAACTTTGGGTCATTGCCTCAAAGAAGCTATCTTTTGTATTAAAAAAATGCTGCCCAAATGAATGGGCAGCCAAATACGTTTTGACAACAAAATGATAAAACAGTGACATTATGACACCGGTGTCAGATTAGGATCAATAAAAATTTTCATTATTTGTGCATGCATACGTATTTATTGATAAAACCTGCGTATTAAGTATCGAAAAAGCATTTATATACGCATAAAAAATGCCTAGCTGTGTACAGAACAGCCACACACACGCCACTTGTCACAAATAGCTTGAAAAAAATATTAAATAGCCGAAAATGGCAATTACTACTTCTGTTATTTGGTAACCATATGAAAGGTAAGGCGACATCTTTTGACATTGCACATTATGCGGGTGTGTCGCAGTCAACCGTGTCTCGCGCGCTGCGAAATAGCCCTTTGGTCAACGAAGAAACGCGTCGACGTGTTCATGAGGTAGCAAAACAACTCAACTATAAAGTTGATAAAAATGCCAGTAACTTAAGAACTCAACAAAGTAGCACCCTCGCCCTGTTATTATTTGAAGATCCCACTTCGGATGAATCACAAATAAACCCTTTCTTTTTGGCGATGCTGGGCAGTATTACAAGAGCTTGTGCAAAAGAAGGCTACGACTTACTGGTATCGTTTCAGTCGAGCAGCTCTGATTGGCAAGCCGATTACGAAGACAGCCACCGTGCAGATGGCTTAATACTGCTTGGTTATGGTGATTACCTCGATTATCAACCTAAATTTAAAACCTTAATTGACCAACACACTAAGTTTGTCTGTTGGGGTGCAAGCGTAGATAACCGCCCAGATTTAACAGTCAGCTGCGATAACTACGGCGGTGGTAAATTAGCAGCAGAACATTTACTCGCAACAGGTAGAACCGACTGTGCATTTATTGGTGATGCTTCTGATCATAGCCCTGAATTTTTTGCTCGCTACCAAGGTTTTAAAGATGCTTTCTTAGCCAAAGGCGTGGCTTTAAACGAACGTAAGATGGCAAATGCGATTTCAACTGAAGAATCAGGCTATCACGCGACTCGTTCCCTCATAGCAAATAACATTCGCTTTAACTCATTGTTTGCCGCCAGTGACCTTATTGCTATTGGTGCTATTCGCGCCTTGAAAGAAGCGAAAATCAAGGTTCCTGATGATGTACATGTTGTTGGCTTTGATAACATTGCTGTTGCCAGCTTTGTAAACCCACCACTTACCACCGTACAGCAAGACACCACCCTCGCCGGACAAATGTTGGTCGATAACCTGCTCAAACTTATTCGTGGTGAAGATGTAGAGAATACCCTTTTACCTCCGCGTTTAATTATTCGTGGTTCGAGTGTTTAATTTTTAGCGATGACAGCTTTGTTATCGCCTCCTCCTTACCCAACCAGAAACTTATTGCATTAAAATCAGTTTTTTTTCGATTTACCCAAGACTATTACTTCGAAAAAGCAGATAATTACGCCTATTATGTTGAAAACGCTTATCTGGCAAACAAAGCTTTAGATAACAACGCGCACAAAGGTGGAATTTTTTAATGGAAATTAAAGTTAATTTTCTCGACAACCTCAGGCTTGAAGCCAAGTTTGATGATTTCTCTGTCATTGCAGACCAACCTATTCGCTATAAGGGTGATGGTACTGCACCAAGTCCATTCGATTACTTCTTAGCATCTTCTGCATTGTGTGCGGCTTACTTTATTAAAGTGTATTGTAATTCACGCGATATCCCGACAGATGGTATTCGTGTTGCACAAAACAATATCGTTGATCCAGAAGACCGCTATAACCAAATTTTCCAAATTCAGGTTGAGTTACCAGAAAGCCTTTCTGAGAAAGACCGCACGGGTATTTTACGTTCTGTTGAGCGTTGTACAGTAAAACGTGTTATTCAAACTGGCCCAGAATTTAAAATCGATACTGTTGAAAGCATCGAAGCAGACGCGCAAGCAATGTTGATGGCAAAACCAGGTGATGACAGTAATACCTTTATTTTAGGTAAAGACTTACCCCTTGAAGAAACCATCGCAAATATGACGGCCATCCTTGAAGAGTTAGGGATGAAAATCGAAATCTCTTCTTGGCGTAATATTGTGCCAAATGTATGGTCACTTCATATTCGTGATGCAGCCTCACCAATGTGTTTTACCAATGGTAAAGGTGCAACGAAAGAAAGCGCGCTATGCTCAGCTTTAGGCGAGTTTATTGAGCGCTTAAACTGTAACTTCTTCTATAACGATCAGTTCTTAGGCGAAGACATTGCCAATAGCGAGTTTGTTCATTACCCAAATGAAAAGTGGTTTGCTCTGACTGATGATGACTCTCTACCAGAGGGCATATTAGATGATTATACCCGTGAAATTTATAATCCAGATGGTGAGCTATGTGGCTCACACTTAATCGATACTAACTCTGGTAATAAAGAACGTGGTATTTGCTCTATTCCTTATGTTCGCCAGTCAGACGGTGAAACGGTTTACTTCCCTTCAAACCTAATTGAAAACTTATTCTTAAGTAATGGTATGAGTGCTGGTAACAACTTTGCCGAAGCAAAAGTACAGTGCTTATCTGAAATTTTTGAGCGTGCAGTTAAGCGCCAAATCATTGAGCAAGAAATTGTTTTACCAGACGTACCTCAAGAGGTTTTAAACAAGTACCCAGGTATTGTTGCGGGTATTAATGGTCTTGAAGAACAAGGTTTCCCTGTTGTAGTAAAAGATGCCTCGCTAGGTGGTCAGTTCCCAGTGATGTGCGTAACACTCATGAACCCTAAAACAGGCGGTGTATTTGCTTCTTTTGGTGCGCACCCAAGCTTTGAAGTTGCATTAGAGCGCAGCTTAACTGAGTTATTACAAGGCAGAAGCTTCGAAGGCTTAAACGATGTACCTAAGCCAACGTTCAATAGTATGGCAGTTTTTGAACCGGAAAACTTTGTAGAGCACTTCATTGATTCAACTGGCGTGATCTCATGGCGCTTCTTCAGCGCTAAGCACGATTATGATTTTGTTGAATGGGATTTCTCAGGTAGCAATGAAGAAGAAACAGCGAGCTTATTCGGTATTTTAGAAAGCTTAGGTAAAGAAGCTTACATTGCTGAGTTCTCAGACCTTGGTACTGCATGTCGTATTTTAGTGCCTGATTACTCAGAAGTTTATCCTGTGGAAGACTTGATTTGGGACAATACCAATAAATCACTTAACTTCCGCGAGGATATCTTAAACCTGCATCGTTTATCAGAAGATCAACTTGCTGATTTAGTTGAGCGCTTAGAAGAAAGTGAACTAGATAACTACATAGATATCATCACCTTAATCGGTATTGAGTTTGATGAAAACACAGTGTGGGGTCAGCTAACGATTCTTGAGCTGAAGCTACTTATTTACTTAGCACTTGGTGATTTAGAAGCAGCAATGGAGCTTGTTGAAGCATTCTTACAGTATAACGACAATACCATTGTTGAACGCGGCCTATTCTACCAAGCAATGCATGCAACATTGGAAGTCGCACTCAGCGATGACCTAGAAATTGAAGATTACATTCATAGCTTCACCCGTATGTTTGGTCAAGAAACGATGGATGCAGTCGTTGGCTCAATCAACGGCGATGTTATGTTCTATGGTTTAACAGAAACCAGCATGAAGCTTGAGGGCTTAGACAGGCACCTTCGTTTAATCGAAAGCTATAAAAAGCTACACGCTGCTCGCGCTAAAAAAGCAGGGCTATAACGAAGAAATATCAAAGCCGCACGTTTTCGTAACTTGCGGCTTTTCAACTTTACTTAACCCGTTACTTAACGAAAACGAACACCTGTAATGTCGTATTCAGCAATGAAACGGCCACCATAAGTATCTACAAACATAAACTCCATCTCTATTTTTTCTCTTCGGCCTTTGTGCTCAAGTAATTCAACAATAAAGTATTTATTAGAATTAAGGTCATAAGAGCGACCTTGTGTTTCTCGGGTAATATTAAACTTTGTAGGGTTACCTATGCTATCAAAATACTCAAACAGCACGTTTAGACCGCGCGCATAAATTCCCGAGTCTCGCTGTGAGGAATTAGGTCTTTGCTGTGCCAACAACCATGTTTTGTCTTTTTGATTTACAGCCTTAATAAACTCACTTATTAATTGTTGGTGTTCAACAAGAGGCGGCATCTTTATTTCTTTTAGTGATTCTGTGAGTTTATCGCCCGCTCCCCCGGTTCTTACTATGTAATTCTCAAAACCGGCGTCTATCGACATATAATTTAAATAGTCAGCAAGGCCATTATTATAAACCTGTTCAAATGTTCCGTATTCTTCCGAGAGGATACTTTCAAGGCGATTATATAAAGAAAAAGCATGCGCTGAGTCTAATTTCTTCAGTTCAGAAGTGTCTACCAATTGACCAAAAAGTAGTGCATTTAAGTCAATTGTATTTGTTTTATCATCAAACGTAATGATGTCTTTAGCCCATTCTTTATCTGCTGTGGCAATTTGCAAATAGTAACGTTGAAAAGGCGCACCATGCTCATCGTTGATGGTTATTTTTTTGGTCGAAAAGTCATAAATTTTGGCATTTTTTGTAGGGCCAGTTCTAACACTTACCTTTAAGCCTTTTGACAGTTCGGTAAATTTATCTGACTTTTCAATCACAACTTCTTGAGCAGCAAAAATAGTCGTCGGAAGTAGCAACAATAAGCTAGCAATGCATTTACTAACATTTTTCATATAAATCCCTTATAAGTTAAAATTAAACTAAACCCAATTGAGGTACAAACGATATCTTAAATGTATATTAAAGTGGTAACTAATTGAAGCCTAATGTGAATGTTAGGGTTTATATCGGTAATGCCCTGTAATTTTGTAAGTGAATAACCTATCTTCCATTTTAGGAACCCAGCCAATGTTATGAACAATCAGAGCTCTTAATTTATCTTTCGATAGTTCATCTGTAAGCTACAAAATGCTACATGATTTTAGCAGCGGTAGTTTCAGCTTAACTGAGCAAAAATCTCTTTATTTCATTGTTTTAAAGTAAGAAATAGTCAGCAAGCTGATATGTAAAATTAATCACACTGCTTTGGCTCCAGCAACCATATTGTATTTATGAGTAGCCATTGCTAAATTACTCACCTCTTACCACATTATGTTTTAATAAATGGATTTATTACGTTTTTTATTTACCTTATTCGCTCTAATGAGTATTTCACTCAGTCATTCAATTTCCGCTAAAGTGCTTATTGGTGTATCAAGTGAAAATGGCGAGTCATTAAAGTACTCACGCAAACAATTTAACGGTGAATTAAAATCAGCCTATAGCTGCGTTATCAATCAACTTGATAGCAACTACGACGTAATCACTGTACCGCAAGCACGGCATATTAAAATGCTGCAAAACAATGAAGTAGATATTGCCATGCCTCTTTTATCGTTACCACAGAGAGATCTATTTGCGACTCGCTCAGCAACAATTTATCAAGTTGGATATGAGTTAATCAGCCACAGTACTAACCCAGACTTGAGTATCGAGAATTTACGCAGACAGGCAAACTAAAATGGTATCGTCTATAAACGCGGAACTGGGGCACGTACCTTAATGCTTAAATATTTAGGCATTGATAAAAATGAATCGATAAGCCATGAACATCAAGTCAGTACATGGCAACAAGCCGTTGATTTTGTGGCTAAGAACAGAGCTGGTATAACAGCCCTTCCTGCTGTGATTGCAAAAGATATTGAGCCTCACCGCTTTAATGGCATTACACGCATTAAAATGCCCGACCATCAATTAGGTCTTTACATGTCATCACGTTTTGCCAAAAGCGCTGAAGCAACTGTGATCAACGATGCATCAAAAACCTGTAAAGAATTTAGATAGCTATAGGTTATTTAGTTTTAAGCTCAGCTAGACGACTTTCAACTTGTAAGCGCTCTTGCTCTGTTAGTTCACCATAAAGCTTAGGGTATGGCCAGCCATAACCCCAGCGAAAGCTAGTAGGTAAAAAAGGTGTTCCACCCACTCTAACACCGGCAAGCATCAATACTGCAATTTCTTGCTCACCTACTTGTGCAACACACGCTTTTAAATCTATATCAGCTTGCTCACGTTGCTTGAAAGTCCCCCCTTGCCAATATGCAAGATCATGGGCTGTACAGCACGCCAACCATAAGTTTTTATGTTCTATTGTTCCATCAGGAAAAGAGCTGCAACCATCTGTAGTGAAGGGTTTAAGTTCAGCACAACTGGTAATAGAAGCATGAAAAAGTAACATCAAACCTAGGATAGCGTTAGGATAATTCGCCACAGTCCAGACCTTAAGTAACGAGATGGAAATAGTAAAAGTTTTTAATATTCAACTTGGTACGCAAACCCTTCACAACTCAGCGCTTTTTGGCAATCAGTATCTGCATGAGCACTGATATAACACTGTCCAAATACAATCGCGTTGCCACCCCTTTGCTGTACTTTACTTTTAAGAGTGTCTTGGAGTTGACTTCTAGAACCATTAATATCATCAAACGGACCCGCTTGTGGTAAATGCATATCACTTTCTAATTGGCAATAATAGCTCGAAACCTGGCCAAGAAATGTTGCTCTGTGGCTCACTAATTGGCGTTCTGTAAATACTTCAACATTGTGACCTCGGACTGAAGTTTCAACATCACCAAGCACATACTCACCCACGTTTGTATTTATTGCACAAGAACACAATAAACCAACACCCAACAAAGTAGATAAAGCCTTGAACATATTTGCACCTTCCCTGAATTAATTGTTCAGCTACAAATTACACCAAATAGTAATGGCTTTTGTTTACTGAATTAATGTTAAGCTATCTTAACGTACCTATATAAGGAAAGCACAATTAAATTGTAAAAAAGTGCAAAACAAAAAACCGCCGAGGTTAATTCGGCGGTTTAATTATTTAAGTAGTTATTTAAAAGAAGCTTACTTAGCTAATGTTTCGGCTGCTTTTTCTGCAAAAAGGTTACCTAGTTTTATATAGTAATTACTTTTATAGTGCCATTTATCCTCAATGAATTCGACAGGCTCATCAAAGGCAACTAAATGAGCATTAGCATTTGATTTAACGAACTTTTCCTGAGCATCCCATACACTCTCAATATATGGCATCATTCGTGTTTGGGGTGTTTTACCAGAGTCTTCTATTCTGCCAAGTATGATTGGTAACTCTTTATTGCCAAAAGTCATCTTCATATCATTCATCAGACTTGTTAAATTAGCTAAATAAACCTTAGATGCTTGCTCATGATAGGCATCTGCCTCACCCTGCATCCAAATGATCCCTGCTGGGACTAAAGTATCGGCTTCACCATCACCATCTATATCATTGTTAGCTAACGCAGCTCTTACGGTAGTTTGAAAGTTATCCCATTGGTTAATCTTAGTGTTGTCAGCATAGTTCTGCCCCCATGTACCAAAGCCAGATGCCCCAAGCGCAATAGATGAGCCTCCACGTGCATATTTAATAATGGCTATTTTCTTATCTGTAAGCTCAGATAAGCGTTTACCAAAACTCAATTCAGGACCAAATCTTTCAGATAAAATAATTGAATGATCTGTCGATCTAGCGCCTGTTCCAAAGCCAGGCATTAAATTAGTCCAAACACCTTTACCACCATTTAATGCATCATCAGCAACAGGGTTACCAAAAAAGAGTAAGGTATTTTCAACTGGTTTTTTATACTGCGCGGGTAAATCTTTATTAAAGCCAAATCCTTCCATATTTGATTGGCCACCCATAAAGTAAAGCAAGTAATCATCCGCTTTACTTTGCGTACTTACCGCTAATAGAGCACATAAAGCCATTCTTTTTAACATTATTTTTCCTTTTGCCAAAAGCAACATGCCCAATAAATATTGGGCATGTTAAATAAGTTTTTACTTCAATGCGTCTTCAACAACTGGGTAATGGTCCCATACATGTTTATCGCTCACTGAACGGAGTAACTTAATGTATTCAGCGTGAGTCCAAGCCAGTGGTGTGGCTGAGTTTGTACCCTCACCTAGCTGATAGCCTGCTTTATTGTTGCCTACGCCATCCCAAACTTGTTCAGGTAACATCATGCCTTCATTGGCAAATGCTTCCATACCTTTTACATAAGTGTCTTTAATCGCTTGTTGCTTCATCGCATCAAGGCTGTTGGTTGCGTTTGCAGCGGCGATTTCATAGTGACCGCGTTCACCTGTAAAAAACGGCCATACACGACCACGTTGACCAGGGGTGTTATTGCCACCTTCGGCATAGTTATTACCTGTCACTTCATCTTCACCGTAACCATCGTTACCATAGCGGCGGTAGCCTGGGAATGAACCCGAGCCATCAGCAAAATTAAAGGTGTAACGCACTTGCAGATTATCGACTAAGGTTTCGTCATCGTACTCTGGTAATGTTTTTACAATGCTTGGCGCAAGTGCATCACGAACACCATAACGTACAAGCTCTAAGAATCCACCATCAAGGATTTGCTTTTTATCAAAGCCTTCACGCCCGTTATTGGCATTAAGTGTGGTTGATGAGTTTGGATCTTTGTCTTGACCGATACGAATGAAATATTCACCATCGCTGTTTTCAGACTTAAGGTTACCTTGAGTCGTAAACATCGTACTTTCAATTTCACTATTGTACGTTTTAGCCGTTGCTAGGTAACGCTCTGCATTTTTAGTGTCACCTGCTTTTTTAGCAATATCAGCAGCTGTAACTAGGCCTGCAACAACCGCAGCCGTTGTTGATGGTGAAAAACCATTTTGTTCTTCCCAACGCTCTTGTTGCGTTGCTGGCGGTGTAATTTGTGTGTCATTCCAAAGAATTTTCGCAAGGCCACCATCAACTAAGAAATCAGCAGCTGGTTTTAACATTTTGCCATACCAATCTGTCAGCTCTTGATCGCTAAGAACGCCAGCTTGATGTAGTTTCCACGCTAACATAATTGGCATTGCTGTTTGGTCAAGCTGAACACCTACCCACTCAAGCTCACCATCAACATGAGTCTTTTGTAAGAACCAACCTGTGTCACCACCATTGCCTGGTGTGTTATCTGTTACTTGTACTTTTTCTAGATATTCAAACGCCGTTTTTGCGGTACGTGTATCACCCATGGCCATAAATGCCATTGCTACTTGATAGAAATCACGTACCCAAACCGCTTTATAACCAGTAGAACCTGTTTTTGCCGACACCGTTTCACCCCAAGGGTTAGAAAGTGACGCAATTAAAGCACCGGCATGAGTTTTATCTTCTTGCGCTTTTAATACCATGGCGCTGGTATAAAGCAACTTTCCATTATCTGCGGTGCTGTTAGTTAATGTGCTCAAAGGTTCAAGGCTTGCTAAGTAGTCTTGCCAACCAATTGCAACACCTTCACCGTTATATGCAGCAAGTACTTTTTGGTAGCCTTGATTTAAACTTGCTTGACCTTCTTTTAAGCTTGCAGCTTCAGAGTTACCAAAGCTTAAAGCTAAATCAAAGGTGGTGTTTTTTGATACTTCACCAAGCTCTGCAAGTAAGCTTACATTACCCGACTTATCACCAGTACTTTGGTAAGTCGTTGATAATGATTGCGATGCTTCTAACTCTTTTAAGCCATCACTTACACCCGTAAAGCCAACGCTTGCTTGCTTAAATGGTTGAGCGGCTTGTAAAGATAAAAAGTTATCATCTTGCCAAGCAACTAGACCCTTATCAGTTACTTTTGCAAAATCGTCTAAACCGTTGTTATCAATGTAAGGGTTCACATTAACGTAGGCTTTCACACCTTCAAGTTCAGTATTAAATACGCTACGAACAAACAATGTTTGGCCGTTTGGATCTGTAAAGATATGTTTTTCTAAAGTGAAACGACCTTGTTTATCTTTACTTACTACTTTGTAAGCAAGCGATAATGGACGACCAGCGTCGTCTTTGTATAAATAATCAATGCTTACATCGAGATCATCGTTTTCTGTAACGGTAAAGTCTTTACCAACTACAACAAACTGCATATCTTTGATTTGTGCTTGGTGAATTAAACCAAACATGGTTTCGGTGATCATGCCTTTCGCGATTGAAAACCAAACTTTTGATACTTTGCCGGTAGCAGCTGCGTCGCTGTAGTGGCCATCTTGGTATTGCTCGTAAGAGGTACCAATCCCCGTTTTACCAGAGTATGCCCAAAAAGGCTCAACACCCGGTGCTCCTGGTGCAGACACCTGCTCAACTGCTGTATTAGCTGATTGTTCTGAACTACAAGCTGTTAAACCTAACACTAACAAGCTTGCTGTAATGAGATTAAATTTTTTCATGGTGTGTCCTTATTATTGTTGCTTAACGCGCAGTACAGCGACCGCTGCTAGTACGAATGACACTGCACCTAGCACTAACGCATAAATCGGTTGATTATCAAAAAAGTGACGTAAAATTAGGCCTAATACGCTTGCCGCTAAAAGCTGCGGAATAACAATAAAGAAGTTAAAGATACCCATGTACACACCCATTTTTTTACTTGGTACTGAGGTACTTAACATTGCGTATGGTAAAGATAGAATTGACGCCCAAGCAAACCCTACTCCAATCATTGGCCAGATCAGTAAACTTGGATCTTTGATAATAATGAAGCTGACCAGACCCAATGCACCTAGCACTAGGTTAATAGCGTGAGCCATTTTTAGTCCTACTTTTTTAACGATAACCGGAATACACAGTGCTGCAATGGCAGCAAAACCATTGTAAGCGGCAAATAATACACCAACCCAATCCGCACCGTTATTGTAGGCAAGAGAGCTTGTATCACTGCTGCCGTAGTGGAAGCTAGTTACTGCCGATGTGGTGTAAATCCACATTGCAAACAATGAGAACCAGCTAAAAAATTGTACCCAAGCCAATTGTTTCATCGTTTCTGGCATAGTGAATACATCATTCACAACTTGATAAAAGCCACCACTGGTTGCGTTTTTAGCCTTTAAAGCACCAGCAATAAATTGAATAACACCAAAGCTAATCAAACCACCAGCAAGTAAATAAAGCTCTTTTTCAAGCGATAGACCCGTAACAATACCAAGTACTACTAGACCAAGAACCGTAAAGATTGCAGCGCCTTTGTTAAAGTTTACATCACTTTGAACATCGCCCGAGTCATCGCTTTGCTCTTGTTCATGAAAGCTTTCAAGTTCTTCTGGTGGATATTCTTTAGTAGTAAAGACAGTCCAAAACACAGCAATAATTAATACTACTGCGCCAAAGTAAAACGAGAATTTTACAGAATCTGGAATTTGCCCTGCAGGTGCAGTATTGGCAATATCGAACCAGTTAGTCATCATCCAAGGTAATGCAGACGCGACAACCGCACCAACACCAATGAAGAAGCTTTGCATTGCATAACCAGTTGCACGTTGCTTTTTCGGTAAGTTATCACTGACAAGAGCACGGAATGGCTCCATAGTTACGTTAATTGACGCATCCATGATCCATAACATACCCGCCGCAATCCACAGGCTTGGTGAGTTAGGCATAATGAATAACGATAACGTTGTTAAAATAGCCCCATAGAAAAAGAACGGACGACGACGGCCTAACTTACTCCATGTTTTATCACTCCAATAACCGATGATCGGCTGAACAATAAGGCCTGTTAATGGTGCTGCAACCCACAGGATTGGAATATCATCTACATTGGCACCTAAGGTTTGAAAAATACGGCTTACATTACCGTTCTGTAATGCAAAGCCAAATTGGATCCCTAAGAATCCAAAACACATATTCCATATTTGCCAAAAGCTTAGCGTTGGTTTGTTATTATTCATAGTCAGCCTTTAAGGTAAATACTGCACTGCTTAAGCCGTTCAGTTGTAATTGAATTGGCGCCTTAGTAGATGCCTCAGGAATCACAATGTCGGCATGATTTTCTAGGTTATCAGTAAACGTTAAACCACTGTGGTTAAGCTTAGGTAACAACGCTTGGTTAAGAGTAAGCTCAACATTTTGTTGGTTTTCTGAAAAGTTACTTACTACAAGCACTAGTTGTTGGCCTAGCTTACGTGTGAACGCAATAACTTGCTCTGAGCCTGTCAATTCAACCGCTTGCATGTCACCACCAACAATGGCAGGAAGTGTGTTTAACGACATCAACTTGGTGTAGTAAGCGCGAAGATCAGCTTGCTGCTTTGAAAGCGAACCGCCATCGAATTTACCATTATTCATCCATGCTTGATGCGCAGGTACACCCATATAATCGAAAATGCTGGTACGCGTTGGGTCGCCAAAACCACCGTCCTCAGAGCCATCTTCACCGACAGCTTGACCAAAATAAAGTAAGGTTGGCGAGCGCGACATCAATGTAGATACCACCATCGCTGGCTTACCTTTTTCACTACTACCAGCGAAATCTGGGCTAGCAATACGTTGCTCATCATGGTTTTCTAAAAAGTGCAGCATGTGCTGTTCAATATCAGCCACTTGGCTTTGGATATCGAAAATAGTATCCGCTGATTGCTTGCCTTGCATCACAGCTTTAACCGTGTCGTAAAAACCGACTTTGTCGTAAAGGTAATCCATCTTACCTTGTTGGATATATGGGCGGTAAAGCGTTGGGTTATATACCTCAGCCAAAATAAAGGCATCGCTTTTTTGCATCTTGATTGATGAATTTAAAAAGCTCCAAAACTCAACAGGCACCATCTCGGCCATATCATAACGGAAGCCATCGACACCTTTATCTAACCAATAAAGCGCGATATCGCGGAATTTATACCAGCTATTTGGTAGATCTTTATCTTGCCAAAAGGCGTAGTGCGCACGGTAATCTTTATCAGCGTAATCATCCGGTAGTGTTGGGAAGTCGTAGCTACCGTCTGGTTTCACACCGTAATTGATTTTAACTGTTTCGTACCAATCATTAATGTCAGGTTTAGCGGCACGGGCCCCATTACCCGTCCATTTTGCTGGGGTTTCGGCAAACTGATTATCAGCAAGAGGATGCGGGTTACCACCTAACACTTGGTAGCTATCGCTGGTAGGCACTTGAAATGACTGCCCTGTTACATAGTAAAAGTTATTATCGCGAGCATAGGTTTTCGTCGTGTCATCTTCAGCACCAAAATCCTTTACGCCCTCAGGCTTGGCGACTGACTCGTAATTACGCGCTACGTGATTTGGCACAATATCAATAACAACTTTCATACCGTGCTTATGAGTACGATTAATTAGCTCTACAAACTCTTCTAAGCGGCGCTCAGGGTTAATTGCTAAATCAGGATTAACATCGTAATAGTCTTTCACTGCATAAGGTGAGCCTGCACGGCCTTTTACAACATCAGGGTCATCTTGTGACAAACCGTATTCGGTATAGTCAGTTACTAAAGCATGACGCGGTACACCAGTGTACCAAACATGTGTTGTTCCTAGCTCTTTAATGCCTTGTAATGCTGCATCATTAAAATCAGCGAATTTACCTACCCCATTTTCTTCTAATGTGCCCCACGGTTTATTGGTGGTGTTAGTGTTACCAAATAATCGAGTGAATACTTGGTAAACCACAGGCTTAGAGATAGCTGCTTGGCTAGATTCTGATTGTTGCTGTTGCGTGTTCTGCTGTACTGGCGCATCGTTACCACAGGCAGTTAAACCTAAAACCGAAGCCACTACTAACGCAGTTAGTTTGTATGTTGTCATCATTACTTCATTTTTCTGTAAATATCAGTTCATACTAATGTTAAGGGCTGCATACGGACAGTAAATGCATACGTATTCAGCCTATTAGTTGCAATTATTCAAGCTCGATTAAGCGTGCTTGCATAGCTTTTAAGCGGATTGTCGCTGCAAGATCAACGCGTTTTTCACTGATTAAATCGCGTCCTTTATTATTACCTTTCAGCACTTCTTGCATGTAGCTTAAATCCCAACCAATGGCTTGTTGGTTTTTGTTAAGAATAACCAATACAGTTTGGCCATTGTGTTCTCTCACATAACTATACACGCCTTGCTTGGGTGAAAAATGCATTAAACGACCTTCGCTTAACGCTGGTTTTTCTTGACGAAGCTTAAGCAGTTTTTTCATGCTAGCTAACATCTCTTGCTGATCAGCTGAAAGCCACTTACCTGTGAAGGCATTCGCTTTTTGACCTTTAAACCCACCCGGGAAGTCAATGCGAATATCACCGTGGTCATTACTTGGTGTGTTATCAAGTAACAGTTCTGTGCCGTAATAAATTTGTGGAATACCACGAGTTGTTAACAGCAGCGTCATGGCTAATTTTGTTTTTGCGAGGTCTTGACCAAGCTCAGTGTAAACACGGCTCATGTCATGATTATCAGCAAACACTAAAATGTTATCTGTATCAGCATATAAAAAGTCATTCGCTAGCGATTGGTACACTTTTACCCAACCTGTATTCCAGCTTTCTTCTTCGTTGAGTGCTTGGATCAGCGCTTCTTGTAATGAAAAGTCCATCACACTTGGTAAATCAGAGGTATAACCATCTTGATTGACTTTGCCACGCTGCCAATAAGATGCAATAGCCGGGTTGGTTGTCCACTCTTCGCCAACAATATTAAAGTTTGGATACTCGGTCATAATCGCTTTAGTCCAATCGGCTAAAAATGCTTTATCTGAGTATGAGTAGGTATCAACACGAATGCCGCTTAAGTTGGCGTATTCAATCCACCAAATGGCATTTTGAATCAAATACGTTGATAGTAACGGCTGGCGCTGATTTAGATCAGGCATAGACTCAACAAACCAACCATCGTTAAATTGACGTTTGTCGTATTTGCTTGCGTGAGGGTCTTGGATTGTTTGTCTGGCGTGACTGGTTGCATTTTTACCGTTTTCAAACTTGCCATCAAAGTTAACCCAATCAGCAGTAGGCATATCAGACATCCACTGATGCGATGAACCAAAGTGGTTAAGTACCATGTCCATCACTAAGCCGATACCATGCTCTTTCGCTTCTGCAGATAAGGTTTTATAAAGCGAATTACTGCCCATACGCGGATCAACTTTGTAAAAGTCAGTAATAGCATAACCATGATAAGAATAACTTGGCATGTCATTTTCAAGCACCGGCGTTAACCAAAGTTGAGTCACGCCTAAGTTCTCAAGATAATCTAGGCTATTAATAACACCTTGAATGTCACCGCCATGACGGCCACCTTTAAAGCTTGGGTTTGCAGGCTCCTTCATACCAGCAACGGTGTCATTGTTTGGGTCACCATTTACAAAGCGATCAGGATTGATTAAATAAAGCGTATCTTTATTTGTAAAGCCATGACGATTGGCACTTTGCTTATCACGGGTATTTAATGGGTAAGTAAATTCTGTGCCATCTTTAGCTTTAAAAGTCAGTGTTCCCGCCTTTGCATTATCGCTAATGGTTAAATCTAAAAACGCGTAGTTAGGGTTATTCGTTGTTGTCACCCCTTTAAACTCAACACCTTTATAAGGCATCATTTGCCACGTTTTGTTAGCAATATTGTTATCGTAAAGCATGACTTGTAACGAGTCATTTTGCATGCCCACCCACCAGTTTTCTGGTGACGCAGTAATAGCAAAACTTGCTGTTGAGTTAAAAAGTGTAAATGCGGTCGTTAACGCTAAAAATGTTCGTGTTGTTTTCATAGTTAATTTTGTACTTTTTCTAAGAATTGACTGTGCCTCGGCAGTTGCTCGACAGTGCTATTAATCAAGGTTTTTAGATTGCTAAATAACTCATTTAATTGCTCGTCTGATAACGCATCAGTTAATGGATGGTGATCCTCTGCAATTAGCCCTTGCCCTATCATCACTTGCTGCCACGCAACTTCGGCAAATAGCTCATCGTCTTCTCTTACGAGCTTTCCGCTGGTTTTAAATAGCTCAATTTTCTTTTTAAGACTGCTTGGAATATCCATGCCTTTACAAAAGCGCCAAAACGCACTGTCATCACGCTCAGTAATCTTGTAATGAAGAATAATAAAGTCACGAATTCGCTCAAATTCTGTTTTACTTTGTTGATTAAATTCATCCACAAGGCTTTGTTTAATACCTTGATGAGGAAAAAACTTAATTAAACGAATGGCTGCACTTTGAATTAAATGAATACTGGTCGATTCTAATGGCTCTAAAAATCCGCTTGATAAGCCAACTGATACTACATTTTTATGCCACTGTTTTAAGCGACGACCTGTTTTAAACTTAATAACGCGGGGCTCTGTCAGTGGTTTAGCAGGTAGGTTTTCTAAGAGCTGTTGTTTTGCCGCTTCGTCTGATAAGAAGCGCGAAGAATACACAAGGCCGTTGCCTACACGATGCTGTAATGGAATTTGCCACTGCCAACCCGAGTCTCTTGCAATTGAACGTGTATAAGGAATTGCATCAGAAGCTGATTCACTTTGCACCGCAATCGCACTATCACATGGTAACCAATGCGACCAATCTTCAAAGCCGGTATTAAGAGTTTGTTCTATTAATAAAGCACGTAAACCGGTGCAATCAATAAATAAGTCGCCGTCTATTTGCTCGCCATTTTTAAGTAGCAAAGAGCGAATATACCCGCTTTCATGGCATTGGTTAACCGATTCAATTTTGCCTTCAATGCGTTTTACGCCTCGTGATTGGGCTAATTCCTTTAAAAATTCGCCATAACGAGTGGCATCAAAATGGTAGGCATAATGTAAGCCCGCCAACTGAGTGTTAGGAATGTGCTTGAGGTGAGCAAATTTATGCGCTTTTGCAGCTTGATAATTAAGTGAAAAATCCCAAAAATCAGGCGCATTATTAGCTTGATTTGCTTTTAGCCAAAAATGATAAAACTCACAAAACGGAAAATCCTTACCTATCTCACCAAATGCATGCATGTAACTGTGGCCTTGGCTGCGCCAATTTTCAAACTCGATACCAAGCTTAATCGTGGCACCAGTAGCCTTAATAAATTCTTTTTCAGAAATGCCTAGCGCACCA
Source organism: Pseudoalteromonas sp. D15MCD-2 (assembly GCF_038562745.1). Taxonomy (NCBI): domain Bacteria; kingdom Pseudomonadati; phylum Pseudomonadota; class Gammaproteobacteria; order Alteromonadales; family Pseudoalteromonadaceae; genus Pseudoalteromonas; species Pseudoalteromonas sp. D15MCD-2. The sequence continues at coordinate 1,643,479 of NZ_JBCFQE010000001.1, read as the reverse complement.
TTTAGATGCAAAATAGGTGGGATGCTTGCTTCGCCTACACCAACAGTGCCAATCTCTGCTGACTCAACCAGGGTGATATCAAGCACTTTTCCTAACACTTTATTAAGTAATGCAGCGGTTATCCAACCTGCAGTACCACCACCGGCAATCACGACCTTGGTTATTTTTTTTGTTTCCATAGTACACCTAACGCCAATTTCAATTCATTGAGTGTAGCTCACTGATATAAAAAAGCCCTTGTAAAACAAATCACAAGGGCAATTTTCTATCGCTGTTTTAGCTAATTACAGCTTGTAGCTGAAGCCTAACAGGAATGTACGACCGTAGTCTTGATAGTCACGTACTTGAAGTGAATTATCACCTGATAAAGTTGTGAACGGCTCTTCTGTGATGTTCTGTACTTGGAATGTTACAGATAAACCGTCAAGGCTCTCAACACCGCCTTCGCTAAAGTCATAACCAATCTGAGCATCCCAAATTGTTTCGCCTTCGATATCAACCTGAGTTGCAGCGAGGCCTAGCCCGTTAACATTACCTTTAAAGTCGCTACGTTTACGCATGCTAGTACGCGCTTGGAAACCGTTACGCTCAAAGTAAACTGTTAAGCTATCAATTTGTTCTGATAAACCTGGTAGCTCAAACTCATTACCATTTTGGTCTGTAATATCCTGTTCAACACCTGTGTGACTCGCGATTAAGCCAAAACCTTCCAGTGACTCACTAAAGATAGAGAATGGTAATGCAAGTGATAGCTCATAGCCCCACAGATCACCACCACCGCCATTGACTTTACCAGAGCCCGTGCCTGTTGAAGTTTCAGGGATTTCACCAGTAGACGGGTCAGCTACACCGCTCATGTCGATTTCATAAGTACCATCGAAAATCCATTGCTTAATGTCTTTATAGAAAAATGCAGCAGCGAAGTAACCTTCTTCATGGAAGTAGTTTTCGTAGCTTAAATCAAAACCAACTGCTTCTTTTGGTTCAAGCGTAGGATTACCACCTGATACACTCCAGTAGTTACCATTCTCATCTGGAACTTGCCCATAACTAGCACTTAATGATGCATTCATTTCATCTAAGCGAGCTCGTGAAATCGTTTTAGCTGCACCAAAACGTACAGTTTGCTCTTCATCAATGGCAAACGATAAGTTCAGGCTAGGTAAGAAGTGGCTATAATCGTGGCTGATGTCTGTTGGTGATACGACAACCACGCCTGTAGCGCCACTTGACGCAAACCCTTGAGATGACTGCTCTGTTCTTACATAACGCACACCAACATTACCTGTTACAGGGATAGACCCCAGCTCTGCATTTATGTCAGCTTGAGCGAAGAATGCGGTTACTTCCTCTTGTACTGTCCAAGACTGAGTCTTGTGTTTTTCATCATTTAAACTTTCTTGGAAAAGGTCGTAGTAGCCGTCTTTGATCAGCGCGTTAGTGTCATAGGCGATCATATCACCCATACCAATGAAGTCGAGACTAGCAGTTCCTAAGCGATATTGCTCAGGTACAACCACCATTCCTGGGTTATCAAGTGAGAAACCTGAAAGTGTCATAAAGTAACCTTCAGAAAATTTAGTTTTCTCACGGTCACGATAAGACATACCAAATGACACACGGCTAATATATTCATTATCGAGCACTTTACTAGCCGCAAGCTTTAGCGTACTTAATTCATCATTAATCTCAGGAGCATTTATAAAACCATCTTGTGCTTGGTCCTTGTAGCCAGAAATATCATTTCCTTCTTCATCTACTAAGCCATACTTTAAATTAAGCGGTTTGCTAGCGCCCCATGATAGTGGGCCACCGAGCTGAATTAAATCATAATCGCTGTAATCAAGTTCATGAGAAAATTTTGCACCTGTATTACCGCCGTCAAGTTCATAGCCAAGATTATCTGCAACACCTCTATCGTTACCACGACCTGTGCCAGAATAACTTTCAACACTCCATAGTTTACGTTCAACTTCAGAGCGGCTTGCGTCAAATTCAACTGACCAGTCATCGCTGATATCGTATTTTGCATTGAAACCAAATTGAGTTAAATCCGCATCACGCTCTTGGTAATCATTACGAACAACAACACGTTGACCTTCTGTTACTGCGCTTGTGATAAAACCACTTTCAGCATCAACAACTGCTGAACTTGGATCGATTGAACCTTGGCCCCATGCAAATGGTATTTCAATACCACGTAAGATTTGTTTATCTGTAAAATCGATATATAGCGCATCAAACGTCATATTTAAACGATCGTTAGGCGATGCCTCAACAACTAGCATTGCTGAGTCACGCTCCAAAGTCGATGAACGAACATACGGTTTTGCACCACCTAGAATTGAGTATGTATTGCCATCATCAGCAGTAAACTCTGGGTAACCCCATGCGTTCCAACGTTTTTCTTGATTAGGTGAGCTCATCGTGTTGTAAGCGAATGCAACACCGATTGTATCATCAGCAAATTGATCAATGTACGAAACCGTGCCGCGGAAACCTTTATCGTCACCGTCTGGGTTTAATTTATCAAAACCTGTTTGCTCGTACTGGCCATTGAACATGATAACTTGCTCACCTTTACTCAAAGGCTTAATTGTTTGCATGTCGATTACACCAGCAATACCCTCTGCTTCAATGCCTGCGCTTGGTGTTTTATATACCGTTACACCACTCATAATTTCTGATGGGTAAAGGTCAAATTCAACGCCACGGTTGTCGCCAATTGAAACTTGCTCACGACCGTTGAATGTTGTTGCACTTTCGTCTTCACTGAAACCACGAACACTTACACGGCTAGCTCGACCGTCTAGACGTTGTGCTGTTAAACCAGGAAGGCGTGCGATTGATTCTGCAATTGATGAATCAGGCAATTTACCGATATCTTCTGCTGAAATTGACTCAACGACTTCAGGCGTGAAGCGTTTAGTATTAATAGATTCTACAACACTGCCACGAAAACCTTTTACTTCGATAACTTCAACGTTATCGTTTTTTGCTTTTTGGTCTTCTTCTGCAGCATACGCTACAAAGCTATTTAAACCTGCGGCTGTTAAAGCCAGAGTTAATATACTTGGTTTGAACATAGACATGATGTTTTCCCATTACCCAAATTGTAATGCCAACGTGTTGCAGTTATTCATTAACATAATAGCTGTAATTCGCTGACTGATTTTGTTGTCGAATTGAATATTAACGCTCTGATTATTTTCTTAACAAATTTATGCATACGTATTCAGCGTAGCCCACCACCACGAAAATTAACAACATTTTTACAAAATAGAATTATAACCATATGAATATAAATGATTTATCAATTTTATTGTGTGATTTAATAGTATTGAAACATTTTCGCTATATTTTCGCCCCAAATTTGGTTACACAAATAGGTACTAAGCCATTTATCTCGGTAAAATGGTGACTTAACGCAATCATAAAAGGTACTAGTCTATACCAATGATAATTGGTCTTACCAATATAGCCTCTGCACCATTATGGTGTAAGCCAGCTATATTATGCACCAAGCTGGCGTTCGCGATCATAATTAAAACCCAGCAAACCTAATTGGTAAATTTTATTGATAGAAATTCGAGTTGTTTACTTTTAAATCAAGTTAATAAATTTTACTGAGAACAAAGATGAATTTGGCGTGCATACGTATGCAGAGTTTTTACAGTATCTCACCCTTCACGTATGCTTTTGACATTCCGGCAACATATTGCATTAACGGTTGCCTAACAGTTTACATACACTGAGTGTCACGATGGAGAAAAACATGGCTCAAAAGCAGTGGTATAAAGGTGCGGTTATTTATCAAGTTTACCCGCGCAGTTTCCAAGACACCAATGGCGATGGCATTGGTGATATCAAAGGTATCATTGATCGTATTGATTATATTAAAAGCCTAGGTGTTGATGCTATTTGGGTTTCGCCTTTCTTTAAATCACCAATGAAAGACTTTGGTTATGACATCAGTGACTATCGTGATATCGACCCATTGTTTGGTAACCTTGACGATTTTGATGAACTCATCGCACAAGCTCATCAACGTGATATTAAGATCATTATTGATCAGGTATTGAGCCATACCTCAGATCAACATCAATGGTTCCTTGATAGCCGTGAAGATAAAACCAACGACAAATCAGATTGGTACGTTTGGGCTGATGCAAAGCCTGATGGCACACAGCCAAATAACTGGTTATCAATTTTTGGTGGCCCTGCATGGCAATGGGAACCGCGTCGTGGTCAATATTACTTACATAACTTCTTTGCTGAGCAGCCAGATTTAAACTTCCATAACCCTGAAGTACGCAAAGCAGTATTAGATAATGTTGAGTTTTGGCTGAAGAAAGGCGTTGATGGCTTCCGTTTAGATGCAATTAACTTTTGCTATCACGATGCTCAATTACGTGATAATCCAGCTAAGCCACCAGAGAAACGTCAAGGCCGTGGCTTTAGCGAAGACAACCCTTATGCGTTCCAGTATCACTACTACAATAATACGCAACCTGAAAACCTTAGTTTTATGCAGGACATTCGTGCCCTACTAAACAAGTACCCTGGTACAGTTGCATTAGGAGAAATCTCATCTGAAGATTCACTCGCAACCATGGCTGAGTACACATCAGGTGGTGACAAACTTCATATGGGTTATAGCTTTGAGCTACTTACTAACGACTATAGCGCGGAATATATTCGTACTACAGTTAGCACTTTAGAGCAGCGCATGACCGAAGGTTGGCCATGTTGGGCATTTAGCAACCACGACGTTGAACGTGTTGCTAGCCGTTGGAGTCAAGGTGAAAAAATTGAGCCTCAGCAATGTAAGATGCTAACAGCCCTACTTGCTTCGTTACGTGGTAGCGTTTGTATGTACCAAGGTGAAGAACTTGGTTTAGGTGAAGCTGAAGTTGCATTTGAAGACTTACAAGACCCATATGGCATTACATTTTGGCCAAACTTTAAAGGACGTGACGGGTGTCGTACACCAATGCCATGGAATGCAGCAGATGCTGAGCAAGCAGGTTTCTCAACAGTAAAACCTTGGCTACCTGTGGGCGATGCGCACAAATCAGTCGCCGTAAATACGCAAGATCAAGATAAAGATTCAATTTTGAATGCTTATCGTGAATTTATGGCATGGCGTAAAGATAAGAACGTATTGTTAGAAGGCGATATTGAATTTATCGAAACGCAAGAGCCAGTGCTTGCTTTTTATAGAACGCTTAACGACACTAAAATGCTTTGTGCATTCAACTTAGGTGCACAAACTAGTGAACTGACAATCTCTGATTCTGTGTCTTCACAGCATACTGAGATATCTCATCACACAGCTGAATTAAACAATAATACAGTCACTCTGCCCGGGTTCGGTTGCTTTTACGCAACCCTGAATTAATAATCAGTTGTTAAAAACCAAGCCCTGCAATGCAGGGCTTTTTTATTCCTAATCGTGGTATTAGTGGTTCATGGTTTTACTATTAATGTAATCTGTGAGCGCAAACAACACCCCCGACACCACAAACGTGACATGTATTAACACCTTCCAGAGTAGCTCATCTGTTGAATGGTTGTTCGAGCTAATAAAGACTTTTAAAAGCTCCACAGCCGATATAGCGACAATAGCGCTTATCAGTTTCATCTTCAGACCCGAGAAACCAACTTTACCCATCCACACAGGCCTGTCTTCATGATTGTCTATATTCAACTTTGACACAAAATTTTCATAGCCACTGAAAATGATGATAAGCAAAAGCCCTGCTAGTAGTGCAGTGTCAACTAAAGTCAAAATACCTACCAAAAGCTCTTGGTTTGACGCAGTGAACGTATTTAAGGCCATACTGTATAAATACTTAAAGAACTTTAGCAGCAGTAATACCACAGCGACTAATAAGCCAATAAAGAATGGTGCTAATAACCAACGCGAGCGAAAGATAAAAGTCTCCACAACTTGCTCTAGTTTGGTTGGTACTTTCTTTATTTTTGAATGAGTCACTTGTTCAGACATAAGTTAGTTCACTTTTCTTTTAAAATTAGCGCGATAATACGTGTTTTGACCTTACGATTACCAGCATTAGAAGCAAAAGAATGGTTATTTTTTGCTTATCTTTACGATAAAAATTTTTCGTTATCTTTTTTTGAAATTTAGTTTATAAATTCACTCAAGCAAAGTGAGATACACATTGCGCACCATTACTGTGCAATTGAGCCGGTAATAATTACTTTTGTTGATTAGGAATAATTAAATGAAAAAAGCATTGCTAGCACTAATTTTGGCACCTGTTTTAAGTGTGTCAGCAACGAATGCAATCGCTAACGAAGCACCTGAAGCATCAGCTGAAATGATCAAAGAATACACTGAAATGTGCTTAAACTGGGCAAAAGATGATGACATCAGCAACGAAGAGTTAAAGCCATACGTATTAAAATGTTTAAACGATGAGCTTGAAGCTGAAGGCTATAAAAAAGTAAAAGACGTACAAATCTAATTTTACGCCTACTTAGAATATAGAAAAACCGGAATGACACAATGATGTGCGCTCCGGTTTTTTGTTTTTAATGACTGTAATAATCAGCTAATGCACTTAATAAAAATAATAACGAACCTACCATGAATAACACCACCCCCACTGTGGCATATTCTATAAATGCAGGTAGAAATAAGGTACTCCCAAAGAAAAAGGCGCATGCTGATATGATATTCACCAACGCATTAACTTTAGGTGCGAGTGTAAACTTCATGACCATTCCTTATTCTGTTAACTCAGGGATAAAGTGAAATGCTTTAACTATGCGATTCCAGCTGTTTATCTCAAGTACTACCGCCGTTAATACAACAATGTCTTTTTCGTTTAAGATAGCAGATACTTGGTTGTAAACATCGTCTTCAACATGTTTATCAATGATATTTGTTAAGGCTTCCGCCCAAGCGAGTGCTGCAGTTTCTTGTTCTGAAAATACAGGGACTTCACGCCAAGCGGCTAGTACATCGAGTCGCTGTTGACGCTCACCTTGGCTTCTCAGCTCTGCTGAATGCATATGCTGACAAAACCCACAGCCATTAATTTGCGACACTCTTAGTCTTATTAAATCAGCGAGCTTCGCGGTTATATTTGTATCTTCTGGCAGTGCGCTGAGCCCAGTTAAATGTTTAACAAGTCCTGGGTTGAGTGAATATAGCTGCTGTTGTGATAAACGTGTTTGCATTTTAAATCTCCTGTCTTGATGTTGATGACAGAATAACAACAGCCTAAAAGCAAATATTGGTAAAAAACGACATTCGCAGTGTCATACAAGCACAAAAAAGGGATTGCAATTGCAATCCCTTTTTATAATCAAGATAGATGTAAATTTACTTTTTAGCCGCCGCTTTTTTCTTAGCTGGGGCTTTCTTTTTGCTCTCTTCTACCCACTTGCCATTTTGGTAGTGAGCAGTCCAGCCTGTGGCTTTACCATCTACTTCACTCATTACATACTGCTCTTTATTTTTACGGCTGTAACGAACAACTGAAGGATTACCATCAGGGTCTTTTGCAGGTGCGTCAGCAAGGTAATAAAACTTTTCAGAAATACGATCTCTAAAACGTTTTAATTCTTCCACTTTTGGCGCACGCGTTTCACGTGATTTAGGGAAGGTATTTGCAGCTAAGAAAATACCCGATGCACCATCACGCAGTACAAAGTAAGCTTCTGATTTTTCACATTCAAGTTCAGGTAAATGAACTGGATCTTCTTTTGGTGGCGCGGCTTCACCGTTTTTAAGTAACTTACGTGTATTTTTACACTCTTCATTACTACAACCGAAGTACTTACCAAAACGACCCGATTTTAACTGCATATCTGAGCCACATTTATCACATTCGATAATTGGGCCGTCGTAACCTTTAATTTTAAAGGTACCTTGTTCAACGATATAACCCTTACACGCTGGATTGTTACCGCACACATGTAATTTACGTGTTTCGTCGATCAGGTATGAATCCATTGCCGTTTCACAGATTGGGCAACGCTTCATTTGCATCAAAGATTCAGTTTCTACATCTTCCACATCAGCCGCAATGGCTTCATCGCCTGGCACCAAGTTCATGGTCGTAGTACAACGCTCTTTAGGTGGCAGGTTGTAACCCGTACAACCTAAGAATACACCGGTTGATGCAGTACGAATACCCATTTTACGACCACAAGTCGGACAATCGATATCAGTCTCAACCATTTGGTTTTGGCGCATACCACCGCGCTCTTCATCGCCAGAGGCAATTTCAAGCTGAGTTGAAAAGTCTGCATAGAATTTATCAAGAACTTGTGTCCAAACACGCTCACCTTCAGCAATATCATCCAGACGACCTTCCATCTTAGCGGTAAAATCAAAGTTCATCAGATCTTCGAAGTTTTCAACTAAGCGGTCTGTAACAATCTCACCCATTTTTTCGGCGAAGAAACGGCGGTTTTCAACACGTACGTAACCACGGTCTTGAATCGTTGAGATAATAGATGCATACGTAGAAGGACGGCCGATGCCGCGCTTTTCTAATTCTTTAACTAAGCTTGCTTCACTAAAACGTGCGGGTGGCTTTGTAAAATGTTGTTTAGGATCTAACTCAACAAGGGTCAGTACATCACCTTCTTTAACTGCAGGCAGTGATTGATCTTCTTCGTTCTTTTTACGAACAGCTGGCTGAACTTTAGTCCAACCATCAAAACGAAGCACGCGGCCTTTTGCTTTTAACTGATAATCACCAGCACCAACCGTTAAAGTTGTTAAATCGTATTCTGCTGGAACCATTTGGCAGGCAACAAACTGACGCCAAATTAATTCGTAGAGTTTTTTAGCATCCGCTTCAACACCGTCTAAATGACCAGACAACACAGTAACACTAGAAGGACGAATCGCTTCGTGCGCCTCTTGAGCATTACCTTTTGAGCTATAACTAATCGGTGCTTTCGGTAAATACTTCTCACCAAACTGCTCTGTCACGTAATCACGACACATTTCAACCGCATCTTTCGATAAGTTAGTTGAATCGGTACGCATATAGGTAATGTGACCTGCTTCATATAAGCGTTGAGCCAGCATCATGGTCTTCTTAACACCATAACCTAGGCGTGTACTTGCTGCCTGTTGCATGGTTGAAGTAATAAATGGTGCGCTTGGTTTACTCTTACTAGGCTTTTCTTCAACGCTAATGACCTTGTAGTCAGCTTTTTCAAGTTGACTAACGGCAGACATCGCCTGCTCTTCATTAACTGGCTTAAAAGGCTTGTCAGCGTGTTTAGTCACTTCTAGGCGTAAAGCTGCTTCTGTATTTTTAACATCAGCATGGATATCCCAGAACTCTTCAGGAATAAATGCTTTGATTTCGCGTTCACGTTCAACAAGTAAACGTACTGCAACAGATTGCACACGACCGGCTGATAAGCCACGTGCCACTTTAGCCCACAGTAATGGCGACACCATAAAACCCACTACACGGTCAAGGAAACGACGCGCTTGCTGTGCGTAAACCATGTCAGTGTTTAATTCACCTGGTGTTTCGAATGCTTGCTGAATCGCATTCTTAGTGATCTCGTTAAAAACAACTCGCTTATACTTTTCAGGTTCACCGCCGATAATCTGTTCAAGGTGCCATGCAATGGCTTCCCCTTCTCTATCCAAATCGGTTGCGAGATAGATTTTATCGGCGTTTTCAGCAAGTTTTTTTAATTCTTGTACAACTTTTTCTTTGCCCGGTAAGACTTCGTAATGTGGTTCCCAGCCTTTTTCAGGATCAATACCCATGCGAGCAACAAGATTTTTATAATCGCGTTGCTTCTTATAGGCAGCTTTTTCTTCTGGTGACATTTTTCGAACTTCAGCAGGCGTTTTCGTAGCTGCAGTCTTCGTTTTGCCTGAACCTGAAGTTGGTAGATCACGCACATGTCCAACGCTGGACTTTACGATGAAATCGTTACCTAAGTATTTATTAATTGTTTTTGCCTTTGCTGGAGACTCTACAATTACAAGTGATTTGCCCATAGCTGCCTATTTCTGACCGAGTATTTTAAAAGTTTTTTGCCCTTATAAATGTATATCCATCACATTAAACAAATAAGTATGATTTTTTAACATTGGAGCACGAATATTTATAGGTATATCTACAAACACCAATTGTTACAAGCTTTTAATAGAAACTTTTCTTCATTGAGTGAATAATTAAACAATTTTTGTTGCTAATTTAGTCAATGTGGTGTTTTGCGGTAATTTCAAGGGGAATATATAGAACAGCAACAAAAATGCCAACCTTCTGGTTGGCATTTTTTTAAATTTAAACAATTATCTACTTAATTAGCCATCGTCACTTATTGCTATTGTAGCAGTTGATACATTGTCTTTACCTGTTGTGAATTCAACAGTTAAGAAACCATCAGTTTTATCATTTGGATCAGCTTCACGGCTAATCGTAAGGGCAACCCCAGTCGCTGTTGTTTGGCTTGTATTACCAATATCAAAACCAGATGTACCACTATAATCACCATTATCTGCACTAATTGCAACCGCGGTGCCTGAAGGCATTGGGTTGTTGTAAATATCAGAGAAATAAAGCTCAAAACTCAGCGCTGACAACTGGTTACCTGAATCAGCGGTAGTAATGTTAATTGAGCCTAAATCACAGTAGTCAGTATTCGCTGTGGCTTCTAAACGAGCAATAATAGCACCTGACTGCGTATCTGCTTGTCGATAAATTGTATTACAGTTCTCAATATCCACAGCAAGTTGCATTGCATTATCTGTAAATACAGTTGGATCGTCTTCTGTTGTTTCAGCAAGTGCTTCAGCAAAGCGGTTACGTAGCTCATCTTTTGTTACTACAAAACGACTGTATGCAAAGCTTCCTGACATAATAATCTCAAATGAGTCACGAACATCAATAAGCTCTTTGGTACATAAAGTCTCAAATGTTGCGTCTTCATCAGGATCTGTCGCGGCTGCAGAGCACTCAAGACCATTGTATTTACCATCAGCAAGTGTATGCATCTCATTTAAGTCAATATCGAAGTTTTCTTCTGTATGACCTGCATTAGTATTCGTTGCACTACATGGGTCGCTTGCATCACCTTCTTGACAGTTTTCAGCAGCTTTAGTGACCGCTGCTGTAACTGGGTCATAAATTGCAGCTAGACCGTCATAAACGCCATTTTCATTATGATCGACAGACGCTTCAGGTAAGTCATAACCACTGTAATACTCATTTTTGTCATAAAGTCCATTACCATTAATGTCGATAAATGACTCTTGACCTTTTGCAGTCACAAGTACTGTTGCGCGAGCACCGAGAGGTACACCATCATCATCAAACGCAGCATTTAAAATACCCGCCATACAAGGTGCTGCCACACCAAAATATAGGTCGCAGTTAATTGCACTTGTTTTTGGGTTAGTGCTATTGATTTTATTGCCCCATTTATCTTCGCTAAATGGAATCGGGTTTTGTGAGCGCCACTGTGCAACGCACGCACCATCAACCGTGTTACATTCAAGTTGAGGGTTAAACTCCTCACCATCTAGTGTCCCTACAGCGCCGCCTTCTGTCGTTAAATAAACCGAAGTCCCATCTGGTACTGGGTTATTGAAGTGATCTGCAACATAAACCGAAATATCTGTGGTATCACCAATGTAATTTAATGCTTCAATGTTGATGATTTCCGGGCCTGCGGTAAAGCTATTACCATCAGGTAAGCCTGAGCTGATTGAAACAAGATCTGATACGCTTGTTACTTGCTCATCTAATGAAACCAACGAAAGCTCACCAGAAGGACATGAAACACTGCTATCACGGTCTGCTTCATCTAGAAGACATTCGTCATAAAGCTCTTTCCAACAAGTTACATTATCATTTTGATCTGCTGGGATTTGGTCATCAGGAATATAACAAGCTTGTACACGCACTGCTTGTGGAACAAAACCAGAGTTTATCTGAATTCGAGCTAAACCTTCTGAGTCAGTTGACACGCTGGCATGAGAAAAACCACTTGCATCTGTAACTTCAGAGAGTGAAATTCCACCATTAGTAGAGCTTAAACGAAAATCTAAACGTTTTTGCTTCGCAACATTACCAATTGCATCGGTAAGTTTAAAAGTAAGTTGGCTTGTTTCTTGGCGTGAAACACCACCCGTCCCTTTTAGAGCAAGCACATTTTCTGTCGCTTCTACAAATTCGATTGAGCTTACTTCAGCTGCTGATACAGGCACATTCACTGATACCACTTTTGGTGTTCCACCAGTTAGTACTGTTGCTGTTACTGTATCGCCCTGTGAAGTGTTACAGCCGTTGCTTCTGTATGTTGCTGTAGCAATGCCGCTAATACTCGTCGCGGTTTCATCCATTACAGATAAATCTGATTCAACACACCCTGAAGTGAACTCAACATCAAGAGGAGAAACATATAAATCACCAGCTGCATCATAAATTGTTACTGTAATAACAGTAGTCGCACCTGCAGCAAGCGGCACAAATTCGTCATCAATAACATTGCCTGAGTCATCAAGCTTGTTATATAAACCATTTGAAATTTCAACGCTTAATTCAGCTGTCGCAATTTCAAATGCTTTTGAAGAAGTCACAGACTTAGCAGTCACAGTAACCTCGCCCGCACCACTATTGGCGCCAGGCTGTAATTTTAAAATGGCAAAGCCAAAGTTGTCAGTCAAGGCTTTTCCAGATTCTGGTAATAAACCACCAAGATCTGTTGAAAGCTCAGCGATAATACCGTCGATACCGTCGCCCGAGCTTGTATCTGTCACTTTAACCATTACATCGATAAGTTCGTCAGATGAGAATTGATTTACAACTGTACACCCTGACGTTAAGTAAGTAGTTTCAAGAGATGTTGTACTGCGATTGGCATCCCAATCAGTCGCACAGCCTTGAAGTAGTTTAATATCAAGCTCAGCTTCAGCACTTTCAACTGGGGCATCATCACCATTTGAAATAAAGCCTGCGATTTTTGTGATACTGTTACCACTTTCATCTGTGTAAGTTGCAACGACTTGACCTGCACCTTTTGAGTCACCACTGCTAAGCGTTACAAATGCCTCACCATTTTCATCGGTAAGGGCTGTGCCTAGTACTGGTGTAATTTTACCTGTGTAGTTAGTGGTAAATGAAATAAGTTGCCCATCGAGTGGCGTGTCTTCATCAAGTAAAGTCGCAGTAACCGTACCTTTGTTATCTTTACTCACTGGGTTATCTAGAGAGAATGGCTGACCTGAGCTATCTACGATGTTAAGGCTTAGCGTAATACTACCGCTAACACTCGAGTCATCTGTTTCAGAGCCATCTGATGTAAAACCAAACGTATCAGTATATGTCTCACTATCAATTACATATGTAGCAGTAACAATACCTGCCCCCGCAGTATCACCCGCAGTTAACGTAATTGATGCAACACCATCAGAATCAGTTAAATCTGTTCCAGAAACTGGGTCTAATAGACCTATGTCACCATCTAGACTGAAATTAATAACTGCACCTACAACGGCTTCGTCATTATTAGTCAATGTTGCCGAGATGGTTAACGGTGTGTCAGCTGTAACTGCACTCGCTTCATCTGTAGTAGATTGGTTGTAGCCTTGAACAGACACAACATAGTTTGTTTCTACGGTTGTGTCATCATCTCCATCGGATGAATCACTATCTAATGATCCTCCACCGCCACAGGCGGCTAACAATGAGATGAAAACTAAAACACTTAGCCATCGCAATAAAGGCATCGACCTCTCCCTAGTTAGCTATTTTTTACTTATGTGATTGTTTACCTAATATTAACCTAAAAATTAAACGAAGATCATAATTTTTTTCCTTTAAAGGCAACGAAATTATTTAACTATTTATCGAATTTTTCTGTATAAAAATCTTCATGCTGGTAGTCTATGGCAAAATTTATAAAAAAATAGACTGGGTGTATGTCAAAAGTACGATCTTTAAGCCTTACATCTCGTATCATGGTAGGTATGGTACTAGGTGTAATCGTTGGTTTTATCTTTCAAGCCATTTTAGCGGGTGAAGACGATTTCCTTATTCCACTAGGGTTATTCTCTTTACCAATTAAAGCATTTTTTGTTGATGGTATTTTCCATGTTGGTGGTCAAATTTTCATTGCAAGCTTAAAGATGCTTGTGGTGCCACTGGTTTTTGTATCATTAGTCTGTGGTACTTGTAGCTTAAGCGACCCTAAAAAATTAGGCCGTTTAGGCGGTAAGTCAATTTTGCTTTATTTAGCAACGACCGCAATTGCGATTACTGTTGCTATTACTTTAGCCTTATTAGTTAACCCAGGTGAAGGAATCAATTTACCTTCGGATGCTAACTACAGTGCAAAAGAAGCACCTACCCTTGCGCAAGTCATTATCGGTATGTTCCCAACAAACCCTATTGATGCTATGGCAAGTGGTAATATGCTACAGGTTATTGTTTTTGCATTATTATTCGGTGTTGCTATGGCCCTTAGCGGTAAAGCAGGCCAACGTGTTGCAAATGTTTTTGAAGACTTAAATACTGTTATTTTAAAGCTAGTTACCTTACTTATGAACATTGCACCTTATGGTGTGTTCTTCTTGATGGCAAAACTCTTTACAACCATCGACTTAAAGCTAATTAAGAGCCTTGCTTTATACTTCGGTGTGGTTGTATTTGCACTTCTGTTCCACGGTTTAGTTAACTACAGTGTCTTGTTAAAGTTATTTACCGGCCTTAACCCAATTACGTTTTTAAAGAAGATGAAAAACGCTTGCCTATTTGCATTTAGTACATCTAGCTCAAGTGCAACTATGCCTATTACCCTTGAAACTGCGAGCAAGAAGTTAGGTGCGCACAACTCAGTTGCTTCGTTTACTGTGCCTTTAGGCGCAACCATTAACATGGACGGCACAGCAATTATGCAAGGTGTTGCGACCGTGTTCATCGCACAGGTATTTTCAGTTGATTTAACAATTTCTGATTACTTAATGGTAATTTTAACCGCAACACTTGCTTCTGTGGGTACTGCGGGTGTACCTGGTGTTGGTCTTATTATGTTAGCCATGGTGTTAAACCAAGTAGGCTTACCTGTAGAAGGTATTGCTATCATCATTGGTGTTGACCGTTTACTCGATATGACACGTACCGCTGTCAACGTAACCGGTGACTGTATGGTTACCTGTGTGGTTGCAAAATCTGAAGGTGAATTTGATGAGGACGTATTTAATGACCCTAATGCAGCTAAAGATTTAGAGGACTATCATAAGTCAATTAAGTAATTACTTATCTGCAGCCCATAAAAAACCCGCTAAGTTAGCGGGTTTTTTATTGATAGTGCTTGGTTATGGATTTAAGCCTTTAAGACGTGACATTAAACTAACACCCGCTTTACTTACCCCTGAACTTAAACCAACGGCTAGCTTATCGCTTAAATTCTTCTTAATACGGTATTTAACTTTATAAATTTGACGTTCTTTAGCTTGGCTCAATAAGATATCATCACTTGTGTCAATCTTATCAACTAAACCTTTATCGAACGCTTGGGTAGCAAACCAATGCTCACCGGTTGCAACAGTATCAATATCTAGAGATGGGCGCTGCTCACTCACAAAGGTTTTAAATAAACCGTGAGTCTGTTCAATTTCTTCTTTGAATTTTTCACGGCCTTTATCGGTATTTTCACCAAAGATAGTTAGCGTTCGCTTGTATTCACCTGCGGTGATTTGCTCAAAATCAACATCATTCTTTTTCAAGATTTTATTAAAGTTAGGAATTTGCGCAATAACACCAATCGAGCCAACAATTGCAAAAGGTGCTGCAATAATCTCATTGGCCACACAGGCCATCATATAGCCACCACTTGCTGCTACTTTATCAATAGCAACAGTTAAATGAATTCCAGCATTACGTAAGCGTTGTAGTTGAGAGGCAGCAAGGCCATAGCCGTGTACCACACCACCACCACTTTCAAGGCGTACCAGCACGCGATCTTTTTCTTTGTCGGCAATGGTTAAAATAGCGGTAATTTCTTCTCGTAGGCTTTCTACTTCGTGGGCATCAACACTGCCATTAAAGTCAATTACATATAAACGTGATTTAGGCTCGTCGTTTTGCTGTTTTTTAGTCTCAGCTTTTTGCTGTTTTTGGTGAGCCTTGAGCTCTTTTTTTGAAAGAGTATTTTCGATAAAGCTTTGTTTTAGATCATCAAGTTGCTCACTCAAATCATCAATCGTTATCTCCCCTTTCTTCGCTTTGGGTTTCACTGCAGCGCCCATGATAATGGCAACAATCACAGCAATTGCGATGACAAATGTCAGGGTCTTTGCAAAAAATAACCCGTATTCATATAAAAATTCCAATCAAACTCTCCATTTATTAATGCATCGGCACAATTTACCACGCTTTAAAGTAAAAAAAAGCCACATGATGTGGCTTTTTACTTAATTGGTTATTACTTAATTAGTAAGGTTCCGATTATTCAGTAACGACTTCTGTATTAGTAACCTGAAGATACTGACCACGGCTAGCTAGGAAAGTCGCGATTTGCAATTGCATTTCAGCAGTTGCCGCTGCACTTTCTTCAGCTGTTGCACCTGAATCTGCTGTTGCAACCGGTGTTAACACTGAGCTGTGATGGCCTTTAGTGAATTTAACCACATAGCTCATTGGATCAGCTGTTGGCCCTTGAGTTTCAACCACGGTTGATAAGCCCATTAGGTTAGCAAGAGGTAAGCTGCCAGCAATTGGGTTACTCGCCACCATAGGTGGAATAACCATATCAGCATTATTATTTTCACCATCACCTACTACTACGCTCATGTAGACTGGCGTACCAAGCGCCGCAACAGATGCTGCGTAGTTAGATGGGTCGCCGCTATCAAGTGCTGTTTGCGCAGCAAAGGCAAACTGAGTGATCACACTTTGAATGTTAGCTAATTTTGCTGTTTCGCCTGCCATTGTTAACGAACTTACGTACTCTTTATAAGCACATGTAACGAAAGCCGTTTGGTTAGACGCAAGTGAACCACAGTTTGATAGCGCTTCATTTTGAGTATAAGCACCAAACTCCGCTGATTCAGCTGTGCCTGCTGCAAGTAATACAGAGCCTTGTACAAATGGGCCAAATGTATTTGACTCAATTAAGAAGCTGGCGATACCACCGCCACCACTGGCAAGTGCTACGCTTTTAACGTTGAACAATGGATCAACTTGGTCAGCTAGCGGTGCATTAGTCACAGCAACAAATGCTGGAGCAACTACCGAGCCTAATGAATGACCTAAGAATGATACATCTTGTGCATTTAAATCAGCAGCACCGGTAAAGTTAAGACCTAAGCGTAAGCCAAGTAAATCAGCAACTGATTGGCGTAAGCTATCACGCGCTACTAATAATGACTTTAAGTTCATATAGCTTAATACAGAACCTGTAGAGGCATTAAAGTCGTCAGTACCGTCGCCGTCTACATCTACACCACGCTCACCATGCATAGGGTGATCGATTGCAGCTGTTGCAAAGCCTTGCATTGTTAGCTGTGCGGTAATAGCTAGCATATCTTCTTTTTTAGAAGTAATGCCGTGCTGAAGGATAACAACAGGCCAGCCTGTCTCAGGCATGCTCAATGCGTCTAAGCCAAGCTGAGCTCGCACTGCATTAATCACAGGTAAAATTGGTTTAGTAATTTGTACCGGCACATTAGCAATGCTTTGTGTTTTTGGAATTGTGTTGTACTTAGTTAAGTGTTTTGTTTGATCTAACCCTAAATCACGTAACTTACCATCACTTAACGCCATACAAAGGCCATCAGTTTCGCTAATAGGGTCTGTTGGGAATGAGTCACCGGCTGCTGCCGCATAACCTAACACAGCTACACCACTATCACACAAACCTTGCCAATAAGTCGCTGATAAATCATCGACCGTTGTGCCTGTTGGTGTTGCTAAATACATAGGTAACATTACGCTACCCTTTTGATACTGCACACCACCAAACACAGGTGATAAACCTGTAACACCTTGTGATGCGAATACTTGCTCAACTGTAATAACTGGTTGCTCAGGAATTTGCACCATCGGCGTAGGTAGAGCATCTTGCGTTAAACTTGCTGCAAGCAGCTGTTTTACTGTACCAAGTACTTGACCTGCTGATTGCATTGTCATCGCAGCAGAATAGATAATTTCATCTTTTGTGATTGCACCACCCGATGTCACAGCATCTTCGTAGCTATTGATAACCGCTTGAAGTGACTTTTGCGAATCAGTGATAAGTGTTGTCTCTTCGCTCACTAGTGCATAAGTTGAAGATGGCTCAATTGAACGCCCTTCTGAGTCCATTAATGACGTTGTCAGAACATTAATGTAAGTGCTTCCCGCTTTAAATGGCTTAAGTGGGATAACAGCAACCGCATCACCAGAACCTTGAGTAATGAAGTCAACGCCAAAGGTTAATTCAGACACTAATTTACAAGCAATACCCGCTGGCACTTGCGAGCAAGTTTCATCTGTTTGGCTTGCACCCATTACAACTTCAAAAATACGCACAGCTCCTGGTGAAGCAGCAGAAGTCATATCAAGAGAAATACCCGCAGGAAAAGTTAAATCGATTTTAAACGGAGTTTGTGTTGACCAGCCATCAAGGGCACCAAGTGCAAGCTGAGGATCAGCATAAGCTGCACGTTCAACACTGACATTGTTGTCGTCTAATTCACCCGGCATGTTTAAAGTACCATCAAGGGTACCACTCATCAGTAAATCATTCGGTACTGAGATTACACTATTCGCTGGGTCAAATTTTACTGTCGCGGTTGGGAGAACAGGAGGATTATCATTTTTTACATCTTCTAATGTTTCTCCTCCACCACAGCCAGTAATGGCTGACGCAATGGCTAGTGAGAGTAGCAGTTTTTTCATAATTTCGCTCCGCGCAAATCTTATTGTTATTGTGTGTTCAGGGTTAAAAGTAGTTATTCTACTACCTTCATTCTAAGTTAATTTAATGTAATTAGGTTATTAATGAGACATTAGACCAGTTAAAGTTAACGTAAAGTTTCAATTTTCGCCACCTTAATTTGCAATAAATTCGATAACTTGGCTTTTTGCTATGGTAAAATGATGAAAAATCTAATCGATGGTACGTTTATGCATACTTATAAAGCCGCAGAGAATGCGCTAAAAGACAAAGTAATTTTAATAACAGGTGCTGGTGACGGCATTGGTCGTGTTGCCGCATTAACTTATGCTAAGCATGGTGCCACTGTTATTTTACTTGGAAAAACAACCAATAAACTTGAATGTGTTTATGATGAAATCGTAAATGCAGGCTATCCACAACCGGCTATTGTGCCAATGGATCTAAAAGGTGCCACAAAACAAAACTACCGTGACTTAGCTGCAACCATCGAAATGCAGTTCGGTAAGTTAGATGGTTTACTCAATAACGCAGGTATTTTAGGTTCATTAGGTCCTCTAGAACATTTCTGTGTTTCTACCTTTGAAAACATCATGAAAGTGAATGTAACTGCACAAGCGATGATCACTAAATTCATGTTCCCTCTGCTTCGCAAATCTGATAGCGCATCTGTTATTTTTACTTCGTCAGGTGTTGGTCGCCAAGGCCGTGAACACTGGGGTGCGTATGCAATCTCAAAATTTGCTGTTGAAGGTATGATGCAAACGTGGGCTTGTGAAGTGGGTAAAACCAATATTCGCGTAAACTGTATTAACCCAGGTGCTACTCGCACATCGATGCGTGCATCAGCATACCCAGGTGAAGATAGAGATAAGTTAGCAACACCTGAAGATTTAATGCCAACATATTTATACTTGATGAGCGAAGACTCTAAAGAGGTAAACGGCCAGTCTTTAGATGCTCAACAAAAGTAAAGTAGATTACTAATATCTAGACACAAAAAAGCAGCTTTCGCTGCTTTTTTAATTTTCGATTAAATAAAACGTTTGATAATAAAATCAACTTTTACACGTTTAGCCTGCCCCAATAGCTTTTTAACCGGTGCAGGATAGTCATCCATCGTCTCTAAATCCTGTGGACCTGTTAAACGACGACAATGCTGCAAAATAGCTTGTTTTTCATTTTCTATTTGCTCAAGAATATGCTGCTTAGGGTCGTCAATTAAAATACCGTTTTCGATATCTAAGCCCCATGCGCGCGGATTTAAATTATGCCCACTTAATAAATGTAAGCGCTTATCTGAGCAAATCCCTTTTAAGTGAAAAGAATTACTTTCATGTTTCCAAAGGTAAACATTCAAATTACCATTACTGATGTGGCGTTTTTGTGACTTTAAAAACTTATACAAAATGGTTTCATATAAATAAGGTAATGCACCAATTTTACTAAACGGCTCACTTGGCGGCAGGTAAAAATCGTTTGCGGTTTTATCCCCTACCACAATAGTTACTTGCTTGCCTTGCTTCAATAAACGGCGTAATGAACGCATTAATGGTGCCGGAAAGTTAAAGTAAGGGGTATAAAGAACGAGTTCTTGCTCTGTGGTATCGAATAACGACTTAATTAAACGATTCAGCTTATTACTTCTGCGTCCTAAACCTAAAAATAAACGCACACCCAACTCACCGGCACTGGCTTCTGCAGCACTTTCGTAACTTGCCGATTTAAGTTCACGCATCAATTGTTTTTGCGCGACTTTAATATCATTAAACTTTACCAGTGGACGCATATCAATACGTGGCACTGCAGCTGAGCTTAAAAGATGTGTTTCTATAAATTCGATGACCGAATTACATAATCCAGCTTGGCTAACTAAAAAGTAGCGGTCTAAACGGTAACGTTCGTCTTGCTGCAGATACACATTATTTAAGCTTGCGCCGCTGTATAATAATGTGTCGTCAATCACAAAGCCTTTTAAATGCAGGACTCCGAAAAGCTCTTTGGCTTTTACTGGAACACCATGAACTTTAACATTTGATTGATACTGCTCTTGAAAATCACAATACATGCTGGCATTGCCATCAGACTTAGCCGCACCAATTAAACCACGTTGAGCTCGGTGAAAATCAACGAGTACTTTTACTTCTAACTCAGGGTTAGCAAGTGATGCTTCATGTAACGCAGTTAATATTTCTCGCCCAGCTTCATCGTCTTGCAAATATAAAGCAGTAATATAAATTCTTTTTTTCGCTGCACCAATTAAACGCAATAGTTCAGTGCGATACTCTTTTGCATTGGTTAAGACTTGTACGTCTTCTGTAGTCAGCCCAAAAGCGGGCTTTTCCTGCCAAAATACCATAATTGCCTGTTCGTTTAGTTAGCTCATACCAAGAGCTAATATCAAAATTAGCTAAAACATACCAAAAAAATATTGCTTGGTCATGAATTACCGTACTTTGATCACAGAACAATTTGTAATTAGCCTGTTTTATGAGCAAAAAGAGTTATTTAAATTATAATAAGTAAGGATTATTTGACAGCTTAGCGATTTGACTAAAAAAATAATCAGGGCTTTTGTTTACATCCGCCTTGTTTTTCTTAGAATCGGGCGCATAGACATCGTATTGAAACGTTTTTAGGAAAAACCATGAGTGACGCAAAACACTGTAAACTATTAATCTTAGGTTCTGGCCCAGCAGGCTACACGGCAGCGGTATACGCAGCACGTGCCAACCTTAACCCTGTTCTTATCACTGGTATTCAGCAAGGTGGTCAATTAACGACAACCACTGAAGTTGAAAACTGGCCTGGCGATGCACACGGTTTAACAGGCCCAGCATTAATGGACCGTATGAAAGAACACGCTGAACGTTTCGAGACTGAAATTGTTTTTGATCATATTAATAAAGTTGATGTTTCAAAGCGCCCTTTCACTTTAACTGGTGACTCAGGCACTTATACGTGTGATGCATTAATTATCGCAACAGGCGCGTCGGCTAAATACTTAGGTTTAGAATCAGAGACTAACTTCCAAGGTCGTGGTGTTTCTGCTTGTGCAACCTGTGATGGTTTCTTCTACCGTGGTCAAAAAGTAGCGGTTGTAGGCGGTGGTAACACTGCTGTTGAAGAAGCACTTTACTTATCAAATATCGTTGATGAAGTTCACGTTATACATCGTCGTGACAGCTTCCGTAGTGAAAAAATCTTAGCTGATCGTTTAAAAGAAAAAGCTGAAAACGGTAACGTTGTTTTACATTATAATCGCACTTTGGATGAAGTACTTGGTGATGAAATGGGCGTAACTGGCATCCGTATTAAAGCAACTGATTCTGAAGAAACAGAAAACTTAGATCTTGCCGGTGTATTCATTGCAATTGGCCATAAGCCAAACACTGACATGTTTGAAGGTCAGCTAGAAATGAAAGACGGCTATTTAGTCGTTCAGTCTGGTTTAAACGGTAACGCAACACAAACAAGCGTACCAGGTGTATTTGCTGCAGGTGACGTGTCTGATCACATTTATCGTCAAGCAATCACATCAGCAGGTACGGGTTGTATGGCTGCACTTGATGCAGAACGCTTCTTAGATAACCTATAAAATAGTTGATCTAAAGCACTAGATACTAGGGGCTGTTGTAAACAGCCCCTTTTTTATAGCTAAATTTTTGTTAAAATCAGAGCAAATAACAACGATACGCTGATATGATCAAGCAACTGTACCAACTCTCGCCCGAGACTGTTGATTTTCCAGACCCAGAACTCGCCCTTGATGAGCCCGATGGCCTGTTGGCAATTGGCGGGGATTTATCAGTTGAGCGCATTAAAAATTCCTACAACACAGGTATTTTTCCTTGGTTTAGTGACTATGAGCCCATTATGTGGTGGTCACCTAGCATGCGTGGTGTTATTGAGCTAAATGAATTTCATGTTAGTCGCAGCTTAAAAAAGCATTTAAAGCGTTTTCCTGTGCGTGTCACCATAAATCATGCATTTTCCCACGTTATCAATGCCTGTCGTGAGCAACGTATCGATGCAGAAGGTACCTGGATCACTGAGCAAATGATGCATGCCTACATTGAAGCGCACCACCAGGGTCTAGCGCACAGCCTTGAAATATGGCACCAAGATGAACTCGTAGCTGGTCTCTATGGCATTATGCAAAATGGCATATTTTGTGGTGAATCAATGTTTCATCAAGTCAGTAATGGCTCAAAGCTGGCGATGTGGGCATTAGTTAATTGGCTTAAGAAGCACCAAGCCCATTTTATTGATTGCCAACTAGAAAACCCTTATTTAATCACTTTAGGTGCAAAAGTTATCCCACGTAGAGAATTTTTAACTAGACTTAAATTAGCGCACAGTTATGTGCCTAAAAAAGATATGTGGCAACCACAAGAGTTGATTAATATTTATGACTGAGCACTTACCCGCTAGGCTTGGTTTAAGCCAGCAATTTGATTGCAGTTATTTACCCGACCGTCAGGAGCAACTACTTGTTATACTTGATCCAAGTTGTTATTGCCCTGATAAATTTGAACAGTTATTAGCATTGGGTTTTAGACGCAGTGGCGACCAAATCTATCGTCCACATTGCCCTATTTGTAATGCCTGTAATTCAGTGCGCGTTTTGGCCCAACAATTTACCCCTTCAAAATCGCAAAAGCGCAAATTAAATAAAGCAAATAAGGTTTTCACAGTCAGTTATAGTGAATACGAACGCGCAGAATATTACCCGTTATATTGCAAATACATCACGCAAAGGCATCAAGATGGTTCAATGTTTCCGCCTGATCAAAGTCAGTACGAAAGCTTTTTGTTTTGCCAGTGGCTACCCGTTACGTTCTTAGAGTTAAGAGATGGCGATAAATTAGTTGCTGTCGCGGTAACCGATTGCATGACCAATGCCCTATCAGCGATTTATACCTTTTTTGACCCTGATTATGAGCAATACAGTATTGGTAGCATCATGATCATGGAACAAATTAAATTTGCAAAACAACAAGCAAAACAATTTGTCTATTTAGGTTACCAAATCGACGAATGCACTAAAATGAAATATAAAACCCAATTTTTGCCTGCACAAAAGCACATTGGCGACGAGTGGTTGGCGATTTAATTTACAAAATTGAGCCCTGTAGCTTTACTTATTGCTGTATTTTCGGCAAAATCTGCAGCGTTTAACTATTAAAGAGGTGTTACGCTAAACATGGCGAAAGAAGACGTAATCGAAATGCAAGGTACGGTCCTTGATACTTTACCAAATACAATGTTCCGAGTTGAGCTAGAAAATGGTCACGTTGTTGTGGCTCATATCTCTGGTAAAATGCGCAAAAACTACATCCGCATCTTAACTGGCGACAAAGTAACCGTAGAAATGACTCCTTACGATTTATCGAAAGGTCGCATCGTATTCCGTGCTCGCTAAGTTAGTGCGTTAACGAGAGATTTAGCTTTTTGCTGCTTTGAATGAGCAGGTGTGTTTATTACAAAGAGCTAAAAGCGTTTGTTAAATGGTGTTAAAACTAACTTAGTTTTAATTCCATTTAATAAACAAAAAGCCCAGCAATTGCTGGGCTTTTTGTTTTCAGCTAAAAACAACTTAAGCTGTTTCTAGGCTAGTTTCAAAGTCAAAGTGAATTTTCTTATCTTTAACCGATACCTTAACTGAACCACCATCGGCTAGCTCACCAAACAAGATTGCATTTGCAAGCGGCTTTTTAAGCTCATCTTGGATAACACGAGCCATCGGGCGTGCACCCATCGCTTTATCGTAGCCTTTATCTGCCAACCACTCTCTTGCTTTGGATGTAAGTTCAAGGTTAACCGACTTCTTATCAAGTTGTGCTTGTAACTCAACAATGAACTTATCAACCACTTGCAAGATAATCTCTTTCTCAAGGTGATTAAACCAAATGATATTATCTAAGCGGTTTCTAAACTCAGGTGAAAACACTTTGTTGATTTCACTCATTGCATCATGAGAATGGTCTTGTTCGGTAAAGCCAATCGACTTACGTACAGTCTCTTGAACACCCGCATTCGTCGTCATCACCAATACTACATTTCTGAAATCGGCTTTACGACCGTTGTTATCAGTAAGGGTACCGTGATCCATTACTTGCAGTAGAATGTTGTAAATATCTGAATGTGCTTTTTCAATTTCGTCCAGTAGCACAACTGCATGCGGGTTTTTAATTACCGCTTCAGTTAATAAACCACCTTGCTCAAAACCTACATAGCCAGGAGGTGCACCAATTAGACGGCTGACCGCATGACGTTCAACGTATTCAGACATATCAAAGCGAATAAACTCAACACCCATACATTTAGCAAGCTGCTTAGTGACTTCTGTTTTACCAACCCCTGTTGGGCCTGCAAATAAGAACGAACCCACCGGTTTATCTTCGTTAGCAAGGCCTGAGCGCGATAAACGAATTGCTGAAGTCAATGCATCGATTGATTGGTCTTGACCAAACACCAGCATTTTCAGGTTACGGTCAAGGTTCTTAAGTGTCTCTTTATCGCTAGAAGAAACGCTTTGCTGAGGAATACGCGCCATTTTAGATACAATGAGCTCGATATCAGCCACACCGATTGTTTTCTTACGCTTAGAAACGGGCTGTAAACGCTGATTAGCACCTGCTTCATCAATAACATCAATAGCCTTGTCAGGTAAGTGACGTTCATTAATGTATTTAGCACTAAGTTCTGCTGCTGCTTTCAATGCTTTTTGAGTATAACGAATACCATGGTGCTCTTCGTAACGCTCTTTTAAACCGTTAAGAATTTTCGTGGTATCAGCCACACTTGGTTCAAGCACATCAATTTTTTGGAAACGACGCACTAGCGCACGGTCTTTTTCAAAGATATTCTTGAACTCGTTATAAGTAGTTGAGCCCATGCAGCGCAACTTACCACTCGAAAGTAGCGGTTTAATTAGGTTCGATGCATCCATTACACCACCCGATGCTGCGCCGGCACCAATGATGGTATGAATTTCATCAATAAATAAAATTGAACCTGGTTTAGCTTGTAACTCTTTAAGCAGCGATTTAAAACGTTTTTCAAAATCACCACGGTATTTGGTACCCGCTAATAATGCGCCCATATCGAGTGAGTAAACAACTGCATCGGCAATCACTTCAGGTACTTCTTTATTTACAATACGATAAGCAAGGCCTTCAGCAATGGCTGTTTTACCCACACCAGCTTCACCAACCAAGAGCGGGTTATTTTTCTTACGACGACATAACACTTGTACAGTGCGTTCAACTTCGTTGTCGCGACCCACTAATGGGTCTATATTGCCATCAATTGCTTGCTGATTTAGATTAGTCGTAAAGTTTTCAAGCTTAGTCGGCTCCTCGCCTTGCACTTCTTGCACTTCTTCATGAATGTCATCGTGGTCTTCACCGCCAATGTCGTCATCTGTTTTGGAAATGCCATGCGAAATGAAGTTAACAATATCTAAACGATTAACATCTGATTTTTTAAGTAGATAAACAGCTTGGCTTTCTTGCTCAGAAAAAATTGCCACTAGCACATTAACGCCAGTTACTTCGTTTTTGCCTGATGATTGCACGTGAAACACAGCGCGCTGTAATACACGCTGAAAACCTAACGTCGGTTGTGTTTCTCTGTCTTCTTCAAGATCAGGAATAACCGGCGTTGTTTCATCAATAAAATCTGATAATTCGACTTTTAATGCGCCCATATCAACGCCGCAGGCGTTAAGCGCTTCTCCAGCAGAAGGGTTATCGAGCAGTGCAAGTAAAAGATGCTCGACGGTCATAAATTCATGACGGCGTGTTCTCGCTTCGCGAAACGCCGCATTCAAGGTTAGTTCTAAGTCTTTGTTTAGCATTGGCAACCCCTTACTGAGATAATATTTATATACCGTTGTGACGGGCTAATTGGTTCACCCTACCTTGGTATTTATTCCTGCTCACAACTACATAGCAGTGGATGCTCGTTGTCTCGTGCGTAACGATTAACTTGTTCAGCTTTGGTATGAGCTACATCGGCGCTGTAAACACCGCAAATTGCTTTACCGTTATGATGAACTTGAAGCATCACATCTGTTGCTCTATCGCTATCCATATTAAAAAACGTCATTAGTACTTCTATCACAAAGTCCATAGGCGTGTAATCATCATTATTTAAAATGACTTTATATTTTCGCGGTGGTTGCAATTTTTGCTTTTCACTATCGCGAACTGTTTCAATAACACCAGAATCTTTCATGCCACTCATAATTAAATATAGTCTTGTCTTTAGAACTCAAGCAAACTTGAATAAAAAAATAAATAAATTGTTAAAAAATAGTCTAAAACACTTGACTGACTGGCTAAATAAACTACAGTCAAATATAGATTGATTAATCATTAGTCAGTCTAGCAAATTACACGGTTTAGAATAACTAAATTAGTCAACTTATAGAAGGATGTAGAAGTATGGCTTGTGGAAAAGTCAAATGGTTCAACAATGCCAAAGGTTTTGGCTTCATCGTAGAAGACGGCAGCGAGACTGATATATTCGCTCATTACTCAACGATTGTAATGGACGGTTATAAAACACTTAAAGCTGGTCAAGATGTAACATTCGAATTGCAACAAGGTCCAAAAGGGTTACACGCAACGAATATTGCGCCTAACGATGAAATCTCTTAGGTAAAACCTATTCGAGTATCAAGCGAGCGACCTTGTTAAGATCCTCGCTTACTCTTCTCATTTAAATATATCTCTCACTTCCCTTGAAATTCCATTTCTTTACCCCAATTGTTTAATTGTTATTAGCCCTTTAGAGCCAAGCTTGTTACACTCTTGTTGCTTAAATTTAGCTTTTTCGTCATTTTGACGTAAGGCTTTTGGCTAATTTCATAATTTGCTTATTTGAGCTATAAGAATTTTACAGTCTGTCAGCTGTGGTTATTTTAATACTATGTATTGAGTTGCAACAGCTAACAGACTGCTTGCTGTTGTTTTATCAAGGCACTTAAGCTTGGTAATTCAAGGCTATCTATTGCATTGTTGAATATGGCTAATTAAGGGTTACTGCTAGCAGTCATTACCAAACATTACGCCAACTATCTAGGAATGATGATGACATCAAAAATTATCTATACTAAAACAGATGAAGCGCCAGCTCTTGCAACGTATTCATTGTTACCAATCATCCAAGCGTATACAAACGCTGCGGGTGTTGAAGTTGAAACTCGCGATATTTCATTAGCGGGTCGTGTAATTGCAAACTTCCCTGAGTACTTAACTGAAGATCAACGTATTGATGATGCACTTGCAGAGTTAGGTGAAATGGCTAAAACACCTGAAGCTAACATTATCAAGTTACCTAATATCAGTGCTTCTATCCCTCAGCTACGTGCAGTAATCAAAGAGTTACAAGAAAAAGGTTACGCATTACCTGACTACCCTTCAGAGCCAAAAACTGATGAAGAAAAGAAAGTTAAAGCAACTTACGACAAAATCAAAGGTTCTGCTGTAAACCCGGTACTTCGTGAAGGTAACTCAGACCGTCGTGCTCCAGGTTCAGTAAAAGAGTACGCTCGCAATAATCCACACTCAATGGGTGCATGGAGCAAAGATTCTCAGTCTTACGTTGCTAGCATGGAAGAAGGTGACTTCTTCGGTTCTGAGCAATCAGTGACTGTTGCAGAAGCAACTGACGTACGTATCGAGCATGTTGCTGAAAATGGTGACATTACAGTTCTTAAAGCAAGCACACCATTACTAGCGGGTGAAGTAATTGACGCGTCTCGCATGAGTGCTGCTAAGCTTCAAGCTTTTCTTGCAAAAGAAATTCAAGCAGCAAAAGACAAAGGCGTGTTGTTCTCATTACACATGAAAGCAACTATGATGAAAGTGTCTGACCCAATCATCTTCGGTCACGCTGTAAAAGTGTTCTTCAAAGACGTATTCACAAAACACGCTGATCTTTTCAAAGAACTAGATGTCGACGTAAACAACGGCTTTGGTGATGTATTCTCAAAAATCGAAAGCCTAGATGCAGCTAAGAAAGCTGAAATCGAAGCTGATATCCAAGCGGTATACGACAACAACCCTGCTATTGCAATGGTTGATTCTGACCGTGGTATCACTAACCTTCACGTACCAAGTGATGTGATCATCGATGCATCAATGCCTGCTGCAATCCGTTCTAGCGGTCAAATGTGGAATAGCGAAGGTAAATTACAAGACACTAGCTTTGTAATTCCAGATCGTTGTTACTCAGGTGT
This sequence comes from Pseudoalteromonas sp. D15MCD-2, assembly GCF_038562745.1. Lineage (NCBI taxonomy): Bacteria > Pseudomonadati > Pseudomonadota > Gammaproteobacteria > Alteromonadales > Pseudoalteromonadaceae > Pseudoalteromonas > Pseudoalteromonas sp. D15MCD-2. The sequence continues at coordinate 1,614,327 of NZ_JBCFQE010000001.1, read as the reverse complement.
TTACCAAGCAACTATCGATTTCTGTAAAGAAAATGGTGCATTCGATCCAACAACTATGGGTAGCGTACCTAACGTTGGTCTTATGGCTCAAAAAGCTGAAGAGTACGGTTCACACGACAAAACGTTTGAAGTAGCTGCTGCTGGTACAATCCGTGTAGTTGACACAGCTGGTACAACTTTACTTGAGCATGCTGTTGAGCAAGGTGATATCTGGCGTATGTGTCAGGTGAAAGACGCACCAATCCAAGATTGGGTTAAACTTGCTGTTAATCGCGCTCGCGCAACTAACACGCCAGCAGTTTTCTGGTTAGACGAAAACCGTGCACACGATGCTGAGCTAATCAAAAAAGTAAACGCGTATTTACCGCAACATGATACTGATGGTCTTGAAATCCACATCTTAGCACCAATTGAAGCGACTAAGTTCTCATTAGAGCGCATCAAAGAAGGTAAAGACACTATTTCAGTAACTGGTAACGTATTACGTGACTACCTAACTGACTTATTCCCAATTCTTGAGCTTGGTACAAGTGCTAAAATGCTTTCAATCGTACCACTTATGAATGGTGGTGGCTTATTCGAAACAGGTGCAGGTGGTTCAGCACCTAAGCACGTTCAACAGTTCGAAAAAGAAAACCACTTACGTTGGGATTCATTAGGTGAGTTCTTAGCGCTTGCGGCTTCTTTAGAGCACTTAGCAGTTAATACTGGTAATAAGAAAGCACAAGTTCTTGCTGATACGCTTGATAAAGCAACTGGTACTTTCCTAGCTGAAAACAAATCACCTTCACGTAAAGTGAAAGAGATTGATAACCGTGGTTCGCACTTCTTCCTTTCTTTATTCTGGGCACAAGAACTTGCTGCACAAAATGATGATGCGGAATTAAAAGCACAGTTCACACAAATCGCTGCTGATCTTGAGTCTCAAAAAGACCAAATCGTTACTGAATTAAACGATGCACAAGGTCCAGCAATGAGTGTTGGCGGTTACTTCCAACCAAATGATGAGTTAGCATTCAAAGCAATGCGTCCAAGCTCAACATTTAATGACATCCTAGCTAAACTGGTTTAATTCATTTAAACATAATTAATTAGCTATAAGAGAGTTACCTCAGTGTTTTTAACACCGAAGAGGTAACTCTTTTTTATTTTAGCGACTTAAAATCAATTTTTAATACCAATTCGCTTAATTAAGTGGATCTATTTTGAGGCAATAAAACCTCGTTGATAGCAAGGCAAAAATTTCGTTATTTAGTTGTGCTCGGCAATTGCTCCTGCATTGCTCTACCTTCTGCATCCATGCAGTCGTAAAACAGAAATTTTTAACGCAGATAGCGACAGGTTTAATCCCTCAAAATGATTAAGTATTATTGCGGGATGGTATCACAGTCACTCGTAGCGCTCACTTCACTTTTAGACCACTTTAGTAAAGCCGTTTTAACACATTGGTAGTCAATCGGCTTGGCAACAAAATCATTCATTCCTGCGGCAAAACATCGTTGCTTATCTCCTTCAAGTACATTGGCCGTTAAGGCAATAATAGGAGTCGCTTTATACTCTGGCATTTCTCTTATGCGTATTGTTGCTTGCGGGCCATCAAGTATAGGCATCTGCATATCCATAAATATAATATCAAAGCAGTTTTGCAGATTATTTTCCCCACTATGTTCCTTACATAGCGCAACAGCCTGCTCGCCATCCCCTGCTATTTTTATTGAGCTTATACCAAACTCATTTAACATAGCTTCGATAACAACCTGATTAATATCATTGTCTTCGACGACCAATACATTTAATGATGAAAAGTCTACTTGTTCCTCTTCATTTTCTTGCCTCGTTGCGGTTTCAAACTCAGAGTGCTCAATAACCTGTGTTGTTTTTAGCTCAAAATAAAAACAAGAACCCTGCCCTAGCTCACTTTCTACCTGCAAAGGAGCATTCATCAAAATTAGTAATTTGCTTGAGATAGCAAGGCCGAGCCCTGTACCACCGAAGCGCCTTGTAATTGAGGTATCCGCTTGAGAAAACGCTTCAAATAACTTACCGAGATTTTCTTTTGCGATACCTATTCCTGTATCAATCACACTAAATTTGATGCTCAAATCATCGCCGCCTAGCTCATTAATTTTTACGTTGAGGGTCACACAGCCTTTCTCGGTGAATTTAATTGCATTCCCAATAAGGTTTATCAACACTTGTTTTAGGCGGGCTTCATCAGCAAAGAAAACACAATGTTGATACTCTTCAGCAACAGAAATATTCAACTTAATATGCTTATTTTGGGCTTGCTCTTTAAATAAATGCTGTAACTCATCTAGTAGCGAATTTAAATGTATAGGCACAGACTCTAGCTCAATTTTAGACGCCTCAATCTTACTTATATCTAAAATGTCGTTGATGATTACCAATAAACCTGCCCCTGACGATTGTATAATATTAAGCATCTTCATTTGTTCATGAGACAAACTGGTACGACTCAACTGCCGCGCCATTCCTAAAATGCCATTCATAGGGGTTCTAATTTCATGGCTCATATTTGCCAAAAATTCTGATTTCACCTTGGTGGTGTGTTCTGCCGTTTTCTTGGCTTGGGTAAGGTCTTGGCTTAACACCCGAAATCTATCTGCCGCAGTTGCAAGCACACCAATTTCATCGTTACGCTTTAAATCATAAATAGGAGCTGATAAATCACCAGCTAAGAAGTATTGAAAACTTGTGGTTAAACGTGTAATTGCACGCGATATATGCAGATGGAAATAGATTGCAAGCGCGATAATGTAGATAACTACACCAACAGCAAGAAAACGCAGAGTTTGATCTGTTTTTATTACTGTTTCTTGCGCTTCACTTTTAATCTTTTGCAATTTTGCTAGGGATTGCTCTCTTAGTTTATCTGCAAGGGTACTGAACTCTATAGCATCGCCAGCCATAACAACATTAACCAAGCTTAAATAGTTTCGGTTAGCCTGCACGCCTCTCGAAAAAGCCTGTTTATATGTTTTAGCATGTTCACGGTTATTACTTAGATCAGTGTTGGTTTGTGACTGATTTGATAAAATAGCCAGCGCCTTATTAACCGCTGCTCTTTTAGAATAATCTTTTTTGGCAAGAAACAAAGAGGCATCACGATGTAATTCATGCCATACATTGAGATGTTCAGTGATAGCCAATTTGTTTTCATTGGTAGTCGCAGTTAATTTGAGGTTGGTTAATTCATTAATAGCTGCTAAATAGATTTGCGGTAACTCAACGTCAGTGAGCTCTGTTTTTATTTCATAACGCTTGGCAAGCACATCTAGATTTTCACCGTACCGAGAAATCAGCTGTGTCATTGAATTTAAATAAACTTGGCTTTCAAGTTCATCACTTTTCAAATCAACACTTTCTAAACGTGCTTTTATACTTTCAAAGTTCTCTATTATTTTACTAAATACGGTTTTACTACCTGAGAATCCATAAACTGAAATATCACGCTGCATTTCAACAATATCTTTATTTATACGAAGTATACCCACGGCATAATTACTAATGCGGCTTATATCGTTAAAAGATGTTTCAATTCTTTGTAATCGCTTGTTCAAGACAAAATAACTCGCCCCCATTACAAGTAAAACGAGTGTCAATGCCAATAACACTTTGGCTGCTAAAGACCTAGAAAAAATGGTTAGCAATGTAGCTCCTTATGAGTTCAACAACTCATACCATTTATCTAAACTATAATCATAATTCGGCATTACCGTATTCCAGACCGCTATATTCGAAAAACGCTTGATATAGCTTCCTCCATCACGAGCTTGACCCGCTAGAACAGATATTTTGCCGTCTGTTCCGCGTAAATCCATGGATGCTTCTTGCCCTTCATACCAATATTGCCATTCTGCTTTTGACATAAGAGGCTGACTCCGCTCAGGATTAGAAATGTAATAACCTTGTCTTGCGATAAATGCGCCTGGATAGCCAGAAAGCCACCAATTCATGTATTCATAAGCAGCATCTTTAACATGTCCCTGTGCATTTGCTGATAAGCACATAACCCCGTGCCAAGCACGATAACCTTCTTTGGGTGAAGCATAAACAACCGGGATACCTTGCCCTTTGCAGGCACTGACTCCGGGCGAAAACATACTTTGAATAGTGACGCGTTTCATTTTCATAAAGTCGACCGACTGCGGCACCGAAGTCCAAAAGCCAGCAAAATGACCTTGCCTTTTCTTTTGCAGTAAAATTGCAAATAGCTGGTCAATTTCGCTAATACTCATATTGCCCATATCTTTAAACTTCATCAGCCCCTGCGCTTCGGCAGCCAGAGCAGAATCAAAAATACCGATTGTTGGCGCATTAACAAGCGCAACCTTACCTTTATTCTTTTCATCGAGTAACCAAGACCAAGACTCAGTTTGATAAGGAATCCCCTTTTCTATGAACTGAGTGTTGTAACCAAACGAGTCGACATTATGCACGTAAGGCAAGAAACTAATTGCATCGCTTGGTGTAGTCGCAAGCGTTCCATCTGCTTGCACGTAAAGAAGTTTGTTGGGTGAGTCACCAGCGCCTAACTTGGCTTCAGGCACAATTTTACCTGTTTTAGAGAGTGGATTGATTTCATGCCAATAGGTTAACCGCTCAGTTTCTATAGGTTGAATGGCACCTGCTTGCCAAAGAATATTAATTGAATCTGACCATTGCTCGTATAAGTCAAAACTACTTGGGTCTGATGCTGCCTTTTGCAACACCGCAGCACTGCCCATTGGGGTAAATTCAATATTAATACCCAGCTCAAGCATGGCTTTTTGTCTGAGCTCTTCTTGTAAAGTTACGTGGGTCCCCATAACCCTAATTGTGGGAGTATTCTTAGCGAATACATAGGGAGCTTTAAAGGCAACTGTTGATGCTATGGCACCAACACCTAATGTTTTTAAAAAGTCTCGGCGGTTATCTGAGTAGCCCATTTAGTATTTCCAACATATTAAACCCGTTAAAAGTATAGGTTAAATTTGAAAATTGCCTAAAATAACTACTCATTTACCCAGCAATGATTTTTCTAAGCCGAGTATTCACAAACTACAATTATTTAGATTAAAAAATGCTCTTTAGCTGTCACAATTGCTTGCTCAATAGCCGTATTTTTAACAGGCTTTGAAACAAATAAATCCATTCCAGCTCGTTTGCAAGCTGCTTTATCATCTGCAGAAGTATTTGCTGTTAAAGCAATAATATAAGTTGTATCAGTTGGGCAAATTTGCTCATCTCTTAAAATACGTGTTGCTTCAATGCCATCCATTTCTGGCATTACGCAATCCATAAAAATCAGATTGTATTTGTTTTGCTTGCATTTATTTATCGCATCAATACCATCGCAGGCATAATCGGCCGTTAAGCCTAACTTTTCTAGGTGTGCTTTTAACACAAAGCGGTTAATTTGGTTGTCATCAACAACCAGTATCGATAAAGGTAAGGCTGAAAAGTCGATATCAGAGGCATGCAGCGTATCATGTGATTGTGGCTGTCCTAGTTTTAGAGGTAATTGAATATCAAAACAACTGCCTTTTTGGAATTCGCTACTGACCTTTATTATGCCTCCCATATAATCGATAAGTTCCTTCACTATTGCAAGGCCAAGCCCTGTGCCCCCCTTTTTTCGGTCCTTATTTAGCTCTTGGGTAAATGGTGAAAAAAGTGACTTCATAAAGGTTTCCGTCATGCCTATACCCGTATCAGAAACTTGCAAATTCAAGATGACATCGTCATTTTGAACTCTAGCAGATACGTATAACTTAATAGTGCCTTGCTCAGTAAACTTTAATGCATTACTCAATAAATTAGACGCAATTTGGGTGAGTCGGGTGTTATCACAGTAAGTCCAACATTCTTCACTAATATCAATTTCGACGTCAAAATAAAGATTCTTTTCTTGATATAAAGGTAAATATAACGACGCTAAATCAACAAAAATTGTTTTTAATAAAAAGTGACTAGGCTCTAATTTCAGTTCACCATGATTTATTTTAGAAAAGTCGAGCACTTCGTTAATTATATTTAACAAAATATCTGCACTTCGTAATGCAACTTTGAGTTTTTCTTCTCGCTTTTGCTCTGACTTTTCATAGAGTAAAGTCGTTAGCATGCCTGTAATGCCATTTAACGGCGTGCGCAGTTCATGGCTGATCTTAGCAAGCAAGATACTTCGGTCTTCAAGAGTTCGCTCAGCATCGGCTTTTTGCTTTTTAAGCTCCTCACGAAGTAGCACCTCTTTCGTTACATCTTGAAAAGTACCTATTAAACGAACACATTGCCCGTTTTCAAATTCCGCTTCGCCATAGGTTGAAACCCATACAGGATTCCCTTTCGCTGTAATAAGCTGAATTTCAATATTCCAATCTTTACCATGCTCAATTGCTTCTTGGACTACTTGTTGTATTGCATCACGACTTTCACCTTCTTTATAAAATTCAATAGCCGTTTCAAGGTTTGGAGAATAATCTGCAGGGACTTCATGGATTGCTTTAGTTTGTTTACTCCAGTAGAGCTTATTTTCTAGCAAGTCGAGTTCCCAAGACCCTATACGAGCAACTTCTTCGACTTGCGCGAGCATATAGTTCTTTTTAACTAATCTCTCAGATGAGGCATTACGTGCTAATTCGTTACCTAACCATTGAGCAAATAACTCTACATAATCGTGAGACTCTTCACTAAAAGGTTTTGATACTTTAGGCGCTGAGAAGTTAACTGTGCCGAAAACACTTTTGCCAACAAAAATAGGTGCGCCAATGTAAGATTCTAGTTGAAAGTTTACATAACAAGGGTGCTGTGCAATCCGACTATTTGAGGCATGATGAAATGAAAGCGCTTTATTAGCTTCTAAAGTGTGAGCACAATAGGTACCTTCCAGATCGAATTGCGTACCAACCGGGATTGCATTATCAGGCGCCACCACATGAATGACCGTATAGAGCTTGTCATCAACTTGACTCACAATCGCAAATTCGAGATCAAATACCTCTAAACCAAATTCTAGTAACTTGATTACTTTGTCGGAAAAATCAATTTCTTGATTAGATACTATATCGTGGAATTGGCGCAGAAAGTTCACAGTCACTCCTTGTCACTTAAAACTGCATCTAGTTCAAGTTAGCATATCAATAAATTACTGAGCGTACACTTAAAACAGGCTAAAGAACCAAATTTCATTAAAAACATCATGAGATAGCATTAAAACAGACGTTTCTTGTTGATATATTGGCAAAGTTCGATGATTGGTCAATACTTTTCAACTAAGAGCTAATAATTTTAGGTTACTACTATTTTAATGTCGCTGAGAGCTAAATTTATCCTTCTACTTTCCTCTATTTTTTTAGTGGTGGTAGCCAATACCTTCATTATCTATGTATTAGATAAGCAAGGTCAGGCTAGCTTGAGGCGGTGATCCATACTCATGATGCTCTCGATGAATCTGAAAAGCTCTACAATCAAATAACGAACGCAGAAACTGGGCAACGTGGTTATTTATTAACTCAAGACCTCAACTATTTAGAACCCTACTACACAGCACTTGAACAAGTTAAACAACATTTTTTGACTATCAATAAGCTAACGCTAAATAACCCCGAACAACAAGACACTCTTACTGAAATTGATGAGCTGGTCGACAAAAAATTAGCAGAGTTAGCATTAACTGTCACACTTGTAATGCAGGGCACGCCATATGCCCTCGAAGAAGCTAAAGCGGTTGTGTTAACGAATGAGGGTAAAAAGTATATGGACCAGATCCGCGAGCATATTTTACTGTTTCAAAATACTGAGCTTGCCAAGTTAGAACAGCAAAATGCTGACTACCAAAAAAACAGACTATTTATTACTCGCTTCGTAACTTTGCAAATACCATTAATGCTCATCTTGTTAGTTTTTTGCGCTTTTTATATCAATGCAAAGCTTTTTAAACCTCTAAAGTTATTAATTCAAAACACTGATCAACTAGAAAAAGGCGAAAAACCAAAAACGTTGACGATTAGTAGCCATGATGAAATTGGCTATGTGTTAAAACGCTTTGCACGCATGAGTGACATCGTTTATGAGCGAACGAGTAAGTTAAATTTTCAAGCTAGTCATGATCATCTAACAGGCGTTTTAAATCGCACAGAGTTAAAGCCAGCATTGAAGCAAGCCATTACTACTTGCTCTGAAGACAATAAACTGGCTGTTATATTTATAGATATAAATAAATTTAAACAACTCAATGATGAATACGGCCATTTAATTGGTGACCAAGTTCTTATTGAAACCGCAAAACGGATTACGTCATCAGTTAGAGCCGATGATGATGTGTATCGTTATGGGGGAGATGAATTCGTCATAATTACACATAATATCGTTAAATACAGACACATTAATGCCATGAGCACGCATCTATTGGCACGTTTTGATAACCCATTTGTATTTGAACAGCTCACATTAAATATTTCATTAAGTATTGGGGTAGCCCTTGCTCCAGATCACAGCCTAGATCACCAAGAATTGCTGAGATTAGCTGACCAAGCAATGTATCACGCTAAACATGAGTTAAAAAATAGCTATCATATTTACAACAACCACAATCAAGAAGACTAATCTAAATTACTGCTTTATACGTATATATTTGCAAAAATCACCATCACTATGTATAAAAAATACACACAGATATTAATTAAGGCAGCACTATGCATATTTTATTAACAGGTGGAACGGGCCTTATTGGTAGACATTTGTGCCCTTTTTTATTGAATCACCACAAGGTTACTGTGCTAACACGCAACCCTATTCAAGCCGCGGTCATACTGACTCATCAAGTACACACTGTTAAGTCACTCGATGAAGTCAACTTTGAAGAGGTTGACGCTGTCATTAATCTAGCTGGAGAGCCAATCGTCAACAAGCGCTGGAGCGAGTCGCAAAAACGAACTTTGCTGAATAGCCGGATCATTCTTACTTTACAGATATCTAAAGCAATTAGCCGTTGTGAATCGCCGCCTCATACCTTTATTTCTGGCAGTGCGATTGGCTTTTATGGCCGCCAAGAAAACCAGCCAATTGATGAAAGCTTTAATGATATTTACCCTGAGTTTAGCCATGTTCTTTGCCGTGATTGGGAGCATGCAGCGACGAAAGCACAATCTGACCAAACTCGAGTATGCCTACTTCGTACAGGTATCGTATTAGCTAAGCAAGGTGGTGCTTTAGGTAAAATGCTGCCTGCTTTTAAATTTGGCTTGGGTGGACCAGTAGGTCATGGTCAACAAGGAATGTCGTGGATCCACATTGACGACATGATCCAACTCATCCTTTTTGTGCTTTCACATCAAGAGATACACGGGCCTGTCAATGCCACTGCGCCAAACCCTGTTGATAATAATGAATTTAGTCAAACACTCGCGAGTGTGATTTCGCGACCTGCCATGCTACGTATGCCTAGCTGGGTTTTAAAATTGATGATGGGAGAAATGTCTGATCTTCTGCTTCATGGTCAATTTGTGCTTCCGAATAAACTACTTAGTCACAATTACCGCTTCCACTATCCAACATTGCAGCCGGCATTAGAAAGCCTGAAATTATAGTTACAATGTACGGGTTGCTAATACCCAACTAATACATAATAATTAAATAGATTTTAGTCGAGTGATTCTTCAGGGAAAGTCATGATGCATTTACCCACCATAATCAGCATATCAATTTTATTGAATGTGATTATTGGGTCGTTCTTATTGTCTTTGTATTTTTTAAGACAACAATCAAGTTATTTATATTGGGGTAGCTCGTGTCTCATATTTGTAGGCGCACAAATAGCAGCTTCTCTGCGTATTTTTATCGACCTTCCTCTAATTACACATTATCTAGCTGATTTACTGATAATTTCAGCTCCCTTAGCAGCCATACTAGGTATTCATGCTTACAGTCAATCAGACAATAAATGTCAAAATAAATGTGCATATGTGTTAGTTGCAGCTGCAGTAATATTACTCCTTGTTTATGATTCACCATTTAGCCAGTTATTCACAACAGCCATAATTGCAGCATGTTTTAGCTATGCAGCTTTCGCGCTAAGGAAGTTGCATGTTAAACGCATCATGCATTTAGTATTACTCAAGTTGTGTTTCGTCATTCACGCTTTGATTATGGTAACCCAGTTTTCACTACTACTTAGTGATTACCTAGGTTTGTTGCAAACAGACTTGAAACAAATATTAGCTGTTATTCTCATAAGCCATATTGTTATTACCACACTAACCGCCATGATCTGGCCATTAATGATGTTCTTAGAGCATGAGCAGGTACTGAGCGACCTTGCTAATCGTGATTCGCTAACCGGTTTATTGAATCGTCGTGCGTTTATTAGCGTTAGTAACAATTATTTAGAACAAGCAAACAACAACCTAACAAAACTTTGCGCTTTGATGATAGATATCGATTTCTTCAAGAGAGTTAATGATCAGCATGGCCACGAAACGGGTGATGAAGCACTTAAGTGGGTTGCTAAAAAGATTAAAAGCCAGCTACGTGAGCACGATCTAGTAGCTAGGATTGGCGGTGAAGAGTTTGCAGTAATACTACCCAATACTAGCCAAGCTAAAGGAGAAATCTTATCTGAGCGAATTCGTTTAGCCATTCATAATGATAGCTTTGTGCACAATGACAATGAAATAAACCTGTCTATCAGTATCGGCATCATCACCCATAAATCGGGCACAAATAATGTTAACGAGTTACTGGCAGAAGCCGACAAAGGCTTATACAAAGCAAAATTAAATGGCCGTAATCAGGTTGTGACCATGGCATTTTAACGCAACAACTTGTTAGTTTAATTTAAGCTCTCATTTAGCTGGCTTAGCTCATTGGTCACCCACTGTTTATCTAAGCATTGCTCTAAGTTCAGTTGGGCAAATTTTAAAAAGTTGCGCGCCGCATGTGATAAATGGCGATCGGTGCGCACTACAAAATACCAATGGCTGGCCAAATTCACATCTTCAACATTTAGCATGCAAAAACTCGTATCGTGAGGTGGCAGTACATGGCGCGAAACCACCCCCAGCCCCATTCCTGAGCCAACAGCAACACGAATAGCCTCGTTACTCGCCATTTGAACTGTGTTGCTAAGGACAAAACCTCTGCTTTGCAGTTCACTCTCAAACAGCATTCGCGTAGCTGAACCTGGCTCGCGAAGTAAAAAACGTTCACTCACTAAGTCATGTAAAGTTACATGACTTTTACTCGCAAGCTTATGGTTATTTGCCGCAATAAATACAAGAGGATTTTGTAAAAACCGCCCCGCTTTTGCGTGTTCTAACGAAGGGGGATGACTAAATACATAAATATCGTCTTCGCCTCTTTCAAACCGGGCAAGCACCTCAGCACGATTACCAATTTCTAGTGGCAATTCAACATGCGGATGTAAATTACTATACGGACCAAGTAACTTAGGCAAAATATATTGTGCGGTGTTAACCATGGCTATTTTACAGCGCCCGCGCTCACCGCCTCTAAGCTCAGCTAAGTAATCTTGATAGTCATCAAAATGACCAAACACCTGCTGACATGTTTGAAACAACGCAAAACCTGCTTCTGTAACATGTATACGCTGCTGGTTAACCATCACTAATGGCTCATTAACTGTTTCTTGTAAGCGTTTAATTTGTTGCGAAACCGTTGGTTGCGTTAAGTGTAACTGCCTTGCTGTTTCACTGATAGAGCGCGTTTTTACCACACACATAAACACTTCTAGTAAGCGAAAAGAAATATGTCTTAAGTCCATAAAACCCAACCCATAGATTATTATCTATAAGATACTATCACTTATTTAATTATTTACTATGTGAATTTTTATCTAGAATAGCGACGCTTTTAACCAAGAGGAGAACAAAGTGCCTGATATTGTTGTAATGTTTTTTGTTTTAGGACTCACAGCCGGATTACTTCGCTCTGACCTAAAAATTCCGCAAGCAACCTATGAAACTCTTAGCCTATTGTTGATGCTCACCATTGGCTTAAAAGGCGGCATGGTGCTACATGGCAATTTACATTGGCAACTCTTACCCGAAATGGGCGCTGTGTTACTGCTTGGCGGCTTAATACCTTTAATGCTTTACCCAGTTTTAAACAAACTGCTAAACCTCTCTGTTGCTAATAGCGCAAGTATTGCCGCCCACTATGGTTCAGTAAGTGCAGGTACATTCGCCGTTGCTTTAGCATATGCCGAATCGAACTCACTTAATGTGGGTGCTGAAGTCACGCTTTACTTAGTAATGCTTGAGTTACCTGCCATCATCGTTGGTTTGTTACTATTCCGCCGTCTGGGAAATGGGTCTGGGCAAAACCTATCACTCAAAGCGCTATGGCATGAAACACTGACTAACAAAAGCGTGATTCTGCTTGTAGGTGGTGTAATTATTGGCATGATGTACGGCACACAACAAGGCAGCCAAGTAACTAGCCTTTTAACAAACAGCTTTAAAGTTGTATTAGCGTTATTCTTGCTCGAAATGGGTTTAATGGCTGCACAAACACTGCGCCCTATTCCATGGCATCATTGGCGTTTAGCATTATTTGCACTTATAACACCTAACCTATTGGGTGCTATCGGCGTCTGTGTTGGTACTGCCCTTCAACTCGAACTGGGCTCGGTAGTAATATTAGCAAGCCTAGTTGCTAGTGCCTCTTATATTGCTGCTCCAGCGGCTATTAAAGCAGCGATTCCTGATGCTGATATAGGCTTAGCCATGTTATGTTCTTTAGGTATTACCTTTCCTTTCAATGTATTACTAGGAATTGGCTTGTATCATCAAATAGCATTGTATATGAATTAAAAGATTCGCTAAGTATCACTTTATGCATGAGATTTTTTAAAAAGTCGTTTAATATAAATAAAAAAGCAGTGCAAGGACATGCTATGTTCAATCAAACGCTTAGCACTGAGCAACAGCATGTAAGTGATATTTTTATGCGCTTATGTACGCTTTGCCAGGTGCAAAATAATTTAGAATTAGAGCAACATTTATCATTACAACGTGGCTTTTGTGAGCAAAGCATTGAGCTTGCAACTGTTCCTTATGAGTTAATTGATAAAGTGACTAAAGCTTCTGAGGTTAGCTTTGATTCACTACTTAATGGTAATAACCAAACCACAGCTATACTCGATGGGCCGGTATTAGAAGCAGTGAGTAACGGTATTATCAAGAGTATAAAAAAGCTATCAATGGCGGGGTTAATTAAGGGTGAAAATCAAACGCAAGAAGCACTTAGTCAACTTGCAGATATTCAGCTAAAACAAATAGCAAAAGAGCTCAAAATACAAAGCCAGGTTAAATAACCTGGCTTTTTTACTAATTCTTACCTTTGTACATTTTCTCGTAAATGTCAGATATGTTGTTTTGCTTATCGTAGTATCGCTGCAGCTCTCCAAGCGATAACTCCTTTATTTTATCGCTACCAAGCCCAGTCGGTTCTGCTAATTTAAAATTTGCAGCGTGCGGTGAAGTGCCCATTAAGGTCGCAATTTCGTTCTTTAGTTGTTCAGCTTTATTGAATAGTTTAATTGCTTTGCTGATATCTGTTTCATGCTCGGCTTGTAACGTGCACCAAACAACCTCAACAGACTTAGACCTGATTTGATCTTCAAAGATATTTTTGCGCGCAATCAACCATGTACTTGCAATCAGCAAGATGGCTAAAACGGCAATGGCTATGTAAATTAGTTCAAGCATTACGATCCCTCGGTAAACTAAATGTTACTATACACCCAAACTTGGTCCGTAATACATCAGGAAAAAGCATTATAAATGCTAGTATGAGACTGAAAATCATCTAATAATTAATGTTAAGTTTTTGTTCCAAACGGCCAGCTTGGACTAAGTAATAGTTTTAATTTGGTTTTCAAAAGACCCGGAAACAACATCACAACAGCAAGCACAATACTAATGTAGAGCACAATAAAGCTATACATGTAGTGTATATAGGCGTGTTCTTCTTGAATGTTTAAGACAACAAATTTAACCCACACAATTAAATGTGCGATTGTCACTACGATCGTAAGCTTAAATACACTTAAAAACAGCTCTCCATACTTATAGCTGAATCGCTGATGCAATTTGTATAGGATATATAAACTTAATAGGTTTATCCCAGCCACAATCAGATAAACATTTTGAGCAATTCCACTTTCACCGGTTTCTTGCACGTAGATCAGTACTTTTTCCATCAGTAGAGATGTAAGTTGATATTTAAAAACAACCACGGCTATTGATAAGAAATCACTGAAGAGCTCTCTATTTCGTAGTGCTCTATAAAATGATAGGACTAAAGCAACTGCATAACTTATTGCAATGATAACTTGCACTGAAAACACTTTATGAACAGCTGTTGCTACAAGCAACTCATTGTATAATTCGACTAAATATTGCATGAATCATCCTACTAAAGATGTTCATAATCATAATCTTATAGTATAAAAAAAACCAGCTCTTGGCTGGTTTTCTTTAATTTATATTAATTTTCTTTTTTCTTCGGGTTAAGAATGATTATCCCACCAGTTCCCTGTAATTCTTGATTTTTCTTTTTAGGGTTTAGAATAATTATTCCACCAGTACCTTGAAGTTTTGTAGTATCAAAGCTTGAAACTGGTGCTGCGTCGAATGCTAAAGCAGATAGTAATAAAGCTGATAAAGTCATTTTTTTGTTCCTTCATTGTTAAAGATAGTTTTCGTTAGCAAATACCGAGCCACTAAAATACAAATTTGGGTAAAAACTAACGACTAGACCCTATATAAGCATAAAATTAAACCGTTAGGCCATTTTTTATACTAACCGTGTATGCAAAACGTACGCTGAACGGCATCAAACCGTTTAGCTCTATAAACTAGCTAGGCTCTATGCCATAATTCTGTTAATTCAAAAAATAAGTCAAAGCGGTCCTACGCTTAGCAAGGTTTAATGCATGGCATATCCAGAACAACAGCAACCAACAATTTATTGGCACGACTACGAAACATTTGGCGCAAGCCCTCAAAAGGACCGACCGAGTCAATTTGCAGGTATTCGTACCGATCTCGATTTGAATATTATTGGTGAGCCGTTAATTGAGTATTGCAAGCCAGCTGCCGATTATTTGCCCCACCCTGAAGCGTGTTTAATAACGGGTATTACCCCACAAGTTGCGATGCAAAAAGGCTTAGTCGAAGCTGAGTTTATGGCAAAGATCCATGCTGAATTTAGCCAACCTAATACCTGTGTTGCGGGCTATAACAGTATCCGTTTTGATGATGAAGTCACACGTTACAGCTTATATCGTAACTTTTATGACCCATACGAGCGTGAATACAAAAACAATAATAGCCGCTGGGATATTATTGATTTAGTGCGTGCCTGTTATGCACTACGCCCAGAAGGCATTGAATGGCCGCTTAAAGAAGACGGGTC
This sequence comes from Pseudoalteromonas sp. D15MCD-2, assembly GCF_038562745.1. Classification (NCBI taxonomy): domain Bacteria; kingdom Pseudomonadati; phylum Pseudomonadota; class Gammaproteobacteria; order Alteromonadales; family Pseudoalteromonadaceae; genus Pseudoalteromonas; species Pseudoalteromonas sp. D15MCD-2. The sequence goes on along the minus strand of NZ_JBCFQE010000001.1, from coordinate 1,598,889 downwards.
ACCGAGCTTTAAGCTCGAGCATTTAACCGTTGCCAATGGCATTGAGCACGCTGCTGCTCACGATGCATTAAGTGATGTAACGGCAACCATAGCGTTGGCAAAATTAATAAAAGAAAAACAACCTAAGTTGTATCAGTTCTTCTTTAGCTTACGCTCTAAAAAAGCACTGGCTGATTTAGTTGATGTATTTAACATGACACCACTGGTGCACACTTCATCACGAATTCCAGCAAGCCAAGGCTGCACCAGCTGGATTGCACCAATGAGCTTTCACCCAGTCAATAAAAACGCCATTATTTGCTTTAATTTGACTGAAGATCCGCAAGTCTTATTAGATTTATCAGTTGAAGAGCTACGAACGCGTCTTTACACAAAACACAGCGACCTTGGCGAAGACGAAGCACCGGTAGGCTTAAAACTCGTGCATTTAAACAAGTGCCCTATTCTTGCACCAGCAAAAACCTTGTTACCAGAGAACGCAGCACGTTTAGGTATTGACCGCGAAAAATGCCTACAAAATCTCGCTATTTTAAAATCCAATACTGAGCTTCGCGACAAAGTCACCGAAGTGTTTAACGAACAACGTGATTATGGCGAAACCACTAACCCTGATTATCAACTTTATGATGGTTTTACCAGCCATGCTGATAAAGCAAAATTTGCTATGATACGTGATGCAAGCCCTGAGCAATTAGCCTCAATGCAGCTTGATTTCGATGATAAAAAGTTTGCTACCTTGTTATTTAGATACCGCGCGCGAAACTGGCCACACACCCTTAGCCAAGATGAATTAGCCAGTTGGCGCCAGTATTGCCAAAACAAGCTAATGCATGGCGAAGATAGCCCGTCGATAAGTGGCCAAGATTTCATGATCACCCTGGAAAATCTGGCTCATGAAAATGATGATAACGAGAAAAATCTGCATATTTTAAAAGCCTTGTACAATTACGCACAAAGCATGTAAAAAAACGCGACAATTATTGTCGCGTTTTTTATGAATATTACTTTTTATGTAACGCTTCGATACGCGCTAATAAGCTAGAGGTGTCGAAACGGCCGCCGCCTAAAGCTTGTACATCGGCGTAATATTGATCAACTGTTGCCGTCATCGGCAAAGTTGCGCCGTTTGCCTTTGCCTCATCCAAAGCGATGCCTAAATCTTTGCGCATCCAATCTACAGCGAAACCAAACTCGTATTCGCCAGCCCACATTGTTTTGTAGCGGTTTTCCATTTGCCATGAGCCTGCAGCGCCTTTAGAGATGGTTTCAATTACTTTTTCACCATCAAGGCCAGCTTGTTTTGCAAAGTGTAAACCCTCAGCCAAGCCTTGCACCACACCAGCAATACAAATTTGATTTACCATTTTACAAAGTTGACCAGAACCTACTTCACCTAATAATTGGCTAAAACGGCTAAAAGCAGCCATGACAGGTTGAACAACATTAAAATCAGCTTCGTCGCCACCAACCATCACAGTTAATACACCATTTTCTGCACCCGCTTGGCCGCCAGAAACCGGCGCATCTAAAAATCCGATGCCTTGTAATTTTGCTTGAGCGCCAACTTCACGTGCCACTTCAGCTGATGTTGTAGTGTGGTCAACTAAATAGCTGCCCTCATGCATGCTTGCCAGCACACCATTTTCACCATAAACAACTGAACGTAAATCATCATCATTGCCTACGCACATGAAAACGATATCAGCCCCTTTTGCGGCTTCACTTGGCGTTTCAGAGTATTCACCTTGATACTCTGATACCCACTTTTGCGCTTTAGCCGTTGTGCGGTTGTAAACTGTCACACTGTGACCTGCGTTGGCAAGGTGACCCGCCATTGGATAACCCATTACACCTAATCCGATGAAGGCGACTTTCATTGACATAAAACTGACCTATTTGAGTGATAAATTAGTAACAATTTCATTATCTCAACCGAATAACTAAAAAGCGAATGAAAAAAAGTTCATTTAAACCGTTTAAAAACACACAGGTAAAACATGGATAGTATATATCGTTTCAATGCCCAGCTTGCATCTGGTGAAAACTTTAGCCTTGAATCGTTACAAGGAAAAACAGCGCTTATCGTCAATATTGCCAGCAAATGTAATTTTTCAGTTCAAATGGCAAGCCTTGAAAAGTTGTATCAAGAATATAAACAGCAAGGTTTTACCGTACTGGGTTTTGCCTGCAATCAATTTGGCCACAATGAGCCACTTGATGGCAATGAGCTTAAAGCCTTTTATCAGCAGCACTTTGATGTCAGTTTTCCTATTTTTAACAAGGTCTTAGTCAACGGCCCAGACGCCCACCCGTTATTTAATTATTTAAAGTGTCATACCCGTGGAATTGCACAAAACCGCGCAATTAAATGGAATTTCACCAAATTTCTTATAAACTCAGAGGGTCAACTCGTTGCGCGATATGCCCCGCGCACCAAACCCGAAACCCTCAAAATGGTGATAGAGAGTAATTTAAATGATGAAACTGGCCTTATTCAGTGCGCAAAAGTATGAGCAACCGTTTTTTGAAAGGAATCTAACTGAATACGCTGAGTCTGTTTCGCTCAGTTATTTTGAGCAATCCTTAAACAGCAATACCACGCCCCTCTGCCAAGGTTTCGATGCAGTGTGCGTGTTTGTAAACGATACGGTCGATAAACACGTCATTGCAGATATGGCGGCTGTTGGCATTAAAGCAATCTTATTACGCTGTGCAGGCTTCAATAATGTAGACCTTGATGCTGCCAAAGAGCATAACATCAAGGTTTGCCGCGTCCCTGCATATAGCCCAGAAGCAGTAGCAGAGCATTGTATTGCCCTTATGCTAACGCTCAACCGAAAAACCCATAAAGCCTTTAACCGCGTACGTGAAGGTAACTTTGATTTAAACGGTTTACTTGGTTTTAATCTGTTTAAAAAAACTATTGGGATTATAGGCTGCGGCAAAATCGGTTTAGCGCTGGTAAATATATTAAATGGCTTTGGAGCTAAGGTACTCGTTTGCGACCCAATGGCTGGTGAAGGCCCTTATACCCTGTGCGATTTAGACACTTTACTCACACAAAGTGATGTCATCTCATTGCACTGCCCGCTCAACGAGCATACTCATCATTTAATTGATGCTAGCGCATTTGAGAAAATGAAAGATGGTGTCATGCTGATTAACACCTCTCGTGGTGCACTTCTTGATAGCCAAGCATGTATTCAGGCGCTTAAGTCTAAAAAGCTCGGACACCTAGGGCTTGATGTGTATGAGCAAGAGTCAGAGTTATTCTTTAAAGATCATCGTGAAGAAATCATGCAAGACGATATTTTTTCACGCCTTATTAGCTTTCCAAATGTGTTAGTGACAGGCCACCAAGGCTTCTTCACCCAAGAAGCACTTAGCGAAATAGCCTGCACCACATTACAAAGTGCTAATGAAATAAGCCAAGACTTACCACTAACTAACGAAGTTATTTAAAGCAAGCGCCCCTTAAATTAAAAAGGCGTGAGGTTTAACCCCCACGCCTTTTACTTTTTGTCTTTTCACTTAAAACTAGCAACTAGCAACTCAAATCTCTATTTCAACAACGCCACGTTCACAAAAACCGCCGTCATTAATAACGGGCAGACAAAGCGAATGTACTGGGCAAACCAATAATGAGGACCGCTCGATACTTGATGCAATTTATTACCACGCTGCCATAACCAGCCAACAGTAATGAAATAGAACAGTCCCATTAAAGGTAATTGGTACTGTGTAAGCACCATAATGACTAAACCAAATAACCAGTCAAAGTTTAAGATAATCAGTGATGAGGCAATAAACACGATTAACGTTACAAATAAGGTTGCTTTTTTGCGCTCTACACTGTGATTCTCAACTAAAAATGCTACTGGAATTTCGGTCGATGAGATGGTTGATGTCACTGAGGCAATCGACATTAATACAAAAAATAATAAGCCAACGAGTAAACCCATTTGGCCCATCGTGCTAAACAGTTCAGGTAAAATTGCAAAAATTAACTGCCCTTCACCGACCAATTTACCGCCGCTAAATACCTCTACACCGTTGTGTTGAGCAACAAAAATAGCCGGAATAATCAATAAACCCGCTAAAAAGGCTACACCAGTATCAAGCAATGCCACAGTACCAGTTAATTTAGGCAGGTTGGCATCTGGCTTTAAATAAGAGCCGTAAACCATCATACAACCAACACCTAACGACAATGAAAAGAACGCTTGTCCCATTGCCGCAATAATTAAGTTTGCATCAAAAATTTGACTAAAATCTGGCACTAAATAGGCTGCAAAGCCATCCATCGCACCATCTAGGGTGGCGATATAAGCAATTAACGCCACTAATAACACTAGCAATAATGGCATTAAGCGGCGTGACCAAGTTTCGATACCTGATTTAACGCCTTTTAAAATAATACTCGCGGTAAGAATAAGCATCAGTGGCGTAAACACAAAATTACGTGCCATAGAGTCACTGTGTAAAAAGTTACTTAACTCAGTAAAACCAAAGAAGCTTGCGACTGGCTCGAGCGCATAAGCGAGCATCCACCCGGCAACTATCGAATAAAAGCTCAGCATTACAACCGCACCAAACAGGCCAATATAACCAGCTGCTGCCCCCACTTTAGGCGCTGTGTCTTGCCATGCGTTAGATAATGCTTTTACTGGATTCGCTTGCGCTTGGTGGCCTAAATACAGCTCAGTATACAGAGCCGGAAGCGCTAATAAGAAGATAACAATGAAGTAAACGAGTAAAAATGCACCGCCGCCATGGTTTGCCGCTTGTGTTGGAAAGCCCCAAATATTACCTAAACCTACCGCCGCACCAGAAGCTGCTAAAACGAAACCTAATCGACTTTGAAAGCCGTCACGAACTTGTGCCATACATCTACAAATCTGTTATTATTTTTCATCATTAAACCATAATTACAGTCAACTGCGTAAACTATTTGCGTTTGTTCATGCCTATAAATGTGCATCTGCTGTAAAAATGAACAAAACTAAATACGAGCCTTCGTGTAAGCGTTAAACCATGAGCAGTCACTACTTTTCGAACACCCTTGTCATCGAGCAGCAAAGCCAATCAACGGCCAAAAAAATTATGCTGATGGATGCAACACGTATTGATGTTGCAAGTTTACCCGTTGATAAATTACTCAGTGAGTTTGAATTAAGCGTGCTTGAAAAACGCAAAGTGCCTAGCGCCAAGCAAGAGTACTTAGCGACTCGCCTAACGTTAAAGTATTTGTATCAACATGCTTACCCTAGTGATGATTTAGCTCTCAATGAAATATCAAGCCAGTTTAATGACAAAGACAGTAAGCTCAAATTACATACAAAACGCAGAGAACCTGTGTGGGCCTGTTTATCACATTCAAATGGTTTAATTGGCGCAGCCCTTAACCCCGAACAGCAGCGATTTGGTTTTGATATTGAACAAAGCAGTAAGCCTCGCCCTTTTATCAAACTCGCAAAGCATTTTTATCATCAAGATGAAGTTGACTTAATTAGCCGTTTTGACGCTCCCGATGAACAGGCACAGTGCTTTTTTAGAATTTGGACATTAAAAGAGTCGCTTGCCAAAGCAAGTGCTCAGCCAATTGCGAAACTACTTGCTCCTAATGTATTTGAAGAATTGAGCAAACATAATTTCAGCGCGAGTAGTAACTCTGTTGAAGGCTTTGATATAAGTGTTGTGGCACAAAAAAGCACTGACTGGCAGTGCTCTTTTATTAATTTTAACGACTTACGCCGCGACTTGGCTTTCTAATAGTCGGCTGTGAATAGCCTGCACGACTTCATCTGACTCACTTTGCTCAACTAAGAAGCACAGGTTATGTTTACTTGCACCGTGGCAAATTAAACGAATATTAAAATCACTCAATACCTGCATTAAGTTCATTTCTTGCTGACGTAATTGAATTTCAGAACCAATTAAAGCCACCAGCGTTAAGTTATTCTCAACCGACACATGACAAAACTCAGAAAGCTTATCTAAACAAGCTTGATCAAGCTCAGGGCGTGATGCATTTGGTGCGTTATCCAAAGTAATTGCAACACTGATCTCTGAGGTAGTAACCAAATCAACCGAAATATTAAACTCACTTAAAATGGTGAATACACGGGCTAAGAAACCACTCGCTAGGAGCATTTCTGGGCTTTTAACCGTTAACAGAATTTGATTTTTACGCTGTGTTACGGCTCGAATACCTGGTTGCTGAGATTTTTCTTTTTCAATCCATGTACCACCTAACTGTGGTTCACGGCTTGAACCAACAAACACACTAATATGGCTTCGGCTTGCAGGTAAAATGGTTGCCGGGTGCAGTACTTTTGCCCCAAACGTTGCCATTTCTGCCGCTTCATCAAAGCTTAAGCGTGCAATTGGGCTTGCTTTAGCGCATAAACGCGGATCAGTACTGAAAATACCCACAACATCGGTCCAAATATGCACGCTTTTTGCGTTAATTGCTTCAGCGAGTAATGCAGCACTGTAATCTGAACCACCACGGCCTAAAGTGGTCGTTTGATTGTGCTCATTGCTACCAATAAAACCTTGAGTTACCACAACATGGTCATCAAGTAATGGCACTAAATGCTCTTTAGCTGCCGCAGCGGTTGCTGCAACATTTGGGGTAGCTTTAGCAAATTGGCTATCTGTTTTTAGCACTTTACGTACATCAAAACGCACCGCATCAAGACCTTGCCCTCGTAATACTTGAGTAAATAAATACGATGATAAACGCTCGCCAAAGCTCAGTAGTTCATCTTGATCTGCTACTGACTTAGCCCCGTCTGATGCTAGCTTTTGAAAAGCCTTAAGCGTTTCATTAAAGCCATGTGCTAAATCAGCATCCAGTGACAGCTCTGCCAAGATTGCTTCTTGAATGGCGACAACGCCAGTAATATGCTCATCACGTTCAGCCGCACTCAAATCAGCTTTACACAATGCAACTAAATGATTGGTCACGCCTGCACTGGCACTCACAGCAACAATACGTACTTGATTATCAGCACAAATAATTTCTGCACAGCGGCTCATAGCATCAAAGTTAGCTACACTGGTGCCACCAAATTTTGCAACAACGTAATCTGATTTTGTGTTGGCGGCTAATTGGGTATTCATGTCGTCTCCTTTTGTGGAAAACTATCCACAGTAATTCAAGAAGAACTCGGCAAGGGGGTGCTTTGAAAATAAAGAGTAGTCCATGCCAGAAGCTCTCCACCTAGTTTGGTGACAGTTTTGAGGATTCAGCCCCATAAACCGAAAAATAACCGTGACGTCCGGTTAATTTTCTCGGCGAGTACTTCCCTCATTAATGGTCATCGGCGTTCGTCACCTCACATTAATTACCTAAGTATCGCACCTCTTCTGAATGTTAAGTTAACACCTGGTTAAAATAACAAAGCCTGCTGTTAAAAGCAGGCTTCGAAAGTTAACGTTTAGACGTCTAGCTGTCAAGTTGTTTTATGAAATTAAACTGCCCGCTAAGTGCGAACCATAATAACCAACGGTATAAGCAACTAATAAATAAACCGACATTTTAAGATAGCTCATAAAGGTCAGTGCCTTAACCTTACTCATGGCAATAATACCTGCCGCAGAGCCGATAATAAGCATTGAGCCACCGACCCCAGTTGCGTAAGTAAACGACAGCCATTGCTGAGGACTCATCACAATATCAGCTTTTAAAAGTGCTGCAGTTAGAGGTACGTTATCTACCGCCGCTGATAATAGCCCCATCAAGTAGTTGGCATATTCCGGTGCCATCAACTCATATAAATGAGTAAATTTAGCAAGCATACCAACTTCTTTTAATGCGCCAACCAGCAATAACACACCAACGAAGAACAATAAGGTGTCGTATTCAATTTCACGAATATAATCGATGATTTTTTTGTTAACGTCTTTTTTGCGCATTAAGAATTGCGCAACCAAAAACATCAGAGATAAACCAAATAAAAAGGTTAATAACGGCGGCACACTATAAAGCACACTCAAAGTTAACGTAGCAATAATCGTCGAGAAGAAGATAACCGCAATAGTAATATCTGTCTTTTCGATACGACGGGCTGCTTGTTTTTCAAACACAACATTACCCGACATACCCACCGACAACATCGCCGCGAGCAGTGCAACACTTGTCAGTGCAGGGGCAATTAATAATAGTAGATTAGCAATCGTGACTTTTTCGTCTAAGAAAATCATCAGGGTTGTAACATCACCCGTAATCAACGACACCCCACCCGAATTAACACTAAATACAATTAAGGTCGCATATTTTATTAATTTTTTAGGATCTAACTTAAGTGACATCACCACCGCAAGCGAGATTAAAGTTGCAGTTATGTTGTCTGAAATAGATGAAAATAGAAACGCAAACCCACCAATCAGAAACATCAGCTTTCGTTCACTGATTTGATTTGGCATAATTTTATGAACAATATTCTGGATAAAACCTTTAGAGTTTAAATACGCTACAAAGGTCATCGCAGCCATTAAGAACAGCCACAAAGTCGCGATTTCTAATATGTTGTGATCCAGTTGATGTTGTATGGTTTCTGGGCTTTGCCCATGAATTGGAGAGATAAATAAGATAATCCAGCATAAAGTGCCAAAAAAAAGCGTCGTTTTGGCCTTGTTTACATGGATAATATCCTCTATAACGATAAGCAAAAATGCCACCGCTATCAGGGTTAGGATAAGTGGGGTTACCATGGTGTTTGAACAACCTTTATAATAATGTAAAAATTGTAAGTCGAGTGTTTCGGCGCGGATTCTAGCAGCATAGAAAGCATAAAACTATTCTCAATTACATAATTTAATACTAATCGCTAACACCAAAGTCTGAATTTACTGGAGCCTTATGATCCCAGCTAAAAAGTTATTAAATACCCTTACTGAGCATTGGGGGGTGTTAGAACTGCTATTTAAACGTTTTAAGATGGCTGATTTCAGCTTGAAAGACGTACAAAATGCGATAAAACAAAAACAACCTTCATGGTCAAATGAACGCATTTATAAAGAAACAAATCGTTTATTGAATCAAGATATTATCATTCCACTGGCAAAATCATCGCAGTTAGAAATCAACCGCGCGATCGCCGATTTTGCGACTTTCTTGCTACAAGAAGAACACTTAGGTCTTGCCCAAGAAATAAGTGTGCTTGTTGATGATTTAGCTCGCCTTGGTAATCGCCTTGCTAAAGCCGGTGAAATTGAAGATTACGACGAGCTTCGCCGCTTCAGCCGTATTATGGATGATCGGGTACGCAAAATAATGAAATTGTTTGCCCACAATGAAAACGCTATTTTAAATATTGTTGAGCAAGCGAAAGCTGATAACGCGGTGCAATCACTGCAAAAACGCTATCAGGCTGTAATTGAAGCGTTCGATGAATACATCGAGCCTATGCTTGAAATGGTTGATATTCGTGGTGACTTCCATGCTTGCTTTAATACCATCGAAGCACAAATTAGCGCGCAAATAGAGCAAATTGACCGCCTTGGTAAGTCGTATCAAGATAAGCGCATGCTTGAACAATTACGTACTCGTATTCTAGAAATGCATTTAGTTGGCCGTGAAAGCTTACGTAAAAGCGCCGATATGCTGATGCCGCTACGTGAAGAGTTACGTCGCAACAACCTAATTACTCGCCAAGCGGCTAAAGTGCTTGGTTTAGTGCGTAAAAATGGCGTCGATAACATGTTAAGTGCAGTACAGCCTAACTTTGTCTCAGACGCACAACGTTTTTCACTTGGTCAGCAACGTCATATCGTGGCTTATATGGCAGGCTTAGTTGACTTTGAGCACGATGAATATCAGCTTCCTGAACATGATGATGTGCCCGCCTATCAAAGCCCGCATATTCCTGATTACAACGACGTTAAAACACAATTTAGAAAACGCTTTAAAAAAGCCAGCAAAAAAGCTCAGCCGCTGCTTAGTTTCTTAGATGAAAGCTACCCAGACTTAGAAGCTGACGAAATGCTGTTCTTGTATCAAAAATTGATTAGCGATGGCGACCTTGAAATCAGCCAAAGCCAAGAGAAAGTAAAAATAAAAATTGCCCAGCAACACTTCTCTCTTTACCCATTTAACTCATCGATTGCTGACGATAAAAAAGCAACAGAGCAATAACCATGACAGATATTAATTTAGATGATTTAACGCATCTGCAAGCTATTAATAAAAAGCTCACATCAGGCTACCACATTAGCGAACAAGACACGCTGATGTGGCAAGAGCTTGACCAACACATTGATGCTTATCGCGCGTTATTTAACGCCCTTGGCCATGACCTACAACATGATAGCCGTGGCTTTTACTATTTTGGCAGCGACGAAAGCACCCCAAACATGGGTAAAATTTCGCGTGCCATCGCACTGACTATCTACATCTTAATTGAGCACTATGCCAATACCGGTAAAGATCCAATGCGTGCTTTGTTTGACGAAGTAAACGACCTTGAACTGATGCAAACCTTAGTGCAAATCAACAAGCACCTGTTTGATCAATTAGAAATCTTCTCTGGCTCAGATTTACGTAAAGACGTTTATCTACGTATGGTACGTTTAGGTCTTGCTCGCGAAGTAGAAAACGGCTTTATGCTGCAAGCACCTATTTATCGTTATATCGATGCATTAATGGAAGTAAACGAAGAAACCTACCTAGGAGATGACGACTAATGCAAAGCCAAAGCCTATACGGACTCAGCAAACTTGCGCTTTTAAATACCGCAGGCTATGCAAAATGCGTGATCCCACTGGATAAAAGTAGCTCTATTTGTGCACCGAATAATACCGGTAAAAGCTCGGTAATTAATGCCCTGCAATTTCCATTGATTAACGATTTGCGTTTAACAGAATGGGATGGCCACGATTTAGACGAAACCCGAAAATTCTACTTTTCGTCAGATCAATCCTATATTTTACTCGAAGCTGACCTACCTAATGGCCCTGTGGTGATTGGTGTTGCCGGCCTTGGTAAAATTGCCGGTTACGCGCATCAGTTTTTTTGTTACCAAGGTAAGTTGAACCTTGATCACTACACTCAAGGCAAAACCATTGTAAAATTCACCAAGCTTTTTAATCACTTAAAAGAGCAAGGTTTCAATCCAATTGAATTAAAAGCGCAGGAGCTAAACGCCCTACTCACTGGCGGCGCAACCCCATTTGATGGCGATATCAACTTAAAGATGATCCCCCTCAATAACGTGCAAGATTCAGCAATTTACAAAGAAATTTTCCGCCGTATTCTTAACTTGCATAAGTTAGGTGCCAGTGATGTTAAGCGCTTTATGTTACGTGTATTTGAGCGCCATATGTCAAACTCACGGGTTGATTTTTATGAGGTATGGCGACGTTCATTCGATAAAGTGAACCGCGCTAAACGTGAATTAAAAGCCCTTGAGTCAATGCAAGAGCCTATCGCAGCCCTTGAATCTATGCTTGAAAACCAAACGGTTTTAAAAGGCAAACTTGCTGCCTATGCGCCAAAAATTGACCAAGCACTGATTGACTTTGAAACCTATCAACAAGACCAACTCACTGAGCTAAATATTGCCCTTGAAGATATTGAAAACGAAAAGCATGAGTTCGACCAAAAGCAGCAGCTGTATATTCAGCAATCCCGTGATATTGAACGTAAGCAAACACAAATTGAACAATGGTTTTTAGACTATCGAACGCTTAAATCTGAGTTTGAACTAGTTAATAAAGCCACTTTAAAAGTAAGCCTTACTCAGCTTAAACAAGATTATGAATCGCTATCGCATTCATTAAGCAGTGCTCAAGGTCAAAGCTTGCACACGCTAGATTACCGTATCAGCGAAACACAAAAGCAAATTAAGAGCTTAAAACTGCAGTTAAAGAACCTCGAGTTCAATTTATTCACTCGCATGCGTGAAGATTTGTCTTTAAAAGAAGTTGAAGAAATTTCGCGTATTCTAAACCCAGATATCTTATCGTTTGCCACCACCAGCAATGGTGATGTTGATATAACAGACGAAGATGCCTTTGGTGAGTTTTTAGAGCAGTTATCAGCTAACGTGAAAGGCGGTGTACTGACTCTTCCTGGCGCAACGATTAAACTTAAAAAGCTAAGCCCAGTGCAAATGCAAACGGGCGAAAATAAAGAGCAATTAACCGCGCAACTCGCTGCTCTTGAAAACTCACTGAAAGAGTTTAAACAACAGCGCGAAGTCGCTGCTAATGTGGCCGAAAAGCAAAAAGAAAAAGATGCCTTATATGATGAGCTAATGGCTTCAGAAGAAGCATTAAAACGCTTTGAACAATTTGAAGTGATGCAGCAATCTGTCGATGCACAAACTCTGCTAAAAGAGCAGTTAAATGCAGAACGCGAGCAAGTTGACGACTACCTGCAAGATATTCAAAAGAACAGTGGCTCAATTAGCGATCGTCGCTCAATTATCAAGTCGAAAAAAGATCTGCTTGCTCGCCAAGCTGACCGTTTGCGTCAAGTTAAATCAGAACGTATCGATCACACGCTTGATTTTTACTCAGGCAAAGTCACTCCGTACATGATTGAAATCAATATTGATTTTGATAACTTAAGTGACCTCATTCATCACTTTAACAAAGACTGCCAAGAGCTACGTAACTTTGATATCAACGTACGTAACACCTACATGCATATTTACAATGCGGGTATTACTAAATTTGATAACGAAAACGATGAGTTTACTAAATACGAAAAGCTTATTAGCGCGTTTCATAACATCGATAACGAGCGCGATGCGGTTGAACGTCAAGGCCGAGTTGCGTTAACCGAAGTAGCCGCTACTATTAAAGGCTTGCGTGAAGACTTAGATCGCCTGCGCCGCGAAATGAACAGCTTTAATAAAGGCATTAGTCAGCATCGGATCTCTAATCTTCAAGCATTCAAAATTAATGTTATTCCGCGCAAGATGTTGGTTGATAGCATTGATACCATTATTAGTACCTCAAATCAGTTTGAGCAAGGCGATACCCTAGACCTATTAAGCCAAGAGCCTTATAGCGAATCTGCTGTAAACGAAGCGAAAGATCATTTGATTAAGCTTGCCTCAGAAAAAGCCGGTTTAACACTGACCGACTTATTTGATATTCGTTTTGAAGTAGTAAACCGTGCTGGTGAAACTGAGCACTTCGAAAAAATCGATTCAGCCGGCTCTAACGGTACCCGTATCACCATTAAGCTACTTTGCGGCATGCTGTTTATTCGTTACTTATTAAGCGACCAAGAACAAAACTTGTATCGTATTCCGATTTATATCGATGAAGCTGCCGATATCGACCCACAAAACCAAAAAGCAATTATCGAAACCGCTCTTAGCTTTGGCTTTGTGCCGATTTTTGCCTCAGTTAAACCACAAGTTAGCTGTGATTACATCGTCCCTATTCGTACTGTTAAAGATGGTGCACAAAACTGGGTGGATGAAAAAGACTGGATAGATGTGGAACACACTGTTTAATTACAAAAATTAATCATTGATTCAGTCAAGGATGACTATGTTTACAAACTATTACAGTACTTTTTTGTAAATGTGCCATAGTTTTTAAATAATCATTCAGTTGAGTATTATTTGTGTTATGTTATCAATCAAGTAGTGGAAATTTTGCCAAGGAGCAAACAATATGAAGAACTTATTAATCGCGACGGCTGTATTATTTTTAGCGGCTTGTGCTAAAACGCCTGATTGGGATTACGACAAATCAGCAGATTTTAGTAATTATAAAACCTTCTCTTGGGTACCTAATGCCAGCTTGACTAAAAACGTAGCGAACTACCAAATTAGCCCTTTAATGGAAAAACGTGTTCGTGACGCTGTAAATGCTGAACTTGAAAAAAGCGGTATGAAGCTAGTTGATTTAGCACAAGCAGATGTACTGATTAACTATCATGCCTCTGTTGATACTAAAATTGATGTAGATACCTTCAACGTCGGTTACGGCGCACGCTGGAATTACTGGGGTATGGGTTATAACACGCAAACAACCACTCGCGAATATGAAGTGGGTACGTTAATTCTAGACGTGGTAGACCGTGCTTCTAACCAATTAGTTTGGCGTGGTGCGAAAGAAGGTCGTTTGCAAAAGAACCAATCACCTGAAAAGCGCACTGAAGTTATCAAAGAGACTGTTGCTAACATTCTAAGTAACTTCCCACCGCAATCAATTAATCAAAACTAAACACTGTTTTAGTTAAAAGACCGCGCAATTAGCGCGGTTTTTTATTGCCTGTTTAAATCTGGTTGGAGTGGTATAACTCAGTGATTCAGATACAATACCCGCAATTTTCAGTGCGCCTAACTAGCCCACTACCCCAGATTAAACAAAATCAAGAGAGTTTTAGATGGTACGCGCAGTACAGCTTACACTTCCCGCATTATTCGTCACTTGCTCAGTGCTAGCAGAAGACACCAACAATATTGAACAAATCACCGTTGAAGTTTCAGCAACCGCAAATAAAGAACCTGTAGGTACTTTTGATGCGCCAGTATCAAACTTAGAATATGACCCGCGTGTCGATTTGCAATCGCGCAATATGGCTGAAGCACAAGCTGATGTAACCATTCGTGGTGGTATTTTCGAAAATACTGGCTTTCGTGTAGGCAGCAGTACATTATTTGACCCTCAATCTGGTCACTACTTTGCTGAAATTCCAATTGCGCCGCAGATGCTAACAGGCCCTTCAGTGCTTACAGGTGCTGATAATGCCCTTTATGGTATGAATAGCTCGGTTGGTACGGTTTCATTTGGCTGGCGCCCTATCACAAGTACTGGCAGCGTTTCTCTTGGCACAGGTACGAATGGCTTTAATTTACAAAGCATTCATGCTGCCCATAGCCAAAAGCTTGATAGCAAACCTGATTGGCGATTAGGTTTTGAAGGGGAATACTCTCACTCAAAAAGTGATGGCTCAATTGATAATGGCGACCACGACTTCGAACGTGCCTCAGCGCGTATTCAACTCGCAAGCTCTACCTCACAAACTGATTTAATGTTCGGACGCCAAGAGAAGTTTTTTGGTTGGCCAAACCTTTATACGCCATTTAACTTTAACGAAACCGAAGATCTTGAAACCAAGCTTTTCATGCTCAATCACAAGCAAATGTATGGTAAGAGCAATAGCCTTGAAGTGACTGGTTATTATCGTAAACATAACGACCATTACGTTTTGTCTCGTGAAAACCCAGCTATTTTTGAAGCGTTTCACGAAACCACGGTTAAGTCATTGGCACTCTCTGGACGCCACCGTTTAAATGACCACTATGCAATTAATTATGCTGGCCAATTTATTGCTGATGAAATTGAATCAACGTCTCTTGAAAACAACTTTACATCACGCAATTACACCAAGCTAAGTATCTTGCCTGAGTACAAGACAGCTCTTACAGCGAACAAAGAGCTTACTTTACGTGTTGGTGCTGCATTTGATGATACGAACCGTGATAGCTCAGATACCTCATTTATTGCCGATGCCAGCCTTAAAGTAGCTAATCAAAATGGCAGTGAACATACTTGGTATGCGTCATACGCAGAAGCATCACAAGTTCCCGGTTATACCGCCATCGGCGGCAGTGAAACGGGCGGGTTATTCAGAAGTAACTACAGCCTTGAGCGCGAAACCACCGATAACCTTGAATTAGGTTTACTGATTGAACAGTCTTCATGGCGTTTAGATTCAGCTATTTTCTACCGTAAAGATAAAAACCTTACGGATTGGACATATCGCTTTGATGCAACCTCTGCACGTTTTGCAAACCCGGTTGATATAGACACCTTAGGCGTTGAGTTTTTAGCGAATAAAACGTTCGAAAGCACTGAGTTAATTGCCAGCTATACCTATTTAGAAAAATCAGAAGACTATGGCACGGCAGATATTGATGCGAGCTTTTATGCGCTTAACTACCCTGATCACCGTGTAACACTGGGTGCAATATGGCAACCAATGGATGTGCTTGAGCTGCGTATCGATAACGAATGGCGTAAGCAACATAGTAACCGCTTACGTAACTCTGATGATGAAGCCTTCTTCACGCAGTTAACGCTAAAATTCACCCCAGCTCAGCTTGATAATGTGTTTGTTACCTTTGCAGCTGACAACATTTGGGATGAATCTTTCGAAGAAGTACCGGGTACCCCAGGCCGCGGCGAACAATATACTCTTAGCGCTACCTATACGTGGTAAGCAAAAACAATAATGCCAGTCAATTGACTGGCATTTTGGTGTCACGTTACTTTCCGAGATATCTATCAAACCATAACAAAATTATATTAAACGCCATAAAGAAAACTTTAGCCATAAAACACAACTGATCCCAGCAACCGTTAAAAAGTGTTAAAGGTTTAATCTTTTTAAGTCATCTGCTCAAGTTCAGTAATTAAATACAGTGCTTGTTCGTTAGTGGTGCCACACACATCAATCGTGGCAGAAAAGTCACTACACACCTTAGGCCTTGATTCATCACCAAATAATTTACATAGGTTATTATCATCAAGTTGAATACAGCGCTCTCCCGCGGCTTTCCCGTTGGGCATTCCTGGGATCGGTGAGCTAATACTGGGTGCAATACAACAGGCGCCACAGCCTAATCTACATGCCATTTTATCTGTCATTGAGTACCTCTTATAGAACCTTTGTAGCGCCTTTGTAATATGTGTAATGGTTTGTTACATCTTCAAACGCCTTGTAAACACTTTATTGCGTATGCTTAGCCTATCAAATTTATTTTTAATTACCGTCAACCGTGAGGGACTATCCCGTGGCTAGTAAAAAACAAATCATTCTCCCTATCGCCGTATTAGTCGGCGGACTTGGAATGGCATTCGCATTTGCCTCTATGAAGCAACCGCCAGTCGAAAAACCAGAACAAGATCTGCGCCCGCTTGTATCAATTAAACCGTTAAGCTTTGACGCCATTACCCTTGATGTAAAATCATACGGTATTGTTAAACCTAAAAACCAAACTGAACTTGTTGCGCAAGTGAGTGGTCAGGTTGTGTCGTTATCAGATCAATTTGTACAAGGTGGATTTGTTAAGCAAGGCGACATTCTAGCACGTATTGACCCAAATGATTACGAAGCGGCACTCATTGAAGCTGAAGCCGGTTTGGCACAAGCAAGCTCTGCACTCGAGATTGAACGTGCACAGGTGTCAGTTGCGCAAGCTGAGTGGGACCGCATCAAAGGTGACTCAAACCAAGTTATTCCATCTGAGCTTTATTTACGTAAACCACAACTTGCTGAAAAACTTGCAAGTTACCGTGCAGCGCAAGCGAGTGTAAAACGAGCTAAACGTAATCTTGAACGTACATATATTAAAGCACCATACGACGCGATTATTGACGAGCGTCTAATTAGTTTAGGCAGTGTAGTAAACCCTGGTAACAGCTTTGGTAGTCTGAGCTCAACGTCACTGGCCGAAATTCGTTTACCTGTTGCTGATAAAGATCTGCAATACCTAAATAACCAAGGAATTGGTGCAAGCGTATCAATTAATGCTGAATTTGCAGGTAAACAAACAACCTGGCAAGCAACTATCGTACGTAGCGAAGGAGTTGTAGACCAACGTAGCCGCATGAATTACTTAGTAGCACAAGTAGCAACGCCTTATGAGCAAAAGCAGCCATTACGTTTTGGCTCATACATTAATGCCACTATCGAAGGCCGTGCGCTGGATAATGCGATTGTTGTTCCGCACCATTTAGTTAAAGACAAAAAAGTCGCTGTTTTACAAGATGGCGAAACGCTTACCTTTAAAACACTTAACATCGTTCGCGAACAAAATGGCAAGGTGATCGCCGATAATGGCCTTGCTAATGGTGAGCAACTGATTACCTCGGCACTTGAATACCCAACTGAAGGCATGGCGGTCAAGCTAGATGACGCAAAACTGAGTGTGCCAACAACGCAGTTAGCGTTAAAAGAGGAATAAGCCATGACCACGCACAGAGAAAAAGGGCTTATTGCCTGGTTTGCTCGCAACCCAGTAGCAGCAAACTTACTTATGATTTTCATTTTAGTGGGAGGCTTATTGACAGCAATGTCGGTGCGTAAGCAAATGTTCCCACAATTTGAAAGTAACTGGATCAGTATTCAAGCTGTTTATCCGGGGGCTGCGCCGCAAGAGGTAGAAGAAGGCATCACCATTAAGGTCGAAGAGTCATTAGAAGGTCTCGAAGGCATTAAACGTTTAATTACCTATTCGAACCGTGGTTTTTCACAAGCTTGGATAGAAATCGAAGAAAAGTACGATCCACAAGAAGTACTCGATGAAATCAAGATGCAGGTTGATTCAATCAATACCTTCCCTGCAGAGATGGAACGCCCAATTGTTCGCCGTGAAAAGTTTGAGCAAGAAGTGATGATACTCGCGCTGTATGGCGATATGAGTAACTACCAGCTCAAAGAACTTGGTAACGACATAAAAGATGAGCTACAAGCTTTACCACAAATTAACTTGGTCAACTTTTACAGTGGCTTAAACTACGAAATTGGCATTGAAATCAGCCCAGATAAACTACGTGAGTATGGTTTAACTTTCCGTGATATTGCCACAGCCGTTCGCAGCTTTTCTGCCAATATGTCTGCAGGTCAAATTCGCTCTGAAAATGGCTACATTTCGATGCGTGTTGAAAATCAAGCGTATCGTGGTAAAGAGTTCGAAAATCTGCCTTTATTACACTTACCAGATGGTGCACAAGTTTTCTTAGGTGATGTAGCAACAATTAATGACGGCTTTGAAGAAGGCTTACAATACTCTAAGTACAACGGTAAAAACTCACTAACTTTTGAAGTAAATGCTTCGAAAGATCAAGATATCACTAAAGTTGCTGCGGTATTAAAAAAATATCTAGCAGATAAAGCACCACAGTTACCAGCAGGCGTAAAGCTATCACCGATTGTTGATTTAACTTACTACCTTGAAGGTCGTCTAAACATGATGATCGACAACATGATTTGGGGTGGTATTTTAGTGATGGTGGTACTGGCGCTATTTTTACCACTACGCTTAGCGTTTTGGGTAATGATGGGCTTACCTGTGTCATTCCTAGGTGCATTTTTAATGATGCCACTGGGCTTTATTGATATCACTGTTAACTTAGCTTCTTTATTCGCATTTATACTGGTGCTCGGGATAGTCGTTGATGATGCTATCGTCGTCGGTGAGTCTGCCAGTGCTGAAATTGAAAAACACGGTCACAGCCTAGATAACGTAGTGCGCGGCGTAAAACGCGTTGCTATTCCTGCAACCTTTGGGGTGTTAACCACAATTGCCGCATTCCTACCACAAACATTGGCATCAGGACCTGGCTCTGCGTTTTCTAAAGCCATTGGTGGTGTAATTATCCTATGTTTAATTTTTTCATTAATTGAGTCAAAACTAATTTTACCGGCTCACTTAGCAGCCATGAAAAATAAACCTGCGAACCCTAAAAATCCATTACATCGCTTACGTTTAGGTATGGATAATGGCTTAAAGAACTTTGTTGATAATTACTACACACCATTTATTGGTCGCTGTATTCATTACCGTTACACCGTGATTGTTGGCTTTATCTGTGTGCTTATTGTTAGTGGCGGTATGTTCGCTGGTGGCTTAGTGAAATTTGTTGCGAACCCTAAAATTCCACATGATTTCCCGCGTATCTCAGTTGAAATGAATTTATCTTCTTCTGAGCAAGCAACCCTTGAGACAGCGCAAACCATTGAAAAGCTGATTTTAGATGTCGATAAACAACTTGAAGAGCAATATGGTCAAGCGATGATCCGCGACTTATCGGTTAGTTTACGTGGTCGTACAAGTGCACGCATTATGGCGATTTTGGTCGAACCGGACTTACGCCCTATTGATACTTTCCAGTTAAGTGCAATGTGGCGCGAACAAATGCCACCACTGCCAGGTGTGAAAACGCTGAATATTGAAGACAGTATCATGAATGGCGGCCGTGATGACGGTGATGTTAGCTTTCGCTTAGAAGGCAAAGATATCAATAAGCTCAAAGAAGTGGCTGCAAAGTTAAAAGAAAAGCTAAATAGCATGCAAGGCGTAGGTGATGTAAATGACTCGCTCCAATCTGCAACTGACGAGGTTCAACTTGAACTTAAACCGCTTGCTTACAGCTTAGGGTTAACCCTTTCAGATGTGGCATCACAAGTTAGCTTTAGCTACTACGGTTTAGAAGCACAACGTATTTTACGTGACGGTGAAGAGATTAAAGTGATGATCCGCTACCCTCGTGAATCGCGAAACGCAGTAAGTGACATCACAGATGCACGTATCATTACACCAACGGGTGTTGAAGTACCGCTTGCTGAAGTTGCTAAAGTCAACATTGTGGATGGTGTAAACCGTATTCGTCGTGAAAACGCTAAACGTACTGTAAACGTTTGGGCTGCGGTTAACACAGACCAAGCTGAACCATTTGCCATTGCAAAAGAAATTCGTGACGAATACTTACCTAGCCTACTGAAAAGCTACCCTGGTGTAGAAAGTAATGTGGCAGGTCGTATTCAAGAAGAAATGGACAGTGTGGCAGAACAAGTACGTGATTTTGCTTTATCAATGATGATTATCTTTGCGTTACTTGCTATTCCACTACGTTCGTACTCACAGCCATTTATCATCATGTCGGTTATTCCATTTGGTGTCATTGGTGCAATGTTCGGTCATATGATTTTAGGTATGACAATGAGCAGCTTGTCAGTATTTGGTATTATCGCGGTTGCAGGTGTGGTCGTAAACGACTCGCTAGTGATGGTCGACTTTGTCAATAAAGCTCGCGCCGAAGGTGTAGCAATCAAAGAGGCTGTAATGCAAGCCGGTGCGCGTCGTTTTAGAGCAATATTACTGACCTCAATAACGACCTTTATTGGTGTATTACCAATCATTATGGAAACAAGCTTACAAGCAAAAATCGTTATCCCAATGGCTGTATCTCTAGCATTCGGGGTGTTATTTGCAACGGTCATTACGCTTATTTTAATCCCTTGCCAGTACGTCGCCTTAGAAGACTTTAAACGCTTAATTGGCAAGCTAAGAGGTAAAAAAGCAGAGCCAGAAGCAAAATTACAAACAACCAGTAATTAAGCCCCTCTCACGCTCCCAACCGAACGCTTGGCAATAAATTTGCCAAGCGTTTTTTTTATTTAAAAAGATGTTCCTATAAATCGTATTGTTTTGCTAAGCTTAAATGAGCAAAAAAGAAACAATTCATCAAATTACTAAATACGTTATAAGGACATAGCTATGAAAATTCTACGCTACACAGCTTTGGTTAGTTGTTTATCCATTTGTATGCCTGTGCTGGCCGAAAACCAATACTTACAACAACAGCTTGAGCCTATTCTGATTGGTGAGTCTCACAGTATAGAAGGACAACAAATCCACTCCCCAGAAATGACTGTTGCTACTTATAAAGCAAATAGTTTTGAACGAGTGTGGGACAACGTAAAATATGCCAAGCAAGCGCTCAACTTAATTGCGCAAGCAGAACTTGAAGGGCTATCTCCTAACGACTATCACTTTGATACATTAATGGCGCTAGCCAGCGAAATAGATAAACGCGGAGCAGATGCCGTCGAAGCCCAGTTTGATGTTCTAATGACAGATGCCGTGATGACCTATGCAAAACACTTAATTCGCGGAAAAGTAAATCCAAAACAATTGGCAGCCACATGGAATTATGAACAGTTTGATGTCAGCCCAGATGCTGCAGCGGCCTCATTACTTAAACATGTAAAATCCAAAAGCCTTGAAAAGGGCCTTGAAAACCTAAAACCTGTTTTACCTCATTATAAGCGCTTAAAAGACGCCCTCGTGTTTTATCGAGAGCTTGATGCCATTGGCGAGTTACCTGACTTCGCACTGCAAAATAAAGTATTAAAACCGGGGCAATCAGACCCAGCAGTGCCGCTTTTAAGACAAAAGTTAAAACGACTAAAGTATTTTGACGGCAGTAACAGTGATGCCACTGATTATAACGATGAGCTAGTCGCAGCAGTTAAACGCTTTCAAAATGCCCATCAAGTTGCTGATGATGGTGTGATTGGCAATGCAACGTTAAAACTACTCAACAAAGATTACAGTGAGTATGTTAATGATATTTTAGTAAACCTAGAGCGCATTCGTTGGGTTGATAACACGCTAACAGAGCGCTTCTTAGTGGTAAATATCGCAGGTTACCTGCTGTATTTATTTGAAGACAATAAATTAAAATGGCAAACCAATGTAGTTGTAGGCAGAAACTACACCAAAACCCCAATATTTAAAGGGCAAATGAGCTATATCGTGATGAATCCAACGTGGACAGTACCGCGGAGTATTTCAGGTGGCATCATCAAAAAAATGAAAGAAAACCCAAACTACTTAAAAGAGAAAGATTTTGTAGTAGTTGATAGTCGCCGTAACCCAGTTGATAGCGAGAGTATTGATTGGCCGAATGCTAGCCGAAAAAACTTCCCGTATTGGTTTGTACAACAGCCTTCAGAGAATAATTCATTGGGGCAAATCAAGTTTATGTTCCCAAATAAATACTCAATCTATTTGCACGATACCCCTGCAAAAAGTTTATTCCAGCAAGACCAACGTGCATTTAGCCACGGCTGTGTAAGAGTTGATGATCCATTCACCTTAGCTGAGAAAATCTTAGAAACCTCGGATAATTGGAGCCGTAGTGAAATTGATGACGCCATTGCTTCAAAAGAAACTAAAAAAGTCAGCTTATCAAAACCGCTAGACGTACTTTTAATGTATTGGACCGTTGCGGGTAACGACGAAGGCCTACAATTTTATACCGACGTTTATAATCGCGATGGCGCGTTATTAAAAGCACTCACCACACCATTAGCAAACAATACAATTTAGAGGTCACTATGTATTTCAGCCGTATTATTTTTAGTGTGTGCTTAGCGTTAACTACATGCTCTGTTGCTGCTATTGAATTAACTGATTCGCTGCACAGCCTTGTACTTGATGCAAAACAAGTTCTAACACTTGATAACACGGCTGATTTTGCTCCAACTGCAGTATCAGATGTTGAGACTGAGCGATTAGGGCCAAATAGCATTGCCGTTTATGCCCCAGAAAATGCAGGGTTTTATAGCCTAGTACTGAGTAACAACAAAACGAGCAAACGCTTACTCGTTATAGTGAAAAAACCATTCAATGCTAACAATAAGCAATTGAATAATTATCAAATAGGCCTCTACCCTGCCCCGTATAAAAACTACCCACAGTACAGTGCGCCAAACGGGTTTATAGAAATTTTTGAGAAAGACTTATCACGGCAGCTGACTCCTCATGTGCAAGTTAAAAATGTAATTTGTAAGCAAGTGAGTGGCTTTCCAAAGTATCTTTATGTCAACAACGATGGCTTGATGATGCTCGAAGATCTGCTCAGGTTTGTACAAAATGAAGGGATTAAAGTCAGTAAATTTGCCTTTATCAGCGGCTATAGAACACCCCATTACAATCGCTCAATTGGTAATGGCAAACACAGCCGACACCAATACGGCGATGCCTTTGACCTATATATAGACGAAGATGGTGATGGCCGAATGGACGATTTAAACGGCGATGGCAAACTAACGGTTGCTGATGTTGATGTGCTTTATAAAGTGTTTGAAAAGTTCCAAAAACAGAGCCGCTATAATGGCGGTATTGGCCGTTATAAACCCGCCTCCCACCACGGTGGTTTTGTTCACATAGATAACCGTGGATTTACCGCTAGGTGGTAATTGCAAGCTTCATATATTCCTTGTTTAAATATTATCCAATTGCATTATTACTGCTTGATTGGTAAGTTGTTGTGATTAATGGAAATACTACAATAACAACAAAGGGAATTATGCGCTTTATCCTCTGCATTTTTTATATTTCAGTCCTTAGTGGTTGTCAGAGTTTTATTGCTTATCAAATCACTCAACCTGTAGAAGAAATATCTTACGGTGACCCTGACGACCCAATGTTAAATACCGTTTACGAAGGTATACCTCACAAAACATGTAACACTACGCATAACTGTATAGCAGTTAGAATATTTTCCCATAATGATTTAATAGAATATTTTGAGCAAGGTGAACAATTTGGCATAACTTTTCAACTTAAATCAAAAGAGGAATTAGAAACATTTGAAACAGCTTTGACCTCTATAAATGGCGCCAAACGGAAAAACGATTCAGCGATTATAGTATTCCCAGGTTATGGTGTGAGTAGTTTGATTTATAGTTTTCAAGCCCGTTGGCTAAGTCATTTTACTGGCAAAGATGTCATCCTTATGCCTGCGAGCAATCAGTATAGTGAATTCAAGTTTGGTCTAAATAGTCTTGATGTATTAAAGCATTTTTTAAATACCAACCAATACCAACAAATTGATATTTTAAGTTATTCAATGGGCAGTATTGCCGCTATGCAACTTGCAAAGCAGATGCCTAATGTAAATCAACAAATTATGGTTGCACCAATGGTGCATTTTGACACCGCATTAATGTCCGTAGCTAAAAATTACCACCCAACCATAAGCTACTTTTTCAAAGATGATGATTTTAAAACCGCAGCAAAAAATGTGATTCACGACAGTGGTATTGATGAAACACAGCTTGATTTAATCGCACGACTGAACGACAAACAATCAGCTAATAGAACCACACTCTATGTTAGTAACGCAGACCCTATAAGCCCTGCTGATTATTGGCAAGCACTTCAAAATAAGAGTGTATCCATAGTGCATTACAGTAATTTAGATCACACCAGAATGGTAAGCCTTATTAATCAAGCTATGCGCAATGAGGTTTTACATCGATTAATGTAACCAACAAATAACAAGGACAGCAATGAACATATTCTTTAATAAGCTAAGGTTGCTTGTAGTTTTTTATTTAGTCGCAATTTCAAGCCTCGCACATAGCCAAAACATGCAAGCAGAGATGGCTGACTTTATTAGTGGCTTTCATAACTTTAAGCAGTTTAATGGCAATGTATTAGTTGCTAAGGATGGAAAAGTACTGTTTGAACAAAGCGTTGGCTATGCCAACTTTGAATGGGATATAAGACATAGTAATAAAAGTAAATTTAGAATTGGTTCAATTACCAAACAATTTACCGCCATGTTAATTCTGCAATTGGCACAAGATGGAAAACTTAAACTCGATGATCACCTTGCAACATACCTCCCTGATTACAGAAAAGATATAGCCACTAAAATTACCCTTCGCCAAATACTTAATCACACCTCTGGTCTTGGAAATTATACTCAGGCAAAATCTTTTCGTGATGAGTACAGCCGAAACCCTTACAGTGTTGATGAATTTATTCGCTTGCTATGTAGTGATGATCTCGTGTTCGAGCCTGGCACTGAATTTCGTTATAGCAACTCTGGCTATTTTATTTTGGGTGCGGTAATCGAAAAGGTAACAGGTCAAAAATATCAAGATGTATTACAGAAGAATATTTTAGATCCACTCGATATGAAGGATACAGGCTATGATTCTCACAATAAAATCATTAAATTTCGCGTATCGGGTTACGACAATGGTCTAGGAGGTTATAGCAATACTGATTATTTAGATATGTCTATCCCATTTGCAGCAGGATCAATGTACTCAACAGCACGGGATTTACTAAAATGGGATCAAGCTCTCTACACGGATAAGTTATTGAACAAAGAGTATAAGAAACAGATGTATCAAGTTTCTGAGCAAAGAAATTATGCGCTTGGTTGGGAAGTTACAAACCTTGATAAAAGCACCTACGGAAAACCGCTAACCCGTATTCAACATGGCGGTGGCATCAATGGTTTTAAAGCATTTATAAGTAGAATAATCGAAGACAAATTACTGGTTATTATTTTAAATAACACCGGTGGTGCGCCACTCACACCCATGACTAATGGCTTACTTGCAATCTACTATGGCAAACCCTACGAAAAAGCTACAGAGCATGTAGATAGTAAACTTTATAACGTATTTAAACGTGAAGGTATTGCAGGGTTAAAGAATACCTATCAGCAAATGGTGAGTGAGGGTAATACGCCTAGAGAAAGGTCGCTAAACTACTTTGGCTATGAATTAATGCAAATGGATGAGCTAGGCGCCGCAATCACGGTGTTTGAACTCAATAATCAATCTTATCCAGAATCAGCAAATACATTTGACAGTTTAGGTGAAGCATATTTAGCAGCAGGTGATAAACAAAAAGCATTAGCAAGTTACAAAAGTGCGTTAAAACTTAATCCTGACAGTGAAAGTGCTAAACAAGCGATTGAGAAATTACAATAAATATAGGCCACAAAAGTGGCCTCACTTTTTGACTTACAGCTCAAAGCATAAAGCTTTTAACAAGCCTGTTTTTGCGTTGCTTGGATATAAGCAACTAAATCTTCAATCGATACAACGGGCATATTGTGCTCACAGGCAAACTTGCTAACTTCAGGCAAGCGAGCCATTGAACCATCTGGATTCGTTAATTCGCAAATAACACCAAACGGTGTTAAACCCGCTAACTGCATTAAATCAACCGATGCCTCAGTATGGCCACGACGGACTAATACACCACCCGTTTGTGCACGCAGTCCAAACACATGCCCTGGGCGAGATAAATCTTCAGGCTTTGCATTGTCTGCTGTTGCCGCTTTAATGGTGGTTACACGATCAGCCGCAGAAACGCCAGTTGTCACGCCCGTTTTAGCTTCAATAGTCACTGTATACGCTGTTTTGTTCTGGCTGGTGTTATGCTCAACCATTTGTGGTAAATCAAGCTGTTTAACACGCTCATCGCCCATGCAAAGACACACAATACCGCTGCCTTCACGGATCATCATGGCCATTTGCTCTGTGGTCAGGTGCTGTGCTGAGTACACAAAATCACCTTCGTTTTCACGGTTTTCGTCATCTACTACAAGCACGCCTTCACCCTGCTGCAAAGCAGCAATAGCACGTTCAACGCGTTCAAGTGGTTCGCCAAATTGGCTGAGTAAAGAAGACTGAATCATCATTTTTAATACCTATTAAATTAAATATGAAAAGATTCAGGACATTGAAAGGCACAGCAAAAAAGACCACCCGCAGGCAGCCAATTACTGTTTTATAGATTTTCTACATCATCTTTCTCTTTCATCCGGACTATCACCGTCGGCTCTGGCCTCTCACCAGATCTGCTGACCTTTAACCAAAGTTAAAGCGCTCGCGGGCTCACTTTATTTCAAAGTATACCGCCGGTGGGGAATTTCACCCCGCCCTGAGAATGTTGCTTAATCAATAAGATGAATAAGCCAAGCTATTCTATACCTAAAATAATTAGTTATCGAGTACCCGCTTATCTAATATGCCTTTTTCAATCAGTTGATTGAGTATCGCCTTGGTTTTTTCTCGGCATATATCACGCACTAGACGAACCGCGGGTGTAATAGATTGTCGACTTGGGCATATTAGCCAAAGCTCTGCACATAAGTGAGGATAATTTTGCATCACGGGCACTACCCGTCCACTTAGTAAATCATCACTGATATCAATGCAAGATTTAACCGCTAGGCCTTTACCAGCCACACACCAACGCCTTACCAAATCGCCATCATTAGATGCTCGACGGCCTTGCATTTTCACCTTAAAACGCTCGGTTCCATCGGTAAATTCCCAGACATTATTGATGATATCTTGCAGTTGATAAAATAGGCCTTGATGCTGATTTAATTCATCGGGATGTGTCGGCGCGCCATGTTCAGCAATGTACTCTGGGGTTGCACATAACAGCCGCGGAACATTACAAATTTTAAAGCCATATAAATTTGAGTCGGATGGCGAGCCATACCTAAGTGCAAAATCAACGGAGTCTCGGTAAAAGTCAACATTACTATCGCTAATATGCGGGCGCATACTCAGCTTTGGATACTCATCAAGTAACTCATCTAACCATGGGATAATGATGTTGCGGCCTAAGTCTGAAGATAATGCGACTCTTAGCTCCCCATCAATTTCATCATGCTCACCTTTTAAGGCAAGTGTGGCTTGGTCTAGCATGAGCACTGCTTGCTGACACTGAGGTAAAAAGCGCTCCCCAGCCGCAGATAACCGCAAATGACGAGTTGTACGAACAAATAACTCAGCACCCAGCGCTGCTTCAACACGCTTAATAGCAGCGCTGGCGGTAGCGGCTCGCATGTCTAATTTGGCTGCTGCGGTTGTAATACTACGAAACTCAGCAACCTTAAGGATTAATTTGAGATCTTCAACCAACATATTAACTAAAAATTTTTGATAATGTTTATTCGATTATGCGCTTTATCGTATAGTATGCAAGGCGTAAACTGCACCTAATTGTTATACATGCGGGAGCAAATCATGACACACCCAATCATTTCAGACTTACAACGCCGTTATACAAGTAAACGTTACGACGCTTCAAAACAAATTAGCCAAGCAGACTTAGCTGTAATTTTAGAAGCATTACGCCTGTCGCCATCGTCTATTAATTCTCAACCATGGAAATTTGTGGTAATTGAATCAGAGCAAGGTAAACAGCGTCTGCATGATAGTTTTGCAAATAAGTTTCAATTTAACCAAGTTCATGCAAAAGCGGCATCACACACCATTTTATTTGCTTATAACCCAAGCTATAAACGTGCTGATTATGAAAAAGTAATTGATGCCGATATTGCTAATGGCCGTACAAAAGCTGAAAACAAAGAGCAGGCTTTTGGTGCCTTCGCCTTTGTTGATTTAAATACAGATGAGCAAGGTGATAACGCCGCTTGGACTAAAGCTCAAACCTACATTGCATTAGGTAATACCATGCACACAGTGGCTCGTTTAGATTTAGATTCAACACCGATGGAAGGTGTCGATAAAGACTTACTCGGTGAGCTATTCGCTGATGAGTTAGATGGTTATGTATGTGAAGTGGCACTCGCTATTGGTTATCACGAGCCAGAGCAAGATTATAATGCTGCATTACCAAAATCGCGTTTAGATAAAGATGCGGTAATTACTGTAGTTTAAAGCCTAAAGATTATGCAGGCTTGGCCTGCATAATTGTTATTTAAGGTCAGTCTTCACAACCACATTACTCGCCATACCTTCACACAAATCTGCAGTAATTGTGGCAACAGCACCATTAATTAATGCTAAATTAGGGGCTACGTGGCCAATGTCGGCATCAACGATAACTGGGAACAAATTGCCTTTAAATGCAAGTTCTATTGCTTGGTATTCATCGAAGTAGCAGTCGTTATTAATTGCAGGGCTGCGGCCAAATACCACAGCATTTACATCAGTAAAAACATCATTCAACTTTAACGATAACAAACAACGTGCAAGGGCCATCGGACTAAGCTCTGCATTTTCTAGGTATAAAATTAACCCCTCTGGTGCATACTGTTTTTTAAACTCATGCAATGCATAGTAATTTGAGGGTAGCAACAGACCTAACGTATCTAAACAACCGCCAATTAATCGCCCAGACACTTCAATTTGGCGTTTATCTTTATAGTTAATACATCGCCATTGGCTAGGAGCAGTATAGTCAAATTGAGCCTCTGGCTTAGCTTTATAATCAATTGGTTTTTGCTGATAAAATGGCGACGCGACTTGATGGAGTCGCTGTTTTTCTTCAAGCGACATGGCACTGAATATATTTGCTAAATAAACATCGGGATCGTCAGGGTGAATTTGCATTAAATTTGCAGCGTGCAAAGTTGCCCAGCCACAACGAGTTGTTAATGCACATGCAAACGTGCTGATATCAGAAAAGCCAACCAACCACTTAGGCCTTGCTTTACTTATCGCATTGAAATCCAGAAGAGGTAAAATTTCCATGGTAAGATCACCGCCCCATGGCGGCATGATGGCTGCGATTGAATCATCAGTTAAATACTGCATTAGCTCATCAGCACGTTGCTTTGCACTGTTGTGTGACTGACGTAAGCAGGCACCTTCAATAACAGTAAAACCTTTGGCTGTTAAGCCATTAAGTACTATGTCTAAGCGCCCATAAAAGGCTTTATCAACACCAGATGAAAAAGCACATATGGCTATTTTATCACCTTGCTCAAGCGGTTTAGGATACTGAATTTTCGCCATTATTACTCCTTCATTACGACTGTCTTGTAGCCAACGTACCGAATAAATTCACGCCTGTAAACAGGCATAAAAAAACCGCAGTATGAACTGCGGTTTTTCTCAATGCTTGGTTAAGCTACTAAATATACTCAACTTCAATGATTTCGTACTCTACTTCACCGTTTGGTGTTTTAATGATAACGGCATCATCTACCTCTTTACCAATTAAACCACGCGCGATTGGTGAGTTAACAGAAATCAGGTTATTTTTGATATCTGCTTCGTCATCGCCTACGATTCGGTATTTTACTTCAGCATCGGTTTCAACATTAACGATAGTAACCGTTGTGCCAAAAATAACTTTACCTGTGTTAGGCATTTTAGTTACATCAATGATTTGCACATTTGAAAGCTTCGCTTCAATTTCTTGAATACGGCCTTCGCAGAAACCTTGTTGCTCACGAGCAGCATGGTATTCAGCGTTTTCTTTCAAATCACCGTGCTCACGTGCTTCAGCGATATCAGCAACGATTTTTGGACGGGTAACTGTTTTTAATTCGTTAAGTTCTTCGCGCAGTAATGCTGCACCACGAACTGTCATCGGAATTGATTGCATATTATTCTCACTTAATCCCAAGGGCGATTGCCTCGCCCTTGGCACATTTCCTTAGTTCATTCGCTGATGTAGTTCCTGAACTGACGTCACCTTGCTACGGTCGTCTGCTTGGTTTGCAGTACAGTTAGCAAATGCCGCGTTCAGAGTCGTTGTGTAGTTAGTCTTATGCTGTAACGCACCACGACGTAACACCTTCGAATCTTCAATCGCTTGGCGGCCTTCAGTAGTGTTTACAATGTAGCTGTATTCACCATTTTTAATTCTATCAAGAATATGAGGACGACCTTCGTATACTTTATTCACGCGACGAACTGCAATGCCTGCTTCTTCAAGTGCTTTTGCAGTGCCACCTGTCGCATCTAGCTCGAAACCAAGATCAGTCATGGTTTTAGCTAGTTCAACGATACGTGGTTTGTCACTGTTGCGTACCGATAGTAACGCGCGACCACCGCGTGGTAAAGTGTTGCTTGCACCTAATTGTGCTTTTGCGAATGCTTCGGCGAAAGTTTCACCAACACCCATTACCTCACCCGTTGAGCGCATTTCTGGGCCACGGATTGGGTCAACACCTTGGAACTTAGCAAATGGCAGTACCACTTCTTTTACGCTGTAGTAAGGAGGGATTACTTCTTTTGTAATACCTTGGCTTGCTAGCGACTGACCCGCCATACAACGTGCCGCTACTTTAGCAAGTGCGATACCTGTCGCTTTAGAAACAAACGGTACTGTACGCGCAGCACGTGGGTTTACTTCGATTAAGTAAACTTTACCGTCTTTCACAGCAAACTGAGTATTCATCAGACCTACTACGCCAAGCTCTAGTGCCATATCAGTCACTTGCTTACGCATTACGTCTTGTACTTCAGCAGTTAGTGAGTGAGCTGGTAATGAACACGCTGAGTCACCTGAGTGAACACCTGCTTGCTCAATGTGCTCCATGATACCACCGATGATTACTTGCTCACCGTCACAGATAGCATCAACGTCAACTTCGATTGCGTTATCTAAGAAGTGGTCAAGTAGTACTGGCGCTTCATTTGACGCTGATACTGCTTCTGTCATGTAACGACGTAAATCGTCTTCATCATAAACTACTTCCATTGCGCGACCACCTAATACATATGAAGGACGTACAACAAGTGGGAAGCCGATTTCAGCAGACTTAACAATCGCTTCTTCTAAAGAAGTAACCGTTGCATTCTCTGGTTGAAGAAGATCTAGACGCTCAACAAGCTGTTGGAAACGCTCACGGTCTTCTGCACGGTCGATTGCATCTGGTGAAGTACCAATAACTGGCACACCATTCGCTTCAAGTTCACGAGCAAGTTTCAGTGGTGTTTGACCACCGTACTGAACGATAACACCTTTTGGCTTTTCAACGCGTACGATTTCTAATACATCTTCAAGCGTGATTGGCTCGAAGAATAAGCGATCTGATGTGTCGTAGTCAGTTGAAACAGTTTCAGGGTTACAGTTAACCATAATTGTTTCATAGCCGTCTTCACGTAAAGCTAATGCTGCGTGAACACAACAGTAATCGAATTCGATACCTTGACCGATACGGTTAGGGCCACCACCGATTACCATGATTTTATCTTTTTCAGATGGATTCGCTTCACATTCTTCATCATAAGATGAGTACATGTAAGCTGTGTCTGAGCTGAACTCTGCAGCACACGTATCAACGCGCTTATATACAGGCACGATATCTAACTGGTGACGCTTCTTACGAATTTCTGCTTCAGAAACACCGGCAATTTCAGCGATACGCGCATCAGCAAAACCTTTACGCTTAAGCTTGCGTAAAAACTCAGCATTTAAACCAGCCATACCTACTTCGCTGATTGTTGCTTCGTCTTTTAAGATGTCTTCGATTTGTACTAGGTACCAAGGGTCAATCTTAGTGAGTTCGAAAACGTCTTCTACGCTCATACCGTGACGCATTGCATCAGCAACGTACCAAATACGCTCAGCACCTGGCTCACGTAATTCACGGATGATTTTTTCTTTTGCTTTCGGATCATCAAGGGCAACAATTGGGTTAAAGCCCGTTGCGCCTACTTCAAGACCACGTAATGCTTTATGCAGTGACTCTTGTTGGTTACGACCAATTGCCATCACTTCACCCACAGATTTCATCTGTGTTGTTAGACGGTCGTTTGAACCTGCGAATTTTTCGAAGTTAAAACGTGGGATCTTAGTAACAACGTAGTCAATTGACGGCTCGAAAGACGCTGGTGTTTTACCGCCAGTGATGTCGTTTTGTAGCTCATCAAGGGTGTAACCTACTGCTAGTTTTGCAGCGATTTTCGCAATTGGGAAACCCGTTGCTTTTGATGCTAGTGCTGAAGAACGCGATACACGTGGGTTCATCTCGATGATAACCATACGGCCATCAACTGGATTCACACCAAACTGTACGTTTGAACCACCTGTTTCAACACCGATTTCACGAAGTACCGCCATCGATGCATTACGCATGATTTGGTATTCTTTATCAGTTAGTGTTTGCGCAGGAGCAACCGTGATTGAGTCACCAGTGTGAACACCCATAGGGTCAAAGTTTTCGATAGAACATACGATGATACAGTTGTCGTTTTTGTCACGAACAACTTCCATTTCGTACTCTTTCCAACCGATTAATGATTCATCGATTAAAAGTTCATTTGTTGGTGATAAATCTAAACCACGCTCACAAATTTCATCAAATTCTTCTTGGTTGTATGCAACACCACCACCGGTACCACCCATAGTGAATGATGGACGAATGATACATGGGAAACCGATACGGCTAAGTACATCGTGTGCTTCTTCCATTGAGTGAGCGATTTCTGCACGCGGACACTCAAGGCCAATGTTCTTCATTGCTACGTCAAAACGCTCACGGTTTTCAGCTTTATCGATTGCATCAGCAGTTGCACCGATTAACTCAACACCGTGTTTTGCCAGTACGCCGTGCTTATCTAAATCAAGTGCACAGTTTAATGCTGTTTGACCACCCATAGTAGGCAGCACTGCATCTGGCTTTTCTTTTTCAATGATTTTCTCTACCACTTCCCAGTGAATTGGCTCGATGTACGTCGCATCCGCCATTTCAGGGTCAGTCATGATAGTTGCAGGGTTCGAGTTTACAAGAATTACTCGAAAGCCTTCTTCTCGTAGTGCTTTACACGCTTGTGCACCAGAGTAGTCAAATTCACAAGCTTGACCGATTACGATCGGGCCTGCGCCTAAGATAAGAATGCTTTTTATGTCGGTACGTTTTGGCATTGTTACTCCGGTTAAATTAGTTAGAACGTGCTTGCATCAGGTCGATGAAGTGGTCAAATAATGGCGCCGCATCATGTGGACCAGGGCTTGCTTCAGGGTGACCTTGGAAGCTAAATGCAGGCTTATCTGTGCGGTGAATACCTTGTAGCGTGCCATCGAATAAAGAAACGTGAGTTGCACGTAAATTCGCTGGTAATGTTGCTTCGTCAGCTGCGAAACCGTGGTTTTGCGCTGTGATCATTACAACATTGCGGTCAAGGTCTTTAACTGGGTGGTTACCACCATGGTGACCAAACTTCATTTTCACCGTTTGTGCACCTGAAGCAAGTGCAAGTAATTGGTGACCTAAACAGATACCAAAAATTGGCGTGTCTGTTTCTAGGAAAGTTTTAATTGCTTCAATCGCGTATGTACACGGCTCAGGGTCGCCTGGGCCATTTGATAAGAAGATACCGTCTGGGTTTAGTGCCAGTACGTCTTCTGCAGATGTTTGTGCAGGAACAACGGTTAATTTACAACCGCGGTCAACTAACATACGTAAGATATTACGTTTAACACCGAAGTCATAAGCAACAACGTGGAACTTCTCGTCTGCTGCTTCTAGCGTTTTAAAGCCTGAACCTAACGTCCAGCTTGATTCGCGCCACTCAAAATTTTCCTTGGTTGAGACAACTTTTGCTAAATCCATGCCTTTTAAGCCTGGGAAGGCTTGCGCAGCTTCAAGCGCTTTATTCTCATCTAACTCGTCGCCTGCAATGATACAACCATTTTGAGCGCCTTTATCACGTAAGATACGTGT
Organism: Pseudoalteromonas sp. D15MCD-2; assembly: GCF_038562745.1. Taxonomy (NCBI): domain Bacteria; kingdom Pseudomonadati; phylum Pseudomonadota; class Gammaproteobacteria; order Alteromonadales; family Pseudoalteromonadaceae; genus Pseudoalteromonas; species Pseudoalteromonas sp. D15MCD-2. The sequence goes on along the minus strand of NZ_JBCFQE010000001.1, from coordinate 1,564,143 downwards.
TAATTTACGAGTGTCGATGTCAGCAATACCTAAGATATTGCGTTCTTTTAAGTAATCACTTAACGATTGCTCGTTACGGAAATTACTTGCTAGCAGTGGCAAATCACGGATCACTAGGCCTTTAGCCCAGATTTGACCCGCTTCTTCGTCTTCGCTGTTAGTACCCGTATTACCGATATGTGGGTACGTCAAAGTTACGATTTGTTCCGCGTATGAAGGGTCAGTCAAAATTTCTTGATAACCAGTCATAGACGTATTGAATACTACTTCACCGACTGACATGCCGTCAGCGCCGATTGCAGTACCGCGAAACACTGTGCCGTCTTCTAGGACTAACAGAGCGGATTTAGTCAAGTTAACCTCCTAACAGTAAAAAACGGGAGTAAAGTCATTTGCTCTACTGCCCGTTTATAGCGATTGGAAACACGCATTTATGAATTTTTGGCAAATTGGCGCTATTCTACAGTAAATTAGCATTCAGATCTAATCTTAATTAATAAAATAGTAAAAATAAGCGTTATTAACTAAAAATTCACTGAAACTGCCAAAAAAGAAACTAAACTACTTCAAGTCAAGCACATCTTGCATGTCATAAAGTCCAGCTGGTTTATTTTTCAACCAGCCCGCAGCTCTTACAGCACCTAATGCGAAGGTGATTCTTGAACTTGCTTTATGAGTTAATTCTAGCCTTTCGCCAGAAGTTGCGAAATATGCGGTGTGTTCACCTACTATATCTCCGCCTCTCATGACTGAATAACCGATTTCATTTTGCGATTTTGCGTGTTCGTCATTGCTTCTATCAAAACGCGCGACTTCATCATGCTGCCAACCTTTTGCCTCGGCAATAGCTTCACCAATTGCCAATGCAGTTCCTGATGGCGCATCGATTTTGTGACGATGGTGGGCCTCAAATATTTCGATATCCATATCATCGCCAAACTTCACAGCCGCAGTCTGCACTAAGTTAAGCAGTAAATTCACACCTACGCTATAGTTGCGGGCAAAAACAATCGGAATGTGTTTCGCCGCTTCATGAAGCGCATCAAGATCATCTTGGTTAAGGCCCGTAGTACCAATAACCATGGCGATATTTTTTTCGACCGCTGTTTTTAAATGGTTGCGCATTCCTGCCGGTAAAGTGAAATCAATCAATACATCTGCATCTTTTACGTCTGTTTCTTTACTAAATGATACATTTGCTGATGCAGCGCTGTTTAATTGATTAACCGCAATATCTAAAAGTGGCGAGTTATCACGCACGTACGCGCCCGTTAATGTTGCGTCATCTTTTTTTGAGACAGCTTCTAAAAGTGCAAGTCCCATGCGGCCGTTTGCGCCAAATACACCTATGCGGTTCATATAGTTACCTTATCTATTCTTCTTAGCTGGCTGGATTTTATCGAAAACTCATGTAATAGTCAGGTTAGCTTATAAAAAATACAGAGCTAATTTTAGATTTATTAATAGAACAACAATAATAACAGATAGTCTTTGCATTTAGCCATCTATACATTTAAACTTCTTCCTTTGCGCCGATTTGGTCTTTGGCTTGCGGGCGCTGTTGTTGTCTTTTAGACACAACTAAATACAGCTAAAAGAAGTGTTTGGCTGTGTTATTGGTTATCTAACGAGGAATATGATGCAGCCATCATTTAATAAAACAAAAGCAAAACTTTCTTTGCTGCCGCTTTTGGTGTTTGTCGGCTTATTTTTAGGCGCTGGCTTATACTTACAGTCTCAAGGTGTCGATTACGCCTTCTATCAATTGCCTGCTCCTGTTGCAATTTTGCCAGCCATCATGCTGGCGTTTATCTTAAATAAAAATACCATCAACCACAGTGTTGAAACCTTTATTAAAGGTGCTGGCCATAGCAACATTATCACTATGTGTTTGATTTATCTGCTGGCAGGTGCGTTTTCTGCGGTTGCTGGTGCGACCGGTGGTGTTGATGCCGTAGTTAATGCCGGTTTATCACTTATTCCACCTGCTCTGTTACTACCAGGGTTATTTTTAATTGCTGCGGTAGTGTCGACTGCGATGGGTACTTCAATGGGTACTATCGGTGCGATTGGCCCGATTGCTTATGCCGTCGCCCAAAAAACAGGCATTGATCCATCTCTGATGGCAGGCACGATTGTATCAGGTGCCATGTTTGGTGATAACTTATCAATCATCTCTGACACAACTATTGCTGCAACCCGCACGCAAGGCTGTGAAATGAAAGATAAATTTCGTGAGAACTTAAAAATCGCCTTACCTGCTGCGGCATTAACTATCGGCTTGTTATTCTTCTTAACGCCTGCAGCAGAAGCTGTAGAGACACAAGACTTCGATATCTTACTAGTATTACCTTATGCCTTTATCTTAGTGCTCGCAGTAATGGGCTTTAACGTATTCGTGGTGCTGTTTAGCGGTATAATCTTCGCTGCACTTATGGGCTTTACTGGCAGCTATGAAGGTGCAAGCTTTGTAAAAGATGTTTATAAAGGCTTTACTGATATGCAGGAAATTTTCTTGCTATCGATGTTTATTGGCGGTCTTTCAGAGTTTATCCGTATTAATGGTGGTCTTGATTATATTGCTAACAAAATTCAGGCAATTACAAAAATCATTGCAAAATGGCACCGTAAAGTAGCAGATCAATTAGGTATTGCTGCACTGGTTATGACTAGTAACTTATGTATTGCCAATAATACCGTATCTATTATTGTTGCAGGCCCAATTGCTAAAAAATTAGCAGATGATGGCGAAATTACAGGCAAGCGTTCAGCAAGCTTACTTGATATTTTTGCTTGTGTTACGCAAGGCTCATTGCCGTATGGCGCACAAGCACTTCTACTCGGCGCAACATTCAAAATTAGCCCATGGGAAGTCTCTACCTCTTCTTACTACTGCTTTATTCTTGCCTTTACTGCCGTTGCAGTAATTTGCTTACGCAGAAATAAAGCATAAGTTAAATAATTTTTCTCAAGATACGCCCAAATATGGGCGTATCTGCTATAATCCAACCTTTGTATCCCCCTTTACACCATCAATATTGAGATATGAACTTGAAAAAGATCCTTTCTGTTGCTGCGCTTTGTGCAGTAAGTACTTCGAGCTATGCCGCTAATTGGAGCTCTACGCAATTACACGTTAATAACGGTGAACACAAAAACCCGTTTTCATTAACTAAGTCAAATACCACGGTTGTATCACTACAGCATGCCTCTGGTTATGACTATGGCGACAATTTCTTTTTTATTGATTACAGCAATGACGACCGTCAAGATGGCTATCAAGATAAAGACTTTTACGGCGAGTGGTATTCAACATTTAGCTTATCAAAAATCTCTGGCAGTGATTTTTCATACGGCGCAATTGCTGATGTGGGTTTAACGGCAGGTTTTAATGCCGCAGGTGACTCGAAAGTTCTTAAGTATTTACCTGGTGTAAAGCTTAGCTGGCAAGCACCGGGCTTTAGCTTTTTATCTACTTTATTTACCGCTTACATCGATGACAGTGAAGGCGTAGCACGCGGTGGTGCACCAACTGAAACAAACAGCTGGATGATTGATGTTGCTTGGGGCTACCCATTCACTATTGGTTCACAAAAGTTCAACGTAACAGGCCATGTTGAATATATTGCAGAGCGTGAAAATGAATTTGGTGAAGACGTTAAAGCATGGATTTTAGCGCAGCCAATCATCACCTGGGATTTAGGTCACGCAATGAGCATGAAAGAAAATACGCTACTGCTAGGCCTTGAATGGCAATATTGGCACAACAAGCTAGGTACAGACACAACTGAGTCAGTACCACAACTTCACGTTGAGTGGACGTTCTAACGAGTTACGAGTTACGAGTTACGAGTTACGAGTCATAAGAATTAAAGCCTGTAGTCAGCTAGAATACAGGCTTTGTTTTAATTAAATTGATTAGAAGTCCATTTAGACACATAGCGACCACCTGCAACAGCTATTTTCTCTAAACGGTCGCAGGCACCAAAAGCAACTCCTGAACCAATTTCCTTCGTTGTTTTAGCTATAATCTCATCACCTTTTTTAAGTTGCACATGTAATGTTGCTGATGAGCTTGGTCTCACCGATGGAAAAACCCATCTATGCGAGTTAATTTCAATATATTTCGCTTCAACGACATACTCTGCTTTGGATTTTTCTTGTTGTTCAACTAATGTTACTAAATAATTTTTTGCTGAATCAGTAATCGAATTAGCTAACTTATCAAGCATGACACAATCACGTTGAACTTTATCTGCTTCAACTCCAAGGGCAAAATGCACTGCATTTAACGCTATAGGAGGTGTAGGCTTTAAGGCAATTGCTTGAGTTTGCTGCTGTTTGGTGCTTTTACAGGCGGTTAAAGACACTAAAGTACATAGCAAAAAAGTAGGGATAGAATACTTCATATTAATTCCATTTAATTGTTTTTATTATTAAATCAGATAGTTATTTTATGATAATAGACATCGATGAAAAATGAAACAAAAAGAGCTGCGTAAGCAGCTCTGGGAAGATTTAATTACAGTTTACACTGTGGGGTTTTGCCTTTTGCTTTAGCGGCTTGTTGGGCTTTTAATGCATCCGACATGTGCTTTTGAAGCTCTTTGATGCGGTTACCTGGTGCAGGGTGAGTCGACATAAACTCTGGGGTACCGCTACTACCAGCTGCACTCATATTTTGCCAAAGCGACACTGATTGCTCTGGGTTAAACCCTGCTTTTGCCATTAAATCTAAGCCAACAATATCTGCTTCTGATTCATGTGAGCGGCTAAATGGCAAAACAACACCATACTGTGCGCCTAAGCCTAAGGCTTGCATTATTTCGCCGCGATATTGCACATTCCCCATATCAAGTGCTGCACCACCAACTTGCAGACCTGTTTGTAACAATGCATTTTGTGATACACGTTCATTAGAATGCTCAGCAATAACGTGTGCAACCTCGTGACCTAGTACCGTTGCCAGTTGGTCTTGATTTACAGCAACTTTTAATAAACCTGTATGAACGCCAATATAACCCCCCGGTAATGCAAATGCGTTTGCTGAGTCTTCTTCAAACACAACAACTTCCCAAGACTGCTTTGCATACTCATTAGGTAAAACGGCAATAACATCATCGGCAATACATTTCACGTAAGCATTGACGCCAGGGTCGGTATTAACAGGCTGTGTTTTTTTCATTTCAGCAAAGCTTGCTTGACCCATTTGGCTCATTTGTTGGTCTGAATAAAGCGCGATTTGTGTACGCCCTGTTGGAGAGGTTTTACAGCCAGCTAAAACAGCGGTGGCTAACACTGCCATGATTAACTTTTTCATACTAGTCCTTCAAATACTTAGTGTAATTGTGGCTAATATAGCAAAGCATTGCTTAATTTTATATGAAAATGAACAATCACCCGCTCAGTTGTTATCATTTAGTTAATTCTTTTACTTAGCAGGCAAACTAAGTTCACCACAGTAACTCACACTGCTACAATAGTGACCTAATGTTTGATGAATGAGTAAACAATGCCTTCCCCTGAAACTTTAAATAAACGCATTTTATTACCTTTACTGGCAAGTATTGTCGCAATTACGCCTTTAGCAATTGATTTATATTTACCGGCGATGTTGGTGATTGCCAACGACTTACAAACTACCATGCCAAATGTGCAAATCTCGCTCAGTATTTATTTGGCGGGTTATGCCCTGGGTATGTTGTTCTTTGGCCCGATAGCCGATGAGCTTGGTAGGCGATTACTCGCTAAGGTGGGTTTAGCGCTATTTGGCATCAGCTCATTAGCACTGGCATTTTGTACCAACATCGAATTATTTTGGTCTTTAAGAGCCGTGCAAGCATTCACTGGCGCTGCTGCAACCGTCGTAGTGCCGGGTATTATTCGCCACATTTACCGAGAGAACACCGCCAAGGGCATGTCTTATGTCTCGATGATTATGATGGTTGCCCCGTTAATTGCCCCTACTCTAGGCTCATTAATCATGGGAATTTCGACATGGCAGGTCATTTTCATCGCATTAGCTGCTTATAGTTTTGCCATTTTAGCTTTGGTGCAAATTCATTTAATCGATATTCCAATCTTTAAGAGTCAGCAACGTGGTTTGGCACTGTTCTTTAATAGTTATAAAACGGTATTTTCTCGTCGTAGTGCCCTTGCCGATATTGCCAGTTCAATGTTTGCCTCATTCGCATTCTTTTGCTTTTTAACATCGGTACCTTATGTATATCTCGATTTCTTCAAAGTAGATGAGCAATTGTTCGGTGTGTTATTCGCCTTTAACGTGCTGGCTTTAATGTTCGGTAACTTTATGAATACACGTTTAGTGCCGCGCTTGGGTTCTCGTAAACTGTTATTTATTGGGCTAGGTATTGGCTTTGTGTCTGGCGGGGCATTGTTGTTATTCAGTGTGATGCATTTATCGCTGTATTTTATCGTTGCCACCATCGCACCACTGATGATGAGCTTGGGTATTGTCGCGAGTAATGCAGACTCATTAATACTGATGCAATTTGAGGAAAAGTCAGGCACTGCAACAGCTGTTATTGGTACCCTGAGATTCGGCAGTGGCGCTTTAGTTGGGCCTATCCTTGCTTTTGTTCACCCACAAAGTGCGATTCCATTTTCTGCTATGATGTTCAGCGCACTGATACTGATCTTGCTTGTACAGCTTTTGCATCGAAAACGATACCAATCGACTTAAATATTGAACACAATTGTAATAAAAAAATGCCTGTAATTAACAGGCATTTTTTATATCTCTTTAAAGCTTATTCAGCTTCTTTCGATACCATAACCATTGCAGGGCGTAATAAACGGCCATTTAATGTATAACCTTTTTGCATTACTGCAAGAACAGTATTTGGCGCTACATCATTGCTTGGCTGAATTGACATTGCTTGATGGAATTCAGGGTTAAATTGTTCACCCTGTGGGTTAACAATTTCAACACCGAATTTTGATACCGCATCATTAAAGCTCTTAACAGTCATTTCGATACCTTCAAGCACAGGCTTAAGCTGCTCATTTTCTTTATCAGAAAACTCAATCGCACGCTCTAGGTTATCGATAACAGGTAGTAATTCGTTAGCAAACTTTTCAAGTGCAAACTTATGCGCTTTTTCTACATCTTGAGCGGCACGACGACGCATGTTCTCAACATCTGCAGCAGCACGAACAACACTGTCTTTTTGATCGTTGATCGTTTGTTTAGCCGCTTCTAATTCGCTGTGTAGTAGTGCGATTTCAGCTTCAGGGCTCATTTCTTCGCCGTCAACTTGTTCAGCCGCTTTTTCTGCAGCTTCTACTTCAGCTTGCATTTGTTCAAATTCTTCGTTTAGTTCAACTTCTTGCTCTGGTGATTTTGTCTGCTCAGACATAGCTTACATGCTCCAATTCTTTACAACTGCGGTAATTATGGGGATTGAATTAAAAGATTCAAGAGGCTGATGAGCCGATTAACTTAAATTCTTGGATGATTGCTTCTATTTGCGCTGATTTTGGACAAATTACACAAAATCGGCTCTGGTATTCATGGTTATTAAAATAAGGAACGCTGATCACCATCAACTCATTACAGTCTGTAAATGGCAACTGTTCTGTGTTTAACACTGATAACCCATTTTTAAATGCGAGTTTATCTTCAACAAAATTTAAAAACGATACACCAATGTTTAAACTGGTTTGGCAATCAACTTGGCGGTAAAGGTAATTTTCACCTACCACAATGCTGTTATCTGAACCGAGTTTTTGACTTAATTGCCGAGTCCATTGTGTTAAAGAGTCATGGCAATTATGTGGTGCAGTGGCTGCCATTGCTTGCATTCGATATAAGCCTTCCATTAAGGTTTGCTGGCTAAACACCGTATTAAGCCAAGTAGCAAACTGGTAACGAACGGCATCAGATGAATCTTCAGGTTTGGTAATGCAAATGTTATGGCTTTGCCCTGCTCTATCGATGAGTAGAATAAGCCAATTACTACCATCAAAATCAAGCACCTCTACTCGAAAGACCAGCTGAGAGCTGACTTGAGGTAAGCCCACACAACAGCACACTTTATAACGCTGACTCAAACCATGGGCGAGCTCAACTAATTCTGCTTGCTCGGGCTGCCAATATGTTGCAATTTCAGGCAGAGCAAAAAACTCAGTAAGCCAATAATCAAACCCGGCATTGGTAGGTACGCGGCCAGCAGAAGTATGTGGCGAATAGAGTAAGCCCACTTTTTCTAGCCGAGCCATTGCATTGCGCACAGTAGCTGAACATACCGCCATGCCTTTTTGCTTGGCAATACGGGTAGAGGCAACAGGCTGACCTTCACCGTTACAGTAAAGGCTCATTACAGCTGAAAAAATTTGTTGGTCACGCGGATTTAATTTCATAATTTATACATCTTGGTACTTGCCAGTGGATATTTGGGCGCAGCAAGTTTATTTCAAGTTATTTTCAAAGCATTAGTTTTTAATGTAATCTAGCGATATGAAAGTTTAAGTGCAAATAACATGGATTCACCGTTTAAAACCATAGGTTTAATTGGCAAACCTAATCACAGCGGAGCAGCTGCCACACTTGCTCGCCTGCACACATTTTTGCGAGCCTTGGGTTTTGAAGTGCTAGTAGAACAGCGCACCGGCCGCCAACTTGAAGACCTTCCTCGAGAAAACCTTGTTAAATTGGTAGATTTAGGTGAACGTGCAGACTTAGCCATAGTCGTCGGCGGTGATGGCAATATGCTTGGCGCAGCTCGAGTTTTAGCGCGTTTTGATGTTGCCGTAATTGGTGTAAACCGTGGTAATTTAGGCTTTTTAACTGATTTAAACCCAGAAGGTTTCGAAGCCAGCCTTGAACAAGTATTAAGTGGCCAGTTCCTCGAAGAAAAACGCTTCTTGCTTGAAGTTGAAGTATATCGCCATGCCGAACTCAAAAGTGCTAACTTGGCAGTGAATGAAGCAGTACTTCATGCCGATAAAGTTGCTCATATGATTGAGTTTGAGGCCTTTATTAACAACGATTTTGTATTCTCGCAACGCTCAGACGGTTTAATTGTTTCAACACCTACAGGCTCAACTGCTTATTCATTATCTGGTGGCGGGCCGATTTTGACGCCAGAGCTTAATGCGATTTCACTTGTGCCTATGTTCCCGCACACATTATCAAGCCGCCCTCTTGTGGTTGATGCTGATAACGAAGTGCGTTTAAAGCTCAGTCTTGAAAATACTGATAGCTTGCAAGTCAGTTGTGACAGCCATGTGGTTTTAGCTGTATTACCTGGCGATGAAGTGGTGATAAAAAAAGCAGATAAGCGTCTGCGCTTGATCCACCCTAAAGAATACTCTTACTACAATGTATTAAGAAAAAAATTAAACTGGGGAAGCCGTTTATTTTAAGCGGCTTTTTTATCTCAATTGATTGCCAAGGCACATTGAATAGCGCAAAATAATCAAACTTAATGCTGTACTTTTTTAAGGATTCTAAGGCGAAATGAGCTATATCGTTTTTCTTGCTCTGTTATTACTGATCACCTTGCTAGGTTGTTACTGGATGGTTGAGAGCAACCGTCGCAAGGCTATTGAAGCTGAAAAAAAACGTTTTAATCAACGAGTAAAAGAAATCAATAATGATTTTAAAGATAAGTTAATTGATTTCAGCGAGAGTAAAATTATTCGTCCGAAGAACATCTCGCGTTTGAGCATGATCACTAGCAATTACTTTGTTGTACAAGCCCATAACGAAGAAAACCTCACATATCTTGAATACGTTAGTGATTTACTGCTCAACACAATAATTATGGAAGCCAGTAAAGCACAAAACCCAGAACAGATTGATCAGCTTGCAGACAGATTACAGTATTTCATGGCTGAATTACCTTATAATGGTATTGAATATAACAAAGCGTTTTACCAAGAGTCCCTTCCATCACTGATTGAAGTAATTAAATATCAGCCCCCCGCCGATTTACAAGACGATCAGCCGCCAGCCCAGAGCACACAAGCGTCAGACGATTCCACACCAGAAAATCAATTGTCAGAATTAAGCAAAGCTTAAAAATTTAATTTGCAAAACCCGAAAACACTGTATAAATTAACAGTTAATTAGCTGGATGGATAAACAGTATGTTAATCGGGTTAGAAATTAAAAACTTTGCCATTGTAAGTAATTTAAGTACTGAGTGGCACAATGGTATGACAGCCATTACAGGTGAAACAGGTGCGGGGAAATCAATTGCAATTGATGCCCTCTCATTATGTTTAGGTGAACGCGCTGATGCTGGTGCCGTTCGCCCTGGTACTGATCGTGCAGAAATATGCGCACAATTTGATATTAGCCAACTCCCTCTTGCCCAACACTTTTTAGAGCAACATTTACTCTCAAACAACGAAGGCGAATGTTTACTACGCCGTGTTATTTGCAAAAATGGCCGTAGCAAAAGCTATATTAATGGCAGCTCAGTTACCGCTGCACAGTTAAAAGAGTTGGGTCAGTACTTAATTTCTATTCACGGCCAACATGCCCATCAACATTTATTAAAAGCTGAACACCAGCTACATCTGCTTGATGCCTATGCCGGCCACAATCAGTTATTAGCTGATGTTAAAGAACGCTTTAAAGCCTACCAAGCCTTACTCAAAGAATTTAACCAGCTTGAACAACAACAGCAGCAACAGGCCGCTCAAAAGCAATTACTTGAGTATCAAGTAGCCGAACTTGATGAATTTGCTCTGCAACCGGGTGAATTTGAAGAGATTGAAGCTGAGCATCATAAACTAAGCCATAGCCAGACTATTTTAGAGTCATGCCAACGTGAGCTACAACACTTATACGAAAGTGATGAGCAAAGTGCGTGTTCATTATTGCAACATAGTGCTCAACAATTTGCAGAACTAGCAAGCTACGATGAGAGCTTATCTAGCATAGCATCACTACTGAGTGAAGCTGCCGTTCAAGTTGAAGAAGCAAGCCGCGAGATACGCAGCTATGTTGATGTTACCGACTTAGACCCAGCACGCTTAGACGAAGTTGAAACTCGTTTAACAGGTGCTATGGATCTTGCCCGTAAACATCACATAAAGCCAGAAGAGCTTGTTGAGTTTCACCAGTCAATCTCTGAAGAATTAGCATCAATTAGTTATAACAGCGACCGCCTTGTGGCACTTGAAAGCGAAATCAGCGATGCCCTTGAGCAATACAAACAAGCAGCTCAACTATTAAGTGAAAGCCGCCATAGTTATGCTGATACGCTTAATCAGTTAATTAGTGATAGCATGGCGAATTTATCGATGGAAAACGGCAAGTTTGCTATTGATATTCAACAAGCTAGCGATAAAGCACCAAGTGCAATGGGTTTTGATACTGTGTCGTTTTTAGTATCGACCAACCCAGGTCAACCGCTACAAGCACTGTCTAAAGTGGCCTCTGGTGGTGAGTTATCGCGCATTAGTTTAGCTATTCAGGTCATTATTGCTCAGCGAGTTACTACCCCGACCCTCATTTTCGATGAAGTTGATGTGGGTATTTCAGGCCCTACAGCTTCTGCAGTCGGCAAGCTATTACGCCAATTAGGTAAATCAACCCAAGTTATTTGTGTAACTCACTTGCCACAGGTTGCAAGTTCTGGACATCAGCAATTTTTTGTAGCCAAAGAAATTGCAAACGGCGAAACCTTTACGCAAATGAATAAACTTTCAAAAGATGGCCGTATCGATGAAATTGCCCGACTACTCGCTGGTGACAACATCAGTAAAATGGCAAGAGCGAATGCCAAAGAGCTTATTAGCGCACATGCATAAGTTAATAGTTAATACTGTTGAGAGTTTAAGTTGGTTAGAGTTTAGAAATGAATATTAAAAATATGGGTACCGCTTTAGTGCTTGGCTTGATTGCACTGAGTTCAAGCCATTCACAGGGTTCAACAGCTGATTCAGCTTATCAAGGTGCGCAATTAATCGTTATTTTATTTGAATGTATTTTAATTGCCCTCCCGACTACCGCATTTTTGTTGGTTATTTGGAGTCGTTGGAAGCATTTACGTTTTAAGCAGTTACTACAAACTGTGTTAAATTCATCGTTAGTTTTCATGCTTATTAGCCTAGTAACAATCAATCAATTAACACAGAGTATGTCGTCTTGGTTGATTGCTTTAGCAGTCAGCCATACATTGCTGGTTGGTATTAGTTATTTACTAGTTAAGCAACACACTAATAGAGTGAAAAGTACCCTCACAGGCTGTTGGTAAATAAAATCATCGTTAAATATACAAAATCGCGAAGCAAAAATGCTTCGCGATTCTTTAAGTACACATGACTTAGTTAGCTTACTCAATTTCGCTGGCGAAATTAATCAAGTTCATAAATAAACGGTCTGTCATACTTGAAACACCTGTACCCTCAGTATAGTTACCAACTTTACCTTGATTGGTAAGCATCCCACTATCTGATAAAAGAATGTCACCCGTTTCTGAATCAAGCACTATCGTTGGTAAGCCATCTTGGTTTACAGCTAACACTTGCGTACCCACTGGCATTTCAGAGAAGTATCCTTTAGCACCACCTGCTTGATAGAAACTAGTTACACCACCAAATGGACCAGCAAAAATAGCCTGTTGAGCTTGAGTACCTACACCTTCAGGATTTTGTGTATTTGGACCATCAACATAACCAACACGAGTAACCGTGTAGCCCCATTTCGCATACACTTTTTCATTTGGCATATCAGAATCGGCTGCAATAATAGTGACATTGCCTGATTTTTTTGACCAGTTATAAAGCTCTAGGATTTCAGCATCTGTGAAATCTGTATCATAGAAACTACCCATATAAAAGATATCTGTCTCATAACTATCGATAGCAGCTTCAGTGATAGAGTTTGCTGCAGCAAAATCATGATTTATTGAAACTGTTTTATTAACAATTCCACCTTCGCCAAAATTTGTAGAGCTCATAAGTTTTGCAATAGGCTCATAAAATAACTTCCCATTCAAAGTATAGTTTTGCCAAGTTGCTTTTCGCTCTTTATCGATACTCGTGATAACAAACGACTCCGCACCAGTGCTACAGGTTGGCTGAGCATAGCACGCAACCGGTTTTAATGTATTAAGTGCCAAATCGTTAATACGCATAGGGTAAGTACCCATTGCACATGTTTTCCCCGTTTCAATCGACGCTTTATACAGCTTAGTTACATTGTGATTACCTTGGTCATTTATTACTTCACGAGAAATAAGCAGCTCACCATTTTGATCAAGTGCAGCACCTGTTACCGTTGTTAAACCATGTTCAGACTTTTTCGATAACTCAAGTGTAGAAAGATCCAAAGAGAAAATGCTGGTTGCAGAAATCAAATAGACTTCACCATTTTTAACAACCATATCACCACGGAAAATATCTAAGCTATTACCATAGCCAGTCATATTACCTACAAACTGTGTCTCGCCAGAATCTGGATAAATAATATAAAACTTACTGCCTTTAGAGCCGTAGATAACATCACGGTTTGGATCATACGCTAAACGAGTCATTGGACTTGTTCTAGCAACTTCTGTGTGCTTATTTGTTTCCATATCAACATAGGCTAATTTTGTGTATTTATACTTTTCGCCTTTGATTGGTAAGTCTTTTAATTCATCATCTGATAAATTCAATGAGCTTGGGTCTAACTTATATGTTAAAGCGCGTGGCGCCGAAACATAATATAAACGATTACGAGTACTATCGAACGCCATTGCAGCTGAAGAAAACTTCGCTTTAGAATGGATAGCTGCTGTTTGCGCTTGTTCATCAAGCGAAAAAACAACGCCTAAATGACCTCGACCAGAGTTAATACCATACAACTCGCCTGTGCAGCTATTTGCCGAAGCATCAGCAGTTACGGCTCCGCATACCATCAATACAGATAGAATAGATTTTTTCATTGTGTTTTCACCTGAAGAATTAACCAAAACTTTATTATTAGCAAAAATGATAAATAAATTATTTATCATTAACCTAATTATGTATAAATTATGTCCAAGCTAATTCTAGGCTTCAGTCGATTGAATACAATCAGAAATTTTTGATAATGGTATGAAAAGGCTAAAAACAATAAAATATAGGCCTTTAATACATAAAGGATACAACTTTTCTATTAAGCAGCTGTTAACTCACTTTAAAAGCAGTGATTACGTACTCCATAATTTGCACACAATTGCTGGTTAGTATAAGAACACATTAAGCTTATTCTAACCACAAATGAAATACTCTTTACTTATCGCTACGTGTTTACTGTCTTTTTCGTGTGTAGCAACCTCACTGCCCAGCTCTCTATTAAATCAAGTCACTGACCTTGAGAACCAAGGCAGGCTCAGTGAAGCACTCACTATTCTTGAGCAATACAAAGATAATAATACCGCTACATCGACCACCGAAATTGCTATGGCACAAGCGCCTCTTTTACGTAAACAAGGTCATTATAACGAGGCGATAGAACTGCTAACGCCATTACAAAAGCTTGCTAGCTTGAGTAAAAAAGACCAATACCACATTCAAAAAGAGCTAGGGATCAACTACCGTCGCCAAGTAAAAACAATAGAAGCAAAAAATCATTATATGGCAGCCTTAGCACTTGCAAATGAGCTTGAAGACAAAAACCTACAAGCACAAAGCCATAGCAATTTGGGTTCACTATACGACACGCTTAATGATCTTGAACAATCAATGCATCATCAAGTAAAAGCACAAGCGTTATTGGAAAACAGCGATAATTATGAACTAGTTGCCACTAATTTTTATAACTTAGCAAACCTTGCTCACAGGCTTGATGACCTCTCGCAATCTGAGTACTTCTATAAAAAAGCACTCGAGTTTGATATTAAAACCAAAAACCAAATGAATATTGCAGATACCAGCTTACAGCTAGCCAAGCTGGTGTATAAACGAGGCGATTTAGAGCAGGCTCTTCCCTTATTAAATACCGCCTATACACGATTAGCCGACGTCAATGCCTATGAGAATATGGCGACGGCGAAGCATACGTTGATGCAATTGTATTTGAAAATAGGCAACCAGCATATGGCATTGAGTAGTGCTGAGTCTGGGCTTAACGCAGCGCTTAAATCTGGCTCGGCTTTAAGTAAAATTTACTCTTACTTTAACTTAGTTGAATTACATTTAGCACTTAAAAACTCTGAGCTAATTGGTCTCTATTTAAGTCGAACAAAAGAGTTGTTAACTGATATTGATAACCGCTTATTGAATCAAAAACAGCACGGCTATACCGCAATTTATGCTGAACTTATCGGTGATTACAAGCTAGCTGCTGAGCAGCTAAAGCTTGAAAGTAAACTGGCCGCGTCTTTATTTGAAGAGCATTTAAATAAAGCCGTGGAAAAGAATAAAAAGCAATTAACAGCAATCGAGCAACAGCAACGTATTGATGATGAAATTCAAAAAAACAAACTCGCAACTGCACAAATGAATAACCAGCGACTAGAAAAACAAATTTGGTTGTTATCTGCTGGTATTGTTTTGTTGTTTAGTACCCTTGCGTTAGTACTCTATTACTTCAAGCATCGAAAAGCGTTATTTAAAGCCAAGCTTTATCAATATAACTTAATTGAAAAAGACAAAATGCTTGCTGATATCTCTCATGAATTACGCACTCCACTGAGTGTATTGAAACTGCATATAGAAGCGCTTGAGCTCGATATTCAAGAAAACCGCGATCTCGCCTACAGCAAAATTAATGGCAAGATAGCGCAACTTAATAACTTAATTTCAGATGTATATCAGTTATCTCAAGCTGAAAACAAAACCCTGACATTGAACCTTCACCAATATAATGCCGCGCAAATTTTTGCTGAATACGAGCAAGACATGCGCCGTTATGTTTGCAGTCATCAGCTCACATTTTTTGCTGACATTGTTATTGCTGATGATGTTGAAATCACGGTAGATAAACAAAAGCTCGACCAAATCCTCAACAATATTTTTACTAATGCGTGTCTATACACAGACACCCCAGGCCATGTCCGACTTAAAGTTCGGGCCAACAAGCAAGAGCTGTTTATTCAAGTCGATGATACTTCTCCGGGTGTCGGTAAAGCTCATATAGGTAAACTTTTTGACCGTTTATATCGTGTTGAAGAGTCTCGTAGCCGCGCATCGGGGGGTTCTGGTTTAGGACTGTCAATTTGCCAGAGTTTTGTCGAATTGATGTCAGGTACTATTAACGCATTACCAGGTAAGTCAGGTGGCTTATGTATCAGAGTATTACTGCCTTTAGGGAATAAATAAGCCTCTCCATTTTTCCACCACATTTTATTGCTTAAATAGCACTATAAACTACTGTGGAATGGAACCATGTCAGAGTCATTAAAGCACGCTCAATGGGCAAAATCTGTTGAGCGTAAACACCGCCAAAGCAAAGTTAAAAAAACCAAAAAGTCGCCACTGCCAATTTACGCGGCCCTTGCCAGCATAATGTTAAGTGCAGGACTCTATTATGCAAGCTACGAAAAGCCAATAGAGTACCCTCCACTATCTGAAGCAGCTAAACAACGTATCTCCCAGTTCTTTGCAAAGCAATTCTTAATGGGCCAGTGGCGCTTAAATCAAATAAAGTACTCAACTAATGCGATTCAGGTCTATGTACAAACACCTACCGCGATAGCCCTTGAAGGTGAGGCGTTAAGTCAATATTTACATTATGCGTTGTGCCCTAGTCCTAGCAAACGCATTTGGCAAGATATTCAAGCAAGAGAATTATCAGTGTATGTGTTCAGCCATTCTATTCGAAAAGGTGAACGTACTTTGTGTAACTGATATGAAAGCGATGAACGCCAAATCAATTGATTTGACGTTCATCATAGCGATAGCCTGCACCGTAAACGGAAGCGACTATCTTAGGAGAGAACTGTAAATTCTTTAGTTTTTTGCGAATATTTTTGATATGACTGTCGATTACGCGGTCGGTAATATCAAAGTTATTGGGTTGGATATGATCAAGTATCTGCTGTCTTGAAAAAACGCGCTTAGGGGCTTTATACAAAAGCTTAAATACGTCAAATTCCACTTTAGTTAAACCCAAAGACACGCCTTTAATCTCAACTTCAAGCGCATCTTCGTTTAAACAAATAGTAGCTGGCGTTTCAACAGTTTCATTGCTATTAGATACCGGCGCGCAGCGCCTTAAAATAGCTTTAACACGCATCACCAGCTCTGCACCGCTAAAAGGTTTACAGACATAGTCATCAGCACCATGTTCTAACCCTTTTAACCTATCAGCCTCTTCGACTTTAGCGGTTACCATAATAATAGGCACCATAGAAAAAGCGCGGATCTGCTTCATGCACTCCACGCCATCTAAATTGGGTAACATTACATCTAGAATTATTGCATCAGGATTATTTTCTTTAACCCACGACACCACAGCACTGCCATCAGTGATGTGGTGAGTAGTAAAGCCAGATGCATTGAAGAACAACAGCACTTGTTCTGCAATATCTAAGTCGTCTTCAACGACTAATATCTGCGGCATTTTTATTTCCGTTTTATATTTTTTTTATTGTTTTTAGTTGTTGCTTCACCATCGCTTTAAGGGCGTCTGATAAGGTCTCATCTAGTAAAACCATAGTCAGAATATCGTGCAGGTCTTCACTATTCATGACCTCATTGAGTAAATCATTTTCAGATTTTGAACTTGGCTGAAAAAAGCTTAACTGCTCGTTATTTGTGTGTTCGCAAAACATTTTCTTTTTATCCATGTTGTTAGCATCAAATATTCAGATGGGCTTCTGCCTCTGATAAACATTAAAACGCAACAATATGGAGCAAATATGGAGCTAGTACGAAATAATGAATTTTTTCTATTTAACTGTAAAATTCATTCGTAGATTGTAGGTAATAAGCGTTATTTTTTCATTATTTTTCTGAATCTTGATTTGATTATCAAAACAGCTAATACCATTTCGCTTAATTAAGTGATCTATTTTGAGGCAATAAAACCTCGTTGATAGCAAGGCAAAAATTTCGTTATTTAGTTGTTCTAAATCAGATATTTTTAACGCAGATAGCGACAGGTTTAATCCCTCTAAATGATTAAGTATTATTGCGGATTGGTATAAAACTAGGCAATAAAAAAGCAAGCTAGGCAGCTTGCTTTTAAAAATGTTGAATGGAGCTTTAGAATTAAACGTCTAAGTAATCCATAATCCCTTCAGCGGCATTTCGGCCTTCGAAAATAGCCGTTACCACTAAATCTGAGCCGCGGACAATATCGCCACCAGCAAAGATTTTCGGGTTAGTTGTTTGGTGAGTAAACTCACCTTTTTCTGGTGCATTGATACCACCCCAATGATTGATTTCAACACCGTACGGTTCTAACCAATCCATTTTATGAGGTTTAAAACCAAACGCCATGAGCACTTTGGTTGCTTCAATAACATGCTCAGAATCAGCTACTTCTTCAGCACGACGACGACCATTTTCGTCCGGCTCACCAAGTTGCGTTTTCACCATCTTAACGCCAGCAACTTTCCCTTGCTCATCAACCACAATGCCTTTAGGTTGAACGTTAAAGGTAAATTCTACGCCCTCTTCACGGGCATTTTTAACTTCACGTTTTGAGCCTGGCATGTTTTCTTCGTCACGACGATAAGCACAGGTTACTTTTGCAGCACCTTGTCGAATAGAGGTTCTCACACAGTCCATTGCTGTATCACCACCGCCTAACACGACGACTTTTTCGTTCGCCATATCGATATAAGTTTGCTTATCTTCTGCATAGCCCATAACTCGGTTTGTGTTACCAATTAAGAACGGCAGTGCATCAAACACACCATCAGCATCTTCGTTTTCAAGGCCTGCACGCATACTTTGATAGGTACCAACACCTAAGAATACGGCATCATATTCTGCTAAGATTTCATCAAGCGTAATATCAACGCCAACTTCAGTGTTTAGCTGAAACTCGACACCCATTTCAGTGAAAATTTCACGACGCTTTTGCATTACTTCTTTTTCAAGTTTGAATGAAGGAATACCAAACGTAAGAAGACCACCGATTTCTGGGTGACGGTCAAACACCACAGGCTTAACACCGTTACGTACTAAAATATCCGCACAACCTAAACCAGCTGGGCCTGCACCAATGATAGCCACTTTTTTGTCAGACCAAACCACATACGACATATCTGGTTTCCAGCCCATTTTAAATGCCGTATCAGTGATGTACTTTTCGATATTACCGATAGTGACAGCACCAAACTCTTCTTCAAGTGTGCACGAGCCTTCACACAAGCGATCTTGTGGACAAACTCGTCCACACACCTCTGGTAAGCTGTTTGTACGGTGAGACAGCTCTGCCGCTTCTAAAATACGGCCAGTACGAATGAGCTTTAACCATTGTGGAATATAGTTATGTACTGGGCATTTCCATTCACAGTACGGGTTACCACAATCTAAACAGCGATCCGCCTGTGAGTTAACTTGTGTCTCAGAAAACGGCTCGTAGATTTCTACGAAAGATTGTTTACGTGCTGAAATTGGCTTTTTACGCGGATCTACACGTTGTACATCGATAAACTGGTATACATTTTCGCTCATACTACCCCCTTACTGAGCCTGAACACGAAGCTCTGCGCTGCTGCGCGCTCGGTGTCCGAGTAAACTTTTTACATCACTAGATTTTGGCTTAACTAATTTAAACATTGGCATGTATAAATCGAAGTTAGCTAAAATCTGCTCAGCGCGGTTTGAGCCTGTAAGCTCTAAATGCTCAGCAATGAGACCGCGTAAATGTTCTTGGTGTGACGCCAACCCTTCAAGCGTAACAATTTCAACAAGCTCAGGGTTAATGCGTTTTTCAAAGTCATTGCCTTCATCAAGAATATAAGCAAAACCACCTGTCATACCTGCACCAAAGTTGATACCCACTTTGCCAAGTACGCAAACCACACCACCTGTCATGTATTCACAGCCGTTGTCACCAACACCTTCTACAACCGCTTGCACGCCTGAGTTACGCACTGCAAAACGCTCACCAGCGCAGCCTGCAGCAAATAATTTACCGCCCGTTGCACCATATAAACAGGTATTACCGGCAATGGTTGCTTTGTGGCTTTCAAAAGATGAACCCAGCGGTGGGCGAATTACTAGCTTACCGCCAGCCATGCCTTTACCAACATAGTCATTGGCATCACCAACGAGTGTCATTTCAAGGCCGCCAGCGTTCCATACACCAAAGGATTGTCCCGCTGTACCATGAAGCTCAATAGAGACAGGATCAGCAGCCATACCTTGGTTACCATGTTTAGAAGCGATATAGCCAGACAACATAGCGCCCACTGAGCGATCAGTATTGCAAATACGGTTAACCAGTGAGATACCCGACTTTTCGTCAATTGCTTGCTTGGCTTTTTCAAGCAAGGTTTCATTTAGCTGACCTAAGTAGTGTGAGCTATTTGGCGCACTACAATACAAGGTTTCACCCGTAGGGTTGTTAGGCACAGCAATCACAGACGACAGATCTACTTTCTTTTGTTTCTCTGTGTTGCCTTCAATTGCTTCAAGTAAGTCCAAACGACCAATTAAATCAGTTAAACGAGTTACACCTAAGCTTGCCATAATTTGGCGCGCTTCTTCGGCTATAAACTTGAAGTAGTTCATCGCCATTTCTGGCAGGCCATGATAATGCTTTTGGCGCAGCGTATCGTCTTGCGTTGCAACACCGGTCGCACAGTTATTTAAGTGACAAATACGTAAGTATTTACAACCTAGTGCCACCATAGGGCCCGTACCAAAGCCAAAGCTTTCAGCACCTAAAATAGCCGCCTTAATAATATCTAGACCCGTTTTCAGACCACCATCTGTTTGTAGGCGAATACGGTGACGTAAACCATTTTCTACCAACGCTTGCTGGGTTTCAGCAAGACCAAGCTCCCAAGGGCTACCTGCATACTTAACAGAAGTAAGCGGGCTTGCACCTGTACCACCGTCATAACCAGCAATGGTAATTAAATCTGCATAGGCTTTAGCTACGCCTGTTGCGATAGTACCTACACCCGGCTCAGAAACGAGTTTCACCGAAATTAGTGCATCTGGGTTTACTTGTTTTAAATCGAAAATAAGCTGGGCTAAATCTTCAATCGAGTAAATATCGTGATGCGGCGGAGGCGAAATCAAGGTCACACCTGGCACTGAATAACGTAATTTTGCAATATACGGCGTTACTTTTTCACCCGGTAATTGACCACCCTCACCTGGTTTTGCACCTTGCGCCACTTTAATCTGAATGACATCAGCGCTGCGTAAGTAATGTGGTGTAACACCAAAACGGCCCGAAGCAACTTGCTTAATACGTGAGTTTTTCTCTGTACCGTAGCGAAGCTTGTCTTCACCACCTTCACCTGAGTTTGAACAACCACCTAAGCGGTTCATTGCAATCGCGAGTGCTTCATGCGCTTCTGGCGATAATGCACCAATACTCATTGCGGCTGAGTCAAAACGTTTGTACAGCTCAGTTGCAGGCTCTACGTCGTCAACACTCACACCCGTATCAGGAATTTTAACCGCCAGCATGTCACGTAAATTGGTGATCGGGCGGTTATTTACTAAATCAGCATATGCCAAGTAGTCTTTATAATCCCCAGAGCGCACTGCTTTTTGTAGTGTTTGAATTACATCTGGGTTATAAGCATGGTACTCACCACCGTGAACATATTTTAGTAAGCCACCATGACTTAATAACTTACGTTTACTAAATGCCAGCTTATGAAGTTTACGTTGGTCATCATCAAAATCAGTGAAACACGCCCCTTTAATACGACTAGCTACACCGTTAAAACAGGTTTCTACAACCGCATCTGATAATCCAACTGCCTCAAATAACATTGAGCAGCGGTACGAAGCGACAGTACTGATACCCATTTTTGACATAATTTTATACAGACCCTTATTAATCGCATTACGATAAGCAAGCGTTACTTCGCAATAGCTCTTGTTCAGGGTCTTTTTGTCGCTCATTGCAACTAATGATTCATAAGCAAGGTACGGATAAATTGCCGTTGCACCAAAACCAAGTAATACCGCAAATTGATGCGCATCACGGACACTGCCCGATTCGATGATGATATTAGATTCACAACGTAAGTTATTATCGACTAAACGCTTTTGAATTGAACCAACCGCCATCGCCGCAGGAATCGGCAAATGAGTTTCGCTAAAGTTACGGTCACTTAAAATAAGCATGACACAGCCTGACGCTGCTTTTTCTTGTGCTTCATCACAAATACGTGTGATTGCGTTTTCTAAGCCTTCTTCCAACGTGTAAGTGATATCAATTTTACAGTAGCTGTAATGCTCATCGTCAGCATTGATCAGCTGTTGCATATCAGCGTACATCAAAATCGGCGTCTCAAACTGTAAACGCTTAGCGTGGCCGGTTGTTTCGTTAAATACGTTTTGCTCACTACCAATACAAGTTGCCAGTGACATAACGTGATTTTCACGAAGTGGGTCAATCGGTGGATTAGTTACTTGCGCAAATTTTTGTCGGAAGTAATCGAACAGTGAACGATGACCTTCTGACAGTACCGCAAATGGTGTGTCATCACCCATTGAACCCGTTGCTTCTTGACCATTTTCACCCATTACACGAATAACGCTATCAAGCTCTTCGTTGGTGTAGCCAAACATTTTTTGATACTTAAGCAGTGTTTCGTCATCAAATGAACGGTTACCCGCATCTTTTTCAGATAACTGTTCAAATGGCGTTAAACGCTTAACGTTAGCTTCAAGCCATGCTTTATATGGATGGCGTGACTTAAGATCTTGGTCAATCTCATCTGAATGCCAAATTTTACCTTGATGAGTATCAATAACTAATAACTCACCAGGGCCAACACGGCCTTTCTCAACCACTTCGTCTGGCGCGTAGTCCCAAATACCTACTTCTGAGGCAAGGGTAATAAAACCATCTTGAGTGATGACATAGCGCGCAGGGCGTAAACCGTTACGGTCAAGGTTACAAGCGGCAAAACGACCGTCAGACATTACAATACCAGCGGGGCCATCCCATGGTTCCATATGCATTGAGTTAAAGTCGTAGAATGCACGTAGGTCATCATCCATAGCACGGTTTTTTTGCCAAGCTGGCGGCACAAGCATACGCATTGCACGGAATAAATCCATGCCACCGGCTAAGAACAACTCAAGCATATTATCTAAGCTAGAAGAGTCTGAGCCGCTTTCGTTAACGAATGGTGCTGCTGATTGCAAATCAGGAATAAGTGGTGAGGCAAACTTATACGCACGGGCACGAGCCCATTGGCGGTTACCTTGAATCGTATTAATTTCACCATTATGCGCTAAATAGCGGAATGGTTGCGCCAGTGGCCAACGAGGTTGTGTATTAGTAGAGAAACGTTGGTGAAATACACAAATCGCACTGGTCATGCGAATGTCAGCTAGGTCTAAATAAAAGTTAGGTAAGTCTACAGGCATCATTAAGCCTTTATAGACAGTAACTAAACCAGATAAGCTGGCAATATAAAAATGTTCATCATTTACGAGGCGCTTTTCAGCACGACGACGCGCTACATATAAACGACGTTCTAAATCTTTTGGACGCCAGCCTTCTGGTGCGCTTACAAAAATTTGTTCAAAGCCGGGTAGTTGTTTTTTTGCAATTGGCCCTAAACATGATGCATCGGTAGGTACTACACGCCAGCCTTGAATGCTCAAGGTTTCTTTTTCGAGTTCTTCACTCAACACATCTTTAGCTGTTTGCGCAAGTACAGGATCAGCATTTAAAAATACCATGCCAACGGCGTAGTTCTTTCCTAGATGCCAATCATGTTCGCTGGCAATAGCACGAAAGAAGCTATCAGGTTTTTGCATTAATAAACCACAGCCATCACCTGTTTTACCATCAGCAGAAATACCACCACGGTGTTCCATGCGATCTAAGCCAGTGATTGCTGTTCGAATCAAGCGGTGACTCGCCTGACCATTGACCTGGGCTATTAAGCCAAAGCCACAATTATCTTTTTCTAATTTTGAGTCGTATAACATAGACCCCTCCCCTTGCTACAACGACTAGCGGTTCAGTCTTTTGTGACAGTGCTAGCAGACGAACAAAACTATCGCCAAATACCTCATGAGTCAATAGAGTTTTGAATACATATTCATATTCATGAATATTTCTCACTTAAAGCACTTTTTAAATTCTATGCTATTTTTTTACATTTAGTCGCATTTTACCCGTTATTTTTTTATGACACTGGTGTCAAATTTAACAACTTGTAAAAAAACAATCTAAAAACCCGCCGCTTTACGTTAACGTAAACTGCGCTTTATTTTGAATAATTATTCACATTATGAATATCAATGCAGTTTTTTACGGGGTGTCGCCTAGCCTAACTGCATCATTATTTACTCTTGGCTTTAGCATAGTTACAAACTATGTATCTGAGCAGACTACCTTAGTCGCAATGACCGAGTTTCTTTACCCTTGCGTCAACAATAAGCAATCTAAAAGTGTCCGCTGCGGACACTTTTTCTGTCCGCGGACAGACATCAATCCATTCTTCAAAAATAAAATCATTAAAAATCAATATATTAAAAATTGGCATGCTACTGGTATAGATAAGACATCAGCGAAATTGAGGATTTCAAAATGTTCACTATCAGTTTGTTTATGGCTTCTCCACTTACCATGCTTGCCGTTGGCTTCATGATTGTGTGTTTTGAGAATCGTAAGGAGTTATGATGATTAAGGATACCAGTGCCCAAGATATTACCGTGGCTAAGAAAAACACCATTAAAAAGCCACTTATAATAGCTGCAGGTGTAATACTTGTTGGTTCGCTCGGCTTTCAAGCATTGTTTGCCAGTAACGATGGCAGCATTTCGGTTGATGCAGCAAGCCTACAAATTAGTGAAGTAAGCCAAAAGACACTTACTAGAGATGTGGCAGCGAGCGGTAAAATCGTTGCAGCTAATGCGCCAAAGGTTTACAGCCCAGAACGCGGCTTTGTCGATTTAAAAGTAAAAGCCGGTGATAGCGTTGAAGTAAATGAAGTGATCGCAACCGTAACCAGCCCTGAGCTGACTAACGAACTAAAACAGCAACAATCAGTATTAGCGCGATTAGAAGGCGAGTTACAACGAAAACAACTTGAAGCGCGCAGACAAAAACTAAGCCTGACTAAAGCGCTAGATTTAGCGCAAGTTGAGTTAAATGCCGCAGATAGAGAAAACCGCCGAGCTAAAATCTCTATCGAGAAACATTTAATTAGCCAAATAGATTTAGAAAAAGCCGTTGATGACTTAGCCCGTGCCAAGCTTTCATATAAGCACGCCGAGCAAGAAGTCAGCTTAGCTAAAGATACCCTCGCATTTGAGCTAAAAGCAGCAGAGCGTGATCTGGCACGTCAACAACTAATTGTGGATGACTTACTCAGACAAGTAAATGAACTCACTATTACCGCGAGTGTAAGCGGCATTGTGGGTAACTTATTAGTGCAACAAAAAGAAGCGGTCACACAAAGCCAACCATTAATGACATTGGTCGATTTAAGTAACTTTGAAGCAGAACTGCAAGTACCAGAAAGCTACGCCAATGAGCTGGGTCTTGGTATGCAAGTTGAGCTTACTTTAGGTGCTCGTCATGTCACAGGCACGCTATCGGCTATATCACCTGAAGTAAATAATCGCGAGGTCACAACCCGCGTACGCTTTGACAATGAGATTTCTGGCATTCGCCAAAACCAACGCTTAACCGCACGTATTTTACTAGAGAATCGCGACGATGTATTGCAAGTGAAACGCGGCGCATTCTTACAACAAGGTGGCACCTATGCTTATAAAGTTGATGGTGACATGGCTTATTTAATCGATATAAAAACCGGTGCAAGCAGTATCAATGCTGTCGAGATAATTGAAGGTGTAGAGCCTGGCGATAAGTTAATTATCTCAAACTACGATCGCTTTAAAAAAGCACCCACACTGGTTTTACGCTAACAAATAAAAGGAATAATCAACATGCTTACAATGAACAACATCAGCAAAGTGTATCAAACAGATATGGTACAAACGCATGCCCTTCGCGACTTTAATCTACAAGTTGAAGAAGGTGAATTTATTGCCGTAACGGGCCCAAGTGGCTCAGGTAAAACCACATTTTTAAACATCGCCGGTATGTTAGAACCATTTAGCGAAGGCCAATACATGTTAGACGGTATTGATGTGGGTAAGCTCAACGACAACCAGCGTGCTGACTTACGTAATCAAAAAATTGGTTTTATTTTCCAAGGATTCAACCTAATTCCAGATTTGAACCTCTATGAAAATATTGAAGTACCACTGCGTTATCGTGGTATTAAGGCCGCCGAGCGTAAGCGCCGTATTGAGCAATGCCTAGAGCAAGTTGGTTTAGCATCACGCGCTAAGCACTTACCGCAACAACTTTCTGGTGGCCAACAACAACGTGTGGCCATTGCCAGAGCCCTTGCTGGTGAACCGCGTTTTTTACTTGCCGATGAGCCAACTGGTAATTTAGATAGTTTAATGGCGCGTCAAGTGATGGAGCTACTTGAGCAAATCAACCGTGATGGCGCAACTATCATCATGGTTACCCATGATCCAGAGCTTGCCCGCAGAGCACCACGTAACATCCAAGTTGTTGATGGCCAACTAGCTGACTTCACCTTGTATCAAGGCACTCAAAACCTTAAAGCGGCTGGAGTGTAACCATGTTCCTTCATTATTTAGATTTGAGCTGGCGCAGCTTTAAGCGCACGCCACTTGTGAGCTTTTTAATGGTATTGGCCATTGCTATTGGTATTGGCGTAACCATGACCAGTTTATCTGTGTATCACATGATGTCGGCAGACCCTATTCCTGAAAAAAGTAGTGACCTTTATTCTGTGCAGTTACAAACCATGGATGAAGGCCGTACGTGGTGGACAGTAGATAATATGCCACTGCAATTAACCTATCAAGATGCTGTTAACCTTAATCAGGCCAAAGCAGGTGGTAAACGTGTCACTATGGTTAGAACGGGTTTTTCGGTTTATTTAGACTCAGACAAAGTAAAACCATTTATTGGTCAAGCACGCCTAACCACGCCTGATTTTTTCGAGATGTTTAACCTATCGTTTATTTACGGTGGGGTTTGGAGCGCGCAACAAGAAGCCGATGCAGCACCTGTTGTAGTGATCAATAAAGAATTAAACGACAAGCTCTTTGCTGGTGAAAACCCAGTAGGCAAAATGGTGTACCTTGATGATGCCAGCTACGAAGTTATTGGCGTGATTGATGATTGGGATATCACCACCAAATATTATGATCTGAACAACGGTGCATTTAATAAGACCGAGCAACTATTTTTACCATTTAGCCTAATGAAAGCCCGAGAGCTTGAAAACTGGGGTAATACTAATGGTTGGAAGCACGAAAAAACCAATACCTTTAACGATAAGCTCAATTCAGAAATGGTGTGGTTACAATTTTGGGTTGAACTAAAAACTCCTGCAGAAAAGCAAGCTTACCAAGACTTTTTAATGGCCTATATGCAAGAGCAACAAAAGCTAGGTCGTTTTAACCGTGAAAAATTAACTGCCACCTTACGCGATGTAAATGAGTGGATGCAGTACAACAATGTCGTTAGCGAAGACAACGAAATTCTGGTTGGCCTTAGCTTTATGTTTTTAGCGGTATGCCTTGCCAACATTTTAGGTTTATTACTAGCGAAATTCTTACGCCGTGCTCCTGAAGTCGGTGTGCGCCGTGCATTAGGTGCCAGTAAACGTCAAATATTCTTTCAACATATTGTTGAGGTAGCGATGTTAGGTTTCTTAGGTGGCATCTTGGGTATTATATTGGCGCAAGTAGGTTTGTTAGGCGTACGTCAAAGCTATAGCTACTATCAAAGCTTAGCCACAATGGACTTAACCATGCTACTTAGCGCACCGGTGATTGCAATTAGCACCTGTGTGATAGCGGGTCTATACCCTGCTTGGCTGGTATGTAAAACCAACCCTGCTATTTATCTTAAGAGCCAATAAGGAAGACACCCATGTTAGAAATTAAACCTATCTTTCACGCCTTATGCCGCTCAAAAGTTGGCGCCATTTTATTACTGATCCAAATTGCCATCACCACTGCCATTGTTAGTAATGCGGCGTTTATTATCCAAGACAGAGTTAGCTATTTAAGCCAAGAAACCGGCTACCCTGAACAAGACATTTTCGTTTTTAATGTCATGATGTTTGGCAAAGATGTGTCACCGTCTCAGCAATATGAGCTTGATGAAGCCATGCTTCGTCAAATACCTGGGGTAGTCGATGCTGCTTATTCGAGTAACACACCGCTTTCGGGCAGTGGTTCTTCGTCAGATTTTAGCTTAAAACCAGCACCTGAAGAGAGTAAATCAGCCCGTACTTCATACATGTTTATCGATGAGCATGGTATCAATACCTATGGCGTTAAACTCGTTGCTGGGCGTAACTACACCGAAGACGAAGTGATCGTCACCGATAACTATGATGAGCTTTCAAAAGTAACCGTTGTCACTAAAACTCTACTCGATGAGCTGTTCCCTGACGGCAATGGTTTAGGCCAAACAGTCTATTTTGGTGATATTCCAATGAAAATAATTGGTGTAATTGATCTTATGAAGGGCCCATGGCTTAAAGACAGCCGCCCAGATAACGTAGC
This sequence comes from Pseudoalteromonas sp. D15MCD-2, assembly GCF_038562745.1. Taxonomy (NCBI): domain Bacteria; kingdom Pseudomonadati; phylum Pseudomonadota; class Gammaproteobacteria; order Alteromonadales; family Pseudoalteromonadaceae; genus Pseudoalteromonas; species Pseudoalteromonas sp. D15MCD-2. The sequence continues at coordinate 1,535,454 of NZ_JBCFQE010000001.1, read as the reverse complement.
ACTGCTGCCTTTTATTAAGCCTGGTACAAATGCACGCTTTGTGGTTAGAACAGAGCCTGGTCAACGTCAATCGGTCATGAACCGTGTTGAAGAAGCCATGCTGAAAAACTACAACAAACGTGTTATTTCTCGCATTCGTGGCTTAGATGACGATAAAGAGTCATACATGGCTGAAGATACATTAATGATGCGCATGCTGATTGTACTTATTACTATTTTAGTGTTGGTGACGGCCCTGGGTATTTTCGGCCTAACGCTGTTCAATATTAGCAAGCGTACTAAACAAATAGGTACTCGCCGCGCTTTAGGGGCCAGAAAATCGGCCATCATCAGCTACTTTTTAGTTGAAAACGCCATGATATGTATAGTTGGTTTAGTGATTGGTGTGATTGCTGCCGTGTATTTAGGCCAGTTGCTCATGCAGCACTTTTCAATTGCTCAGCTTGATATTAGCTACGTGCTTGCTACTGCGCTGTCAGTGTTCGTTATGAGTTTATTAGCAGTACTTGCTCCAGCAAAACGGGCTGCGAATATCTCACCGAGCATTGCAACTCGAACAATTTAGTTCTTCCAACCTATGCTACACTGGATTAACAGTGTAGCATTCATCTTGCACCCTTATTAGGAAAATAACTAAAACAATAATATGGAAAAAATACTGATCGTCGACGATAACCCAGCCATTTTGGATGCATTGTCGTTATTACTCGAAATTCACGGTTTTGATGTTGTTACAGCAAGTAACCCGTTTGAGGCAATTCAAGCCGTACAATACCAACGTATTGCGCTTGTTATTCAAGACATGAACTTTACCGCCGACACCACTTCCGGCGAAGAAGGCAAAGAACTTTTTTATGCCTTACGAGACATAAATCCTCACCTACCGATTATTTTGATCACCGCATGGACAGAGCTTTCTACTGCCGTTGAACTTGTCAAAGCAGGGGCTGCTGATTATTTACCAAAACCATGGGACGATGCCAAGCTACTTACTTGTGTAAATAACCTAATCGAGCTAGGTAAAGCAAAACAGCAAAACGAAACCTTTACACGCCACCAGCAAGAGCGTGACGCATCTGTGCAACAAGCAAATTTGGTGGGCTTGGTTTATAAAAGTACCGCTATGGAGCACATTGTTAATCTTGCGGTTCAAGTGGCTAAATCGGATATTTCAGTGCTGATCACAGGCCCCAACGGCAGTGGTAAAGAGCGAATTGCGCAAATAATACAGGCTAATTCATTATTAGCTGATAAACCCTTTATCACTGTTAATGCGGGTGCTTTGCCAAGCGAGCTTATTGAGGCTGAATTATTTGGTGCCGAAGCGGGCGCCTACACCGGTATTACTAAACAGCGTATTGGTCGTTTTGAAGCGGCCGATGGTGGCACCCTATTTTTAGACGAAATTGGTAACTTACCACTTTCTGGGCAAATGAAATTATTACGCATTTTACAAACCGGTGAATTTGAACGTTTAGGTTCAACACAAACTCGTAAAGTGAATGTGCGGGTGATTTCAGCTACCAATGAAGATTTAAGCCATGCAATTAAAACAGGTCAATTTCGAGAAGACCTTTACTACCGCTTAAATGTGATTGAGTTAAATTTACCAAGCCTTGCCCATCGCCCAGATGATATTTTAGCTTTAGTCGCACACTTTTTACCTGAGCGCACACTGTCGCTAAGTACAGAAAAAGCCCTGCTCGCCCATAGTTGGCCGGGTAATGTTCGTGAGCTTGAAAATGCCTGTAAACGTGCTGCAGTTTTAAAACCCACAGGGGTGATTGAGCTTGCTGATTTTGGCTTACAAGTTGAAACAAACAGCCCAACACAAACAAGAGCAGAGCCTAACAAACAAGAGATTGAGCTTGCCATGCGCGAATACAAAGGTGTGATTGCTAAAGTGGCTCGCCATTTTGGCTTAAGCCGCCAAGCGCTTTATCGCAGGCTTGATAAATTTAAGATTGAATACTAATGCGTTTTTCGTTTCGATATAAAATCATCACTTTGTGTATTGCAGCGCCTGCATTGCCGCTTATATTGGTTTGTTATTTTGCGGGCATAAGCTTGCTTTACAGCCTATTTGCCCTGAGTGCTTGCACCTTGATCAGCGGATTTTTTGCCGCGCAATTATCAGCTCCGCTCATTGATGGCATGAACTCGCTCGAAACCGGGCTGCTTAATTTTAAAGATGGTGAGCTGGCCACATTATTAGCCTATGATGGCAGTGATGAGCTAGGTGATTTATGCCGGCTTTATAACCAAACCGCAAAACAGCTTCGCCAAGAAAAGCAATGGATTTATCAGCGTGAGCTAATGCTCGACAAAGTACTGCAAAGCTCGCCACAAGCTGTACTTTTGACTAACGACCAAGGCTTTATTGTGTATAGCAACCACAGTGCTCGCAGTTTACTCGATGCTAAATCAGCCCTTGAAGGCGCCAAGCTTGAACATTTATTAGATTCAAGCTGCGAGCAATTAACGCGTGCCATTCACAAAGGCGTTGATGGCTTATTTACCCTCGACAAAGCAGATCAAGAATCACAAACTTGGCATATGGCAACAGGTCGATTATTACTTAATAATCAGTTTCACCAACTGTATGTTTTTAAACAACTGACCCGTGAACTAAGCCGCCAAGAAGTAGAGGTTTGGAAAAAAGTTATTCGTATTATTAGCCATGAGCTTAACAACTCCCTTGGACCAATGTCGTCTATGCTTCATAGCGCGCAACTTTTAACAAAAGAAGTTGACGAGCCACGCTTAAAACGGGTATTTACCACCATTGGAGAACGCATAAAACACCTTAATGAGTTTGTGCAAGGCTATGGTAAATTTGCCAAGTTACCCACCCCTCAACTATCAACGATTAACTGGCCGACGCTGATTGAGCAATTAAAAAGTCAGTGGCAGGTCGAGGTCTCACTTGATGAGCGAGTGACAACTGATGCTGATCACACTCAGCTCGAACAGTTACTTATAAACCTATTAAAAAATGCCTATGAGTCAGGGTCAAACCCCGAAGATGTCAGCTTAACAGTGCAACAAGAAGCAAGTGGCACACACATCACGGTGAGTGATAAAGGCAAAGGTATGAGTGAAGCTGTAATGGCGAACGCACTTATTCCCTTTTACTCAACCAAAGCAACAGGTAGTGGCTTAGGGTTAGCACTTTGCAGGGAAATAGTTGAAGCACACCACGGGCAAATCAGCTTACATAACCGCGAGCAAGGTGGATTAAGCGTCCATGTTATGCTGCCCTAATAGCCTTTAACACATTCGATATGGATCATGATTAACAAAGAAACCCGTAACATAATATGAGCTTTTGCAATGCTAAGCCGTATCATACTGATTAAATTACCACTTATTTAAACCTCTATGCTAGTAAAGCCTTTTCGTTGAAACCTTGCTCATGTAACTTGGCAACGAGTTGTTCAAGCACCTCATCTTTTTGAGGGGCTACAGGCTGAGTTAGTAGTAAAGAAGTAACATTGCCAAAACCTGGGTGATCAAAATCAGGGTTTTCAAGGCCATGTTGTGCTCTTAGCGTTAGCAGCATAAGTGCAGCATAAGGTGTAAATTGCCAGTTCATATTATCGAACTCAAAAAACATCTTACTCGGTGGTGATGCAACCTGAGCGACTTGATCATCACATAACTGATTTAGATAAGCGGTAACTTTTGTTAAGTCTGTACTATCCCAGTTATCTAAAATAGCTTGATAAGCAAAGTCATCTACAATCGGCTTTAGGGTATTATCACCTTTCGCCCTATCAAACAACAAGATGATAAAATCACCAATATGACTTTTTGAGCGGTTTATCCAGTTTTTCATATAACCGTTTTCGAATAATCTATAAAATTGCCGAGCATAATCATACTGATGTAATAAAACAGCTGTAGCTAATTGAAATACACTGCCAGGTGAAATAACTCCTTCGTTTTCAACTCCAAAACGAATAAAACAGCGTTTTTGCTTTATATGCGCAATTGCTAATTCATAGTATCCATAATTTAAATAATAACTTAAGTGCTCTGCATCAATCACGCTGTCCTTAACTAAACTAGCCTGTGCAATATTTTCGTAAATTTTACATTGGCCTGACAGTTCAATATTAAGCTTTTCCCAAGGAGCAAAAGGTAATCGCTCATTAGAAAACTCTTCTCCCTGGGTTTTACCATGCTCAATATAGTGAGTAATTCTAACAATATTATCCTCAAAAATATTTTTATACTTTTCCGGGCCTTTGATTGCACGCTTACGCTTTCGTAAAAATTTTTCTAAGTTTTTATTCATTATTTACATGTACCTGCTTTTTTGAGGAGTAATAATAAACTTTATTTTTTTCATACAACTAGCATTTTTTAATTATGATAAAATCTCACATTATACTTAGAATTTTTAAGATTTTATGGATATCAATAGTTTAAGAGAAGCACAGCTGTCGCTCTCTAAAAAAGTAAGAGCATCCGATGAAAAGCAGTGTGTTAAGACAATTGCTGGTGTCGATGTTGCTTATAACGAACAATCATCTGAAGTTGTTGGCGCAATTGCGGTACTGAATGCTGATACATTAAAAGTACTTGAAGTACAAACTAGTATTGAGCCCATCAGCTTTCCTTATATACCAGGGCTATTTTCATTTCGTGAAGTGCCACCGCTTTTAAATGCATATAACAAACTGGCCATAACACCTGATTTAATTGTTTGCGATGGCCATGGCCTTGCACATCCACGGCGTTTTGGTCTTGCTTGCCACTTGGGTGTCATATTAGATATCCCCACCATAGGTTGCGGAAAAACCAAGTTATTAGGCGAGTTTAATAAACTTGCAGAACACCGCGGCGCAACGGCAGATTTATTAGATAACGACGAAGTTATTGGCAAAGTGTTACGCACACAAGATAACATTAAACCTGTTTATGTATCTATTGGCCATAAAGTATCTTTAGATACAGCAGTTGAGTGGGTTCTCAAGCTAACGCCTAAATACAGACTTCCCGAGACAACACGTCAAGCTGATCAACTGGTAAATAAAACTTTAAAAGAACATAGAGAAAAGACTTATGAAAAAACATAAATCTTAACTCATTAATAAAGCTTAAGTTTGTATAATATTTTTACCTTCTGAAAATTATCATTTCGAAAAGAAATGACCTCATCTAATGTTAAATTAACTAAATGGTGAAAGCTTAGTTCTTCTAGCTCCAGCCAAGCATGTTTTTTCAGCTCGTATAAAACACCCCAGCTAATATTTGAAACTAAAAGCGTATTAACTGGGAACTCTAACAGCGACGGCAATAATTCTGTAAATTTTACATCCGTTACGTCTTGTAAGCTAAGCTCTATAACATTATCAGAAAGCAATTTTTTTATATCGCTAAAACTCGTGATTTTTAGCGGTGAGTCATCAACCTTAGCATTCAAAGAAAAGATATCGTCAATACTCTTATAGATATATATACCACGAAGCTTATTATCTTTATTAAATGATAACTTTAAACTTCTTTTATCCCCAGCTTGAACCTTCACTTTGTAATAAGACAACACTGAAGGCTCATTCCATATATATTCATACTGAATAGGACCAGCGCCATAAATTAATTCAGAGTAACAATCATGCTTTTGAAAATGTTGAGACAAACCATCTAATTCCCACCCTTCAATGATACAACGTACATCACACACCCAGTCATAAGCAATCTCATAAACAACACCATTAAAAGGCTTACCTTCATGAAAAAGCTGTAAGTTTCCATCCCATTTTTCATCAATGATACTATCTAATAACTCAAGCCCTTTAATATCGATATAAGGAAAATTGTAATCTCCTAATATTTCGCCATTAAAAAATTGCTTTTTGCTAACAACAACCCCGCTTTCAGTGAAAATCGCAACCCCCGTAAAAGGCACCCCTTTGAAAAAGTAGGAACTTTCCTGTTTTACTAGCGCATCAGACACAACAAGTGGTGGAGCTTCACATTTCATTTAATAATCAACCCAGCAGAAAATTGAACATGCATTTTATTTTTAAGCTGTACTTAACTAAGCAAATTGGTATAAAAAAAGCCGCAATCAGCGGCTTCTTTCTACACTAAATATAATTATTCAGCGTCTTTTTCTTTGTACTTTGCAGCTGTTTCAGTGATTAGTGGCTGTAATTCACCACGTTGAAACATTTCGATGATAATGTCACAACCACCGATAAGCTCGCCTTCTACCCATAGTTGTGGGAATGTTGGCCAGTTTGCGTATGCAGGTAACTCTGCACGGATATCTGGGTTAAGTAGAATGTCAACGTAAGCAAACTGCTCACCACACGCCATAAGTGCTTGTGATGCTTGTGAAGAAAAACCACAGTTAGGTAACTTTGGTGATCCTTTCATGTAAAGAAGGATAGGATTTTCAGAAATTTGCTGTTTAATTTTATCGATGGTTTCCATTTACAACCTCAAAAAAGACATTGGCTTACTACATTGGCCTTGAAAAAGTTTCACTGTGGCCTCAGATATATAACTTAAAATCGGCATTCGTAGCCACAATTTTAAATAGTCTTTAGCAATAGCATTGCTGTTTGCTAAAACTTGAGTAAAATACTCAACAATTATAGTAACACTATAATACCACTTGGTATAGGGAAGTACGCTGTTTACCTTGCTATTACCTATAACTGAGTGGACTATCAACCAAGAAGATGGAGATAAAAAATGGCATTTGAACTACCGTCACTACCATACGCAATCGATGCATTAGAGCCACATATTTCAAAAGAGACTCTAGAGTTTCACCACGGTAAACACCACAACACTTACGTTGTGAAATTAAACGGTCTGATCCCAGGCACAGAATTCGAAAACAAATCTCTAGAAGAAATCGTATGTTCTTCAGAAGGTGGCGTATTTAACAATGCTGCACAAATCTGGAACCACACGTTCTACTGGAACAGCCTATCTCCAAACGGCGGTGGCGAGCCTACAGGCGCAATCGCTGACGCGATCAACGCTAAATGGGGTTCTTTCGACGCATTCAAAGAAGCGTTAAACGACAAAGCAGTAAACAACTTCGGTTCAAGCTGGACTTGGTTAGTTAAACTAGCTGACGGCACACTTGATATCGTTAACACATCAAATGCTGCAACGCCTTTAACTGATGAAGGTGTTACTCCAATCCTAACTGTGGATCTTTGGGAACACGCTTACTACATCGATTACCGTAACGTTCGTCCAGATTACCTAAAAGGTTTCTGGGCATTAGTTAACTGGGACTTCGCGAACGCTAACTTCGCTTAATCTTCTGTTACTAGCAGTAATCAAAAAAAGACGCTTCGGCGTCTTTTTTATTGCCAGTGCACGCCCCTTCTAAGTCGCAGCCAAGCCCTCAGCCAAAAAGCGTAATCAAGATGAGCTTTTTTCAATTAAATTCTTAATTTTCTTGCGCAAAAATTCAAAATCGTGACTAAGCTTTAATTAGCCTTTGCTTTTCTCTTAATCTAATTACACGTCATTTTAGCGGGTTTTCGGAGGTCTCTATGAGTATTTTTGAGCATTACCAATCACGATACGAAGCAGCGCAAGAAGAAGAATACAGTATTGAGGAATTTCTCGAGATCTGTAAGAAGGATAAATCAGCTTATGCCAGCGCACCTGAGCGGCTATTAATGGCCATCGGTGAGCCGGAGATTATCGACACTTCAACCGATGCGCGCTTAAGCAGGCTGTTTTCTAATCGCGTAGTCGCACGCTACCCTGCATTTCACGATTTTTATGGTATGGAAGATGCCATTGAGCAAATCGTCTCTTATTTAAAACATGCTGCGCAAGGCTTAGAAGAATGTAAGCAAGTACTGTATTTACTTGGCCCAGTAGGTGGCGGTAAATCATCCATTGCTGAAAAGCTAAAATACTTAATGCAGCAGGTACCTATTTACTCAATCAAAGGTTCGCCTGTTAACGACCACCCTTTAGCCTTATTTGACCCAAATGAAGACGCAGAGCTTTTAGAAAAAGAATACGGCATTAAACCGCGTTATTTAAAAACGGTGATGTCACCGTGGGCCGCAAAACGCTTAAGTGAATTTAATGGTGATATTAGCCAATTTAGAGTGGTTAAGCGCTTCCCATCTATTTTAAATCAAGTTGCGATTGCGAAAACTGAGCCCGGCGATGAAAACAATCAAGACATTTCAGCGTTAGTTGGTAAGGTAGATATTCGCCAGCTTGAGCACTTTGCACAGAACGACCCTGATGCGTATGCCTACTCAGGTGCACTTTGTTTAGCAAACCAAGGCTTAATGGAATTTGTGGAAATGTTTAAAGCGCCAATCAAGGTGCTACACCCACTACTTACAGCAACGCAAGAAGGCAATTACAACGGCACAGAAGGCATTAGTGCCCTGCCGTTCAATGGCATGATTTTAGCTCACTCAAATGAATCTGAGTGGCAAACATTTAAGAACAACAAAAACAATGAAGCATTTTTAGACCGTGTTTACATCGTCAAAGTGCCTTATTGTTTACGTGTATCTGAAGAAGTTAAAATTTACAATAAACTACTCGAAAACAGTGAATTACATGATGCCCCTTGTGCACCGGGGACATTAAAAACACTGGCACAATTTACCACCCTTTCGCGTATTAAAGAGCCTGAAAACTCAAGTATCTATTCAAAAATGCGGGTCTATGACGGCGAAAGCTTAAAAGACACCGATCCGAAGGCGAAGTCGTATCAAGAATACCGCGATTACGCGGGTGTTGATGAGGGCATGACAGGGCTTTCTACTCGCTTTGCGTTCAAGATCCTATCGCGGGTATTTAACTTCGATACCACTGAAGTGGCAGCCAACCCAGTGCACTTATTCTATGTTCTTGAACAGCAAATTGAGCGAGAGCAATTTACCGCCGATGTTGAAGAGCGTTACTTAAGCCACTTAAAAGGATACCTCATTCCTCAGTATGTAGAGTTTATCGGGAAAGAGTTACAAACAGCCTATTTAGAATCTTACTCAGAATATGGGCAAAACATCTTTGACCGCTACGTCACTTATGCAGATTTCTGGATCCAAGATCAAGAATACCGCGACCCAGATACTGGCCAGTTATTTGACCGTGCTGCGCTTAACGCAGAGCTTGAGAAGATTGAAAAACCTGCGGGTATTTCAAACCCTAAAGATTTCCGTAATGAGATAGTTAATTTCGTACTGCGGGCGCGTGCCCACAACCAAGGCAAGAATCCGCTTTGGACCAGCTACGAAAAACTTCGCACAGTTATTGAGAAGAAAATGTTCTCAAATACCGAAGATCTGCTGCCGGTTATTTCCTTCAATGCGAAAACCTCTGCAGAAGATCAGAAAAAACACGAAGACTTTGTCAATCGTATGGTTGAGAAAGGCTATACCCAAAAACAAGTACGTTTACTTTCTGAATGGTATTTACGCGTTAGGAAATCGCAGTAAAAAACGTTTGTTTTAAGGGGGTTGTTATGGCGCATTTTATTGACCGACGCCTGAATGGAAAAAACAAAAGTACCTTGAATCGTCAACGGTTCATCAGGCGTTATAAAAAACAGATTAAAGAAGCGGTATCTGATGCCATTAATAAGCGCAGTGTAACCGATACCACCAGCGGCGAGAGTATCTCTATTCCGCAACGTGATATCAGTGAGCCTATTTTTCATCAAGGACGTGGTGGCGACCGTGAACAGATCCACCCAGGCAATGACCAGTTTTCTACGGGCGACAAAATCAAGCGCCCGCAAGGGGGCGGTCAAGGTGGTGGTAGTGGCGAAGGTGAAGCCAGTGACTCTGGTGAAGGACAAGACGACTTTGTATTCTCTATTTCAAAAGATGAATACTTAGACTTATTGTTCGAAGATCTTGAGCTGCCTAACCTGCAACAAAACCAGCTCGATAAACTGGTGCAAATGAAAACCCATCGCGCTGGTTTTTGTAACGACGGCATGCCAAGCAATATTGATATTGTTCGCTCATTGCAAGGCTCGCTTGCTCGCAGAGTGGCGATGACTGCAGGCAAAAAACGTCACCTTGCTGAGCTTGAAGGCCAGCTCGCTCTGCTACAAGCTGAACAGCAGCCAGACAAGGCGGCAATTGCCTTACTTGAACGCCAAATTGAGGAGTTGCAAAACCGCATTAAAGCAGTGCCTTTTATTGATAATTACGACTTACGTTTTCGTAATTATGAAAAGCAACCACACCCAACAAGCAAAGCTGTGATGTTTTGTTTAATGGATGTGTCTGGCTCGATGGATCAAGCAACGAAAGACATGGCAAAACGCTTTTATATTCTGCTTTATCAATTTTTAACTCGTAGCTACAAAAATATAGAGGTTGTCTATATTCGTCATCATACCCAAGCGAAAGAAGTCGATGAGCAAGAGTTTTTCTATTCTCAAGAAACGGGTGGCACCATAGTATCAAGTGCATTAAAACTGATGAACGAAATAATCGCTGAACGTTATAACCCTGAAGAGTGGAATATTTACGCAGCGCAAGCCTCTGATGGTGATAACTGGGCTGATGATTCGCCAAACTGTGGCGAAATTTTACGTAATAAACTGTTAAAGGCAGTGCGCTATTACGCCTACATCGAAATTACCGCTCGTGCTCATCAAAGTTTATGGCGAGAGTATCAATCAATAGTGCAAACCCACGACAATTTTGCCATGCAGCACATTCGTGGCGTTGAGGACATTTACCCTATTTTCCGTGAATTATTTAAAAAGAATCGTCAGCAGCAAGGCGCCGCATAGCCTTGCCAGTGAGGTAAAGTATGGCCGATAAACGTATTAGCGACGGTCCTGATTGGACATTTGATCTATTAACAGAGTATCAAACTGAAATTGAACGGGTAGCGAAAATTTATAAACTCGATACCTACCCAAATCAAATTGAGGTGATCACTGCTGAACAAATGATGGATGCCTATTCGAGTGTGGGAATGCCGATTGGCTATAGCCACTGGTCGTATGGTAAAAAATTCATTCAAACAGAGCAAAATTATAAGCGTGGGCAAATGGGCCTTGCTTATGAAATAGTTATTAACTCAGACCCGTGTATTGCCTATTTAATGGAAGAAAACACACTGCCTATGCAAGCCTTGGTAATGGCCCACGCCTGCTATGGTCACAACTCTTTTTTTAAAGGCAATTACTTATTTAAAACCTGGACTGATGCCAGCTCAATTATCGATTACTTATTATTTGCCAAAAATTACATTGCCAAGTGCGAAGAGAAATACGGTATTACCGAGGTCGAAAACCTGATTGATTCATGCCATGCGTTAATGAATTATGGTGTAGACCGCTACAAACGCCCGCAACGTATTTCACTTTTTGAAGAACAAAAACGCCAACAAGAACGTGAAGACTACCTACAATCGCAAGTCAACGAGTTGTGGCGCACAATCCCTACTTCGCAGCAAGAGTCGAAAAAGCGTGAGCGTCGTTTTCCAGAAGAGCCACAAGAAAACATTTTGTACTTCATAGAAAAAAATGCCCCACTACTTGAGTCATGGCAACGAGAAATAATTCGTATTGTGCGTAAAATTTCGCAATATTTTTACCCACAAAAACAAACTCAAGTGATGAATGAGGGCTGGGCTACGTTTTGGCATTACACCATTTTGAACCACCTGTACGACGAAGGTAAGCTCACCGATGCCTTTATGCTTGAGTTTTTACAAAGTCACACCAATGTGGTGTATCAACCGCCCTATAACAGCAATTATTATTCAGGGATCAACCCCTATGCTCTTGGCTTTAACATGATGGTTGATATTCGCCGTATTTGCGAAAACCCAACAGAAGAAGACAAGAAATGGTTTCCGGAGTATGCCGGCAGTGATTGGTTAGAAACCCTGCACTTTGCAATGCAAAACTTTAAAGATGAGAGCTTTATTAGCCAGTTTTTATCGCCAAAAATTATTCGTGATTTTAAGTTGTTTACCATTATTGATCATGAAAAAGAGCCGACTCTCAATGTCGGTGCCATCCATGATGAAATGGGCTATCATCAGGTTCGTGAAACTCTGTCGGCACAATACAATCTAAGTAATCACGAACCAAATATCCAAGTCTATAATGTTGATATTAGAGGAGATCGTTCACTTACTCTGCGTTATGTACCGCATAACAATATTCCGTTAGCTAAATCAAAAGATGAAGTGTTAAAACACCTTTACAGGCTATGGGGCTTTAAGGTAAAACTGGAACAAGAAACCGCAACAGGTGAAGTTTCATTATTGGGTGAATGCCCAAGCAGTGATACCCGACACACAACAGAGTAGCCAAAAATGAATAAAAAAATACTGGTGATCATCGACTCTACAGCCGATGCTAAAACGTCTATATTACATGCAAAGCAAAAATCCAAAGGCGTGAAGCATATTGATATTGTTGCTTTTAGCTACGAAGACACCAATAACATTTTATTCTCTATTCCACCTGATGAAGCGCTCGCTATTCAAGACAAAGAGCTCGCTAAAGTCCGTGCAGCACTTGGTCCACTTATCAGTGAGCATTTAAATGATGGTAGCTATACTTTGCAAACCCTGTGGCATGAAAGCCCAGTACAGTGGCTAGCCAATGAGCTTGATACGTCAGATTATGAAATGGTGATTAAAACTCGCCACATCGACGAAGAAACGCAATTTACAGAGCTAGACTGGCAGCTTATTCGCTTTAGTCCACTACCGCTTTATTTGGCCGCCGATAACAAGTGGCGTAACAATACCAATGTACTGGCAGCCCTTGATTTAGGCAGCGAAAAGGCGACTAAATACTGTTTAAACGAAGCAATTATCAAAGCAGGCTTAGCCTATGCTAAAGACTACGACAGCGAGTTTTACGCTTGTTATACCGTACATGTATCGCCGTTTTTACGTGATTTAGGCATTGTCTTTTCAGACGAGCAAGTAATTAACGCCTTTGAAAAGCTACCCGTAGCACAGCGTACCTTAATCGAAGCCCACGACTTAAAAGAAAAACTTAAAATCAAAGCCGGTGTCGTTGAGCAAGTGATCCCAAGTGTTGCAGCTAAATTAAATGCAGACTTAGTGATTATGGGTTCGGTAGGTAATACAGGTATTAAAGGCCATTTAATTGGTAATACCGCCGAAAAAGTCATGAAGCTACTTAAAACAGATATTCTTGTTCTACCACCACTTGGGGTTTAACCCGCAAACTTAATCAAATAGATATCAAAAAGGGGCTTATTTGCCCCTTATTTGTTTATAAATCTGTATAAGCTGTGACCTTGTTACGGCCGTTTTCTTTTGAGTGATATAAAGCTTTATCGGCTGCTTCAACCCATTTTTCGTAGCGATCAAACTTCTCGTCAAAGCAAGCAAAACCAATACTGACCGTCAGTTGAATTTGTTTGCCATCAAAGTAAATTGATGAGTTCTCAATCAGTGTTCTTAGTCGCTCAGCAAATATATGTGCACCTTCATGATCAGTATCAAGCAATGTTACCGCAAACTCTTCACCACCATAGCGACCTGCTAAGTCTGTTTCACGCAGAGTTTTACGTAGTAAGTCTGCAATATGACGCAGTGCCTCATCACCGCCACGATGGCCATGCTCATCATTAACCTTTTTAAAGTGGTCAATATCAAACATCAACAAACTGCTACATCCGCCACTGCGCACAATGCGCATATATTCTTTGCGTAGCTTTTCTTCCCAATAACCACGGTTAGTAAGCTTAGTAAGTGCATCGGTACGGCTCATTTGTTCAAGCTTACTGTTGGCTTCTTCTAGCTCTTTTTTATTCACCGCTTCATCGGTTACATCATAGATAATGATACAGATATGCGATACTTCACCTGTGGTCGTCGTCAGCGGAATAAAAGTGGCATTTTGATACATATGATCCGCTTTACCGGTAATTGGACGGTAATTTTTAAAACGGAAAATATACGGCTGCTGCTCCCAAATAGTAAATGAGCGATTATTTAGAATGAACACAGACTCAGATTTGCTGCGAAACCATTTTTCATCGATTGATGGAAATAAGTCAAACAGGTCTTTATCTTTTACCGCGCTTGGCAATAAGCCGGAATGGTTTTCCATAAACCCATTCCAGATGCATACTTTGTAGTCTCTATCGAGCACCACTAGGCCTACATCAACGGTATTAAACATATCCATTAACCAATGGAGTTCATTCATATTAAAATCGGCTGCAGGCATAGTTTAGTCTTCTAATAAATAAGCTACTTTGTACTTAAGGGTTTTTAATGAGTCCTCGGTGAACAGCAACATCAAATCACAGTTAATATTGTGATTTTCGATGCCATAGCTGATCTCAATCGCCAGCGTTCGTTGCCAGCGAGATTTATTGGCTTTTACTAAATCGGTCACATCACAATGTTGTCCTAGCACCACAGGGTGCCCTTGGCTAAAACGCATATCGAGCTGTTTAGAAAGCCCTGATAAAATCGCGCCAATTAGAATATTGCTGACATCCATCAGCAGCTCAAGCTCAACTTTATCGTTAAGCTCGCCTTCGTAATTCATAAGTGACGCAATTTCTTTAAAACTTGAATCATTTAACAGTAATAAGGCTTCACCAGATACACCACCACCGATAAAACCTTGGCACACACCAGATGTAGTGGCATTCGCATCAATCGAGCGTAAAGCCATATCGAGCTCATTTACCTCTAATACATTTACATTAGGAATAGGAAGCTTTACGAATACATTAAGAAGACGCGCTAATAAGTCCCCTGCTTGCCCCATAGCCACGTTTGTGAGCTCTTGATAGATGTCACGTACATCAGGGTCAACTTGCTCACCTAGCTTATTAGCAAGGCGCTCACGCATGGCTTTATCTTTAATTCCATGGTGCTCGATGATATTAGCAAGCTTTTCTGCAGAGCAAGGTTTTTGAATAAAGTCGATAGCGCCTAACTCAAGCACACGTTGGTGAGCGTTAGGCTGAATATCACCAGACACAACCACGGTGAGAACATGAAGGTCTTGTTCTTGAATAGCTTGAAGTACTTCGTAGCCATCCATTTCAGGCATGTTTAAATCGAGAAACAGTATTTCAGGCTGAATTTTTTTGATTTGCTCAATACAATGAACACCGTCTTCAGCAAACTCAACTTTAATATCCCAATCATCGGGTAAAGAGCGTGCTAATTGTCGACGAGCTAACTTTGAATCATCACAAACTAATACCGATGTTGACATACTCTCTCTCTAAATCCGTACTTTTTAACTAGACGCAAATCAGCCTAGCAACTTTATTCTTATTTTTATATATAAAAAATAGGGTCACGAACACATGTTAATCAAACTACTGGTTATTTACAATTTTAAATTGCACTAATCCTTGGAGCCACCTCATGAGTATAATACACTGATGTTAAATGCGTTAATTTGAAGGAATCTTATTATGTTACGTCCACTTATATTTGCATTAAGTGCAGTGTGCACGTTTAGTTATGCAGGTGATTTATCAGAAAATAGTTTAGATGCTGGTAAGGTTTCTGCCCAGTCTAAGCCAGTCACTATACTAGGACAAGGTGTTGAAGTTGGTCAAAAAGCGCCTAATTTTAAAGTAGTAGATGGCAGCTTTACGCCAGTTACACTAGACAACTATCAAGGCCAAGCCGTGCTTTTAAGCGTTGTGCCAAGTTTAGACACCGGTGTATGTAGTATTCAAACCAAACACTTTAATGAAAAAGTAGCTTCAGAATACCCAAGTGTGGCGATGCTGACCTTAAGTGCAGACTTACCATTCGCACAGAAGCGTTTTTGTAAAGCAGAGAATATAGACAAAGTAGTGACTTTATCTGACTCAGTATGGCGTGACTTTGGTAAGAACTACGGTTTGATTATCAAAGATATGGGCTTGTTAACCCGCGCCGTATTTGTGCTCGATAAAGAACATAACATCGTTTACAAGCAGCTTGTCGATAACCTTTCAAAAGAGCCTGATTACGACAGTGCTATTGCGGCATTAAAGAAACTGTAAAGCGCAATTTAACTTGCAGTGAGACAGACACAAAAAAACCGCCCAGAGGCGGTTTTTTATTTGTGATTCTAAAAGGTAAATTAACCTAAAAGCTCACCAAGTTGTTGGCTAACAGCTTCAACAGCTTGTGTACCGTCTAATTTGTGGTACTGAGTGTTGCCTGCTTTTGCTTCAGCTTGGTAGTAATCAACTAATGGTTTAGTTTGGTCGTGGTAAATACCTAAACGCTTACGAACTGTTTCTTCAGTGTCGTCATCACGAATGATTAGGTCTTCACCTGTGATGTCATCTTTGCCATCAACTTTAGGTGGATTATAAACAACGTGATAAACACGGCCAGAGCCAGGGTGTACGCGACGGCCGCCCATACGCTCAACGATAATTTCATCAGCAACGTCAAATTCGATAACGTGATCAACTACCACGCCATTCTCTTTCATTGCATCTGCTTGAGGAATAGTACGAGGGAAACCGTCTAGTAAGAAACCTTTTTCGCAATCTGGCTTAGCAATGCGCTCTTTAACTAGACCGATAATAATTTCGTCAGATACTAATTGACCTGCATCCATTACTTTTTTAGCTTCAAGACCAAGTGGTGTACCTTCTTTGATTGCTGCACGCAGCATATCGCCCGTAGAAATTTGTGGAATACCGTATTTGTCCATCAAAAACTGAGCTTGAGTACCTTTACCTGCACCCGGCGCGCCCAAAAGAATAATGCGCATATCATTGTCCTCTGTGTGATACTAATCTTAAAAATGGTCGATCAGTGGAGTTTTGTTTTTAGAGCCTGAATTCTTCCACAACTAAGGCTATACCTCAAGTAACTTATACCAATTGCCTATATTAGCGGCAATAAAAAAGGGAGCCTTGCTCCCTTTTCCAACTCATTCAGCTAAAACGCTTATTTGCTTAAATCTAGCATAAGTTTGTTCAAACGAGTTACAAAGCCTGCAGGGTCTTTTAAAGTACCGCGCTCAGCCAGTAATGCTTGATCTAAAAGTACTTGTGACCACTGAGCAAACTTGTCTTCGTCTTGTTCAACATTTAGGTGTTTAACAAGCTGATGCTCTGGGTTAAGCTCAAAAATTGGCTTTTGCTCAGGCACTGTTTGACCAACTGATTCCATTAACTTTTGCATTTGCGAGCTCATATCGTGCTCATCAGCAACAACACATGCAGGCGAGTCAGTTAGACGGTGCGTAAAGCGTACGTCTTTAACGTTATCACCTAGTGCTGTTTTAATACGCTCGACTAGGCCAGCAACTTCTTTTTCTGACTCTTCTTGCGCTTTTTTCGTTTCTTCGTCATCCATGTTGCCTAAATCTAAGTCACCACGGGTAATTGACTGGAATGATTTTTCGTTGAACTCTGTTAAGTAGCTCATCATCCACTCATCAACACGGTCGCTTAGAAGCAATACTTCGATGCCCTTCTTACGGAAGATCTCTAAATGTGGTGAGTTCTTCGCTGCAGCGAATGAATCAGCAACTACATAGTAGATTTTGTCTTGCTCTGGCTTCATACGCTCAATATATTGCTCAAGCGATACATTTTGTGTGCTTTCATCAGTATGTGTAGAAGAGAAACGCAATAGCTTAGCAATAGCTTCTTTGTTAGCCGCATCTTCAGCTGGGCCTTCTTTTAACACCTGACCAAACTCATTCCAGAAAGATTGGTAATCTTCTTCGCGGTTTTTCGCCATACGCTCAAGCATTTTAAGTACACGCGATGTACAACCTTTACGGATTGCTTGCGTTACTTTGTTGTCTTGTAAAATTTCACGTGACACGTTAAGTGGCAAGTCGTTTGAATCAAGTAAACCTTTCACAAAACGTAAATAGCTTGGCATGAACTGCTCAGCGTCATCCATAATGAAAACGCGTTGTACATACAGTTTTAAACCAGATTGACGCTCACGGTTCCATAAATCGAAAGGTGCTTTTTTCGGGATGTATAACAAGCTCGTGTATTCAGTTTTACCTTCAACCTTGTTATGTGCCCAGCTTAGTGGCTCTTCCCAATCATGACCGATGTGCTTATAAAACTCTTTGTACTCTTCGTCTGTTACTTCTGACTTATCACGAGTCCATAGTGCTGTTGCGCGGTTAATACCTTCCCACTCGCCTGGCTGTGCTGGAATTTTCTCGCCGTCAGGACCTTCAGATTCAGGTACTTCTGCTTTATACATCTCAACTGGAATAGAAATATGGTCTGAATATTTAGTTACGATGCTACGTAGACGGAACTCATCAGCAAACTCTGTTTCATCTTCACGAAGGTGAAGAATGATTTCGGTACCACGTGATGGTTTATCAATCTCTTGTAATGTGTACTCACCTTCACCTGCAGATTGCCATTCAATACCTTGGCTTTCACCTGCTTTACGCGTACGTACTGTTACTTTGTCAGCAACGATAAACGCTGAGTAAAAACCAACACCAAATTGACCAATCAATTGTGAATCTTTGCTTTGGTCACCAGTTAGGTTTTGGAAAAATTCTGCGGTGCCTGATTTTGCAATTGTACCTAGTGAATTGATCACATCTTCACGGCTCATACCAATACCATTATCAGTAATGGTGACCGTGTTTGCTTCTTTATCGGCACTGATACGTACTTTTAGTTCCGCATCGTTTTCGTATAAATCGCCATTAGAAAGCGCAAGGAAACGTAATTTATCTGCCGCATCTGACGCGTTTGATACAAGCTCACGTAGGAAAATCTCTTTATTAGAGTAAAGAGAATGAATCATTAGATGCAATAACTTGCCCGTATCTGAGCCAAATTCATGTTTTGTAATATCTTTTTGTTCTGCCATGGTAATACCTTTAACACTTTTGGTACACAGTTTGGTACGCATTTCAATTGTTAAGCTTTCGCTTCTGAAACGAATATTGTGTCACTAGGTAAACAATTCAAGTGCTAACAGCAATAAAAAACACGTGGAATTAAGTGAAGCAGTCTACTAACGTTTCATCAATTTAACTTAAGCGGTTTAAATATGCACATCGTCTTAATGCTAATTTTAGTGATACTTGGCTTGGCTCTTATAGATAAGGTGGGGTTAATCATTGGAGGCCCAATTTGCCTGCTTGGGTTAGCCTGCTTAAATATAGGCTCAGATAAATGGAGGAATGAACAAGAGAGTCTATTTTGGTCACTAGGACTACTGTGTTGTATTGTATTATTTATCACAGACATTATTTGAACGAAGAAACCCTATTAGTTAACTAATATGGCTTAAATTATGCTAGTAAATTGTAAATGTAAATGTTTTGGCGTAGTGTATAAAAGTTGATCTAATCTTCAAATAAGGACGTTTATGGAACCATTGATAGAAACTTCGGTCAAAAGCATTAGAGATAAGTACGATGCAGATATTTTCTTATTTTCTGGGAATTTAACCGCCCATGCAGATGATATGTTTATAAACATAGTTGAAATGCAGGAAAATAAAAAAAATAATGTAATATTATTTTTGCAAACTCTTGGTGGTGTGCCTGATATTGGGTATCGAATTGCAAGATATTTAAAGAATGAATATAAAAATGTGTACTATGCAATTGGAGGTTTATGCAAAAGCACTGGTACGCTAATGTCTATATCTGCAAACACTTTAATAATGGGTAAGCGTGGTGAATTCGGACCACTTGATATACAGATAGCAAAAAAAGATGAAGTTGGTGAGTTAGCATCAGGGCTGAATATTTTTCAGGCTCTAGAGTTTTTAGATGAACAGGCAAGGTCCATTGTAGCCAACACTTTTGTCGAGTTAAGAAATGGAGCAGGCTTAAGTACTAAACAAGCTTTTGATGTTGCACAAAGAATGGCGACAAACTCTCTAAGCCCGATTTATGCACAAATTGAACCTGTACGACTTGGTGAATTTAAAAGAGCAATGCAGATTGCTGAACAATATGGTTCCAATTTAAATTCGGGAAACCTGAAAGATAAAGCACTTAACAGATTAATTTCTACTTATCCCTCACACGGATATGTAATTGATAGAAATGAAAGCAAAGAATTATTCGATAAAGTAGAAGATGCTAGCATTGAATTTGAACATTTAATGCGTACAATACGCACACTCAACATTACCGAGCTATATTGCAGAAACTTGGTGCAAGACTTTATTGTGCCAGATGCAAATGAGGAGGATGAAAACGATGGAAAATCTGATGAATCTTAAACCTGATTTTAAAAACACTTCACAAGACGGTATGAAGAAGCTAATGAAGGATTTGTTTGAACGAAACAAACCGACTCCTGAAGAGTCTGTTAAGCGCTACCAAAGAGCAAATGAGCGTGCAAGCAAAAAGTTAGCTTAAACAAAGCTTTTATGTAAATAAACCCGTATCTTGCGGGTTTATTTATTCCTGCAATCATAGACTTTGGTCATTACAAATTTAGACTCTCTTTTAGAAAGATATAGTTTGTACTTAATTTTAACCCTCAACCACTTTTCTAAATATTCACAGTGAAAAGCCTTATTTTCCGGCATCCATTCTAATGGTGATTTAGAGCCTTTAGCTTGATTTGAATTATCTTCAACTGTTAGTAAGTTTTCAAAATCATTCGCAAAAGCCCGCTTTTGTTCTCGAGTCCAATTTGCAGCACCTGTTTCATGTGCATGAGCTAGAGGGACTACGTGGTCAATGTCTAAATCAGATGCTTTAGTAAAAACCTGTGAAGTGTATGGATCTAACCATTCCCCCCATGAAACATTACAGCCTTTATTTCTTTTGAATTTTACAGGAGTTCGAGAGTCGCGGATCAGTATCTCAGCGCGAGTATCTTGGCAGTCAGAATCAGCATCGACCCAATGAGGCCAATCTTTTCTATTGTAGTTTGTTAAAAGCGGCGGAGAAGTTGGTGAGATTACTGAAGTAGATTTACTTGTGTAGGACTTTGTCTTTGTGCCATGACAATGATAACCACCATTTTTGCGGTCATTATGACAGCCCTCTGAATTTGTTCGTCCACTATGAGCAGCAGATGATAAAGAAATAATGGATAACGATAAAAAAATAAACAGTTTCATATGAATTCCCTTTAAAACAGTTAAAACTCGTTGACTATGAGGTATCGTTTTATGTAACTTCATGTTGTCCGCAATTATAAACCGAAAGTACTTGCTTCTTCATTGTTTTATTCTTTTAGGACACTCCATCTGTGGAGGCCCTCTACCCAAGGGTCAGAAGCTTTGGACAATTGAAGTAGGTCCAATAATAGTATTGGACCTACTTTTGATTGAGATTAAATTAGGCTTTTATAAGTTTATAATTTATCAAGTAAGTAAAACAGATTACTTACTTATAAACACTTGATCTTTGCCTCTCTTTTTTGCTTGATAGACAGCTTCATCCGCATGTCTAATTGAGGCAATAACAGTTTCATTATAATTCAACTGACTAATACCTGCAGAAAACGTAAATTTTACTTTAGCATTTAAGTAAACTATGGAGCATTCATGAACCGATTTTGAAATTCTCTCCAATACTTCTTTTGCTTTATCAGAAGTTAATCCTTGAAAAGCGATGACAAACTCTTCTCCACCTAAACGACAAAAAAGATCACTTTTTCTCAATGATGATTTTACAATTTCTGCGAATTTACGAAGAACTAAATCACCTGCCTCATGGCCAAATTTATCGTTTATTGATTTAAAATTATCAAGATCTATCATTGCAAAGGATAAAGGTCGCTTCTCTCTTACATGTTGATTAAAAATTGCATCTATAGATTCGAAAAAGAATCTGCGATTATGGACACCCGTTAATTCATCTTTAAAGGCTAAAGTCTCAAGCTTTCTCTCAAGCTTAGCTTGTTCTCTCGCCATAAATCGATATGTACAACAATCCGCCAAAACTTCTGTGAAATGAACCTCTTCTACCGACCACTCTCTAGATTCATTTGCTTGTTCACAACAAACAACACCAATTGGAAACCCTTCTTTAAAAATTATCGTATCCAACATTGACTTAATGTTCTGCGGCTTGAGGTAATCATCGAAAAAGCTCTTGGTTCGCTCATCTGTTTCTGCATCATTGACAACAATTGAGTTGCCAAAATCTATTGCAGAAAAGTATTCTGGATGATTTTTTTTCTCGATGATTGGGGGGTGTGGTGGAACTTCCGTAAAGTACCACTCAGAATTCGAAACACACTTCAAATATTTACCATCTTCAATCATCCAAATTGAAATTCGACTTACATCTAAAGCATTAAGCCCCAAAAGGATAATCTCTTTCATGAATAGATGTGTATCGGTGAGTAAATCCTCTCGCTTAGATGCAATTCTTCTTATTAAATTTGAATTCGCTACTAAACAGCTCTTATCACTAGCCATAAAATTCATAATTTTTAATTACTTTATTCTTTGAAATTAGCATAAATAAATAGAGTTATATAATTTTTTTAGAATATAATTTGACAACTGTTACTGCAGCTCCTAACTTAAATATGAATTTCATAAATTCTATATTTAGTAGACACCCACATAATTTCAATACCCAAGCATACAAACTTCCCTACATTCATTTGTTTGTATGCTTTTTTATTTTCCGCCTAATCTAAATGCTACGTAAGCTTTATGGTAAATAGCATTAATTTGCTTCTGGATTTTATCTACCTTCTCTCGTTTCTGAGAACTAGTTAACTGCTTGCTATCATTAATTGCATCCTTGGCTTTGGTTAATTTTGATATAGAACGCTGAACCTTTGCTAGTCCTGCTCTAGAGCGTAGTTTGCTACCTTCATCTTCAAGCAGCTCCTTAATACGAGTAGTGTCACTAAGCTCCGTAGCGCGTTTATAACTTCCATAGGCTTGATTTGCAGCATCAAGGGCATCATAGAACTCATTTGCAAACTTAGTGTTCGATTTGGGTGTGCTACCTTGGTAAAAAGATTTAATCACCGGGTATCTATTAAGTGGCGTTTCAGCATTAACCTTACCAATGGCTTGTCTTGCTATCATATCGCTGACTCCAAGAACATAACTCCCCATCGTACCGGTATAACCTAAAATCACATGCTCAATTTTCTTAGGTGACCAACCAAGCGTTTTGCCCAATGCAATTGCTGTATCGCTAGTGAAAGCACTATAACGGTCTTGGGCTTGTTTATTTTGATCTGCCATGCCTTCAATAGGTGCATCTCTAAAGAATGAACGGTTTAAAGACGTTTCAACAAGCGGCAGTATAAATTGGGGTGTAGGGTTTAATGCCATCGTTGTCAGGGCTGCATGCATTAATGATTTTTGCAGGTCCTTGCTGCTCTGATTACCTGCGGCATAATTAAATAGCCTCTCTGGTATGGTGCCAAAAATCACGCCTAACTCAAATGGCTTTGGAATACGCCAATGATCATCACCAGAAAAGAAATGCCAGTTAGCATCTTTGTCCCAATCAGGTAATGCCTGGTAACGTTCGTCATCATCATTATACATAGCCAATGCAAGACTAAACGCTGCGACTTTTATACCTTTCATTGCCAGTTCACGACTTAGCACTTTAATTAACTGATCATCACCTTGTGCTTTGGCCGCTCTGACGAGTTTGCTCATGCCTTGCAATCGAGCATTGAAGAATGGCAATACATCAACCATGAAATTAATTGTCGTAAAATTACCTTTTAGACTGTAATCCATTAAGTCTTTCGCTTCAAAAGCTGCTTGTCGCTTACTTTTATTGTTTGCTAATGCCGCTTCATAAGTGCTTAACCGGTTAGCATTCTCAACTTTGTCACTTATATTTCGGTATGTCTCTAATAACTGCTTACCGTTGGTCACTAAACTGCCTAGATAAGTATTTATCTCGTTCTCAGATAAACCTTTCTTTGCTAATGCTCTACGAGTTTGCTGTGCGGCAGCTTCTGGATCTGCCCCATGAATATAACCACCTTGGAAGGCTGCTCCACTGAATATAAGGTCCCGGTACGCTTCATCTTCCTTAAACGCTTTTTTCAAACCTTTAACGCTGTCTGCAGCGAATTTGAACCCATCTTTATTGATCATCCAAGCATGCGCCGCATCACGAATAAAGTTCTTTGCAATAAAGTCAGGTGATAATGTGATACCTGCAGTTAAAAACCTTTTTGCGCTACGGCCGATTTTATTAACGATGTTATGGCTGCCAGAGCTGTTCACTTGAATAAGTGAGCGCATGAGAGCAGGATCACTAACTAAGTAAGCTTGTGGCTCACCGTTTATCATAACCCGTACTTTACTGTTTCGATTCAATTCTTCTTGCGTCATGCTTTTAGCATCATCGCTTTTTTCATGGATCATAAAGTCAGTACCATCAAGGTTTGATACGACTTCCTGCATCGCTTTGTTCTTGAGTGATGCTTCTATTAAAGTCCTTTGGCGAGTGATAATGTTCTCTAATAGGTCCTTGGTAGATTGCTTGCCGCCCTTAAGTTCTTTAATTTGCGCTGACTGGCCAGCAATCCCTTTGCGAGTGTGAGGCTCGACGATAGAGCGTTTGATTGCATCCATTTCTGGATCAGTTTCACCCATATCTCGGAAAAATGGGACGTAGTATTCTTCATCGAATGATTTACGCTGTTGCGTATTAATAAGCCCAGCACCTTGGGCTACATCGAGAATAGCTGAATTGATTTTATTGTACTCAGCTCTAACCTCTTCAAAGAGTTTTTCTTTTCCTTTCGCTAGTGACTTGAGCTCTTCAATATCAGCTTTTGATAAATTATTTTCTCTTCCTTGTGCCTTTAATCGTTCAGCTCTGTGAGCCCCCATCCACGCTAACCAATCATTTAGATCGTTTTCAACCATACTAAATACTTCGAGTAAGCCTTTCGTGTTTTCTTTGCGTTGAATGATCCCGTCTTTCCATTGCGGCGCACCGTAATTGAATACACCGTGTAAAACGTCAGAAACCCCTGCTGCCAAACGTGCGCTCACATAGCCTTGTTTATTTGGATCTGTTACACCAATCGCTTCCTCGGCTTGCTTAATACCTGCAAGCCCATCAAAGATACCTTCATTCAAACGGTTCCAAAATGGAGCACTCTTTAAAGTCCCCATAACTTCAGCCGTTCGCTCTTTCGCTTTATCTGACAAGGTTTTCTGAGCATTTTCAGTTAAACCCAGCTTTTCTTTGGCAGTGCGGTTATCTGAAGTAGTCGTTTGACTAAATTTGTTCCCCTTCTGGCTGTATGCTAACTCCCCTATTGAGTCGGTGTATGGAGCACTTTTCGATTTAAAGCCTTTAACAATACTGTGCAGCATTTCGCGCATATGAGTAATTTCATCATCTTCACGATACATAATACCAGCTTTATCAAGCTGTGCTTTTAGCCAACGCTTTAATGCCTGCCACCAATACTTAAGCTCACCTTTACTAGGCTCATTTTCAACAAATCGTGCAAAGATCTCTTCTGCTTTTACGTCATCACTGGAATCCCAATAATCTTTATTGGCATCTTTCCAATATTGTTCAAATGCTTTTCGACCTTTCGTTTTTTTTATGCGATTTAAGAACTCTTGATGTGCTTCCTTACCTATAACAGTGTCTAAACCACCATGAGCAATAGTTTCATGTGCTAAAGTTCGTTTTAAATCTGATTCACTTTCAATATTCTCTGCTATTACATAGACCGTTTTAGTTTTATCGTTATAAGCCCCCTTAACGATTGAGTCACTTAAACTCATACGCCATAGCTTCTCAGCATCTTTAGTTGATTCGAGTACATGAACATTAATTCCATTGGCGCCATTCAAAGATTTAATGAAACTATTTGCTGTTTTTTCAGCATCACCTTTTGCAATACCTTTAGGCTTTTCTTTGGCATTAGATTTAGAGAAGAACTTGATCCCTTCAGGCGTTTCTTTATGTTCGATTGTGTCAAACAATGCTTGATAGGCTTCATTGATTGGGGTTTGTTCTGAACTCAATGGGTAAGGGAATGTATTGCCATCTTCAAAACCAAGTGACTCCGCAGCACTCCAAGCTTCATCACTTACTACATTTGCTAAATAATCGTTTGTGATTTTGCCTTTCTCTAACTTATCAATTATGAATGTCTCAAATGAACGCGCTGTCATTTCAACATTTGTAGACCAGTACTTTTTAGATTTACGTTGATCTAACTTCAATGACCGGCTGGGTAAATCGCTTGCATTAATAACATTTCGCACCCTCTTAAACGCTTCAGCCATTTCTGGACGAACTTCATCGCCTTTTAAGTGATATGGTGACTCTGTAATAAAGTCTGAGCCGCTATTTTTTTGCCTGCCAAAATAATTATCTAGTGCGTGCCACCATTCATGAGCAAGGGAACCTGAACCCGACTTCTTAGTTAAGTTAATAACCATATTGCCTGATTCGTAATGTGCTGCTGCGGGCTCTTTGCCCCCCGTTCCTCTGGCACCAAATGCAAGGCCAAGCTGCCCATTTAGACTAAGCGATTTCGGAGGCACATCTATCGCTTCAGCTAAATCCATCAATGCATCATATGCTTGATTGAGATCCTTTTGTCTCTTGCCCTGTTCAACCCAATTCCCAAATTCCACACCACGAAACCCAAATGTTTCAGTAAACGTACCTGGTGTAACATTATCAGAGTGTCTTTCTGGTCCTGTTCGTTCCGCATTCACAGGCTTACGCATATTCGGTGTGGACTTTAATTTCTGCAAATTCGCTTCAACTGCATCTCTGTTAAAGCTTAAATGCTCCCGAGCTTCTGCCGGTGTTTTGAAGTCTTGAATCTTCAATACACCACTCGCGCCCTTCCAGCCCAAATAAACTTGGCCCGTGTACCGATCACGAAACACATTTATTTTGGAATGTCTTGCTTGTCTATTTGTTGATTGACTCTCAATCTTAATTATCTCAGCTAACTGCTTTTGAGCTTCTTCTAATGTCTCAACTGCATTATCTAAGCTTATGCGGCGACCTTGCTTTTCAATTGTGTAAAAAGTTTTAGCTGGCTTGTGCTCTTTACCATTGAACAAGCTATATTTTGCAGAACGTATGCGGTATTTCGACGCCTCTTTCAAAATTGCAGGGTTCGCATTTGCAATTGTGCCTAAAGCCTCTTTAGCGCCATTCAAGGTCCCTTTGCGCATGAAGTGACTAAGTAAATTAATTTCACTTTCGGGATCTGCTCCTTCTTTCAAAACTCGATTAATCGATTGCTTAACTTTATCTACATAATCAGCCCAGTCACTGACCTTATGACTCAATTTTGGTTTTGAAGGTATGCTTCCTCTAGCCATTGCAATAAAAGTTAATACTTTAGGATCTGCGCCTTCATCTGACATTTTTTGATAATCAGGTTGAGGTAAGGCTTTGCTTAATGGTTTCGATTTAATCGAATCTGATTTTTCATCAAGACTTTCTGCAAACCCGCCCCATAAATCTTTACGAGCACCACCTAGCTTTTCACCGAAATCTTCAATGACTTCTGAATCACTTGTTTTTTTTCTTTCCTGTTCGCTACGCACAGAAAAGCCGCTCTGTGGCGGCTCTGATTTTTGATCTGGTTTCTTGTCAGAAATAGGCGGCTCATTGTCTTTTATGCCGAACTCTTTTCTTAACTCGTTATAAGCCTGCCGATTAATACTTTCAGGTGTGTCAGCATTAAACCGCTGATAAGTTTCAAAAGACTGCTCTGCAAACGCTTTATCAACAGCAGACTCATACCCTTCATCTAGTTTTTTCATAGCAGCGTCATAGCCAGGTGAATCTTTTTTAAGACCTTGCTTTTTAGCTTCAGTTTGAAGCCATTTCCGTTTAGATGTTTTCAGGATTGCTGGCAGTTCGTTTGTTTGTTCAAGGGTTACCGGCTCTTGTTCAATTGATTTACCATTGGTGTCTTGAGTTTCAGTACTCGGCATTTCTTTTGCCAGTGGCACTAATCGCTCTATTGGTGCATCTAAACGAATTATTTTAACAGGCTTATTTTTTTCACTAGCAGCTAGCCATTGGTGGTGACCATCTAATATATGGTTATCATCCGACACTAAAATGGAACGCTCGCCGCCATCGTATTCTTTAGCTTGTATAACTTTGTTAGGTGAGAACTCTGCTTGAGTTGGTTTTAAAGACTGTGCTGAAACTGTATCTTGCTTGTGCTCAATGCCTCTGGCTTTCATGAAGTTAACCATGGCACCGCGATTTTCCGCTTTTATTTGTGGCATTTCAGCACGCGGTATTTTTTTAGTTTGGCTTTGTGGTGAAAAAGCCTGCCATTCAGAATCTATCATTTCGCCTTTAATGTCGGCCTGTTGTCCTGTGGCTTCTTCTGATGCGGGCTCAGTGCCCTTACCTTTATTTTGAGCGGGACTTTTAATCGTCCAACCAAAACCATTATCAAAGGAAACAGCTTTAGTTTTATCGCCAGCTCTACGTGCTGCACGCGCCTCTTTGCTTAACAATGCATCGCGTTTGCTCTTAAATGGTTGTCCGTCTTTTTGAACGTTTACACCACTTTGGTTACCTGAAAAAATTATATCTTTATGTGGCAATAAATTCTCAGCGTCACGGCCTGCTTTCTCTACTCGTTGTTGAGCTTCTTGCTTTGGCCTGCCATCTTCAGCAAAGATAATATCTTTTTGTTCAATGCCTTCTGGTTGCGCGGCAAGATCAGCAAAAAGCTTTTCACGCTCTTGACGATCCGCTGTTTCTTGTGAAGTTGGGAGCCTAGCCTGTTCTGGTTCTGTAGTTCCTTCGATTGGAGCTTTTTCAATACCTTGCCTACTCTGAGGCTCAGCTTCTAGGTAGTCGCCTTCATGCGTGTACTTAATAGGGCTAAAACGGTCCTCAGGAGTTGGTGATTTATCTAAAGCCGCTGCTTGTACTAGCTCATTGACTGTCGGAGATGTATTGCCATCATTAAGTGCTTTTATTGATTCTTGGGCTGGGCTTGTAAGCATATCACCATATTGCCCGGCATCTTTGTTTGACTCACCAAAGCCAGCTTGTCTCGCTGCAGTTGGTGCGTCATAATTTACATCACTAACTGCATCATTTTCACCTAGATTAGTTGTCAGATTTTCATTAGGCGAAGCCTGCTCAGGTAATGGCTCAGGTTGTGATGCTGCATTAAATAAGTCGTTATCTATACCAAACTTTTCTTTCATGGTTCGAGCAACAATTGCCGAGGCTTCAGCATCAGTAAAACCTTGCTTTTTAGCCGCTTCAAACTGTTTGACTCGTACCATATCAATTGCTTCGTCTTGAGGTACACCTGACTCTACTAAACTATCAGCACTATTCTTCACTACCTCAGCTGTTCTTTGCTGATAGCTCAGTGCTTTTTGAGTTGCCTCAGAGCCAGTTCTAACTATACCCCCTACAACCAAACCGCCTACAAAAGCCTCGTCCAATTTTTCAAACTCATCCAGACTTTTGCCAGCCCCCCACTGCGCTAATGCTTCTTGGCCTGTCTCTGTAACGCCTTCACCAACTGCGCCTTTTAGTAGCCGTTTAGCAATACTAGGATCACGTACAGCTTCTGTTAATTCACCTTTACCATAACGCTTTGCTGTCTCAAGAACTCCATCTCTTAAAATATCTTTACCTAGTTGGCCCATGCTAGCTTTAATGCCAAGTCGTTCAAGCAGCATTTGACCAGCACCTGAAACAACTGCGCGTGTTGCATCTTTTTCACCTTCAGGCTGTTTTTCGTAAGCTTCTTGCGCAAGGCCACCGGCCATACCAAAAGCGCCTACACCCGTTGCCGCTCCCACCATGTATGGAATAGAGCCAGCGGTTAACTCGCCTGCATAACTCGCAAAATCACCTAGGCTATCAATGTCTTTGTATGATTTAACTGTAGGTTCATAGCTATTTTGTTCTTCAATATTTCTGTCAATGCCTTCTTGAGCCCATTTCGATAATGAACCTCCTTGACCTATAGCTCTGCCTAATGAATTTGTTTGATCTTCTTTAGGTTTGCCAACATCTGTGAAACCTTTTACAGCTCGGTAACCTAACTCTTGTAGCTTATCAACACCTGCACCAAATGATGCAGCTATTCCACTCTCTGTCTGTTCTTCAGCAAATGGATCTATAAATTCAATTTCTTTCTTAGTGAATGGGTCTATTATTTTATTGTTCATTTGATAAATACCCTTGCTGAATTGCAATTTGAATGGCTTGTTGTTCTGACAAATTTTTATTGGCTTCCATAAATTTAGCAATCACTCCTTTTGCATCCACACCATCAATATGACTCGTGTAATTAACTGTTCCCACTTGCTTTTTATTTGATTTTTCTGAAGAGCTACTTTTCCCGTAGATGCTGTCTAATTGTTCCATCTGCTTTTGAAACTGAGTCTCTACACCTGCGATCGCCTGTTCTTTGGCTTCTCCCTCTAATGGAACAGTTGTTCCTTTTCCTGATTCAACATCTGCTAACGCTTTTGTCTTGGACTCAAGCAGTTGCAACTTAGCTTTTCTATATTCAGCTTCTTTGGCGTCATTAGCTTTAGATTGAGGGGTGGTTCGAATACCCATATTCGCATTTAATTGCATACCAAGACGATCGTAATACTCTGGCCGTTCCATCATATCTGCCATCATTGCGCGCGCTTTTACAGTGCCAAAAAGCTCTTTGGGCGTATAGGTCATTACTGGATCATCAGGTTCAGATGTTCTGCCCTTGGTCATTGGTTTTATTTCTTTCATGCCATTTTCATAAGTGACCTCTATTTCAAAGCCAAATCTTGCAGGCTCGCCTTTTTCACTAAGCGGCACGTATCTAACAATTTTATTGTTTGCTACCTTCGATTTAACACTCTCGTTGTACCGTCCAATGGTTGAATTTAGCTTGTCGGAAAAAGCAGCGTTTGTTAGCTCTATTGATTTAGGCGAGTTTAGTTCTGATACTTTGCCTGTTTTTGCAACTTCACCGAGAAAAGAGTCGAACATTTTTATATTTTCTCTAGCTTCAGGCTTTGCGTAAGTCCGCGGATCCATCGCCTTATTTCTCTGCATTACAGGCTCTAAATCTTCCGGTATCTTTCCTGTATCTCTGAATGCTTGCCAAGCCATAGAAATTACTGGCTGGTCTTTTTTCCAATTATCTTGTTGCGTTTGGTAATTTTGCTGCCATGTAGTTTCAGCAGCACGCTGTTCTAGAGATTTATTACGATAGTCATTCATTGACCTAAGCGTTGCATTTCGATGTTCATTGTTTTGCTTGGCCTGCTGATTTCTAAATGCCACATCTTCTGCACGCTCTGCTTTTCTTTGTTTGTCTAAATCAGCAAGTCGCATTTGACCTTGCTGATAGCGTTCCTCATTTCGCTTATCTAAATCACTTAAACGCTGTTCATTGAATTGACGAGACTGATGGCGCTCCATCATATTGAAACCCTTTAACGCGCCATCTACGAATGCACCTGCCATAACTCCCCCTTATAATGAACCTGCAGCAAAACCAATTACAGCACCAATAGCAGTGCCCCAGCCTGGCATTATCTGTGTGCCAATCATTGCACCGGTTGCAGTGCCGCTCATTTGCGAATTTTTTTGCGCCTGATCTGCTTGGTCATTTGCAATTTCTCGGTTTTGCTCCATATCTGAGAGCGTTTTGAGTGACTGAGTTGATTTGGCCTTAGTGCTTTGGCCTGCGTTCATAATTGAATAAGACATTAGACGTTTCCTATATCAGCAAGCGTGCTTGTAGCACCACCTTGACCGGTAAGTATTTTGTTTTGCAGGTCATCAACTGAACTGCGGGTTTCATTATTGACAGATGCCGTTGTGAGGCTTTTAAGCAGGTTATTATTGTTATTATCTTGCTTGCTGTTTGCTGCGTTAACACCAAAACGTGCTAGCTGCCGCTCCTCGCTTTCTTTAGCAATCTTGAAGTTGCTATCAATGTTCTGCTGATTTCGTTCAAGCTGTTCTGTTAATAGCGAATCATCCGTTGCTAACGAAAATAATTTTTCTTGCACAGGAAGGTAACGCTTTTTGTAATCTTCAAATTGTTGGCGCGTTAGATCCGCTAACGCATCTTGATACCGACCTGTGCGTATTTGGCTGGAATCAACTGCATAAAGATCAAATGGGTCATCTGTTGTTGCTGGTGTATCTGCCATGATGTTATCTCCTAAGTTGTTCTAGTTGCGTTGATATTGCTATCGTCGAGCAAGCTACTGTTAGTGGTTGCGTTATAGGTGATTGTGTTGGCATTGTTTGAATTTACAGCGGGCTGATTCTTGTAATAACTAGCCCCTGCACCTGCTATTGCTCCAGCTGCGCCAAGTAAGTTGTCGCTTTGTTGTTGCGAGATACTTGCATCATTGAAGGCTTTACGCTGTGAGCCTTGGGCAATCTCCGTTAAGGTCGCTGTTGCTTCTTGAGATTGACCTTGGCCCATCGCCATTACATTGCTCATTTTGTCTATATAGCGTTCTTGCCCTGCTACCTGTGACCGTGCTGTGGTGTCACTCGATACAACTGATTGCTTGTCGCTAAAGTCGCTTAACGTGCCTTTAAATTTACCTGAATTTGGATTGACACCACTTGCAGCTAAATTCGTGGCGGTGTTTGTTCTTGCATTAGTGAATGCTTTTTGGCTACCAAGGTTTGCACTTTCAGCAATGTCTGAATAAACAGTTTCATCGTTCGCTTCTTTAGCGTCATCAATCACCATGTTTTCAAATGGGACTATGCTATCTTGATAATAGGCCCATTCTTCTGCATAGACTTTTGCGAGTTCTTTCTCGTACTCAGTCTCTTTAATATCCCCGCCTGATTTACTCATGCTTTACAAACCTCTAAAAAATGCCGCCAGACAACTAAACCGTCACGCACACAAAATCGACGCCAACCATAAGCCGGTGCGACTTTATTAAAACCTTTACGTGCTGTTGAAAACTCTATGAAGGATGCCCGGCCACACTTGGCAAGGCGAATGATGTGATAGAGATACCGGTTGATTGCATCGCCCCCATGACAGGAAGCAACGCACACTTGGATATACTCATGTTTCATTTGCGAACGCGGCCTCAAAACAACGAAGCCATCGGGCGCTACAAACAAAAAAGCCCACTCATTTGAGCAGGCTTTATCTATTTCTTTGAACAAGTTGGGTTCGTTCGCCGTGTTACCTATTCGCGTTATTGGCTCTTTAAGCCGGTCACGGTGGTTGGCCCATGACACACACTGCAGATACGATTTGTCCATTATGTAAAAATACTAACCTATATTGGGGGGTTTTGCCATTAACTAATCGTTGAGCCATCTTTGAAAGTTTGGCAGATAATACTTTGCGCCGGAGCGTTAACGGTCTGCGTTCCTTCCGTTGATGTCTTCTTGATTTTCAATGTTACTGTTCTACTAGAGTTCGCTGGTATTGTTGCCGCTAATGTTTTGGTTACCGCAGTTCGCGTTCCATCATCACCACTAAATGCATGCGTGTATGAATCTTGTGCACCGCTGAAACCGGACACATACAGCAATACCTCCGCTTCGGGTGCAGCGCTGAATCCGTGACTACCAATAATCTTAATTCCACTTACTGTAACACTTCGAGCAAATGGCAAACTTGCAATTGTGAAACTGATCACCGTGTATTCTTGGCTATGAGTTGTCGCATTTACGTTAGATGATGTTTTCACTCTTAAATCAGTTACATCACCCTCAATATTTGCAGCGTAAACTGTTCCATAGAAACTCGCATTATTACCAAACAATGTGTTGATATAGGCCTGATCTATTTGAGCACTGCCAATCGCACCATTTGCAATATATGTACTAACGTTTGAGCTCAGGATTTTACTAAGTCCAGCAAACGGGCCTAGCACGGGTTTTCCTGTTATCTCGTCATAATCCAAGTAGCCTGTTAACTCATTGAAAGAGAGCGAATTTTTTGCCGCTAGAGTTCCAAGCGTAGGTTTCCCTCCCAACTCATTGTAATTTAATGAATTTTTACTCGCAAATGTCCCTAGTCCTGTCACTTTAGATGATGGTATAGCCCCTGTAGACGACATAACTACATTGCCACTACTATCTTTTATAGTGACTGATTCTAGAGTTGCGCTTTTAGCTAGCATATTGCCATTAGGATCAATCGAGAAGTTGTTACTTCTTGCTCCCGTACTCGGATTATAGTTTATAGATGGAGAGCTTAATTGAGAGCCTACAACTACACGGTTTGATAGCAACTCATCGGTAACTAAGCTTTGAATAAATGCTTGGTCAATTACTGCCGTATTTATAACTGTCTTGCCGTCAGAAACAGCAAATACAGGAGTTAAGTTAGTAGGATCTTGATCTGTTATAACAGCAAACTTCGCGCCCTTCACCGCAAATATAGGTTCCACACCATCATTTACAAGGCCAATACTAGACTGCAAGCCGTTAACATTCGTTTTAACTCCCCAAAGCGATGAAAAAACACCTTCGTTTGTCGCGACTGTTTGACTTAGTGTTTGCAGGCTAGCGCCAACGCTTGAACCGTTAGTATCTTCAATTTGTGATTTTAACGTTGTTGTTGCAGTGCTAATAGCGTTGTTTGCTGCTGTTTTTGTATAGTAGTTGTTGTATAAATCCGCGCCTATGCTACTACCAGCCTGATCTTCTATGGTGCTTTTTAATTGCGTTGTCGCATTGCTTATAGCACTATCTGCAGCCGTTTTTGTGTAATAATTGGTTTGTAAGTCCGACACCAAGAAATCGATATCACTATCAAAACTAGACTGAAGAGCATTGATTGCTGAGCTTATGGCGCCATCTGTAGCAACTTTCGTGTAATAATCAGACACTAGCATTGCTTGGTTGCTATCGATGTTAGATTTTAAAACTTCTGATGCTTCGCTTATTGCTGCATCCACTTCCACAGTTGTTGAATAGTTAACCTGCAAGTCTGATTCAAGATCATCAATAGTCGAATTTAAAAGCGTTTTAGCTTCGCTAATTACAGCGTTCGTTTCTGCCTTTGTTAAGTAGTTAACAAATAAATCAGCACCTATACTGTCGCCGCTTGGGTCCTCGATTACGTTTTTCAATTGC
The DNA here is from genome assembly GCF_038562745.1 of Pseudoalteromonas sp. D15MCD-2. Taxonomy (NCBI): domain Bacteria; kingdom Pseudomonadati; phylum Pseudomonadota; class Gammaproteobacteria; order Alteromonadales; family Pseudoalteromonadaceae; genus Pseudoalteromonas; species Pseudoalteromonas sp. D15MCD-2. Next base: position 1,500,458 of record NZ_JBCFQE010000001.1, on the reverse strand, counting down.
GTTGTTGCTGAGCTAATGGCGCTATCAGCTGCGGCTTTCGTATAGTAGTTCGTTTGTAAATCAGCGCCGATACTATCACCATCAGGATCTTCCATCGCTGCACGCAACGCAAGATCAGCACTTGCAATTGCTTCGTTTACACTAGCGTTTGTAAGGTAGTTGTTTATTAAATCTGCTTTAACGTCACCTACATCACTGTCAAGCTTTAATAAGTCTAGTGCTGTGGCTTGCGCCTTTGTAGCAAACGCTGTTTGCAGTTGGTATAAGCCTGCGTTGCTTTCATCTATAGCTGCATTCAAAGCAAAAACACTTTCAGACAGAGCAGTTTGCTCATTAGCAAGCACACGCTGATTGAGGATTAAGTCAGCCTCGGCAAATATCCGTCTTTCACCTTCTAAGTCATTAGCAAGCGCGTTTTCGATAATCGCTTGTGCACTTGGTTCAAACTCGGCTCTTAAATGTTGGCTGGTGCTTGCACTGGCTTCTACTGCGTCCGCTTTTGTTTGAAAATCTTTAAAGAGCGTAGCGCCTAAGCTATCCCCGTCTGGATCTTCAATTTCACTTTTTAACGCAGTGGTTGCCTGGCTAATGGCTGTGTAGGTTTCTGCCGTAGTTGAATAATTAACTTGTAAGTCTGCGTTTATTTCGTCTTTAATGCCCTGATCACCATCTTCAATATCTTGAGTTAGTGAAGATCTTAGCGCTGTTGTAGCATTTGTTATGGCACTGCTTGTTTGAGACTTCGTGAAAAAGTTTTCATATAAATCCGCATTTGCATCATCAATATTTGACTGTAACTGTGTTGTTGCATCAGCAATCGCCTGATCCGTTACTGTCTTGGTGTAGTAGTTAACTTGTAAGTCAGCGCTTATTTCATCAATAACAGTCTGGTCACCGTCAGAAACCAATTGGCTAAGCGTTGAGTTTAAGGCTGTAGTTGCGTCGCTTATTGCGCTATCTGTCGCCACCTTTGAGTAATATGAATTAAATAAGGTAGCACCTAAACTCTCACCTTCAGGATCTTCAATTGCGGCTTTTAGTAATTGGTCCGCCCGTGTAATAGAGCTATCCGTTTCTGTTTTAGTGTAATAGTTTTGGTCTAAACCTGCATTAATTAGCCCTATATCAGTTTCAACGTCGGATCGAAGCGCCGTTACTGCTGAACTTATAGCACTGTCAGCATTCGCTTTCGTGTAAAAATTTTCGTAAATATCAGCACTCACACCATCTATTGATGATTGAAGTTGCGTGTTTAATTCACTTAAAGCGTTGTCAGTATCTGTCTTTGTATAATAATTTAACTGTAAGTTCGCTCCTACACTATTTCCATCTGGATCTTCAATTAAACTTCTTAACGCTGTCGTTGCGCTTGTTATCGCTTCAGCTGTCGTTGCTGATGTATCATAGCTGTTCAATAATGTTGCTGATACGTCGTCTATGGATGACTCTAGTCGGGTAACTTCTTTAGCTGTCGCTAGAACGGTTCCAGCAAACGTTTCCTCTAACCTATATAGCTCTGCTTGGCTATCTCCAAATTCGGAGCGTAGTGCAAATATAGATTCAGCAATAGCCCCTTGTTCGTCAACAAGCGCTTGTTGTTTGGATATTATTTCTGCTTCAAAAAGAAGTCTTTGACTGTTTGATTCATCATTCGCCAGCGCGTTTTCAATAGCAGCATGGCTTAATGGGTCCATTTCAGCCCTGATCTGTGTATTTAACTCAGCAAGCGCACCGTCTGTATCAGTCTTGGTGTAATACTGAGTAAACAGCTCAGCGCCTAGGCTGTCACCGCTAGGGTCTTCGATTTCACTTTTTAGCGTCGTTGTGGCTTGAGCAATCGCACTATCAATAGTCACATTTGTATAGTAATTACTTTGTAAATCTGCAGTGACTGCTTGCAGTGTTTCGATATCCCCATTATCAATGGCTTGGTTTAGTTCTGCTCTCAACGCTGTAACACTATTTGCAATCGCTTCATCAGCACCAGCAATAGTGTAAACACTATCAAAAATACTGGCTTCTAAATCATCAATGCTGCTACTCAGTTGAAGGGACGCTTCGCTTATAGCGTTGTCTATTTCTGTTTTTGTCGAATAGTCGCTTATTAATATAGCGCCAATGCTATTGCCTTCTGGATCTTCTATTTCACTTTTTAAAAGCTGCGTTGCCTGGCTTATAGCGCTATCTGTTTCAATGCTTGTGAAATAGTTGTTTTGTAAGTCTGCGGAAACTTCGCCTATATCGCTATCTATGGCTGAACCCAGCACGGTTACTGCTGTACTTATCGCGCTGTCTGTTTGCGATTTTGTGTAGAAGTTTTGATAAATGTCAGAACTTGTGCCGTTTATGCTTGATTGTAATCGCGTTTCAGCTTGGCTTATGGCTTCTTCAGTATCAACCTTTGTAAGATAATTTGTTTCTAAGAATGCTTTGTTTTCATTTATCGTACTAAGTAGTTGGAACGTGCTTTTTGCATTTGCTGCCAAGCTATCTGAAAATGACTTGGTTAACTCTGTTATGCGAGCGCTACTGTCATTGAATTGCGACTCAATAACAGTTAATGACTCTGCAAGCGCTTTTGTCTCATCCGTAGTAACTTGCTGTTGCTGTAGAATGTTGGCCGTTATAACTTGTTGTTTGCTGTGTGCTTCATCATTAGCTAGCGCATTATCAATAACAGCTTGTGCTAGCGGGTCAAACTGGCTGTTCAATTCAAAAATAGAGCGCGATATAGCGGCTTCGGTATCTGCCTTCGTAAAGTAGTCAGTGAAAAGCGTTGCGCCTAAGCTGTTCCCTTCTGGATCTTCAATTTCTGACTTGAGCAATTGCGATGCTGTAGTGACTGCTTCGTTAGTTTCTGCTTTCGTAAAATAATCACTGGTTAATGTCGCACTTATCTCACCGTCAATTTGTGATTTTAACTGTGTAGTAGCTTGGCTAATTGCACTATCAGTTTCAGTGATGGTGTAATACTGCGTGTCTAATGTGGCCTGTATGCTACTTTCAGTGTCTTGCCCTGCTATCTCAATGGCTGATTCAAGATTTGTAGTTAGTTGGCTTAGAGCGCTATCCGTGTCCGTTTTTGTGTAGTAGTTTGTTTGGAGTGAAGCCCCTAAGCTATCCCCTTCTGGATCTTCAATCAATGCCTTAAGCTGAATACCATAAGCAGAGATAGCACTGTCAGTTTCGACGCTTGTATAATAATCATTATTAATTAAAGCGCCCAAGCTATTACCGCTTGGATTTTCGATTTCAGCCTTTAGTTGCTGAGCGAATAGACTAATAGCACTATCGGTATCAACCTTCGTGTAATATTGCGTATTGAGTAGGGCCCCTACACTAGTACCTTCAGGATCTTCTATTTCTGCCTTAAGCTGATTTCTTGATGTTGCTATCGCCTGATCAGTGGTCGCTTTTGTGTAGTACGTATTTGATATGTCACCGCTTAATGATGTGCCATGTTCTTCAATTTCTACACGTATTGTTTCCGCTGCAGCAGCAATAGCTTCATTAGCTTCTGTTTTGGTTAGAAACTCGGCCTCTATCCGAGCGCTCATGTTATTAAGTTCAGACTCAAACAGAACAAACTTAGTCGCGTTATTTTGCCAATTTTCGTCGTTAATAAGAGCCGCATCTATTAACTGTCTTGCTAAATCGTCATTACTTATTTCAATTGATTCAACTCTGTTTTTAGCTTCATCGGCGCTCTGTTTAGCATTTTCAGTTTCAACGTTTAAAGCATTGATCGAGTTGTTAATATTAGGTATTTCTACTTGTATATTGCTAACGGCACCTTGAATACTAGGTATATCAATTAAAAATTGGTCTACGTTCTCACGCAAAGCGGGAATATCAATTTTAAACTGGTCAATATCAGTCTTTAACTCAGGTATCTCTACAAGACTAACTTTATCAAGATCTGATCTTAGCTCTGGAATATCAATAAAAAACTGGTCGACATTGGTTCGTAACTCAGCAATATCAATCTCAAATTCGTCAATATCAACTTTTAGTGCTGGTATTTCCTCTAAAACTATACTGTCTATTATGTTTTCAATATCGGGGATAGAGTCTATGGCAGAAGTGAGGAAATCACCTAAATGTGACTTTTCAATCAAGCCGCCAATTTCATCTAGGATCATAGCCGCAGATTCTTGTGTTACCACTTTCAAACCAGCTGCAGCGTGTGTTGGGCCTTTCATATCTGCAACGTTTACAAAGCGGACCCAATAATAATATTCAGCACCCATGCCAACTGAGTCACTAAATACATCGGCTACTTCTGTCGCAATAAGTACAGCACTGCTAAATGAGTCAGTTTCACTTCGCCAAATTTCAGCATAAGCATGACCACAATATGTTGGGCTATCCCAAGTAAGTGCGATGAAAGTAAAGCCGCCAGTACCAGAAAGGTTAACAGGCTTATGCGGCTTTTCGACACCTCCAACCACAATAGGTAGACCACCACTATTAGTGTTGCCACTTGTGGCACTTTGTCTCAGTGCATCAAGTTTCATCTGATCAAGGTTAACCAGATCTCTAACTAATAAAGCCCTATTTTGACCGTCGCCACGTTGACCTGTAAGTAACTCTATATTTTCAGCTAAAGCACTTTGCGTTTGCTTGCCACTTTGTCGGCCAATACCAGGAAAATCACTTTTCTTTAGCTTCTTTACCATTAAGCCACAACCTCACGCATTGTCGTTGCAATTGAAACACTGTGAATTGTCCCTCTACCATAAACCTCAAACGCCCAAGAATCGCCGCGAGATGGAGGGAGCCTGAACGCTGCGCTAGGAATTTTACCGGGCTCAAGGTGTAGCACTTCTATTGCGTCAGCAAAAATACGTAAACCTGATTGGTTAACGTTAACCCCTTTAACCATGCCACAAGCAAAGCTTATGTCTTGTGCTTCAAAGTCCTTAGACCGCCACTGATAACTCATAACAGAAGGGCTAGACTCCCATTTGCTTAGATTTCCTCCTTGGCATGTATATAACGCATCATCAACTAAGCTGTTAAAGCCACAGTCTGCGGTTGCTGTAAAATGCCGAAAGTCACCTGTGTTTGGATCGAATATAAAACCTTTGTCTAAATTTTCTCCGTAGAACGCGAGGTAGCGCCCTTCTTGGTGATATGCTTCTATTGTTTGAGGCTCATACTCTTGCCATTGTTCGCGAGTAATTATTTGATTGGTCAGCATGCTAAGGCCGCTTGTTGACAATGAAATTAAACCATCTGGACTTGCATAGATCAGCGAGCCATTAACAATAACTGCTGATCGCCCACTTGCGCACGCTTGATTAAATTCCAATTTTTGCCCTGCCATTGCACTGGGCGTGATACCACTGAACAAGTACGGGTAACCTTTAGTTAGTACCGCCAATGTATTGCCTAGGGCAGCAACTGTCACAATGTCATGCTCTGTAGTCTGCTGATAATCACTCGGCCATGCATAAGGCAGGTACGCCTCACTAAAACAAACTGTGCTATCAAAAAAGCCAGCAAGAATACCGTTCGCCATCGACGTTAGTCCGATCATAGCTTCGTTTGGCATTTCATAGTCGTAGGTATCAAGTGACGCGCCTAATTCATCTCCTTGAATATCATCAGTGAAAGCGTTTTGCGAGATTGGTATTTCAGCCACAAATAAATAATCGGCTGAGCCGCCTCCGGTTGCCGTTCTATAAATACGTCTATGTGTTATGTTTGATGCGTTCACGTTCGGCGGAGAAAATACCAGCGTTACATAGGTGCTATCTTCATCTGGATATTTAATTTCAACCCTCTGTGAAGCTTCACCTGGTGGTCCTTCCTCACCTGCTGCAGTGACAAATGTATGAGTGTAATACCTTGTTTCGTCATCATTAGGGTCAATGCTTGCACCATCTTCGTTTTCGTCAACTCTCTCAGTTACAGACGCTATAATTGGCACCTCTGGCGCTTGCAAGCCTAATCGGTAAGATGCTGCAGGCATATTTGAGCCACTGAATATTTCGTTATTTGTTACTTTCGGGTATCCATCGCCAGTAAAATACACACGTTGCCACGGATCATCTGCGATAGGACTTGGCACCGCATGAACGTGATTATCCCAAGCAAACCAGTATTCATTTAAGTATTGGTATATTGTCTTTGCTGTTTGTTGTACCGCGATACCTGTCAAGGCTGGACGTTTTAGTGGTGATAGGTTGCCATTATCAAAATGACAACCATATGCGATAGATGCAGATTCATTGGGAAGTAAACGAGGATCGAGTTTAGGCCGTTCACCGGCAAAAGTTTTAACAGTGATCGCAGGCATTGTAATTCGCTTAGTGTAAGTTGAAATTGAAAGGTGGTGTTATTGCTTGAGTTTTATTACTTTGCTCTCCCACTTGTAAGCTTTGTAGCAGTGATTATCACCATCGAAGGGCTTAGCTAAAAAATCAATAATGAGCATCTGATAGTTGTAACGCTTATTCTGCCGCAACCTGTAGCTACGAGCGGAAATTGACTCGAGCTTGGTGCCATGGCAAATACTGCAAATCGCTATGTCGATGCTATATAAACTATTGAAAGCCCAGGCACTACCAAACAACGCAAATGCCGATAAAAAAATAAATGGCCCTATAAATAAAAGGCCACATAAAATGTAGCCCGTTAACGTTCTTAAAGTTTTAATACTTTCCATACTCACCTACTCAAAAAAAGCCTTTCTAGCCATAATAAATTGCAAACCAAAATCTTTAAATTCTGCTTCACTAATAAGAGTTAATACCCGTGTTCCATCGCATGTTTCAGCGTTAAAATTAATAGGAAAAAATTGGTCATCAACCTCAAATTCCTTGGATAGCTCAAGCGCACTTTTTAACGCAGACAAGCCATTTTGGTTTGACTCATTAAGTGATACATGCACCCCTTTGAACTCTATGCCAAGCGTTTTAGTAATTTGCTTTTGATACGGCTCAAGCACTTCTGTAGGCGTTTGAATTGGTGGCCTTTCTGGTTCCTCAGGTAATTCTAGAGGTAACGCTTCAACTTCCTCCCCTTCATTGTTCAAATAGGTTGGTAAATTCGCATTGTGCTGTTCTACCTCATGAACACTAATCAGATAAGCAATGTACTGTTCCGCCCAATCCCATTGTTCAACTTGCGCAAATTGTTCTGCAAACATTTCAATATTTTGGACTTTGCCTTTTGCTATTAAATCAGGGATAGATTTAACAATAGGACGTTGTTTGAGCGAAGGAATACCACGCTCGTCCACAAGTGGCACCTGCTCGTTATCGAGTACAATAAAATCTAAAATAGGGTCTAATTTATTTGTCATTTTTAATCCATCCTAATGGTTCTACACAACGGGCTGTGCCTACTAAAACAGTGTTACCGTTTTCGTCGAGCATCGTAGATAAGTTATCGGTGATATGGATCTGCTCATCATCCCCCCAATCCGTGCCGTTATGCACTAGTTCTGCAAAGGCATAATGAAGGTAGCCTTGGCCCATATCATTAACTGAATAGTTTAAAGCCTTAACTGTAGGTGAGTTGCTCGCTTCAAATTCTAGAGATTCATGCTTGAGAATAGCAGGCGTTGCATTGGGAAATAATGATGGGTTAGAAGCCAGTGACCATCGTGTTAAAGTAGCATTCGCTTCTCTAGCGTAAGAGTTTGAACCGGTGGTAATTTTATCAATTAGGCTGTAGGCCAATAGTCTACCATTTATTACTGTCCCGCCACCAAAGTTACAAAACCATACGTTGCCGATACCCTCGACACCCGCATGGATAGCTGTATTTGCTGCTTGTTCAGTTGTCTTTGATTTGGTTTGATACGATAGTACAACAACGGCTGAGGCTGACAGATTTGTGTATCCTGTTTCATTTGTGACGGCATTCCATAGGCTAATAGATTCAACATTCCAGGTTGCACCATCATTAAGGGTTGTTAATCGCTCAATACTGCTACCTGTTCCATAAAATGGTTTAGTCAGTGGAAAACTATCTATTACACCATCCGGTACTTTTGGTATCCAACTCCCTTGCCAGCCATCTTTTAATTCCATACAAACTTTAATTTTATCTGGTGAACCTATCACATCTGTATGAGTATAAACCCCAGCCACGGATACATTCATATAGTAACCAAAACAGCCAGTTACTGCTTCACCTTGAGTTGAAGTTACAACTCTATCGGTATTTAAGATTATATCTGTAGAGCCAGATTTAGATGCCCCTAAAACAGTATATGCGATGCCATCAACAAAAATTGTTCCATGCGCCAAAGTGGGGAATGCCGCTTGTGTTGAATCAATCCAATCAAACTCACTTTCAGTATTATCAGTTACTGAAATAGTAAAATACTTATCCGATCGAGAAATAGAAATTGTAGAATCCACAATATTTCGAGTAAATGGTAATAGTTCCCTACCTCTAAACAGACCCGCCTTATTTAGTAAATCACCCTCGGCAAAGTCTTTAGGTTGCAGACCCTTTGCTGAATAGCGCATATCACGACAAATACCGCCTAACCCTGACGCATAAACTGCATCTGCATAACGCTTGTCTGCACGACCTGATAGACCACTTACTATGCGACCAGAACCTACAGCAACAGGTGCACCATCTCCTACTGAGCCTACTTCAAAACACATAGCTTTATTCTGTGTTCCAATAAACTGCGAGGTACACCAAACACCTGCTGTTGTGTTACCTGGTTTAGTCCACATTCTAGAACCTAGCGGATTTTCACGCGGGTGGTGCCCTCCGAGGTTCAATCTAGGTAATGTGCCACAAACTACGAAGTAACAGTTCCTATAACCCGAGGCAAAATAATCTGTGTTTTTGTAACCAGAACTTGACCATGCCTGATAAATACCTCTATCTTTTATCTCTTTATCCCCACCCCAAGATACGCCGTTGTTTTTAGATGTGTAAATTCCAGTACCTTCAGGTGTTGAAGGTTCTTCGACAGTATCAAACACACCTTGAGGCCGGACTTTAGTCAATCCATCCCATTTTAAAATAGGGTATGCAGTACTAGGGCCTTTTGCTGAATCGATAGACGCCCAGTCACCATTACCCAATCCTGCAATTGTTCTACCTCTTACCGTCCACTGGTAAAACTTACCCGTTTCGTCATCAAAAAAGATATTATGACTCGGATCGGATGCAATTTTGGCTCTGCTTTCTTCACTGGCAGTTAACCAGTTAACACCTTGACCACGAACTGACTCATCACCGATATACCAAGCAAAGTATGATAATGGTCTAATAGCGTTGTAAGTTGCGGGTACTCCATTAATAGTTGAAGCTTTGCTTTGTAGCATCCCTTTGTCATAAACAAACGGGTCGTTTTCGTTTATTTCTCTAAGGAAAATTTCAAAACCCCATAAATCCACTCGATCTGTTACGACCTTGTTTGTTTCTGTTTCACTCACAAATGCAACTGCTGGTGATGCATGAACTACGCTTATTCCTGCCTCGTTATCGTACGTTCTTGTGCCTTCTTCTGGGGGCGGAAAGTTAATTTTTGTTCTGTGGTACTGAATTGACTCTTGCATATCAATCGTTATTTCAACACCATCAAAATTGAGCACTGCGGAATCGGTGCTTGATTTGGCGCTTGAACTTGACTCTGCTGCTGTTCTACCTAGCAAAATAGAGTTCGCTTGCTCCGCAACTGTAAATGACGAGTAGGTCTGTAATCCTTCTCCTATAACGTTATCAACACCTGAGTGCTTACCAAACGATATAAATGAACTTGCAGCAAATCTTTTACGCCCAGTGTTTCTATTAGACTCAAATACACCTTTGCGAATTGCCCAAGGATAAGGATGAATAGCATCTAAAGCAGCCAACTTATCATCATGATCGCGAACCATTTGTGCTGGTGTTTTTAGGGACTGTTTAACGCCGTGGCTATCAGTAAGTGGCTCACTAGCATTATCAGAGTTTAGCCAAGTGCGTAATTCATCTAAGAACAGCTGCTTTTGATTGAACTGTACTGATATCTGTCCCGCAATACGCGTTAGGATTGTGCCGGATGTATTGCGCACAATTGCATAGCTTTGACCGTTTAAAGTGACTCCCTCGAAGTCACGATCTAATGTAATGTTTGTATCACTATTTACAGCAGTTACTTCGTACCATGTTTTAGCATCAAGCGTAAAAATATCACCTATTGCAATCGAGATAACATCATTTTGCCAATTAGTACTTACACCTGTTACATATTGGCTACCACCAGTTACGTTTACTGTTCCAACGCGATACCACGCGCCTGCACTTGCTGTCATCTTACTGCCCCTTCTGCTGACCCATCATTGCACTATCAGCTTGATTTTTCTGGCCCAGCTGGTTCTCAAAAGCTTGTAAGTGCATAGTGCTCTTGTTTGGATCTGCTGCGTATTCAGCGTCTTTCATATATGAGCGATATAAAACCCACTCAATGATCGCGTTAACATAAATATCATCGAGTGCAATGACTTCGCTTGCATTATGAGCTGTCATATCAATTGACGCTGGCGCTTTCGAATAGGCTAATGTCAATAGAACACCAGCTGTTACACCTGGATAAACATAAAAGGTTTTTGGCACACGCTCATCATAAATATAGAGCTGAACTTCAGTAGCATCAGTTCCTGCATACCAGTTCTCATGATTATCATCGAGCACTTGACGGTTATATGGACCGCGAATAGCCTTGCCGGTTGCGTTACGAGTAATATCAATCAATCGCAGCGCATCTGCTGGCAGTGCTTGTTTAGTACCTTCTACACATGCAAAATCATCAATATCAATGCTATATGAATCAGGACGGCGTAGAACAATCGCACGCTGCGCATCATTCAAGTAATTCAATAACTCTTCTTCAGGCCAGCGAACAAAGCCCGGATCGTTTAGTAACTTATTTACTCGCGTAGTAATTTCTTTTGATGTGACAATAGCCATTAGTAAAACTCTCTAGGTTTAGTTGGTCGCTGTTCGTCCAGCGCATTGATAGCTTCGCGGTATGCAAGGCGGTAACCGTCTATAAAGCTGCGACGGTAGTGCTCTGAAAAATTAATATCAGTCCATTGAGTGTTAGGCATTTTCATGAGTGTTGATGCTGCGCCATCGGCAAGGTAATCAGCGTACTTACTGATCAGCGTGTTATTTGCGTTAAAATCATCAGGTAGTGAAAACAGCGGTGTAATGTAATAGAACACTTTAATGACTGAGGTATTCTTTGTTAGAAATACTTCGCCATTCACTGATACGTTGTAATCAATACCCCGCTCTAGCTCATGGCCGTTAGTATCGAGAACAAAACTAACACCCCCAAACGAATGCTCATCATCACTGGTTAACAGTGCTGCCTCACCTTGATTGAATTGTTGTGAGCGAGCCAAATACAAGGACTCTGCGCAAAACTTTTGATATGCACGCTTAAGGTGATCAAGTGCAAATTTGTCAAGAACGCCACCGCAACGCTCTCGAACAAGCGGGATCAAGGTAGACAGCTGAGCCATGATTATTCCTCGCCCTCTTTGCTCGTTAAGGTACGAAATGCATCACGCACTTTTTTGCGGTAGTCATCTACTGGCTTTTTAGGGCCTTCGATTTCTAATTCATGCGCGACAACAAAGGTATCTAGCTGTTTTGAGCTGTACTTAGCAAGATCAACTTCTTCCCCTTCTACAATCACAACCATGTTGGCATCTGCTTCAGCTTTCTTAGCGGCCTCTTCTGCAGCAAGTCGCTCTTCTTCAGCCAGTTTGTCTAGCATTTTTTGTCGCTCAATAACGCCTTCTAGCTGGCTTTCCTTTACCCACACGGTAGGAAAATCTAAAAAACGTGGCGCTAATGCATCATCTACCGGAATAGGTTCGTGGCGTTTAAAAATAAGGCGCGTACCACACACCGTATCTTTCTTTACAGGTTTTGAACCAATATAAACAATATTCGTAGCCATTCTAATGACTCCATAAGTCAGTAATTCAAAATAAAAAACCCTGCATTTGCAGGGTTTTAATTACAACATCAAATAGCTTTTAGTAGCCTTTGAATCGATACTCTAGTTGAAGTGTTACTTCACCAGTAGCAGCAGCCGTACCTGAGTTTTCAATCACCAAATCACTCGGTCCTTTATCACCAATATAAATTGGTTTTACAGGTGTTACATCAGTACCTGCTGAAACAGTATCAATAACTGACAACTCAGTTTCTGTACCTTTTGAATCAACGAGCTTTGTCGTTAGCTCTGTGTCAGCACCAAGCGCACCATTAATAACGCGAATACCGGTTACTTGTGTACCAATAGGCAGTTGCTCGGCTGCAATGACCGTTGAACCCGCTGCTAGTGCAGCTAGCGATAGCGTTAGCACATGTAATGACAAATTACCTTGCGCACCGCGATAGAATGTTTCTTTCATGATCTTTTTCACTATTTATAAAGTTAGAATTAAAAGGCGGTATGAACCGCCTTTAAGATTTACTGAAGTGTTACAGCAGTATCAAGAACCATCGTGCCGTAGTCATTTACACGGCCTTCACGGTCTGCAAATCGCACTTTCTTACAGCCGTTCATCCAAACAATGGCTGTTTCATTACCGTTGTCATGGTCGACCTTCTTCGTGCTCATATGGAAGTGAGTACCTGACTCAGCTTTACCATACGCATTACCTAGCGCTTGACCACCCAGCAAGATTGCGCGGTCGATATCCGCACCAGCTGTTACTTGTTTAGTCGTTGCTAACTTGTCATTGTTTGAAACAGTGACAGTATCACCTGCATAGAAACGTACTGGCTTACGATATTGACGAACAAGAATGTTACGCCACATGATCACATCACCTTTGAATACTGGATGGTTAAAGCCGCGACCACGCGCCATTGCACGAGACATAAGCTCTTGCATTTTCTTCTCTGACGCACTATTCCATAAGTCACGCCACTGACGCGGAGTAACAAACAGGATGAAGAACGGCGACTCGTTAGCCATTTCGTCTTTTTCAAACGAAATATGCTTCATTGGGTTTTGCTGCTCTTCAAGGATCAACGCTAAATCATCTAATTTGTCTAACGTTAAAATGTCAGCTGGGTCCAACGTTTCAAATGACGTTGCGTCACCACCAAAGATATGACGGTCATAAGTAGGCGCTTGAACTTCATTAACCATGATTTCGTTAAACTCTTCATGGTCTTCAAGTGGAACGATAATGTCACTTGGGTTAAATGAACCGCGTGCACCTGCCAGGTGATACATTGCCACTTCATCTTTCAGGTCGTTGTAGTAATTACCTAACAGCGTTTTAGCAGTGCTAAGCAGGTTATGCTTAGTACGCTTTTGGCTCATCTTGCCACCTGAATCAACCATTTTACGGCCTTGATCAATGCGTAATTCAAACACTGTTTTGCTTAAGCTCTCACCGCGGCCTTCCAGTTTCTTATCACCCATAGTTGGCAAACCATTTAGGTTGTGGAATAAATCCATTTCAACCGTATCACCGGCTTGAGATTCCAAGTCACGGATCATCACAATTGGCGCACCTTTCTCGGTTTGGTTTTTGCCATGGTTCGTGTCTTTTTTCGCAGATTGCGGAGCACCGCCGGTCAACATGTTTACAAACGTGTTTTGACGGCGAGTGTGTGTAAACAAGGCTGCGCCAAATGCTTTTGCAGCCTGTGCTCTAGTGATCGTACTCATTATTTAATTCCTAGAATAAAACGTCCGACGCTTCAGATAACAAGGCTTCGATCTGAGCCTCTGTCATGTTTGACATTTCATCAGTCATCGTTGCCGCGTCCTTATCGAGCAAACTTGCATTTGCGCTAAGGTCGCTTGCTTGTGATCCTAAGTCGGTCGGTGAATTGGGGATTGCAGCAGATGGGACTTCGCTTGGCTTAGGCTTGTGTTGCTCTCCAAACGCTGACTGAACACGCTTTTCAACTTCTGCAAAGCGCTCTGCTACTGATTTGTTTTTAAAAGACGGGTCACTTGCGAGCTTTTCATCAATAACTTGGGCCATTTCCCACTTGTCTGAATCATTATCACGCCACGATTTCAGATGCTTTGAACTTTCAAAAGCAGTTTGGACCGAATTATCACTTGAGGGCTCTTCTTGCTTCTGAGGCTCTTGGGATGCTTGCTTATTAGCGTTGTGCTCTCGGAGTTGTTCAGCTAAAGCGCCGACCATTTCCCCTAAGTCTGGATATTCCTCTTTGATACGTGCCAACAATTCAGGATCTTCAAGCATTTGCTTAGGCAATTTGCGTGCGTCGATACCCGCGTCTTTTAACTGACTGCTGTGCAATTCAGCTAACTGCTTAGTTTCTTCGTACTTGCTTTCCAGCTCTGCTTTTTCATCGGCTATACGTTGGCTTGCCGCTTCTGCGTCTGCCGCACGTTGTCTCGCTTTGACTAGTACATCATAAGGCAAGCTGTGCTGGCCGTTCTTACTCGTAATGTCTGTTGCTTCAACGTAGTATTTACCGTCGATTTCCACAAAACCTTCAGGCACATCACCTTTTTGCTCACTTGCTTCGGTTGACGATTCCGGATTTACGTCTGTTTCAGCTTGTTCTTTGCCTTGCTCCTGTTCGGCTTCAGCTTCCGCTGCAGGCTCTTCTTTAGTGTCTACTACAGGCTCGCTTACTTCGCTGCCATCTTCATCACCAAAAAGCGTGTCACCATCAAGATCAACGTCGGCCAATGCCGCTTCGATTTCTTCTGGTGTGCCGTTTTCTAAAATATCGTCGAGATTATCCACTTATGACTCCATCACTATTTGACACATAGCTGCGAAAATTAAAGTTGTAGGCTGTACGCTGCCTTTGCGAGTTGTTGTGCATCGCACAAAAAAGCCGCCTTGGGTTTCCCTAAAGCGGCTTAATTTCTGCGTAGTACATACTTAATTGGATTTATTACCGGTAAGGTTTACGTAACCTCACATCAACACTTCCCCAGCTAATTACATAAACTGGTTTGCGTTGCTTAATACTTTGATTTATTAGCTCTGGTTTTAATTGTTGTATTTGATGGCTTTCAACAGGCATGAAAGCTGGCATTATGAACTTTAAAAAGAAGTGTTTTAATAAGTTCATATTTAGCCCTGAATAGCTTGTTTAACTATGGTGCTAAAAATAAAGTCTTTCGCTTGTTGTTCTACCGGTAGATGGTGGAACGGGACCATACAAGGATGCTCTTTTTTATCAGCATCTTTAACCTTGCCATACTTCCAACCTTGAATAGCTTTTTCAGCCATCCAGCTATCATGGGAAGCACTAGCAGGTGCATCAGGGTTCAGAATATGAAAAGCAACACCTTTAATCGCTGAGTCAATTTGCCATTGTGGTGCCATTTCCCAACTTGGCTGTTCTTCACGAAGCGCTTTGCAATAAGCTCGGTTTACTTCATGGCACATTTTAGCAATTGCTGTCACCTGCCCCATATGCTCTTTTGGAATGCCGAGCTCGTCAGCGCCTTCAAAATCAGCAAACTCAATTTTGTTATATCCATCTTCGAAAACTTCTTTAGGACTAAAAGAGACATAATCATTTTCATAAAGTACTAAATAATCACCTGCTACTGGCTTGTATCTAGCCGTAAGTTCGGTGCTTGCTAAATACGGCAATTGGACATCAGTGCCCGGTATACCAATAATTAAAGAGAGCTCTGGTTGTTCCTCTAACTTAGCTACTGATTTAATTTCAGCTGCCTGTACCACTTTGAAGCATTGAAACTCAGCCATTACTTCACGAATATGAACAGTTGCGCCATCATTACCGCACACTAAAACATTTATTAATTCTTCGGTTTGCTCACTCATTTTTACACCTGTATTGCGTCTAGTTGCTGTTGTAAGTTTGTTTGGATTGATGACTTAAGCGCTGCGACTTCTGCTTGTTTCTTCTGCACCTCAGCAAGGATATTTTGCGTTTCGGCTTGGATCTTCTCGTCTTTCACGCCTTCAGTTTCGGCTTTCTTCTGAATTTCATTGATACGTGCTTCAAGCTGCTTGTTTTCTAGTACGATTTTTTGCACCTTCTGCTGAATTTCTTGTTGCTGCAGTTGCTCCATTGCTTGTTGTTTTTCAGACTGAGCTTGTGCCTGTGCTAATTCTTCCTCGGTCATATCCTCTTTAGCTTTTGGAATGTTCAAGGCTTGGCGTAGTGTCGATAAAAACTCTTCTTTGTTTGGTAGGTCCATAAGCTCTACAAGCATTGGTAAAGTTGCTGCTTGTGCTTCTGGTGGTAACTGGCTAATAGTATTTGTAAGCAGTGTTGCTTGTTGTTGTCTGTATGTTGGCGTGGCTTTAACTGGTGCCAGTGCCATGTGCCCGCGCCAACGAGTTACGTCGTTATTGCGCTTCCCTTCAGGGTTTGGCTCATTAATGACGATAGAGCGGCGTTTTGCTTTATCTTCACGGTTAACAGTTACCTCGATGTTATTTTGAGGTTTAAGCTCTTCGATAATATAAGCAAGAAGTAACTCACCTACTTTGTTTCGCGAGTAATGGAAATTATCGTTTATTTCAGCAAGTGTTGTTGTGCCTTGTTCTACCAAGTTGGCAATAGCTACACCACTTGTTGCATTACTGTCTTGACCTAACATCGAGTTATAAACACCAGCACAATCTTGTATCAGCTTCATATCATGCTGCATCAAGTTAAACTGCTGTGCTGCAATGCCTACGTCGTTTTGAATGCTTATTGCATCACTAGCCTTGCCTTTATTCTTACGCTCCGGATTAAGCTTAATGTAGCCATCTGGCTTTTCGACCTCTTCCTTCACACGTCTATCTGATAACTGTGTTGCATCTTCATCTGCGATAACACGCCTTGCCTGCAATAAGTAGTTCAGGCGTATAACACGCGCATTAATACCATCTTGTGCAGGCATCATTCGACTGACTAAACCATAAGGTTCACCGCTTGCGTCTTTTTGATAACCAATGAATGGAACAAGGTTAAACATGCCACCTGGTGCTTCGCTTGGTCGATCAATAATACGATGTGGACCAATAAACCATGCTTCACGCACATTAGGGAATGCAGCATATTCAAGCTGAACTTTACCGCTATTAACAGCTGCAACATGTGCCGTATTGTTTTTATCAAACTCGATAACACGGCCATCAGACAGTCGAATGATGTGAGCACGCTTCCAGACTTTGTAATAGATAACTTGCAGTAACACGCGTTTACGTGTTGTGTCTAACCACTCACTAGTTGACCTATTCCAGCTTTGTGCATCGCTCCAAGCAGATTGCAGTGCATGATCTTCGGTGTGTTCTTCATCCAACGTTCTTAAGAAGTCTTCCCAGTGATTAACTGATTGCTCCAAGATTTCCTTATGCTCTGGAAAAGTCGCTATTGCTTCATCTAAATCAAGCCATTTTCGGCGAGCAATCCAGCGTGCATCACTTCTATCAGCTTCAACAGCGTGAAAGTCCCACCAAACCTCACGACGATGAATAAACTTAATTCGGTATGGTGCTGCAAAAGGAATTGGATTTCTAGTAACTTCTACCCAGCCAATACCCGCTTTTAATTGGCTCGCGTATGCATCGGAACACGCTCGGTCGCCATTAGCTAAGCGCCAATAGTCTTTGAACTTTTCATTAAGTGCCTTCGCTAACTCTTCGCCTTGCTCGTCATCAGCTGAAACCATCAAGTCAGAACGTGAACGAGCTTCTAAACCTAATACGCCATCAATTGTGGGGCCAATCATGTTGTGCACTATGTCTGGTTGCCCACGCTCTTCTAGAATAGCTTTAACTTTTGCACTTAATTGATCACCATCATAATACGCACATGCTTTTGTTGCGGGTGTTCGCCAATCAGGTTGTGAGTCAATGTCACCAAGGATCGACAATAGCTTATCTAACGACAAACCATCTTTGTTCTTTGCAAAATCAGCCATTTATTATCGTGCCATCCAAGAGTTAGGGTTGTGCGGTGCGGGAGTATTATCTTTAATGAGTTTCTTCGGCATTCTGACAAGCATTTCTTTAGCAATCATGTAGCTCATTACTTGGTCATCAAAGCCGCCGGGCTGCGCGCCCATGCGTCCTTTTTTATCGTAAACAAAGGTGTTTAATTCGTTGGCTGTTCCGCGCCAAACAATGCCGTCCTTGTCATGTGTAAGTAGTTCATCCAAACCACTAGTGAGTATTGGTTTAGACTGTGCACTGGTATGCCATCCTACTTTTTTTGTTTCTTCGTCCGTGTCTTCACGATCAATGTGTTCTTCTGTGTAAATCCGGCTAGTCGGGTAAATCTCAACTAACTCTTGAAGTGTTGCATGGCCGTGGTTGTTACGCTCTATGCCAATAAACGCCTTGTTATACATCAGGCCAATATGCTTATTGATATGAGCAAAGCGTTTAGGATCTATATGACCAAACCAATGAGCGACTTGGCGACCGTCTGATTTCGCGCATACATCTAATGAGCTGCGATCGCCGTGCTCAAGTCCTTCTGCAACAT
This sequence comes from Pseudoalteromonas sp. D15MCD-2, assembly GCF_038562745.1. NCBI lineage: Bacteria > Pseudomonadati > Pseudomonadota > Gammaproteobacteria > Alteromonadales > Pseudoalteromonadaceae > Pseudoalteromonas > Pseudoalteromonas sp. D15MCD-2. The sequence continues at coordinate 1,482,005 of NZ_JBCFQE010000001.1, read as the reverse complement.
CGCCGCCGATCGCATATTCTTCGTCATCGTCTGGCAGTTCCCAAACGAGTAAGTAACCAAGTGTTGATTGTGCTAGCTTGTCAGCTGCTTTAGATGACAGGTCCACTTTGCCATTCATCTTTTTGAGCTTGCCTGTATAGGGCTCAATTTCATAAACAATGAGAGGCTTTTTGCAACGACCTTCAACACGCATCAAATCGTCACTCGCAAAGACTTTTCGACCTGATGTTAAAAACGCTTCCATTGGCGTAGATGGAAACTCCTGTTTCATCTTGTCTTTCATGTTGCGTTCTTTGCCGATGTACCAACATATTTGCTCTTCACTGAGCGTTATTCCATTAGCCGCTTCAACTGACTTAAAGTATTTAACTTGCTCTTTAGTTAGCTTTAGTCCGCTTGTTGGGACTGCTGCAACATACTTAGGATCTTCAAACCAAGGAAAGAAGTGAAACTTAAAGTTTTGTCTCGTTAATGCAATGCCTGACTCTAGCAGCTCCATTGCTTCTACAGACATATCGAAAAAATTACCTGCAGCGCCTTCTGCTGTCGATTCAACAAATATTAATGAGCCGTCATGAACAGCATTGAATGAGCCGCTTTTAACTTCTTCTGCACGTAATGGGTATTGCGCGCATATCTTGCCGTACTCGGAAACGTGTAAGACTTGAAGTGTTCCAGAGCGGAACGAAACAGCAACACGTACCCAGCTATCATTATTAAACCAAATACCAGTGCCCGTTTTACTTTTAATCGAGCGCTTACCTGTCTTTAGCCAGCTTGGTAACCGTTCGTATGGGTAAAGTATCTTGGATGAGAATATCGCGCTTGCCTCATCTTTACCTTGGGCAATAACACCACACTGTCTGTTATCGTTAAACATAGCGTGATCAAGAATGAAAACTTGAATAGCTGTACTAAAGCCCAACTGACGCGCTTTTAATATGATGTTTAAAAACCACATGGTCATAAACAACATGGTCTGTGCCAGCCGGCAACGAAATAAAACTTCTTGGCCTTTCTCGTTAGCGATTATGTAAAGGTTGTTTAGTCGCCACCACCAACAGTCTAAATATGGCTCACAACGTTCTAACAGGTCTACATCATCTAAAGTGAAGCGTTCTTCTTCTGTTAACCAGGTGCTTTTTGGATATTTAGCGAGCTTTGGCTGCATTATTCACTTACCACCTGATCTAAGCCGTCAGTGCGACTATCAATGAAGTTATCAAGCTTGCTAGTACCACCCGCTTCTTTTCTCGCTTTCGTAGCTTCGTGTTCAGCAATTTCCGCTTGATGTTTACCGCGCTTAGTTGCATGAACCAGTGCTTTAGTTTGTTGTGATATTCTTGATGTTTCAGCAATCAACTTGCCGCGTGCGAGTGAGTCCGTTTCAAGATTTGATAGCGTTTTTATAATTGATTCAACGCGTGTAATGTTTCTATCTAGCGCTGACTCTGCTTTGAATAATGACTCATAAAACCGCGCAACTGTATCAACATCCGTTTCAGGATCTTCAAGCTTCTTATTGATCCCTTCCATGGCCTTCATAACCATGTGAATGCGTGCTCGACAAAGAGCGAGCTCATCTTCAAGGGTTGTGGCTTCTACAAGTTGATTTACTTCATTCTCGAAGTATTTTGTATAACCACCATGCGTTACAAGGTGCCGATTTCGAGTACCAGGTTTTACACCGGGCTTTTGCTTGCCTTCCTTGGTTTTACGCTCTCTAGCCTTTGGTTGTTTCTTCAGATTGGTTTGAGGCAGCTTTATATAACGTCTTGCTGTTGCGTAATTAAGGCCGTGACTTTCACAGAAATCACGCGGACCTATACCACTTTCTTCATGCTCCTTTAAGAATAGTGTCTTTAAATCGTCCCATTTTGACACTACTGTTCACCGTAGCCTGCCTTGCACTCAGCTAATGCTTGTTCATCATCACGCACCAGTTCCCTCATACGTGCCTTATGGTACTCAGCATCTTCACGGCGTTTCTGAAGTTCAAGCTCATGCTTTTTGCTCTGATAACGCCAGTTCATTAAAAACGTTATCACTGTGAACAAAATACCAAGCGCAAGGGCAATGTTATTAAGTGACAATAAGCCACCGACACCAGTACCGATACTTGCGGTGTAACTAGCTGCTGCTGTTGATTTATCCATTGTTAAATTCACTGGCCCATTGTTTGGTTCGTTTAATATTTTCATTGCATTTATCTATGACAAACTCTAAATACTGCGCATACGCTAACAAACTCGCATTTCCTGCTATTTGTTTAATGTCGATGTTACAGTTGGATAGATATTCTTCCGGCGGTGTTACGTACACGTATTTCGTCTGTACCACCGTCCTTGTCACACTCGCTGGCTCTTGCGTACTTGAGCAAGCGGATAGCATCACAAGGAACGCTATCATTAGCCCATTGTTTAATAGCTTCATCGCTTGACTCTCGTAACTTGTCGATTTCAGATTGTGATGTATGTAAGCTGTTCGTTAGCTGGCTTACTTCATCTTGGTAGGCTTGATTAATGCGTGACAATGACTCTCGCTCACGTATTAATTTTTGATTCTGCTTTTCAGTTAGTTCGACGCTTTGCGCTAAGAACTCAGTTTGCATTGTTAAGTTATCAATCTCTAAGCTTTTACTTTTAATCGTTTTATTAGCTTCTGTAAGATCGTTTTCAATCGTCACAAGCTGATATGTTGCGTAAGCCAGTGCCACTAGTAATGCGACGATAGCGATTCTTTCAATGCTGCTGAATAGTGCTTTGAACATTTGCTACTCCATCAAGACATATTGAACGCTCTTTTTCTCTTCGTATGATTAAGCCTGGTAACTTTTGGCCTTTAGCAAAAATCCATCGAGACAACTCATTGCAAGCGCCAATGCGATCATTGTTGTTTAGTTTTTTAAGTAATGTGCTGCTTTGGAAGTTGCCTGAGCCTACGTTGTAGTGAAATGATAAATACGCAATGTGCTCGCCTTGGCTCAGCTTTGTATTAATAGCGCTCATTAGCTGTTCGTTATGAGTTGCCAAATCATCAGCTAACAAGTTCAAACACTCATCTTCTGTGTACTCTTTGCCAACAACAGCTGTTTCAGTATGGCCATAGCAAGTGGTTGCAATGCCAACAGGGTCAACATAGCCAGTTAACTCTTGGCCCTCAAAAGTAGCGATTGTTACACCTGCAGCCGCAAGAATGCCGGAAAACCCCAGCGCTATAAGTTTTCCTGCTTTCATAGTTTGTTCTCAAATTTAGGCATAAAAAAACCCGCGAGGTGCGGGTTGTTAAAAATAACAATAAAACTATTTTTCTAATATTTTTCTTATATTTCGTAAGCTATTGATGGTATCTATTACTTCATGATGCCTCGGTATGACTATATTATTCACACTATCGAGTTTATATATATTTTGCAGCGTATTTATTTCAACTTTAATTCCATCTAGCTTTTCATTGATTGACGAATTTTCAAAAAGAAGTTGTCGGTATGCGCCTCTACTTTTTTTCAGCTCTTTTGTTAACTCTATTGCTTCGTTGTGAGCCTTAAGATGAAGTTCTTCAGCTTCAAGCTGCTTTTCTTTTATTTCATTTCTTGAGATTTCATAAATACTGGAGCGTTCTTTTTCAGTGGCAATATCACTCAATAATTTTGAATTTTCTTCACGCTCTTTAATTAAACTTTTTTGTACTTCTTTTTCTCTTCTTAATAATTCATCATATTTATTTGTTAAGTCATGGGCCCTAGATTTAGTTATAGATAATTCATCTAGTATTTGTAAATGTTCATCATTGGAAACCATCTCCTTCCAGCCCTTGGAATGAAGCCATTTATTAAACCAATTGCCCGCAAAGCGTTTCAAAAGTTCTACAAGGTTATTTACCCAAGGGATGACAACAATAATGACTATTGTAAGCAGAAAAGGGTAAATGTAATGCCATTCGTAAGGGATTTGCTGTAATTTAAGGCTTGGCTTTAACGGCTCATAAAAGAACCAATAAAGTAGCTTCCAGTTCCAAGTACAAGAAACCCAAAAAAAAGTAAAAATGAATGGGCTTGCTAATCTTTCTCTGAATAGGTCCAGAGTACTACTATCATCTTGAACGGTCATTTTACATCCCTTTAAAACTAAAAATCCGCCAAGTCATAAACTAAGCGGATTTCTTCAACATGGAAAATACTATATCAGGATTGGGGGGTTTGCAAGTTAGAGTCGTCATTTTCTGACTCAACAAAAAATGGTTTAAAATAAGGTAGAGACTTAGAAAAGACTTCATCGAAATGTTCATCGCTCATCAAGCCTAGCATATTTATCAAAAATAACGCCCTCTGCAAATCAATTGCAAACAACGCTATATCAAAATCCGTACCAGAGTTTGAGTGTAATTTTATATGTACCCCAATAAACATAAAGTTTTCAGTTACAATTCTTAGTTGCTCTTCTAAAACAACGCCTTTTGCTGAAGTATCCAACTGGCTTAATCTATCAAAGCTTACTATGGGGTTGTCTTTATTAAAGATGACATTACTAGATTTCAAATTAGCATTTTGAATTTCGAGATGAGTGTTCTCAGGAAAAGCATGCTTGTATAGCCTTTCAGATAAAATTAACAAACTCTCCCCTTCAACTTTAGAATTATACCTAAACATTTTCTTACTTAACGTTAACAAATTATCTAATTTATCCTTAAACCTTTGTATATGCTCATGATAAAGCAAGAAACTTTCTTTTTTCATGTAAAGTGACAATTGACTCTCAAGTCTATCAGACTGTTTTTGAGCTATCTTTAATTGTTCAAAAGCTAAATTTTGCTGCATCTTTGATAATCTTAGCTGCTCGGAAAACTGCAAACTTCTAGCGTATAAACCCAATAACGTTGTTATAGTTACCATTAATACAAAAAGTCTAATGGGTAATGCAAACGCAGCCTCTATGCCTACCCAATTAGATAACTTCATTACATCATAGTCGATTTGATTTCCAACAAGTGCAAACTGAGCACCTAATAGCAGTAACGGTAAAATCCAAGTTAACGAAAGAGAAATTTCAAACCTAAACCTCCACTTTTCATATTCCTTTTCTTGATAGTTCTTGTGCTTACTAACTAAGTCCAGATTTTCCATAAACTAACCCTTAAACAACACTTTTTACACTTCCTCTATGCATTCGCACAGAACTAATCACAACTCCTTCAAAAAGGTACTCATCATGCTTGGTAACTTTTACTGGTGGGTATTCATCGCTTGCAGAAAGCAGTAAGTTATTTTTGAGGTCAGCAATTTTACAAACAAACACACCGTTGTACGCACAAACAATAACATCGCCCTGCTTAACATCAACGCTGCGGTCAATGATTAGCAAGTCACCGTCAAAAATTCCGACTCCTTCCATAGAACGACCGCTGGCTATTCCATAAAAAGTTGCATCTTTGTTCTTTTCAATTAACCCCGCAACTCCATTTTGAAATGCATTATAACTATCTCCTTTAATTACATTACTTAGCAACACGCTCATAGCTCTACCTGTTTTTGAGTTTTACATAACATTAATAATTAGTGGTTTCTCAAAATATTAAAATCAGTAAATTCTGAGTCCTGCTAGGTATAGTTCGTATTTCATTAGGGCTAGGTTAACTGTTTTTATCTCGCTCAATTTTGTCAGCCAAGGCTCTTAGCTTATAAGCAATCGTCGCTTTGGTATCATTCTTATTGAAATAAGCCTCTAAATGTTCATTGTCGATATCTAGAGCTAATGTGAAATTACAGTAATCGCCAAATCCTACTGGCTGTACTTTAATGTTAGCGAGCTTTTTTTGCATGTTACCTCCTTTAAATGCTATGCCGACCTTCTTTTATCATAGCGCATTTAATCGTAATTCTGCGCACTCTGGTAATTATGCTTTATTTTATATATTAATTAAATCAAATAGCTAAAGTGGAATATGAGATACTGCGCAGTAATAGTGCGCAGAAAATTTGCAAATGTCTTGTTTTAAAAAGTTAAAAGCGGAAAAGTAAAAGCCCAGACTACTGGGCTTAATGATGTTATGATGATGGTAAGTTATCTAAGTTATCCTTTACCTTTTTGTTGGGTGGAGTCCTAATGTGTTTATCCTTATTGCTCGGGTTTACTACAACTAAATCTAGCACTCCTTTTTCCGCTAGCTTTATTGCCTGATCCTTATTATAAAACCTCTTATTACCTTCACCCTTAACAGCAATGATATTTCCTTTTTTATCTTTTTTGGCTGCTATAATTCGCTTTTTTGTCATTTTTTATTCCTCTAAAGAGGAAACTAGCTTAAAATATTAGTGTCAACATTATTTGTACTAGTTTCTGTATGAATAATTGCTACCAAACGATTGTTTGGTAGCGCCTTAACTACTTTGAGGGCTATAAAATCGCCCACATCAACATCATAATACAAAACAACTGCTCCGACCAGTTATTTTAAGCTACATCTTCCATCTTTTCATAGATGTTTTTAAATATACCTCTCTCCCATTCACTAATTAGCCTTAAAAGCTCTTTGGTTACTTCGTCATGTGCACAGCTGTAGCTTTTGTGATTGATACCGATGATCTGGCAACGGCTTCTCTTTGATATTGGCCTACGCCCTCTACCATGGCAGTGAATGCAAATATCAGGGCTTGGACTTGTTGCTTTCTCCCCAGGTGCTAAACCGTTTCCATCACATTCATTACATACCGGCTGTACGTGCTCATATATTGCCGACATTACCAGGCCGTTCAATGTTTCTGGCTTTATCTTGTACTGTCGTATTTTGATAAACAAGGTTGCATGCATCGTTAAAGAGCGCACTACGCGTTTAAGCCTCTGCTCTTCACCTACATATCGAAAGTAAGCCCAGCTTGTTTGACATGGTGGCAGTCCAGCAAGTGCATGTGCTGCCGTTCTCCAATCGATAACGTCTTGACCGCTGCCGCCAAACGTACCAGTTAGATTAAGTGTTTTAGTTGTTAGTTTTGCTAGTAGTTTAATCGGCTGCATTCTATTTACCCCCAAAGCGCAATCATTGCTGCGTCACGTTTGTCTTCGTTTGTTCGGCCTTGCCATCCAGTGATTTTATTAAAGTAATTTCCATCTTTTTTAGCTTGTCGCTTATGTTGCCCTTTAAGAGGTCTTACTTTAGTAACTCGGTAACCTTGGCTTTCAAGTACTTCACAAATTAGTCGAGCAGTCGCTTTACACGCTCCTACGTCTTGGCAAATTTTTTCGCGTACAGAGCGCTTGTTCTTAACTTTCTCACCGAATAGTGGCTTTATTGCTTCGGGGTTTTCTACTTTGATTGTGATTGACTCTTTTGGGCCAGCTGCAGCGATGTATTCAAATAGGTCAACAAAGCTCAGTGATTCAAGGTGTAAAATAGTTTTTCCTTGAATGACAGCAATACCACTTTTAACAAAGTCGGGATCTATTCCAATTGTTAGCATGCGCTTGGTACCTCAATTAAACCTTGCTCTAATAGAATTGATTGCGTTCTGATCATCCCTTCATATGCATACAAACGGTTGATACGCGGATCGCCTACTCGAGTTCTGTTATCAATAACATCGTGGCATGCCGAGCACGCATACGTTGCATGTATGTCATCACACTTCTGGCCCATACCTGAGCCTTTCCCTACATGCGCAAGTACAACTGTTTCACTATTGCCATTGCACACACCAGGTATGCGCACTTGGCATTGTTGGCCTCTGGCGCTATTTCGAATTTTCTTACTAATGAGCGACATTTGTTTCCCCATATAGAGCGAGCATGTATAAATCGTCAGGCCTTGTTAGCATTAGCTCTAAGTACTCTGCGCAGTATTGCTCTAACCAATTAAGGTATTCAGTAAACTCTTTGGTATTCAGCTTTCGAGTGCGTTTTCTGACAATGATTGGCTCTTCATTGCCTGCTTGGATAACGCGCACACCAAACTTTTTGCGCACAAATACTTCGTGAACATCTTCTGAGCTGTTTTCTTGTCCAAAATGCTCTCGCAAGTGTTCAGCTATTTCCTGATTCCACACCCACATAAGTCGGTTCTGAGCTAAAGAACGCCTTGCTTTGAATTCTTTGAACTCAATCACAACGTCTTTACCAAAGCGCAACATATCTCTTACTGCTTGCCCTATTTGAGGCAAGTAATACTGCGCATTAGTAGCCGTTATTACTTTCTTTGCCATTTACGCAGCCTTCTCAGGTTCTTTTGCTGACTCTTGTTTGGCTACTTCCTCTTGATGTGCCAGTTTCAATACTTCTGCAGTTGCAGCTAGCATTGAGTCACGTAAATCACGGGGCAAGTTGTATCGCTCAGTGATCACTGTTGTTGACTTAACCAGTAGTTCAATTGCTTTATTCACATTTGCCTGGCTTCCCTCTTGGATAGCTTTTGCTGCATGCCCTTTTGCAGCTGATAGGAACCCATCACTGATCAGCTCGCCGGTTGGTGATAGTTGCTGTAATGTGCTTTTCTTAACTTGTGCCATGATTAACCTCTATGCGGTTCTTGCTTGTTTAAATGTTTTTTCCATTTCAGCGTTGAGCGAATAACCCTGATGTGATGGAACTTTATTTGATGTGAAGTTACCCGGGTGAGCTTTTACATTACTCATTTGATTTGCAGCTTTACGATGCTGACGGCGGGACTCTTCACGTTTTATCTTTTCCTGCTTAAATACTTCTTTCTGATCTTTGATGTACTGAGGAACACTTTGAACACCAGCAAGTTTTGCTGCTCTGGCCATTACTCTATTGCCTGCTGCAGTAGCTGCATTTAAGTCTCTTGCGCTTGGCTCATTTATTCCTTTAAGTACCGCTTCCTTGGCCTTACGCGCTTCAACGACTGCAAGCCAATACCCATCACCTAAAATCTCTTTTAGTGCACGGATGAATTGCTTTTGGTCTTGTTCGTAAGACTTCATGGCTCACCCCACGTACTTCAAGTAAGCCGGTGGCGCTGAGTACTCAAGCTTTAGCGGTATAGGGTTTAGTTCTCCTTTGCCATATAGCTCTGCAAGCTTTGTGTATTTCTCTTTAGCCATTTTCTGCCAAGCGCTATCAGTTAGATTTGCTCTTGCTGCAGCGATACTTTGGTTAAGCCAGTAAACTAATGGCTCAGACCATTCTTTGTCTTTGCCGTAGTTTTTAACTCGTTGGTCGTTTATCTCAGCCATGCATTGCGCAAGTGTTGGCATACCGCGGGCATGCAAACATAAAATTTTAAATTCAATGGGATTTGGTGCGTGACGTTCTGAAACAGATCGTGTTCTAGCTAAGTTAAGTGCAGCTCTGATTTCCTTTACCAAAAACTTCATGCCAAAAAGTTGATTCGCATATTCAATTGCTGTCTGCTCTAAGTTTCCACGCCAATTAAAATCACTTGCTGGGTAGTAAGCTCTTAGCGCTGGCAATATCTCACCACCGATCAGGCTTGCAAGCGCCTGATCAGGACAGCGTTGCGATTGATTGAGTTTTGATATTTGATTGTTCATCCGATCACCTCATCATCATGAAGTGCTGGCATGTGTGCCACCGCTGCTTGCATTGCAGCTAGTTGGTCACCAACGTTGTTAGATTTGCGTTGGCTAAAATGGCTTGATGCTGATGGCCGGTCCTGCTCTCTCGATAACCAGCTAACAATAAATCGCGGCATACCTCGCTGTGTTTTACGACGAGTGGGGTTTGCGTTACTCCACGAATACATTTCTCGTAGTTGCTGTAAAACATCAACTGCCGGATACGTTTCAGACCATTCATCAATTTGGGTTTGAGTTATTTCGTAACGTTCATCTTTTTTGTTGGTCGGTATCCATGCAACGGCTGGTTCAGAGCCTTGCTCTGAGCAAGAATTAACTTTAGTTAATTCTTTATCTTTAGAGTTGTCTTTAAGACTTTCTTTTGTGTGTACTGTTTCAGTACTAGCATGTGTTACCGTTTCAGTACTAGTAAGTGTTACTGTTTCAGTACTGTACTGTTTTGGTTTTTTGCTAGTACTGTTTTGGTAACACTTCTTAGGTTTATGCTCTGTCCATTCGCTCGTTTTTTTATTGATTTCTAGCTCGCCTTGAGTTCCGCCTGTACGGATAATCAGCTTCATTTCAATCAATTCATTCAATACTTCACTACAGCGTGCTCTTGGCATATTAGTTATCTCAGATAACTGAGAGCCACTAATACGGTCGCGCTTCTTCTGAAAGCCATACGTCTTACGTATGACTGCTAGAAACACCTTATATTGACGCTTTGTCATATCATGACTAATCGCAGCATCCAGCAATGTATTTGCTAGGCGCGTAAAGCCTTTTTCTAAACTTGCCACAGTAACGACCTCGGCCTGTTTGGTTTGCTCCTGGCTACATGGGAACTTGTAAATCTCTGCTAAATTAGCCATAATTACTCCTGTTATTACTGAACCCGCTATCCTGCCGACCAAAGCTGATGCGGGTTTTGTTTTATCTGCGAGTTACATCAGCCTTTGCTGTAGCTCGCGCCTTAAATTCTTTTGCTTTATTCAGTTTTTTTCTTCCAATAACCACGCAACCAATTAAGTCAATTACAAAAGCCATCACAGCTAACATGGCTAATAAATCAGAAATTGTTTTATGTTTACTGACGAGAGTACTTATCACCATCAACAGCACCCCAATGCTTATAGAGTGACGAACTATAAAGCTCATACTCAACGCCTAAACTGGCGTCTTTGTATTTCTCGAAGTTCAGCGCAGCCAATACATAAATTAGTTTTAACTGCCTTTCTACGCTCTTCGGGAATATCAGCACCGCAATCAATACACTCTAATGACTCTTGAACATCTTCTTGTCTTAAGTTCGCTAACTGTCTTTCTTGTTCTCGCTCTATTTCAATTTGAGCGTTATCAGCTGCATCCATTACGACTCCATTAACTACTTGAATAAATTTTAAAAAATACACATTCTGTGTGTTCGCTATAGGCGGTAGCGACAGGGAGAGTTAGTCTATTGGCTTGCACAGACCGTTGCCCTAGACGTGATTAGGGACTAATAGACTCCCCCTCCCTTGCCTCCGAGTTTGCAAGGCTCGGAACTCGTCGGCCAAATTTTCATTGGTCGCTGAGCGCTCGGCGACTTGTGATGGAGTGAGATTTCTCATGAAGTTTCAAGTCTCTGTAAAGATCACTACAACTGTTAACCTTTCACGGTTAACACATCACAAACTGCCAATTTTAAAGCGCCCTTTTGTCTGCTAGCATGCAAGTGCGAATTACAAAAACCAGCCACACAAAAGGACTAAAAATGAACTTCGATATTTCTTCTTTTAATAGAATTGCTAAACCGCTTTTAAATACCCTCGCTGAGCAATTCCCATTACCACTAAAGATCCACCTTCAACGTTATGAAGCCCCAGACTTCGACGCAAAGAATGATATACCTTTGCTAAGAGCAACCCTTTATTACCTAGCAGCAAATAACTACTTGATGTTTGAAGGCGATCACGCAGATAACGCGAATTACTACTTAACATCAAAAGGCCTAGAACTTCTTAAAGTCGATTTTGAAAAAGAGTTCAAAAAATCTTCTTCTGTATATGACCAAGGCAAAGTTGGCTGTTAACCCACGACTCATTTACCGGCTTACGGATCCTTTTCGTAGGCCTTCCACATAATTCGTAACATCAAGAACAAACCCATCACGAGCACTGCCATGAAAACCCAATTCATCTGCCTTTGTACTTATTAGCTCGCCAAGTCCTTTTGCTGCCTCGTCATATTTGATATAGCTATCTCTTTTTTTCCCATCTGATAATCGAACTTCATCTTTAGCTTTAGGGAAATCACCCTCGCTATATAAAGGCGTAATTTGTTGAGCGTCAGTTAATGAGCAAATAGCTTTACCATTACAGTAAAAACCTGATTCTTCGTCCGTATCTTCTACAAGCGCCTCGATAAAAACACCCGCACAGGTGCGCCCATTAAAAGAGAACGAATAAAGCTTGCCATCAACCAGATTTAAATTGTTATCGCTCATGTAAAACCACCTTCATATATTGATTAAAAAGTGTCCTTTCGTTTGCTAGGATGAATATGCGAGTAAACAAACAGCAAACAAAAGGACTAAACATGCCAAATATTGATCACTTACCACCTGTGCTCTGCCCGGTGTGCAAAGCAAAATTCAATAAACCGCCTAGTTGGTTTCATGACCAATCGGTGTACATTTGCCCCTGTGGGTATGAAGTCCCAATAGATAATGCGATCAAGGCGCACTTCGCCATGCTCGCAAAACAGATCTCGGAATTCCCTAAGTTTTGATTCAGGCCATTCAGCCCATTTAAGCTCCGTTGTAAAAATGGGTTTATCAACTAGATGCAGCCAAGGTGGCGGCGTATCTTCATTAATAAAACTCATGAGCTCGTCACTCATATTCAAGCCACCTTCAATGATGTAGCTTTCACTGAAGCTGGTTCATTTGGATCAGGACGAACCATTTGCTCAAGCTCTGCGGTCACATGCAAAATAGCTGTAATAGCTTGTTGGGCTCGCTTTTGAATGACATCAAAATTTGATTCGGTAATAACGCCATCAGAACGTGAAGTGTGAACAGCTTTGGCAAAGTCACCGCATGCGGCTTGTAACTGAAGTATTTGGTCTGCTAGTTCTTCATCTGATAAGCCAACATCAGGCAAATCAACAACTGTTTTGCCTACGCTAAATGCCCAGGCTTCTAATGAACGGTAGTCTTGTGTTAGGTCTGACATTGCAATAATTTGTCGATACCCAAGAATGTGAGTATCACAACCATCATCCAACTTGCTTCTAAGAACTGTTGGATTCATACCCATCTGTCTAGCAAGTTCAGCAATGTTGTAGTCATTCTTATAACTTTCAGCTGCTGCCATTGGGCATCGTGCGGCTGGTGCATGAGCACACGTACTTTTTTTAGATAAAAGCATTTATATTCTTCCTTATGCTGCTGACTTAGGCTGGTCATTCTCATAAAGAGACAGATCAACTTTAAGCGCCCCCTTTGTGATCATTTGAAGTTCAAAAGCTCGACCGCGAGGAACTCGACCATCATTTGTCCAATGGGTTATTGATCCTTTGCTTAACGGTGGAGAAAAAGCTTTAGCTAACTTTGACTTACTACCAAAATATGAAACTGCATCGCTGGTTTTCATATACATCTCCTAAATAAGTATGCGAGAAGTATAGTTTTATGAACATTTGCAAGTCAAGCAAAGTGAACCAATAAAATAGTAAGATGTTTAGATAACTATACTTAGAGAATATAAAAATGACATTTCAAGAACGTTTAGAAGCACAGATGAAATCTGAGGGTGTTAAAGGAATTGATATAGTCAACAAACTGAAAATCTCTAAGGGAACCGTAAGTCAGTGGCGTAATGGTGTAAGCAAGCCTAGAGGCGAAAACGCTGTTAGATTAGCTAAGTTTTTACGCTGTAATCTTACATGGTTAATTGAAGGAAAAGGGTTACCCAATAAAAACCTAGAATTAGAGCTAGGTCCAGACCTTAGAGGCAAGGCCCCTCTAATATCTTGGGTACAGGCTGGCAAATGGAAAGAAATTGATTTGGAAAATTTGCAACAAGCGTCTGACATCACTTTCTATCAACATACAGCAAATGTTAGTGATGAAGCATTTGCACTTCGTGTTAAAGGTGACAGTATGACGAGTTTTACGGGTGGGAAATCAATACCTGAGGGCTCTGTAATAATAGTTGACCCGAACATGCAAGCTGAACATGGAAAAGTAATCGTCGCAAGACTAGAAGACAGCAACGAAGCAACTTTAAAGCAATTAGTTATTGATGGAGGTGCGAAATACTTAAAGCCATTTAATAACAGCTACCCGACAATGCCTATCAATGGAAACTGCACTATCATTGGGGTAGTCAAACAAGTCATACAAGATTTTTAACTAACCTCTATGACAAGACTTGCACCATTTTGTAAGACCATCTTGAGTCTTATTAGAATGGTAGAAACTTGTACCTCTTCGCCTTTTCCCACAACCAGAGCAAATCTTATACTTTATTTGCTTCCTGCTATTATCAGCTCTCAAGCAGTCAAGGCACCACTTGGTTAAACCGTCCTTATTTCTTTCGCTTTGCCCAAAGGATGAGATTGCAAGGTTATTTAGGCACTTGGAACACTTTTTGGTTTTTGAACCAGCATTACGCTGAATAACTGCTGCTTCTTGCCTAGAAATCAGGTCTGGTTTATGTTCTAAGGGCTGTTGAACGTTGGATGATACTTTTGGAATATGGTCTATAGGCTTTTCTAGCTTCTCATTATTTACATTGAATTTTGTAGAAGAACTAGTAAAAACTCTTGTTTGTTCGCGTTCTACATAACCATTCTCAGTTTCAAACCGCTCATATCTTTTTTCTTTAGTCTTTGTTTTATCTGAGTCACGATTATCAAGTAAATACCAAACTACGAAAATCCCACCAATAATTAAAATTATATCCATATAAATCACGTCGCTTTACTTAGGTTTTAACTAACCCTAAACAATAAATAGCTATATATCAACATTCCCGTTTAAACATTCTTAAGCACACAGAAACACCAATAGAAATTTATAACTCCGAACAAAAAGTTTAGTTTTTTGAACTTTTTTGTTGACAGATTTGTTTGCATATATAAACTTAAATAAAGTTTAGAAAAATGAACAAAGGTATCAACATGGATAGCAACACTAAACAACATAAAGAGTCAGTTGAAATAGCACTACATCGTCTAATTTCAGCATCGCTTTCTTTCGCTCTAGCAAAGCACACAGCTTGCGTGAATATTTCACCAGCTAATGATGTGGTTTCAATCTTCATAAAAGACGAGTCAAACGAGACTGTTGTCTTAGAAACCATTTTGCTAAATGCGAAAGATTCAGCGCAAAAAATCAATGCGGTAACCGACGAGCTTAATCAGCTTAACTGCCCTCTCGATTTAGTGAGCTAAGACCATGGACGTTACAAAAATAAAAGACCTTTTGGCAGATCCTTTTGAAGAACATGACATTGAATGGCGTGTTCAACAAAGCGGTGTATCTAACAATCAAAAGCCTTGGGTAATGGTTATTCCATACATCACTAACCGCGCAATCCAACAACGATTAGATGACGTTCTAGGTCTGGATGGCTGGGAGAATGTCTATCAAGAAGCATCTAACGGTAAAGGCTACCTTTGCGGGTTAAAAGTTCGCATTGGTGATAAATGGGTAACTAAGTGGGATGGCGCAGAGTACACGAATATAGAACCCCTCAAAGGTGCTTTATCGGGTGCTATGAAGCGAACAGCCGTTCAATTTGGTATTGGCCGTTACCTCTACTCTCTTGAATCAGAGTTTGCAACTTGCTCACCAGTTAATAACCGTTTCGAGTGTGATGGTGAATACATACGCATTCCGCTTAATAAGCAACAGAAAAACGGCCCAAAAATGGAAGCGCAATGGTTTCCTCCACAACTACCAGATTGGGCGTTACCAAAAGCTAAATTCGATAAGTACTTAGAGGCGATTGAGTCTGCAGAATTAATGGAATCAATGCGCGAAGCTTATAACAAAGCATACAAATACGCTGAAGCTGTAAACAGAATCGATATTCGTGACAAAGCGATAGCAATCAAAGACCGCAAAAAAGCTGAGCTTGAGAAGCAAAACCAAGATGAGGCAATAAATAAAAACAAAAAGTTTTTGAATTGGATTAAAACAAAAATCAGCGACCTGATCACAAGCGCTGAGAACGAATCAATTTTAAACCTTAACCATAAGAAACTGCTTCAAGAGGTTAAGGGCCATTGTAGAGCTAACAAAATTGACGCAACCAATTTTGTTAGCCAGGTAAACGAAGCGCATCAACAAGCACTAATCAACCTAAGAAACTAAATGGAGCATAGCACCATGACTACAGCAAAGCAAAGCACTGCAACAAGCCTAGTAGAAGTCGTATTTCAAGAAGACCTAACAAAGCAAGGTCTGGCAGAACTTCGTAAGAAGTACCCGAAGTCTTTAAAACTTGATATGCAAGATGATGATGACTTCAAAGAAGCCCGTAAAATTCGAACTGAGCGTAACAAGCTAGCAAAGGCAATCAATGATCGTCGAATCAGCTTCACTAGTGAGCTAAAAGATCACGGTGATGACTTAATAAATAAAATTGATGTTATTTACAATCCTATCATTACAGCGTTTGAAGCAGAGGATAAACGCCGTAAAGAAGAAGCTGCACGCATTAAAGCAGAACACGAAGCGATGCTAGATAAGCAACGCCTAGATATTGCTGAGTTCAAAGGCTTTATTCAGCAATGTAAAGGCAAAGACTCTCAGTATATCGCTGATGCACTGGAGTCAGTAGATCTCATCGAAACTGATTCATTCCACAAAGACATTATTCATGAAGCTATCGACGCTAAAAAAGAAGTGATCGAAACACTTAATGAAATGTATCAGACAGCAAAAGCTAATGAAAAAGTTGAAGCTGAACGTGCTGAGTTACGCGCCAAAGAAGAGCAAATTGAAAAAGAGCGTACTATTGAAAACCGCATTAATAAATTGCGTAACAGCCCTATGGATTTCTTTGGCAAGTCTAGCCAAGTGATCCAAGACCGTATTACTCAGTTAGAAAACTACACACCTACTGAAAGTGACTTTGGACCACGTCTAGATGAAGTTATTCAGCTTCAAGCACAGGTAATTCAGCAATTGCGAATGATGCTTACACAAGCCATACAACTTGAATCTGTTAACTCAGTTGCTCAGCCAATTGAAGAGCAAGCTACCAACCAAGATGTGCATAGCGTTCAGCAGGCTCAATTTGAACAACAAGAAGATAACCAACTTCAATCTCAAGATGCACCGCTTCTAGGCGGGACAATCAAGTCAGATGTTTTTGAAACTACAACTAATACTGATGGCTATATCCCTCTGGACTTATGGCCGAGTGCAATGGACCGAGCAGAGAACGATGAATTAGACCGCGTTTGTGATCAGCTCGAAGTAGCTGAAAGTCACATCGCATTCTTAGAAGCTGAATTAAACAAAGCGCTTGCGGCTTAATTCCAAACTTTAAACAAATTTAGCGCCTTCGGGCGCGCCATTTAAGGGGAGAAACTATGTCATCAGTAACAAGAATAGCCCAACACCGTATGACTCAGCACTTGCGATGTAACAACATCATTTTTGGGTCAGCAATAGTAGTAAGTGCAAAAAAAGAAGACGTAGAAGGTTGGGTTTTACCAGGTGGGAAATTTACTCGAAATAGAACTGAGGCTTTTAAAACGTGCAGAAAGATGCACAGCCTAATAGAGGTTCTAGGCGGCATAAAACCATTAACTCACGCAGATAGAGCGGCTTAACTATGATGCACGATTACATGGCAATCCGCGGCAACTCAACACGTGCTTGTAAAGCTCGAAAACGTAAAGAGTTCTTCAAATTAACTGCTGTCATTGGGGCAATTGTGATTTTAGTTGCCACCGTTGTCTGGCTCACAACCAAGTAGGCCCAGTATGTTTTGTGTCTTTGGCGTAAGTAAAAAGAAATCTAAAGCCGCTGCTGAAAAGAAGGTAAATGCTATGCGTGGCGAACTTGCGCCAAAAAATCCAGCACAGCACAAACAACTGGTTGAGGTTATGACTGAAGAATTGTTTTTAAAGTCAAAACCTACAGCTGTCAGCGGCGAATTATCAAGTCCAAGCCTAGTTGATGACTTTATAGAGCTAGCAAATAAAACGGGCGATATACGAGCTTTAAAAGGTATGAGACGAGTACATAAAGCAGATAAAAAAGGTGCCTTGCAATACTCCAAGCGTACTAAACAACCAATTTTTGAGTGGGTACCTCTTGAACAAAATTTCACTCAAGAGCTCATCAATGAAGAATTTTTTTAAAGGTAATTTTATGCTTTTTTCAAATTTAATAATTTATAAATTCAAGCAAGAAATTGAGTTCAATAATGAACAATTCAACGAAGCGCTTGAGCAAGATATGTTTCGTCATTGTGGTGAACAAGAGTTGTCAACTTTAGGTTGGACTAAAGCTTTTGGGAAGCATGGTGAAGCACTATGCCACTTTTCAAATCGCAAAATCCTAGTGTGCGCTAAACGTGAAGAAAAAGTCCTTCCAGCGGCTGTGATTAATGAAATAGTTGCCGAAAAAATTGAGCAAATTGAACTTGAGGAAAATCGCACAGTTAAGAAGAAAGAACGTGACGAACTAAAAGAAAACACTTTGCACACGCTGCTACCTCAAGCGTTTACTAAATCAAGCCTACAATACGCATTCATTGATATGGACAGCGGTTTATTAGTGGTTAACAGCGCTAGTTTTGGAAAGGCTGAAGAGCTCACCGCCCTATTGCGTAAGTCACTTGGCACCCTGCCAATCGTTCCAGCATTTGGCGAATTTGATTTGGATGTCTTTCTTACTGATTGGTTAACTAACTTTTCTACCCCTGCCAACTTCTCAATTGGCGCAGATGCCGAAATGCAAGAGGCAGACGATAGTGGCGCAATTGTAAAACTGAAAGGCCATGACTTACAAGGTGACGAAATTAAAGCTCATTTAGATTTGGGTAAACGAGTAACAAAACTAGCTCTTAACTGGAAAGACCGTATCAAGTTTAACTTCCAAAATGATGGTGCCATCAAACAAGTTGGCTATTCAGACTCACTGAAAGAAGAAAACGCTGATATTCCTGCTGAAGATATGCCAATTAAGTTAGATGCAGACTTCATTTTAATTGCAAGTGAATTGGTCGAAATGGTGACCGAGCTTACAAATGGCGGCCTTGTTAATGGGTTCCCTGAAGATCAAGACGATTCTAACGAATCATTGCTCTCAAAATTTCAAGACAACAATGGCAATGATGAATTCTATGCCGAAGCAGTTAAATTTGTTCAAAAGTCTCAGCACGCATCTGTCTCATGTATTCAGCGTAAATTTCGAATTGGCTATAACCGAGCTGCTCGATTAGTTGAACAGCTTGAAGCAAACGGCATCATCACCGCGCCTGGTCATAACGGCGCTCGAGAAGTATTAGTTAAGTAAGGAGTAAACCATGGCTCGCGGAGTTAATAAAGTAATCTTAGTAGGCAACTTAGGCCAAGATCCTGAAGTGCGTTACATGCCTAATGGCAATGGCGTGGCAAATATCAGTGTGGCTACAACTGATAGCTGGAAGGACAAAAATACAGGTCAATTGCAAGAGCGCACAGAATGGCATCGCGTCATTTTGTTCGGGAAACTTGCTGAAGTAGCCGGTGAATACTTACGTAAAGGTTCACAGGTTTACATTGAAGGTCGCTTGCAAACTCGCAAATGGACCGACCAATCAGGCCAAGAAAAATTCACAACAGAAATCGTTGTCGACATGGGCGGACAGATGCAGATGCTTGGTGGCCGAAGCTACGACCAACATCAAGGAACTGGCTATCAAGGTGGTGGTTATCAGGGCGGCCATCAACAAGCCGGTTATCAAGGTGGACAGCAACAAAGAAGTCCACATCAAGGCGGACAACAGAATAACCAACGTCAAAGCAATTCGCGAAATAACAATGCACAAGGTGGATATGCCCATAAACCGCAACAATCACAGCAGTACGGCGGACCGCAAAACCCTATGGAACCACCTATTGATTTTGACGACGATATTCCGTTCTGAGGATTACTTGAGAGTGGGTTCTGTAACATTACTGTCATTTTTAAGTAATCTAACTGTCATTTAGTGTCGCTTCAGTGGAGAGCAAATACCAAGCCCAAAATTGGAGATTTGCATGAATAACTTACTTAAAAGCAGTGTTCAGATTACCGGGAAAATGACAGCGAAAGGTGCAGATAGAGCTGCCTTAGTTAAAGCAATTTCAATTCTTATAATTAGCTTAACATTTGGCATTTCAACAATCCTAACTGCCTTAGGTAGTTTTTAAGAGATACAGGTAATAGCTTATGTTTAAACAATTTAAAGGCAATAAATTCAACCTGATATACGCAGACCCCGCTTGGTCATTCAGCAATAAAAATACAGGCGGAAGCATGACAAGCGGTGCTAAGCATCAATACAAGTCGACAATGACTGTAGATGAAATAAAAGCAATGCCTATAGATGACATTGCAGCCGAAAATTGCATATTGGTTCTGTGGTATGTCGGCGCAATGCCGCAAGAAGCTTTAGACGTTGTGAAAGCATGGGGTTTTACACTTAAAAATATGAATGGCTTCGTATGGAACAAGCTCACTGTAAATAACATCCCATTTTTTGGTATGGGCTTTTGGACTCGCGGTGGAAGCGAGTCAGCCATTATCGCAATTAAAGGTAAGCCAAAAGTTGCAAGCCATTCAGTTAGAGCCGTGGGTCACTACGATCCTGAAAGCTTAGATGAAGTTTTGAAGCACACAATATTTAGCGGTGCTTTTAAGGTAGGACAGCATAGCGAAAAGCCAAATGAGTTTAGAGAGGCATGCGTAGAGCTCGCAGGTGACGTGCCTCGTATCGAGTTGTTTTCTCGTAAGCGTGTTAAAGGCTGGTCTGTTTGGGGTAATGAAGTGGGTAAATTAAATAAGAAGGCGAAAGCGGCATGAGCTTATTAAAAAATGAAATCGTCGTTGATAACTTTGCCGGAGGTGGAGGCGCGAGCACTGGCATGGAATTAGGCTTGAATAGGCACGTTGATATAGCAATCAATCACGACCCTGCGGCTATTGATATGCACAAAGTTAATCACCCAGAAACAAAACACTATTGTGAATCAGTTTGGGATGTTAGTCCTATTGAAGCATGTGCTGGCCGCCCTGTTGGTCTAGCTTGGTTTAGTCCTGACTGTAAACATTTTAGTAAAGCCAAGGGCGCTAAACCTGTAGAAAAGTCAATTCGAGGTCTAGCTTGGGTGGTAGTTCGTTGGGCCGCTCTAGTGCCAATGCGCACATTCATGCTAGAGAATGTTGAAGAGTTTTTAACCTGGGGACCGGTTATTGAAGTTGAGCCAGGGAAATATAGGCCATGCCCTCACCGAAAAGGTGAAACATTTAATGCCTTTATTGATTGCATGACAACAGGCTTGGATATAAATCACCCTGCATGGACTGAAATTAAAGAAGTACTTGGCGATGACTTCCCATATGACAAGTTAGAAACCGGATTAGGGTATGACATTGAACATAAAATATTAACTGCTTGCGATTTCGGCGCACCAACAACAAGAAAGCGGCTTTTCCTGATTGGACGAAATGATGGATTATCTATCAATTGGCCAATGCCAACGCACGGCAAAACTGGCTCAGGTTTAGCCCCCTACAAAACAGCAGCGGATATTATCGACTGGTCCATTCCAGTTAAGTCGATATTTAATCGAAAAAAAGACTTAGCTGAATCAACTATGTCTCGCATAGCAAAAGGCATTCAAAAATTCATAGTTGAAGCTGATGAGCCATTTATTGTTGATAGTGAAAAAGCAGCGCCCTTTATTACAGAGCATGCGAATGCTTCTAACCAGCGCAACATGGCAGTAAATGAGCCACTAAGAACTATTTGCGCTCAAGTTAAAGGCGGTCATTTTGCACTAGTGGCCCCAATCATTGAAAGGCAGTTTAGCGCGTCAACTTGCAATCGAGCTAATGCTCCATTGGCAACTATCACTGCAGGCGGTGGCGGTAAATCAGCACTTGTAACAAGCCATATGATAAAACTGCGTGGTGACAATGTTGGTCACGCTACCAGTGAGCCATTGCAGACAATATCAGCCGGCGGCAATCATTTTGGTGAAGTACAAGCGTTCTTAATTAAGTATTACGGTACATCTGATGCACAAGACGTCAAGAAGCCACTCGGAACAGTGACAACTAAAGATCGTTTTGGTCTGGTAACTGTTAAGGGCGAGCAATACCAAATAGTTGATATAGGAATGAGGATGCTTGAACCGCATGAACTATTTGCAGCAATGGGCTTTCCTGCTGACTACCAAATTGCATTTGATTCTAAAGGCAAAAAGAACACCAAGAAAAACCAAGTTGCTCGATGTGGTAATGCAGTATGTCCACCTATCGCGCAAGCATTAGTAAAAGCAAACTTTGAACATGCGGAAGTAATGGAGGTAGCAGCTTAATGAAAGCAGTCGTTAAACGCCGAGCGCATAACTGGTTTGCACTCAATAACAAAGAGGGGTTGCCCATGGCAAAAAATGAGTATAAATGCCGAGTTGATGGCGTACTAGGCAAAGTAGGAAAAGCTTTTGCCCTGTGCGGCAAAGCTGGTGTTAATAGCAAGTGTGCGGCGCATGGCAATTTTAAATGCGAACACAAAATGAAGGTAGTAAAGCAAAAGGTGAAACCATGAAAAAACGACCAACTTGCAAACAGTACCTAACGCACTTATTCCAACAAATGCGGATAGCAATGCCTGATAAGCCAGGTGAAGCAGCCAAGCATTTTCACCTGTTTATGAATGATGTAATGACCGAGCCAAAGATACGCATTTATTACAGCACTGTGAAAGGCCGCACTTATTACGATATGGAAATACCATACCAAGACGAAGATTTTTCAGAGCGTTTAAATACAGTGGCGGGACATATTAATAGTGCCATCTATTTAGCTGCAAACCCGATTTATAACAAGAAAACAGCATAGGTGATTTATGAGCTTACCATCAAGCAAATTTTACACAACGAAAGAAGTTGCCGCTATGGAAGGTGTAACAGAAGACTACTTAAGAAAGCAGGTTGCTAAAGGTGACTTTATGAAGCCTACCATTGAAGGTAGGCCACATCGCTGGTTAAAAACCGTAATAGATCAGCATTACGCTGATTTAGACGACTCATTAAAACAAAGCGCATAATATATGCTTATTAGTCAAAGCATTTTAATTGTTACAAAGGTATTTTATGGGAAGACTTAACAGGTTAAAGCGCAAGTAATTATAATGTTATTAATGCTTTAATCTGTTAAATTGAGATATTTAATCCTACAGTGCAATTATGAACAACCATATCCAACACCTTATTGATAACTTCAAAACATACAGTGCTATTTTTTCAAGTGTAATTTTAGCGCTGTGTTTAATTGTCAGTTTATCCACTACAAATCAGTTGTTTTCAGCATTTGGAATTGATTTTTTTGCCTATGCAACTTTTTCTGATTATCTAATTTTAGGCATCAGAAAGATAACAGCATCGCTAGATATTTTTATGCTGTTATTGTCTTTCAGTATGATAATTTACACGCTATTAGAGCTTTTCTTAGTTAATGATGAAATTAGGATGTTAGATCCCATCCGTGAAAAAATAAATAGATTTAAACGTCCTGTTTTTTTTGTTGGTTTTCTTATACTAACGTTTACAGCATTTACCATTCTAAATAGAACCTCTTTAGCCCCGCACTTAATAAAGGAAGCTAAGATGGAAATACAAACCGTGAAATATGGAAAGAATGAGACCAGTATTTCTTGTCTTACTTATATCGGTTCCAGCGGCCCATTTTCATTTTTTTGGTCATTAAGTGAAAGTAATGTAAAAGCAATTAACACCAGCTCAATCCATATAATTGACTCAACATTTATTGCATCTAAAAAACCATATTTAACACCGACTGAAAATCACCCTGAACCACACAAGCCAACAAGAAAATACGGCATCACAAAACCTAAGCGATTCCCTTTGGAGTCTGAAGTTTATGATAAGTGGAGAAACGAAGAAGAAGCACGCTTTAATAAAATTCAACTTGAATGTAACTACAATTCTGAAAATTAAATTCTTTCCGTGATCATTGCTATCCACTTATCAAGCCACTCAGTCAAACCATCAAGCATTGGGGATTTATTGTAAATGGCAAGCACTCCTTTCATCTTATGACCTAGGAGCTTCTCAGTAAACTGCAGTGGACAACCTGCATCTGTTAAGTGAGTTGATAAGGTTCGTCTAAAATCGTGCATTCTGAATGGCCTTACGCCCTCAATTTCTTCATAGCATGTATTGGCTATTGTGCTGACACTTGATCCACTCGCCGGCTTATCCCCTCCACGATTATGGAACATGTGAATGAAGCCAGGACTAAGATCTTTTAGATATTGAAGGTCATCAATCAAAATGTCAGGGATAGGTCTAACAATTGACTGTGTTTTACCTTTAGTATTTTCACGCCTAACGGTGAATAATTTCTCTTCTAAATCAAAATCAGTTTTATGTGCTGTATACACTTCACTAATACGACAACCAAAAATCATAGCGCATTTAAGGATAACTTTGTTTCTATCAGTAAGAGCAAGGTTGTCAATATTAGACCAAATAAGTCGGCACTCATTTATTGTTAAGAAGTGCTCTCTTGGTTGGTAATCATTCGCAAAGTCACCAGGACGCAATGCCTCAAATTCAGCATTCGTTATATAAGCTTGTCTCAAACAAAAACGCAAAGCTGAACGCAGCTCAATGATAGAGTTAAAAGCAAAACCATCGCCACGGCCAGCAGCAATACTATCGGTATTCATTTGCTTAAATAGAACAGAAAAGTGATGCTTACTAATTTCAGCAACGTATTGATTGCGCCAATCGTCATTAATACAGGAAACGATACGGTTATAAATTTCTTGTGGGCGATCGCGCATGTTGACGCAGTATTGTGCGTACCAAAAATTAATTGCGTCAATTAAAGTAGGGTTTTCTGTTTCAACAATGCTGACATTATTTACCGCTTTCATGTTCCGCGGATCTAACTCTTTTCTAACCTGAGTCATTTGACGTTCGCATTCCTCTCTTGCATTCGCCAAGCTCATTTCAGGGTATGTGCCTATCTTATAACGTGCAGGCTTACCTTTTAGCCTGTATCTAATCTGAAACGTGATCTTTCCTTTAGGTGAAATACGCAGTGACAAATTATCACCATCAGAGACTTCAGGCTTTCCGCTATAAGGTTTCCCACTTATGCTTTTAAGTTTTGCAGCTGTTATTTTCATTATGCTCACGCTCTAACTGTGTACCAAATGCGTACCAAATTTGCCGTTTTAAATTTATGGTACACAGCTTGGTACGCGCTTGCCAAGCATAACAGTTCTTTTCAGTCGTTAACAGTGCGGATTAAAGCCGTTTAAAATCGATGTAACGTATTGAATTTTATATAATAAGAAGGTTTGTTGCGGAGAGGTAATTAATTGTTCTGAATGACTAAATTGAATGAATCATCAGGTTTAATAGTTGTTTGACTTCTGTTTGAAAGCCTAATGTTTCTTTTTGTGCTGCAGTCATTGTGTAAATCTCCAATTAACAAAGTGTCTAATCTGCACTATGACTCTTTATATGGGGCAGGCTTTTTGAACTTCAAGGCAAAAAATTAAATTTACGGCTAAATTGGGGGGCTATACACAAAAAAGCCTGCTTAAAGCAGGCTTTTGATACCATTTTCGGTATTAATTTTGGTTTACGGCGCGTCGTCCGCTAAATGCGTGCATCAATGTCATACCATCGAGTAAGTCGAGTTCACCACCAACAGGGACACCGTGAGCAATTCGAGATGCACCTACCTGATACTTATGACAAAGCTCAGCAATGTAGTGGGCAGTGGTTTCACCTTCAACACTTGGATTGGTCGCGAGGATCACCTCATTAATGCCGCCTTGCTGCAACTTGCTTTCAAGAATATCAAGGCCAATTTCTTTTGGTCCTATGCCATCAATTGGCGACAAGTGACCCATTAAAACAAAGTAGAGACCTTGGTATTGACCAGTTTGCTCAATAGCGAGTACATCGGTTGGTGATTCGACCACACACAATAAACCACTATCTTGGCGTTTAACACTTGAACAAATATCGCATACAGCTTGCTCTGTAAAAGTACGACAAGATTGACAATGCCCTACTTCATCCATTGCCTTGGTTAACGCATGGCCAAGCTGTTTACCACCCTGACGGTCACGCTCAAGCAAATGAAAAGCAATGCGCTGTGCCGACTTAGGACCTATGCCCGGCTGGCATCGTAGCGCTTCAATTAGCTGTGTTAAACTAGGAGATAGTTGCATACAAAATCACTTAGAATGGCATTTTCATACCTGGTGGTAATTGCATACCGCCAGTTACTTTGCTCATGCGCTCTTGAGTTTCTTCAGCAACACGACGAACAGCATCATTACACGCTGCCGCTAATAAATCTTCGATCATGTCTTTGTCGTCTTCCATTAGGCTGTCATCTAATTCAACACGACGAACATTGTGGTTACCAAGCATAGTTACTTTAACTAGGCCTGCACCTGCTTCACCTACAACTTCAAGGTTTGCGATTTCTTCTTGGGCTTTTTGCATGCGCTCTTGCATTTGCTGCGCTTGCTTCATCATGTTACCCATTCCACCTTTAAACATAACTGTCTCTCTTTCTAAACTACTTTAATTGGCATGAAGATAAGGGCTATTGTAACTAATTACAATGCCTGAATACTGTTTTCATCGATTATAGCGCTAAATAACTGTTGAAATTGCACTATATTTTCATCGCTATTTATTACATCAATCGCTTGTTGATGACGTCCCGCATCAATTTTTTGTTGAATCAAGTACGGTGAATCAATTACGCCATCAGCAAACTCGATACTAAGCTCAACATTATGGCCGTAAATTTCACTTAATGCGGCATTGAGCTTTTGTCTAAGCACTGCGCTATCTAAATGGCGCTGTGATGAATCAACTTCAATGTGCAGCTGATTATTCTGCTTGGTAAAGATTGAATGCAGCGCAAATTGGCGCATGCGACCACCCAGTCCCATGCGTTTAATTAAATACGCCCATTCGTCTTGTTCGTGTGCAAATTTAATACTGCTGATCGGGCTTTCAAAATCATCAGGTATCGGAATACTGGCTTCTTCAACTACTGGCTCTGGCGCTTTTTGTGGATTGATCTGCTCAAGTAACTCTGGCGCTAAGTTTTCGGTGATTGTTTGATGCTTTTCTCGAAAGTCGACTTTTTTTACTTTACTACTGCTCTCCCCCGTTTGCTGGGGGATGGGCTTTTTTACTTCAGCAGCCATTGCTTGCTGCTGAGACTGAATATTGGTCGTGGCTGTGCTTTGTTGCGCTGGCGGCTCTGCTTTGGGCTTAGCTTCAGGCTGTGGTTCTGCTTTAGCATGAGTTTGCGTTGGTGCACCACTTAAACGCCCGGCACCTGAAATATTGCGATCTTGTAAAATACGAGCAATGGCCGACTGCGCCTGACTTTGCTGCTGTTGTAATTGTGCAGGTGCAGTTTGCTGTTGCTGAGGCGCAGATGCTTCATTGGCAGTAAAGCCCTGATCATAGGCGCTATTCATGACATCATCGTATTGCGCAGCAAGTGATGGGTCCATTTGCGCATCATGATCGTCCATATAATCTTGCGAAGAATACTCTGGTGATGAGTACTCATCTGCAGGCACTTGCTCTGAGTGGCTTTGCTCTTGGTGTTGAGGCGCTGGTTGAACTTCAGCGGCCATTGCAGTTTCAACAGATTGCTGAGGCTGTTGACCAACATCAGGCTGCTCTTCTGCTGTTGCTTCAACTTGCAGGGCAGGCTCATGGCTATGTACCGTTTCTGCCTTGGCTGCTTGAATAGGCTCAGCTTGTGTTGGCTGAGGCTCTGAAGGAACAGCAGTTGTCTGTGCAGAGCTATGTGCAACTGGTGCTTGCTCTGAAGCTGCTTGTTCACGTTGCGCCGTAGATTTTTTCAAAATATCACGCAGTGCACCGGCACCACTTGGCTTAACCTGTTGCTGGGTATTCGTTGGTGTTTGGCTTTGTGCAAATTGCGTAGGTTGGAATGCAAGCAGTCGCAACATGATCA
Source organism: Pseudoalteromonas sp. D15MCD-2 (assembly GCF_038562745.1). Lineage (NCBI taxonomy): Bacteria > Pseudomonadati > Pseudomonadota > Gammaproteobacteria > Alteromonadales > Pseudoalteromonadaceae > Pseudoalteromonas > Pseudoalteromonas sp. D15MCD-2. The sequence continues at coordinate 1,454,217 of NZ_JBCFQE010000001.1, read as the reverse complement.
TTTCAAAGCCAAGTTTAGCATCGGGTGCCCATTGCAAATCTTTTTTACCATTTAATAGCAATTGGTAGTAAACCTGCATCTGCTGTGCATCAGTGGTTTGTGCCACCTGCTCAATAAAATCTCGGTTAGTATCATCAAGTGCCGCTGCACTAGGCACAAGTTGCACAAGCTGAATAAGATGCGTCAAGGCAATTAAATCGTCGAGCAAAGCTACAAAGTTAGGGTTTCGGCTAACGACCGCTTTTACTTCTTGAAGTAATGCATCGCCATCTTGGCACAATAACGCTGCTAACATGGTTTGGCTATATTGAGTATCCATCAAGCCAAGCATAGTTTGCACAGCCTGATGATTAATATTGCCATTGGTTTGCGCAATTGCTTGGTCTGTAAGACTCAGTGCATCACGCATACTACCATCGGCTGCCTTAGCTAAAATAGACAATGATTTATCATCAAAACTTAGCTGCTCTTGATTAAGAACATGGGCAAGCTGATCATGAATTTCTGATTGCGACAAAGCATTTAAATTAAACTGTAAGCAACGCGATAAAATCGTCACTGGCAGTTTCTGCGGATCGGTTGTCGCTAATAAAAACTTCACATGCTCTGGCGGCTCTTCCAATGTTTTAAGTAATGCATTGAAACTATGCTTTGACAGCATGTGAACTTCATCGATTAGGTATACCTTGTAACGACCACGTGTTGGTGCGTATTGAACGTTATCAAGGATTTCGCGGGTATCTTCTACTTTGGTACGTGATGCCGCATCGATTTCTAACAAATCGATATAACGGCCTGCTTCAATGTCAGTACAACTTGAACATTGGCCGCATGGCTCAGCAGAGATACCCTTATCGCAGTTGAGGCTTTTAGCGAATATACGTGCAATGGTTGTTTTACCCACCCCACGGGTTCCAGTAAAGAGATAAGCATGATGGAGTCTATTTTGTGTTAATGCATTAACCAATGCCTGTTTAACATGAGACTGCCCCACTAACTCGTGAAAGGTTTGTGGTCGCCATTTCCTTGCTAGAACCTGATAACTCATTAATTATTCGCCTTCGAATTCAACCAACTTTAAGATTTTGATGCCCATATCAGCAACTCGTTGCTCACCACCCAGCTCAGGTAAAGAAACAACAAATGCGGCATCAGTTGCGTTACCGCCTAGTTTAGCAACTAATTTTGCAGTTGCTTCGATTGTGCCACCTGTCGCCAGTAAGTCATCTACCAGTAACACTTTATCGCCAGGGACAATTGCGTCTGTATGAAGCTCAAGAATATCTTCACCATACTCTAATTGGTAACTTTGTGAAATCACTTCGCGAGGAAGTTTTCCTGGTTTACGAACTGGAATGAATGGAATACCTAGTGCATAAGAAAGTGGTGCACCAAAGATAAAGCCACGAGATTCAGTACCGATGATTTTTGTAAAACCTTGGTCTTTATATGCTGCAATAAAGCTGTCGATAGTTGCTTTAAATGCGTCAGCATTAGCCATTAAAGTTGTTACGTCGCGGAACATAATGCCCGGCTTTGGGTAATCAGCGATCGTTGCAATGCTCTGTTTGATGAGCGTTGAAGTTGCTTGAGTCATAATTATACTGCTCAAAAAGTTTATCTAACAAAGCTCGAGAGTATAACATCACCTTAGGGGAAAGTCGGTAGCAAGTTTCGAAATTAATCACTTAACAAGAAATATCAACTATAAAAAAGGCTGCATTATGCAGCCTATTGTCTTAAATTTGCTTACGCAGATTAAGATAAAGAAGTGATCCAACCAAGAATAGCGTTTAGACAGCCAATGCCACCGAATACAGCTAAAAACGCAATGAAATAAGTTGCATTGAACGGATCTTTAAAGTCTTTATCATTCGACATAGTTACTACCTTTATTTAAGCACGACAAAATAAGGCGCACATAATAGTCGAACTGCCCTCATCAATAAAGAGCTTTAGCCGATTTTTAAACCAATGTATTAGTCACCACAATGCCGCGCTCTGCCATGGCACTTAAGGTATTGAGCGCTCCCTGATACAGCTGCTCCTGGCTAAATTGAGGCGCATGCTCTGCAACTGCTTGGCATATATCATTTAAATCTGCACCCGGCTGAGATTCTATGATATTAAGAAGTAATGCAGTCATCGCATTTGTCGATAAAAACTGTACTTCGTCATCGCTATCACGATAAACCACAAAGTAACTTGGTTGTGCCGCGGGTTCACTTGGTTGATTATCTACACTAATGGTATGAACAGGAAAACTGTAACTCAAGTTACGCGCAAGCGAACTTAAGAATAATGCAGAGCTTGTCACTTGATGAGCCGATAAGCTCACTTCTTCTGGCACCTCTTGAGCAACCGATACATCAAGCTCAACCCATTCATAGTGCGCTAGCTCTAACATAAACGCGGGATCATCGCTTTGCACTTCATAGTCATTAGCAAGGAAGGCCAAAAACTCCCCTGCAATATCTAAAAAATAAGGTGATTTACAATCATGCTGGCTAAAAAACTGTCTAACGAGGCCATGCCAAGCTTGCTCTGAATATAAACTTTTTAGTACTGGATACGCAGAGCTAACAAAGCCATCCACATTGTTAAAAAATAAGTCGCGATAAATCGCCATACGGCGCTCTTCAACATCACTAGGCTTAGCATGTTGCTGAGGGTCGCGGATATGCGCCATAAACGCTTGCTGCACTTGGGTAAAATGATTAGGCACTGTGTTTCACCCTTGCTTGGTTTTGTTTGTTGGCTGTTTGCTGTAGTGCTTCAATGGTTTTCAGTTCAGCTAATAACTCACTCATCGGCGGAATATTAAAATCTCGTTCTAATAAGGTGGGAAATACCCCATGAACTTCATAAGCTTTTTCAAGTAATTGCCAAACAGGATCGATAACTGGCGCACCATGGGTATCAACCAGTAAATCTTCTGCCTCAGTGTAGTGGCCCGCAACATGCCCATAGGCAATACGTTTTGTTGGTAACGCCGCTAAGAATTGCTCTGCGTCATAACCATGATTAATCGAATTAACATAAATGTTATTCACGTCGAGCAGTAGTTTACAATCCGCTTCTTCTAACACCGCATTAGTGAACTCAAGTTCAGTCATTTGTTGGCCGGGCGCGCCATAGTAAGAGACATTTTCGATGGCAATTGGCTGCTCTAGAATATCTTGTACTTGCCTAATACGAGAGGCCACATGTTTAATTGCATCTTCAGTAAACGGAATGGGCATTAAATCGTACATATGCCCTTCGCCCGAGCAGTAGCTTAAGTGTTCGCTGAATAAACGAATATTATGCTCTTTAAAGAAAGTTTTAAGCGATTGCACAAAGTCAATATCAAGCGCTGCAGGTGAGCCAATTGATAACGATAAACCATGGCATACAAAGGCATGTTGTTCGGTAAGCTGTTTAAATTGTTTTCCAAAACGCCCGCCTAGCTTGAGCCAATTTTCTGGTGCAACTTCTAAAAACTCAATGGGTTTTGGAACATCAATGAGCATTTCATCAAGCATTTCTCGGCGCAAACCTAAACCAACCTGCCCAAAATCAGCTACTGATTCTTTTAACATACTACCTCCTACTAAAAAGGGCCTTTACGGCCCTTTTAAAAGCTAAATAAGCGTTTAGTGGTTAGAACCACATTTTCCTTCACCACACTTACCTTCTTTAGCTTTCTTTTTGTCTGCGCCACATTTACCTTCGCCGCACTTTCCTTCTTTAGCTGCTTTTTTGTCCGCGCCACATTTACCTTCGCCGCACTTTCCTTCTTTAGCTGCTTTTTTGTCCGCGCCGCATTTACCTTCGCCGCACTTGCCTTCTTTAGCTGCTTTTTTGTCTGCGCCACATTTACCTTCGCCGCACTTGCCTTCTTTAGCTGCTTTTTTGTCTGCGCCACATTTACCTTCGCCGCACTTGCCTTCTTTAGCTGCTTTTTTGTCTGCGCCGCATTTACCTTCGCCACATTTGCCTTCTTTTTCGGCTTTTTTATCGCCGCCGCATTTACCTTCACCACATTTACCTTCTGCGGCATCTAGTTGATAGCCTGCTTGCATTTGCTGAAATTCAAATGGGTTTGCACTGGCATCAGTGGCTGCAAAACTTGACGCACCTACTACAACCGCACCTAATGTTAATGCAATTGAATTTTTCTTAACTGTGTTCATTCGATGACTCTCTTTTTTATAAAGGGTTATTAAACAAGACCCGAGAACTAAAAATTACTTTCAAAATTTTTATAATTATTTTCTGAAAGTGCCAAGAATGCAAATTACGATTTATAAAACAATCCAGAACAGCTAGAATACGCGTCCTAATTTTTGATGAGTTAACAGGTATCATGCGACTAGTTTTAGCACCGATGGAAGGCGTTGTGGATTTTAAAATGCGACAACTCCTAACTGATTTAGGTGGATTTGATTTATGCGTAACAGAGTTTGTTCGTGTCGTTGAAGACATACTACCCGAACGCGTGTTTCATCGCTATTGTCCTGAGCTAAAAACAGGAGGCTATACCCGTGCAGGTACGCCAGTGCGTATTCAGTTGCTAGGTCAAGTTGCCGATGCTTTGGCAGCAAATGCTGTCAAAGCAATACGCCTAGGCTCGCATGGTATCGACTTAAATTTTGGTTGCCCTGCTAAAACAGTGAACAAAAGTAAAGGTGGTGCGGTACTGTTAAAAGATCCTGAACACATGTACGAAATTATTAAAACCGTACGTGATGCTGTTGACCCTTGCCATGAAGTTAGTGCCAAAATTAGGCTTGGTTTTGATGATGATAGTAATAGCCAAGAAATTGTTGATGCTGTTGTTAGCGCTGGTGCTTCAAGTCTTGCTATTCATGCCAGAACTAAAAGAGATGGTTACAACCCACCGGCATATTGGGAAAAAATCCCGCCATTGATCAAAGATAAAAATATTTCGGTCGTTGCTAACGGCGAAATTTGGCAAGTTGAAGATGCCATGCTTTGTCAAAAGCGCAGTCATTGCCAAGATTTAATGCTTGGTCGTGGTGCATTAGCGATGCCTGATTTAGCAAAACAAATAAAATCTCATGCAGAAAACGAGCATTACACTCCGATGTTATGGGAGCATGTGATATACCACATTATTCATTCATCTATGCATCAAGACGAGAGCAAATGTGAAAAGTATTTTGCTTCTCGTACTAAGCAGTGGCTCGGCTATTTAAAACGCCAATACCCACAAGCTAACGCACTTTTTGATGAGATCCGCCGTCTAAAAGCCAAAGATGAAGTTGCAGATGTACTAAGAAAGTACGCGAAAGCGCCGAGTATTGATACAAATCATAATTAGCAAATCGATTTTGTTTGATAATACCAGTATTGCCCACTTGGAAGAAAAGCGATGAACAATACTGAAATTCAAACAAAGTTATCTGCGGAACTTGCGCAGGTTAGACAACGTTTACTCGATATGCTGGCTAATTCTGATCAAGCCTATCATCAGCAACTGCTATCGCAACTCAAGGATAATCCCCCTTCAGACTGGTTAGAGCTGACAGCAAATAATCTCGGTTCTGAGTATCAAATATTGATTGCTCGAATAGAAAAGTTAGAAGCAGCACTATGCCAAATCGATATTGGGCAGTATGGCTATTGCTGTGATTGTGAAGAAAAAATTGATGACGAACGTTTACTTGCAGATCCTGCAAGCCAACGCTGTCGACGTTGCGCTCCATAGAGCGCAGCGCTGTACTAATTTATAAAAATAAAGCTCATCGCAGGATAAAGCACGATATCCTCAATTAACCAATCAGCTTGCTGCTGATCTACACCTAAACGCTTCATCAAGTTGACACGTGCTTGCTGTTCACTCCACGTGTGATAATGAATACCTAAGTCAGTTTCCATCATAACTTGCCAGAAATATTGCTCCCCTTGTGTTAATTTACGCTTACTTTTGAGCGGGTCGAGATAATCAAGCTGCCAATCAAGGCCTGTGTGCTGATGATTTTCTACAAAATAATTCATTACTAATGGTTTAGCGTGAGAGTCTGATACAGGTAATACAAAATCTGCACTCTGCGATTGCTTTAACGAAGCCTGTATCTCACTTAACCAATTTAAAGGTGGCTTAGTTTCACCACTAAAGTAATTAAGTTTACTTTGATACCAATCTTTACCGTTTGCCAAACCAACTAAACCAAGTTTTGTACGCGGTTTATACTGAGTTAAATATTGATTAAGTTTGTTTAGTGCTGCTTGTACACTGTCATCGCTATTATCAAGGTGCGATTTGACCATATTATGTAAAAGCGTTAATTCGATTTTATTTAATTTCAGATTGCTTTGCTCAGCTGCAATTAACTGCGTTTCAACTAACTCTAGCCAGTTAGCTAGTGCATTTACTGAGTAGTCATCTAATGAACGAGCTTGGCTAATAACATCACGTTGTACAGGCCATACAAAGTAACGCTCAGGATAACGCTCAGCAATAATTAAATAATTTAATTGCGCATGTTGTGACACATCTAACTTAATCGCTTTTAGTCCTTGATAAGCTTGATGACGCGCTTGCAAATAACTTTCTGAGAAAGGCCAGCTAGCAGCTTCACTTTGCTGTTCTTGAGTCGATAATAAATTATTAATAGTTTGCAGCGCTTGCTGCCCTTCACGAAATGTTTTGAAACCTGATGTTTGCTCAGAGCAAGCTATCAGCATCACACTTGCGACAACTAATAATACGATCTGTCTTAGCATTTTAAAATTCCATAAAAAAAGCCCCAGAGGGGCTTTTTAATTTAAAACAACATCAATTAGATTTTTACACCGTTACGAGCGGCTTTATCTTTGATGAAGGTTGACCAGCTCTTCGCGAAACGACGCGTGCGCGGATCATCCATTGCTTTAGTGATAGCGTTGTAAGCTTGCTTGTACTTCTCTTGGTAGTAGTAAGCTTCAGCTAAATCAGAGTAGATAGTTCCTTTTTTGTCAGAACCTAACTCTAATGCCTTGTTCAAACGAACAACGGCTGCACTATAGTTTTGCGATTGTAAAAGTAATGAACCCGCTTTGCGATAAAGCTCTGCATCGTCATCAAATTTAGCCGCTTCTTCATAGTATTTAGCTGCTTTTTCAATATCTTTAGAACGGTGGTAGTTAGATGCCACTGCACTGATATTTTGCTTGTTACGCTTAACTTTTTCTTCGTTGATTGCCTTTTCAAGCACGACTGCTGCTTTGTAAGGAATATCATTTAACGAATAGAAGTTAGAAAGTACTTTGTATTCAACTTCGTTTTCAAAATAGCCATTTTTGTAGGCAACTTCCATGGTCGCTAGACCTTTCTTGAAGTCTTCGGTTTGTAGGTAGTATTTACCTAAACCAACCCAGGCTTTTTTGTCTTCAGGCCAAACACGAACAATCTCTTCAGCTACTGCTACCATGTTTTTGTACTGTTTAAGTTCAAAATAGGCAGCTAACTTTAATTGGTAAGAAGCTTTAGCAGGTTCTTTTGCCAATTCGATTGCTTTGTCTGCAGCAGGAAGTACGTCTTTGTAAAGTTTTAGCTCGTAGTTTGCTTGCGCAATACGTGTATAAACTTTGTCGTCTTCCTCACCTGTGAAGTCCATCCAAGCTGCATAAGCTTCTTTTGCTTTTGCATATTGCTCAGTACCCGCGTACATATCACCTAGAAGTTTTAGGCCTTGCTCTTGGTCAGCAAAGTTTAAAACGTCAGGCTTAACTGCCGCTGAGATGTGCTTAATAGCCAATTGGTACTGCTCTTTTTGAGCGTACATTTGGCCTAAGTAACGATCAACCGTTGCCTTATCGAAATCATCTGAAGGATCAATTTCTTTAAGTAGTGCAATCGCTTCATCAAGCTTATCTTCATTGTACAAGTCAAACGCTTTAATAACTTTCTTACCAACGCGCTCGCCCATAACTTTAGTTTTTGCTTTTTTACGCGCTTCAATTTTCGCGTAATCTGGCGCCGCTAAAGCAGGTGCAGTGAAAGCTACACCTGATAGAGACATAAGAAGCGCAAGTGCAGTTACTTTAGATAAATTTCTCATTACTCGCCTCCTTAGTTGCCTTGGTTAAGTTTAAAGTCTAATTGTACTTGAAGACCAAATTGCTTCTGTGGTTTACCATCGATGATTTTCGGACGGTATTTCCACTTACGTAGCGCACGTTTAGCTTCGCGGTCGAAGATACGTTTAGGATCTGCGTCGATCACTTGAACATCTTCTACACCACCCACTTCATTGATAGTGAATGAAAGTTGTACCCAACCTTCTTTACCATCACGCGCTGCTTGCGTAGGGTATTTTGGTTCAATACGAACGATAGGTGTCGCGTCACCATCACGTCCAAATGCACCTGGACCACTTAGGCCACCAGCTGTGCTACCCACATCGATGCTTGGCATATTAAATGACAAACCACCAGTGTTCGGGTTGCTGTTTTCCGGCTGAGGCGGCTGCGGCTTAGGCGGCTGCTTTGGCGGTGGCGGAGGCGGAGGCGGAACACGCTTCCTCTCCTGCACCTTAGATTCAGGCGGATTCGTCATAATTTCGACTACAATCTGTTCTTTTTGTTCAGTCGCACGATCAGCTCCACCGGAGATGAGGTACGCCATGAAGTAGAACAAGCCGAAAGTAACTGCCCCACCTGCAATCAGTGAAAACAGAAAACGAATCATTACTGATCTCCAGCTATTGAAATTTTAAGGTTATCACCCGTCGCTTTGATCTGGTCCATAACTTTAACTACTACGCCGTGTTTTGCTTCTTTATCAGCTTGCAAAATTACAACTTCAGTAGGTTGTTCTGCTAATAAACTTTCAAGCTTAGCTGATACACGCTCAACGTCTACTTGTTGTTTATCAATCCAGATCGCACCGTCAGCGCGGATAGCAACAAAAATGTTTGCATTTTTTTGCTTCGTAGCTGCAGCTGCTTTAGGTTTATTGACTTCGATACCAGCCTCTTTAACGAACGATGTAGTTACGATAAAGAAAATAAGCATGATAAATACGATGTCAAGCATTGGCGTCATGTCAACCGCTGCTTCTTCTTCTTCACGAAAACGTTGTTTACGTGCCATATTTAATTCTCTCTCTAGTGATGAGGCATGCTATCTACAAGTTTAGCTTTCGCCATTCTCGCTCTCGCTTCTAGACGTGAGCTAAAGAATACTCCAGATAGTGCCGCAACCATTCCAGCCATTGTTGGGATTGTTGCCATTGAAATACCTGATGCCATTAAACGTGCGTTACCAGTACCTTGAGTAGCCATGGTTTCGAAAACCGCGATCATACCCGTTACAGTACCTAATAAGCCGATTAAAGGACAAACAGCTACTAATGTCTTAATCAACAACATACGCTGATCTAATTTTTCAGACGCTTCAGAAATCCATGCTTCACGGATTCTGTGTGCGTACCAAGACGTAGTGTCTTGGCGGGCATCCCACTGAGCTACAATGTTCTTCGTCATACGAGGAAACTCAGCTAGTAGGAACCAATAGCGCTCAATCATTAAAACCCACATAAGAAAGAGTGCTATCGCGACCACGTATAATACCTGGCCGCCTGTGCCAACAAAATCCCTGATAGATTCCCAGATCTCCATCAGGACTAGCATTAGGCTTTCTCCTTCTCCGCGTGAGCAGCGATGATACCAGCGCTTTGCTCATCAAGGACATGTAAAACCGACTTACTACGACCCGCAACAATTGAGTGAAGTAGGATAAGTGGTAGAGCTGCAATTAGACCTAACGCTGTAGTAACAAGTGCTAGAGAGATATTACCAGCCATGATCTTCGGATCACCTGTACCGAACAATGTGATTGTTTGGAACGTAAGGATCATACCGATTACCGTACCTAGTAGACCTAGTAATGGAGCGATTGCTGCCAAGATCTTGATGATGTTGATACCAGCTTCGATGCGAGGCGTTTCACGTAGGATTGCTTCGTCAAGTTTAAGCTCAAGGTTTTCAACGTCTTGATTCTTGTTGTCAGCGTATACCTTAAGAATACGACCCAGTGGGTTGTTTGTATTCGGAGTAGAAAGGTTTTTAAGCTGGCTCTTAATCTTAGTGCTAGTGAGCGCAAGATCAATGAAACGAACGATGAAGATAAGTAGACCAACAATTAATAGTAATGTGATGATGTAACCTACTTCAGCACCTTGCTCGTAGTATTCCATTAGTGATTTCTTCTGCGTGTTGATACGTAAGATCGCGCCACGAGTCGGGTCGATGTATACGCCAGCATAGTTATCTGCAGAAGTACCTTCTAAATCGCTGATACCAGCTAGGATGTAGCTATCAGGTTGCTTACCTAGAGGTTGAATCGCTTTAGTTTCTGGAGAGTAGATTAAATAACCGTCGTCAGTTACTAAGTTGAAGTTACCGATACGAGTTACTTTCTTCACAGAAGATGAACCGTCAAGACCTGCAACTTCAGTTTCGAAAGTTGAAACTTTAGCTGACTCAGTCATTTCAGTTTGAAGAGAAATCCAAAGCTCTTCTAGTTCACGAACAGTTGGAAGTTCTTTCGCAGCAGCTAGTGAGCGAAGTACTTCAGCACGTCCTGGTTTTTCAGCTGAAACAAGTGATGCTTCGATTGAACCGATTGCATCAGCAGCTGCACGACGTACAACACCGAACATCTCACCTAATGTACCTTGAGCATTTAAAAGAGCTTGCTCTTTTTCTGCTAAAGTATTTTCGTTTTGAGCATATTCTTTAGCTAAACGGTCACCACGTGCTTTTTCAGCAGCTAGGTCGCTTTTAGCTTTGTTAAGTAACGCTTGCTTGTCAGCACGAGCTGAAAGGAACTCTTGTTCACGTTGCTTATTTAATTTGCCTTCAGAGATACGTTCTTGCTTAACTTGCTCAAGAATTTTGTCTAAAGCATCAGTGTTTGCGTGTGCATTAAGCGCGGTACCTGCAGAAACAGATAGTACTGCTGCAACAGCAAAACCTTTAAATAGTTTCTTCATTATTGATTACTCCGCGCCAAAAATTGGTAGTTTAACAAGTTCTAATGTCGCTTGTTTACGCGCCATACGGATAACTTCTTTAACAGGTTTTAGGTATTCTTCACCTAATTCTTTCCACTGTTTAGTGTTGTTATCCCACACCCACGCGTGCTTAAGGTCAAAAGACTGAGCTACGTAAGTGATACGACCTAAACGACCGAAGTCAACGTTGATGCTCTTACCATCAATCTCAAGAGTACCTTGAGAAGCAGTTACAGCTGAGCTGTATGCAGTTTCAACAGTGTAAGCTTCAAGAACTTGGCGGAATTTTTCAGATGTAGTAACTGATGCTGACGCCATGATGTCACGAAGTCTTTCAACACGTGCAAGACGGTTTTCAAGATTGAACGGAACGTCCGCTTTGATGAATTGCTCAAGCGTATCGATCATGCGATACATCAAAGGCACAACGTTTTGTTTCGTGTTATCGATAGTTGCGATTTGACGGTCAAACGATTCGATTGAAGCGTTTTGGTCAGCGACCAAACGTGCTACGTGATCGTTGTAAACCTTCATTAGCTCAGTTTCGTCAACAACGCTACGGTACTCAGCGATTAGCTCTTGAGTTTGACCATATACATTGTCAATTTTAGTTTGAGACTTAACAGCAGCCTTTTGAATTTGTTGACCTGCATCTTGCACATCTTTCAAAGGATCTGCAATCACATTGCTGCTTGCAAATGCAAAAGCGCCAACCAACGCTGATGCTACAAGACTCTTTCTGATTTTAACAGACATAGTTCCCAACCAATTAAGTAATGTTACTTTTATAATTTAATTATCCTCCGAAGAGGACAACCCTGATATCTTTTAATAGATATCAACTCTCCAATAATGCTAAATGCTTCAGAGTCTGTCAACTTGATGTTCGGCTTTCATCGGAAAAATTTGGTGACTCGTCGTTGAGATGAAAATAACCAAAACAATGAATTAACAAAAATATAACAGAGGTATTCATGTGGTACTTCTATAGCCCTTTACTGGCGAACATTGCATTCATATTAGGTTCAACCTTAAACATAAATGTAACATTTTATGAAATCTGAAAGTGCTGAAGAAAAATGAAAAAAAAATTCACTTTGTTCATCTAAAAAATCTGTTTTGAAGAATTTTTATGCACTCAATACATCTAACCGCTCAATAAGCAGCCAAATCAGACACTAAACACAAGAATGAGAGAGTTGAAATCTCTCACCGCTACGGGTGAGAGAGTTAAAATACGGCGCGGTCTTTAACTAGCTTAGCGAGAGAGATAATTGAATCAACTTCAAGTTTTTCAAATATTTTCGCTTTGTATGTACTTACCGTTTTATTACTGATGAAAAGTTTTTCACCAATATCTTTGTTTGATAAGCCTTGTAGTAGATAATTCATCACTGCGAGTTCACGTTCAGTGAGTAACTCGTCTATGTCTTTTTCAGACGCTATTAGGTGCTCTTGTGGAAAGAAAGTATAGCCACGCAAAATCATTTCAACTGCGGAGGAGATATCTTCAAGGCTTTCGGCCTTGTTAACAAATCCTTGAGCGCCTAGCTTTGCTGCAGTGCGAATAATATGTTTGTCTTGCTTAGCAGATAAAAACAATACTTTGCCAGTAAACCCACTACTGACTGCGCGCTTATATAAACTAAAGCCATCTGAGTCTTCTAACTCAATGTCTAAAATTGCCAGCGCTACATTATTACTTTTTAAAAACTGCAATGCTTCCTTTTGACTTCCAACAGCTTGTACTTCGTTAACTAGTGTAGACTTAGCGAGTACCATTTTAATTGCTGTTGCTACCATCGGGTGGTCGTCTACCAAAAGTATATTGTTTCCTATGCTCATCGATTAGCAAACCTTCATTATATTTCATCAAACAAGTATAAGTTACTCAGCATTTATTCCACATGTGGATAATTTAAGTTTAGCGGGTTATTTCTAGATTGGTGAAAAATAACTATAAACTTTTTTAGCTGCTCACTTTCGAGTTCGATTAAAACTACAAACTAAACATAACGGGTGATGTCATGTTAAATAAATCCTATCGGTACAGCATATAATACTTTAGTTATGGAGAGTAGCTTTTAGGACATAGAATGCGAAGTTCTAGCTTATTGGCTGATTAATTTAGTCTTAAACAATGCCTTTGGAGGAATATAATTTCGGTACAGTTTATGACTATTTATAGAGAGTTAAAACTCGGGGTTTGGCAGGAGATAAAAATGAATTTTTGGTGAAACAGAAACTGTTTCACCAAAATGCTTAGGTTCGCATAATTAATTATGCTACTTCTACGTTCTCAGCTTCAGGGCCTTTTTGACCTTGTTTGATGCCGAAAGATACTTGCTGACCTTCGCTTAGAGTGCGGAAGCCTGTACCTGTGATAGCGCTGAAGTGTACGAATACATCAGGGCCATTTTCTTGTTCAATAAAACCGAAGCCTTTAGCTTCGTTGAAGAACTTAACTTTACCAGTAACCGTGTTTGACATACCAAATTTTCCTGTAAGTCAATTATTAAAATTCAGCCATAATGGCTCTATCCTCCCTGAGTGAATGCCCAAAAAACTTGGGGTAAAGTACAGGAAGAACCAATAACCAAACCGGTAACCGTACAGCCGCACATTATCCGTAAATTCAATACGCAAAAACTCAAAGCAATTTAAGACTAACACATTAAATTGCTTTTAGCTCTATTAATCGAAAATAATTTTAAGGTCAACTGCCTAAACAAAAATATATGACAGTACTATTTATAAACAATTAATTATCAATGAAAAAAGCCCATCAAATAGATGGGCTTTTAAATCTCAATTTATAGCTTGCTAAAACTTACTTAACTTGCCAATCCATTTGCGCTTCTGCTTTGATTGGTACCACTTCTGAATCACCTAGTTTATAGCTTGCTGGTACTGTCCAGCTCTCTTTAACTAGTGTAATTGTATCTTGGTTTCGTGGCATACCATAGAAGTCAGGGCCAAAGTGACTCGCAAAACCTTCAAGCTTGTCTAAAGCACCCGCTTCTTCAAACGCTTCTGCATAAAGCTCAATAGCTGCATGTGCAGTATATGCACCGGCACAACCACAGGCCGCTTCTTTTTTGTCTTTGTAATGTGGTGCAGAGTCAGTACCTAAGAAGAATTTTTTGCTGCCGCTTGTTGCAGCACCAATTAACGCTTGCTGGTGAATGTTACGCTTTAAAATAGGTAAGCAGTAATAATGCGGGCGAATACCACCTGCTAGCATATGATTACGGTTATAAAGAAGGTGATGAGCAGTAATTGTTGCAGCAACATTCTCTGGTGCATTATTAACAAACTCTACTGCATCTTTCGTGGTGATGTGCTCAAGCACAATTTTAAGACTCGGGAAGTCATTTACCACGTCCGCTAGAATTGTTTCTAAAAATACCTTCTCACGGTCAAAAATATCAATTGATGAATCGGTTACTTCACCGTGCACTAGCAGCAACATTCCTACTTCTTGCATTGCCTCAAGTACAGGGTAAATGTTTTTGATTGATGTTACACCCGAATCTGAGTTGGTCGTCGCACCAGCTGGGTACAACTTAGCAGCAACAATTTTACCTGTCGCTTTAGCTTTTTTGATTTCTTCTGGTGTAGTTTTGTCTGTTAGGTAAAGCACCATTAATGGCTCAAAGTTACCTTGTGGGCCCGCAGCTTTAATTCGCTCATAGTAAGATAACGCAGTGTCTGTGCAGGTTGCCGGTGGAACAAGGTTTGGCATGATGATCGCGCGACCCATATAACGGCTAGCATCACGAACGGTATCAACGAGTTGCTCGCCATCACGTAAATGAATGTGCCAATCATCAGGGCGTGTAATTGTTAGAGTTTGCATCGAATTTAAATCTGACATTGCTTGTTTCCACGGCTAAAGTTAGGGGGATAGCGTAAACATTGAGCAAATAACCTCGCTTATTTACCCAAGTTCATATTCAGGTGCCTAGTTTACACCAGTTCCAGTTTTTTTTGAAAATAACTTTGTGGATAGTTTGATAGTAGGTTAACGTAATAAATTAATACAACATTTCGGTTACCTTTTATTCTATGCCTAAGAGTTTAGACGCTGCTTTTGCACTTGAGGTCAAAACAGACCAACTACATATTATTAATCAGTTCTCATCATCTGTGATGCAATTAGACACAGTTGAAGAATTGTTAGAGTATGTCACGTCAGAAGTGGTAAGCCGCCTAGGTTTTATAGAGTGTGTTATTTATCTAGCCGATGACAAAACTCGCACCCTCAAAGAAATGGCGTCTATTGGCACAGCAAGCAGCCACGATACTTACCATATCGACCGAACAGAAATTAGCTTTGACCAAGGTATTACGGGGTATGTCGCAAGCACTGGTAAACCGTTAATGATTGGCGATGTCAGTGAAGACCCACGTTATATCGCTGACTCTCGCCCTGCTCTTTCTGAGCTTTGCGTACCATTAGTTTATAAAGAAAAAGTACTGGGTGTCATTGACTGTGAGCACCCGCAAAAAGATTACTACAACGACGCCCATTTAGAGATTTTATCAACAGTGGCGCATCTATTAAGTGCCAAGATAAATCAAGTTCGCACCGTAGAAGACTTACAGCAAACTGTGATGCAGTTAAATGATGCGCAAAAGCTAGAACGCTCGATGCTGCAAATTGCTAACTTAACCTATCAATCAAGCGAGCTAGATAGCTTCTTTGAATCTTTACACGGCATTATTACCTCTTTACTTAGGGCTGATAACTTCTTCATTGGCCTGTATGACAAGCAACTAGATGTACTTGATTTAGTTTACATTATCGAAGAAGGCGTGCGTTCTAACGCGCATAAGAAAATATCGAAAGAACAATTAAAAGACACCGCATCTTATTACTTATTAAATATCGACCAATCTTTACTTTTTACGAAAGAAGAATTTCAACAGCATATTGATGCTGGTCATTTTAAAATGGTTGGTCGTCAGGCCGAGTCTTGGCTGGGTGTGCCATTTAAAGTAAATGAGCGCATTAGTGGTGTTATCGCCGTACAAAGTTACAGTAAAAGCTATCATTATGACGAACATGACCGTGCCTTACTTACGTATGTGAGCCGCCAAATTAGCATGGCAATAGATCGTCAATTATCAAGACAAGAGCTTGAGCACCGCGCTCTTCACGACGAATTAACCGGCCTTGCTAATCGCTCGTTATTAATAGAACGTATTAAACATGCGATCCTTCGCCTTGCAAGAGCCGATAAGCGTCACCAACATGCCCTGCTCTATCTAGACTTTGACCGCTTCAAGAGTATCAATGATTCATTAGGTCATGAGGTTGGCGACCACTTTTTGGTAAAAATCTGTGAGTTGATCTTAGGTACCATTCGCAATACCGATACCTTTGCCCGTTTAGGGGGGGATGAGTTTGCCATCTTTATGGAAAACATCACCGATAAACAACAAATTAATGATGCTCTAGATCGCATTCAACAGGTACTAACAGAGCCTCTCAATATTGACGGCCACCTATTGCAAGCATCTACCAGTATAGGCGTTGCCTTTTGTGAAAGCAGTCGCGATCAAGCATACAAGCTACTGCAGCATGCCGATGCAGCAATGTACGAGGCAAAGTCATCTGGCCGTGGTAAGGTTAAGTTTTTCAACAATACCATGCGTAAAAAACTTAAAAATCATGCGGATATAGAAAATGATTTACAGCATGGTATTGAGCATGACGATTTTGAGCTTTACTACCAGCCAATTTTTACCATTCAAGACACAAGAGTTGTAGGTTTTGAAGCACTTGTACGCTGGCACCACCCAAGTAAAGGCTTCGTCTCGCCAAATGATTTTATTCCGGTTGCAGAAGACACCGGCCAGATTATTAATCTAGATTTACATTTGCTTGAGCTTGCTGCAAAGCAAATCGCAAAGTGGACGAGTGAAGGAAAAGCATTTGGCCGCATTACTGTGAATGTATCATCACGTCATTTTGCGAGCCTAGATTTTGTAGCGCAAATACATTCCTTATACAAACAATATAAATTGCCACTTGGCTCACTATGCTTAGAAATCACAGAGTCTGGCCTTATTGGCAATTTAGAGCTGGCAACAAAAATCATTAAGGGCCTTGAGCCTCTTGAAGTAAAACTGTGTTTAGATGACTTTGGCACAGGCTACTCAGCGCTTGGTTATTTACATCAATTACCGATTCACATAATGAAAATTGATAAAAGTTTCATTGACCACTTAAACAAAGCGCATAACCCCTTGGTTGATGCCATTTTATCATTAGCACAATCGTTAAAACTCGATGTCGTTGCTGAAGGGATTGAAACAGAAAAACAATTGGCAATCCTAAAACAAACTCAATGTAAGTTTGGTCAAGGCTTTTTAAAAGCGAAACCCATGCCAGCCAGTGAAGCAGAAAAAGTCATCACTCACGGCCTATAATGCTAATATAAAAAAGCCTTGCAAATACAAGGCTTAGTTTGTTTATACTTTACAAAAAGTTACAGCTCGCCAGGTGCAAAGTTATCAACGGCTATCGCTTGTTTACGTAACTCATTGGCTTGATTCATGCGCTCTGCAACGGTTTCGTTAATCAAGTTTTTCTCTTTTGCTTCGGCAATTGCGCCCTCAAGTTCAAGATTTTTGGCAATAGTGCCTTCTTTTTGCCATTTACGAAGCTGCTTAAAGTCTTCATGAGTATCAATCATGGCTAAAAAGGCATTTTCCATTACACCAGTCCCTGCATTTTCATCGACATAACAAAGGTGGGTTAATCTATCTCTAAAGACTCCTGGTTTGCTCATGTGTTCACACATAGTTTGAGCTAACTCATCGCTTGGACGGTGGTAATGATTACCAAGTGGGAACACAATACGTTTTAGTAAAAAATTAACCACAGGATTAGAGAAGTTTTTAAAGAAGCCGTCGAATGCCTGACCAATGCAGAATAACGAGTGCTCAACAGCATATTGCACAAATGGCAGGTCAGCTTGCTGGCGTCCTTCATCTTCATAACGTTTCAGTACACATGAAGCAAGATATAAGTGGCTAAGCACATCACCTAAACGCGCCGAAATCATCTCTTTGCGTTTTAACTCACCACCTAATACTAGCATCGCAACATCAGTACAAAATGCTAAACCACGACTCATGCGGCTTAACTGTTTGTAGTAAACAGTAGTTGCGCCACATACAGGGGCTTTAGCGAAGTAACTGCGTGTTAAACCGTGCACAAATGCCATACCTGCATTACTGCCAGCAAATAAAATATGTTGCAGTAGTAATGAATCAAATTCTTTTAAGGCAACATCATGGTCTTCCATTGCTGCTGCTTCCATTTCTTTTAAAACAAACGGATGACAGCGAGTGGCACCTTGACCAAAGATCATCAAATTACGAGTAAGAATATTTGCACCTTCAACGGTAATCGATACCGGGATCCCCATATAGCCATGAGCTAGATAGTTATTCGGCCCGACTTGAATACCTTTACCCGAATGAATGTCCATAGCGTCATTCATTACTGTACGGCCCATTTCAGTCATATGGTACTTAGCTATAGCGGTAACCACAGACGGGCTCAATTTTAAATCAATCGCCCCTGCGGTCATTAGCCTTGCTGATTCTAAGGTGTAAGTTAAACCACCAATGCGAGCAAGCGCCTCTTGAACACCTTCAAACTGGCCAATTGACACACCAAATTGTTGGCGAACGGTTGCATAGGCTGATGTCATTCTTGAAGCCAAGTGGCCAGTGGCTGTACTAAGTGCCGGTAACGAAATACCGCGGCCCGCACTTAAACATTCAACTAACATACGCCAGCCTCGACCAGCGCCCTTTTCACCACCGATGATCCAATCAAGCGGAATAAACACATCTTTACCGTATGTTGTGCCATTCATAAATGCCATGTTTAACGGATAATGACGCTCACCTGTTTGTACACCTTCGTGATCAGTTGGAATAAGCGCACACGTAATGCCAAGCTCTTTTTTATCTCCTAATAAGCCCTCAGGATCGTACATTTTAAATGCAAGACCCAGCACTGTGGCAATTGGCGCAAGGGTGATATAACGTTTTGACCAGTTAAGTTTTAAACCAATCACTTCTTCACCATTATGCATGCCCTTACAAACCACCCCTGTATCAGGAATACTGCCTGCATCAGACCCAGCCTCAGGACCCGTTAATGCAAAACAAGGCACATCATCACCCTTAGCCAGGCTTGGCAACCAACGCTCTTGTTGCTCGGTAGTACCATAATGAAGGAGTAATTCACCTGGACCTAAACTATTGGGCACCATTACGGTGACCGCAGCGGTTAAGCTCTTAGTGGCAATTTTCGATACGATGGTTGAATTTGCAATCGCCGAAAACTCGCGACCACCAAATTTTTCAGGAATGATTAACGCAAAAAATCCTTCTTTTTTTAGGTAGTCCCACACTTCTTTTGGTAGGTCTTTATCTTTTTGCACGATTTGATAATCATCAAGCATGGCTAACAAGGTTTCGACTTGCTCGCTCATAAATGCGCGTTCTTTTTCGCTGAGTTCAGGTTTAGGAAAACGATGCAGTTTTTGCCAATCAGGGTTACCACTGAATAGTTCACCATCCCACCAAACATCACCTGCTTCCATAGCTTCACGTTCTGTTTGCGATAACGGCGGCAAAACTTTTTTAAACATACTAAACGTAGGTCGTGTGACAAGATTGAGGCGAATGTCTTTCACCGCAAAAATTACAATCACAGCAACCAGTAACAGAATGATTACGGTCGTCATTGTGCAATCCTTTTATTTTAATTAACTGCTTCAAGTATGACTGATCGTGCCATAAATACAACGTAAGCAGCTCTTACTTAGGTTGTTTTCAACTAGGCAGTTTGTTGTTTACTAAGACACTGCTATTATGCATGGGCAATAAATAACAATAAACTTCTAGGGAACGTTATGAAAAAGACTCCATTTAAGCTCAGCATCAGCGCGCTTATGGTCGCAAGTGCACTAGCACTTACTGGCTGTAATGATGACACTGCGAGCAATAAAACAACGACTGCTGAAGTCAAAACAAGCCAAGTTACCGCACAAGATGCCGATAAATTTATCGCCGCTACTGAAAAAGAATTAAGCGCGCTTTATTTAGAAGCAAGCCGTGCTGAATGGATTTATGCCAACTTCATTACCCATGATACTGCGGAACTATCTGCTGAAGTAAATCGCAAGATGACCGAAGCCGTAGTTCGCCTTGCTAATGAAGCTGCAAAATTCGATAGTTTAGAGCTAGATTACGATGCGCGTCGTAAACTCGATAAACTTAAACTAGCGCTTACCTTACCTGCACCACAAGATGCTGAAAAAACAGCTAAGCTCTCACAATTAGTGGCTGAGCTAGGGGGTATTTATGGTAAAGGTAAATACTGTAAAGAAGATGGTAGCTGTTTAAGCCTTGGCGACATGACCGCAAAAATGGCAACGAGCCGTGATTACAATGAATTGCTTGATTTATGGCAAGGTTGGCGTCAAGTTTCAAAACCTATGCGCCCGCTTTATGAGCAACAAGTTGCCCTCACCAATGAAGGTGCAAAAGAGCTAGGTTATGCAGATACAGGTGCTATGTGGCGTAGTAAATACGACATGCCAGCCGATGATTTTGCAAAAGAACTCGACCGTATTTGGGGCCAAGTTAAACCGCTTTATGATTCATTACATTGTCATGTTCGTGCCAAGCTAGGTGAAAAATATGGCGAAGATAAAGTACCACAAGACCAGCCTATCCCTGCACACCTACTAGGAAATATGTGGGCACAAACGTGGGGTAACATTTACGATGTTGTTGCACCAGAAAATGCCGATCCTGGTTATGACGTAACAGAACTATTAGCTGAGCACGATTACGACGAACTTAAAATGGTACGTGGCGCTGAGAAGTTCTTCACCTCAATGGGTTTTGCGCCATTGCCAGATACCTTCTATGAGCGCTCACTATTCACTAAACCTCAAGATCGTGACGTACAGTGCCATGCGTCAGCTTGGAATATTGATAGCAAAGACGACCTACGTATTAAGATGTGTATTCAACGCACAGGTGAAGAATTCTCTGTTATTCACCATGAGTTAGGCCATAACTTCTATCAACGCGCGTACAACACGCAGCCTATTTATTATCAAGAAAGTGCGAACGATGGTTTCCACGAAGCGATTGGTGACACCATTGCTCTTTCTGTAACGCCAGGTTATTTAAAAGAAATTGGTTTATTAGACGAAGTACCTGATGAATCTAAAGATATTGGCCTATTAATGAAAATGGCATTAGACAAAGTAGCATTTATTCCATTTGGTTTATTAGTAGACCAATGGCGCTGGAAAGTTTTCTCAGGTGAAGTAACACCTGAGAACTACAACAAAGCGTGGTGGGAATTACGTGAAAAATACCAAGGTGTACAAGCGCCTATCGCACGTAGCGAAGCAGACTTCGATCCAGGTGCTAAGTATCACGTACCAGGCAACACGCCTTACACACGTTATTTCCTAGCGCACATTTTACAATTCGACTTCCACAGAAGTTTATGTGAAATTGCCGGTAACGAAGAAGCGATTCACCGTTGTTCTGTATACAACTCTGCTGAGGCAGGTGAAAAACTAAATGCTATGTTAGAAATGGGCTCAAGCCGCCCATGGCAAGAAGCTCTTGCTACTATCACTGGTAAAGAAGAAATGGATGCAACAGCAATCTTAGATTACTTTGCACCGTTACAAAAATACCTTGATGAGCAAAATGAAGGCCGCCAGTGCGGTTGGTAATGATAAAAACGAAAAAGCCCGCATAATGCGGGCTTTTTTATATCATCAAATTAATGATTAAAACTGTAAGCTTACGTTTGCAAAGTATGCATCGTAGTCTGAGTCATCCCAGTTGTTTGCATAACCTGCTTTTAAACCAATGTTTTTGTTAAAGAAGTGCTGTGCACCAAAGCTGTAGTCATCTTCTTTATTAAACGTTACAAATGCTGACGTTGCTTTAGAGAAGTAGTAGTTAGAACCTAGTTCCCAAGAGCTACCGCTATCGTCTGTATCTGAGATTGTACCTTCAATTGTTAGGTAGTTACCTTGTTGAAGATCCATGAAGTATTTTGCATTTACTGCACGGTAATCAAACTCATCGTCTGCTGTGAATGTGAAACCTAAGTAATCAGTGCTGTTAAGCTGGTGATTGTATTTAAGGTCGAACATTACAGTGTTATCACCGTCTTCTACGTCGATAAATGTCGCTTTAAGAAGAAGGTTAGGATTAAAGAAGTAACCTGCAGACACATTGAATAAATCAGTATCTGAACCGTAATCGTAGTTGCTGTAACCCGCACCAAATACAAAATCTTGTACGAAGTATTCACCACCGATATTAGTTACATCACCAAAGTCATCATCTGCGTACGAACCAAACACGTTGGTTGTTCTGTTGATGTATTCAAACTGGTCGTATGGACCCATTGTTTTCTTTGGCGCGAAGTAATACGTTGAATCAACACTTACTGTGTCGTTGCCATCGGTGTCCATGTATCCTAAATGGCTGATTGATTGGTAACTATCCGCAGCAGTCGCGGCAGTTGACAGAAGCATACTCGAAATAATAACTGCTAACTTTTTCATAAACAGATTTCCCTATTAACATTGTTTCATTGCTGTTGAAAACTAGCCTGATGGCTAAGTTGGGCACATGCTAACGTGAGAAAACTGAATGGAAACTTAACTAAGCATTTGTTTTTACTTGATTAATTGTAATAAAGTGTCGGCAAATGTAAAGAAAAAGTTGGCCGAAACTTGCGTCTCTAAACCAACTTTTAGTGAAAAAATAAAGCTTGTCAGTACCTTATAAAGCAAACTCGCTTATAATTCTATAAACCTCATTAATGTTATCTCCTGCTTTAAAGTCTTTACTGATTGGCGTTGGATCTGAACCAACCCAAATTTTTAGTTCAGCATCAAGGTCAAAATGCCCAGCACTCTCTTTACTAAACTTAGTAATTTTTGAGTAAGCAATACTCAGCATTTCAACTTTAGAACCAGTAACGCCTTGTTTATCAATAATAATTAATCTTTTATTGGTAAAGATGAACATATCACGAATGACTTTATAGGCTTTTTGTACTGTTTCACCATCAATCAGGGTATTAGCAAGCAGCTCTTCTAAATCATCGTTATCGACTTCACTTGCGTTACCCATTAATCCGCTTAATAGACCCATAATTAGCTCTCCTTATGAAAAATTTGGTTTTCGAGTGTGTGACCATTTACCAGTTGACGATACTGCCAACCTTGTTGATAACAAAAGTGTAGAAGATTGATATCAAAAGGCTCAGCGGTTTTTTCAAACTCGATCACATATTCTTTTGCTTGGCTCATATAAACATGATGTACATGGGCAAGGCCAGCAAGCTTTGCTTCTACATCATCATATTGTTGATTTAACTGCAGCGTAATAAAGTGTTTATTATCCTGCGTGCTAGAACGGGCTTGATGCTCACTTAACACCCCTTTATCGAGGTGTAAAACCTGAGAGCATAAACGCTCAAGCTCAGTTAAGTCATGGGAGCTTAAAATAAATGTTGCTTCGTTACTTAAAGAACTTACCAGCTCCCTTACCTCACGAGCATGAATTGGATCAAGGCCTGCAGTTGCTTCATCAAGCATCACTATTTCAGGTGAACCAATTAATGCCTGTGCAATCGTCACTCGCTTACGCATACCATGAGAAAGGTCATCCGGTCGCTGCTTAGCCACTTCTGACAAACCAACGAGCTCTAAAACACGAGCCGTTTCTTTTTTACGAACCGCACCACTGAGCCCTTGTAATTGACCATAAAAGTTAAGTTGATGCGCAATACTAAAACGAGGATCAAGCTGGGCATCTTGCGGTAACGCGGTTAGCTTACCGAATAACGCCGCATTACCTGGGGTATGCCCCATTACCGATAGCTTTCCTGAGCTTGGTAAAATATAGCCACATAACAAACTGAATAACGTTGTTTTACCCGCACCATTTGGACCAACTAGCGCTACCGGTGCCCCTTTGTTTATCTCAAAGCTGACGTTATCGAGCGCTCGTTTAGCCCCGTAGTTTTTTGACAAGCCTTGTGCTTGAATTAAAACGGTCATAATGAGCTCCTCGCAAAAATTCGTTCACCAGCAACCAGTAGCACTGCCGTTTGTAAAAGTGGTAAACCTAGAGCCAATGTGACACCTGCACGCTGGCCTGCCATTAAATCAAGTTGATAGCCCGGAAATATGTAATTTAAAACCTCAAATGCAGGCCATTGCCATGTTAGTAAGCCAATCACAATATTACCGCCAGCAAAGAACAAAATAGCCAATACAAATGCAAGGCGCGATGAACGGGCAAATGTATTCAAAAAGCTCATCAACGCAATAAATGGCATAACCGCAACAAGCAAATAAAATAACAACATAAAGCTTCGCGATAAGCCAGAAAGCAGCAAACTTGGCTCACGATAGCCAAGCATTGCAACCGTTGCCATCAAGGTAACAAACAACAATGCTGCTAAAATGAGTAGCTGCCCTAAAAAGCGGCCAATAATAATTTCTGAACGAGTCGCTCTAAGTGATAAAAAGCGTAACGTACCTCGCTGTCTATCGCCCACTGTTTGGTCACTACATAAAAACAAACAGAAGCTTGGGAAACTAAATAAAGCAATCAGCCAATAAACAGCAAGTTCAGATTCAGGCCAATCAAGTAATTTACTGATGCCAATGGCGCCAAATGCTTGTCTTGCAAAGTCGGCAAAATCAGGTGAGCTAATCAAGGTCACAGATTGGGCTATAGGATAGCGTAAAATAAGTAGCCAACAAATGGCAAAAGCGGCAACCGCCAACAAACCACGTTTGGTCAGAAATAGTCGTACTAGCTCAAATTGGGCAATTTGTGCAAGACGTTTAGGATGTAACTGCGTCACTCATAATCCTTAATGAATTTTATTATTAGAATTACACTAAGTTGAAACAGCTTGAATTACCAGAAAAAAAAGACCCGACAAGCGGGTCTTATGTAACAAAGTATAAACTTTTAACCTAGAGGTGGCTTTCGTACACTGCAAGCGCTTGGTCAAGGTCGGCTAGTAAATCAGCCACATCTTCAAGACCAATGTGTAGCCTTATTACCGGACCTTGCGACCAACCTGTTTCAGAGCGAAGCCCTTTCATGCTCAGGTTTGCTGTGACTAAACTCTCATAACCACCCCAAGAAAAGCCCATTTTAAAATGGTGCAAGCTATCTAAAAACGAATCAATCGCTTGTTGATTACCCTGCTTCATTACAAATGAAAATAAGCCGTTGCTGCCATCAAAGTCTCGTTTAAAGAACTCATGACCCGGGCACGTTGCAAAAGCCGGATGGCGAATATGATCAACCAATGGGTGTGTTTCAAGCCATTTAGCCACTTCGATGGCGGCTTGTTCATGCTGCTTTAAACGCACAGCCATAGTACGCAGACCACGAAGCGCTAAATAAGCATCATCAGCAGAGGTACATTGACCAAGTAGGTATGAATTTTCGCGAAGGGTTGGCCAATACTTTTTATTGGCAACCGCCACCCCCATCATCACATCTGAGTGACCAACGATATATTTTGTCGCTGCTTGAATACTAATATCTACGCCATGCTCAAGCGGTCTAAAATGCAGACCATTCCCCCAGGTGTTATCTAGCATGGTCATTACACCGCGCTCATTTGCCTTTGCAACCATGGCTGGCACATCTTGCACTTCCATGGTGATTGAGCCAGGTGATTCTAAAAACAATACGCGAGTGTTATCTTTAATAAGCTCACTAATCCCTGCACCAATTCCCGGCGGGTAATAAGTTGTTTCAATTCCTAATCCAGCCAGTATTTTGTCGCAAAAATCACGGGTCGGCTCGTAAGCGGTATCCACCATTAAAATATGATCGCCCGCTTTCACAAACGAGAGTAGCGCATTGCTTATTGCAGCCGCACCTGATGGATATAGCGCACAGCCTTCGCCACCTTCAAGTTCAGCAATGGCTTCTTGCAAAGCAAAGTGTGTCGTCGTACCGCGACGGCCATAAAATAACGTTTTGTCGCCTCGTTTCTTCGCCGCTGCTTTTAAATCAGCCACTGAATCGAATACTACCGTTGATGCACGTTGCACCACAGGGTTCACAACCCCTTGTGTGTACGCTTTTTTACGCCCTGCAGAGACGATTTGGGTATTTTTATTTGTCTTTGTCATAATTTGTCCAAGCTGTGCTTTACAGGTTGCGCCAGTGCTCAACCAAAAATCGAGAAATAGAATCTTGTCGGGTTAGTTTAAGATGACTGCCCTGCTCATGCCATTGGCCGAATTCATTAAGTTCAGCACGGCTAAACCATCTTGCATCGTCTAACTCGTCTTTATCTACCTGAATATCTTCTGAAACCGCTGTAGCCATAAAACCAAACATAATTGATGATGGAAATGGCCAAGGCTGTGAAGCGATATATTGAATATCTGTCACCGCAACACCGGCTTCTTCCATGACTTCGCGGGCAACGGCCTGCTCTAGTGTTTCACCAGGGTCTACAAAACCAGCAAGAGTTGAAAAAACACCTTCAGGCCAGCTTGCTTGACGGCCTAACAAGCAGCGCTCAACCCCATCTGAAAAGGTTTTAGTAACTATCATAATCACCGCAGGATCGGTTCGCGGAAAGGTTTGATGCTGGCAAGTTTGGTTCTCACATAATCGTGAATGCCCAGCTTCAACCATATTATTTTCATGACCACAACGGCCACAATACCAGTGCGTTGCGTGCCAAAAACACAGGCCCCTTGCCAGTGCGGCAATCGAACCTTGTTTTAACTCAACTTGTGGGCCTAACTTGCGAATATCTACAAATTCAGCGCCATTAAGCATAGGCTCAATAAGTGAGTCTGGAACATGGCTGACGTCTAAAGCAAAATGAGCCACATCATCGTCGTCTAAACCCAATAAAATGCTTTTTGATAAGTCGAGATGATCCACTTGAGATAAGCGTAAATAACACACTTCAGGACTGTCTTTAACAAATAAACTTTGATTGTTATTGACCAATAACCAGCGACTCTGAGAATTCATTTGAGCCTTTAACCACTTTGGATCTTTACGACGATTTGATGCACGATCCAATGGCATTTGAGAGTAATTCAGCATGGCATTCCTTGAAAATAGTTTACTCGCTAAAACTACCATAAGCGGATGATAAACCCAATTTATTACAGGCATAAAAAAAGCCCAAACTGGGCTTTTTTATTCTCTCTCACAATTTTACAAGGTCGCTAGGTGCGCTTGTAGTTTTTGGTTCTCAGCTTCAATATGCTGATAGAACTCTAAATCTTCTAATTGACTCGCTGCAGCTTTATCAATGATGATCACCGCATCTTTATGAAGTTGCAGTGCTGAAGCTGGGCATTTAGCCATTAACGGGCCTTCTACCATGGCATGAACGGCATCAGCTTTACTTGCACCGGTTGCTAAAAGCACTACTTTTTTGGCTTCTAAAATAGTGCCAATACCCATAGTGATTGATAAATGCGGTTGATACTCACCCTCAGCAAAAAATCGCGCATTGTCTTCAATTGTCGCTTTGGTCAGTGTTTTAACACGGGTGCGTGATGTCAAACCAGATGAAGGTTCGTTAAAGCCAATATGACCATTACGGCCAATACCAAGTAGTTGTACGTCAACACCACCAGCCGCTGTGATTTTTTGCTCATATTCATTACAAGCAACAAGCGGGTTTACTGCATCACCCGGCGGTACATGGGTGTTTTGTTTATCGATATCAACATGGTTAAATAGCTGTTCATTCATAAAGTAACGATAACTTTGTGGATGCTCGCCAGTTAAACCTAAGTATTCATCTAAGTTAAATGTTGTCGCTTGGCTAAACGAAATATCGCCAGCTTTATTTTTTTCGATCAGTTGTTGATACAAAGCAACAGGTGTTGACCCTGTGGCAAGACCAAGTACTGAGGCTGGTTTTTTTAGTAATTGTTTCGCAAAGATGTTGGCACCATACGCTGCAACTTGGGCTGCATCATCAAGAATCACTATTTGCATATCGATTAGCTCTAATTATAAGTTGGAAAAAAATGGGACCTAAAACCCAACCCCACGTGCAATCGAGCTGGGTTTTAGATCAAACCACTGCCAGGATACGATGCAGTAGCTATAACCATTATGACAACGCTGTCATTATCACTTCTAGTTTTATCTTTGTAAAGTAAAAGTGAATAAAAAATTACTCTTTTTGTTAGTGTCTAATAATTATTAAACACTAACAAAGATCTTACGGCGATACATCCAATGCAATACCAGCATTTGTACTGCTAATAATGCAAATACCGCCATCAGGGGTTGCCATGCCTCTGGCACAGCTCGAACCACCCCACCAAATACGCTTTGGCTGACATAGCCCCAATTCACAAGACTTGACGCTAAGTAAATAATAATAGAGTTTGCACCTATGATCACAAAGGGATACGCGGCGCGTTGCCCTGGCAGAATATCCACCAGTGCATAAAAAACGGCGAGCAATATGGCACTCCAGCCAACGGTTACAAGCACAAATGAGCTAGTCCAAAGCTCTTTATTTACTGGGAACTGTAAATCCCATAACCAACCTAAACACACACTTACCACACCTGCGGCGAACAATAAGGCGGTCATTTTCCACTCGCCAATTTGCTGAGCACGAGCCACTAGTTGACCTGCAAACACACCCATTAATGCATTAACTATCGCTGGGATATTCGACAATACACCTTCTGGGTCTACCACACGGTTTTGATAACTAATCCCCGGTAGTAAGTGTGCATCAAACCATGCATTCCAACTTCCTGCTGCTGAAAGGTCGCCAGCACTGCCACCCGGCACTGGAACAAAACAAAGTAGTAGCCAATAACCCACTAAAATAGCTGCTGCGGTAATAATTTGTGTTCGTAAACTGGTATGCCAAACCAACATTGCACAGAAGAACCACGCAATAGCGATGCGGCCAAGCACACTGGCATAACGAATTTCATCCAACGCCATTGGCATCCCTGTGCCCCAGCCGTGGTTATACAAAATACCTAATAAACACAATAGTAAAAGACGTTTACCCGCCTTACGGTAATACACTTTGCGCTCATCAAACGGTAAATGGTCAATGCGTTTCGGGGCTAACCCCATCGCCACACCCGATAAGAATATAAACAATGGGAAAATCAGATCGTAAAATGTGAAGCCATGCCAAACGCTGTGCACGGTGTGTGCTTCAAAAACTTTCCAGCCAGTCCAGCCAGTTAAAACGAAGAGCGCTGCGAATAGTGACTGTCCGCCTAATATCCAAAACATATCCATGCCGCGCAGTGCATCCAGCGATGCCAAACGTTTTCTTGTTGGTTGTGTTGTTGTCATTGTATTACCTTAAATAGAAAAAGCCCCGCGATACAACGGCGGGGTTTTTACCAGGGAAGCTTGTTATAGCGCTTTTCCAGCAATAAAGGTGGCTTGTACATTTTGCTGTGCGTCTAACACCACAAAGTCAGCGTCGAACCCGCTCAGTAAGCGACCTTTTTTATGTAAACCTAAATATTGTGCAGGATAAAGTGATGCCATACGTAAGCTCTCAGCAAGGCTAACATCCAATGTGTTCACTGTGTTGCGCACCGCACTTGCCATATCAAGTACGCTGCCTGCTAATTCACCGGTCGTTGAATTTAATCTATCGCCAGTACGAATAACTTTACGACCATCAAAGAAATCAAACTCCATATCGTCAGTCCCTACAGGTGGCATAGCATCTGTGACTAACATAATTTTTCCGCGCTGTTTGCTACGAATTGCTAATTTTGCTGATGATGGGTGTACATGGTGACCATCAACAATTAAGCCGCACCAGCTGTTATCATCCCAAAGTGCAGCACCTACAACACCCGGCTCTCGTGATGTAAATGCTGACATAGCATTAAATAAGTGGGTAAAACCATCAGCCCCTGCCGCAAGTGCTGCATTAGTGGTCGCAAAGTCTGCATTGGTGTGGCCAATTGATACTTTTACACTACACTCAACCAAGCGCGCGATATCATCAGCACTGACATTTTCAGGCGCTAGGGTTACCATTTTAATGCCTAGATCTTGGCGGGCATAAATCGCAAATTCTTGCTCTGTAATAGGTCGAATAAATTGCTCGCTGTGGGTGCCTTTTTTAGGTAATGAAAGGTGTGGCCCCTCGAAGTGCACACCCATTACGCCCGGAACACCTTCAGCAATTGCTTGTGCAGTGGCATCGGCCGCTTTTGCCATGACTTCGACTTGGTCGGTAATCAGGGTTGGCATAATCGCTGTTGAACCAAACTGACCATGTGCTTTGGCTATTCTATCTAAGCAATCTGGCGTTTGTTCAGCGTTAAAAAACGCCCCGCCACCGCCATTCACTTGTACATCAATAAAACCGGGTGCCACTAAACCCGTTAATGCAACGGCATTAGCATTTGCTTCAACACGCTTAAACACACCATTGTCGACGCTAAAATACACATCAGATAAAAATTCGTCACCGGTAAACAATGAACTTGCATGATAAATCGTCATTACAAACTTACCTCTTGGTTTTGTTCAAGCACAGATTGCTGAGCAAAATACACAGCGCCCATTTCCGGTGGTTGAATAGGAGATTCAACGCGTTTCGCAATATCCTCTGCAAGCCACTTATTTAATGGCTCGGCTAAGCCACCAATCATAGATAAGCGTGGCGGGTTATTCTCTAATAAACGCTGAGCTAATTTACTGACATAATCAGCGCCCTCTTTAACAATCGAAACCGCAACTTTGTCATTGTTATTGGCTGCTTCAAATACATAGCGGGCTAATTTGGCAAAACTACTCGAGGCTGACCAGACATTTTCTCAACAATCGCCATCGCATTGTCAGCTGCAAAATGCTCGGTGATCACGTTAGTCAGATTTGTTACTTCACCTAGGCCATCAAGGTCTAACAAGGTTGCTTTTATTGCTTCAAGACCCATCCAGGCACCACTGCCTTTATCGCCTAGAGCAAAGCCATGACCGCCAAAGTTAGTTGTGCGACCATTTACACAAGAAAAACCACAAGAGCCAGTGCCTGTGATGATAACCGCACCATCACTCCCTTCATGGGCGCCGATACAGGCTGTATGTAAGTCAGTGGTGAGGAACATTTGTTTAAATGGATGCTCCCATTCCATAATCTTGTCGTACAAGCTTGGTAGGTTTACGCCTGCTAAACCTAAGCCGGCATAAAGCTGATGAACGGTTTCAAGCGGTAAACCCGCATCACGAAGTGCTAATTGTGTTGAGACCATAATTGATTCGAGAGTACGTTCCAAACCATGTAATGGATTTGCAGGACCACCTAGGCCAGTTCCTAATACACCTTGTTTAACAGAGTAGATAGTTGCTCGACATTTCGTTCCGCCACCATCGATACCAATAAACAATTGGTCCTCATTCACACTCTTCGCCATCATTTAACGACCCCTAGCCTTCGTTTAGTTTTTGTCTAAATCGCATTATTTTTCTTATCAGAATGCGAAATCATCTCAACCTTTGTTGATTTAATGTTACACAACAAATGACAGCGTTGTCATTATATTTTTTATAAAAATTCGTATAACTTTCATATTTATTTTTAATTTATTGAATTAAAACGCTTTATTTAACAGACAAGAAAATTAGAAACCACATCAACAATGTCCTATAACACCTTTATTTATGCTTTTTTGCATAATTTAGTGCGTTGTGCGTGACTATTCCTTTATTTATCATCAAGTGTAGCTAATGTTAGCTTAGCCGAAATAATACTTTAGTTAAACATTTTATTTTTATAGGAATATTTTTTTACCTTGATAGTAGCAGTGAATCATCAATACAATGAAATTCAGCAGCAGCTTGCTTTAAAACATCAGCGGTAAGGTGCTCTGCCCCATAGACATCACACGGTAGCTGATACTTATTTGCTAAGTGACCAAGTAATAATGCAAAATCACCATCACCCGAAAGTAATACCATTTTATCAAGCTGCTTGGCATGTTCTAGCATGTCAATGGTAATGCCAACATCCCAATCCCCTTTCGCACTGCCATCTTTGCGCTGAATAAAAGGTTTCAGTTTTACCTCAAAGCCAATTGCGCGCAAAATATTTTGAAACTGCGATTGCTTTTCATCCCCACGGTAAATTGCATACGCAATGGCGCAATCGATTTGGTAGCGTTCGCTCATTTGCGCCCAAAAGGCATTGTAGTCAAAATTTTTCTTGTAGCTTTCTCTACAGGTGTAATAAATGTTTTGTACATCTACAAAGATACCGACTCTTGGCTTATCAACTACTGACATAATTTTTCTGTTTTTAGTGATTTGTGTTCACTGTAGCATATCTAGGTTGATATTTACGAAAAAGTAACCTAAATTGGTTACATAAAATAAAGTAACCAAATTTGGTTACTTATCGCGATGTAACTAAATTAAGTTACTTAATCTAAGGGATCATAATGATTGCGGTGATCAGCGGTGATTTAATTAAATCACAAAAAATTCCACAACAAGAATACGACGCCATGCTTTATCAGCTCGATCAAAGCTTACGCTTTGTTGCTAAGCGCTTTAACGCAAGCTTTACCATTTACCGTGGCGATGCATTGCAATTACAGCTAAAAGAGCCTGAGCTTGTATGTCATGCAGCCATCTTGTTGTATTTGCAAATGAAGGCAGCCAATTATGAGCTGCGACAAAGCTTGGCTATTGGCTCACTCGACAACCCACGCGCCGATATAAAAACAGCCACAGGCAGTGCTTATACCTTATCAGGCCGTGGTTTAGATAACATGAGCCAGCAACGCTTAGTGTTTAATATTGAAAATAACCCCCTTGAAGAAGGCTTTGCGCTTAATATTGCGCTTGTCGAAGTCCTGCTTGAAAAAATGAGTCAAAAGCAGGCTAATGCCCTGTTTTATTATTTAACCGCCGAGAACAATAGCCATGCAGAGCTTGCCAAAGAGCTTAATACTAGCCGAGAGAATGTCACTAAGTTACTCAACCTAGCCCATTATCAACTTATCGAGCGCTTTATAAATTACTGCCAAACCACACTCAAAGGATTGTTATGACCAGTTTTGCTCTATTACTCACCGCGTTAGTACTAGGTCACTTACTTGCTGACTTTTATTGGCAGCCAATGAGCTGGGTACACGACAGAAACAACCGTCACTTTCGTGCCAGTAAGCTCTATTTGCACGTATTGACACATGGTGTGACCTCTTTAGCTGTACTCACACTGTGGGAATACACATACGGCTGGCAAGAGTTCTCTCGTGTATTGTTAGCAGCTGGTGCGATTATGCTAAGCCACTATGTCATTGACTTGGCAAAGTCATACTCAAATAAAGGCGTAGTGCCGTTTTTACTCGACCAATTGGCACATCTTGTTGTGATTGTAATGCTGAGCGTTTGGCTTAGTGATAAGAATGAATTTTATAGCTTAGCGTGGCAGAAGCTGATTGCCCTCGAAACCTTGTTTGTTATTGCAGCTTATTTATTGGTGCTCAACCCAAGCTCTGTGTTTATTCGCATGATGCTGGAGAAAATCAATATTCAGATAAACAATGAAGGCAGTATTCCTGCTGCGGGGCATTTTATAGGCTTGCTCGAGCGAGTGTTAATGTTGAGCTTTATTTTGCTAGGTGAATACGGCGGCGTGGGCTTTCTGCTAGCGGCCAAGTCGATCTTTCGATTTGGTGATTTAAAAGAAAGTAGCGAAAAACAACTCACTGAATATGTCATGCTGGGCACTTTGTTAAGTGTCACCGTAACACTCTTTATTGGTGTCGCCACCTTATATTGCATTAAACTCGTTTAATCGCTTAGAAAAACAAAAACGCGCAATTG
The DNA here is from genome assembly GCF_038562745.1 of Pseudoalteromonas sp. D15MCD-2. Classification (NCBI taxonomy): domain Bacteria; kingdom Pseudomonadati; phylum Pseudomonadota; class Gammaproteobacteria; order Alteromonadales; family Pseudoalteromonadaceae; genus Pseudoalteromonas; species Pseudoalteromonas sp. D15MCD-2. The sequence continues at coordinate 1,420,266 of NZ_JBCFQE010000001.1, read as the reverse complement.
CGCGTTTTTTGTTTTTACTGTTATTAACTATCCGCAGCGGGTTTACGTCTTGGGCGAGATGGTCCCGATACACGCTGACGATTACCCGCAGGTTTATTACCTGCTGGTTTAGTGTTATTCGATTTATTCCCGTTGTTAGCGCCTTTTTGGTTTTGGCCCTGCTCTTTACCCTTACCCTGCCACTTACCTTGTGAAGGTCGCTTTTGCGATTTAGGTTTTGGCTTTTGTGAGGGTTTTGCAGCACCTTGACCGTCTTGAGCTGGTGCTTTTGGCTTTTTCGGTTTCTTTGGCTTTTTCGGCTTGATTGGACGCGTATCTAGCGGCTTTTCAGCAACTGGTTTGCTTGGCTCAAAACCTGCTTCTGTTGCACGCGGAATAAGCTCACCAATAAAGCGCTCAATACCATACAAATCGTCGGCATCATCTACTGTTACAAACGAAATAGCATGACCCGATGCACCCGCTCGGCCTGTACGGCCAATACGGTGTACGTAATCTTCATAAATATTTGGTAAATCGTAGTTAACAACGTGAGGCAGCTCAACAATATCTAGACCACGGGCAACAATATCGGTTGCAACTAATACGCGCACTTCACCGGATTTAAAACCTTCGAGTGCCTTAACGCGAGCGCCTTGCGATTTATTACCGTGAATGGCAGCACCCACAATATCATCGCGTTCAAGCTGCTTAACTAAACGGTTTGCACCATGCTTGGTACGGCAAAATACTAATACTTGTTGCCAATTATTGGTACGGATCAAATGGCTAAGTAATGCTGTTTTACGTGATTTATCTACCGCATATACAGATTGAGCAACCGTTTTAGCTGTGGTGTTTTTTGCCGCGACTGAAATTTCAACGGGGTCGTTAATGAGCCCTTTTGCTAGTTCACGAATTTCATCTGAGAAAGTCGCTGAGAACATCAAGTTTTGACGTTTAGCAGGCAATTTAGCAATGATACGTTTGATGTCATGTATAAAGCCCATATCAAGCATACGGTCGGCTTCATCAAGGATCAGCACTTCTAAATCATCAAACTTAACAGCATTTTGATTGTGTAGGTCTAATAAACGACCAGGTGTGGCAACTAAAATATCAACACCTTTACGAAGGCGCATCATTTGCGGATTAATTTTAACGCCGCCATAAACAACAAATGAGCTAACATTTGAATGTTTAGCGTATTGCTCAACATTTTCGCTTACTTGTAAAGCCAGCTCACGGGTTGGTGCCAATACTAATGCGCGTACTTTGTTGCCACCCGCTTTAGGGCCTTTTGACAAACGCTCAATTAACGGCAGCGTAAAACCTGCTGTTTTACCTGTGCCAGTTTGCGCTGCGGCCATAACATCGCGGCCTTCAATGATCGCAGGGATAGCTTGTGATTGAATAGGCGTTGGTGCTTCATAGCCCTTTTCTAAAACTGCATTTACTAAAGCTGGTGATAAACCTAACCCATCAAAACTCATACTATCTCTCTTTAAAAAATTCAGCCGATACGGCGAAGTGCGCGCATTATACCTAGGATAGTCAATAATGCATGGAATTATTTGCAAACTAACACTTAATGCTGAACTTAGCAGACAAATTTAAGACATAAAAAAAGCGGCTCAAATGCCGCTTTATTCTTATAACCTATCTTTACTTAACACCAAGTTCGCGTAAACGCTCTTGTAAGTAGCTGTCTGCTGTGTAACGCTCAGAAAGCACAACATCAGGACGCGGGTGTAAGAATAATGGTAACGAAATACGTGATTTCGTTGACGCTTTGCCCGTTGGGTTGATCACGCGGTGAATCGTTGATGGGAAGTAACCACCTGACGCTTCTTGTAACATGTCACCAATATTGATGATCAGGTTACCAAAATCACATGGTACGTCTAACCAACCACCATCTGTTTTTTGTACTTGTAAACCTGGCTCATTTGCCGCAGGTAATACAGTTAGTAAGTTAATATCGCCATGCGCTGCTGCACGGATTGCACCTGGCTCTTCATCACCTGTCATTGGAGGGTAATGCAGAATACGCAGGAGTGTTTGCTCAGAGTTAGCAATCATATCTTTAAGGTCGATAGAGAACTTAGCACGCACTTCTTCTGGAGCTTCAGCTTGAACCCAGCTTAATAATGTTGCTGCAAACTCATTCGCTAAACGGTAGTACTCACGGATTTCTTCTTCTAGCTGTGCTGGAACACGGCCTTTTGGATAAACGTGGTAATACTCTTTAATATCTTTAACGGTAAAGCCTTTTGCAACTTCTGACACTGATGGTGGGAAGTAACCATCTTGTGTTTCTTTTGAAAATAAAAACTCGTGCTTTTGCTCAGAATTAAAGAATTCTTGCCAATTTTTGTAAATAGACTCAACTAATGACTGAGGGATTGGGTGATTTTTTAATACACCGAAACCTGTGTTTCTTAGTGACTCAACAAATTGAGCGGCCGCATCGCTCGCTTTATAATCAACGGTAGGTAAATGTTGCATTTGTCTTTTCCAGTGAATAAGGTTCTAGAAGTCTGTGCTAAGCATAGCATTTCTTCATTATAGCGCTTCGCGAGGATAGAGAAACACAGGCAAAAACATAAGGACTTATGTCCGCCCCACCTTGCTTAGCTCCTTAACTTTGATACAGATCAACTAACCCCTTAAGTAGTATAATATGTACTATTACCTAAACTTTGATATGGTTAATTAGACACATTTCAACGCAAAAGGATCGCTAATGTTCAAAAGTCTGCAAATCTTACTTTTCAGTGCGCTGATACTTGTAACCAATCAGGCCATCTGTGCAGAACAAGCAAACTATAAAGTCGAAAATATTAAAGACAACGTATATCGCTTTAGTGCTGGCCATTATCACAGCGCTTTTATGATTGTTGATAACCAGGCCTTAGTGACTGATCCTATTAATAGCGATGCCGCAAAATACTTAAAAAGCTATATCAAGAAAACCTTTAACGCCGAAATCAAATTTATGCTGTACAGCCATAGCCATGTTGACCATGCGATGGGCGGTAATGAGCTAATCGATAACAACACCACGGTCGTTGCTCATCAATTTGCAGCTGAGGACCTTAAATTAAATAAAGTGCCTACTGCCCTGCCTGATCTTACATTTACCGATACACTAAAAGTCGATTTAGGTGATAGTTACGTGCAGCTGAAATATTATGGGCCTAATAATGGCCGAGGCAATGTCAGTATGCGCTTTATGCCTGCCAACGTACTTTATGTTGTTGATTGGATTGTGCTTGGCCGCATGCCATATAAAAACCTGATTGGTTACGATATTAACGGCATGCTGCATTCAACCAAAGCGGTGCTAAATGAACCTGCGTTTGCTGCATTTATAGGTGGCCATGCAGATACTGGCAACCGCGATGATGTTGTCTCGTACTTACACTATATTCAAGACTTACACACTGCCGTGCGCGATGGCATGTTAAAAGGTAAAAACCTTGCGACCTTACAAAAAGAAATAAGCTTGCCTAAATACAGCCATTTAAAAATGTACCAGCAATGGCTACCACTGAATATTGAGGGTGTGTATAACAACCTTGTCGAGATGGGTTATTTTAATTTTCGCAGCGACATTGATGCTCAGTTTTAACTGAGCATCAATAGCGAGATAAAAACGCGTTAAGTTCTTCACTCATACGTGCAACAAGCGATTTTGGGCCACCATCATACATATCGTTATGGCGCGAATCTTTAAGCTTAATTTGCGTCACTGGGTATACAGCGAGCTCTTGCGGCGTTAGCAATACGTTGTCATCTGCCGGGTAATCGCTACCGCGTAGTGTCAGTACAGCAATATTTTTGTTCCTTGGGGTCAGCATACGGCGATGATCAAGGGTGATCAGCTTAGACACCTTAGCGGGATAAATAGCGGCATATAATGCTGCAATATCTCCCCCATTTGAGTGCCCAAATAAAGTGAGCTGATTAAAGTCATACGCAGGGTAACGCTTTGCAAGTTCTACGGCTAAAAACTCAAGGGTTTGCACACCACGGTGCCAGTTTTCCATACGGGTAGTCATGTATGGTGGCTCAGGGTTTAAACTCGGATCACCTTTTAACTCATGAGCAACTTCAACCGTTAAATAACCATGCTGATGAAAGGCCTGCTGAGCAAATTGATAGTCTGTATGTGCCATACCATAGCCTGCCCCAATAAACGCCACGGGGCATTTCTTCTTTATCGTGCATTTGCTATCGGCTGCTGTAATGGTCACCGGAATATGGCGTGCCCGCTCAGTATCAAACAGTGTCTCTGTTTGATTTGCAAAGGCTGTTTGCCCGCAAAGCGTTAAAGCAAGCATTAGCGCCGCCTTTTTAATATTTAACATGCTAATTTGAATTCTAAGCTACGTTTAACCATAGGCCACTCACCATCAATAATTGAAAACACCACGGTGTCGCGTACGCATCCATCGGCCATAATTTGGTGATTACGAAGCACCCCATCTTGTTTCGCTCCTAAGCGGGCAATGGCATTGCGTGAAGCCTGGTTATGCCAATGGGTACGAAACTCAACGGCAATCACATTAAGTGTTTCAAATGCATAACTCAGCAGCAGTTTTTTACAATCAGTATTAACCCCAGTACGCTGAAAACGCTTGGCATACCAGGTATAGCCAATTTCTAAACGGCGGTTTTTATTGTCGATATTACAAAAGCGAGTTGAGCCTATCACCTCATCGGTGTGTTTATCGATGACAGCAAATGGTAATGCGCGACCAAGTGACTGTTGTTCAAACGCCATACTTAAATAATCGTCAACACGTTCTTCATTAGGCACCGAGGTAAACCAAAGCTCCCAAAGCTTTCCATCTGAAGCTGCGTTTACTAAAGCATCACGGTGCTCAAGCGTCAACGGCACTAATTTAACAAATTGACCTTCTAAGGTGATGGGACTTAAATCCATAACTTTTCTTAACCTTAAGTAGCAATAATATTTAATCCACCAGCTCTATATCGAGCCCTGCTAATAAATCCAAAGCGGCATAACGTTCAAATTTGGCCTTACTGATATTGTTAGCTGTTATATCAATGGCGAAGTGGCTGGCACCAATAAAGTTAGCCTTACTGAGGTTGGTTTGTTGGAACAAGCTGTCACGAAAGTCCGTATCAGTAAAATCAGCTGAAGATAAATCTGCATGTCTAAAATCAACATCTTTGGCAAAACAGCTACGCATTTTTAAAGCTTTTAAACTAAGTTCAAAAAAGCTGCTGTGGCTAAGTTCACAACCAACAAAACTCACGGGAGCACGGCTGGCGAGTAGTGGCCAATCAACATCAGTAAAGCGCACGCTGGTTAATTTACACTGTTTAAAGCTTACTTCTTCAAGCGAGGTGTATCTAAGCCCAAGGGCAGCTAAATTAGAGTTTTTAAACTCGCACTCTATGAACCGACAGTTTTCAAACTGACTATTGCTAAAGTCACAGTCGATAAATTCACATTGCTCAAATTCGCAATGCGAAAATGTTTGCCCTGCAAGGTTTGCTTCAAAGGTGTGTTCAAAATAAAGCGAATGGCTTGCGATCACGCGGTGGTCTCAATATCTTGTTTAAGCACAAGTACTGCAATAAAAATAAGACCAAACAATGGAATTAGCGCTAAAAAGCCACCAATAGCGGCCACCACGATTGGTGTTGAAGTTTTGCGCTTACCTAAGTAATAGCTGATAGCGGCAAACAGTGGGACCATAACAAGTACAAAATAACCTAGAAAAGTTGCACTGATATTCATTCTCTCTCCTTGAAGAACATACTAAATATTCATTTAAGCACAAAAAAACCCTAAGGCATACACCTTAGGGTTATTATTCATTAAGTCTTATAATTCAGGTTATTATGAATTATTCAGCGTCTTTCGCTACAACATCAATAGCAAGCTCAGTTAATGCATCTGCATTTGCTTTGCTTGGTGCATCTGTTAATAAACATGATGCTTGAGTTGTTTTAGGGAAAGCAATAACGTCACGAATGTTATCAGTACCGCATAACAACATAACTAAGCGGTCAAGACCAAACGCAAGACCTGCATGCGGTGGCGTACCGTATTTAAGTGCATCAAGTAAGAAACCAAACTTGTCTTGTTGCTCTTGCGCTTCGATACCTAAAATTCTGAATGCTGTTTCTTGCATTTCTGCATTGTGAATACGTACCGAACCACCACCAACTTCGTAGCCGTTTAATACCATGTCGTATGCATCTGATAGTGCACCAGCTGGGTTTGCTTCAAGCTCTTCAGGAGAAATACCTTTCGGTGCAGTGAATGGGTGGTGAACCGCATGCAATGTACCTTCGTCGTCTTCTTCGAACATAGGGAAGTCAACAACCCATAATGGTTTCCAGCTATCTAGATCAGTAATGCCTAAATCAACACCAATCTTAAGACGTAGCGCACCCATTGCTTCGTTTACAACGTTGCGCTTGTCAGCACCAAATAAAATGATGTCGCCAGATTGTGCGTTAGTACGCTCAAGTAACTGGTTGATCACCTCTTCGTTTAAGAACTTAGCGATTGGTGATTGTACACCTTCAACGCCCGCAGCACGGTCGTTCACTTTCATCCATGCTAGGCCTTTCGCGCCATAGATACCAATGAACTTAGTGTAATCGTCGATTTGTTTACGAGAAAGCTCAGCACCGCCTGGTACAGTTAATACAGCAACACGGCCTTTTTCGTCATTAGCAGGACCAGAGAATACTTTAAACTCAACGTCTTTTACTAAATCAGCAACGTCTACAAGTTGCATTGGGTTACGTAAGTCTGGTTTATCAGAACCATATAAACTCATTGCTTCGCTGTATGGCATTACTGGGAAGTCGCCTAAATCAACGTCTAATAATGATTGCCACATTTCACGGATCATTTTCTCAGTCATTGCACGCACTTCATCAGAGCTCATGAATGACGTCTCTAAATCGATTTGTGTGAATTCTGGCTGACGGTCAGCACGTAAATCTTCGTCACGGAAACATTTAACAATTTGATAGTAACGGTCAAAGCCCGACATCATTAATAATTGTTTAAATAACTGTGGTGACTGAGGTAAAGCGTAGAAGCTCCCCTTGTGAACACGGCTAGGTACTAAGTAGTCACGCGCACCTTCTGGCGTTGCTTTTGTTAGTACCGGTGTTTCGATATCTAAGAAACCGTTGTCATCTAAGAAACGACGCACAAAGCTGCTCGCTTTTGCACGAAGTTTGATACGATCGCTCATTTCAAGACGACGTAAATCTAGGTAACGGTATTTTAAGCGGCGCTCTTCAGAGTTTTGCTGATTAAAATCAAGTGGTAATGGCTCTGAACGGTTGATGATAGTTAAGCTTGTGCCTAAAATTTCAACTTCACCTGTTGCCATGTCTTTATTTACTTGGCTATCAGGGCGTGCGCGAACAACACCTTTTAACTGCACACAAAACTCTTGACGTAGTTTATTCGCAGTATCCATTAATCCTTCTACTTCAGGATCAAAAACAACTTGTACTAAACCTTCTCTGTCACGTAAATCGACGAAGATAAGGCCACCAAGGTCACGGCGTTTGTTGATCCAACCACATAGTTCAACTTCTTGATCTACGTGAGATTTGTTTAGCTGTCCGCAATATATAGAGCGCATAGTATTCCTGTCAGTTAAAGACTTATAGCCGCCTGCTCTTAAGAGTTCGCTATTTTGAGAGCAAAAGCCACTATACAAAGTAATCATTTAAGGCAGAGCATTATACCCAAACCATCGCAAAATGCGAGTGCCAGCAGTGCCTGTCGGGGGCTAAACATATACCCCGACTTCTGAGCAAACATTTCTTTTGATACACTAGCTAAAGTTTAAATTTATTGGTTGGTTTAATGCTGTATTTAGGTTGTCCGCAGTGGTCTAGCACCGCATGGAAAGGAAATTTACTCTCTAGTCACTGTAAAAGCGCCGACATGCTCAGTGAATATGCGCAATGCTTTAACTCAGTCGAGGGCAACACCAGTTTTTATGCTGATCCAAGTCATGAGTCATTATTGCGCTGGCATGATGCGGTACCCGAAGACTTTAAATTTACTTTTAAGTTTCATCGGCGTTTTAGTCACGAATTACAACTGACGAATATAACTAGTGAGCTTAATGCGTGGCTAAACTTATTTGAGCCAATTTTTGCTAAAACGGGGCAAATAATGTTGCAGCTACCCCGTGCCTTTGGACCAGATGCACTGCCACTGCTTGCTAATTTTATTGCACAACTACCCAAACAACTTAGTTACGGTATAGAAGTACGTCACCCCGGTTTCTTTCAAAAAGATGATGCAGAAATTCGTTTAAATCAGCTATTAATTGAAAATAATATAGACCGTATCAGTATGGATACCCGCGCTTTATTTGCTGTACCCGCCGATACCGATGCACTCATTGATGCGCAAAAGAAAAAACCTTATTTACCTGTGCATGCCATTGCAACAGGAAATCAGCCTATGCTGCGCTTAGTGATTGCCAGTCTTGAACATGAATACAAGTCGTATTACCAGCCATGGCTGAAAAAAGTAAAGCAATGGCTTGATGAAGGAAAATCACCCTATTTGTTTTTTCATACCGCAGATAATCGCCAGTCACCACTTTTAGCAAGACAGTTTTGCCAAGATTTAGGTTACAATCACCCCGTGCTTGCGCCTTTTATAGGTGAACGCGAAGCAAGCCAAAGCAGTTTATTTTAGCGCCCGATTTATCAGAGAAAATATGAAAGATTACAGCCGTTATTTTCAAGGTTACCCGCCTCACATCATTGAGCAAGTGTTACAGCTATTTAATGGCGACAGAGCTGCTAACTACCTAAAGGGCAAATACCCTGATGCGCATAGCATTACCAGCGATAAAGCTTTATACAGTTACGCCACTGAGCTGAAAAAGCGCTACCTTAAAAATGCCCTGCCTTTTGGTCGTGCTGCATTCAAAAAACAAGGCGATATGGTCACGAATGCCTTAGGCACCCATACTTTCCGTATGCAAGGTAAAACCCGAAAACACGACCTTGCCATTAATAGCGACCTGCTTCGCGCACCTGAGCCACTTCTCAAAGCACTCGTCGTACACGAGCTGGCTCATTTTAAAGAAAAAGACCACAACAAAGCTTTCTATCAACTATGCTGCCACATGGAGCCGCAATATCATCAACTAGAACTAGATTTAAGAATATTCAGTGTGCTGGTAGGTGAAGGGAAAAATCCGTATTAAAACTATCAGCTATCAGCTATCAGCTATCAGCTATCAGCTATCAGCTATCAGCTATCAGCTATCAGCTATCAAAAACATAAAACCTGGGGAATGAATGTTAAGCTCTTGTTGTTCAAAAACTCTAATAACTATCCTCCATCTCGATCAGCTAAAAACTGACGGCTGAAAGCTGACAGCTAAACTTCTGAAACCTCAAACCTTCTTTGCCCTATCAGCTGCCCAGACTCGGTAACCACTTTAACGACCCATTTCCCTGCAGCATTAGCAGGGAAATTCGTTTTATGGCTCCACGCTCGATAGCCCTCTTTACGACCACCAGAAATATCCAAGGCTATGCGGTCAACTTCTTTTCGATTATGCACCCAAACGTGGAAGATTTTTTCATTTAAACCTCGCGGTGCTTTTACCGCACTAAAACTATATAGACCTTTTTCATGTAAGCTCTGCTCAGTGAGTTCTGATATTGGCGAAAGCGGTTTACGTGCTTGTGCATCAAGCTGATACGACATGCTCATATCGGTTAAACGCAGTGCCGCAGGTGGCACAAAGCTACGTAATTGCCAAAGCCCGGTACCTAATGCACAAAGCAATAACACCAACAGCGGGAAACGCCACCATTTAGCATTGGGCATCAAATTACCAAGACTTGGAATCGTTAAAATAACAGCCGTGATCAGCGCTATTTCAAAACTTTGGCTGGTTGTTAACTTTAATAAAATTGGCAAGGTAACCGACAGCACGACAAACAAAGAAAAGCTATGAAACACACTAAACCAGACACTGTGCCTTGCAAGCTTTTTGTAATAAAGGGGATCAACAACAGAAACGAACGCACAAAGTATAATTAAAGCGGTAAACGCGGCCTGACCATGGTCCCAAGTAGTCACCGCCAAGAAAAATGGTAAAGCAAAAAACAAACTTTCTTGCTGCACAACTTGCAGCGCAAAGCGCATCACGTTGGGCGACACTGCCACACCAAAACGCTCCTCTACTTTATCTCTTAGCCAGTTATCTATTAACAACCACAACCAAGTGACTAATAGCAAAATAGAGATAAGTTGCGAAAACGATTCTTTTCGCTCAACAAAGACATAGCTTGCCACACCACTGCAAAAAGCCAACACCGCCATCAACCCCGGCCGCTTCTGCATCATGAAAACAAATTTAGTTATAAAGTTTTTTAAGTAATTCATGTAATCATCAAATCCATTTAAGGCTTTATGAGTAAAGCATAAATTGGATGAATGTAGGCTTTAAAACGAGCTTTAAGTTCAAAGCTTTAAACTGTAAGTTTTGAGCCAAGACTAGTTACTCAACTACATCGATTATGAAGGTTCGTAAATAACAATTTGACTCAACAACCAGTTAAGTTCATCGTCAATTTGCCATGCCTTACATGAATTCAGATGTTTTAAAATTACCTGCTTATCAGACTGACAACTAACTGCTTTTAATACAAGGTTACCATTTTCCCAAAGTGTTGCCCTTGCTATAAGGCCATTGCCCTTAATTTCAATGTATTGAGCTTTAGTTGGCTCACCCAATTGAGCAGAAAGAACCACCTTGAGATTTTCAATTGTCAAAATTTTAGATTTTGAATTTCTCCAATTTTCTAATTCTTGTAGCACTATTTTCCTTAACCTAAGAATGTAAGCAATTGCTACCAAGCACTATTTTTTATACCAAGGTAGCTTACAAGGCCCTTAACCTAATGAGTCAAAGCAAATTTCCGTGTAACTCTCATGTGAAATACCAAGGTTAAATTTTCCATACTCAGCTTGATTAGATTCGCTATCTTCAAGCCAAAGTTGTTTTGCCTCTAACAAATCAGAAATATTATCAATCTCTCGGACTCCATTAAGTACAACATGTAAAGTCTCCGATTGAGTTTGGAATGTCACAAACACTTGAAACTCACTCCCAGAGCGTTTTAACTTTACTTCATCGACTATAACATCTTGATATATGTGATTAAATTCCAATTCAATTGCCTATTGAGTTATTTCAGTAGATTAATTTATGTATTACACACCAAAACATTAATTTAACGAAAGCTGCAAAACCATATTTCAAACTTAGGGCTTAGTACCCTCAATTGAATTTCAGCGTTGAAATAAACTCAACATAAAACACTAAGTGCTATAGCCTTTTAAAAACAAAAAAGCGCGGTCTGACCCGCGCCTCTATTTTATCTGACGGCTGATAGCTGACAGCTCAAGTCGTTAGGTTACAAACCAAGCTCTGCCATAAAATCATCATCTGCATCGTCTGCTTGTGATGATGCTTTTTGCTTTTCAGCTTTTTGTTTAGCTTCGTTTTCGATGATGTCATCCGGGTCAACGGCTTCTGAAATATCAAAATCATGTAGTTTGATAAACTCAGTTTTATCCATTGCCAGTTCTAGATAGAAGATATTTTGCTTCGCTGTAGTGAAGGTCACACGGCGCGCTTGTGGTCTATCCATGGTGGTATCAACAGAGATTTGCACTTGTTTATTAATCGCCATCATCTTAGGTTGGTTTTGCGTGATAGAAGTATGCAGCTGGTCGCGTACTTTTGACGTAAAGTCACCAACGATTTGGTTCATCAGCTCGCCGAGTACGTTTGCCACATCATCTGATAAATGGCTTTGTGCAATTTCGTCCTCAGGCATACCCATGTTACGCATATAGTCATGGTAAATTTCCATGGCTGCTTGCGCTGTGAAGTTTGTTACCACAAGACCGGTAAAGCCACCATCGAACAATACAAAACAGCCAATATCTGGGCGCATACAGGTGCGGGTGATTTTTTGAACCATAGCAGAATAACTAATACTGTTACCGCTTGCTGAAGACAGAACTCCAGTCACTGAATGACACAGAGTTGATAAGATATCTTCAGTACTGATCACTTTGCTTTTTGTCATTAAACTTCTCTTTTTTGTACTTGTTATTGATAATTCTAGCCAAGCTACTGAATTTATCACTGACTATCCAGTTAAAAATGCTAAAATAGCGGTATTATTTTTTAAAGAGACTGTTCAAGTGACGCAAAAAGACAGTATTTATGCCACTGAGCAAGCGGTTAAAGACTTTAGCTTTGACCAACATGTAGTAGAAGTTTTCCCTGATATGATCCAGCGCTCGGTGCCAGGTTATGCAACTATTGTTAGCACCATGGGTAAGCTGGCTGGTGAGTACGCGCAAAGCAATTCAAACCTATACGACTTAGGCTGTTCTCTTGGTGCTGTAACGTTAAGTATGCGCCGCAATATTCGCACTGATAACTGTAATATCATTGCTGTTGATAATTCAGAAGCGATGGTTGAGCGCTGTAAATTACATTTACAAGGTTTTCGCTCTGAAGTACCAGTCACAGTTACACTGGGTGATATCAACGATTTAGCTATCGAGAATGCCTCTGTGGTCGCGATGAACTTTACACTACAGTTTATTCCACCTGAAAAGCGCCAAGCGGTGCTTGAAAAGATTTACGCAAATTTAAAACCAGGCGGTGTTTTGCTGCTGAGCGAAAAAATTAGAGGTGAAAATGAGCAATGCGATAATTTGCTCATTGATTTACACCATGACTTTAAACGTCACAACGGCTATTCAGAGCTTGAGATCAGCCAAAAGCGTACGGCTATCGAAAATGTCATGCGCCCTGATCATTTATCTACCCACTTAAACCGATTAAGTGAAATTGGTTTTAGCCAAACGCAAGTGTGGTATCAATGTTTTAACTTCTGCTCGATGATTGCAATCAAGTAATCATCACAACGATATAAAGAGTATTTCATGTCTCAATGGTTTAACCAATTTTACGCTGCGATTGCACAAAGCCCGCTTAGCCACTGGCTCGAAACTTTGCCTGGTCAATTAAAACACTGGGAACTAGAAGCCAGCCACGGTGATTTACCGAAATGGCAAAAAGTGCTGAAAAACTTACCTGAGGTAAGCACAAACCATGTGAATCTTCAGGATAAAGTACAAATTGGCACCGGTGATGAGCTATCTGAAGGTCAGCAAAAACAGTTAACGCATTTATTAAAGCGCATGATGCCATGGCGTAAAGGGCCATTTAGCTTACACGGTATCGAAATTGATACTGAGTGGCGCAGTGATTGGAAATGGGATCGTTTACTGCCTCATATAGAACCGTTAAAAGGCCGCACTGTGCTTGATATTGGCTGTGGCTCAGGTTATCACTTGTGGCGCATGCGCGGTGAAGGCGCTAATTTTGTAGTGGGCATTGATCCATCTGATTTATTCTTATGCCAATTCCAAGCGATAAAGCATTATCACCAAGATGAAAACGTGCATTTATTGCCGTTAGGTGTTGAAGCTCTGCCAGAGCTAAAAGCATTCGATACGGTATTTTCAATGGGTGTTTTATATCATCGTCGTTCACCTATCGACTTTTTAGCGCAATTAAAAGCACAGCTTCGCCCTGGTGGTGAGTTAGTCCTTGAAACACTGGTTGTTGAAGGTGATGAGCACACAGTTTTAGTGCCAACTGACCGCTATGCGAAAATGCGTAATGTATGGTTTATCCCAAGCACCGCGGCATTAAAACTATGGATGGAGCGCGTTGGCTTTAAAGATGTACAAGTTAAAGACTGCGCAATCACAACGCTTGAAGAACAACGTAAAACCCAGTGGATGGAAAACGAATCATTAGTCGACTTTTTAGACCCAAATGACACCAGCAAAACCATTGAAGGTTACCCTGCCCCTCTTCGCGCTATTTTAACCGCGAAAGCTTAACAAATAGTGAGAAGTTTCGAGTTTCAAGGTTAAAAGTTCATTTGCCTGATACTTTTGCCTTGGAACTTGAAAACAAAAAACCGGACAACTGTCCTTGTCAAGTCGGTTAAAGTGATTTTTCAACTAGCCGCGCCAGTGCAATTGTTGTAAAATACGCGCGTTTCTAAGCAACCCACATGCAACTTTTTTGAGGAAAACCTGTGAGCGAACAAAAACAGTCTCTTAGCTATAAAGACGCGGGCGTAGATATCGATGCCGGTAATGCACTTGTTGAGCGTATTAAAGGCGTAGTAAAAAAAACCAGACGTCCTGAAGTAATGGGCGGTATCGGTGGTTTTGGCGCACTTTGCGAACTACCAACTGGCTATAAAGAGCCTGTACTGGTTGCTGGCACAGACGGTGTTGGTACAAAACTACGTTTAGCAATCGATCTTAAAAAGCACGACACAGTGGGTATCGACCTTGTTGCTATGTGTGTAAACGACCTTATTGTACAAGGTGCAGAGCCACTATTTTTCCTTGATTACTATGCAACTGGTAAATTAGACGTAGATACTGCGGCTGATGTTGTAACAGGTATTGGTAAAGGCTGTGAGCTCTCTGGCTGCGCTTTAATCGGTGGTGAAACTGCTGAAATGCCAGGTATGTACGACGGCGAAGACTACGACATGGCTGGTTTCTGTACTGGTGTTGTAGAAAAATCAAAAATTATCGACGGTACTAAAGTTGCTGCAGGCGACCAATTAATCGCTCTTGCATCAAGTGGTCCTCACTCAAACGGCTTCTCATTAATTCGTAAAGTTCTTGAAGTATCTGGCGCAGACACAAGTGCAGAGCTTGAAGGCAAAACACTAGGCGATCACCTTTTAGAGCCAACTCGTATCTACGTTAAACAACTACTTGAGCTATTCAAGCAGGTTGACGTTCACGCGTTATCTCACATCACGGGTGGTGGTTTCTGGGAAAACATCCCGCGCGTACTTCCTGAATCTGCAAAAGCAGTAATCAAAGGTGATAGCTGGGAATGGCCTGTTGTTTTCAACTGGTTACAAGAAAACGGCAACATCACAACACACGAAATGTACCGTACATTTAACTGTGGTGTAGGCATGGTTTTAGTTGTTCCAGCTGACAAACTTGAGCAAAGCTTAACAATTCTTAAAGATCTTGGCGAAAATGCATGGCATATCGGTGAGATCCAAGATGCGAAAGCAGGTGAAGAGCAAGTAGAAATTTTAGGTGGTCGTGACTAATGACCCCTTGTCGTCTTGTTGTATTAATTTCTGGTAGCGGTTCAAACCTTCAAGCCATCATCGACGCATGTGCGCGTGGTGAGATAAAGGCCGAAATCGCCGCTGTAATTAGTAATAAAGCCGACGCCTATGGCCTTGAGCGAGCAAAAAATGCAGGTATACAAACACGTGTACTTAGCCATAAAGATTTTGACTCGCGCGAGGCCTATGATGCTGAGTTAATGGACATTATTGGCAATTTTGAACCAAATCTAGTTGTATTAGCTGGTTTTATGCGTATTCTTACACCTAGCTTAGTGCAAAAGTTTAAGGGAAAAATGTTGAACATTCACCCTTCTTTGTTGCCTAAGTACCAAGGGCTGAATACCCACCAACGAGCGATAGATGCAAAAGATGACGTTCATGGTGTTAGTGTTCACTTTGTCACAGAAGAGCTAGACGGCGGTCCCGTTGTTCTTCAAGCCAAAGTTCCGGTACTCGAAAACGATACCGCAGAGACACTCGCACAACGTGTTCATCAGCAAGAACATATAATCTATCCATTGGTGGTCAAGTGGTTCAGTGAACAACGACTCAAGATGGAAGCAGATTATGCAGTTTTTGACGAAAAGAAACTTCCTGCACACGGCGCGCACTACCCAGAATAAAAATCTAAGTGCCCTACTCGCTTGTGTGGGCACTTTATTACTTCCTACCAGTGTTTTAGCTGGCGACCTCACTCAATACCAAGCCAAATACGATGTACTTCGTAAAGGCGAAACCCATGGTAAAGCAGTACGCGAGCTGAAAAAAGCCGCTGACGGTAACTACGTGATCACCTATCACAGTGAAATCGAATGGATGATTTTTTCGGACTCACGAAAAGAAACATCCATGTTTACTTATCATGATCAGAAAGTTTCTCCAATGAGTTACACCATGGAGCGCTCAGGCACAGGGCCTGATAAAGAATACAGCTTGAAATTTGATGCGATGCAAAAACAAGTTCAAAGCAGCCAAAGTAAATATCCTCTTAAAATTGATTGGTCAGATGAATTTCAAGATTCACTGTCTTATCAAGTGCAAGTTCGCGAAGAGCTAAAACAAGGCAAAACGCAATTATCTTATCCACTTGTTGATAAAAAAGGCAATTTACGTAACTACAACTTTGAAGTTGTCGGCACAGAAATGATTTCATTGCCCATCGGCAATGTAGAAGCGATTAAAGTAAAACGTTTATACGATAACGACAAGCGTCAAGCACTCGCTTGGTTTGCCCCAGAAATGGACTACATGCTAGTTCGTATGTGGAAAGGTGAAAAAGGCGTAGAGCAATTTGAAGTGCAACTTAATTCATTTACCGTGACCACGCCAGTCGCCGTAACAAATAATGAAGTGAGTAATGAAGCGCCTGAGTAGCGCTCCATCTTTTATTTAAATCTTTTCGCCCATTTTAAAAAGTGCAAACTCACCGGGCTCCATTTTCTGCCAGCGTTCATCATTGGTGAGTGGCCTTGTTGCAATCACAGTAACCACATCGTTAGGTGTGGTTTCTTTTTGAAAATCAACCACCATGTCTGCATCAATTAATGTCGCTTTGCCAAACGGCGCACGGCGTGTGATCCAATGTAGATTATTGGTGCAATAAGCTAAAACGAAAACACCATCGGTAAGTAGCATATTAAATACGCCTTTTTCACGCAGTGTGTGAGCAAGCTTGGCAGCATAGCGAAATACAGACGCCATATTTGATGGGCGCTTAGGGTATTTTTCGCGAATTTTATCGAGCAGCCAGCAAAACGCCAGTTCACTGTCGGTATTACCGACAGGCCTGTAATAGTCTGGTTTTAAATCATGATAATTTGATAATTGCCCATTGTGGGCATACGTAATCTCGCGTCCCCATAACTCACGAGTAAATGGGTGGGTGTTTTCAAGACAGACACGACCACGATTACCTTGGCGAATATGGCTTATCACCGAAATACTTTTTATTGGGTAAGCTTTTACGAGTTTGGCAATTTCTGACTGGCAGCTTGGCTCAGGATCTTTAAATGTACGACAGCCTTTACCTTCATAAAAAGTGATGCCCCAGCCATCTTTATGTGGGCCAGTATTACCACCGCGCTCTAATAATCCTGAAAAACTGAAACAAATATCCGTTGGTACATTGGCCGACATGCCAAGCAACTCACACATAGAACTCTTAACCTATAAAACTAATCGAAGGAAGGCATGATGGGCTGATCCCTGCCTGCGCTCATTGTTAATCATAGCGCTAAAGATGGCAACTGCTATGCTGAGATTTTCAGAACTATCTGAGCAATTCACAACTAATCGCAAGTATAGCGGCGCTGATTATAAGTAATTACTCAACAATTCCTCATCTGCTGTAAATGTTTTTGCACTGATAGCCATTTTTAAAATAATAAAACTCACCAAACAAGCCGTTTTAATCCTTGTTCCCCTCTTGATAATTCGCTTTTCTAGCGCTACTCTAAAAGAGGTGGTCTGACCTCTATTAAGGAATAATCAATGACTCTCATATTTTTACTTGGTTTACTCGTGCTGCTTAGTATCGCGAGTTACCACAGAGCAAGCTGGAATACCTGCTTAGGTATTGCCGTTGCGACTTTACTTGTTGGCACATTTGCTGGCGCGTTTGGCGCAATTAGTTGGCTACTATTCTTACTTATCGCTGTGCCACTTTCTGTGACTGGCGTTCGTCAACAATACATCATTAAACCTATCTTCGCTGCTTTCAAAAAAGTAACCCCGACTATGTCGGATACTGAAAAATCAGCAATCGATGCCGGTACTACGTGGTGGGAAGCGGATCTGTTTTGTGGTCGTCCTGACTGGAACAAATTGCACCAATACCCAGCACCTAAACTGACTATCGAAGAGCAAGCATTTATTGATGGTCCTGTTGAAGAAGTGTGTAGCATGCTAGATGACTGGCACGCAACTCACGAACTAACTGATTTACCGCAAGATGTTTGGCAATATCTAAAAGATAATAAATTCTTTGCCATGATCATCAAAAAAGAATTCGGCGGTTTAGAGTTTTCTGCTTATGCACAATCATGTGTACTGCAAAAGTTAACCAGTAAATCAACGTTACTTTCTTCTATCGTAGGTGTACCTAACTCATTAGGTCCGGGCGAATTACTTCAGCACTATGGTACTAAAGAGCAAAAAGATCATTACTTACCACGTTTAGCAAGTGGTCAAGAGATCCCATGTTTTGCTTTAACATCACCAGAAGCTGGTTCTGACGCAAGTGCAATTCCTGATTACGGTGTTGTTTGTAAAGGTCAATGGAACGGCGAAGAAGTTGTTGGTATTAGCCTAACATGGAACAAGCGTTACATTACTCTTGCTCCTGTTGCGACTGTACTTGGTCTTGCATTTAAACTACAAGATCCTGACGGTTTACTAGGTGATGACAAAGAACCTGGTATTACCTGTGCGCTGATCCCTACAGATACTCCAGGGGTCGAAATTGGCCGTCGTCACTTCCCGCTAAACGTACCATTCCAAAATGGTCCTACTCGCGGTAAAGACATCTTCGTACCACTTGATTACATCATTGGTGGCCCGAAAATGGCAGGTCAAGGCTGGCGTATGCTTGTTGAATGTTTATCTGTTGGTCGTGCAATTACATTGCCGTCTAACTCTACAGGTGGCATTAAAACAATTGCGCTTGCAACAGGCTCTTACAGCCGTATTCGTCGTCAATTCCGTTTACCAATTGGTCAAATGGAAGGTGTTGAAGAATCAATGGCAAAACTTGCAGGTTACGCATATAGCTCTGATGCTGCTGTTAGCATGTCTACAGGGGCTGTTGACCTTGGTGAAAAACCATCGGTTGTCTCTGCGATTATCAAATACCACTTAACTGAGCAAATGCGTGAAGCGACTATTCACGGCATGGATGTTCATGGTGGTAAAGGCATCATGCTTGGTCCAAACAACTACTTAGGTCGCGGTTACCAAGGTGCGCCAATTGCAATTACCGTTGAAGGTGCAAATATCTTAACGCGTAACATGATCATTTATGGTCAAGGTGCAATTCGTTGTCATCCATTCGTGTTAACTGAGCTAGGTGCTTGTACTATTGAAGACCGTGAAGAAGCGCTAGCAGTATTCGATAAAGCATTAATGGGTCACGTTGGCTTTACTATTTCGAACCTTGTTCGTACTAAGTGGTTAGCATTAACAAATGCTCGCTTCACAAGTACACCGTACAAAGACGAAACAGCTGAGTTTTATCGTGTTGCGTCACGTTTCAGTGCATCATTAGCATTAATGTCAGATATCAGCATGGCAGTATTTGGTGGTTCATTAAAACGTAAAGAGCGTATTTCTGCACGTTTAGGTGACTTACTAAGCTACTTATACCTTGTATCTGCAACACTTAAACGTTACAACGACGAAGGCCGTAAAAAAGAAGATTTTGCGCTTGTTCAATGGAGCTGCCAAGATCACCTTTACCACTGCCAACGTGCACTCGCTGACTTAATTAATAACATGCCATCTGCACCACTACGTGCGATGCTAAAAATCATGTTATTCCCATTCGGTCGTCCAGTTCGTAAGCCTACTGATAAGCTTGAGCACAAACTTGCACACTTATTACAAGTACCAAGCGAAACTCGTAACCGTTTGGCTAACTACATTTACCTTAAAAACGAGCCACTTAACCTTGTTGGCCGTCAAGAGCAAACGCTTAAAGACATTCTTGAAGTTGAGCCTCTGTTTGACAAGGTATGCCGTGAAAAGGCGTAAAACTGCCTTTCTTCCAGCTTGATAAAGTAGCGCAAATGGGCCTAGAAGCAGGCATTTTAAGCCAAGCTGAAGCCGACAAACTAGCTGCTGTTGAAAAAGCCCGTCTTGACGTTATTAACGTTGACGACTTTGACCCAGCAGACTTAGTTGCAGGTAATGTTGCCCGCGGCGAGAGCGATAAAAAAGCAGACGCCGCTTAAGCTAGCAAAACAATTCCAATTGTTATGAAAAACCAAACCAGCGCAAATTGCGCTGGTTTTTTTTGTTTATAAACCCTCTAGCACACTCATGTCCCTATTTATTTACATGATTTGTAACAAATATCGAACGGGTAAAACTTGCGTTTAGATTATGAACAGGCAACACTTGATAACGAAAAATTA
The DNA here is from genome assembly GCF_038562745.1 of Pseudoalteromonas sp. D15MCD-2. Lineage (NCBI taxonomy): Bacteria > Pseudomonadati > Pseudomonadota > Gammaproteobacteria > Alteromonadales > Pseudoalteromonadaceae > Pseudoalteromonas > Pseudoalteromonas sp. D15MCD-2. The sequence goes on along the minus strand of NZ_JBCFQE010000001.1, from coordinate 1,399,885 downwards.
ACAAGGAATAATTACAATGAAACCGAGTTTTCAACTAGCTGCCGTTGCATGCGCGCTTAGCCTTGCGCTTGCAGGATGTTCTCAATCAACCCCATCAACAAGTAGCACCAAAAGCGTGCAACAAAGCCAAACTGTTAAACAGTACGACGCTGAAACCTTTTTTGATACAACCTCAATTATGGGCAGCAGCTTTTCACCGAAAGGCGACAAAATACTCGTTAGCAGTGACGAAAGCGGCATTTATAGCCTGTATGAAGTAGATATAAAAACCGCCCAAAAAACCCGCTTAACAGACTTTGAAGACAGTACCTATGCTGTGGCTTATTTTCCTAAAGATGAGCGCGTACTATTTACTAAAGACTCTGGTGGTAACGAGCGTTATCACATCTACGTTCGCGAAACAGATGGCACAGTTAAAGATCTTACGCCAGGTGAAGAAACCCGTGCAGGATTTGCAGGCTTCACAGAAGACGGTAAACACTTTTTTATAACCAGCAATCAGCGTGATGCTAAGTTTATGGACCTATATCGTGTTGATGCTAACAGCTATAAAGTAACGCCTGTTTACCAAAATACTATGGGGCTAGATGTCGGCGCAATCAGCCCTGACGGCCGCTTTATTGCTTTATCGAAAAACAATTCGAACAAAGACAGCGATGTTTTTATTCTCGATACGCGTAAGAAAACACTGAAACCAGAACTCATTACCCGTCATGACGACGACGCAAAATATGGCCCTGAAACCTTCTCAAGAGACAGTAAATCATTATATTACTCAACCGATGCCAAAGGTGAATTTGCAGAAGTGTGGCGCTATGACTTAACGACCGGCGAGCACAGCCCTGCCCTCAAAGATGAGTGGGATGTGAGCTTCATTTACTTCTCTAAATCTGGCCGTTATCAAGTAAGCGGTGTTAATGCTGACGCAAGCACTAAAGTGTCGATAATTGATACCACCACAGGTAAAGCTATTGCCATGCCATCGCTGCCAGCTGGTAACTTACGTGGTGTGAACTTTTCAGCTGATGAAAAGACCATGGCGTTTTATTTAAATTCAGATACCTCGCCAAGTAACCTATTTGTGTGGCAACTCGGTGAATCAAAAGCTAAACAATTAACCAACACATTAAGTGATGCCATTGATCAAAATGACTTGGTTGAAAGCACAATTGTGCGCTTTAAAAGCTTTGATGGTTTAGAGATCCCTGGGGTTTTATATAAGCCTAAGCAAGCTAATAGTAACAACAAAGTACCAGCTTTAGTTTGGGTGCACGGCGGTCCTGGCGGCCAAAGTCGCACAGGATATAGTGCAATGCAGCAGCATCTAGTCAATCATGGTTATGCCATTTTTGCAGTAAATAACCGTGGCAGCTCAGGCTATGGTAAAACCTTCTTCCATTTAGATGATAAAAAACACGGCACTGACGATTTACAAGATATTGTTTACGGTAAAAAACACCTGCAAAGCCTAGATTGGGTTGATGCTGATAAAATTGGCATCATGGGGGGCAGCTATGGTGGCTTTATGACCGCCGCAGCACTTGCCTTTGAACCAGAAGAGTTCAAAGTAGGCATTAATATATTTGGTGTAACAAACTGGGTTAGAACCTTAAACTCAATTCCACCATGGTGGGAAAGCTTTAAAAAGGCACTGTATGATGAAATGGGCGACCCAGCGACAGACGGTGAACGTCACCGTGCCATTTCGCCACTATTTCATGCTAAAAACATCACCAAGCCATTAATGGTGATCCAAGGTGCTAACGACCCACGCGTTTTACAAGTTGAAAGCGATGAACTTGTTGCCGCTGTAAAGGCAAATGGCGTGCCTGTTGAATATGTATTATTCGATGATGAAGGCCATGGTTTTACTAAAAAAGAAAACCGCATAAAAGCCTCAAATGCATACCTTGAGTTCTTAAATACCTACTTAGATAAATAGCAAAATTGCAAAGATAAAGAGCCGGTATTATGCCGGCTTTTTTATGCAAAACACCTGTATAGAATCAAAATTTAACAGTTTATACAGTACTGTATAAAATACTGTATGGATTTAATGGTAAATTTTTCACCTTTTCCAACCTTCAAAATAAAACCATAAGCAACTGTTTAATAACAATTAAATAATATTAACTAAAATAAAACTGAATAATTGGTTAAAAAATAGCAAAAAAGTACTTGCGCAAAAACACTGTATAAACTACTGTATACACATACTGTATAAACAACCAGTGAGTGAAAGTTATGTTACAGCCAATTACCTTAAGAACAGTTAAAAGCTACCAACAAGATAACGACAAAGCGTCTGTTAATTTAATTCAAATTGAAGACGAAATATCAGCAACCTTTGAGCTATTAAAAGTATTGCATCATTACAATAGCCAAAATGCATGGACACTATTAATTGCTCCTGATCATGTTCCTAGTAAAGCCTTACTAGATTCGTGTTCGATTGATACCAGCAAACTTCTTGTGATCAGACAAAAACATTTAGTTAATCTTGAGTATGTTCTTAGTTCAGCATTACATAACGGTAATTTTGCTGCTGTGATCACATGGACAGATATTGTTAACAATCATCAACTTGATTCGATGAACTTAAACCTTGAGCAGGCATCTGCTAAGTTTTATTGTTTTACAAAAAGCGCTCAATTAAACAATTTAGTACCGCAGCCACAATAGGCTTGTTAAAATAACAATTTATAGTTTTAGGTAAGTTGTTATGACATCACTCACACACTCCCTTTGTCCTTGTGGCAGCGAATCGACTTACGAGCTTTGCTGCCAACCTTTTCATACAGGTGCAAGCCAAGCTGATACGCCAGAGCAACTTATGCGTTCTCGTTTTAGTGCATACGCGCTGAAAGATGCGAAATATGTATTCAGTACCTATGCACAAAGCCAGCAAGCCGCTAACCCTGTTCGCGAAATTAAAGATTTTGCTAATAGCTGCCGTTTTACCAAGCTAAGTGTTTTAGATACTGAACATAATGATCAAGAAGGTTTTGTCGAATTTAAAGCTAATTACTTTTACCAAAACTTGTATTGTGAGTTACACGAAAAGTCGCGTTTTATTAAAGAAGATGGCCTATGGCGTTACTTAGATGGTGATATAACGCCAGTTGCAGATATTAAAATTGGCCGTAACGACGAGTGCCCTTGTGGGAGCGGCAAAAAATATAAAAAGTGTCACGCTCTTTAATTACCATTAACCTGGTAAATCCAGTCTAAGGCTTGGGTAATCGTTGTTGGGAATGCAGTTGCATGGCGTGCCTGAGGGATAACAAATAAATTTGTTGTAACCAGCGCGCCGCTATGTTTATTAATTTTAGCTGCTAATTGCCTTGCGCCCGCCACCATTTTTTCACCTTCGCTTTCTTCAAGTTCTCCCACTGCGATGTAAACTTTTGTTGTGTTGGCAGCTGGTTTTACAGCCATAGCTAATATTGAGTTTTCTTTAAACCACACTGAAGGACTGCCGATAATATAATTTGAAAAAAGCGAAGGCTCAGTGAATAAGGTATAAGCCGCAAATAAACCGCCAAGTGAGTTACCGACTAACGTACTTTTTTGGGTTGTTCTGAAGTCGGCCTCAATATAAGGCAATACAGTATGTTTTAGGTAGTTTAGATACTGACTTGCTCCGCCAGTTTTACGCTGCCAATTTTTATCTTCAAATGGCGTATAGTCATAAATACGGCTATCAAGCCCTGATACACCTTTTTGATATCCTACTGCAACGATAATTACCTCTTCTATAGTCCCCGAATTCATCATAAAGCGACTAGCACCAGAGGTAATTGGCAAACTGTAGTTTGCATCTAACAGGTAAACAACTGGGTAGCGCTTCTGGTTTTGCTTTTGGTAGCTGCGTGGCAATTTAATCGTAATGGGGTATTCGTTTTCGGTATGTTTATCTTTAAGTAACACAGTATTAGTATGTGGCAAAGTAAACGGCTCAGCATAGCTTACGGAGGTCACGCCCAAAACACTGATCACCAAAACGAGCAATATATAAGGCATAGTTAATCCTTTAACCACTTCTTAATTGGTAACAGCCACTCATCTTTTGGTTTATAAAATGCGCCATGGGAGAGCCCTGTATTAATGCTTAATTCTTCGAACTTGGTTACGTCACTTCTATCAATTAAAAATTGGCAAGAGCCAACCTGATCTGAGCGCTCAAAGATAGAATACACCTTGCCATAAGCCTTAACTGATGTGTGATTTTTTATAAGGCCTGCACAACCTGCCAATATAATTAAGTTAATATGTGTACGCTTAAGTTCATTGGCTGCTAGGATCGACAATGCCCCGCCCCGTGAAAAACCAACCAAACTAATGTTCGACTCAGCAACACCGGCACTGATCAATGCTTCAACATCTACAGCGAGCTTTTTCGCAAACGTAAATGGCTCAGTGCCCTCTGGCCTGTGATAGGCAATTAAATGATAGCTCTCATCTGCCAGTGCTTCTTTTACTGCAATAAAGTCATAAACACCAAAGGTTTTGTGAACAGGCTTAGGGTTTGTCCCTTCAACGATAAAACCATGTGAATAAAAAACATAGTGACCATGCGGGTCAATCTCTGTTGGAAACTGGCTGTAGATAGTGCCAGCGCAAACAGGCAAAACCCAGCATGCACAGAGTAAAAGTACGGTACGTATCACAAGCATCCCTTTAAAAATCACGTTACACCTAATAGAAGATAATAACACCTTAAAAAATAATATCTTAGCAAAAAACTAAACCCTACTCTCAGTAATTTTAATTAAAAATCAAATTACTAATCGCAAGCTGTATCACGATTTAAACTTCAAGTTTCAACTTGAGGTAAATTCATGGAATTTCATAGTTAAACTACAAAAAACCACATGACAACGCTGTCAATTATTTATCAAAAGGCGTATTGTAAAAAAGCAGTTAAAATAACTGCAGGTTTTAGACGTCTAGACGTTGAAAAAATAAATTCTAAGGCGTAGTATGTTCGTAATCTGAGTTAGGCTCACATTTTCCATGAGATTTTTTAAAGATGATTGATATAAAGCACCTAAAAACCATAGCGACCCTTAAAGAAACAGGCTCTTTGGTCAATACCGCCCGTGAGTTGTTTTTAACTCAATCGGCTTTATCGCATCAAATTAAAGATCTCGAGAATAAGTTAGATTGCCAGCTGTTCGAACGTAAAACACAGCCTGTGCGTTTTACTCCGCAAGGTATGCTACTTCTGGAGCTTGCTAATGAAGTATTACCTCGTGTTGAGGCAACAAAATGTCGGTTAAAAGAAAGCCTTAACCAGCCAATTTCAAATTTACGTTTAAGCGTTGAGTGTCATGCCTGCTTTCATTGGTTGCTCCCAACCATCAAAGAATTTAATAATTTTTGGCCTGATATTAAAATTGATTACGAGCGCGGCTTTAGTTACGACGCCATTCCAGATTTAATTAATGATGAATTAGATCTAGTGCTGACTTCTGATATTCGTGAACCAGATCAACTTGAGTATGCTCACCTGTTTGATTTTAAATTAAAACTAATCGTTGCACCGGATCATGAGTTGGCTAAAAAAGCCTATGTCACCGCCCTTGATTTAAAGAACGAAACAATTATTTCGTACCCTATTCCCCGTGAGCGCCAAGACATCTTTAAACATTTTATTCAAAATGCACGCTTTGATGGCACGCTTAAAACGGTTGACCAAGGCTTATTGATATTTCAATTAGTGAGTGCAGGTATGGGGGTTGCAGCATTACCAGACTGGCTAGTCACCCCTTATGAAAGCCAAGGGCTCATTAAGTCTATTCCGTTAGGTGCACTAGGCCTTACTCGCCCTATGTATTTAGCGATGAAAAAGAATATGAAAGATAACCCAGTTTATCGCCACTTTTTAAATACATGTAAGCAAAATAACGGTCGCTAAAGCTAGGCAAAATAACTAACATAGCTGCATCTGTTACAAACAATAGTGTTGATACATGTTTGAAATTAAAAAGATCATTGGCTCATTATTAATGCCCCTGCCTTTGCTCGGGCTTCTTACTTTAGTGATGGTATTTTTAGCCATTGCACATAAACGCAAAGCACTCTATTTTGGCTTTGTTAGTATTTTAACTTTAATGCTGATAAGCACGCCATTTATTGGTCAATCACTGATAGCTGCAAGCAATAACCCAGCTTGGCAATTTAAACAAGCGAAACACCCTAAACTCGATAACATTGTGGTACTTGGCTGCTCAATAATGCCCAACTCGCGCCTTCAAGCAAACCACCAGTTAGGCGATTGCGCGCTTGCTCGATTACTTGAAGGTGTTAAGCTTGCCCATCACTATCCAAATGCCACCCTTTATGTATCAGGAGGCGGCTTTGCTAATACCACCAATAGCCAGCTCATGTTTGAGACAGCAAAAGCGTTAGGTATTTCTGCAACGAGAATTAAACAAAACCCCCTCGCTATGGACACCGCAGAAGAGGCGAAACGACTTGCCATTTATTTAGTCGATAAAAAAACTGCCTTAGTCACCTCAGCGAGCCACATGCCGCGAGCGAAAGACTTATTTAATGCACAAGGCATTGATGTGATCCCAGCGGCAACCGACTTTCAAGATTTTAGTCAGTATCCAACGTACAAACAGTTTATACCTAACATTGCAGTACTTGTTGCAGTGACCAGAGTAGCGCATGAGAAAATTGGCAGTGCATGGGTGAGTGTGCGCCGCTGGATTGATCCAGAGGCGCTGTAGAACATCAGACTGGATTGTCGATATCGATAAACGTTACATCAAAACCATGCTGCTGAGCTAAAAGCTCGCCTAAGGCTTTAATGCCATAACGCTCAGTCGCATGGTGCCCTGCTGCAAAAAAGTCGATACTTTGCTCGCGTGAACTATGAATCGTTTGCTCAGAGGCTTCACCTGTAAGATAAGCATCAATACCTTGAGCTGCCGCTAAATCAATATACCCTTGTCCGCCACCTGTGCACCAAGCGATGGTTTCGATTTTCTCTTTTCTTACCAAACTAGTTAATGGTGCACGGTCAAGTACTTGGGTTATTTTGGCGGTAAATTCTTCACCACTTAAAGGTGTTTTTAAACGGCCTTTTACCGGCACACTATTTGGGCCAGATTCAAGCCCACCTGTGAACTCAATATCGAGTAACTTAGCCAGTTGCGCGTTATTACCAATTTCAGGGTGTATATCTAGCGGTAAATGATAGCCATATAAGTTAATATCATTATTTAAAAGCGCTGCAATACGGCGCTTTTTCATGCCCGTGATTGGCTGCGATTCCCCTTTCCAGAAATAACCATGGTGTACCAAAATAGTATCTGCATTTTCTGCAATAGCGGCATCAATCAATGCTTGGCTAGCGGTGACACCCGTCACTATCTTTTTTACTTCGCTCGCACCTTCAACTTGTAAGCCATTTGGGCAAAAGTCAGCGATAGAATCAGGTTTAAGAATGTCGTTTAATAATTGAGTAAATTGTTTGCGTTGCATATAAAAATCGTCCTTCAACCCTCTATTTTGTGCAAATTTTGGCGTTTATGAGTGAAAAATGGAAGGAAAATCGCAAAAAATTGAAAAGTAAGCTGAAAATAGGTATAAATATATATTCTTAATCTGTGTTTACAACGTATAGGGTCTCTGATGAGCAAACTAGACAAAACAGAAGTGTTAAATGCCTTCGAAGCAGCATACGAAGCAGCGAATGGTAAGAAACCTGAAATCACAACAAAACCTGGTTGGTATAGCATCGACGGTGGCAAAAATATGCGCCTTGCTGATGTTGCAGCGCTGACTGAAGAGCTCACTTCTGGTAAAACAGCTGAGCCTAAAGCAGAAGAAGCACCTAAAGCACCAGCGAAAAAAACCAAAACTAAAACCGCTGCACCGGCTAAAACAGCTAAGAAAGCATCGTTCACTGTTGTTACAGCAAACGATGACGGTTACAAAGCTGAAGAGCTTTGGATTGTTAACCTAGCTGAAAAAGACCACGATTGTCGTTTACCGCGTGGTGTTGTGTAATCAAATTACACTTAGCAATTTTAAAAACCGCTACTCGTTAGCGGTTTTTTTATGGCTGTTCATTTGGCTAGTTATAATCCATTGGCTAACATGGCCAAACAACACTATAAATACGGTTCCAATCAATACAGGCATCACTAAAAAGTCCCAGCTTTGCATAGATTGCATTATCAAAATTGGGTTTGCGCCTGCCGCTGGATGTACGGTATCTGTCAACATCATAAGACTTATTGCCAACCCTGTAGCTATAGCAATTTCAACAGGCCCTACACCGACATAATTTACAAAAACAACGCCGATTAGTGCAGTTAAAAAGTGCCCACCGATAACATTCTTCGCTTTAGCTAAAGGACTGTGTGGCACACCAAATACCAGCACCGCAGTTGCTCCAAATGGAGCCATCAACCACACACCATAACTTCCTAATTGCTGTAAATAGGCCAACACAAAAATTGCCATACAAGCAAATATACCCGCAATGGCCGCCTTGATTACTTTATTCTCCATAAAACCTCCAACAGGTAGACCGATTTGTCTACCAGCAAATGGTAGACAAGTCGGTCTACTTCTGTCAAGCTATCTTTAGTCACCTAATGAGACCTTATTATGGATAAACGAACACATATTATTATGACCGCCCTGTCACTTTTTTATCAAAAAGGCATTCATAGTGTGGGAATAAACGAAATTATTAGTGTGGCGGGTGTCGCCAAAAAAACCATGTACCATCATTTCGCAAGTAAAGATGAGTTATTATTAGCGTGCCTCAGTGAGCGACATAACAGATTTTTAAATTGGTTAACGCATGCCACCAGCAAGCTAACCACTATTGAAGAATTTAAAGTCGCTTTGATCAGCTGCCATGAAGCTTGGTTTAATTCTGAAGTGACTGAATTAGGAGATTTCAATGGCTGTTTATTTATTAACACTGCCGCTGAGTTTGCTGATCCGGCCAGCCCAATTAACCAAGCCTGCAAAGAGCATAAAATGGCAGTACAGCAGTTAATTAAACAGCGTTTATCAGCGTGTAATAACATGGAAAGTTCGCAGCTAGACTCGCACAGCCACTATTTGATGACGCTTGTAGAGGGCATGATCTGCCAAGCAAAACTAGTAGGAATTAAACAGTTTCCTCATTTAAAACAATAAATTAACAATAAAAAAGCGGCACAATGGCCGCTTTCAGTTTAGATTTTTGCTATGTTAGATTTTTTCAAAATATAACTTTTCGCGTTTTTTCTCACCCACTTCGTTCATGGTTGCAGCATCAAATAAACGACCATTGATCATGGTGTAATCGATTTTATCTGTATCACGAATGTTAGTTAGCGGGTTCCCGTCAATAACAATTAAATCGGCAAGTTTACCCGGCTCAAGAGAACCGATGTTGTTATCAAGGCCAATGTATTTAGCAGGATCTAAGGTTGCTGCACGAATAGCTTCAAGTGGTGTCATACCACCTTGCGCAAACATCCAAATTTCCCAATGTGCCGCTAAACCTTCACGTTGACCGTGAGCACCAAGGTTTACTAAAACACCTAAGTCTTGCAGCTCTTTAGCAACACGGGCGTTGTTAAAGTGGTTATAGTGATGATCGGGCGCCTTAACACGACGCATTGAGCGAGGTAAAAGCTGATTCTTTGGTACAAACTTACTTAAGCGTGGGTGATTCCACACATCCGTCTTGTCGTACCAATAATTTTCACCCCAAATACCACCGTAAGCTACACCCAGTGTCGGCGTATAACCCACATCGCTTTGAGACCAAAGCTGGCGAATATCATCGTAAATATTGGCAACAGGAATTGAGTGTTCAATACCCGTATGACCATCAACTACCATAGTTAAGTTGTGCTGCAGTAATGAACCGCCTTCTGGCACAACCATCATTTCAAGTTCACGACCTGCTTCAATAACTTGTTGGCGCTGTTCACGACGAGGTTGGTTATATGATTTAACACTAAACGCACCTACTTTCTTTAAACGCTCAAGATGGAATTTAGCATCTTCTAACGAGTCAATATGCGATGTATAACCTGGCATATTTGCACCATATAAAATGGTACCCGTTGAGAAAATACGAGGGCCGACAATCATGCCTGCTTTTTGCATTTCGCTTGCAGCAAAAATCTCTGTGGTGTCGTTTGATGGATCGTGAATCGTTGTCACACCTAACGCTAAGCCAGCTAAGTTCTTCCAGTTTTGCTGTGGAATGATCTCATCGCTACCTTGTGAGCCGTGCGCATGCGCATCAACAATACCCGGCATAATTGTCTTGCCAGTTACATCAATTACTTCTGCGCCTTTAGGAATAGCAACACTGTCTTTACTACCAACCGCTTTAATATGCTTACCATCAGTAACAATAACGCCGTTTTCAATGACCTGCTCACCGTTCATGGTGATAATACGCGCACCAGTTAACGCAAAGATTGATTTAGGCTCCGCCATGGTTTTTGTAAAACCGATGTTATCGCCGCTTTTAACTTTAAAGTCAGTCTCTGCATTTTGGTTAATATCAAATAAACCCGCTAAGCTTGCATGATATAACTCTGGGCCTAAGCTCCAATAAAGTTTATCGCTTGTGCCACTCCAGCTGATGTTTTCACCCGCGCGAACAGAAAGCTGCTCAATTGGGAATTGGCTATCTTTCGGGCCAATATTAATGGTTTTGCCACGCTCAACAAATGGCGTAACAAATACTTTAAAACGCTCTGCAAACGCTAAGTATTGGCCATCTGGTGATACTCTAAACTCTGTAGCATGTTCTGATTCGTAAAGTTTACGAACTTGCTTTGATTCAAGCTCAACAACACTTAATGTTGGTTTCGGCCAAGTGCTCATCACATAAATACGGTCATTCGCTGCACCAAATTGTGGCTGATATCCTGATTTAGTGATTAGCGTCGCTTTACCACCTTTAGCACTTACTGAGTAAATGCCAGGCTCTAATGACCATGTTGGGTTAAGGATACTGCCGCCAGACGCTTTACGGTAAACAACTGTTTTGCCATCAGGGCTGAAAGTTGGCTCTACATATTTACCCGGCTCTTTAGTAATGGTATCGCCACGGCCACTGCGCGCAGATACAACACGTACTGAGCCCTGTTCGTTATCATCCCATGTGGTGTAAACAACCTTCTTACCATCACGAGAGAACTGCGGGAATAATTCAAAGTGGTCGTCTTGCTTAGTCAGGCGCTTTACTTTGCCAGACTCTAAATCACGTTTATAAATATGACCTAGCGCTTCAAAAATAGCCGTTTCACCATCCGGTGAAATTTGTACATTGCGCAGCATTTTCACATCAAAATTATCGCTATCGATGTTTTGTGTAAAACGCACCGCTTTTTGAATTTGCTTATTGGTCTCAACTTTAAATGGAATAGTCGAGACAGACTTATCATCTACATCTAGCTTATGAATGGTACCACCCGCCCAAAAGACCAGCTGTTCATTATCTGGTGTCCAAGCAATTGTTGGGTATACGCCATGAATTGCCCATGTCTCTTGCATATCACGCTCAAGCTCGCCATACAGCTTGGTATGCTCACCGGTGTGAAGATCATATAAGTACAAGCTTGTTTGGAAATCATCGCGCTTGATATACGCAAGCTTTTTACCATCTGGTGAAGGTGTTGGTCGAATAGCCCCACCCATACCATCTATAATTGTTTCAATTTCGCCGGTTTCACGGTCATAGCGTTTAATTTTATAAATACCCGCTACAGAATCTTTAGAGTAATGGAATGTTTTACCCGGCGTTGCATCATGAGAGAAATAAACATAACGACCATCTGGTGAGAACATTGGCTCGCCTAAGTCTTTTTGGTCGTTTTCGCGTGCGGTTAGCTGTACACCTTTACCACCCGCTTTGTGGTAGAGCCATACTTCACCAGCCCCTAAAGAGCGGCTTGCAGTAAAGTGCTTACGCGCAACTAAGTAGTCACCATCTGGGCTCCAAGCTGGGCTGTTTAACAAACGAAATGTTTCGTTCGTTACGGCTTTTTGGTTTTCACCGTTTAAATCCATAACCCAAATGTTATCGCCACCTCCTTGGTCTGAAGTAAACGCAATGTGCTTACCATCAGGGCTAAAGCGTGGTTGCATTTGCCATGCAATATCACTGGTTAATTGAGTTGCAGTGCCACCTGACATTGGCATGGTATAAATATCGCCGAGTAGGTCAAACACCACTGTTTTACCATCAGGGCTAATATCTACGTTCATCCACGTGCCCTGCTCAACACTAATTTTAGCGTCTAGGAATTGGCCTTTTGGTGCGTCCACCTGCCATTTGTCGTCATTTGATTGCTCAGCTGCCGCCACTTGCCCAGTTAGAGCAAGTGAAATAGATACAGCGAGCGCTGTATGAAGCATTTTCTTCATTGAAATCTCACTTTTTATTGTTTTGCTTATATGCACACTTTTAAGATTGCACCAAATAGCATAGCAAGATTCCAGTGATTCGTGTTAAACAGACGTAAATAGTCGACTAATGCCACGCAATCGGATCAAACTGATAAAAGCCAACCAGTAAATGATAAATTTCTGGGTCAAACTGTCTTAGCTCAGCGGGTTTTTCTAAGAAGGTTTCGGTGATAACAGCAAAAAACTCTGCCTCATTGGTCGCGCCATAGCTATGAATAACATGAGGCATGCCATAAGCTAAATGGGTTTTGAGTTGATTAAACGCGCGGCTAAATACTTTTGCCCACTTTTGGTAATCTTCGTTACTCGAAAGCAGTGGTGTACCCGTGGTTTTACCGGTTTCTTGGTCGAGCTGATGGGCAAATTCATGAAATACCAAATTATGACCATCACTTGGTAAGCGGTTCCCCTCAAGGACATCATGCCAACTCAATACCAAGGTTCCACCAGGCCATGATTCACCTTGACGCACGGTATTGTGATAACTCACAAGCCCAGCATTATCACGAGAAGTTTGCGGGGCATAATACGCGCTTGGGTATAAAAGGATCTCTTTTACATTACGATACAATGGCCACGGTTTATTAAGCACTAAAACACAGGCATCTGCCGCTACAATCAGCTTCATTGCATCATTAAGCTTAAGACCATCACAACCAATAAAGCGTTTTTCATTTAAAAACCAAACGATGTGACGCTCCAGCTTTTCACGATCGGCATCCGTCATCTTTCGGTAGATAGGCATATATTTTAACAGCAGATTTTTTTGCTGAACATTGAGGGAGTTATTAAGGTATTTTTTCTGCCAAAAGTGATTACGGATATCGTCCCAGCGCCAGTAACACACAACAAAAATTATTAAAAAAAGTATCAAAACCAGGTTCAGCATTACTATCGCCTAAAAAACAATCTTGATACTTTAATGTGTGCAAACAAAAAAAGATCAATTGTTTACACACATTTTTATTTGAAAAGCTGATTAATCGAGCGTAATACAGCCTTGATTATAAATAAAAATTTGGTTTCGACCGTTATTCTTCGCATTGTATAAAGCGTTATCGGCATGTGATAGCAAGCGGTCATAATCAGCAACTTGCGCGTTATCTGCTACACCAAAACTTACCGTGACAGAAAGACTATCTGCTAATTCTGAGAAATCGTAACCCGCTATCTCTAAACGGATAATTTCACACAATCTTGCGGCTTCTTCAGCATTTTTGTATGGGAACAACAGGGTAAATTCTTCGCCACCCCAACGCGCCGCATAGCCTTCATCAGGGAAATTCATACGCAGTAAACGAGCAATTTCACAAATCACTTTATCACCAATTAAGTGCGAGAAATTGTCATTAATCAGTTTGAAGTGATCAATATCCATAATGGCAATACTGAGCGTTTTATTATCACGTTGGAACTGACTAAAGTTTTCAGACAGCCACATATCGAAAGCACGTCTATTCGGTAATTGCGTTAATTGGTCATGATTCGCTAAATGAGCAAAGGCATCGGCTTGCGTTTGCAAATCATGCATTTGCTGTTCAACTTTTTCCGTTAACTCAATTTCAATGCGCTTGTAATGATATAAGCGGTATTTATAAATGGCATAAGCAGCAAAAAGCACAGCAACTAAGACAAATAACTTAAAGCTGGTTTTTTGCCAAAAATAAGGGGCAATTTTAAAACGCAGAACTTGCTCATTATTTTGCCAGTCACTATTTGGGTAACCTGCACGCACTTTAAAGGTATATTTACCTGGTGGTAAATTGGTGTACTCGGTAATGGCCAAGCGCCCCCTGTCTACCCATTGTTGATTGTAACCACTTAGTTGAGTTTGGTAATTTAACCGCCCAGGCATGATAAAACTTAGCCCAGCGTAGTTAAACGAAACACGAGAAACACCAGCAGGTAAGCTCAAAACCTCATTACCAACAGGTAAAGTCATGGGTTTGCCATCGACTTCAAAGCTTTCAATAACCGTCGATAATCGTCGTTTACTGGCTTCTTTTAAGCGCTCTGGTGTCGCAATAGCGACGCCTTTGGCTGTTGCAACCCATACTTGACCATCTGAATGAAGTACAGCAGCAGGGTTTGAACCGCCATTCGCTTGCGCGCTTAGCATGCCATCGCCTTCATCATAAAGCTGCATCGAAACGCTCATTGGTTGAACTTTTTCAGGGTTATCTAAAAGTGCAACTAGCTGAGCTTTGTTCACTTGAATAACACCGCGGTTACTGGTCAGCCACAATGAATCACCTTGCTCTATGACTTGGAATAGCTTATCGACCGGTAAACCTTGGTCTCGACCAAACAAACTCATTTTATCTGTACTGAGATTGTAACGAACGAGACCTCTATCGGTCGCAAGCCACATTTTATCGCCATCTAAGTAAAAGCCGAATGCATATTCAGTGCTGAACTGCTTTGGAAACTCGAGTGTTTTAAACTGCTTTGTCGCTGGGTCATAAATGGACACACCCACTCCCGTGCCGACCCATAACCTGCCATGGTCATCCTCAACAAGGGCCATAATAAAATCACCAATTAAGCCATCTTCGGTGGTGAATAATTCGGTTTGCCCAGCAGGGTCTATTTTGGTTAAACCACCGGCGGTGCCAATCCATAAGTTATCTGCTTTATCGAACAACACAGCACGAACTTCGTTACTGTTCAGGCCATTATTGCGGTTTTTTACTGGGTAAATTTGCCCATTAACCACTTTCATTAAACCGGCAGTGTAAGTACCTAACCAAACACCACCTTGCTTATCCTCGGTTAAACTTAAAACGGATAGTGGGTCTTTTTCATAGGCTTGAGTAAGGGTTGTAAGCTTGCCATTTTCAATGCGGTTTAAGCCATTACTGCTACCCACCCATAAGCTGCCATCAGAATGCGATAACACGGTACGTACATAGTCGGATGCAAGCCCACGACTTTCACTCCAATTAGTAAATGGTGCTTCACGCAAGCGGAATAACCCGGCATTAGTGCCAACCCAAATACTTTTTTCGCGGTCTTGCAGTAAAGATAAAATACGGTTGTTGGGTAAGCCATCATCTGCCGCTAAGTTTTCAAGGCCTAAACTACTGAGTCTGAACACCCCTTTATTGATGGTACCAAACCACAAATCGCCCTGCGCATCTTCGAGTAAGCTGGCAATTGATTCGTTGTTAAGGACAGGATTAATAGCAACAAACTTATCGTTTTGCTTTTGCCATGCGCCTTTTTCAGTGCCGACAATTAAAGTGCCCGAATGAGTAAGTAATAAGGTAAACACAGAGGCATTAGGGAGCCCAGAGTCTTCACTGACCTTACTAACTTGCTTATTCTTTATTTGATAAAGACCATCACTGGTGGCAGCCCAAATCACGCCTGTTTTGTCTTGTAAAAGACGATAGGCGCTTAGCTTATCAAGCAGTTTTTGCTCAGTGGCAGTTTCAGAGGCTCGATACACAATGCCTTGTCCTTCAAGTGCCAGCCATAGCTCACCTTGTTCAGTAACGAGTGCATGGTTAACCATGGCTGATGAACTAGGTAATGCTCGCCACCCCCCTTGTGAACGAAGCGCAATACCGCCACGAGCACCCACGATATATAAATCACCATTCTCCATCGGGATCAGGCTACGTAAGCCAGAATCAGGTAAGCCAGGAATTTCTGTTCGAGTAAAAAGTTTAAACTCACGACCATTAAAACGGGCAAGCCCTTCCCAAGTCGCTATCCAAATGTAACCATCTTTGGTTTGCGTTACGCCATTAATGCTATTGTGAGGAAGGCCGGCGCGAGTGCTCCAAGTCTCTGTAAAATAATCACTTAAAGAGAGGCGTGCAGAATCAGCAAAAACGCTGAAACTCAATAAAAGAAAAATACAACTAACTACCCGCACCATAAAACTAAAACCCTGATATTTATTATCGTTCTATTCAGTGATGTAGCTCTGTGAAGCCAAAGTCATCCCTAACTTCAGATAATACTACATTAGTTGCAATTTTTACTCACTTTAATGACATTTAGCAACAATCAATTACAAAAATTCGTAATTTTTTCTTGCAGTATTTTCACAAATCGTGCCACATGCAAGCCATCCATCAAAGCATGATGCACATCGATTGAAAGCGGCATCTTGCCAGTTTGTGAATCATATTGACCAAACACAAACTTAGGAATACCAAGACCATGCCCCTCACTTACAGCATGCGAGAAGCCGCTAAAGTTTAACCATGGAAGTACTGAGATATGAATAAGGTCAGGCTGCCCTTCTGTTGCAGCAAATGCATCAGAGAAAAATGGTTTTGCTTTACTTGTTTTACCCACAGCAATAGCGTGTTTTGAAAAGTCTGCCATCGACGCTTGTTTTTCAAAATAACTAAAGCGAAATGTTTCATCTTCTGCAAGCTCGACCACACTTCCTCTTACCGATGACAGTTGTACCGGCAACGAATCAATAATACGTTGGCGCATTGGTGCATAGTCATGACATGCTTCAAGTGTTAGGTAAACATAGCTGTGAAAGAAGGAATACGGTTCTGCTTTGCACTTGTTGTAAAGAGCCGCCATGTCGAGTGAAACACATACATTAAAATATGGCAGAGAAAATTCTTTGAAAAAAGCGAAATGCTGTTTGCGAGGCCAAGTAGCTAGATCGATAGGTGTGATTTCACAAGATGGAGTTTTCATTAGGTGCCCTCGAGATTTAAAAGCCGAGTTTACCTAGCCTGCGTGACTTCGTCACCTTGATGCGATAAATAACAGAGACAAAAAAGGTGCGACTTGCGCACCTTTTTACCTGTAAATTTATCGATTTACTAAATTATAAGCCGTTTTCGATGATTTCTAATGCGAGTTCATCGGCAATTAAATGCGTCGACTTCTGCTCTTTTTCAGAGCGAGCAAAGATTTCTGTTAGCGTATCAAAAATGCCTTCAACGTGTTTCGTTGATGCTTCTGCACTATAACCTTCTGGTGCCGTTTCGTAATAAACGTTGATGATACCACCTGCGTTAATTACGTAATCTGGTGCATATAAGATACCTTTTTCGCGGATGATCTCACCGTGACGAGACTCTGCTAATTGGTTATTCGCACAACCTGCAATAATTGTTGCTTTTAAACGCGGGATAGTCGTGTCATTTACCGTTGCGCCAAGTGCACATGGTGCATACACATCAACATCTAAGTCGTAGATTTCATCAATACCCACAGCCGTTGCATTGAAGTCATTTACAACACGCTCAACAGCTTGTTCGTTGATATCTGTTACAAATAATGTTGCGCCCGCTTCATGTAGGTGTTTACAAAGGCCATATGCTACTGCACCTAAACCTTGCACGGCTACTTTGATACCAGCAAGATCTTGATGACCTCGTTGATGTTGTAAAGCGGCTTTAATACCTAAGAATGTACCATATGCTGTGAACGGTGAAGGGTTACCACTTTTACCTTCAAGGCCTAATACATAGTTAGTTTCTTTATTCATGATTGCCACATCATCACAAGTGATGTTTACATCTTCAGCTGAATAGTAGCTACCGCTTAAACGCTCTAACTGGCGACCAAATGCACGGAAAAGTTGCTCTGATTTAATTTCTTTAGCATTACCGATGATCACTGACTTACCGCCACCAAATGGTAAACGTGCCACAGCATTTTTGTAGGTCATACCTTTTGATAAACGAAGTGCATCAGTAACAGCATCTTCATCAGTTGTGTAGTTCCACATTCTGCAACCACCAACCGCTGGACCTAACTTGGTATTGTGAACCGCGATAATAGCTTTTAGGCCTGATTCTTTATCTGAACAAAACACCACTTGCTCGTGGTTATCAAAGTCGACTTTATTAAATACAGCCACAGTTAAATACTCCGAAATTTTCTTACCCTAAGGGGTGTGAGCGCTGAAAGTGTCGAGACTTTATCACTTCGTTTGCTCCCTTGCCACTAAATGAGATGATAAAACTAAGCAAAGTTCTCAGACCGAAATAACAACTCAAAAACTAACACTTTATGGAAAAAATATACCAATCAATGTACGCATTAAGCATTGTTAATTCAAAACAAAATATTAACATTACAAACTTTATTACGTGAACGTAAAGGTAAAGTATAGCGTAAAGAAAAAGTGACAAGAAGAATGTGCCGATAAAGCCAATTAAAATCGGCTTTTAAAGAGATGTTAGAGAAATAGCTGAGACTGGTCAGAGCTGAAAAAAAACGGCGCAGGTGCGCCGTTTTTTCAAGAGAGTTGCAAGATGGTTACTTTAATTTGCCATCAAGTTCTTCGATTTTTGCTTTCCAAATAGCAGGACCTTGCGTATGCGCATTGGCGCCTTCACTATCAACAGCAACCGTTACTGGCATATCTTCTACTTCAAACTCGTAGATTGCTTCCATACCTAAATCTTCGAACGCAACAACACGTGCTTTCTTGATTGCTTTAGATACAAGGTAAGCTGCACCACCTACTGCCATTAAGTAGATAGATTTATTGTTTTTGATTGATTCAACTGTTGCAGGACCACGCTCTGCTTTACCAATCATACCAATGATGCCCGTTTTTTCTAACATCATATCAGTGAATTTATCCATACGAGTCGCAGTTGTAGGGCCAGCAGGACCTACCGCTTCATCACCCACTGCATCTACAGGGCCAACGTAGTAGATAAACTTGTTATCAAAATCAACGCCTTCAGGTAAACCTTCACCTGATTGGATCATATCTTGTAAACGTTTATGCGCGGCATCACGACCCGTTAAGATAGTACCAGACAGAAGAACCGTTTCACCCATCTTCCATTCTTGCGTGTCTTCTTTAGTCAGTGTGTTTAAATCAACACGACGTGTACCTTCACCTACTTCAAATGTAACTTCTGGCCAATCTTCAAGTTTAGGCGCTTTAAGATCAGCTGGGCCTGAACCATCTAATGTGAAGTGAACGTGACGAGTTGCCGCACAGTTCGGGATCATAACCACTGGTTTTGATGCTGCGTGGGTCGGTGCCGTTTTAACTTTCACATCAACTACGGTTGTTAAACCACCTAGGCCTTGTGCACCAATACCTAATTTATTAGCACGTTCGAAGATATCGATACGCATTTTTTCTTCAGTTGTTTCTGCGCCGCGCTCAATAAGCTCGTGAATATCAACCGGATCCATTAATGATTCTTTAGCAAGTACCGCAGCTTTTTCTGCAGTACCACCAATACCTATACCTAGCATGCCAGGTGGACACCAGCCCGCACCCATTGTTGGTAATGTTTTTTCAACCCATGCAGCCACATCATCAGATGGGTTAAGCATAACCATTTTCGTTTTATTTTCTGAGCCGCCGCCCTTCGCTGCCACCATTACTTCTACTTCAGCGCCTGGCACTAAGTCGATATGAACAACTGATGGAGTATTGTCTTTGGTGTTTTTACGCGTGCCAGCAGGGTCTGCAACAATTGATGCACGTAATGGGTTATCTGGGTTTAAGTATGCGCGACGTGTACCTTCATCAACCATTTGCTGAACAGTCATGTCTGTTTTATCCCACTTAACATCCATACCTACTTTTACGAAACAAGTAATGATACCTGTATCTTGGCACAGTGGACGTTTACCTTCAGCAGACATACGAGAGTTAATTAAAATTTGCGCAATGGCATCTTTTGCCGCTTTGCTTTGCTCTTTGTTGTAAGCTTTTTCTAAGGCTTGTACGAAATCGAGAGGGTGATAAAAAGAAATGTATTGCAATGCATCTTCAATGCTATCAATGAAGTCTTGCTGACGAATTGTACTCATTACGGGTTCCTTAAGTTTTTATCGCGTAGCGCTGTACGTGATCCTGAGTAAACCGGTGACGAAGATTTACTCTACGGGTTAGTCATGGCATCACTATAAAGGAAATCATAACGCTGCCAATCAAATTTAACTTATGATACCCTCCTCGCCCGTTTCGGGCTAGTTATTCAGGGCAATGTAGATGATAAACGATGAAAATTTGTGCATTAAATTAAATTTAAGTGGTGATTGCATCGCGCTATTTAGTCATTTTGCTCATTTGCCTCATGCTGTGTTGCTCGATTCAGCCAATAGCGAGCATGTAAATAGCCGCTTCGATATCATTGCTATTGCACCATTAAAGCAATTAGAAGTGCGCGAAAATACATGCTTTGTCGACGGCAAAACACAATCAAGTGATTGTTTTAGCTTGATGAAAGAAGGTCTTCAGGAATTTAATCACACAGCTAACCCTAATAACCTACCCTTTACAGGTGGGTGGCTTGGCTATTTTGGTTATGACCTAGGTCGTGTGATTGAAAGCATGCCAAGTACTGCCGAAAACGACATTAACATGCCACAAATGGCTGTAGGCCTTTATCCAGATGCTCTTATTTATGATAAGCAACAACAAAGCTGGTTTTACGTCTGTCAGCCAAATCATAATCGCTTAGCGCTATACCAGCAGCACCTAAACGAAACACCAGCAAGTGCAGAGTTCGCGCTACAAAGCGACTGGCAATCAAACATGAGTCAAGCCAGCTACAGCGAAAAGTTCGAGAAAATTCAAGCTTATTTAAAAAGTGGTGACTGCTACCAGATCAACCTTGCACAGCGTTTTAAAGCTGAATTTTCAGGTTCAACATGGCAAGCATATAAACAACTTCGAGAAGCCAATAAAGCACCTTTTTCAAGCTATATAAATCACCCAGATGGCGCTATTTTATCTATTTCACCAGAGCGTTTTATTTCGATTAATCAGGGCCAAATAGAAACCAAGCCAATTAAAGGAACGCTCCCTCGATTGGCTGGCTCTGAACAAGACCAAGCGCAAGCAACTCGTTTACAACAATCAGAAAAAGACCGCGCAGAAAATGTCATGATTGTTGATCTGCTGCGCAACGATTTAGGCAAAGTGGCTCGCCCAGGTAGTGTCACCGTCCCCTTGTTATTTGCAATTGAAAGCTTTCCGGCTGTGCATCATTTAGTAAGTACAGTGCGCGCAGAGTTAGCAGATGGCAAAGATGCCGTTGACCAAATTCATGCCGCTTTCCCAGGTGGTTCAATTACCGGAGCGCCGAAAATTCGCGCTATGGAAATCATAGAAGAGCTCGAGCCGCATCGCCGTAGTGTGTACTGCGGCTCAATTGGCTATTTAAGTGCCTGTGGCAACATGGATACCAGTATCACAATTCGTACTTTAGTGTGCCACAAAGGTGCAATCTATTGCTGGGCTGGCGGTGGCATTGTGGCTGATTCAAAGGTCGACTTGGAGTACCAAGAAACTTACGATAAAGTAAATAAAATACTGCCTTTATTAAAGTAAAAGTTGAAGTAACTACCTTGAATAGCCAGCAAATAATTGCCCGTTTTAGTTTAAGTCAAACCACAGAGCGCCCAGCAACCATTCGCTTTAATGCCGAAAAGCGTGCCAGTGCCGTAATGTTACCTCTGCTTGATGTTAACGACGAAGCGCATTTGTTGCTGTGCAAGCGACCTAGTTATTTACTTCATCACCCGGGGGAGATTTGCTTACCGGGTGGCAAGTATGAAGAACAAGATGACACGTTAATGCACACCGCTCTTCGAGAGCTTAATGAAGAGCTTAACATTGCGACACACCAAGTGAGTGTCCACGGTAAATTACATCAGTACGCGACCCTAACCGGTTTCACTATTGAGCCTTTTGTGTGTGTGCTTAGTGAAGGCACAACGTGGCAAGCTGATCCCAACGAAGTTGCTGCCAGCTTTTTACTGCCCTTATCTTATTTAAGTAATCAACAAAATTGGCAACCCCTTCCCTTTGTGCGAAATGGTAAAACCATTACTTTGCAAGGTTTGATGACCCCCCATGGACTGCTTTGGGGAGCAACAGCGAGCATAATTAATAACTTTATAAAACAGCTCGCCCTACCAGTTTAATTATCCTGCTTTTAGGGTTACACAGGCACGTTTAAACGTTATCATGTGGCACCGTTCAAAGGCAGGTAGTATGCCGTTAATAGAAAAATGAGTAGCAAATTATGATCAGTGCATTCGATATGTTTAGTATTGGTATTGGCCCATCGTCATCTCACACTGTTGGCCCAATGCGCGCTTCGCGTTTATTTGTAAACGAACTAGAAGAAAAAAACTTACTTGCAAACGTCACCGATATTAAAGTTGAGCTATTTGGCTCACTCGGCCAAACAGGTATTGGTCACGGCTCTGGTAAAGCTGTGATCTTAGGCCTTGCCGGTTATGATCCAGAAACCATTGATGCTGATTTAGTCGACGATATCCTCGCAAAAATCGAAAAAGAGCAGGTTATTTATTTAAATCAAAGCCATAAAGCCAATTTCCCTAAACAAGGTGCGATTGTATTTCATCGTCGTAAAACATTACCAAAACATTCAAATGCAATGGAAATCATTGCCAGCCAAAATGGCGAAAAGTTATTCAGTAAAGTGTATTACTCAATCGGTGGCGGCTTTATCGTCAGTGATGAAGAGTTCGAGAACGAAAAACAAAAAGCACTCGAAATCCGCGAAGAAAACCCAGCGCCTTATCCGTTTAACACGGCAAAAGAGCTGTTAGAACTGTGCCGTGAGTCAGGTTTTAGTGTATCAACGCTTATGATGCACAACGAAAAAACCCTGCGCAGCGAAAAAGACATCAAAGATGAGCTGTTTAATATTTGGCAAGTAATGAAAGCCTGTATTGAGCGTGGTATGCGTACAGAAGGTATCTTACCAGGTGGTTTAAAAGTAAAACGTCGTGCCCCTAGTTTACACCTTAAGTTAAATATTGAGGTAAACAACGACCCATTACGTGCTATGGATTGGGTTGATTTATTTGCCCTTGCAGTAAACGAAGAAAATGCTGCCGGCGGCCGTGTTGTTACCGCACCAACCAATGGTGCTGCAGGTATTTTGCCAGCGGTATTAATGTATTATCACACTTTCATTAAAGAAGTAGACCGTGATATCGCAACACGTTACTTATTAACGGCGGCAGCAATTGGTATTTTATATAAAAAGAACGCGTCAATTTCGGGTGCTGAAGTAGGTTGCCAAGGTGAAGTGGGCGTTGCTTGCTCAATGGCAGCAGGTGCACTTACTGAAATCATGGGTGGCAATGTAGTACAGGTTGAAAACGCCGCTGAAATCGGCATGGAGCACAACCTAGGCCTAACCTGTGACCCGGTTGGCGGCCTTGTACAAGTACCGTGTATTGAACGTAATGCGATGGGCTCAATTAAAGCAATTAATGCGTCACGCCTTGCAATGCGTGGTTCTGGCGAGCAAAAAGTGACCCTTGATAAGGTAATTAAAACCATGCTCGACACAGGTAATGATATGAAAACGAAATACAAAGAAACCGCTCGCGGTGGCTTAGCAGTTAATATCATCGAGTGTTAATTTACAGCACGCTTTCAGCATAAAAAAGCCGCTTTAAAGCGGCTTTTTTATCTCTATTTTACTGGTAACTCAATGTTTTCGAAGAGCTTATCAACATCTTCTTGGTTACGTAATAAGCTTGCTCGCTCAACCAGTTCTTTCGTTAAGTGCGGTGCAAAACGCTCAATAAAATCATACATGTAACTGCGTAAAAAGCTGCCCTTTCTAAAACCAATTTTAGTGGTGCTAGCTTCAAATAAGTGGCTTGCATCAATACACACTAAATCAGTATCTGTTATTTGATCAATCGCCATAGACGCCACAACACCTACACCTAGGCCTAAACGAACATAGGTTTTAATTACATCAGCATCTGTTGCAGTAAAAACAATATGCGGCTCAAGACCATGTGCATTGAAGGCCTTATCTAACTCAGAACGACCAGTAAAACCAAACACATAAGTAATAAGTGGGTATTTAGCCACATCGGCAACCGTTAAATTATCAGCCTTTTGCGCAAGCGGGTGTGTTTTTGCCACAACAATACTGCGATTCCAGTGATAGCACGGCAACATAACTAAATCAGAATATAAATGCAGCGCCTCAGTCGCAATGGCAAAATCAGCATCACCGCGTGCTGCCGCATCGGAAATTTGCTGTGGCGTACCCTGATGCATGTGTAAAGACACTGCTGGGTACTTTTTCATAAAGCCTTGAATAACATTCGGTAATGCGTAACGAGCCTGAGTATGAGTGGTCGCAATGTTAAGTTTACCTTGATCAGGCAAGGTATGCTCATTGGCAACCGCTTTAATACCTTCAACTTTCGACAGTATTTCTCGTGAAATATTAATAATTTCGTTACCGGCACTGGTTACATGGGTAAGGTGTTTGCCACTACGGCCAAAGATCTGTACACCCAGTTCGTCTTCAAGCATACGAACTTGTTTCGAGATCCCCGGTTGCGAGGTAAATAAACTTTCGGCTGTCGCAGAGACATTCAGTTTATGATTTTGGACTTCGACTATATATCTGAGTTGTTGTAGTTTCATGGCTGCATTGTAAACGTTGTTATTGTTTATTTATAAAGGCTGCAAAGCGCAATGCCAAGCGATATTTCATCGCGCTATACATTTATATCGATTGTTTCTAAGGCTAACACATTAAATTACTGCTCGGTAGCCGTGTTTACTCGCAAAATATTCAATAAAGGTGCTAGTTTAGCGCTATACTCGTTATAAAGTAGTAATCGTAATAAGTTTATTCGAGATAACTACCGCAAAACTGTTCAGATCTAATCTTTTTAAGGTAAGATAAAAAAATTAGATAGTTAAAACTGAGATTTAGTAATGATTGTTTCTATCATCATCATGCTCATTGTTGCATTAATCGTGATCGCTTTATGGGTCAGCGCTGTGCAGCAACATAAAGAAAAACAAGAAGCAGAGCGCCGTAAAGAGCTTACAAAACAAAAAAAAATCATTGAAGAGGCAGAAGATGTACTGCTTAACAGTGCCAATATCCCCATGTCTGAAAATATTCTGCGTATTATTCAACGCCGTATTTATGATGCACTTGTTTCAATGGTCGAGCTTTCTCCAAGCTCAAAAGAATTAAAAAACAGACTAAAAGAATCTAAAGAACGCCTAGCCTCTCCTATCGAAGCAAGTAATAGCGATGCATTAGCACTACCAGATAACGACAAACAATTAATAGCTCTAATTCAAGGTATAAAGAAATTACGAGCAGTACTTCGCTCAGAGCATGGTAAAGGCAAGGTAGATAGCCAAGTATTTGTTGCTGAAGATAAACGCCTTGAAAAATTGCAGTTAAGAATCAATGTAGAAAGCCAAATTAAGCGCGGGATTTCAGCTCGCTCAGCAAATATGGTGGGCTCTGCCAGACAGTATTTTGAAAAAGCACTAGCAACACTGACCTCAGTTAGCTATAGCGATGAATATGTAAACTCGAAAAGACAAGAAGTTGAAGGCTATTTAGAAACGATTAGCTCTGAGTTGAAAGCATCAAATGCAACGTCACTAAAGAAGAAAGCAGAACAAGAGCAGGACGATTTAGACGTATTATTCGCACCAAAGAAAAAGTGGTAAACCACTTTTTCTTTGCTTTGTGCAAATTAAGATAAAAACGCAAACTTAACAATAAACAGCGCTGTTAATACCCACACACTAATACTGATTTCATCTTTTTTACCACATACCAACTTCACGGCAGTATACGAGATAAAACCAAGGGCGATACCGTGCGCAATCGAGAAAGTTAACGGCGTCATCAATAATACCACACTCACTGGAATGGCATCTGTCATATCATCCCAATTTACCAGCTTTAAGTTTTGCATCATTAACACAGCAACATATAAAATTGCACCTGCCGTTGCATAAGCTGGGATCATGCCAGCAAGTGGCGCAAAGAACATCATTAACAAGAAACAAATACCTACAACCACAGCGGTAAGACCTGTACGGCCGCCCACAGACACACCTGCTACTGATTCAATGTAAGACGTTGTTGTTGACGTACCAAGCATTGAGCCTGCAATAGTAGCTGTACTGTCGGCACTTAGTGCGCGACCTAAACGAGGCATTTTACCTTGTTCATCAGCAATACCTGCTTTTTGCGTTACAGCAACTAAAGTGCCTGAAGTATCAAACAAATCAACAAATAAGAACGCAAAAACCACTGTTAGCATTGAGATTTCGAATGCTGCTGCAAAATCCAATTGCATAAAGGTTGGTGCAATTGAAGGCGGCATTGAAATAATTCCTTGATACTCCACAAGGTCTAAACCAAGCGCAATTGCGGTTACTAATAAAATACTGATAAGTACGCCGCTTTTCATATCGCGGTATAACAGTGCTGCAATAACAAAGAAGCTAAAAATCGCAAGTAGTGGGCCTGGGGCTGTGATATCGCCTAACTGCACTAAGGTTGCAGGGCTTGCTACGATAATACCGGCGTTTTTCAGTGCAATAAGGGCTAAGAAAGCACCGATACCTGTGGCAATGGCACGTTTTAACACCAGAGGAATAGCATCAATGATCCACTCTCTCACCTTAAATAGGCTTAAGAATAAGAAGATACAGCCAGACATAAAAACTGCACCTAATGCAGCTTGCCAAGTGTAGCCCATGCCCAAAACAACACCATAAGTGAAGAAGGCGTTTAAGCCCATACCCGGAGCCAGTGCTAATGGGTAGTTTGCCCATAAACCCATGATAAAACAGCCAATTGCAGCAGCAATACAGGTTGCTACGAATGCCGCACCTTGATCCATTCCCGCTTCTGCAAGCATGGCAGGGTTAACAAATACAATGTAAACCATGGTAATGAATGTTGTGATGCCAGCAATAGTCTCGCGGCGCACAGAAGTGTTATTTTCAGTGATTTTGAAAAGTCTTTCGAACATGTTGAACTTTAAGTTGAGATTAATTGGCTAATTTTATCATATTTTATCTCAATAAGAGGACATTTTACCTTGCAATGTTCTAAACTAATAAGGTCTTTTATTTCAAGAAAATAACTAAACTATGTCTGATAATTCGCCAGTAGGCTTAGATTTAGAGCAACAGCTTGATAATGTACTTGCCTTTATTACCCAACCCGATAAAGGGTCGGCGCCAAATAAAAGTACTCAATCTGTTGAAAACGTACTAAACAAAGCTTTGTATTATTTAAAAAATGAACAGCCTCCCCTTGCTGCCAAATGGATGCGCTTAGCAGCTATGGCAGGTAACCATAGGGCGCAATTTTATATGGGGCTGTTTTTCATCAAAGGACAAGGTGTACCGCACAGTGTTTTTCATGGCGCGGTGTGGTTAAGTCTGGCAAGTAGCCAAGGTTATGAACCTGCAACGGCTGCACTTGATGATCTTAGAAAACACATCAGTACGCGCAGATTACATGATGCGCAAAGCTATGCAGCTACCCTATATGAACAAATCCACCAGCAGCAATTTGCACATTTAATTCCTCGAGATCCTGACGCAAGCTAACACGCGTCAGGTTCTACAACTCATTAATGCTGTCTTGTCAGTTTACTCTCAAATGTTATGAGACCTGCACCAACTACAAACAATAAGATACCTATAAACTCAAGCCACACATGGCCTTTATGGGGCTTGATAATAGGTGTTTTTGAAGTAAGGCTATATAAACGCCTGCCTTGCTCGCCAGATTCTACAAACGAAATACCTTTATAGTCCGCTGAGATAATAAACTTAAAATCATGCCTGCTGATCATTTCTCGACGTTTTGCATCTATTTTCTCGCTGCTTTGTTCTACGAGTAGCGTACGCCAATCATGAAAAATACCATCTGGTTCATTATCTTTCACTACACCATATGATTTGTACTCATAGAACTTTGTATTGAATAGCTTTTCTTGATGCCCTAAATAAAACATGGCACAGCCTAGCGCACTTAACAGTATGGCAATATAGACGAGTGAACGCTGTTTAATGAATTGCTTATTACTTTGTTGCTTATACCAAGCTTCAATGTCAGGCACATTAATCAACCGAGCTTTATCTACAGAATGTTTTAATGGCTCCATAAAGTCGCAAATTGTTAGATTGAGCGCCGTTAATATTGAACGAAATGTGTCATTCGAAGGCACTGATTTATCGTTCTCAAGCTTTGAAAGGTAACTTTGTTCTATTCCAACTTGCTCTGCAAATTCTGGTTGGCTTAGTTTTAGCTCACTGCGATAGTGTTTTAGTTGTGTTCCGAATGTACTCATAACGCATTTCCTTTTTGTTGTGGAGCCGCCATTCTTTGCTATTCATGCAGATATAAAAAGCTGAATAAATAGGAATAATGAAGAATATTAGCAAGATAGGATGAAAGATACGAGATACGAGATACAAGATACAAGATACAAGATACAAGATACGAGATACGAGATACGAGATACGAGATACGAGATACGAGATACGAGATACGAGATACGAGATACGAGATACGAGATACGAGATACGAGATACGAGATACGAGATACGAGATACGTTGACAGTATAAGAGAAAAGTACGTTTTAATGTAAAGACTTATCTAATCATTTGTTTGAGGAAAACAAATGGCGGAGTGGACGGGACTCGAACCCGCGACCCCCGGCGTGACAGGCCGGTATTCTAACCAACTGAACTACCACTCCGCAGTGGTATGTGCATGGGGTAATGCACTTAATTTGTTTATGATATCAAATGGCGGAGTGGACGGGACTCGAACCCGCGACCCCCGGCGTGACAGGCCGGTATTCTAACCAACTGAACTACCACTCCGCAGAGATATCATTGTTATTACTTAATTTGTTGGCGGAGTGGACGGGACTCGAACCCGCGACCCCCGGCGTGACAGGCCGGTATTCTAACCAACTGAACTACCACTCCGCGATACAAATTTTGTAATAAAATAGCGTTTAAATAGTGGCGGAGTGGACGGGACTCGAACCCGCGACCCCCGGCGTGACAGGCCGGTATTCTAACCAACTGAACTACCACTCCGCAGTATCTAATGCTATTTATTTTTCCTATTGGCGGAGTGGACGGGACTCGAACCCGCGACCCCCGGCGTGACAGGCCGGTATTCTAACCAACTGAACTACCACTCCGCAAAGGAAAATGTTTTACAACCATAAGTTGTGTAAGTAATTGGCGGAGTGGACGGGACTCGAACCCGCGACCCCCGGCGTGACAGGCCGGTATTCTAACCAACTGAACTACCACTCCAGCGCATACTTACAAATTGTCGAAAATTGGCGGAGTGGACGGGACTCGAACCCGCGACCCCCGGCGTGACAGGCCGGTATTCTAACCAACTGAACTACCACTCCACATTTTCGTTGCTGACTGAGTCTCCCCTGACAGCGGCGTGAATAATACGAATCACCCTCTGGTTCGTCAAGGGGTTTTTTGTATTTTTACAGGTTTTTTAGTCATCTGACATCGAAAGGTTTAAAATTTCACCTGATTTGTCATTTTTTGAGCCATTTTTGCCAACTTCATTTTCATTCGTTGTTTGCTCATCATTTTCGGTTTGATTTTTTTTCTTTAAAAACGGTAAAGAAATTTTAAATTTCAGCGGTTTCTTCTGAACAAAAATTCTAATTGCCAGCCAACCTAATAAAAGGACGGTTAAATTTCCAACAACAATTAAGGTCACCATGAGCATGGTGGACGCTTTTTGTTCTTCTTCAAGAATTCGTTGTTGCTCTGCTTGCGCTTCTAAATCGATTTCAGGGCGAACAATTTCTGGTACAGCTTCAATTGGTCGCTCAATTTCAAATTTATAAGTAGGTAACGTCGCCATAAATTCACGGTCATTTATGTTGCTACCAAATACAGAGAGCTCAACACTGTATCGTCCCCAATCATAATTTTTAATTGCAAGCTCTCGTGTTTGCGATTTATCAGCATCTAAAGAGAACATTTGCTCTTCATTATTGGGGTAATATATTTTTCCTTGAATAAGTACAGTTTCTGGTTTAACGATTTCAGGATTTAGCGAGATTGTTAAAATGTGGTCATCTTCATCTTGCTCAGCAAGTGCTACTTCATAATCAAAAGGCGGCTCATGCACCACAATTGGCTTTTGTACTACAGTACGCTTTAATATAGGCGTTTCTATATATAGTTCTGGTTGCCACTCTCCTGCCGGAAAGACCAGTTTAAACTCACCGGTAAACACACCATCAAGCGGACGCTCATCAAAGCCACGGCCATCATCTCTAAAATCGGTAACACTTTGCGTGCCCGCACCAAAGTTTGCGTAATCACTATTATTAGTGCTGACAAAATCAACGTGCAAACTTATCACATCGCGAAACTGACCAACTTCTATTGGTTCACCATCATTTAATACGCGGCCAGTCAGCTTTACTGTTTCGCCACGAAACAGCATGGGCGGGAGTGGATCAACATTAAGCTCTATTTCACCCAGCACCATAATACGGCTATCTGGCAAGATACTACCGACCACTTGCCAAGGACCAGGCATGGGGTTGCTAATGGTGATCAGGTCGTAGCTCAGTTCATCATGCCAGTCGAGGTCATCATTGTTTACAGAATCAGTAGCGTAATACTTAGTGCCGTCAGGGCGTACTAACACAACGGCAGGAGCACCGCGTTTACGAAAGAAGAGTAAGGTTACTTTATCGACTTTATGGTCAATACGAAAACGGTTCTCTAGCAGGGGAATTTCATTTTGCACCCCATCACGTTCTAATGGGGTTATTTTATCTTGCTCGTTGGCAAATCCCGCTAAGGGAATTAAACACACTAATCCTGCTAGTAGTTGTTTTCTCATTTTATTACCTTATTCTGCACGCCATAGGCATTGGCCACCCTTTGCAACCAAGTCTAAACGCTCTTCGTGAGCGGCGTGCTCTTGTTCTGTTGCTCTTAATACCACAAGCGGTGCTCTATCAGCACTTAGTCGGCGAATACCACCAGCTTGTTGAGTTGAGCCTTCATCTTTATTTTGATTAAGATTCAGCTTTACTTGCCCACCCGTCATCGACAAGTAAACATCGGCTAAGATCTCAGAATCCAGTAAAGCGCCGTGTAACGTACGCTTTGAGTTATCAATATCGTAACGACGGCAAAGTGCATCAAGGTTATTCTTTTGACCTGGGTGCAAGTCACGCGCCATTTTTAAAGTATCAAGTACAGTACATACATCGGCCGTATTCGGAAAACCTTGATTTAACAATGCAAACTCATTATCCATGTGGCCGATATCGAACGCTGCGTTATGAATAACAAGCTCAGCGCCACGAATATACTCTAAAAACTCATGGGCAATTTGGTGGTACAGGGGTTTATCACGCAAAAATTCATTGGTGATACCGTGAACGTCTATTGCTTCTTCTTCTATTTCACGTTGTGGATTGATATACACATGAAAGTTGTTGCCAGTAAGACGGCGATTTACAAGTTCAACACAACCGATTTCAATAATGCGGTGGCCTTGCTTTGGGTCAATACCCGTGGTTTCTGTATCTAAAACTATTTGTCTATGTGCCATATCGTCTTAAGCCTGACTCTGGTATCTTTCTATATTCACTTTATTGTACACAATATCAAGGTAAAACAGTGCAGAAAACCGTAGAGATTTACACCGATGGATCATGTTTAGGAAATCCAGGGCCTGGAGGGTATGGCATCGTGATGCGATACAACGGCCACGAAAAGCAGTTAAGTCAAGGCTACACCCTAACAACAAATAATCGGATGGAAATGCTCGCAGCTATCGTTGCACTAGAAACCCTCACCCGCTCTTGTCACGTCATTCTGACGACCGATAGCCAATATGTGAAACAAGGCATTGAGTCATGGGTTGAAAATTGGAAAAAGCGCGGCTGGAAAACCGCTGCTAAAAAACCAGTTAAGAATGTCGATTTATGGAAACGACTCGATGCTGCCTGCCAACAACACGAGGTAGAGTGGCGTTGGGTAAAAGGCCATAGCGGCAATAAATACAATGAGATTGTTGACGATCTAGCCCGCGAAGCAGCTGGCAGCGATCAATTACTTGAAGACACAGGTTACGACGGTAATTAAAAGTACCTTGAAATAAACTTGGCGCAGGTCGTTTTATATTTTTGTTATATGTTATAAGATTTGGCTATAACGAAATATAAAGGATTCATTATGGCTCTGCGCATTCACTCTTTTTTTCATCAACAAAGCGCCACTCTCTGTTACTTAGTCAGTTGCGAAAGCACTAAACAGTGCTTGCTAATTGATGCGCCAGCTGATTTTGATATGCCAAGTGGCGAATTAAGTTTTACCACCGCCAATGAGATCATTAACTATATAAAGACTGAGCAGCTGACACTACAATGGCTCCTTGAAACTCATGCCCATGCTGACCATATCACTGCAGCAAGTTACATAAAGCAGCAATTACAAGACACACACCCTTGTAAACTCGGCACGGGTGAAGGGATCACACAAGTGCAACAACACTTTAGCCAACTTTATAATCTTGATATGCCATGTAATGGTGAACCTTTTGATGCTTTATTTGCTGATAAAGCACAATTTCAGTTAGGTGATTACACAGTAGATGTGATTGCCACACCGGGCCATACACCTGACAGCGTGTGTTTTCACATTAATGGCAATGTATTTGTTGGCGACACCTTCTTTATGCCAGACAGTGGCACAGCCCGCTGTGATTTCCCAGGAGGCAGTGCCGGTGAGTTATATGACTCACTACAGCGAATTTTAGCTTTTCCTGACGATACCGTACTTTGGATGTGTCATGACTATCAACCAGATGGCCGCCCTCTTGCGAACAAAACCACAGTGAAAGAGCAGCGTGAGCAAAACATTCATTTAAAAGGCGATAAACAAAGCTTTATTGCGACTCGGGAAGGCCGCGATGCAACCTTGGCTGTACCAAAGCTGTTGCACCCTTCTATTCAATTAAATATTCGTGCAGGCCAGTACCCAAGTAAAACAGACACGCAACAACACTATTTAGCTATCCCGCTCACAGTGCTGCTTTGATGTTTGCCTGAGCCCTGCTCCTTTTACCGGCGAAAATTGCGGCCTTGCATGCCATTTAGGTTTAATTGGTGTCAGCGGGGCCACACGTTTTCGAGCCACCAGCATATAAACACTGCCCATTGGCTTTAAATATTGCTGGCCAAAGCTGCGCCACGCCGCAAAACGTGACAAACGGTTGCCTCTTGCAAGCGATGAATGGATAAATCGCTCGTCCGAAATAATCTCAAAGCCTAATAGATTCAACCAGTCTTTTACTCGTGATGGCGTAAAAAAGCGCCCTGTCCAAGGTAACTTTTGGCGACTAAAAGGTAAAAGCTGCGCCAAGCCACACAAGCTAAACGGGTTAAAGCCCGTGATCACCAGATAGCCACCGGGAATTAAAGTACGATGTGCTTCACGTAAGATGTGGTGTGGATCAGAATGATATTCTAAGCAATGCGATAATATACAAGCATCAACACTGTGCTCATAAAAAGGCAGCTCGTCTACATCAGCAATAACACCTGTAAATAACCCTTGCTCTGCTACACAAACTTGATGCTTAATAGGACTTTCACTGGTTGCCAGCTCGCCACTTAAATTACCAAGTTTGAGCATGTGATAGCCAAACATGCGTGGCAACCATGGCGTTAGCTTACGTTCAATTTCAGCACGTAAATAGTCGCCATGAGGGAACTGCTGCCAAGTGTATGGCTTAGGACCTTCTTGAAAACTAAGGGCTGGTTTCATTTTCTGAGCTCGTTATACTGTGTGTTAACTGTCACTTTATAGAGCAATTAAACATGGTGCAAGTTAAAGCAATTAAAGCCTTTTCTGATAATTACATTTGGTGCATCAGCAATGAAGCTGAGCAAACAGCCTGGGTCGTCGACCCAGGTCAAGCAGAGCCTGTTTTAAACTATCTGAGCGAGCATAACTTAACACTTAGCGGTATTTTGATTACTCACCACCATTATGATCATACCGATGGTGTGGCTGCACTGGTTAAGGAATTTCGTGATATTCCGGTTTATGGGCCAAGACATAGCCCTTTTAAAGGTATTACTCATGGCGTATCAGAAGCGGATAAAGTCACTGTGTATGATTACACCTTTACTGTGCTTGCGACACCTGGTCATACCCTAGACCATGTTTGTTACATTAATGACGAATTAAGTTTTACTGGCGACACCTTATTTAGTGCTGGCTGCGGACGATTATTTGAAGGCAGCGCAGAACAAATGTGGCACTCGTTATGTAAGCTAAGAGCCCTGCCAGATGAGTGTAAAATCTACTGCACCCATGAGTACACGCAAGCCAACTTAGCTTTCGCAAAAGCCGTTGAACCAAATAACGAATACCTTATCAGCTACAGTGAAGAAGTAGATGCGCTGCGTGCCAAAGACGAAATAAGTTTACCAACTCAATTAGGTGTTGAAAAACAAATAAATCCATTTTTACGTAGCAATATAGCAACAATCACTGATGAGCTTCCTGATGAGCTAAAAATTAATTTGGATCTGAATGAACCTTGGCAACGCTTTGCAGGTCTCAGAGCCTGGAAAGATAACTTTTAAAAAAACGTAAACACCGGTAGTTACAATTTTGTATATTTAGATCAGCATCTTGCAATAATAAGCTGACATAAACTGGTCATAAAGTGGCAATATGTTCTCAGAGCAGGTAATATTCGCCGAGTTTTTTTACCTGATGTATGGGTATATATGTATAAGTCTCCTTTAGTTTTATCACTTGCGTTGATTTTAAGTGGCTGTCAATTAACAGCTTCTGATTCAGCAAGTACAGATGTTGCAAGCAATAATGTTGAGCAACAATTAGACGGCGCAAGTCCGAGCGATATCAATGATGCATTGATGATTAACGCTCAATATCAACAATTAACCGATATTGATGAGCCGCCTCCTGTATTTGATGATGTATGGGAACGTATTCGTTATCAGCTTTCGATTGATGTGCCACAAAACCGCCCAGTTGTTGCAGAGCGCAACTATTATGCACGTCATCAGGCCTATTTAGATCGAATATCTAAGCGAGCTGAGCCTTACTTATACTTTATTGTAGAAGAAGTCGAAAAGCGTCAAATGCCAATCGAAATTGCGCTTTTACCTATTGTAGAAAGTGCGTTTGACCCATTTGGTTATTCACATCGCAGTGCTTCTGGCATTTGGCAATTTATGCCACAGACTGGTGAGCGTTTCGATTTAAAACAAAACTGGTGGTATGACGGTCGCCGTGACATTGTACAATCGACCCGTGCAGCGCTAGATTACTTATCATATTTACACAAAACCTTAGAAGGCGATTGGCTAAATGCCATTGCAGCCTATAACTCAGGTGAAGGTCGTTTACTGCGTGCCATTAAAAAGAACCGTAAAAAGCATTTACCAACGGATTTTTGGTCACTTGATTTACCAAGAGAGACCACTGCCTACGTACCTAAGCTGTTAGCGCTGTCTGATCTAGTAAAACGCAGTGACGAATTTGGTGTTAAATGGCAACCAATTATTAATGCTCAAGTCGTTGAAGCAGTTAATGTCGGGAGCCAAATTGACTTAGCACTTGCCGCTGACATGGCAGGTATTAGCTTAACAGAGCTTTATCGTTTAAACCCTGGTTTTAATCGCTGGGCGACAGATCCAAATGGCCCACACTTTTTATTATTACCGTCTGATAAAGTTGAAGCGTTTACTGACAAGCTTGCAAAAACAGAGCAAAAAGACCGCCTACGCTGGCAGCAATATGTGGTAGCACGCGGTGACAGTTTATCTGTGATTGCGAAGAAGTTTTCGACAAGCACAAACGCTATTAAAACCCTGAATAAGCTTTCATCGAATACAATTCGTGTTGGTCAGCAATTACTTGTGCCACTGAGCGATGGTGAGATTAATAGCCAGCATTTACCAAAATCAGTGCGTATGGCGGCTAATAAAGCAACACGTAAAAAGCTAAGCCATAAAGTGGCCAGTGGCGATACACTGTGGGATATCAGCCGTGAGTACGATGTGACCATAGCTGAACTTGCAACATGGAATAAGCTAAAAAAAGACGCTGTACTGCGTGTTGGTCAAAAGCTAACTGTGTATAAGCAAGAAAAATCACAACTTGCTGCTACACAAATCAAAGAGCGCACCATTACCTATAAAGTTCGTCGTGGTGACTCGTTAGCGCGCATTGCTGCTAAGTTTAATGTGTCTGTAGAAGATATTATTAAATGGAACTCATTAGCTGGGCAAAAATACATTCAACCTGGGCAAAAGCTTAAATTAAAGGTTGATGTTCGAAGCGCTTAATTGCTTCATCCAATATCAAAAAAAAGAGCGCCTAATGGCGCTCTTTGTCTCTCTCATTTAGTATTTATGCTTCAAAGCCCATAAGTGTAATAACTCATTGGCAATAGTCGCTGCGGCAATCGCCGTTAATTCACTTTGGTCATAGGATGGCGACACTTCAACCACATCCATACCGACCATATTAATGCCTTTCAATGCACGAAGTACTTTGAGTACTTTATCGCTGGTTAAGCCACCACATACTGGCGTGCCTGTCCCTGGAGCGAATGCGGGATCAAGGCAGTCAATATCAAAGGTTAAGTACACAGGTAAGTCACCGACGCGCGCTTTGATTTGCTCTGCGATATCTTGCGCTGGCAAATCATTGGCTGCCATTGCATCAATTACCGCAAACTCATGCTTACTCTGATCAAAGTCAGTACGAATACCAATTTGAATACTGTGCTCAACATCAATAAGCCCTTCCATCGGAGCATGATAAAACATGGTGCCGTGATCATAGCGAGAGCCATTGCTGTAAGTATCTGTGTGGGCATCAAAATGCACTAATGCCATTTTACCGTGTTGTTTTGCATGGGCACGCAGTAGCGGCAAAGTCACAAAATGGTCGCCACCTAAACCTAATAATGTTTTACCTTGGCGAAGAATTTGCTCAGCCGCTAACTCTAACTGCGCGGTAAAATATTCTGGGTCGCCTACTGGGTAAGTAAAATCACCTGCATCAGCTAATTTTAAACGCTCAAACAACGGAAACGTCCACGGGTACTTGGTTTCTTCCCATGCCAGGTGCACTGAGGCACGACGAATTGCGTCAGGCCCTAAACGAGCACCAGGGCGACCTGAGGTCGCCAAATCAAAGGGTAAACCTAACACCACTACATCGGCATCGATTGCTGTGATGTTTTGCACCATCGGCTGACGTAAAAACGTCATGCCGTTTGAGTACAATGAATGATCTGTGTGGTCAAACAATGTCGACATTGCTTATAACTCTTCTAAATAAGTGTAACCATTTAAGCCAGTTTGCAGCTCATCTAATACGCTTTGCTGCTCAGTTTCTGGCAATTTAGCTGCCACCAGCTGGGCGTAAGATTGCTGGAAGCTTTCTACATCTAAATGTACGTAACGCATCATGTCTGCAACGGTATCACCTTCGTTAACTTCAGTGATTTGCGCCTGACCTTGCTCATCCATTTTTATAATTGCACTGTGTGTGTCGCCAAATAAGTTGTGCATATCACCTAAAATCTCCTGATAAGCACCCACTAAGAAAAAGCCCATTAAGTAAGGTTTTTCTTCGCTAAAAGCTGGCACAGGCAATGTACTTTCAATACCTTGACCGTCTACATAATGCTCCATAGCACCATCTGAGTCGCAAGTGATATCAAGTAACACAGCGCGTTTTTGTGGTGTTTCTGTTAAACCACTTAGCGGTAGAACAGGAAACACTTGGTCAATACCCCATGCATCCGGTAATGACTGGAATAATGAAAAGTTCACAAAAAACTTATCTGCTAAACGCGCATTTAATTCATCAATAATCGGGCGATGAAAACGGTTTTTGTTATCCATATGTTTGTTAAGTTCATAACATACACGTAAGTTAACTTGCTCCGCCCATGCTCGCTCTGTTAAATCTAACAAACCAAGTGCAAATTGATTATGTGCCTCGGCTAAATCACCTTGGCTATCGTGATAAATTTCGATTAATGCACGGTCGTCATTGTCATTACTTAACTGTTGCCATGATGTCCACATGTTTTTTAACAATAGGGGTGCATCTGCTGCTGGCGCTTGAATTTCTTCAGGTACATAGCTTTCGGTGCCGATAACATTCGAAATCAATACAGCATGGTGCGCTGTTAACGCACGACCTGACTCAGAAATAATGCGCGGCATTGGCTGCTCATATAACTTACAGGTATCACCAATGGTGTATACAATGTTATTAGCGTATTCACTTAGGCTGTAGTTCATTGAGTTATGAGACTGGCTGCGTGTACCGTCATAATCTACCGCTAAACCGCCACCCACATCTAAGCAATCAATTTGTGCACCTAACTTGCGTAACTCACAGTAAAAACGCGCAGCTTCACTCACACCTAAACGAACATCGCGGATGTTTGCCATTTGCGAGCCTAAGTGAAAGTGTACAAGTTGGATCAGATCGAGTTGATCAGACGCTTTAAGGTGATTAACCACACTGAGTACTTGCGATGCCGACAAACCAAATTTTGATTTTTCGCCACCACTTGCTTGCCATTTGCCCTTACCTTGCGATGCTAAACGTACGCGAATACCAATGCGTGGCTTTACGTTTAACTCTTTAGCTTGGCTAAGCACCATGTCTAGCTCAGACAGTTTTTCGAGAACAATGTAAACCTTGTGACCTAGCTTTTCGCCAATCAATGCTAAACGAATGTATTCTTGGTCTTTGTAGCCATTACACACAATGACAGCACTGGTTTTTTCAGCCATCGCTAATACAGTTAATAGCTCAGGTTTACTGCCCGCCTCTAGACCTAATTGTTTCTTTTCAATATCAGCTTGGCTTGCAACAATTTCCTCAACAACTTCACGCTGTTGGTTTACTTTAATTGGGTAAACAAGCAAATAGTCTTTCGGGTAACCATAATTTTCAATCGCCGTGTTAAATGCCTGACATAAGCTATGTACACGATGATGTAAAATTTGTGGAAAACGAACCAACGCAGGCAAGCTTAAGCCTTTATCTTGTAACTGCTGTGCGATATCGATTAGTGCAATGGTTTGCTCTGGGGCATGGGCCTTTGGCGCAACATACACATCACCTTGATCATTAATACCAAAGAAACCTTGGCTCCAATGACGAACATTGTAACTCGTGCGAGCTTGTTCTAGTGATGTTGTCTCTTTCATCTATCTTTCTCTTTTATTTTAGTAGTGCCGAAATCGGCAAGGGTTGTTGCCGCGCATTAAAAGAAAAATAGTGATTCAAGTCCAACAAGAATTTTTACTCGTAACGAGTGATTTTTGATGTGAAAAACTAATCGATAAACTCCAATATTATTAGGGTTTAATTTAGTTGTTAGATTTTAAAATTCCTTTAGATGGACAGGCACTCAATATGGCAAATGAGCAATTTTTAAAAAGACAGTCACTGCAAAAATATATGTTAGAAAATATGTGTTTGTGAAATCCATCTTCATTTCAGTGGACAGGCACTACTTTTGTGATGTCATCAGCTTTTGAAGAGTTTGACCCTAGTTGCCTCCACGCTTCATATTGCTCATTGCCATGCCAAGTAATACCAATGTATTCCTGCCAATTCTCGAAGTCTTTTGTGCGATACTTTTCAACCCCACAGCCACCAGCACCAAAAGCAGTACGGCAAATTTTTACAGTAAGGTAAGTACCATCAAAATTCAGTTGTGATTGCTTATTATTGCAAACACTTAAAGGACGAGTAGGAAGTGTAAGAATTACTTTTGTTTTTATAGTGCCATTATGATTGAAGACACCAGTGAGGGAATGACATGAGTTTAAATAGAACTGAGTGGCACCAATAGTAAGGTCTGGCTGCTTATTTTTAGTAAAATTAGATAGCTTCGGTTTATCACCGCAAGAAGCTATCAATAAAATCATAGTAAAACATAAGATTTTTAAGGAGTATTTATAAATTAAGGTGACCTCACTAAAACATGGCTTAACACTTAAATTATTGGTTAAGCCCTAACTCCATAAATAAACTTTGTGGATTTTCACTGTAGTTACCAAACGGACCACAACGATTGAAACCTAAGTTTTCGTATAAGCTAATAGATTCTGTTTGCTTAGGACCTGTTTCTAATCGAATTAGTGGAATTTGCTGCTCACCAGCGTGATGCAATAGTATTTGCATAATTCGACGTGATAAGCCTTTACCACGGTAACTTGGTTTTACATATAGACGGCGGATTTCACCGTATGGAGGGTTGCCTTCTTGCATCACGATTGCGCCACATGCAACGATACCATCTTCATTTTTTAAGCCTATAGCATAAACATTAGGCTCAGCTAGCTCTTCAAGGCTTAAAGATTGGGCTGTAGCAACGGGGTATAATGAGTTTATGAGTCGGTCTATATCAGAAAACACGTTAACTACTTCAGGATCATGTGGATTTAAATCGACTAACTGCATAAAACTCCCATTTTTATATGTCGTTTTTGTTAATGATGTTAACAATGATATCGGATATTAGTCTGATCCTCTACTCTTGTTTTCAATATTCATTTTTATAGGTACTGTTCAGACCGTCATACTATCGCTTAGTTCAACGGTATGTAACTGAAAAAACGCCCAGTTGATAAAAATTAAAGTCCAACCTACACCACCCTATTTAGGATTAATGCTTTCTGCTGACAAATTTTAACAAGACAGTCACTTAAAAATAAAAGCCTTAGAGTTGAAATGAAATTCATCTTAGTTTCAGTTGAAAATGACTTCGCAGAACCACTTATTTAGAAAGTACTGATTTATTCTTAAATTTTGGGACCTATTTCAATATGTATGAGAACCTCTAGACATACTAAAGCAGTGAACTTAAATCCTTCTTACAAAAATCACATAGAAATTAGCTAGCAAACAATAATCGACTATTAGTACAGTTACTTCGTCGCCTGCGAGCAGTTTTACTACAATAATTTTCAATTGCACCTACTCGACCTACAGCTCCATGAAATAAGTTTTCAAAGTGGGTTGTTAGTGTTAACCATTTTTCCGGTTCGAAATTCAGCCTTTCAAGAATAGGAGGTAAATGATGTTCTATAAATCCGGGCTTATTAGTACAAATACAACGCCCAGTTTGCTCTACCAGTAGCAGGTATGACTTTAACTCAAAAGGTATTCCCTTTGATTTATACTTACTCATACCACCAATAAAACGAGCTAGTACTTTAGGTTGCTTTGACTCCTTCATGCTCTGGCATCGCTTTTTAAAACTGGTATAGTCCGATTGCTCCGGCGTGCTCGCAGCTTTAGCACGAACAGGGTTTAAGTCAACATAGGCCATACATGCTAAAAGCGCTGATTCATCAAGCAATGCTTGGCTCTTAAAGCGTCCTTCCCAAAAGTGACCCGTACACTCGTCTTCTTTATTTGCACGCCTGGCAATATATTCATTAAGCATCCTCATGAACCAACTAATGCTCGAAAGACGCGATCTATATTCTGCAACCTCTTTATTTAAGAAGACTTGTTGGCCGTCACTTAACGGCTCACCATAGAGAAACTTTTGGCCTAACGAGGTCATTTTACTGAGCTTAAACCAGCGTAAAAGGATGGCCTTATCGGTTAGCCTATTTGCTTTTTTATCATCAACATAAAGCACAATATGAGTATGATTGCTCATCACCGCATAAGCACATACATCAATACTAAATACCTTTGCAAGAGCAAGCAGGCGCTCTTCAACCCACCATCTGCGATGTTCATATGATTTACCTGTGAGTACGTCTTCCCCGCAAAGGTAGGCACGCCTAACACAACGGGATACACAATGATAATATTTGGTGTTCGACAAACAGATTTGCCGCTTCCTTGCTAAAGCCATCGTCCACTCCTTGAACTGATAATTTGAAATGCATTAGCTGTAACTAAAGTGTAGACAAAAATTTTTATGCTGCAAGAGCACTTAAATGTAGTGACTGTCCATTTAAATTTGTTCCTCTAGATTTCAACTAAGTACTGGGCTTAAAATGACTGTCCACGTAAAGAGTTAAACACTTTGTTACGGAAAAAAGCTGTTCAAATATCGTTAAAACCATATACTGCAAACAACAAGAAAAAAGATGAGGTTTTCTCGTGCAGTTCACTCAAGGTATGGAATACTTCTTTTCTGGCTTTAAGTTAATTAGCCAAAAGGGGTTGAAACGTTTTGTACTTATTCCTTTAACAATCAATATCCTGCTTTTTGGTAGTTCGCTGTTTTTTTTATATGGCTGGCTTACCGATGGCTTTGCTTACATGAACTCGTTATTACCCGAATGGCTTAGCTGGCTCGAATGGCTAATGTGGCCGATTGCCGTGCTGGTGATTTTATTTAGTTACAGCATGCTCTTTACGGTAATCACTAATTTTATAGCAGCCCCATTTAACGGCCTACTCAGTGAAAAAGTTGAGCTTTACTTAACAGGGCAAAAAATTAATGACGACAGCCTTTTCGATACAATGAAAGATGTGCCACGT
Source organism: Pseudoalteromonas sp. D15MCD-2 (assembly GCF_038562745.1). Lineage (NCBI taxonomy): Bacteria > Pseudomonadati > Pseudomonadota > Gammaproteobacteria > Alteromonadales > Pseudoalteromonadaceae > Pseudoalteromonas > Pseudoalteromonas sp. D15MCD-2. The sequence goes on along the minus strand of NZ_JBCFQE010000001.1, from coordinate 1,357,049 downwards.
ATGCTCGGCCGAGAATGGACAAAACTGTGCTATTACCTACCACGTGCTATTGGCTTTTTTATTTTGTTGTGGATTTTACCTGTGATCGGGCAAGTTTTATGGGTGTTATTCACCTGTTGGATGTATGCAGTGCAATACGAAGACTACGCGTTCGATAACCATAAAATTAGCTTTAACGAAATGAAAAATGACTTAAAGCAAAAGCAAACACTTTCTTATGGTTTTGGATTAGCGGTAATGATTTTAACTGCAATTCCATTCGTAAACTTAATTGTCATGCCTGTTGCTGTGTGCGGTGGTACTCGTTTATGGGTCGATAATTATCGTAGTAAATACCGTTAAAAATTAGGTTTTCAGATACCTATTAAAAAGGCCAATAGCTCACACTATTGGCCTTTTTAATTTCAAATTAAGGTTAACTGTAAAGGCTCTGTGGCACCTTGGTTACATTTAAATGTACGGTGACTTCTTCACGGTCATGATATAAATGCTTGGCTTGTAATTCGTAACTTACACCATACTTTTCAAGCTCTTCTTTAATCATTTTTAAACACTCGTAAACGCTATCAAAACGTTTTTTCATCGGTAGTTTAAGATTAAAAATAAGCTCTTTTGCGTAGGCATTCACCGCCCAATCTATCATAAGGTTGGTCACTTTAGCCGGCTTTTCTACCATGTCACACACTAACCATTGAATATTGCGCTTTTCTGGGCGGTATTTAAAACCATCTACTCTAAAGTGCTTTACCTGACCAGTTTCCATCAAGTCATCATTCATAGGGCCATTATCGATTGCGCTTACAAACATTCCACGGCGCACTAGCTGATAAGTCCAACCACCAGGGCAAGCACCTAAATCAACACCTCGCATGCCAGGTTGCATACGCTCTTCAGCTTCATGAGGTGGAATAAATACGTTAAAGGCTTCATCGAGTTTTAACGTTGAGCGGCTTGGCGCATCATTAGGCATACGTAAACGCGGAATGCCCATAAAGAAAGGCGAATTATTAAATGTGTATGAGTAGCCAACATAAGCACTGTCGTTTGCTAAAAATAACACATGCATAACTGGTTTTTTCTCGGCAAGCTCGCGTGTTACCTTCGAGCGCTTTTCAAGCGATTTTTTCAGTGGCGTCGAAATCTTCTTGCAGAACTTACTAAGCTCTTTACCTTCGTTGGTGTCTGGCGTTTCTACACGTAGGTCACCACATTCAGGAAACTCAGCGGCAGCTTCAACAATAGCACTTACACGGTCTTCAAGTGGCATGTTATCGACTAAGGTGCCAGTAAACCATTGGCGAGCAAATACCATATTCTTGAAATCTACTTTTTTGATGATTTCTTCACCGTGGCTTGCATCAAAACATTCGTAAACAACAATACCTGTATTTGGTTTTGTTTTTACGTAACCAGCAAAGCCTTGTTCAGCAGCCTGAAAAGTAATTTCAGCAGCGGCATCATTTTCAAAACCACTGCGACAATAAATAACTACACTCGACATAGACAACCCTTAAAACTTATATCGTGCTGCTTGAACTAACAAAATAGCCCAACCAATAATAAAACAAACACCGCCAATTGGGGTGATAGGCCCAAGCCACTTCATGCCCGTTAGTGCGAGTAAATACAAACTACCGCTAAATAACACGGTACCTGCGATAAAAAATCCACCAGCCCAGCTTAAGTTCATGCCCCACTTAATTAAGATAGCAATTGCTATCAATGCAAGGCCATGCACCATTTGGTATTCAGCGGCGGTTTTAAAAATTCCAATCGCATACTCAGAAACACGGCTTTTTAAACCATGAGCAGCAAATGCGCCAAGCATTACCGAAAGCATGCAAAATAAGCTACCAATCATTAAATATAGTTTGATCATTGCGCATCTCCAGCCGCTAAATTCATAATAAACTGCGCTGCATAATCTGCAGCTTGCTGTAAGTTTTCTTGTTCTGTAATGCCACTTTTTTTACGAGGTTTTAATGAGTGGTCACCATCTTTGAGAAATTTAATCTCTGGCGGATTAACCATTTCAAGCTCAGCGAGTTCTTGCTGATTCCCAAACGTATCACGCTCACCTTGCAGGACTAAAAAAGGGCATGGCATATCAACAAAATGGTCTATGCGAAGTTTTTCGGGTTTACCCGGTGGGTGAAACGGATAGCCAAAAGCAACCACGCCAGCAATTTGAGCTTGGTCCTGCTCGGCACAGAGCATAGAAGCCATACGCCCACCCATAGATTTCCCCCCAATAAATAGCGGTAAATCTGGCTGGCGCTCGGCTAAAACTTCACTAAAGTAGGCAAGTAACTTAGGAGCACGCTCGGGAGGTCTACGCTTGCCTGTTTCTTTTGCAATTTGCATATACTGAAAATCAAACAGCGCTACATCAATATCATGCTGACTAATCAAGTTAGCCATTGTTTGCATAAACTCAGAATCACTGCCTGCCCCTGCACCATGGGCAAATATAAATTGTGCACGCGCCTTGCCCGTTGCACTTTTAAACCACTGTAACATGTTAATACTCTTGTTCTTGCTCAACTAAACTCAGCATCCAGTCTTTGAAAGAGACTATTTTACCAAGCTCTGTTTGCGATTCGCGGATCACTAAATAATAAGCATTTTTACTTTCTAATGAGTGACTAAATGGAATGACGAGTCGGCCCGCATCAATATCAGGTTTTGCTAAAACGCTATTACCAATTGCAACCCCCTGCCCATGAACCGCTGCTTGCAATACCATCGATGAGTGACTAAAAATCGGCCCTTGGTTAACTTGTACATTACGTACACCTGCCGTTTTCATCCAGGTTTTCCAATTTTTACGGGTGGTATCATGCAATAAGGTATGATTTGCTAAATCACTGGGTTGATTAAGCGGCTTAGGGCCCGTTAACAACAATGGGCTACATAAAGGCACTAGATATTCAGTGTGGAGCTTATATGTCTGCACCCCGCTCCAGTGACCACGGCCGTAGTAAATAGCAATATCAACATCGTCAGAAAGTGAATTTTCATCCTGATCTTGCGCTTTAATTCGCACGTCGATTTCTGGATGTAATTCATTAAATAAACTAAGTCTGGGTACTAACCATTGAATCGCAAAGCTTGGCGTTAAACTTACCGTTAATGACCCTTTTGCACCTCGGGCAAGTAGTTTTTCAGTGGCATCGATCAGCTGGGTAAAAATTTCTTTAATATCTAAAAAGTAGCCTTGCCCTTCTTCAGTTAAAAGCAAAGAACGATTTTTACGTAAAAACAGCTTTAAACCTAAATGCTCTTCAAGGGTTTTAATTTGGTGGCTCACCGCGGCCTGCGTTACATATAGCTCTTCTGCTGCTTTGGTAAAGCTCAAATGGCGGGCAGCGGCTTCGAATGCTTTTAGTGCATTTAAAGGAGGTAAACGACGAGACATAAACACCAAACTTAGAATTAGTTTTTCTTATGCATCGATTATAGCGATACAAATAAAAAAAGGCGACCATGGTCGCCTTATTCATACTTATATACTTAAATTATAAATCGCTTGCGCTGGTATCGAGTGGTGCAAAGCTTTTAACTAAGTCATCAACCGCTTTCATTTGCGATAAATAACCTTCTAGCTTGCTTAGTGCAAGTGCACATGGACCATCACATTTTGCTTCATTCGGATTAGGATGCGCTTCAATAAATAAACCCGCAATGCCTAATGCCATACCACTGCGAGCAAGTTCTGCAGCTTGAGCACGACGACCATCCGCAGAGTCAGCTCGGCCACCTGGGCGTTGTAATGCGTGAGTTGCATCAAAGATTACCGGCGCCATAGGTTTCATATCATCCATACCAAGCATATCAACCACAAGGTTGTTATAACCAAAGCTAGTACCACGCTCACACAGTGCAACATTGTTGTTGCCCGCTTCATTAAACTTTTTAATGATATGACGCATTTCGTGTGGTGCTAAAAACTGTGGTTTTTTCACGTTGATGATGGCACCCGTTTTTGCCATAGCAACAACTAGGTCAGTTTGACGAGCTAGGAATGCCGGTAACTGAATTACATCAACCACTTCAGCTACAGGAGCAGCTTGATGCGGCTCATGTACGTCGGTGATAAGTGGCACATTAAAAGTAGATTTAATTTCTTCAAAGATTTTTAAACCTTCTTCCATGCCCGGGCCACGGTATGAGTTAATTGAAGAGCGATTAGCTTTATCAAAAGAGGCTTTAAAAACGTATGGAATGTTTAGCTTTGATGTTACTTCTACGTAATGCTCCGCAATACGCATCGCTAAATCACGTGATTCAAGTACGTTCATACCACCAAACAATACAAATGGTTTGTCGTTGGCTAATTCAATCTCGTTAATTTTAATTAACTGGTTGTTCATTTCTATTCCTTAAGGTGCAACAGCTTGTAGCATTAATCCACAAATATAAGCCATGTAGGTACCAACACCATAGCCTAAAACAGCAAGTAAAACACCTACTGGCGCAAGCGATGGGTGGAAAGCTGATGCAACAACAGGTGCTGATGCCGCGCCGCCTACATTGGCTTGAGAGCCTACTGCCATGTAAAACAGTGGAGCTTTAATTAATTTCGCCACAATAAGCATTAAGCTTGCATGGGTAATCATCCAAATCGCACCGAGTACAAAGTACATTGGCGAGTCAAAAATCGCGGTAATATTCATGTGTAAGCCAATTGAAGCAACAAGGATATATAAAAAGCTTGATGCTACTTTTGACGCACCAAAAGCTTCAATATGGCGAACTTTAGTAAACGATAAACTAATACCAATTGTGGTAGAGATAACAATTAACCAAAAGAATTTACTGTTTAAACTATACTCTTGTGCCCATGGGAAGTTAGCCCCAAAAAACGGACCTAAAAAGTCTGCACAAAAATGTGCAAGGCCTGTAATACCAAAGGCAATAGCAATAATCGTCATATAATCATTTAGAGTTGGCATGCGCGCATGCTCAGCATGATACTTTTCTACGCGCTCTTTTAAATCTTCAATTGCACGCGTATCTGCGCCTGTTTTAGCATCAATCGCCTTATGGTTTGCTGCCATTAATAACAGTACAGCCATCCATAAGTTAGCTACTATCACATCAACAGTCACCATTGCAGAGAAGATATCGCCGCCTACTTCAAACATTTCTTTCATTGAAGCTTGGTTTGCGCCGCCACCAATCCAGCTGCCGGCAATGGTCGTCATACCACGCCAAACAGCGTCAGGGCCATGACCACCCACAGCCTCTGGGTAAACGGCGCTCATCACTAAGATAGCCAGTGGGCCACCGATAACAATACCCATGGTGCCTGTTAAAAACATGATTAATGCTTTTGGCCCAAGGTTTAAAATCGCTTTTAAATCAATACTAATTGTAAGCAATATTAAGCAAGCTGGTAGTAAATAGCGCGACGCCACAAAATATACATTTGAAGAATGACCATCAACAATCCCAAAGGTATTGAGTAATGATGGTAAAAAGTAGCAAAGCAATAATGCCGGTACATATTTATAAAATTTTTGGCAGGCAGCATTATTACTGTGCGAGGTTTTAAAAATAAACCCCAAAATAACGGCAAGCAAACCAAGTACGACTGCGTCATTGGTAATTAGCGCACTGTGGGCGTCAGTCATAAATGTTCCTTTAAATTAGTGGTGTGTATTATTGTTGTCTTCTATTTCAGCAATTTGATGCTGAATAACTTCGATAGCAGGATCATCTGGGCACTCATTGACAAAGTACTGCAAATCATCCCGTGCCATTTTTGGGCAATCTAGCTGATTAAGTAAATAGCCGCGGTCACGACGCTCGTACGGATCATCACCAAGTAATTCCATCAGCATTTCCACACAATGCAAAGCATGGCCAAATTTACTTTCGCTGATAAACGACCATTTTTGTTGAGCTAGATACAGCTTATAAAGCTCTTCTTCAAAAATCAGTTCCAGCGGTTCTTGCTCATCGCCATTTTCTTCACAAGCATTCTCTGGTGTTATGTACCAACTCTGCTGACCTGTGCTTGGCTCAATTAAATAACCCTCTTCATCACTCATCCCAACGTGAACATGCACGTCTCCCTGACTAAGCGTGACTGTGGCATCAAGTTCAGCATGCTGTAATAAATGGCAAAGTAAAATTGCCAGCGTGGTTTGTGTGCCACTGCGCATGGTAATGGTATAGCTAAAACTATTTAACGTATACTCAGGCACTTTTAAGCTTGATGAGCTAAACAGCCATTGCTGATAAAAGGTATCAAGTAACTTATCGAGACGCTCATGTGGCTCTTTTAATTCAGCGCAAAGAGCTGTTACCGTATTTTCAAGCTCATTAAGAGTGTCATAACAGGCTGTTAAATCAGCTTGTTGATCCCACTTTAATTCGGCGTCGATACAACGATAAAGCACTTTAGAAGAAAATGCGTCAAAGGCCTCATCTTGATAGGATTCATTTTGATCTTCAAACCAAGGGGTGGTCATTTATACTGCTACATCTCTTTCAAAAACGAACAGCTAGTTTACCTACTTTTGCCCTAAGTTACCAATACTGAGCGATGAGATATAAAAAAGCGGTACGACAGCCTATGCCATCAAATACCGCCTAGAGATTTGTTATAAAAGAAGTGCTGTTTTAGCAGACGCTAAATAACCAATTGCTAATAAAATAATCGTGGTTATAGCAAGTAATACAACCTTCGCGCCTTGTGCGCTTTGCTTAGCTGCAACAATACCTAGCACAATATAAGCAACCACTAAGATTATCTTTTCTAATAACCAAGATTGTTCAAGTGGGTTAAAACCTGCCATTACAATCAATGCCACGGCAGAAACAAGTAATAAGGTGTCGATACTGTGGCTGCCAATAAACACCACTTTATTTTTTGCCAGAGCGCCCGTCTTTAAGCGTGAAAAAGAACGAACGTAAAATAAGATAATACTCAACACGGCAAACAACATGTGAGTATGTTTTACTGCTAAATAATCCATATGCCCCTAATTTTATTTTAATTAATCTGGATAACGTACAAGTACGTCTTCTATTTCTTTAACACGCTGATTAAACACTTCGATTAGCTTAGGATCAAATTGTTTACCCTGTTGCGCATTAATTTCTTTCACAACATCGTCTAGTGACCACGGCTCTTTATAACAACGCTTATGGCGCAGTGCATCAAAAACATCAGCTAAAGCCACAATGCGACCAGCAATTGGAATGTCATCACCTTTTAGACCTTTCGGATAGCCTGAACCATCCCAACGCTCATGGTGCGATAACGCAATAATCGCCCCAGTATTAACAATGTCACGATTTGAGCCTTTTAAAATTAAATGACCTTTTTCAGCATGCTGTTGCATGATGCCCCACTCTTCGTCGGTTAAAGGCCCAGGCTTATTTAAGATAGCATCAGGAATACCCACTTTACCCACATCATGCAGTGGCGCAGCTAAGCGAATAAGCTCTGCTTCGCGTTTTGATAGACCATAGCCCATGGCAAGTTCATAACAAATGTGCGATACACGTTTTACATGATTACCTGTTTCTGTTGAACGTTGCTCTAATGCTTCACTAAGTCTAAATACTAACTCTTGCTGTGTTGCTTCAATTTCAGATTGTAGCTGCACATTTTCATACGCCAGCTGTACATTTTGCGAGAAAATTTCAATCAAATGACGCTGAGTGTCGGTTAAATGCTTAGGGATACCGGAAATAAATAACATCGAGTTGTGATTACATTCACTACAGCAATAAGCAAATAAATAGTTTTCACGGTAGACGATGGTTTTTTCGCTCAGTGCTTGTTGGCAGGCTTGTAACTGCTCCTCATCAAGCACTTCTTCAATCGCCTTGCCTTCACTGCGTTCAAACTCACCTCGCCCTGAAAACACCACAAGCTTCTTTTGGTTATCTTGCGGGTTACTGGCAACTAAACTTGTTGCATACATAGCTTGATCAACAGTACCTAGCAATGAGGTAAGTTGCTGCATCACCCCTTCAATAAAGCTTTCTAGTGAATGAGTCGAGAAAATATTACGAGATGCTTTAATAATTTTTTCAAGGCCTTGGCGAGATTGCTCAATCGATAAAATGTCACGGTAAGAACGTAAGCTCGACATCACCACAGTGAATAGTTTTTGTGCTGTTAGTTCAGTTTTTGATTTGTAGTCATTGATATCGTAATTAACGATAACTTGACGCTCTGGCGCTTGCCCAGGCTGACCTGTACGAAGAATGATACGAATGTGATTATTTTTTGCGGTTTCGCGAATGAACTTAGCAACTTTGAGACCTGCATCATCGGTTTCCATAACCACATCGAGTAGCACGATAGCAGCATCTGGGTGCTGTTGAATAACCTGCTTGGCTTCTTCACCCGAATAGGCGCTGATAAACTCTAAACGTTTATCTTGAAATTCAAAGTCACTCAACGCAAGCTTTGTTACGGCATGTACTTCTGGCTCGTCATCAACGACGATGACTTTCCAACTACCCTGAACCACCTCATTTACTTCATCAAGTGCTTCATCCGAAAACAAAAAATCATCCATTCTATGGGATCCTCAAAGGCTATGTACGCACAGTGCACTTAATTGTTATTTAGGCCATTGTGCTAACGTTACACGGTCATTACCGCCAAGATCTTTAATTGTAAGTATATGGCTATACGACATTTGTGCAAAAAATTCTTGTACCTTCACACTTTGTTTGTAGCCATGTTCAATTAAAAGATAGCCATTTGTTGCTAAATAGTCACGTGCGATAGTAATAATTTGTTTAATATCAGCCATACCGTCGTCATCTGCAACTAATGCAGAGAGCGGTTCAAAGCGAACATCACCTTGGCTTAAGTGCTCATCATCATGTTCAATATACGGTGGGTTGCTAACAATTAGGTCAAACTTTTGTGTACTTACTGCACTAAACCAATTGCTTAACGCAAAAGTGGCGTTGTTAATATTGAGTCGTTGTTTGTTCTCTTCGGCAAGCTCAACTGCATCAGCCACTCTATCAACCCCTGTCACCTGCCAATTAGGCATTTCACTGGCTAATGCCAAGGCAATTGCCCCTGTGCCAGTGCCTAAGTCAAGCACGTTTGCAGCAGTAGGAAGCTCAAGGCCTAAAGCATATTCAACTAATGTTTCGGTATCAGGTCTTGGGATCAGAGTTGTTGGATTAACCTTTAAAGGAAGACTCCAAAATTCACGAAAACCAACAATATGAGCAACTGGTTCACCATTTAAACGACGCTGACATGCTTGTTCAAAGTCAATTTGTTGCTGTTCGGTAAGTTGTTTTTCGGGCCAGGTAAATAAATAACTGCGAGGTTTATCAAGAATGGATAATAACAGGACTTGTGCGTCTAACTTAGCACTGTCGCTGCTAGGCGTTAATAACGCCGTTGCAGCAACAATTGCTTGTTCAATGCTTTGTGGCACGATTATTCATCGCCCATCGCAGCAAGTAAGTCAGCTTGGTGTTCTTGCATTAGAGGTTCGATAACACTTCCTAAATCACCGGCAACCACTTCATTCAAACGATAAAGTGTTAAATTAATACGGTGATCGGTAATACGACCTTGCGGGTAGTTATAAGTACGAATACGCTCAGAGCGGTCACCACTACCTACTAAGTTACGACGTTCTGACGCTTCAGCCGCTTGACGCTTTTCATCTTCAGCTTGTTGTAAACGTGCACCTAGTACAGACATCGCTTTGGCACGGTTTTTATGCTGTGAACGCTCATCCTGACACTCTACAACCACACCCGTTGGAATGTGTGTAATACGGATTGCTGAGTCAGTTTTATTTACGTGCTGACCACCGGCACCCGATGCACGGAAGGTATCGACTTTAATATCAGCAGGGTTAATTTCAATTGCTTCCGCTTCAGGAATTTCTGCCATAACGGCTACAGTACAAGCTGAAGTATGAACACGGCCTTGCGATTCTGTCTCTGGAACACGTTGTACACGGTGCGCACCTGATTCAAACTTAAGCTGACCATACACGCCTTCGCCAGAGATATGCGCAATGACTTCTTTATAACCGCCGTGCTCACCTTCGTTAGTACTTACTACTTCTACTTTCCACTTTTTAGTTTCAGCGTAGCGGCTGTACATACGGAATAAGTCACCTGCGAAAATAGCAGCTTCATCACCACCGGTACCGGCACGAACCTCTAAATAAACGTTATTATTGTCTTTAGGGTCTTTTGGTAACATTAGAATTTGGATTTCATCTTCTAATGCAATAATTTGTGCTTTTGCTTCTTTGTATTCTTCTTGCGCCATTTCACGCATATCAGGATCAGAGTCTTTTAACATTTCTTCAGCTGTAGCAACATCATCTTGTGCTTGTTGGTACGCTAAAAATGCTTTTACGATTTCTTCTAATTCTGAGTATTCTTTAGATAAGGCACGAAAGCGATTTTGGTCGCTGATCACAGAGGGGTCGCTTAGTAGCGCTTGCACTTCCTCATAACGCTCAACTAAGGTTTCTAATTTTCTATAAACAGACTCTTTCATTTAACGACTATTCCTGATCAATACCTAACATTTTCTTTAATTGGCTTAACTCCGCTGCTTCACCTTTTTTAGCAGCATCTTGAATGGCACGGGTAGGTGCGTGCATCAAGCGGTTGGTCAGTTTGTTTGCCAACTCGAGTATTACTTTTTCTGCCTCTTTACCTGCTTGTAGCTGGCCAAGGGCTTTTTCGACAAGTTCTGACTTTATATCTTGTACATCGTTGCGATAATGGCGAATAAGATCCACCGAATCGAGTGAACGCAACCACATAGCAAATTCATCGGTACGTGAGCGAATAATAGCTTGCGCTTGCTCCGCAGCCTGCTCACGGGCGGCGATATTCTCGCTTACTATGGCTTGTAAGTCATCAACTGAATACAAATAGGCAGCATCTAATTCGCCTACTTGGCTTTCGATATCACGCGGTACCGCAATATCGATAAATAACATTGGTTTGTGGCGGCGCTTTTTCAACGCCTGTTCTACCACCCCTTTACCAATAATAGGCAAGGTACTGGCGGTTGAACTAATAACAATATCGGCGTCGTGTAAACGCTCAGGTAACTGGGCAAGTGCAATCACATCCGCGTTAACTTCACTGGCTAAGGTTTTAGCGCGTTCAATAGTACGGTTTGCCACCGTTATTTTTTGCGGATCGTTTTGGTATAAGTGCTTAGCAACTAATTCAATCGTCTCACCTGCACCAATTAGCAGTACATTGGTTTTATCTAGTTTACCGTAAATATGTTTCGCAAGATTTACCGCAGCATACGCAACAGATACGGCGCTGGCACCGATGTCAGTTTCGGTACGAACTTGTTTTGCCACAGAAAATGTTTTTTGAAACAAGCGGTCAAAGGTTACACCAATGGCATCGTGAGTTTTTGCATTATGGTAGGCTTGTTTTATTTGCCCTAAAATTTGCGGCTCGCCGAGTACTAACGAATCTAGACCACAAGACACCCGCATTAAGTGATTAATTGCTTCGTGATCTTCATGATAATAGATATTATTGCTCAGTTCTTGTTCATCCAAACCATGGAAACTGGCTAACCAGCGCAACAAGGTTTGGGAATTACGCTCGGCAAGGCTACAATAGATTTCAGTTCGGTTGCAGGTCGAAACGATAACCGCTTCATTAAAATGCGCATGACCACTTAATTGCTGTAACGCCTCAGACATTTGCTCAGGCGAAAACGCGACTTTTTCGCGTAATTCTACGGATGCGGTTTTGTGATTTATACCAAGTGCTACGATGGTCATATGTACCAAATATTGCTAAGCCCAGCTGTAAAGGCATTAATTTTACCAAAAATCAGCGGAATATGGAAAGTAAGGAACGACATTTGATTAAACAATATTTGATTTTATTCATGTTTTTTTTATTTATCGGCGGTTGTGCGCAAAAAATTTCAACTGTTGATTACATTTATCCTGACTGGAAAAGCCGATTAGAACAACAAGCTCAATGGCAAGTGCAAGGCAAAATGGCATTTATTAGTACAAAGCAGCGCCAGTCAGCCAATTTAAATTGGCAACATGATGAGCAATACAGTGACATGGTACTTACCAGTTTTATTGGTACCCGCATTTTGTCTTTAAAACAAAATGCACAAGGTGCTGAACTTGAGTATGACGACAATGTGTATACCGACCGTGATGCCCCAATGTTGTTATATCGTTTAACCGGTTTTTCAATCCCATTAGATAATGCCGCAAAATGGCTAAAAGGCACCGTCGAGAACGACCAAGCAAGCTATGATGAGCAAGGCCGTTTAAAAAGTCTTATTTGGCAAGCTCACAATGGTCAACAGTGGCAAATAACCTATTCAGACTACATCAAACAAGATGGTTATTGGCTTCCTGTTAAGCTAAGCCTTAAAAACAATAAAATTCGTATTAAAATTCAACTTAATGATTGGCAGTTAAATTAATCATGACACACGCTTCAACCGCCCCGCTAACTTTAATAGCACCTGCAAAACTTAATTTATTCCTTCATATAAATGGTCGCCGTGAAGATGGCTACCATGAACTCGAAACCTTATTTACCTTTTTAGAGTTTGGTGATGACTTAACATTTACTGTCAACAACGAGCCAGGTATTTCTGTAACCGGTGATACAAACGGTATTGAGCTTGCAGATAACCTTATATATAAAGCAGCCCGTTTATTACAACAACACTGTAATTGCCAACAAGGCGCTTCAATAAAGCTATTAAAACGTTTGCCAATGGGCGGTGGTGTAGGCGGCGGCTCATCTGATGCCGCCACTACCCTACTTGCTCTTAATAAACTATGGGGCTGTGATTTATCACTTACAGAATTAGCAGAGCTTGGGGTGAAATTAGGCGCTGATGTACCGGTATTTATAAATGGTCACACTGCCATTGCGCATGGGATTGGCGAGCAACTAGAAAATGTTGAATTACCGCAAAGTTGGTTCTGTGTGGTGCATCCAGGGCAGCATGTGAGCACCGCGAAAATTTTTACCCACCCAGATTTAAAGCGCGACACACCTAAGCTAAAAGCAGACTGGCAAACAGAAAATTTAGGCAATGATTGTGAGGCTTTAGTTAAAAAGCTCTGCCCCGAGGTTGAAAAAGCCCTGCAGTGGTTGCTAAAATACGCCCCGTCAAAGATGACTGGTACAGGCGCTTGCTGCTTTGCTGAGTTTTCAACCGAGGCACAAGCACAACAAGTTTTAGCTCAATTACCAGAAAAATGGACAGGTTTTGTTGCAAGTAGTGCTACACTTTCTCCTGCTCATACAGCATTAAATGCTCACTTTGAAATGAAGTAACGTACAAGTAAATGTTAACCTGCTTTGGTGCCTACCATAGCCTGTTAGTCCCAAAATTCAGTGCCTGAGGAACCCTACCGTGCCTGACATGAAGCTCTTCGCTGGTAACGCAACACCTGAGCTAGCTCAAAAAGTTGCAAAACGTTTGTATATTGAATTAGGCGATGCTGTTGTTGGCCGTTTTAGTGACGGTGAGATCAGTGTTCAAATTAATGAAAATGTTCGTGGCTCTGACGTTTTCATTGTCCAATCAACCTGTAACCCTACTAACGATAACTTAATGGAGCTTATCGTTATGGTTGATGCCCTACGTCGTGCGTCTGCTGGACGTATTACAGCCGTTATCCCTTACTTTGGTTATTCACGTCAAGACCGCCGCGTGCGTTCTGCTCGTGTACCAATTACAGCTAAAGTAGTTGCAGATTTCCTTTCAAGTGTTGGTGTTGACCGCGTTCTAACGGTTGATTTACACGCTGAACAAATCCAAGGTTTCTTCGACGTACCAGTTGATAACGTATTTGGTAGCCCAGTTCTACTTGAAGATATGAAAGAACGCGACTTCGATGACGTTGTTGTTGTTTCTCCTGATATCGGTGGTGTTGTTCGTGCTCGTGCAATCGCTAAGCTATTAAACGACACAGACCTTGCAATTATCGACAAGCGTCGTCCACAAGCAAACGTTTCACAAGTAATGCACATTATTGGTGACGTTGAAGGTCGTGACTGTATCATCGTTGATGACATGATCGATACCGGTGGCACTTTATGTAAAGCAGCAGCAGCGCTTAAAGAACACGGTGCAAAACGCGTATTTGCTTACGCTACTCACCCAGTACTTTCAGGTAATGCAGCTGAGAACATTCGTAACTCAGTCATTGACGAAGTTATCGTAACTGACTCAATCACACTATCTGATGAGCTTAAAGCAATTGATAAAATCAAAGTGCTTACACTTGCAGATATGCTTGCTGAAACAATCCGTCGTATCAGCAACGAAGAATCTATTTCAGCGATGTTTGAACACTAATCAACATTACTGCAATACTAAAAAAAGCACCGTCTAGGTGCTTTTTTTGTAGTCGTTATTTATTTTCCCCGAAAGGGGTGGTATGATAGCGCGCCTTTTGGCTGGGGACCTTGGTCGCAAAGGCCCTAAGACTATTAATTATTGGAGACATTATGTCAACTTACACATACAATGCAGAATTACGTACAGAAACAGGTACTGGTGCGAGCCGCCGCCTACGCCGTGAAGATAAAGTTCCTGCAATCCTTTACGGTGCTGACAAAGAAGCTGCATCAATCGTTCTTGCACACAAAGATATGATCAAAGCGCAAGAAGACGAAGGTTTCTACACGCACATCCTTACTTTAAACATCGGTGGCGAGTCAGTTGAAGCTATCCTTAAAGATATTCAACGTCACCCGTACAAGCCTAAGATCACTCACTTAGACTTCCAACGTGTAGATGCTACTCACAAACTTCACACTAAAGTGCCTGTACACTTCATCGGTGAAGAGAAAGTAACTAAAGCTGGTAACACTGTTGTTCACCAATTAACTGAAATCGAAATCACGTGTCTTCCTAAAGCACTTCCTGAGTTCGTTGAAGTTAACGTTTCAGATTTAGTAGCTGGTGATTCAATCCACCTTTCTGACCTTAAACTTCCTTCAGGTGTTTCATCTGTTGAGCTAACTAAAGGCGCTGATCACGATCAGTCAGTTGTTACTGTTAAAGCTAACAAAGCAGCTCCAGCTGAAGAAGAAGCTTCAGAAGACGCTGCAGAATAATTTTTAAGGTGTAAACACCTTGAATTCTATTCAAATGCTTGTGGGCCTGGCTAATCCAGGCCCCGAATACGCAAACACACGCCATAATGCAGGTGCTTGGTTCATCGAAGAACTGGCTGCACGTTATAACTGCACACTCAAACATGATCCTAAATATCACGGCCTCACCGGCAAAGTGATTATTCAAGGCCAAGAATTTAAATTACTGATCCCTACAACTTATATGAATTTAAGTGGTAAGGCGGTGAGTAGTCTCGCTAATTTCTTTAAAATCCCTGTTGAGAACATTCTCGTTGCTCATGACGAAATGGACTTAGATCCTGGGATTGCAAAACTTAAAAAAGGTGGCGGCCACGGCGGTCACAATGGTTTAAAAGATATTATTGCGAAAATGGCAAACCAAAAAGATTTCATGCGCCTTCGCATAGGCATTGGTCATCCAGGCCACCGAGAATTGGTAACAGGCTGGGTGCTAGGTAAAGCCGCGAAAGACGATCAAGAAAAAATGGATGCCGCCGTTGACGAAGCAGTTCGTTGTATGGAAATACTTGCAAAAGATGGTGTGTTAAAAGCACAAAACAGACTACATTCATTTAAACCTTAATCCGTTTTAATGAAATTACACAAGGTATCTTACTATGGGTTTTAAATGTGGCATCGTTGGTTTGCCAAACGTTGGTAAATCAACTCTATTTAATGCACTAACTAAAGCGGGTATTGAAGCCGCTAACTTCCCTTTCTGTACCATTGAGCCTAACACGGGTGTGGTACCGGTTCCTGATGCGCGCTTGAATGATTTAGCCGCTATCGTAAATCCTCAGCGTATTTTACCAACGACGATGGAATTCGTTGATATTGCCGGTCTAGTAAAAGGCGCATCGAAAGGTGAAGGTTTAGGTAACCAATTCCTAGCAAACATTCGTGAAACAGATGCGATTGGTCACGTTGTTCGTTGTTTTGAAGACGAAAACATTGTTCACGTTGCTGGCACAATTGACCCTGCTGATGATATCGATGTAATTAACACTGAATTAGTACTTGCTGATATGGACAGTGCTGATAAAGCGATTGTTCGTAATGCTAAAAAAGCAAAAGGCGGCGACAAAGACGCTAAAGAGCAAAATGCTGTTTTAGAAAAAGTAAAAGTACACTTAGATGAAGGTTTAACGTTACGTTCTTTAGAACTAACAAAAGAAGAAAAAGCAGCAATTAAGCCACTTAACTTCTTAACAATCAAACCTACCATGTACATTGCGAACGTGGCAGAAGATGGTTTTGAAAATAACCCTTACCTAGACAAAGTACGTGAAATTGCCGCTGCAGAAGACGCAGTTGTTATTCCAGTATGTGCAGCGATTGAATCTGAGTTATCTGAACTTGAAGAAGAAGATAAACTAGAATTTATGGCTGACCTAGGTTTAGAAGAACCAGGTCTTAACTTAGTGATCCGTGGTGGTTACGAGTTACTTAAATTACAAACCTACTTCACTGCTGGCGTTAAAGAAGTACGTGCATGGACAATCCCAGTAGGTGCGACTGCACCACAAGCTGCGGGTAAAATCCACACTGACTTTGAGCGTGGCTTTATCCGTGCACAAACTATCGCATTTGACGACTACATTGAGTTTAAAGGCGAAAGCGGTGCTAAAGAAGCTGGTAAGATGCGTCAAGAAGGTAAAGAATACATCGTTAAAGACGGCGATGTGATGAACTTCTTATTTAACGTATAAGCATATTCGTTCATTCGATTACAAAAGGCTCGTTATTACGAGCCTTTTTTATTGCCTAAATATTCCTAAAACATTAAAGCATGGTGAGTAATACCTCTGCTTGTTCTTTTTAGTGATGTACGGTGTTATTTATGCTTAACAGTAAATCGTATTAATAAATACGTCGAAAGCAAATGAGTGATAACAACTGTCAATTAGAGGGGATTTAAAAACTCGCTAGCAATTTTGCGACCTATTGACTGCTCGATTAGCAAATTGTGGGTATTTTAGAAGTAAAAACTAGGCCGATTAATCGCAAATTTGCCTGTATAAAATCATTCGCTTTTCATTTTTTGCAGTTAAACACGTTAAAAAAACACACTTACTAATTTTGAAACTTGATTTTTGTATAAAAATCAAGCAACTTTAAATGTGCGTTTTAAAACTCTTATTATGCATTTGGGAATTAAACTAATAAATTGCAGTCAAAAAAACAGCAATTTAAATGAAATTTCGCCACTTAGCTTAATTTTAATGCAAACAAACACTGATAAGCATTTTTTTGCAAAAAAGGTGTTGACGGATTTAGGTCATATCAGCATAATACGCCCCGCACTCAGCGATGAAGTGCTAACAAAAAAGATGGCTAAGTAGCTCAGTTGGTTAGAGCACATCACTCATAATGATGGGGTCACAGGTTCAAATCCCGTCTTAGCCACCATTCTTTTTGTTGCTCAATGAAGAGTTTAAAATAACTACCAGTACTTTAAGTACGAATGATGCGGGAGTGGCGGAATTGGTAGACGCGCTGGATTTAGGTTCCAGTAACTTCGGTTGTGAGAGTTCAAGTCTCTCCTTCCGCACCATGTTCTTGATAAGAACTCAAACTATCAAGCTTTTGTTGGGATATCGCCAAGCGGTAAGGCAGCAGGTTTTGATCCTGCCATTCCCAGGTTCAAATCCTGGTATCCCAGCCACGATGGCTAAGTAGCTCAGTTGGTTAGAGCACATCACTCATAATGATGGGGTCACAGGTTCAAATCCCGTCTTAGCCACCATTCTTCTTTTAGAATGGCTCTGCAGGAGTTAAAGCTGCACTCAATGAAGAGTTTAAAATAACTACCAGTACTTTTAGTACGAATGATGCGGGAGTGGCGGAATTGGTAGACGCGCTGGATTTAGGTTCCAGTAACTTCGGTTGTGAGAGTTCAAGTCTCTCCTTCCGCACCATGTTCTTGATAAGAACCAAAACTATCAATTTATTCTTTGTTGGGATATCGCCAAGCGGTAAGGCAGCAGGTTTTGATCCTGCCATTCCCAGGTTCAAATCCTGGTATCCCAGCCACTTTCTCTACCAAGAGAGTGAATAAGATAACTCACGCTAAGAGTTTAAATTAGCAAACACTTTGATGCGGGAGTGGCGGAATTGGTAGACGCGCTGGATTTAGGTTCCAGTAACTTCGGTTGTGAGAGTTCAAGTCTCTCCTTCCGCACCATGTTCTTGATAAGAACCAAAACTATCAACTTATTCTTTGTTGGGATATCGCCAAGCGGTAAGGCAGCAGGTTTTGATCCTGCCATTCCCAGGTTCAAATCCTGGTATCCCAGCCACTTTCTCTACCAAGAGAGTGAATAAGAAAACTCACGCTAAGAGTTTAAATTAGCAAACACTTTGATGCGGGAGTGGCGGAATTGGCTGGTGTCTTGATTAGACGCAGGATTTAGGTTCCATTACTATACACTTGCATCACACAATGTGCGGGAGTGGCGGAATTGGTAGACGCGCTGGATTTAGGTTCCAGTAACTTCGGTTGTGAGAGTTCAAGTCTCTCCTTCCGCACCATGTTCTTAAGTAGAACTAAAACTCTTCAAGTTTAGCGTTGGGATATCGCCAAGCGGTAAGGCAGCAGGTTTTGATCCTGCCATTCCCAGGTTCAAATCCTGGTATCCCAGCCAACTACTTACTTCCCTTTCAAGTTTCAAGTTTCAAGTTTCAAGTTTCAAGTTTCAAGTTTCTCAAAGTATATTCGGTAATTTTTAGCACAATTAGCACAAAAAAAACGGGCTAATTTTCATTACCCCGCTTCTTTATCTTTTGTACAATTAATTTTTTACGATTAACTTAATGTCCCGCTAATCGCATACTTTAAAACCCAGTTCTTTGCAGGGCCTGTGTTATTAGCAAGCTTTAAAAACTTACTGCGCACCCAGCTCAGTGGTTTAATCTCGTTTGAAAAACCAAAATAACATGCATCCATCATACTCATCATTAGTAAATTAGCGTGGCGGCGTTTTTTCTCGTAGCGTTTTAATAACGCTTGCTGACCAACATCAGGTTGATCTGCCAAAATATCTGCCAGTGCTACAACATCTTGAAACCCTAGGTTCACACCTTGCCCTGCGAGCGGGTTAATTGTGTGCGCCGAATCACCCACCAAAACTAAACGTCCGTGCGAGTAATCATTGGCATGTTGGCGTGCAAGTGGAAAAACAGCATGCTCAAGTAATTCAAAGTCACCCGGTAGTTCAGGAAAATGGTCAATGAACTTTGCTTTGAGTTGCTCATTCGACAATTTTTGCCACTGCTTTAAAACTGCAGCATCGTGATAACAAATTAAATTAGCATAAGGCGCCTGCATCGGTAGAAACGCCACAGGCCCGGTTGGCGTAAATTGTTGCCACGTTTTTACCTGCTGTGGGGCATCTAATTTGATTAACACGCCCATGCAATGCTGGCCATATTGCCAACCCGTTACACCTAAACCAGCTTTAGTTCGCAATTGTGACTGTCCACCATCTGCAGCAACAACTAAATCAGCGGTATATTGAGTATCGCCATAATGTAAGGTGATTGAATCAGCCGTTTGAGTAATATCCGTGATGGCAGATAACTGCTCTATCACTTCGATGTTGTACTTGGCGAATTGCTGCCAAAGACTTGCTTGAATTAAATTATTTTCGATTAAATGACCTAAATGCGTTTCGCCAATCTCATGGCTATCAAACAATAAATTCTCGCCTTGTTGCTGGTAGGCCTCTAATTGTTGATAGGGTGCGATACGATTTTGTCTTAGTAACGGCATTGCACCAAGCTCATCAAGTAAATTCTCTGAAAAACGATTAATAGCCGAAATGCGAATATCTACCTTATCTGAGCTTAAAATTTGATCAGCATCGATAAGGTGCTTTTCAATAACGGTGACATCCCTACCCTGCTTGGCCAGTTTTACAGCAGTAGCAGCACCTACCATGCCGCCACCGACAACAATTACCTTATTTTTATTCATTTAATATTCGCTCATTTGGCTATTTAAATACGGGATAAATTGTAACGTAATTCAATATTGCGTGTCAGTGCATTTACTGCTTATGAATTTCAAAACAGTGACTTGTTTGATTTCACACCACAAAGATAAAAACTATACTTGGATCTGTGCGGGTATCCAGCTAAAATACGCGTCCTTTAAGTCGGCATACTTGCCACTTAATCCTGTTTCTAACACATTTTTGTGTCACTACCGAATTGAAAACGAGGCTATATTTCAATGAGTAAAAAGCTGCATATTAAAACCTGGGGTTGTCAGATGAACGAGTACGACTCTCAGAAAATGGCTGATCTACTAGATGCGACTAACGGCTATCAGTTAACTGAAGAAGCTGAAGACGCTGACGTGATCTTACTCAATACCTGTTCAATCCGTGAAAAGGCACAAGAGAAAGTATTCCATCAGCTTGGCCGTTGGAAACTATTAAAAGACGACAAACCTGAGTTAATCATTGGTGTTGGTGGCTGTGTTGCATCGCAAGAAGGTGACTCAATTCGTCAACGTGCGCCGTTTGTTGACGTAATCTTTGGCCCGCAAACATTACACCGCTTACCTGAAATGATTAAGCAAGTGCAAAGTGGCGACAGCAGCTCGGTAGTTGACGTTTCATTCCCTGAGATTGAAAAGTTCGATCGTTTACCTGAGCCAAAAGCGGAAGGCCCTACTGCGTTTGTATCAATTATGGAAGGTTGTTCTAAATACTGTACATTCTGCGTAGTTCCTTATACGCGTGGTGAAGAAGTAAGCCGCCCACTTGATGACGTCTTACTTGAAGTTGCCCAACTTGCAGAGCAAGGTGTTCGCGAAGTAAACCTACTTGGTCAAAACGTAAATGCGTATCGCGGTGAAACTCACGACGGTGAAATTTGTTACTTCTCTGACCTACTACGTTATGTCGCTGCGATTGACGGTATTGACCGTATTCGTTACACCACATCGCACCCTGTAGAATTTACGCCAGATATTATTGATGCGTATGCAGACGTACCTGAGCTTGTTGACCACCTACACTTACCAGTGCAAAGTGGTTCAGACCGTGTTCTTAACCTTATGAAGCGTGGTCACACTGCACTCGAGTACAAATCTACGATTCGTAAGTTACGTAAAATTCGCCCTAACCTAAGCATGTCTTCAGACTTCATCATTGGTTTCCCTGGCGAAAGTAAAGCGGACTTTGAAGCAACTATGAACCTTATCAATGATATTGGCTTTGATATGAGCTTTAGCTTCATCTACAGTGCGCGCCCTGGTACGCCTGCTGCTGATTTACCAGATGACGTAACAGAGCAAGAGAAAAAAGAACGTTTATACATTCTGCAAAACCGTATCACGCAAATGGCGCAGCAAATCAGCCGCCAAATGTTTGATACCGAACAGCGTATCCTAGTTGAAGGTCCTTCTAAGAAGAACCCAATGGAATTACGTGGCCGTACTGAGAACAACCGAGTGGTTAACTTTGAAGGCCCTCACTCAGTGATCGGTCAATTCGTTGATGTACGTATTACAGAAGCATTGCCAAACTCTTTACGTGGTGAATTAATTCGTACAGAATCAGAAATGAACTTACGCCGTGATGTGGCACCTTCAGCTATTTTAAATAAAGCTGCTGAAGCTGAGGCCGCTACGGCCCCTAACGAAATTGGCGTTGCTACTTTCGTACCTTAGGGTGACACTTGGTGCAGGCACAGCCTGCACCCATCAATAGGAAGCAATTTTGAGTAATCAGTTAAAAACATTAGAGATTTATTTAGAACCCGCCGACAACAAACGCCTTTCATCTTTATGTGGTCCGTTTGACGAAAACATTAAGCAAATTGAACGCCGCCTTGGCGTTGAGATTGCACACCGTGATAATTTCTTCAGAGTAACCGGTAAACTGCACCTTGCAGCTGCGGCTGTTGAGATACTAAAAAACCTCTATATTGAAACTCAACCTATTCGCGGCCTGATTGGCGAGATTGAACCTGAAGCCGTACATTTGGCAATTAGCGAATCAAATGCGCTAGAGCAAGATGAAAACCCAGGTGTATATGGCAAAGACATGGTGATTAAAACTCGCCGTGGCGTTATTAAACCGCGCAATGATAATCAAGGCGTGTATGTTGCAAATATTTTGCATCACGATATTACCTTTGGTATTGGCCCTGCTGGTACAGGTAAAACTTATTTAGCGGTTGCTGCAGCCGTTGATGCCTTAGAGCGTCAAGAAATTCGCCGTATTTTGTTAACTCGTCCTGCGGTTGAAGCAGGTGAAAAGCTAGGCTTTTTACCGGGTGACTTAAGCCAAAAAATCGACCCGTATTTACGCCCTTTATATGATGCATTATTTGAAATGCTGGGTTTTGAACGAGTTGAAAAGCTAATTGAGAAAAATGTGATTGAAGTCGCGCCCCTTGCCTATATGCGTGGTCGTACGCTTAATGACGCGTTTATTATTCTCGATGAAAGCCAAAATACCACAGCAGAACAAATGAAAATGTTCTTAACCCGTATTGGTTTTAATTCAAAAGCGGTGATCACGGGTGATATTACACAAGTCGATTTACCGCGCGGTGCCCGCTCAGGCCTACGTCATGCCATCGAAGTATTAAACGGTGTCGATGAAATTAGCTTTAACTTCTTCCAATCACACGATGTGGTTCGCCACCCGGTTGTTGCTCGTATCGTTGAAGCTTATGAGCGAAACGATGAAGCAGAATGTTTAAAACGTGCAGAGAAGCAACGTCTGAAAGAAGCACAAGCAAACCAACAAGAAGCAAACTCGTGACCGAATTAGATTTACAAATAGCCTGTGAGTTTGACGACTTACCAAGCTTTGAACAATTCCAGCTATGGGCTGACAAAGCCCTTAGCAACTACCGTGAAGATGCAGAGCTGACTATAGTGATCAGTGATGAAGCACAAAGCCAGCAGCTCAACAATGATTACCGCGGCAAAGATAAACCGACTAATGTCTTATCTTTTCCATTTGAAGCACCACCGGGCATTGAGTTACCTTTAGTAGGTGATTTAATCATTTGCCCGGCTATTGTTTTAGCCGAATCAATTGAGCAAGAAAAAACTTTTCACGACCATTTTGCCCATATGGTTATCCATGGATGCTTGCATTTACTTGGATTTGACCATATAAAGGACGAAGATGCACTTGAAATGGAAAGCATTGAAAAGCAATTACTTGCCGATCTGAACATCGCTGACCCATATCGAGACGATATTTAAATTAACGGAGCAATTAGACGCAATGAGCGACGACAACTCGCAAACTAGCCAGGGTTCTTCTGGCAAAACGTGGCTGGGCCGCATAGCCCAAATGTTGCAAGGGGAACCCCAGAATAGAGAAGAGCTGGTAGAAGTAATTGCCGATGCGCAAGAACGCGACCTTATCGACCCTGAAACCAAAGATATGATTGAAGGGGTGCTAGGTGTATCAGAGCTAAAAGTGCGGGACATCATGATCCCACGCTCGCAAATGGTAACCTTAGAGGTTGATACACCATTAGAAGAGCTATTACCTATGATGGTTGATTCAACACATTCACGTTTTCCTGTGGTATGTGAAGACAAAGACCATGTTGAAGGTATTTTATTAGCAAAAGATTTATTACCACTTATCATCAACAAAGATGAGCAACTGCCTTCTTTACGTGAATATTTGCGTCCTGCAGTTGTAGTGCCTGAAAGTAAACGTGTAGACACGCTGCTTAATGAG
Source organism: Pseudoalteromonas sp. D15MCD-2 (assembly GCF_038562745.1). NCBI lineage: Bacteria > Pseudomonadati > Pseudomonadota > Gammaproteobacteria > Alteromonadales > Pseudoalteromonadaceae > Pseudoalteromonas > Pseudoalteromonas sp. D15MCD-2. The sequence continues at coordinate 1,333,188 of NZ_JBCFQE010000001.1, read as the reverse complement.
TTCCGTCAACAACGTTACCACATGGCGATTGTTATTGATGAGTATGGTGGTGTGTCTGGTCTTGTCACTATCGAAGATATCCTTGAAATCATCGTGGGTGAAATCGAAGACGAGCACGATGAAAGTGAAGACCTACAAGATATTCGCCAAGTTGCAAAACACGTTTACGCTGTGCAAGCGCTGACTGAAGTTGATGACTTTAATGAGTATTTTAAAACTGGTTACAGCACCTCAGATGCTGACACCATAGGTGGTATTGTTTTACATGCATTTGGCCACATGCCAAGCCGTGGTGAAACAATCGAGGTAGAAGGCTTACAATTTAAAGTCACTAACGCAGATAACCGCCGTATCTTACAATTGCAAGTCACCATTCCAAAGGCTGATGATAACGACAGTGAAGAAACTGCTAACTAACCTAAGTCACCTTGCAAAAGATAAAAAAGCCTGGCTCGCACTTATTGCGGGCCTCTTTTTAACCTTAAGTTACGCACCCTATAACCTATGGTTTATAACTTTTCTTTCCCTTGGTGCTCTACTCTACTGCATTAACCCTCTCGCAAACGGTAAATTAGCCGCTAAACAAAGTGCTAAATATGGCTTTATATTTGGTTTAGGTTGGTTTGGTGCAGGTATAAGCTGGGTGCATGTATCAATAGCGACCTTTGGTGGCATGCCATTAATCGCATCACTTTCGTTAATGGTGCTGCTTTGTGCTTATTTAGCCCTTTATCCTGCATTAGCTACTTGGCTGGCAACACGCCTTGCTAAAGGCCCATATAGCTTTATATGTTGGTTACTCGCCGCTATCGCAACCACAGAATACTTACGTGGCACATTGTTAACAGGCTTTCCGTGGCTGAGTTTTGGTTACACGCAAACAGACAGCCCACTTAATTTTTTAGCCCCGGTAATTGGCGAGTTTGGGATTACGCTTGTATGTATGTTAATTGCGTTTGCTTTATATCGCACAGCTTACAAAGATGGCAAACCACTTATCGCCTCTGTAGCCTTATTAGCTGGCTTATATACGATAGCAAGCAGCAGCCAGCTACACTACCAAGACAAAACCATTAAAACTGTACTGGTGCAGGGCAATATTAAGCAGCATCTTCGCTTTGAGCCGTCTGAGTTTTGGACGACTATGAGCAAATACCAAGATATGACTCGCTTACATTGGGATGCTGATTTAATTGTTTGGCCAGAAGCTGCGGTGCCGGAGCTTGAAGCTTTATCAACCGAGTATTTAACAGGCCTTGATAGTGCCGCAACCTTTAATGACACCGCGCTTATTACTGGTATCGTTGATTACCAATACGACACGCGTAACATTTTTAACACTTTAATAGTGCTTGGTAAAAAAGAACACGATGACAGTGAAGGCCACTATCAATATTTAGGTAAAAACCGCTATCAAAAGCATCAGTTATTACCTATTGGTGAATTTGTGCCGTTTCAGGACTTCTTGCGTCCAATTGCGCCACTGTTTGATTTACCTATGTCATCTTTCACTCGTGGCGATGAAGTGCAAAACAATTTACGCGCAAATGGCTTAAATATTTTACCGGCTATTTGCTATGAAATTGCTTTTTCTGAGTTGGTTCGCGGAAATTATCGCAGTGACTCCGACATTTTATTCACGGTGAGTAACGATGCGTGGTTCGGTGACTCACATGGCCCGCATCAGCACATGCAAATAGCGCGTATGCGCGCCCTAGAGTTACAGCGCCCACTAATTCGTGTTACTAATAATGGTATTAGCGCCGTTTACGACCCTATCGCTCAATCACAATTAGCTATGCCACAATTTAAAGCTGATGTACTTGAGGCCAATATCACTTTAATCAAAGGCGATAGTATCTATAGCCAATACGGCAATTGGCCGGTATGGGCGGTGGTGATGCTACTCAGTACTGTTGGTGTGCTTGCTAGGATTAAAAATAACAAATAAAAGTTTAGACAACAGTTAAAGAGTGGTAACTCCACTCTTTAACTTATAACGCTAGCATTGATAAGTGTATATTTTTTTATTTCCCTTCGTTTTGGTTTCCACAACTCGGCAGCTAACTCCTCCGTCTAGTGAGCTGGAGTATCTTTCAAACTTGGCGTGTTCATTTCTTTCGCTCTTAGCATTTGCGAATATAAAATCATGACCACTAATTTCGTCTTGGTTCAAAGGAATTGAGTTTTTAAATCCATCCCGCCCGCCTAAAATATTAAATGACTTAATTACTGGGTTTAGTGTTACGCTAACAAAACCATTTAGGCTTTTAGCCAAATCATCACTATAAAAGTTTATACGAACATATAGCTTTAACTTATTCATATTCGGAAATTTAATTGTTCCCTTAGTTGGTAATAATATTTTTGTTAAAGCTAATGTCTCACCCGCAAAATAAAAGTCATAAACATCATTTCTAAAATAACTGGCAAGCAAAAAGTCATAGGGACTTCCCTTGACTTCAATCCCCTTTCCTATCGGAGAATTATCATTTACATTGGAATTAGTATACTTAGGAGTCGATATATTACGTTGAGTACTTTGCGCATTTTTAAGCATACTCTTTTCAGAAGCACGCGTTATTACACGTACTAACTCTTTGCGGTATTCATAGAGAAGGTCTAAATCAAAAGCTTCATCATTACTAAGCTCAGACAAAGAAACACTAACTACTGGCTCACCATAACGATCTTCAATGTAGTTAGTATCATATTTTAATGCTGTTTCATTAATCATATCGACCACAATGACAGCTTTAGTATCAGAGTTAACGCTTAGCCTTGCAACCTTGTCTTTTTGACTTTGAGAGCAATTATTGCAGATTTCAACTTCTGCCTGACCAAAAGCAGGCAAGGATATTCCCGAAAAAATAATAAACAATAATATAAGTTTGTACATTCAAAAATCCTTTTATTAATGCAACTTTAAAATAACCAAAATACAAGAAACAACCTAATTTTCTGAAGGTTTTCTATGGGCTATAGAGGTTCATTTTAAAAAATGAGATGAGGCTTTACTACTTCAGTGCAAATAAAATACCCAAAAAAGGTACTGTAGAACATATATAGCGACCGAGCAATTTTGTCAACGCAAGATTAACTAGTTATTACACTGCAACGTGCATGTTCGAAAGAGCAAATTACTTTAAAAGTCTCAGCTACTTTACATTCAATAATGTTTGCATTGAGGTAAATCTGTTCAACTACTTTAGCAGGCAATTAAAAAAGGCTTCATGATGAAGCCTTTTTAACATTTTAAGATTCTATCTTTATCAACTCTACATCAAATATAAGTAGAGAGCCTGCTGGAATGCTACCGACGCGTTTACGGCCGTAAGCAAGCTGAGGCGGGATATAAAAGGTAAACTTATCCCCTTCGTTCATTAGCTGTAAGCCTTCGGTCCAACCTGCAATGACTTGATTCAAACCAAAGCTGATTGGCGAATTTCTTACCACTGAGCTGTCAAAAACACTGCCATCCATAAGCGTGCCATGATAGTGAACCTTTACTTTACTAGTTGCACTTGGCTTTGTGTCATTACCTGAACTTTGCTCAATTTTGTATTGCAGCCCAGATGCGGTTTCATGAACATCGTCGGCTTTACTGTTATTTGCTAAAAAGTCCGCGGCGAGCTTTTCATTTTCAAGGGCTTGTAGCTTCGCCTTTTTACTGTTTTTAAAAATTAAAAAACAAAAAATACCAATGATCAGTAAAAGTATTAAATTAATCATTCTGCGTCCTTCTCATCATCATTGTCGCCATTTACGATATCTGCAATATTGGCAAGCCTTGCTAACGCAAGTGCATTAATAGAGCCTTCGGGATAACCTTCTGCGGTCATTTCACCTGCGTCTTTATCCATTAATAAGCTCAGTGCTTGATCAACCGTTTCAACGGCATAAATATTAAAGCGCCCTTTTTCAACCGCATCGAGTACTTCGTCATCAAGCACTAAATTAACTTGGTTTGATTTAGGAATAATCACCCCTTGCTCACCGGTTAAGCCACGCATTTTACAAAGCTTGAAGAAGCCTTCTATTTTCTCGTTTACGCCACCAATTGATTGCACATCACCATGCTGGTTAATTGAACCTGTCAGTGCGATAGATTGGCTAATAGGTAAGTTCGTAATGGCTGATATAAGCGCGCACAGCTCTGCTAATGAGGCGCTATCACCGTCGATATAGCCATAGCTTTGCTCTATTGCGATATTGGCACTGAGCGTTAGACTAAATTGCTGAGCATACTTATTTCCTAAGTAACCGGTTAATAGCATCACTCCTTTAGAGTGAATGGCTTTACCTAGTTCAGCTTCTCGTTCAACGTCAATTACGCCATCAGCACCTGCGTACACAGTGGCTGTAATGCGTGCTGGTGTGCCAAATGAGGTATCGCCAATATGCAGCACAGTTAAGCCATTTACTTTGCCCACTGCGTGACCTTCGGTTGCAATTAAAATTTGCCCTTCTTTGATATCACTCAGCATGGTTTCTGAAATTTGCCCTGTACGGTATTGCTTACCAACAATGGCTTCATCTATGTGATGAGCATCAATCACTGTTTGGCCATCTTGTTTGGCATAAAAACTGGCTTCTGCCACTAACTCTAATACATCAGCAAAACGAGCTGAGAGCTTGTTATGGTGCTCAGCTTGGCGATAACTAAACTTTAATAATCTCGCCATTGCCGCTTCATTTACAGTGCAGTTGAGTGTTTGCTGACAATACTCAGTCACCTTGGTAATGAACTGATATTGCAGTTTATCGCTACTTGGCAAGTAATAATCAAAGTCAGCAAGGACACGGAATAACTCTGCAAACTCTTCGTCATATTCACCTATGGTGTAATAAAGGTCGCGAGAGCCTAGCAGCACTATTTTTACATCAAGAGGAATAAGCTGCGGACGTAACGTAAAGCTACTTCCCACAGAGCTGTCTTGATAGGGTAAGTCGTTTTTGATTTGATGCGTTTTTAAAGAAAGCTTAAGGCCATCCCACACTTGTGGGTTCGCCATGACTTTCTCGGCATCCATAATCAAATAGCCACCATTAGCACGATGCAGTGCACCTGGCTGAATTGAGCGGTAACTGGTGATAAGCGAGCCTTGCGAAGTCGCATATTCAATTTTGCCGAAAATATTGCCAAAAGTCGGGTTTGGCTCATACACTACAGGGGCTGCATCGCCCTCTTTGTATTCGACTAGAATATTTGGCGCAAAGAAGTCTGTGAGCATCCCTTTACGGTCAAAGTCTTCTTTGTTTTCGTCGTTTTCATCATCGTCGAGCCATTCAAGTACCGCATCAATGATTTCTTCACGAATGTCTTTTAAATAACGTAATACACCAATGTGCGTAGCGTATTTATGTTCAAGGGCTTTAATGAGTGGCTTAGTGGCAAGCTCAGCAGTTGATTTTTTAAGGTTACGCAGTTTTTCAGATGACTCTCGTTTCCAGCGAGGGAGCTCAATTAATGCTTCGATTAACGCATCTTCAAGCTTTTCGATAACCTCATAAAATTCAATACGCAGTGGCTCATCAAGGGCTGCAAATTCACTGTCGCTCAGTTGTTTACCATTCACTAAAGGCGCAAATCCCACAACACCATTTTCTTCAATCAATGCTACGCTTTGCTCAAGTGCTGCAATTTCAACAGCAGTAATTGCCGCATCGTAAGTATCGGTAAACTCACGGTCGATTGACTTTTTCTTGCGCTGATAACCCGGGTTATCAAAAGCCGCTGGGAATGTATCGAGTACTTCGTCGATAAATGAGTCTATATCGTCAGCTAACTGCTTTGATTGACCTGCTTGCATGAATAACGCGATTGGCTCGCGGTGGTCATCATAGTTGTTAACATACAACCACTCATTAGGCGTTGGGCGGTCTTTTGAATGGGCTGTGAGTTTGTCTTTTACTAAGGTGTAACGACCATGAGCCGCTTCACCCATCACATAAACATTGTAACCCGGTAATTCCATTCCGAGTGAAAAGTCGAGGGCACTTTGTGCACGTTGTTGACCAATAAATGGCAACGCTTCTGGATATGGGTTTTGCATACAAGTCGCAACATGACTTGCGGCAATCTTAGGCGCTAACGCAGAAATAGGTAGAGGGATTAGTTTTTTTGTCATTCTAACTTCTTATTTCCCAGTCTTGACTGGGCATTATAGGTAACGCCCAGCACAAGCCTGCGTCACTGATTAAGGTTGTAATGCCTTACGGCGAAAATAAATACCGCCACATTCAGTACAAGGAGTAATTTGCGTAGCATGGTAAACATCGTAACTATGCTGACAATTTTTACATACTAATGTGCCCATGGCTATCCATTCTCCCTCTTGATAAACACCATTGTGTTGAAAATCTTGGTTTAAGGCTTGCCATTCGAGCTGGGTTTTATCTTCAATGTGCGATAACTCATACCAAAGCGATTCTTTAAGCTCTAGCCATGCGAGTGAATCATAGTGACTGTCGTTTTCTTTAATGTGGTCGATATCGCGCTGTAGATAGTCACGATACTGATTAAGCTTTTCTTGTCCTAAGTCTTTAAGTGCCTGCTCTGACTCAACAAATTTTTCCATTGCATCTTTTAGCTCATGATCTTTTACGTCTTTAAGCCATGCACTTAAATCGCTAAGCCAAGATTTATAATCTGCCATCGTTTACTCCTTCAAAAATGATGAAAAATCAACCGTTATTCTAGTTGAGTATAGGTTAACCTGCCCTGAAAATATATTTCATTGGAAAATTAACAAAAGCGCCTATTTGCCGCTGTGATTAGCATGTATTTTGGGTTATCCTTATCGACAATTTTTTATTAATTTGCAAGAAGTCTGGAATCGTAGATGCAAGAGCAATATAACCCGCAAGACATTGAGTCAAAAGTACAAGCCTACTGGGAAGAAAACCAAGTATTTAAAGTCACTGAAGATGAGAGCAAAGAAAAGTATTACTGCCTATCTATGTTCCCATACCCAAGCGGCCGACTCCACATGGGTCACGTTCGTAACTACACCATTGGTGACGTAGTATCACGCTTCCAACGCTTGCAAGGCAAAAACGTAATGCAACCTATGGGTTGGGATGCGTTTGGTCTACCTGCTGAAAATGCGGCAATCAAAAATAACACAGCCCCTGCTAAGTGGACTTACGAAAACATCGATTACATGCGCGACCAATTAAAGCAATTAGGCTTTGGTTACGACTGGGATCGTGAAATCGCAACATGTCACCCAGAATACTACAAGTGGGAACAGTGGTTCTTCACTAAGCTTTACGAAAAAGGCTTAGTATACAAAAAGATGTCAACAGTAAACTGGGATCCAGTTGACCAAACTGTACTTGCTAACGAACAAGTTATTGATGGTCGTGGTTGGCGTTCAGGTGCCATTGTTGAGCAAAAAGAAATTCCACAATGGTTCATCAAAATCACTGATTACGCACAAGAGCTACTAGACGATTTAGATAAGCTTGATCACTGGCCTGAGCAAGTTAAAACCATGCAGCGCAACTGGATTGGTCGCTCTGAAGGTTTAGAAATCGAATTTAAGCGTGCTGATAACGAAGATACATTCAGTGTTTATACAACACGCCCAGATACCTTTATGGGTGTGACGTACGTAGCTGTTGCTGCAGGTCACCCAATTGCACAAGAAGCCGCTAAAAACAGCGACGCTGTAGCTATGTTTGTTGATGAGTGTAAAAACACGAAAATCGCTGAAGCAGACATGGCAACCATGGACAAAAAAGGCATTGCAACTGGCTTTTATGCGATTCACCCATTAACAGGTAAGCAAGTACCGATTTGGGTTGCTAACTTTGTATTAATGGATTACGGCTCAGGCGCAGTTATGGCTGTTCCTGCACATGACCAACGTGACTACGAGTTCGCATCAGCTTATGGCCTTGAAATTGCCCAAGTTATCGCACCAGCTGCAGGTTCTGAAGAAACGGTTGATTTAGACAACCAAGCATTCACTGAAAAAGGCGTGTTAGTTAACTCGGGTGAGTTCGATGGTCTTGAGTTTGAAGCAGCATTTAATGCCGTTGCAGACAAACTAGAAGCGCTGGGTGTAGGTGAGCGTAAAGTTAATTTCCGTCTACGTGACTGGGGTGTTAGCCGTCAGCGTTACTGGGGTTCTCCAATTCCAATGCTTAGCGACGAAAATGGTGATGAGCTTGCAGCAACAGAAGACATGCTACCAGTTCGCTTACCAGAAGACGTAGTTATGAATGGTGTGACTTCACCAATCAAAGCGGATCCTGAGTGGGCTAAAACAACGGTAAATGGCGCGCCTGCATTCCACGAAACAGATACCTTCGATACCTTCATGGAATCGTCTTGGTACTACGCTCGTTACTGTAGCCCACGTTTTGACGAAGGCATGATCGAGCCAGGTGCTGCAAATTACTGGTTACCAGTAAACCAATACATTGGTGGTATTGAGCATGCGATCTTGCACTTACTTTACTCGCGTTTCTTCCACAAACTATTACGTGACTTTGGTTTAGTAAACTCAGATGAGCCATTTGAGCGCTTATTATGTCAAGGCATGGTACTAGCTGATACTTTCTATCGTAAAGATGAGAAAGGCGGTGATATCTGGATTTCACCAACTGATGTACAAACTGAAACAGACGACAAAGGTCGTGTTGTTAAAGCGTGGCACAAAGAAGATGGCGAGCCGGTATTCTCTGCGGGCATGAGCAAAATGTCGAAATCGAAAAACAACGGTATCGACCCACAACAAGTTATTGCCGAATACGGTGCAGATACAGTTCGTTTATTCATGATGTTTACAGCGCCACCAGAGCAAACTCTTGAATGGTCTGATTCAGGTGTTGAAGGTGCAATGCGTTTCTTAAAACGTATTTGGAAATACGCTGTTGATGTAGAAACAGTAGGCTACCAAGCGCTTGATAAATCAGCATTAAACAACGACCAAAAAGTTCTTCGTCGTGAACTTCATAAAGCAATTGCAAAAGTGACTGATGACGTTGAACGTCGTCAAACATTCAACACTGCAATCGCTGCTATCATGGAAATCTCGAACAAGTTACTTAAAGCACCACTTGCTGATAAACAAGATGTAGCAATTGCTAACGAAGCACTTGAAGCATTACTTATCATGCTTGCGCCTATCACACCACACATGTGTCACCAGTTATGGCAAGACCTTGGCAAAGAAGGCGACATCTTAGATGCAGCATGGCCAACAGTTGATGAGTCAGCACTTGTTGAAGATGAGAAGCTAATCATTGTACAAGTTAACGGTAAGCTACGTGCTAAGTTAACAGTGCCTGCAGATGCAACCAAAGAGCAAGTTGAAGCATTAGCATTTGCTGAAGAAAACGTGACTAAGTTCACTGAGGGCGCGACTATCCGTAAAGTAATTTACGTACCTGGCAAACTACTTAACGTGGTTGCTAACTAAGATGGCAGCGCTTCAAGCACTGAAAAACGGACTAGCCCTTGCGCTAGTCTGTTTACTGCTGACAAGTTGTGGCTTTCACTTAAAGAAAGCCTCTAACTTGCCTGACGACTTGAAAGTACTCACCCTTGTTGGTGATGATGAAAAGTCAGCCTTATTCGAATTAGTCGAAAAAGAACTGATTGCGAGTAAAGTTGAGCTTAACCAAGTTGGTAAACACCCTGAGTTAAAGATTCACAAAGACCGCTTAGAGCGTCAAATCTTGTCATTATTTGATAATGGTCAGGTTGCTGAATATGAACTTGCCTATAGCGTAAGCTATACCCTGAAGCGCCCTGGACAAAAAGCGATTAATCAAAGCTTTGAATTGTATCGTAACTACCAAGACGACCCAGACAATGCCCTTGCAAAAGCAAAAGAGCTTGATTTGCTATTAGGCGAAATTCGTAAGCAAGCGAGTCGTCGTATTGTTCGTGAGTTATCACAACTGTAATGCGTTGTTATGCAAACCAGCTTCCTAGCCAGTTAAAAAAAGGCCTCGCGCCTTTTTACATGGTGTTTGGTGAAGAGCCTTATCAAATTGCTCAGTGCATCTTGCAAATTCGTCAAGCAGCTAAACAGCAAGGCTTTGACGAAGTCATTAAATTTACCTTAATGCCGGGTTTTGATTGGCAAGAAATTGTTGCTCAATACCAAAGTATGTCACTGTTCAGCGCTCGTACCCTAATTGAGTTCGATTTAAACGAGCAAAAACCTGGTACGCAAGGCAGTCAAATCTTTAAGCAGCTTGTTGAGCTTTCTAATCCCGATACTATTTTGGTTTTAAAAGGTGCCAAAGCCAGCCAAGATATTCAGCGCAGTGCTTGGTTTAAAGCCCTCGATAAGCAAGGCTTATTTGTTCCTTGTTACCCATTAACAGGTAATCACCTGAGCCGCTGGTTAGATGAACAGTGCTATCGTTTAAACTTAAACCTTCATAACAACGCGAAACAAAGCTTAATTGATGCCACTGAAGGAAATTTACTTGCCTGTCATCAAGAGTTAGAAAAGCTATCTTTGCTTTATGGTAGTGAGCTAATTGACCAACAAGCTGTGATGCAAGGGCTACTAAATCAGTCAAAGTTTGATATTTTTGATTTGAGTGATGCTTTATTAAATGGCCACGCCGAACAAGCGATTAAAGTAATGACTAAGCTGGCTGCCGATAACACTGAAGCCATGAGTATTTTTTGGGCCATCAATAAAGAAGCAGCTAACTTACTGGCAATGCAACACGGGCGCTTGAATGGTGCCAATATGGCTGATTTATACAAAAAGTATAATATTTGGAAAAACCAACAAGCTGTTGTACAACAGGCCTTAAACCGCTTGAACATCCAAGTACTTGAACAAATTACCAAACAATTAGCTCAGTTTGATGCTGCATATAAACAAGGCAACCTTGTAGCCCCCTACCAAGCATTAATGCAAATATGCTTAGTGTTTTGCCAACCAGTGGCGATACCTTTACCTTGCCACCCGGTCTTTGACTAAGAGTAACAATTCATGATTGCTATTTTTGGTGGCACCTTTGATCCAATTCACTTAGGTCATATTAATATGGCCCAGCAGTGTGTTCAGCAGTGCCAACTCGATACCCTTTACTTCATGCCTTGTGCTATTCCTGCTCATAAAGCCAAGCCAGGAATTAGTGATGAGCATCGCATTAATATGCTAAAACTTGCGATTGCCGACAATCCGCATTTTGCTATCGATTACCGCGAACTAAACCGAGAAGGTGCGTCTTATTCTTTGTTGAGTTTAGAAGAGCTTCGTGCAGAAAACCCAGCAGCGCCAATTATGTTTTTAATCGGCATGGACTCATTCAATAGCCTAGATAAATGGTTTAAATGGCAAGAGATTGTCAAACTTTGTCATATCGTCGTGTACCAGCGCCCGGGGCAGCACTGCCAAGTATCTGGTGAACTTGCAGCTTATAAAGAGAATGCCGTAACAGAGCAACTTAGCCAGCTACAACAGGCCCCTGCAGGTAAGTTATTCTTTTTAAATGGCTTACAAGTTAATGCCGCCTCAAGCGAAATCAGAAAAAAGCTGCATTTAAATAATGATATAGCGGAACTTTTACCTACCAATGTAAGTCAATACATTGCGCAGCATCATCTTTACCAAACAGATGAATAAATACTGCCTGCGTGATAAAATAACAAATTAAGATTATTTATTTTTGAGAAAACACTTTGGATTCTAAACAACTACTCGCATTTGCCCTTGATAAAGTCGACGATATGAAAGCCCGTGATGTGGTACAGCTTGATGTTCGTGGTAAGTCTGACATTACTGATTACATGTTAGTGTGCTCAGGTAACTCTAAACGCCATGTACAATCGATTGCTGATCACGTTGCTAAAGAAGCACGCCATGCAGGTGAAGAGCCTCTCGGATACGAAGGCCAAAACGAAGGCGAATGGGTGCTGGTAGACCTAGGTGATGTGGTAGTGCATGTAATGCAAGACCAATCTCGCGACTTCTATGATCTAGAGAAACTTTGGGGCTAACCCTTAGCAAGGACATAGGTAACCATTTTGAAAATACAATTGATTGCTGTTGGTACCAAAATGCCAGCATGGGTTGAAACCGGATTCACAGAATATCAACGTCGCTTCCCACGTGATATGCCCCTTGAGCTAATTGAAATCCCCGCAGGTAAACGTGGTAAAAATGCGGATATCAAACGTATTTTACAACTTGAAGGCGAAAAGACCCTTGCTGCTATCCCTAAAGGCAACCGCATTGTGACGCTAGAGGTCACCGGTAAGCCAATGGATACCCATCAGCTGGCAAAAAGTATGGAAAAATGGCAGCTTGATGGTCGCGATGTCAGCTTATTGATCGGCGGACCAGAAGGTTTAGCACCTGAGTGTATTGCAGCGTCTGAGCAAAAGTGGTCATTATCAAACCTGACACTACCGCACCCTCTAGTGCGCATTATTGTTGCAGAAAGCCTATACCGAGGCTGGAGCTTGAATAACAACCACCCTTATCATCGCGAGTAGTAAAGCCAATGCGAAAACACAGACCCACGATTCGAGACCACTCGGCTGAGGCAAACTTATTTGCTCGCCGAGCATTTGTGGGTTTTGTGTTTGTTACACTGTTAATTGGTGTGTTGTTATCTAACCTATACAACATCCAAGTTATCGAACATCAAGACTACCAGACACGTTCGAACGATAACCGCATCAAAGTTATTCCAATTGCCCCTAACCGTGGGCTTATTTACGACAGAAATGGCGTATTACTGGCTGAAAACAAGCCAGTTTATAATTTAGAAGTCATACCCGAGGAAGTTGATAACCTTGAAGAGGCACTGAGCGAAGTTGAAAAAGTTATTGAAATAACTGAGCAACAAAAAGCTGACTTTCTAGATGACATTAAGCACAATCGCCGCTTTAAAAGCCAAGTATTAAAAGCCCGTTTAGACGAAACCGAAGTTGCAAAGTTCTCGGTTAATCAGCATAAGTTTCCAGGCTTTAGTATCGAAGCACGTTTGGCTCGCTATTACCCTTATGGTGATACCCTTACCCATGCCTTAGGTTATGTTGCCAAACTTAACAAAAAAGAACTCACCAAACTTGAAGCAGAAGACCAAGCAACCAACTACCGTGCAACGCACGACATTGGTAAGCTCGGTATCGAAAAGTATTACGAAGAACTTCTTCATGGTGTGGTTGGTTCGCAGCGCGTTGAAGTGAATAACCGTGGCCGAGTTATCCGTACTTTAAGCCTCACGCCACCTGAACCAGGTCACGACTTAGTACTTACTTTGGATATTGGCCTGCAACAAATTGCTCAACATGCCTTAAAAGATATGCGTGGTGCCATTGTAGTGCTTGATGCTAAAGATGGCGGCGTTTTAGCACTCTACTCTAACCCAAGTTATGACCCGAATTTATTTGTTCATGGTATCAGCAGCACAGATTACAAAAAGTTGTTAAACCCAGACCGACCGCTAATTAACCGTACCACGCAAGGGCGTTATGCACCTGCCTCTACAGTTAAACCTCATATGTCAATTCTTGCCCTTGAAGAAGGACTGGTAACAGAGCAAACACAAATTTGGGATCCGGGCTTTTTCCAAATTCCTAATGTGGAACACAAATGGCGTGACTGGAAACGTTGGGGCCATGGTCATGTTGATGTTTATCGTGCTATTGAAGAATCATGCGATACCTATTTTTACGATGTTGCTTACCGTTTAGGGATCACCAAAATAAGTGACTTTATGACGCAGTTTGGCTTTGGCGAGCTCTCTGGAATCGATATTCACGAAGAAACATCTGCCATTATGCCATCGCGAGAGTGGAAAGAAGCCCGCTTTAGAGAGTCATGGTGGCGCGGCGACACCATTTCAGTGGGTATCGGGCAAGGTTATTGGACCGCAACACCAATGCAAATAGCTAATGCTACCAACATATTAGTGAACCGCGGGCTCGATCATCCTCCGCACCTTGTACAAGTCGCTAAAAAAGAAAACGAAGTAACGCAAATCAATAATGATGAAAAGCCACCTGTAGTATTAAAAAATCCTCATCATTGGCAAATTGCGCTAGATGCGATGCACAACACCGTACATAAAGTCACAGGTACTGCACATAAAGCATTTAAAGGGGCGAATTATGACCCAGCAGGTAAAACGGGTACTGCTCAGGTTGTAAGTATTGCTCAAGGTGAGCGTTATGATGCTAAGTCACTTAAAGAGCGCCAACGTGATAACGCTATCTACATTGGTTTTGCACCCTATAACGACCCACAAATTGTGGTCTCTGTGGTGGTTGAAAACACCGGTGGTGGTAGTACCGTTGGTGCGCCAATTGCGCGTCAATTAATGGATTACTACTTCTCAGCGAACCCGATTCAAATAGCCCAAAGTGACGCGCCATGATCCCATTAAATAAAAAACACTCAATTTGGCAGCGCCTACACCTAGACTTACCGTTGCTTCTAGCTCTGATGACGATGATGGTAGCCAGCCTTGCCATTGTATACAGTGCCAGCGGCCAAGACTCAGCGATGATGATACGCCACGCAACACGTATGTTTGGCGCTATCTTAGGTATGTTTATACTCGCGCAGTTTTCGCCTAACACATTAAAAAGTATGGTCATTCCGCTCTACTGCGTGGGGCTTTTGATGCTGGTTGGGGTGTTGTTATTTGGGGTTAGTTCAAAAGGTGCACAGCGCTGGCTTGACTTAGGTGTGACCCGTTTCCAGCCGTCAGAGTTAATGAAAATTGCCGTGCCAATGATGGTTGCATGGTATATCGGGCGTAACCATTTACCGCCAAGAATCATCCATTTAATTATTGGCTTTGCGATTGTAATGGTGCCAACCATTTTAATTAAAGAGCAACCCGACTTAGGTACCTCTATTTTGATTGCCAGCTCAGGGATATTTGTATTGTTTTTATCTGGACTAAGTTGGCGTCTTATTGGCTTTTTATCTGCTGCTGTTGGTTTGGCAGCATGGCCGTTTTGGCATTACGTGATGCTTGATTATCAAAAACAACGGGTACTGACCTTTTTAGATCCTGAAAGCGATCCGCTTGGCTCGGGTTACCACATTATTCAATCGAAAATTGCGATAGGTTCTGGTGGCATTGAGGGTAAAGGCTGGCTGCAAGGCACCCAATCACAATTGGAGTTTTTACCTGAGCGTCATACCGATTTTATCTTTTCTGTACTGAGCGAAGAGTTTGGCCTGTTCGGGGTTTGTTTATTACTTTGTATGTACTTGTTTATTATTGGCCGTGGCTTATATATTGCAGTCAATGCGCAAGATGCGTTTGGTAAACTGCTTGCCGGCGCATTAACACTGACCTTCTTCGTTTATGTATTTGTAAATATTGGCATGGTTTCGGGCTTACTGCCTGTAGTAGGTGTTCCGTTACCACTAATAAGCTATGGTGGCACCTCAATGGTGACCTTGATGGCCGGATTTGGCATTATCATGTCTATCGCCACCGATAAAAGGATGCTTTTAAAATAATGACACAGCGAGTCAATTACTTACTTATAGCGTTATTTTCTGTGCTGCTAGCAGCATGTAGCTCTTCATCTCAGCAAGGCCGTTATGCTATGGAGCATGATGCAGCCCCGCTTCGAAAACCAACCGAACTTGAAATGCAAGATGCCATAGTCACCCCGGTTGTTAAAAGCGCAAGCGCTAGTCGCCCTTACGAAGTCCGTGGTAAACGCTACACGCCGATGTTAGATGAAACAGGCTATGCAGAAGAAGGGATTGCTTCGTGGTATGGTCGAAAGTTTCACAATTATCACACCTCAAACGGCGAGGTGTACGATATGTTTGCGATGACAGCAGCCCATAAAACGCTGCCGCTACCGAGCTTTGCCAGAGTAACAAATTTAGATAACGGAAAATCAGTAATTGTTCGTGTAAACGACCGTGGCCCATTTCATGATGACCGAATTATCGATTTATCTTATTCTGCGGCCTATAAATTAGGTTATTACCGACAAGGTACAGCCCGTGTTAAGGTTGAGGCTGTTACCCTTGCCAATTCTGCCCCTCGTTTAAGCTACATTCAGGTTGCAGCGGGAAGTACTCTTGCTAATGTTGAAGCGCTCGCGTTTCAACTTCGTCAGCAATATCATGTGCCAACAAACATTGTTGAAAAAGATGGAATCTATCGATTACGTCTTGGTCCAATAAAAGATGCCGCAGAAGCACAAGCAGTTTTAGAAAAGCTAAAACAAAACCAATTTCAGAACGCGTTCTTGCTTTACAGTGAGTAAGACCTTTAGAATAGGTCAACGCAACATGTTTAACTTTAACCATTAATGAGTACGATGAAATCTATAAAATATAAAATCTTAAGTGGCGTTTGTGGCCTTGTTTGCACTGCTAGCGTATTTTCTGCAACAGCCCAAATTATCCCTGCCCCACCTCAAGTTAATGCGAAAGGTTATTTCTTGGTTGATTTCACCACAGGTAAAGTGATTGCCGAAGGCGAAGCAGATACAAAATTAGCACCGGCTAGTTTAACCAAAATGATGACCAGTTATGTAATTGGTACTGAAATCAAAGCAGGTAATATTGCACCAACTGATATGGTTACAGTCAGTGAAAAAGCCTGGGCAAAAAATTTCCCTGAATCATCAAAAATGTTTATCGAAGTCGGTAAGCAGATCAGCGTTGATGACTTAAACCACGGTATCATTATTCAATCGGGTAACGATGCCTGTGTAGCAATGGCAGAACACATTGCTGGTAGTGAAAGCGCATTTGCTGATTTAATGAATGCCCACGCTGAAAAGCTTGGCATGACTAACAGCCACTTCGTAAATAGCCATGGTTTAGATACTAACGAACACTTCACGACACCACGTGATATGGCAACCTTAGGTGCTGCACTTATTCGCGATGTACCTGATGAGTACGAAGTATACGCGAAAAAATCATTCACTTTTAACGGCATCAAGCAATACAACCGTAACTCATTGTTATGGGATGAAAGCATGAACGTTGACGGTATTAAAACTGGCCATACATCAGAAGCGGGTTATAGCTTAGTAACTTCTGCAACTAAAGATGACATGCGTTTAATCGCGGTAGTAATGGGCACAGAAAGCGAACGTGCTCGTAAAGTTGAAAGCAAAAAACTATTGAACTACGGTTTCCGCTTTTTCGAAACAATCACGCCATATAAAGCAGGCGACAGCTTTGCTGAGCAACGTATTTGGATGGGTAACAAAGAAAACGTATCGTTAGGTATCTTAGAAGATACACCTATTACTATTCCACGTGGTCAGCGTAAAAACTTAAAAGCGAACTTCGAGCTTGATAAAACATTAGAAGCGCCGCTTGCTAAAGGTACTAAAGTAGGCACGCTATTCTTACAGCTTGAAGGTGAAGAAATTGCACAATATCCACTAGTTACACTAGAAGAAGTGGAAGAAGGCAGCTTCTTTAGCAAGATCTACGATTACCTACGTTTACAAATTCAGTAATCTGGTCATAAAGTTTATAAACGCCTTGCACCGCAAGGCGTTTTTTTTTGTCTGAAAAATGATAGAATGCGCCCCATATCAGTCGCGCTGGGTCGAGTGCGTCGTAATCTAAGTTTGCTTAACGCCAAGAAATGGCAGAGAACACCTCTATTAAGCACACTCACTGTTTGAGGAGTCACCGTCGTGGTTCAACCTGTAAAAAATACTAAGTTTGATGAGTATTTAGATTTCCCTTGCCCATTCACATTTAAAATCATGGGCTTAGCTAACGTAAATCTAACAGATCAGATCCTAGAAAAGCTGCAACCAATTGCACCTGGCGATTATGCGCCAAAGGTAAAACCAAGCAGCAAAGGTAATTACGAATCTGTAACGCTTGTAGCAACCGTTACAAGTAAAGAGCACATCGAAGAAATTTATAACGTGATCAGCAACATCGATGACGTACGTCACATGCTATAGGCCGATTACGGAGTAACTCGTGAGTGAAAGAGAATTAATCGTTCGTCAATTAGGTCGTCAGCGTTACATGCCAATTTGGCAAAAAATGCAATCTTTTACCGACACCCGTGATGAGCACACAGCAGATGAAATTTGGCTTGTAGAGCACGAGCCAGTATTTACGCAAGGCCAAGCAGGCAAAGCTGAGCACTTATTAAATACCGGTGATATCGAAGTGATCCAAGTGGATCGTGGTGGTCAAGTTACCTATCACGGACCAGGCCAACAAATGATGTATGTGCTATTCAACTTACGTCGTTTAAACATTGGTGTAAGGGAGCTAGTAACCTGGCTTGAAGAGTGCATTATTGATACGTTAAAAGACTACGACATTGATGCCTACGCGAAAGCGGATGCACCCGGTGTTTACGTTAACGACAGCAAAGTTGCCTCATTAGGCCTTCGCGTTCGCCGCGGTTGCTCTTTCCACGGTTTAGCACTAAATGTAAGTATGGATCTAAGTCCATTCTTACGTATTAATCCATGCGGCTATGCTGGCATGAACATGGTGCAAACAACCGATCTTAACGGTCCGCAAAACCTCGAGCAAGCAGGTGCAGGGCTTGTAAAACACATGATTAAAAAGCTTAATGCTACTGTGGTTAAGCACACTGAAGGGTTTGAAAACGAATGAATAAACCAGTCAAAATGGAACCAGGCGTAAAACTGCGTGATGCAGAAAAAATGGCACTGATCCCAGTTAAAGTTTTACCGACTGAAAAAAACGAAATGTTGCGTAAGCCAGAGTGGCTTAAAATTCGCTTACCAAAATCAACTGAACGTATTGATGGTATTAAACAAGCGATGCGTAAACATGGTTTACACTCAGTGTGTGAAGAGGCTTCGTGCCCTAACCTATCTGAATGCTTCAACCATGGTACTGCGACTTTCATGATCTTAGGTGCTATTTGTACTCGTCGTTGTCCGTTCTGTGATGTTGCCCATGGCCGTCCATTAAAGCCAGACGCAGCTGAGCCAGAAAAGCTAGCGCTGACTATTAAAGACATGAAGCTAAGCTATGTTGTAATCACGTCAGTAGACCGTGATGATTTACGTGATGGTGGTGCACAGCACTTTGCTGACTGTATTCGTGAAATTCGTAAGCACAACCCAGAAATCACGATTGAAATTCTAGTACCTGATTTCCGTGGTCGTATGGACAGAGCCCTTGATATCTTAATCGAGACGCCGCCAGATGTATTTAACCACAATTTAGAAACAGCACCGCGTTTATACAAATTAGCGCGTCCAGGTGCTGACTATAAATGGTCACTTGAGTTGTTACGCCGCTTCAAAGAAGCACATCCAGATGTGAAAACTAAGTCTGGTTTGATGGTAGGTTTAGGTGAAGAAATTAGCGAAATCGAAGAAGTGTTACGTGACTTACGCGAGCATAACGTTGATATGCTAACAGTAGGTCAATACCTACAACCTTCTAAGCACCACTTACCGGTCAAACGCTATGTGCCGCCAGCAGAGTTTGATGCTTTAAAAGATTATGCAGACGAAATTGGCTTTACACATGCGGCCTGTGGTCCATTTGTTCGCTCAAGCTACCATGCTGACCAACAAGCAGCTGGTAAAGAAGTGAAGTAAACCTTCTTGCAGATATTTAAAAAGCCCGCATTAAGCGGGCTTTTTTATGTTCCAAAATATCAGCGCCCATAACGCGCTAAGAACATTTTTACAGTTTCGCTTATTACTTTGTTATCTGAGTCGCCTTCTTGGCGCTCAAAGCCATACAGCAACGGATAAAAGATCAGAGACTTTAACTGATACACAAACTGTTTTGCTGCAAACTCAACATCATCAATAGTTAAAACCTGTGCCTTCACAGCTGCTTCTAAAAACGCCACCAGATCTTGCATACAGCCCATGTTATTACTGGCTAATGATTTTGCTAAATCAGGCTGCTGTAACATCTGCATGAAAGCGACTTTCGCTACTTTTAAAAACTCTTCAGAGGTCAAAAGTGCCACTTCTTGTTCAGCAATGCGTGTTAACTGCTGTGCAATTGGCACAGCGGCATCAAATACAACCGCTTGCTCTTGGCGGACTTTTTCAAACATAAACACTAGAATGGCTTGAAACAACACATCTTTATTTTCAAAGTGATTATATACGGTACGCTTTGAGGCACCCGCTAAGCTTGCAACCTGATCCATACTGGTATGCTCAACACCTTGCTGAAAAAACAATGTCTCAGCTGCATTCAAAATATCTAATCGTTTTCTCTGTGATAATTTCATGGACCCCTCCGATAAGGGTTACTAGTGTAACGCAAAAATAAAAAATGCACTAGATAGTTTACTTTTATAGCAAACCATGAAAAACTACACCGTGTAGTTTACTTATGGTGACGATATGAAATTTCTAAAATGGCTCGCAATCGCCACTCTCTGCATCGTGATAGGAGTGTTTATTATGAATAACCAATTAGCCGCTGAAGGCGTGAGTGATAACAGCCACTCTGCGCAATTATCTGATGGCAAGTTCCACAATACTGCTGAGGTAGAAAGACCCAGCTTTAAGAAAACGCTAGGTATCTTCAAACGCTTTATTACAGAAAAGAAAATTGATGCAGAGCCAAAAGGTGAACTGCCTATGCATTCTGTTTCTCATGCACAGCTTGAGCGTTTATCTAATGACACAGTGCATTTTGTGAAATTAGGTCACTCCTCTATTTTAGCGAAAGTGTATGACGAATACTGGCTATTTGATCCGGTATTTTCAGAGCGCGCTTCGCCTTTTTCATTCATGGGGCCAAAGCGCTTTCAGCCAACACCTATCAGCATTGCAGAGCTACCAAACATTGCTAAAGTGTTTATTTCGCACAACCATTATGATCACTTAGATAAAGCAGCAATTAAACAGCTTGTTGATAAAACAGATTCTTTTTATGTGCCATTAGGAGTCGAAAACGACCTGAAAAAATGGGGCGTTGATAAACAAAAAGTCCATAGCTTTGATTGGTGGCAAGAGCAAAATATGGCAAATAGCCAAATTGTATTTACACCAACCCAGCACTTTTCTGGCCGAGGCTTAACAGACGGCAATAAAACTCTTTGGGGCTCTTGGGCTATTAAAGTAAATGACAAGCGCTTTTATTTTAGCGGTGACTCTGGCTATTTTGCTGGCTTTAAAGAGATTGGTAATCGCTATGGGCCGTTTGATATCACTTTTATTGAAACCGGTGCTTACGACAAAGATTGGGCTGACATTCACATGACACCAGAACAATCAGTGCAAGCTCACCTCGACTTACAAGGTGATGTGATGGTGCCAGTGCATAATGGTACATTCGATCTGGCCTTTCATGCTTGGTATGAACCACTTAAACGTGTCGCTAAAAAAGCAGGACAAGAGCAAGTATCACTGAGTACTCCGCTAGTTGGAGAGGTATTTAAAATTCAAGATACGGCGATTGATAAAACGTGGTGGTAAAATTGGCAGGATGAAAGGTGCATTATTATCCTTTCATCCTGAATAATTAGTTATTTGTAGACTCTTTCTGGACAGCCCCCCTTCGCGTCCCATATAGTGAAACCCTGTACAATCAACCAGAAAAACTATGACAACTCACCTTAAGTATGCAAGCTTGGCACTTGCAATTGGTTTATTCGGCTGCTCTGAGCAACCAACAACAAGCACTGATAAACCAAACGCTGAAAGCAATGAAGCCGTAAACATTGCCAATGTACGCTCACATATTAAAACCCTCGCCTCTGATGAATTTTTAGGCCGTGGCCCTTTAACTGAAGGCGAAACGCTCACTATTAACTATTTAGCCGATGAATATAAAAAACTCGGCTTAAGCGGTAGTTTTAATGGCGAGTTTTTACAACCAGTTACTATGGCAAAACTCACTCCAGATCAAAACATGAGCTTACAAGTGGGTGATTTGAGCTTTAATGCTGGCAGTGATTTTACCGCCCGTACCCAACAAATTAACCCTGAAATCAACATTGATGGCTCTGATGTTGTTTTTGTTGGCTATGGTATTAATGCACCTGAATATAATTGGGATGACTTTGCAGATATTGATGTAAAAGACAAAACAATTATCGTGCTTGTTAATGATCCTGGTTTTGCCACCCAAGACGACGCGCTTTTCACCGGTAATGCTATGACCTACTACGGTCGTTGGACTTACAAATATGAAGAAGGTGCTCGCCAAGGTGCAAAAGCAGTATTTATCGTTCACGAAACGGCTCCTGCCGCATACCCTTGGGGCGTTGTAGAAAGCTCGAACACGGGTAGCAAATATACTTTAATCGACCAAGATAAGAATGCTTCTGACATCCCTGTAATGGGTTGGATTGATGAGCAAGCAGCAAATGAAATTTTTGCTCAAGCAGGCCTTGATTATCAAACTGAAAAAGCCAACGCGCTAAAAGCTGACTTTAAACCTGTCGACTTAAAAGCGAAAGCAGCGTTGACACTGAAAAGTGATATCTCTCAAGCGCAATCGCATAATGTTGTTGCAACCCTTAAAGGTAGAGAAACCCCTAATGAGTACATTGTAATTGGTGCGCACTGGGACCACTTTGGCACCAAGCAAACAGATGACGGCGTGAAAATCTACAATGGTGCTGTTGATAACGCATCAGGTAGCGCAGCAACGGTAGAAATAGCCCGTATTCTTACTGAAATGCATAAGAAAAAACCATTTAAACGCTCGATTATCTTTGCCAACTTTACGGCTGAAGAAACTGGTCTTATTGGTTCTGAGCAATTCGCTACTGGCGAAATTGTACCAACCAAGCAAATGGTCGCACTGCTTAATATTGATGGTATGAACGTACTTGATGGCGTTGACTACATATTACAATACGGTAAAGGCATGTCTGAAATGGAAGACTACCTAGCAGATGCCGCGAAAGCACAAGGTCGTCATGTAAAAATGGACCCTCGTCCTCAAAATGGTTTGTTCTTCCGCTCTGATCACTTCTCTTTAGCTAAACAAGGCGTTCCTAGCTTACTATTTATGAGTTTAGGTGATACAGATCCTGATTACATCGCGCACAAATACCATAAAGAAGCTGACGACTATTCAGCAGATTGGTCTATGGGCGGTGTTGAGCAAGATATTGAACTGATTGTTGATATTGCCGCCAAACTTGCTGATAACGGCGATTGGCCTAAGTGGAAAGCCGAGTCTGATTTCAAAGCTCGTCGCTTACAAGACACTCAATAGTCTTCGCTTAGATACAAAAAACCGAGCTAGTTGCTCGGTTTTTTATTGTCAGTTTTACTTATTACTCGTTAATTTTAGCCTTAAGTGATTGTGCTTCTTCTTGCACTTCCTCTGGACCATTGGCAATAACATCTTCAATGGCTTGCAACGCTGAGTCAAAGTCGTCTATTTCGATATATGCCCGAGCTAAGTCCAGTTTCGCTGAGTAACCACCACTTTCGGCATCAACATCAGTTGGGTTCTCACCCGCTAGTAAGTCATTAAAATCACTCAGCCCTACATCCATATCAACCTCATCATAAGGTTCGTGGTCGAGTGCTTCATCGTCACTTTGTTCAAGTAATGAATCGATATCTACAAACTCATCCGTTGAAGTAGTTTGTTGCCCCTCGGAATCTAATGCCTGTACTTCAGGTTCAACTGGCTGTTCGCTTTCACCCTGTAAGTCTTCATTTAATAGTGCATTAAAATCAACGTCGAACTCACTGGCATCAGCAATATCAGCTTCATCTGGCTCTGCTAATTCATTTAACAGCGCATCAAAGTCTGTTTGAGTAAGGTCAGCCATAAAATCATCATCGATTTCATCGTCTGACAGCTCACTTAAATCAGCCTCGTCAGCTAAATTGGACTCGATATCAGCTAATGTTTGCTCTGCTTCTACGGCATCATCAAGTTCAATATCGTCCAATTCGAATTCAGGGAACTCTTCTAATTCGTCTTGGCTATCAGCCACCTCATCGTCAATTGGCGCTTCGCTCGTTAACTCTGTTGTGCCTTCACTCTGTGATTGTTCCGATAAGTCGTCATCAGGATCAAGAATATCATCTTCTGTAAATTCATTATCAAGCAAGATCTCATCATCAAAATCATCGTCTAGCTGATCAAGCTCATTACCCGTTGCTAATGAATTAGCAAGGTCTTGCTCTGCCTGACTTAACTGTAATGGTGCATCTTCATCTAACTCACTAGAAGTGCCTTCATCAGACTCATCCAATTCAAAACCAGCTTCATCTAACTCAAGCTCTGGATACTCTTCCAACTCTTGGCTAGGAGTCACCGTATCTTGCTGTAATGGCTCTTCGTCGGCGGTTAAATCAAATTCATCAGTTAGGTCTTCATCTGCTAGCGGATCATCACCTAAATCAATTTCAACTTCTTCTATGTCTTGCTCTGGTTCATCTATTGACCAGTCTGGTGCTTCGACATAGTCATCTTCTTCACCAATTTCATTTAATAACTCATCAACACTTTTCAGTGACGGATCAGCAAACTCGTCAAGGCTATCATCTTCATCTAATAGCTCATCGCTATCTTCATTAAACTCTTGATTGAGCGCTTCATCGATATCAACTTCATCTGTATCATCAACCAACTCTGAAGCAATCGATTCAACATTCATGTCATCAACCGCTTGATCAGCATCGGCTAAATCTTCTAGCGATTCTTGTAGATTCTCATCATGCTCTGCACTGTCACTCTGTTCATGACTTAAATCTGAGATCTGGGCTTCAGTGTCTTGCTTCAGCTCATTTGTTTGCTGAATAAGCTCTTCGAGCTCATCATTAACGTCAGATTCCTGCTCATCACCAGCGTCTTCATCAAGTAATGAGTCAATATCTGCTACATCGAGCTCATCGTCTTGCTCAGCATTGTCATCAATATCTGAGCTACTTTCATCTGTTAACTCAGGTTCTTCTGACTCTGCATCAACCTCATGAAGTAGTGAGTCTATTTCATCAGTATCAAACTCATCGCTTAAATCATCCGTAATAGGCTCTTCGGTAAGCTCTTCAACTGGTTCTTCTTCTGGCTCTTCCTGCGCTTCATCCAATAATGAGTCGATGTCATCGACATCTAAATCATCATCAAGCTCATCTTCGTCTATTAAATCGTCTGCACTAGGTTCTTCAATTGACTCTTCAACCAGCTCTTCAGATTCAGGCTTTTCTTGAGCTTCATCTAATAGTGAGTCGATGTCATCGACATCTAGGGCATCATCAAGCTCATCTTCATCGATTAAATCGTCTGCACTTGGTTCTTCTACAAGCTCTTCAGGCTGCTCATCAACAAGTTCCGATTCAGGCTCATGCTCTGTTTGAGCTTCATCTAATAATGAATCAATGTCATCAACATCTAGTTCGTCATCAAGCTCGTCTTCGTCGATTAAATCGTCTGTACTAGGTTCTTCTATAAGCTCTTCAGGCTGCTCCTCAACAAGCTCCGCTTCAGGCTCTTGCTCTACATGCGCCTCATCTAATAATGAATCAATGTCATCAACATCTAAATCATCATCAAGCTCGTCTTCGTCGATTAAATCGTCTGCACTAAGTTCTTCAACAAGCTCTTCCGGCTGCTCTTCAACAAGTTCTGCTTCAGGCTCTGCTTGTGTCTCATCTAGTAATGAATCAATGTCATTAACATCGAGGGCATCATCAAGCTCGTCTTCGTCGATTAAATCGTCTGCGCTTGGTTCTTCTGCAAGCTCTTCAGGCTGCTCCTCAACAAGCTCCGCTTCAGGCTCTTGCTCTGCTTGTGCCTCATCTAATAACGAGTCAATGTCCTCAACATCTAGTTCATCACCGAGCTCGTCTTCATCGATTAAATCGTCTGCACTAGTTTCTTCAACAAGATCTTCAGGCTGCTCCTCAACAAGCTCCGCTTCAGGCTCTTGCTCTGCTTGTGCCTCATCTAATAATGAATCAATGTCATCGACATCTAAATCATCATCAAGCTCATCTTCATCGATTAAATCGTCTGCGCTAGGTTCTTCTGCAAGCTCTTCAGGCTGCTCCTCAACAAGTTCAGCTTCAGGCTCTGTTTGTGTCTCATCTAGCAATGAATCAATGTCATCAACATCAAGGGCATCATCAAGCTCGTCTTCGTCGATTAAATCGTCTGCGCTAGGTTCTTCTGCAGGTTCTTCTTGAACTTCGTCTAATAGTGAGTCAATGTCATCAACATCCAGCGCATCATCAAGAGCATCGTTTTCTAATGCATCGTTAGCTTCAGCAACTGGCTCTTCTGTTTGTGCATCATCAATTAAGCTGTCGATATCGAAATCATCTTCATCGATGAGCTCATCCGCGCTTGGTTCTTCGGCTGGCGCTTCTTCTTGAACTTCATCTAACAGCGAGTCAATGTCATCAACATCCAGCGCATCATCAAGATCATCGCTTTCTAATGCATCGTTAGCTTCGGCTGCTGGCTCTTCTGTTTGCGCTTCATCAATTAAGCTGTCGATATCGAAATCGTCTTCATCAATAAGTTCTGCTTCAACATTAGTTGTTGAGGCATCATTATTTTCATCGAGTAAGTCATCAATATCGTCTAGGTTTACATCTTGATTAGAATCCGTGTTGTTTTGCTCATCAATTAAGCTATCAATGTCAAAATCATCTTCAGCGTCATCTTCTGCAAGCTCTTCACTAAGCGCTGCCATTTCATCATTGGCGTTATCTAACGAGTCATCTTCATCAGTATCAAATAGGTCATCAATGTCATCAGCACTTAAAATATCACCCGATGAATCTGCTGGAGACTGTTCGCTATCTAGGTCAATTTCATCACCTAAACTATCGTCATCGGTTTGATCGAAATCTTGCTGTAAAAATGCATCTAAATCATCATCGTCAGCACTACTTGAAGGCTCATCATTAAACTCGATGTCATCACTTAATAAACCTTCTAGTTCATCTTGATTTAAAACACTGTCATCTTCATCAAAACTATCATCGATGCTGTCGTCAAAAATGATGTCATCATCTGGCAACATGTCTTGGTCTAAGTCGTCATCTAACCGCACACTCAAGTCATCATTGTCTTCGACCGGATCGGGAACTAGCGGATCAGTTTCTACAATCGGCTCTAAATCATCATCAGGGTTATAACTTGGGCTTTGTGGTAAAAATTCATCGTCATCGCTGGCATCTGTATTATCATTGGCGCTGTTGCGTTTTTTCAAAAACATCACAACGGCTGCAATGATAAGTAATGCAGGAATAAACATTAAAGCACCGAGAACAAATGGGTTGCTCAGTAAATTCGAAAAACTAAATCCACTGTCCTCTTCAATCTTTTTTGCTTTTTGCTGCTCTATGATTTCATTTTGTTTATTGATCAGTTCTTTCAGCTGCTTTTGAATTTCACTGTCTTGGCCAAGTTGATCACGAACGGTTTCAAGCTCTTTAGAAATACCGCTCAGTTGCTTTTTGAGCTTGTTGTTCTCAGCTAGGATTTCTTCAACATTCTCAACCGACGATTTAAACTGCTTTTGAAGCTCTACTAGCTGCGTGCCCTGCTCTGTTTTAATGGTGTTGATTTCTTGCTTAAGTTCTTGTTTTGCTTCGTCTACATCAACTTTACGGGCTTGAGTTACTTTCTTTTGCGATTCATTAATTTCAGCTGTAGTCAGCGTACCATTTTTCTTTTTTTCCCACAGCTCATCATCTTGTTCAGAACGCGCTTTTGCTAATGTCGGGTTGACCGCACGCATTTCTGCAATGGTTGGAATTTTTAGGTATGCGCCATCACGCATATGATTTAGGTTTTGATCTAAAAATGACGATGGGTTTTTGTCATACAGAGCTTGCATGACCTGATAAATGCTTACAGAGTTGTCAGGGCGAATTTTAGCGGCAATACGCCATAATGTATCGGTCGGTTTAATTGGACCAATAGAGCGCCCCTGCGCACCGTAATCGACACCTTTAGGGCCTTTAAGTGTGGTGCCTTCATCAGAGTATGTCGGTGTTACCACCAATGCAGACGCTAATATGAAGAGTGTTGCTAAACCGCGCATGCTGATCCTTTATGTTTTAAATGTTAACGCAGCAACCTTGGTTGCTTAAACATCAAGTAATTCTTGCAGAATTGATTCTTAATTATGTTTTCTTGCAAGCTCTATTCCAGCTGCAAACTATAACTTAGTTGCCTTGCAATATCTATTGCAACACCTTGATAGTAAATAGCTTAAATAATAGCGGCTGAGAGGCTTTTTTATTGTTATCGTTAAGTTTATACGCTTTTACAGCGTATGCGGCAATAATTTGGCAGTGAATTCACAAAAAAAGCGGCAAATTGCCGCTTTTCTTAAATTTAGCTCAGCCTAAATCATCAGGTTTATAAATAATTTGCGATTAGCTCTTCAGCAATCTGCACACTATTTGTTGCCGCACCTTTGCGCGTATTATCGCTAACAACCCACATGTTTAAACC
Source organism: Pseudoalteromonas sp. D15MCD-2 (assembly GCF_038562745.1). Classification (NCBI taxonomy): domain Bacteria; kingdom Pseudomonadati; phylum Pseudomonadota; class Gammaproteobacteria; order Alteromonadales; family Pseudoalteromonadaceae; genus Pseudoalteromonas; species Pseudoalteromonas sp. D15MCD-2. The sequence goes on along the minus strand of NZ_JBCFQE010000001.1, from coordinate 1,304,815 downwards.
ATGCGGGTGCGAAATATCAGCACGTAAACGACCTACGTATACAGTATCGTTACCACTAGCGTCTGATACTGCAGTTGGATAATCGGCTAAATCTTCAATAAACTCTACACCAGGTGCATCGTTTAATAGCTGCTTCACATGTTCGATATCTACTGGCATACGCGTTTCAATATTAATCGCTTCACTGTGACCAAAGAACACGGGAACACGAACACAAGTAGGGTTAACCACAACACTGTTATCACCTAAGATTTTTTGTGTTTCGTTGACCATTTTCATTTCTTCGCGGGTATAACCGTTATCTTCAAAGCTATCGATTTGTGGGATCACGTTAAAAGCAATTTGTTTAGGGAAAACAGCATTATCCATCGGGCGCGCATTCATTAAGTTTGCTGTTTGCTTAGCTAGTTCATCAACGGCTTCTTTACCCGCACCCGATACAGCTTGATAAGTTGATACGTTAATGCGGTCAATGCCATAAGCATCATAAATTGGCTTTAGTGCCACCAGCATTTGAATCGTTGAGCAGTTAGGGTTTGCAATGATGTTGCGGTTTCTGAAATCCGCTAAGCTTGATGCATTCACTTCAGGAATAATTAGTGGCACATCGTAGTCATTACGAAAGTGTGAGGTATTATCAATTACCACACAGCCTGCGTCCGCCGCAATCGGTGCGTATTTTTCAGAGACACTGCCGCCTGCTGAAAATAAACCAATGTGAGCTTGGCTAAAATCAAACTCTTCAACATCGATTACTTCAATGCTCTCACCGCGAAATTGAATTTCTTCACCAGCACTACGGCTGCTTGCGAGTAAAAATAATTGGTCTACCGGAAACTTACGATCTTCTAAAGTTTCGATAATCTGACGACCCACTAAACCTGTGGCACCTAATACGGCTACATTAAATTTTTGCGACATGTGTTTTCCTCTTTTGAATAAAGCAAATGGCTTTATTCGTTAATTCTAAATCCCAGTGCAGCTAATGCGCCTTCACATGCACTGTTGGCAGCCACCGACAAAGTACTAAACTCGCGTCGTGGCGGGTAATTCTTGCGTAAACTATCAAAGCCTTCGCTTGCTAATTTACTTCGTAAAATGCCATCGTCGCGACGCACATCATAAATTAAGTGCACTAAGCGACCTATATCATCTAGGTTAAAGGTTTCACCTAGCGTGACAGAGTGGCTAATTGGTTCTGGCAAAAAATCGTCCAGAGACTTAAGCGCTGCGATGCCTTCAAGCTCACATACTTGCTGATACAGCATTTGTGTACCGCGGGCTTTGCCTTCAAGTGTATGCCCTGCAATATGCACACTGGCATAACGTACATAATCAAGCAGAGGTGTCAGTATATTGGGTTCGTTTTCCCAAACATCAAGCACACAATCTAATTTTGCGCCTTGCTCAAACAATGCTAGCAATGCTTGGTTATCAATCACATCACCACGGCTTGCATTGATAATCGTCATACCCGGCTTAAGTGCTTTTAAGCGAGTTTCGTCTAGCATGTGCAAGGTTTTATGCGGACCTTGTTTAACCAATGGCACGTGAAAAGTCACAATATCGGCTTGGGCTAGTAATGTGTCTAACTCAATATGCTCTGCAAGCTCACCGGCTTCATGTTTTGGTGGATCACATAACAATACATTCATACCAAGCAGGCTAAGCTTATCACGTAAACAGCTACCTATACTGCCAACACCCACTATGCCGATGGTTTTACCTTGTAATGAACTGGCATTTTCTTGGCTCAAGGCATACAAGCAGCTAATAACATATTCAGCAACCGCCACGGCATTACAACCTGGTGCGCTGCTAAATGCGATATTTCGCTCAGCAAGTAACTCGGTATCAATGTGATCAACACCTATGGTTGCTGTGCCCACAAATTTTAATTTATCTGCTTGAGTGAGTAAGGCTTTATCTACATTGGTAACAGAGCGGGTTAACAAGATATCAACCCCGACTAGCTGCTCGGGTTGAAGATTACGGCCATCAAATCGCTCAACATCACCAAAATCGGCAAAGTACTGCTCAACCAATGGCATATTTTGATCTGCAAGAATTTTCATTTGTGTGTCCGAGAGGCAGAAAGTGGCGCTATTGTAGCGAATTTATCAGTATTCGGATAGGTAACAACTAAGACTTTATAACAAATGAAAAAGCCGAGCTATTGCTCGGCTTTAAGCAAATACTGGAGAGGTTTAACCTTTATATTTGCTCATTACTAATGTGGCGTTAGTGCCACCGAAACCGAAGCTGTTAGACATAACTGTATTTAGTTCAACGTCTTTACGCTCAGTTACAATATTTAGACCTTCAGCTTGCTCATCTAGTTCATCAATGTTGATAGATGGAGCAACAAAGTTATGCTCAAGCATTAATAGCGAGAAGATTGCTTCATGAACGCCTGCTGCACCTAAAGCGTGACCTGTCATCGCTTTGGTTGCACTGATCATTGGCGAGTTACCACCAAATACTTCTTGAATAGCGCCAAGCTCTTTCACATCACCAACAGGTGTTGAAGTACCGTGAGTATTTAAGTAATCAATGCCGCCTTCAAGATCTTGCATTGCTTGCTTCATACAACGTACAGCGCCTTCACCTGATGGAGCTACCATGTCGTAGCCGTCAGAAGTTGCACCGTAACCAGTGATTTCTGCATAAATGTGCGCGCCACGAGCCAGTGCATGCTCAAGTTCTTCAACAACAACGATACCGCCACCGCCAGAGATAACGAAACCGTCACGGTTTGCATCGTATGTACGTGATGCTTTCTCTGGTGTTTCATTGTACTTAGTAGACAATGCACCCATTGCATCGAATTCCATTGCTAGCGTCCAGTGAAGCTCTTCACCACCACCTGCAAAGATTACGTCTTGCTTGCCTAATTGAATTTGCTCAACCGCATGACCGATACAGTGTGCAGATGTCGCACATGCAGAGCTTAATGAGTAGTTAACACCTTTAATTTTAAATGGTGTTGCAAGACACGCCGAAGTCGTACTAGCCATAGTACGTGGTACCATGTAAGGACCAACACGTTTTACGCCTTTTTCACGTAAAATGTCAGCCGCTTCAACTTGCCATTTAGATGAACCACCACCTGAACCCACTAATAAACCAGTGCGCTCGTTTGAAACTTGATCTTCACTAAGGCCAGCATCTGCAATCGCTTGTGACATTGAGATATAAGCGTATGCAGCAGCATCGCCCATAAAGCGCATTGCTTTACGATCAACAAACTCTTTAACATCAATATCGATTTTGCCAGATACGGTACTACGTAGGTTGTAGTCAGCAAACTCTTGGTTGAACGCGATACCACTACGGCCTTGTTTTAATGATTCTAATACTTCTTCTTTGTTGTTACCGATGCTTGAAACAACACCGATGCCCGTAATAACGGCTCTTCTCATGGGTAATTACCTTAGCTCTATACTAAATTGTGTTCTATTTTACGCTGAAATTACTTTCGAAGTGGTCAGCTTTCTAGCGTACACATGTACTCTGAATGTCTAGCTTATAAATAACGCCAGACTATTTCAAAGAAAACACGTAAAATAATGAAAAAAGTTTGTAGTTAATTAGTTAAACCATGATCAAAAACGCACATATTCATTTTAATCACCTTGGTACCCCTGTCGCCGATCAGTTTGACGATGTTTATTTCTCTAATGAGGATGGCTTAGCCGAATCACATTATGTGTTTTATCAACAAAACCATATCCCGCAACGATTACAAAATCATGACCGTAACCACTTTGCAATTGCTGAAACAGGCTTTGGTACGGGGCTTAACTTTTTAAATACCTGGCAGCACTTTGCTGCTCACCTAGATAGGCAGCATGCAGAGCAAGAAGTTCAAAATCAACCCGACCATAGTGGTAAAAAGAGTGTTTCCCGCTTGCACTTTATCTCTTTTGAAAAATTTCCTATTAAGCGTGATGACCTTGCTCAAGCACTCAAAGCCTGGCCTAGTTTAAGCAAGTATAGTGAGCAACTAATTACTCAATACCCAATTAATTTGGCCGGCTGTCATCGCCTTGAATTTGCAGGCGGCAAACTAATACTCGACCTTTACTTTGGTGACGTGCAAGACAGTATTGATGCCATGAGCTACCCAAGTGAAGGGATTGTCGATGCGTGGTATTTAGACGGCTTTGCTCCGAGCAAAAACCCAGATATGTGGCAACAGAGTTTGTTCAACAAAATGCGTGCTATCTCAAGAGCAAATGCCACACTCGCCACTTTCACTGCCGCAGGCTTTGTCAGAAGAGGACTCATCGAAGCTGGCTTTAGCATGAGTAAAGCAAAAGGCTATGGTAAAAAGCGCGAAATGCTGATTGGCGATCTCTCTGAGCCTAATGAGCAACAGTCAGGGCCTGCCTATTTTGCTCATCAGCAAAGTGAACTGAGTAATGTTGCTGTTATTGGCGGTGGTATTGCCAGTAGCAGTGTACTGTATTCACTGGCAAAAAGAGGCCTAAAAGCCACGCTTTTTTGCCAAGACGAAGCGCTTGCCATGGGCGCTTCTCACAATGTACAAGGGGCTGTGTATCCGCATTTACAAGCGAAAAATTCACCACACAGTGAAATGTTCGCCCATAGTTTTTTATATACGATGCGTCTATACCAACAATTACTTGATGATGGTTTTGACTACCCTCACCAGTGGTGTGGTGTATTACAGCACGCGGTTAAACAAGGCCTAGCTGATAAACATCAAAACCTTGCCGATAAAGAACTTTGGCCAGCTGAATTAATGCGTAATGTAAGCGCCGAAGAAGGTGACGAAATTGCCGGTGTAGAAACAGGCTACTCAGGTGTATTCTTTGCAAAAGGTGGCTGGGTAAATCCACCAGCACTGGTTACAGCATTATTTAATGCGGCAAATTCGTTAAGTGCAACTACCAATAATAAAATGGACAGTCACTTTAATTGCCATATTGAAAAGCTCGAGAAAACCGCTGATGGCTGGTTACTACACAGCAAAGAGCAAACTTTCGGGCCATTTAGTGATGTGATTAATTGTGCAGGTGAACACAGTGACCAGTTTAGCCAAACTCAAGCGCTACCTATTGTTGGTGTGCGCGGCCAAGTCTCGCATGTGCAAGCAAGCGAGCAGTCAAAACGCCTAAAGACCGTGCTTTGCCATAAGGGCTATTTTACTCCTGAATATCAGGGCCATCATTGCATGGGCGCGACTTTTGAAAAAAACTCAAAAAGCCGTGAAGTTAAAGAGCAAGACAACCACACCAATCGCGAACAACTATTAAGTTTTTACACAAACAGCGAGTTTGCAACGACCTTAGGTGAGATAACTGCAGCGAAAGCAGCTGTAAGGTGTACCTTCATTGACCATTTACCTATGGCTGGTGAATGGGCTGAACAAAGTGATTATGTAAGTGCGTTTGCTAATTTAAGATTAGGTAAGCGTTATCAGTACCAAACGTTAACGAAACCTCAGCAAGGCTTGCATCTACTCACTGGCTTTGGTGCAAGAGGCCTGTGCAGTGCCCCTTTGTGTGCTGAGCATTTAATTGCATGTTTAAACAATGAGCCAAGACCGTTTAGCGAGCGCGTGAGTCAGGCTATTCACCCCGCCCGCTTTATTGTTCGCGACCTAATTCGTAATAAAATTTAAAGGGGCCAAAAAGCCCCTTTTGATTGTTAATTACTTAATCGCTCAACTAGCTCTACGCGCCGGTTTAGCTGACGACCCAAATCATTTTTATTATTGGCAGCTGGCGCATAAGGGCCTACGCCATAACTAATTAAACGCGACTCTTTAATGCCATATTGACTCACGAGCGCTTTAACAACTGCTTTAGCTCGCTTAGATGACAGCCCTAAATTATATTCTGGGCTTCCTTTATCATCTGTATGACCAACAACGTACAAGTTTAAGCTGTTATTTTTATTTAAAACATCTGCAATCACTTTTAATGACTCTGCTGACTCTGGCTTAATGTCTGATTTATCATGATCAAAGTAAATGCCATAAATGGCTGCTTTACCTTTTTGCTCTAGTTGCTTTAACACTTGGTCCGGATTGGTTTTAACTAAATCGCCTTGTAAAGGCTCTGTTCGAATTATAACAAGCTGCACTCGCGAAGTGCCTTGGTAATTCCCAACAAAAAATGCGACATAGGTTGTTTGATTTTCTATGGTGCTTTTCATTAACTGATAGCGCGGCTGGCGATAATAGTTATAAACTTGTTTTACCGACAAGTGATCACCAAGTGCTTGTATTATCTTACGGTCGTCACCACATGCTTGACGCTCGCAACTAAAAACCGTTTCGAAGCCTTCTTTTGTTAAGGCAGACACATAGTTATGAAAGACCTTAAGGGTTGATACTTTTCTAATTTCATAAGTAATACGAGTGATATCACCTATCACATCTTCAACAGGTAGCGCTTTGTTTTTACGGTTGAATATTCCTGTTGGTAGTGAAAATTCTTCGTAATCAATTTGCTCGTAGTCTTCAATAAAACTACCAGGATAACGGCTAAGTAATGGATGATCGCTTGAGCCTCTAATATCGTCTTTAGGTGCTTTGGTAACGGGATTTGTTTGCTGTTTTGCAAAAGCAGCTGTATTGGCTTTTATCAGGTCTGTTTCAAGCTCTTTAATCGCAATTGAGCTATTCATAACACGCGTTTTACTGTTGTACTGGCCAACAAATAATGACACAGCAAACTCAGGCTTTTCACCTTTAGTGGCAAGTAGATAATATGGCTTACGATGATAATTATAGAGCTGAAAGTAACCGACTTCCTCTGCAAAATCACTGCTGTCACCGCAAGCGTCTAGCTGACAAGAATAAACAATATTAAAACCATCGCTGAGTAAAGCGTGTTTATAGTTTTCAAATACTTTGAGAGTGGCAACATTGTTTATTTCGTACAATGTGTGGGTTACATCGCCAATAAAGTCTGTGTAACTAAATCGCTCTGATGACTTTTTACTGTCATCAAACTGATTCATTAATTGTGTCTGTTCGCCACTTAGTTTAACCGACTTTTCAACGTCACTATTTGGATAAGGTGATAACCATTGATTAGCAGATACCGCGTTGCAAAATGCCAATATTACTAACACCAAAGGTTTAATAAATATTTTCACTTTAAGTCCTTTTAATTGAATTTGTACCTAGTTCAGTACTATGCCAAATAATACTTTTTTATTCAAAGTTTGCTTGTACCCCTTTAAAAATAAATCCACACCCCAAGGTCTTTAGTAACAAAGCAATTAGAAGGAGTTTGATATGAAGACCTTAATCATTGGCGCAACGGGCCAAATAGGTAAAATGACCACCGAAAAAATGCTGGCAAACGGTCATGATGTAGTGGCTCTGGTTCGAGATAAAAGCAAACTGAGTACACTTGAAAGTAGTCATTTAATGATTGTAGAGCAAGACCTCGAAAACGATTTTAGTCGTGCCTTCGAGGGCGTTGAACAAGTGATTTTTAGCGCGGGCTCCGGCGGCGCAACGGGTGCTGATAAAACCTTACTGATAGATCTATGGGCCGCTGTTAAAGCGATTAATTATGCGGTAGATGCCAAGGTTAAGCACTTTATAATGGTGAGCTCTATTGGTGCTGATGCCCCTGACAACATTGAAAGTAGTATCAAACCGTATTTAGTTGCAAAACACATGGCTGATCAACATTTAATCAATAGCGAATTGAATCACAGCATTGTCAGACCTGGCACGCTATTAAATGACGCTGCAACAGGGCTATTAACCACCACGCGGCCTGCAACCCGCCAAGATGCGGTGATCAACCGTGAAGATGTAGCAGATACCCTGCTATACCTTGCTGAACATACACCGAAAAAACCACAAGTGTTTGAATTATTTAATGGTGATAAGTCAATCGACAGCCTACTAGGCGATTGATTAGGTATGAATACGTATGCATAAGAAATAAGATTGAGAAAGCGCGTAAAGCACTTTAGTTTATTGTTTACATAATAATAACAAAGGTGCTTTATGCGTCATTTTGCTTTACTTTTTTGCTTTGCTTTTACGTCGGCTTGTTTTGCCGCACCGGTAAAAGTTCAAAGCTACAGTGGCGATACCTCCCTTCCCCACAAATTACTGATCAGCGCCATCGAACGTGCTGACTTAGAGTATATTCACCCTTATGAAACCAATAAAGATATCTCTAATGCACGTATCTTAAACGATGTAAAAAACAACCAGCTTGATGTGATGTGGAGCATGACATCAACTCAGTTAGAACAGGATTATAAAGCCGTTTATATTCCCTTGTTTCGTGGCTTACTTGGCATGCGAGTCGCGATTGTGAAAGCACAAAATCGCGAACTGTTTAGATCAGTAACTAGCTTACAAGATTTAAAACGTTTTACCGCTGGGCAAGGTAAAACCTGGCCAGACACTAAAATATTAAAAGCAAATCAACTACCCGTTGTTACCACATTAAAATACCCTAATTTGTTCCCAATGCTTGAAGGCGAGCGCTTTGATTACTTCCCACGCGGTGTGAATGAACCTTGGGATGAAATTGCCAATCACTCAGAGCTTAACCTCACTGTTGAGCCACACTTGGTCATTAAGTACACCGCACCACTTTACTTTTTCGTCAACAAAAACAACCACACGCTGCATAAACAGCTAAATGATGCGCTAAACGAGATGATTGCTGATGGCACATTTAACGCCATGTTTTTGGCAGACAGCCAAGTACAAACGGTTTTATCAAAAGCCAACTTAAGCTCGCGTCGCGTTATTGAGCTAGATAACCCAACATTATCGTCGAACACACCTAATAAAAATAGCCCTTTGTGGTTTAACCCATTTCAATGAGCGCACAATGAAATCATTAAAATATAAAATGACCTTGGCACTGTCTTTGTGCCTTTTACTGAGCGTGATCTTCGTGATCAGTGCAAACTACCTGCTGGCAAAGTCGAGTCAAACACAACAATGGCAAGACGACATCACGGCTCTTAATGAGCAAATGCAGGTTATTTTAGCCGAGCCGGTATTCTCTTATGATGAACCGTTAATCAATCAGATTATTAAAGCCTTTTCGCAAAACAAACATGTACATAGCATTTCAGTGACAGATCATCGCAATAAGCCACTGGCCGCTATTACAAAACAAAGCAATAACGCATCGGTTAGCAAAACTATTGATTTGCACTATTTAGATAATTTAATTGGTCACATAAAAATTGGTTACTCACAACAAGCACTGCATAGCACCATTGCTGATTCAACACGCACCATGTTTATTACCTTGCTGGTCTCTTTTATCGCCTTGGGTGCGGTGATTATTTATATCGTGCGACTGTTAGTGATAAAACCAATAGATAGCGTAAATAGCCTTGTTGATGAAATTGTCAAAGGTGAAGGCGACCTTACAAAACGTATTAGCTATCAATCTAATGATGAAATAGGCTATTTGGTTGATGGTTTCAATCGATTTATAGCGCAAGTACAAGAAATAATTACAGAGCTAGGCAGCACAGCCAGTGAACTTGAAATGATAGCCAGTACAGTAAACGAAGCATCTGTGCGCTCTAAAAACGAAGCCGAGCTTGAATATAACCGCACTGATTCAGCAACCAATGCGCTTAGTCAGTTAAGTGAAGCAACCAAAGAGATTGCGCAAGGAGCTAATCAAACTGCACAGCAAACAACCGACGTTCATCGCTTATGCCAACAGGGCGAACAAAATATGAATGCCAATGGCAACATGGTTGGCGAATTAGCTGCACAACTCGACCATACATCAAACGTAGTTAAACAATTAAACGCCAGCAGTAACGAAATCAGCCAAGTGCTCGATGTTATAAAAAGTATTGCCGAGCAAACCAATTTACTGGCTCTAAATGCTGCTATTGAAGCGGCTCGTGCAGGGGAATCAGGTCGTGGCTTTGCGGTGGTGGCCGATGAAGTAAGAGCGCTTGCTAGTAAAACCTATGATTCAACGTCTGAGATTGAGTCGATTATTGTATCGCTACACAACAATACCTCTGATTGTGTAACCGCAACGGAGCAAAGTAAGTCACTCAGCGATAAAGTGAGCCAAGCGAATCAAAAAAGCCAAGCGGTGTTTAAAGATATTGCTAAACAAATCAATACCATTAATCAAATGAACGAAAGCGTGGCAGCAAGTTCTGAAGAGCAAACCAGTGTGACCGCTGATATCTTAAATACCATGCAGCTCATTAACCAAGGCGCTAAGAGCCTATCGCAAGAAGCTCAGCACCTTGATAACACCATAGGCCAACTCAATGAATTAGAACGCGGCATCGTTGCCAAACTGGGTTTGTTTAAATACTAAAAGCCATAATTCCCTGCCACGCAAGTTGCAGGGAAAGCACCGTTAACACTAAACGAAAAATCTTTTTAAATTTATCTGACGAAATGCGGTGCAGTAACTTAAGGCCAAGCCAAGTACTTAAAGCACCGCTCAATATCATGAGCATAACCAGCGGCAACCACTGCCAAAATGCAAACCCCACAGCCCCATATAAAATCGCTTTTAAGGTATGTTGTACTGTCATGCAGCTTGAAAATGTGGCAGTAAACTTAAGCTTATTATAATTATTGACATATAAGCAGCTGCCAACCAAAGGCCCACTTGCCCCTACAAACATCGAAATGAACGTGGTCCAAAGCCCAGCAAGAACACGCCATAACTTTGAGGTTTCTCTGAGCTTTGGCGTCACACCCCACAGTAAATAAAGCACAAAGGCAGCGACCACTATTTTCATTAATTCAAGGGGAATTGATGTGACAATCGTTGAGGCAACCAGCGCTCCTATGACTCCCCCTAAAGAGAAGTACACAAACATAGCGCCATCAATATGTTTAAACGTAAATAAAAAGCGGTTTGCGTTAGAGCCTAACTGTACTAACCCATGGACAGGAATAACCACACTCATAGGAAGCATAGATGCCATGATCACCAGCAGCATTAAGCCGCCACCCGCACCAAAAGCTGCTGAAATCATAGAAGTAAAGCCCGCAACCACAATGAGCATTATAGTGCTGATCGGACTTAATAAATCTCCACCCAAAAACTGCCAACTGATCAAATCCATTGTTACGCTTTAAATAGTGTGTTTGAGCTAACGCTATCATGGCTCACCACTATTAGCGACTATTTGAAAAACCCTTTCGACTAAAAGACCATATCAACCAAAAGAGAAGTGCCCCTAAATTCACAACTGGTCAGACTTGTGGTTTATTTTGTTAAACCTATGGGTTATAACTATGCCCACAACACTATAAAATTGAAGGCACAGCATGACACTGATGAATGTAAGCACACAAGGTTCTGTTGCTATCTTAACTATGACAACAGCTGAAAATCGTCATAACCCTGCTTTTGCAGAGGCTTTTTTAAATTGCCTTGACGAAATCGAACGCAATCCTGAACACAAAGCACTGGTGATCACTTCAAGCAGCGAAAAATCATGGAGCTTGGGCATAGATACCGATTGGCTTATGCCGGCATTAAAAGCACAAGAATTTGCAGAAGTAAGTGGCTTTATGCACTCGATGGATGCGGTATTTAAACGCCTATTACTCTTCCCAATGCCAGTAATCGCAGCGATAAATGGCCACGCATTTGGTAATGGCGCTATTTTATCGTGCGCTTGTGATTTTAGGTTTATGCAAAGCGACCGTGGTTTCTTCTGCTTCCCCGAAGTGGACTTATCGATCCCGTTTTTACCGGGCATGCTCGCCTTTATTAAAAAAGCCATTCCAGACTATCGCTTTAACGAAATGATGCTAACTGGCCGCCGCGTTACCGCTGGCGAACTTGCCACAGATCATGTTATCGAACAAGCTTGCCCAAACAGCGAAGCTTTATTTAATACCGCCCTCGAATTTGCCAGCCAATTCGATAAAAAACGCGCTATTTTCGCAGAGCACAAAAAGCGCCTACACAAACACATCATCGACACCATTGATACCGAAAACAAACCGATTATTGATGCCGTTCAGTTGGTTGTTTAGGAAACAAACGCTGTAACTGGACAAAGGTGTCTTCGAGTTGAAGGCACCCAAAACTAAATCATTAAAAATAAAATAAAAAACAACCCAATTAACCCAGATAAAATTCAAAAGCGGTTTTAACAAACCTAATAAAAAGAGACTAAATATCTTTAAAAAAATCTCTAGCTGCACCATAAATATTGCGTATTTTAAAATCAAAATGTCTCAAAAACTTGAAACCTTCTTATTTTAAGCAAAGCTTTATCTCAAGCAGTTCATTTATTACCTCGCTATATGTAGTAAGTATAAATTAGTAAATAGTATTAAGGAGATAATTATGAGATATGGAATATTATTTGTCTTATTAACATTCTGTGGCTGCACGACTAATCACTTTTCAGAAGCTATTTTATATAAGCAAAAAAATAATAATATCTACGAAATCCCATCAACCGGAAATAATCCAATTTACGTCGACACTGATTCTGTATTTCAATTAGAAATTGATTACCTTCAGCCTGGCTGGATCCATAACGGTGAGTCAAGTCCTACCTTAGACGATGATAAATACATAGGATTCGAAAAAAAAATAACCTCCCACCTTTTCGGGAAAGAGCTTTGGCTCTTAACAAGGATTGAGAGTTTATCAGCAGAAGATGTATTAGAGCGACAAAGCAAAACCTACTACAAAACGACAAACATAAAAATAAACTCAGAATCTTACGCTAAAGTGGCATTAGATGCTTCTGAGAAAATTGTGTTTACTCATGGTGCAGATAACCCTTATAGGGTTACATTCAAATTATATGAAGTTGAGGGGTTTGATTTAAAAAAAGCTGCTGTAAAAGCTTACGATGACAGCCCTGGTTTAGCTGGTATTTTTATTACAATAGGACAAACAATTAGCTCTACTTTAGGAAGTTTAGCAGGATCAATTGTTACTGACCTTTGGAAAAGTGCATCTGAGGAGCAACTTTTCATAGAGAGGATTTTACTTGAAAACGATGCAACTCTGGAGTTTCAAGGTACAATACATATACTCAGGAAAGATGATGTCCTTGGTGAAAACCTTCCCTTGAAGAGAACTTCTTATGTGCTATACGACAAGTTTAAGTCCGAAGGCTGGGATACTAATTATTCAGATAAATCTAGCTATGAAAAAATGAAAATAGAGAAAGATACAGACATCGATATTAGCCAACAATTCGCCAACAAGCTTGATAAACGCTCCTATATAAAACTAAAACTAACAGAAGCTCTATCAGGCCCAGCAACAGAGGGGTTAAAAGCAAATGGGTTTATTTCTACTCCAGAGCATATATCGTTTATTAACTCTATAAAAGTGGATTAGTCAAATGGCATATCACTCTTAATGCGAAGTAAAATTACATTTTTATAAACATTTTAGACAATAAAAAAGGCCGCTCTGAGAGCAGCCTTTTTCATATTTGGTGGAGCTGGGGGGATTTGAACCCCCGTCCGAAAAGCCTCGACCTTTGGTACTACATGCTTAGTATCGTCTTTTAGTTAACCTTATACAGCTCGGACGAACACGATCTGCAAAGGCGAGGCCGCTTAGTTTTAGCCCTTCAACCCCGGCCAGGGTTTCCGTAGCGAGTCCGTGTAGGGTGACACTTCAGAACCGGGTCCACAGACATACACCGGAGAAGTGCTAGCGGGCTATTATGCCGCTAGAGCGTAGTTATCGTCGTTTGCGATTACTTTAAATTGCGGCTTTTTTACGAGGCCAACCGCACCTCGACATGCACCTCGGGCGTCTTGAATTCCGTCGAATCCTAATCAGCCCCTGAATTTGGTATCTCATTCAGAGTGTTCGTGCAGTATAACTGAGTAGCCTATTCATACTCAAGGCATTAATCAGGAAATTTTTGCTAAGTGCCTTTGAATGCTGAATTTTCCAGCAAGAAAAATCTGTTTTTATACATATTTTTACATTTAATGCATACATTTTCTTAACATAGTACAAAAGTTGTGCTGAAATAGGAAACGTTGTTACCCTTCTTCAAAAATAACCTGTAACAACACATAACTATAATAACAGGCAGTTTTTTACAGGGCTTTTCAGATGTCGATGTTTTCATTCGATGAACAAAGCGGCTATGTCACTTTGTGTGAGCATCCTCGAGATGCGGGTTTTCCTACTACAAGTTCTCAACTAATTGAATTACTTGAGCAGTCTGCTTATGCCTGCTACGAATATATTGATGCCAATATAGGTAAGTTGTTTATACCTAGCAGCCAATATCAAAACCAATCTTTAGTGGTTGCTAAAGCCGTTGATGCTCACCTTGAAGTAAAAGTCGATGCTAAAAACATGGTGGTTGAAGCAAGCTTAACAACAGCCCGTGGCGGTAAAATTGTTAGCATGGATATGGCGCAAGAGGTGCTTGCAGAGGCGGGAGTGATTAAAGGCATTAGTTTACGTGCCCTTGATACCTTTTTAGGCCAACAATTTAAGCAACCACCGGGCGCCCATTACACCGCAATTGTTGCCCATGGCAGAATGCCTAAAGAAGGCACTGATGCTAAATTTGTACGCTTATGCTCTACAGCCCAAGACCGCGTTCTTAGCCCGCAAGCGACCTCTGGCGGTAAAGTCGACATGCGTAATTTAGGTGCCATTATTACCGTTAAGCCGGGTACACCATTAATGCAACGAGTTCCTGCAACACCCGGTGAAGATGGCTTTACTGTGTTTGGTGATGTGATGCCAGCTAAGCCCGGTAAAGACTTACCCCTTGAGCCATTCGAAGGAACGCGTATTGACCCTAATAATAGCGATATGTTGATTGCCGATGCGAAGGGGGTGCCTGTTGCCCTACCCCGCGGTATGCGCGTTGACGACGTATTGTGCTTTCATCATGTAGATGTGAGTACGGGCCATGTCGAATTTGATGGCAGTGTTATTATTAGTGGTGATGTAAAAGATGGTATGCGCGTCAAAGCCACGGGGGATATCACTGTATTAGGCTTTGTTGAATCAGCCACAATTGAAAGTAAAAGTGAAGTCACCGTCATGCTTGGGGCTGTTGGCAGAAAACGTGAAAACGTCGAAAACTTTACCTGTAACATCACGGCTTCGCGCACTATCTCAGTGGGTTATGCTCAGTACTGCCATATAAAAACAGAGCAAGATTTATTCATTGAACGCCAAGCTTTACATTGTGATTTAAGCGCTCGCCGCCTTATTCGAGTCGGCAAAGCCAATAACCCGCGAGGCAAAATTATTGGTGGCAATATTTTAGATGCGATGCGAATTGAAACTGGCGAGCTTGGTGCGCCATCAGGCACTAAAACACGGGTTTTCATTGCTCAGTACTGGCATGATTTACGCCAAAAGCAGCAGCAAATTAATGACTTTGAAAAGTTATTAGCGACAAAAGCAGCTGCCTTACAACAAGCTCGCAAAAAGGCCAATAAAATACCCGACCCAGCCCAGCGTGCGCATTATATTAAAAAGATAACTGCCAGCGAACAGCAGATTAAAATTAAAACAGCCAGCACGAAGAAAAAGAAACACTTAGTGAAAATTAAGATTGCGCGCTTATTGGCAACAAGCCGCTTAAAAGTGAATGAATTAATGCATCCAGGGGTGGAGCTTAAGATAGCGCAAGAGAGTAAACAGTTTTCACGTATTTACCCTCCTAACATGGTGCGTTTTTTTGAAGGTAAGATCACTCAGTCGTTTTAACGGCTGAGTCTTGCTCTTCTTCACTTGCTTCAGTTTCAGGCAATGGCCAACCGCCGAGTTGTTGCCAGCGATTAACGATTAAACAAAACAGTTCTGCAGTACGCTCGGTATCATAAAGTGCTGAGTGAGCTTGTTTATTATCAAACTCAATACCTGCCGCCCTACAAGCTTTAGCTAATACTGTTTGCCCTAGTGCAAGACCTGCCAGTGATGTGGTATCAAAGCTAACAAATGGGTGAAATGGCGTGCGCTTAATTTTACAACGCTCAATGGCGGCATTTAAAAAGCCGTGATCAAACGCTGCATTATGTGCTACTACCACTGAACGCTGACAACCCGCTGCTTTTTGTGCCTTGCGCACAACTTTACAGATTTCTTTAATCGCTTCTTCTTCAGGCACTGCACCACGCAGCGCAGAGAATGGATCAATACCATTAAACTCAATGGCCGCTTGTTCAATATTCGCGCCTTCAAATGGCTCAACATGAAAATGCACAGTATGATCAATACTTAACACGCCGTCGTCATCCATTTTAAGGACAGATGCAGCGATTTCTAATAACGCATCGGTCTCTTTGTTAAAACCTGCGGTTTCAACATCAATCACAACAGGAAAAAAGCCACGAAAGCGTTTTGCGAAAAGAGTTTGTTCAGTATTTTCCATAGTCTTCTTGGTTTGCCAGTGTAAGCTGGCTATTATGTCAAAAACCACGGCTACTCTGCTAGAGTAAATAGTGTGAAATCGCAGATTCTTACTGAGTTTTTAGGCACATTACTTGCTTTACATTAATCAGCTAGCCCTGTGTTTAGTATGCTGATGCAATTAAACACAAAAATTGCCAATTATTTGGCATTGATGATTTGTTGGAGAATTACCGTGATGAAGCTTTCATTACTTCCTTTAAGCCTAGGCCTATTAACCTCAGTTGCAAGTATAAATGCGCATGCAGCCATGCGTGAGTATACCGCTAATGCTGATATGTCGAACTGGCAAATGGTTAAAACATCTCGCTTAGAATGCCAATTAAATCATGAAGTTCCTTACTATGGTGAAGCAATTTTCAGCACCACTGCCAGTAAAAATAAAGACGTAAACTTTAACCTTGATATGGTCGTACGCCCAGACAACTACAGTATTGCTGGTCTAAAAGCCGTACCACCTAGTTGGCGTGCAGGTATGCCTGCTCGAGACTTAGCGAATATGAAACTATTACGCAAATTTGACGGCGAGCTTGGCAACAAAACTGCTTGGGAAATGCTGACCGAACTTGAAAAAGGTTACCAACCGACATTTTATTACCAAGACTGGCAAAACAGTGCCGATAAAATTGCCGTTGGTTTATCGAGTGTCAACTTTAAGCAAGCCTATTGGGCGTTTTTACAGTGCCGAGATGCAATGCTGCCTTACAGCTTTGAAGATATTTCGTTCACAGTGATGAACTATGAGCCTAATACCAGCAAGCTGACTAAATCATCACAAAAACGCTTAGACAAAATTGGCGAATACTTAAAGTACGACACCAATATTGAGTCTATTTCAATATCATCTTACACCGACAGCTACGGTGGTCGCTGGAACAACCTCGAATTATCAAAGAAACGCGCTAAAGCGATTAAGGATTACATTGTTAGCTTAGGGGTCGATGAAAGCAAAGTAGATACCGATGGTTACGGTGAAAAGCGCCATGTTGCTAGCAACGACAACATTTTAGACCGAAACAAAAACCGTCGTTTAGTCATTCAAATTGCAAAAATGTAGCCGCTGCAGCGGCTACTAACCTTAACTCATTTCTACCGACTTCACGCCTTTAAAGCGCTTTAGCCACTTATCGCCAAACTGAAAAAATGCGAGGCTAATCATAATGATGGTCGCGCCAACAATCAGTGCTTGGTCAATGGGCTCATCATTAAGTAAACCACCAATCGCGATTGCAAAACTTGGTGTGATCAGGGTTGTTAATGCGACCGTGCTGGCGTTCAACTTCTGCAATACATGAAAATACGCCAGCGCACCAACTAATGAACCAAACACGCCTAAGTAAACAATTGAGTACAGTGATTTTGCACTCCACATCTGGCTATTTAGTTGGCCATCTACAAGCAACCAAGTAATAAAAAACAGTGGGGTTACAAAAACCAACGCACCAAATGTGGTGGCCATTGGATGAATAGCAATTCTTACCCGTTTGATCATCACACCGCTCAAACTAAAAAAGCACACCGCCATAAATACATATAACAGACCACTAAGCTGCTCTACCCCACCTTGAATATGGCGTTGGCTTACTAAAAATAAACCGATTAAAGCACAGCCAAGTGCGCCAAGCTTAATGGCGCTAAACTTAGGTTCATTCAAGATCTTTTGCGCAAGTAAGCCCGATAAAATTGGCGCAAGGCCAAACATCAATGATATTAACCCTGAAGGCACTGTTTTAGCAGCCATGTAGCTTAATAACATGCCGCCAAAAATACCTATGCTTGAATAGCCATAAAGGAATAAAGCACGGCGATGCCATGGCACTCGGATATTGGCAACAGCAACGACAAACCAAGCCAACACCAGCCCCACCAGCATGCGTAAAAACACAGCCAGAGTCGGCGCTACCGTTTCACTACTCCAAACAATACCCAGTGGTGTTGTTGACCAAATCACCACCATTAAAAAATATGAGGCTTTAACAGGCACAAGCTTATTCCTTTAAAAAGGCGAAAAAAGCGGAAGAGAATTTAAAAGGGAAATAACCAACCGCTTAGAACGCGGTTAGTAAAACTTACTTAATTAACCGCAGCACATAACAGACCATACGACTGATGAGGTCAGGCGCATACAATTGTTTGTTGGTCGTTGGTTTAGCTGCATCATGGTATTTAATAAAGTAAGTTGAAGAAGCTTAAGAATCCGCCTAAATGGTGATTTTGTCAACACGAATACTCATGCTATTTGGCAAAAAGTTATTTGCTGATTTCAACAGCCTGTTTGCACATGTAAATCATAGGTTACATTTAATTTCTTTGATTTATAACAAAACTATTTAAGTTTTGTTAAACAAGTTATATCTTGCTTGCCTCTCACGAAGTTTAAGGGGCAAAAAGTGCTTAAAAATAAAACAATAGGTAGCATGTTAATTGTTGCTGGCACCACCATAGGTGCAGGGATGCTGGCATTGCCTATCGCCTCCGCAGGGCTTGGTTTCACAACAGCGTTATCACTAATCTTTTTAACTTGGGTTTTAATGACCTACACAGCATTGCTGATGCTAGAGCTCCATCAATATGCCGACAGAGATGCAACCCTCAATACGTTAGCTAAGTCATGGTTGGGTAAACGTGGGCAATGGGTCGCTAACTTTTCGGTGATGTTTTTGTTTTACGCATTATGCGCTGCCTATATCGCAGGTGGCGGTGCGCAATTACAAGAAAAGCTCAACAATGGTTTATCGCTTTCTTTAGCGCCGCAAGTTGGCTCAGTTATTCTGGCTGTTGTGATTGGTACTGTGGTGACACTAGGTACTAGCAAAGTCGATAAACTTAACCGCGTCCTGTTCACCATTAAAGTGTGTGTATTAGCCAGCTTATTTTATATGCTGACGCCTTATGTTCACGGTCAACACTTACTTGAAATGCCGATTGAACAAGGTCTAATTTTATCTGCAATCCCGGTGGTGTTTACCTCATTTGGTTTTCATGGCTCTATTCCATCGATTGTGAAATACGTGGGTTTAGATATCAAAACACTTCGTAAAGTAATGGTGGCAGGTGCGGCACTACCTTTAGTCATTTACATTTTTTGGCAGTTACTTAGCCAAGGCATAATGAGTCAAAACGACTTATTGCAAAGCCAAGGCTTACCTGGATTTGTAAGCAGTGTTGCTAGCATTGCTCACAGCCCACATGTTGCTACTGCTGTGAACATTTTTGCTGATTTAGCGTTAGCCACATCTTTCTTAGGGGTGAGTTTAGGTTTATTCGACTTTTTTGCTGATGCATTCAAAAAAGGTGATGGCAGTAAAGATCGAATCAAAACAGCCTTGATCACCTTTATTCCACCGCTAGGCTTTGCGCTATTCTATCCACAAGGGTTTATTATGGCACTTGGCTACGCCGCCATTGCGCTGGTTATTTTAGCGGTGTTTTTACCGGTTGCTATGGTCTATAAGCAACGAAGCAGCAATCCTGATGCAGGTTACCAAGTTAAAGGTGGTAATATTGGCTTAGCACTGGCCGCCCTGTTTGGTGTGCTTATTATTAGTGCTCAAGGTTTACAAATGGCGGGGCTTATTCCAGCGATTGGTTAAACAGCTCATCAAAAAAAGCACCCGAGGGTGCTTTTTTGTGTCTGGTTTAAAGCTTAATTAAAACACCATTGCTTTACCACGGCCAGATGCTTCAGAGGCTGCATCTAATTTACCGTCTTTATTGATGATCACATGCATATCACCAAAATGGCGTTCATCAAGTGTATAACCCATCTTCTCAAGCGCTTTAACAACCTTTGGTTCAAGACCTGTGTGGTATCTAATCACATTTTTAGGCCATAGCTGGTGATGAAAACGTGGGCTGTCTACCACTTGCTCTGCAGTCATATCAAATTCAACCGCATTTAAAATAGACTCATACACAGAGCTAATAATCGTGGTGCCACCCGGAGAGCCAGTTACCATTTTAACTTTATTATCCTGAAGTAGAATGGTCGGTGTCATTGAGCTCAACATACGTTTATGAGGTTGAATTTCGTTAGCTTTACCACCAATTGCACCAAATACATTCATCACACCTGGCTTGGCACTAAAGTCATCCATTTCATCATTCAAAATAAATCCTGCGCCCGATACAACCACGCCACTGCCAAAGCTTAAGTTGATGGTTGTGGTATTAGCAACGGCATTACCCCACTTATCTAGAATAGAAAAATGCGTTGTTTGCTCACTTTCGTGTAAACCTGGTTTGATGTTCTCGGTAGTTGAAATGGCATCTGGGCGAATTGTACTTGCACGATTGTTAAGGTAATCATCTGCAAGTAGAGCTGTTTCTGGCACCTCATAAAAATCTGGGTCGCCTAAATATTCTGCTCTGTCGGCAAATACGCGTTTACCTACTTCAGCCAAAATATGAACATAGGTGGTCGAGTTGTGCTCAAGCTTTTCTTCTGGCTTTGCCAAGTCGTACATTTTTAGCCATTGTAAAATAGCAATACCACCTGAACTTGGCGGTGGCGATGTGAGCACTTCGTAACCGCGCCAATTACCTTTAATCGGTGTACGCGATTTAGCTTGATAAGCTTTTAAGTCTTGCTCAGTAATAATACCGCCGTGTTGCTTCATAAACGTCGCAATGATCTTCGCTGTCTCACCTTCGTAGAAACCTGCTTTACCTTGATCACGAATACGTTTTAGTGTGGCGGCAAGTTCCGGCTGTTTAAATACCTTATTTGCTTTGGCATCAGCAAAGTAATCGGCAAAGTTAATGTTTACCGATTTTTTGGCCATTCGCGCAATGTAACGCTCGATACTTGCGGCTAGCTTAGGATGCACAATAAAGCCCTGCTCGGCTAATTTAACCGCAGGCTCTAGCAGAGTTTTCCACTCTAAGCTTCCGTGCTTTTGATGGGCAAGCCACATTCCAGCAACACTGCCCGGAACTCCACTTGCGTGAATACCGTACACTGACATGTTATCAATAACATCGCCTTTATCATCAAGGTACATATCGCGATGAGCTGCAGCAGGGGCGGTTTCGCGGTAATCAATAAAATCACCTTTGCCATCTTTTTGGATCAGCATAAAGCCCCCACCACCGATGTTTCCGGCTTCTGGTAAAGTAACCGCTAATACAAACTGTGCTGCAATTGCCGCATCAACGGCGTTACCGCCTTGCTCTAAAATAGCCCGTGCCGTATCACTGCTGTAACTATCTGGCATCGCGACGGCCGCTTGTTTTGCAAAACTTGACGGATGAAAGAATATCGCGGTAACGATCAACAGATGTGCCGCGTATTTGACTAAATTTGCCATGGTACTTCCTTTTTCTTGATGTTATTTTGACCATTTAGACATGCGAAACCCTTAAGGTCAATTAGTTACGATTAACTTAGCTAAGCTGCTCTTTAGGACATGAATAAAGTACTGCAGGTAATTCACCTTGCTCATCTTTATGGATATAGTTTTTTACAAACTTAAGGCCTAGTTTTTCCATCACCTTTATTGAGCCTAGGTTATCTTGAAGTGCTGTGGCACTGAGCGACTTTATTTCTTCTGGCTCGCTTACGGCTTTAGCAATGGCAAGTGCTGCCTCAGACGCATAGCCTTTGCCCCAGCTCATTTTTTTAAAGCGCCAGCCAATTTCTAAATCACTAAAATCAGGCTGTTCAAAAAAGCCCATAGGCCTGACTAATACCCAACCAATAAATTCATTGCTCTCGATGATGTTTACTTGCCAAAGCCCCCACCCTTTTTGCTCATTTTTATAGGCATTCAAGCGTGGAATAAACACCTCTTTAATGGTCTGCATACTGGATACTTTGCCACGCGTTAAATGTTTCATTACCTCAGGGTCGTTATCGAGCTCATAAAGTAGCTCGGCATCATTTTCATCCATTAACCGAAAACTTAATCGTGCTGTTCTAGCTATATTCATTTTTTATTGCTTATACTGCTTAAGAGTTGATTAACCATTAGAGAAAAATATGAACAAATTAGCAAGCTTAGTTTTATTAGGCTGTATTGCCTTAACGGGTTGTGATGACGCAGAACAAGCCAAGAAAGATGCCAGCGAAGCAAAAGATGAAGTAAAGCAAGCCCTAAATGATGCTTGGAGCGACGTAGAAGACGCCACCAACGAGTTTAACGACGACTCACTGCAAGAGTTACTCGAAGAGAGTAAGAAAATGGGATTAAGCATGTATGACGACGGTAAAGAAATTGCCTTAGATGCATGGATTGAGAGTAAAGAAGCGGCTGGTGAGCTGTCTGAAAAAACCAAGCAAAAAGCAAAAGAACTGGCTGAAGAATTAAGAGAAGCGCGCGAAAAGCGAGAACAAGAGAAAAATAATTAAAAAGAAAGGGCAAGTATTTACTTGCCCTTTTTTGTTAGTAATTAAAGCTCAAATTCTTTTTTGAATTTTAAGCCAAATTCACTGCGGTCGTTGCTGCGCATAACGCCAACAAAACCAGATTGTTGTAAACGACCTACATCGTACACTTCGTTTAACACGTTCTCACCGTAAAGAGTCACTTCAAAGTCACCGTTCGGGTTTAAGTAAGAGATGTTGAAACCCACTAATTCACGCGAGTCAATGTGTTCACTTTGGTTGTAAACTGATTGACCTTGCATATCGCTGCGGTATGAGTAGTTAGCGTTTACTGCCACTGTGCCACCGTTACTTAAATCAATGAAATAAGAAGGTGCGACCATCACAGTCCAACGTGGTGTTAGTGCTGGTGAGTCACCTTTACCAATACCTAATACACCGTCATCTACTTCTGTGATTTCTGAATCTAGGTAACCAATTGCGCTACGTAGCGTAAAGTCATCAGTAAATGCAATTGTTGTCTCAAGCTCGATACCTTGTGCTTTAGACTCACCCGCATTTTCTACGATAGTAACGAAACCGCCACCTGCAGTTGGATCTGAGAATGGTAATGCCAGGTCTGTGTAGTCAGTAACAAACACAGCAAGCATCATAGATACATCTTCATGTACTTGACCTTTTAGGCCAAGCTCATAGTTAATTGCTTTTGTTTCATCGAAAGAAACAAATTGATCAGGACCACCAAATGGACGCGGAGGGAAACCACCTGTTTGATAACCTTTTTGGATTTGGCCATACACGTTCATGTTATTGCTAAGCTGGTACGACGCATTTAAATCCCATGTTACTGCATCAAAATCAGCACTTACGTATTTGCGTGTTGCAAACGTTGGGAATAAGGCATCTGCTTCTTTTTTATCTTTCGAATAACGTAGACCACCGCCCACAGTTAAATCGTCGCTTAGGTCATAGCTTGCATTGATATAAGCTGCGTATGAGTTAGTTTCTTGGTTGATATCAAAGTAACCGTAATCACCAAAAGACGCTGTATTACCATCATTCAGAAGACCATCAGGTGTATTGAATGGGCTAAATACAAACGGGCCAGAACTTGTGAAGCCATCTTCATTAAAGAAATATAAGCCAGACACAAAGTCCATGTTATCGAAGCTACCGTTTAACTGGATTTCGAATGAATATTGATCTGCGCCGCCTTCTTCAGGGAATTCAGATAAGTTAAGGGCAACAGCGTCATCATCAAGACCCCCTTCGTATTCTGAGCTACGGTAGCTGGTGATGAACTTAGCCGTATACGTATTATTGATATCCCAGTCAGCTGTTAGTGAAGTACCCCAGCCTGAATAAGCCGTCGATTCAATACCCGCTACCGTTGTTGCTAAATCATCAGGATCGCTTGGTAACATGTCTTCTGTTAGTAGTGGGAAATCACCATTGAATGGGTCATTCGGGTCAAGTGGCGCCGTTAGTTCAATTGTGTATGGTGATTGGCCTGATTCGTTATCAACACCATCAATTGAGAACACAAAAGATAAGTCGCTGTTTGCTTGCCATTTAAGCGCCATACGACCGCTTAACTCTTGCTCTTCACCAATTTCTTTTTCTGGGTTTGCAAGGTTAATTGCTTCACCTACACCATCGCGTTGCTTATAAGACACGCTTGCAGACATGCTTACAGTGTCAGTAAGGCTGTTATTAAAGTAAACGTCACCGGCTAAACGACCACGGCTACCTACTTTTGCATTTGTAGTCACAATGCCTTCATCACCAGGTTGTTTAGTAATAATATTTACTGCACCACCTAATGTGTTACGACCGTACAAAGTACCTTGTGGACCACGTAATACCTCTACACGCTCAACATTTGGTAATGATAAGTTAGAGCCCATTTGGCGACCAAGGTAAACACCGTCTAAGTAAACACCTACCCCCGGATCAGTTGTGATCACGTGGTCTTGTAAACCAATACCACGAATAAATACAGATGCATGGGCCGCATTACCTACACCATAACGAGTGATGTTTAGGTTAGGTACGTATTTACCGATGTCTTCAAGGTTGCTCATGTTCGCTTTATCAATCAGGTTTTCGCCGATTGATGTCACTGCTGTTGGCGACTCAAAAATGCTTTCTGTACGCTTACGCGCTGTTACTTCGATTTTTTCAAAAGCATCTTGTTTAGCAGTGGTTTTTTCTTGCTCAGCAAAGGCTGAAGTAGATAATGCAGCAACAATGGCTACAGTTAACTGTGAGAGGTGACGTAATTTCAATTAAAACTCCAAAGGATACCGTGTGTGTGTATTTTTACCCGTAAATTTCAGGCATAAAAAAAGACGCTTAGGTATAAGCATCTTTCCTCTGGAGGGGTATTATATGTTAGTTTTGTGAAAATATGTATAATTATTTTAATTTTTATCAAAAACTGTATAAATAAACCACATCACCTCCGTATTTTCGAATTATAAGCTACTAAATTCTTTGCAAATTAGTAAATAAAAATAAATGTTTAGCTCTGTATTACCGCTATAAACTTACTTGTTAACACAATTAAAATGAACAAAAAGTGAACATTATTTTTGTTGTTTTTCAATAAAGTAGAAACAAATTTCAGAAATTTCTCAGCTTCCAAAGAGTACCTAGCTCAGGTAATGTTTAATTAAGTGCAGCCAAGTTGGCAAAAGCTAACTAAACAAAAATGTGCGCAAAATTTTCCTCTGTTGGAATTTCATTTTTTAAACGTAATAATCAGCAACACAATTTACTTGTTATCATTTATCGATAGTTTTTGGCGTGAATATGGATTTTCTTTTTAATAAAAACGCGGCTGATTCTGTGTCACCTGCTTCGACTCTTCCCTACTGTATTGCGAATGATGATAAAACTCTGCTGCTTAATTACGACTCTTTAGACACTTTAACCAACCGTGAATTAATAAGTGAATTTATGAAGGTTCATGGCTATCATCATCTGGTAATTTTTAATATGCCTGATAGAGCGGATGTGCTGCCATTAAAAGACTGGCCAAAGCTAAAAGGGTTATTTTTCAAAAACACCAAGACTGATATTTTTGAACAAGGGCTACAAGAAATTAAAAAGGGAGCCTTGTGGTTTCCAAGAACAGTAAGCGATAAATGGATGAGAGAAATGCTCGAAACTGAGCAAAAAAATCAAATTCAATCAAATAACTTAACGTTTAAAGAATCTAAAGTACTGCACTTGCTTTCTTCTGGCGCGACCTGCCCTCAAATCGCCGATACTTTATTTATTAGCGAAGCGACGGTGCGAGTTCACTTGCACAAGATTTACCAAAAAATTAATGTTAAAAACAAACAAAAAGCCTTGCAGTGGTGCGAAAGAAATATAGACAAACTCAATAAGCTTGCGGGCTAAATTGCAATTAAGTTGGAACTTGGTACAGCCTCATAATTCTGTTTCCATCCTAGCGCCTATAACATGCGCTATACAGCATTGCTCAAAGCTTTAAGTATTTTTGCAAAATAATTATTTAACTCTTTGCCTTTTGGGAAAATCGTTTTTGATTGAATAACAAACAAATAATGGTCTATGCTTTTACTTGACCCCATTTTGCAAGGAGCAAACTTTGAAAGTACTCACCCCCTTACGCGCCACAATTTTAATGGCAGTCACAGCGGTCTCATTGACAGGTTGCCAGCTTACCTCAAGTGAATTACCTGCAATCAGTGATTCAGGAACAAAAAACTCAGGTCACGTTGTGTGGCATGATTTGATTACACCCAATTTGGCACAATCTCAAACATTTTATGGCAGTGTATTTGGTTGGCAGTTTCAAGCCGTTAACGATAGCTATACGCTGGCATCCTTAGACGGAAAATTAATTGCAGGCATGGCTGAACTTGATAATAAGCAAAATGCCAGCCACTGGCTGAGCCTTATCAGTAGTAAAGACATCGCTGCCGTCAGTGAAAAAACTATCAAAGCCGGAGGTAAAGTCTTAGTAAGCAGTACCGAAATTAAAGGCCGTGGCACTATTGCTGTATTAGAAGACCCCCAAGGGGCTGTTTTTTCACTGATCAATACTGTTAATGGTGACCCTGAAACGCATCAAACCGATAACGGCTGGATTTGGCAAGAAGTATGGAGTGATAACCCAGAGCAGAGCAAAGCCTTTTACCAATCACTTGGTAATTATTCAGCACAAAGTAAACCGCTTAAAAATGGCAATTACAACTACTTAGCCTTAAATGGCACACCTGCGATTGGCTTTGTAAAAAAACCAGATGCCGAGATAGGCAACACATGGGTGAATTACATTAAAGTAGCCGATGTTGACGCGACCCTATTAAAAGTAACCGCCGCAGGCGGCATAGTTCTAATGGCACCAAATGACAAAGTACGAAGTGGCAGCGTCGCCATTATTCGTGATCCAGCGGGTGCTGGTATTGTAATTCAGGAGCAAATGTAATGAATAAAAAAATGATTCGCTTAGCTGCTCTTGCGGCTGCAATGTTAGCTTTAAATGCCTGCACCCCCTATGCAAGCCTAGATATTAATGCGCCATTTAAAGTAGGTCCTGTGTACGTTAACCCAAGTATTGGCATTGGCGGTACACTTTAATCAATTTCAGGGCGCTGCGTTTTAAACAAAGCGCCCTATCATTAGTGTTTTACTTTTAAGCGCTGTACCTGGGTCAGCACATCTTCAGCTTTGGCGCCTAGGTAAACGTAAATTGCCAGTGCAATCAACAGACCTACCACAGCAAACATCATCAATACAGCAGGTATAACATACTCAGTTTGCCCGAGTGCTGCTTTAAACATGGTTAGTAAGGCTTCTATCGATACTGCAATCAAAATTGTTGAGATAAAGCGTGTGATCGTTCGTCTTGTCGAGCTGTGCCGAAAAATATCCTTATGCATGAGGATTTCTTCTTCTAGAATTGTTTTGCCTAAATCAAAAATAGCCAACGCTAAAGTAACAAAGATAATAATAGTAAATGGTTTAAGCGGGTCTGACTGGGTGTCTTCGCTTAAGACTAAGTCCGCCATTCCGGCAAATACTTTATATAACAGATAGAACACCAAGCAGAACAAACAAGCGACAATCAAGCCATAGCCCACCTTAAAGTAAGGTGTCATTCTGGCTCGCTTGGTGTCTCCCATAATAAATTCAATCAGTTCTGTTAAACACACATCGATAACCAAAAACTGCTGTTTATCGTTGCCTGAAGGGATTGTTTTGATCACTGAGATACAAAGGTGCTTAGTCGCAGTCGAAATATATGGCGAAGTAAAATGCGGCACGGGTGTTGACGAAGCGAGTAAAAAATAAGGCCGAGCACTTAAGTCCTGCCCAGCCCCAATATGACCCAGTTTCTTTTTGTACTGACGCTTAAAGCAAACATTGTCACCTTGCTGAATGCCTTGTTCATTCAAGCAATATTGCAATTCTAGAAATGGATATTGATTGACGAGCTGTTGGTAGGCTTGCTTGTTAGTCAACGATGCCTGAACACTGGCAAGTATAGAAAGAAGAAGTTCATGAATAAGCTGTTGTTGCTCTTCATAGCGTTCTATAGCACTTAAATAACTCATTCTGGCCATCTTGCTTCCTCAAAGTAGTGATATCCACTCTAGTTAAGCAAGGAAGACTCCAATTTTTATTTCAATTAATAATCAATTAGTTAATTTCGTGAACGGGAATGACATTAGAATAAAAGCACTATAAAGGTGCGCATTTTGTTTTATGAAGCACTAAAACGAAAAAAGCTGTAACTCTGTGAGTTACAGCTTTTTAATTTTGGTGCGGATGGGGGGACTTGAACCCCCACGGCCGAAGCCACCACCCCCTCAAGATGGCGTGTCTACCAATTCCACCACATCCGCATACAATTCTGTATGTTGTTAAGCTTTACGTTTACTTGAGGAATGAAAACTGCTTAACGATAATTAGCAAAGCTAATTAGTTAGGTACGTCAGACGTTTTATCTTCTGTCGCAGGCACATCAGATTGTGCTGGCGTTACAGTTTCAACAGCTGGCGCAGCTTCTAGGTTTTCCCACTCATCAGTCTTTTTGATTTGACCTGCAGTAAGGTTACCTAGAACAATACTTAGTACGAAGAAGATCGTCGCTAAGATTGTTGTTGTTTTAGTCATGAAGTTACCAGCACCTGATGAGCCAAATACGGTACCAGAAGCGCCAGCACCAAATGATGAACCCATATCTGCGCCTTTACCTTGTTGGATTAAAACCATACCAACTAATGCTAAAGCAACAATTAAATAAACTACTAATAAAATTTCGTACATCTTATACGGTCCCTTTTGCACTTTCACAGATAGCAGTAAATGAATCTGCTTTAAGACTCGCGCCACCAATAAGGCCGCCGTCTATATCTGGTTGTGCAAATAATAATTCGCTATTTTTTTCATTCACGCTACCACCATATAAGATGGTTAATTGCTGTGCTACGTCGCTATCTGAAGAAGCAATCTTCTCGCGGATAAACTTGTGCACGGCTTGCGCTTGCTCAGGAGAGGCAGTCTTACCTGTGCCAATGGCCCAAACGGGCTCGTATGCTACCACAGAATTCTTCAGTGCTGCTACACCTAATTTGCTAATTACAGCATCAATTTGAGCTGCAACCACTAATTCAGTTTCGTTTGCTTCACGTTGCTGCTCACTTTCACCCACACAAAGGATAGGAGTTAAGCCAACTTGCTGCGCTCGCGCAAACTTATCTGCAACAACTTCATCTGACTCTCCGTAGATACTACGACGTTCAGAGTGACCAACCAAAGTGTAAGCTGCGCCTAGGTCTTTGACTAGCTGAGCATCAACTTCACCAGTAAAAGCACCAGCTTGGTTTTCAGAGACTGTTTGCGAACCAAACGTGACGTTTTGTTGCTGCAAAGAACTCAACAATGGGAATGGTGGAAAGACCACTATATCCAGTTCATCCGATTGAACATTTTTGATAGCAGTTGATAACTGTTCAACAAGCTCTAGAGAGCCGTTCATTTTCCAATTACCTGCGACCATCGGCTTACGTGTTGCCATTATTCCACTCCACATTAGAAAGCGGGCAAGATACTAACTCGACTTGCCCAAAGTTACAAGAGGTTATTGTTATGCCTGGGTTTGTTTGCTCACAGTTTCGACAACTGCGGCTATTTTACGTGCGCTATCAAGGACAACTTTTTCCTGTTCAGCTTCAACCATTACTCGCACAACAGGTTCAGTACCTGATTTACGAAGTAATACACGACCTGTATCACCTAATTTTTCTTCAACTTGTGCAACAGCATCAATCACCGTTTGATCTTGCGTTGGATCAGTACCTTGTGGGTAGCGCACATTAATCATTTTCATTGGATATTTTGTAAAGCCAGCCCCTAAGTCTTGCAATGTTTTATTCTGCGCTACCATCGCTGCTAATACTTGCAAGCTTGAGATAATGCCATCACCTGTGCTAATTAAATCTAGATTTAATACGTGACCTGAGCTCTCGCCGCCGATTTTCCAACCCTTCTCTTGAAGTAGCTCCATCACATAGCGGTCACCCACTTTGCTGCGAGCAAACTCGATTCCACGAGCCTTTAAGGCATTCTCAAGACCCATATTTGACATGACAGTGCCAACGACACCACCACCTAAAATATCGTCATTTGCAGCTTGGCAAGCAATGATATAGACAATGTCATCGCCATCAAATACACGGCCATTATGGTCAACCATCATTACTCGGTCACCATCGCCATCGTAGGCAATACCAACATCGGCATTGTGTTCTAATACCTTGCGTTTAAGCGTTTCAACATGAGTTGCTCCACACTCTAAGTTGATATTTACCCCGTTTGGCTCACAGGCATGGCAGATAACATCCGCGCCTAGTTCACGCATTACTGAAGGTGCAATGTTATAAGTAGCACCGTTAGCACAATCGAGAACAATTTTTAAACCTTCAAGCGATAAGCCTTGCGGGAATTGGCTTTTGCAGAATTCAATGTAGCGACCATCAGCAGTTTCTAAACGACGCGCTTTACCAAGCTTATCAGAAGCAACACAGGTCATTGGTTCATCCATCATGGCTTCAATTTCAAGTTCTACTTCATCTGCAAGCTTTAAACCACGACCACTGAAAAACTTAATACCGTTATCATGGTAAGGGTTATGAGATGCACTAATCACAATACCCGCTTCAGCACGGAAAGTTTGCGTTAAATAAGCAACAGCTGGTGTCGGCATTGGGCCTAACAAAACAACATCAATACCAGCAGCAATTAAACCTGCCTCAAGTGATGTTTCGAGCATGTAGCCAGAAATACGGGTATCTTTACCAATAATGACTTTTTTTGTGCCAATTTTTGATAATACACGCCCTGCAGCCCAACCTAACTTTAAAGCAAATTCAGGTGTGATTGGAAACTCACCCACCATGCCACGAACACCATCTGTGCCAAAATACTTTCTTGTGTTACTCATTTGAAATTCCTCGATCACATGCTTGCCAAACCGCTAGCACGTCAGCTGTTTCTTGTACGTCATGAACACGAATAATTTTTGCGCCATTTTGTGCTGCTATCAGCGCACCGGCAAGGCTTCCCGCTAAGCGTTCATGTGTGTCTCTATTTAATAAATTACCAATCATCGATTTACGAGAAAGGCCTGCTAGTACTGGTAAATTGAATTTATTAAATATATTAAACTCTTTAAGTATTTGATAATTATGAGCCAAAGTCTTACCAAAGCCAAAGCCCGGGTCTAAAATAATACGTTGTTGCTGAATGCCCGCTTGCTCACACACAGCTAAACGCTCTGCAAAGAACTCATTAATATCATTAAACAAGTCATTATAATGCGGGTTACTTTGCATAGTGCGAGGCTGACCTTGCATATGCATTAAGCAAATTGCCACCTCTGGGTATTGTGCCAGTACCTCAATTGCACCAGGTTCTTGTAACGCTCTAACATCATTGATGATGTCAGCTCCTGCGATTATCGCTTGGCGCATTACTTCGCTCTTGCTGGTATCAATCGAAATAATACAATCACTGCTTGCTCTAAGCGCTTTAACTAAAGGAATAACGCGTTCAAGCTCATCTTCAAGAGATACATCAGGTGCCCCTGGGCGGGTAGACTCACCACCTATATCAATTATTTTTGCGCCTTGATTTAATAACGCATGAGCTTGTTTGACAGCGCTGTCTAGCTGGCAATAACTACCGCCATCAGAGAATGAATCTGGAGTGACATTTAAAATCCCCATCACCACTGGGGAATCGAGGTGTAATGTGCGACCTCGAGGTAAGTTAAGAACGGTCATTGAACACCTATGCTATAAATTAGCGTCAATTGCGCATTTATTATTCTAGATAACAGTTTGAAAATTGCGCATTTTTTGAAATAAAAAAGCCCCGACTAGCGGGGCCTTTCTGTGTCTAATTGTACCGACTATTCGGCTTTGTCATCAACATTTGTTTTTGTTTCTGATGATTCTTCTGGCTCTTTTGTGTCGTTTTCGACAACTTTTGCAGCAGAAGGAGCTGGCTTTTTATCATCTGAACGGCGGTCATGAACATCACGTGGCTCACGTACAGGCTGACGTGCCATTAAGTCATCAATTTGACCCGCATCAATCGTCTCGTACTTCATAAGTGCATCTTTCATCGCATGTAAGATATCAATGTTATCTTTAAGGATTTGCTCTGCACGTTGGTAGTTACGATCTGAGAATAAACGAACTTCTGTGTCGATCACTTTTGCAGTTTCATCAGACATGCTCATAGCACGGCTACCGCCGCCACCCATGTACATTTCGTTTTGATCTTCAGCGTAAAGTAATGGACCTAGTTTTTCACTTAGACCCCATTGAGTAACCATTTTACGAGCAATATCGGTTGCACGTTCAATATCGTTACTTGCACCGGTTGTCACTTTATCTTCACCATAGATCAGTGCTTCTGCTATACGACCACCGTAAAGGCTAGAGATCATTGACTCTAATAGCTCTTTAGAGTGGCTCACACGGTCTTGCTCAGGCAGGTACATAGTGACACCAAGTGCACGACCACGAGGAATGATAGACACTTTATAAACTGGATCATGTTCAGGTACCATGCGACCAACAATCGCGTGACCCGCTTCATGGTAAGCAGTCATTTCTTTTTCCTGCTCACTCATCACCATGGTCTTGCGCTCTGCACCCATCATGATTTTATCTTTTGCAGCGTCAAACTCTGCCATGCTTACTACACGTTTGTTACCACGAGCTGCGTATAACGCGGCTTCGTTAACTAAGTTTGCAAGGTCAGCACCAGAGAAACCTGGCGTACCACGTGCAATAACTGCGGCTTCTACGTTGTCGCCTAGTGGCACTTTACGCATGTGAACTTTAAGAATTTGTTCACGACCACGAATATCAGGAAGTCCAACAACAACTTGACGGTCAAAACGACCAGGACGTAATAACGCAGGGTCTAATACATCTGGGCGGTTCGTTGCAGCGATAACGATAATACCTTCGTTACCTTCAAAGCCGTCCATTTCAACAAGCATTTGGTTAAGTGTTTGCTCACGCTCATCGTGACCACCACCCATACCAGCGCCACGTTTACGGCCTACTGCATCGATTTCATCTATAAAGATGATACAAGGTGCTGCTTTTTTCGCTTGCTCGAACATGTCACGTACACGTGAAGCACCAACACCTACAAACATTTCTACGAAATCAGAACCTGAAATTGTGAAAAACGGCACTTTAGCTTCACCAGCTACTGCTTTAGCAAGTAACGTTTTACCCGTACCTGGAGGACCAACCATCAACACGCCTTTCGGGATGCTACCACCTAGCTTTTGGAATTTTGATGGGTCACGTAAGAAGTCAACCAGCTCAGTTACATCTTCTTTCGCTTCGTCACAACCAGCAACATCAGCAAACGTCGTTTTAACTTGGTCTTCACTCATCAGGCGCGCTTTACTCTTACCGAAAGACATCGCGCCTTTACCGCCACCACCTTGCATTTGACGCATGAAGAAAATCCACACACCAATAAGCAGTAACATCGGGAACCAAGAGATTAAAATGCTGGCGAGGAATGACTGCTCTTCTGGCTTAACGCCTTTTACATTAACGTTGCTTTTTAAAAGATCATTCAAGATGTCTTTATCATACATTGGCATGATGGTTTGAAAGCGCTCACCATTTGTTTTAGTACCAGTAATCGTACCTGTGGTGCTTTCAATTGAGACTTCTTGGATAGCGCCACTACGAGCGTCGCTAACAAATTGAGTGTAACTTGTTTGGCGATCTGCCTGATCACCACCATTAAAGCTCTGAAACACTGACATTAGCACTACTGCAATGACCAGCCAGAGTATTAGATTTTTCGCCATATCGCTCAAGGAGTTAACCTCTTGTATCCAATTAATTTAAATTCAACTTAACGCAGCACAACTGTACTACAGTTTGTAGCCTGTCGCCACTATATAAACTTCCCGAGAACGGGCGCGTGATGCATCGGGCTTTCTAATTTTAACCGCTTTAAAGCTATTACGTACTTCCTGCAAGTATTGATCAAATCCTTCGCCTTGGAAGACTTTGACACAAAATGCGCCATTTTTCTTTAAAACTTGGTGGCACATATCTAATGCCAACTCAACTAAGTACATACTACCAGCTTGGTCAACAGATGTATTGCCGCTCATATTGGGTGCCATATCAGAAAAAACTACATCAACATTTTTTCCATCAATACGGGTCAATAGTGCATCAAGTACCGCTTCTTCACGAAAGTCGCCTTGTAAGAAGTCAACACCTGCTAAGGAATCCATAGGTAAGATATCACAAGCAATTACTTGACCTTTATCACCTACTTTTTCTGCTAAATATTGCGACCAACTACCTGGCGCAGCACCTAAATCAACCACCGTCATCGATGGTTTGATTAATTTATCTTTGTTTTGAATTTCGTCTAATTTGAATACCGCACGAGAACGCCAACCTTTCTTTTGCGCTTCGTGAACATAAGGATCGTCGAAATGTTCTTTCAGCCAACGCTTAGAACTGGCTGAATGTTTTTTATTTGCCATAAAATTAATACGTAACTAATTAGTAATATTCTCTAGATGGCGTTAGAATACCCTTAATTCAAGCCATATTCAGCAAAATTTGTAACATGATGAAATTATCGAACAAACAAAAGCAGTTTTTAAAAGGCCAAGCGCACAGTTTAAAACCTGTTGTATTACTTGGTGCAAACGGATTAACCGAAGGCGTTTTAGTTGAAATTGAAAGCGCCCTAGAAATTCATGAACTAATCAAAGTTAAAGTTCCTACAGATGAACGTGAAACTAAAACATTGATTTTTGACGCAATTGTTCGCGAGACAGGCGCAATAAAACTACAAACAATTGGCCATACAATTGTATTGTATCGCCAAAGCGAAGAGAAAAAGATTCAATTACCACGCGGTTAATCCTGCCTTGTGAAATTTCGAATCAGAAAAAGCCAGCAAATATGCTGGCTTTTTTGTAGGCAGAAATAATTTTGCATTAATTTGTAACTAAACTTTTTAGCTAGGCTATTTTTGCTCTCGCGTGTATTTAAGAACCCGATTAATAAACTCGGTAGTTAATTCATTAATTAACCCTGTTTCTGCATTGAGAACTAAGCTAAACCCTATGTTTAGATGCGGGAATACTACAATATCGCTGCGATAGCCTTGAACCCAACCACTGTGGTAATAAAGTACTTCATCATCATAGTTGTAAACACGCCAACCCAATCCATAGTAAGCATCTTTAACATGGCTTCGCCAAACTCGGCGACGAGTTTCTTTTTTAGTATGTGTATAAGGACGGGTTTGTTTGATCAATGCTTCGAGTGGTAATACATCTGGGTATTGTCCTAGCTGCGCATTTAACCAAATAGCCATGTCATTTGCGCTGGCGTTTACACCTGCAGCTGCAGGCACTTTATAGTAATTTTTCTTTAAACGAGATGTATACCAACGCTTTCTACCGCGTACATGAGGGTGAGCATAGTTGTTGTCTTTAACCATCCCCTCAAAACCAACACTGGCATCCACCATTTTTAAAGGTGCAAAGATATATTCTGAAATCCAATGTGAGTAGTCCATCTGTGTTGATTGATAAATCACTGAGTCAATCAAACTAAACATCACATTTTGATAGCCGTAGCACTCGCTTGGTTTGCAGATAGGCTCAACAGTCAATAGCCGCTCGACAATATCTGGGTAACTCATACGCGACTCAATTAGGTTATCGTATGCATTAGGTACTAGGCCACTAGAATGACTAAGGATATGATAAATTTTTAAGTCATCTTTGTAAGCAGTATTAGAAAAAGCAGGAATAAACTTACTTATTGGGTCATCAATATTAAACTCCCCTTGCGCTGCAAGTTTAGCAGTTAATGAGCCCGCAAAGGTTTTAGAGACTGATGCCAATCGAAAGCGGGTATGTTTATCGACTTTACGACCTTTTTCTATTTTTGTTCGACCAATACCATTAATAAAATCATCATGACCAATATTTACAATCGCCAATGAACCACCTGGTATCCCTTTACTTTTTAATTTTCGGGTAAGGTGTTTATTATAATCAGCAACGAAAGTTTGCCATTGCTTATCACTCGAAGCAGCTTCTCCGCTAACAAAAAGCAGTAAAAAAGAAAAAAGAAAGGGAATTAAAGTTAAGCTGTACTTCATTATTTATTTTTTTAAGTCTGTTTAGGAAGTTTCTTATAACATAATATCATGAACTTTTGCCTCGACTAACGTACAATACGCTTAATCTTAAATATTTATGGGTAGATTAATCTTTATGCGCTTACTTGTAGTTTTGTTTTTTACTTTAATTTCAGCTGGTTGTGCCCTTAAACCTGAACCTGCGCCATTACTTTCGATGCCAAAGAAACCAAGCTTACAAAGCCAACGCTTTCAAGTAGAGTATCAAACAGAGCATGCAGCTCCTAAAGTGAAGTCAGTACAGTTGCCTGCACATGCAGTTAGTAAAAACCAAACTGTGGTGATAGTTGCCGACAAAACCAGTGTGACAGATACACTTTATACGCAACTGACTGAAGCACTTACAGCCAAACAATTAAAGGTTGTAGAAGATGGCACTCAAGCAGATTACACCCTATCTATTCACCAGCTTGACCTTGAACTGATTGAAGACACAGAATATCAATTAGTCAAACCAGAAAAGCCTCTGCCTTTATTTGATGAAGTTGCAAAACAGTTTCCAGTTCAGCAATGTGCGACTATTTTAGGTCAAGTAAGCATGCGCTTAACTCACAAGAAAACCGGTGATGTTGTGTGGTTTGCAAAGTCATCAATTGACAGCGCAAGCTTTCACCGTGAACCCCTAATTTATAGCTTTGTACAACAGCAAGTAATCAAGAATGAGCTTGAAGTAGCGAGCTTTGTGCACGAGCAAAACTCGGAACAAGCTCGCATGGCGCGAATTAATCAAGAAGTGACGATTCCTGCTTATCAAACTATCACGCAAATGACCGCCTTAAAAAAAGAGCAAGGCCCGTGTAACCGTACAGAAATTAGTGCACTTACACCTATGATGCAGTACTACCTGAGCAGCATTTTAATCGATAAAATTAAAGTTCAGTAACTAACTTTTGCTGTTTGTCTGCCCATAGGCAAACAGCTTCCCTCCTTGAATTTGCAACACTTTCTTACACTTGCAATTTCTATTACTACATTTTTTTACAGATTACAGGAACTCCTTAACAATATACTATAAGCTATTACCCTTTCTCACAGACAAGGAAGCAACATTGCGAGCTTACAGTGCCCTATTATTGATATGTTTAACCTTGCTTAGTACCACAAGCCAAGCAAGTAACCGCTATTATGCAGACAATACTTTAGAGCCAAGCCAAGGCTTTGCATGGGACTGGGGCATTGGTTTAGGTTACTACATTGAAGATTCTTACCTTGTAGGCATGGACTCTTACAATGATGGCATAGAGCCAGACGTACACCTCGCAGTTTCTTACGACAGCTTTTACCTCGATTACGACCAAAGCCAACTTAGCGGCGGTTTAACATTAGGTTACAGCGTTATCGATAAATTTGAATGGGGCTTAGATATTGTCGGCACCAACATTCAATCTGGCTTTGATGAAACAGGCTTAAATATTTATGGTAACGAAGTAATTAAAGAGCTTGAAGGGATCAGAACACGCGACTACGACTTTGATGTAGGTCTTCGCCTATCACGTCGCTTTGAAAACTCGCAAATTTCATTTGAATACCTGCATGATATATCAGGTGCGCATAATGGCTGGGTAATGAATTCGTTTTTTAGTCAGATCATTCCTTGGCGAAATTGGGAGTTTCGCTCTGGCGTTGGCTTAAGTGCCTACTCAGCAGACTTTACAAATTACTACTTTGGCATTTCAGAAGCTGAAGCACTCGAAACTCGCCCTGTATATAACCCAGATACCTCTTACAGCCTTATTTTTGAATTTCATGCAGAATACCCAATTAACAGACATTGGGTGTTTTTAACTGGTTGGTTATCGACTTGGTTTTCAAACGATATTCACCAAAGCCCTATTATTTCTCAAGAGTATCAGCATAAAGCCAAGGTAGGCGTGCGTTATGTTTTCTAAGTATTACTTGTGCTTTACCTTATTACTGTCAGGGCCATTACTCGCTGAGCAGCAATCTGTAGGCAAGAAAGATATTGAAAATGCGTTAGTTGCCCTGCCCGACACTTGCGTAGCGCTGCGTGAAGGTAGGAATTGCTACGCTGAAGTTGATTTAACATGGCATCAGCAGCAAGTTGGTAATTACTGCTTACGTAATGCGCAAAGCAAGCACATTATTCAGTGCTGGTTGATGCAACAAAAGGGCTTATTTAGATACCAATTTGATTCAGCAGAAACCATAGGTTTTGAACTTATAAGCAGTGATAACGGTAAGGTTGTCGCAAGTACTGAAATACAATTACAGTGGGTCTATCAAAATCGTCAGAAGAAACGTCGTTGGCGACTGTTCTAAGCAGGAGTAAATAATGGAACATTACGGAACTATCTTATTAGTAGAAGATGATATTTCTCTCGCCAATTGGGTTGCGGAATATTTAATTGAACAAGGCTATCAAACAACAATATGCCAACGTGGCGACCAAGTGGTTGAACAGGTGCGTAAAACAAACCCTGACTTAGTTTTGTTAGATATTATGCTGCCTGGTCAAGACGGTATTAGTGTGTGCCGTGATTTAAGACAGTTTTATCAGGCCCCGATTATTATGCTCACCGCACGTGATGATGAAATGGATGAAGTGATTGGCCTTGAAGTTGGTGCCAGTGATTACATGATGAAACCCGTTCGCCCTCGCGCTTTATTAGCACGTATAAAAGCAGCACTTCGCTCTAAATCAGATACACAAGAATCAAGCACAAGCTCTGAGCTTATTAATGTGGGTAAGTTATCAATCAATACTGAGTCACGTACCGTTTACTTTAATAATGATGAGGTTCATATCTCAAGCGCTGAGTACCTACTACTGCATTATTTAGCAAGTAATGCAGGTCAAGTGGTTTCACGTGATGCAGTGTTTAAGGCAACGAAAGGGCGCGAATATGATGGCTTAGACAGAAGTGTGGATGTGCTGATTTCATCATTACGTAAAAAATTTAATGATGACCCTCAGCACCCTGAAAAAATTAAAACTATCTGGGGCAAAGGCTATTTACTTGTTGCCACCGCTTGGCAATAACGACTCGCGCCTGTGAAAAAGTTTTATATCTCACTCCTTGGCAGTGCCCTGCTTTCAATCATCGTGTTGGGTTGGCTAATTGATGCTTTTAGCCAACAAACCCAAGCACCTCAGGATGTGTTTTCTAGCGAAACACAAATGATTAAAGGCTTTGCAAAGCAACTCGCTAAGTATGATGCTAAAGAGCGTGAGCAAGCTATTGCGGATATTAACCAAAACTTTGCTGTGCAACTAGAGTATCGCCCTACACAGTCGCTTGCGCTACCTCATTCATTGTTAACACAAATAACCCAACCTAGTGGCCTTATCCTCGAAGATCAGCAAGGATACTATTTACTTTACAGTGAAGCAGCTTTAGGCACACACCACTTAAAAATGCGTTTAGATAAAGACTTAACACACGAGCAAGGCAACGATGTATTACTGACCTTGTTATTCTACGCTGGGTTATGCGTATTTATGGGCTTTATCATTGCGCCACTGGCCAAGCGTTTAACGGTATTAAACGAAGCGGCACAACGCTTTGCTAAAGGTGATTTAAAAAGCCGTATTCACTTATCTCACTTTACCTATATCAAAGATGTTGAGCTGACATTTAACCGTATGGCGAGTCAAATTGAAAAACTTCTTGATGAAAATAAGTTAATGGCATCAAGTTTATCTCACGATATTCGCACACCTATCGCCTGCTTAAGGTTTGGTCTCGAGGCAGCGCAAGACTGCCCTAATAACGAAAAGCGCCTTGAGTATCTTGCTCGAATGGAAAACGACTTAGATCAAATGGAGTCAATGCTAAAAAGTTACTTGGCATTTGCAACCCTTGAGCAAAAAG
This sequence comes from Pseudoalteromonas sp. D15MCD-2, assembly GCF_038562745.1. Lineage (NCBI taxonomy): Bacteria > Pseudomonadati > Pseudomonadota > Gammaproteobacteria > Alteromonadales > Pseudoalteromonadaceae > Pseudoalteromonas > Pseudoalteromonas sp. D15MCD-2. The sequence continues at coordinate 1,264,484 of NZ_JBCFQE010000001.1, read as the reverse complement.
CGAATCAGTTGACCTTTAATCATTCTGATCTAGAAACCTATATTCTTACTTTAATTCATCAAATTGAGCCTAAGCTTGAACAACAAAGCTTGCGCATTAATCACCGAGTTGAAGGCGGTGATATTTGTGCTGATTTACACTGGTTAGCTCGGGCCATTGTTAATTTATTAAGTAATGCTTGCGACTTTGCTGAATCAGAAATTTTGCTCAGTGCAACCAGTACCAGTGAATCCGTCACCATAAAAATTGAAGATGACGGTCCGGGTGTCAGCGAACAAAACTGGCAAAAAGTATTTACTCCATTTTTCCAAGAACAAACACATCGTAACCGGGATGGCGAAAGCTACGGGCTTGGCCTTGCTATCGTTGCGAAAGTGGTTGATTGGCATCATGGTACGGTCGAAGTATCAAAAAGTAAGCAACTAGGTGGCGCGTGTTTTACTCTTTCAATTCAAAATAAAAGCCACTAAACATGTTTCATTTGTGCTAATTGTTTCGTATTGTAATGCGCAATTGCACGAAATCTACGCTGACAGCTCGCACATAACGAAGAACAACGAAAATGCGGATGATTAATCCTTTTTATTTAGCGTTAATTCAAGTAGATTGTCAGCGCCGTCACAAATAGAGAAGTAACAACAATATGAGCGCATCACGTGGGGAGTTTAGCTCCCGCTTTGGATTTATTATGGCTGCAGCAGGCTCTGCTGTTGGCTTAGGAAATATTTGGGGTTTCCCTACACAAACTGCAAGTAATGGCGGTGCCGCATTTTTAGTGGCTTATTTAGTGTTAGCATTTTGTCTTGCTTATCCTGCTTTAATGGCTGAGTTAGTCATTGGTCGTCATGGTCAAGCTAATGCCGTCACTTCACTTCGAAAAGTAACAAATCAAGCATGGCAAAAGAAGTTTGCCTTCATGGTAGGTTTTGGCGGTATTATTTGTGCGGGTTTAATTTTAAGCTTCTATGCTATCGTCGCAGGCTGGATGCTGAGTGCGACACTCGAACCCGTTGCGCAATTAGCGGGGCAAGAGCAAGCTGGCACTTGGCTTAGTGAGCAGTCACTATCAAGAAACCTTTTATTCACTGCCGCATTTATTATTTTAACTGTTGCGATTATCTCTAAAGGCGTCGAAAACGGCATTGAAAAATGGTCTAAGCGCTTAATGCCTGCCCTGTTAGGCATTTTATTTATGCTAATTATCTATGTAATGACTCAAGATGGCGCAATGGAAGGCTTAAAAGCGTATTTAGTGCCAGACTTTTCATCGATTTTAAACCCTGAGTTATTAGTGAATGCGTTAGGACAAGCATTTTTCTCATTATCGCTTGGTACCAGCGTAATGATCATCTATGGCTCATACATCAGCAAGAAAGAGAACTTAGTATCGTTAGGCGCTTATGTGACTTTAATCGATGTGTTCATTGCCTTTGTAGCCGGTTTACTCATTATTCCTGCAATGTATGTAGCACAGGCACAAGGCGTACAAATTTTTTCAGCCGAGGGTGCACTACTTTCTGAAGATACCTTAGTATTCCAAGTTCTTCCGGCACTTTTCACTAGCATGGGTGATGTGGGTATTTTTGTTGGCTTTGCTTTTTTCGCGTTAATGAGTATTGCAGCGTTAACCTCATCGATTTCGATGCTAGAAGCACCAGTTTCCTATGCTGTTGAACGCTTTGCGTTAAAGCGTGTGCAAGCAACATGGATCATTGGCGGTATTATTGCGCTCATTAGTTTTACAATTGTCTTTAACTTAGGCACCTTGTTTGGCTTTGTGATCACCTTAACCACTAAGATTGGTCAACCAATTCTAGGCTTAATGTGTTGTATTTTTGTCGGTTGGATTTGGCATCGCGCGTCACTGCTAAAAGAAATTCAACAAGGATGCCCTGAAGCTGCCAATAGCTTCTTCTGGAAAGTATGGCCATGGTATATCAAGTTTATTTGCCCACTAGCCATATCACTGGTATTTGCCAACTCTCTGTTAAGCTAACAAATGTTTATGTTTGAAGTGGCCATTTAGGCTACTTCAAACACATATCTTGATGTGGAATGCCATCTTCTAGGTAATCATCGCCCACATTTTCAAAACCAAATTGCTGATAAAACCCTGTTAAATAACACTGAGCACCAATCATAATCGCTTTGTCAGGCCAATGCTCTTTACATGTGTCTATCGCAGTTTGCACCAACTTACTCGCCAAACCTTCACCACGAAATTGCTTTGCTACCAGCACACGACCAAATGCGCTAAATTGCTCACTCTTTTTATAGCATCGTGCATAGGCTGCCACTTGCTGACCTTTAAATAAGAACACGTGCTGGGTCAGTTCATTGTTATCCACTTCGTCAATTTCTGGGTAAGGGCAAGTTTGCTCTACCACAAATACATCTACCCGCGCCCGTAAAATGGCAAATAACTCATCTTTACTGAGTTCGCTATAACTTTTAACAGTAAACATAACGCTCCTTTATGAAGACAAAAAACCCAGCCGTAGCTGGGTTTTAACTAGCTATTTAGTCGTTAATCTTTAAGCAAATAATCGTTCTAGCTGATCACACAACTGCGATAGGTTTACATGATCATGCTCTATAGTTAAATCGACATAACCATCCCCTCTAAAGGCACGGTCAAGTTCAATCAGTACATGAGTTTTGTGCGCTTCAGGCACAAACGACAACTCTATCTCTTGTAGACCAAATAGGCTTCGGCTATTTGGGCGATACTCTAGCTCTTGATAACATCCCGAATGTGATTGGAATGTAGGTGCTCTTAAGAAGCCTTTTTCAACATCCGCTTTCACTAGGCTAAAACCAAGCCTATCCATCGCTTCCATTAACGTGCTTACGGCATCATTAGGATAAATGTGAAGTGCATCACGATCAGTTGGATCAAGTGCTAAATCAATATCTAGGCCTGTTTCAAGCCACACATGTGATTGGTTATAACCAGCGTTAATTTCGGTGATCGGTGTTTCTGAATGCAGTCGCGCTTCAAATGGAATATGTTTTTCTGCACCTGCTGCAATCGTGCCGATATCTGTAATTCGCCACTTTTCAATTACATGGTTTGTAAAGTACTCACCATCTTCACCTTCGACTTTAACACGTGTCATCAGTGCTAAGTCTAAACCCGATATGTCTTGATCAACATCGCCGCCTTTAATAACAATAACGGCATTAAATTTTTGACCCGGTTGTAAATGCTCTGTCTCAAGTACAGTGTCAACTTTTGCTGCACCAATACCTACTGATGCAAGGATTTTCTTAAACATCTTTTCTCCTTAAGCCAGCTTATAACCTATGGCTTAAATTCCTTTGTTAATGCATCTTAACCACAATTAAAAGCTAATGTCAGCGAAAAAATGATGCTTTTGGTGGATTAATCAATAAATCATGTATAAGTGCTTATTTTTTGAACTCTCACTGTCTGATATTGTTTTCCAACAACAAATATTTCGCTACACTTCTAGCAAATGAAGTCAAAAGAAAAACTATGGAACTAATCTACTTTGCTACCGCGTTCGTTTGTGGCTTTGCTGTTTACCAGCTAAAGCTGCCTCCTCTTATCGGCTTTTTATTAGCGGGTTTTGCACTTAACCTATATGGATATAAGACAACCGAGCTGCTTAATACGTTGGCAAGCTTGGGAGTTACTTTGTTATTGTTTAGCATTGGTCTTAAGCTCAAAGTATCAAACTTAATGAAACCACAAGTTTGGGCGCCCGCCTCAATGCATATTGTTTTAAGCAGTACGCTCTTTAGTGGTTTTATGTTGTTGCTAGGAGCCCTTGCACTGCCTTTATTTAACGAACTTAGTTGGCAAAGTGCATTGTTAGTCGGTTTTGCCTTTAGCTTCTCGAGCACCGTATTTGCCGTAAAAGTGCTTGAAGAACGCGGTGAAATGGCAAGCCTCCATGGTAAAATCGCCATTGGTATCTTAGTTATGCAAGATATCTTTGCCGTTATATTCTTAGCCATCAGCACTGGTAAAGCCCCTAACATTTGGGCTTTGGCATTATTGGTTGGTTTACCTATTTTACGCCCTGTGATGTTTTGGGTATTAAATCGCTCAAAACACGGTGAGTTATTGCCCCTGTTTGGCTTTTTCTTTGCGCTAATTATTGGTTACCAAGCCTTCGAGTTTGCAGGCCTTAAAGGTGATTTAGGTGCGTTGATTATCGGTATGATGTTCGCGTCGCACAAAAAAGCCGGTGAATTATCAAAATCACTTCTTAATTTAAAAGACGTGTTACTGGTTGGCTTTTTCTTAAATATTGGTTTGAATGCAGAGCTGACTAGCCATGCTGTAATTGTTGCACTCATTATTATTTTGGTTTTGCCTGTAAAAGTTGCACTTTATTATGTGCTGACAAACGCTTTCAAATTACGTGCTCGTACTTCACTATTAAGCGCGTTTAGCTTAGCTAACTACAGTGAATTTGGTTTGATTGTCTGCGCCGTTGCAGCCACCAGCAATCTAATCACGTCTGAATGGCTAGCTGTCATGGCTATCGCTGTGTCAATCACCTTTATACTCGCATCACCTTTAAATAAACGCTCGAATGAAGTGTATGTAAAAATTGAACATTGGTTGCTTAAATTTGAAAGTAACAGCCGTCTTGCAGAAGAGCTGCCAGTTAATCTAAATGACACTAAAATCGTGATCTTTGGTATGGGTCGAATTGGTACAGGTGCCTATGAAACAATCAGCCAAACTCACCCTAACCTTGTCGCTGGTATCGATATTAAGCCGGATGTTGTTGATAAGCATATTAAACGAGGCCGCAGAGTGTTACTTGCTGATGCCACTGACCCTGACTTTTGGCAGCGGGTAAACCACTCACATGTAGGTATGGTGATGCTTGCAATGCCAAAACACATGCAAAATATTTTTGCCTTAGAGCAACTGCGTGCTTCTGGTTATGAAGGTCAAGTTACAGCGATTGCAAACTATCCAGATCAGCAAAAAGAACTAGAGGATATGGGTGTCGATTCTACTTATAACTTCTATTTAGAAGCTGGTAGCGGCTTCGCAGAGCATGTAAAACAAAAACTTTTCTCTTAATGTAAAAAATAATTCTCGGTACCTTTTCATGGTACTGAGAATTATTTTCACTGTATTCAGTTAGTTGGCTAACTAGTTTTCACGACATATCAAATCAGTCCCTCTATTGGGTCAAGCTTATTTACAAAGCTTTACATCCAGATTAGCAATCAGGCTAAAAAAAAGAGTAGAATTAATTTCAAGATGCTTAGCTAAGTATCTATTTTTAACACAAAAAAGTTTAACAGTGTTGTGTATTACCGCTGTTTTTAATTCAGCACTGTTAGATGGATTGAGGTTGTTTAAATGAAAAATAAGTTTACCAACGAATTTTTAGCAAACACGGATGATGCACGTGCTGGGAAACTTTCAGATATTCAGCAGCAACTTGATGAGTTACAAAACAATGGCATGACTGCAATGGATATTAGAACAGTGCTATTCAACAAGATGCTCGATGTATATCAAGTACCAAGCGATCATTTTCTTCGTGATGGTGAAACACCAGAACGAATCGACGACCCAGCTATTGTCGTTAAGCTAAATAAACTTGGCTTTACGAAAAAGCGTCGTCACCAACTACACTAATACGCCGTAATTAGTGGTTGTTATTCTGAGGGCCTACATCCCTCACTAAATAGGCTGTTTCTTGCCCGTCACAGCCTATTTTCTCTCTCCTTTTTACCGTATCATCTAGCTTTAAAATTTCTTTGAGATAAAGATGGATTCAGCTCAACTCAAACGCGCCATAAATACTAAGATGCCATTTGGAAAGTATGCTGGTCGCCCTTTATTGTTGCTGCCAGAGCCTTATTTAGTCTGGTTTAAACAGCAAGGATTTCCTGATTCCCAGTTAGGCGCACAGCTGGCAATGATGTATGAAGTGAAGCTCAATGGCCTTGAAAAAATGCTAATGCCATTATTAGATGAAAAATAATTAAAATTTTTTCGAACTTTTATTTTTAAGTGCGGTCTATTACTTTGCTACTTGTTTATTTTTGGTTTTAATCTTTAAAAAGCGCCCTAGGCGCTTTTTTTATGCCTGCAATTTAAAGCGAGTTACTTTTAAACAAATGAATAGTAAATTTAGCTCCACCTAATGGTGAGTCACACACCTCAGACTGCCCTTGATGCCAACTAACAATTTTAGCAACAATCGCCAGACCTAACCCAAAACCACCGGTTTTCTTATCACGACTTTTATCTAAACGAGTGAATGGCTTAAAAATACTTTGCCACTCAGATTTAGCGATCCCTGGGCCGTCGTCTTCAACACTTATTTGTATCGAATCCCCTAAATCTTCAAGACTTACATGAATTTTATGATTGGCGTATTTTTGTGCATTGCCTAATAGGTTTTGAATACAACGCGCCATAAAATGCTCGTCACACTCGTAGTAAAGCTGCTTAGGTGCACTCACTGCAACCTCTATATCAGTAGCAAACTCAAGTTTATTCACCACACTATTGATAAGCGCTGTTAGGTCACAGGAACGGGGCTTTAAGCTTGGTTGGTGTGAATCAAGTCGTGCGTATTCAAGCATTTCTGACACCAGTGCTTCAAGCTCTGCAATATCAGCCTGCATGTTATCAATGTATGCATACGACTTTTCATTCTCGATTTGCTCTTCGAGCATGGCAACAGCAAACTTTAAACGCGCAAGGGGTGTTCTAAACTCATGAGAAACGGAAGAAGTCAGCTCTTGCTGCGCAGCCAGTAGATACTGAATACGTTCTTGCATCGCGTTTAGGGTATCAGTAATCGGCAGAAAAAATGATTTAGAGGCATCCTGAAGCTCAAAGTCTTGCGATCCTCCTACAGCTTCACAGGCAAGCGTCAATTTATTAAAGTCACGCCATAGCAATAGGCTCCAGAGTCCAATTGGTAGGCCAATCACAGTTAATAATAAAAAGTATGGCCAAACGGAGCTAAAGTTTGGATTTTCAACTGAAAGTGGGCCTACATGTAAAAGCTGAGTGTCATTAAGAGCTATGTACCAAACCACTTTTTGTTCTTGATTGAACAAATACAGGTAATGGTCATTGTTGAGCTGTGTTTTTAGGTCTTCAGGAAGTGCTAGATCGGTAAGATTAATTATCTCGCTTTCGAATTCTTGTTGGAGTGTCGCTAAGCCATTTTCAGTTTGGCTTAAGAACCACAGAGATTTACCAAATTCTTGGTCTAGGGCTATTTGCTGTTGCGTTTCTTCGTAGGGCCATAACTGCTCTATGACCCCACTAACTAGAAACAGAGAAACTATTATATAAAGATATAAGCTAGCAAATAGTTTCCCCATTAAAAATTACATATCCCATGCGTCAGATACAAAAAGGTAACCCTGTCCCCAAACTGTTTTAATTCGGTATGGTTTATCACTGTTATCACCTAATTTCTTACGGATACGCGATACACGTACGTCAACGGTTCGGTCTAAACCATCATATTGACGACCAATCATGTGTTGATGAACATGCTCACGACTTAACACTTCACCAGCATTTGACGCAAGCAACCAAAGCAGCTCAAATTCATGAGAAGTCAGTGTAATTTCACTGCCTTTAAGTGTAACAATGCGGCTAGTTTTATCAATGGTTAAATCGCCAAAGCTAAGCTCTTCTGGCGCTTTGTTTGTAGCTTGACCGCGACGTAACAATGCATTGATACGTGCTAACAATACACGAGGTTCTGCAGGCTTAATTACATAATCATCTGCGCCAAGTTCAAGGCCAATCACTTGGTCAAAGTCTTCACCTTTAGCTGTCAGCATTAAGATAGGTAAGCTAAATTTATCACGTACCTGACGGCAAACGCTAAAGCCATCTTTACCCGGTAACATGACATCTAAAATCATTAAATCAACTGGGTTGTTTTCAAGGTATTCAAATACTTCGTCGCCGCGTTCAAGGACCGCAACATCCAACCCATTATGTTGAAGGTAATCACGTGTTAACTGCTGTAAGCCGAGATCATCTTCAACAAGTAAAATCTTTGCCATTGGTTGCTCCTGAATTAAAAAAAGCTCCACGGTGAGCGTAATCTACGCCTCGTTGTTTTTGCTTCGGTGCTTTGCACTTCGACTTTTGCGGTCGCAATTTTGCTCCCCGTGTGCGGATTGACTAAGGAGTATATTGTTTCAACCTGAACCCGCGCTTTATGGCTGTAAAGCCCTTTTTTGCTGTCGTTCCAGCATTGAATTTGTTGGTTATTTTGAAACAAACACAGATCTTGAGGCAGCTGTGTTTGCCAGCTGATTTTTAACTCAAGATCACAAAATTCGTGCTGTTGTAATACAACACACACTTTTGGCGTGATATCAAACTGAGTCGCTTGCGCATGGCTTGGGGTAACCCAAATAACAGCAACAAACACACACAGACTAAAAACAAAATACTTCATATTAAAAAATATGATTGAATCCTATAAATGCAGTCATCGAGTACGTGTGTTCAAAAAGCGGACTGTCATCCACGGCTGAGTAGTCATAATATGCTAAATGAAAACGAAGAGAGTTAGCCTCACTCAGGGGCCAACGGGCGTCGATTTTAGCATAAGGTTGCCAACTACTGCCAACATCTATTTCCCCATATGAGGACTCTTTAGCCGATAAACCATAAAAATAATCATTTAGTCTGGCTGATTTGTACCAAACCCCTAAGCTAGGTGCGACAGATAAGTTTCCTATTCGGTGATGTGATTGCCATTGTAAAGCACTACGAAGGCCTTTATAAACGCCCGAAACATCGGCTAGTGCCTGTAAAGAAATCACATGATTATTATGAATATAGTGATAGCTTAAGCCAGCATCTAATGCCCATCGTCTCTTTTTGATATCGCTTGTTGATACTGACTTTTCTGCCAGTTCATTACTGGTGGTCGATTCAACAATAAAGCTATTCGATGTTTGCAGTGCGAAAACATTGCTAGGGTGAAAATCTATAAAGAAGCGAGTCTCAGGGTTGAACTCGGTTACGAAATTAACAACATGAGTATCGCTTTCTTGGAATGAATAACCTAAACGGCCATTATCAAAGAACCATTTTTCACCATAAAAAGCGATTTCAGGCAGCACAATTAATGGTAAGTTATCACCACCATGAAGAGGGTTCGTGATCACCCCAGCTCCCGTATTAATACTTAGGTGCCACTGCTGGGTATCGATCTGTTGATTTGCCACACGGCTTTCACGTTCAGTGCGCGTTGAGTCATCGGCGCTTGCTTGACTTACTAGAATGCCTATCAAGACATAAACCGCTGCGCACATCCTGATCGTTTGAGATTTCATTGTTATTTTACGACCAAAGGGGTTTTGCAATAAGAGCATAATATCAAGATGTGAACAAACTGTCGTTGCAAGGTTACAACTATTCACAAATTTGATACATATATCGGTTAAGTTTGTTACTCTTCGACGATTTCGATACGATTTCGGCCATGCTCTTTGGCTAAATAGAGTGCTTTATCGGCTTTTGCTATGAGTTGTTCTGGATTACTATTTTTAGCTTTTATAGCAATACCAAAGCTAGCAGTGACTTGGCTTAACACCTTATTAGATTTAGGCTCTTTAATCTGTAATTTAGCGACAGCATGACGCAGCTGCTGAGTAAAATTAGTCATGTCACTGATACTTGCAAACTGTGCGGTGAAACAAAACTCTTCACCACCATAACGATAGGCCTGACCAACACTAGATACATGTTTAAGTAGTTTTGCTGAAACTGCACGCAAAACTTGGTCTCCTTTTTGATGACCAAAAGTGTCGTTAAATTGTTTAAAGTGATCGATATCAACCATAGTAAGAACAGTGACTTCAGCTAAGTCATTGGTTTGACAAAACCGCGTGATATCTTCATCAAACTTACCGCGGTTATAAAGCCCTGTAAGCGGGTCTTTTTCGGCTTTACTTCTAGACCTGACAAGCTCTTGTTTTAATTCTGTAATTTCTGAGTATGCCAGCGCAAGCTGATTTTGAAAATCTTGTGCACGACTTTGCAAAGCTGCCGACTCGTCACTTAAGCGCTCGACACAATCAAGTACATCATCAAAGCCCCTTTCCTGACTTATATCTGCACTAGTTAGTGTGTCACGGCATTCTTGCAAAGCTTGGTTGAATTCAGCTGAGTAACTAAGTGCCTCATTGATATCTTGATGCACTTTACCAACAACATCATTAAAGCCGCCAGATAGCTGATAAAATAGTGCCAAGTCGTCCCGAGATAAATACTTGTTGAAAAGGTGCTTTGCCTGCTCATGGCTACAGGTATTGTGCTTTTTAATAATACTATCAAGCTCTTCGTTTAAGTCTTGGTTCTTTTCGCTAACATAACAATACCAAAGCGCATAATTAAGCGGAGTAATTGGCATTTTGTACTTAACCATTAGAGGAATTGCGAGCTTCAGACAGTGGCTCGAGTAGCTTAAAGAGTGTTCGGCTTGCGCTGAAAGTATCATGAGTCAAGGCCATGAAAGTTTTATTATTTTAAAATACGGTATCAACCCCATTAAAAAAATCAATGAAAAAGGATTTTACAAACGTAAAACCAGCAAAAACCACGAATATTTTTTACAAAAACCAATACTAAATGATTAATTTAAATTAAGCCATTTGTATCAACATAATATATTTAACAATAAAGTGTTATTGACTAGATCTTAAGCTAGATTGCTTGCTGAGTAAGCGATTGAGCAATACTCCAAATTGCGTTGAGTGCCGGATCATGGCGCTCTTTATTTAAAACAGCTAGACCAATTTCAAATCCTGCAATAGTCTGCTCTGCATCACTCACTATTTGTACTTTATCTTTGAGCGGGCTGTTATCCAGTACAATTTTTGGCACCATGGCAATACCTAAGCCTAAGCTCACCATAGAAACCATAGCTTCATGACCTGCAACCTGCGCATATATACGGCCATGAATATTCTTTTTACGCCACCACTGCTCAAGACGTTGCCTTGATAACCCCTGCTCAGCAACAATAAATTCTAAATCTGACCAATCAATTTGTTCACTGGCAGTTAGCTTTTCGCTGATCGGGCACACTATTTTTGGTGCTATCAATACTAATGGTGAGTAACCAACGCTGGTAAAGGCTATTTGCCCTGGTAACTTTAAGGGTTTTGCAGCAATTGCCATATCTTCATGGCCATCTAAAACACGATTTATTGCAAGAGCAGGATCACCGGTATTGAGGGTAATTTCAATATATGGATGCTGCATTCGCAGTTGCTCAAGTATTTGGTGTAAAAAACTATAAGAGGCTGTTACTGAGCAATAAATACTGACATTGCCATAAACATGCTGTTGCGGCTCTTGTACGTTAGCCTTAAAACGGTGCCAGTTAGCCAGCGTCGCATTAGCGTACTCAATAAATGACTCACCCTCGCGAGTTAATTTGACGGTGCGATTATCCCGATTAAACAGCACTACCCCAACTTCTTCTTCAAGTTGCTTGATGTTGCGGCTCAATGTTGGCGCACTGATATGACAAAGCTCACTGGCCCTAGCAAAGTGCAGCGTCTTAGCTAACGCCAAAAAGTAATTAAGATGTTTGTGATCCATATCGCCACCATTTCATTTTATGAAATACTTTAATTCAAATATATCATTTTACGCAAGGTAAAAAATTGCATAGTGTTAATACATACAAAGAACACCACGTCGGTTCTTTGATTTTCTAACAAAATTGTATTTATAGGACACTAACAATGGCGAATTATTTTAATACTCTTCCTTTAAGAGAGCAGTTAGCGCAATTAGCGCAGTGTGAATTTATGGACCCAGCAGAGTTTGCTGATGGTGTAGACGCTTTAAAAGGGAAAAAACTCGTTATTGTCGGTTGTGGCGCACAAGGCCTTAACCAAGGTTTAAATTTACGTGATTCAGGTTTAGATGTTTCTTATACTCTTCGTGAGTCAGCTATTGCTGAGCGTCGTCAATCTTTCTTAAACGCATCTGAAAATGGTTTTACTGTAGGCACTTATGAAGAGCTTATCCCAACAGCAGATGTAGTATTAAACCTAACGCCTGATAAACAACATACGGCTGTTGTAACTGCCATCATGCCGTTAATGAAACAAGGTGCAACACTTGCTTATTCACACGGCTTCAACATTGTTGAAGAAGGCATGCAAATCCGTGAAGACTTAACAGTAATCATGGTTGCACCTAAGTGCCCTGGTTCAGAAGTACGTGAAGAGTACAAACGTGGCTTTGGTGTACCAACATTAATTGCGGTTCACCCAGAAAACGACCCTCAAGGCCATGGTTTAGCACAAGCTAAAGCGTATGCAGCAGGTACCGGCGGTCATCGTGCGGGTGTATTAAAATCATCATTCATTGCAGAAGTTAAATCTGACTTAATGGGTGAGCAAACGATTCTATGTGGCATGTTACAAACAGGCTCACTACTTTGCTTCGATAAAATGGTCGAAAAAGGCATTGATGCAAGTTACGCATCAAAACTAATCCAATACGGTTGGGAAGTGATCACTGAAGCACTTAAGTATGGTGGCGTAACTAACATGCTTGACCGCTTATCAAACCCAGCAAAAGTGAAAGCATTTGAATTAAGTGAAGAACTTAAAACAATTATGCGTCCACTTTATAACAAGCATATGGACGATATCATCAGCGGCGAATTCTCTCGCGGTATGATGGCTGACTGGGCTGAAGATGACGCAAAATTACTAGCATGGCGCGCAGAAACTGCCGAAACTGCATTCGAAAAGCAACAAAATACCGACCAAGAGATCAGCGAGCAAGCATTCTTCGATCAAGGTATTTTAATGGTTGCCATGGTTAAAGCAGGTGTTGAGCTTGCTTTCGAAACCATGACTGCCGCAGGTATCATCGCTGAATCTGCTTACTATGAATCACTACACGAAACGCCGCTTATCGCAAACACCATTGCTCGTAAGAAGCTTTTCGAAATGAACCGAACTATTTCAGATACTGCAGAGTATGGCTGTTACTTATACAACCACGCGTGTTTACCGCTGCTACAAGACTTTATGAAAGGCATCGATACAGATGTGATTGGTAAAGGTCTTGATAGTGCAAGCAACCAAGTTGATAACCAAACCTTGATTGCCGTGAATAAAGCACTACGCGAGCACCCGGTTGAAATCATTGGTAGCAAGCTACGTGGTTACATGTCAGCAATGAAGAAAATTGTTTAACCCTGGAAAGTAAGTTTCGCTTGTTAGAAACCAAGCCCAATTGCTTATATGCTTTGGGCTTTTTTTTTGTCCCTACATTGATTCGTCATCTGTAAAGTGTATGCTAAAATTACTGACTTAAATGTTGTAAACTAAGACACTTTCATGGCGTTAAATCAACTCACCATTACTAAAAAAATTACACTGCTTGGCAGTTCTATAGCTCTCATTGTTGCTGCGTTAATCGGCGCAACAGCGATATACAGTGCAAAACAAATCATCGAAAAACGAATGATAGAATCTGAGCTACCTAGCAAACTTCAAGCAATTGATAACTATATTACTCACGATATAAATCAAATGATCAGTGCAGCTGAGCAACTCTCTAGTAACGAGTTTGTATTAGAGTGGGCGCGTTCAGGCAATACTGATGATAAAACACTGCTAAAAGAACTTAACCGCCTTGTTAAGCAATACGATTTAGCAACCGCCTCGTGGGCTAATCGTGAAACGGCACAATATTGGAACCAAGACGGTTTCTTGCGCGTTTTAACACAAGAACAAGATGGTTGGTTTTTTGCGTTTACAAACACCGCACAGCCTTTTTCTATCAGTATCTATCAAGAATCACCGACTGATGTGAAAATGTTTGTAAACCACCAGCAAACCAACGGCATTGGTTTAGCAGGCCTTGCTAAAAGCATTGACGATATGCAGGCTATGCTGCAGCGCTTCCAAATCGAAGAAACCGGTTTTGTATTTGTTGCCGATAAAAACGGCCTCATACAGTTACATAAAGACGAAAATAAGGTCGCTAAAGCTAAATTGGATGACGTTTATAAAACGGGAATCACGCGTACTCTGCTTATGCAAAGCGACTTCAATTTACAAGAGATTGAGCTTAATGGTGAAGCAACCTTAGTGGCTGCAAGTCCAATTAAAAACACCGATTTATTTGTTATTGCCCAAGTACCTAAGCACGAAGTGTTTTCGAGTATTCAGGTTTTACAATGGCAAATCATCAGCTTTGCAATAGTGATTGCGCTGATCGCAAGTTTTGCTGGTTTAGTGCTTGCACGCACGCTTTCATCGCCGCTGTCGAAAATGGCTGAGTTATTCACCCGTTTAGGCTCTGGTGATGCTAACTTAGCATATAGACTTCCTGACTCTGAGCAGCCAGAACTTGCTAACTTATCTGCTGGCTTTAACCAATTTATCTCTAAGATTGAAACTGCAATTAGCCAAGTAGCTCAAGAGAGTAGTGAAATCAGACAAAGCGCTGATCATGTGTTTCAGCAAGCACAAAAGAACTCAGTAGCACTTGATAATCAAAAAGAGCAAACAATCTCTGTTGCTGCGGCAATTAATGAAATGGGTGCGACAGTGCAAGAAATTGCCTCAAGCGCAGCGAACACGGCTAAGCTCACTGAGAATAGTAAGCAGAACACTGAACAAAGCCATACTCAGGTAACGCAAAGTAAAGAAGCGATAATAGAGCTGGCATGTGATATCGATAATATCACCGAGCAAGTAAACGAGCTGGCAAATAAAACGCAAGCTATCGCCAGTATTGTTGACTCTATCAGGGGTATTTCTGAACAAACCAACTTGTTAGCACTCAACGCAGCGATTGAATCTGCTCGTGCGGGTGAGCACGGCCGAGGCTTTGCTGTTGTAGCTGATGAAGTAAGAGCGCTTGCAAATCGCACTTCACAATCAACAACTGAAATTCAAACTATGATCAGTGAACTTACCAGTACCTCTGATTTAGTAGTCAATCACATCAATCACTCGAAATCACAAGCTCAATTAAGCGTTGATGCAATGCAGAGCTCTGTTGAATTACTTAATGCCATTAACGATGCTGCCAATGAAATAAACGATATGGCAACCTTAATAGCAACTGCGACCGAAGAGCAAAGTAATGTTGTGGCAGATGTGGGTCGTAACATTGAGCAAATAAGTGACATTAGTGATAACGTCATGCGTGAACAAATTGACAGTGAACAAGCAATCAAAGACTTAGCGAACAGTGCGCAAACTCTTGATGACCTTGTTGCGACTTTTGATAAACGCTGACACGTTTTGTAACAGTTAACCCTGACCCTTTTTCATTCACGGCCTATACTTAAATGGTATTAGGCCATGATTTAAGAGGGTCAGATGAAATTACCTAGCATTGTTTTAGCCTCAAGCTTTTGCTTATTAACGGCGTGTAGTAGTACAGAAAATAACACCGCTCCCCCACCATTTGCTTTGACGCAAAGTAATACGTTTACTCAAACCCCAGTTGAAACTCAACAAGAGATTTTTGCATTAAGCGAACATGTTAAAGAGCAACTTGATAGTGCTTTTCCAAAAGACAGCCGTTCATTGCAAAGCACTAAACGTTTGCTGAAGTTCCTGTTGCAAAATGGCGATGCGTCTTTATCTTATCAATCTGGTGCTACCTTAACCGCTAATCAAGCCTACTCAAATTTAAACGCTAACTGTTTATCGTTATCGATTTTAGCCTATAGCCTTGCTGACTACCTCGGCCTTGCAGGGCAATTTCAAAAAGTGCATATCCCAGAATATTGGGCACTTGATAATGGCTTTAATTTACTCACAGGCCATATCAACTTAAAAGTAAGTGAAGCTCAAAAACTTGTGGTAAATAGAAAAGTCATTTACCCAGAAGAGCGCTCTTTAGTGATAGACTTTGATCCTAACAGCCGCCAAGAAGCGTTTAAAACCAGCAACATCAATAAAGACCGCATCACAGCAATGTTTTATAACAATAAAGGCGCAGCTGCGATGCTAAAACATGATTATGATACTGCTTTTAGCTACTACAAAGCAGCAGTTGATATTGATAGCAACTACTCAGGTGCATGGGGCAACCTTGGCGTGTTATTCAGATTAACAAATGACTATCAAAGTGCTGAAACAGCCTACCAATACGCGATTAGTTTAGATCCTGATAACAATACCGCATTAGGCAATTTAGCAAGACTCTATAACCTGACCGATCGTAAAGAGCAAGGTCAAGCTATATTAGCCAAGCTTGATAAAAAGCGCCAAGCAAACCCTTATTACCATATTTCTTTAGGAAATGACGCCTATACAACCGCCCGTTATCAAGATGCTATAAAGCACTACAAAAAAGCCCGTGACTTAAATCCAACCCTGCATGATACTGATTTTGGTTTAGCGAGAACCTACTATCAATTGGGTGACTTAAAGCTGGCTAAAAAGTATTTAACTATGGCTAACAATAAAGCAGACTTTGATCATGATAAACAGCGTTATGAGAGTAAATTACAAGCGCTTCGCTCGCATACTGCAAAGCTTATTGATTACCGCTAGTGCTGTACTGATAAGCATTGGGCAAGCATTTGCCAATACAGACTTAGAACACGACATCATAACGCTAACATCGGCTCAATTTGCAGGACGAAAAACGAATACCGAGGGCGCGAAATTAGCCGCCGACTTCATAGTAGAGCGCTTTGTAGCACTTGGCTATTCGGTTAATGAACAAGGTTTTACTTATCAATCAGGATTCTTTGGCAAGGCTACAGGACGGAACATTATTGCGTCCCAAAATAGCCGCTGTGAAAACTGTAAAAAAGTTATTTTTACTGCCCACTATGATCACCTAGGGCAAAAAGGCAGTCGGCTTTATCCTGGTGCTAATGACAATGCCAGCGGCGTTGCCGCTTTACTTTATTTAGCTAAACACTTTGCACAAAGCCCCCAGCCCTATCAATTAGTTTTTGTTGCAACCGATGCAGAAGAAAATGGCCTACATGGTAGCGAGTACTTGGTATCGACACTTAATAAAGACGAAATCAAACTTAATATTAATTTAGATATGCTCGTTGTAAACCCACGAAAACCGCGTATCTATGCGTTTTTAGATAAGCAATCATTAGCGCAATATCAAACTGACATTAAAACCCTATCTGATGAGCATCTAACCTTTATGGCAACTAGCTCGTCAGCGAGGCTGAATCGATTATTTGATCTCAAAGTTGATTGGCGCAGAGCAAGTGACCATTATTCATTCGCTAAAGCCGGGATCCCATACATTTATTTTGGCATCGGACACGATAAACATCATCATCAAAGCACCGACACGGCGGCGCACATCGACTTTACATTGTTCGAATATGCCATGGCGAAAATAGCCCTATTTATTGAAAAGCTTCCAAGTTAGTTATTTGGGTAGTTCAGAGGTTAAAACAAACTGCCTTTTTTGTGCTTTGCTGAGCTTTTTTACGCTTATTTCAAGTTTAGTTGCTTCACTACGATTACCTACCTGCTGTTGATAGATAAGTGTTAAAGGCCCTTTGCCTTTGAGGTTTTTAGCCCCTTTTCCCGCTTGATGCTGCATAAAGCGCTTTTCAACGTTAGTGCTTATCCCAGTGTACCAATGACCTAAACGTGTCTGCACTATATACAAATGCCACAGAGCCTCTGAATTTTCGTTGTTTTTTATAAGCTGCTGTAAACTTTCTGGGTTTGCTGTGGTCAAATCTGTGCCTCGTGATTGTTAATCGCATTTCAGTAAAAACAATTACTGAAAAGGGTTTTACCTTCTGTGACTAATCGGTATCATGCAGTGTATAAAAAATAAGGATTCAAACAAATAATGCAGTCGTTTAAAACTTTTTCTTTTTGGTTAGTACTTACCCTTACTTTAAGTGCTACAGCAGGGTGTTCAAGCTGGGTTTACCGAATCAACATTCCTCAAGGTAACTTCCTAGAGCAATCAGATGTAGATAAGCTTCGTGTAAATATGACTCGCGAGCAAGTACTGTATGTACTAGGCAAGCCAGTAGCTGAAGACTCATTTGATAAAAATACCTGGCACTACCTGTACGTATTCAACCTTGGTCGTAGCAACGAGCAACGAAAGTCACTCACTATTAACTTTGAAAACGATAAGCTTGTTTCGTTGTCGGGAGACTATGAACAACCTAGCGAATTTAATACGCCGCTTGAACAAGAGTAATAGCAGCGCAAATTATTAAGGGTAGCCTAAGCTACCCTTTTTTATGCTTTATTTAAAGGGCGACCGCCCGTCACTTTGTTGGCTCGGCCCTCTTCTTTGGCTTTTTCAGCCCGGCGTCTGCGTGCATCCTTTGGATCAGCAATAAGCGGTCGATAGATTTCTATGCGATCGCCATCTTTTACTTCTTGATGCAGTTTACAAGTACGATTCCAAATCCCAAGCGTTAGGTTATTTGCGTCTATTTCTGGGCACTTATCAATAATACCTGACTTAATCACCGCTTGCTCAGCTGTAGTACCTACTGGTACTTCTACCAGCAAACTGGTTGCCGTTGTTGGTAAAGCAAAAACCACTTCAACAGTGATCATGGGCGAACTCCATATACAGTTTTAGCACGTTGTGTAAATGCATTAACCATGTTCTTAGCGACTTCGTTAAATACTTTTCCGAAAGCCATCTCAATAAGTTTACTAGCAAATTCAAACTCAAGGTGAAGCTGAACTTTACATGCTTTATCGTCCAGCGGTAAAAAATGCCATTTACCTTGCAGCTTTTTAAATGGGCCATCGACTAAGCGTAGTGCAACAGTTTGCTCATCTATGAAGGTATTTTCGGTAGTGAACCACTTTTTTAAACCCGCTTTTGAGATCTCTAAACTGGCCGTCATGCCACTGGCTTGTTGTGTAACGATTTTAGCATCTGAGCAATGTGGTAAAAACTCTGGATAAGCATCAACATCATTCACTAAATCAAACATTTCTTTGCTGCTGTACATTACCAGCGCACTTTTTTCTATTTGCGGCATATTCACTCCCAACTTTGTCGGCGAATTTTAGCAAGCTTTGGCTATTTCCCCAAATTTTAGTAACACGAAAATATCTGCAAAGCCTTAAAAAAGCGATGTAAAAACGCTGTTTTTCCGTATAATATGAGCCACTATGGCTAAGAAAAAATCATCTAAATCGACAAGTAATACCATCGCGCTTAACAAAAAAGCGCGTCATGAGTATTTTTTACACGATAAGTTCGAAGCAGGGGTTGAACTACAGGGCTGGGAAGTAAAAAGTATCCGAGCTGGTAAAGTAAACATCTCTGAGACTTATATTCACATTAAAAACGGCGAAGCATTTTTACTTGGCAGTCAAATTCAGCCTCTCAACAGTGCTTCTACTCACGTAATTTGCGATCCTTTAAGGTATCGTAAGTTACTTTTAAATAAGCGTGAAATCGATCGTCTTATCGGTGCTACAGAACGCGAAGGTTTTTCATTAATCGCGACTGCAATGTACTGGAAAAAATGCTGGGTGAAGTTGGAGTTCCACCTTGCTAAAGGTAAAAAGATGCACGACAAACGTGAAGACGGAAAAAATAAAGATTGGGCGCGTGAAAAAGAACGCCTGATGAAACATAAAGCTTAATTTATGAAATGAGCCTAACCTTTTTGGTAGGCTCGTACCCCTTACCAGTCCTGACTTTCCCTACTTAAGAACCTTAACCCCTTAATAAACCCATACTTTTTTGCTATTTCAATCTCCTGCATTTACATGATATCAATCTTTGTCGTGATTAATTCACAACACTTTCACAATTATACAAGGATTGAAATATATGAAGAACACCCATCGCTTTATACAACGACCTCTCTATGCATTTACAGTTGCAGCATTAGCAGGCACAAGTTTTATGTCAGTTGCTGCAGAGTCAGACGGAGCTGAAAAGGTCGAGCGTATTGAAGTTACAGGTTCTCGCATTAAGCGCTCAGATATTGAAGGGCCATCACCGGTTCAATCAATCAGTCGTGCAGACATCGATAACATGGGCTACGACAACCTACAACAACTATTAGAACGTATGCCAGTTGCAGGTAATGGTACTTTCTCTACTCGCGGTAATAACCAAGACTCTACAGCTAATGGTGCTGCAGCAGTCAGCCTTCGAGGCTTAGGCTCAGACGCAACATTGGTACTTATTAATGGCCGTCGTGTATCTATTAGCGCTTTTGCTGAAAGCATTACTAATTCGTTTGTTGATATCAACTCAATCCCTGTCTCTGCGATTGAGCGTATCGATATTTTAAAGGATGGCGCATCAGCTATTTATGGTTCTGATGCAGTTGCAGGTGTAGTTAATATTATCTTAAAAAAAGATATTAACGGCCTAGAGGTAAACCTTGGATATGGTGGCACTGACGGTCCTAACTACGAAGAAAAAACAGCAAGCCTAGTTTGGGGTACCAGTACAGAGAAAAGCAGCGCATCAATTATTATTGATTATTTTAACAATACCGCGCTCTCTTCTGATGAAATGGGCCGCCTAGGCACAGCAAACCAAGAACCATACGGTGGTATGGATTTTCGCTCATCCCGTGGCTTCCCAGGCTACTTCTATGTAGATGGTGAAAAAACCATTGATCCGGCCTGTCCGGCAGAAAATGCAACTGCAAGTGGCAGCTGCTTATTTGACTACGGCCCATATGGTTACGTAACTCCAGCATCTGAGCGTGTCGGTGCTATCTCACAATTTGAATATAACTTCGACAATGGTATTTCAGCTTTCTTAGAGGTTGCAGTACAACATAATACATCGCAAGCTGCAGGTGCACCAACGCCTCTTGATGAAGACGCAGGCCTTACCGTGCCAGCAAGCCACCCTAACAACCCGTTTGGCCAAGATATCGAAATTGGTCGCTACAGAACGGTAGATGCCGGCCCTCGCCAATGGGATATTGAATCAGATACGCTGCGTTTTGTTGCAGGCCTAAAAGGTGAGATCAGTGACTGGAGCTGGGAAGCCGCAGTGCAAAAAGGTCGCAGTAAATCAATGCAAACCGGTGACAGAAGCCAAGGTTGGGTGCGCACTGATTTCTTACAACAAGAAATCGATGCTGGTAACTATAACCCATTTGGTGGCACCTATAATGACCAAGCAGTGATTGACCGTATCACGACAAGCTTAGTGCGCCGTGGTGAGTCTCATATGACTTCATTTGATGCAAATATCAGTGGTGAAGCATTCAGCTTTGGCGATGATGTGGTGATGATGGCTGCTGGTATTGAATACCGTGAAGAAGATGTAAGCGATATTCCAGACGACCAATTCCAACGTGGTTTAATCTTTGGTACTGAATCTGTCTCAGCCGCTGCTGAACGCGACCAATACGCAGCATATATTGAGTTTTCAATTCCTTTAGCGGATAACCTAGAACTGCAATTAGCGGGTCGATACGATGACTACAGCGATTTTGGCTCAACAACAAACCCTAAAGTAGCTGTTCGCTGGGCACCAACTGATTCAATCACTGTGCGTGGCTCATGGGCTCAAGGTTTCCGCGCGCCTTCACTGGCACAAATTGGTTTAGGTCCATCTGAAGAGAGTCAGTTCTTTGTAGATACTTACCGTTGTCAGGCAACGGGACTTGACTGTAATGCGCTTGATTACAATATCCAATTTGCGGGTAACCCGAACCTTGAAGCTGAAGAATCAGAGTCATGGAATGTGGGTTTCATTTGGGCACCTACCGCTGAATTTGGTTTTGGAATCGATGTATGGAGCATTACTCAAGATAATAAGATTGACGAGCAAGAGTTCGGCCCTATTTACGATAACAACTGTAATGACCAAAACAGCACTGTGTGTGTGCGTTTAGCACCACAAAATGGTCAGAGTTTAGGTGTAATCCAAAAAGTTTACAGCACCTTTGAAAACGTTTCATCACAAGAGGTATCTGGTGTCGATGTATCGGCTAACTACACGCATGCGATGAACGATTATGGCTTCTTAAAATTCAATTTAGAATGGGCTTACCAAAACGAATTTAAGAAAGATGGCCGCGATTACACTGGCGAGTACCGTTACCCTGAAAACCGTTGGATTTTCTCAACAAACTGGGAAATGGGTGACTTCAATACTAATGTAAACGTTAGTTACACTGGCGAGTTTGAAGATACGCCAGATATCGACTTTGACGGTAATCTAGACTTTGATAGCAACACATCACGTATGGTTGATTCACAAACGCTAGTTGATTTACAAACTGCGTATAACTTCTCAGAGAAAATCAAACTTTCTGTGGGTGTGAATAACGTGTTTGATGAAGATCCTCCGTTTGCAATCGGTGATGGTGATGGCGACTTATATGGCTATGTATCAAGCGTACATAACCCACGTGGTCGTTATTTCTATACTAAGCTAACAATGCGCTTTAACTAATCTCGTTGAGCTTAAAAACAAAAACCCGCCAATTGGCGGGTTTTTTAATTCTTTAACTAAGGCCTAGATTATAGGTCACCTTCGTTTTCAGAAAGGAATTTAGCAACACCTGCAGGGCTTGCGTCCATACCTTTTTTACCTTCAGTCCAACCAGCTGGACATACTTCACCGTGCTCGCTGTGGAACGCTAGCGCGTCAACCATGCGGATCATTTCGTCGATGTTACGGCCTAGTGGAAGGTCGTTAACTACTTGGTGACGTACGTTACCTTCTTCGTCGATTAGGAAAGAACCACGGAAAGCAACACCTGCTTCTGGGTGCTCAACGTCGTATGCTTGACAGATTTCGTGTTTAACGTCTGCAACTAGTGCATATTTAACTTGACCAATACCACCGTCAGCAACGGCAGTGTTACGCCATGCATTGTGTGAGAATTGTGAATCGATAGAAACACCGATTACTTCAACGCCACGCTTTTGGAACTCTTCAAAACGCTTGTCGAAAGCGATTAGCTCTGAAGGACAAACGAAAGTGAAGTCTAACGGGTAAAAGAAGATAACTGCTTTTTTACCTTTGATAGTTTCTTTTAGGTTGAAGTTTTCAACGATTTCACCGTTACCAAGAACAGCTGCTGCAGTAAAGTCTGGTGCCTGACGGCCAACTAATACACCCATTTTTATCTCCAAATATTTGAGTTTATTTCCAATTGCCTATGCAATACTCACTTAGATATGGTTACTAAAAATCAAAAACCAAGAGTAAGTATTGATAATTTGCAAGATAGTTTAATGAGGTTACAGACAAATGAACAATCGAAAAAAACGATATGCTTAATCGGAAAAATTGATTCGCTATAAACGTGGATTGAGATAACTCTATATTAGTGTGCAAATTGACCCACAGAACACAAAAAACCCAGCTTTTAGCTGGGTCCTTAAATGAATATCAATACAGACGCTTAGTCCATGATATCTTCTGGCATATCACCACGGATTTGCTGCCAGATTTCACCTGTTTGATGACCATATTTACGCATCATAGAAATCGCACCGTCATGCTCACGACGCTCAGCAAGCTCTGTTAGGTCTTTATAAAACTGACGCGCTAATTCACGAGTACGTGAATCAGAGAAGTAATGGCAGCCAATTTTTGAGTAGAAACCTTTAAAACCATTTAAGATAAGCACATAGATACGATTATTACCTGCTACTGCTAATTCATGGTGAACTTTATAATCGTAATCAGCAAATGCTTGAGCACTGTCTTCAAGTTCTTCACTTTGCGATAAAATTTCAATTACACGCTCTGGGGCAAGTTTAATAGCCGCACGGGTATAAATTGCGCTGATATTAGTGCGAGCAGAAAGTAATTGGTCTGTAAGCTCTGGCATTTTGTCTTCATCAAGACGTGCTAGCGTCTCTAAAATGTTAAGACCCGAGGTTTCCCAGAAGTTATTTACACGGGTAGGTTTACCGTGTTGAATCGTTAGCCAGCCATCACGGGCTAGACGCTGAAGTACTTCACGTAAGGTTGTACGTGTTACACCAATCAGCTCTGACAATTCACGTTCAGCAGGAAGAATTGAGCCAGGCGGAAAGTCACCATTCCAAATAGATTCAACAATGTATTCTTCAGCAAAACCTGCTGGGCTTTTCGCTTTAAAAATTCTCATCCAATTTCCACTTGAGTTAGCAACTACTTTTACCGCATTTGGTGTTCAACTCACTGATTGTACCAGATGATCAGCAACTAACAAGTAAACTAACTCCGCAGTGCATAAAAATCTGTAAAATCTCGATAAATAAATGACCTTTTGGATTAAAAGTACACCAAATAACAATACTTTCGGTATATTGAATTTCCAAATATTAACAATAACAACCAGCACTATTAAAAGGTACGGCCATGCAGCAGCGCGTTTTACCAGCAATATTTAAAAATTTTTTGGGGACTTCACCACAGTGGTATAAATACACCATTATTGCGTTTTTACTAATCAACCCGGTGTTATTTCAACTTAACCCTTACCTGGCAGGATGGGTGTTAGTGCTAGAGTTTATTTTTACACTCGCCATGGCGCTTAAATGTTACCCGCTACAACCGGGAGGCTTATTAGCAATTGAGGCCTTATTTATCGGCATGACAACCGCCGGCCAAGTTGAACATGAAATAGTTCAGAATATCGATGTGATCCTGTTACTTATCTTTATGGTTGCCGGCATCTATTTTATGAAAGACTTGCTTTTGTATATCTTCACAAAGCTGGTTGTTTCGGTGCGAAGTAAAACCGTATTGTCGCTGTCGTTCACGATTGCTGCGGCTTTTTTATCTGCTTTCTTAGATGCGTTAACGGTGATGGCCGTTGTTATTGCTGTCGCGATGGGCTTTTACAGTATTTACCACAAGGTTGCATCAGGAAAAGACTCTAGCAGCGAGCATGATATTAATGACGATAACCAAGTTCGCCCTGTCAATCGTCAGGAGCTTGAAGAGTTTCGTGCTTTTCTTCGTAACTTATTAATGCATGCATCAATTGGTACTGCCTTAGGCGGTGTTTGTACCATGGTAGGTGAGCCACAGAACTTGATCATTGCAGAGCGTGCTGGCTGGTTATTTGGCGAATTTTTCTTCCGAATGTTGCCTATTACTTTACCCGTTATGATCGCCGGTATTGCTACTACTTTCTTACTCGAAAAAACCAAAGCCTTTGGTTACGGCGCAAAACTCCCTGCCCCCATCCACACGATTTTATCGGATCATGCTAAAAAGCTTGAGAAAAAACGCACCACACGCGACAAAGTGAACCTAGCGATTCAAGCTTTCATTGCTGTTTGGTTGATCATAGGTTTAGCCCTTCACCTAGCCACTGTTGGTTTAATTGGTTTGTCTGTAATTATTTTTGCCACAGCCAGTGCTGGTATTATTGAAGAACACCAGTTAGGTAAAGCATTTGAAGAAGCCCTACCATTCACAGCATTACTTTGCGTTTTCTTCTCTATCGTTGCCGTTATTATTGACCAGCATTTATTTACACCTGTGATCGCATGGGTGCTTACCTTTGAAGGTCAGCTGCAACTAGTGATGTTCTTTATTGCCAACGGTATTCTGTCGATGGTCAGCGATAACGTTTTCGTGGGTACTGTGTATATCAATGAAGTGGCTGCTGCGTTACAGGCAGGTCAAATTACCCGTGATCAGTTTGATTTGTTAGCTGTAGCAATTAATACCGGTACCAACCTGCCAAGTGTTGCTACACCAAATGGACAAGCTGCATTCTTATTCTTGCTTACATCAACATTAGCCCCTGTGTTAAGGCTATCTTATGGACGCATGGTATACATGGCGCTACCTTATACCATAGTGTTGACGATTGTTGGCTTGAGCATGACCTTATTCAGCCTTTCAGATATGACTGACTTACTTTATCAATGGGGATTAATCAATCACCACAGCGGTGCGTTACCTGGCTCATTAGGTGGTCATTAAAACGATTATTTAAAACAAAACATTTGCAACTAAAAAGCCCGTTTGATGCGGGCTTTTTTGCTAGAGCTCTTTTTTGCTAAATAAGAGGCATTTAATCAAGTACTTTCGCGTCGTTTGCTTTATTAAGTAAGCTGCGGCTTTGCGTTAAGAAATGTGCAGTTGCATCAGAGAAGTATTCTTTTGCATCAGCAAATGCGGCAATCAATGATGCTTTATCCCCAGCTTTTAGCTTTTCTAGCGTGTCTGCAAAAGTATCTTGGTAGTTGGCAAGCAGTGCTTCTACATCGTCGAATTGCGCTAACATGATGTCAGAGTAAAGCTCTGGCGATTGGGCAAATAAGCGCCCTACCATCATTAACTCTAATTGATAAATGGGTGATGAGCAGCTGCGAAGCTCTGCAAGTGTATGGCTTTGCTTGGCAAGAAACTGGCCATATACAAAGGTTGTTAAGTGGCGCATAACCTGAATGATCTGCATTGCTTCATCGTGTTTTTTAGCATCCATTTCAACTACTTGACAGCCCCAAACTTGTAGTTGTGCCATTAACCCTTTAGCCACTTCATGATCTCGCCCTTCACACACGACGACCGTTTGCTTTACCCAGTGTGAAATATCTGGGCCAAACATGGGGTGTAAGCCAACTACTGGGCCGCTATGAGCCGCCATAAGTGCTTTTAAAGGCTTTTGCTTAACAGAGGTAATATCAACCAGCAAACAGTCATCATCAAGTGTTGGCAATGCTGCGACGATTTGCTCAAGTGCATTAATTGGCACACTGACAAGAACCAATTTTGCCCCTTTTAATATCGTTTCACTTTGTGCTTGCTGTGCTTTATCTAAAATACGCACTTCATAACCTGAACGAGTAAACTGTTGTGCAAACAACTGGCCCATTGCACCTTCACCACCAACAATTACAATAGGTGATAACTGAGGCGCAACACAAGCAAGGCTACCTTGCTGATTCTGATAAGCTTCACGCATCATACGGCGTAGGATGTCCTCAACTAACTCAGGGTTAACCCCTTGTGCGATTGCTTCTTGACGACGTGCCGCGAGTAAATCAGCCTCGCGATCAGGTGCATGTAATGGAGCACCGATTTGTTGCTTAATTGCGCCTATTTTTTCTGTAATCCCATTACGCTTTGCCAGTAATGCCACCAATTGCGCATCACATTCATCTATTCCTGCTCTTAAATCAGCTAGATCATTCACTGTTACCACGTTACCACACCTCAAACCCTTAAAACGTAAATATTTATATACAAAAAAGTAAAGCTTTTAATACAAATTATAGTAACAGGATAACAGCCAAAGCACAAAGCCCTAACGTGCATGTAGCATAGCTCATAAAGGGATAACAGATAATTTAGAAGGGAGTATTTCTCAGGGGAGAGAAATTTTTTTGTGGTATAAAAACCAAAACGGGTTGCAACCTAAGGCTGCAACCCGTTTTATTTTGCGTTGTAAAACAGCGCGTATTAGTTAAGTTTTTCTCTAATACGTGCAGATTTACCAGAACGCTCACGTAGATAGTAAAGTTTCGCACGGCGAACAGCACCGCGACGTTTAACTGAGATACTATCGATAAGAGGGCTGTGCGTTTGGAATACACGCTCAACACCTTCACCGCTCGAGATTTTACGAACTGTGAATGCTGAGTGAAGACCACGATTACGCTTAGCGATTACAACACCTTCAAAGGCCTGTAGACGCTCTTTGTTACCTTCTTTTACACGTACCTGTACAACTACTGTATCACCAGCGCCGAATGCTGGTACGTCTGTTTTAAGCTGCTCTTCTTCAAGCGCTTTAATAATATTTTGGTTTACTTTTGCCATTATATTTCTCACTTTCCTAGGTGTAACTGTCTTCTAGCCACAAGCTTGTTGGTACTCTTGCTGAAATTCAGCAAGGAGTGCCGCTTGCTCCTCAGTCAGAGCTAGGTTATGCAACAAGTCAGGACGACGAAGCCAAGTTCTACCAAGTGATTGCTTTGTGCGCCACTTAGCGATTTCTTGGTGGTTTCCGCTGAGTAATACAGCAGGCACCTGTTTATCATCCAATGTCTCTGGCCGTGTATAGTGAGGACAATCAAGCAAGCCATTCGAAAATGAATCCTGCTCAGCTGACTGGTTATGACCTAACACCCCTGGTACTAATCGTGCTGCTGCATCAATTAGCGTCATCGCGGGTAGCTCACCACCACTTAAAATAAAATCACCAATTGACCATTCTTCGTCAACGTATGATTCTATAATTCGCTCATCTATACCTTCATAGCGACCTGCAATTAAAATCAGCTTTTCTGATTGTGCAAGCTCGCTTGCACCTTGCTGATCTAATTTGCGCCCTTGCGGTGACATATAAATTACTTTTGCACCATCACCTGCCGCTTTTTTAGCGTCAAGGATAGCTTGTTTCAATGGTTCAACCATCATTAACATGCCAGGACCGCCCCCGTAAGGACGATCATCCACAGTTCTATGCTTATCAGTAGCATAGTCACGTGGGTTCCAACAGTTAAAGTCGATTAGACCATTTTTAACTGCGCGACCTGTTACCCCTTGGGTGGTAATCGCATCAAACATGTCCGGGAAAAGGCTTATCACCCCTACCCATAGCGAACTCGTTTGTGACATTAAAACCCTGGGTCCCAGTCTACGGTAATTTCTCTTGCATCATGTTTAACTTCTTTAATAACAGAATCTGTTAAGAAAGGAATTAAACGCTCTGCTTGGCCAAATGCATCTTTTTTGTTTGCTTTCACAACCAAAACGTCATTTGACCCTGTCTCCATTAGGTCATCAACAGTGCCTAAGTTATAACCTTTATCAGTTACAACAGACATGCCGATCAGATCTCGCCAATAGAATTCACCTTGCGGTAATTCTGGTAGCTGCGCTGCATCTACTGAGATTTCTGCATTGGTTAAAGCCATTGCTTCGTCTCGGTCGTTTACTTGCGCAACTTTAGCGATAAAGCCTTTGTTGTGGCGACGCCAGTCGACCACTTCTAAGGTCTGCCATTTACCTTGTTGCCCTATCAACCATGGGCTGAAATCGAAGATCCCTTCGGGATCATCAGTAAATGAATGCACCTTAAGCCAGCCCTTTATACCATACGGGGCACCGAGCTTTCCTACTGTAATATACGAGGTGTTCTCTTGACTCATGGTTACTCTTACGCCTATTAAGCCGCTTTACGAGCGTCTTTAACTAACTTAGCTACGCGATCTGAAAGAGATGCGCCTTGACCTACCCAGTGATCAACACGAGATAAATCTAAACGTACTTTTTCTTCCTGACCAGAAGCGATTGGGTTAAAGAAACCTACTTTCTCGATGAAGCGACCGTCACGCGAGAAACGGCTATCCGCAACCACAATTTGATAGAAAGGGCGTTTTTTAGCGCCACCACGTTGCAAACGAATAGTTACCATACCGTCCTCTACATTAGATTGACTGTTTTCATTAATAAGATTTACTCCCCAGTACGGGAAGCTGGGGAATTGTACGAGTTTTTTGCAACATTGCAAGTAAGAACTGCTGCAAAATGTAAGTTTAGTTGATTAAACACTGATCTGGGCTTTAAATCTTACATGCAGCTAACAACTACGCATAAATTATCTACAAAAAAAGGAGCTATATGCTCCTTTTTATACACTTAATAGACAGCACTATTAAAATTTAGGGCCGCCACCCATCATACCTGGTGGTAACATGCCTTTCATGCCGCGCATCATTTTCTTCATGCCACCTTTGCCTTTCATCTTCTTCATCATCTTCTGCATTTGCGTAAATTGCTTAAGCAGTTTATTGATTTCTTGCACCTGAGTGCCAGAACCTGCAGCAATACGTTTTTTACGTGAGCCTTTGATGATTTCCGGGCGAGCACGCTCTTTTGGCGTCATAGAGTTGATGATAGCTTCCATTTGTACGAAAGTTTTATCACCCATCTGGCCTTTTACAGCGTCTGGTAGGTTTTGCATGCCTGGCAGCTTATCAAGCATCGACATCATACCGCCCATGTTCTTCATCTGACGAAGTTGCTCAGCAAAGTCATCTAATGTGAAACCATCGCCTTTAAATACTTTTTCGGCAACTTTAGCGGCTTTCTCTTTATCTACTTTCATTTCGACTTCTTCGATTAATGAAAGTACATCACCCATACCTAGGATACGAGAAGCAATACGGTCAGGGTGGAATGGTTCAAGAGCATCAGTGCGCTCACCCACACCCATAAACTTAATTGGCTTACCGGTAATATGACGAATCGATAATGCAGCACCACCACGGGCATCACCATCGGTCTTAGTTAAGATCACACCACTTAGAGGAAGCGCCTCATCAAATGCTTTTGCAGTGTTTGCCGCATCTTGACCTGTCATCGCATCAACAACGAACAAGGTTTCGATTGGGTTAATCGCGCTGTGAAGTGCTTTGATCTCGTCCATCATGTCGTTATCGACGTGTAAACGACCTGCGGTATCAACTAATACCACATCAATGAATTTCTTCTTCGCGTGCGAAATCGCATTGTTTGCAATATCAACCGGCTTTTGTGAAATGTCACTTGGGAAGAACTCAACACCCACTTCATCAGCAAGTGTTTCAAGCTGTTTGATTGCTGCCGGACGGTAAACGTCAGCACTCACAACTAATACAGATTTCTTTTTACGCTCTTTTAAGAATTTAGCTAGTTTACCAACACTGGTCGTTTTACCAGCACCTTGTAAACCCGCCATCATCACGACCGCTGGCGGCTGTGCATTAAGGCTTAGCTCTTCATTAGCTTCACCCATGGCTTTTTCAAGTTCTTCACGAACAATCTTTATAAAGACTTGGCCAGGGCTTAAGCTCTTTGTTACTTCAACACCTACAGCGCGTTCTTTAACTTGCTTAACGAACTCACGAACAACAGGTAATGCTACGTCCGCTTCCAAAAATGCCATGCGGACTTCGCGTAATGTATCTTTTATATTGTCTTCAGTTAGGCGTCCGCGGCCACTGATATTTTTTAAGGTTTTACCTAAGCGTTCTTGGAGATTCTCAAACATGTAAAGGTTCCGATAAAACGTGTTGCACCTGCAATGTACATAAATCAAACAAGTTTGGCGACAATACAGGCAATATTAAAATTTAATTCCTAGCAGTATACCGTAAATGGTGGTCGACAATACAGTGTTCAAGTGTGCAGTTTGAGTTTCTTTTTACAAACTCTATGCTTTTGCCTTGCTATAAAATACAATGGCATCAAAGAGACAAGGATTTATCGATATAAATTAAGTGGCCAAAACACGATGATTATTAGTTTAACTATTATTGCTAGTTTGTTTTATGTGTTAGCAACGTCACATGTGCTATCACGCCTTTTTCACAAACAAGGTCCAAGCCAAAAACTCACAGTCATTCTTAGCACTGTGGCTATCCTTGCTCATATGCTATTACTGGTTAATTCAGTTTTTCGTGCTGACGGCCAAGATTTAAGTATCGTCAACGTTGCCTTATTAACCTGTTGGGTCATTGTGGTGTCGGTGACTGCTGTGTCTCTCAAATTCCCCGCGACTTTATTGTTGCCAGTTGTTTATGGTTTTGCAGCCTTACTGACCCTTGCCAGTTTGTTTATACCGCATCATGTGATTTTACAGTCAATCGATGTTGAGCTTGGTTTAGTTACTCACATATCGTTATCACTGCTAGCCTATTGTGTTTTGATAATCTCAACACTTTATGCAGTCCAGTTCTACTTTATTGATAAGCGCCTCAAACGCAAAGACTTGGCAATTGTACACAGCCACCTCCCTCCTTTGATGGTGGTTGAGCGTCAGCTATATCAATTACTCACGCTGGGTACTATCTTACTGACTTTTGCTCTCCTTTCTGGGTTCATCTTCTTAGAGGGAATGTTTGCCAGTGAGTTTATCCACAAAACGGTCTTATCATTAATTGCTTGGCTAATTTTCACTGTGGTCACTGTAGGTCATTTACGCCAAGGCTGGCGTGGTAAGCCTGTGGTATTTTCGATCATGATAGCCGCTTTTATCTTGTCACTTGCTTATTTTGGCAGCCGTTTCATCCAAGAAGTGGTTCTAAATAAGTTTTAACTTGACTCAGCAAGCTGTCTCTAGCTTAATATGCACTGATTTATAAAAAAAGGATCCATCCTTGGACGACATATCGACTAGTACCCTGTTTATTATATTGGGATTATTGATACTTATTTCTGCTTATTTTTCTGGTTCTGAAACTGGAATTATGTCAATCAACCGTATTCGCCTGCGTCATCTTGCTAAAGAAGATCACCGTGCAGCGAAGCGCGTCAGCAAACTATTAAGTCGCCCTGACAGACTCATTGGTCTGATCTTAATTGGTAATAACCTTGTAAACATCGCTGCAGCACAGGTTGCAACGATTATTGGTATTCGTTTGTATGGTGATCTCGGTATCGCTATTGCAACCGGCGCGCTAACACTGGTTGTTTTAATCTTTGCCGAAGTAACGCCAAAAACACTTGCTGCGCTATACCCAGAGAAGGTTGCTTTTCCAAGCTCAATTGTGCTCAAAGGCCTTTTGAAAATCCTTTTCCCGTTTGTGGTTATCGTAAACTGGATGACCAACGGCATGTTACGCTTGTTTGGCATTACCACAGCACAAATTGAAGAGCACAGCTTAAGTAAAGAAGAATTAAAAACGGTGGTGAACGAATCAGGTGCACTATTACCTGCTCGCCACCAAAGCATGCTGACTTCAATTTTAGATTTAGAGCAAGTCACTGTTGAAGATATCATGATCCCACGCAACGAAATTGTTGCTATTGATATCAATGATGATTGGAAGCTTATCAGCCGCCAACTTACTCATGCACAGCACACCCGTGTACTGTTGTATCGTGACCAAATTGATGATGCTGTTGGCTTTATTCACTCACGTGATGCACTGCGTCTATTAACGAAAGAGCAGTTTGATAAACCATCACTACTGCGTGCGGTACGTGAAATCTACTTTATTCCTGAAGGCACATCACTGAACACGCAACTACTTAAGTTTCAGCAATCAAAAGAACGTATTGGCTTAGTTGTCGATGAGTATGGTGATATTCAAGGTCTAGTAACCCTTGAAGATATTCTTGAAGAAGTAGTGGGTGATTTCACTACAACGCAAACGCGTACACCGAGTGAAGAAGTAACAGAGCAAGATGATGGCTCAGTACTTGTTGATGGCGGTGCCAATATTCGTGATTTAAATAAAGAAATGGGTTGGGAGCTACCGATTGATGGCCCGAAAACGCTAAGTGGTTTAATTGTTGAATACTTAGAGGACATCCCAGACTCAAACCTAAGTTTGCGTATTGCCGGATACCCTATTGAAGTTATCGAGATAAAAGAAAATATGGTGAAGTTAGTTAAAGTTATTCCAAGCAAACGTACAGAATAATTTTCTACACCATCTAAACAAAAGGAGTAGCTTGCTACTCCTTTTTTGTTACTTATAGCTGAATTACCTCTGAAGATTCACATTTTATTAGCTATCCCGCACACCCGAACACGAATTCCTCTACTATTATTTTCTTTTGCATATATTGATATAAAAGGGAAAATAATGGACGAAATATCAATCGAGAAAATCTATAACCAAGCTATCGAATTGCTGATGCTTTACGGGCCAAAGTTTATTCTAGCAATACTGGTTTTAATTATAGGTTGGTGGTTAATTGGTAGAATTGCTAATATGGCCGAAAAATCAATGAACAAGGTCAAGTTTGAAGTTGGCCTTACGCACTTTTTAGTCTCCTTTATCTCGGTCATTTTAAAAGTACTGTTGCTGATATCTGTTGCTTCTATGATTGGCATAGAAACCACGTCGTTTATCGCAATGCTAGGTGCTGCAGGCCTTGCGGTCGGCATGGCTCTTCAAGGTAGCCTTGCTAACTTTGCAGGTGGCGTGCTTATCCTGTTCTTTAAGCCTTTTAAAGTTGGCGATGTAATCGAAGCGCAAGGCTACATGGGTACAGTTGTTGAGATACAAATTTTTGTCACTGTTTTACTCACCTACGACAATGAAAAAATCATTATTCCTAATGGCACGCTATCAAATGGCTGCGTTAAGAATAAGTTTTCAGAGCCAACACACCGCGTTGCTATCGAATTTGGCATTAGTTATGGAGATAATGTCCATAAAGCCCGTGATGTGCTTATGAGCGTGCTTAATGACTATGATTTAATACTAAAAGATATAGAAGATAAAAAACCATCGGTTCATGTTAGCCAGCACGGTGAAAGCCATATTGGCATGTTGGTATGGGCGTGGGTTGAGTCTGATAACTACTGGCCAGTGTATTTTGGCTTATACGAACGCGTTAAAATTGCCTTTGACGCCGCTGATATCACTATTCCATTCCCGCAAAGGGATGTTCACATTCACCAGTTCCCTGGTAAATAGCTAACAAAAAGCCCGCTAATTGATGCGGGCTTTCAATTTATGCATTAACTAAATAAGCGTTCAAACCAGTTTTTGTCTAAATCGGCTTCACACTTTTTAAGTTGTGCGCCATAGCGGCTAGCTCGATGTTTAACTTTATTAGCAACGCTCATTAGCCATTTTTTACTTTTATAAGTGCCTCGCTTATAGCCGCCCCACCCTTCGTGGTAATTTAGGTACTGCGCGTAGGCGTCCCATTTCGATATACCATTTACTTTATGAGTTTTGTAAACGAACCAGGCCATAAAATCGATAGCATCATCAAAATCATCTCTGTCTGCACCGCTGTTACCTGTTTCACGAATGTAATCTGACCATGTTGGGGTTTTTGCTTGAGAGTAGCCATATGCAGAGCTAGCACGTCCGATTGGAATTACCCATAAGAAGTATTCCATTGGTGGCGCTGCATCATGGCGGAATGAGCTTTCTTGATACATCATGCTCATTAGCACATGTTTTGGCGAACCCCATTTTTCTTGTGCATCACGAGCATCGTAATACCAGTCAGGTTTTTCTTCAAAAATCTTACATATATCATGAGGTTGCTCAGGGGGAGCCGTTGCACAACCAGCCAAAGATGCGGCCAGCGATAAAATAATTATACTTTTTTTCATTTTTTTATGGATCTCGCTGAACTTTTTCTCATCAGGTCAGTCTGAACTTATGAATGCAGCAGTATAGCATTGTTTCATCCCTGAAGAATCTTTGACGCAGCCTCCCTAGGCTGCGTTTTTTTATGCCTTCACCATACTAAGCTTTAGCAAAATAGTCATCTAAAAATTCAGTGAAAGATACACTGTCTGCCGCTTTAACTTCACGCTCTTTAAGCACAGAGTCAACCGCTTGCTTTGCCAAAAATGCTTGATCATAAAATTGGTAATCAGCATCAAGGTGGCTTTGCTTGTACTGCTGTGCAAGTGCTAAAGCGAAATGACCATTATCCTGGTTCTCTTTTGCCAGCGCACTAACATATTTGCCAGAGAACGTTTTACTTGGGCTGTTCACCCAGGTTGCAAGCTCAGCTATGGTTTCGCTGTAATAACTCACGCCATATGCATTATCCATGTAACGGGCAACCTCAGATAGCTGAGTAAAAATTGTCTCGGCCCAATCAGTTAGACGCACCATCTCCCCCTGCTTGTTGAGCATTAGCTCTGGGTCTCGACCTTCATTGACAACCGCATCAAGGTTAGTGGTACTTAATTTTTGCTCTTGCCAATCCATTTCTGGCGAGTCATTCAAGAGGCAATAAGTTAAGAATACGTCTAAGAAACGAATTTGTTGTAAATCGATACCCGTTTCGCTAAACGGGTTAACATCAAGCGCACGTACCTCGATGTATTCTATACCGCCGCGAAGTAATGCATCGGTTGGTGTTTCGCCCGATGCTGCATTGCGCTTAGGACGAATTGGCGAGTAAAACTCGTTTTCGATTTGCAGAATATTTTTATTTAATTGCTTTGGCTCAGCACTCGTGTAGTCATCTATATGGCCATAAATATCTGATGGTGTATGAATCGCCTCTTTTAAGCCTGCTACATATTCTTCGAGTGAGTTATACATAACA
This sequence comes from Pseudoalteromonas sp. D15MCD-2, assembly GCF_038562745.1. Lineage (NCBI taxonomy): Bacteria > Pseudomonadati > Pseudomonadota > Gammaproteobacteria > Alteromonadales > Pseudoalteromonadaceae > Pseudoalteromonas > Pseudoalteromonas sp. D15MCD-2. The sequence goes on along the minus strand of NZ_JBCFQE010000001.1, from coordinate 1,228,537 downwards.
CGTAAAGACGATTGTGCACTGTTAGTGTAACCAAGGTTACCCAAACGCAGCGCTGTACCCACTTCTAAGTAAAGGGTACCTTTACCTAGCTTTTTGAATGGTAAATCAGTCGCGCGCCCTTGTAAGAATGAACTACATAATGCTGGTGATGCACCAAATAAAAAGCTGATCAACCAAAGCTCACGCTTAAAGTTACGAATAAGCCCTAAATAGCCATTCGAAATAGACTCAGCTAATGTACCTTGGTTGCCGTTTAAGCTATACAGGCTTTGCCATAAGCTCTCTGGGAAAGAGATATTAAAATGCACACCGGCAATGGCCTGCATCATGCTGCCATAACGGTTCTTTAAGCCTTCACGGTAAAGTGTTTTCATGCGGCCAATGTTTGAGTCACCAAACTGTGCGAGTACAATGTCATCTTGATGTTCAATAAAGCATGGCATACTAATCGGCCATAACAGCTCATCGCCCATCTGCGATAAGGTGAACTTTTGCAAGTCTTTTAGCTGCGCGAGTGTTTGCTCTGCAGATGTACTAACCGGAGTGATAAATTCTAAAAGTGATTCTGAAAAATCAGTGGTGACATGATCATTCGTTAAAGCGCTACCTACGCCTTGTGGATGACCTTGCTGTGAGATAACACCACTTGGTTTTATCCTTAATGCTTCTCGCTCGATACCACGTTGAATCCCATTAATTGCGTTAGGAAATTGTGCCGTTAACGCTTCTAGCGTTTTATTTAAATCATGTTTTATCAAAAATGCTTCCTCGAGCCGCGTGGCTTTAATCCTAAGTGTATGGGGGCAAAAAACAATTACTCAAGTCAGAAATATCAGTTTCATTATTTACCCATACACTTGAAGCTCAATCTTGCCATTGTGAGTCACAATATACAATTGCTTTGGTGGCACTTCATTGTTGCTAAAACGGTTAAAAATACAATTTAGGCTTTTTCCTTGAGGATATTAGACCTTTTAACTAATATAAAAGACTGAGGCTAAACATAATAATTCAGGCAAGATATTGTTTTAGATCAAAGGGAAGATGAAATTATTAAAAGTTTCACAGTTAACACTATGTCCCCCCTTCCCTTACATTTTTCTGAGACTATAATCCGCACACCATAAAAAAGTATATTTCGAGGACTCATATGCGTCGTGGGCAAGAAATCGTCAATCAAGAAGTGACATACTCAGATAATCAAGAGCTTGTCTCTACCACAGATTTACGCGGTGTAATCACATACGTAAATAAGGAATTTTGTACTATAGCAGGTTACACCGAAGAAGAGCTTCTCGGAAAAAATCATAATATTGTACGCCACCCTGATATGCCTAAAGCGGCATTTAAAGAGATGTGGGAAAAACTTAAAGAGGGCCACTCTTGGCGTGGCATGGTAAAAAACCTCTGTAAAGATGGTCGCTACTATTGGGTTGATGCGTTCGTTACACCTATATATGAACATGGCCAGTTAGTTGGCTATCAATCAGTGCGTACCAAACCATCTGAGCAATTAAAAACCCGTGCGATGGCCCTTTACACTAAAATTAATGACGGTAAATCAGTCGCATCATTTCGTGAGAATATTTCACTTAGACAAATAGTGTCTGCGATTTTATTAATTGCAGGCATTGTTGGTTTAGCTGTGGCCGCCTCATGGATGATTGCTTTAACCGCCTGTGTCCTTGTAGTACTACTTTTTGCTTTAAATTATGACGAACTCGTAGTTACGCCAAGACATTTAAAGCAGCAACGTGCAGAGTTTGATTCAGTATCACGTTATGTGTATTCGGGCTCGCACCCATTTAGTATTGCTGCCTATAATCAGCAAATGCTGTTCGCTAAGCTTAGAACTGTATTAGGTCGTGTTAAAGACTCTACTTACTCATTTAAAGACATTGCTACCAACTTAGATAAACAATCGTCACTAACCGAGCAAGGTATTGCTGCACAAGGCCAACGTTTAAGTGATATTGCTACGGCAATGACACAAATGAGTGCAACTATCGGCGAGATTTCAGCTAATACCCATCACACTGCTGATAAGGTTAAAACCACTTACCAAAGCTGTAACGATATCAAACTGCATATTGAAGATAATAGCAGCATGGTGACTGATCTAGCTAACCAAGTAGAGCAAGCAGCCACTACCGCTAATTCTCTTGCTAGTGAAGCCGACAAAATAGGCCAAGTAATGAGTGAGATTGAAGGCATTGCTGAACAAACGAACTTATTAGCGCTGAATGCAGCAATTGAGGCAGCACGTGCCGGTGAACATGGCCGTGGTTTTGCGGTTGTAGCAGATGAAGTACGCGCACTTTCTTCACGCACGCAAAATGCGACGGCACAAATTCATAGCTCAATTAAAGAGATCCAAGATACGTTATTTAGCTGGTCTAAAGTGATGCAATCAACTAAAGCGCAAGCAGATAGTTGTGTTGATACGACTGCTCACACTCAAACTGAGCTTGCGAGCATCTTCGCACAAATTGATGAAATATCAGGCCTTGCGACGGAGATTTCGACGGCTGCTGAGGAACAACAAGTTGTCAGCACCGATATACGCGAAAATGTAGAAAGCATTAAAGGACACAGCGAAGAGAACTTAAAGCTTAGCTACAACGTGGCTAAAGATGCAGCGGGGCTTGTTGAAGGCTCACGCAAAGTTAACGATATGCTGTTAACCTTTAAAGTTTAAACTTAACTGATACAAAAAAGCCGCATCATAATTGATGCGGCTTTTGTTTTTAGGGCTAATTAACGACTCGAGAAAACAAGTCCATTCTCATCAGCATCAATATGGATGATGGCACCTGGTTGGTAATCCCCTCCGAGCAGGCGCTGTGCTAATGGGTTTTCAATGGTATGTTGAATAGCACGTTTTAAAGGCCTTGCCCCATACACAGGATCAAAACCACTTTCAGCGATGCGGTCTAAAGCTGCATCCGTAACTTCAAGAATGTAGCCTTTTTCAGTTAATCGCTCACGTAGCTTACTTAACTGAATATCTGCAATTTCCTTAATGTGCTCATTAGCAAGTGGATGGAATACCACGGTTTCGTCGATTCGGTTAATAAACTCAGGGCGGAACTGACTAACTAATACGCCCATCACTTTTTCTTTTAACCCGGCATAATCATTTGAACCTGCTTGCTCTTGGATAATATCTGAACCCAAGTTAGAGGTCATGATGATCACCGTATTTTTAAAATCAACGGTACGGCCCTGACCATCCGTTAAGCGCCCATCATCAAGAACTTGCAGTAAGATGTTAAATACATCAGGGTGCGCTTTTTCGACTTCATCCAATAAAATGACGGAATACGGACGACGGCGTACCGCTTCAGTTAAATAGCCACCCTCTTCATAGCCAACATAACCCGGAGGTGCACCGACTAAACGTGCCACCGAATGTTTCTCCATAAACTCCGACATATCAATGCGCACCATGGCATCTTCAGTGTCAAACATGAAGCTGGCGAGTGCTTTGGTCAGCTCAGTTTTACCCACCCCTGTTGGGCCTAAGAATAAGAATGAGCCGATTGGGCGATTTGGATCAGCAAGCCCTGCGCGAGAACGACGAATTGCATTTGCAACAGCTACAACAGCTTCATCTTGACCAATCACTTTGTGGTGTAATTGATCTTCCATTTGCAGTAGCTTTTCACGTTCGCCTTGCAGCATTTTCGATACCGGAATACCTGTCCAACGCGATAAAATCTCAGCGATTTCGTCTTCACCTACTTGGTTTTTAAGCAAGCTCATTTCTTGCATTTCAGCTTGTGAAGCAAGGTCGAGTTTGCGCTCAAGTTCAGGAATACGACCATATTGAAGTTCAGACATACGCTGTAAATCGCTGGCACGACGCGCCACGTCTAAATCAAGGCGTGCCTGCTCAAGCTCTGCTTTGATAACTTGCGTGCCTTGCAGTGAGGCCTTCTCAGCATTCCACACTTCATCTAGTTCGCGGTATTGCGCTTCAAGTTCAGTGATCAGCTCTTGCATTTCGGTGCGGCGCTTTTGACTTGCTTCGTCTTTTTCTTTCGCCAACGCATTGTCTTCCAGTTTTAACTGAATAATACGACGCTCAAGTTTGTCTAAAGACTCTGGTTTTGAGTCAATTTGCAAACGAATTGAAGAACCCGCTTCGTCAATTAAATCTATTGCCTTATCTGGTAATTGGCGATCGCTGATGTAACGGTGCGACAACTGCGCCGCGGCAACAATGGCCGGATCGGTAATATCAACTGAGTGATGCAGCTCATAACGCTCTTTTAAACCACGTAAAATCGCAATGGTGTCTTCAACCGATGGTTCATCAACAAATACCTTTTGGAAACGACGCTCAAGTGCCGCATCTTTTTCAATGTATTGACGATACTCATCAAGAGTTGTAGCACCCACGCAATGTAACTCACCACGGGCAAGTGCAGGCTTTAACATATTACCCGCATCCATTGCACCGTCTGTTTTACCTGCGCCTACCATAGTATGAATTTCATCAATAAAGAGGATGACTTGGCCTTCTTCTTTGGCAAGTTCATTCAATACTGATTTTAAACGTTCTTCAAACTCACCACGGTATTTAGCGCCAGCAACCAAAGCACCTAAGTCGAGCGATAACACTCGCTTGTTTTTTAGGCCTTCAGGTACTTCACCATTGATAATACGTTGTGCAAGGCCCTCAGCGATCGCTGTTTTACCTACACCTGGCTCACCAATTAACACCGGATTATTTTTAGTTCGGCGCTGTAAAACTTGGATAGTACGACGAATTTCGTCATCACGACCAATAACAGGATCAAGCTTACCTTGCTCTGCTCGCTCAGTTAAATCGATGGTGAATTTTTTTAATGCCTGACGAGTTTCTTCAGCATTTGGGTCTTCTACTTTTTGGCCACCACGAATGGCTTCAATTGCAGATTCGATCTTGCTAGAAGTAATATTCAGCGCTTTAAAAATGTCACCTAATGGACCTTTATCATCACACGCGGCAAGAACAAACAACTCACTCGAAATGAATTTATCTTTTCGTTTTTGAGCATATTTATCGCATAAGTTAATTAATGAAATCAGGTTATTTGACAGCTGAACATCGCCACCAATACCTTCAACTTTAAACAGTTTCTCGATTTCTTGGGATAACTTGGTGTTTAACTCATCAGCACTCACACCTGCTTGTGCAAGTAACGCACGCACACTTGAACCATTTTGCTGAAGCAATGAATACATTAAATGCACAGGCTCAATAAATTGATGATCGCGCCCAAGTGCTAATGACTGCGCATCTGAAAGCGCAGATTGAAATTTACTTGTAAATCTATCTAAACGCATAAGGGTTTACCTATTAAAAAATCTAATTGCTTAATTAATGGGTATGCTTAGTGATTTGTTCAAGTAAAAGAAGAAAATTTAATCGCAAAAAAGGCGTATTAATTGCGCCAGATCAAGCTCGCCATACGGCCTGTTTGTCCGTCACGGCGATAAGAGAAAAACTGTGATTTTTCAGTAACAGTACAGTGCTCACCACCATACATTTTGACCACACCTAATTGTGCTAATTGCTGACGTGCTAATAAATAGATATCAGCCATGTATTTTTCATGTTTGGCTGTAAAAGCTTGTTGATGCTCTGGGTTTTGTGAGCAAAAACACTCTCTTACTTCTTGCCCGACTTCAAATTGTAAAGGACCAATAGCTGGGCCTAACCAAGCAATAATATCGCTTGCTGGCGCTTGAAAATGCGAAACCGTGTTTGCCAATATACCTTGCGCTAAACCACGCCAGCCACCATGTACAGCAGCGACTTCATCCCCAGAACTCGAACAAAGTAGTACCGGCAAACAGTCTGCTGTCATTATAGCAAGCGGCTGCTTTACTAAACGGGTGTAGAGCGCATCAGCAGAGCGTAGTTCGCTTAAATCAGACTCTTCATCAATCACGACTACATCGCTGCTATGTGTTTGGTTTAACCACACAGCAGGATTAGGCAGCTGATTTGCAAGTAAGGCACGATTTGCAAGCACGGCTTGCTCATCATCACCAACATGTAAACCCACATTAAAACTATCAAAGGGTGCAACCGAAACACCACCCTGTCGGGTGGTACTCAGCGCGCTAACAGAGTTTGGTGCAGTCCATGCTGGTTTGAACATAACGCTTAGAACTCGATATTTGGGTTTGCTTTAGTATCAGCGCGTAATGCTTCTGTCATAGCTGCCATATCATCTGGAATTGGCGCTTGCCAAGTCATTAGCTCACCTGTAATTGGGTGTGCAATTGATAGCTTAACAGCATGTAATGCTTGGCGTTTAAAGTCGCGTAGCATTTGAAACAGCTCAGGTGTAGCACCTTTTGGCGGGCGCGGACGACCACCATACAGTTGATCGCCAACTAATGGATGATTTAAATAAGCCATGTGTACACGGATTTGGTGAGTACGGCCTGTTTCTAGGCGTAAACGTAAGCGTGTATGTGCACGGAATTTTTCTGCAACACGATAATGCGTCACAGCTGGTTTGCCCATTTCATGCACGGCCATGTGAGTACGTTTTGTTGCATGGCGACCAATTGGTTTTTCAACCATGCCACCTGCTGTCATTGTGCCATTACAGATTGCTTCGTATTCACGGGTGAAGTTTTCACGCTTTTGTAAAGCAGAAACTAAATGAGTTTGTGCCGGAATTGTTTTCGCCACCACCATTAAACCGGTGGTGTCTTTATCTAGACGATGCACAATACCTGCACGAGGCACATTAATGATGTCAGGATAATGATGTAGCAAAGCATTTAATACCGTGCCATCTGGGTTACCCGCCCCTGGATGTACTACTAATCCCATAGGTTTATTGATCACCAAAATATCATCGTCTTCATAAACGATGTTTAATTTGATATTTTGTGCCTCGTATTCACGAGGGGCTTCGATGGTTGTTTCAACACTCACCGTTTCGCCACCGAGTAGTTTTTCGCGCGGTGTGTTTAATATTTCGCCGTTTACTGTGATTTTATCATCCAAAATCCACGTTTTTATGCGTGAACGAGAATAATCAGGGAACAATTGCGCTAATACTTGGTCTAGACGTTTACCGCCAAGGTCAATTGGAACCTCGGCTTGGAGAGAAATTTGCTCTGACATTAGTAACTTTACCCAATTTACCAGTGCAAGCTGTGCTCGACTGGGTTAGAATCGCTTTAATATAATACGTATAGTTTACTCGGTTTTCCTCACTTGGCCTAGCCGAAGACATCGAAGGTAAGAAATAAAATGATAAATAAAATAGGGAAACGTGCGTTCGCCATAGTTTTTTCAGTATCTGTACTTGGCTTAGGTGCCTGTTCATCAGCACCAGACCAAGAAGATATCCAACGCGTTCCTAATAAATCTGCGCAAGCTTTATATGAAGATGCAAAACAAACATTAGATTCTGGCTTGTATGCTCGTGCAATTGAGCTATTAAGTGCTATTGATTCTCGCTATCCTTTTGGTCCTTTATCAAAACAAGTACAAATGGACTTAGTATTTGCGCATTATCAAGCAGGTAATACTGAGCAAGCACTAGCAACTATCGACCGTTTCATTCGTTTAAACCCAAACCACAAAGATTTAGACTACATGTATTACATGCGTGGCTTGGTAAACATCAAAGCGGATGAAAACGCATTCCAAGAATATTTTGGTGTAGACCGTGCCGACAGAGACGCAAATCGTACTCGTGTCGCATTTACTGATTTATCAACACTTTTAAAGCGTTTTCCTAACAGTGCCTACGCACCAGAAGCGAAAAAACGTTTAGTATGGCTACTGAATAAAATGGCACGCTACGAGTTAAAAGTTGCTGAATACTACTATGAGCGTGAGGCATACCTTGCTGCAGCAAACCGTGGTAAATATGTGGTTGAGCACTACTCACAAAGCAGCTACCTTGATCAAGCACTAGAGATCATGGAAAAAAGCTACAACAAGCTGGGTTTACCTGAGTTGAGCGAACACGCTAAAGCGACGCGAGAAGCTAACAAGCGTTAAAATAGACTAAAAGCAAAAAAGGCGCCTTAGGCGCCTTTTTTAATGTTTGCGGTTAATTTAAATTTGTATTAAATCGCATCTTCATCTTCTTCAGCGGTACGAATACGTACTACACGCTCAACGTCAGTGACAAAGATTTTACCGTCACCAATTTTACCAGTTTGCGATGTTTTAACGATAACATCGATAGCACGGTCAACATCTTCGTCGCTTAATACGATATCTAGTTTTACCTTAGGTAAAAAGTCCACCATGTACTCAGCACCGCGATAAAGCTCGGTATGTCCTTTTTGACGGCCAAAGCCTTTTACTTCACTTACCGTCATACCTGTGATGCCCACATCTGATAATGCTTCGCGTACATCATCAAGCTTAAATGGTTTAATAATTGCTTCGATTTTTTTCATTTTCGGGTTACTTATTATTTCTCGATTGCCTCGATTTTAGACAATCCCATTGCTGATGGCAAACAAAGCTATGAATTACGGTGATTAAATCAGCAATCATGATATTATTAAACAAAGTGATTCAAAATAGAGACAACAATGAAATCATTACAACGGGGTTTTACATTATTAGAGCTGATGGTCACGCTTGCTATTGTGGGTATCGTTGCACTGATAGCACTATGGGATAGCTCAGATATGCTTGAAAATGACCGAGCTGAGAGCTACTTATTAGAATTAAAACGTACACTCAGCTTTGCACGAGCAAAAGCAACAAGTAGTGATGCAATTATTGTTGTTTGTAGTGGCAACACTTCAAGAGTTGAAAGTAACAGACGAGTTCCATGCTTAAACGATTGGAGCCAAGGTACTGTATTCGTCTTTTTCGATTCAAACCAAAATGGTGTTTACAACCCAAGAGTTGGCGATATCATTTTAAGAGTCATGGAAGAAGTTCCAGAGAACAGTCAGTTAAATTTCACTGGTGATAACTTTATCACATTTGATACCAGCGGGATGCTCACGTCAAATACTGGAAAATTCACTTACTGCCCTTCAAAAGCTGATGACGATAATAACAAACAACTTGAGGTATTTGCCTCAGGGACTGCTTTATATATTGGCAGTACGACAGATGGCTGTAATTAAGCTTCAGAAATTGACAGCCCACCTTCTCGAATTATAGTTAAATAAACAGCCGCAAATTTGGAATCTTCAAGGATGAAGGCATTTACAACTCTGCGCAGCCTCAACGGAGCGACGTTAATTGAAAGCCTCGTAGTGCTATCAATTATATCACTCCTGCTGCATATCGCCTTATTTGAATATAAGCCACTTCTGGCTACAAACCGTTTAGAAAGCAACATGCAAACGGTGAAAAGAGCGCTGCAGTTTACTCGCCTAAAAGCGCAAACAAATGATGCCTATGTCACCTTCTGCGCCTTAAAACACAACAGATGCAACAAAGCTATATGGCACAAATCGTTAACCGTTTTTGTAGACAAAGGCGAACTAGGTGTATTTGAAAGTGGTGATACTAAACTAATGGAAATCGAAGCAATAAGTAAGTTTGATATGCTGACTTATCCACGTCATTCAGTCACATTTAGCCCAGCAGGTATGCCGATGGGGCTAGGTAACGGGACATTTATCTACTGCCCAGAATACATAAAAGCAAGCCTCAAAGGGCTTGCAATTAGGGTCAGCCCGATAGGCCGAGTTAGATTAATTGATACTGATAAATGCCAAACTGATAATTGATAAAGCTTATTTACCCCAACAGGTGCTTGAATCAGCAGACCCCGTTGACGTTTTTAAACCCGTATCTGAAATAGACAATGTTTTACATTCGGTATCTTGTAATGGTGGGCCTGATTTAGGTGTTGCTTTAAATGCAAATGTACCCGCACTATTGTCTACTTCTACAGTAATGGTATAGAAGTTATTTTCTGTAGTACTAGAAACACCTAAATCAGCAATTGTGCTTGTATATTCTCGATTATCAACAAAGTATTGCTCTTGTTTATTAGCTGCATCTAATAACGAAGTAATTGCCTCAGTTCGAGCGGTACGTTTTACGTGCTCAAAATAACTAGGAATAGCAATGCTAGCGATGATCCCTAAGATAGCTACAGTAATCATCAGCTCGATTAGCGTAAAACCATTATGACTCTTTGTTCTTATAAAGTTCATATTTTAAAAACCTATATAATTGTTTTTTAGAGGAATTACCTCTATTTGTTCTTATCTTAGATGGCTAACAATAATTATGCAATTAAGGCGAGTATTCAAATAGCGACCACATGCTCTGCCTTAACATGTAAGGCAGAGCAGTCACTTAGTGCATTATTGGCTATTATCGTTTCGCTCTTGCTTATAAATGAAAGTTTGTTGCGTTTTAAAGCCAAAGCCAATAGGCACTGCATCACTAACAAGTTTAATTTTACCATCTTCGATAACTAAACCTGGACCTTGGATCTCCTGTACTTTCAGTGGATTTTGCTCACCTTTGATACCTGGACCAATGGTTAAAAACTGACTTTGCTCTTTAACCTTTTCATCAGTGTTGTCATCACAGTAACCATCGCTATTACCATCAACACAGCTGTCACCTACACCAAAATAAAGTTGAGGAGTATCAGGAACATCATTCGAGGTAGTAAATTTCAAACTGTCATACACCTTTGTACCGTAATGTAAGTGGAAAGCGTATAAACTTCCTGAACCACCAGTTAGTGAACACTGGTTCGCTGTTTCTGTCGCTGAAGCTGGTGTATAAGTGGTGAAATAAGCTACACCACCGATAACTGTACTTGCTGCAAGGGATTTTTCACCAGCAGAAGATAAATTGTAATACCAACCGTGATACTCACCTAACTCAATTTCTAAGTCAGTAAATTTATCCACGTCGTCCAGTGAATTTCCAAATGGATCAGAATCCATATTCATCAAGTCTGCTTGTGTAATTGCTGCGGGTACATCATTACCAAGGAATGGTTGAGTTACCGTATTGATATCACGGATCATGAACAGTTGATCGTTGGTAACAGTGCTCGTTGGTTTAGAGCGGTTACCACTACCTATTAGCACAGCATCAAATGGCGTATCAATTCGTGTAGTTACTGTTTCACCATTAACAGATGTTTCTGATACTTTGCTGAACATAGTTCTTGCAATCAAAGGCTTATAGAAAAAGCGACGATCTTGGGTTGAAAGTGTGCTACCTAAGCTTGCTAATTTAAAATGTGTCCATGGGTTTTCTGAATCTGTTGGGCTGTCAGAAGGCATATCAACACGCCACACATCACCGCCCGTATCCGTTGCATATAGCCTATCAATATAACCATCATAGTCAGAATCTAAGATACTAATATCTGATGCAATACTATGCTTACCTAAAAAGCTATTCTCACTCGGCGTTAATGCCCACACTTTTTTGCCCGTTTGCGCGTCAACAATAAAAATACCACGTCCATGAGTGTCGTCTGTACGAATAACATTGTCTTTGTTTGTATCATAACCCGCGCCAAAAATAAGCACAGGTCTGTCTTTGTAACCATCTAGATTCACATAAGTAACAGAAGGTTTAGACCAAGTTTGCCCTAATTCTTTAAAGTCGCCTGTGCCACCTACAATTGGTTGATCCCACAGTAGACTTGGCGAGTCTGGGTTAGTTATATCGAGTCCGTAGTAGTAATTTCCACCGCGTCTTAAGCCAAAGAATGCCCAAACTCGGTCTGAGCCATTTACTACGCCATCACTATTTTTATCATCAAAGAATACTGAGATTGGCCCGTCAACACCATAAACCTTGGTATCTGCTTGGTTATCACGAAGTGGCTTTATTATTTTATACAAGCTTCTGGGGATAAACGCCCAGCTTTCACTTAGCACATCATTTTTATCTTGGAACATGTGCAAGTAACCGGCATTAGTGCCTATTAAAACTCGGATATCATCATTACCATAGTCAATTGTTACAGGTTTTGAATGCAGTGGGTCACCAAAGATATCTTTACGCGAATCCGTTGTCGATCCATCTTTGTCTTCATCATCAATATCTAGGCCTCTTGACCAGTTAATAAGGTCTTCAACTTCATCCGGATCAGCTTCAAAATCAACGGCAGCCTTGTCTATAGTTCCATAATGGAATACAACCCGATAACGGGTAAAGTTAAGCATGCGGCCGTTTACATTTGTTAGTACTTTACGCCCTTCATTTGGCACGCTCGAAGAATTAGATAAATACAGGTTTACACCACCTAACTCAACTGAATTACCATCAGCGCTCTCACCGCTAGGCAGCCAAAAGGTTTTAGCGTCTTTATCGATTAAACCATCTTCATTTAAAGCAGATTTACCATCTCTATCGATAATTTGATCGCCAGATACTTTTAGCTTTTTCAGATTTCCGCGCCAACGAGCCCCTGTTTTAGGGTAAAACATCGCATAATAAATCGATTCGCGACTACGAGTTTGGTCAACGTTGTTACTTGCTATAGATGGCGCCGTGAACGTATCGTTCACTTCTCGAATTTGAGTTATGGTATTTTTAAGGGCTTCAGAAAGTTGCTCTGCAGTGTTGGCATGCAGGTACTTACCGCCACCTTCAGCTGCTGTTTCTGATAGTAAGCGCTTACCATTATCACTCATACCAGAACCAAAACCTATGGTATAGACTCGACCTGTTTCGTGAATATCTGTCGTCGTTGGCCTTAAGTCAACCTCTACATCATCAGTACCGTGAATAACTTTTGCGAGCTTGTGTAAATACACCCCGGCAATTTTATCGCTATCACTTAAATAACTACCAAAATACGACTTGTGTAAAGCACTAATATTAGAGTCTTGTTCATTATCAGAGCCAGCTGATGGGTCACCGTCTGTCATATAGATAATGTTAACTGAGTTATCACAGCGTTTTACTTCTTCAGTATTATCAAACGGTGAAATGTATGAATAGGTATATTCAATGCGTGGCTCGTACCAACAAACTCTTCTCCACCCCTTACCTGAGCACACCTTAACTGATGTCGTATAAGGCGTTCCTCTTTCTATTGTGGTATCACGTAGTGCGGCATTAACTTTTTCGCCGTAGAAAAGGCTTTGCCCAGTAATGTAAAGATAGGCTTCCCAAAGCGTTTCGGTCAATGGTGTCCCGCCATCAGCTGGAAGACCCGCAATTGTAGTCTTTAAGGCTGATATATCTGAACCAATGCCAGCAAGCACATAGCCACCATTGGTACTGTTAAAACGCATTAAACCAAAATCAATATCATCGTTACCATCAACCAGTTTAGTGATAGCATCTTGCGCAACGCCTAAACGACTATCACTACATAAAATATAACCACCTGAGTAGCCACAACTGTTACCGGAACTAGTCGAAAAAGCCATACTCCCTGAGGTATCAAAAACAATAAGAACCCGAGGTTTTTCATCTAGATTGGCATTGTGATTGACATATAATTCAATATCTTCAGCGTGACCCAAAAAACTAAACACTGCTAAAGAAGTTAGCAGTATACGTTGAGTTATTTTTTCTAAATTCATCACTTTTCTCCACTAACCACCGGTATTGAGGCTAGCCATTTCTTGGGCAACACCTGTGCTGATCGTTAAGGTATGTTTACTCTTAGTGCCATAAGTAATAGTGGTATCTACTTGGACCATGTTACATGACACACCGGCGGTAAAGTTAAATTTACGTGGGCATGGTAAATCTAGCGCACCATTATTTAGATTTGTCATAGTATTAGATGCGCCATCCATATCATCCATACCAAAACCACCCTCAGGTATCTCAGATGCCTTCATTAAAAAAGCACTATTACCACCTGCTGCCGCTTCATTAGCGATAACTTTTTGCACTGTACCAATTAAGCTATTTTCTGCAGTCTCACGCTCTTGAGCTGAGTTTGTAATTTTTATATCTACACTGCTGCTATTCATTAAAGTCACAGCTATACCTGTCACAGCAACGACCATAATCAAAGCAATAATAAGCACAATACCTTGCTGTTTTCGTATATTAGGAACACTGTTTTTTCTATTTCGATTAATTGAAAAGTTTTTCATAGCAAACCTTCGTGTTGATATTTCATCTACATCTCGCCTAGTAATATCTAAGTCAGCAAAACAAAATCAGGTAAAAAGTATTTTTAAATTTAAAACACGCAACCAATTAAGGCTAACTAATTAGTATTATAATAAATACACAACATCATTCCAGTTATTTATTAAAATATTTAAAGATTTAATAAAAGAAAAATAAGAAAGGTAAAAAAGAAAATTTCAATTAATTTAAAATGTTACAAAGCGCCTAGAATCAAAAGAAAAAATCAACCAAATTACAACAGGTTAAATGTAAACTTTTCAGGACAAAGTTACGGCAGGAGATTATAAATACTAGATAACCAGCAATGAAATAGCGATTATAAAAAATTTCCAACCCAGACAAATTCCCAGGTTGAAAATACGATTTAAATAAATAAGAAATTAAATATAAAAATTAAGCAAAAAACAGTTTAATCACAAGCTATTATCATTTCTTTCTTGCTTATAAATATAACTTTGATGAACTTCTAATTTAAGTGGTTCCTCATCATAAAGCTGAACATTGCCATTTTCATCAACGCTAGGAGTTGGCCCATTAACTACTTTAGCCTCAATTTTCTCACAGTTTTCAGTACAATTTGGGTCTTTATTTGGTAATGGAAAGATATACACATCACCATTTTCAACATACATAGTTGGTGTATCTGGTAGTTCTGCCGCTGTTGGGGTTCTTAACCAATTATACACTTTGGTCCCATAGTGAAGATGAAATGCATAAAGATAACCTTGCCCTTCTGCAATTGAGCACTGTGAATCCGATGAAGAATTAGTATCTGGTTTATATGTAGTAAAATAAGCAACGCCTCCTAACACGGTAGCCTTCGAAGTTGCCTTTTCACCCCACCCTAAATTATAAAACCAACCATCTTTTTCAGCTAAATCAGCTTCTAGTTCAACAAAGTCTTTCAAACTGTCGGTAACTTTGGCAAATGGGTCACTATTTACATTCATTAAATCTGATTGCCAAATTAAATCTGGTATTTCTTTCTCTTCAAAGCTTCGAGTTACTGTGTTTATATCTCGAATCATATAGAGCTTATCACCGACTTTTAAATTCAATGGATCTGTACGATCACCACTTCCTATAAGTACTGCATCAAATGGGGTATCAATTCTTGAGTAAGTTGTTTCACCATCAAGTGTTGTTTCTGTTACTTTACTGAACAAAGTTCTTGAAACATATGGCTCATAAAAAAAGCGGCGGTTATTATTGCCTAATTTTGCAAGTTGAAAGTGCGTCCAATTTTTTTTGTTGTTTGTTGCTAAGTCAACTCGCCAGATCCCACCACCAGTATCACTTGCATACAATCTGTCAGTGTAACCATCGTAATCAGAATCAAGTAAATGTATGTCTGACGCTATACTGTGCTGCCCTTTAAAGCCACCTTCTGAGTTTGTTAACGCCCAAACTTGTTTTCCAGTTTCTGCATCAACAATGTATAAGCCTCGCCCTTTAGAATCTGTTGAGATTGAATTATCTTTATTCGTGTCGTAGCCAGCACCAAAAACCAATAGCGGTCTATCTTCATAGCCTTTAAGATTGATAAATGTAATTTGAGGTTTAGACCATGTTTGTGCTAGTTCTAAAAATTTTCCATCACCACTTTTTAACGGACCACCCCACATCAGAGAAGGTGAATTAGGGTTAGTTATATCTAAACCGTAATAGCTACTACCACCTCGACGTAATCCGAAAAATGCCCATACCCTGTCATCATTATTAACGATGCCGTCTTCGTTTTTATCATCAAAATAAACGGTTATTGGGCCATCCACTCCATATACTTTTGTGTGTATCTTTTTATCGCGTAATGGCTTAATAATTGAGTACAGTTCCGCAGGCATAAATGCCCAGCTCTCGCTTAAAACATCGTTTCTGTCCCTAAACATATGTAAATAGCCCGCATTAGTGCCAATAAGAATACGAACATCATTGTAGCCATAATCTATCGTAACAGGCTTAGAGTGCAGTACATCACCAAAAATATCATGGCGAGAATCGTCTGTTGAACCGTCCTGATCTTCATCATCAACATCAAGTCCACGAGACCAATTAATAAGATCAAAGACTTCATCTGGGTCTGCTTCAAAATCAACGGCAGCCTTAAATCGATTTACATAATGGAAAATAACTCTATAAACCGTAAAATTGAGCATTCGACCGCCCGATAAGTTGGTGATCACTTTCCGGCCTTTATTTGGAATACTCGATTGTTCAGCTAAATAAGCGTTTACGCCTCCTTTTTCAACGGAACCACCATCAGCAATGAGGTTGCTATTAGATTGCCAATATGTTTTTGCTGTTGATAAAATCGCCCCATCATTATCAAGGGCAGAGTCAAGGTTAGCATCAACTACGACACCACTGGATACTTTTAGCTTTTTAAGGTTCCCTCGCCATCGAGCATCGTTTGAAGGTAAAAACATAGGATAATAAACTGCATCACGGTGCGATAATTTATCTGAATTATTTGATGCTACCGCTGGCGAAGAAAATGTTGAGTTAACCTTTCTTATATTGTCGACAACATAATCAAATGCCTCACTTAACTCTTCTGGAGACTCTGCGAAAATATAATCACCACCACCATTATCAGCAGTCGCCTGTAAAATATCTCCTGCGTTTTTAACTAAGCCTTTACCAAAACCTATCGTGTAAACATTTGCGCCATCTACAACACTTGTTGCAGGGTATATATCCCTATTTTCATTCTTTTTACCATGAAGAATTGTTGCCATTGATGGTAAATGACTCTTACCAACTGCTTGAGGTTCAGTACCATAAATACTTTTGTACAGGCGTTTAATATAATCATCTTGATCAACATCCCAATAAGGCTCACCGTCTGTCATCAATATGATATTAACGCTATTATCACAACGAATTGGATCACCTGAGTACTGCTTGAATGGAGAAATATACTTACCACTTTGTTCTATAGAAGTATCTCGTTCAACGGGATCTACTAAATTAGCATAGGATATTTCGTCGCCCGTTAGATATCGCCATGCTTCTGTAATAGTTTCTACAAGTGGTGTTCCCCCTTCAAGATCAGTTACATCCCAGTTTCGGATAGTATTTTTTATCTTATTATGATTTGTTCCAATTCCGTGAATAATATACCCACCAGTTCCTTTAATGAGCCGCATTAAACCAAACTCAATATCACTATTGTCGTTAATTAATTTAATCATCGCCTCCTGTGCGACCTCTAAACGACTTCCTTCTGGACATAGTATAAGCTTCCCCTTACTTCTACAGACTTTGCCCGTCTCTATAGAGAATGCCATGCTATTCGATGTATCAAAAACAAGTAAGACCCGTAATTTTTCATCTTCCGCTACTTCATAATTTACATATAGGTCTATATCTTCAGCATAAAGATTTTGGCAAAATACACATGCAAAAATAAAAAATAGGCTGTTTAACTTCATTCTCATACTCGCCTTACTCCATTAATTTCCACTATTTAAGCTCAGCATTTCTTGAGCAATCCCTGTTGTAATAGTGAGGTTATGCTTACTTTTAGAGCCATATTCAATCACTGAATTAATCTCAACCATATTGCATCTTAAGCCTGCAGTATCATCAAAACGTCTTGGGCACCTTAAAGCCATAGGGCCTTCATTTTTGTTAAACATGGTATTAGATGTGTCATTTGTATTACCTAGATCGAGGCCTGTTTCAGGAACTTGCCCTCGACTAAAGAAAAATCGGCTGTTACCTAATTTTTTTGCTTCATTAGCAATGAGATTTTGTACATCACCAATTAATTCATTCTCTGCCGCTTCTCTCTCTTGAGCGGCATTTGTGATTTTAATATCTACACTACTGCTACTCATCAAAGTCACAGCAATACCGGTTATCGCAATAACCATGATCAAAGCAACGATTAATACAACACCTTGTTGCTTATGCATCAAAGTTAAATGCGCCATAAGTTTGCCCCAACATTGTTCAAGCGGATAGTGGTCGTAAATAGTGCGCGTCGGTAGTTATCGTCAAATGTAAGAACGCGGCTATTTGCGTCTTCACCCAATGTATAAGTTTGATTTTTTAACTTAAGGTTTGAATCTGGTAAAAGCGATCTCACAAGTAAGAATACTTGCACTGTCAAAATACCACGGCGATTTTCCCAATCAGTGTTGGTCATCTGGCTGATACTTTTATATGTATCAACACGACTGTTATTTGTAGTATCAAGACCAAACACAAAGTGCATATTTTCTACCCCTTCCATAACCGTTTCAGTTGTCATGCCCCCAGAAGGAGTTAAGCGTTTACGTCTAAGTAAAGGAACAGACACTCTTTGGTCATTAATGGTGTAGGTTTGCTTTGTTATGTAATAAACATGATGTCGATAACGCCAAATCGTAGCATTACCATTTACAGCTGCTGCCGCGATTGGGCCGCGCTGAAACTCAGCAAGCTCTTGCTCAGCAATAAAATAGTAATAGTTATCACTAGTATCAGCAGGTTGAATTTGTAAGCCTTCTAAAAACTTAATTTGCAGTACATCTGTATTTTTCTCAACATTAGTAATACAGCCAAGTGCCGTGCTAGTGGTTGTTTGCACTGCATAAACAGAACGAAAGTTACTGGTTGCAGCTGTATCTGGAAAGCTGCCATTATTAAGGCCTTCTGAACAATCATTACCGGGATTTCCTAAACTGTTTGTATTTGCATCCGAAAATGAGTCTTCATAAAACGTGCCCCAAAAACCAATCTGTTCAATATCACGTTGCATGATATTCATAGCCAGTCTACCAGTTTCTTGTAGCTCACCAATTGTCATCGTGTCACGAGTTGTTGATTTCATGCTTATATAGGTAAACATCACCCCGCCGAGCACCACACCTCCGATGAATAAAGCAACCATCATCTCGACGAGAGTAAATCCATTATGCTTTTTCATATCAAGACCTTAAATAAATATAGCTTTGTAGAACAATCAAACGTCGCTTATCGCCTTTAGAACCACAATCAATTGCAGCTGTATCTTTATTAGCACTAAGTTCTTGACGGCCTTGCCAACTGATCACAACCTCAATATTGAATTCGCTGGCATTGCCTGCAGCAACGGGAGTACTACTAATGCACACAGTTGCATCGTCTAAAGCGCCGGTGTTTTCACGAGCCTGAATTGCACGCACCCACTGTTGTTTATCTAATTCTGCCAATTGCTGAGCACTACATGCTGAGTTATAGCAACTCAAACTCGTATTTAGAGCTGTATCACTATCGAAAGTGCCATTATATAACGCTGCAAAGCCAGGTGAGTCGTTCGCTCGCATACGCTGGATAATGTCATTACCAAGTGCTACAGCAGCTGCACGCTGCATAGAATCAAAGCTTGCCTGCTTCGCTTTTGCTTGCAGGGCCACAGCGCCTAATAAACCAAAGCTTAAAATAACAAAGGCAATAAGTACTTCAATAAGCGTAAAGCCGTTCTGCTCAGAATGTTTAATCATGGTGAAGTTCAATGATACTTTTACATACCATAAGAATATTACGACACAGATAAATAACAATCTGTATATGGACAAGCGGTCATAATGCGCGATAAACGGCACTTTAACTTTCTTCAGAACCAAGTCGCGAATAATAAAGAAGCTGGGACTTTAGGAGATAAGCTGCTGTATTGAGAATTTTTATTATTTACCCATTACAGCTTTAACATTTTTAAGCTCTCGGCGACTAACTGCCAAAGGCTCCTCAAACTGCTTCATTGTAACTGTATGCCCACCTGAAGATGGGCTATTAAGGCTAACAATATGTTGCTTATTCACAAGTGTATTTCGGTGAATTCTAAGTAGCTGCAGCGGATAGGTTTGCTCTAGTTGCTTTAAACTTTGCTCAACAAGTGCCTCACCTTCAAAAAACACTACTCGGGTATATTTTTGCTCTGCGATACAGCAAACCACATCATCTAAATTGACTCGTCGTATTACACCTGCAAGTTGATAACTAATGTAATTATTTTCAGGGGGGCTTATTTGAGTACGATTTAGTTTACTCAGTTGTGCCATTGCTTTAGCTAATGCCTGCTCAGACACAGGTTTAACTAAATAGCCATCAACAGCGAGCTCAAATGCGGTTAATGCATGTTCTGAATGCGCTGTTAAAAACATGACTGCAGGCGGGATCGAAAACTGTTTTAGCTCTGCAGCCACCTCAAGGCCAGACTGCTTAGGCATATTAATATCAAGCATCACTAAATCGGGCTGGAGCTGCTTACAAAGCGCTATTGCTTGCTCACCATTATTGGCTTCACCAACAATAGTGCAATCTTCATTAGTAGATAATAAACGTTTGATACGTGCCCTTGCTAAAGGCTCATCATCAGCAATCAATACTTTTATCATGCGCCCCTCTGCTTTGGTATAACCAACTTCACTCTAAAAATTCCCTCACGGATAGTCGTCGTAAGTTGCGCTTTTTGTTGATAGAAAAGCGCCAAACGTTGGCGAATATTATCCAGTGCCATACCATTACCTGTCCGCGAATGGCTCACTTGTGATGCTACTGGGTTAGTTATAAGGAAGGTATAAGCTTTATCCGATTGATGCATCTCGACAGAAATATTGCCTTGTTCTGCTGGCTCGACGCCATAAAATACCGCATTTTCAATAATCGGCTGTATTGTTAAACACGGAATATCAATGTCTGGCAACTCGTCAGGTAATTGCCAGCTTAATGCTAGGCGTTCGCCATAGCGCCAACGCTCAAGGGCTACATACTGCTGGCACAAAGTGATTTCATCAGCAAGCTTTATGGCTTTACCGCTGCGCATTGCGGCCTGCGACAGCGCCGCCAGCGCCAAAATTGCTTGTTCAGCCGCCTCAGCATCATAATGGGTAAGCTCAGCAGCAGTGTTTAAACTATTAAACAAAAAGTGAGGGCGTATTCTTGCTTGTAATGCATCAAGTTCAGCCTGCGCTAACGCTTTCGTTTGTTGCTCTTTTTGATTATGAATAAGCAGGAATTGGCTGAATAACGCTGTGACCAAAAATATGATCAGTAAATTGCTGACAATAAAGCTAGCCCTCGACTCCATAGGGAACACATCTGAAAACACTGACAAAAACAGCCAGCTAAAAACATACGTTAATGCCAGTAACGTGAATATCAGAATGAATAGCTGCTTTGAATGTGACAGCTTTGTAAGTAAGGCTCGGCACACATACAGTAACGACAAGCTTGAAAGAAAGATTAGATGTAAAAAGCAACTAAATATAGCAAGGCGTAACCAAACATCACCTAAGCTCATGGGGGAGAAGGCGAGCAAAATAGCGATGACTTGGCTGACGATCAGTGTGGCAAGGACACCGCGAGATTGAAAAAGAGCCGCAATCAGCAAGCCGTTAGAATTAGGCTGTTTGCTCATGGGCTCCTCTTTTAACTGTTGACTGCTATTTGCTTAGATTAGCGTAGCTCAACAGGAACGGCAAATACTATGTTCTCTTCTTCACCAGGATTTTCAACAACTTGATTGCCACCCAATTCTTTTAGACGAGCAATTACTTGTTGAACTAAAACTTCTGGTGCAGATGCACCTGCAGTCACACCCACTGCATTGACACTGTTGAACCAATCCGCTTCAACATTACTCGCATCATCAATTAAATAAGCAGTGGTGCCCATTTTGTCAGCAAGTTCACGTAAACGATTTGAGTTAGAGCTATTTTTAGCCCCTACTACAAGCAGCACATCCACTTTATCTGCCAAGTCACGGACTGCATCTTGACGGTTTTGCGTAGCATAACAAATGTCATCTTTACGCGGGCCATCAATTGCCGGAAACTTAGTACGAAGTGCATCTATCACATCTGCCGTATCATCTACAGATAACGTCGTTTGGCTACAGTAAAACAGGTTTTCAGGGTTTTTAACCGTTAGGCCAGCAACATCTTCAGGGGTTTCTACTAAGTAAATACCACCCGCTTCGTTGTCGTACTGCCCCATTGTGCCTTCTACTTCAGGATGACCATGGTGACCAATTAACACGCACTCAGTGCCTTTACGACTTGCGCGTGTTACTTCCATATGTACTTTTGTTACCAGTGGGCAAGTGGCATCGAACACTTTAAGGTCGCGGCGTTTTGCTTCACTACGAACTGCCTGCGATACACCATGCGCACTGAAGATAACAATGCTGTCGTCAGGAACCTGATCTAGCTCTTCAACAAACACAGCACCGCGATTTTTTAAGCCATCAACAACATATCGGTTGTGAACGACTTCATGGCGCACATAAATTGGCTTTTCAAAGATATCCAGTGCACGCTCCACAATGCTAATTGCACGGTCTACACCTGCGCAAAAGCCACGTGGATTTGCTAATAAAATGTCCATTAGCCTGTTACCTCTAAAATATCAACTTCAAAGGTTAATCGCTGCCCTGCAAGAGGGTGATTGAAGTCAATCGTGACTGAGTCACCTTGGACTTCACGAACAAGACCCGGAAGCTCAGTGCCATCAGGCTGAGTAAAGGCAATAATATTACCTACTTCAGCTGGAGTGTCTGCACCAAACTTACTGCGGTCAACATAATAAATGTTATCTGGGTTTGGCTGACCAAATGCATCTTCTGGCTCTAATGCAAATGACTTACTGTCACCAGCCGCTAAACCGAGTAAACACTTTTCAAAGTTTTCTGTCAGGCTACCATCACCCATTCGCAATTTTGCAGGTTTATTATGTACCTTAGTTGAATCGGCTGCTGAGCCATCTTCTAACTTAATTGAGAAATGAAAGATCACTTCAGAGTTTTCACCAATTACAGCTTGGCTCATGCTTGTTGCTCCTTAGGACTTTCGCCTGTGAAGGCATCAAATAAAAGTAATGCGGCACCGATACAAATTGCACAATCGGCAATATTAAAAACAGGAAAGTGCCAGTTTTCGTAATATACATGCAGGAAGTCAATGACATAGCCATAAGCTATGCGGTCGTATAAGTTGCCAATCGCACCGGCTAATACTAACGCATAAGCAGAACATAATACTTTATTAGACGCTGGTAAGCGTTTCAGCCACCACACTAAAAGCACACTGATCGACACTGCAATCAAACTAAAGAACCAACGCTGCCAGCCACCTGAATCACTTAAAAAGCTGAAGGCTGCACCATAATTATGTACATAAGTGAAATTAAAAAACGGCAGAATATCAATCGACTCTTCGTAGGCCATGGTACTAACGACAAGTGATTTTGTCGCATAGTCTACTACCAAAAGTAGTAGACTAAGCCATAACCAAACCAAGCCACTTTTTCCGGCTAGTTTGCTCACAAACAACTCCTATGCGAACTGACGCTGTTCACCATCGCCATCAACATTGCTTACACAACGGCCACAGATCTCAGGGTGAGCAGGATCAGCACCTACATCATCACAGTAATGCCAACAACGCTCACATTTTTCAGCGGTTGTTGCAGCAACTTTAATGTATAAGCCATCAATTTCTGTAGCTTGCGTATCTTCTGGCTGTGCTGTCACAGTTTCAACGGTTACGCCTGACGTTAATAGTACAAAGCGTAGTTCATCACCTAATGCAGCTAATTTCGCGCTTAGCTCTTCACCTGCATAAATGTTTACGTTTGCTTGTAGAGTTGCACCAATAACTTCTTCTTTACGAGCTGCTTCTAGTACACGGTTTACTTCATCACGCACGTTAAGGATTGTTAACCAATCCTCGTTGCTGAATTTACCTTGTGAAGAGGCTTGCAAGCCATCGTACCACACTGAAGTGAATACAAATTTGTCACGCTCACCTGGTAATGCTTCCCAGATTTCTTGCGCGGTGAAGCTTAAGATCGGTGCCATCCAACGCGTCATTGCTTCAGCAATATGGTAAAGCGCAGTTTGACATGAACGACGCGCATGGCTGTCGCTTTTCGCTGTGTATTGACGATCTTTGATTACGTCTAGGTAGAACGAACCAAGCTCACCAGTACAGAAGTTCATTAGCTTTTGCGTTACAAGTAGCATTTGATACTTGTCGTAAGCCGCTAAGATTTCATCTTGAAGTTCAGCTGCACGGCCCACAATCCAACGGTCAAGCTCAACCATGTCTTCAATAGCAACTTGATCAGTTTTTGGATCAAAACCATTTAAGTTCGCAAGTAAGTAACGGCTCGTGTTACGAATACGACGATAACGGTCTGCTGAACGCTTAAAGATTTCATCAGATACAGTCATTTCAGCTGTAAAATCAGTTGATGCAACCCATAAACGTAAGATGTCAGCACCTAGTTTGTTCATCACGTTTTGTGGCGAAATTACGTTGCCTAATGATTTAGACATCTTGCGGCCATTTTCATCAACCGTGAAACCATGTGTTAGCACTTGCTTATATGGCGCATGACCATTAATAGCAACCGATGTCATCATTGACGACATAAACCAACCACGGTGTTGATCAGAACCTTCTAAGTAAAGATCAGCAGGACCGGTTAAATCTTCACGTGCATCAACCACACATGCGTGAGTCACACCTGAGTCAAACCATACATCTAGCGTATCTTGTACTTTCATGTATTGCTCAGCGTCATCGCCAAGTAAGGTTGCTGGATCTAAGTCATACCAAGCTTGAATACCTGATTTTTCAACCAATTTCGCAGCTTCTTCAATTAGCTCTTCAGTATTCGGATGAAGCACACCAGTGTCTTTATCAACGAATAATGCAATTGGCACACCCCATGTACGTTGACGTGAAATACACCAATCAGGACGGCCTTCAACCATGTTTGCAATGCGGCTCTCGCCCCACTCAGGTAACCACTCAGTCTTTTTGATTTCGCTTAATGAATCTTGACGAAGGTTAGCTTGGTCCATACTTACGAACCACTGTGGCGTAGCACGGAAGATAATAGGAGTTTTATGACGCCAGCAATGTGGGTAGCTGTGCGTAAGTGCATGATGATGCAATAACGCATTGTTTTCAGTTAATACGTCAATAACGCTCGCATTCGCTTTAAATACGTGCTGACCTGCAAACATTGGTGTGTCAGGTAAGTAAACACCGTTAGCCCCAACCGGATTAGCTACTTCTAAACCATAAGCAAGACCTGCCGCGAAATCCTCTTGACCATGACCAGGTGCAGTATGAACAACACCAGTACCAGAATCAGTCGTTACGTGATCAGCAACAATCACAGGCACTGTGAAGTCATAGAATGGGTGAGCAACTTGTAAGTTCTCAAGTGCAGCACCTTTTACATAACCGAGTACGTGGTAATGTTTGAAGCCATAACGGTCCATAGCATCTTTAACTAGCTCAGAACCTAAAATTAGACGTTGCTGTGCACCTTCATCATCAATTTGAACAAGAGCATATTCAAGCTTTTCGTGAACCGCTACTGCACGGTTAGCTGGTAATGTCCAAGGTGTTGTCGTCCAGATCACTGTACTAACTGCACCTGTACCTTCATGGCCTTCAGCAAGTTCAAACGCATTGATTACAGCATCTTGATCAGCAAACTGAAAACGCACATCGATTGCTGGAGACTGTTTATCTTGGTATTCAACTTCCGCTTCAGCAAGTGCTGAACCACAATCTGTACACCAGTGAACAGGCTTAGCACCTTTGTGTAAGTGACCATTTTTAATGATGCGACCAAGTACACGAATTGCATTCGCTTCAAAGTCAAAGTTCATTGTTAAGTAAGGCTTGTCCCAGTCACCAAATACACCAAGACGTTTAAAGTCTGTTTTTTGACCTTCGACTTGTTTTTTTGCGTATGCGCGACATTTTTCACGGAACTCAGCAGCAGACACTTTCACGCCTGGCTTGCCTACTTTCTTTTCAACCATTAATTCAATTGGTAAACCGTGACAGTCCCAACCCGGCACGTAAGGTGCGTCGAAGTCAGACAAAGTTTTTGACTTAACAATAATATCTTTAAGAATTTTGTTTACCGAGTGGCCTAAATGGATATCACCGTTTGCATACGGAGGACCGTCATGCAAAATGAAGGTTTTTTTACCTTTTTTAGCGCTGCGAATTTGACCGTAAAGATCGTCTTCATACCATGTCTTAAGCATCTTTGGTTCACGTTGTGCCAAATTGCCGCGCATTGGAAACGCTGTTTCCGGTAAATTCAAAGTATGTTTGTAGTCGCTCATTAATCCTACTTTCCGTATCGGCTACCTAATTTAAACCAAAACACTGCTTAGCGGCGGTTACATCATCTGCAATCTGCGCCGTCAGTTGTGTTAATGTCTCGAATTTTTTCTCATCGCGAAGCTTTTTAATTAGCTCCACGTGCATAAATTGTCCGTAAATGTCTTGCGCAAAGTCGAAAAGATGGACTTCTAACAATGCGCGTGTTCCATTAAATGTGGGTTTGTTGCCAATATTTGCAACCCCATATAATTCTTTATCACCAACTTTAGCTCGTACCGCAAATACCCCATTTACAGGGCATACTTGGCGTTTTAGTGCTATGTTGGCAGTTCTGAACCCTAATTCACGACCTTTCGCCCAGCCATGAATAACACGTCCAGAAATCGCATAACCATGACCTAACATGGTTTTTGCATCTTCTAATTGCCCTGCAGCAAGCGCATGGCGAATAAGGGTACTACTAACTCTATCATTGAGTCTGCGAAAACTTGCAGTACTTTTCACATCCATGTTCAGCTCAGTGCCCATGGTTTTTAGTAATGCAAAATCACCACGACGACGTTTGCCAAAACAAAAGTCATCACCAACAGTTAATGCCTTAACGCCTAGTTTTTCAACCAGTACTTGGCTGACAAACTGTTCTGCTTCCATGTTGGCAAATTGCTGATTAAAGCTAATGCAAATCACTCTCTCCACGCCTAATTTAGCAAGCAAACTGAGCTTATCACGTAGTCGAGTTAAACGCGCGGGAGCATTATCTTTAGCAAAAAACTCTTGTGGCTGAGGCTCAAATAACATCACGGTACTTGGCAATTGATGCTTTTCTGCGTCTTGCAGCAAGCCTTTAATCACTTCTGCATGACCTAAGTGCACGCCATCAAAATTACCAATGGTCAACACACAGCCATAATGCTGCGCGCGAATATTGTGAATACCTCTAATTAACTCCATGCCACCTTTTTGCCTTTATCAGCGAGCCCAAAAGATTGATATCGGGCTTGAAGCGCCGATTATAATCTTTTTTTTAGTTTGATTCAGTAGTTGCAACACTTTTTATCGTATTTAGTCGCACACCTAAAATGAATAAGGCAGCAAAGTAAACAAAAACCGCCAGCACTAATAACCCACTCAACAGCAGCACTTGTTCAGTAAAGTACCATGTTTTCCACGCAAATTGCTGGCCAACATACCACACTGCAGCAGCCATTAATAAACTTGAAAACAAACACTTAAAGGTGAAGCCAAGGCTCATCGCAGAAAACTGATAAACGCCTTCTTTACGTAGTTGATGGTACAACAAATAGGCATTACAACTGGCCGACATCGCGGTTGCTAACGCTAACCCCAAATAGCCAATAAATGGAGCTAGCATAATGTTAAACACCATATTTAACACCAGTGTTTTAATGCCTATTTTTACTGGAGTTTTAGTATCTTGACGTGAATAAAAACCTGGAGCTAACACCTTGATT
Organism: Pseudoalteromonas sp. D15MCD-2; assembly: GCF_038562745.1. NCBI lineage: Bacteria > Pseudomonadati > Pseudomonadota > Gammaproteobacteria > Alteromonadales > Pseudoalteromonadaceae > Pseudoalteromonas > Pseudoalteromonas sp. D15MCD-2. Next base: position 1,200,848 of record NZ_JBCFQE010000001.1, on the reverse strand, counting down.
AACATAAAGCTAACCAGTCCCACTGAGTAGGCCATCACACCGTAACTTACCGCTTTTACATGATCAATTTCACCGTTTTGAAACGCACCATGATCAAATAAAACCGTAATAATGAGCGGGCTTATCACCATTAAGCCAAACATGGCCGGCAAGCCTAAGAAAATTACAAACCTCACCCCCCAATCGAGGGTTAGTTGAAAATCTTTTGTGCTATTGGTGCTATGTAACTTAGACAATGCAGGCAATATGACCGTCGCGATACCGATACCGAATAAACCAAGAGGAAACTCAATTAAACGGTCTGAGTAGTAGAGCCACGCGATAGAGCCGGTCATCAACATTGAGGCGATCATAGTGTCGAGTAACAGGTTTATTTGACTGATAGACACGCCAAACAAGGCTGGTAGCATGAGTTTTCGGACTTTCTTAACGTTTTCATCTTGCCAGCCCCATTTAGGGCGGCTCAACATGCGGGCACGATACAAAAATGGCAACTGGAATAATAACTGTACTAAGCCCCCTACAAACACGCCGATGGCAAGCGCGTATGCCCCCACCGAAAATTTATCGTGTAGAAAAACAGCACACGTGATAATTGATACATTTAACAGCACAGGCGTAAATGCAGCCACAGCAAAACGATTATATACGTTCATAACCGCACCACTTAAGGCAACCAGACTCACAAAAAATAAATAAGGGAAAGTCAGCTTTAACAGTGCACTAGCCAGTACGAACTTTTCTGCATTTTCGCCTCCTTGCCACCAATCGATAAACCAGCCAGTACCAAATAAGGCCGCTATCACAGGAGAGGCAACAACCCCAAACAAAGTAACAATTAATAAAATAGTACCTAGGGTACCGGCTGCTTGAGCTACAAACAGCCTCACTTTATCATCGCCTTGTTGTTCTTTTATCTCAGATAAAACCGGCACAAAAGCTTGAGCAAAGGCACCTTCGGCAAACAAACGTCTTAAAAAGTTAGGAATTCGATTGGCAAATAAAAACACATCCGCAGCAGCACTGGCACCTAGCAGATTTGCCACAACAGCATCTCGTACTAACCCTAAAATACGCGAGATCATCGTCATTGCACTAACAATCATCCCAGAACGAAATAATCCTTTTGCCACCTTAAACCCATTATCAAAAAACTTCTAAGATGGGCGATTATGCCTAAAATATCTTTAAAGCACTAGGCTCGAACCCGACCCTTTGTTACAATGGCGATATTAACTGCTAAAGCGGCAAATTGATGTTCGTTATAAGGAGCAGTTTTTCTTGAGATGTCAAAATTTCGTTGACATTCATGATAAAAACAGGCATATTCCACGGCCTTTAAATTAAGCTTATTTTAAGATTGTTAGGAGCAAACCTTGGCTAACATCAAGTCTGCAAAAAAACGCGCTATTACGAGCGAAAAAAATCGTCAACATAACGCAAGCCGTCGTTCAATGATGCGTACTTACTTCAAAAAAGTAGTTACTGCTATTGAAGCGGGCGACAAAGAAGCTGCACAAGCGGCATTCGCTGTTGCAACACCTATCCTAGACCGTTACGCAACTAAAGGTCTAATCCACAAGAACAAAGCAGCTCGTCATAAGAGTCGTTTAGCAGCTAAAATCAAAGCGCTATAATTTGTTTTTGATGAATATGAAAAAACCGGCTTTTGCCGGTTTTTTTTTATCTGTAATTTAATACCAATCCTCTTAATTAAGTAGTCTATTTTGAGGCAATAAAACCTCGTTGATAAAAAGGCAAAAATTTCGTTATTTAGTTGTTCTAAAAGAGAAATTTTTAACGCTGCTAGCGACAGGTTTAATCCCTCAAAATGATTAAGTATTATTGCGGGTTGGTATAAAAGGCACGTGTTCTATATGCCTCATTAAAGTTGTTAACTAGACAATTTCGAGCTCTGGATAAAACTTTTTCAGCATAGCGGCAATCTTCTTAGGTGTGAAAGGTTTTACTACAAACCCTTTAGCGCCCTTCTCAATCGCTTCTTTAACGTTTTCTACTGTTGAATGGGCTGAAACCATTACTACGTTTGCTTCAGGCGAAATTTCGTTGATTTGCGAGATAATCTCTTTGCCGTCACCATCGGGTAATTCAATATCTAAAAAGATAATATTGAACTCTTTTTCTTTACATACGCTTAAACACTGCGCGGCCGTAGAAGCCTCACGCACATTATCGATACCTAGGTGCATTAATGTTTGATTTAAAAAACTGCGAACTGTGCCTACGTCGTCCACAATAAGAATTGAAAGCTGCGTATCCATACTATTCCTCTTAAACTATGAAGATAAACACTCATTGCACTGTAGAGTGTAACGCATTTAAGCTATAAGTGATTTGAATTTGACTATTATATCAAAAACTTCGTTATAATCTCATTATAGAGACCTATGTTTAAAAGGCCAGATAAGCTTTATGTCTAATAAAATAAAAAAACAATCTTTGCTTGGTAAAACACCTGCACGAAAAAAACCAACACAAGCAAAGCGCCAAAGACCAGCCCCCCAGCAACAAGCGCGTGCACAAGCTGCGCAGCAAAGCGTTCCTGAAGTCGAACTTAAAAAAAGTAAAACACGGTGGTATGCGCTCGCAGCAGTTGTATTAATTCTGCTAATTACGCCCAAACCTGTGTTAATCACTTATGAAAAGCTAGGTATGGTCTCGCAAAGTGTATTTTGGCCAGGGGTTTTTGGTTATGGTGCAAACTTATTTGATTCAACCCTCAGCCCCCGTGCAGACCTAAGCCGCAACATTATTTACCTGTGCCAGGATAAGCGCAAACCAGATACCTGCCAGAAGTATCGCGTGACAGAGCAAAGTGGTTTTTTTGCTGCCATGAAAAAGCTAATAATGGATTAAAAAATCTAATCCGAAAATTTAAAATTACTTGGTTGAAAGCTGTGTAAAAGATCACCATAATGGCGCTCCTTTTTCAACACAGACACGATCAGATACGACCATGCTAAACGAGCTAGATTGGCTTTTAAACTTAACGTTACTTGCACTAGGACTAGGTGCATTTTTTATTAACCAGCTTACATTACTGCGTTTTGCAGCGATTAGCGCGTGTAGTTTATTATTTTTATCGTTTAGTTTAGATCTGATGTCATCAAGCGTTATCTCAAATATGAGCTTGGTGTTGATCAACACATTTTATTTATTCAAGGTCTACACATTTGGCCAATTGAATATCAATCAAGGTTAATCTTCTCCTAAGATAAATTGATAGAATAGGCTATCCCATCTATCAGCTTTTATGCCCAAGCAGTCCTCTGCTTGGGCTTTTTTTTACTTACAAAATGATTGAACTGAGATACCATTAATGGCGTATATATACCCAAGCCACCTCAAGATGCAGAATTCAGCGTTTCACAGGTGCTTAATATCAAGGCGTTACTTTGCAAGAATGGTGGTCCCTTTTAAGAAGTAACAACGATGAGAGTAAGTGCCTGTGAAACGCCCAGAGGGTTGGTTTAAAAGCGATTTATACTGCGTTATTGATTTTAACAATAGAACCACTATTATTTGCAATCAATGCCTTGCCTAAATCGCTTTTAATTCCAACTGAAACTCGCATCTTGAGGTGGTTTGGGTATAGATAATTTGGAGGTACCTTATGTCATTAAACGACTTCGACTTATTTCTCTCATCAATGGAAGACGTAAAACCTCTTAAGCATGACACTGTTCAATTTGATTCTACGAAACAGGGCCCTTCTTTAGCGCAACAAGAAAAACGTAAAGCAGCTGAGTGTGATTTAGCAATTGATGAAAACTATTTACGTACTGAATTCGTTGAGCTATTAGATCCTCATGCCATATTGGCATTTAAAAAAGATGGCGTACAAGGCCAAGTATATAAAAATCTGCGCTTAGCTAAATATCAACTCGATGCCACGCTTGATTTGCATGGCCAGCCTCTTCAACGAGCGCGCAGTACGCTTTTTAATTTTATTGATGACTGCCATAAACGAAATATTCGTGTCGTACTAATTCGCCATGGTATTGGTATCAAAAATAAATCACAGCCGGGTATTTTAAAGAGCTATACCAATAAGTGGCTGCAAGAAATTCCAGCGGTTTTAGCCTTTCATAGCGCCCTTAAGCATCATGGTGGTAGCGGTGCGACGTATGTGATGATTAAAAAGTCAGACGAGAAGAAACACGAGAACAGAGAAATCCATTCAAAAAGAAGTTAATAGAATAAGTGATTGAAGTGCAGCATAAAAACATGCTGCACATATTAACTGTGATTGGTTGGTTATGATTGGCTTACTTCAATAGCCTGAGCTGGCTGCTCCGACGCATTCGCTTGATTAAACCATGCTGAAACACCAAGAACGATTACTGACACTACGACTAGACTAAATTTAGCTCCACCTTGATTAGATTTCATAACGCCTCTTTTTTATTGTTGTTTTTTTATTGAGCAACAACAGAATAGCAAAGTTACAGATGTTAACAAGCTGTACATTAAACTAATTTGTAATGTGTCAATAACCTTTTGTTCTATCAACCTGATTTATTAGATTTTTACCTTCAATTAACCTTTTGACATTACCCGCAATTTGCAAAGTCACAGTCTCTAAATCTGACAATGCAGCACAGTGAGGTGTTAAGGTCACCTTTTCATGAGACCAGTAAGCATGCGACTTAGGTAAAGGCTCTTCGCTAAACACATCAAGGGTAGCGCCGCGTAATTGCTCACTATCAAGTGCTTCAAGCAAATCTTCATCGACAACATGCTTGCCTCTGGCAACATTAATAAGCACCGCATGATTTTGCAATTTACTTAGCAGTGATTTGTTAATGATACCCTGAGTGTGTTGGTTAAGTGGCAACAAGCACACGAGATAATCAATTTGACCAAGCATGTCATCTAATCCCTGCTGTGTGTAATAGGTACTTACTTCAGCATCGTGTTTTTCACTATTAGACCAAGCACTCACTCTAAAGCCATTTGCGAGTAACCGCTTAGCACAGACTTTACCTAGTTCACCATAACCCAAAATACCCACATGTTGATGTGAATACGCTCGCTTTGGCTTCCAAGTACAGCCTGATTGTTTTAAATAATATTCTTTGAGTCTCAGCTTGTGTGCCAACACATGGGTCAGCACGTACTCTGCCATATCATTTGCAAGATTATCATCAACAATTCTAACAACGGGGACGTGCGCCGCTATCTTCGTTAAGTCGATGCTATCAACGCCAGCCCCAAATGAAGAAACCGCTTTTAAATTTACCAGCTTAGGCCATAAGTCAGCAGGGGCATTCCAAGCCAGTACAAACTCAACGGCTTGGTAATCAGTGCATTCAGACCAAAGCTGCACGTCAACCTCTGGTAATAACGCTTGTAATCGGGCAATTAATTGGCTGCAATCTCGGCCTGTTACAGCTACAAGTAAAATCATTGTCTTCTCCATTTTGCCTCGTACTCGAAGCGCTCTTTAAAAAGTCACACAACTGCAACCTAACTGTCACAGCGAACTCTTACCCTAACCTCATCGCTGAATGCGTTTATGTTTGAGGTTTGTATGATCAGTGTTGATAAAGTAATAGAAGCAAATTTACCACAGTTAGAAAATTCACCAAAAGTAAAAGGCTTAGTAAAGAAAGGTTTGGGTTATTTATTACACGAGCAAGAGTTTGTTGCCTTTGGTGATGCATACCCACACTTACAAGGACTTGAGTTTGTAGAGCAAGTACTTGATGAGCTAGACTTTGACACGCGCTACAAGCCAAAGCAGATGGAACATATTCCTAGTGAAGGTAATGTCGTTATTGTCGCTAACCACCCTATCGGTTCTCTTGATGCATTAGCGCTAATAAAAGTCTTATCAAGTGTTCGCCCTGACTTAAAAGTCGTTGCAAACCGCATGCTGATGTCAATCACTCCGATGCATTCATTACTTCTTCCCGTTGACAACCTCTCTGGTACAAGCAAAAAGAAAGAGCTTGCTAATATCCAACAGCATTTAAAATCAGACGGTGCGTTATTAATCTTTCCTGCAGGAGAGGTGTCACGCTTAAGTCCAACGGGCATTAAAGACTGTAAATGGAATACTGGCTTTTTACGTATGGCGAAAAAGGCCAACGCACCTATTTTGCCTATTTACATCAAAGCGAAAAACAGCCCGTTATTCTACGGCACCTCAATGATCTACAAACCCTTAGCCAGTTTGTTATTAGTCAAAGAGATGTTTAAACAACGACAAAAATCATTAGAGTTTGAAATTGGCGCGTCCATCCCGCCTGAGTCATATTTAATCGAGAATTTAAAAGACAAAGAAATAGCTCAGCTGATAAGAAAGCAGTTGTATCGACTTATCACAAAAAAACCTCTGCCGTTAAAAACGCAAACCCCTATTGCCAGTCCAGAAGCAACGAAAGACCTAAAAAAAGCCATTGAAGAATGTGAGTTATTAGGTGAAACCTCTGATGGTATGAAAATTTACTTATATCAATACTGTGGTAGCTCACCGATTTTCCGTGAACTGGGGCGACTGCGTGAAATTGCGTTTCGGGCAGTCGGTGAAGGCAGTGGCAAACGCCGAGATATAGATAAATACGACATGGATTATCAACACCTTGTGCTGTGGGATGCTAAGCAACTTGAACTAGTCGGCGCATACCGACTTGCCTGCGCACAAGACATTATAGAAAAACATGGCCGTAAAGGTTTATATACCGATAGCCTATTTAGCTACAGCGATGATATTGCGCCTTATTTTGAAAAGGGCATTGAGCTTGGTCGCAGCTTTGTGCAACCCAAGTACTGGGGCAGAAAGAGCTTAGATTATTTATGGTTCGGCATTGGCGCATTTGTGAACCGCTACCCGCAATACCGCTATTTGTTTGGCGCAGTTAGCGTATCTAACGCACTCCCCGAGCAAGCTAAATCACTACTCGTTCATTATTACCAGCATTATTATGGTGCTAAACAAGTGTTAGCTATCCCCAATAATGAATATCGCCATACCGAATCACAAAAAGAACAATGTGCTCAGCTATTTGCTGGGGATGATATTAAAGAAGACTTTGTTGAACTTAAGCATGTACTTGCCAATATCGGCGCGCAAGTCCCAACCCTATTTAAACAATACACCGAGCTTTGCGAACCTGGTGGCGTACAATTTTTAAGTTTTAGCATCGACCCTGAGTTTAATAACTGCATCGATGGTTTAGTGCTTGTCGACCTAGATAAAGTGAAAGCGAGTAAAGCCAAACGATACTTAGGACAGACACGCGAATAGTCGTTATAAAATAGCTAAAAAAAGTCGGCACGCTCGCCGACTTTTTTCTTTTTAATTAAAGGTATTTCTAAGCGCAGCTAAATATATTTGCTCAATAGTTTTTAAATCTGTGATAGGAACATGCTCATTAACTTGATGAATGGTATGGTTTCGCACTCCACATTCAATCACTTGCGTGTGCTCATTAGCAAAAAAGCGACCATCTGATGTGCCACCACTAGTACTAAGCATCGGAAAGCTGCCAGTGATTTCATGCACGGCTTGTTCAAGCTGCTGCAATAAGCAATTGCTTGCTTGATGCAGGGTATAAAATGATTCACACGGGCGTTCCCAAACAAGCGTTAGCTGTGATGCTAGATCTGCCAATGCAAACTGAATTTCTTCTTTAACGTCTTTACTTTTATAGCCATGACTATAACGTACGTTAAACGTGAGCTCACATTGAGCAGGAACAAGATTATCGACCACATTGGCAATATTAATTCCGGTCACTTGCAGTGTTGTAGCCGAACTAGCTTCATCTTTGTGCCAACTAATTGCCGTTAGGCGCTTCACAACCTCTGCACTTAAATGCGCTGCGTTTATGGTGTTTTCTGGATAAGCAACATGCCCAGCTTTACCTTGAATAGATAATCGAGCAGACAAAGCGCCTCTTCTGCCATTTTTAATGGTATCACCCACATGCAAATGACTCGTCGGCTCGCCTACTAGGCAACCATCAAGCACAACACCTTGTTTGGCTAGACGCTCAGCAATCAGTAAAGAGCCGTATTCAGCCTCGCCCTCTTCATCTGAGGTAATTAACCAGTAAAATGTGCCGCGTTTATTGCTATTTTGCGCTAAAAAACGTTTTGTTGCGCAAAGCATAGCAGCAACGCCGCCTTTCATGTCTGCTGCGCCACGGCCATAGATATTGCCATCGACTATCTCACCACTAAAAGGATCAACTCGCCAATCACCTTCTGCAGTAGGGACCACATCAATATGACCAGAAAAAGCAACGATAGGGCCATCACCAAAGGTGATTTTAGCAATTAAATTAGTAACATGATTAAAGCTAAATACTTCACAGTCAAAGCCGAGCTGGCTTAAATTACTTTCAAGCCAATCAATTGCACCAGCTTGAGCAGGCGTTACCGATTTAAATCGGATCAAGGTTTGTAATGTTTCTACCACGTCAGACTGCACTACTGAGCGCGTTGCTAACTCTGCATTTGATATCAAACTCATAATAACCCTAGTCAGTTAGAAAGCTTAGGTTATTACAACGAGAGATTATGACCGCAGTGTGAAACTTAAATTAATGATTTCCTTCTTCAATGAGGGTTTCTTGGGTTACCTTGGCAATATCTTTGTCTTCTTTGGTTAATTGTGTTCGCTGCCAACGACCAGCTGCGAACCAAAGATAAGTAATAATAGCCACAAGTACATTAGTAATAGCAAACGAATACCATATGCCCTGTGGTCCAAGTGAAGTATGCTTTGACAAAATATACGCGGTAGGAAATTGAATAACGCATTGCGAAAGCAGTGACACAACCATAGCATTGAGCATGTTTCCTGAAGCCCTAAATGCAGCAACCACACAAAGCTGCACGCCTATTCCGCCCCAAGTTAAACACATAACGCGAATGAACTCTGCGCCACCAGCAATCACAGACTCATCATCAGGAATGAAAAAAGCCACAAAGTATTCAGCAAACAGATAAGCAACAACGCCCACTAATGTTAGCCCTAGTAATCCCCAAAGCGAGGCTAAACGTGTTATTTGTGCTGCACGCTGTGGATTTCTTGCCCCCATGTTTTGACCAACCAAGGTTGAAACAGCCATTGAAAGACCCATTGCAGGGATCATCACCATTTGTAAAATATTAGAACCAACACCATAAGAGGCAATGGTGTGCGTACCAAAGCTGGCAACCAAAAACGACATAATGATTAAGCCAAAGGCTCTCGCAGAAAGTTCAACCGAGCCAGGAGCCCCTAAAAAGAAGGCTTGTTTCATATATTGCCAGTCTGGTTTAAAGCTAGAGAGTTTAAGTTGGATGCCGTGGCGGCCTCGCAAAAACACCCATACCCCGATTGCAGCCGCTAAGCTTTGCGTGATTAGTGTGGCTAGTGCAGCCCCCATTACGCCAAATCCAGCAAAGTCACCAAAACCAAAAATCAGTAAAGGGTCGAGCACAAAATTGAGTAATACAGTAGCGCTTACAATATAAAGCGGTACCTTGGTTTGCCCTATGCCACGCATTAAGGCTTGAAACATGGCATAAATAAATACAAACACAACGCCAATAAAAGATACATGCATAAATTTAAGCGCATCACCAAACACTTGATCTTCAACACCTAATAAAGTCAAAAAGTAAGGAGAAAGCACATAGCCTATTAAACCAAGTATGGTTGCGGTAATTGTCACCATTAACATAGTTTGGGCAGCAACATGGTTTACCTGATCTTGCTGACCAGCTCCCATGTATTGAGCGGATAAAATAGCGCCCGCCATTGCCAAACCAGAGCCAATAGCAATCACCAAAAAGGTAACGGGCATACTGACAGAAACGGCAGCCACTTGTTCTGCCCCTAAGCGCCCTACCCAAAATGCATCGGTCAACTGATAAGCAGACTGCAAAATATTGATTAAGATGATCGGGATACCTAATTTAAGTAACGCTTTTGAAATCGAGCCATGAAGAAATAAGTGCTGAGGATCAGCCATGAAAAACACCTAATTAAGCAAATAACCCTGTTAGTTTACCAGCCGCAACTGAATATAGAGTCAATAAGAGTCAATCTTTTTTTTGCTGTACCTGTTTAAAAACTTAATCTAAATCAATAAATGGCTTCACTTAGTTCAAACATTTTTGAAACTTTGATCTAGAACAGGTTTTGTCCGCTTCAAGTTAGTAATAATAGCCTCAACCAAATAAGACAAGTAGTTCGCGGAGAACAACATGAAAACTAAATTAAGCATTGCATTACTTACTTCACTATTAGCACTCTCTCCTGTTGCAAACGCAAACTTAAGCGTGAACGTAGGTGCAATTAATGTAAACCCTGATAACGACAGCTCAAAAATCAATGAAGCACCAACGTTAGGTCTACGTGCAGATGATGATACTCAGCTAGGTATTACTGTAGATTATGCGCTTGATGACAATTGGGTAATTGAATTAGTAGCAGCAACACCTTTTAGTCATGATGTTCAAGGTGCAGGTGGTTTAGCAGGTAACAAAATTGCGAAAATCAAACATTTACCACCAACACTTTTAGCGCAGTACCACTTCTTAGACTCAACTTATAAGTTCCGTCCATTTGTGGGTGTAGGCGTAAACTATACTGTTTTCTTTGATGAAGAGCCTTCAGCTGCACTAAAAGCAACACTAGGCACTGACGATGTAGAAGTTAAACTAGATGATTCATTTGGCTTTGCAGCTCAAGCTGGTTTTAACTACATGATGAGTGAAAACTGGGGCCTTCATGGCATGGTTTCACTAATCGACATCGATACAGATGCAACTGTTTATGCTGACGGCGCAAAAGCGTTAACTTCAACTGTAGAAATCGACCCAGTTGTTGCTATGTTCGGTGTTAAATACAAATTCTAACTTTCATTTTGTGAAAGCCCATACGCACAAAAAGGCCATTTATTGGCCTTTTTTATTTCCATTCATCTCCTAATACCAAATTGCTATTTGTCTAAATTTTAAGACAAATTCTGTCAACCAATAAATTTGAACTACACTTAAAACTTAAGCTACACCTTTATCATTGGTTATTAAGTCACCAGTACAAAATATCATCGAAACTATGCCCAAGAGCATGCAATATCTGAATTTTCAGAGCTGGTCAATTGTTGTCCCTATTAGCCAGCAATTATAAAATAACCATAATAATTTTGACGTATAGAATGTAAATTGTGTGATAACGAGGGGCGTTAGTTGAAAATATTTTTTAATTCTTTAGTTCTGCTTACGTGTCTTAATTTAACTGCATGTAAAGTAAAAGACCCGAACGAAGATAAACCAGATGAGCAAACGCAGGTCACAATCAGCGATCGCGAAAAGCTGCTTGCTGGTAGTGCAAATATTTCTTTTACGATCACCGATGAAAATCAAACACCACTAAGCAATATCAGTGTTACCTTAGCTGGGCAAAGCTATCAGTCTGATAGCGATGGTACTATAAGTGTTAGTAACCTTGCTTATGGCAATCATGCGATTATGGTTGAGCAAACGGGATATTTTCCGCGTGCAAGTATTGTCGTTAATCAACCAGACTCATCGACAACTACAGTCCAACTCCAAACTAAAGCATCGAGCAGTAAAAGCCTCTTATTTGCTGGCGATACCATGTTTGGCCGTCGTTATTTAGATCCCAATTTAAAAACCATGGGCACGTCTATTCCCGATGTAACTGATGCCTTGATCCATCCAGGTACAGCCGGGGCAGACAGTATTGCAATTACTGCTGATGTCGCAGCCCTATTTGAAAATGCTGACTTTGCATCAGTTAACCTAGAATCGCCAGTGACGACTAATCCAGCAACCGTCCATCCAACCAAAGAGTTCAGCTTTTTTAGTCTACCAGACTCACTGCAAGGGCTAACCGAGATAGGCATAGATTATGTTGGTCTTGGTAATAACCATATCTACGATTACTTGCAATCCGGCTTAGAAGATACCCTTATTGAAGTAAGCAATGCTGGCTTACTACATAGCGGTGCAGGACTTGATGAAACCCAAGCAATGACCACAGTGAGTAAAACACTTGAAGATGTAACGCTCGTGCTTTTTGCCGCCACTTCAATCACAGGGACAGAACACGAATACAGCTACATTGCTGATACTGAAAAAGGCGGGGCTGCAAATTTAACCGACTCGGATACAGTTAAATCTTCACTAGAAGAACAGGATTCTTCACAATTTATCATTGCCCAAATGCACGGAGGTGATGAATACACCTATTCTCCTTCAAGCTATATTGGCAGCCGGTTTGAAGCATTATCAAAGCAAAATACAGATCTCCTTATTGCTCACCACCCCCATGTAGCGCAAGGCTTTGCTGTCTATAACGATATTCCTGCTGTACTCGGTCTTGGTAATTTCGTATTTGACCAACCTCGCCTTGATACCTTACTCGGTGTTGCTGTGATGATCGATTTAAACACAGAAACGCAAACCGTCAACCGGGCTTTTGCTTATCCTATTTTTGTTGAAGATTATAAACCACGCTTTACAACAGGTTTTTTAACTCACTACTTATTAAGACGCCTTGCTGAGTTTTCTGATGACAATATCACTTTAATTCCTCGTGATAATTATGGTGAAGTCTATTTTAGTCAAAATCAGGCAACAAAGAGCACGACAGACGTCACTATTGAGGTAAATAGCAATAGTGACATTATTGACTTGCGACAATACGCCCCTTCATCAGCCGCATTCGTATCTGAGATCGAAGTAACCAGTGGCGAACTCAGTAGTATGGTCTTTGGCCGCGACATAATGGTGTTTGGTGATTTTGAAGATTGGGATAACGACAGCGAGGCGTTTGAAGTAAGCCGCTGGGATCACACCAGTGACAGCGTTTTTCCATGTACAGACCAACCTTATGCTGGCATTCAAGCACTTTGCTCAAGTCGTGACGAGTTCGATAATACGCCATCGATAATACCGTTTAGACATACAATGCGAGTGATGGAATTAACAGATGAAAATGGCGATCCACTTCTGAGTAAAGACTTCTCATTTTATGGTTATTTACAATCAGAAAATGGTGGAAAAATTGATGCTCTATTAAGTTATACAACCGAAATAGACGATCTTACTTTTTCACAACATAAAATAGATGTAAGTGAAGGCGGTGACCAAGCATGGCATGCATTTAGTCATGACTTTAGTTTACCGTCAGATGAGTTCACTTTAGGACCAAAAGAACTTCCACCAAGAGGTGTGAAACTGCAATTTAGACATTATGCACCAAGTACAGGTGAAGCAATCTCTCGCTTAGATAATGTTGCACTAATTAGCTGGCAAAATGCTATCAGCTTAGATAATGGACTATGGCAAACCGAGAAAATGCACGGTTTTGACTTTTTAAAAATCTCAGCAAGTGATGATACGAGTGTAAAAATTACGTTCACATTACTTGATTAAGGAGGAGATGTGTCTGCTGTTCAACAATTGTTGCGTTTAAAAAACTTGCGCGCATTTTGGCTTACTTTAAGCTTATTTTGTGTGGTCTTGTTAAGTAATATGTTCAACCTCTTTCAGGCGAGCAATGCTTTTTTCTATCAAAATTTAGAGTCACTAAGCCACACTCAACAAACTAATGTTGTACTTATTACCAGCGACCGCTTAACAGACAACCACCAGCAACTCGTTGAAAAATTGGTTGAATATCAACCTCGCGCGATTGTAGTGCTGGCTAATGAAACATTAGTCGCACCAAAACTAGAAAATGTCTATTACCCATACGCTGAGGGAGAATATTGCGTACCACAAATTGATAATTGGGCTACTTACCAAATGCGCATTCCTCAATCAAATGAGCTTGAATGCAAAAGTATTTGGCAGCAGATATTTAATTATGATTCAGAACACGTTCAACTTATTGACTTTGATTTAGCTGTCACTGCGCTGCCAAAATTTAGTGCTGAACGGGTGCTAAATGTTGACGTAATGAGTGAGCAACTTGAAAATAAGATTATTATCATTGGTCAAAAAGCGGCCGCTTTTAATGTCTTTATTCACGCCCCAAAAGTCGACGGCTTAAATGATCCTTTATTACTGATAGCCTATCTCGCTGACAGTATTGATAAACAAACAACTGTAAAACAACTAAATAGCTTACTGACTATTTTTATTGAGCTTGCGCTTGTTTTTGTACTGCTTTTTAGCTTTCAAAAACTGTCGCTCATATATTCTTTTATTATTGCCTTAAATAGCGTGCTGCTATGGTGCTTATTGGGCTATTTTTTCATAGAATTTAATCAACTTTTCATCCCAATCGGACAATACATAGTATTGACATTTATCACCTTATTTTGGGTAATTGTTGTTCGAAAGATGTCTGAAGATAACGAGCTGAACACTGTTGTGAACAATATTCAGCAAAAAATGATGGGCCGTTTTATCCCACAAAGCTTTATTGAGCAAGCCTCGCCGTGGGATCCAATCATTCAATTAATTAGCCAGCAGCTAGACTTAGAAAAATCAATATTCCTTGCCCGAAAAGAAGATGATCATCGTGTTGTTGAAATTCGTGCGATAAATTGTAATTTAGATGATATTCAAGAGATGCGTCGTGATTACAAGCGCACTCCTTACAGCAAAGCGTTAAAATCATTAGGGGTTGTACAAATTACCCGCCCCTTCTTTACACATATTAAAGAAGGTGAAATCGAATTTATGGCGCCCTTGGTTTATGCCGGTGACGTCCGCGGCTTTTGGGCACTATCTGTTATCCCTAACAAATACTTCAATCAGCAAGCGTTTGAAAAAAACGTCAATAAATTCGCAGCTCAAGTTGCTGAATTGCTTTTCCATTATCATATATTTAAAACGACTCAAGCGAGTAACAATAGCTTATTAAATCAATTACTAACCTTAAAGCTACATGAGCCGATTAGTGAGCAAGTTAAACAATCTATTAATGAAATGGAGCAAAAGCTAACAACCTTAGAAATGGTATTTAATCATACCCGCTCTGCCACTGTTTTATTTAATTTGTTTGGTCAAGTAATTCAAACAAACGCATCCCTTGAACAATTTGCCAAGCAGCACCAACTTGCGATTTTTGAAATGACGGCACTAGACCTACTTTGCAAGAGCTGTGATTTAGACGCTGAAATTGCTAAAGGGAAATTGCGTTATATCACTCTAAACAAAGCAGAAGTAGCCTTACCAGCTAAGTTTGGCGAACAAGACTATACCTTAAATATTAAAGCCCTACACACTGACAGCTCACAAGCGGCATCCGGTGAGCCTTTTCAAGTATCAGGTATATTATTTGAATTTATCGATAACCATGTAGCTCGTAATGAGGGGCAAGGTTAATGGATTTTGTGTTAGCACTCTTCCCTGCAGGTAGTGGCCTTGGTCAATCTGTTATTACAACAGTTTGGGTAGGCACTGCAGTTGTATGCTTACTTAACTTGCGCTTCGGCTTTCCATTAACAGGCCTTGTAGTACCCGGTTATATCGTTCCTTTGTTAATAATTAGTCCGACCTCTGCGGCAGTTATTATCATTGAAGCTATTGTTGTATATGCCTTAATGCGTTTTAGCGCACATTATATGATGGAAAAATTTGGCTATAGCCAAATGTTTGGTCGTGATCGTTTTTTTGCCATCATATTGATAAGTATCCTAGTTCGAGTATGTATGGATACCTTGTTTTGGCCGTTAATTGCAAACCAATTAAGTCGCTGGGATATCACCTTTGATTATGCTTCACAGCTCTACTCTCTTGGCCTGATCATTATCGCTTTAACAGCTAATGTAATGTGGAACGGAGGCTTTAAATATGGCTTAAAAGTAACCTTTATTCAGTTACTTATTACCTTTATTCTCGTACGTTTTGTGCTCATGCCTTTCACAAACTTTAGTATTGCTAACTTGGGTATTATGTACGAAGCAGTAGCTGCGTCGATTATTGCGGCTCCCAAAGCCTATATCATCCTAGTTATTACCGCTTTTCTTGCCTCTCGGGCGAATATTAAGTACGGCTGGGAGTTTAACGGTATCATGCTACCAGCACTTCTTGCCCTTCAACTTACTCAACCGAGTAAATTACTAACTTCATTTGCTGAAACAGCCATTATTTTGGCCGTTGGCGGGGCACTTATTCATTTTACTAGGCTTAGACACGCCAATATTGAAGGTGCCAGATTATTGATGCTGTTCTTCACTATCGGCTTTATTTATAAACTGATTCTTAACTACATTGTGGTCTGGTATTTCCCTGCCATAAAAGTGACCGATACTTTCGCGTTTGGTTATATGTTAGCGACCTTACTTGCTTTAAAGATTTATCAAAAAAACGCCTTAGGTCTTGTCGTCAGAGCAACATTACAAACTTCGATAGTGGGTGGTGTACTTGCCATTATCGTTGGCTTTATTGTTATGCTAATTCCTTCGATACTATCTAAGCCGAACCTTAAACCCGAAACTGAAATTCAGCATGTTATTACGCTCAATCAGCAAGTTAGTCAGTATAAAAGTTACCTTTATACCAGTCGCAGTAATAAAGTTAGTGTAAGTAGTTATAAAGCAAATCAAGCCGTTGCTGAGTTTAAGTATGCTGTTTATCAGCTAAATAAGGCAATCATTAAACAGCAAGATATCGCTGAGCTCTCAGCTTTATTTTCTAGCATTGGCTTTTTACTGCAAGGTGATGAAAACTATATTTATCTGATTGATACAATTGAAGATAGGCAACGCGGACTGTTTGTTTTAAACAAACAACCTAAAACCCCTTTATTAGTCACCGTGCCATTTCCAATTACTGAAAGTTTAGCCAGTGATTCTGCGGCCCTGATTTTCGAACAGCTACAAAGTAAAGCTTTGGTATTTGGTACAAGTAAAACGCCACAAAAGACCTTAGCGAAAGAAAATCAACAAAGCCCATTTTATCAGGCGTTTATCTCTGCATTAGAAGGTACAGAGATATTGCAAATTCGAGAGGCCAACCGCCATACTGCTACTTTGCTTTCAGACAAAACAATACACGCAAACAGCCAATATTGGATCTATAACCAATTACCGAGCTCAGTAAGTCAACGCGAGTTACATGATTTTGTCGGCAGTGAAACAACCTCTTTTGGTACGGCAACGAGTAGCAGCCTACCTTCTTCAAGCTTTTCTGGTTCAATGTTCGAAATGTTTTTAGATGGTGATAATTACACCAATATTTTAGCCAGTATATACCGTGATAATTTCAATTACAGTAATCTACAGTTGAATGAATTAAATGAAGAAATTAATCAAATAGTTGATATTTATTCGACTCACATAAGCAAAAAAGGCAGTTTTGACTATCAACCACTTTCTAATAGTCAGGTCGCACTTTGGGAGTTTGAAGTCTTAACGCCACTTTACAAGCTGATTGCTCGCATTGGTAATGATGCGCTGACTGAAGATATGCTAAACCAGCTAAAACAAATTAATGGCACCGCACAGCTTTTGAGCTATCAATTAAGGCTTGTGAAGAACAACAGTGGCCGTTATTTACTGCTGAGCCCGCTAGATACTCCTGCTGCATTACAACAAGGCCAAGGCATATTCCTATTTAATTTGACCGAACACGAAGCAATTACCTTAAGTGTCCCTAGACCTTTATTTGAAAGTAATACGTTAAGCTTTGCCAGTGAGTTATTTGCTAAGTCGAATGCTGCTAACCTACTCGTTGCAGGGGCGCACCCTTATGCACATCCACAAGCAAATGTATTAGCTGCAGATAATGTTGATTCTTTATTCAATATTATTCACCAAAGCTTCTTACGTTTTACACAAAACCAGCCTAGTTTGAATATTCAAATTCGCAGCCATAGCGCACCTTCATGGATACGCCCAAATGCAATCGCATTCTCAACAACACAAATAAGCGATACAGCGATCCCATTAATGAAGCAAGTTGATAATGAACTCAACGCGTTAGGTGTCAATTATCAAACAGTCATGGGGCAACAAGCCACTCGCGGTCTCGAGATTGGTAGCTCTCCGCAATCCGGTTACCAGCAGTTTAATGCCAATAGTGAGCTGGCAACCTTGTGGCTCGCTTCAGACTTTAAACAACAGTTTTCGATGGATCAAAGTAGTGTGTTACAACGTTTATTAGCCATTTCGAGTAACTCTAAGGTTAAGGTAATAAACCTTGCCACTCTATCGCCATTTAACTGGCAACCGTTGGATGTTAACAAGAACCAACAGCTACAAACCCTTGTAAATAACTATGTCGCTAATCAGCGTCTCACATCGTTGCGAGATTTTTGCTTCCAAATCCCCGCTTGTAGTTTACAAACCATCAAGCTGGAACACCTTGATAAATTCGCACTAATGATAAAGCAGAATAATAACATCCTTGCGATCTATAACCCGACAAACAATCAACTGATTGATGTAAAAGCATTTAACCTGCTAATGGGAGGAGGTCAGCGTGTATTTAATTAAACGCTTATTCGCCCTATTACTTATTTTGACATTACTTTTAGCTATATTCTTTGCAGGGCGCAGCTTTTTAGTGTGGCTAGACTCAGCAGAGCCCGTGGATGCACGTAGCAATACCGAAACGCGATCTAATGTACAGTGGTTAAGTAGCGAAAAGCCACTGCGATTTACATTTTCTAATCAGCGAACTCATTCATTACGAATTCTCTCGAATGCCGTGTTTGACCAATCTGTGTTTCTTGAATTACCGGTCAATTACGCAATTAAATACGTTCTATATGACGATAAAGGTAATGTGATTTTAGATAAAATTTACCATCATGCTTCAAAACTAGTTAACAATAGTGAAGAACAACAGATCAAACAAATAATAGAGAATAAACAATCACTAAACGTTGCTTCTGGGCAGTCTTTTTATTTGCCAATCACTCATTATCCAAATGCCAAAAGCCTTGATTTAACGCTGATCCCAGAAGAAAAATCACTACAAGGCGTGGTTGTCCGTGTTCATGCAAAAACCCCTGAACAAAATATCGACCCACTCAACAGTTGGCTTAAACGCCCTCTAGAAAGGCGAAAACGTGCCACTGACTATTTAACTATGGGTGAAAACACGCTAACCAGCGCTGAAATTAGTAATGCGATGGCATTTTGGTGGCAAAAAATTGCACCTCAAGGGATCCCTGGTATCGACTTTAAATCTGACATTTTGTATGAAACGCTACCTTACAATGTCACTACTTATGACTTTAGCATGCAGCAGCATGACTTAGGCGCTTATTACACTGAACTTGGCCTCTGTGCCAGTATTAAACTTGATGTGACTGACAGCCTTATTTTCACCGTCAACTCAGAGCAGCTATTACCATCGCTAACTTGGTATGATAAGCATCAGTTCAAGGCGCCAATACCAATCAGTGTATCTCCAACCGATAGCAAAAATAGCTATAAGACAGAGCTTATTGATGCAGGCCTAGTCACCATTTGTAGTGAAGAGCCATTACTGACAAATTGGCGAACAGCGTCAAGCACACCAATTTTAACGAGTTATGCAGGCAGCTATTTGGTGAATGAATTTGCCAGTGTAGATTTTGATATAGAGCCAAATAGTAATCTCAATATTGACGTTCGTGCATTGCAAAGTAGTCAGCTTAACGTGGTTATTTATGATGAACGTAACCTAGCAATAGAAGATTACACCGTGACTTTAAAAGGTGAAGTGTCAGACTTCGACCGATTGATCACCGATACAACTCAAAGACAGCGTGTCGGTATGCTCAATAGTTACTATTTACGTACCCCAGATAATGCTCATCATCTGAAAATTAGCGCTGAAAAAGATGTCTACGTTCGATTAAAATCTCGGTTAGCAGATTTCAATTATCAACGAACAATTTCTCATCAATATCTACCCGAGCCAATCAATGGTTTTTACGATATTGCCGCTTGGTATGAACAGAGAGCTGCAAATCATTATGAGTTAACGCAGCTAGCACATTTTACTAATATCCGTACTTTTACTCCGCCGAAAGAGCCGGATTTAGTGACAACTTTTTATCAATCTAAAGAGCTCTTTGCAAAGCTGCCATTATCAAATGTCGCTTTAGTGCTAAGTCCTGATCGCTATTTTATGCCGAAGTTACCACCGCAGGTGTTTAACTTTGGCTTATATAACAAAAATAACTATTCACCTTATGACGATTCTGAGGACAATAGTTTAGTTTATCGCTTAACTAACAAAAGCAGCAAAGAAGTCGCGGTGTCTGAGCTATCGGTCGAGGCATTAAAGCAATTACAGTCACAGGCGAAAACTATTTACCAAAATTGGTATGGAGATCGTCCATGGATAAAGCAACGCATTTACCAACTTGATAAAAATACTCCTTTGACACTTGATTTCACAAAGCAACAGCGCCCTATGAGCTTAGTATTTAAAGTGTTTCGTGCAAATAGCAGCGAACCTGTAGAGTTATCGCTTACACAAAATGCCGACTACAAAGCAGGGCTGACCAGTGAATACAGCATCGCTAAACAACGCTTTATGCTAAATCAATCGGCATTACTCGATGCTTTTTTAATTCACCCAAAAAATAGTCAGTTAACAAGCTATCCTAGCGTTACTCAAACAATCACTAATGACATTGCTGAATTACATTCCCTAACACTGCAAACAACTGACACGGTGTGGGTTTCTATACTTGAGGAATATCCTTTGCAGGAGCAAAAAGTAAGGTGGTGGAACCATGAAAACTAAAATAATGATGATTATAGTTTGGCTCTTTGTATCTACATGCCACGCAACACCTAGTTTAAATGAGCTTACCTTGAGCTTAAAGTTATGGCTTGTTGATCAGCAACAGACTCCCACACACTTTAATGCCAACCAAGGTGCTCTATTTGCAAATGAATCTTTAAATTCCGGTGGTGAAATTCATTATAAACAACAAGGTGAAAAGTGCATTGCTTATGCACCACATCGCTTTTATGACAAACACACACATACTATTGCAAAGGCACTATACGCACACTGCCAAGTATTTTTAAGCAACACTAAACACCGCAACGACCGTGATGAGCATGGAGAACTTATTGACTTTGGTAAGTATAAACCAAGCGCGAGTAATGCCTTTATTCTTGCATACTCTGAACATGTTGAGTCATTTTCGATTTATCAGATCCATGGTTACGCAAAAGAAAAAAGGAAGACTCCTGAGGGTAAAAAAGCTGATGCAATTATAAGTAATGGTCATGCAATACCTAGCAAGCGGACGATTGCAATCACAGCCTGTTTAAATGAACAGCTAGATATTACAGCTATGGTTTATGGCCTTGATGTTAAAGAACTTGGAGGCACCACCAATATTCTTGCATCGCTGGCTCCTAACAACAGTCAGTTTTTCCATATCGAGTTAAGTCGCCAGTTGCGTGAGCGATTAGTTTCTAATAACCAGCTATTTAAGTTGTTTAACCAATGCCTTATTTCATAATTGCTATTATTTTACTGCTGCTTTCAATGCAGCCTGCATACGCTGTTGATACAAATAGAGGTGTTCTTGAGCCCGCAATTTGGCTGCAAACCTCGCCAAAGCTCGCGCCCTATACCACCAGCCAAGATATGAACTTTAGTGCCAAGCAACATCGCTATCTTTGGCTTCCTAAAGGACATTGGCTAGACATTGACCCTGAGCTTCTTAATAAATTCATTATTAGTGCGGGGAATACCCAATACATACAACAACGCCTACAAGTGCATCGCGATTTATTATGCGATACGAAGCGATGCCAACTCCCCGCTATGGGCCATAACCGAATTGTCGCCATCCAAAATCATCTAGATGAGGGTGCCACGTTCAGCGCTATGATTGGTCATATACCACAAAATGTAGATAGCTTTAGACGAGCCTTGTCGCTTGCTAAGCCCTCAGTTGTAACTAAAAACCGCAATGGCAGTGATCGTTATTATCAACTAAGCAAAGATGACGAAGTCACCTTGTTTTTCTCGGCAGCAAAAAAGCTTAAATTATCTGTTCGCCAAAATATGCAACAGCCTGATGAAAAAGGTGTTGTTTATGCGTATGTCGATAAACAATTGGTTGCTAAAATCAATACCATTAATGGCCAAGCATTAGAATATAAAGAACAGTCGTTAGGCCTTGAAAATACTGAGTACCTAGCCATCGCTGCCGGACAATACTTAACGATAAAAAGTAAAACCGATGCATTTATCAAACTGGAGCAAAGTCACCGCGCAATTTATGACGATGATGCTGCAGAAAAAGAACAAGAAAAGTTACTGTTACCCTACTGGTATCAAATCGCTGATGATGCCATTACAGCAGTTTATCGCGACCACTCATTGCAAGTGTTTAGTGATGATGTATTTAAAGCAAATAACTCACTTGCCCTAAAACGCCGTACCAACTTGCTATCTATGATGACTGGGCAATCTCAGCTTAAGGGTAGTTATCGCACTTTGAACCCAGTTGAGTCTCAAAATAGTATGGTTACTGAACTCGTTGAGCAACGCTTAGTAGACGATCAGTTTTATCCACGTATAAATCAACAGCTCCGCCTTATAGCCACTTTAAGCCAATCTGCACAGCTATTTGATTTATCTAGTGAAAAACGTGCAACACCTTGGTTAACTTTAATTGCAAGGAGCACTAAAGACAGCCAATTGAAACTATCTGCAGGTGAAAATAGTTGGTTAGTAAACCTAAAAGCAACAAATGACTTTCAAACATTATTTATCTCTGTGCCACTGAGCAGTCAGTCATTAACAATTCAAAGCTTAAGTAGTCAATCAAATAAAGTTGAGTTTGCGCTCTATGCAAGAACGCTTGCTGATCTGCCCAGCGACGAAGTGATATATCAACAAGCAGTTAATGCTAAGAATATAAGCCCTGCGATATCAAAACTGATTGCAGATGACCTACACAAACAACATGCTGATTATTTAGGGGCTATCGAGCCCTACGCGCCAGCACGTAAAAACGTCTCTGCATTTAATGCCGAACAATCATTATTAACAGCGAAAGATTTAGCTAGTAGCGCCCCTCTCGATGCCTTAGCATTTTTAAAACCTCTGACCCAAAATGCGAATACAACAATTGCTATACAAGCTTGGCAACTTAGAGTCGCAATTTTACGTAAACAGCAACAGTTCCACTTAGCCAATAGTTATTTAGAAGGCCTATACAAAAGTACACAGCAATTAGAGCTGAAGCAATTTGCAGCAAAAGCCTTGATTGATAGTTATCAAACAGAACGTCAAGATATTAAACTATTTGCACTGTGTGCAGGTAACTTAACAAGCATAAATGAGTGCCCGCCAGTTTTGATTAATTTAGCGGTAAAACAGCAAAAACATCGTTTGGCTGCGTGGCTGGCTCACTCATCAACTGTGCCAACTAAAGTGTCTGAAAGCTTTAAAGCGCTTAACTATCAAACTCTCAGTGCCCCTCCCTTCATTGATGAAGCGCGTTATTTAGTAAAAGCTGGTATGCAAGAAACCTTTATTAACAGCCAGAGGAAATATCAAAATACTATCATCACAAAAACAATGCCATGGCACTTTACAGCCCAAACACCTATTAATTTAGTTATTAAGGCTCGCACAGCAGCCAAGCAGAACGGTGAGTATCAAACCGCTTGGCTTATGGCTGAGAGTCAATATCAGCATAAACTCATGCCTATTTTTAGTGATATACCCGCAACTACTTTGTTTGTTAAAAACCAACAAGCGGCCTCAATTGCAGCCACACTAGTAATTCGCCTTAAAGCTGGTGAAGCGCTAAAAATAACAGCTGACCATACGAGTTATCTTGATGTGAGCTTCATTCCAGACTCTTTATTTAGTCAGTTCGATTATGTGTCTGACGCCGCAAATAAATCCCCATCAAATGATATTATGTCGCTTATCTACTCTGCAGACGCTACACAAGCCGAACTTTTATTAAATGGGCTTTATTTACTTAGTAAAAAGCGTCTTACCAATAACCAATACACACAACTTCTTCAGCGCTTAGAAACCTTAGGTGCGGATTCTAAGTCGACCTTTTTACAAAACAGAATAGAAAGTTATGGTCAATGGCAGCCATTAGATAGTTTGCTCGACTTTGCTGGTACGCGATTATTTGACATGCAAAGTACAGCACAAAGTAGCTTTGCAGATCGTTTTACATTGCTTAATACACAGGCAGGCTCCAATAAAGGCATACTGCTGCGCCCATTCCACACATTAAACATTGATTTAGCACAAACTGAAGGGCAACAAATACGCTTTAAATTTAACTTTTCTACTGCTGAATTGGCTCGTGCAAATGTTGCTAACCTGTCATTACAATTAGCAAATGATCAAAAGATCTGGTCAGTCACAGAGCAGCAAAGCATTCCTTTCACATTTAGCAAACGTGAATTGGATAACAACATCATTTCTGTCAGGTGGCTGAACCCGTACCTATCGCAGCATCTAACAATTGAAGCTGAACAATATGTTACAGGTCGCTGGCAACACCTAGAGCTGCCGACAACGTTACTCTTTTACACAGTGACACCTGATACGCCTTTAATGGCCAAATTACCTGCTGACAGACTTATTAAGTTAGAACAGATGAATGAATTTAAGCGAACAGAAAGACGTTTCTTCCACCCTGCGGGTAAGGTTGAAGTGACTGCAGATAAATTACAATACGTTCGTTTGTATAGCTGGCAGCTAAGTGAGCAAAGCAATAAAATTTCACCTTACTCACAGGCAAAAACCCTGTTGCCAGAACTGGTCACTTATCAAGCGCCAGAAAAGCCCTCTATTATCAATGAGCAGATAAACCTAAATAGTGACGAATTAAATTGGCAGGGATTTATTCGCTACGATCAACAAACAATTTTCCAAAGTGCCGAAGATATACCTGCCCGTGAAGAAATAGATATAGGTGCCCGCTTACGCCTCAATGATGATAACCACTGGTATCAATTAGAGGGTTATTACTCTATGAGCGATAGCCAGGCTGATATTTTTGCCCTAAATGGTTACCATTCTTGGCAAGATGAAAACAGCCCATGGTATATCGACACGCAAATCAACTCACGTTGGCAGCCAAGCCATGATAGTTTTGACTTACAGTATGCATTAGATGCAAGTATCAGTATTGGTCAGTCTTGGCAGCGCGATACTGTGCACCGTCACCAATGGCAAGTAACGCCTTACATTCGCTATAACAGCGCAGACCTTGATGATTACTTAGCAGATGAGCAACTAAACTCGAGCGTTTTCAACTTCTACCGTGAAAATCATGCATCTGGCTGGTTGAGTTATTACCAGTACCGTTATCAACCTTGGGTTGATAACTACCTTAATTTTGGTGTTTCCTCTGGTTCTAACGATGACTGGATAAGCCTAGACTACTTACGTTTCAACTCAAGTTGGAACCAATATTATCGTGGCCACATTTTTCAAGTTGGTTTAGATAGCTACTATCGCTTTGCCGATGAGCATAGAGCTACAGCCACATGGCAATACATCACTCGCTTTGCGTGGCAAAAACAAGTCAATTTAGGCAGTTTTACAAATGGCTGGCTGAAACTAAGCTGGCAGCAAGACTGGGTCTGGAACAATCATAATATTAGTCTCGAGTTTTCATCAGGTAATAACCAGCACACCGGCTTTGCACCTTTTGCTCATGATGAAATTATTTTCCCTGCACTTCAACTTAACCATTTGCTAGAGCACAGTGATTATGAGCAGTAAACAACTTAAACAACGCCTAGAAACCTTGCTATTTGCTGATATAGCTAGTTTTTGGCTAGACTTATACCGTCAGAAGTATCATGAGCTTGTTGATGAGTTAAGCCAATGGGAGCTGATAAAAAATCAACCTGACGATGACGATGAAGATGACTGGCTTTTATTACAAGCGATTGCTTTCCTTACTCACAAGATTGAAACCTTGCAGAATCAGTTGCTTAAACTTGATACCGACCATCGCCGTTTTGTAGAGCGCTTAAGCCATGCAGAGTTAAAAGCAGAGCGTGAGTTTCACATTCTTGATTACGCATACATTTTAGGGGCAGACCGACTGCAGCTAAAAAAAGATCAAGAGGCTTTTCAGCGCTGGTTTGATGAAGGTGCGATGATTAATCGCTATCAAGATAAAACCTCTGAGCTTGAACAATCACTGAAATTTTTAATTGGTAAACTTGGGGATTTAGCGAATCGCTATTTACGTAGCCACGCTGACGAAATTGCGCAATCATGGCTGACTCTAAATTTAGAAAGCTATTTCTTGTCGTTATTAGAAAAAACTGACAATGAAGCCATTCGCAACTCAATTTTTCGCGCTTTGGCAAATCAAGTGCAGCTAATAAGTGAATATGTAGATGATCCTGAGTTTAATGCCGAATTAGTAGAAAACTTACTACAGTCTCTTGAAAAAATAACAACCCCGCATGCTGCAAAAGTCGATATCCTAGAAATTTTAATTAATTTAAGGCCAACATTCACACGCTACTATATGCGCTCTCATATTGATTTAGAGCTACCTGAAAATGAGCAAATTGACCGAAGGCAGTTATTTTTACTCAGTGCCTTTGCTGGCATCCTTAGCAAACAGCTTAACCTCAGTGAGGTTAACATTAAACTATTATTATTACTCGCCAAACATCGCTACCCAAGAGTAAGGCAAAGTGTCTATGAGCAATGTGCTGTGTTGCCATGGCCATGCTCGCAACAGCTTATTTTAGAAGGCTTACAAAATGAGACTCAACAGGCTGTTAGGTTAACTCTGATTAAGCAATTAGCCGATCCACGTTTCAGTGAGCATCAGCAAGGATTCAAAGTTTGGCAACAACAATTAATAGCAACGGCTAGCTTTGCTGAAAAGCGCTTATTACTCGAGTTAAGTCCTCGCATTATGTTTAACCTACAAGTGGATTGCCATACAGAGCAGCAAGCTAATAGTTTATTTAAATCATTTGTGGAATTTTTAAATCAGTGCCTAGAAGATGAGCCAAGTCTCGCTATTCGCCGCATTATCAGCCGTGTACGGGAACAACTTGTCAGCTTTGTGCACCAGCAGCAAGTAGCACAACTTGAAGTTGACCTGAGCGCCCACAAAAATCTAGATTTAGCTGATTGGAATGAGCAGTTACTCGGCAGGTTATTAAGTAATCAAGCGCAAAATTATGAAGCCTACAATGTCAGTGCGCGAAAGAAATCATGGCAAGTACAATATGGCTACAAGCGAGGCTTTCGTTTTTGGCGACTTTGGCATGAATTCAAAACGCCGAGTACTGATAAACGCCAGAGTTTTAACCACTTGCATGCAAGAAAACCAAGTGCATTTATGCATGTACCTAGTAGTACAGTGGCTGAAATTAGTCAAACAGAAGTCCCTGGCGAACCACGCTTTGATGAACAGCAATTTAGTGCTCGTGAACACTTGCCATTACTCGACTTTCTTTTGAGCAGCCTTTCTCAAGACAACCTAAAAACGCCAGCAAAAACCTATACACCGGATGGTATTCTCATAGTGACCCCACCGAAGAGCCTATTTAAAAGGCTTTACTGCTATAGCTGGATATCGTTTAACTATGAAAAATTAAACGAACTGAGAAATGGCTCAGAAGTTGAACAAAAACAGTTTTTAGAGATATTAAAAAGTAAAGGGTTTACACTTGATTTTCAGCCGTATGGTAGCGTACTTGATACAAACTTCCCGGTAGAAACAAGTATCAGTAGGTTATATAACAAACTCGCAATTACACCATTTCTGTTTAATCTATGGTCAAGCTTTAAAGAGTATGCGTATTCAATTTACCAAAATAGCATAGGCCAGCTTATATTCTTTGTGCTCAGCTTTATTGCCTACTTTTGGGCAAGGCATTTGAAAATTAGTCGTCAAATAAAGTCTGACAGAGCACACATTCCGGTTTCAATTGGTGGTTGGGGAACGCGAGGAAAGTCAGGAACTGAGCGTTTAAAAGCTGCACTTTTTAGTAGCCTCACGTTAAAAGTTGTTAGTAAAACCACAGGCTGTGAAGCGACCATGATCTATGCCAGAGCCAGTGGTGAACAGTTCGAAATCCCTCTATTTAGACCCTTTGATAAAGCCAGTATTTGGGAACAAAGTGACGTTTTACACTTTGCCAAAAATGTTAATGCGGATGTTTTTTTATGGGAATGCATGGGCTTAACCCCGCGTTATGTCAGAATTTTGCGCAACTGGATGCAAGATAGCTTTTCAACTATCACTAACGCCTATCCGGATCATGAAGACATTTTAGGACCAACAGGTATCGATGTTGCTAATGAAACAAGCCATTTTATTGGTGAAAACAGCTTAGTATTCACCAGCGAGCAAAACATGGCCCCTATACTTGAGACGAATGCGAAGCAAAAGAATTCAAATTTAATTCAGGTGCATTGGGCTGACGGCCTACAAATTACCGAAGATATTCGAGCTCTTTATCCATATCAAGAGCACCCTGCAAATATTGCTTTAGTTTGTAAAATGGCCAAACACATCGGCCTCAGCAAAGATTATGTATTTAAAGAAACCTCTGCGCGAATTATTCCTGATATCGGCGTATTACAACAGTTTCCTAGGGCACCAATAGGTTCTATAGAGCAGTCTTTTGTAAATAGTATGTCGGCAAATGAGCGCTTAGCAACGCTTGAGAATTGGCGCAGACTCAGCCTTTATGAGCTCAATGATTGCCCTAAGACACAAGTCATTGCATTAATTAATAATCGTAATGATCGTGTCGCTCGCTCGAAAGTATTCGCTAATATTTTGAGCCATGACTTAAGGTTTGAGCGAATTGTAGTGATAGGTACTAATGTAGATGGCTTTTATAGTTATTTTATTAATGCATTAACAGAGCGAATTGATAAGCTCATTGAAAATAAAGATATTGAAGAACTTGAAAGCCTATTGGTACAACTGAACTTATTTACTGCAGAGCAGCTCCATGCCCGCTTTGTCAATGCATATGGGCAAACCAATGCAGATAAATTAATGTCGCTGAGTGAAGGGACACTCAATAAAGCCTGCGTAAAAGAAATTCTCGGAGATATTTTAGACTCACAAGTAGGTGTTATTTTGAGTTATTTCCGCCACCACTTTCAACGAAATGCGCTTGCTGCTTTACAAGAAAACATAGCTGAAAATGCAAATGAAATAAAAGAGCGCCTATTAACTATTACTAAGTCTAAAATAACAGTCCATGAAAATAGTAACTTATCTGCCGATGAACTTACTATTTCAACCGCCGATTTAGCTCTGCCAAATACACATCAGGTTATTGTAGGCATGCAAAACATAAAAGGTGCGGGTTTAAACTACGTGTACGCATGGCAACAGTGGCAGAAAATACATCAAACCATTCGCCACTTATTTACTGAACAGTGTTCACCTAAAGAGTTTCGTACCGCACTTACAAACTTAAATATGATTGTTTCGTTCAATCTCATTGAAATAGACTATATGAAACAACATTTAGCAACTTTAAAGAAAACTCACCTTGCGCAAAATGAGTTTTGCCAGGCTGAAATATCTAGCCTGTTAGAAAAACTTGAAGAAGATGAATCAAACCAGAAGCAGGAGCAACAACAAGCCTTACTTGTGAAATACTTCAATCAACTAATTGAATCATTTTTAGATGCCGGTGCTGCAGTAAAACGGAAAAAGCGCGCAAACCAAATTTATCGCGATATTGCAGATCAGCGTATCACTTTAGAAAAAGCGATTAAGCTACTCGGTAAACTTAGTCGCAATCAAAAGTCTGGATGGTTCGCGAACAAGTCAAATCAAGACTAACTTTATGGTTAGACCCAAGACCAAACCCTAATACTTACGGGTTTGGTTTTTTTGAGCTATAAAAAAATCTTGAAAAATCAGAAATTTCCGATCAAAAAACAAGCTTTTACAAATCATAACGTTAAACGATTAAACGTAAAATCACCGCAAATCCGGCTTGTTCCTTAATTGAACAAAAGTCATTTAAAGCAGTAAAATTATACTATTCAATATTAATTTTATGTTAATCACCTAACGGAGAGTGTCATGAAAAGCTTGGTTACTAAACTAGCAATTTTACCTTTAGCTATTGCATCAACGATCGCAATGGCTGGCACAAATTTAGTAGAAAACGGATCATTTGAAAATACAGATACAGTGACCGATCACAATGGTCAATGGCAGTTATTTGATGTAATACCTGGTTGGACTCGTAGTACTAACGCTAAATTTGAAATTCAAACCAATAAACTTGGCATTGTTCCTGCGCAAGATGGTGAGCAACTCATTGAGCTTGATTCAACAGCCAACTACAGTATTTCGCAAGCAATTGCGACGACTGCTGGGAATCAATATGAAGTGAGCTTTTACTATTCTGCACGTGTAACAGGCAATGAACAAACAAATAAAGCAGAAGTTTTCTGGAATAGTGAATCATTAGCCGTTGTCAACAGCAGCACAAAAGGCTGGACTAAATACAGCTTTACAGTTGAGGCTGACAGCGCAAGCTCAGTGTTAAGCTTTGCAGGCGCGGGGACATCTGATTCAGTAGGTGCATTCATTGATAACGTCGTAGTGACTGAAATTCCGGCACCATGTGCAGTTGTAACCGGTTTATATGGTATTAATAACTTTGGTTCTGAGACTGAAGGCTATGTGTATCACTTTAACCCAGAATCAAGCGCTGTAACGGTTGTTGCAGGTCTTAACAATACAGCATCAAATATTGCTAGCAAAGACGGTATGCTGTACTTCATGGAGCAACTTGATAAAAGCAGCAAAGCGTCAAAAATCTATAGCCTAGATTTAGCCACTGATACGCAAGCTGAAGTTGCCGATGCGACATCATTCCCTATTTATCGCTCAACAGTGACTGCGGATGGTCTGTCTTTACGTGCGACAAGCAAAACATACATGTATGATTTTGACCTAACTACAGGTGAAAAAACGGTATTAGGTAAACTATCGTATGAAGGCGACTCATTCTCTGATGGCGACATCGCTTATTCAAGTGACTACAATGTACTTTACGTATTAACTGGTAAAGCACTTTACACATTAGATGAAGGCAGCCTTGAGTTAACTCAAATCGGTGAGCACGGTGTTAACTGGGCGTCAGGTATTGCGATTGCTGATGACGGTACAATTTATATTTCAGGTAGAGAAAGCGGCGAGAATGCAAAAATCTACACCTTAGATCAAAACACCGCTGAAGCGACATTCGTAATGGATGGTCCAGCACACGTAAACGACTTAACGTTTGTTAGTGAAGCAGTTTGCGCAGCAGAGTAAACTGTGTTTAAAGCCATAAAATGCCAGCTTAGCTGGCATTTTTTTTAGCTAATCTTAGGTATCACTTATTAGTGAGCTTCTTTTGCTCTAACATTTCTTTCCAGTGCATCACTTCTGCTGGCAAAATAGGGGCAACACCGCTAAAGCCCGCAACTTCAAGCATCTCTTCAACGCTGACTACACCTTTTTTGCGTTTAAATACACCACGCACATAAGCAATTGCATGCAAACCTCTTTCTGAATGAAATTTTTGCTCAATGTAAAAGTATTTATGATCCCAGCCAACCAAGCGAGTGCTAACTGTGTACTTTTGCATTGGCTTTATATCGCGAATATAGGTAATTGCAGTTGCATTAACGATTGGAAACCAGCGGCGCTTCATTATGTGCTTTAACAAGCCTACTCGCTCAGTCATCCAAGTACGGGCAAGGTCCATCATTGCTAAGTAGCGAGAATTAGTCAGATGGAAGTTAATATCGCAATCGGTCGGTAACGCTTTGAATTCAATATCAATCGTGTCTAACAATTGTTGATAATCACGATTACGTTTAATTTTAAAAAACAGCAGTATTAGTCGAAAATAGAGGTTCACGGTAAAGGTCTAACCAGTTGATGATGCACAAAGTGTATCACAGCGTATTGCTAAGGCGAATATTCTGCTCTAATCTGTGCATATATTAGTATAAAAAAAGAATAACCTAATGAAATTATTTAGTTTGGTCACTCTGTTTTCAGCCAGTTTATTTACCAGCTCTGCCTTTGCAGATTTTAACTTTGCTGGGGATGGAACCTTAAAGTACCCAACGGGTGTTGAAAAAGCCTTTAAATTTGGCTTTGCTTGGCAACAAGATGCTGAAAAGTTCACTATTGGTGATAAAAGCTATGATATGTCATTACCTGAGTCATATTCTGTGGCGATTACACTCAGCAAAGACGAGCAACAGGTATGGGTTCAGGAATTTAATAATGGCTTTATTGAAGGCTTCAACTGGCAAATTGCTGATCACACCCTAAAACTCGAAAAGCGCAAATTCAGCGATTCAGTCAAAGGTGATTATGTTATCAGCCTTGATAATCGAGACTACTTTTTTGCCCGCAATAACATCAGTGTTGTTATTAAGTTCGACGATGAGGGTATTAAAAGTATCGCCATTGATGGTGTCACCAAAGATATGGGTACCAAACAATAGTTTTTAATCGAAAAAAAAAGGCTTAGGTTTTACCTAAGCCTTTTTTGCTTAATTAAACTATATAATTAAACCTTCACTGTCTTACGATTAATCCCATAATCGCGCAGCTTATTTGCTACTGCAGTGTGACTCAAACCTAATCGCTTAGCGAGCTGGCGAGAGCTTGGATAAGCGGGGTAAAGCTTGCGAAGTAATGTCGCCTCAAAACGTTTTACCGCTTGGTCTAAGGTTCCTTCAAAGTCAGACTCAAGATAACCTAAATCATGAGTAAATGTTGGTAACTGCAGGTGCTCAATACGCAGTTCGTTATCATCTAGCAAGGATACCGCACGATAAATCGCATTTTCTAATTGGCGCACGTTACCCGGCCATGGGTAATCTTGTAAAAAACGTAAACAATCCTCAGACATCACAGGCACAGAATGACCATTTTGCTGGGCATACTTTTGAATAAAGTGCTCTGCTAGCGGGCCGATATCTGCTTTTCTATCACGTAATGGGGCTATTTCTAAGGTCAAAACATTAATTCGGTAATAGAGATCTTCTCTAAATGTTCCCTCTTGCACCATCGCTGGTAAATCTTTTTGTGTTGCGGCAACAATACGCACATTTACTTTTACTTCGTTTTCATCACCGACTTTTCGGAAGGTACCGTCTTGTAAAAAACGTAGTAGCTTAGTTTGTAGCTGAGTCGACATTTCACCAACTTCATCTAAAAACACTGTGCCACCATCAGCTTGCTCTAAAACGCCGCGTTTTGGTGCCGCGTTTTCTTCATAGCCTGCGTAACCAAATAGTTCAGACTCAGCGACATCATCAGGCAACGAAGCACACGACAAAGCGATAAACGGTTTTACTGAGCGGTTTGATGCGTAATGACAAGCACGAGCAAGTAGCTCTTTACCTGTACCTGTTTCACCAGTAATCAGGATTGGCGCTTCAAGTTGTGCCATTTTACGCGCTTCACGAACCACACGGCGCATTGCAGTACTAAAGTTATGTATGGTTGCAAAACTTTCTTGGCCATAACGACGGAACGCACTGACTTGTTGGCCTAAGCGACTTTGTGATTTGATATTGATAACTGCACCGGCTAACACATCCCCTTCAGCACCTTGGGGGACTGAAATAGGAAGAATATCGGCAATAAAGTCTTCGCCAGCTACTTCAACTCGGGTTGTTTGACCAAGTACTTCTTTGCCTTCTAACCAACGCGTAAAATTAAAGCCTTTGAGCAAATTATTAATGTTAGCGCCAATCACTTCGCTTTCAGATAATTGCAAGTCGCGACAAGCGGCATCATTACATAAACGCACCCAGCCTTTAGCGTCAATAGATATCACACCGTCTGGCAATGCACGTAGTAATGTATTTAACTCATTATGCTCTCGCTCAGAAGGTAAAAATGCAGTTGTACGAACGTCTTTCACGCCATCTATCAAACGGATAGATGGCATAATTTTTTGGAATTGTTCAAACTCAATAGGCGGAAAGCTCACGTACATTCGACAATTAACCGAATCTACCTCGATGCCTTTTAAATCAACTTGGTAACTAACCAAGATATTGAGAATCTCTTGTGCGATACCAATTCGGTCAGCACAGTGGATATCTAAACGCATTACATCCTCAAAAAACGGGAACCTATAGTATGAGAATAATACGCTAACTCCCTGCAGCTGGGTAGTCTATTGTAAACAATTTTGGACAAATAACTTAATTAGTCGGGTACTTGGTCCATTCTCCACCATCTAATTGGATGTAAGGCTGCCCTTTTATATACATCATTACCGTATCCTCATTCTCGGCGACCTTGGCTGAAGTTGGTAAATTATCAAGCACTCGGTTAATGGGTACCGACCCTGTGAACAAATCTAACTTCATCGTATTATTGATTAACTCTGATAATGAAAAATAACTCATTGTTTCATCAACGACATTCAGCCCATCATGCTTTATATCAGGACCGATGAATTTAACCGCTGTTGGCACTGAAACTATTGAAGGGCTCGGAATTTCGCGCAAACCAGAGAATTGTAGTTTATCACCCTGTAAGGCAGCCCCATGCTCAGGCACAACCACCAGCATTACGTTTCGACCTTGTGCTTTTAACTCAGTTATAAACTTATCGATGTCATTAAATAAGCGCTGTTGTCTAAGCGGATAGCTTTCAAAGCTATTCATACGTTCACGACCAGCAAGTTGATTGCCATCGTGTAAGCTAATGGTGTTGTAGTAAAGAGCCCTAGGCTGCTCACTCGAACCTTGCTTTTTCAACCAATTAGTGAGTATATCCGCATCAGAATAAATCGGTTTGCCATCGAAACCATACTGCGCAGCACTAAATTGGCTAAAATCCAGTTTTGGCACAGAAACACCACCGTATTGTCTAATCAAACCAATAAAGTCATCAAAATGTCCATCGTGGTTAAGAGCCACACTGGTTTTATAGCCAAGCTCAGCAAGGTTAGTGAATAGCTGACATTGCTTATCAACAGGTTTAAATAGTTGCTCTTGACTTGTTTGCCCGCAACTTGCTCGTAATAGTCGAATTGCCGCAGGACCACTGTACGACGTTGCTGAGTTAAATTGGCTAAACAAAATATCAAAATCAGCAAATAAGTTACGTGGCTCAACACCAATTGCATTTAAATCAGCCGTCGCTAAAGAGCAAATATTTAGCACAACAACATCAAATGGCTGGCCATTAAATACGTCAGGAAACTGGCTTTGTAGTAAATTCTGTTGCTGGTAAAAGTCTTGTAACTGTTGATCCGGTGTCTTTTGTTTTGCTGTATCAGAAACTAAAACGGGTACTTGTTTTTTTGTAGTTTGGTTATTGCTAGCAACTTGAGTTGTAACCTCATCACTCGTAACAGCCCCACCTAACCAAAACGCATACATAAAGCCAATTATTGAAATACTGGTGTAACGCAACCACTTCACAGTAAACCAATAAAAAACCACTAAAGCAAAGAGCGCAAAAATCATATCGAGGCTAGCAACGCGCGCTGTGATCTCAAAAAAGTAGCCGATGCTAAAGTCTTGTACATTGCCAGCTTGCTTGGTGAGCCTGGAAATCGGGGGCAACCACGAGTCGTGATACAACAAGGCCACTCCTACCACCACACACATAGCGTGTTTGATACGAGATAACCATACATGTTGAAAAGAGATCGCTAGAAAAGCAAAAAATGCTAAGTTTGCAAATAAATCAAAAGAAATATCACCTCGGCTATACAGAACAAACTTAACTAGAAAGTATAAATTCCAAATACCTAATCCTGAAAGCCTCACTTGTTATCCTTCTTGTGTCGTTTTGGCGTATAGGGCGTTAATAATACATGCCTAAATGTTAGTTTTCGGTAGAGCACGACTACTTTATTAAACAATACCTTACCTGTATTACTTAGCAAAATGCCGATTAACATTGCGATGATAAAAGTAATAAAAAACTGGTTTAAGCTCATGATAGCTCACCTTTTAAGGTCACTTTAATTGGCTCAGATATAGGTCGAATCACTTTTTTAAATTCCGGTGTCTCTGTATTTAAATTTGCAATGTCTGCTATTTTTGTATCAAAAATGTAACTGACGTTTTCTTGTAATTGTTGGGTAAAGTCGGTTATTTCAGTATTAGCAAAATGACGTTGCATACGGCGACATTCTTGCTGAATATAAAAATGATCAGCAATGACATTTTTTGACATAAAAAAGTCGCTTATCTGTAATTTAAATAAGTGTTTAATCGCACTTTCCACATCGTGCTCTCGACAAGCATGTAGATAAAGGTAAACCGTGCCATCAGCAAAACTAAAAATATCCCCTTCACGTTTTACATGAAATAAATGTAATGGGTGTATGGCATCAATACGCGGTAAAAGCTGCAACATAACAAGCACGCCACTTACACCCAGATTGGCAGCTGAGTCACTATGTTTAGCAACCTGCTGTACGAACTTATCTGGAGGCAAATAACCTTTAGCCAATACATTTTCACTGTATTTTAGAACATCATCAATAGATTTCGGTAGTGGCCTTGTAAACTGAAACCCTTGAATTGACTGAATTTGTGACAGTAAACGCGAAGGCTCAGAATAACTATATAAAATAAGGTTAACCCCTAAAGTTAAAAATAAGCACTCGTCTTGGTGACGAATAATGCCATCAACATTTTGAATTACTAATTTCAGTCGGCGACCACATTTCTTTCGAAGAGAGAAGCAATCTTTGGCTAACGCTTTTAAATCAGTGTATCGGGTAACTGCAAAAACTAACGTCGCTGATTTTTTGGTAAGCCCTTTAGAAAAAAGAGCATCATTATCATCAATTATTTTATAAAACACGGGTAGCTTTGTACCCTCAGGTACAGCACTGCGAGTTAGCCATACCTCGTCTTCATCAAAGTCTTGCTCCGTTGCTTGCGACTTATCATCAGCCTCTTGCTCTACCTCAACTAATGCAAGTTGACCATCATGAAGCTGTAAATTAACCGAACGCCCAGCTATGACACCTTCTTTATGACACCAATAATCATACTCAAGAGTGCGAATTGATGCCTCTTGAGTTATATAAATAAGGCCATCAAAGAAACGGTTTAAGGCTAATAACTGACGTCTCAATTCACTGACATAAGCACCTGACATTAAAAACACTAAAGTGACATTTTTTGATTGTGACAAAGCAACATAGAGCTTGAGTTTTTCACCAAGCTGCTGTTCGTTCAAAGAGACTAAATGTTCTGAATCGACATGCACGATAACCGTACTGTTTTTCAGTTGCTCATACTGTTTTATTTCGTTAATAACACCACGGGAAAAATGCAAACTTTTTGATACATTCTCATTATGATGTAAATGGAAAGGACTTAGTACCCCTTGTTCGAACAAGGTAAATAATAACTCGCTTCTCTCTCCTTCGAAAAATAATTCGACTTGTTCAGAAAGCAAAAAAACCGAGTCTTTATGATTGGTTAAAAGATGCCTTGTTAACTCTAATAGCTGATTATCTAGCGGGGCAAGTAAAGCATAGTTTGCGCCTCGCTTTAGCTCAGAGAAAGCTCCGTTTAGTCCTGTAATATTTAAATGAGGCACCAACAAACCCTTAAAAAAGATACTTTAGTACTAGTTTTAAACGCTATTCTATATATAATGCAGATTATGTCCATGGATCGTGAACATTTTTAAGCTAATTTTTCTCATAACGGTTTTTTAGATGAATGACTTTGCAGTAAAAAATTCACATACCTTAACTCAATACGATATTGAAAAGCTGTTACGCCAATTTGGCGGCAAGGAAACGGATTATGTTGAAATTGTTGATGTTGAAAAAAATCGCAAAACGATTGAAAAGTACCCTTTGCTTAACGATATCGCATTAGCAACAACACAAACACAGAGCACGAAAAAATTAACAAAAACGCAATAAAGAATCATAAATGAAGCGAATTTTTTTAAAAGGAATTAAAGGTGGCACTGGTACAACATCTATTGTGGCCAACCTTGCTTGTGCTTTGAGAAAATCAAATGTGCCTGTGTATGCCATCGATTTAGATCCAAAAGGCGACTTAGGCCTACACCTTGGTCTTGCTTGGGAGCATCAGCTAGGCTGGAGTGATTACCCAAACTTTGCCTCTGCATGTGAGCAGTTTCACCAAGATAACGACGGCGTAAAGTTTTTACCCTATGGCAGCCGTTCGAACTTAGGGTTAGACTTTTCAAGCGTTATAGAGAGTTGTCAGCAGCTTAATGACAGCGATGACAGCTGGTTTTTATTTGACTGCCCAGCCCATGTTGATGTGCACCGCTATTCACTAAATGAAGACGATATATTCCTTGAGATTATTAATTGTGATGCTATTTGTCACAGTTTTGCTTTCAAACGTTTAAACACTCTAAAGCAGGCTGAATCATCTTGGCAGCATTATTTTTTAACCAATAAATATAATTCAGCCTCTGAGATTGAATCAGATTTATTGCAGCTTTGGCAAACTGAATTACCATTAATCGCACCTTTATATATCAATAAAGATGAAGTCATCAAAGAAGCAACTGCATTTAGAAATGTGGCGATTAACTGTGCTCCATACAGCGTTGCTAATGATGACTTTGAAACGCTAGCCGGTTGGCTTGTAAGCCGCGCGAGTCAGAATGACCAATAGCATCCATTCACTCGGTATCACACACCGACTACTTAAAGGTATTTTAGGGTTGTTTTTAACGAAGCAACTTGTGCGCTTCGTATTTATAAAATTTTATAGTTATTACAACCAACACAAAATGAGCCTATTGGGAGCGACTTTACTCCCCTTCTTTGTGCTTTTTTTGTCATTGTTTATTAAATTAGAAAACAATAAAAAGCGTGAGTTAAAGCTTAAACTTAAACGCTTGTATCCTCATGTTTCTCAACCAGTACTTACACCAAGCAATTGCATTCGGATTGCATTGCAAAGTGTGTACCTTGCGCTATTCAATACCACCACAACCTCACAGCAACATATCGCCGTTGAGCAGCGTAAATCTTGGCGTAAAATCACGCGATCAGCTCGCTTATTGAGACTGGCAGACAGTAAACTAGTACGCTCTTTTAAAGGGCTTTGGTTAGTTGCTAGAAAGCAAACAAAAACTAAATCATATAAAGCAGTGAGTCGCTCTCCACTTTGGAGAAACAGCACCTTAAAGGTCGCTTTTTTCACTCTCATTATTTTTGCGGTGGCTATATTTGTAACCGTGCCATTTAGTATTGAAGCGCAAGCAGTGTTCATTAGTTTAATTTTGGTTGTTGCTTATTCTCTAAGGCGGGTTGAAGGGAAAATGGCCACTATTGTGATGATCACCCTTTCTGTTACAACCTCGACACGTTATCTATGGTGGCGCTACACTGACACTCTTAACTGGGGTGACCCTTTAGCCCTTACCCTAGGGATTGGTTTGCTGCTTGCTGAAAGTTACGCTTGGTTAGTACTAATATTAGGCTTTTTCCAAACCATTAATCCATTAAACCGTAAACCGATCGCTTTAGATAAAGATACAACAAACTGGCCAACAGTTGATATTTATATTCCTACTTATAATGAGCCGCTTGATGTTGTGAAGCCAACAACAATCGCCGCGCAAGGTATTGACTGGCCTGCAGATAAGCTTAACATTTATATTTTAGATGATGGTAAGCGCCCTGAATTTGCACAATTCGCAAAGCAAATTGGTGTTGGTTATTTAACTCGTCCTGATAACAACCATGCCAAAGCCGGTAACATGAATCATGCGATGAAAGTTACTAATGGTGATTACATCGCTATTTTTGACTGTGATCACATCCCTGCTCGCTCATTTTTACAGATGACAATGGGACAGTTCATCAATGACAGTAAAGTGTGCTTAGTGCAAACACCTCACCACTTTTTCTCTGCCGATCCGTTTGAGCGCAACCTCAAAAACCATCGTAAAATCCCAAATGAAAATATGTTGTTCTATGGCTTAATTCAAGATGGCAATGATATGTGGGATGCGACCTTCTTTTGTGGTTCGTGTGCTGTTTTAAGGCGCAGTGCCCTTGAAGAAATCGGTGGTTTTGCCGTAGAAACCGTCACTGAAGATGCCCACACCGCGCTAAGAATGCAGCGCGCTGGCTACAAAACAACATATATTAATATTCCACAAGCCGCCGGCCTAGCTACAGATAGTTTATCTGCCCACGTCGGTCAACGTATTCGCTGGGCACGCGGCATGGCACAAATATTCCGATTAGATAACCCGCTGTTTGGTAAGGGCCTAAATATCGCGCAGCGCTTGTGCTATTTAAACGCTATGTTGCACTTTTTATCAGGCATTCCGCGAATTGTATTCTTAACAGCGCCACTGGCATTAATTTATTTTAATGCGCAAATTATCTATGCACCGTTTGTTGCCATCTTTCTTTATATTGTGCCAACCCTGTTACAGGTAAAAATAACCAACTCTCGAATTCAAGGTAAATACCGCTATTCATTTTGGGGCGAAGTTTATGAGTCAGTACTTGCTTGGTATATTTTAAAACCCACGACAGTTGCGCTTATCAACCCGAATAAGGGTAAATTTAACGTGACTGAAAAAGGCGGTTTAAACAAGCAAGATCACTACGATTGGACGATTTCAAAGCCTTATATAATCTTGTTGCTTGTTAACGTTTTGGGTATGACCTACGGCGTGTTTAGATTGCTCTTCGGCGATAGTTCACAAATAGGCGTACTCGTCATTAGCATGCTGTGGGCAAGCTATAACGTGATAATTTTAGGTGCAGCTGTGGCTGTTGCCGCTGAAGCCAAACAAGTACGCAGCTCACACCGCATTAAAGCAAATTTTCCTGCAGCTATTCGCCTTGCTAATGGCCGTACTATTAAAGTAAAAATTACGGACTACTCAAATAATGGTGTTGGTCTTGAAACTGACCATAATCACCTTTGCCGTGTAAATGATAAAGTCGAGCTACTCATGAGCCGTGGCTTGAAGCAGTTTTCATTCCCAGCTTATATCTGTAACACCCGCGATAAACAACTGGGTCTTACCCTCAGGGATTTAGATTTAGAAAAACAAAAAGCCTTTATTCAATGCACTTTCTCACGTGCTGATGCTTGGCTTGATTGGCAAGAAAACTTTAAACACGACAAGCCTTCATACAGCTTTTCTCACGTTTTTTATACCAGTCTAAGAGGCTTTAAGAACTTGATTTTCCATGCCCCAAATGAATTAAGACCCGCGATTGCGTTTGCATCAAGAGTCTTGTACTTTGTGGCGTCGCTATTACCTAAAAAACCAACAAAAGTACTAAAAACATCATGATAAAAACTTTTTTAACCTTGTTATTAGCTTTTGGCACACTCGGCATATCTGGCTGGGCGATAAGTGCTGAGCCTCTCTCTAATAAAGCGATTTTTGATGATGGTTACCCAGAGCAAGCACCAATTGAAAGCATGACGCTAAGCTTTGAAAAGCTTGGTTTAAGCAAGTTCAAGCTTGATGGAGTGAGTAATAGTACCCGTGTTGATTTTACAAACCGCCTCGATAAATTAGGGAAAAAACTGACTCTAGACTTTTCATACACAACCTCACCATCACTTATTGGCCGTGTCTCACATTTGAAAATTTTCTTAAATGAAAACCTTGTCACTGTGCTACCTATTGATGATAAGACAACGCCAATTGGCACAGTCTCTGAGCGCAGCATTGTTCTTAACCCTAAGCTAATTAAAGATTTTAACCAAATTCGCTTCGAACTAGTCGGTTTTTACGATCTGGTTTGTCAGGATGACTATAGTAAAACAATATGGGCCGAGCTTAGTAAAAGCAGCCGTATTTCTATTGACCGTCAGTCACTTGCTCTTGAAAGCTTACTTGAGTATTTCCCTGCACCATTTTTTGATTCGCGAGATTACAACAAGGTCACTTTGCCATTTGTGTTTGCGTCACAACCTGATGAAAACACACTCGAAGCAGCGGCTGCACTATCAAGCTTTTTTGGCGCTCAAGCAAAATGGCGCAAAGCACAGTTCCCTGTGCAAATTAATGCAACACCGACAGAACATAGTGTCGTATTCGCAACAAACGACAACAAGCCTGATTTTTTATTGAATTACCCTGATGTTGAAAAGCCAACTGTAGAAATTATCAGCAGCCCTACTCAGCGCTACGCCAAAGTACTGCTTATTTTAGGTAAAGACACAGCACAATTGAAAGAAGCCGTAGTAGGTTTAGTCTTTGGCTATAAAGTAATGACAGGTCGCAGTGCAACCATTGATGCAATTAGCAACTTACCGCTTCGAGAAGCCTACGATGCGCCACTGTGGGTGCGTTCTGATCGCCCAGTAAGCTTTGATGAATTTATTGAATACCCAACTCAGCTGCAATCGGAAGGCTATCGCGGTCTACCTGTTCGGTTAGACTTGCGTTTTGCACCAGATTTATTCACTTGGCGTGAAAATGGTATTCCTATTACCTTGAATTACCGCAACACGCCTGTTGAGCAAAACATGTTGTCGCGTTTGAATATGTTGATTAACGGTAAGTTTGTGGATGGTTTTATTCTTGATAACGAAGGTGGTAAAACGATTACAACCGATACCTTGTTACCGCTTTTATCTGAATTCAATCCAACCAAAACTCGTCAAGACTTTGAGCTAACAGGGTTAGATTTAACAACAAATAACCAGCTGACTTATGATTTTAATTTTGCAGTCGTAAAAACCGGTGAGTGTAGCGCCATTCCTGCAGGCGGTGAATTTGGTGCAATTGATGGCAGCTCTACCATTGATGTAAGTGACTTCCATCACTATATTGCCATGCCAAACCTACGCGCCTTTGCAAATGGCGGTTTCCCATTCACCAAATATGCCGATTTACACCAAAGTACGCTTGTAATGGAAGCTAACAGCTCAGTTAACGCGATTAGTTTATTGCTTAATTTCACAGGTCATTTGGGTGCCATAACAGGCTACCCAGCGCACCGTTTAGACATTCAATTTCCAAGTAACCAATTGGCGCTAAACGATAAAGACATTATTATTATTGGTAAGCCTGACTCTTTCTTAAACTCACTTGCCAAAGACAGCGCCCTAAGTGTGCTTATCAACAACAACCAACGCATTGTTGATCAAGCTATCTATAATGGTGCCTACGACACTAAAGGTGCTGAAAAAATTAAAGTAAATATAAGCAGCATTGGTCGTTTAGCCGTGATGTCCGGGTTCCAGTCACCGTTTGATTCAGACCGCTCAGTAGTCTCTTTGATTGCCAGTAATGAAAATGCTTTTGCACTTCTCACTGATGCTCTACTGAATAATGATAAAACAGCTCAAATAATGGGAAGCTCAGCCATTATCAATAGCCAAGGCATCAAAACGATTAAAACCGATGAACAGTATTTTGTCGGTCACGTGCCTATTCATACCCTCATTTGGTTCCACTTTTCAGACCGCCCAGTATTGTTAGCGATTCTATCACTACTAACCCTATTACTTATTTCATTTATGTTGTGGCGAGTGCTCGCGCTACTTACCAAAAAACGTTTATCTGAAGGAGATCAGGCATAATGAAAACTATCGCTTCTTTACTATTCGTTTTTGTTTTTTCAAACAACGCCTTAGCTCAGTTAAGCTGCAGCGCTTGGCCGCAATGGAATAACTTTAAAACTCACTTCATTACACCAGAAGGACGCGTAATTGATTTGGGTAGTGATTACAGTATTACCACCTCAGAGGGGCAATCTTATGCGTTATTCTTTGCTTTACTTGCCAATGATAAAGCCAGCTTCGATAAGTTGCTTGAGTGGA
Source organism: Pseudoalteromonas sp. D15MCD-2 (assembly GCF_038562745.1). Lineage (NCBI taxonomy): Bacteria > Pseudomonadati > Pseudomonadota > Gammaproteobacteria > Alteromonadales > Pseudoalteromonadaceae > Pseudoalteromonas > Pseudoalteromonas sp. D15MCD-2. The sequence continues at coordinate 1,157,111 of NZ_JBCFQE010000001.1, read as the reverse complement.
CTGAAGTACATCTTTCTGAAGGTGATTTAAGTACCCGTTTACCAGCGTGGCAATGGGGAATAAAGCAAAATCAAGGACAAATCCTTGATTCAAATCCAGCTTCTGATTCAGATTTATGGATTGCTTATACCCTGTCGCAAGCAGCTATCTTATGGAATGAAAGACGCTACGCAGTGCTCAGCTCAGTGCTTGCTGAGCGCATCATTCGTGAAGAAACAGCGCAAATACCAAACCTCGGTCTGACTCTATTACCTGGGCCAACAGGCTTTGAAAAAGACAGTAGCTGGAAATTAAATCCAAGCTATGCACCGCTATTTATATTTGCGCAATTTGCACACCTATATCCGCACTCGCCTTGGCAAACATTACACGATAACTCGGCGCAGTTATTAATAGATACAGCACCAAAAGGCGTGAGCCCTGATTGGGTTAATTACAGCGTGGAAAAAGGCTTTTATCATGATAAAAGCGCCCCTGCTACAGGTAGTTATAATGCGATCCGCGTCTACCTTTGGGCCAGTATGATGGCAGAAGATGCCACCTATAAAAATGCCCTTACACAGCAGTTTAAACCTTTTGTTGATAGCATTGTTTCTTCAGGCAAAGTGCCATTAGAAATCAATGCAGTCTCAGGCAAAACGGCAGGCAACGCCCCAAGTGGTTTTGTTGCCGCCTTATTGCCATTGCTTGCTGAAGATAATGCATCACAAACTGTGACAGCTTTACAACAGCAAATAATGATGGATACCCGCTTTACCACCAGCCGCTACTACGACAGCGTGTTGTATTTATTTGGTAACAGCGCATTGAACAAACGTTTTAGTATTGATAAAAACGGGGCTTTAACAACTAACTGGAGCAATGAATGCCGATAAAGTGGCTACTTGCTGCAGTTTTAGCAAGCTCCAGTGCATCCGCAGCAATAAACAAAGACCTTGATAGTCAATCAATTGATTGGTTAATTAGCCAAGTACAACTTGGTGAAATTGAGCGTGATAATCAATTGATGAGCGACAGCTTAGAAAAGCTGCAAAGCATTGCACCTAAAAATACTCAAGTGCAATGCGCTGAGGTGCGCGTTTTATATAGCCTCAAAGAAACCGACAAAGCCAATGCGCATTTAGCAGAGCTTAGTAACCTATCACATCCGTGCGTAACAAGCTTAACCCTACTTGCACGCGTCAATAACCAAGACAAAGAAGCGGTTCAACAAGCCAGGCTTCGTGCCAGGGCCGGACAATACAGTGACGCGGTAAAAATCTACAATCGGCTATTTAAATCCGCCTACCCTAATATTGAATATGAGCTGGAGCACATAAACTGGCTTGCTCAAGATCCAAATCAATATCAGCAAGCACTGCGCGGTTATCGTTCTTTACTAAAACGCTACCCAAATAGTGGCCGTTTTGAGCTTGCCTACGCAAGACATCTGTTAAAACAAAACCCAACAAACAAAGAAGCCATAGAATTACTGAGCCATTATGCACACAGTAACCAATATGCTGTTGAAGCTGAGTTTGCGTGGCTTGCAGCCCTTGAGGATATGCCGCTTAATAAACAAACTGAGCGCGAATATCAGCGTTACTTTGCAGCCTACCCTAAAAGCAGTAAAGGTCAGCTACAATTTAGTGACTTTAAAAAAGCGCATTTAGCTGAACAAAAAAAGCAAGCAGACCCTGCGTATCAGACATGGCTTAAGGGCAGTGTCGAACTTGAAAAACGCCACTTTGATACAGCAGAAAAGCTTTTTAATAAAGCACTGCGAGGTCGTCCTCAAGATCCTGAAATATACAATAGCTTAGGTTTATTGAACTTAAGGCAAGGTCGTAATGCCAATGCTTACCAGTACTTTAAAAAAGCTCAAAAATACAGCATAGATGCAAACCGTATAACAGTTTTAAAAGGCCTCGCCAATACTGCTCGTTTTTGGCAATACATAGATGAAGCTAAATCAGCCATTAGTAGCAATGAACTCAAACAGGCTGCGCTTAAGCTGGATTTAGCTGACACCTTAAATGAAGACCCTAATACGGTATTGTTTTACCGTGCTGAACTTGCCAAACAAGCAGGCCAACTGCAAAACGCAATGAACCTTTATAAGCAAGTGCTAAAAGACGACCCTCTGCAACAGCCTACTTTGCGTGCCATGCTTGAATTGACCGCCTCAGATGGTAATTATGCTCGTAGTCATCGTTTTTATAATGGCTTAACTCGTCAGCAACAGGCATTAATTGCTGAAGATTATACCCTATTACAAACACAGCAACTGAGAACCCGCGCTGATGAGCTTACTGCTGAAGGTAAGCTAGATGAAGCAGTTGATGTGCTACTTATGGCAATCAAACAAAGCCCACGTCAAAGCTGGCTTTACTACGACCTTGCAAATTTATATCAACAACAAGGTTTAGTTGATCATGCCAAAGCTCTGTATAAAAAAACCTTGTGGCAATTTCCGCTAGATGCAGATTTGCGTTATAGCCATGCACTATTTTTACGTTCGTTGAACGATTACCAAGGAGCACTGGCAACCTTAGATTACATTCCTAATAACGCGCGCACTGAACAAATTAATGTGCTTACAGAGCAGCTAAGTATTAATACCAAACTAGAAAGGCTCTCTGCCAACAATACAGCCACTAATAAAGCCACGGTGATTTATAAGCTCACCGAGTTAGAAGCACAGCCATTAACACCTTTAATGCAAGCTGAGCTTGCCAGTCAATGGCAACAAATTAATGAGCAGCAGTATGCAATAAGGCAACTGAAAAAAGCTCTTACTCGTGACCCAAGTTTGAGCCCATATTGGCACATGACATATGCAAATTGGCTAATTGAAAGCAACGATAAAAACGCTGCTGATAGCTGGTTTGCAGACTATCAACTGCCGAGTAACGCAACCGATGCAGAGCAATCACAATGGTTAGCACTACAAGTTAATTACGTTAATCGCTTTAATGATAGTAACCAACGAGTTGCTAAGCTCTCAGAGCTTGCAACACGTTACCCTGATAACCCAGAACTGTCAGAGGCGCTGATCAATGCTCATATCGAGCAAGGCAATAGTAATCAGGCCATTATCCGCTTTGAGCAGCACGTTGCAAAAGGACAAACTGTGTCAACGGATACTGCTTTAGCTATTGCGACACTTGCTCGTCAGCAACAAAGAGATGGTTTAGCAGATCGCATCATTGCTGGGCAAATTAATCAGCTTTCAAGTGAGCAAAACTATCGTCAGCAGCAATTAATGGCAGCCCTTGAACAATTTGAAGATACACAAAGTGCGATAAATCTAGCTGAGCAATTGCTAGCTAAATCAAACAACAACCAAGAGCTTTATTATCAAGCAGCAGCGCTTGCGCAAGCTAAGCAACAAACTACGCTTGCTCAAAGCTGGTACCGCGCTGCAGTTGATCCAGATACGGCAACGAGCACCTTAAGCGATGAGCAGAACTATGAACTGTATGCCCTTGATGAAAATGAAGCTTGGTATGTCAATAATGCCAAGCGTCAATTGCAAGGTATTGAGCGCGATGAGCAAGCGTATATCACTGCTGCAATCAACTTAAGTAGCCAAACCAGCACACAAAATGAGTCCACACTGGGCGCTGGTGCAACGCCTATTGAAGCAGGTTTCCCGCTATGGGGTGGCACTGGGATTGTGAAATTAGACCCAATGACAATATCGAGCCAAGAAACCCGCTTTGATGAAACCTTTGCTGGTAGCCGCTATGGTCAAGGAGCCCTGTGTATTTTTGACTGCCCACTTTTAAGTATAAAACCAAAGCAACAAGGTATAGATGTTGGCCTTGCTTGGCAAAACGAGCAATGGCGAATTGATGTTGGTACCACTCCACTTGGCTTTTTAGTCGAAGATATCGTGTGGGGCGTTAATTACAATGGTGATTTAGGCGACTTTGGTTATGGCATCACGTTTAATAAACGCCCGGTTACCAGCTCTGTATTATCTTACGCCGGACTTGAAGATGTCTTTACCAACCAAGTATGGGGCGGTGTTAGAGCTACGCAATTACAACTTAGTCTATCTCATGACCTTGGCCTAGATTGGGGTTTTTGGGGCAGTACTAACTATCAAATCTTGCAAGGTAAAAACGTCAAAGACAACCAAAGCTACAGCCTAATGGGTGGCAGTTATTATCGTTATATTCGCGAAAGAAACACCGAATTAAGTCTAGGCCTTAACTTATTACACTGGTCGTATAAGTATAATTTAAGTGAAGAAACCTGGGGACATGGTGGCTATTACAGTCCACAAAACTACTTGGGCGCTTCATTACCTGTGATTTTTGATAAGCGAGTTGGTCATAATTTTGTATACCGACTGCGCGCTGGCGTATCTTGGTCAACCACCACGACAGACGACATCGCATTTTTTCCTAACGACCCTATTTTGCAAGGCCAAGCAGAGGCTCAAACAGCTGTTACGGGCGTTGTACCTTACTTTGAAGGCGATACCAGCAATGGTTTATCGTATAACTTAGGGGCAAGTTTTGAGTATCGATTCACGCCTCATTGGTTCTTTGGTGGTTACGTCAACTTAGATAGAGCCGATTTTTACGAGCCGAATTATGCTCAGCTGTACTTTCGTTATTACTTTAATCCGGTGTATAGCGAACTGGCTTTCCCGGGTAAACCTGTTGTGCCTTATGCAAGCTACTAACTGTCGCATCACAAGGGGCAAGTGTCGCAAGTTCTTCCCCTCTCCATAAGGTCTATGTATACTGTAGCGCACTTGTAGCTAGGATAAGGGTGTGTCCCTTTCCTTCAAGTACAAAACTTGAGCAACAAACCATTATCTTAGCTGCATCAAAAAACATGGCCGCCCGTTCACTAAATAAATACATAGAACGACCAAAGCAAAAACAATAAGGCCTCAAATAAAAACTTAGAGTTAGGAAGTAAATATGAGTTCATTACCTAAAGCAGGTGACTTTTTAGGGCATCCTAAAGGGTTATTCCTGTTGTTCGGCACAGAAATGTGGGAACGATTCGGTTATTACGGCATGCGCGCCATCTTAGTTTTATACTTAGTAGCGCTTGTACAAGAAGGTGGTTTTGGTTGGTCAAATGCAGACGCATTAAGCCTTTATGGTACCTTCACAATGGCTGTATACATCACCCCACTATTCGGTGGTTGGTTAGCCGATAACGTATTAGGACAACGTAAAGCAATTATCCTTGGTGGTTTATTGATGGCTGCAGGCCATTTCACTATGGGTATCCCCCACAGCTACTTAGCTGGCCAAGAAGAAAACGTATTCTACATTGGTTTAACACTTCTTTGTGTGGGTAACGGTTTATTCAAGCCAAACATCTCAACTATGGTAGGTGATCTATACAAAGAAGGTGATCAACGTCGTGATGGCGCGTTCACTATCTTCTACATGGGTATCAACCTAGGTGGTGCATTAGGCCCTCTAGTTGCGGGTTATGCTGCAGCTGCAATGGGCTGGCAATGGGGCTTCATCGTAGCTGGTGTTGGTATGGTGTTATCTGTACTTTTACAGCTTGCATTAAGCAACAAATACTTAGGCGATATCGGTGTTGTGCCTTCTGCTAAGCTTTCTCAAGCACAGTCTGAATCAAACACTAAAGAGCCACTAACTAAAGTAGAAACTGACCGTATTAAAGTTATCTTTACTATGAGTGTATTCAGCATCATCTTCTGGATGGGCTTTGAACAAGCGGGTGGTTTAATGAACCTTTTCGCTAACGATTACACAGACCGTATGTTACTTGGTTTTGAAGTACCAGCTTCTTGGTTCCAATCTTTAAACTCAATTTTCATCATTGTTTTTGCACCATTAGTTGCCATCATTTGGTTGAAACTTGATAAACGTGAACCAAATTCACCGGTTAAGTTTGCTATTGCACTTATTTTCTTAGCATTAGGTTTCATTACTATGATCCTAGCGCTTATGACACAAGGTCAAGGTGAGCACCTACAAATCAGCATGATGTGGTTAGTTTTATTCTACTTATTCCACACCCTAGGTGAGTTATGTTTATCTCCAATTGGCCTATCTATGGTAAGTAAACTTGCACCTCTACGTTTAGCTTCAATGCTTATGGGTATTTGGTTCCTATGTACAGCGGTTGCAAACAAGATTGCAGGTTTCGTAGGTTCTTTCCTAGGTGAAGGTGAAGAAGCGTTAGACAACGCGATGGGTATCTTCATTGGTTTAGGCGCAACAGCGGTTCTTTCTGCTGTGATCATGTACTTACTAAGTGACAAACTAGTTGCTTGGATGCACGGTGCTGAAGGTCAACACGAGCCACAAACTACTGAGCACATCCTAGCTGAAGAGCTAGAAGTGACAGCTGAAAAGCAATAATACTTATTCCCCGTAGCACCCGCTGCGGGGAATTTCTCTCTCCCCTATTCCCTCAGCGTCCTTAAAACTGATACTATATTCTGATATTAATTTGGTTTGCAAAGGAACTGAGTAAGTGCGCTCTAACACTCAACTACTGGTTATTATTCTGACCAGCTTATTACTAACAGCATGCGGTGGCGATAAAACAACAAAAGAAGTCGCAACAGCTCCTGATCAGTCTGGTTTAATTATTTCTGTTGAAAATGGTTTATCGGCTGAATTTGCACAGGGCGATGTCACACTTAATGCAATAAGTAACACAGTCACAACAGACACCACATTTACTTACACTGAGACGAGCGCTTCAAGCACGGATATAGAGCAAGGTATTGTCTCGAGTATTCATACCTTTCGCCCTAATAACCTGATATTTGCTGAGCCATTAAGTTTAGCGATCAAATTACCAGATGAACAAACCAACCTTGCTTTTAGCATAGTGCAGTTAGTCGATGAGCAATGGCAAACTCTCAGTACAGAACAAAGCAATGATGGATTTGCAGTCAGTGCTATTACAGAATTTGGTAGCTTTGCTTTAATGTCTCGCACCGTTCCTGCAGCCAGTAAAACCATTGGCGAGCAATGTAATGACACTGCCAGTAACCAAACAGTACGCTTTATTCATGTTGCTGACTTACACGCGCGCTTTGGCTTTAAAGAGCAGTTATTCAGCCGTATTCGCAGTTACTACGACAAAGCTAAACTTGAAAACCCTAACACCTTATTCACCAATGGCGGTGACGATTATGAAAAGGGCACCGTAGCAGAACAAACATCACAAGGTTTAGCCACAGTCGAAGCAATAAAAGCCATGGCCTTTGACGTACGTGTGATTGGTAACCACGACTATGCATGGGGACCTGAGCAACTACTGGACTTTGCCGATGACGATAATGCCATCGTGCTTTCAAGTAACACCGAATATGATGGTAGCGATGATACGCCGTTTGCCGGTGTTGATTTTTCGGTTGTCCAAGTAGGTTGCCTACGTATCGGCTTTTTTGGCATGACTTCAGTGCCTTGGAATGAACTCGATGAACCAGTTGAAGACGAGCCAATTCCTGATTTTATCGCTAATTTCAAAATGAATTGGCAGTGGCAAGAAGTGGCTGAGCTGATTGTTAACCAATACCGTCAAGATGTTGATTATATGGTCATGGTCAGTCACTTAGGTGAAGGCACTGACACCCGCATTGCACAAAATGTTACTGGAATTGATTTAGTGCTTGGTGGGCATACCCATGGCGGTGAAAGTTATCAAACCTTAGATAACGGCAGTATTGTTATTCAGCCAAACTTTTTTGCACAAGGTCTAACGGATCTTACCCTAACCTTTAACCTTGATGACAAAACTCTTGCAGATGTTGATTACAATACCGTCGCAACCACCAGCATTACAAGCCGAGATGAAAGCACTAAGGCCGCTATCGATGAAATCATGGGTCGCTATGCCCCAGATGCAAACACCGAAATTGCCGTTTCAGAAAACTACCCCACTGCAGAAGAACTCACCACGATTACAGCCAAAGCAACTATGCAGCAGTTCCCTGCTATTGATGCAGCGTTACTAGATGCAAGCCAAGTACAAGATCGTTGGCTACCGGGTACATTAACCCAAGAAGATTTTCATGCCGCGTTTAAGGTTGAACGCCAACCATCGAATACCCCGGGCTTTAATTCAATTTATCAAGTTGAGGTGACTGGCAGCCAATTGAAAAGCATGCTCGAAAGCCAGCCAGAATGGGTCTCTTTAGTGCCAGATAACATTGATGATGCAAGCACTTACCTCGTTGCTCTATTTAAAGGCCCAGCGCTAAATAGCGAATTGTTCTTCCCTGCTCTGCCAAACTTAGAAGCACAATTGGTCGCTGAAAGTTGGTGGCTGCTTGATAACTACGCGCGAGCACGCACCAGCCAATGTTTATATATCGATACCGATAACATGCTTAATGCGTGTAAAGCAGATGATGCGGTCACAGTATGGAATTTTAATAACCCTGAGCAAGGCTTTAGCAGTGACTTTGGCCCTGCAACACTCAGCTTTTATGACCCTGAAGACAGCAATTGGGGACCAGAAGATAGCCAATTTGCCACCACCACTGAGCTTGAAATTACTGATTTACCAAGTGGTGCCTCAGGTGTGCTCGCCTTTGCTCGCCATAGCCCAACGCAAGGCTTAACCTTAACGGCTAATAGTGCTGCAAACGGTGATTACCAAACAGAAGGCCTTATCGCTGATTACACCTTAGTGATGGATATTATGTGGCCAGAACAAAGCACCAATGAGTGGCGCTCATTACTACAAACCGATATCACTAACAGTGATGACGCAGATCTTTACGTCAGCCGAGATAACGCCATCGGTATTGCCACCAGTGACAGTGGTTACTTTGGCGAGCTTTTGGCAAACAGCTGGCACCGTATTGCTTTTGTGTTTTATGCTGCTCCAAACAACGGTGCACTAAAAATTTATCTTGATGGCGAGCTGATTGGTATTAAAGATGAAGGTGAAATCAATGGGCGCTGGGCAATCAACGATGCGGTCTTACTTTTAACCGATAATGACTATGAAACTAAGCCGGGTTACTTAAACGCCTTGTTATTTGCTGGTCGTGCGATGACTGATACCGAGATTGCTAATATGGGTGCTGCACAGCAGCAACTTAATTTTACGCAATCAACCCGTACCTTAAACCAAGTGGTTGAGCGCCATTATCAAGCTGCGCCACAAATTATGAATAACCCTTGGTTACAACAACGAAGCAAGTTTTTTAACAAAGCGCACCAAACTGTAAACTAAGCTATACAATCAACTTATTAAAAAGGGCCATTTCTGGCCTTTTTTATTGCCTGATAAATACTTAAATTTACCTTTAAATACAGATAGATAACCACAAAATAGAATAGTAGATATTAGTCAACCTAGTGGCTTACTCATTGCCTTTGAAACTGCAATTGCTGAAATTAAAATCATTGTCCCATTTAATTTACAAAAGGGGCTTTGGCTAAATAGTGCGGGGATCTTCCCCTTATTGAGATTCTGGTTAATCATCCGCTCATTACAGAACAATAATTCTTTTTTAGCGCAGTGCTTATAATTGCGGGAGTAATGACAATGAGCGAAGTAAATAATCCATTAGGCCTAATGGGCATTGAATTCACTGAATACGCAACACCAGATGCAGATTACATGGACAAAGTGTTTACTGATTTTGGCTTCTCAAAGCTAAAAAAATTCAAAGGTAAAGACATTGTTTACTACAACCAACATGACATTCATTTCTTACTAAACAATGAACGTGAAGGTTTCTCTGCTGAATTTGCTAAAAGCCACGGCCCGGCAATCTGTTCTATGGGTTGGCGTGTAGAGAATGCACAAAAAGCGTTCGAAGTTGCTGTTGAGCGCGGTGCAAAACCTGCAACAGACTCAACTCACAAAAACTTACCATACCCTGCTATTTACGGTATCGGCGACAGCTTAATTTATTTCATCGAGCAATTTGGCGACAAAGGTTCTATCTATGAGTCAGATTTTGAAGATTTAAACGAGCAAAACATTGTTGAAGACAAAGGCTTCATCCGTATCGACCATTTAACCAATAACGTTTATAAAGGCACGATGGAAACATGGGCTAACTTCTATAAAGACGTATTTGGTTTTACTGAAGTTCGTTACTTCGACATTAAAGGTCAAAAAACAGCGTTATTATCTTACGCACTTAAATCTCCGTGCGGTACTTTCTCGATTCCAATCAACGAAGGTAAAGATAACAATAATAACCAAATCGATGAGTACTTAAATGAGTACAATGGTCCGGGTGTACAGCATTTAGCATTCCTAACGAATGACCTAGTAAGCTCACTTGATAAGCTTGACCAATCAACGATTGCGACGCTTGATATCATCCCTGAGTACTACGACACTATTTTTGATCGTGTGCCTTGGGTTAAAGAAGATAAAGAGAAGATCCGTAAGCATCAGATCCTAGTAGATAGCCAAAGCGAAAATTGTTACCTACTACAAATCTTCTCGAAGAACCTATTCGGTCCTATCTTTATCGAGATGATCCAACGTGTAGATGACGGCGGTTTCGGTGAAGGTAACTTCCAAGCGCTTTTCGAATCAATCGAACGTGATCAAGAGCGTCGTGGTGTAATCTAGTTCATCATGATGAATAAAAAGCAGCGTTATTCACACGCTGCTTTTTGTCGTTTTAAATTCTGTTTTAAACTAACTGTTTAAATTGCGTTGATTGCCTCCATATAGATAACTAATAAATCAGCGCGAACCAATAAGGAAAGAGTATGAGCCTAATTAACGAAACCCACGATATTAATCTAAAAAGCTGGGTTGCATCTGCTAACGAAGCTAACTGTGACTTCCCAATTCAAAATCTTCCTTTTGCAGAAGTACGTCGTAAAAATTCAGACGAAGCGTTCCGTGGCGCTGTCGCAATTGGTGATCAAGTTATCGACTTAGCAAAAGTAAATGAACTTGGTTTATTCTCTGGTGATGCACAAGTTGCTGTTAAAGCAGCAAGCCAAGCTACACTCAATGAATTTATGGGTCTTGGTCAGCAGTATTGGTCTGCACTTCGTCTAGCGTTATCAAAAGCACTTCGTGAAGGTGCGAGTGAGCAAGCGCAATTAAGCGAAGCGCTTATCGCTCAGGCAGACATCGAATTTGCGCTGCCGTGTCGCATTGGTGATTACACTGACTTTTATACTTCTATTTACCACGCAACAGCGGTAGGTAGTCTATTCCGCCCTGATAACCCACTTCTACCTAACTATAAATGGGTACCAATTGGTTATCACGGCCGCTCATCGTCAATTGATGTTTCAGGTCAAACGTTCCACCGTCCTAACGGTCAAACTAAAGCGCCAGATGCAGAAGTACCATCATTCGGCCCTTGTAAACGCCTAGACTACGAGCTTGAACTAGGCATTTACCTTGGTAAAGGTAATGAATTAGGCGATGCAATTGCCATTGAAAATGCTGAAAACCACGTATTTGGTTTCTGTGTATTTAATGACTGGTCTGCACGTGATTTACAAGCATGGGAATACCAGCCGCTTGGTCCATTCCTTGCGAAGAACTTCGCTTCGACTGTATCTCCTTGGATTGTTACCACAGAAGCACTGGCACCATTTAGAACAAATTGGACACGTGACGAAAACGATCCACAACCAATGGACTATTTAGAGTCAGCTCATAACCGTGAGTTTGGTGCATTCGATATCAAAATGGATGTGCAAATTGAAACTGAAAAGATGCGTGCGGCTGGCGAAGCACCAACACAAGTATCTAAATCAAGCTTCAAACACTCTTACTGGACAGTCGCGCAAATGGTGACTCACCACACAGTAAATGGCTGTAACTTCCAACCAGGCGACATGTTAGGTTCAGGTACGCAATCAGGTCCTGAGCACGAAGAAGCTGGTTCATTATTAGAACTATCACGCGGTGGTAAAGAAAAGATCACCCTAGCTAATGGCGAACAACGTGCTTTCTTGGAAGATGGCGACAACGTAATCATGCGTGGTTGGTGTGAAAAAGACGGTTTTGCACGTATTGGTTTTGGTTCAGTCGAAGGTACAGTACTACCTGCAAAATAAAAATAACTAGCTATTTTTATTTCCAGAACAACGATTAAGGGCATTTTTTGCCCTTTTTTTTGCATTTTTTTCAGTTGAGTTACAATTTTTTGCTGGCTTTTTTAAATCAGATTGCTATCTTAGCTCGGTTATTAGTCAAATTTTGTACGCCATGTTAGTTAAACTTAAGTCTTTTTATCGCACGTTTTTTCCAGCTAGACAGCTGTTGATCCGTCAGAATGGCGAGGTAAAACACTTAGTATTAGCCCCTTGGGTGCAATTAACGACTTTACTAGTCATTTTAACTGCTATTGTTTGGTTAAGCATTTCGACACTACAAATCATTTCTCAAGCTGACAAGATCACCAGCATTGAACAAACCCAGCTTACGAAACAACAAGAATGGCAAAAACAGCATTATCAGCAACAAGCTGTCTATGAAAAACAGCTCGAGCAATTAGCCGTACTTGAACAAAAGCAAGCGCTATTGCAAAGCATGATCGAGTCATTACCAGAATCAATGAACAAACCGGCACTGCCAACCGACGCAGAGCCATTGCTTTTACCTGTTCAGGAGCACGCTGAAGAGTTTCACGCACCTTTAGAAGATGAACAGCAACCAAAACAAGTTAAACGCTTAGAGAGCATTTCTGAGCGCCTAGCTCGCCTTGATGCAGCTTATAACAACAGCTTTGTTGTATTAGATGAGCAAATTAAACTTCGCCACCAAGAAATTGTTGCTATGTTAGAGGGCGCAGGCCTTGATAGTAGCCTTGCCAATGGTTCGGTATTAGAAGGTACAGATACAGCACAGGGTGGCCCATTAGACTTATTCGACGAATCAAAAATCCCTCTTGAGTTTTTAGCAATTGCCGACAAATTGCTGGCATTAAATAACCTCGAAAACTTACTGAGCGAATTACCACAAACACTTCCTGCTGCCGATTACTACATTTCAAGTAGTTATGGTCTACGAAAAGATCCAATGAATGGCCGCCGCGCTTTTCACAAAGGCGTTGATTTAGCAGGTTGGCATAAAACCGAAATTTTTGCTCCCGCTGACGGCACCGTTTTACGTGCTGGTCGTAATGGCGGTTATGGCAACTTTATCGAACTACAACACAAAAATGGCTTCGTTACTCGCTTCGGTCACCTTAATAAAATTAAGGTTAAAAAAGGCCAAACAGTGACTAAAGACGATGTCATCGGCTTAATGGGTAGTACTGGCCGTAGTACCAGCACTCACCTACATTACGAAGTTTTAGTGAATGGCAAACATGTCAACCCGGTTAAAATAACAAAGGCGCTTTCTCGTGTTCGGTAAAAAAAAACAATCAGCAGCTAGCTCGTCTGGCTCATCTTTAAAAAGAACCAACCACACCCCTTCTATTATTTCTGAAGACGTTCGTTTAACTGGCGGCCTCAGCAGCCAAGGTGAAGTTCAGCTTGACGGTCGCATCGAAGGCGATTTACGTGTTAAACATTTAGTGATTGGTCACACTGGCATGATTGAAGGTGTTATTGAAGCTGACAGTGTCATCGTCAAAGGTAAAATTATTGGTTCGCTTATTGCCAATAAAGTGACTATTGAAAGCACTGCAGAAGTTCATGGCGATGTATTTCATGACACCCTGAGCATCGAAGCCGGCGCAATCATTGAAGGCAGCTTAAAACATCGTAATGAAGAAGATAATGTGGCGCCTATTAAGCCTGAAGAACAAAACAGTTCTTCAATACTGGCTGATGATGACAACGACCTGTCGTTTGTAAACAAACAAGCCGCTGATAAGTCTTAACGTTTTTTAGCGGTTACATACATTGTAATATCCGCGGTGAAAACGAGTTCATCGCGGCTATTATAAACCTTCACTGGTACTAGCAAGTCTTGCTTTTCTAACCACTCACTCGGCACGTCTATCTGGGCAACAGCACGCATATCTGTGTCAATTTTCGCTAAATAATTCACTGTCATGCCTTTTGGGATCCAGCGATGTGTTTTTGCCGGCACAGTTGCATCAACCATCAAGCCAGCGCATAGCTCAGCAACATTACATTGTGCAATTGCATGGATGGTACCAATGTGATTATGGATTGCTCGGCGATTTTTAACAGTTGCGCTGCAATGCCCAGCATTTAAATCTGTGATCAATGGCTTTATTGAACCAAAGTAAGGGGCTTTAAAGCACACGGCTTTACTAAACAACCAGTTACCCTTCGGCAGTGACAGGCATTTAGTCCAAATTTTTAATAATGATGATTGTGAGCTCACGACGTTTATCCATTATTTTTATGATGTGAGATAAAAAGCTAACACATCAGACCAGATAGCGAAATGGAAAATTTTTGTTAGCAGTTTTAATGATTACACATTTCGCTAAGTGAACGCTTTTCTTTTCCTTTAGGGGCACATAAAATACCGTTTTAAAGGAGAGCGAATGCAGTCACGCCAGCACAAAAACCTCAGCTTACTATTTATTCTTGGCCTTCTGGTTATCTTTAGCCCGTTAGCAATTGATATTTACTTACCCGCTTTTCCGACCATTGCAGAACAATTCAGCGCTTCAGAAAAGCAAATTCAGCAAACCGTCGCTATTTTTATGCTTACCGTTGGGCTTGGACAGCTCATTGCAGGGCCATTAGCAGATAAATTTGGTCGTAAGCCTGTGGCAATTACCGGTGTGACAATTTATGGTTTAGCGGCTTTTGGCGCGTATCTGGCACCTGATTTTACAAGCCTGATGATTGCAAGAGCACTGCAAGGTTTGGGGGCCTGTGCCACATTTGTAGTAGCGTTTGCCATTGTAAGAGATAGATTTGGTAGTGAACGTAGCGGCCAAATCATTACTTATCTTAATGGTATCGTCTGCTTTATCCCTGCCCTCGCGCCAATTTTAGGTGCTTGGCTCACAGTACAGTTTGGCTGGCGCATAAACTTTTTATTCATGGCTGTATTTGCACTCATTGGTTTATTCATAACCTTGTTAATGTACAAAGAAACCCGCCCTGCAGATAGTGTATATAGTGGTCATATTCTTGACCTGCGCCGTTTTATGCCAATTATCAGAACGCCATTGTTTTTATTTCATAGCTTAATTTGCTTGGTAACTATGTCGGCTATTTTAGTCTTCGTTACGTTAGCACCTGGCTGGCTTATTACTAAATTAGGTGGCAGTGTTACCGACTTTACTTTCTGGTTTACCTGTAATGCGGTCTTGAGCATTGTTGCAAGCTTTATTATGCCACTGTACATCAAACGCCAACCAAAACGCGCGTTAAAAGCAGGACTCTTGTTGCTTGTAATCGCAGGTGCCTTAATGATGGCCTTTAGCCAACAACGTACTGCGCTTGCGTTGATGTTTCCGATGTTTATTGCTGCGTTTGGTTTTGCACTGACACTTGGCTCATCAGCAGGCCGTGCACTAAGTTTATTTCCTAAGCAAGCAGGCACAGCATCAGCACTTATTGGCTTAATGCAAATGAGTGGCGCAAGCTTATTAGTGTTTATAACGCAATTGTTAAATTTGACTACACCAGTATTAATTGGCGTGCATTTTTTAATGCTCATCCCTTTCACCTACTTATTGTTCAAATATAAGCACTTGTCATAAAAAAGTTTTATCATACTTTTAGTCATAACGGGTAAATGAGAATCGTTATACTCTATTTATCCGTTTAGACATCTTGTTATTTCCTACCGTTATAAAAAGCATCTTTCTAGAATAATTTGTTCCAGTTTTGTGGATTATTTTACTTGTACCTATAGCACCATTAATCTATTGTTTACTCACGTTAACATTTGGTTAACTCAAAAACATGTTTGGGATACGAATTATGAAAAAGAATAAATTAGCATTAGCACTGATCATCAGTGGACTATGTGCAGCAGGAACTGCAAACGCAGCAAATGACCGTTACATCATCCAAGTAGACAACAATAAAAAAGGCGTAGTTAAAGCACTCGCTAAAAAGCTTGGTGGTGATATTAAAGTTGATGGTAATGGCTTTATTGCAGCGCAATTTACAGGTCATGACCTTGCAAGCGTAAAAGGCTTACTAAACAACCCTCACATCAAACTAATTGAAGAAGACCAAAAGCGTGTACCAATGGCGCTTTATAACGATGACGCTGGTAATGCAATGCAGCAGCAATTAACGCCATACGCAGTTTACCAATCACAAGCTGATCAAGTTACCTTCGATGCAAATGCTGGCATGAAAGTCTGTGTGATTGACTCAGGTTTAGATGCTACAAACCCTGATTTCGTATGGGGTAACATTACAGGTGATAATGACAGTGGCACAGGCAACTGGTACGACAATGGTGGCCCACATGGTACCCACGTAGCAGGTACTATTGGCGCAGCAGACAACAATGTTGGTGTGGTTGGTATGGCGCCCGGTGTGGCAATGCACATCATAAAAGTATTCAACGCTGAAGGCTGGGGTTACTCTTCAGACTTAGCACACGCAGCAGATTTATGTTCTCAGGCAGGTGCAAATATCATCAGCATGAGCCTTGGTGGCGGTGGTTCAAATAGCACCGAGTCTAACGCATTTGCTAATTTCACAAGCGCTGGCGGTTTAGTTGTTGCTGCAGCGGGTAACGATGGTAACAACGTACGTTCATACCCTGCAGGCTATCCATCAGTAATGATGGTTGGTGCAAATGATGCGGACAACCAAATTGCAGATTTCTCGCAATTCCCTAGCTGTACATCTGGTCGCGGTAAACGCGCTACTACAGATGAAACTATCTGTGTTGAAGTAACAGCAGGTGGTGTTGATACTCTTTCTACTTACCCTGCTGGTATGGCAACGTCAGCTAGCTTAGCAGCTGATGGCGCAGGCTTTGCTACTTCATCAATGGAAAACGCGGGTACTGCATCAGGCACGGCGTATTACATGGGTACTGCTGAAAGCGTAGATGCTGGCGCAGCGGGGAAAATTTGTATGATTGACCGCGGCAATATCTCGTTCTATGACAAGGTAAATAACTGCGAAAACTCAGGCGGTATCGGGGCTGTTATCATCAATAACGAAGCTGGCATGTTATACGCTACATTAGGCGATACTAACGATACAACAATTCCAGCTGTCGGTGCGGCACTTGAAGACCGTTCAGCTCTTCTTTCAAGCACAACTATTGATATCGCAATTGGTACTAGTGATTATGGTTTCATGAGCGGTACATCAATGGCAACGCCTGCTGTTTCAGGTATCGCAGCGCTAGTATGGTCAAATCACCCTGAGTGTACGGGTACAGAAATCCGTGATGCACTAAAAGCAACGGCAGAAGATCAAGGTGCTTCCGGTCACGATGTTTACTTCGGTCACGGTATTGTTAAAGCAGCTGACGCAGATGCATACCTAACAGCCAATGGCTGTTCAGGTGGTGGCGATAATGGCGGTGGCACAACACCAGGTGGTGATGATATTAGTCTTTCTACTTCAGGTTATAAGTCAAAAGGCACTAAATACATTGATTTAAGCTGGAGTGGCGCTGCTACAAGCACTGTAGATGTTTACCGTAATGGTAGCAAAGTAGGCTCAGTGGCAAACACTAACAGCTATACTGACACTATCACAACAAAAGGTGGTGGCACTTACACTTACCAAGTATGTGAAGCACAAAGCACAACTGTTTGTTCAAACAACAGCACTGTGACGTTCTAATACTTTCCCCAACCCAAATCAGCGGGCATTGATTGTCCGCTTTTTCTTTTTCTAGAAGCTTGTTAAAATCAACTACCTAGCTTTTTATCTTTGTGCCGATGATCAATCCAGAATTTCTACTGTCGTTTTTAGGCGCCAGCTTTTTAATTGCCGTGGCCCCCGGCCCTTCTAATGCATTTTTAATGGCACAAACCTTTGCCAATGGCCGTAAAGCCGGGATGCAAAGTGCCTTTGGTTTTGCCTTAGGTGGTGTGGTGCATACTTTTTTTGCGGTGGTAGGTTTAACGGCAATTTTAAAAGCGTCGACTGTTGCCTATACCACAGTTCAGTATTTAGGTGCGGCGTACCTGTGCTATTTAGGCGTAATGACGTTAAAAGACACCTTTACACAGCCTGAGTCAGAGTGCGAAGAAAAACCCCATGTAAGTACCAGTAAAAAGCAAAATGTGATGTTTCAAGCAATGATGACCGAGGTACTTAATCCAAAAGTCGCTCTATTCTTTATTGCGTTTATTCCGCAGTTCGTCGATCCGAGCTTATCTTCAACGACCTTTCAGCTCGCTTTTTTTGGTTTACTTTACCCGCTTTTTGCTTTTCCAATCGACTGCACGTATATTTATTTCGGCGATAAGATAGCCAGTTATTTTCGTGAGCACCCACAAACCCAGATTTGGATTGATCGGATCACGGGGCTGGTGTTTATTGCACTAGCAATTAACCTATTGATATAAGAGCACTTATGGAACAAAAACAACAAGCCTTACCAGCCAAAAAGAATATTGCCCTCGTAGCCCATGATGGTAAAAAAGCAGCCCTACAGGCGTGGTGTGAAAAGCACCAAGACATTTTAAGTAAGCACACGCTATACGGTACGGGCACAACAGGTCATTTAATCGAGCGTACAACAGGGCTTGAAGTAATTAAGCTGCTAAGCGGCCCTATGGGTGGCGATCAACAACTTGGTGCTAAAATTGCTGAACATGAAGTGCACATGCTGGTGTTTTTCTGGGATCCACTTGCATCGCAGCCACACGACCCAGATGTAAAAGCATTACTGCGTTTAGCTGCGGTTTGGAATATTCCTGTTGCCTGTAATGAAGTCAGTGCCGATATGCTATTAAGCTCACCTATGATGGAAACTGAGCTGTGCCGCACGTTGCCAGATTACGAAAAATACCTCGCAACGCGCCAAGTGACTCTTTAGTTCTATAAGTCGATATATCAAAGTGGGGGCTATTAGCTATAAAGCTTGTGCGCCCACTTAGTTAAACCTGCAGTAACACTACCAAAGTGATCCCCGTTCAGCATATTTATATCGCCTAAATGGGATTTTAACGCGGCCTTTATCAGCGGTGATTGCGCGCTACCGCCCGTTAAGTAAATGACATCAGGCATTGTGCCAGCTTCTTGAATCGCTTGTTTAGCTAAGCTCACTATCTGGCTTATTGAGTCATCAACAGCTAAAGCTAGATCTTTTAGCGTTAAGCACTGCGTTAAGTCTGAATCTAAGAAGCGCAAATCTGTAGTAAATTCATTCGCTGACGAGAGCGCAATTTTTGCCGCTTCACCTTGCTGCACTAATTGGTGACCTTGCTTATTTTGCTGCAATTGAATTAAGCGTTTAAAAAGCGCAGGCTCTTTAACTTCACGAAGTTGAGTCAGTAACTCGCGATGATGGGCATCGCTATAAAACTGGCTTTGCAGATTTACATCATTGATTTTACAGGCTTGCCAAAACGGTTGATTCGGCAGTGGAAGACCCGATTTAAACTCAGTGCCTAAACCTAGTAATGGCATTAAACCATGAAAGCTCAGCGCAATATCTAAATCATTTCCACCTACACGCTTACCACTGTGAGCTAAAAAGTCATTGTCACGGCATTGCTTATCACGAAAGCTCGGCCCCATTTGTACAAATGAGCAATCGCTAGTACCCCCGCCAATATCGACAACCAACACTTTTTGGTCTTGCTGCAATGAGGTTTCATAATCAATGCCCGCCGCTAATGGTTCATATAAAAACGACACCTCTTTAAAGCCTGCGCGTTTTGCTGCTCGCTCTAATATACCGAGCGCTTGTTGATTAGACTCTTCACCACCGACTGATTGAAAGTTTACCGGTCGTCCAATTACCGTTTCTGTTAATGTGTCTTGCAATGATTGCTCGGCGCGTTGTTTAATTTTTAAAATCATCGCCGTGGCAATGTCTTCAAAGAAGTTTATTTGCCCTTGCTTTAAGCCTACTGCACCAAAGAATGACTTAGGCGATTTTACAAAGTAACCTTCTTCAGGAAATTGCACATACTCACTAATTGCTTCTCGACCTATAAATAAGGTCTCATCACCAGCTTGAATATCGAGGTCAGATTTAATACGAGGAATGGTATTTAAAAGCGCTTGTCGCTCAGTTTTAAAGTTGTGCTCAAATGGGCTACCCGTAAGGTGTTTTGTCACAAAATCGACAACTAATGCACTGTGATGAGTATAAAGTGTTGAGGGTAAATATTGCTTGCCCTGCTCAAGCGGCACTAAAGAGACTTGTTGCTCGTTATTCATTACACCGATTGCACAATTTGAGCTACCGTAATCAAAGCCTGCAAACATTCTAACACCTATACATCAATAAAAAGGCCGCGAAATTTACCATAGTCGCAGCCGTTTTTGAATGACGCTATGGCGTTTCATGTAAAAAGCTTGCAAAACGTGGTAGGCCATTCTTAGTAAAGCCATGATATTTGTAGGTAATAGTACTACCTATCGCTGGGGGCGATGATCTTTGTTGATCGGTAAACCCCGAGCCAATTTTAAACTCGGTACCATCACTGCTGCGCACCTTGAGTGCACCAAGCATATTTTTATACTTACCCTTTCCTGCGATATAACCGATTACAACCGCTTCAGCGTCAAAATAAGGCTTTAACTTTAGCAATGCATCACTTCGCCCTGCACTATGCTTTGCAGCTGCTAGATGCAGCATGACGCCCTCAGCTCCTTGTGCGATTAGTTCATCCATAAACAAACTAAGTTGCTTGTTATCATTAAAGTGCATTTGCGCAACGGCTTTAATATGCTCACTTTGCAGCTGGTTTACTAACCTTGTGTAGTTTTCATAACGTTGACTAAATGGCGTTGTCGCATCCGGCATATCAAATATCATGTAATTGACGGTTTGCCATTCTGATTCTACAGGTGTGACTTTTCGAACGATCCCGCTCACATTGGCAAAATCTTGGTGCTTAGTCCAAAGCTCTCCATCAAGCCAAACACCTGGCAGTGGATCTGTGAACCACTTGGGGGCATAAATTGGGTTACCATTTCGGGTTACTAATTGACTCCCTGTCCAAATAGCCCGAACGCCATCATATTTTTCACTAACTAAATAGTCAGATACATTTACCTTTTCGGCTTGATAGACGTTTGCTAAAAGCACTGAAGGAGCTTGTTGCGCTTCGGCTGAAAAGCCTATAAATAACGTGATTGCGCACAAAAGCGCACGAGTGAATTTAACCATTATTGCTTCCTTGCAAATTTGTGAGTATTAACTGGCTCTGGCTTTGACTACTTAACAAAAGCAGCTTAGCAACAGTCAGCTAATTATAGTTTAGTTTGTAGCCATTTGAAAAATTCGTTCAAATCAGCAAACACACCCGCGGCTTTACTAAAATCATGCTCTAACGTGAAATGATTTGGCACCGCATACACAGCAACACCTGCGTTGCTCGCAGCGGTAACACCGGTAAAGGTATCTTCGACAGCTACAGCTTCATTAGCCTTTATATCTAGTTTATCTAGGGCTAGTTGGTAAGGGTCACCAGCAGGCTTAGGATTATTAACATCATCTTTGGTAACCACACAGTCAAACCAATCGAAAATGCCATAGCCTTTTAAAATAGGATAGGCTTCATCTTTTGCACTACCTGTTACTAATGCCATTTTTAAACCACTGGCTTTGACTTGCTCAAGCACCGCTTTTGCATGTGGCATAAAGGCAGGTAAATTAGTACTAACAAAACGGCCAAATGCAGCGTACTTATCATCCGTTAACTGTTCTGGGCTGATAGTAAGCCCATAATTTGTCACAACCTCTTTAGCGGCTTCAAGTGTTGGTCTTCCTGAGAAGCGCTGACAAAACGTAGCTTCATCATACTGCACGCCAAAAGGAGCTAACAAGTCATTCCAAATATTAAAATGCACACTTTCAGAGTCAACCAAGGTGCCATCCATATCAAACAATACTGCTTTTAAAGTCATCCTCATTCCTTCAAAGTAAAAAGGTGCCATAGGCACCTTTAAATATGATTATTCAGTTAGGCCCGCAGGTGGCTCAGCAAACGCTTCTTCGCCTGTTTCTACATCAACCAGCTCGTAGCCACGTTGCTTTCTTACCACTTTTAAAACCGGCTTAGAAAACGCTGTTTTTAAACGATCTGCATCTGCTTCAAGTTCTTCGACTGTATTACCAAATGGTGCTGCACCGGTTTCTGACCAGTTAGTCACTTTACCATTTAAGTTATATTCAACTTCATGAATTTGATATTGTGCCGCTTCATCTTTTGTTGCTTCACAAAAAATTACACGGTAGTTCCAAAATCCAGCCATAGTTATTCTCTTTCTCTTCAATTAATCCTGCCACTTTAGCAGTTACCAACGCGATTATAAACGAAAAAACCCGCTATACAGCGGGTTTTAATAGGACTTATTATTTCAGCTTAGAAGAAGCTTACTTTGAACTCAGCACCGATGTAACGCTCTTCGTTCACCATTGCTGTGTTGTTATTAAAGTCGATAGCACCGATTGATTGCTGCTCGTCGAACATGTTACGAACGAATGCTGATACTTCATATTCGTTGTCGCCTTCAGCCCAAGCATAACCTGCACGTAAACCTACTTCAGTTAATGGCTTGCCTTCAAACTCAACTGACTCGTATAAGAAGTAGTTGATTTCGCTGCGGTAAGACACGTCAGCGTAAGTGAAGAATTCACCATCAGCTACTTCGCGGCTATAACGTAATGTAAGGTTAGAGATCCACTCAGGTGCGTGCGGTAAGCTGTTACCATCAAGGATAGCTTGACCTGAGCTGTTTAGTGAGTTTGTTACAGTACACTGCGCACATACGTCAACGGCTAAGTCTTTATCGTCAAGCTCAGTGTTGTTGTAGCTTAAGTTAAATGTAGCGTTTAGGTTGTCAGTTAATACCCACTCAGTGTCTAACTCAAAACCGTAACCAGTTGTCTTATCAGCATTAACTAAGCGGTTGAAGTTTGCACCACCACCTACAGCAGTTAATTGTTGGTCATCCATTGTGTAGTAGAACACAGTTGCATTTACCCGACCTTGGCCGTCAAGAACATCTGACTTGATACCTGTTTCAAAAGACGTCACAGTTTCAGACTCAGCAACGGTTACTTCGTCACCGAATAAGATACGACCTTGGATACTTGGAGCACGGAAGCTGTTAGCAACACGCGCGTACCAGTTTACGTCATCGTTGATCTTGTAGTTAGCAGATAAATCCCAGCTAACGTGGTCGTCACTTGGGTTTTCTGTAAGGTATAACGCACTACCACCAATTGGGCTTAAAGTACGGTCTGCTGAGAATTCTTTTTCGTCATCTGAGTAACGAAGGCCCGCAGTGATTTTTAGATCATCAGTGATTGTGTAATCTAATGAACCGAATACCGCCCATGCTTTGGTATCTTGTTGCTGGATAACATAGCCGTTTAACTCACCTGGTGTTGAACCATAAGTGTCGTAGCTGAAGTTTTCGATTGTAAGCGCTTCATCAAAGTAGAATAAACCTACTTGGAAGTTAACGTCACCAACATAGTTGCTAGATAAACGAAGTTCTTGCGTGTATTGGTCTTGATCTGGAATACCGTCAGCGCTTTCAGAATAGAACGGGATAAAACCTGGGCCCATATCTGGTAAGTAGCTTGCACCGTAACCACCGTCGATGTCAGCGCGAGAATAGATTTCAGCGCTTTCCCATGCAGAGATTGACGTAAGAGTTAAATCATTGATATCCCACTCAAGCTTTAAGCTTGCGCCTTGAGACTCAACTTGCTGTGTCGCACGAGAAGCAGCATCGTGGTAAACCACATCGTGCTCATAGTTATCAGCTAAATCGTTTGTGCCAGCTTTAATAGCGTTACCACGGAATGCGATTGGCGTACCGTCCATATCGCGTACGTGGTAGTTGAAAAGACCTGTGAAATCGTCACCTTCATATAAGAACTGAACACGTGCCGCTTTTTCAGTGTAACCACCTAATACGTCATCTTGTTCAAAACCCGGTGCACGATTATCGATGTAATCGTCTTTTTCTTGCCAAAGTACAGAAACACGCGTTGATAAACGGTCTGTTAAGCCACCGCCAACAGCACCTTCAAAATCAACTGCGCCACGGCTACCGTAAGATACAGAGCCATAGCCTTCAAATTCTTGTGATGGTTTAACTGTATCAAATTTAACAAGGCCAGCCGGTGTGTTACGACCGAATAAAGTACCTTGTGGGCCACGTAGAACTTCTACACGTGCTACGTCAAATACAGGGAAACCTTTTAAGATTGCGTTCTCTTGAACAACTTCGTCTACAACTAAAGAAACTGGTTGAGAAGCATTTAGGTCAAAGTCAGTGTTACCTAGACCACGAACATAAAAGCGTGGGAAAGAACGACCAAACGAAGATTCGATTGATAAGCTTGGGATCTTCGCATTCATAAAACGAATATCCATACCAGCTGAGCTGTAAGCATCTAAGCTGTCACCTTGTAATGCAGATACAGCTACAGGTACTTCCTGAGCGTTTTCTACACGTTTACGAGCGGTGATTTGAATAACTTCTAGTTGGTTGTTTTTTTCTGCTGTCGCTTCGTCGGCAGCAAGAGTTGAAAATGAAGTACCTGCTACGGCAGAGAACAACGTTGCATTGATAAGTGTTGCTAACGTAGATCTTTTCATTGCTTTCATGTCGGGTTTTAACCTTTTTTATGCACTCTTATTCAACGGTGATGATGTTGCGTCAATTCATTTGACGGGCTCGGCCAATTTTTCGCGCCTTGTAATAAGCTGCGCGGACCTCTAGTTCGAGAGTGCAAAACGAAGTAAAGAGGCTGAACGAACGCTGACGATTATAACACTTTATGACACTTTTACTGCATTAAAAATTAGAAATATACAATTTTTTTACAACAATTAGCGGCAACATCGCCACATTTAGAAGATTTTATGCAATTATTTTTCACCAAAGAGGACATATGTCCTGTGCATCTAATTACAACAATGTGTAGACATTATGTACAAATGAGAGCCGCTTTCATTTACCCCTTTTTTAGCAACTAATCAGTCACACGTGCGAATTCTGGGTTAGCTAATTCACATTCATGCTCATTTAATAAGCCTAAGATTGCTAAGTTTAACTCTTCGATTACTTCCATATAAAAAGCAAAGTCGACGGTCTCTACGTAGCTTAGTACATCCACTTGTAAAGCCCAAGGCGTGAAGCCTTTAAAGCGAACACGGCAAGGCTCAAAGGCAATGTGCTTATGTTGCTCTAAAAGCTCTCTTAGGGCTTGCATAAACGACATTAGGTTTTGTTGCTTAGTATTGGCACTGAGCATCAATTTAGGTCGATAAGAAATACGCTCCCGTTCCGAGACATTCTCAAGCTGCATATCAACAAACTTTGCATTCGCTACATAGATAACTGAACGATCAAGCGTTCGAATTCGCGTTGCTCTTAGCCCTATCTCTTCTACCGTGCCTAACTGGCTGCCAAACTTACATAAGCTACCTATTTTTACTGGTGCAGAAATATATAAGGTGATTGCTGCAATGATATTCTCAACGGTTTTTTGTGCTGCAAGGGCAATTGCAAGGCCACCAATACCTAAACCTGCCAGTAAGGTAGTGGCATTAAAGCCTAAGTTTTCAAACCACATGAATAGCAACGAAATGACAATCAGGGTTTTAGCTACATTACTTATAGGGCGCAATAAGAAAATCGCTTGTGGTTTATCTTGCCTAATAAAGCGCTGGCTTAATCTGTGTTTGGCAAGATCAACTGCCCGTAGGCAAATCCAGCCCCAAGCGATCAATAACACGGTCGCGCCATGGAATAGCGCCATCACAGCAATAGTTACATTAGATTGGTCGTTCAATGAACGCGCCATAAATACTGCAAGTAACAGGCTAACTGGCCCATTAATAAAACCAATAACATCTTTTTCTACAGCGACTTTTAAGTGTGCGAGAACAAACGTAATTAGGCGGGTTATGATAATCGCGACCGCTAAAAACAGAACAAATGTGAAGGCAAAATAAATCCACTGCCAAAGCATCACCCCTAAAAACTCTATGTCTGGCAGGTTATTGTAAAGCCACTCACCGACTCGGTTATAGCCATACTCTTTGGTGAGTAAAGGAATTTGACTTACGGTGGCATTCGATATTTTCCAGATCCGATTACCTGTTTTATCATCCGGTACACTTTGCAATAAAATTTGCACCTTACCTTGTGAAGTGCTGATTTCTCCAACCAAATCACGATAACTAGGCACGCTTTCTTTTTGTTTTCCTTTAGGCTTATTGCTCAAGTTATCAACATCGACCCATAAGGTACGATCAAGTACCACAGATAAACTTTCAGCAAGCTGGATTTTTCCTAATGCCTCAACGTCTTTGGGTAAGTTACGATAATCAAGATAATGGCTTGCACGTTCAAAATCGCGGTCCCGGGCCGCTTTTAAGTACCCCTGCATGGAGCTGCGTGGCGTAATTCGGTCAAAAGCATCATAGGGTAAGTCATCTTCAAGAGGCTCCTGCACTTTTTCCGTTGTAGCAGGTGTATTTGTTTCAGATTCTTGTTTGGCCGGTTTTTGTTCGGCTTGCTCTTCCTTGTTGTCTTTATCAATTAAGGATTTAACGGTCACTTCTGGTGTGGTTGTTGCCCATAATGGCGCATTAAACAACAGTAAAAAACACACTAATAACTTACTAAATTGTAATGAAAACTTGGTATTACAACGGCTCACACTCTATTCCTTGTTCGATAAACATTAAATCGCTGAAATAATCAGCTAATTAAATTAGAGCATGGTTTGTGTAACTGTACAAAAAATAATTAAAAATCTTTGCAAGCAAGCACTGAAATGTTAGTTATATAGAGACTTAAGCAAAGGATACTATTATGCAAATCTCAAGTTCACTTATCCCCCATTGGTCATCATTAATGATCCACGGTGCCATTGCCATCGTTTTTGGCTTATGTGGTTGGTTTGCCCCAGAAGCCTCATTAGCGATTCTGATGTTTATTTTCGCCGCTTACTTTTTTGTCGATGGTGCCATTAGAACTTGGTTAGCTATTGCTTCAAAAAATGAAAACCCACTTTGGTGGATGTTATTAGTGGGTGGTTTAATTTCAATTGCTGCTGCACTTGTAACCCTGTTTGCTCCCAACGTAACAGCTATCTTAATGCTGTACTTTATTGCCGCATGGGCCATTGCTATCGGAGTGATTGAAATATTGATTGCGAGTAAGCTACGCAAAGAGATCAGTAATGAATGGCTGTTAATTGGTAGCGGTATTATTTCGATTATCTTTGGTGGTTATCTGATATTTAACCCTGGCGCGGGCATAATCACCCTACTTTGGCTAGTTGCAACCTATGCCATCGTATTTGGCATAATGATGGTGTTGCTTGCTATGAAGCTAAAAAAACTCAATGAACGAGCATAAAAAAAGCGGCTAAGCCGCTTTTTTTATTTTTGGTAATTACGCCTTGTTAAAGCTATCTCACCATCGATATGAATATCGCGCTGCGGGAATGCGATGGTAATGTTATTTTCAGCAAATACTTTATAAATGCTAAAACGCAGCTCACTGCGCACTTGGCGAAGCGGGGCTTCTGATTCAGCACACACCCAGAAAATAGCGCTAAAAGTTAAAGAGCTATCAGCAAAGTCATCAAATAACACAGATGATGCAGGTGTTTTTAAAATGGCTGGGTGATCATCAAGAATTTGCTTCATCAGCTTCTCTACAAGCACGACGTCTGAACCATAAGCAACGCCAACATTCACAAATGAACGGGCATTACGGTCAATTAAGGTCCAGTTAGTTACTGTGTTTTCTAATAACTGGCTATTTGGTACCAGCATATGCACACCATCGTTACGGCGGATACGGGTTGAGCGAGTATTAATTGTCTCAACGACTCCTTTAGCTGTGCCCACTTCTAAAAAATCACCAATACGAATTGGTCGCTCCCACATTAAAATCCAACCACTAATGAAGTTATTGATAATGTTTTGTGCACCAAAACCAACACCAATCGCAATGGCACCAGAAACAAATGCAAACGCCGTTAGAGGAATATTGAGTACCTCTAGCGAGGTAAACACAAGCACTGCGATGGTCACAACAAGGTAAATACGGGTAAATAAGTGAACCGCGTCAGGGCCTAGGTTTTTTGCCAGTAATGCTTTTTTAATTAATCGACCAATCCAGGTAACCACAAACCACATTAAAAACAGCGCCAAAGGCACTTGAATTACTTTTAGTACAGTAATTTGCACATCATTGTAGGTGAACAATACAAACGATAATGCAGATTGCAGATCAACAAGGGTCATAAATTAACATTCCTAGTAAAAATCAGTTTGGTTCAGTTGTGACTAAGTTTAGCACGGCATAATAGGTGAAAACTTGGTAAATACTAAGTTCTTTATGCGCAATATGCGCTAATTATTAACTATTTTAGACTACAGCTGCTATATACATAGAGAGCTTGAGGTTTCACAGGCTTTGAATAGCACGAGGAGAACACAATGTCACAAATGACACTCACACAAAAACTTGCCACTTTACAACCCTTGGTTGATCTAAACTTATTTGAATCAAGTTTGGAGTACCGTAACCGCATCTTAAACTTACTTGCTGAGCAAGAACACTCACTGAATTTAATTAACAAAGAGTTTGGCAACGCTATGCCAGAAAGCTTTGGCTCAGAGAAAAAGTTTGTGTTGGGTTACAACTAATCTATGGTGACTTATTACCATCAAGATTTAAACTGGCAGCTAGTGCCACTTTTTACTTAAGTGAGCCATTAATACACAATTGATGGCTTTTTACACACATTTATCCTCTCAATCACATTATTTGCGTTCAAATTCCCCAATCAAACGACAAACTTGATTGTTTCTAGCCAAAAATTTGGTAAGTTAGAAAAGATTTATCCACATTTTTGGAGCTCTCATGCGTAAGACCTTAGTAGCAACTACGATTGCTAGTGTGCTTTTATTATCTGCTTGTAGTTCACAACAAGCCGACACTCAAACTCAAGTTGAAACTGCCGCTGAAACACAAACAGCTAATGTTGAAAACGTTCTTTTCAAGCCAAGCCCTTTACAATACATGGCCCCTGAGTTTGATAAAATTTCGACCAAAGACTACGAGCCAGCGTTTGAAGCAGGCATCGCACAGCAAAAAGCTGAAATTGCAAAGATTGCAAACAACCCAGAACCAGCAACATTTGAAAATACCCTTGTTGCAATGGAGTTCTCTGGTGAGCTATTAGACCGCACATCTGCGGCATTTTTTAACTTATCAGGTTTAATCTCTGACAGTGAGTACCAACGTATCGCCGCGAAAATGGCGCCGATTATGTCAGCTCACACTGATGACATTTACCTAAACAAAGCTTTATTTGCTCGCGTACAAAGCATTTACGACAACAAAGCATCTTTAAATGCTGAAGATCAACGCCTTGTTGATTACTACTACAAAAAGTTCGTTAACGCGGGTGCAAAACTAACTGAAGTTGAAAAAGCAAAAATGCGTGAAATCAACGCAGAGCTTGCCAAGCTTTCAACTGAGTTTTCACAAAATATCTTAAAATCATTTAAAGAAGATGTGATTTTAGTTAAAGATAAAAGCGAGCTAGCTGGCTTATCTGAAGGTGAAATTGCAAGCCTTGCAGCTGCTGCTAAAAAAGCAGGTAAAGAAGGTTACATGATCACATTGGTGAACACGACTCGCCAACCTATCTTACAAAGCCTTGAAAACCGTAAGCTTCGTGAAAAGATTTGGACAACTTCTTCAACGCGTGCACAAGCAACAAACAGCCCTATCATCATCAAAGAAACTAAGCTACGTGCAGAAAAAGCGGCATTACTTGGTTATAAAGATTGGGCTTCGTATGTAATGACTAATCGTATGGCGCAAACAACTGAAAATGTTTACGGCATCCTTGATGACTTAGCACCGAAAGCAGTTGCTAAAGCAGAAGCTGAAGCAGAGCAAATCCAACAAGTAATTAAAAAGTCAGGTGAAACGTTTGCGCTTCAACCTTGGGACTGGGCGTTTTACGCTGAGAAAGTTCGCCAAGAGAAGTACGACTTAGACCCTGCTTTAGTTAAGCCTTACTTTGAAATGCAGTCAGTGATCCACGACGGTTTATTCTTTGCGATGAATAAACTTTACGGCATTACCTTTAAAGAGCGTAAAGACTTACCGGTTTATCACGAAGACGTCATGGTGTTTGAAGTATTTAACGAAGACGGTAGCGCTATCGGTCTATTCTACATGGACCCTTACGCACGTGAAGGTAAACGTGGTGGTGCATGGATGAGTGCTTATGTTAGCCAAAGCGGCCTTAAAGACACTATGCCTGTGATCTACAACGCACAGAACATTCCTAAGCCAGCTGAAGGTCAACCTACACTTATGACTTTCTCTGAAGTAACGACTATGTTCCATGAGTTTGGTCACGCTGCACACGGTTTATTCTCTGATGTTAAATACCCAAGCTTAGCGGGTACAGCAACTGCTCGTGACTTCGTTGAATTCCCTTCACAAGCACATGAAGACTGGAATATTGAACCAACAGTACTTGCAAACTATGCCAAGCACTACAAAACAGGTGAACCAATTCCACAAGCGCTTTTAAATAAAGTACTTGAGTCACAAAAATTCAACCAAGGCTTTGATACAACTGAGTATTTAGCTGCGGCACTGCTTGATATGGAATGGCACTCATTTGGTGTTGATGCTGACATTACAGACGTTCAAAAGTTTGAACATGATGCATTAGACAAGCACGGTATTGCTTACTACCCAGTACCACCACGCTATAAGTCTTGCTACTTCAGCCACACCTTTGCCGGTGGTTACTCAGCGGGTTATTACGCTTACCTTTGGACTGAAGTATTCGCAGCAGATGCGTTTGCACACATGACCGAAGAAGGTGGTTTAACACGTGAAAACGGTGATAATTTCCGTAAAGAGATTTTATCTAAAGGTAATAGCCGCGACTTAATGCAAAGCTACATTGAGTTTCGTGGTCAAAAACCAACAACAGACGCACTATTAAAGCGTCGTGGTTTAGTTGAATAATCTAAAATTATTCGCAAAATGATGAAAGCCCGCAATTAATGCGGGCTTTTTGTTATAGTGCAATTTTTAAAATTACAAATTAATCAAACATGACCTACTTATTTGCTGTAACTCTGCTTTGGGCCTTTTCGTTTAGTCTTATTGGTGTCTATTTAGCAGGCCAAGTGGATGCATGGTTTAGTGTGTTAATGCGCATCGGCTTGGCAACTTGCGTGTTTTTGCCCTTTTTGCACTGGCGTAAAACCCCTAGAGCCTTAGCACTAAAGCTCATGGCTATAGGCGCAGTACAACTTGGCGTGATGTACAGCTTTTACTACCATTCGTTTTTGTACCTCAGTGTGCCCGAGGTACTGCTATTCACGGTAATGACGCCACTTTACATCACTTTGTTAAACGATTTGCTTGAAAAGCGTTTTAATGCCAAGTTTTTATTCGCTGCAATGCTAGCTATTTTAGGTGCCGTTGCTATTCGCTATGAAGGCGTCGATGAAAACTATCTTATTGGTATGTTAATGGTTCAGGCTGCCAATATTTGCTTTGCTACCGGTCAAGTAACTTACAAACGTTTAATGCAAGATGAGCAACTCCCTCACTCTCGGGTGTTTGCTTGGTTCTTTATTGGCGCTTTAATTGTCGCACTGATTTGTTACGGCTTATTTGGTGATACCAGTAAGCTACCCACCACAACGACACAATGGGGCGTGTTAATTTACTTAGGCACGATTGCTTCAGGGCTTGGTTATTTCGCGTGGAATAAGGGCGCGACTATTGTCAATGTAGGTGCCTTGGCCGTAATGAATAACCTACTGATCCCAGCTGGGATCATCGTTAACATTGTGATTTGGAATCGTGATGCCGATATCATCAAGCTTGCTATCGGCGCAGCGATTATCTTATTAGCACTTATTATAAATCAGAAACTTAATAAAACTGCCACGGAGTCATGATAGGCTAAACTCTATTCGATTAGAGGGATGCTGTTATGCGCGCACTGGTTTTATGTTGTTTAGTTTTCGTTATTCAAGGCTGTAAGAATCTGCCTGTGGATCAGGCAGTGCAAGTGGGTGCAAGGCCTTACTATTTAATCGACAAGATGACAGATGGGCCTTTAAAGCAGCAACTTGCTGCCTGCGGCAATGGCCCTTTTTACAAAACTGATTTTGTAATTGGTCATCGCGGTGCCCCCATGCAGTTTCCTGAGCACAGCAAAGAGTCATATTTAGCCGCTGCAAGAATGGGCGCAGGCGTACTTGAATGTGACGTCGCCTTTACTAAAGACAAACAACTCGTGTGCCGCCATTCACAGTGTGATTTACACACTACTACCAACATTTTAGCGATTCCTGAGCTCGCTGCAAAATGCAGCCAACCTTTAACCCCGGCCAAAGACGGCCAACCAGCTCATGCTAAATGCTGCACCAGCGATATCACCCAAGCTGAGTTTTTAACCTTAAAAGCTAAAATGGATGGTGCCAATGCAAATGCCAAAACGGTCGCAGAATATATGCAAGGCACACCAAGCTGGCGCACTGATTTATACGCAAACAGTGGCACCGTAATGACCCACCAGCAAAGCATTGAGTTATTCAAATCACTGGGTGTAAAAATGACACCCGAACTAAAAAGCCCAGAAGTTAGCATGCCATTTAACGGTTTTAGCCAGCAAGATTATGCGCAAAAAATGCTTGATGAGTACCGAGCTTTAGGTGTGAATAGCCAAGATGTTTATCCTCAATCATTTAATCTTGAAGATGTGAAGTATTGGCTAAACAATCACCCTGAATTTGCAAACAACAGTATTTATCTTGATGGCCGAGATGAGCAAGCAGACTTTGATGCCATGGATGAAACAACTTGGCAGCCATCAATGCAGGCTCTATATAACGATGGAGTACGCATTATCGCACCGCCAATGTGGATGCTTTTGAACCTTGATGAGTCAGGTGCAATCGTGCCTTCCCTTTATGCTATTAAAGCTAAACAAGCTGGACTGAACATCATTACTTGGAGTTTAGAGCGCTCTGGTCCATTAAATAATGGCGGTGGTTATTATTACCAGTCGATTGCCCGTGTAATTAAACAAGATGGGCAAATGATGAAAGTGGTAGACGTCCTTGCTAAGCAAGTGGGTGTGATGGCTATTTTCTCTGACTGGCCTGCTACTCTTACCTATTACGCAAGCTGTATGCAGTATCCTGCATCATAGAGTTAACTGAGCATCAATAAATTTCAAGGGCTTTTACTCGTCCAAAAGGTGGGGCTGAGGTATTATTAGCTAAACCGTTTTTTACAAGGATAAACATGATTATTCAGCACCATAGCCACGACATAGCGACCAACACAGGTGTAATGCGCACCAGTATTTATCGTCCTGTAGAAGAAGGTAAATACCCGTGTATTATCTTCTATTCTGAGATTTTCCAAGAAACAGCACCAATTGCACGCTCTGCGGCAATACTTGCTGGTCATGGTTTTGTCGTGTTAGTGCCAGAAGTTTTTCATGAGTTAAATCCTATTGGGACAGTACTTGCCTATGATGATGCTGGTAAAGACAAAGGCAATGCCGACAAATGGGCAAAACCGCTTGAGAGCCATGACTCAGATACTGACGCCTTAATTGCATTTGCACGTCAGCAAGATTACTGCACAGGAAATGTAGGTGCGATGGGCGTATGTATTGGTGGTCACCTTGCATACCGTGCTGCATTAAACCCAAGTATCAAAGCCGCTTTTTGTTTATACGCGACAGATATACACAGCGATACTTTACCAGCACAAGCAGGTAATAACTCATTTGAGCGCATGGCAGATATTAAAGGTGAGATCCACTTTGTTTGGGGTAAACAAGACCCACATGTACCAAAAGAAGGCCGCCTTAAAATTTACCAACAAGCGGTGGCAACAGGCATTAATTACCAGTGGCAAGAAGTGAACGCCCAACATGCGTTTATGCGCGACGAAGGCGACCGATACGACCCAGTTCTTGCCATCAGCATGTATCAACAAGCAGTCGCTTTATTTAATCGCACACTTGTTTAAATCGTCATAGTGGCTACTTGATTAGTAAAATAATCCTTCAAGTAATCAAGTAAAACCCGCAGCTTTTTACTTCCCGCCGCCCCTGGCGGGAAAACGCCATAAAGTTCAATATCAGCAGTTTTGTAATCATCTAAGATTGTGCGTAACAATCCTGCTTTGATCCTTGGCAATGCATCATAAACTGGGATTTTCGCTAAGCCGTGCCCAGCTTCTACAAAGGCAGTTCGTGCAGCAGCGTTGTTGGTACTTATGCCACCACTAACTGCCACCTCAAAGCGG
This sequence comes from Pseudoalteromonas sp. D15MCD-2, assembly GCF_038562745.1. Lineage (NCBI taxonomy): Bacteria > Pseudomonadati > Pseudomonadota > Gammaproteobacteria > Alteromonadales > Pseudoalteromonadaceae > Pseudoalteromonas > Pseudoalteromonas sp. D15MCD-2. Next base: position 1,122,735 of record NZ_JBCFQE010000001.1, on the reverse strand, counting down.
CGTTTATCTTTTTCGAGCGTGACAACAGCACTACTTGGTTGATACACCACCCATGTATGCTTCGCTAAATCGGCGATGCTCTTTGGTATAGGGTATTTTGTAAAGTAATCGACTGAGCCACATAAGCAAGTAGCCATACTTGCAAGTTTAGAGGCTTGTAAGCTTGAGCTTTCAAGGGCCACGCCTCTAATCGCTAAGTCGTAGCCTTCTTTGATGATATCAACCACATCATCACTAAGCTGTAAATCAATATCAATTTTCGGATACAAACGCTTAAACTGAGCCAGTGCCGGTACCACAAGTTGCAAGCCTACATTCACCGGGCAACTCAATTTAATAACCCCAACAGGTTCACTCTTTAAGTTTTCAAGGTGTAAGTTAGCAGCCTCAGCGTGCTCGGTGATAGCCTGACAACGTTCATAATAAGCCATACCTGCTTCGGTGAGGGTCATGGTACGCGTTGAGCGGTTAAGCAAGGTAAGCTTTAGTTGCTGTTCTAATTTCTTTAAGTGATAACTAACAACAGCCCTTGATAAACCAAGTTGCTGAGCTGCTTTAGTTAAGCTGCCTTGCTGCACAATGTGGGCAAACACCACCATGCTTTTTAATTGCTCAAACGATACTTTCATACAAACTCCTAATCTAACCTGAATAATTGTATCAATTATTAAACCAATGAAGTCAAATTTATCTGCGTTGTTTAACTCTATTTTCACCCCTATAGTGTTATCAACGATGTTTAATACACAAAAAGGGATTCACTATGTCAGCTAAGAAAATTTTAATGGTACTCACTTCACACGATGAGCTTGGCGATACAGGCCATAAAACAGGCTTTTGGGTTGAAGAATTTGCGGCGCCCTACTACGCCTTTATTGATGCTGGTGTAGAGGTAACTTTAGCCTCTGTTAAAGGTGGCCAACCTCCGGTTGATCCAAACAGTGCAGCCCCTGATGCAGCAACCGATGCCACAAAACGTTTTGAGCAAGACAGTGCGGCAAAAACTTTAATGGCTAACACTAAACCTCTGGCTGAAGTTAAAGCCGATGATTTTGATGCGGTATTTTACCCTGGTGGCCATGGTCCGCTATGGGACTTAGTTGATAACCAAGATTCAATTAGCTTAATTGAGCAATTTATTAATTCAGAGAAGCCAGTGGGTGCAGTATGTCACGCCAGTGCAGTATTACTGAATGCGAAAAATGCAGCTGGTAAATCTGTGGTATTTGATAAAAAAGTAACCGGCTTTAGTAATTCAGAAGAAGATGCCGTACAACTTACCAATGTTGTGCCATTACTTGTTGAAGATGAGCTAATCAAACAAGGTGGTCAGTATCAAAAAACCGATGATTGGGGCGAGCTTGCGATTGAAGATGGCCTACTAATCACAGGGCAAAACCCTGCAAGTTCAGAGCTTGCTGCGAAAAAACTATTAACCAAATTAGGTTAAAATAAGTCAACATGCCCTAGACCTTTAGTAAACACCTTGCATATCAAGGTGTTTACCTTCACTTTTAATAAGTTATACTCATTCGGTCACATTGGTTTAAGAGCTTCTCATCATGACTGAAAAAAAAGCTGTCAAAATTCCTCCTATTAGTAGTAAGCGATTCGCAATTTTAGGCATTATGCTGGTGTGCTTGGTACTGCAAATAATTAATACCCTACCCGGCATAAACTTAAACGGCTTAGGTATTTTGCCAAGACAAATGTCTGGTTTATCGGGGGTGTTTTTTGCGCCATTTTTACATGGTGGCTGGGCACACCTTTTTAGTAACCTAGTGCCATTTGCGATTCTCGGCTGGCTAGTTTGCCAATTTAGCGTAAAACGCTTTTGGCTGGTGTTTGCAGGCACAGCGCTCATTGGTGGGTTATTAGTATGGCTGTTTGGCCGCAGTAATATTCATGTTGGACTAAGCGGTGTTATCTATGGTTTATGGGGCTACTTAATTTGCTACGGCATTATGCATCGCTCATTCAAAGCCATTTTAATCAGTATTGCGGTTGTCGTGTTATACAGCGGCTTGATTTGGGGTGTCTTTCCGCAGCGCATTCATATTTCATTCGAAAGCCATTTATTCGGCGCAATTAGCGGCGCATTCATCGGCTATATTATGGCAAAGCGTGATAAGCAAAAGAGCCCTAAGCTTTAAACTGAAAGCTGAAAGCTGAAAGCTATTAGCTTCTAGTCTCTCAACTTCATTGTCACCATCACAACGCCATGGTCGGTGCTTTGATCATCATAGGCAAACTGGGGGTTGATCAAGTGCTGATCATAGGTGTGATAATCAACCACCTCAAAAAAGCTACCCTGAAACCCGGCATCAAAATCACGGGATAACAAAATATAATCAAATACTGAGCTGCTACTGCCAAAATAGTGGGTGGCTTCTCTGTAGTTCTCGGTGACAACATGGCGCTGATAGAGTTGCCAACTATCTTGTAGTTTAAACTCTGAACGAGATGGGCTATTTTGCCTATGACCGCTAAAACGAAGGTGGTCAGCGATTAAATGGTTAAGCACGCCATCGTGTAACTCATTATTAAAGTCCCCCATCACAATCACAGGGTTATTGGTGTGCGCTCTGCGCTTAATGATTTCTACGAGTAACAGCGCTGCTTCACTGCCACGCTGCATGCTTGATGCCCAGCGTCCAAGAACTTGCGATTTTAACTGCATAACTAAGTTTTGCTGTTCGCTTTGGCTTTCATCCTCTTGGTGATGGAGCATGCTGCGCTTAGATTTAAAGTGCACTACATAGCAATCGACGTGTCCTAAGTGAGGTACTTCAAGTGTCGCGCGAATAATACTGCGGCTAAAGTTAAAATTATCGCTCAAGCCCATCGCTAAAATATCATCTTGCTCTGCCTCAACCTGACTGACAGCAACAATTTTATAGCGTGAGGCAATAGCCACAACCGGATCGCGATAAATAAAGTCATCAATCACCGTTGGCTCATCAACGACTGCAAAATAGGGGTAACCCTCTGCGTTAACTTGTTGTTTTAGCTCATTGATACTGAACACTTCTTGAAAGCCAATGATATCTGGCTGCTGATTTTTAAGGTAATCGGCCAACCAGCGCTGCTTTTTGGCCCACTGCTCAGCGCTATAAATGCGCTGAAAATCATAAAATGCGTCAGGTGGCGCTAAATAATTATATAAATTAAACGTCGCCACCTTTAATTGACTGTTTTCTATCACTTAACTCCTTATTCGTGTAACCACTCAGTGGCAATAATCGGGTCTTCAAAGTATTTCACTTCGCCACTGATAAACCAGTTACCCACTTTGCTTGCCACTTGTTGCCAGTTTTTGTTACCAAGCACAGCTATACGGCAAAACTCTTTGTTATGTTTAAGGCCTAACTTAAAATCATCCCACGCCGCTTGTAACTCCCAGCCTTCTAACTCAGTAATATCAACATAGGCTCTTATTTTTGCACTCGGAACTGCCGCTACAGCATTATCTACAAGAGGAGTGAGAGTTTTATAATCCTCGTGGGTAAGCTTTCCGACTACTTTAATTGTGAGATAAAAAGTCGTGCCAGTTCGCTCAAGGCCAATGGCTAAACCATGCTTTTTCATGTCATCCTCCTTGTTATTCATAATTAATAACTGTACTTCCCTTGCTCTATCTGATCAACTAGGATGGTAGTCTCGTAATGACATTCATTAAAGCACAATTTAGGAGTTTCAATGAGTAATACCGAAAGTTATACGCCACCTAAAGTGTGGCAATGGGATGCAGAAAACGGTGGTGAATGGGCGAAGACTAATCGTCCGGTCTCAGGTGCAACCCACGAGCAAGACTTGCCCGTTGGTAAACACGATCTTCAACTCTACTCACTTGCGACACCAAACGGCCAAAAAGTGACTATCATGCTCGAAGAACTATTAGAGCTTGGTATTGATGAAGCTGACTACGATGCATTTTTAATTAAAATTGGCGATGGTGATCAATTCTCTTCAGGGTTTGTCAGTGTTAACCCTAATTCAAAAATCCCAGCCTTAATGGATCACAGTACAACGCCCGTTACTCGCGTGTTTGAGTCAGGTGCAATTTTACAATACCTGGCAGAAAAGTTTGATGCGCTGATCCCAAGCGATCACGCTAGTAAAACAGAATGTCGAAATTGGCTATTTTGGCAAATGGGCTCTGCCCCATACTTAGGTGGAGGCTTCGGTCATTTTTATAGTTATGCCCCTTTCAAGATGCAGTACCCAATTGATCGCTTCACCATGGAAGTAAAACGCCAGTTAGACGTATTAAACCGCCATTTAAGCGACCATGACTACATGGCTGGTAGCGAATATTCAATTGCCGATATCGCTATTTGGCCTTGGTATGGCAGCTTGGTACTTGGCAATTTATATGATGCAGCTGAGTTCTTAGATGTTGAGTCATATAGTCATGTGATGCGCTGGGCAAAACAAATTGAGCGCCGCCCTGCTGTAAAACGAGGTCGCAGAGTGAACAAAACATGGGGTGATGAAGCTGAGCAGTTAGCAGAGCGCCACTCTAAGGAAGATTTTTAAGGGCTTAAATGCCCTTTTTCATAAAAATAAAAAGTATGCAAAAGCTCAGTAAAGAAGATATCTACCAACGCCTCAGTAACACCGAGGATGCCCGTGCCTGCAAAGCAATTGATGAAGCTGCTTGTAAAGTAGTGCCCGGCAATTTTCTTACCTTATTAGTAAGCCAACTATTTAGTAAGTTTGCAGATGCCCTGTTAAACCCTAAAGTGACCCTGCCTTGGCTTTTACAAAGCATTAATGTACCAAGTAGTTTTATTGCTTGGCTTGTGCCTATTCGTGAGTCAGGCTCAATGTTGCCACAACTGGCCATCGCAAGTGCTATTCGTAGGCTCCCAGTCAGAAAGTGGGTATGGGTGATTGGCGCCATAGTGCAAGCCTTATGTATTGTAGGCATGCTTATTTGTGCTTTAACACTTCAAGGTGCAACGGCAGGTTTTGCTATCATCGCTATTTTGATTATCTTTAGCCTTGCTCGTGGCTTTAATTCCATTGCTGCAAAAGATGTATTAGGAAAGGTCATACCTAAACAACAACGAGGCAGCATTAGCGGTCTTGCTGCGAGTTTTGCAGGATTTGCAACGCTCACATTTGGTCTTGGTTTATGGTATCTACAAAGCCTTGGCTATGAAAATGGGGTGTATGTTGCTTTAATGCTGGCCGCTTTAATGTGGCTGTTTGCAGCGCTCAGTTATAGCCGCATTCAAGAATACAAGGGCGCAACCGAGGGCGCTGAAAACGGCTTTCTGCATGCTTTATCAAAATTAAAACTGCTTTACCAAGATAAACAATTTGCTCACTTTATTATCACTCGTGCGTTGTTGCTATGCTCTGCTTTGAGCGCCCCGTTTTATATCGTTCTTGCTAGTGAACAGGCTTTCGACTTTTCACTACTTGCTACGTTTATGGCACTTTCTGGGCTTGCCAGCTTAGTCTCTGCGCCTATCTGGGGTCGACTAAGTGACTTATCGAGCCGCAAGGTATTAGTGTTTGCTGCAATGCTCGTCACCCTCAACGGTTTCGCCGTTTATTTAGTTGCTTATCTGAGCCCACAAACGCTCAATGAATTTTGGCTATTACCGCTCTGTTATTTTTTACTTACCGTAGCTCATCAAGGGGTTCGCCTTGGTCGTAAAACCTACCTTGTTGATATGGCTGAAGGAAACAAGCGCACTGACTATGTCTCTGTTAGTAATACGGTGATCGGAGTTATATTATTACTGCTAGGTAGCGTCGGCTTACTAAATACCTACTTAACGACTGCTGAGTTAATTTTTTTCTACAGTATCTTAGGCTTACTTGGTGCAATTAGTGCGTGGTTTTTACCCGATGCCTAGACCCTGCAGTAAAAAAAGCGCATAATCGCGCTGATTTTATTTCCAAAAAGGACTTACTATGAAAAAGGCAGCTCTTGCACTTCTTACGCTACTTACACTTTCTGCTTGTAGCACCAGTGTGCCTATTCGTAACTTTGACGCAAACCCTGTACCGCAAATGGCGTCTGGTCAACATGACCTTGAAAGTATCAAAACCAATATTTTAAAAGCATGTATGAAACTAGGCTGGACGTGTCGTTCAAATGCCGAAGGTCAAATCTTAGGTAAACTTGATATTCGTAAACACCAATTACGCGTTGATATTACGTTTAACGAGCAAGAATATTCTATTGATTACAAAGATTCGATAAACCTTGATTACAATGGCAAAAAAATCCACCGCCAATATATCAATTGGGTTACCAACTTAATGCGCAATATTGATGCTGAATTAGCTTATAAATAAAATTGACGCAAAATCAGGTATTAAAAAAGGCGACCTAGGTCGCCTTTTTCTTTGCTAATTTTTTAAGTTCTTATCGAAGAACTCTAAAAACGCTTTCAACGTTTTAATTCTATACGGCTGGTGCGATAAGTAATGATCGCCATCTTCTAGCTCAATGTAAGTAACATCTTTACCTTCGTCTTTAAGTTCATCATCCATTTCACGACTATGATAAACAGGCACTACATTATCATCAGAGCCATGAACCAATAGCACCGGACGATTAATTTGCTTTGCAAAATTAACAGGCGACACTTTTTCTAGTTTATCGCCATCAGTCCCAAACTGCTTACGCACAATTTCTTTGTTAGTAAAATAACGCGCTTTACTAACAATACGCTCAAGATCAGTAACGCCAGCAAAGCTTGCTGCACATTTGAATGTTTCAGGGTGTTTAACTACTGCCATTAATGCAGCATAGCCACCATAACTTGCCCCGCCAATACAAATTTTATCTTTATTAGCGATACCTTCTTCAACAAGCCAATTCGCCGCATCTTGCAAGTCATCTTGCATTTCTTTACCAAAACCTTGAACTGCAGCCATCTCAAATTCATGCCCATAGCCACTTGAACCACGGAAGTTTGGTTGCAGTACAGCATAACCATTATAAGCAAGTAACGCAGTCCAATAGTCAAAACCAGCGTAATCACGAGCCATTGGCCCGCCATGAGGGAACACAATTGTTGGTAACTTATCACCTTCTTTGTAGCCCACAGGTAGAGTTAAATACCCTTCAATAGTTAAGCCATCACGGGCTTTATAACTAATTTTCTTTTTACCGCTGTAAACAGTTTCATCAACATCTGGAAATGCCGAGGCAAATGCAGTTAATTCGTTAGAATCCCGGTCACCCAACATATAGGTACCAGGGATTTGCTCACCTGAAACGTAAACCACATATTGACGCTGTTCTTTACTAGTATCAATAATATCAATATCAAACTTATCTGCCGGCAATACAGCGCGTAAGCCATTATAAAGGTTGTTTAAATCTTCATCCCAGTAACGGATCCCCTCATCTAATTGAGAGTGCGTAAACCCTGCTACTTCACCTGTAAGAGATGAATAGAATATATGACCGTCGAAGTCATAGTTATCATCGCTGAACACTAACTCTTTTTTCATGGTCGTTAGGTCCATTTTATAAAGCGCATCATAGCCATCTTTAAGAGCTTTGAAGTAAAGAATATTAGGGTCTTTATCGAAGCCCAAAACAGTCACTACATCAGGGCTAAATGCTTTATATTTGAATAACGTTTTACGGTTATCTCGATCTTCGTCATAAAGAATATATTCAAATTCGTCTTCATCCATTTTTAGGGCAATACGCACATTACCTTGGCGGTCTGCTGTCCAATCAATCACTTTACTACGTGAGCGCTGAATTTTTTTCTTACGAAGTGTACTTAAATCAAGTTCATACACGCCAGGGGCATTGGCAACATCAAAATCACCTTGAACTAAAATTTTATCTTTTTTATCGGGTAAAAAGCTGATTACCTGATCACCAAATTGCGGTTGGCGTTCATCACGATTAAAGTTAGGCTTTATAGCCAGTTTCGCCTTGCCATCACCACCAATTTTATATGCATATAAACGTGTAGAGGTATATTTAGGGCCGCCAAATTGGCGTTGAATATAGCGGGCACCTAAAAGAAGTACCTCATCATTTGCCCATTCATACCAATCGAAGAAAATAGTATGATTATCTGAACGAATAATAGAATCAGCTTCTTTAGTTTTACGGTTATAAACCATTAAAACCAGCTCACCATTTACATTTCGAATAAACGATAAATTTTTACCATTTGGCGAAAATTTTACTTGGCTAAAAGCGCGTAAAGAGGCGAATGATTCTACAGGGAGTTGTGTGTTTTCAGCAGCACGAGGCATTAAGCTCAGCACTGCAAAAAGAGTAAGCAGTAAGTACTTCATAATAAAGTCCATTTCTTTTTTATTGTCGCGGCAATAGTAACATTAAATTACAAAAAAAGACTAATTCAAAAAAATTAGACACCTCTTCCATTCGTTTAAAACGAACGTAACACTCGATTAATAGCATTATTAATTTATTTTTTGCTAATTATAATAGCTGCACAACTTCAGTTTTCTTAGGTGACATGATGAAAAAAGTACTTGTGTTAAATTCATCTTTAAATGGTGAACAAGGTAATTCAACCAAGCTTAGCCAACTATTTGTTGAGCAGCTTGCTAACAACCAACAAATTTCAGTAACAACTCGCGATTTAAGCGACAATGCGATTGCTCACTTAACGCAGACAGAAATGGCTGCTTGGATGACTGATGCAAACGAACGTAGCGATGAGCAAAAGCTACTTGCTGCAATTTCTGACGATTTAATTGCTGAACTTAACGATAACGAACTGATGGTCATTGGTATGCCAATGTATAACTTTGGTATTCCATCAACATTCAAAGCTTGGATTGATCGTATTGCTCGTGCTGGTATTACATTTAAATATACAGAGCAAGGCGCTGTAGGTTTAATTAAAGACAAAAAAGTAGTGGTACTTGCTGCCCGTGGTGGTGTATATCAAGGCACAGAGATGGATACACAAACTAAATACTTAAAAGATGTACTTGGTTTTGTGGGTATGACTGATGTTAACTTTATTTACGCTGAAGGCCTTGCGATGCCAGGTGCTGAGCAAAGCTTAGAAGCAGCACAGAACGAAATAAAGGCTTTCGCCGCGTCACTTTAATATATGATTAAAAAAGCTAGATATAAAAAAGCGGTCATCATGACCGCTTTGTGATTTACGCTGTGACCGATAACAGCGAATCACCTTCAGATAAACCAAACTTTTCTTGCACAGAGGCTAGAATCGCTTCTTTATCTTCTTCTCCCAGTTGATCAGAATATTGCGCTAACAACTCATCTAAATAACTGACAACTTCTTCGCTATCAACCTGCTCAAGTGAATTACCACTTGGCGGCGGTGGTGGCGGACCAGGCGGACGCTCACCTTCAGGACGACCTAATTCACCGACTTCAGCGGCATCAAAGCCAGCTTCAGCCATAATTGCTTCCATTTCTTGACCCGGTTGAATACCCGCATCCATAAATGTCTGCATAATAGATTGTGCATCTTCTGCAGTTAAGTTTTCAGGATCAAACTGAGCTAAGGTTTCATTCATTAACTCTGTTTGTTCACTGGTCAACGGCTCTGCTTGAGGTCGTTGCATGGGCTGAAAATTCGCACCCGATGAAACACTGTTGATCATCGTTGATTTTCCTTACGTTTTGGTGGTTTATGGTTGTTGAACTCGTCTTCAGTTACTTCACCATTTTGATCAGCATCCATGTCATTAAAAATGGTTTGCAGCATATCTTCAGGCATAGGCTGTTCACTAAACTCAGTAAAATCAATCGCCCCATTGCCATCTATATCAATCGATGCAAAGTCAGGTCGCTGGGGTGGACCGCCTTGATGGTCGCGAGCAAAGCAAGCGGGCGCTGTGGCTAACAACGAAATAGCTAAAACAGAAAGTGCAGATAATTGCTTCATAGCGAACCTCTTATGTCATTCAATTGACCGTAAGCATAATCTGAATACCATCCAAAAGTGTGTGGGCAATATGCTACAAATGTGGAAACTTTGTGGATTGCTTTAGTAATTAATCTAAGTTGTGACTTGCTACGTATAATCACCAAAGCAATTTTCAACTCCACGTTTATGGCAGGCTCAAAAAAACAAAAAATAAATCTTATTTGGTTTAAACGTGACCTAAGACTATCTGATCATCAGCCACTTGCCAGTGCAATTGCATCAGAGCTGCCTTGCTTACTTATTTACAACTTTGAGCCCCTATTACTCGAAGACCCCCATTACAGCTTTAGGCACTGGCGTTTTGTTGCTCAGTCACTTAAAGACATCAACCAACAGCTCGAAAAATATAACGCTGAAATCGCCATTTATAATCAAGAAATGATTACCTTGTTAGAAACCCTTAGTGAAGATTTTGATATTGCAGGGGTTTATAGCCATGAAGAAATAGGTCTTTACAATACCTTTGAGCGAGATAAACAGGTCAAACGCTGGCTAAACAGTAAAGTAATTCCTTGGCACGAAACGCCACTTGGAGGTGTAAAACGAGCGCGGCCAAAACAGTTTGATTGGCAAACACATTGGCATGGCGTGATGAACCAACGCCTTGTAACGCCAAATTGGCAAGCTTTTAATGCAGTGCTGCCTCATAATTACCAAGCAGCGACTTGTGTTGATGATTTTCTAAAGCACGACCCGCAGTTTCAATATGGTGGCCCTCATACAGCCAGAGCTTGCCTACAGAGCTTTGTAGAAGAGCGTGCAATGAACTACCAAAGTGGCATATCAAGCCCATCAAAAAGTAGAGATTCCTGTTCACGGCTTTCGCCTTACTTAGCCTTTGGTAACCTGAGCCTCAGACAAGTTTATCAAACTCTAAAATACTATTTAGCAAAGCAGCCTTTAAGCTGGCGTCGCTCATTACATGCTTTCGAGTCAAGGCTTCACTGGCATTGCCATTTTATGCAAAAATTCGAAACTCAATGCAGCATGGAGTTTGCACCGCAAAATGCGGGCTACAAGCACTACCCTTATCGCGATGATGAACTCGTTGCAGAGCACTTAAAACGCTTTGAGCAAGGTCAAACAGGTATTCCCATTATTGATGCGTGCATGCGCTGCCTCGCAGCAACGGGTTACATTAATTTTCGAATGCGCGCTATGTTGGTCAGCTTTATGACTCATCATATGAACATTCATTGGCAATCAGTCAGCTTTATTTTATCGCGTTATTTTTTAGATTTTGAGCCTGGTATTCACTACCCACAAATCCAAATGCAAGCATCGGTCACAGGAACCAACACGATTCGTTTGTATAACCCAATAAAGCAATCTGAAGATAAAGACCCAGATGGCATATTTATTAAAACATGGTGCCCTGAGCTTAAAAACTTACCCATAGAAGATCTCCACCAGCCATGGCAACAGCCGCCAATGGAGGCCTTATTTAATAACTTTAAACTCGGCGAAGACTACCCTGAGCCTATGGTAGATATTGAACATGCAGCCAAACAAGCACGTGAGCGATTATGGTCATTTCGAGAACGTGATGATGTAAAGCGTGGCACAAAAGCCGTATTGAATAAGCATGTGATAAGCCTTAAAAGACAACGCCATGGCTCATAAAAAGCTTAATTTACCCAGCAAAACCTGCCCCGTTTGCGACAGGCCATTTATGTGGCGTAAAAAATGGCAACGTGACTGGGAGCATGTAAAGTACTGCTCAGAACGTTGCAAGCGTGAAGCAAAAAGAAATATTGGCGTTTAAGTTGCACTTATATCGTTAACTCACAGTTTTCGGCACAAAACCCTGAAAGCCTTTCACGGTTGTCGAAAAAATTTACAAAGGAGATGACGATGACGATTAAAAAATCTGCACATACGAGTTGGTCTGGTGATATTAAATCTGGCAAAGGCTATATTTCTAGTCAAAGTGGCGCGCTTGAGAAACAGCCATTTGGCTTTAACACTCGCTTTGAAGATAAGCCGGGCACTAACCCTGAAGAGCTGGTTGCAGCGGCACACAGTAGCTGTTTTAGCATGGCGCTATCGCTTGCACTAACTGAAGCAGGCTTTGTCGCTGACGACATAACGACCAAAGCAACAGTGAGTCTTGATGAAGTTGATGAGGGCTTCGAAGTGAGTCACATTGCACTTGATGTTAGTGCAAAGATAAAAGAAATTTCGAGCGAAAAGTTTGAGCAACTTTGTGAACAAACCAAGCAAGGCTGCCCTATTTCTAAACTGATGAATGCCGAAATATCACTCACCACAACGCTTAATTAATCTCTGTAGGCCAAGCACTGCTTGGCCTTTTCACAAACTAACAGACCCACAACACTTTATTACAATGTAAATACCTACTTGTTGTATTATCTTGATGAAGCAAAACCAAATACAACAAGGATATGTATGTTTAAACAACTTGCCCCTATTGCTCTGGCAGCACTTGCTTATTCAAGCTGCTCGATCGCAACAGAACAACAGATGAGTAAACAATGGTTCAATAGTATCGACTATACGCACATAGAGAGTAACAGATATAGTTTTAATGCTTACCAATTAGTGAGCCATTACTACTTTGAGGAGCAGCAGAGCTCTGGGGTACTTGATGATTATGGCTACCTAGATACAGATTCCAACATCCGAGTGAATTACTTTAATAGCGATTACACTGATTATCTTGGCTTGTTTGGTGAAGGATTTTATAAAAACTGGTTTGTTACAGGTGAAATTTACGATGTTGATGATGCTGATGACTATACTTTAGGAATAGGCTATTTATTTGCCGATGCCTTAAAGGTCTCTGTAAATAAGGATGTGCGTGAATATGGTGATGATTATTTCCGCTTAAAAGCGCAGTATAACCTCCAAATAAACGATAAAGATTACCTTGGTTTTAGTGCAGAAACAGATGATGAACTCGACGTTTGGAATGTCTCTGCCAGATACTTTAATCATTTAAGTGGTAGCCATTACATTACAGTCGATGTTGGCCACCAAGACAGCCTTAATGATTCAGCAAGCAATGCCATGATCAGCTACTACTTCGGCGATCACTATGCCATAGGCGCAGGTTTGGATGATTCTGAACTCGTTTTACAAGGCAAGTACTTTATTAATGATAAATACTATTTAACCGCTAATTACACTGAAAGCGGCTCTGCTGAACTTTATAACCTTAAGTTTGTTGCCCAGTTTTAAACTGATATGAGCCAACAGCTTTAAACAAAAACGCCGCTATAAAGCGGCGTTTTCAGTTTATAGAATTACATATTACCTAGCTTAATCATCATTGCAGTGTACATTTTTAAGTTCAGTGCTAACTGCTCTTCAGTAATAAACTCATGCTCTGAGTGACCTGTGTACTTTTTACCTGGCATTGATGGACCAAATGACACCGCATTATCAAACAGCTTAGCATTTGTGCCACCACCAATTGACACAAAGCCCGCGTCTTTATCGCCGGTAAAGTGCTTAAAGATATCGAGTAATGCTTCTGCATGAGGCGCACCATCTAACAGCATTGGCGTACCAATTACCACTTTAGTGTCTTTTAACGTAACACCATTAGTGGTTTGCCAAGCGCTAAGCGCTTCATTAATTTGCTGCTTAAGCACCGCTTCTTGTTTACCTACCGGACGACGCATATTAATCGACAGTTTAATCTCGTTACCGTCGCGGCTTAATAAGGTTGGCGAAACAGTCATCGGGCCCATAAAGTCATGCTTATAACCAATTTCACCGAATTGCGCGCCGTATAAATCAAGGCCAATTAGCTGATTGATAAACTCAACTGCTTGACCATCGCTATTGTTTTCAAGATCAATACCTTTAAAGATTTCTGCAAGGTGCGCAATGGCATTTTCACCAGCTTCTGGCTCAGATGAATGCGCTGAAATCCCCTTCACTTGGACTAACAAGCCATTGTCTTGCTCAGTCATCGCCACTTTGACGTTTTTGAGCTTAGCGACATTATCGTGCAATTTAGCCACAGTTGCCGCATCAGTGTTATGTACTAACACACTGGCATCTTCAGGGATTTGGCTAACAAAGGCGCCGCCTTTTAAGTCACTAACATATAAGCCTGTTTGTGCTGAGGTCGCTGAGAAAGTCGGGGCAATTAAGCTCCAGCCTTTTTCTGCAACAACCACAGGGTATGAAGCATCAATAGTGACTGCGTATTTAGGTTGCTGATAGGTTTTCATGAACTCTTCGAGTGGTGCCCAATCAGACTCTTCTGCAAGGTAAACCATTAATTCAATACGGTTATTTAATGTAATACCCTTGTCTTTGATCGCCTTCATTGCATGCAGTGCAGTCGCAATTGCCCCTTTATCATCTTCTGTACCACGTGCAATTAGCTTTCCTGGCTCAGAGGTTTTATCCATTTTAAATGGACTTTGCTGCCATTTACTGGCATCTGCTGGTTGCACATCACCATGGGTTACTATGGTTACTTTTTCAGCTTGGTTACCCATGCCAATTAACACTGTGTAGCCTAAATCTTGATAATCAAAACCAAACTGCGCCGCTTTCATTTTTAAGAACGACTTAAAGCCAATGAAATCTGGGTTATCAGGAGTCGCTAGACCTTCTTTATTTACCGTTGGATACGAAACTAAATTCTCTAAGGTATGAATTTGCGCTTGTTGATATTGCTCTACCGCGTAGTTAGCCAGCTTTTCACTTTGCTCAGACACAGCAGCCTGACTAGAGAAAGCACTTAATAAAAATGCAGCAAGTAATGAATGTTTCAAGATAAGCTCCAGAGTTTAAGAAGGTTTTTAGAAAGTCGCCTTGATTGTAACGCTTATAACGCCGACATAACATCTCTAATTCAAGCAAAATAGATCGCTTAAAAATACCAACAAGGTACAATAGCCACTCACCCTATTAATTCGTTTGTTAGACTCATGAACCGCAGAAAAAAGATCTTCACTAAACTTAAGCAAAAAGATAAGCGTGCCAATGCAAAATTGCATAAAAGCAATAAACCGGCATACATCTCAAAAGCAGAACGCGAAAAATTAGCACAGCAAGAAGCTGAGCAGGAAAGTTAAAATACCTAGCGGTCAGCGGTAAGGTTGTAGGCGCGATTTTACATCGCGCAACATGCAAAATAAATTTCACGCCTACAACACCTCAATTCACATTTGTATCGGACACGTGATCTGACTCGCTAACTTTACTCGCGTAGCTAGATACTCTGGTTTTCAAACTGAAAGCTGAAATCTGACGGCTCATCATTCTCTTTGTACACTCTGGTTTCGCGCGTAGAAATTTCACGCCTAGCAACTCAACTCTTTTCACACTCATTCACAAATTGTGCTTCACATAGTTCCGATTTTTAAGTATTTTAAAATTAATAAAATAACAACAATAAGATACAAGGGAATGAGAAGTTTATTGCTGCTTAGCTGTGCGCTTTTATTAAGTGCATGCTCATCTAAAGTTACAAACATAAAAGAAGACCGAGACACACTATCTAAAGCCAATGAAGGCTACCTATTGATTGGCATTGAAACTAACCGCAGTTTAAAAGCCATTTATATTGATGGCCCAAAGTCGCTTGTTCTTACGGCTAAGGACATTCGAAGTGGTAGCAATTATATTTTAGCGAATCTACCATTGGGTGATTACACCATCACACGCTTAAACTTAAATCGATATTCCTATCTTGAATTTGATAACGATGAAGAAAGTTGGCAATTCACTCTTTCTGCTAAAAAAATCAACTATGTAGGTCATTTAGATATTTCCACGGTAGGTTTTTGGTATACCCGCTCTCACATTGTTTTAGAAAACCGTAGTTCTGAAGCACTGCAATACATGGAACAAAACTTCCCAACGATTTTGTCTGGTCGCTCGCTAAATTATGGCGGCCCAGGGGAAGACTCATTCTTTGATTATTTGGAACAAACATTTTCGCAGCAGGAAGCAAAATAATGAAAAAGCTACTTATCTTATTATTTTTTATCTTTCCCTTGCATGCTGAAATATTATCGAGTGAAGATTTAATGTATTCACCCGATCAAAGCCAAGTTATGGTCTCTCCCAGTGGCCGTTGGATCAGCTTTTTAGAAGCGCAAGAAGACAAAACCAAAACCCTCAACATCATCGATATGAAAACGATGAAAATGTACTATGCAGTTAAACTCAATGAAAAAGATAATTTTTATAATTATGAATGGCTGAGTAACGACAATATTTTCGTTCGTGTAAATAGCAAGTATGACTCAGACTATAACGCAGTAATTAATGTCACAGAAAGTGAAGAAAAGCCAAAGTTCGAACAGCATAAAGTAACAACCAAGGGATACATAGTTGATAGGTTATTAAACGATGCTGAACACATTTTATTCGCTAAACCAGGTAAAAAGAATACGCATCTTTATAAGGTTCCGCTCACTATCTTGTATAAAGATAACATAAGCTCCTTCTCCCCCATTGAGAAGGGCTTAAAAGGTGCTAGCAGCTATTTTTTTGATGAGCATAAACAGCAATTATTTACTGTTAAATTTGATATTGATGAAAAAAGCTTACAGTTTTTCTACAAGGTTATCGGGAGTGATAAGTGGATACCACTTTTTACACTCACAGACGCAGATTATCAGTTTTTACCAATTGGATTTACTGACCAAGATCACCTTGCCGTCATTACCAACAAAAATACCGATAAGAGTCAGGTGAGCCTTTTTAATATCAACACACAAGAAATCACCGACACACTCTATCAGCACCCCAAATATGACATTCAGTCGGCAGAACTTGATGATAATGGTAAACTTATTGCTGCCTCGTATATCAAGCATGGTAAATATACGACTGACTATTTTGTGGATACGTATAAACAGTTGCATAGCAAAGTTGCTGAAGCATTAGGGGATGAGCAATTCTTCTGGGTAAATAGCTCATTAGATGGAAAAAACCATATTCTTTACAACCATTCCTCAACGATTCCTGGTAAATACTTCTTATATAACGCCGAAGCTAACCACATTGAATTATTATTCTCTACCGATAAAAATGAAGACGTTAAGTACGCTAAAACAACGTTTTTTAACTTTAAAGCCTACGATGGAACTAACCTTGAAGGTTACTTAACCAAGCCTATTAACAACGATAAGCAGGTATTATTAGTGATGCCACACGGTGGCCCGATTGGTATTCGTGAAAGTGATGAATTTAGCCCTGAGGTGCAATACCTTGCTTCCCGTGGTTTTTCTATCTTACGTGTTAATTTCAGAGGCTCAGCAGGGTTTGGTAAAGAGTTTTTAGAAAGCGGTGTTGGTCAATTTGGTAACCTTATCGAACAAGACATTTCTGCCGCAGTGGCACATATTCGTTCACAATATAGCTTTAAACATACCTGCTCTATTGGCGCAAGCTATGGTGGTTATTCTGCGGTGATGCTGGCAATTAAACACCCTGATATTTATGAATGCGTGATTGCAAGTTTTGGTATTTATGACTTACCTCTACTTTATAACGCAAGTAATATCGCTTTAACTAAAGATTATCAAGAGCTTATTGAGCGTACTGTTGGTGAATATAACCAAGATTTAAAAGGTATTTCCCCAGTCTATCAGGCTACATCTTTAAAAGCCCCTGTTCTTATTATTGCTGGCAAACAAGATGAAATATCGGGCTTTGAGCAAAGTAATCGCTTTTACTATGTTTTAAAGCGTTTAGGTCATGATGTTGAAAAAGCGTTTTTCGAACGCTCTGGGCATGGTCATCAGATTTGGTATTACGATCAAGTAGAAGCAGCTTTAGCTAACGACTTTCTTGAAAGAAAACTTAACCTAAACAGTACATTAACTAATTATACTGAATCTGAAAAGAAAGCGGTTCAACGTGATGCCATATTGTTAGCAGATACATTTGACAGTAAAACAATAGAAACTGATCGCACAAAAGAAAGCTTTGAATACTACCAATTAGCTGCCAACTTAGATCATGATCGAGCCATGTTTAATGTCGGTAGTTATTATCATCGTGGCGATAATAGGCCTATTGATATTAAAAAAGCTATTGAGTATTACAGCCGCTCGGCGGAATTAGGCTATGAGAATGCAAAAGAAAGACTAAGTTTTATCTATTCCTACAGCTTACTTGTGGAGCCTGACTTCAAAAAAGCTCAAAAGTACTCTCAAGAACTTTATGATAAAGAGCAAACTGTTAAAAACGCATTTAACTTAGCAGTAGTCAATTGCATTGCTGATATTAAATTTAGAAATACAGAAAAGTGTTTAAGCTTAATAGAAGAGTATGCTGAAAAAGTTGGCAATAACTCAAACGGAGAAGTTAGAGAGCAGATAGCCCTGCTAATGCTGGAAGGTCAATACTCGACTCAAGAACGAGAAAGGCTTCAGAAAATAATTAAAAAACTGTATGGGCTTGATTATCCAAATGCGATTTTAGAGTTAGAGCGGGCTGGATTATTTAAACTAGTTTTATCTGAAAAATTTAATGGCCGTTCTAGTGTCGAGCAACTCAATGAAAATACGGAATTTTCATATACACTGAACGAAAAACAGCGCTTTGGAATCGAGTTTTCAATGAACCGTGAGGGTATTGATAATCGTAAGGATCGCTTGGTTATATTTACCAAATGGCACTTCAAACCAAGCTCTCCTGAAGAAAATGAAAATGTTTATTACCAAACTTTATGGGGCAGCCCTCTTGATGAATGGTTTACCTACCGCACTTTAGATGAAACATCGACTCCAGGTACGTGGACACTAGATGTGATGGGCGCAAACCAACAGTTGCTCTATCAAAACACCTTTAAAGTGACAGCTATCAACTGAACTCAAAATGCGCAATTTCAATCAGGTAACGACTTAGGGGCCATGGCAAACTGGCCCCACTTCTGAAAAGCATTAACGAGTAACCATGAAAACGAAGCAACAACAACGCATTGAGTTAGTCTGTGACTACATTAGCCAGCATCTTGATGAACCTTTATCACTGGAGACACTCAGTGAGGTGGCATGTTGTTCGAAATATCATTTTCATCGTTTATTTGTCGCTGGAGTTGGCCTAAGCGTTACCAAATATGCGCAGCTTGCGCGCTTAAAGCGTGCCTCATTTCGACTTGCATTTGAACATCAACTTAAAATTATTGATGTTGCATTAGAAGCGCAATTTGATAGCCCAGAAGCATTTAGTCGTGCTTTTAAGCGCACCTTTACGCAGTCGCCAAGCGAATTCAGAAGCAAACCAAACTGGCCTAATTGGCACTCACAGTTTGAATTTTCATTACCTGACAAAAAGGTTTGCCCTATGAATGTAAACATTGTTGATTTTAAAGCACAGCCGGTGGCTTTATTAACCCACCTAGGCGCTGCTAATACCCTGATGAATACCGCTGCACAATTTATTGAGTGGCGCAAAGAATCAGGCTTTTCACCTGTTAAAACCAGTAAAACGTATGGGATCCCGTATAGCGATCCGGCCACCACTGAAGACCATGCATTTCGTTTTGACTTTGCAGGCAGTATCACCTCACCGATTACTGAAAACCCGCAAGGTGTGCGAAATGGTGAAATTCCAGCAGGACGCTGCGCCGTAGTTCGTCATAATGGCTCTCATGACACCATTAGCGATACAGTTTACTACTTATACCGTGAATGGCTGGTGCAAAGCGGCGAAGAAGTCAGAGACTTCCCTTGCTTCTTTCATTACCTCAACCTCATCCATGAAGTTGATGAATGTGACCTGCAAACGGATATATATTTGCCGATAAAATGATTGCGAGTTTCGAGTTTCGAGTTTCGAGTTTCGAGTTTCGAGTTTCGAGGCAAAGATTGTAGGCGCGATTTTTATATCGCGCAATACGCAAAAGAAATTTCACGCCGTTATCAGCCGTAGGCGTCACGCTTGCTTGGCGCGTCTCAACCACCACTCAATACAAGCACCCTCGCGCGAAATAAATTTCACGCCTACGACAGCTTATTTCACATTTGTATCGGACACGTGACCTGACTCGCTAACTTTACTCTCGTAAATAGAAACTCTGGTTTTTAATCTGAAATCTGACAGCTCGTCATTTTCTTTGTGAAGATATTTTCGGCACTAAAGTACCTCCTACGAGCTAGGCCTTTGGTAAAGGCCTGTAAGCAACACCGTTCAGCTTCAAACTGACAGCTGAAAGCTGATAGCTTTCTCTAAAACCTATAACTCACACTGGCATTATACGAGCGGCCTTGCCCTGCAAGTTGCTCAAAACCATTACTCATATCTTGCTTGTAATTAGCAATGCTTACACCGCCAAGTGGCTGTTGGTAGTATTCATCTAGTAAGTTAGTAATTGCCAACTTAAAGGTTAAATTTTGCCACGTTTTCTGACTTGAGATAGCCAATAGCTGATAACTGTCGGTTTGGTTTTCTAAACGGCGCTCATCAACATGGGTTTTACTATCAACCCATTGCCAGCTCAGTGCGTTTTGCCAGCCTTTGTATTCGTGCTCTAGGCTCAGCTCAGTGTGTAGTGGCATAATTTGATATAAGTCTTCATTGCTATCATCACGCTCGCCATGAGTACTGGTTAGTGAGCCTTTTAACTGCCACTTTCCTGCTTGCTTTGTGTTGTAAAGCTCTACCAAGCCCGCCAGTTTTGCACCGTAATGAGTGGCATCTAAATTCGTAAAGGTAAGAATATTACGCTTGGTATGCGCCATGTCAGTGCGATTAAAGCTTTTAGTCACTTCAGCATCAATATAATCATTTACTTGCGTGTACCAAACATTTGCCGTTACTTGCCAGCTATCGTCTTTGGCAAGTTTGGTGTAGCTAGAGCTCAATGTGTGAGCTGTTTCGGCTTCTAAATCTGGGTTACCAATATAACCATTACCATCGCCAAACCAACCAATCATGGTGGTTGCCATCGTACCTACACCCCAGCTGTAACGCTCATATAAATTAGGTGCGCGGTTTTTACGAGCTAAACCAAATTGCAGCTCATCGTTGTTCGATAATTGATAGCGAGCAAGTAAACTAATATCAACTAAGGTGTCGTCACGTTTACGGTCTAATTGGTTAAATTCCATCGCAGCTTGGGCGTCGGTTTTTGACATATCCATCATTGAGCCCATATTAGCCATACCGCTCATGCCACCTTCGTTATAAGCCTGCACTTCGCCAGTATCTGTGGTGACTTGCTCGACACGAACACCTGCCGACACCCACCATGCTTGGTTTACTTGGTTTTGGTACTCAGCAAATGCAGCAAGGCGGTCACGTTTGCCATCGTTAATGTTTACGTACTCATTTGGGCCCATCATCATTGACCCTGCAACCGCCGGCCACCAATCATCAATTCGATAACCGTAATATTCTTGCCCTAGCATTAATGATGACTGTTTTGATAAATCAGTGCGCCAATGAACTTGATAACTGTAATCTTGTGCATCGGTATTCATTGGCATCATGCCGGTTTTCTCATTACTGAAAAAACCCATTTCGTGTTTTACATCATGCGCATTCACTTGCACCTGCAAATCACCATTTTCAAGCTCACGTTGATACTGAGCAACGAAACCATAGCTGGTGTTATCGGTCATATCCATGTATTGATTAGGAAAGCCTTGGTAAGGAATTTTTTGATGTGTGAGCTTAACTACAAGCTGTTGTTTCTCATCACGAATAGCGCCCGTTAAAGCATGATTTTGCACTCGATATAAGGTATCAAGTACACGCTCACCATGCCCATCATCATAACTGTTAGCATCTTCATAGCTACCTTGGTAAGACAAGCTAAACTGTTTGCTAGCAAGGCTTGCACCTAGGGCGTATGCTTGGCTGTCGTTAACGCTCTTATACTGGGCAGTAACATAGCCTGCGCGCCAGTTCACTGAGTCTGTATCACTAAATTCAGGGGCAATCGTATTTACTCTAATAACACCGGCAATATTATCACCGCCACTGCTTACCGGTGATACACCAGCAACAACACTGTAAGAGGCTATTTGGTTTGCCGACACATAAGAGAGTGGCGGGTTCATTTGGTTAGCACACGCTGCTGTAACATCAGCACCATCGACTAAAACTTTAACTCTATCGCCCATCATGCCGTTCATCACCGGCAAGTTAGACACCCCTCCGGCCGCTGAAAAATCAACACCTAAATCTTTCAGTAATGCGTCTGCAGAGCCAACTAATTGATGGTTATTTTGGGCATGACCTTGTACTTCTATCACTTCAATAGAATCATCAGCAAAGGCCGAAATACTTAAAACACAGCTAAGTGCTGCAGCAATTTTAGAAAATAAAAAACCAGGGCGAGAAGATTGCGTGTTCATAACTCTTTTAAAATCAAAGCAAATAATTAATGACGCTGATTATAAAACCCATTAATTAGTCTGAACACGTGACATATTGTCGCACCCTGTCACAGGTCAATAACTTAGCGCAGCACCACTAAAGGAATACGGCTATCTTCAAGCATTTTTAAGGTCGTGCTGCCTAAAAAGAACTGCCGCCATTTAGAGTGACCAAATGCGCCCATCACCATTAAGTCAACGGCGTGGTCACTTTTATATCGCCACAGCGCTTGGTAAACATCGCCATCGAGCATGCGCGCTCTCACATTAAAGCCGTTTTCAGCCAGCCTTGCTGAGGCACTATCAAGTTTGTCTTGGCAGTGACCGTCTTGTTTATCAACCATCACTAAATGGCAATCTAACCCTGTTAAAATCCCCCCGTTAATAATCTGTGTTATTGCTTTGTCGGTATGTTCGCTACCATCATAGGCAAGCATAAAATTAGTTGGCTCATGAAATTGCGGCGGCACAATCGCAACCGGGGTATGCACCTGACGGATCAGCGTTTCAATATGCGAGCCCAGTACTTTAAAATCATCGTAATGGCCTTTACCAGAGCGGCCAATAATCATCACACGGGCATTGTCTTCATGTTCAAGTAAAGCATCAACAAGGCTCATTGAAAGCTGCTGTTGCTCAATCTCGGTTAGGCCTGCATGCTCGGCTTTTTTCATTGCTTCATCAAGCAATAATTGACCATGCTGCGACGCTACTTTGTTGCGCTCTTGTTCAAGTTTTGCCAATTGCTCTAACAATGAGGTTTGCGAGCCTAAACCAATAATTGCGGTTAAATCATCACTGCCCTGCGGCAAAGGTGGCTCTAATGCATGCAGAAAATTAATTGGATGGCTGGAGCGCTTAGAAATCCAAATAGCCGCTTCTGTCACCGCATCGGTCATGCATGAACCGTCGATACAAGCAAATATCTTTTTCATTGCGCTCTCCTTCAAACCAATTTAATTAACCAAGTATAGTTGGCTTTTTCTCTGTATTTATTTTGAACAGCAAAGACTTAAGAAGTTCAGGTTATTTTCTTATAGCAAACAAATATAGAACGTTCCAAAAAGTACTGTATCAACCCCATTAATTTGTATTACAATAGTGCTGGGCACACATCTCTACTCCAGAACAAAGTATTTGTTGCTGGCACTTTCAATTATCAAAAATCTATTTTGTTTTTAAATTTATTTTAAAGGAATTACATGACTAACGTAGCCAACTCCCAAGGCAACGCAAGCACGTTAACCATTCTGATAGTATTGGCTTTAGGCACATTCATTTTAGGCCTATCAGAGTTTTCTATGATGCCAATGTTGCCCCTGATCAGCGAAACATTTTCGTCTACCCCAGCGCAAAGTGGTTATGCCATCAGTGCTTACGCGATAGGCGTAGTCGTTGGTGCGCCGCTATTTATGATCACAACCGCCAACATGCGTAAGCGCAATGCCCTGTTGATGTTTGTCAGCATGATGTTTTTATTCAATGGCTTAAGTGCTTTTGCAAACTCACTTGAGCAACTTATTTTATTTCGATTTTTAAGTGGTTTACCACACGGTGCCTACTTCGCCGCCGCTATTTTATTGGCTGCCGACATTGCCCCTGCCGATAAACGCGCAAGCTTTATGTCAAAAGTATTTATGGGTTTAACCATTGCTACTATTGTTGGTGTGCCCATGGTCACCTTAGTGGGGCAAAACTTTAGCTGGCGTTATTGTTTAGCGGGCACAGCTGTACTTGCGTTAGTTGCCTTGGTATTGATTGTGAAATACGTACCTAACGTAAAAAATACCGCGCCAACATCGATTCTCGATGAGTTAAGTGTATTAAAGAATAAGCTCGTATGGACCATTCTGGGTATCATCATTATAGGTTTTGGTGGTGTATTTTGTGTTTACACGTACATTGCCGACACTATTTTAGAAGTCACCCATACCCCTGCTTACACTATCTCTATTGCTATGATCATGTTTGGTATTGGCTGTACTTTAGGTAACTATGTATTAGGTAAAGCCGCCGACCACTCACCGCTGAAAACCACAGGGGCTGCGCTGATTGGTGCTGTGGTATTTGCAGCCAGTTATGTAAGCGCAAGCCATAATATTTGGCTGTTATACGCGGTGATTTTCTTTATTGGTTTTAGTGTTGGTTTAGGTACCGTGATCCAATCATTATTAATGGATGTATCACCACAAGGGCATGCCATGATTGGTGCGCTGGTGCAGTGTGCGTTTAATACAGCTAATGCGATTGGCCCTTGGCTTGGGGGCATGGCTATTGCCGAAGGCGCACTCCCTAGTCAAACAGGCTATGTTTCGGCGGCACTATTCTTAGGTGGTTTTTTAATGTGGTCGTTAAGTGCGATGCAAATGAAAAGACAAAGCTGTAAGCCTTAAGCTCTCAGCTCTCAGTCTGATCGCTGAAGGCTGAAGGCTGAAGGCTATCAGACTTACTCATCCTGAAATATCTCTTCGATACTCAGGTTGAATAAACGCGCGGCTTTAAATGCTAATGGCAAACTTGGGTCAAATTTACCTTTTTCAATCGCATTAATAGTTTGCCTAGACACATCCAAAAGCTCTGCGAGTTTCGCTTGGGTGTAGTTGTGCTCAGCACGAAGCACTTTCAAGCGGTTTTTCATTCTTCGCCCTCGTCGTTTAACTGCTTATTCATCATTAAAAGACTCACTAAATAGGTTAAGCTCATAAAGATTACGAGGTGCGATATATCTTCTTTAAAGCTTATTAAACCGCTTGATTGCACCACCGAATAAGCTAAACCAAATACCAAGCTTGCACCCAAGGTAATGGCCATTGCATTAAGGTGCATACGCTGCTGCAGCTCATCCATTCCTTGTAGTTGCCTTTTGTTAGATAAAATCATCATGATGCCAACTACTACATTAATTAAGATTGCCACAACACTAAAAAAAGCCTGCTCTTGCCATAAAAAATGTGGCCCAAATGAGGCAATTGCTAATGTAATCACCCATGCAGATGTCCATTTAGCGAGGTTTAGCGTGTTCTGCTTATTACGTTGTTTAAAGGTTAATCCTGTTTGATTCATTATTCTCACCTTAAAAGTAAAGTAAACTTGACTAAAGATTAACCTAGCAACACAAAAAGTCAAACAAACTTTACAAAAAGTTTTGTATACACGACATCAATATGATTTTTTAATGTCAGAAAAGGCAAGGCGCTTGCTGTTGATCTCATAATATTGTATTAATCAAAGAATTCCGTAATCTAATATAAAATCGGTCCAATCGGACTGCGTTTCTAACAATAACAATGAAGATAACACTATGAATACGGCACTGTTTTTCGTTGGCGAATGGCAAGTTACTCCGGCTACTAATTCAATCAGACGCGGTGAAGAAACAAAGCATCTTGAACCCAAGGCGATGGATGTATTACTGCTGCTTTGCGAAAAACAAGGTGAGCTACTAACAAGTGAAGAAATTATCAGCCATTGCTGGCCAAATGTAGCGCTGGGTGACAACCCCCTACATAAAGTGATCACCCAATTACGTAAAGCCTTTGAAGATAAAGCAAGCGATCCGCATTACATAGAAACCATTCGTAAACGCGGTTATCGGGTTATTGCCGAAATCAACTTTCCACTCAACGAAGAACAAAAAGCCAGCCAAACCAGTTGGCAAGGTGATTCGCCCTTTGTTGGCTTAAGTGCGTTTGCACCTGAGCAAGCCGATGTGTTTTTTGGTCGTAACAAACAAATTGCCACTTTGTTACAGCGGGTATCGGCTCAAATAGAGTTTGGGCGCGCATTTTGCTTAATTTTGGGAGCCAGTGGTTCAGGTAAATCGTCGTTAGTTAACGCAGGTGTATTGCCCGCTTTAATGTCGAGTAATGGCTACGATGGCATTAGAGTACATAGTTACTGCCAACTCGACTTTGCCGATGTCAGCAAAGAGCGCTTACTGCTTGATTTAGCCTCAACCTTGCTCGATTTAGAAATAAACGACGCACCTGTACTTAGCGATATAAGCGCCGATGCGTTGGCTGAATTGTTATTAACAGATCCAGAACTGGTTATTTCTCGCTGTAAAGCAGCACTTGCAGCGCTAAATGCAGAGCGCACTACGCCCTATCTATTTTTATTTATCGACAGGCTCGAAGTGCTATTGTCATCGCCGCTATTTAGCGATGACGAGCGCAACCAGCTGTTAGCACTTATTGAGCGCTTAGCAACAAGTGGCTGCATGATCATTTTTAGTGCCTGTCGTAATGACTTTTACCCGCAAGTAGTGAGTCAACCAAGTTTAATGGCAGGTAAAGCCAATGGCGCACACTTTGATTTATTAGCGCCAACTCGCTCTGAGCTAAAGCAAATGATCCGTTTGCCAGCACTTGCAGCTGGCTTAAGTTGGCAACATCACCCAGAGCATCACACACCGCTTGATGAACAACTTTGTAACGATACTGCCAATAACCCTGATGCATTGCCAATGCTGCAATACACCTTGCAGCAGCTTTACTTGCAGCGCAGCCCAGACAACGAATTATTGTTTTCTGAATACCAAGCGCTTGGCACCATCGAAGGAGCCATCGGCCAAAAAGCCGAACAGGTATTTTGCCAATTACCCGAAGACCAACAAACTGAACTTGCCGCAGTTCTTTCTAAGCTGATCACTTTAAACCCTGATGGCGAAACGCTCACTAGCCGTGCAGCGCGTTGGAGCGAATTAACCGGCCCTGCTGCGACCAAGCTTGTTCAGGCTATGGTCGATAGCCGCTTGTTTGTATCACACCTTAAAAATGAGCAAGCCTGCTTTAGCCTTGCCCACGAAGCGCTGCTGCGCCATTGGCAACGCGCCATAGATTGGGTGCAAGAGCACCAACAAAGCTTAGCAATTCAAAGCCGTGTGCAACTAGCTACCGAGCGCTGGCTGATTGAACAAAAACACAGCGACTTTTTATTAGCCCAAGGCAAACCGCTGCAAGAAGCACAAACCCTAGTTAAAAACCCTATGTTTAGCTTATCGAGCGACGAACAAGCGTTAATTAAAGCTTCTAACAATAAAGTCAAACGTAAAAAACGCGTGTTACAAATAACGGCGGCTGCACTTGTGTGCTTAACCTTTATTGCCACATTTATGAGCGTGCGTAGCTACCAAGCCGAACAAATAGCAAAACAAAAACGCCAAGAAGCAGAGAGTTTATTGGGCTTTATGGTTGGTGAATTTGCCGATAAACTCAGAAGCGTAAGGCGTATGGATTTACTGGATGGTATTAGCAACAAAGCCCTTGAGTATTTTACCAATCAAGACGAAGAAACAGCGTCGTTGTTTGACTTTAGCGATAAACAAGCCCAGTTTAATAACCGTTTTCAATACGCTCAAACCTTAGAGGCTATGGGCGAAGTCGCCTACTCTCGTGGCAAAACCGACGAGGCCTTCACCGCCTTTGAAAATGCGCGAACGCGCCTAGAATCTTTACTAAAAATTCAACCCAACAACCTTGATTTACTAATGCTCGCAGGGGCTAATGCTTTTTGGCTTGGTAATTTAACTTATGAGCAAAGTAATTACTTAGCGACTGAGCCAATGTTCAAACGTTACTTGGCTTACAGTGAAAAGATGTATCAACTTGCCCCTAATGACTTTAATTCAATTATGGAGCTATCTTACTCACACAATTCTCTTGGTTCGCTGTATTTAAAACAGTTTAATTACGCACTTGCAAAACAAAGTTTTACTGAATCTTTAAAACTTAAAAACCAAGCTCTTGAGCTTAAACCTAATAACAAAAACTTATTACGCGATAAAACAGACACCATTAGCTGGATTGCAACCACAGAAGAAAGCCAAGGGAATCTAAACGCTGCACTCGAACTACTTGAGCAAGCCTCTCAAGAGCTAATCAACATGCTTGAAACGTCACCGAATGATGCAAGCATATATAATTATTTAGCAAACACTTATATGCAGCAAAGCTTTTTATTGAGCTACTTCCCAAATAAGAAAGCGGCATTTTTAAAAGCCGAAGAAGCAACTAATGCGATTAACCAAGCTAGAATACAAGATCAAAAAAATCAAAAGTTTCAACGCACCTTTTATAGATCACTTGCATACCAATTAATGCTGTTAGATAAAAGCAAAAAAAGTGAAAGAGTAAAAGATGTTTTGAGTTACATTAATAACCAAGGGTTTTCAGATACAACCTCAATAAATATTCAAATTGGGGTGATTCATTATTATATCAATCGAAACCTTTTAAGCGAAGCCGAAGACCTTTTGTTAAAGTTAGAAAGCAACTCAGATTTTATAGAGAGAATTTCTGACACTAGCAAAATAGAAAACCTCGCTGCTCTGATAAAGGTTAATTTAGTTAAAGCAAAGCTTGCTGAAGACAAGATAGCAAGACAACAAGCATGCCAAGAAGCTATTAATGCAATTGAAGAAAATAATAACGGCGATAAAAGTATAAAAAGAACTTACCCACTTATTCAAGCCTACACATGTTTAAACAAGGAAAGTGAGGTAGGTACAATTAAAAGTAAACTAATAGAGTTAGGTATTACTAACTTTGATCTATAAAAAACAACTAGAAGGTAATAACAATGAGCGAAAGTCAAACTTTCAACTTTACAGTGAATGTTAAACTTAACACTGAAAATGAAGCTTTATTCACATACTTCCAAGACGGTCAGCAAGTTTCTGGAGGCGGCACTGTCAATGAAAGAAACAGCCTAGGTATTTATACACTTGATGATGCAACAGTGGATGCAGGCTTTCAATTTACAGGTGCTAAATTTGCAAACCTTGAAGGTAATTGCGAGCAAGACTTTAGCTTTAAAGTCACTAACAATGGCCAAACAATTGAGATTGCCGATTCAGATGAAAATAGCGGTACTGCGTGTATGATTTTCATCGTAGAGTGCAATGGCACAAGCTATGAAAGTGCAGATCCACAAGTTGAGAACGAAAAAGAAAACTAAAAACCTCTCGTGAAAAGCTCCTTCTTAGGAGCTTTTTGCATTATAAAACAACAATTTAAAACCAGAAGATTACCGGAAGGTTAATTTGCACTTTTTTAAGTAACTTTATAGACACCAAAATCGTTTGCATCGGCAAAAAGGAAACGAACGTGTCTACTAATAAAAATGAACAACCAAGCACTGCAAAACCAGAAGCGAAAAACGCACTACCGCAGTCTATCAATTCAGAGCAACTTGCACTGATTGCCCAAATGTTTCAGAACATTCCTGAGGGAGTGTTTATCATTAATGGCCAAGGCACGTTTGAATTTGCAAACCCGATGGCGGCTCAGCTTTTAGGAGACAACCAAGAAGCGTTAATCGGGCAAAACATTTTACATTACCTACACGACACCGACCGTGATAAATATATGTATACTCTACTCAGTTGGTTAGACCATAAAGACTCGCCGATAAGCCTTGGTCCAAACGAAGTTAAAATAAACCGCGCCGACAGTAAAACCCTTGAGGCGGATTTATGTATATCGAGCCTGCCAAAAAACATTGCCGTTGCAGAAAATTTATTTATTTGTGTATTACACGATTTATCATCACACAAAGAACAATATAACCGCTTAATTAAACAGGCTACCACTGACCATTTAACCGGCCTTGCAAATAGATTAACTCTTGAGGAATCATTAAAAGAGCATTGGCAAGAAAGCGTACAAACAAACCAAGCCATTAGCACTATATTAATCGACATTGATTACTTTAAATTATTCAACGACCGATTTGGTCATGTAAAAGGCGATAAATGCTTACAAAAAGTAGCAAGTATAATCGCAGAATCACTCCCTTCTCGTGATTGTTTAGCAGCGCGTTATGGTGGTGAAGAATTCGCCATTATACTACCCCGCTGCCAAAAAGACACGGCCGCCGCTATTGCTAAGCATATTCAAATAAAAGTAAATAACATGCCATTTACTGATATAGGTTTACCAAGTGATTTTAGAATAAGTGTAAGCCAAGGAATTGCCTGTGAGTTTAATAATCAATACCGTACTTCAGAGGCATTAATTTGTGCAGCAGATACTGCTTTATACCGAGCAAAAACAGAGGGTAGAAATAAAATAAGCATTAGCGCTTAATCAAGTTAATATAATGTAAATATAGTGAGCTAAATAGCTTGTTAAGATAATCATATAGTATACTTTTATGTTATTTGTTTGTTCCTTTTTTATTGATAAACTGCGAAGCGAAATCAACGTCAGAAGGGATCCAACAATGACATTTTTTAAAAAAGTACCTTTGCAACTCGCAATTGCAAGTACACTCGCTACATCAGTGACTGCAATCGCTGCTGAGCAAACAACTGACAACACCGTTCAAGATGTTGAAGTTATTTCTGTTACAGGTACTCGCCGAAGCCTTCGTAGCATTTCTGAAAGTACCGTGCCTGTCGATTTATTAACAAGCCGCGATTTATCAAGCACAGGCCAGCTTGATATGAGCCAAGTATTGGCATCACAATTACCAAGCTTTAACTACCCGAGTGCCACCATTGCTGATGGCACTGACCACGCGAAACCGGCTGTTTTACGTGGCCTTGCCCCTGATCACACATTAGTTCTTATTAATGGTAAACGCCGCCATGCCGGTGCATTATTAAACTTAAATGGTACGGTTGGCCGTGGTTCAACGGCAGTGGATCTAAATAATATTCCTACTTCTGCAATTAAACGTGTTGAAATTCTGCGTGATGGCGCTGCAGCTCAATATGGTTCTGACGCGATTGCCGGTGTGATCAATATTGTATTAAAAGATGCCGATGAAGGCGGTAGCGTGAGCTACACATATGGTGAATACGACACACAAATGGCAGGCTCTCCTCAGCTACTAAACACCACAACCGATAGCGAAGGCAACTTAAGCTTTGAAACTGGCAGCGACCGTGAAGTAAACGACGGCATTACGCGTACAGCAAGTGCTAATGCGGGCTTTGCACTTGGCGATAATGGTTTTATTAACGTGTCGATTGAGTCACGTAATAACGAGCCAACAAATCGCTCTGGCTTTGATGCACGTGAGCAATATAGCCGTGATGAGAATGGAGATTTAGATTCACGTGAATTTGACTTTGACCGCTATAACCACCGCTTTGGTAAAGCCGATATCGAAGACTTCGCGCTTTTTTATAACCTAGGTTATGAGTTTGATAACTCGCTATCGCTTTACTCATTTGCAAGTTACTCAAACCGTAAAGGTAACTCAGGTGGTTTTTATCGTCGTGCCAAAGATTCTCGTAACTTAACTGAAGTGTACCCTGACGGTTTCTTACCGCAAATTGATACCGATGTAGATGATTACTCATTTGCAATTGGTCTAAATGGCGAAACCAATGATTGGGCTTGGGATGTAAGCACCAATTATGGTCGCAACGATTTTGGTATTGGCGTAAGCAACAGCTTAAATACCTCGATGGGTGTTAGCAGCCCAACAGAATTTGACGATGGCTCGCTTGTGTATGAACAATACCTAGTGAACATGGATGCTAGCAACACACTAGATTTAGGTTTACCTGATGATGTGTTTGTTACGATTGGTGCTGAGTATCGTCACGAAAACTACCAAATCAAAGCAGGTGAAACAGCCTCTTACCTCACTGTATTAGATGACGATGGCAACCCAGTTGCTGCCGGTGGCGCGCAAGTGTTACCTGGTTTCTCACCAGAAAGTGCAACAGATAAAAGCCGTCATAACATTGCGGTATTTGCAGAGTTTGATACTTACCTAACTACAGATTGGAACCTTGTTTTAGCAGGTCGTTTTGAAGATTACAGTGATTTTGGTAGTACCTTTACCTCTAAACTTGCTTCGCGTTACAGCATTAACGAGTCGCTGTCGCTACGTGGTGCAATTAGCACAGGTTTTAGAGCGCCTTCACTTGCCCAAACATCTTATAAATCAGTAAGCACTGTTTTTGAAAATGGTGTGCCAAATGAAGTGGGTTTATTCCCTGTTGATGAGCCAGCAGCGCAAGCACTGGGAGCTCGTGATTTAGACGCTGAAGAGTCAGTTAATATGACGGCGGGTTTCATCTTTACGCAAGGCGGCTTTAGCTTAACCCTTGATGCGTATCGCATTGAAATTGACGACCGTATCGTATTGTCTGAAAACTTAAGCGGCCCTGAAGTTGAAGCGATTTTAGCCGAAGCGGGCGAAGTAAATACGCAGCGCGTTCGTTACTTTACTAATGCCATTGATTCACGTACGCAAGGCGTTGATATTGTTGCGACCTACTCATTAGGTTTAGAAAACTATGGTGATTTACGCTTAAGTGCAGCGGTTAACTTTAACGACACCGAAGTGACACATGTTAAAGAAAACCCAGCAGAGCTAGAAGCCCTTGGCGATAGCTACGAGTATTTCTCTCGTCGTGAAATCACACGCTTTGAAAAAGGCACGCCAGCCGATAAATGGAACCTTTCTGCAACATGGGATTATGAAAACTTCCAAACGACATTACGGGCAACTCGTTATGGTGAAGTAGTTGACACTGCAAGCAGTGAAGATGGTGATGAAGTACTTGATGCTAAATGGATTGCTGACTTAGAAGTGGCTTACCGCCCTGATGAGCAGTGGAAGTTCGCATTAGGCGCCAACAACCTTTTTGATCAGTACCCTCAAGATACTGTAAGTAATATTGGTTACAGCGATTTCAACCAAATCTTCCCTTATAGTGGCTTTGCGCCATACAGCTTAGATGGCCGTTTTATTTACGGTAACATCACTTATAGCTTCTAAAAAAATAGGGCGTGAAAGCAGTAATTGCTAACACGCCCTAACCTACAATGATAAGTGAATAAATTAACTAATTTGAATAGTGTGATACGCCAATAAAGTGCCATCACTATTTTGTGCTGTGTTTAAAATAAACTGCTCATAATCACTACCAAACACGTTGTCGTTGCTAGCAAGGGTTGTATCTTGTTCACCACGTGATTTGTAATCGCTATGAGTGGTACAAATTTCTTTTGCAAACGCATCAGTAAAACAGAACTGACTGATTACATAGTCGTTATTGTTGTTTGCTACTTTAAAGTGAATATGAATAGTACGGCCAGAGTACCAACCTGGGAAATGCGTTTTAAAGTTCACACGACCACTACTATCTGTGATCAATGAACCACGATACCAGGTACTTGCCTCAGCTTCGGCATCGCCATCAGTACAGAAATCACCCGCAAAACGTGAGCTATCAGAGCTACTGCTAGTATCGCCCGAATAAATACCGCTGGTATCACAGTGCCAAACCGAGATTTCGTAATTTGCTAATGGGTTACAGTCGCTATCGATTAACTGTAAGCAAAGCATCATAGGTAAACCCGTTAGGCCATCAGAGATGTCTTCGTCTGAATCAGCTTGGAAGTAACACGGGCCTTCGGTTGTTGCTTGAGTCAGAGCTAACACACATGCGGTTGATGTTTCAAAAATGCTGTCATCAGGGAAGTCATCGGTAATAAGAGCTGTTGTGCCTGATACATAATCACTATCGTTCGTAGTTGTTGTATCGTCTGTATCAGTGCTGGTGTCTGTATCTGTTGATGTATCGGTGTCTGATGTTGTATCCGTTGATGATACTGTATCTGAGTTACAGCCTAAAAATGCCAACATAGGCACAGCAGCAACTGAAACACCTAATGTTTTAAGCATTTTTCTACGAGTATAAAGTTCAGGTTTTAAAGTCATCTTGTGCCCCTTCGCTAACATGAGTAATTAACGTCGAGTATAAAGAACAAATGTAGAGACTTTGTGTAGAAAAAATGGTGCTTTTATAGAGTGACTAGGATGCACATGCCAAAAAATAGACATTTATAGTATATTCATTTCTGGCTATTACATTTTACTATTACATCTATGAAGTTAATTCACAAACTCTTAATTACCAATCTTATCATTACGCTACTACTGGTGCTGACCATGTTTGGTCTAAATGCAATTTCCAATAAGCGTATGCTCAATAATGTGTTTGAAGATATAGATAACGAAGCATTTAACCGAATAGCCACTGAAATTAGCCTGCAGTATCAGCAAACGGGTTCGATTGGGATGTTTATCGATTCTAAAGCCCTGTGGTATGAGTTAATTAACCGTAATTTCCATTCAAGCCGTTTATTGTTTTCGCCCAATAGCCCAAAACCAGGAGAGCCCGGCCCTTTTCCATTAAATGGGCCTCCTGAAAAACGTATGCAAAATGAAGCGATGCCACCCCCCGATGACTTTGGGGTGCCACCATCGTTCGACCAGCCACCTGAATTTGACCCATCAAATGAGTTTAACGAGCCTGCTAACTTTGCTGACATGCATGAGTCGCCACCTCGCAATAAACCCATGCCTGATGACTTCATGCCCTTTGAAAAACGCCTAAGTTTGCTTGATGAAAAAGGCGAAATATTGATTGCAGGTAATACCGAAACTGAGGTCGTGAACGAGCAAGAAATCACCCACAATGGCGAGGTTGTTGCGGTGCTTCAGCTGCATGCTAACCGCAATCATGTTAGCGCGCTAACTCAGCATTACCTAAATACACAAATTAATATCAGTTTGTGGACAGCAGGGATTGGTTTATTAATTGCGTTATTGTTTAGTTACTTACTCGCACGTCATTTTACTAACCCTATTTCGCAGCTGAAAAAAGGCGCAAAAGCCCTTGCAGAACGCGAATTTGAGACCCAAATAACCGTCAACAGTAGTGATGAATTTGCGACCTTAGCAGATGATTTTAATCGTATTGCCACAGAGCTCAGACGCTTTGAGTCGCAGCAAAGCCAATGGCTCATGGATATTTCTCATGAGCTACGCACGCCTTTAACTATTTTAGAGGGTGAACTAGAGGCTATTAACGATGGCATTATCGAACCAAACCAAAAGGCAATAAGCTCACTGCAAGAAGAAGTGGCGCTGTTAAGCCGACTTGTGAACGACTTACATAAAGTTAGCTCACTCGACAGACACAGTTTTAACTATCATATGGAAACTATTGATTTTAATGCCTTGGTGGCCCTACAAGCGCATAAGTATGCGTTTAAATTTCAATCCAAAAACATCACGCTTAATGCCACCTTACCAGAGCAAACAGTGATGATCTTAGCCGACCAAAATCGTATTACACAAGTTCTACAAAACATTTTAGAAAATAATTTACGCTATACCGATGAACAGCAAAAAGTCTGGTTAGATTTAACCGTGTCTAATCATCATGTATTTTTGTCGATAGAAGATTCAGGCCCCGGTGTTCCTGATGAGGCTCTTGAAAAACTATTTGATCGTTTATATCGCACCGATAGCTCTCGTAACAGAAAAACCGGCGGTTTTGGCTTAGGCTTGGCGATTTGCCAAACAATTGTTGAAGCCCATCAAGGAAAAATAAATGCAACTAAAAGCCGTTTAGGCGGTCTGTGTTTAACGTTAAAACTCCCGCTTGCAGAGGCGCAATAATATGTCAGAAACCTTAGCTAAACAGCATATTCTCGTTATTGAAGACGAAGTTAAAATTGCCGAATTAATAGAAAAGTATTTATATCTTGAAGGGTTTAAAACAAGCCTAATTCACGATGGCAACTGCGCACTGGATGCTGTTAATGAGCTAAACCCTGATTTGATTATTCTCGATATCATGTTGCCAGGCACAAATGGTATTGAGTTGTGCAGCAAGATAAGACAATACAGTGATGTGCCTATTATTATGCTTACAGCACGGGTTGAAGAAATTGATCACTTAATTGGTTTTGATGTTGGTGCCGATGACTATGTTACTAAACCATTCAAACCAAAAGAGTTAATGGCGCGTGTGAAAGCTATTTTAAAACGACGCCGAATGCCAAGTAGCAAACCGAGTACATTCAAAGCGGGTAACATTATTGTTGATCCGAGCGAATACAAAGTATTGGTAAAAAATGAAGAACTGAAACTAACAATTAATGAATTTAGCTTGTTAAAAATATTAATTGCCTCACCTAATAAGGTTTTTTCACGCCAAGATTTACTAACCATGACTCAAGGTAAGTACTTTGAGAGCTACGAGCGCAGTATTGATTCGCACATTAAAAACTTGCGTAAAAAGCTGACTCAAGCCGATCCTGATAGTCATTACATTGAGTCAATTTATGGCGTGGGATATAAATTTAAAATTTAAACAACCTTTTTCACACTTGCGACGACTAACTAAATAACATAACCCATTAGGACATCATTATGAATTTAGTACGTATTAGCGTAAGTGCACTCTTAATCACGGCCACTACTGCTTGTATTGGCCTCTCTAATGCCAGCACAACAAACAACCAGGGTGATTATCGCGTTATCACTTTTAAAGACTGTAAAAAGGTAAGCGAAAGTCCCCTCAATAACGAGCAAATTGCAGCATACCTAGAGCTTGAGCGTGAACAAGTAAAACTTGAAGCACTTGAGCAACCAATTAATGACATAGAGCTACAAGTTACTGAGTACTCTGAGCAAATAGAAGCAATCACCGAAGAAGCAGTTGTTGAAGACGAGAACCACTTGCGAATTAATAAAAGTTTATTAAAAGAGCAAGATAAGTTGGCTAAAGAACTCAATAAACTTATGGCTGCTCATGATGCCGATTTTAAAGCTCTGGAACAGCAAGCAAAATTAATTGAACATGCTGCTAAGCAGTTTGATAAAACTATGAAGCCTTTGATGGAACAAGGTGAGTCAACCCATCTACAAATTTTAGCGCCGGGTGAAGCCGAAAAACCAGGGTGTTTTTACACTATCTAAAGCACGTTACCTAGGTGTGCATAAAGTTTCGCATGTGATTGGCGAATGTCTTCTTTATGCACTTGCTTAAACCATTTTAATGCTTGATCTTGCTTTCCTGCTTGCCAATTGATTTCAGCAAGACGTAACTTATATATAGCAATCATATTTCGATCTGAGTCTGAGTCCATGTACTTAAGAGACTGAATATATACAGCGTCAGCTTGCTCATAACTTGCCAGAAGTTGGTGGGTACGCGCTAAATTACCTAAAGCGACAGATATTTTGCGGTTATGGTTGGTTTTTAAAATCCAATCAGCAGCGGATTTTCGGCTTGCAAGTGCGCCGTCTACATCACCTAATGAGTGATAAACATTTGCTTTATTCGAAGCCAGTTCAAAGTGAAAAATGGGATCTTTGCTTTTACCAAAGCGTCGCTCTGCCCTATCAAGAATTTGCAATGCCGTTTCTTTGTTGCCAAACACGTATTGCAAATTAGCCAATTCGACCATACGCATAGGGTTACCAAAAGAGTCGAAGATTGCTTGCAGTTTTTCAAATGCTTTTGTGGCATATTTACGACCAGTTTCAAAGTCGCCTAAATAATGCATTGATTTAGCGTAATAAAAGTAAACTTGCACTTGGAAGACAACAGGCAATTCTTCACCGGTAATGAAAGGCTCAGTGCTATCTTTCAAGATTTGAAATTCCATTTTGTCGTAGAAATAATCAAACTGATAAGATTTAATCTCATACCAACGCGCAGAGCCAAGCTCACTGCTTGCTAGCTGTTGATTAATGTAATCTAAGCAACTAATTTGTGATTGTTGCTCACAAAACATCTCATGATCACTAAAGTTTTCAGAGGCATTGGCATTAAGGCTCGATAATCCTAACAATAACAAGGCTAACTTTTTCTTCATGCTCTATTTTCTCAGCGATAACTCACTCAGAAAACTAACAAAATTTAATGCTTTGTAACAGTATTTTTTAATTAAATTGATAAGTGTAACCCAGCACTAAATTTTGATCTGAGCCGTAATCACTGTCTTCTGTTGCAGCAAATAGCTTAAAACTTTGTTGTTTATCAAATTGATAACTTGCACCAATAGCGGCGAAATAACCTGAATAATCGTTAGAACCTACCGAATACGCTGCTGCAGTCATTAATGTCCATTTTTCGGATAATGGCTTTAAAGCAAACGCCCCCAAATAACCACCATCACTACTGTTTGGAATAAGCACCCAACCCTCAGGGCCAGGTATTTCTGATGTTAAACACGCACCTTGCCCTGCTAAACAAGCAATTTCACCATCAACATGGCTATAACCACCCATAGCGAAAATTTGCCAACCATAGGGCGCAATATCAAAGTAACTCAGTGGCATAAAGGTGCCAACACTATAGGTTGTACGCTCAGCTCCCTGATCATAACTTTGCTTACCAAAGTTAAAATTAACAATGCCAATATCAAATAGCCACGAGCCACCAACACGCCATTCATCGCCATTGGCACTCACACTGGCATTAAGCTTTTTAACTGCTCCCAAACTTAGCGAACCAGTGATCCTTAATTCATCTGAATAACTTGCACCAAACTGAGTGACGACCTTGGTGGGATCTTCGCTCAGCTTAGTTTGCTCACCAGTTGTAGTTTGCGCCGCTGATACATTAAACACTGAAATTACCGATAAAGCAGCGAGCGCACCTTTTTTACCTAATACCATATTAACGTCCTTTTAGCTTGACTGAGTCACAATTCATAATAACTGTGTATTAGGTAAAGAAAAGTGTTTATTTTATGTTCTTTTGAAAGTTTTCACTAGAGGGGATTGATTTGTAAAAGCTGGCTAAACACTACTTTAGCCAGCATCCGATCCCTTAAAGAAGGAGTAAACTACCTAAACCTAGGAAGGTAACAAAACCGACGATGTCGGTGACTGTGGTCAGGATCACAGAACCTGAAAGGGCTGGATCGATTTTAAGCTTATCTAAAATCGATGGGATCACCACCCCTGATAACGAAGCAGCAACCAAGTTAAGTAAAATAGCGATAGTAATTGTTAGACTTAACATGCCATCATTGAACCAAAAAAAAGTGAGTACACCAATCACAAAGGCCCAAACACAGCCATTTAACGCCCCCACTCTTAGCTCTTTTTTCAGCAGTGCTCTACGGTTGGAGTCGGTAACCTGACCGAGTGCTAAACCGCGCACAATAACCGTTAACGTTTGACTACCTGCAATACCACCCATTGAAGCGACAACCGGCATTAATACCGCCAGCGCAACCACTTGCTCGATAGTTGCACCAAACAAACCGATAAACCAAGAGGCCAAAAACGCCGTTGCTAGATTAATACCAAGCCAAATGCCGCGGTTTTTTGCCGATTTAGTGACGCTTGAGAACAGATCCTCGTCTTCACGAAGACCACCGGCTTTTGCAGCCGCTTCGTCGGTGACTTCTTGGCGCAATTCATAAGCTGATGACACTGACAATCGGCCTAATAGTTTGTTGTCGGCATTCACAACAGGCATCGCCATTTGCTCACTGTGAATAACCACTTCAGCAGCCTCATAAAGGTCATCATCAGCATGTAAAGCCGATACATCAAGGTTCGCGTAATCCAGTAGGCTGTCATTATCATTGGCTTTAAATAAAGCATTGATAGCCACTTCACCAATGAGAGTGCCCTTACGGCTGACTAGATAAATCACCTCGGTATATTGCGGTAAGCCTTTTTGAAAAATTTTACGCGCGCCTGCCACGGTGAGTTTTTCTGACACTTTTAAAGCATCAAAATCGAGCCAGTGACCTAACTGCTCTGGATTATATTGCTGTGCAAGGTCGTACTGTTTTGTTTGAACTTCATCAAGTTGTCTGCGTGCATAATCAACAAAGCGCTCAGGAATAATTTCTTCAAGTTCAAGTAACTCTTCTACGCTTACTTCGTCAAGTAGCTTAAAGCCTTCGGCTTCTACTAGGCTTTGCAATAGCCAACGACAGCTGTCGCCACCTAGGTTAATGAAGATTTCATGTTGTGTATCTTCATCGAGTAATTGCCAAATCTCTAAACGCTGTTCTTTAGGTAAGGCTTCAAACAATAACGATAAATGCTCAGTAGAAAGCTTTTCTTTAGCATCAGCAAGTAACTTATTTTTACGTGTTGTGGTATCACACTGAAGCAAGTCATCAATTAACTGGGGAAGTTGGTCAACAGGATACTCAATCATTTGAGACCTCGGTTAATTACATCAATAACAATAGTCTAACGCAGCTCGGGGAAAATAACTGCTCTGAAAAGGTATATTTTTCCTAACATGATATGAAGCCAACTTTTAAAGTGAATTAACATTTGAAATTTCTGTATATACTATGCTTGAACAAACAAAATACAATTAAGATCTATTCTCATTCGTATTTTGATGTTACTATCTCGCCAATTTCCAAAAATAATTAATGCGGGTTTCCATATGGGTAACAAAATAAAGTATTTATCATTAGCAGTGGCGCTAGCACTCACTGGGTGCGGTGGTTCAGATGGCGAAAAGGCTCCTCAGTTTACAAGCAGTAGCGCCTTTACCTTAAGCGAAGATAGCAGTCTTACCGGTCAACTAACTACCAGCGATGACGATTCAGTAAGCTATTCACTTGGCTCTGCAGCAAGTAACGGACTATTTTCATTAAATGCTGATGGCAGCTTTAGTTATACCCCAAAAGAAA
This sequence comes from Pseudoalteromonas sp. D15MCD-2, assembly GCF_038562745.1. Taxonomy (NCBI): domain Bacteria; kingdom Pseudomonadati; phylum Pseudomonadota; class Gammaproteobacteria; order Alteromonadales; family Pseudoalteromonadaceae; genus Pseudoalteromonas; species Pseudoalteromonas sp. D15MCD-2. The sequence continues at coordinate 1,082,031 of NZ_JBCFQE010000001.1, read as the reverse complement.
ATTTTGCAGGCCAAGACACGGTAACTGTTACTGCTACTGACGGTAACTTAAGCACAGATGCAGTGCTTACTTTTACGGTTAATAACGTTAACGATGCGCCAACACTTGCGAGTCAATCAATTTCTGTAACTACCTCGACTACAACAGAAGGTACATTAACTTTTAATGATGTCGACGGCGATACTGTAACTGTGTCTTTAGTATCACCTCCAGTCAACGGTACCCTAACTCTAGATGAGCAAACGGGGGCATTTACATTTACCGCAGAAACGCTATCAGAAATTAACGACAGTTTTGTTATTGAATTTACCGATGGCAATATCAGCTCGCCTATCAGCGCAACTATTGAATTAAAACCTTCGTATGTTACGAACGAGGATAAACTCAATTACTACTACAGCTCAGATAAATCGTATCTAAAACAAGCTGAGGCAATCGGCGAAAACATTAATGATGATGTTTATATGAGTGACGTTAATGCTGCTCTGGCAATTGGTTATCTATTAGCTGGTTTCGACCAAAAAGCGATCGAACACTTTGATAAAATCACAACATTAAGTGACAAAGCAAACGCATACCGATTAACCGCACAAAAATTTGATGCTCTAGGTGTTGCAGAACAAGCAGCCTCTTACCGAGACCTCGCAGTAACCACTTATAATCAATATATTGCAAGCATAGGTGTTGAGAACCTAACATCTAGCGACGCTGCATTTTATTCGTATATTGCTAATGAATATAAAGATTCTGGTGAATTTACTCGCGCCGCAGAGCTTTATAAAACATTAGAGTTGTACGCAGATAGCGTTAGGCAAGAGAACTACACAACAGTTTATGGTCGTTTATTAACAGCATTTAGCAACGCTTCTAGTTCTGCTGTAGAAAGGTATTTAGCAGAGCCAAACGAAACAAATAAAGCGCTCGCTTCTGAGATAATTAAAACGTACGGTGAAGCTATTACCAATACAGGCTACCAGTACGTTAGCAGTGGTGAATATAAAGGTGAAAAAACCGACAGATTGAAGTCTTATTATGTTCAAGGTGTTATTGAACTGTCGATGCAAGTTAATGATATTGAGACTGCTAAATATTACGCTAACTATGCATTATCACTATTTGGTCATACTGGTTTTGATAGCAGCTATTCATTTAGTGCAGCAACAAACTCTGCGGTAACACTTGCTACTTATCAATCACCTTTAGAAAAATTAACAGCCTATATTGGCAGTTTGTACGATATCGATTTTGCACAGAATCCTGCATTTAATTTAATTTCGACCGAAAAAGACCAAACTGATGCACGAGAGAAGTCTTATGCTTATCAAATTGCAAACAAAGTTATTGCTGGATTTAGCGTTGCAGATGCAATTGCAGATGCTAAAGATTACTTTATAGAACAAGATGATAATAACGTAACTAGCTTATATTGGGCTATGGCTGATGGTACAACCTCATCGGGTGCTGCCTCTATTGTTTATAGTTATGGCTACCCTGAGCTTGGTTTAGCGCTCTTAGACGAAGCAAGTAAAGTTATGTTTACCGAAGCCTATTTTGATCAACAGTCCTTCAGGAGCTCTCATCGTAGAACAGGTTGGCAGGGCTGTGCTCGCCATATTTCGCTTGATTTATTAATGGGCAGCGAAGAGCAAGCAAAAAGCCATGCCCTGCAATGTACTCAGTGGATGGAAGCAAATTCAGGAAAGCTATCTACAGAGCTCGATATTAAAGGTTATAGCGAATTAATTCGCACCTACAACATGGCAGGGATTAATGACAAAATACCTGAATTAGTAGCTAAAATGAAGGCTGAAATTGACAAGCTGGAAAATCCTGAAAGCAAAATCCCCCATTTAGTTTCTTACTTAGGTTACCTAAACGAAAATAACCTAACTGAGCTTGCAGTAGAATGGGTGCAAGAAGCCATTACCCTTGTTTCAAGCAATGCACAATTACTTGAATTTGAAGACTTTACTGACCTATTTGAAACACTTTATTTGACCCTAGTTAGTACAAAAGAAGTTGGTGATAAATATTTTGTACGCGATTCATTCTTTGTATCTCTAGCTAAGTACCAATCAAATAACGAACAGTATGCTGACATTTATCAATCGGTTCACAGCCAGCTTATTAGCATGCTAGATGAGTCAACCGAGTATTTATTAACTCAAGAAGATAAAGTTATTCAGGATAACGTAGAAACCTATGTATCTATGTATACTCGTTTAGGGCAATACAACAAAGCCGAGCAATTGATTAACTTAGATATAAATGCAGAGGCAGACAAATTAGCACTGTATGCTTTACAAGCATCTCTTGTAGCAACTAAAGATGATTTTCCGGGTAGCACAGTTGCAAGTGTTGATACTGATAACGATGGTAAACCAAACTTCTTCTTATCATCGGCAACACCTGACGCTATAAGCGACTCAGGGCTCACTGCTGATACCGATGCTGACAATGATGGTATTGAAGATAGTTTAGATACTACGCCATTAGGTGAGTAAATTATTGGCAAGTACATGTTTACATGTACTTGCCTACTCTTTGCAAAAAGACAATGAATTTCATCTAATAAAATCCCAAACATAGAAACAGCGACCCTCTAGCTGATAAACGCCCCATTAATTATTTAAGTTTTCTGCATAAATAATAACCACAAATACAATTGAGATCTATTTTCATTCGTATTTTAATGGTAAAATCAGCCCACATAACACGCTAACTTTCTGCTAGTAGTGATTAAATATCATGCAGCTGCAGTTATTACCTAAGCTTTTTACCAGATCAACAATCAGGAGTTGTCACAATGCAAATACGCTATTTATCAGCGTGTTTGATGCTTTTACTTAATGCCCCATTACATGCTAACGAAGTAAAAGAGCAAACAATTAAGCCTCAATGTGAACCAAGTAAAGATCAGCACTGTAATACCGACGATATTGAACGCATTACTGTAAAAGGTCAGTACATAGGGATTGAGGTTCCTGAAGTAATTGGTCGAGCCTATCTTGATCGCAACTTTATTGAAGCAACTCCAAAAGGAAATGGCGATATTAACGAGCTAATTGGCTTACTGCCTGGCGTGTTATTAAGTGAAAGTCATTTCTCAATTGATAGTTTGGCAGAAGTCAGTGCCCCAGAAATAAGCATATCGGGTGCTAAGCCTTGGCAAACAGGTTTTATGATTGATGGCATGAACTACAACAATCGGTTAGATCCTGCTAGTTCTTCAAGGATCAGTGCATCAGAAAATGATGTCTATGGTGGTGTGCAAAGCATGAATGTTAACAGCCAATTGGTTGAATCAATTACAGTGTATGATCACAACATTCCAGCTGATTATGGTGACTTTTCTGGTGGTGTTATTGATGCCGAAACCATTTCACCCTTTTCTAAAGATACAAAGATAAGCTTAGGTGTACGTACTAACCAAAGTGATTGGGGGGAATATCACATTATCAGAGGTGAAGATAACGATAATCCGCTCGCAGAGCAAGAAGCACTTGAGCCGCCAGTATTTGAAAAAACAGATATCGATTTGATGCTGCAAAAGCGTATCAATGATAAACACGCCCTATTGTTCAATTTAAGTTTCTTAAAAAGTGATATCTCTTCTATTTCATTACAAGAAATGAAAACCGAGCACAGAGAAAATATCAATGGCTTACTAAAATATAGTTATCGTGATGGTTGGGTTGATGCGCTTGATCTAACGTTTTTATACGCCCCATACAAATCACAAAGCTTCCTCGATGACGTACTAGACAGTGACTATGAAATTGATGGCGGTAATACGGGCTTTATTGCCAATCTAAGTGAAGAAACCAGTTTAGGCTTTTGGCGTAGTGAGTTTAATGCTAGCCAAAGCGATAATAATCGCAGCGCCCCTGCGCATTTTTATCAATGGCTACAAGCTAAAGGTAAAGAATGGGGTCAGTATGCTGACCAAGAATCTAGCAATGAAAATTACACACCTATCTTATTCTCCAAAATAGGAGGTTATGGTAATTTAGAAAACACCCAAACAACCTTCAACTGGCGTAATTCATTAACCCTAAACCGCAAAAACTGGGGTAAAACAGAGCACGCCATCCGTATTGGTGCTGAATTGAATCATCAAAACGTAGAACGTAATCGCGCACAAAACTATTACAAATATGATTCACCTGTGCAGTACTCTTCAAGCCAAAACTCATTAAACTGTAGCGGTTATGCTATTGATTGTATTGAAGAAAGCTTTTATGTGGATTTAGATACCCTTGCCGAGCAACTAGGCGGCAGTATCGATTTTAATAACCCAGAGCACTTACTTGCCTACTCTAATAATGTAGCAAGTACGGCTCAGTATTTTAATTCACGTTTGGTCACACCCAGTGAACAAATAGACGTAAGCTTAAATAAAGCAGCACTGTATGCAACCGATGTGATCACCTGGAAGCAGTTTGAGTTTCAATTAGGGCTCAGATACGACTACGATGATTTTTTCAGAAATCACAATATCGCTCCTCGCTTATCAATGGGTTATGACGTATTTAACGATGGCAATACACTGCTTACCGCGGGTTTAAATCGCTACTATGATGCAGGATTATTAGCATACAAAATCAAAGAGCAACAAAAATTTTCCTACCGTGAGTACCGCCCTATTCAAAACGGTTATTTACAGGCTTGGCTTCCTTCTTCTTACACAGGTAACTTTCGCTATATTTTTGACGATGTGAAAAGCCCTTACGATGATGAAATTGCGCTAGGTCTTCGCCATGCCACAGAAAACTTTGGCAACCTATCACTGAAATATGTGAAAAGATTTAAACGTGATCAGCTTGCACGTAATGAAGAAACCAACTTACATAATGATGGTTATAAATACATTACTATGGAAAATACTGGCACAGGTGAAAGCGAACGTTACTCACTGTCTTGGGATGCAAAATTTGGCGATCACTCTTTGTGGGCTAATATCAGCTACAGTGAAAACTCAGAAAGTAATACTGATTACACAGCTACACCTGACAACACCCCTATTGAATCATTGGTTTATTATAAAGATCAAATCATTAGCTTATCTGAACTCAATACTATTAAAGCTAACTTTGGCCGTCCTGTTGCTGCAAACTTTGGTTGGAATACTTTTTGGACAGACAACTTATCGACTGGCTTAACAGCAACGTATTCTGGTAGCTACACCACAGCTGTGCTCGGCTCTGGTTCTGAAGTTATCGGTGTCGAAAGTGAATGTAGTGGCTGTGAAAGCATAAATACTGCTATTCCAATTTACAAAGACTATGAATATAAAGCTCGCGTGATGGTCTCGTTAAATACCAGTTGGGAGTATCAAATTACGCAAAAACAGTCATTACAATTACGTGTTGATATAAGCAACTTATTTAATGCTCGTACCTACTCTATTATTGAAGGAAAATCAGGTGTTGAACCTGGCAGAATGTTTTGGCTAGGAGTGACCTATAACTATGAATAAAGGGTTAATTTCAGTCGCTTGTGTTTTCTTTGCTTCTGTAGTTCATGCAGACACAACTCTGCGAGAACTTTATTCTGTGGAGCAAAGTCAATGGCCAGCCATAATGACAGCTAAAGAGACCCCTGCTGCGCCACTAAAACCGTTAAAAGCCAAACCTTTTAACCAAAGTGATGAGATCATTGCATTAGGTGAAAAGCTATTTAACGATACACGTTTGTCACGAGATAACACGGTAAGCTGCGCAAGCTGTCATGAATCTCGTTTAGCGTTTACGGATAGGCGTAAACTAGCTGTCGGCATTGATGGCCAAGTCGGTACTCGTAATACCCAGGCAATTATTGGCATTGATCATTGGCAAACATTTTTTTGGGATGGCAGAGCTAAAACAGCGACAGAGCAAGCTTTAATGCCTATCGAAAATCCCAAAGAAATGGACTCATCTATTCAGCAGTCGCTTGACAAAGTAAACGCTGCTGCAGATTACCGAGCCCCTATTTTCGCAGCGTTTGGTAATCAAACAATGAGCAAAGAGCAAATGGCAATAGCCATTGTTGCCTTTGAACGCACGTTTGATATCCCAGAGTCATTATTCACGCGGTTTATCGATAAAGCGCAAACCAATCCTAATGAAGCGGTTGCACTTTTAAACGATCAACAACTTGAAGGCTTACATCTATTTAGAACCAAAGCAAAATGTATGACTTGTCATGAAGGAGCTTTACTCAGCGACAATGAATTTCATGTTACGGGGCTGCATTTTTATGGTCGAAAACTTCAAGATTTAGGACGTTTTGATGCCACGCAAGACCCAGCTGATATTGGCAAGTTTAGAACACCTTCTCTACTTGCTTTAAAGCAAAGTACCCCTTGGATGCATACAGGCTTATTTCAAGGACTAGCTGGTGTTGTTAACTTTTATAATGCAGGCGGTGCAAGACCAAAGCCTAAGGGAAAGTATAAAGACGACCCAAACTTCCCTACAACCACTGACTTACTCCATAAGTTAGAGCTAGAAAAGCATGAGCGCGAAGCGCTTGTCGCCTTCTTAGAAATACTTTAAAAAATGGATGAGAATGACAACGCTCTCATCCATATAACTATCACTTCTTAGTTAGCTGTAATTCCAAAAAACACAACAACCAAATACAAATGAGATCTATTATTATTTTTGTTTGAGTGGTAAAATCCGTTCCGTTTTTAATATTATATGATTAACACGGGATATAAGATGAATAATAAGATCAAATACGCACCGCTAGTTATTGCGCTCGCTTTAGCAGGCTGTGGCGGTTCGCAGAGTAACAAAGCGCCAGAGTTTACAAGCAGCACAGCATTTACATTAGAGGAAGATACATCTTTCTCAGGTCAACTTGAGGCGACGGACGATGACTCATTGAGCTTCACACTCGCATCTGCTGCAAGCCATGGTTTATTTGCTCTTAATGCCAATGGCAGTTTCACTTATACCCCAAACGCTGACTTTGCTGGTCAAGACACAGTGACGGTCACAGCCAGTGATGGTAACTTAAATACGGATGCTGTTTTAACCTTCACAATCAATAATGTAAATGACGCTCCTGTATTAGTTAGTCAAACAGTGACGGTGACAACGTCAACGACAACACAAGGTTCATTAGTATTTAATGATGCTGATGGAGACGTAATTACTGTTGAGTTAGTAACAGCACCCGCTAATGGCACATTGCAGCTAGATAGCGACACAGGTCAGTTTACTTATGAGGCAGAAACACTCTCAGAAATAAACGACAGTTTTGAAATCGCTTTCACCGATAACAAAATAAGCGAAGCGATTACAGCTACTATTGAACTAACACCTTCATATGTGACAAATGAAGATAAACGCAATTTTTACTACAGCTCACATAAATCACACCTAAAGCAAGCAGAGGCAATCGGTAGTGAAATTAATGACGACAATTACTTAAATGAAGTAAATGCACAATTAGCTGTGGGTTATTTAATTGCTGGTTTTACTGACAAGGCTAATTCACATTTTGAAAAAATCACAACATCTCATGAAAAAGCATCGGCATATCTTGATGCAGCAGCTAAATTAGATGAATTACAACAAAGTGATGCAGCTATTGAGTACAGAGAATTAGCTTTTACGACATACAATCAATATATTGCTGAAAAAGGGTTAGAAAACATTAGCAGTAGCGATCCGAGCTTTTATCTATCTATTTCAAATCAATACAATAGCGCTGGTCAAACTGAACACGCACAAGCCATATTAGATACTATTTCTCTTTACGCCAGTAAGGTATGGACTGAAGAGTACAATAAAACTTACGCTAGATTTGTTTCAGCTGTAAAAAAAACAGCACTCGCTTCTGTAGAACAATATAGTGCGAGCCATACCGAAGCAGTTAGAAATGCAGGCCTTGCTGTAATAAAAACCATGGCAGATCTTGCCGAAAATATTGGGGCTTACACCCAACCGTCAGGAGATTACAAAGGCCAAAGCACAGAGCGTATGCGGGCATTGTACATGAGTTGGGCTGCCGACTATTATTTAAGACTCAATGATACTGAATCTGCTAAATATTATACAAATTTGTCATTGTCATACTATGGTGTAGTTGGCTTTGATAATAGCTATAGTTTTTCAGCAAGCCCTTACGCTGAAGCAACCCTCGCAACCTATACTTATCCACTTGAAGCACTTACAGCAACGATTAAAGCCCTCTATGATGTGGAGCTGGTAAATAACCCTGCCTATCAATTACTGACTAAGCAGGCCGATAAAGACGACGCAATTGAATACTCTTATGCGTATGAAATCGCAAATAAATTGCAAGCAGGACAAACTTTATCTGACGCGGTCAGTAACGCTAAAAACTACTTTATGGAAGGTGAAACTACCAATGCTAAAAGCTATTATCAAACCTTAATAAATGCATCGGCACAGCCTGGTGCTGCAGCCATTTTACAAACTCGTGGCGAAAATGAACTAGCACTAGAAGTCACTGATTATGCCCAAAGCATCCTAGCATCGCCTGAATATGTTTTATCTGTATCTGAATATTACATTATGGGTAAATTTGGATGTGGTGGCTTAGTACAATTAGCCCTTAACTTAAACAGCCCTGAAAAAGCAAAACTTTACGCAACAAGTTGCGCCGCAATGCTTGATGAGTACTTTTTAGAAAATGAAAACAACTTTTCAACAAATAGCAGTATCAGTGCTTTAAAGTCTCTTATTGCGACGTATGGTTTTATTGAAAACAACGAAGGTATAAGTAGTCTCGCCTCAAAACTGGATACACAAATTAGCTTATTAAGTAATAAACATGAACAAGCAGAAAAACGCTTGAAAGTACTTGGTTATTTGGTGAGAGCCGGCTTATTAGACACAGCTGTTTCGTGGTTAGAAACCAGCTTAGCCATTATTGATAGCGAAAAAGAAAATATAGATATTGAAGACTACACTGCTTTATTAGAGTCAGTTTTTGAGTCTGCTTTAAGTAATGAGTTGCTTAACACTGGGACTTTTGAGCAATATACACTTATAACAGCACTGTCTCGCTTTCAAGCAAACAACCAGCAATATGCTGAAGTATATGCAAATACGATGTCAGCACTTACAACATCTATCGACAAAGCAAAAGCTTATGTATTAACTCAATCAGATAAAGTAATACAAGATAACCTAGAAACCCTTGTGGCTGTGTACGCACAATTAGGTGACGATGAATCTGTAAACGAACTAATCAACCTTCCTGTTAATGCTGAAGCGGATAAATTACCTTTACTCACGTTACATGCGACTCTAAAAGCTCAAAGGGATGACTTTTCTGGTCAAGAAATTGCCAGTATTGATACAGATCATGACGGCAAACCCAACTTCTTTTTGCCTAATGTAACTGAACAAGCAATTTTAGAGTCTGGTCTAACGGCTGATGATGATGCTGATAATGATGGCATTTTAGATGAAAATGACATCACACCTATTGGTGAATAACACCCATAGCCCATGCAATAGCATGGGCTTTCTTACCCCTTCAATTGACTTGGCGTAAGCCCGGTCCAGCGTTTAAACGCTCGTCTAAAATTAGCAATATCATAAAATGATAAGCGCATGGCAACTTGCTCATTGCATTGCTCGCGCATGGCAAGTAGGTAAATCGCTTTGCGCTTACTTTGCTCATCATACAAGGTAGAAAAACGTACGCCATGAGCTTTTAATTTACGCTTGAAGGTTGCAGGGCTCATGGCAAATTGGCTAGCTACTTGGTCTAAATTTAACGCCGGAGTTTGATAAATTAATCGGCTTACGGCTTCCACAAAAGTGCTATTTGCAGAATTTAATGCTGCTAGTTGCGAGTTAATTTGTGAGAACCTAAAACTACTAAACGCGGGGTTAGTGAGCCTTAGGGCGTCTTTATTCAATACCCAACGGGTTATAGGCTTTTCAAAAGCGACTTTAAGACCTAAATGCTGCTCGTATTCTTGGCTATGTCTGGCGCGTTTATAGGCAAACTCAAACTGACAAGGGACTCGCTCACCTGCCACTTTTTTTAGAACTTGGTAAAACGCGGCGCTGTAAATTTCCATAACATACTGGCTTATTTCATCATCCAAGCCCACAGCATTTTGCAGCACAATGTAATACTGCTCGTTATGCACATAACTGTAACTAAATAACAAAGGTGCTAATTGTATGCGTAAATTGTGTAACTGTTTTAAAGCTTGGCCGATGTGCTCAGAATTTAACACGCCTTGGGCGGCAACAGAGGTATCGTTTGCTAGTTGACTGCCTAATAAAAAACCGCTGTCGGCGGACTTCATCAACTGCTTAAACTGCGTCAATAAGCGCACTTGCTGTGAAATACTAAACTGATGCTGCACACTCATTAAGTCTTGCTCAAACACCCCTGTGCCTCTGAGTAACTTATGTAGTGCAATGCCGCGACTTAAGGCCAGCTCCACCAGCGTGGTGATCAGTCCCTGTGCGGTGAGGTATTTGTCATCTTGATTAAGATACGGCTTCACAATGGCTGACTCTTTGTTGTTTTTGTTGTTGTAACTTAGCGTGTAAACGTGAGCTTAAACTTTGTGGTGTATCGCCTTGTATACTGCCCACTAAGGCAGCTGTTACATATTGAAACTTTGCGTGTTTTTCGCCTTCGACCTTAAATGCACAATGGCTCAGCGCCGAGGTAATTTGCGCCACCAGTTCTTTTGCTTGTACTGCGCTGGTGTTTGGCATTAGCACCATAAAGCAGTCTCCTGCATAGCGGCATACGACATCGCTAAGGCGGCAATTCATCAATAAAAGTTCGCTCACTTCACGGAGTAAGCGGTCGCCTTCGATAAAACCAAATTCAGCGTTAAAATCAGCAAAACCGCGAATATCAATGGCGGCTAGTTGCAATGGCTGTGGCTCACTTAACTGCTCTTTTAGTACATCTTGTAAGTAATCAGCCTTATACAGCCCTGTTATTGAGCACACTAATTCATGCTCACGATGCTGTGCTTCACGGCGCTTTAACTGCCTGTTAAGGACGTATTGCTCTTGATGCCACTGATAAAGTCCAAGACTTGTGAAGATCATACCTATCGGCGCAGGCAATGATTCAATCCAAGTAAGCCAAGTATTGGTTGGTTGATGTAACCACTCATCAAATAAATCAAGGGAAGCTGAAAACATAAAAAGCCCAAGCCCAAGCACTAAAAAGCTGGTGACTTTGCCCGGCGGCCTCGAAATAAGCAGCGCAGCTATCCAAGTAAGGGTCATAAGCACAATGCCACCCTCGCCTAAAATATCTAACCATGCGATATCGGCTAGAGGCTTTAACTCTCCTGCTTGCGCGCTTAGCAAAAACGCAATCACAAACAAAGCAATAACGGCATTGGTTAAAAATCGATGATGAGTAAAAGGGTTATATCGCATTCTCAGTACCTAACAATAATTCACGCTGCCATGCTAACTCGTTAGCGTTTAAAGCAGCAGGGTCATATTAGCTCAATGATGTGACAGCAAAACGACAGTCAAACCTTGTTAAACCCTTTAAGTACTATAATTGCCTTAAAAAGATGGGGTTATTGCAGCTCAAAAGTACTTTTAAAACCCTCTAATCACTTGTTTTTACTGGTTGTTAGCGATTTTCTGTCACATTTGCGTCATTTAAGCTGCGTACTTTGCTCATCAAACCAAGGACAACCAGGAGCAAACCCATGAAACAATTTAAAACGAAGGCGTTAGTAAGCGCCCTCGCCTTATGCCAATTTGCCGCTTACGCACAAGACGAACAAAGCAGCGATGAGAAAAAAGTAAAAGTCTCTGAAGAGCTTGTTGTATATGGCGAGATTGGTTATCGCAACCGCTCACAAGAGCTAGCACCGACGCTTGAATACTCACAAGAATACTTTCAACGTTTTGAACCGCTGACTGCCGGTGATGTATTAAAACGTGTACCAAGTGTGACGTTTTTATCAGATGTTTTAGAGTCTGATGGCGCGCGTATGCGTGGCTTAAGCCCAGCTTACACAAAGGTGCTTATCAACGGTGAAGAAGTACCTGGTGCAGGTGCTGACCGCTCATTCTTTGTTGACCGTATTCCTGCTGAGCTAATTGAGCGTGTAGAAATTATTCGTGCTTCAAGTGCAAACCGCTCTGCCGATGCCATTGCCGGCACGCTAAACATTGTATTGCGTGACGGTTACAGCCTAGATGGTGGTTACCTTCGTGCGGGTGGCCTGCGTTATGACGATGGCGAATTAAAAGAAAGCTTTGCAGGTGTTTACGGCACTGAGTTTGCTGGCGGCCGTTTACTACTAGGTGCGAACTTACAAGGTCGTTATAACCCAAAACAAAAATCAAGCCTACGCTATGGCGACAGCCCAGAGAATAACGCTAATTACAAAACCGAAGAATTCGATAACCGCGAAGATCAATCAGATATTCGCGACGGTGACGACACCTCGCTAAATGCCAGCTACGAAATTGCTTTTGATGATGGCAGTAAGTTTGATATCAGCGCGATCTGGGTTGATACCGACCGTACTGAAGATGAGCGTTCATTTGAATATGACGACCCAACAGCAATTAATAACTCAATTGTTGAAGGCGGTAACCTTGAGACCGACAACGCCAATGTGTCTTTCATCGACCAAACCAACTACAACATCAACTCGGGTTATGAGTTACCCCTTTTTGGTGGCACCAGTAAATTCAAACTTGGTTTTGCAAGCTTTGAAGAGTCTGTTTACGAACAAGAAGTAGAAATCGATACCTCTGAACTACCTATGGTATTTGAGGAAGAAGAAGAAACCGTAGACCTTGATGACAAAGAATGGTCATTACAATGGCAACATAGCTTGTTTGCAGGCGAGAACAAAACCATACAATTCGGTGCCTTTGTACAAGGTAAAGAGCGCGATACTGCGGTTTATCAAGCCGAAGGTGAAAGTGAACAAAGCTTTACTAGCTGGGATCAGTTCAGCAAAACACCTCTGTCACTGGCAGGCTTTGACAACGAGTTTGAAGCAGCCGCCGGTGGCGTCAATAAACTCGAAGAAGACCGCCTAGATGTATTTGCATTAGTTAAGCACGAAGACCAAGACTTCTCGTGGGAGTTAGGTGTGCGCTACGAAACAACCGACTCAACCATTACTGACAAAGCAGAAGGTGTAAGCGCTAAAAACGATTATGACTTCTTCTTACCATCGGCACATTTACGCTATAACGTCTCTGAAAACGGCCGTGTTAGTGTATCGGTTGCACGTAGCTTACGACGCCCTGACTTTGATTACATCACCCCTGCTCTACTTGAAAAAGAGTTAGGCGATAACGACTTTTTAGGTAACCCAGACCTACAACCAGAATCATCGTGGGGTATGGACTTAGGTTATGAGTATCGTTTAGGTAAAAGCGGTGTCGTGGGTATTAATGTGTTCTATCGCGATGTCACAGACCTCATCGAAATAGCCAATACAGGCCAACAAGGCTCAGAAGGTGATGGTACTTACATTTTGCAACAGCGTAACACCGGTGATGGCAACGTAAAAGGTATCGAGCTTGATTTATCAACGCCGCTAAGCGCTATTAGCATGCCAAACACCGGGGTATTCTTTAACTACTCATGGCTTGATTCAGAAGTAGATGACACTTTCGGTAGCCGTAAATTCAACGACCAATCTGACTACGTGTTTAACGTTGGCTTTATTCAAGATCTACCTGATTTAGGGGCTTCGTTCGGTGCAACTTACCGTAAACAAGGTGATGCTTATGGTCGTATCGTGGGTGAAGAAGTAACCACACACTACGGCGCAGACCTTGAAGTATTCGTAGAAAAACGCTGGCAAGACGTCACGCTTCGTTTAGTGGGCTCAAACCTATTAGATGCAAGCAAAGACGAAACCTTTAACAAGTTCGACACGGTTGATGACCAAATCAACCGCGACTTTGACGAGTATGAACTGGAGTCTGAAGAAGCAGGCCCTGTTATTCAGTTAATGCTGCGCTACGCGTTTTAATACACATAAGAGTTATTAAGGCAGCGCATTGCTGCCTTGTAGTATATTTGGGGATCCCATGAATTTTAAAAAACCACTTAATCTTGTTGCCAGTGCAGTGATACTAAGCACCCTAGCAGCGTGTAGCCAAACAACGGCAACCGAGGCACCAAGTAAGAACCAATTAAAAGCCTTTGGCACAACAGAAAATATGCAAGGCTCACAAGCGGCGGCCCTTGCTGATGACGCTTGGCTATTAAGCTCACAAAGCCAAGGCCTACAACTTATTGATGCCACAGGTAAACAGCACGGATTACAAAAAGGTAATTTCGAAGCGTTATCTGTTAAGGCGATCAACAAAAACAATTACCTTGTTGCCAGTATCGACAACGAAGCCGACCAAGCGGTGATTTTTAGCTTACAAAAAGCAGCTAAATGGCAGCTAACTGAAATTAGCCGTATCAGCCCACCAAAAGCAAAACCTGAGGCGGTGTGTTTATTTGCTAACCCGACAACTCAGGCAGTTTCGGCATTTGTGGCAGACGCTCGTGGTCTTATCCGCGAAACACTGGTGTTTGATATAGCAAATAAGCGCGCGTTAAACCTTGAATTACGTGAGTTTGCCGGTGTAAGTGAAACATCAGGCTGTGCGGTTGATGATAACAGTAAAACTCTTTATTTAAGTGAAGGCGAGCTAGGCATTTGGCAAATTAACGCAGATGCTGAATCGCGCGCCGATAAAAAGCCCGTGGCTTTGATGTCGCCATTTGGCAGCTTAGCGCCTGAAGTTGGCGGTTTAAGCACAACAGATGATGGTAGCTTATGGTTCACCACCTCTGAAGATAACCAATTACATCGCTACGAAAAGAGTACTAAACGTTTTAGCAGCTGGCAATTTGCTGGTGAACTGGCGATTGAATCTGCCGCAGTGCGCTTTAACAATAATCAAGCTGATATTGTGCTATACGATGATGAATCAGGTCATTACCTCAAAGGTCAAATCGAGGGGCAAGTTAAAGCACAAGCCAAGCAACAAATTAGCGCTAAAACAGCGGTTGTTACTTATATCAATGCACAAGCGCAAACCGATGCGGTACGTGCTTTTGGTGATGCTGCCGATGACCCTGCTATTTGGGTAAACCCTCACAATGCAGCAAAAAGCCTGATCTTAGGCACCGATAAACGCCGTGGTTTAATGGTGTATGACCTTGCAGGCAAAGAGCTACAAGCGCTAGAAACAGGCCGTTTAAATAATGTTGATGTGCGCCAACATGCAAGTATCAACAACGCAAGCAATACGTGGATCACCGCAAGTAATCGTACTCACAACAGCATCAGTGTTTACAGCGTCGATACTCACAATCAAGTGCAACATCTTGCTGAGCTGCCAACGACTCTAAACGAAATTTACGGTATGTGTATGTACTCATCAAACACAGGCAACTATGTGTTTATGAATGACAAATCAGGCCTATTTCAGCAATACAAACTGACTGGCAATAATGAGAGCGTATCAGCACAACTAGTGCGCGAGTTTAGTGTTCCAAGCCAACCAGAAGGTTGCAGTGCAGATGATAAAACCGCACAGCTATTTTTAGGTGAAGAAGACGAAGGTATTTGGTTTATTGGTGCTGAGCCAACAGCAGGAAATAAACCTGTAATGCTGCAAACCGTGAACGATATGTTGGTTGATGATGTAGAAGGCATGGAAATCTACCACGCAAAAGATGCCCGCTATTTAGTGGTTTCTAGCCAAGGTGATTACAGCTATGTGCTTTATAAAATTATTGATGGCAATACCCCTAGCCTAGAGTTTGCGGGTAAATTTGCAATCAGCAATAACCTAGAGTTAGCAATAGATGGCGTATCAGAAACTGATGGCCTAACGGTAACACCGGCTGCGTTACCGGGCTACCCTGAAGGGGTGCTAATTGTGCAAGATGGTTACAACCGTATGCCACAGGCACCGCAAAACTTTAAGATTATTGACTGGCGCGAAGTAAAAAAAGCTATTCAATAAATTACTCCGTAAAGGTGCTCGGTTTATCTGGGCACCTTTTTTATCTGAACATGTTTAATCAGTAAAATAGATAACTAAAACACCCAACTATTGCACCGTAAATTAGCATAGGCAAAAAGGTTTTCTTAAGCACTGGCCCTTCTTGATTATTCACTCCAACAATACTGGCTACAGCAATAATATTGCTAATGCAGATCATATTCCCCATCGCCGCCCCCGTTGATTGCAACGCAAGCACTAAGGTTTCTGACAAGCCCACTTGCTGTGCAATACCATATTGAATACCGCCAAAGGTAAGATTAGACACCGTTGCAGAGCCTGAAAAGAAAGTGCCGAGAGCTCCCAAGTAGGAGGCAAATAACACCCAGTGCTCCCCGCTTAAATCAGCAAAGGTACTCGCCATATAAAATATGGGCGCATTATGGCCGCCTTGCATTAAAACATTCACCATCACCAGCGCCCCGATCAAAGCAATACATGGCATAGCGATACGGCCTAAGGTGTCGGAGCACATTTGCTTTACTTGTGACTTGCTCATTTTAAGTAACGGCACGCAGATCAGTACCACCAATACAAACGGGATCAACGCTGGTACAAACAAGGTTTTATACGACCACCCCACTGAAGTGCCGAATATCTCATGTAAAGATAAGATCAGCGCTTTGCTTAATTCAAATTGTGCAAAGCCCAAATGAATACTCAGCCAGAGCGTTTCGTCGTTAAGCAATGCTTTAATGCCCAACTGATGAATACGGGTTATCACCAGCACAACAATCAAAAGTAATAACGGGAATAATGCTAAAAATAGCGCTTTGGGTGTAAGCTCAGCTTTGCCTTTCGAGCTTTGTGCATTTACAGCTGACTTATCTAACCCCACTCCCCTACTTGCTAAATAGATAGTGACTAATAGACCCACTGCACCACCTATCAACGATGGAAATTCATAGTTCCACTGGGCAAACAACCAATAAGGTAAGACACATGAAAACACACTCAAATAAATGAATACGCTATTTTGACGCACCTTTTTTAGTGGTAAAACAAGACACAGCGCAATCATAGGAATCACCAAAGCAGCAATAACATGACAAAGCGCCGTCCATCTTGAGATAGCCAGCACTTGCCCATCATCTAAGTTTAGCGCCGAAAAGCCAAACCATGTTGGTGTGCCTACTGCACCAAAAGATACGGGGATCGAGTTTAAAATAAGAGTAAAAATAATCACTTTAAAAGGCGAGAAACCAAGCCCGACCAAAATAGGCGCAGCGATGGCCGCAGGCGTGCCAAATCCCGATGCACCTTCGAGCATAAATGCAAATGCCCAACCAATGATCATCAACTGTGCAACTTGATTACTGCTAATTGATTCTAGCCAATGTTTTATCGTGGCTTCGGCCCCAGATATTGCCAACATGCGGTTAAGTAAAATAGCTCCAGCAATAATCGAAATGGGCGTCATAACAGACAACACACCAGCAAACGAATTAGCAAGCAACAGCCTTAAATCAGCTTGGAAGTAAAACAGTTGCAGTAAAGCAGCAAGTAGCGCTGTTATGGGTAAGGCAATATAAGAAGCGATGGGGCTGCGTTTTACCATCATCCAGATCAGCATCAAAATAGGCAGTGCAGCCACTAGGGTATTCATGGGTCATCCTGTTGTTTTTATTAAGCACTTTCCTTAATTCAAAGTATAGACAGGATAACCATAATCAGTATTTTTTATTTGTTAAATAAGTGTACTGAGCCACCAAAGTAACAGTACTAATACAGAAATAGCGACTAAAGCTTTGGTTTTGTGCTTTTGAATAACTCGCTCTGCCTGATTACCCGCGTAATAAACAACGGCAGCAAGGGCAAAGTAACGGATTGAACGAGCAATAACCGTTGCCAGTAAAAATAGAAAAATTGAATACTTAGTTGCTCCAGCGGCAAGCATGGCAATTTGAAATGGGATGGGCACAATACCGAGCGTCAATACAAACCAAAAGCCTTGTGCCTGCATTTTTTGCTTAACTTGCTCGAACTGCTCAGGGTTTGAGAAGGTATTAATCACCCAGTCCCCCACTACATCAAATAGATAGTAACCGAGGGCATAACCAAAAATAGCACCAATAATACAACCAATGGTCGCCATTAATGCGATTAACCAAAGCTTTTCGCGGCGGGCTTGCATTAACGGAACAAGCACAGCTTCAAGAGGAATAGGCACTATAGTTGACTCTAAAAATGATGCCACCGTGATTGATTTGAGCATATGTTTAGAGTCGATAAACTGCCGTGTTTTTTGCTTTAACTTTTTAGCAATAGCCATTATTCATCCCTTGGAGTTTTGTTGCGATATAGGTTACAACAAAAACCCTTAACCGTCCCTTACGGTTTATGAATATAACGGCTACGGCCTTGATTTTTTGCCAAATAAAGCGCTTGGTCGGCACGTTTCATGGTGTTGCTAAATGTCTCTGTGGCACGCTTAATCGCCGAACCAATACTCACGCTGAGCGTTTTACTAGGCGTCACCATCACATTATTAGCAAGGCTGAGCAGTTGCTCACAGGTAGCACGTAACTCATCAGCGTCGTCGGTGGCTACATAAAGTGCGAACTCCTCACCACCGATTCGTGCAAATAGAATGTCTTCATCTAATGCTTGATGACACTGATAAACAAAATCTATCAATACCTGATCACCAACATCATGGCCATATTCATCATTAATCGCTTTAAAATGATCAATATCAGCTATCACTAGGCTATGTGGCTTATCTTGGTTTTGCTGCACATAATGATAAAAATAACGACGGTTATACGCCTTTGTTAATACATCGGTTTTTAGTTCTTCTTCAAGCTGTTCGCGGGTTTTAGCTAAGTCTGTAAGGGCAAGGTAAAGACCAAACCCAGTTACTAGCATCCCTAAAGTGCGGGTAATATCTTCGATATAAATGCCAACCCAGATTGGTTGAAATACCAGCTCGTCTAAAAAATCAAAAGTAAGCCCAACACTCCAAAGGAAGATACCCACACTTAAAAATAAGTAGCTGCGCTTAGCAACCACCGAGGTTTGCACAAACGCGAAAATACAAATCAAAATAAGCAAATTGATGGCGTCACTTAGCACGCCATTTAAGTAGATATCATTTTCAAGCCGATTAAAGTAATACAGATAAGTGATCACTATCAGCAACAAAAAGACAATAAAAGAACTAATAAATAACCGCTTTATTATGAGTGGTACTGAGTTTAACTCAGCCTTTACTTCAGGAGGGGATGCTTGCTTATTCATAACTAATCACGACAACGTACTGCAATGAACTAAACATTAGCAAAGCAAATTTAAAAGTGCATGATAAAGCCGCTTAAATGGGCAAAAACCAGCGTTTTTACTGGAGTAAAAAGTCTAAAAATAAGCCGTTTTAGTCAGTGAAAAAGTCTAAGTTCATGCTATTTGCCACTAACGGTCGCAATTCTGCTGTTATTTTTTTATCATCGCTGACAATTTAAATGACACAGCAAGAATCAATGAGCGACGCACGATTTATTCCTTTTCGAAAACACGACATCATCAACCTTTGCCAAGCCTATTTAGGTGAATCGCAATCAGGTTCGTTTATGGAGTTGGCTACACTTTTGCAAAGCGTGACTCATTACCAATATCACGAGCTGCTTGAGTCATTAAAAAACAACTATGCGCCATTTGACCCAAATAGCGACACCCGCACTCTAATACCGATTACCGACGAGCAACGTGCCAGCTACCAATCTGCCTTTGCAAAAGACTTTGCCACCGTACTCAATGCTGCCAATTTTGAAACCATTACCAATCAAGACTTACAAGATGCGCTCAATGAAGAGTCTTTATTTAAAGTGCGTTTAGCCGTTGAGTTTGATGACTTCGCAGAAGTGGTCTTTTACCGCCGCGGCGAATCGCAAAAAACTGAGACGCTGCGCAGTTTTTGGGGGCTTAAGAAAAAACAGATTCAATTTACTAACTATGATCGCGTTGCCATATTCATCCGCTTTAAAGACGAGCAGTACTTTTTAGAAAAAGGCAAAATGCCAGTGGGCTTTGAACCAAATTCAACCATTGTCAAATTATTCCAGAATGTGCCAAAAGCCGATTTAGAAATGCTGTTTCCGAATAGCGAAGTAAAAATGCGCCCAATAGATAAACTGATTATTGGTTCATCAGCATTGATTGGCGGTGCTGTGGTGTTGGTAACAAAATTAGGCGCGTCAATTTTACTACTGATTGCTCTGATTGCCTTTTGGGGTGGTTGGCGCAGTGAAGAAGTGCATATGAGTCAGCAACACTTTATTACCTTCGCAATCGGCATGGGGGTATTTGGCAGCTTTATTTTTAAAGAATGGAGCAAGTTTAAAAACCGTAAAATTCGCTTTATGAAAGCACTAGCGGACAACTTGTATTTTAAAAACCTCGATAACAATGCAGGTGTTTTTCATACTCTCGTTGATGCAGCTGAAGAAGAGGATGTTAAAGAGGCGCTGCTTGCCTACACCTTTTTACTAAAAAGCGAATCAGCGATGACTGCAGAGCAATTAGATAATCAAATTGAGCAATGGTTTAAGGAGCAACATAATTGCCTGCTCGACTTTGAAATTGATGACGCTTTAGACAAACTCGTAAAGCTTGATCTAGTTAATCAGCAAAATGAACTTTATTCGGCGGTTGATTTAGATAAGGCCAAACAGCGCTTAGATGCGCGTTGGGATGACTATTTTAAGTTTGCCTAAGCCTTTAAAATCAGGTACTAGCAAGTACAAATCGAGTCTGAGTCTGTTTAACTCTCGTTACGGCATTTTGGTCTCAATGTGCTTGCGCAGCGAATGGTCTGCTTTTAGGATAAAATTTTACGGCTAAAAAAAGACCATTCCATGCAATTAAAAAAAACAATCCTTATTGGAGCAAGTTTGCTGTGCGCAGCAACAACAGCTCAAGTATATGCTAACGACAAATTTGTCTCTGAAGATATTTTTCAACTTGAATACGCAGGCGACCCACAAATAAGCCCAGACGGTAAAAAAATCGTTTATGTTCGCAGCGGCTACGACATCATGAAAGATGGTAATAAGCGTAGCTTTTGGCTGTACGATATAAAGTCTGGTCAACACACGCCACTGTTTTCTGATGAACATAACTATAGCCAACCTACTTGGTCTCCAGATAGCAAGAAAATTGCTTTTACCAGCAACTCAAGTGGCTCAAATCAGCTTCACGTTTATTGGTTAGCGCAAGACAAACAAGCATTATTAACGCAACTACCAAAATCAGTACGTAACCTAAGTTGGTCGAATGACTCTGAACAAATTGCTTTCACCATGAGCATTCCTGAAGGTAAATCTGCGTTCGCTAAATCAGTAAAATTGCCTAAAAAGCCAAAAGGCGCTGAGTGGTCAAAACCAGTGAGAGTGTTTGAAAAAGCACGCTATCAAGCTGATGGCGCAGGCTTTTTAGAGCCTTCATACCGTCACGTTTTTGTTATTCCTGTTTCAGGTGGCACACCACGCCAATTAACATCGGGTGATTATCAGCACTATGGTCCACTTGCTTGGGATCCAAGTAACACAAAACTAGCTTTTTCTGCTGATCGCAATGATGAGTGGGAATACCGCACAACTGAGTCAGACCTATATGAAGTTAATGTAAAATCAGGTGAGCTTACGCAACTAACCGATTTACCTGGCCGTGAAAGTAACCCACGTTACGCACAAGACGGTGATGAACTTGCCTTTGTTGCGCGTGACAATGCCCCTGTGCCTTACATTAACTCAACACTATCTATGCTCGATTTAGACGATAAATCAATCAAGCATATTACTGAAAAATTAGACCGCTCAGTGGCTGATTATAAGTGGTCAGGCGATGGTGACTTTGTTATTCAGTACGACGACTTTGGTAAGCGTAAGCTCGCTAAAGTAAACAGCCGCGGTAAGGTAACTGATTTAACTGATACCGTATCAGGTACTTCAATTGGTCGTCCGTATATCAGTGGTAGTTTCAGTATGGCCAATAATGGCGCTATTGCTTACACCACAGGCAGCGAATACCGCCCAGCTGATTTAGGCTACATCTACAGAGGTAAAAATAAAACACTAACTTCATTAAACGAAGATGTATTAGGCCATAAGAAACTTGGTAAAGTGCACGAGCTGAATGTTAAATCGCAGTTCGACGGCCAAGCCATTCAAGGTTGGTATATCACGCCACCTGATTTTGATGAAAACAAACAGTACCCATTAATGGTTGAAATTCACGGCGGCCCACATCTTGCCTATGGCCCAAGCTTTACTGCTGAATTACAACGTTATGCCGCTGAAGGTTACGTTGTTGTGTATGTGAATTACCGTGGTTCAACAAGTTACGGTAAAGACTTTGCACTACTGCTAGATGGTAAATACAGCTCAGAAGAAGACTTTGCCGATCACAACTCGGCAGTTGATGCCATGATTGCTAAAGGCTTTATCGACAAAGATAACTTATTTATTGCTGGTGGTTCAGCAGGTGGTATTGCAACGGCTTATGCGGTTGGTTTAACAAACCGCTTTAACGCTGCGGCAATTACCAAGCCAGTGATCAACTGGTTAAGTAAAACGCTTTCAGCCGACAGCTATATTGGTCAAATTCGTAACCAATTCCCTGGTATGCCATGGGATAATGTGGAGCACTACTGGAAACGTTCACCGCTTTCATTAGTGGGTAACGTAACCACACCATCATTGATCATGACAGGTGAAGAAGACCGCCGCACGCCTATTTCAGAATCAGAGCAGTTCTATCAAGCATTAAAACTGCAAAAGGTAGATACCGTGCTTATTCGTGTACCGGGCTCACCACATGGTATTGCGGGTCGTCCTTCACGTATGATTTCGAAAATTGAATACACCCTTGCGTGGTTCAAACAATATCAGAACTAATGAATTAAGCAGGAGTGAGGTGCTCACTCCTGCTTAAAAATAATGATGACTAAGCGCAAGTTGAGCAGAACCTATCGACTGCGCTTTTTCCCCACACACGCCTAAACCAACTTCACAGCTACGTAGTCCACGACTATCTAACCGTGCAAATGCTGCAATTGATAACTGCTTGAGCTGTTCAAGCGCTTTACCCGGTAACGGCGAATCAATAATCACAGCTTGCATATCTAATAAACTCAAACAGTTATGCATGGCAATACCGATAGCCTCAGCAGATTTTTCAAGCCAAGGCTGAACTAGCCGTTTATGATCTGAAAACTGACTGTCGGTAAGCTCATACACAGATATACCAAGTTGCTGCTTATCAAACTCGCTTTGTAATGAGAGTAGTGAACATTGACTAAGTAACTGTTCGCGTTCAGCGTTTAGCATTGAGCCTATAGCACCGGCATTACCACTTTTACCTTCGAGAAGTTGGTGGTTAATCACCACGGCTCCACCTAAAAAAGCCCCCAAATAAACATACAAAAAATCGCTGTAGTTATTAGGGTTACCAAGGCTTAGTTCTGCACAGCAGGCAGCGTTATTATCGTTACTAATATAAACCGGTAAATTAAACTGACTTTCTAAGTAACCTTTTAAGTCGAAATTTTGCCATTGACTAAGGGTATTTGTTGCAGTGTCTGAAGCGGCTTGCCATTGCCAAATATCAAACGGCATAGCGACCCCTAGCCCACACACATGTGAGCGCAGTTCAGGTTCTAATTGACTGATTAATTGTGGGATATGTGTTTCTAAGAATGATTTAAGCTCATCGACAGATGCTTCATTCACCTCAACAGATACCGATGCTCTTTGCGTGCTGTGTAAGTCAACGAGTATCAGGTCGAAGCGTCGTCGCCCGATTTTCAAACCAAAACTAAATGCACCATCTGGATTGAGCCTAAATGGCACGCTTGGTTGCCCTACCCGTCCTTTTACAGGTGCATCACGAAGCAATAGCTTATCTTCTTCGAGCTTGTTGATGTTCACTGTTGCCGCCTGAGCAGACAAGGCTAACGCTTTCGCTATTTGTGCTTTAGGCATGCTTTGCTGTTGCCTAATTAAGCTTAGAATTGCGCGCTCGTTCTTGCTTCTTGGTGCTCGCGATAAACTACTCTTCATAACATCCTTCTTGATACCAGCTTAATACGCGGCCTATTAGACCTTTTTGGCGTACTATCTACCAGTCAAAATAATAAATCAACTAGGTTGATTTATTATTTATAGTCGTGAATACTGTCGGCCACAACAATATGAACACATTAATCTGGTGA
The DNA here is from genome assembly GCF_038562745.1 of Pseudoalteromonas sp. D15MCD-2. Classification (NCBI taxonomy): domain Bacteria; kingdom Pseudomonadati; phylum Pseudomonadota; class Gammaproteobacteria; order Alteromonadales; family Pseudoalteromonadaceae; genus Pseudoalteromonas; species Pseudoalteromonas sp. D15MCD-2. The sequence continues at coordinate 1,057,806 of NZ_JBCFQE010000001.1, read as the reverse complement.
ACTATGCAAACACAGCCTGCTATTGTATCGCGCCAAATGCTTTGGCCTTTTATTTTGCTTACAATTTGCTTTGCTGCTTGGGGTACTGCGGCCAATATGACAGACCCATTAGTGAAAGTTTTTAGCAAAACATTTTCGATGAGTGCGTTGCAATCAGCACTGGTGCAGTTTAGTTATTACGGTGCTTATTTTTGCTTAGCTTTACCGGCAGCCATGATCAATAGACGGTTTAATTATAAAACGGGGCTGTTAGTGGGTTTAGCCATGGCCGCCTGTGGTGCCTTATTGTTTTACCCTGCTAGCCAAACCATGCTCTATAGCCACTTTTTATTGGCCTTGTTTATTCTTGCTGGTGGCTTGTCTATTTTAGAGACCTCGGCAAACCCCTATGTCATGCAGTTAGGATGCGAGCACACAGCAACCCGTAGACTTAACCTCGCGCAAGCTTTCAACCCCGTTGGTACTAATATTGGTGTGTTTTTAGCGGCGACGTTGATCTTACCGAACTTAAATCAAGCTGATAGCGCAAGCCGTGCTCTGATGAGTGAAGCGCAATTAAAAACCGTTGTGAGTGCAGAGCTTGACGCTGTGATGGTGCCGTATGTGGGTATGGCCTGTTGTTTAATCTTACTATGGCTATGTATCTTTTTTAGCCGCTCTCCTGCCACAGTAACAAAAGCCGCAGCGCAACCGCGTAAACTTAAAAAGACCTTTCAACATTTGTATCAAAATAAGCACTACCGATTTGGTGTGCTTGCACAGTTTTTTAATGTTGGCGCACAAACTTGTGTATGGACCTACACCATTGGCTACACCATGGAAGCTCTTAACACTACAGAAGTTACCGGCGGTCAGGTATTACAATATTCTATGCTGGTGTTTTTAGTGTCTCGCTTCATCATGACTTGGCTAATGCGCTTTATTAGCGGCGCTAAATTACTGCGCTTTATGGCTTTAGTTGCAGCCGTGCTTTGTTTTATTGTTACCACCCAAGTTAATTTAGTGGGCGTAGTCGCACTTGTAGCTATTTCAAGCTGTCTATCTTTGATGTTTCCAACCATTTACGGCACAGCACTTGAAGGCCTCGGCGAAGATGCAAAAGTTGGTGCGGCAGGTTTAGTAATGGCAATTTTAGGGGGCGCATTTTTACCTCTGATCCAAGCTGCAACTATAGATGCTTTTAACACTGCGGTTTCGTTTGTTGTACCACTTGTTTGCTTTTTAATTGTTGCTTTGTATGGCCACCATACCAAAGTAGCAGCAATACCCGCCAAAGCGCAGTTGCAGGACTAAACGCATCAATGAGATAATGCACCTCGTTTACCTACTTAAGCGAGGTGTATCGTCAATTAATGGCACATATTACATTTTTTATGGTCAAGTTTTTGGCCTTTTCTGTTGGCTGTTTTTCCTGCTTTTTACTTCATGACCAAGCCAATGTTGCCCTTGTGTTATCTGCTGCATTTACCGGTTTAGTTGGCACATTTATTCCTTTTCCTGCTCGTTTTGGTAACCATCCTTATGCAGCCATTTACGCTGGCAGCTTTGCTGGCATGTGCTCATCAAGTTTAATCAACAGCTACTGGGAGCTGAGTTTTATCTCTTTAATTGGTGCCAGCCTTTACGTATTAACTATGAACCTATTTGCAGGTTTTGGTGGTCGTCTTGGTAGCGTTGCTTTTGCCAGTGTCGCGCTTTACATGCTTGCAAAAGGGGTCTTTTAATGGATTTGTTTATTACAATTACCGCTTTACTTGGTGCCTACTCTACTTACTTTTTAGCGCATCATAACCGCTTTGATGGCATTCGCGCCTCAGCCGCCACCAGCATTATTGCATTTGCAATTTTAAGCCTATTCTCTGTTGATGTAGAACTTTACAGCGTGGCGTTTTTTGGGGGCACTTTCATTGGCATGAGCGCACCAAAACGCTTTGGCATTTTTACATTAGCCATTGCTTCAATATTGTTTGCTTTGTTGTTTGAATACCTTGTGCCGCGCTTGCATGGCTATGGCGGTGCATTGGGCTTGAGTGCTTTTCTATCTGTGTGTGTTTGCCATATCGGTATCTTGCTAGGGGCACCCCGCAGTAAAAAAAGCAACTAAATCTGACTTGGCAATTAAAAACCTATACCTTTTCATTAAGATTCTTTAGTATGTTAATTACTTGTTTAAGGATAAAGGATCTTTATGCTGTTTCGCTCATTACTGATTGCTACTCTGCTTTGTTTCATCAGTTGTGCAACGGCTGCGAAAACACTGACCTTTATCGCTGAAGATCTACCTCCTTACCATTTTAAAAATCAGCAAGGCGAAGCCGATGGTGCACTTGTTGAAGTAGTAAAAGCCGCCTTAGCACACGCAAACATCCCTAGCGAATTCGCAATTATGCCTATGGCGCGGGCTTTTCATGAGCTCGAAAACAATCCAAACATGTTAATGATTTCGCTACTAAAAAACCCAGCTCGCGAAAACCGCTTTCAGTGGTTAGCACAAACCTATTTTTCGGACGCTTACCTCGTTGACCTTGCGAGCAAAAGCCACAAAATATTTAGTTTAAAGCAAGCTCAGCAGTACCGTGTCGCGACTATTCGAGGCTATTCAAGTGAGCATTACTTGAAGCATGCCGGATTTAATGAAGATAAAAATTTGGTGCTAGTCAGTCATTACCATCAACTTTGGCAATTGCTTGAAAAAGAGCGCATAGACTTTGTGCTGACCAACACCCTGACTTTGCAAAACGAACTGGCATTATCTGGGGTTGATCCAAGTGACATTCATAAAAGCCTACACTTAGATGACTTTCCTTCAGGTCTTTATTTAGCTGCGAATCTTAATTTAGATAAACAACTCGCAGCGCAATTAAGTAACGCCATTGAAGCTTTGAAGCAAAGTGGTCAATACCAAGCAATTTTACAAAAATGGCAGTTGCCTTTACCTAAATAAAAAATGAAAAATACTCCATTATTTTACAAAAGCTTAGCCTTAGCTTGTGCCTTTAGCTGTCTATCGCTAAGCGCCTATGCTATTACCCCTGAACAAGCGTTAGAAAAGCTAAACGAAGCCCAGTCACTACGCAATAGTAACCCAAACCAAGCCACTGAAATTTTTGAGCAGTTAACCACCGATACGACCCTCGTCAATGAGCCTAACATCATGCAAGAAGCGCTTGAATCGCTGGCATTTATGAATGTCAGCAGTGGTGATTATGATCAAGCACTGAGCTATGCAGAGCAGCTACTGGAGTACGGACAAAAGCAAAGTAATCAGGCAATCACAGTACGAGCGATGCTTATTCAGGGCTACGCACAAGGTAGAAAAAGTAACTTTCTAACAGCAGAGCAGCACTACCGAGATGCATTAACTATTGCAAAACAGATAAAAGATTCTGTGCTGATTGCCCAGTCTTATGAGCGATTAGCAGCCATTTTACGCTGGCAAGATAAATACATAGCCGCCCTTAATGAGGCACAAAAATCTGTTAATATCTTACATGAATTTGATGATGAAAAATCGTATGCATCGGCATTACTAAACTTAGGAATAATCGAAGCCATTATTGGCGATCACAATGCGGCGCTTGCAAGTTTAACTCAATCATTTTCTTTGCATCAAAAGCTCGATGATAAAAAAGGCATAGCCGATTCGCTTTACGAAATTGGCGAAGTTTACCGCCGTATGGGCGACAGTGCTCAATCGTTAAAGCACTTTAAAATGTCTCACGTGTTGGATTTAGAAATTGGCTCAAAAGTCGACATCGGTAACAGTGCCATGAAGGTCGGCTACGCTGCGCTCAAACAAGGCGAACTTGCTACAGCCACAGATTACGCAGAAAAGTCGATTAGCTATTATCAGCAATCATCTTCAAACACAGGGCTATGTCGCTCGTACGATTTAATGGCGTTAATTGCTTTAAAACAAAATAACATAAGTGAAGCGCAAGCCTATATCGACCGCGCTTTGGCAATCGCTACTGACTATAATTTTCGCTCACACTTGGTATCTTTAGGGATCACCCAAACACGTATTTATCAAGCCCTTGATGATCACGCTGAAGCAATTAAAACCGCAGAGCAGGCTTTAAAACAGGCTGATGAGCTGCAAGATGTTGAAGATCAAATTAGCTTAAATAAGTTACTCACCGACTCTTACCTTGCTTTACAACTGTATAAACAAGCATTTGAATCGCAAAACCGCTATCAAACCCTTGAAGATAGTACCGGTAAAAATCAGCACGACTTAACCGTGGCCGCGATGCAAAGCCAAGTAGCTTTTATGCGAAATCAGCAAGAAATCAACCAATTGAGTGCTGAAAAGCAAATTCAAGCGGCTCAACTAAGCGAAAGTGAATGGCAATTCAAAGCGTGGTTACTGGGCTTAAGCTGCGTGATTTTGCTGATATCTGGCTTTGGTTACCGCTCATTTAAAAAGCGTAAGCTTGCCAGTGAACGAGCACAGCTACTCCAAGAAGTCGTTGATAAAAAGAACCGCTTACTAGCCGATGTGTCTCATGAAATTCGCACGCCACTCACAGCACTACAATTGCAAGTTGAAGCATTGCAATACAATATCGCCAAAGACGTAGATGCCTCTTACGATGCCATTAATCGAAAACTTACCGATATCAATGTACTGATCCGTGATATCCATCAACTAGCACAAGCTGACTCCGATAGCCTATATCTGAACCTAAAACCCTATTTACTTGCTGATGTATTATCCGTTTGGCAGCAAGACTTTACTGCTTTTGTAGAAAACAAAGGCTTTGAATTTACTTGTAACATTCACCTTGCTGGTGATATCAAAGTCACATGGGATATCGATAAAATTAAGCAAGTACTGACGAACCTTTTATCAAACAGTACTTTTTATACTGATAAACCCGGCAAAATTAAATTTATAGCAATGGCCTCAGAGCAGAGTATTACTTTTAGTATTGAAGATACCCCACCCGGCGTTACCAATAATCAGTTAGTTGAAATATTCGAACGTTTATACCGCGTTGATAAGTCGCGCAGCCGTCAAACAGGCGGCTCAGGCCTTGGACTTGCGATTTGTAAAAGCCTGATAGAAACACACAAAGGCACTATAAAAGCTGAGCACAGTGAGCTAGGTGGCGTTAAGATCTTCATTTGCTTACCGCTTATTAGTGAACAACAGGTTTAATTAGCACCACGATTCCCTAAAATCGCCCCTAAACAGGGCGATTTCACGACATTTAGCCCAATTAATGCCGACCAAGGTCGCATATTATTTAATCAAAAAAACACCTACATTTTTTAGGGTCTCTCACTAAAAAGTATAGGAGCCTCACAATGGCGGGCGAATATCAACAACAATACAAACAGTTCCAGCGCGATCCGGGTCAGTTTTGGCTTGAGCAAAGTAAACGAATTCCTTGGTTTAAAGAGCCAAGTGCCCCTTATCAATATGACGATAATGATTTTTACCATTGGTTTGCCGATGGTCAGTTAAACACTTGTTACCTAGCCCTCGACCAACACGTGGAAGCAGGCTATGGCGACCAAACTGCACTGATTTACGACTCCCCTGTTACCAATACCAAACAACAATACACTTATGGCGAGTTACAAACTCAAGTTGCTAAATTTGCAGGGCTCATGCAATCCCTTGGCGTAAGCAAAGGTGACCGTGTAGTCATTTATATGCCAATGATCCCACAAGCAGTTATTGGTATGCTGGCGTGTGCGCGCCTTGGTGCCATTCACTCCGTTGTATTTGGTGGTTTTGCACCGCACGAACTCGCGGTGCGTATTGATGATGCAAAACCTAAGCTTGTGCTTACTGCGTCTTGCGGGGTCGAAATTAATCATGTGATTGAATATAAACCACTGCTTGATGAAGCACTCGAAAACGCCAAGCATGCTGTTGAACACTGTATTGTATTTCAGCGTGAACAAGCGATTGCCGAGATGCAAGATGGCAGAGACATCGATTGGCAATCAGCCTCTGATACAGCAAGTGCAGTCGATGCAGTGCCTGTTGCTGGCGACGACCCGCTTTATATTCTTTACACATCAGGTACCACAGGCACACCCAAGGGGGTGGTTCGAGAAAACGGTGGTCACGCAGTTGCAATGCATTACAGCATGGAAACCGTGTATGGCATGAAGCCCGGCGAGGTATTTTGGGCAGCTTCCGATATTGGCTGGGTGGTTGGTCACTCATACATTGTATATGCACCGCTCATTTATCGCTGTGCCACCGTACTTTATGAAGGAAAACCAATAAGAACTCCTGATGCCAGTGCATTTTGGCGTGTTGTAGAAGATTATAAAGTCACCGCCTTATTCAGTGCTCCAACTGCATTTCGCGCAATTAAAAAAGAAGACCCGACCGCCGAGGGCTTTAAACAATACGATACCTCAAGTTTAAAACGTTTATTCTTGGCCGGCGAACGCCTAGATCCGCCAACGTATGAGTGGTTGAAAGACAACACTGGCTTGCCTGTACTCGACCACTGGTGGCAAACAGAAACAGGTTGGGCAATTGCGTGTAATCCAATTGGTATTGAACAACTTGCCACTAAACCGGGAAGTTCAACTGTGCCAACACCGGGCTTTGATGTACAAATTCTTGATATGAATGGTGAGCAGTGCGCCGCAAACGAAAGCGGCGCAGTGGTTATTAAACTGCCTTTACCTCCTGGCTGCTTACCAACAATTTGGCAAAACAATGAACGCTTTCAGGCGGGCTACTTAAGTGAGTACCCTGATTATTATCTCTCTGGTGATGGCGGCTATATTGATGAGGATGGGTATCTATTTATTATGGGTCGTACCGATGATGTAATTAACGTTGCAGGTCATCGCTTATCAACCGGTGAAATGGAAGAGATTGTAGCAGCCCACCCTGCTGTTGCTGAATGCGCAGTATTTGGTGTTAACGATGCACTCAAAGGGCAATTACCCATGGCGATGATAGTGCTCAAAGACGATTATCTTGGCGATAGCAAAGAAGTTGAGCAACAGTTAGTTCACTCGGTAAGAAATCAAATTGGCGCCATTGCCTGCCTGAAAAACATTTTGCATGTTGAGCGCCTTCCAAAAACCCGCTCAGGGAAAATACTCAGAAAGAATTTACGCCAATTGGTCGATGGTGAAGAGCTGCAAATTCCATCAACCATTGATGATGCGAGTATATTCGATGAAATCAACCAACAACTTAACAATCGCTGATCTGCGTTTGTAATTTTGTAATGTTACCAAAGGCCTTGTTTAAGGCCTTTATTCGTTTTGGCCTATGGCTTGCAACTTTACATGTAAGTTAGCAAACGAAAAGGTGGTTAACATGGCTGTTATCGCAGGTTATATCCAATTCAATGAATTAGGCAAAACAGAATTTCATTATATTAATCAACTAGCTGATGTATTTAATCGCTACAAAAAAGCAGATGTTCAGCGCTTTGATTGTGATAATGGAGCTATTTTTCACTATGACTTTGATGCTTACCAACAAGCGAGTTGGTTGCAAACTGAGTCGCAAATTGCAACGCTGATTGGTCACCCTTTACTAAGCAGCTCGCGCAGTGATGATTTAAAAACCATGGCCAATACAGCTTCCCTCAACACTTGCTTACAGCAATGTGAAGGGGTATTTAGCTTTTGCCAGTTTAATAGCCAATTAGGCAGCTTAGTACTCGCCACCGATCCCCTTGGTTTAAAGCCGTTTTATACCTTAAAAACAGCGCAAGGCTTACTGTTTTCAACCAACTTGGGGTTATTTAAACAGCTCAGTATTGAGCTTGAAAGTGATGCCGAAGCACTCACAGAGCTTGCTGTGCTTGGTTACCCGCTATTAGATCACACGCCTTATAAAAACATAAAATGCTCATACCCAGGCGAAATATTACGTTTTGATGCCAGTCATGGCGTGGTAAAACAGCGTTACTTTGATTGGGTCGCCCTTGCCAAACAGAACTTTGAGGTGACCGACGCAATTGAAGGGGTTACTCAGGCCTTTCGCAGTGTTGTAACAAAAGCGATGCACACCGATAAAAAAGTGCTGAGCACCTTGTCTGGCGGCCTTGATTCACGGCTAATTAACTGCGAGCTATTACGCCAAGGTGTTGAGCTTAAGTCGTTTAATTTTTCGCAATCAGATAGTCAAGATCTCTACTGCGCAAAACAATATGCTTCGCAAAATGCCCTTAAACTTGAGGTTGTGCAAGTACGCGACACGCAAAAGCTCTCTGTTGAGCAGCGCCTTGGTAAATACTGGCGCAAAGCGCATCACAATGAATATAAAACAGTTTCAAGACCACAAATTAGTTGGTCTGGTAATGGTGGCAGTGTTGGTTTAGGTGCCGTATTTTATGGCGACGCTATTTATGAGGCGGCAAAAGAAAACAATCTTGATAAGCTCATTCAAGCTTATTTAGATCAGCAATACGCTTATTTGCCAAAGTCAGTGGTACATAATGCGTCTATGCTGCAACAAAAACTAATTGATAACCTAAAACTTAGTTTTAAACCCTTGGCTGAATTACCACTCGAAAAAGCATTCCAATTGTTTTTACTACTCAATGATCAACATCATCATTTGAGCATTCCGAACGAGCAAGTATGCGAGTTTAAAATGGAGTTCTTCCATCCGTTTTATTCGTGGAAAGTGCTGCAATATCCTTTAGCTGTCCCTGTTGAATATGTTCGTAAGCACCGCTTTTATCAGCGCTGGCTGAAAACCAGTTACCCACGAGCTATGCTTGCACCATGGCAAGCCTATCCGGGTCATATGCCTTGCCCTATCAAGGTAAATTACCAATCACAGTGGCAGTTTAACAATAACAATCTAATGCGTTTTGGCGAGCTGTTTAAGCTGTGGTACGAGATCATGCGCTTTGACCGCCATCAATTGATCAAACGCAGTCACTTTACCGCGTTATGCTTATTACAGTTAGCTCACCTAAAAAATGCGCAGCCAAACATTCGCATTGCTCAGCGGTTCTGTCAGTGGTAATGGATACCTAGGCGCAATAAAACTTAATCATTTGAGGGCATTGTTATGAAACACAAAAACTACTTTCTAAAACATGATATTACAGGCTAGAATCAAGTTAGTTATTAATAATTTAAGCTGAGACTTTAATGAGAAAATGGACACTTCCTCTACTGCCATTAATCGTATTAGCAGGCTGTACCTCAGTCAGTAAAGATGAATGTTTACAAGCCAATTGGCATGGTATTGGTTATAAACATGGTGCAGATGGCACTGAGTATCGTGATGGCATAGATGCCTTATCACAATGTAGCGAGTATGGCGTAAGTGCCGATATTGCTGAATATAAAGTGGGATACGATCAAGGTCTGGCGGTGTATTGTGAGCCCGAAAATGGCTTTACCCTTGGCATGCAGGGAGCATCTTACAATGGCGTCTGTAATAGCACAGCATTTCGTAAAGCATGGCAAGAAGGCAACGACAGGTATCAAGTACAGCAAAGGCTGATATACATTGATGACCGAATTGACGATATTGACCGCCGCCTAAAAGATATTCGCGCTGAGCTTAACAGCAATCAACTTGATAATGGCCAACAAAAAGAGCTTTATCGAGAACGAAGAGATTTAGAAAACGAGCGCAAAGATTTACGTAAAGAGCGTGCTTTACTACCGCTTTTGAATAAGCTGCCGAGTGTCGAAATTTCAACCGAGTGGTGATGCTTTATGTTTAAGCTTCATCTTATACATTTGCTCGTCAGCAGTGGCGAGTAACTCTTTGGCATTTTTACCATCTTCTGGGTAAAGCGCGATTCCAAAACTAGCACTCACAGGCACTTTTGTTGCGTAGCGCTTTGCTACGCCTTCAACCGCTTTTTGGCAGCGCCCTGCAATGTCTTGGCAAACAGAAAGTTTTGCTAACGTTGGTAACACAATCACAAACTCATCGCCGCCAATACGAGCTAATATGTCTTTATCGCGCAGCTGAAGTGAAAGCTGCTCACTGATTTCAAGCAGTAGATTATCGCCCTGCTCGTGACCAAAGGTATCGTTCACCAGTTTAAAGTTATCAAGGTCGACATAAATCAACGAAAACTGGTTACCTTCATTCGCCGCATGATGAGAAAATGAATGTAACTGAATATCTAAACCTCGCCGATTTAACAGCTTAGTAAGAGGGTCTTGATTGACTAATTCGTCAAGCAGTTGGCGCTTTTCTACTGCCTGCGAAATATCATCAAATGCACCAATGTAATGACTCACTTGCCCATGTTCGTCATACATGGCATCTATGGTTAACAACTCAGGAAAAACTTCACCGGTTTTGCGCTTGTTCCATATTTCACCTTGCCAGCGCCCATTGTGTATTAAACACTCCCACATCAACTCAAAGAACTCTGTGGGTTGCTGCTTAGCTGAAAGTACAGATGGGTTTTTATCAAGCACTTCTGCCTTACAAAAGCCTGTAATTTGCTCAAAAGCAGGGTTAACATCCACAATTTTAGGCTCAGGGGTGGTTATTAATATACCGCGGCTTGTTGTTGAGAAAACGGCTGTAAGCAGCTGTATTTTTTCGTTGCTTTTAACTTCTTCAGTGACATCTTCTGAATAACCATTCCACTCAACACTGCCATTAGCACGGGCAATAGGTGAGGATTTTCCTTCAACCCAAATCACCCCTTTAGTTGGATGATTAACTCTATATACCTCATGCCACTCGCATAATTCGACTCGCGATTTCTCAATGCTTTTAACGACTCGCTCTAAATCATCTGGGTGAATCGTTTGCATGATTAAATCTGCAGAATTTTTTATATCATCTGCCGTGCAGCCATAAATGTTGAAGACTTTGGAGCTGGCAAAAGGAAAATATGCGGTGCCATCTTTTTCCACCACATACTGATAAACAAACCCCGGTAAGTTATCAGTAAACTTTTGCAATTTAGCATGTAAAAACTCAATTTCTCGCTCTTTTAACCACTGTTCAGTAATATCGATATGAACGCCTAGCATCCATTCAGGATTGCCATTTTCATCCCAGCTTTGCACTTGGCCTTTATCGAGCACTTTAACCCAATGCCCTTGTTTGTGCTTCATTCGCGCTTCGCAAATATAACGCTTAGAGTCACCTTTAAAGTGAGCGTTTAATAGCTGTTCCGATTTTGACAGGTCGTCAGGGTGAGCAAAGCTGAGCCAAGTTTCAATTGAAACTGGCAATAATTCTTGCAGTGTGTAACCGATAATATCGGCCCACTTATCATTGAAAATGGTTTCGCCTGTTTGTACATTCCAAAGCCAAATACCCGCATCTCCACTGTCGAGAATTAGCTGAGCAATGTCTAAACCAAGATGCGACTTAATCGCATCATACCCTTCACTAAATGCCATAATTAGCCTTGTTAACTAGCCCACCAACAATAAAAGCAAGCCTTAATCATTATTTTAGTTAACAAAATAAAAAAACACTAAAAATCTGTGAAGAATATTGATCTAACGCAGGCTATTAAATCCTTGGCCAATCCACCTCATCAACACTATCGATTGTGCTTACGATGCTTTGATCTCCTTGCCATTTTCGAATGTAACGCGCTAGGGGATCATAAAGCGCTGTTTGCTTATTAATATGAAAATGTCGACCGCCTCTAGGGTCAACGCCGACACCCGCAATATATTGCCAATTACCCCAGTTCGCAGCCACGTCGTAATCGATGAGTTGCTGTTCGAAATACGCTGCGCCATAGCGCCAATCCAGTTCAAGCTCATTAACTAAACAACTTGCCGCAATTTGCCTAGAGCGGTTAGAAATATAGCCTGTCGCATTAAGCTCATGCATTATTGCATTAACCAAAGCAAAGGGCGTGCGGCCTTGGCACCACGCATTAAAGCGCTGGCTGTTAAAAGTCGTCAGTGGCGCACTATGCTTTTGCCCTTTAAACTGGAAGAGTGTTGCGCCAGCATGCATCGCATGCCACTTAAAATATTCACGCCACAGTAATTCGAACTTTATCCAATAGCTCGACTCATTCGCACCGTTTTGCTGCTCATACACTTCAACTTCTCGGTAAAGCTGTTTTGCGCTAATTGTGCCCCCAGCGAGCCAAACACTGAACTTAGTACTGTTTCTAAAGCCGTCTAACTCATTGCGTGTTTCTTTATAACTGCTTGGCGCTTTAGATGAAAAGTACGCATCACAATGCTGCTGAGCTGCAAGTAAACCACCTTTAAAAATGTTAGGTTGAGTTGCAACATCATCAATAGGGTTATCAGGGCATAGTTGTACAGGATGAGGTAAGTGGCTAACCGCTTGCAGTGGCGCCGCTATAAAGGTTGGCTCAGCTTCTACCTTTTTGCGAAAGGCAGTAAAGTTTTTAGGTAGGTCATCAAACTGAAAAGGCAAGTCCGTTGCTTTAAACAAGGTATCTTGTTGATAAGTTTTCACTGTCACTTCTGGGCATAACACTTTGATTTTATCGAGCTGTTTTTGCTCATAAACGCCAACTTGCTCTGTACAAACCAAAGTTTCAATATTGTACTTTTGTAATCGCTGACTGATTACTTGCTCAGGCTCACCACTTAGCACATGAAGTGTTTGCCCAAGCTTCTCAACAGCTTGTGCAAATGCTGCTAGGCTTTCACGTAAAAAACGGTGTCTATGCGTGCCATACGGTTTTGATTGATAGTTAGTTTGCCTAAACCAGCGCAGCTCAATCACAAACACTAAATCAAGCTCGCCATCAAAATCAGCTAACTCAGATAGAATTTCATTGTCGACTAGGCGTAAGTCATTTTGCAGCCAATATAAAACACGCTTTTTCATTATTTGCTCTATTAGAAACCTTAAGAAATCATACGTAAGCCAGCTATTTATCGATTAACTTCGCCACAGTTAGTTAGCATAACGTTTATTAATCATAAACTTACAACCTTCAATGAAGTTTAAGTTTTAGTTAAGTTTTTCTTAAGTTAGCGATTTTATGCTGATAACTGTAAAGAATTTAAAGGTTGATAAAGCCAAACACGCTGCATCTCCTTGGTATTTAGTAGGCATAATAATGATGAATAAAATAACATCGGTTTTATTAATAACATGCACTGCTACAGGGACTGTTTATGCAAACGAGCCTTTAAGCTTAGATGTGGTTTGTGAAGTAAAAAGCAAACCTACTGCAGAGTTAAGCGAGGACAAAGACATCACTGTTGATAAACTCAACATTGATACGCATACGATTTTCGATCCTAATGACCCTGAAACAACCGCCCTACATCGCTTTATCAACTGGCTGCACATTGATACCAAAAACAAAGTGGTTAGTGAGCAAATTACCTTCAAAGAGGGTGATCAAGTCAGTGAGCGTCAGCTACAAGAAGCGGAGCGCATTTTGCGCAGCAAAAAATACTTAAGAGATGCCAAGGTTAGCTATACAAAAGATTGCCTTGAAGATGAACCCCGCGTGGTGCAAATCGATACCTGGGATACCTGGAGTTTATTGCCAACCATTAATTTTGGCCGTAGTAGTGGCAATAATAAATACAGCTTAGGTTTTAAAGAAGAAAACTTTTTAGGCTACGGTATTCGCGCATCTTTAAAGTATAAATCAGATCATGAACGCTCAGGCTACCACTCAGTGCTGCAAATGCCAGTGCCTTGGCAGCCTCATTCAACCCTCACTTTACAAGCTGATGATTACGATGACGGGCAAGTGTTTTTAGTGGATTATCATCAGCCTTTTTATCAACGCAGCAGTGACGCACTAATGCGCTACTTTGCTAAATCACAAAAGCAAAAAAGTTATATCTATCAAAATGGCATGACTCGTTCAGAGTTTTTTACTGATGAATTAATCGCCCAGTTTGCTTACGGCGGAATTTTATCGCAAGACAGTCAGCAAACCTTTCACTGGCTTGCTGGGATTGATTACGAAGATGTCAGTTACCGCCCTTTTGAAACAGAGCCTTTGCTTGCAGGCCTTAACGATTACACCATTGCAGCGCCTTGGGTCGGATTACATTGGCTAGAAGACAATTACGCCGTTTTGCACGATATTGACCTAATAAACCACAACGAAGACGTTAACCTAGGTTGGGAGCTAAATTCAAAGTTTGCCATCGATACCGTAAATTTTGGCCAAGGCTTTTTATTTGATACAAATCTTACCAAAGCGTGGTTTAACAATAACGCCTTGTATCGATTTGCCGCTGGAATGAAAGGCAATATGGGAACTGAGCTTGATGACCGTTTAGCGCTTTATTCAAAAGCACAATTTAACTATCGCTGGTCAAACTCATTTGCTTTTTATGCGCATCTAAATGGTCATTGGCAAAACCATGAATTTGCTGATAAACCACTGGCCGTTGGCGGTGAAGAAGGCATGCGTGGCTTCCCAGAAAGTTACCAACATGGTACATCAAGCGTACAAGCAACGGCTGAACTAAGAATGTACCCTAATATCAATCTGTATCAGTTTGTAGATGTAGGCTTTGTTGGCTTTGTTGATGTAGGCCAAGCATTTGGCAGCACTGAAACTGCAAATATTTCAGATTCAATGCTAACCAGTGCAGGCGTTGGTATTCGCCTATATTCATCGCGCTCAAGTAACGACAATGTGATACATATCGACTTTAGTACACCTCAGGGCAGTTACCAAGACGTGGATTCATGGCAAATAGGAATGTCGGTTGAAACAACTTTTTAAGCATCTTGCTCTTTACTCATAAGCTCGCTCATGCGCTGCATAAGCTCTTGCTCACTGAGGTCTTCTTTGTGTGTGCCTATAGTCCAGATATGACCAAAAGGGTCTTCTAGAGTCCCTGACCTATCGCCATAAAATTGGTCATGTACTGGGCGTAGCTCTTTTGCCCCAAGCGACAAAGCTTTAGCAAAAACAGCATCGACATCTTCAACATACAGCATAATGCTCACCGGTGTACCGCCAAGTTGTTGCGGCGACTTAAATTGCACATCAGGGCAATTATCAGAAAGCATAATATGAGAGTCGGCTATTTTTATTTCAGCATGCGCCACTCCACCATCAGGCAAGGGCATTTGCATTACAAGTTCTGCATTAAAAGCGTGTTTGTAGAACTCTATCGCCTTAGTGGCACCTTCAATAACCAAATACGGGGTTACCGCATGGAAACCTTTAGGGATTGCAGAAACAGCCATGTTACACCTCAACGTTAAATGTGTGAGTTATAAAGGTAGCAGTTGTAGCTAATTTCACTAATCTAATAATAAAAACGCCTGCGAAATCTTTTGCTGGCGTTTTAAATACAAATACCAATCAACTTAACAAAGCGGTGTATTATTCAGGCCAGCTTTGAGCTCCATCAATTGCAACCTCTGTTTGATTTAACGTCGTGCAATAACCTGTGGCAGATGAGGCATAGTAAACATCACCTAATACCGTGTAGTTTTTTGCTTTAACCTGCTGTTTTGCTTTGTCTGACGTTGCCATGCCCCACATGCTGAAGTAGTTGCTCAAATCGAGCTCGGTTGCTTCTGAAAGCGCTATTAATAGCCAATCATTGTTGCCTATGCTTTGTGCCTCCGACAAGCTGTAGCTTGAAAAGCCAAGTGCATCTTTTTGTGCCTGCCAATTAGTCTCGCTGTTATCAGCTAGATTAAACGCACGCTCCAAGATGTGTAAGCGAGGGTATAAATGCCAGCCGTTTTCAAGCTTATTATGTGCCTGTGCGGCCATCATAATTTGTAAATAAATAGCGTGACTTTGCGACCACTCTGACATCGCTAAACCTTGCATATAAGCAAATGCATCTGCGCTTTGTTTACTGGCTTGTAAATGATCAAACAAGTTCTCGAATGGCAAGTTTTGGCACGATGCCGAAAAGCCCGTTTCATCTTCAAACTTCGACTTACTGTAGTAGGAGTAAAAGTTGGTATTTGAATGGCCACCAAACCCTTCGATACGGAAGCGCCCTCTTTCAAGTCCATGCCCTAATTCATGGATATCGCCATGCCCAGTTGGATTAAAATTCCAACCTGCGTCATACGGATTACCAGAACAACCCCAACCACAGGTCGGTTGGTCTGCATTCATATGTTTTACAATATCAATTGTTTGCACCTCAATATTGCGTGCACTCGCAAAGTCATGAATTTCGCTAACCACATCGATGCCCGGCCCTTTGAAACCAGCAAGTACATGCGGATAGTTATGAGTATAACGCTCTACTGCATGGGCGAAGTCAGACGCTATGGGCCAATAACCATCGTTAATTGAAATACGCATTTTCTCGAGCTTTGAATGCACTTCAAAGCCACCGGTTGCTACCTCAGCCCAATCATAGTCGCCTTTTTCAAGTAGTGCAGCAAAGCGCTCATCATCACTGCTGCTGCGCCAATACGGGTGCTCACCTACATTACTAAATTCAAAGCTGACATCTAAATCATTTTGATCAAACTCAATTTGAATTGGCCCACCATAAGGTGACGTAAAATAGACCGTTTCATTTGTCTCTATAGGCACATGAACCGACTGCAATTTAGCGGGTCGATTATAGCCATTGCTGCTCATGTAATGTGTTGCGCCATCACGCAGCGTATTAACAAACACCTTGGTATTCACTGCTTGACTATCGGTGCGTTTAATAGCAAACGTTTGCCCCGGCAAGGCATACACACCCGTTGAGCGAAAATACGCCTTACTCTGCATATTCACGGTGACGGTTTTAGGTGTTACATGACTAAAATCACTACGGCTGAAATTCCCCATATCAACTTGAAGTGGATTAACTTTACGTATATTTAATACCGCATGATCAGTAAACAGTGCGCGAAAGAAGCTTGTATTATCGGTGCTTAGCTTATCCATCGGGAAGCTCACAACTTGGCGATAATGATCTGCAAGCAGCGCCAGTAACTGGTAAAAGCGATAGCCCTGCTCAGTAAAGATATCTGTTTTCGCTTGGTCAAAACCTCTAAAAACCGAATTTATGATCGTTGCCGCATCACTAAACTGTTGCTGATATTGGCTTTCAGCTGGGCAGCTACGATTATCACAGGCACTTAAATCAACACTAAATTCGCTGCTTTTAAAGCGGCTAAGTAAGTCTTTAATAGTTTGCGCATCAGTTGGCAAACTGTCGTTAATAGCAATTGGGTTCCACTGTGCCAATTCTAATCGGTGCCAATAGTTATCACCTGCAACACTCACATGGAGTAATTCAAATAGCGCTTTACCTAGTGCTGTTTGACTACCATCACGCTGAATATAGATCACCGCTATATCATTTGCTTGAGCTTGCTTTACTGCAGCCACAACATTCTCAATATTTAATCCTTCACGCTCATGCTGAGAGATAATCAGTACATCCGTGTCAGTTGTTAAACACGCCGCTAAAGCGTCATTGTCACAACTTGTATTGTCGTTATAGCTCACCATGCCTTCATATTGACTATCAAACCACTCTCGCGTTTTGCTCCTATCTTGAAAGTAATAGCTTTGATCAAGTTGCGCTAATACAAGTTTAAGTGGCTGCTCTGCGGTTATTTCTCTACCAGCTAACCAGGTGGTGCTGTTTTTCAAAAACTGAGTCATTTGCTCGTTAATGGTATTTCGATAAGGATTACTACCAAATACCAAGTAACGGCCCAGCTCCCCATCACTAGTTCCAACTACAGCAAGGTTTCTGACTTTTGTCTCGTAACCATCTTGCCAGCTATTGTTGGTAAGTAGAACTGGCTCATTGAATGGATAAGTGGCAGTTAATAGCGTTGCATCCCAGGTTGGATACCAACTTAATTCTTCAAGGGCGGAGCTTGAGCCAAAAGCAAATAAGCTATTTTTAATGCTTTGAAAGCGCGCTTTGTGGGTATCAATTTCATTAATGGTCGCATCAAGTAGCAACTCACTGTTTGGCACAACCAGCGCATTACCCGTTTCGAGTGCCTCGGCTACATAACTTTGGGTGATGTTTAACGCAAACTCAAAACTTGCCTGTACACGTGAGTCAGAGGCTGTGATTGTGAATTTATGTTCACCAAGTTCTTCATTACTCGCGGTGCCTGATAAGATGCTAGTTTGCTCATCAAAACTTAGCCACGTTGGTAAACCTGTTAAGGTTAAGCTCACATCATCGTTGTCTGCATCGGTGCTGATTAACTGCACACTCAAAGCCTGCTCAGCACGAACTTCACTACTCAGTGGAGACACCACAGGCGCTGAGTTTGCTCTGGCAGCGATGTTAAATGTTTGCTCTGCCTGCTGCGTCACTTCGCCATCTGAATAACGAAAACGAATTTGCTGTTCGCCCGTATTCGCAAACAAGGGCGTGCCGCTAAAACTGAGGTTAGTCGCATCAAAGCTAAGCCAATCAGGTTTACTAACTTCACTTACTACCACAGTGTCATTTTGTGCATCAGTAAATGTTAGCTGGTAAGTATAAGCTTGGCCTTCATTGCTATCCGATGGGGTGGACGTGAGCGTTGGCGGTGTATTTTCAATAAGTTTGGCCTCTACATTAATATCAATCAAAAGCTGTGCAGAGAGCTGCCCATCAGTGACCGTAAACTCAATGTTTGCATACTTACCTACTTGCTCAGGCGTGCCACTGATACTTGCTGAGGCTTCATTAAAACTTAGCCAACTTGGTAAGTTTGTTACAGACAAAGTAAGTGGGTCATTATCTGGATCAGAGACTTCAGGGCTAAAACTCAAGGTTTCACCAACACGTAAAGTCTGTGATTGACCGCTGATTTGCGGCGCTTGATTTTGTGGTGTTTCGGTTACAGGAGGGGTTGTTGTTTGTTTTTCATCTGAGCCTGAGCCGCCACAAGCAGCAAGTGTTAGCAATACAGCCGAGCATAATAGCGAGCGTATGCACAAAGAGTAAGGTGCGTTCATTGAGTTCTTATCGGTATGGTAAACAATTTTTTAACATTATAAGCCGATACTACAAACTAATATCTCGGAAAAAATACGTAAATTGATATCGCTGTCATTAATTGTTAAAGCGTAAAAAGCCCCACAAAGGGGCTATTTAAGGGTTACGAGCTTGGGTTTGCGAAATCGGGTCTGGGTAACTTTTCGAGTATGGCGTATAAGTAAATCACCACAAGGCAAAGCCCTCCCGCTACAAAGAATAAGGTTGGGCCATCGTAATAATCTAAAATTAAACCACCACCGAGTGGTGCTAAAGCAAATCCTAAATCATAAAACGAAGCAGCGCCAAAGTAGGCTCCACGTAAGTGTGATGGTGCGAGTCTATCAAGGTGAACGTTCATCGTCGGAAACAAAATGGTTTCGGCCAAGCTCATCACCACTATCGCACCTATCCAGCCCCAGAATAAATCGATTGGATTAAGTGCGAGCCAAAACTGCGACACCATCAATAGCACCAAACCAATTTGTATTCGTACCGTTAGGCTAAATCGCGCCATCATTTTTAACAGCAGAAATTGACTTGAAATGATCACTATCGCATTGGTAAATATAAGCGCAGAAATCAATGCAAGTAGGTCGGGTGCCTCTGCACGAGTTAGGTATTGTATGAGTGAACTATCCATTTGCGCATAAATAAACATGCACAAAATATTGGCTAAAATTAAACACTGCAGCAGCTTATCTGCAAATAGAATACGTAAGATTTGCTTGCCTTGTACAGCTGGTTTTTTCTCTTCAGGCTCGTCGATTGCGGCAGTATTTTTGGCGGCTTTATCACTAAAATTAAAGCCCCAAACAAGCAGCACTAATAAAATAGCAAATGCCCCTGCGGTAATATAAAAGCTCGACTGCTCACCGGTTAAACCTAGCCATACCCCAACTAATGGACCCACCGCACAGCCCACATTAACAATAAAGTACAGCGACTGCATGGCCAGCTCACGAGTTTGTGCATCATCAATAATATCGCCAATTGCCGCACTGGTTAATGGTCGCCAAAGTGCAGTCGCAATCGAGCATAAGGTCATTACAATCACATAACCGGCCACGGTTTCTACCTCAGCCAACAGCGAGAAAGAAATGATATACAGCACACCAGTAATGTACATCAGCGTATGCCGGCCCACTTTATCTGAGAGGCTACTGCCAATAAAACTGGTAAACACCGAAATCACGGCAGCACTGGTAAGTACCAAACCGACTTCTGTCGCCGATAAAGCAAACTTTTCGTACAAGATCACCGCAAGAAATGGCCATACCATGTAATAGCTGCCACGGGTAATAAACGAGCCAAATAAGAAGATCCACATAAGCACAGGAAACTGCTTAAAGCGCGCTAAAGAGATATCTGAATTCATTATTTTAATTTTTATGATGATGATTAAAACACTATACAGGAACTGAATCTGCCTTGGGTATTTAATCTAAAACTTGTTTGTAACAGCGTATTAATTAGCTAAGAAACAAACGCAACTTAATTGTGAATAGTGTTAAGCCAACTTGAAAAAGATTAATCTAAATAAGAATAGTTATTGATTGTATTTTTCATTTCTGTAGTATACGCAGCGTTCCTCAAAGGGATAACCTACAAAAAGAACTGGAAACCTACAATGAAATCAATAAAACCAAGCTTACTGGCACTTGCCATAACAACACATTTTTCAGCCTTTGCTGATGACGCTAAGCCGAAACAAGATATGGAACGCTTAGTTATTACTGCAACGGGTTTTGAGCAAAAAGTTACCGAAGCACCTGCAAGTATTTCAATTATCACTAATGAAGATATTAAGTCTCATGCCTTCACCTCAGTACTTGATGCTGTGCAGTATTTAGAAGGTATCGACATTGGCACAACTCGTGATAAAACAGGCCAAGGCAGTGTAAGCATGCGTGGTTTAACAGGTGAATACACCCTGTTACTTATTGATGGTAAACGCCAAAACAACCATGGCGATATTTATCCAAACAACTTTGGTGGTAACGCGTTTAACCACGTACCACCGGTCGATGCCATTGAGCGCGTTGAAGTAATTCGCGGCCCTGCATCAACGCTTTATGGTGCAGATGCACTGGGTGGTGTAATTAATATCATCACTAAAAAGCACACTGACAGCTGGAGCGGTGCAGTATCTTTTAGCCGTTCATTACAACAAAACGATGATTTTGGTGATGACATTACCACTGACTTTAGTGTGATGGGTCCGCTTATCAAAGACGTATTAAGCTTAGGTGTACGCGGCAGCGTTTACGAGCAACAAGCATCATCGCCAACATTTGAACCAGCAACCGATCCTAATGGTGTTGTACATGCTCGTTCATTAGGTTTTGGTAGTGGCGGTCGTACCGTTGATAATACAAACGAGCAGTATGGTTTTACTTTAACTTATACACCGTTTGAGTCGCATCATTTACGTTTTGATTACGATAACTCAAGCCAAGTGTACGACAACACGCCAAGCTACGACATTGAGTCAGGCACCATTACTTACCCGCTTGGTACTAAAGATAACATTGAATCAATTTGGCAAGACCGCCGCGGCCAAGTAAACCCGCGCGCAGGTTATGCGGCAGACCAAGAGTTTGACCGTGAATGGTGGTCACTCAGTTATGATGGTGAACTTAATTGGGCAACGATTAAAGCCTCTGTATCTTATGTTGATACGCAAAACAATGGCCGTACTTTACCACTGAGTGTAAGCGAGCGATTAGAGCTGCAAGCTATGTACGATGGTACTGGCGAATACGAAGGAATGGACGAGCAAGCACGTAAAGACTTAGCCGAAGAAACATTCTTACCGCGCCCTGCTCGCCCACTTGAAAGCAGCCAATATACCTATGACTTACGCTTTGATATTCCTATCACAGGTAGCTTTGGTAGCCATAACCTAGCAATTGGTGGTCAGCTTATCGACGGTGAATTAAAAGACGGCGTATTTGGCCTTGAAAGTGACCAAGCAGGTCAAGTGCAAGAGCAAAACATGTACTCAATCTTTGCCGAAGATAACTGGATGGCAACTGACAACTTCACCTTTACATTAGGTGCTCGTTACGATGACCATGATGTATTTGGCAGACAAGTATCACCGCGCGTTTACGGTGTATATAACCTCTCTGACACTTGGACCTTAAAAGGTGGTGTGAGTACAGGTTATAAAACGCCGCAAACCACTGATCTTTACGACGGTATCACCGGATTTGGTGGTCAGGGCACAAGCCCATTTGCGGGTAACCCAGATTTAGAACCAGAAACCAGTGTGAACTCAGAAGTTGCACTTTACTGGACTTCGCTTGATGGCGATCACAACATTAATGTGACTTACTACAACACCAAGTTTGAAGACAAAATTGCCCGCGGCGACACTATTTTAAGCTGTGAACAAACTAATGATGTACGCCCTTGTGTGAACTTAGGTCAGTACGATCAACTTGGCTACGATAGCTACAGCCAAAAGATCAATATCGACGAAGTAGACCTTCAAGGTGTTGAAATTGCGGGTCAATACACTATTACTAAAACAGTGTCTGTTAACGGTAACTACACGTGGACTGATAGCGAAC
The DNA here is from genome assembly GCF_038562745.1 of Pseudoalteromonas sp. D15MCD-2. Taxonomy (NCBI): domain Bacteria; kingdom Pseudomonadati; phylum Pseudomonadota; class Gammaproteobacteria; order Alteromonadales; family Pseudoalteromonadaceae; genus Pseudoalteromonas; species Pseudoalteromonas sp. D15MCD-2. The sequence continues at coordinate 1,035,391 of NZ_JBCFQE010000001.1, read as the reverse complement.
AAAAGAGCGGTCCTGAACAAGGTCAGCCATTAACTAACTCAGCTGAGCACATGGCAAACCTTACCCTAAACTGGGAAGCGACTGACTTTATGAACTTATACCTACAAGGTGTATATCGTTCAGACCGTTACCGCGGTTGGGATAACGTGCACGACAAAGCGCTTTACTACAAAAACTACAATCTACTTAATTTAGGTGCGCAGTTTTATGTAAATGAGTACGTGCAAATCAATGCCCGCGTAAACAACCTATTAGACGAAGATTTCACCTCATATAGCACTAGCTATACCGACCTAAATGGCGATGGTGAGTATGAATACCTAACAGGTCGCGGTGTAATTAGTGAAGTCACATTCACAGACGACTACAACGTTAAAGATAAAGGCCGTAATTTCTGGATTGGCGTTACCGCTTACTTCTAAGAAAACTCCCTGAAAATAGACAGCATGCAGTCATGTGCTGTCTATTTTTCTAGCTACACAATTACTCCTACTGTCAGTATTCTTTTTACTGTCACTAAACTGCCAACTTCACACACTAAGCTGATGATACCTGCGTAAGCTTATTTGTTAGTCTATGGAACATATCCTTACAGCCAGTGGTATCTGTATTAGTTATCAAGATGAAGGCGATAAAAATGCGCCGGTGATCATCTTAATTATTGGCTTAGGTGCTCAATTTACCGTTTGGCCAGAGTCGCTTTATTTTGGCTTGGTAGAAAAAGGCTTTCGGGTTATTCGTTTTGATAATCGTGATGCAGGGCTATCCTCATCGTTAGATGAGTTAGGCAAGCCGAGCCTGGTGAAGCATTGGCTTAGCCGCCGATTACCTATTCGCTCAAAGCTGCCCTATTCGCTCGATGACATGGCTCGCGATGTAAAAGAATTAATGGATGCACTGGCTATCAAAAAAGCGCACTTAGTGGGGGCTTCGATGGGTGGCATGATTGCGCAAATTGCCGCGGCAAAGTATAAAAAACGTGTACTGAGCTTAACTTCAATTATGTCGAGTAGCTCGCCGTTATCGTTTTCGGGTTCAAACATTAACCTGCTAGTAAAGCTCGCTAAAATACGCCCCCGAAGCAGTAATAAAGAAGCCGCGATTGATTACAATGTTAGGCTCAACCAACTCATTGGCAGCCCAGCCTACCCACAAGATGAACACGCTTTATACGCCAACGCACAGCGCTATATTGAGCGGGCCCACACGAATCAAACAGGCTTTAAACGTCAGCTTGCAGCCATTGCCGCAACGCCTTATCGCGAGCAATTACTAAAAAAGATTAAAGCCCCCACATTAGTAATTCATGGCAGCGCTGATCCTGTTATGCCACTGTCTGCGGGTATCAACACCGCACTGTTAATAAAGCGCAGTAAGTTAAAAGTTGTGCCTGGAATGGGCCATGATTTTCCGCCCGCTTTAATGAAAAAAATGACTAAGTGGATTGCTAAACACGCAGCTAAAGTCAGCGCCAAAAAAGCCGCTAAAAAGCCCTAAAAGCATGATAGAATTATCATACAATTTATAAGGTTAGCGTTTTATGTTGCGTGTATTTTTTAGTCTGTTTTTAATTATCCCTTGGTTAAGCTTTGCCGGTGTGTCACTAAGCGAGCAGCGCATTATTTATCAGGGCGAAATTAGTGCCAAAAACAATCAACATGTTGCACAGCTTTTGACTGAGCAGCCAAACATAAACAGCATACAAATTACCAGTGGTGGCGGAAACGTTGATTTAGGTATGGACCTCGCCGAATTAATTTTGGCGCATAATTTAAAAGTTCATATAAAACAATTTTGCTTTTCGTCGTGTGCGAATTACGTATTGCTTGCAGGAAACCCTACCACCATAGCTAAGAACGCCATTGTCGGTTGGCACGGCGATGCTGCTTCAGCTCGCTGGCGAGATAGCGATATTGATGCCATGGTAAGCCATTTAAAAGAGCCAGAAAAAACAACCAAGTGGCAGGCTTTACGCACTCATTACGATGAAATAATTGCAAAAGCCGTGGCTCGTGAAAAAGCCTTTTATGCAAAACGCGGGGTTAATCATGACTTGCTAACGATTGGTTTATCTAAAGAGCTAAAACGTGCAGCTGTGGCACAAAAAGCCAGAGGCTGGAGCTACTCAAAAAAAGCACTCAATACACTGAATGTGAATAATATTGAGTTTGCAGACTGGCAGCCCCGCTCGGCAAAGAACTTTCCGTTACTAATAATTAGTGAGCTTGGGGATTAGCTTTTGTAATCACGGATATAACGGTAATCAAATTCGGTGTCATCTAGAATGTCGCAATAATCACGAAAATCATTACTCTGCATTTGCTGAATATCGATGATCACCGACTGCTCTGTTACGAGCTTTTTAAAGCTTTGCAATAGCGTACGTCCTTGCTTTGCATCTATATGGCAACCGAATTGATAAATGTCATATAACCGAGCGAACTGATCACCGCTCTGTCTTGAGCTTGCCATGAGTGCTTCACCACGCTCAAAAGCAAGCATTCTTCCCAGAATAAATTGCGCTCTAGGTTCATTTTTATGTTCAACGAGATAACGTAAAATAGTTTCTGATTTAAATGTATCTTGCGGAAAATTCCCTTGATAAACGCCTCGTTCATCAAAGTGACGACCGGAATAATAGGCAAAAGCATAGCTAAATGCTTTTTTGTCAGACAAGGTTGCAAGAAACTCATCATCCGTCGGAATATGTTTTGCTCTAAACTTAGCAGCTTGATGTTGCTCTTGTTCTACCTGTTTTTCAATAGACAAATACTGCTGGTGAGCAAATGCACCAACGGCGCCTGCAAAACTCAAACATGATGTAGCAATTAGGGTACTCGGTAATACTACCAACCAATGATTTTTAATTTTTTTATACCCTGCCAGCTCACCGGATTCATACACCTCAGCAAATAACTTATGGTCAATAAATGGAATGCTTTTACGTGCAATAAATGCTGCTGACCAAGAGCCAAGTGCAAATAACAAAGCATAAATTGATAAAGACAATGTACCGCTGATCAAAACCTCTGAACTGAGCGCAACAGCGATTACAGATAGGTATGCAATAAGTGAAATAACTGAAAAGATACGATCATAGCCACGCCCATGAATACGAACGGCTAGGCCAACGAGTACGCCGCTAATCACTAACATTACTGGCCCAATAGCACTTTTAATTGAAAATACTGTGATCCATAAAATAATGATTGGGATACTCCAGCACGCTACGCCGATTGCGGCTGCAAGTGGACTTTGCTTAACTAGCTTTTCTTTAACTTGCTCTCGACTCTGCTCAGTAACAGACATATCAACTCCGTTTTGGTTTTATTATTTTTTCCTGTAAAACAAAGTGATTCTAACTAGAACAGCTGATTATAAAAAGAGGAACATAAATTTTCGTGGTACAAAAAAAGCCACTTCGCAGTGGCTATTTTAAATAGGCTTTAACTAAACACTAAACTGATGCCATGGGCCTGTTATAGCAAGTGTTTTTGACGGTGAGTAAACGTTCACAAACAAAGTGCTACCATCTGGTGAAAAACAGGCACCTGCCAACTCGGTTTGCGCCACTAAGCGGGCAAAATTATAAACTTGGCCTTGGGGTGTCACACCGCGAAGATGATTATCAACCACATCGGTGTACTGGTCTTCACAAACAATTAAATGACCATTAGGTGACACGGTTAGGTTATCGCCAAAGTTGTAAAGGGTTTTGCTAGTACTTTCGACAAACAACGAGATTTTACCTGGTTGCTGTGCTTCTTTATCTGTGCCCTCAAATTCTGATGGCTGATATTTCATAACCTGACCAAGTTGTTTTTTACCGCCATTGGTACAGCAGAAATAAAGCTCTTTATCACCCCAGTGAATACCTTCACCGCGAGCAAATAGTGCCGCACCTTGTTTATAGCCCCGCAGGCGTAAGTCGTCTTTCGGGCTTTCAGGGTTATCTAGATTGACCCACTCAACCTCAAGCTCTTGATGTAGCCCCATAGCTTTATTATTCCAGTTACGGCTATCGAATTGTGGCTTACCTTTTACCACCATAGCTTGTAATTGCCCGCCTTTATGCAGCTTGCCATATTCCTTTGGAATAAAACGATAAAAGACGCTATCACCTTTGTCTTCTGTTAAATAAACAATGCCCGTACGCGGATCAACAGCAGCCGCTTCGTGGTTAAATCGACCCATGGCTTTTAATGGCTCAGGTTTAATTAAGCCTTTGCTATTTGCGGGTACTTCAAAAATATAGCCGTGGTCTTGATTAAATCCATCGGCTTTAGTATCGGTGGTTTCTTCGCACGTAAGCCAAGTGCCCCATGGCGTAATACCGCCAGAACAGTTACGAATAGTGCCAACCAATGACAGGTATTCTTGCTCTTTTTGATGGGTTTTTAAGTTATAAACGATATGACTTGTGCCACCCGGTAACGCCACACCGTCACTGTTAGTATCAAAAGCCAGGGGCGTTTTATGGTTGGCAATACTTGCTTCAGCTTTCGCTAAATCTTTTGGTTTGAGCTCATGGTTTCTCACTAATGCAACACGGTCATTACCAAGCGCTAGACAGCCCATGCCATCGGCTTTATCGGGTACCGTAAACCCATCAGACATTTTCTCACCTAGGCTTGAAACTATTTGATAACTAAAGCCCTCGGGTAAGTCGAGCAATTTATCTGGATCAGGAATTAACGGACCAAAGCCGACAGCTGTTGTTTTTAAATCACCTAACGACACCTTACCTATGGCACTTTTTGATAATCCTAAAAAGGCTAATGTGCCCGCCCCTACTAAAAACTCTCGACGTGAAACCATGCTAACTCCAAGCTAAAACCAGCTTTATCATACAAATAAAAAAGGCATTATAAAGCAATGAAACGATAAAAAGTTACATTATCACAATATTCACGAAATTGTCATAAAGCACTACTCTTTGATGATTGCTAGTTGCTCATTAGGTAGCAGCACAATTAAGTAACCACGCTGCTCTAAGTTACAAAAATCAAATTCAAAACCTGCAATTTGTAAGTCACTAGCGCAATGAGTTAGCGGTATATAAGCTGTTGCTGTTGCTTCAGTTAATTCACTATTAGCAAGTTTATAGCTGTAGTTCGTATTGCCGATAAAACTAACCAGCCTAACCACAGGGTAATCACCACTATCTACAGCCTCAGTGCGTGTTAAAAAAGCCAGTTTCAGCGTTTCGCCATCCATATAACTGATCACATAATTAGCTATATCACTAACAACCCACTTTTGTAGATGAGCTTTTATTTCAGCATCATAAAAAGCTGCAAAGCCAACCTTTGAGACCACTGAACGCTTAAAGTTAAGCTTTTCAAAACCACCGTAGCCATCGATTGATTGTTGGAAGTTCTGCTCCTTATAAATTGCGCTTGTTGGTGTGTTGTTTCGTAGGTTCATCATATAAAAATCAACCGGGTACTCGCTAAAGTTATAAACATAATAGTCATTTTCATAGACACCTTGGTATAAATCGTCTTCGTCAAACACTTCCTCTTCAGCGCTATTGCAACCAGTAAGTAAGAGTAAAATGCATAATCTCAGTAGATAATTCATTGCTCATCCCTTTTTCTAAAAACGATAATTTATAGTTGCAGCGAATTGCTGCTTGGCAGTTTCACCCACGAGCGGGCTTTTTTTGATAGCTGAGTCAAGTTGCTCATACCGCAAGCTCGTAAAAACAGACCACTGCTCATTAAAAACATAAGTCAGGTTTAGCGAGGTAAATGGGTTTAGGGCTGCACTTGGCTGATATTCATATCTGCCAAACTCAGGGGCGATATTGCCATTAGCTATGCCATACAGGTATTGAGTGTATTTTTTATCTTGCCAATAAAAACCGAGATCAGCACTTAGCTGTAACCCTAATCCTTGGCCATAAATCGGTAGGTTATAGCGGGCAAGAAACGTAAGTCCATCGGAGTGATTCGAAATATCTTGCGCTAAACGAACAAAAAGCTGTTTATATTGCAGCTGCGTTCTGAAGGTTAGCTCACCTTTGCCGTCTTTATAGTCAGTGAAAACCTCATCATCCGACAACTCATCACTAAAGATTAAACTGCTATCGTAGGTTTCATCTCGGAAACTAAGCCCCATTGACGCTTCAAATTCTTCGCCTTGTAAAAAGGCATATTGCACTAAGCCATATTTAGGCCCTATGCGCCAGTTGCCTTTTCGGGCGTTGAAGTATGGCAAGACCATGGTTTGAATATCGTGATCTCGCCATGCTGTATCAATGGCCAATTGTGCAGCACCGACCTCCATTTTCCATTGCTGTGATTGCTCATCGGCCTTGGCATCATCAACAAATAATGCTGCTAAACAATAAGCTGCAATCAACAGATAAGAAAAAAGACTATTTCGCAGAAATTCATGTTTGGTCATGATAATGTCCCTATATTGGTGTTTTAATGCAGTTTAACGCCTCACCATTAGGGCTGACTTGCTGCAAATGTCACATATTTAATCGTGACATTTGTCATATACATAAACGAATAATTGCGGATTAAACTAAGCGTATGAACAAACTCTTGCAAACGTTGATACATCGAAGCGATTTCATACTCTCAGCAATCACCTGGGGGTTTGTGTTTATTTATACTCTGCACGCTTGGTCGCAAAGAGCAGAGTCGGCGCAGCTAAGTTTTAGTACAATAAATACGTTTTTGATCAGTGTGTTATTTATAAGCTTTTTTGCTTTTTTAATTTATTTTGAGTTTTTCAGATCACGATTTAAGCACTATCAAACCCGTATTTTGAACTTCACTATCGCTAATGTTGTGCTATTGATGTGGCTATTTAATATTGGCTTTGTTGCAATTCTATTGATCATCTTCTTAGTTAAATTCAGCGATTACGAGCCAAACAAAGCCAGCCTCTATTTACTCATTTGCCAGCCCTTTTTGATGGCGCTGACGCTTCACTATGGCTTTGATAAGCAATTTGTATTGCTCAACGGGTTGGCTTTCACTTTATACAATAGCTTTGCCTATCGCTTTGCTACTCGGCTTATTTCTGAGCGTAAAGCCAAAGAACAAGCAGCCCATTTATTACGTGAATTAAAAGCAACTCAAGCGCTTTTAAACGACACCGCAACTCGCGATGAACGTATTCGTATTGCCAGAGATTTACATGATACCCTTGGCCACCACCTTACAGGACTCAGTATTCACTTAGAAGTCGCCAATCATTGTGCTAATCATGAAGCACCAAAACACATAACTAAAGCACAGCAAATTACCCGCATGTTATTAAATGATGTGCGTGACTCTGTCTCGTCAATGCGAGCAAACCAAACCATTGATTTACATGCATCGCTTAATTCACTGTGCAGCCATGTTACAGGCTTAAATGTCACACTCAATTACGATGAAAATATAAAAATAAGTGATACGTTATTGGCACAAACGTTATTTCATACTGTGCAAGAAGCGATTACGAATTGTATTAAACACAGTGATGCGACCGAGCTGTCGGTAAGCTTAGACCTCCAAGCTGATTCAGTGCATCTCACTATTTATGATAACGGCGGCGAAATGCCCAAGCTGAACTTAGGCAATGGCTTAACAGGCATGCAAGAGCGCTTAGCTTTAGTGCGAGGGGCAATCGAGTTTGAACAAAATAATAATGGGTTTGCGATTGCTGCAACGTTACCTCATAAACTTAATCCACATACTTTGGCGTAAAAAATGATTAGGGTATTACTCGTTGATGACCAAACATTATTAAGAGAAGGCTTAAAAAGCTTACTCGCCCTTAAAGCAAATATTCAAGTCGTGGCTGAGGCTGACAATGGCCAAACGGCTCTTGAGATGCTCAAGCAACATTCTATTGATGTTGTACTCCTTGATATTCGCATGCCTATTCTAGACGGTATTGGCGTACTGAAAAGTATGCAAGCACAACAGCTGAGGCAACCAGTACTGGTACTCACGACCTTTGATGATAGTGAACAAGTGCTAGAATGTATTCGCTATGGCGCTAAGGGTTATGCGTTAAAAGATATTAATTTAGAGCGCTTGGTCAGCGCCATCGAAACACTTGCTAAAGGTGGCTCAGCGCTAGCTCCTGCGATCACCGAGCGAATTTTGAATAAGCCCACTAAAACAACCGATACTTCTTTAGCAACTCCTGATAAATTAAGTAAAAGCGAGCTTAGAGTGCTCAATTTAATCGCTGCAGGCTATTCAAATAGTGAAATCGCCGAGGCACTTTATAAGTCTGAAGGGACTATCCGTAATCAAGTGTCTTTTATTCTCAGAAAGCTAGATGTACGTGATAGAACCCGTGCAGCATTAAAAGCAATTGATCTAGGTTTGATATAATTGCAAATCATTTTTAATCTCATTAAGCTTTTATCATACAAGTAAATCGCTTAAACTAAGGCTTAATTTTATTTAAAGAAGCAACCACTATGTTCCTAAAATCAAAAACATTTATTGCATTCTCATTGGCGCTTTTAAGCTTTAGCCAACACGCCTTTAGCTTACAGTTTGGCAATCAAGTCGACAGTGACAAACTCATTAAAATTTCGACGGTTATGGCCTCACCAGACGATTACCTTGCAAGTCCAATTACCGTGGAAGGGACTATCACTGGGGTATGCGAAAAACGTGGTTGCTGGATGACACTTGCATCTGACAAGCGCTTTGAAAACTTACGTATCAAAGTTGAAGATGGCGACATGGTGTTCCCGATGACGGCTAAAGGTAGTAAAGCTATCGTAACTGGTAAACTCGATAAAATTCAGCTTAGCCTTGGCCGCACTAAAGCGCTACTTGCTCACAAAGCGCAGCAAGCCGGCGAAAGTTTTGATGTAAACTCAGTGACTGAAGCAATGGCTATTTATCAGCTCGTACCGAGCGGAGTTGAAATCATTGAGTAATAAATCAAGTATCAACTGGTTTAAGTTAAACAGAAACTTACACCGCGATATTGGTTACTTTTGTGTTGGTTTAGTGATTATCTTTGCGGTTTCTGGCATTGCAGTGAACCACAAAGATGATTGGAACCCAAACTACAAAGTAAGCCACCAGCAAATCAGTGTGAGCGATGAAACTTGGCAATTAGATAATGACGAGTTGCTGATTGAGCAAATTATCTCTCATGCTGATGTAAGCGAGCCGGTAAAGGCCTCTTATTGGGTATCGCCGCAAGAGTTTAAGGTGTTTTTAAAAAACGGTAACAACCTCAGCCTTAAACTCAATCAAGATATCATAAACTATGAAGCCATTGAGCCTCGTCATGTATTTCAAGCATTTAACCGCTTACACTTGAACGAGACAAAAGCTTCGTGGGTGATTTTTTCTGATATTTTTGCTGGGCTGCTACTGTTTTTAGCAATCAGCGGCTTGTTTATGATCAAGGGTAAAAATAGCCCATGGGGCAGCCGCTCTGTATTAGTGATTAGCGGTATGCTACTCCCCGCTGCTTATGTATTTTTATAAACTAAAGTTCCTGTTGCCATTCTAGCAAACAGCGATGGCAACATTATTTTCAATTAATTTAATCCTCACCCACTTTTTGACACAGCTTTTTTTAAAATAACTATTCGCAGAATCCTCACTTTGCTTAAGCATTTTATAGCAGCTCAAAGTGTGTTTACTTAGCTCTTAAAACCTCTCACCTACCTATTATAGTTTTCTTAAATGATGGCTTTATTGCTTTTATTTGTGAGCATTTTCATCGAAAAAGCAAAAGAACGCTGCCAAATAGAACCCAAAAAAGGGATTAATTTAGTTAGAATCTTTGATTTGATTACAATTATTTATTACTAGATAAAACAAAAAACAAAACACCTTCAACCTAAAAAAGGTAATTAAATTGTAAAGTAAATTAATGATTTATTATTATTGATATTGAGAATCACTATCATTACGATCCCGATTCAAATTAACTAAGAAGGAATTGAGTCGTGAATCAATTAGCCCCCGTGCTTAATACCCATTCATCAATAAATGTTGATGAACAACCCCATGCGTTTATTTTTAACGAAAATAATTTACTCAAATATGAGATGGCTTCAATGCAAACACTGTCGCTCATCCACCAAGCATTGCGTTCAGCAAAACAAGTTCATTCTGGTGTCTGTCATAAGGAGCTCAGTAAACAAATTGCCAGTGTTGAACTAAATCAACCTCTCAATAACGTTGAGCAAGCGCTAGGCGAAATAAAATCTCTATATTTAGATCATGCAGTCTACTTTCATCATCCAAAATATGTTGCCCACCTAAACTGCCCCGTTGCTTACCCTGCGGTGATAGCCGAACAGTTACTAACTGCTATAAATTCTTCATTAGACACCTGGGACCAAAGTGCTGGCGGGACGCTCATTGAACAAAAGCTAATTGACTGGAGTATCGAACGTATTGGCTTAAGTGCTGCTGCCGATGGCATATTCACAAGTGGCGGCAGTCAATCTAATTTAATGGCATTGTTACTTGCTAGAGATCATGCAGCAGAGCGTTTATCTGGGCACCTAAATCGCGATTTTGGTTTAGGTCCTGATGCCCATCGCTACCGTATTTTTTGCTCTGAAGTCAGCCATTTTAGTATTCAAAAGTCAGCCGCTTTACTGGGCCTTGGCTACAACGCGGTTGTTCCGGTTACAGTTGATAAAGATTTTAAAATGGACCTAGCCGCACTTGATGCAGCGATTGATGAATGTAAAGCACAAGGCAATATTCCTATAGCGCTTGTCGCTACTGCAGGCACAACTGACTTTGGTTCAATAGACCCTATAGATAAGCTAAAAGCGCGGTGCAAAGCTGATAATTTATGGCTTCATGTCGATGCCGCTTATGGCTGTGGACTACTTGCCGCAGACGATCACCGTCACTTACTCAATGGCATTGAACAGGCTGACTCGGTGACGTTAGATTACCACAAATCATTCTTACAACCTGTCAGTAGCAGTGCATTTATTGTTGCTAATAAAAAACAATTTAAACATTTAACTCATCATGCTGATTATTTAAATCCGTTTAACGACAACCCACAAGCAGCACCAAACCTTGTTGATAAAAGCATTCAAACGACTCGCCGTTTTGATGCCTTAAAACTTTGGCTAACTTTACGCATTATGGGCCACGAACAGATTGGCAAAGTGTTTTCTTCTGTTATGGCATTAGCCCGTAGTAGTTATGTGGCACTCAAACAAGACTCTGAATTTGAGCTAATTCACCAACCTGAACTCAGCACTCTAGTGTTTCGCTTTAATGATAAAAACCTCAGTGATGAGCAATTAAACCTGCTTAATTATCAAATTAAAGATGAGCTATTCAAACAAGGTGAGTGTGCCATTGCTCGCACCAAATTTAGAGGTATCAACTACTTAAAGTTCACGTTACTTAATCCAAACACACAAATTGAAGACATTAAAAGCATTGCAGCTGATATTAAAGCCTGCGCCTACAGCATCAAGGCACGCCTAAAAGTTGAGGAAACTAGCCATGAATAAAGTATACGATTTAATTGCCGTGGGTCTTGGTCCGTTCAACCTCAGTTTGGCATGTTTAGCTGAACCAATTGAAACACTTGATTCGTTATTTTTAGAACAACGTGATGAATTTAATTGGCATCCAGGGCTGATGCTCGATGGTGTTACGTTACAAACACCGTTTATGTCGGATTTAGTCACATTGGCAGATCCAACCAATCCATACAGCTTTTTAAACTACGCGAAACAACAAGGTAAGCTGTATCAGTTTTATATTCGAGAAAGCTTCTTTTTACTGCGTGAGCAATACAACCAGTATTGCCAATGGGCAGCAAGCCAATTAAGTAACATACAATTTGGTCATAAAGTCATTCATAGCCAGTTTGATCACACTAAGCAGCTCTATGTACTCACTGTCGAATCAGCAAAGCAAACTAAAACGCTTTATTGTCGTCACCTGGTACTGGGCACAGGTCCCTCACCTTATTATCCACCTGCTGTTCAGGCAGAAGATACACAGCTCTGCCATGCCACTGAATATCTGTATAAACGGGATGAGTTAGTAAATAGTAAGAGCATTACTGTGATTGGCTCAGGGCAAAGTGCTGCTGAAGTATTTTATGATTTGTTGTGTGACATTAAACAGCATAACTACCAACTCAATTGGGTAACGCGAGCGCCGCGTTTCTTTCCTCTTGAGTACACGAAACTCACGCTAGAAATGACCTCTCCAGAGTATGTTGATTACTTTTATAACCTAGAACAGACAACCAAACAGGAGTTACTAGCCAAGCAACGTAATTTATACAAAGGCATCAACTCAGAGTTAATTAATCAGATATATGATCAGCTCTATCAACTTGATATTCAAGGGGTAAACCGCGCAAGGTTATTGACCAACAGCGAGCTCATTAAAAAACAAGGCAGTAAGTTAGTTTTTAGACACAGTGAACAGCAGGCTGAATTTAGCTTACATAGTAATCAGGTCATTATGGCAACAGGCTTTAGTTATCAGTTACCCGATTTTCTAAGTGGCTTAATGAGCGAAATAAATTGGCTAGATAACGGGTGCTTTGCTGTTGAGCGAAATTATAGTATCGACAAGCTTCAAAGGCTGTTTGTACAAAATGCTGAGCTACACAGTCATGGTTTTGTAACGCCAGATCTGGGCATGGCCTGCTATCGAAACAGCCATATTCTGCGCTCAATCTTAGGTTATGCCCCCTATCCTGTTGAAACGCAAATTGCCTTTCAAGAGTTTGGTTTACCCGATGTTGTCAACGAAAAACAGAAGCAAATAGCATGAAACAACCCGCATTAAAGTCAAGCTTGGTGTTGCTGACGATTATTTCTGTTGTTTGCGACACCATGATTTTGCCCTTTTACCCGCAGTTTTTTAGTGCCCAATTTGGTTTGCAATCAAGTAATCACATTGGTGCCTATATTGCTGTTTGCTGCATCACCGTGATGTGTGCTTTCCCTGTATGGGCGAAAATAGCACAGCACGTGCATGAACTGTATTTATGGGTGATCACCCAAATAATTGCAGGGCTATTAGGTGTTGCGTGCTTTTACAGCGAAAACGTGTGGAGCTTTTGGCTGTTATCACAGCTCATGCTGGTATTTAAAGCAAGTTACCTGCTTATTTATCCCTTTGTTCTAAGTATCGAAGAAAAACAACAGCACCTCGGTGTCGTTGCTTTATTTAGCGTGCTTTTACACTTTGGTGGTATTGGCGGTGCTTTATTAGGTGGCTTGATCATTCAAAGTATTGAGCCGCGCTTTTTATATTTAGTGATGGCTGCGGGTGACTGCTTACAAGTTATGCTCTGCTTGTATTTAATTTACTTATTAAAAGTAAGCTACAAGCCAAGGGAATTAAGCGCATCATCAGTAAAACGACAGCGTTTCCCTGGCTACATAATTCGCTTAGGAGTTATATCTATGGGCGTGTACTTCAGCATGTTCTTAGCAACGCCATACTTTACGCTACTTTGGCAACAAGTAAGCAATTTCAGCAATGCACTTTTAGCTGGCGCTGTGTTTGCTATCCCTGCTTGGGTTGCGCTTGTCATTTTGATTACAACCAAAAACAAAGCCGCAACCAATAAGCACAGTAAAACAATCGCTTATGCACTTGTGTTGAGCAGTATCGGCCTATTTATACAACTTAGTTCACACTGGCAATGGCTTGTGTTCGGCCGTGTTGTATTTGCTATTGGGCTATTTTTACTAACCGTGCGTCTACAAGTCATGTTGTTTGCAATGAGCGAACCACGTTTTTACTCAAGCGACTTTGCCAAGCTTCATTTTATGCAAAATATCGGTGTCATCTGCGCCTCATTTTTAGCGGGAGATTTAGTATCTCGCTTTGAACTTAACACCCCATTACTGACGGGGTCTGTCGGCTTTGCCATCACTTTATGTTTGTTTTATTTGCTTTTTTTACGCAACAAACATACCTCAACAGACCCTATTCACAGTTATTAATTTTTAAGAGAACACAATTATGAAAAATATCACTGAAACTCCTATCAAGCACGCTTTGCTTGGTGATGTAAAAATCAGAACATTAAACCCTGAACACGATCTAACAACTATTACCCCTTGGCTTAAACATCCCCAAGCTCAATTTTGGGGAGCAATGGAACATTCACCCGAAGAAATTTTAGAATTTTATACAACACTCAATAAAGATGAGGCTCAACAAGCCTATTTGCTTGAAATAAACCAAACACCCATTGCTTTAATTGAAATTTACAAACCTCAAATACTGAAACTTGAGAACCACCTAGCGCTTAAAAACGGCGATTTGGGCATACATATTTTACTCGCTCCAAAGCAGTTCTCTGTTGCAGGGTTTAGCCTTGCTGTTATGCAGTCGGTATTAGAGTTTATGTTTAATACCCTCTCATGTGAGCGAGTGATTGTGGAGCCAGATGTAGCCAATCATAAAATTCATCGCCTTAACTTAAAGGCAGGTTTCAGCCATCATAAAGTTATTAAATTAGGTGAGAAAACTGCATTACTAGGTAGTTTAGAAAAAGATCATTTTAATTACTTACAGCATCTTTCGTCTCGATTCGACACTTCACAGCAAGGTCCCGCAGTGCAACAAGCAACGCCATCTTGCAGTACCTCACATCTAGACCAACAAGCGTGGCAATACGCAAACCGTTTACTGATTGCCAAAATGCTCAGTGAGTTTTATCACGAACGACTATTTAGCTACGACAGTGAAAAACCAAACCATTACGTGTTGCATACCATGGGTGGGCAAAGCTATCAGTTTAAAGGTGAATCAATGCTGCTTAATCACCTACAAGTAGATCCAAATAGCATTACTAAAATGGCGCTTAACCACAGCCAGCCATTAGACGCTATCTCGTTTGTACTTGAGTGTAATGACAAGTTAAACATAGACAAATCAATGCTTGGCACCTATCTCGAAGAACTCGCGAGCACACTCAGTGGCTTTGCATTTAAATTTAAAAATAATCGCTATAGCGCTCAGCAATTAGCAGACGCAGATTTTCAAGTGATCGAAACCCAAATGACCATGGGTCACCCAAGCTTTATTGCCAACAATGGCCGCATTGGTTTTAACTCGCAAGATTTTCACCAATATACCCCAGAAGCCGCAATCCCATTTCAAATAATATGGCTTGCGTGCCACAAACAGCATACCACCTTTAAAAGTACCGATGATTATAAATACGAGAGCTTGATTGCCGATGAGCTTGATGTAGCTGAGCGTTTGCGCTTTGAAAAAGCACTAACTGAGCAAGGTTTAAAGCCAAGTGACTATCTGTTATTTCCTATGCACCCATGGCAGTGGTTCAACAAATTAGTCCATGTTTATAGCTATCATATCTCGCAAAAACACATTGTGTGCTTAGGCTACTCGCAAGATAGTTATTTACCGCAGCAATCAATTCGTACCCTGTATAACATCAGCAAACCACACAAATGCTATGTTAAAACCGCCTTATCGATTTTAAATATGGGCTTTATGCGGGGCTTATCGAGCGCCTATATGAAAGTAACTCCGGCAATAAATCAATGGTTGTTCGACTTAGTAAACCAAGATAGCTATTTAAAATCACTGAAGTTTCAACCTTTAAGAGAAGTCGCAACCCTTGGCTTTGATGAGCAGTATTACACTCATCCTGCGCTTGGCGATAACCCTTATAAGAAAATGATGGCGGCTCTTTGGCGTGAAAATCCTGCTCAATATATGGACGAGAATGAAAGCCTTGCCACTATGGCAAGTCTGCTTCATATCGATAGCGAAGGCCGTTCATTTGTAAGTGCTAAAATTGCCAAATCGGGGCTAAGTGCTGATAAGTGGCTAGCCCACTACTTACAGGCTTATATGACACCATTGCTACATTGTTTTTACCAGTATGATTTAGTCTTTATGCCACATGGTGAAAACCTCATCATTCGATTTAACAATCATGTTCCGGTAGGCGTATTCATTAAAGACATTGGTGAAGAAATTGCCTTATTAAATAGTAACATCGAGCTGAATGATGAAATAAAGCGGATTAAGGTAACCATTCCAGAAGGCGTTGCCGTGTTGTCTATTTTTACTGACATTTTCGATTGCTTCTTCCGTTACCTTTCGGCAATTTTAGTAACTGATGGCCTACTGACCGAACAACAATTTTGGCAAGCCGTCGCCGATACAATTGTTCAGTATCAGGCGAGCCACCCAGCGCTAAAAGACAAGTTTGCTGTGCATGATTTATTTGCTGAGTCATTCCCATTGTCATGCTTAAACCGCTTACAGCTGCGTAATAATCAACAAATGGTTGATATTACCGACCCAGCTTCAAGCTTGCAGTATGCAGGTGATTTGCAAAACCCATTGGCGCAATATGCACTTGCAAACACAACAGCATAATAAGACTGAGTTAGCCTTACGTCAGCAGTGTTCACTGCTGACGTTCTTAACTCCAACAAACGATGAACAATGGTTTAGCAGTCAAAGTTTAACTAGCAAGCAACTAACCAATTTGGCTAACGCTATAAAATTAAGAGGGACAAATGTTACTGAGGGATATGTCGCAATCAATCTCTACTTACAACTGAGCTGGCAAGTTATTTACTTATTAGTAGCCAGTGTAGAGCACCTTGGTTGCATTCCTGATCTGGTCAATATTAAGCAGCGGGTAACGGGCTCACATATTTATGGTTTGGCTAATTTAAATATCATGGTTCAACATGACTCTTTTAATAATGCAGATTTGATAGAACTGGCAGCCAATCATTTATTTGACCACCAGCAAGCTTGGAATGATAACCTGCCATTGCAATACAGGCTAAATGAAGGATTATTAAAACGTTTACAAAGTGATACTTTCCACGCAGCGTTAATCGCTTGCTGGCCAGAGAAATCGATAGAATTTATAGCAAAGCGTTTTCAACCATGGCAAAAGCTATGTGGTAAACATCGCTTTCGTGATCAAAACAATACGCTGACATTTATGCGTAAAACCTGCTGCTTACACTACCAACTTGTAGCCGCTGATTATTGCGCTAACTGCCCGTTAAACAAAAAAGGCACTAGCGCTTGCTAATGCCTTTTTCTCGAAAAACCGAACCTAGAACCTAAAACCTAAAACCTAAAACCTAAATTCAAAGTTTACATTTGCCGCTGTCTCGCTTTCACTGCGATCAAACCAGTTCATCGATTTATAAACAGCTTCACCTGTAATAGCGAACCAATGCGTAAATGCATATTCAAGTGCAATGCTGACACCTGCATTATGACCATCGTAATCAGCACTAAAATCAAGGCACTGCTCTGGCGTATCACTGCATGCACCCGATAAAAATACATCACCTTCCTCTGTACGGTAATACATTTGGGTATAATCAACATCGATAGTGCCTTTTTGATAAAAGACACTGCCGTATAATAAGGCTTTTGAGCTTAAGCGGTATCCTGAAATGAGTGCAATATCATAAGTATCGTGCGATAAATCCCAATCATAGGTATCGTCATCATAATTACCCGCTAATAGTGGACCATACCCCGCATCTTCACTGCGAATATAGCCAAGGCTGACAGCCATAGAGAAGTTTTTCTCGACGGCCGATTCTAAAGGGCTGCCATAAAACTGATGCTTAATAGCATATTTTTCATAATCATGATCGCCACCAATACCAGCCCCTACGGTAAGCTCCGTCGAATAACCTAAGGTCATACTCATCGAAGTCGTTATCGCAGTACTCGTTGATGTACTCTCGCTGGTATCTTTCGCAATGATCTTGCTTGTATCTGTACCAACGGTTGCACGAAAATGAAAGGGGTCACTGTTGATCTCTGGGCCCTCAAAGCGTGCCATCGATACACCTGTTTCGGTTGTCGATTGACAGCCAGCTAATAAACCTAAAGCTATAAACGCCAAAAAAGGCTTAAACGTTTTCACGTAATTTCCTTATATATTATTATTTTAACGCGAAGATTCTAGACTAAGGCCTTATAGCTCGCAATAAATTAATAACAAAAAAGGTACGAACTCTATTGTTAAGCGCGTTCATCCTTAGGTGATTCCATCACCACGTGAGTGGTAATGGTTCGTACCTGTGGAATTGAGCCGAGTACATCTGCATGAAACGCTTTGTAGGACTTGAGATCCGCCGTCTCAACCCTCAGCAAATATTCGAACGAGCCAGTTACATTGTGGCACTCTTTTACTTCATCAATAAACTCAAGAGCGTGTTCGAATGCTCGCTGAGATACTGTTGAGTGCTCATTTAAACCAACCCCAACATAAGCGATAAATCCTAAGCCAAAAGCCTGATTATTAATAACCGCCCGATACCCTGCAATAACCCCAAGCTTTTCTAATTCTTGCACTCTACGAAGGCATGCCGATGGCGATAAACCCACTTTATCTGCCAGCTCGGCATTGGCAATTCGGCCATTGCGTTTAAGCTCATGCAATATTCTGTCGTTAATTTTATCTTTTTTCATTTTTGATTGTGAACCATAAACATACACAACAACATTAAGCGCAAAAATTGCGCGTATTACAACTTATAATTGCATCTTAATTCAAATGGAGAGATAGCGATGAGTTTTGAAATTTTAACAGCCTTGGCATTATTTGCTTTGGTGTCATCAATTACCCCTGGACCAAATAACTTAATGTTGATGAGCTCAGGTGCTAACTTTGGCTTTAAAAGAACCACACCACACTTACTTGGCGTGACGCTTGGCTTTATGTTGATGCTGGTTTTGGTGGGCCTTGGCATCATGCAGCTATTTGACTTATTCCCTCCAAGCTATTTGATATTAAAAGTATTTTGCATTGCTTACTTGCTATATCTGGCGTTTAAAATTGCCACAAGTAACGCACAACAAAAAGCCAGTAGTGAAAGTAAGCCGTTTACTTTTATTCAGGCTGCACTATTTCAATGGGTGAACCCAAAAGCCTGGGCAATGGCATTAAGCGCGGTTAGTTTGTATGCCCCAGACAAAAACCTCACCTCAGTGTTAATCGTAAGCCTCGTATTTGGCTTAATTAACCTGCCGTGTGTCAGCTCGTGGACTTTACTTGGCGAAAAGCTGCAACACTGGCTTGCCAGCCCAAAGCGCTTAAAAGCATTTAACTACCTAATGGCAATACTATTAATTGCTTCAGTGATGTTTAGTTTGTTTTAAATGAGCAAGCTTTCTTAGCTTATTTTTCACACGGCACTAAAAAGTCGACATGGTAATGCTCGTCATGTCGCACCCAGGATGGTTTAGTCGAAAACTGAATATGCTCTTTTAAATAGTCGGCATACTTGGTTTTATAAAGCCCAGCTTGCAAGGTTGGGTCAAAGATCACTCGCCAAAGATCGTAACCTTTTGCTGTAGCCGATTTATGCAGCTCAACAATATGAGCCGCTAAAGCGGTATAATCAATCTTAAACTGTTCAAACTGACCTTGTTTATCAAATTCAATATCGTAGCCAAAACGATTAAACACATGTGTAGGCAAATGAACTGATAGCCCCTTTTTGTTAATAACAGGTGTCATAAAATCAACCGACAAACCATTTTGATGGGTTTTATGCGGGCTAAATTTCCCGCCATTTTCTAAGCCCGTTTCAGCGTATTTGTATCGTTTATCTGGATGGGATTTCTGGAGCGCTTGGTAGGCATCAACAATAATGTTTTTTACCTGCGAATGAACATACGTACGCCCTGCCAGCTCAGCCACTTTACTGTAGCTGGTAAAGTTATCACCCTTGCTGGGTAGTTTTACTGCATTGCGTACATAGCCATTGGCAGTCGTTCCACCACAGACGCTATTAGCCAAAACCGACCCAGAGCAAAATAATAAGGCTAAAAATAAACATGTTTTCATTGCAGTAGCTTCTTTAAAAATTTAAAGCTTAGCTATCAATAAATGAACTAACGATTAAAGCATTTTTGAATCATAGGTAGGATTTAAAGGTGAGTAATTTTTCCTGTGCTAAGCTTTATTTACCTAGAGCTTTTCAGTGCGACTCATGGCTAGTAACGTAGAGAATTACTTTTACCACGGCTTTTTTGTCTTCTTACTCATTACGGTAGTAACCTGCTCCATTATAGCCACGCGCCTGATGCGCAGTAGTTTTAATAACCGCTCGATTTACTTATTTAACCTGTTTTTTTACCTTGGTGTAATTGGCTTTGCATGGCTGTGGATCCAAGACTTATTAGACCTTGCGCCAAGTTTTCGCTCTGGTGTGGTGATTTATATGATTTCCATGACGTTGCTACAATTATCCATTTATAACCACGACGAACCCAGCCGATTCAATAAGATAATCATTGCGCATGGTGCTATTTTTTCTGTATTTGCCCTCCTCACTCAAAATATCAATCAACTTGCCCTTGTCGAAGCCTGCTTTACATTAAGCGTATTACCCGCACTTATTTACTTCACCACTAAACGCGCTGTATGTGAAAAGAATATTGGCAACACTGTGTTGTCAATGGCGCAATGCATTTTACTATTAGTGCCCATTTCACAGCTAAGTATTATTACCCATGAACATAACTTAGCGACCTTGTATTCATTGACCGTCATTGCCCATGCAACCGTGTTTGTTATGACTGGCCTCGGTCTCATCACCACCCTGTTGGTGGATGAAAAAAAGCGTTATTTGGAATTGTCTCTAAAAGACCCGCTTACCGGGCTCTACAATCGCCGCGGGCTGCAATTCATTATTGAACAACAGCAACTATTCAGCCCAAGTCAAACATCTAGCTTATTCGCCTGCGTAGTTGATATTGATTACTTCAAACGTATTAATGATAGTTACGGGCATGATGGCGGTGACCTAGTCCTCGAAGTGTTCTCTGATCTAATGAAACACCATTTGAAAAAAGAAGACTTATGTTGCAGGCTCGGCGGTGAAGAATTTTTACTGTTGTTCTTTGCTACCGACATCAGCTCGGCTAAGCAATTTTTAGAGGGCCTACGTAAAACATTTGAAACCAGTCAAATAGCTTATCGAGAACATCGTATATCGGTTACTGCTAGCTTTGGTTTAACCAATTGGCAACCAAATGACAGCTTTGAAAGCTTAGTAAACCGCGCAGACAAAGCCGTTTATGCAGCGAAAAATAATGGTCGTAATCGCATAGAAACAAACAGCCTAAACAAGGAGTAAACAACTAGAGACGCCACGAAAACAAATACCTTTCTATCAATCTTGTAAATTCCAACTCTGTCACTATAATTAGCTCGTGCTTAACTTGCAATATGTAGTGCTATGTCCTTAAAAGTATTATTAAATTTTAAATTAAACTGGGTACTTTTGTGTACCAGTTTTTGGCTTTTTGCCCTGCCAATTCAGGCTAAATATGTGGTGGCAGTTGTGGGTAAAACCAAAAACGATAGCTTTTATCAGCAAGCCTTTAAAGGGTGTGAGCAATTTGCAAAACAGCATCTCGATTTTGAATGTATTTACGATGGCCCCAAAGACTTTCAAGATATTCGCACGCAAGTATTAGTGATCACCGACCTTGTTCGCAGGAACAACATTAGTGGTTTATTAATCGCAACCACAGATTCCAATTACCTTGTTGAAAGAGCGTTAAAACAGCTTAAAGATAACAACATTCCTGTGATCACTTTTGACTCTGATCTGCTTGAGGAAGATCAGCAGTACCGTTTAGCCTATGTGGGTACCAATAATTTTGACTATGGTGTGGCCTTAGGTAACGAATTAAAAAAATTCACCAACAAAGAAAATAACCAGGTGTGTATTCAATCAGGACACTCAACAACACCTAATTTAAACAAGCGCATTGAAGGTGCTCGCTATGCGTTGTCAGGGCAAAAAAATAAACGTTTAAGTGGTGAAAATGGCTGGAGTGAGTTTGATAGATGCCCTTTATATAGCTTAGGCAAGCGAGAGGTCTCCCTCGGTCAACTCGACAAACTTCTTAACCTTGAAAATCCACCACTATTTTTAGCGGTAGCGGGCTTTGCCCAATTTAACCCTAATTATGCAAACGTGATTGCTAAACATAAGCAACGTATTGCTAATCAAGAGGTGGTGATCGTTTCTGCCGATACTGAGCAAATGCAATTAGAAGTATTACAGCAAGGATTATCATCGGCCAATATTGGTCAAAACCCATTTGAAATGGGCCGACTTTCTGCAGAATTGATGTATCAATACCTCACTAAAGGTGAACGACCAGCTAAGTCTCACTATTATTTAGACTTTCATTATTGTCAGCAAAATAATGCAGGTACTTGCACCGTTAATCACTAAAACTTTGATCTCACTAAAGTGCAATTAACTCGATAAGCGCTAGACTTACCACAACTTGATTAATTGTAAGGATGTAGCCATGACACACCTAGTTAGTGATTTGATGACGCCAGACCCATTCGCCATTAGCGCCCAAAATACCCTGCATGACGCGCATAATCTAATGAAAGAGAAAAATGTCCGCCATATTCCAGTGATCAATGAGCATGGTGGTTTGGTTGGCATGTTAACGCAAAAAATCATGATTGCTCAGGTAATGAATATCATGGCTAATTACAGTGCCAGCGCCCTCGAACGCAAGGAAAAGCAAACTAAAGTGGTTGATATTATGGCTACCGATTTTACCAGTATCTCGCCAGAGCAACCGCTACACGAAGTTGCTAAGTTTTTTGTTGAAAACCGTCATGGCTGCATGCCTGTGGTTGATAAAGATAACAACCTAGTGGGCATTCTAACCTCATCTGATTTTGTTCGTTTAGCGGCGGCTTTACTTTCTTAAGTCGTAAATTAGTATCTGCACACTGAATTTTTTACAGAAGGTGTGCAGAGTTTTCATACTTCTTCTTAGCTAGTATCACCCTCACTCAAGACCCAAATTAAATTAACCCTTTAAATTCAGAACCTTATAATTTAAAAATTATTAGGCACAACGCTTGCTTCTATGTAATTACACATGCTTTTTAGATTAAAAGCGAAAGGAAATTTACAGATAATCTCGGAGGAGTAATGAGTAATTCATCATCAAAAATCGCAGAATTTACAGCACCCGGTGTTAAAGACCAAGCTGCAGCTGACACGATTGCTATTCTAGACCAGCGCATGGTCGCTTTAATCGATTTACACCTCACTTTAAAACACATTCATTGGAATGTTGTTGGCCCTAATTTTATCGGTGTACACGAAATGTTAGACCCACAAGTAAGCGCAGTGCAAGAGATGACTGACACGATTGCAGAGCGTATTGCAACCATGGGCGGCGTACCTGTTGGCACACCTCAATCAATTGTAGAACGCCGTACTTGGCAAGATTATTCAATTGGTAAAGGCTTAGTTACTGACCATCTAACAGCACTTGATAAAGTGTATAACGGAGTCAATAAAGACCACCGTGCAGCTATCGATAAGCTTGGTGAGCTAGACCCAGTTTCTGAAGATATGATCACCGGCCAACTGGCTGACTTAGAACAATTCCAATGGTTTGTTCGTGCACATATCGAATCGTCTACCGGCGAATTGAAAGGTTAAACCCCATTTAAAGGTTAAACCCCCTAGGTCTATCCGAAGACCCCTTGCCCAGCATTTGCTGGGCTTTTTTATGCTTTGTTACAACCAACCTTTATGTTTAAAGAACAAGTAAGGTGCAAAGCCAGACAGCAACATAATGCCAATTGCAAACGGGTAACCCCATGCCCATTGCAGTTCAGGCATGCTGTTAAAATTCATCCCATAGATACTGGCGACAACGGTCGGCGGTAAAAACACCACAGAGGCAATAGAAAAGGTTTTTATAATTTGGTTTTGTTCGATGTTAATAAAACCCTGAGTCGAGTCCATTAAGAAATTCACCTTATCAAACAAAAATGTACAGTGAGACATAAGGGTATCAATATCGAGTACAATTTCACGAAGTGACTCGCGGTCTTCTGTCGGCGCTCCTAGGTGGCGCAGTAAAAACGAGATATTCCGGCGCGTATCCATCAAACATAAACGCACTTTACCGTTATTATCTTCAAGGCGCGAAATTCGACTAACAGCTTCTTCTAAGTCTGAGTCATCCTCTTCAAGTACATAGGCACTGAGTTTTTCTAACTGGTGATGCATGTCTTCAAGCATATCAGCGTGGTTTTCGACTTTTTGATCAAATAAAGTCACCAAAAGTTGCTTTGGATTATCACACGCTACCTGCCCTTTCCGAGCACGCAGTCGTAAAAGACGAAAATCGGCTAGTTCATCATCGCGGATTGTCAGCAAGCAGTTGTCTTGTAGCAAACAAGCCACGGTTACCGTATTAAAGCGCCCTTCATTTGGTGACATGAAAAGCGCATGCACATGCAAACCTTCATGGTCAATAAAACAACGGGAAGAGGCTTCGATTTCTTCAACATCATCAGCACCAGGTAAGGTGATATTAAGCGTGCTTGCCAGCGCTTGTCGTTCTTCTTCAGTCGGATTTATGGTATCAATCCAGTGGGCATTTTTAATAGAAGTAACAAGCGGTGTATCAGCAGCTGGCTC
This sequence comes from Pseudoalteromonas sp. D15MCD-2, assembly GCF_038562745.1. NCBI lineage: Bacteria > Pseudomonadati > Pseudomonadota > Gammaproteobacteria > Alteromonadales > Pseudoalteromonadaceae > Pseudoalteromonas > Pseudoalteromonas sp. D15MCD-2. The sequence continues at coordinate 1,010,916 of NZ_JBCFQE010000001.1, read as the reverse complement.
AGTTTCTGTGATCACACCTTGGTCTATAGAAAAAAATCGTAACATGCGCCCTACCCTGAATAATCAATGTATAGCAAATACTATAGCTGTTCACGTTAATGAACAATGACAATGCTACTAATTACCGGGTAAAGTAGAAAATAATTAAGACCTAACATCATTTACTTATTTCGTTTTTTGAAACGCACAATAATCATACCTATCAAGATGATGCCAAGGCCTATTAAGCAAGGTACAAAAGCACTTTGCAAGGCAACATCAAACGCTAAAAAGTCGGGGTAACCGGTTTGCCAAAGCGTCCATTCATAACCGAGCTTTGATGCAATATGTTCACCGCCGCTGCTCAGTATGATGATTGCATCATTGTTATCTGGGTTGATGCGAAGTGTGCTATTTATTGCTGGCTCATTCGCGCCATCATGGCCAAACACAAAATCTCCCGATGCTGTTGGTGCATAAAGCATGGTACCTAGCCCCCAAATTGGTGCGCCTAAGCTAATTGCCAAAGGCGCTCGCATGGTACTGATCATTTGCGGGCTTAACTGCCCTGTTTGAGGTGATGTTAATGCTTGCACTAAAGCGATTAAGTCATGGCTACTTGCCAGTAAGCCTGTTGCCGCTGCCGATGCGTATTGAAAATGCCCAGCAGCTTGCCCGCTTTTATCATAAGCAGGTGCGATGTTGTCTAACTCAGTGAGTACATCGTAACTGGCATCAGTCATATTGACTGGCTTAAAGACGTTATCAGCCATCCAAGTTGCAAAGCGTTGATTCGTTTTTTCTTCTACCAGCAGCTCCAGCATTAAATAGCCGCCCCCAGAATACTTAAAATCGCCCACAGGCTTGGTGACTTTTATTTCACGCACACCCGTTGATGATAGCGGCTTGTTGAGCGACTCAAGCAAGCTTGGTACGGTTTCATTTAGAGGAATATCAGCAAAGCCTAAGCCATCACCAAGCCCCGCAGTATGAGATAACAGATGAGCAAGGCTAACGGTTTGATTATCAAACTCTGATTCAGGTAACTGCCAACCCGTCAGTTGCTCATTAATAGCGTGATCTAAACGGACTTGCTGCTGCTCTGCCAGACTCATCACACCATAGGCGGTAATAAATTTACTGAGCGATGCCACTGGGAACAAAGTATTTGCAGTTATTTCATCTTTGCTTTTTGAGTAATCTTGAAAAACCACTTGGCCATTTTCAATCAAAACATAAGCGATGTTTGCTTGATTGTTGGCAATCAGCGCCTGACTATTAGCAATAAATTGCTCAGTGTTGCCCGTTTCGGCAATGGGTTTTAAAAACCAACCACTGACACCACCATATACACAGGTAGCAGCCCAAACAAATGACAAAAATAGCGTTAACAGAATCGTTTTAAACCAGCTCATACCCTATTCCTTGTGTTACAAAGCGCTGTTAAATCACTTCGATTTGCTCAGGTTTTTTGATAAAGAACACCATTAAAATTAATAATGCTGCTGGGAATAAAAACACATTTAAATAAGCAAAAATCACCGTTAGCTGTAAGATGCACATTAGCAACAATAGGATAGAAAACACCGTTAGCAACGATGACATTCCATGGCGCTTTGTTAGTAATAATGCGGCTGTGATCAAACCCACTAACGCATACAAGCCTAAACTCCCAGCCGAGACCACCATGGCAATAATTGAAATACTTTCTACTACATCATTCGATGCTTTATCACCTGCAACAGCAAGATAAACATCGCATAACACAGTGGCATGAAAAGCTAATACCAACACCGCCAACACACATAACAGTATGCGTACACCTTCAACATCGAACATATCTTTTAGTGCCTTGCGTAAACTCAGGTACACATAGATTTCAAGTGCACCAATGAGTACAAACACAAGGTCTGAAAAGTTTAAGCTTTGCAAATCGAGCTTAAGCGCCTTGCCTAAGCCATCAAGTGTTTCGCCAAATACTGAAATCCAGTACATAGGAAAAATTATGGCAAGTAACCCCGCTGCTATGCCGGGTAGTAAATAATCACGGTTGAGCATATGCCCTCCAAAATCCTGTTGCGTTGTAAAGTTATTCGCTATCGCGTTCGTACACCAAAATATCGCCGGGTTGGCAATTAAGCTCTTCACAAATAGCTTCAAGGGTACTAAAGCGGATCGCTTTCACTTTTCCGTTTTTTAGTAATGATAAATTGGTCATAGAAATATCAATGCGCTGAGATAGCTCTTTCAGCTGCATTTTGTTCTTTGCCAATTCTATATCTAGGTTGATTCGTATTTTCATAGTCTAAAAAGTACACAGCGGATTTATGATTGTCAAACTTTATTTTACGATTATCATAAAACAAAGAATGAAAAACATAATAACTCAGTAAGTAATTAAACCCATATTTTGACCATTTCAGGCATAAAAAAAAGCCAGTAAATACTGGCTTTTCGCTCTGTTTATAAGTTAGACATTGGCTTGGTAAGCAGGGATAGCTATCGCCGCTACAATACCCAATAAAAATATGCCACCAATGATCAACACGCCCCAAAATGACCATTGTTTTTGTACTCGTTGAAAATGCTCAACACTATCCCAACGTTTATTTTGCCATGCCATTTCTCGGCCTTTAAAGCCCAGGTAAATCGACACAATAAAACCAACATAAGGCACTAAGGCCAATAAGCCAATCCAAGTGCTGTTGCCAATTGCCCAAATCCAACTTAGCAAGAAAGCGCCCCAACTAAAGCCTTTAATGCCCTCGGGTAAATCGTCTACCTTCCCCTGCCCTGAGTTATTTTCAGATGCCATTTCAAGGCTTGCTTCAGGTGGAGTGTAATTATCTGCCATGAGTTTTTCCTTATTATTAATCAAACAGAAACCCTAACTTATAGTACTGAGTGTATTTTAAGCAAGCTAAAGATAAGTACCTAAAGCAGAGAATTGTTACCTGATGTGTTTTGTAACATTTATCTCGTTTCCTTTTCATTTTAAATCACCTAGTCTGGGCACATAACTGCAAGGAGAGAACAATGAAAGACATACAAAAGTTAGTGGGTAATTTAAATAAATCAGGTGCGCTGAGTGGTTTTTTAGGAGGCGTTGCTGGCGGCGGACTAACGAGCTTAATGGGCGGAAAAAGTAAAAAGAGCAGTAAAAAAGCCGTAAAATATGGTGCGCTTGCTGCTGTCGGTGGCCTTGCTTGGAAAGCCTATAAACAATACTCAGAACAAAAAGCGGCTCCAGTTCAGCAAACTAGTTCTCGTGGTTTTGATATTACCCCCGCCACGCTGCCCGAGCAGTCATTTAATGATGCAATCGACGATAACCATAATGATGGGCAATTATTACTGATGCGCGCTATGATTGCAGCCGCCTATGCTGATGGCCACATTGATGAAACGGAAAGACAAAAAATCTTCGCACAAGTAGAAACAATGCAATTGTCTGTGCAAGAAAAGGCCATGCTGTTCGATGAGCTAAGAAAACCAATGCAACTATCAGAGTTAGTTGCCGCTGTGCCTAACGCACAAATGGGTATTGAAGTATATGCAGCTAGTGCCAGCGCAATTGATTTAAACCAAGCTATTTCTAAACACTACTTAGACACGCTCGCTAATCAATTATGCATTCCTAGTGAACTGGTAATGAGCATTCACAGAGAGCTTGCCGAATACCAATAAAAATGGGGCGTCTTCGCCCTATTTTTATTGGTAAACAGTGATGATTAATGCGGCTTTTTAGTGCCGTAACGCACCATATCTTTACCGTTTTCATACACTTCAGTTGTCACGTAACGGCCAAGTAAAAGTTGATGTTTATCATCAAGTACCGCAATAAATGGGCGGCCATCACTATTATTGGTTGCAAGGGCTACACCTGTTACATTCTCTAGCCCTAAACCGCCAGTTTCAACTAGGCGTAAAAATGTTTCTAACTCGTCTAATGTTTCAATTACATCGTTATCGTTAATCATCTCAAATACTCAGTGATTGCTAATGGGCGTAGCATAGCAGGATTAAAAACAGGGTGCGAATAACAGCCCCTAATCTAGCTAACTTTTGGACTAAAAATTGACACAACGCTATTCAATTGATGATACTTTCGCTATCGATAGAGGCAGTGAAGTTTAATGAGTAACCATTTAACGCTCGAATTAATGACTCCAAAGGGCAATCTTGCCGATAGCATACAAGCTATTTGGTATGCCACAGCGCACTCTCAAGGAGAGCAATGGCTTGCCTGCGATGGTGCCACAGGGCTTGTGTTTCCTGTTGCTGGTGAAGTTTTACTTGATGACAAGCCGCTTGCTGCCCCTTATGCAGTGCAAGAAACATCGACTCAAGCATCTAAAGTCACATTTTCACACGATGCGCAGTTTTGTGGTATTCGTTTTAACCCAACCGTATTGTCTGAACTAAAGCGTAATGCTCACCCACTCATTGCAGAGCAGTCACTATGTGAAATTGCCGAAGATCTGCAAAATGATGCCAGCTTAGCCGCGTTTGTTGCACTTATTAGCCACCACTTTACTGATAATAAAAACATTAACCACAGCAACAGGCACTCAAAACACCTAATCAGTAACCTTATAGAGTTAACGCCACTCGAAACTGCTTACCAACTTGCCCCACTCAGTCAACGACAGCTCGAAAGACAAGTTAAGGATCAATGCGGCGTTACCCCTAAGTATTTTGAGCGTATCTACCGAGTAAAACTTGCTAAACAAGCAATTAAAGATAACCCTGAAATGAGCTTTGCAGATATTGCACTTGAATGTGGCTTTACCGATCAGCCTCATTTAATCAAAGAATTCAAAGCAATAATGCACATCACCCCAGCAAAATATCGCAAGTTATTGAAAGACTCTCAAACTAAACAAACAAAGCTTATTTTTCGTTAGTCATCCTCAAAACGCAGAATATCACCAGGCTGACAGCCTAAGTGCTTACAAATTGCATCTAAGGTCGTAAAGCGCACAGCTTTAGCTCGTCCAGCTCTAAGAACTGATAAGTTTTGTGGCGTAATACCTATCGCTTCAGCTAATTCTGCAGACTTCATTTTTCGCTTAGCTAACACTACATCTAAATCAATAATAATCGCCATTAAATCACTAACTCTTGCTCTTTTTGTAGCTGCTGCGCTTGACCCATGATCCAACCAATAACATAAATAATTAATCCCATCACTAAGCCTATAATATCAGTATCTTGTATAGCCACGACCCTTCCGATATCTGATCCTGTTGCCAAGTTAAGAAGAGTTATAAGTAGTGACGGGTAGCACACAACTAGTGCAAATTGCGCCAATAATACGCCACCTAACCATTTAAAACATTGTATATTTTCAATAGCGAAGAAGGATCCACGTCGGTAAAGCAAAAATAACCGAATCAAAATTATGTTGATCAGAATAAACGGTAGCAATTGCACAAGACCAAGCCATAAAACACTATCAAAACCATGCTCATTTAATGTTTGTGCTACTCCTTGCCAGGAGCCGCTGACTTCAAGACCAATCCACATATGCGCACCATTACTTTGTGTAAAACTTAAAACATTACTGTCACTGAAAAGCACAATAATGCTTGTTACTAACAAGCTAATAAGCGTAAAAATTAGCAGGCTTAGGATAAACGAACTCATCCAAACAATTTTTTTCATGACGATTTACTCAGTGTTATTTGTTTTAGAAGTTGCTCATAATGAGTCGCTAACTGCTTACCTGTTAACGCATTAGAATGGTGCTTCCCTTTTGCAATGTAAATCTGCTTTTGCTGAGATTTTGCATATTGATATAGTGATTTAGCTAACTCAGGTGGAGTTTGAGTGTCTTTTTCACCGGTGATTATTAATAGCGGTGCTTGATAAACTTGTAACGCTTTTAAATTATCGACTTGTTTAATCTCTTCACTAAACTCAACACTAACAAACGGTTTAGCAAACCACGGAATACGTGCTGCTGTCATCTGTTCAACATTTGTCACACTCCCTTCGAGTACCAGAGCATCAACGTTACGCTGACTGGCAAGATAACCTGCAATCATACTTCCTAAAGAATGACCATGGATCACCACAGGCAAAGTATTTAGGTCTGATCTGCCTTTTACATAATCAAATACCTGTAATGCATCAGCTTGCAGATTAGCTACGCTAGGTACTCCAGAACTAAGCCCATAACCACGATGATCCATCATTAAAATATTAACTTGAAAAGGTAAAAGTAGCTTGGCTGGTTCCCCACCTGCGGCACTAACGCGAAACTGGTTACCACCGAAGTAAATTACCGTAGCACGAGCATCTGCAACTTTAATAAGGGTACCCTTAAGTCTAGTACCCTCATCGGTGTTTAAAGTTATCTCCTGCGTTTTGGCGGTGGCATTAACACTTTGTATTTCCTGCATCGTTATTTTTTTATCCGGATATAAAAAGTGAGATTCCTCAACTTTAATTGTCGTACAACCAGTTAATAACAGCACAATCAGCGAAACCACTGCAATAGAACCAAATTTCATTTTCACGATCCTTCTAGTAAAAAAACTACTATGGCACTAGATAAGTTAAAAAACAAACTAAAATTACCGAAAAACGATAATTAATTATTCAATATCGAACATTAAAAGCCCTTCCTTTGAAAAATAGCTTTGATCAAAAGCGCTATCTCCTTTAATTCATTATTTTTCAAATTCTGTGTTGAGCGATTTTATTTGCGCTCGGCATTTATCCATAGGATAGTTAACGCAAGCCTACTAAACGAGCTGTAACTAAATAGGATAATCATGAAAAAAGTTTTACTTGCCACCGGCTTAATCGCCTCGTCATTTACTGCATTTGCAGCCAATTTAACCGTTGAAGAACTGCGTATTGAAAAAGCCAGCAAAGCCATGCCAAAGGTGTTAAATGCTTTTTCTAATGAAGTAAACCAATTTGAAAAACAGTGGCAAGCGGCTGCTAGTTATCAGCAAGCAAGTGACCTTATTGATGATTACGCCAAACAATTATGGCGCGATGCCAAAACACGTATAATTAAAACCAACAGCTTCGACGACCGAGAGCTATATTGGGCACGTTTACTTTCAAGCAAGATTATTCGTACCAGCAAACCCCAGTTTGCAATGACCGACAGCGAACAAACCGCGTTATTAACAATGCTCGAAAATGGCAGCCGTGGCCGCACCGACCTTGATTACAGTAAAAAAACCGACAAACGCATTTTAATTACAGGTTTTGATCCATTCTTATTAGATAGAAATATTAATCAAAGTAACCCATCCGGTGTTGCAGCATTATTACTTGATGGCCAAGTAATTAATTACAATGGCATTAGCGCCGAGATCAATACGGTGATGGTGCCAGTACGCTACGAAGACTTTGACCAGGGTATTATCGAATCATTACTTGCGCCATATTATGCACTTAACAATGTCGATATGATTGCCACTATCAGTATGGGCAGCAAAGACTTTGACCTTGAACGCTTTCCGGGTAAACGCCGCAGTGTAACGGCGCCCGATAACGCCAATATTGTGTATGGCGGCACAGCAACTGCACCGAAAATTTCGAGCCTTAACGACCGCCCTCTTCCGGGCAATGAGTTTGTAACGTTCAGCTTACCAGTTAAGCAAATGCAACAAGCCAAAGGGCCATTCCCAATCAACGACAATCATAAAGTCGTTACGCTTGAAAAAGCATTTGAGCCAAAATCACTTAAAGAGTTAGAAGGTGCGATTGCAGTAAAAGGTGGTGGCGGAGGCTACTTATCTAATGAAATCTCGTACCGTAGTATTCGCCTGCGTGATGAGCTTAATTCAGACATCCCAACGGGGCATATTCACACCCCACGTATTCAACAATTTGAGCCAGAAACAGAAGCGAAAATTGTTAAGCAAATTAAAGCAATGCTTGAGCAGAGCTTGGTTGCAATTTAAAGCGTTAAGCTCAGCTATAAAGCAATAGCTGAGCTTTTTCCAATTCACAATTGATACTTATTGTGGACCTGTTCCGCCATTCACTTTACTGCCCAAAGAACTTGGATCATCTAATCGATATGGGTAAAGTTGAATATCACCGAATACTGTTGCCCCGCTATCACGATATTGATCAGTTGCAGAACTTCCAGTGTAAACATTTCCTGAGGCACTAAAATAACCAGAGCCTTGATTCCAGTGAGGTTTCGCTGAATTTTCAAAGTAATTATTTTCCACTAAAACCTCTGCGCCATTCCCCGCACTAATTGAAAAATAAGTAATGTTCTTCCAGTAATTATTAAACATATGCACACGAGAGTTATAGCCGTCTACTTTAGGGTTTCGCCCTGCAGCTGTACCCCAAAAATTGTGATGCGCTGTTATTTGAGAGTTTCTAAATAAATGGGTATACCAATGCTGGTTAGCGCAAACTTGAGGGTTATATCCATAAAAGCGATTCCAACTTAAAGTAACGTTTTGACTATTGTCTACATCAATATATCCATCACTGATTTTATTAAATGCCATGTGATCAACCCATACATGACTACTATCATTTATTGAAATAGCATCACCTGCTTCTACAAGGGCTGGGTTAATACCCTCAAGCATAATGTTCTTAATAATAATATTTCGCTGATTACTAATAACGAGGCTAGCACCAATTATTTTCGAGTTTTTACCTAACCCTTGCAGGGTTTTATTTGATTGCACAATGATACGTCTATCATTACGGGTAACATTCACGGTTGAGTTTGAGCTACTTCCCAACTCACTACAGCTTTGATTACCAACGGGAATTCTGTACCACGTCTTACCGTAATCTCCCCATTGACCACAATCAAGTGGACAAGCTGGTACCGTTCTATTGGCGGTTCGACAATCAATCACTGTGTTATCAGGAACTTGAATAACCGCAGCAGAGCCAGAACTCAATGCAGTACTTAAATCATCACAGCTATATACTGTGATGGCAGTGTTATTACCACCTCCGGTCGTTGTGCTCAATCCATCTTGACCTGCTTGAGATGCAAAGCCTATTAAGTCACTGGGAGTGGTTCCGGTAGTCCCACAGTCGCCATTTACTGGATTAATAAACCATCTTTGTGAACTGATCCCAGCATCATCATTTTGATAAACATTTGCAGTATTATTTGAGCCTGCAACTGTCAAAGATTTACCAGTTAACTTATTGACGATATTAAAGCCGCCCGATGAAGATGCTTTTAACAACCAACGTTGATTAGCCCCTTGCCAATCATCATAAGCAATTATATTTGCACCATTTGATTGCGATGAGTTCAACACATCAATAACTTTATTGTTAAATTTAGAGCGTATAATCCAATAGCCATCTGCTTCTTGAATAAGCTGAAACTTTTGGTTATTTCCACCCCAGTATTCGTAGCTAATAATATTCGGGGCTGAGCTAGAATCACTGGTATTTACATCAAGTGCAAGGCCAGAGCCTCTATTAATAATGGAATATACAGTGCCAGATTCAGGCATAGCACTACACTGTTGTGCATGAACAGCACTCTGAGCAAAACACGCAACTGCTAGTAGGCATAATGCTAACAGTTTAGTTTGGTTTAAAATCTTCAAGACTATCTCCTTTATTATATTTGTAATATAAAATTACATTATTAAAGAGATAGTTTAATTTATACGTACCTAAAAGCACCTGTTTATGTTTATTTTATGTAAACAAATGTTAAAAATCACCCAGCAACGCAGCAATTTCGACCTTGCTTTTTCGCTTTATAAAGCGCGTCATCTGCTATTTTAAACAAGCTATCTGAATCAAACGCCTCATTAGCAGCCTTACTGGCAACACCTATCGATAAGGTAACATAGCTTAAGTCTGCACGGCCTTGGTGAGTTATGTGAGCTGATGCAACGGCGTTTCGTAGCGTTTCAGCCACTTTGAGTGCCTGATGCTTATCGGTATTGCTGAGCACAATAACAAACTCTTCGCCGCCATACCGAGCAACAAAGTGATTACTTGGCTGGGTATTTTCTTTAAGAAGATTGGCGACCTCACATAACGCTTTGTCACCTTGATCATGCCCATAAAAGTCATTGTAGAGTTTAAAATGATCGATATCGGCGACAATCATTGAGATAGGTTGCGATGCTAAATCTGCATCGCTGGCAAGCATCGCAAAATGTTTATCTAATGCCCGACGATTGGCAAGCATCGTCATTGAATCGGTGTAACTGATATGTTTTAACTTCTGGTGGCGCTCTAGTATTTCATCACGTTGATTTTCTATCAAAGTAAATAACTCATTCATACCTCGCCCGAGCTGGTGCAATTCGTTATTACCAAAATACTCATCCCGAGCGCTAAAATCGTTATTACTGATTGCTGAATTCACCAATGTATAAAGCTTTCTGAGTGGCCTTAAAACCTGTTGATTTATATATAAATAAAACAAAATAAACACAGATCCAGATATCAATAAACCGGTAATTAAAGAGCTATCAAACAAGCTTCGGTCGTAAGTTCGTTCACGGGATGCGATAGATAGCACAAATAGTAAGTCTCCTGCTTGATCATTGACTCCTAAGTAAAGCCGTCGATTGTGTTGAGTCGTCTCGACTGCTCTCCTTTTTTCACCAAACACCCTAATTAGATGATCCCTATATTTAGGTGCTTCATCAATGCCATAAAAGCTAATATCATTTGCTAACCCTGGTGTTAGATTTTCGACAAAGTCTTCATCAATAAAGCTCCAAAGCAATAATGTCGCCACAAATTCACCAGTGCCATCGGACTTCGTTACATTGTAAGCGACGGTGACGGCAGGCGTTTTATCTATGGTAATAAACCGGACTTTATGAGTTAACTCAGATTGGCTATTGTCTATATCGCCAGATAAGATTATTAGGTCGTTTTTTATCAACAAATTGGGGCTTTCTAAAACCGTTGGTGAGTAAGGCTGATAATCACTATTAAAGCTGCCACCGCCAATAATATTTGCCTGTGTATCATATAAATACCAACCATTTACGTCTAACCGCTGTAGTGCGTCTGCAATAACATAGTCACTATTAAACCACTGGGTATCACGTTGCTGTGCAGCTTCATACATGGTATCCCAAGCAGCGCTGTCAAAGACCATTTTTGACAGCGCATCAACCTCTTGCTGAAGTTGTGACTCCACGCGCTGAATATCAATCCGATCATTTTGTTTTGTCATCGCTTCAAAAGTTGGCAATATCCAAAAATGCCGAATAATTGTTTGCGCCAACAAAATAGCAAAGCACGCCGCGGTGAAAGCAAGTAATAAGCGTTTTTTGAGCCTCGCACCAATCACCATAAAATACCAAACCAAGCAGAATAAAAAGTACATTAGTATTAAAAAGTATAACCACGTTTACTCAGTTTGCTTGCCAAGCTTTAATAAATCAGTCTCATAAAGGCAGAACCTCTACTAAAGTTGGTGACTGATAAATTGTAAAATCCCTGTTTATATCTAAACTTTTAGTATGAAATTTTGAAGGGCTACTGTATGAAAGGTATCGTCTTTACCGAGTTTTTAGACATGGTCGAAAATGAATTTTCTTATGAAGTGGCAGACAAAATCATTGAAGAAAACTCACTTGCTTCAAATGGGGCCTATACCAGTGTTGGTAATTACGACAACGCTGAAATGATCATGCTTATTACTTCGTTAAGTAAGCACGTCAATACGCCTGCAGAACAATTAGCCACGCACTATGGTAAGTATTTATTAAATCGTTTTTTTATCCTTTTTCCTCACTTTTTCACCAGTGTTTCAACTACGTTTGACTTTTTAGATACCATCGACCGCCATGTTCATGTAGAAGTTAAAAAGCTTTATAGCGATGCTGAGTTACCAAGCTTTGAAACAAAACGTATTAGTGAGCGCAAAATGCAAATGTTCTATCGCTCTGGAAATCCTTTCGCCTGTTTAGCAGGTGGATTAATTGAAGGTGCATGTGAAAAATTTAATGAAAAGATTACGATTCAAAAGGATATAAGCGCTGATCATATGTCGGCAACCTTTACTTTAACAAAAGAAGATTAGTGTGGATGAAGAACTCTACAAACGTAGAATAGAACGAGAGCGCCAGGCTCGAAAACAAGCCGAAGCCCTGTTAGAACAGAAGTCTTTAGAGTTATATGAAGCCAATATGACGCTAAAACATGCGGCCGAAAATCTAGAAAAAGAAGTTATTCTTCGCACACAAGATTTAAATAAAGCAAAAGAGTTGGCCGATGCCGCCAATCAAGCTAAATCAATGTTTTTAGCCAATATGAGCCATGAAATCCGCACCCCTATGAATGCAATTTTGGGCATGGCACACCTCGCCCTTGATACTGAATTAACCGATAAACAATATGATTACGTTGAAAAAATTCAGCTTTCGGCCAAATCACTGCTTGGGATTATTAATGACATTCTCGATTTTTCTAAAATAGAAGCCAACAAGCTTGAACTTGAAAACAGTGATTTTAACTTAAATGACTTTCTTGCGAACCTCGCTAATTTAGCCAGTAGTTTAATTGAGAAAAATAACATCGAAGTCATTTTTGATATTGATGATGACATTCCAGAGTTTTTAATCGGTGACGCTCTTAGGCTTAATCAAGTTTTATTAAATTTACTGAGCAATGCCATTAAGTTTTCAAACCAGCAAGATGTCACGCTGAAACTGACAAAAAAATCACAAACCGATACCTCTATTTGTATTAATTTTCAGGTCATTGACCAAGGCATTGGTATGTCTGAAGAGCAAGTTAATAGTGTGTTTAAGCCTTTTTCACAAGCCGATGTTTCAACAACTCGTAAATTTGGTGGCACAGGTCTTGGTCTTGTTATCAGTAAAAAAATTATCGAGCTTATGGGAGGTCATATTGAGGTTAAAAGCCAATTAGACAAAGGGAGTAGCTTCAGTTTTGATGTGTTATTTTCGCTATCGGTTATGCAAAGCTGCCACGACACAGATATTTTCAAACATAAACGCGCTCTTATTATTGAGCAAAGCGACCAACCTGAAGCTATTTTAAATACCATGCTCAATGCATTAGACATCAATGTACAGACGATTGATTGCATGGATGAAAAGCTTTCTAACGCTGATATTAGTCACAACTACGACTTTATTTTTTTAGACTGGCACGTATTAAACTGCGAACAAAATAACATTCTAGAGAACCTCAAAAAGCAGCTTTCTATCGACATTAAAAAAACCATTATCCTCGCTTCTTATGAAAACCAAGAAGTTAAAGACACGCTAAGTACGCTAGATAAAACCGTTGAAGAAATATTATTAAAGCCGATTATTAAAGGGAACCTATTGAAAACCCTCGAGCATGTGATGGGTATCGCTACGAAAAAAGAGACCAGAGTCGACAATACATGCTTTAAAAAGCTTGCGGGCTCAAGAATACTGCTAGTTGAAGACAACCCGCTTAACCAACAAGTTGCATCGCAAATACTACGCTCAAATGGCTTTGTGGTTGATATTGCCGAAGATGGCATAGCAGCGATTGAAGCTGTCGAAAAAGAATCTTTCGATTGTATTTTGATGGACTGCCAAATGCCAAAAATGGATGGTTATACCGCAGCGAATAAAATTAAACAGCAATCAAAGTTTGCCCATATCCCTATTATCGCCATGACCGCCAACACTATGGAAGCCGACCTTACAAAAGCGAAAGAATCAGGAATGCAAGGCTATATAGCCAAGCCAATTGAAGTGCAAACCATGTTTGAGGTCATTGCAGAGCATTTAATGCAAAAGCAGCTGTAATTTCTAGTCAGTAAGCTCTATGATTTTTTGTTCTACTAATGAGTTGTTTTGCTTACGAAACTCATTTGGGTTAACCCCAACGATACTTTTAAACACACGGTTAAAGGTAGCAAGCGAAGAAAAGCCACTTTCCATTGCAATACTGAGTATACTCCAATGACTTGCTTCATCTTTTAATAACAGCCCTTGCGCATGCTGTATTCGGTACTGATTAATAAACAAATTAAAATTTGCGGCTTTAAAATGATAACGAATAGCCCGGCTGATCTTATACTCAGGTACTGCTAATGCTTGAGCAAAATCAGAAATTTTCAAATTAGTTTGCAAATAAACCTGCTTATTGATGAGTGCTTCTATGCCAGTAATAAGCTCAGGCTCTACCTCTTTATTTTCAGATTGTTCAGCCTGATGGATAGCTTTCATTACCTTTTCAGAGTTCACCACTTTACTATCAATAGCTTCAGGCACTGTGTTGTGGGCACGTTTTTGCAAAAACATCACTAACTGCATTGCAAGTACAATCAACAATGCTGATGAGGCAATTATAAGCGGCTCAAATTGTTGAAATTCGCTTTCACTGAATAAAAATTTAGGCAGTATGCTGGCATTAAATACCGCTAAAAAGTAGCAACTAGCAAAAATATTTGCCTGCAACTTTTGCGTTTGTGTTTTCTCTTTATAGCCTCGTAATGCTTCCCAAAAAGAGAGCACCAAAATACTCGAAGATAGCAACACCGTTATTTCGACCATACCTTGCTTTAAACGCCACATGAATTGGCTATCAGGGAAAACTTGCACATCAATACTCACCAAATAATGCCAAGTTTGGTTAAACATAATTAAACCCGCAATAGCAACTGCCACGGCAATATGTACCGAAGCAATAGGCTTATGCTTACGAAACAAAGTGCGTGATATAAGCCAAGACATATTACAGGTTGCGCAGGTAAATAAGCCAATTAAATAACTGTAAACACCAATAGTTGGTGCACTGATTTTTTGCACCCCAACCATGCAAAGCGAACCGCAAAATACTGCAAACAGATAATGAATAAGCTGCTTCTCTTTTTTCATACCATTTAGCAGCATGAGCCCCATACAAACAAAAACGAGTAAGTAATAAGGGGAAGTATTTTGCATAACTCTACATACCTTAAATTGGGAGTTTGATGAATTATTTACCAATCAGATAAGTTTACTTTTTCAAGATCAACATAGCAAAAAGAGTTTGTTAGTGAATATGTCAAACTCTGTGTGAGCTCTCAAAAACAAACACAATATTTCATTGATCAAATTTCGAATTTGAGAAGAAATCTTGCTCTAGCCCTTTATATTAGCGGTATTAGAAAAATGTAATGGAATTGATGATGTTTAACAAAGATAGCAAAATCACACCTTTAAAAGCGCTCGAATACAGTAAAAAGCTTTGGTTTATTAGCCTGCTAATGGCGCAAACTTGCTTTGTAGTTTATCTCATTCTTGGTTATGGAATGTCAGCGTTAACTACAGGTCTATCAGGTTGGAACCGACTTAATAACACCGCCTATGTTGCTAATGATGCCACAGGGAATTTGATGTATGCAGTGCATGTATTATTTGCGGTAGTGATGATCCTTGGCGGAAGCTTACAACTCATTGAAAAACTGAGGACAAAATACAGAGCATTCCATCGCTACAATGGTCGTGTATTTGTTGTTTTAGCTTGCTGTATTTCATTTGCTGGCATGTATTTAATGATAGTAAGGGGCACCGTTGGTAATACACTGATGCATGCACTGACAATGTTTGGCGGCTTAGTGGTTATTGTATCAAGTATATTTGCAGTGAAAACAGCACGGGCTCGTAACTTCAATGCTCATCAAAGGTGGGCTATACGGTTATATCTTGCGGCTAATGGTGTGTTGTTTTTTAGATTATTGATATTTGCATGGTTTTTAGTATTTGGCACCTTAGGCGTTGATACCGCCACATTCACTGGGCCTGCCGTGCTTGCTGTTAGCCTTTGTTCTTACTTAGTACCACTTTTAATAGCCGAACTTGTTCGCTATGCAGCTCGTACAAATATTACGTTTATCACTATCGGCACTGCCTGTTTAATGACGCTAATATCAATCGTGTTCTTAATCGGCTTATTTGGGGTGACTTTGGCAAACTGGTACCCTGCGATTGTTGGCTAACTAACTCTCATACAATAAAGCCACCTAAATTGGTGGCTTTATGAACATAATTTACGTCACTATAAAATTAATACAGTTCAAATAGTGGACGACCATTTTCGTCGTACTTCACTTCCATAACTCGAGCATGGCGGTTTGGATCGTAAAGCGGATCTTTTACAATCTCTTCAAGTGGACGGGTGTCTGTTTTTGGCACCACACTTGGTTCACCAACTGCGTGCTCATAGTCACGAGCATGGTAAATACACAGTGGTGTTTCACCATCTTCAGCTACTGTAAAACAGTTATGACCTGGGCCGAAAATTTTCTTTTCAACACTTGTTTCAAGCACAGGCATACGTGTTTTAGTCCACGAATTACGATCAAGTAAATCGCTGTTTTCATCGGCTTCCATATAGCCCATGCAGTAACATGCACCTGTTGCGCTTGCAGAGAAAGCAATAAAGATTTTACCGTTATTTTTAAGTACTGCCGGGCCTTCATTTACCCAAAAGTCGACACGTTCCCAATCGTAATCAGGTGTAGTCAGCATAAACTGCGCTGTTTTTAACTTAATTGGAGATTCCATCTCAGCTAAATACAGGTTTGATGCAGCAAATTGACCGCCGGTTTTCTCTGCCCAGCAGAAGTAACGCTTACCGTTATTTTCAAAAATAGTGGCATCTAAAGAAAAATCGGTGAACGACTTTTCATCGCCCTCAGCGGCTTGCATCATGCCAAGTTCAACCCACTCATCATTTAGCGGATCTTGGCCTTTACACTCAAGCACATACGGGCGTAATGCCCAAATATCATCTTCTTCACTGGCTGCGAAGTAGATGTACCATTTGCCATCGAGGTAATGAATTTCAGGTGCCCAGATATGACGGCTCATCGGGCCGCTGTCATGTTTAAACCAAATATCAAAGGTTTCAGCGTCTTTTAAGCCCTCTAATGTCGCAGACTTACGAAGTTCAATGCGATCATAAGTTGGTACAGAACCTGTAAAATAATAAAAACCATCACTGTGCTTATGCACAAATGGATCGGCACGCTGCTCTACTAACGGACTATTTGTTTGTAATGTCATCTTGAAACCTGATCGTTAAATTTTAATTTGTATTATTTTATTACTTTTAAGTAAGAACACAAATATAACATTATTTTTAACAGACAGTGAAAAGAAATGTAAGCTTGAGCTGTGAGTTTCAAGATACCCGTTCTAAGCAAAGGAGTTAAAGCTAGCTCGTTATCGAAAGCATTTGGAAAAAAGGGGGCTTCCCCCCTTTGTTTGGGATCACTAAAACAAGCTTTATTTAAAGCCCCTCTTAGATTTTTTAGATAAAACGAGGTCAACTGGCATAACATCGCCCGATACCTTCTTCACAATTAAAGTATGTGAGCCAGCTGATAAGTCATGTTTTTCGAACACAATACTTTGTACTTGGCGATAATTATTACCATCGAAAATAGAGAATATGCCTTGTGACTTACCATCTAAGATAACTTCAACATCGCCATGGTTAATACCTTTTGAAGTCGCAAAAACAATGCTTGAACCACTAAAGTCATAACTAAACGACGCACCATTAACGGTTGTCATGTGTAAATCTTGTTGGTATTCGCCAGTATTTGTGTGCTCAGACCTCATCCAGTTGCCATTTTCACTATATTGAATTCGAGGGTCATTATCGTTTATCAGCTCGAGGCCTGAATAGGTTATATCACTTGTTGTGCCGAGGGTATTACCGATAGTCTGAATTTGCACCAATCGATCGGCAATCCAGCTACCGTCAGGGTTAATTGCCACATCTAATGTTATCAACCCACCTTCATCTGCAATTTGTTTTACCCTATTTGCTATATCTGTGTTCGAATATCTTAAGCTGCTCTTTAAGCCTCCCCATCCTCCGTCAGAAGTGTAGGTAAATCCATGCCACTGCACTTTTGTATCCAAAGCTGTTATGACTTTTTTAGAAGAAGGAGCCTTAGGTAACTCGTTAGTTTTACCTGATGTATATTGACTGTGTGGATCTTTGGGGACAAAGCTATGCTCGTCACCAGCATGAAAACTGATCGTCGCATTTGGGTTGCCACTTCGAGCAGACTGAGCAAGTTGGTCTGCAACAGGGTAAGCATTCTTTGCCTCGAGTTTTTGTTTCGATTCATCTGCTTTAAACCAATTATCAAACCACCAGCCAGCGATGTTAGCTCCCCAAGCCTGCGATCTTTCGCTGACAAAACCAGTTATAAACCAATCAGGGTAAGGTACTTTCTTTTTTGTACCCGTCCATCTATCCCCTGAGTGCGAAGGTAGGTAAGCAATTAACTTAATACCTTTTAGTTTAAGTGCTTTCGCTAAATCCAAAACAAGGTCACGGTTAGGCGTGTAATCAGCCTGATTTGAGTTAACTTGGGTAATACAACCTGGTGCAATCTGTTTGCTCGGACATGCCGGTGAGTGTAAATCATAAATGTCACTCATCGTCGACAGGTAACCACGGTTTTGAGTAATGGTAAAAATTACATAAGCATAACCAAGCTTGGCTGCTTTATCCGCATAATCGTCAACATCAAAACCATTTACATAGTTATTCCACTCGTTATAGTCTGTGATTTGATACCATGCATTATCTAAAGTGCCACCAGCAAGATAGTGATGACTAATCCCCCACTTTGCATCTTGCATCCAATTAACTTCGCTTGCTCGCAGAGACGCACTCGAGTGTAAAATAGTAATTGCTACTGTTATACCAGATACAATTTTATAGGGCCGACTTTTCAAAATAACCAAACCAGATGAAAGCTAAAACTTGTTACGAGTTTAACTGTTTACATTTAATCAACAATAAGATTACTCTGGGAAATCGTCATTAAACCCAACACACCACTCAACATAAAATGGTTAAATATATGAAATTTAAAAAGTAAAAAAACATTTACTATGTGAATTTTCTGATTCGTTGACAAACAATATGTTAGCGCTTTATATAGAATATTGATTTAAATTCGTCTTAAAAGTCGCCAATACGCTTTAGTTAATAGCTGAAGTTCTAAATAATTATGTTGTAGATGATAAACCTAAACCAAAGCCTCCTTCTGGATGCTTTTTTGGGTTATAAAAAAGCCGCTACAAATGTAGCGGCTTATTACTAAGTAAATCTTATTTAATCAAAACTATGTTTAATTAAACGAGTGATGATGCCATCTCTTTTTAAACCATAAAACTGATTATTAGCATCAAGTAAATGTCCGCTAGACTGAGAAGAGATACTGTCTTGCTCAACAAAATTAGAAAGGTTTAGACGAATGACTTTTGAGTCAGTTAAAACCAGCGCAAGGTTTTGTGTTTCATCGAAAACAACTTCAATAATATCAGAATCTAACCCTGCAATAGCCATACCGTGGGTCATGTCGCTACTGTAAAACACATCACCGCCGCGACTTATCACGAACTCACCATTAGGTGTAACCCAAACACGGCCATTTATTTCATAGTCACCATGATAAGGGCTGTCTCCCAATGCTTCTATATCATCACTACTAATGTCAAACTTTTCAAAATCTGATGGGTATGATCCAGTATCGGCAGCGAAAACAGTATTACCCGTTGGGTGTAAATCTAAAACCCCTTTTTGGTAAATATCTGTGTAGCTGAACACATTACCGTTAAGCCCGTTAAGTGCGTATATTCTAGTATGTTGCCCTGATCCTGATGAGACAATGAGTTTGTTTTGTTGATTAATAACAAGATCAAATGGGTCAGTTGGCACTGAATACACGTTTATTTTCGCTTGTTCAGCCAAGTCAAAAACAGCAATGTAACCACTTTGATCTTCTGTATACCAATACATACTATGCTCTTGTTTAAGCAAAGATACATAAAGTCGCGAGCTATCTTGAGAGACCGTCATATTTTCAGGCATGAAATCAAACTCAAAATACTTCTCGGTTTCACCTGTTAATAAGTCAACTAAATAAAGTCGCTTAGCTTGTTTATCTGTGACATATAACTTTTGCCTCACCGAATCAACAGCTGTATCTGTCACTCTAAATTGCAATTCAAAGGCCGTGCTATCGGTCACTTGTGTTCCATAGTCTGTGCCTTGAGCTACCTCAATTGTAATCATTTTAATATTGGAAGCACCTGCAGAGTCTTTTACTTGCAGAGTAATATTTTTGCTACCAGAAAGAATATACTTTTTGCTGATGAGGGGATCAGAGCTAAAGTCAGTATCCCATAGGTTATCGCCATCAAGATCCCAGCGATATTGCAAGTTTGCACCATCTTCTGCATCAGTACTTACTGCAGCATTAAATTCATAGTTATCACTCGTTGTGCCATTTTCTGGTGTATAAGTAAAATCAGCAACTGGCGCCATGTTAGTACCACATATGCTACAAGGATGTTCAACCACAACCATAGTTGTTACTGCCGACTCTGCACTCAACACTATTACTTGGTTATCATTAACAATCACATCGAATGCATTTTCTACTTCAATACTGCCAGCTTTAAACCATGTAGACAGATTAAAATAAGGCACTTCACCTTTATCAGTAACAATAAAAGCTAGATTTTGTTGAGAGTCAAAATTCAATGCTGTAATCAGCTCATCCCCTTCTTCAAAACCTTCTAGCGTTTGAACGTAAGTCATATTGTCGGTACGGAATACATGACCACCACGACTAATTAGATAGTTACCATCAGGCGTTATCCAAACACGACCTCCTATTGTAAAATCACCATGATATGGAGAGTCCCCAACAGAGGTAATACCAGCTCCACTAATATCAAACTTTTCAAAATCAGATGGAGTTAAGTTAGTATCTGCAGCAAAGACATAATTCCCCGATGGGTGTAGAGTTAAACGTGCACCCTGATAAATCGAAGAGCTACCAAGAAAGTCACCATTCTCAGCGTCAAACGCATAAATGTTCGTCCATTGTCCAGAACCTGAAGATACGATAAGTTTGTTCTGATCATTTATGACTAGATCATACGGGTCAGTTTGTATTTCAAATAAATTGACTTGGCTTTGCTTTTCTAAATCAAAGACCGCAATGTAGCCATTTTGTTCTTCACTCCACCAATATGAACTGTGCTCTTGAGTAAGAAGAGCAACATAAAGTAGCTTACCATCAGGTGATAATGTCATTCGCTCCGGCATAAACTCAAATTCGAAGTACTTTTTAGTTTCGCCATCAGCTATGTCTACAACATATAATCGCTTAGCTGATTTATCTGTTACGTAAAGCTTTTGTCGAGGTACATCGGTAATTTTTGCTGTTACATTAAATTGTAATTCGTATGCAGAGCCATCAGTTACGTCACTGCCCGAATCTTCCCCTTGTGAAACATTAATTTCAACTGTAACGCTGTCTACAGCACCAACCGTATCCATTACCTGTAGAGTTACGAAATGAGTACCTGCAGTTATGAACTTTTTACTTGTATCTGAGCTCGTCGTAAAATCAGTATCCCATTGACCATCATCATCAAAGTCCCAGCGATATTGCAGTTCAGAGCTCTGTGTATCATAGCTACTCGAAGCATCAAATTCATACATATCAGTTGTTAAACCAGTATCTGGCGTATAAGTAAACTGAGCTACAGGAGCTGTATTGCCGATACAATCAGCGCATTGATAAGGTGTTTTAATCACATAAAGAGTATTATCATTTTCGGTCACTGAGTATGTGAATTGCTCAGCAAGAAACACCTGCTGAACATCTCCAGGTTGAGTAATCGCTCTGAAAACTTCTAATGACTGGAGGTTTATTAAATATATATTTCCATTTGAACTTGCAAAAGCAACCTTGTTCTTCTCATCAAACTGAATATCATCAATAGTAAACATCCCTAATACTTGCGAAACGTGAGTCATATCAGAGACTTTAAATATATTGCCCCAACGAGAAAACACGAAGTCTTCTGAAACCCAAATACGCCCCCCAATACTATAATCACCATGATATGGAGAGTCACCGCGTGAAATGATACCTTCACCGGAAATATCAAACTTTTCAAAATCTGCTGGCGATATATCTGTATCAGCAGCAAAAACATAATTTTGCGAAGGATCTAAGCTGAGGTAAGACTGGTGTCTGATCCACTCATTCCCCGTTTGATATCCTGTTTCTGCACTGTATGAAAGAATTGAGGTCCATTGACTAGATCCCGATGAAACAATCACTTTTCCTGTGTTTGTCGCGACAATATCAAATGGATCTACGGCAACGCTAAAACGTTTTTGTTGCTGGACTTTATTTCGCGATAAATTATAAACAACAATTTCACCACTACCGTCAACTTCTGAGTAATATTCAAAGTCTCGATCAAGTAGCGACACATAAAGGGTATTATTTGCAATAGCCATTCTTCTTGGCATTTTTTCATATTGCAGTGTCTGAATAACCTTTCCTGTATCAGGACTAACAATATATAAAGATTTATTGATCTGGTCGGTAATGAATACTCTATTTGTAACTTTATGATAGACCATGTGAGTAATATGTTTGATCGATGAATCGAGGGCATGGCTCATACTCAACGTCGCATCATTAATATCATCTATACCATCGTTGTCATCATCAGCATCAGCATTATCGCCGATACCATCTAAATCAAAATCAGCACTCTCGCTGTTATCCCATGGAAATAAATCATCCCTATCAGAAACACCATCATTATCATCATCTGTATCGGCAGCATTGCTGATGCCATCTCCATCTGAATCGATAACTTTAGATGTAGATAAAGTGCTCGAAAAGTGAGAAATCGCAAATTCTTGCGTTACAAAATCAGTATCAGCAATAGATGAAAAAAGGCCTTTTTGTATTAATAATTGAGCAAATTCCTCAGCCGGCAACGCTAGATCAGCATTTGAAATACCTGCGCTTTCTAACTGTTGAACAAGGTCACTATCAAGGGTTATTGAATTTGATGGGTCTTTATCTTCATCTAAAGATTGCAACAATCGAATCGTATTAAGCACTATCGGGCTATATAAGTTTCGGCTGTCTAAAATATCAAGAGGTGTGACTACGGCTGCAGCGGGAATTGTAGGAAACTCAATACTAGCAAGCGAAAATGTGACATTATCGTTTTCTTTGTATTGATATTCACCAGCGCTATTAGTAACGCCAGATTCACCTGAACTTGTTGTATAGTTCAGGCCTGCAACAGCCGAATCTAAAAAAACGCCTGTCATCAAGACTGGATCTGGCGTTGTTGTTGGGTTATCAGTTGTAGGTTGTTCTGATTTAGAGTCTCCTCCACCACCGCCACCACATCCGGTAAGCAAAGCAACAGGGAAGATCAACGAAAAGAGTATTTTTGAACGAGTTCCATTCATAAAACTATTCCACTTTATATAATTATTATCGGCCAATTAGTATACATTTGTTCCTAATAAAACGATAGCAATTTAACATTTGTTAACAGTAAAGTTTCATTTTTCGCACCTAAGTCTTACTGTTAATTTTGTTCCATTGAATGGTGAAGTGTTCTGAAAAACTATTTTAGATTATACCAACCTGCTTAATTAAGTGATCTATTTTGAGGCAATAAAACCTCGTTGATAGCAAGGCAAAAATTTCGTTATTTAGTTGTTCTCAGCAATTGCACCTGCATTGCTCTACCTTCTGCATCCATGCAGTCGTAAGTCAGAAATTTTTAACGCAGATAGCGACAGGTTTAATCCCTCAAAATGATTAAGTATTATTGCGGTTTGGTATTGCTTATCGTCACTTGTGCATTATTAACTTCACGGCTCGTTTCAGAAAGCCCTACCTTTGTGGCACCACCCACTAGCCAAATTTCGCCGTTTAATGTAACAGCTCCTAAACCGTGGCGAGGTGTTTGCCATTCGAAAGTTTTGCGCCATTGCTGCTTGGTTAAATCATAACTAAAAACCTCACGGTCAACTCCTTGGCTATGTTCACCGCCAAACACAGTGATAGCATTATCAATAACTGCCGCCGCATGCCCTGCTCGTGCTTTAGGGAGTGCTGCATGTGCTTGCCAGGTGTTTGTTTCGGGTAAGTATTCGAGCATGTCAGTGATAGGCTCGCCGCCAACTGTTCTGCCACCTAACACAAACCAACGGCCGTTTACTTGTGCACTCGCCGCACTATTTCTAGCCGAAGGTAAGGGCGCGGCTTCTTTGAAGGTGAAGCTTTTAGGATCAAAAATTAAATGCGCACTCACATCTAAACTATGTTGCCATTGCCCATTTTTCTCACTATTTGGGCTACGGCCACCAGCTAAATGTACTTTACCATTAAGCACTGCGCCCACAGTCTCACTTAACGCAAAAGGCAAACTCGCCACCTTTTGCCATGCTTTAGCGCCCTTATCTAGCATTAACACATCACGGCTATTGGTCCACTGGCCTTGTGTATTAACAAAACCACCAAAGGCAAATAATCTGTTTTCTACTGCAATTAAATACGTGTGATGACGCCCTTCAGGCAAACTAGGAGCTGATTTCCAACTTGCATACTCGGGTGACCAATAATGGACTTTTGCAGTCATATTACCCGTTGATGCTGGCAGCTCGGTAGAGATCCCCCCTGCAACCCAAATATGTTGGTTCATTACTGTAGGGTAAATTTCTTGTATAGCCTCTGGGAGCTTTGGTGCTAATGGCTCTTTTGCCGATAACGTATAAGGTAAACAAGTAATAGAAAATGCTAACAACAGTTTGGCTAAACGCATATAAATCCTTAATGAGCAGTTATTTAGCAAAAAGTTAAACTAGTTGTACCGATTAGTACACTGCCAAATAGTCTTACTTATTCTGTCATTGTTGCTATCAGGAATTGGTATTTCTTGACTACCAGAAATAGAAATATCTACTGGCCGAGAAAGAGTAGAAGTCCTCGCTCGTATCTATTCAAATACTTCGTTTTACGGGGCAGTTTTAACTGCTTTCTTAAACCAACCTGGTTGTTTTCATCCTTTTTACATAAATCAATAAGCGCCGGGTGAATATAAGAATTACGGGCTATCGTTGGCGTATTACCCAAATGGCTCGATACCGTTTCTAGCATGTCGCACAAAGGGAGCTTTTTCTTTGCATTATAAAAAGCTTCGAATGCTAAAACACTTGCACGCCAGGTTCTAAAGTGTTTTGCACTAAACTCCTCTCCCATTACATGCTGGATAAATTGATTAACTTCACGTGAGGTCACGGGAATACATTCACCATCCTCTTTGTATTGAAACAGGTTTTGTCCGGGTAAATCTTGCAACTCTTTAATAATGGAGCTCAAAACGCGATCTGTAAGGTTAACCTCTCTCACTTTGCCTGATTTAGCTTTATATTCTAAGCGAATATTTTTCCCTGTTATTTTCGCATGGCGGCGACGTAAAGTTGTCGCTCCAAAACTATTATTTTCTTTCGCGTTACGTTTAGACCCTATCCTTAAAGAGCCTAAATCCATCAATCTAACAACTGCAGCTATTGTCCTTTGATAATCAAGTGTATTACCTTCTAAATATTCAGCTAACTTTGCTCTAAGTAAGGGTAATTTATTTCCGAAAAGCTCACACACTTCGAACTTTTTTATCTCCTGCTGCTCTCTAAAATCTGGGTGATAAAGGTATTGTTTTCTCCCTTTTGTATCGTAACCAGTTGCTAAAATATGGCCATTTTCTTCAGGACAAAACCAAACATCTTTGTATGCAGGAGGGAATGCTAGTGCATCTAAACGGGCGATTTCACTTTTATCATTAATCCGCTTACCTGTTGGGTCGTAGTAAAGCCAACATTTAGAGTGACTTTTTCGAGTAATACCGGGCAAATTATCATCAACATAAATTAATTTCACTGCACCTTCTCACTATATAATTATTACTCAAGGCGAGTAGCCCTCGCCTTGAAAGATGAGTTATCGTTGCCAATAACGAAGTTGTGTTAGTGTCTGAAGAAAGTCACATGCCTTGCACGTTTCTAGGTTAATGATGCCGTCGTCTTGGTCTTCATTTAAGCCAACAGCTTTTAACAACTCAATTGAGCTTTCAGTAAAACCAATAAATTTTTTGTGTGAGTACGCATCAGAAACAAAATCTCTCGCCTCTGGAATTTTAATTAACTCTTTAGCACCTTCCTCTGATGTCAGTAAAACAACTGCATCATATAAAACAGAAGGGCCGCCGTTAATAACTTGCTCTGCTCCAAGGTGAACACCAGTAGAGCTTTTCGCTCCACCGATCTGGGCTGCAATGACTTCAAAGTTCGCACCTTGCTCGTTTAGTTCGCTAACTAATGAATTAAATAGCTGATCGTCAAAGCCATCACTAACGAGAATACCGAGCTTCCTTCCCTCAAAAGTAGCCAAAGCACTTTTTTGAATACTCAGTGCATCAGATACAGGTAAATCTTGGCGAGTTTTTAGTGCAGCCTCAGCAGGTTCAGGCATTGTTTGCAAACCCAAACCAGAGGCCACTAACTTAGCTAATTCGCTATCAATATTTAGTAAATGAGACACCACACGCTCCCTAATAGCTAAATGTTCCACTTTTGACAGTTCAAAAATTAATGCGTCCTGGATATGTGATTGCTCTATCTTAGTTTGACTTAGATAAAACTGCCTAGCTTGGCTGTAATGATCACTGAAGGTTTCTGATCGATACCTTAGCTTGCTACCTTGCGCTTCATCATCAGAGCTTTTAAAGCCATGAACAGGACATTCTCTTGGATTGTTTTCATCACTTTGCCAAGAGTTTGGCTCATAATTTACTCTTCCTTTGGGGTTATGCATTGCCATGTGACCATCTTGGTGAAAGTGGTGCATTGGACATTTAGGTGCATTAATAGGGATATGAGTGAAATTTGGCTCTCCTAATCGCTTTGTTTGAGTATCTAAATATGAGAAGTTACGCCCTTGTAATAGTGGATCTGGTGTAAAATCGATTCCGGGAATTATGTTTTGTGTGCAAAAAGCAACCTGCTCTGTTTCTGCAAAAAAATTATCAACCACTCTATCTAAAACCATTCGACCAATGATCTTAACGGGTACTTGCTCTTCAGGGATAAGCTTTGTGGCATCAAATACATCAAACTCAAAGTCATCGGCAAAAGCTTGGTCAAATACCTGTACGCCAAGTTCCCACTCAGGGTAATCGCCATTTTGAATTGATTCCCACATATCACGGCGATGAAAGTCAGGATCTGCTCCATTAATTTTAACAGCTTCATTCCAAACCACTGATTGCATGCCTGATTTAGGTTTCCAATGGAATTTAACGTACTTTTGCTCACCATTTTTATTGATAAACTTAAATGTGTGAACGCCAAATCCTTCAATAAAGCGTAATGAACGTGGAATAGCTCTATCAGACATCGCCCACATGACCATATGCATAGATTCAGGCGATAAGCTAATAAAGTCCCAAAAATTATCATGAGCCGTTTGAGCTTGCGGAAAACCACGATCAGGCTCAGCTTTAGCGCTATGGATCAAGTCTGGGAATTTCATCGCATCTTGGATAAAAAACACAGGAATGTTATTACCAACTAAATCCCAGTTTCCCTCTTTTGTATAAAATTTAACAGCAAATCCGCGCACATCCCTTGCTAAATCAGGCGAGCCCTTGCTACCAGCTACCGTTGAAAACCGAGTGAATACAGGTGTTTTCTCGCCTTTTCGTTGAAATATATCCGCGCATGTCAGCTCTTCAAGTGTTTCGTAAGTTTCAAAGTAACCGTGTGCCCCATAACCTCTAGCATGCACAACCCTCTCAGGAATACGCTCATGATCGAAATGAAACATTTTTTCACGAAAAATATGGTCCTCCATTAATGTTGGACCACGCTTCCCTGCTGACAAGGAATTTTGATTATCACTAACAGGACAGCCTTGTGCTGTAGTCATTGTTGAATACTGATTATTTGCATGTTGATGTAGCTCACCTCCATGCCCCTTTTGACCTGAATATTTAAATGACTCCGGCATAAGTTTCCCTTTATTTTAAACTCGTTAAATTGTTATTACGTAAATTTAGGAAAACTAGTAGCAAGTAAAAAGCCAAAATTAAAACCAATAATATCAATAAGTTAAAATCAAATTAAATAACATGTAAATAAACTTATTACACAATTTGTGTAATTTTTTCTAACTAAAACAATCTAAACCTCCTACTTTAGATTTACCCTCCCCACCATAAAATACACTCAACATTCGGCATTTATTAACTTCGTCTTTTTAGGTAAGCACACAGCAAAGCTCAGCTTTCACTAATAAAAAGCAATGCGATAGCGTATTACACTTCACTATCGTTAACCTTTATCTTGCAATAATACATAACAACTATTCCTAACCGCCCCTCTATTGATATATTATAACAAAACATTTACCGTATTTTGTTTAATCTAATTAAGGGTCACTACCATGAGCAAACTTCCCGTCACCGTGCTCTCTGGCTTTTTAGGTGCAGGTAAAACCACTGTGCTCAGCCATATTTTAAATAACCGTGAAGACAAAAAAGTGGCTGTAATCGTCAATGATATGAGCGAAATAAACATCGATGCAGCAACAGTTAAAAACGATGTTTCGCTAAGCCGCGGCGAAGAAAAACTAGTAGAAATGAGCAATGGCTGTATCTGCTGTACTTTGCGTGAAGACTTACTCATTGAAGTACGCGCTTTAGCGAAAACGGGGCAATTTGATTATTTGGTTATTGAGTCAACCGGGATTTCAGAGCCCCTTCCGGTTGCCGAAACATTTACCTTTGCCGATGAAGATGGCGTGTCACTTTCTGATGTTGCAAGACTTGATACCATGGTCACGGTCGTTGATGCCGTTAACTTTTTAAACGACTTTAACGAAGCCAAATTTTTACAAGAAACCAACGAACACTTAGGTGATGAAGATGAGCGAAGCGTGGCCGACCTACTCATTGATCAAGTTGAGTTTGCTGATGTCATTTTAATTAGTAAAACAGACTTAATTAGCGCCGATGAGCTTGAGAGTTTAAAAGCCATTTTAAGCTCATTAAATACCTCTGCAGAGCTTATTGCCATTGAAAATGGCCAAATTGATATCAATAAAGTTCTCGGCACGGGCCTGTTTAACTTTGAAAAAGCTCAGCAAGCACCTGGCTGGCTAAAAGAGCTACGCGGCGAGCATACCCCAGAAACCGAAGAATACGGTATTAGCAGCTTTACTTACGAGGCCCGCCGCCCTTTTCACCCTGAAAAATTTTATAACTTTATTCATAACAATCAACGCGAAGGCAAACTACTTCGCTCTAAAGGCTACTTTTGGCTAGCCTCTCGACCCCAATTTGCTTGCCAATGGAATCAAGCAGGCGGCATAGCCCGCTATGGTTTTGGCGGGATATTTTGGAAAGCCTTACCGAAAGATCAGTGGCCAACAGATAGCGACTACTTAGATTCAATTAACCAAGTATGGCAAGAGCCCTTTGGTGATATGCGCCAAGAGCTGGTTTTTATTGGTCAAAACCTCAATCAAGCAGCGATCATTCAAGCTCTCGATAGCTGCTTACTTAGCGACGATGAACTATTAGCAGGCAAAGCGCTTTGGCAAACCCTGCCCGATCCATTTCCTGTTTGGGAGGAAGCATAATGACAGCCTACGCATTAGAACATGACACTGATAACCTACCATCAGCGGCAGCAACAGCGCTAAGCCCTGTGGTGTTTTCACAAATATATAAACCTGAGCATAACATTGCAATTTGGCAGCGTAACTTAACTGAACAGCTGCAAGCAGAAGTAGCTGAGAGTATTACAGCCAACCCAGATCTCAGTATTAACGCTATGATCAATCAAAATACCATTGTGGCTGACATAAATAAGGCCCTTGAAAAACTACCTCAAGCAGAAGAGCTTAAAGCCGATCTCGCTCAGCTCGTTGATATGTTTTGTTATTTGTTCGAATTAAAACGTACCGGATTACGCCTAAGAGTACTTGAACGAGCCATGTGCCCACGTTTTCATGTTGACAGAGTCCCTTGTCGGTTAGTCAGTACATATTGTGGTAGTGGCTCACAGTGGTTGCAAAATGCAGGACTTGATCGCACTAAACTTGGCGCAGGTCACCAAGGATTAAGTGATGAAGAATCAGGATTAATGACAGCAAATACTAAAATTCACTCTCTTAATGTGGGTGATGTAGCTCTATTAAAAGGCGAAACTTGGCAAGATAACGAAGGCAAAGGCCTTGTGCACCGCTCACCAGCACTCGCTACTGGCGAAAAACGGCTACTTGTAACCCTCGACTTTATTGCTTAATACGAGCGTACCAACTGCGTCTATTAATTCTAATAGGCGCTATTTCATTTAAGAACACGCTACAACTGCTCAAGGCTTTAAATTAATGAAAAGCATACTGAGCGCACTTGCAATTGCCGATAGGGCAAACATCCTTAGTAACAAAATTAAGGCATTCCTTGCGCCACCAGCAAAAGTGCCTTTAAAGCTTAATGGGTAGCCATGAAAAACCATTACATATAACACGTTAAAAAGTCCTACCCGCATCCCGTCAATTTCATAGGTATCGCCATTTTTTAAGTGAATTTCACAAACATGCAAAGTGGGTAATCTAATTCGTGGTTCGCCAAACTTTCGTTTGCGTTTTAGATCCATCGTGTAGTGAAACAAAACCTCTGCGATTTCGTTTTTAGCAATGGTGAGAGTGTGATTTTGGTGCTCTTTAAAAGTCAATTTATCAATTTTGAGCTCATCCTTGCTTATGCTCATTGCCCATTTAGAACCAAAGCCATACTTCTTGTAAGTCATGATGCGCTTGGTAATAAACACGACCAAAAAACTTGTAAGACAAACTAAAAAAGCCAGCCATGGGTTAAAAGCATCTACTAAATAAAAACTAGATAGCGAAATTACGCATACTATAAGCGCAAAAAACACTTCGGCCCACCCAGATAACGTCGCTAAGCCTGG
The DNA here is from genome assembly GCF_038562745.1 of Pseudoalteromonas sp. D15MCD-2. Taxonomy (NCBI): domain Bacteria; kingdom Pseudomonadati; phylum Pseudomonadota; class Gammaproteobacteria; order Alteromonadales; family Pseudoalteromonadaceae; genus Pseudoalteromonas; species Pseudoalteromonas sp. D15MCD-2. Next base: position 980,091 of record NZ_JBCFQE010000001.1, on the reverse strand, counting down.
GAGAGATTCTAGTTCTGTTATTGACTCTTCAGTTAGTGACGATTTTCCTTTAAAGGCAGCATATCGAAACCATTTTTTATCATTTAAATCCAGTTCGAGTGAGTGCTTAGCCATCGAGCCCATAAAAATCCCTTTTGTATTAATGCTTAATAGAAGCAACCTTTTTGTTCCTTAAACTTATACACAACCAGAGCTCGCACGTAAATACTTAAAGAACTAATAAGTTAAGCCCCCTTAGCTAATGAACGTGCTGTATATAATCAAAAACCAGCTAAGCTTGGTATAACAAAGAAATTTATATATGTGAGCTGATATGGAGCGCCTTTTTCAAAATAGTCGGTTTTTAGTCATCATCGCGATTATCACTACAGCAATTTCATCGTTACTTGTTTACATAACCTGTGTGAACATCGTTTTTAATGTTGTTAAAACGACACTTATATCATTGCCTGACTCTGCTAAGGGAGGGAAAGAGATGATAGTCGAGCTTTTAAAAATTCTCGATCTATTACTCATTGGTATTACTCTTCAAGTTATTACCATCAGCCTGTACCGGCTATTCATTTCGCCTGCAACCACAAAGAGTAGCCAGTTTTTGGCCGCCTTTCATATCGAAGATTTTCATGACTTAAAAATTACTTTAGTGCAAGTAACATCTGTCATTTTGGTGATTCTGTTTTTAGAGCACGCCGTTGAGTTTGGTGGCACAATTGAAACCCTCTACCTTGGTATTTCTATTGCGATTGTTGTTGCAGCTTCGACCTTTGCATGGCGCTCAATGAAATAGTGAACACTCACCTACATTAGTTTATTTATTGGGGTAACGTAGCTGATATTGCTCTTTCATCACGCATTAAACTGCTCAAGTAAACCGCTCTTTTGGCTATCTTTAGCCAGTTCTAGCAAATCGATTTTTAAGCACTAAAAAGGCGTAACACTTCATGTTACGCCTTTAAATTTAAGTCCTAAAGTGCAAGCGCTAATATTTGCTTAACTTTCGCTAAATCAATATCACCGTGTTCACCTAGCGTAGTTATCTCATTCTTTTCTAAGTTTTTAACAACCGCATCGATTGCTTGTTCATCAAGGTCATAATCAGCAAGGCGCGTTTTCACAGCCATTGCTTCGAAGAAGTCTTGCACTGCTTTAATCGTTTTATCGATTTGCTCAGCTTCATCGTTATAATTAAAACCAAACACTCGCGCACCAAGTTGTTGTATTTTAATAGACTTTTGCTCTTTTTGAACATGCATTAGCGCAGGTAAAACAATCGCTAGTGTTTGTGCGTGATCAAGGTTATAAAGGGCTGTTAATTCATGACCAATCATATGCGTAGACCAATCTTGCGGTACACCCTGACCAATCAAGCCATTCAGTGCCATTGTAGCCGACCACATAACATTGGCTCTTACATCATAGTTTTGCGGTTCATTTAGTGCTTTAGGCCCTTCGCTGATCAAGGTTTGTAAAATACCTTCTGCAAAGCGGTCTTGTAATGGCGCGTTTACTGGGTAAGTTAAGTACTGCTCAATAACGTGTACAAACGCATCTACAACACCATTACTTACTTGGCGCTCTGGTAACGAAAAAGTATATTCAGGATCAAGTACTGCAAAAACAGGTTGCACACTCGGTGATGAAAAAGCACGTTTTTGCGACGTCTCTTTTTTAGTAACCACTGAGTTACCGTTACTCTCAGAGCCAGTTGCAGGTAAAGTTAAAACTGCACCAATAGGAAGCGGGTTACTAAACTCAGCACCTTTAACAAGGATATCCCACGGCTCACCTGCAAAGTTATAAGCTGCTGCAACAAACTTAGCGCCATCAATAACGCTGCCACCGCCAACAGCTAGAATAAAGTTAACATTCTGCTCTTTAGCAGTTGCCACAGCTTGCATCAGCGTTTCGTATGTTGGGTTAGGTTCAACACCACCAAACTCAATCACGTCAACATCGGCTAATGCACTCATTGCTTGGTCGTATACGCCATTTTTCTTTATTGAGCCACCACCAAAAAGTAATAGTACTTTAGCGTTTTCTGGTAAACGTGACGTGATCTCACTCATTTGACCTTTACCAAACAAAATTTCGGTTTGATTTTTATAAATAAAGTTCAACATTTAAATGCCCCTTAAATTAGGTTTAAATTGCTAATTAGCTAATTTACTTAGCTAACATTTCTAAAAGCTTTTCTGCTAATAATTTATCTGAAAACGGGTTTTGCCCCGTAATGAGTTCGCGGTCAACAACCACGTTTGGCTGCCACTCACTAGCGAATGCCATATTTCCACCGGCGTTTTCCATTGCCATAGCAGGATAAAACTTAAGCTTTTTACCTTCTAAACTGCTTTCAAAAACACGCTCTTCAGGGTCTGAAAAAATAGTCATTTTATAGCCATCATAAATCCAGTTATTGGCCGATGCCTTTTCGCCATCTTTTATCGCTTGATAATAAGAATTTGGCTGAACTTGTGCCGACAACAACGTAATTGGGCCATGGCAAATTGCCGCTGTTGGTTTACCTTGCTTATTAAAGTGACGCAAAATTTCACCCACTTCTGGGTTGTTTGCTAAATCAATTAAAGGCGCATGGCCGCCTGGGATAAACACAGCCTCATATTGGCTTAAGTCACCCGCTAAAATTTCGCTTAAACTTGCGGTATCTTTGATATCTGGTAGTGATGCTACAAAACGCTGAATGCTCTGCATTTTAGCTTCATTACCATCAAAGTAGTCGGTACTCACTGATTTTTTATCTACTTGAGGCGCATTACCTTTGGGTGTTGCAAGTACAAGCTCATAACCCGCATCGACTAATGCTTTCGCAGGCACACCAAACTCATTTAGGTAGTAGCCTGTTTCGATGCTCTGGCCGTCAGCTAAGTCCATGGTTGTTTCACTTGATAAAATAACCAATACTTCGCCTTCACCCGCCACTGCAAACATCGACATAGTTGATGCAGCAACAAGCGTTAGTCGCTGTAATATCTTTTTCATAACTCATCCTTTAAGAAAGTACAGCCATCATAGTTGGTTTGCGGGGCGAGTAGAATTCGGATAAATTAAGAGGAGCAATCAGAATATTTATGGCTCGTACTTTTACATGTCTTATCTCACGCAATTAAAAACCTTTGTTGAAGTTTATCGTTGTAAAAATATTACGAAGGCAGCGGCTAATTTAGGCTTATCTCAGCCTTCGGTGACCTCACACATTCAAGCAATGGAAGCTGTAGTTGGTAAATCTTTATTTGAGCGCAAAGCCCGTGGCGTTACCCCCACAGCAGCAGCACATGATCTAGCACTTCAGGTTTCTGGTCATATCGATATATTAGAGCAAAAGATCATGTCGATACGGGCACGTTCTGATGCCGCACATGGCACTGTTAATATTGCAGGACCTGCCGAATATATTAGTAGTGTATCGGGGCCACAAATTGCCAACTTACTGCAATCTGGCAATGTAAATCTTGTTCTGCATATTGGTAATAAAGTGAGAATTTTTGATGCCTTGCAATCAGGTACTGCAGATATTGCTATTGCCGCATCAGCGCCTGATCCAGCACTATTTGATAGCCTTGTGCTCGACAAAGAAAAGCTCATTTTGGTGATGAACCGTTTACATGGCCGAGAAATCAAAGACAGCGCCATTACCGCAGATTACTCTCAAGCTACAATGTCGTTGCTTATGATGAAGAGCTGCCTTTGATAAGACAATACTTTGAAGCTGTATTCAACGCAAAATGCCACTCAAATGTCATTGCTATTTGCCCGGACATACGTGCTATTAGCAATATTATTCGCTCAGGCATTGGCTATTCTGTATTACCCGATTACCTATGTCGCGATCAGATAAAAGCCGGAGAGCTTGTGCAACTAGGGCCCGAAGGCCCAGAAAACATAATTTACTTAGTTTGGAACAAAGGGGCATTAAAGCACCCCCGTATTGCATTTGCCAAAGATGTTATTTCGGCCTTTGCAAATATTAACTACTTTGCAAACTAAGCAAGGCTTGCTTTGCGTCTAACAGTTTTACTCGTGGGGCAAGCGCATTTAGTGCGATTAAATGTAGCATTTCAGATACTGTGGTGCTCACATCCGTTAAAACTTCTACGTCGTACTCTTTAGCTTGCTCTGAGATAGCTGTATGAGTCACACAGTTTTGCGTCATCATACCTGCGATCAAAAGTTTTTTAATACCATGCTGCTTTAACACATCTTCTAAATTGGTTTGATGAAAGCTGTCAGCATAGTGTTTTACAACCACAGGGGCTTCTGGTGCTGCATTTAAAATATCAGAATGAATATCAACACCCTTTGTACCTTCATTAAAAAATGGCGCTAAACCAAGAGAAGGATCAGCAACATGCTGAATATGAATAGGTAAAACTCCGCGTTCTATTGCTTGTTTGATCACATCTACTAGCTGATCTTTTACTTGTTTAGCCTGCCATAAAGGAAATGCACCATCTTCAAAATAATCATTCTGTAAGTCGATAATTAGTAATGCTGTGTTTGTCATTGTATGAGCCCTTTTTCATTTTATTGAACCCTAGTTTGCTGAATTTTTAACGTATCAAACAGTGACCCAAATACCATTTATCGATAATATTGGGCCAAAGTGTTTAATAAGGCTTTACCATGAATGTTGCAGTATTCGCATTTCCTAATATCAGCCCATTTCATCTTGCAGTACCATGTATGGTGTTTGGTGAGGGCGCTCGCTCGGCAGGTATCAAAGAATTTAATTTAACAGTGTGCAGCGAATGTGAACAGGTAATGCCCTCAAGTGCGGGGTTTGATATTCAAGCGCACCACTCAATAACAAAATTTGATCAGGCAGATATTATAATTATTCCGTCTTGGCCATCCCCTGAAACAGCCCCCTCTAAAGAATTAGCAACCAGTTTGCTAAACGCTCATAGCCGTGGCGCTATTATTGTAGGGCTCTGTTTAGGAGCTTATGCGTTAGCACACATTGGGCTTTTAGATAATATTGAAGCAACCACCCACTGGGCATACAGCGATGACTTTAAAGCTCGCTTTGCAAAAGTGAAACTTAACAATCAAGTACTTTACCTTGAACATGACCAGCTCTATACATCGGCAGGAACAGCAGCAGCTATTGATTGCTGCTTATATTTGGTTCGCAAATTTTTAGGAAGCGAGCAAACTAATGCTATTGCCAGAATGATGGTAACGGCTCCGTATCGCACTGGTGGGCAGACACAATTTATTGCCCTACCCGTCCCCGAAAGTGTTGCTGATGAGCGTTTAGCAAGCTTACTTGAACAGATGCTAGAAAGCTTAGCCAGCAACCATACGATTGATACACTCGCAGAGCAAATGCACATGAGCCGACGCACCTTTACCCGCCACTTTCAATCGCTTACAGGTCAGAGCGTTGGGCAGTGGCTGTTAAATCAACGTTTAAACCACGCACAGCGACTTCTTGAGTCAACTGATTTACCATTAGAACATTTAGCCGAGCAATGCGGCTTTGGCTCATCTGTTACTTTACGCCATCATTTTCGCTCTCAGTTTGGTTTATCACCGCGAGACTGGCGTAATGCATTCCGCCAAGCGTAAAGCTTAGGTATAATCTGTTTTTCGACTCGATTTTGGTTTTTAAATGAAAAAGCTTTCTAAAGTACAATTAAAACAGCAAGCCCTTGTATTAAATGTTGCCAATTTCTAAAAAGCCACCTTAACTAAGGTGGCTTATGAAGTTATCGATTAATTGCCGCATCTATTGATAAATACACATAGTTACTAAATTTAGGGTTTGCGAGATGCCCCCCCTCAGCAATGGTTTCTAACAGCTGCTCATAAGTTTGTTTATCTGTATTATTACCAGCATAACCATAAAGTAAAATGTTCACCTTCTCTGCCGTAACGTCAGCTACAGGTTCCGCGAAAACACTACCAAACGATAAGTCAGGTATTTCACCTCGGATCCCTCCAGAAATTTGCCAATCAAAACGCGTTGCGGCTGCATCATCAACTAAAAAGCTAAATGACCAATAAACACGAGCAAAGCGACTGTCAGCACTACTAAAATCATAATTCAAATCAGAACTACTTACGAAATTTAGTAAGCTGTCTCCAATTTCATTTGAAATTTCAGGCAAAGCTGTTAGTTCAAAGCTACCGTCATTATCCACACGACTTCTAGCATAACTAGTGGTTCTCATAGTGCCACTTTCTATACTTTGTGATTCAGAATTTACTTGAACATGAAAATTATGTTCAGTTGCTGATGGGAATACATAAAGATATTCAGAGTTGCTAAGAAATGAAAAATCAATAAGGTGATATTGGTGCTCTTCTAAAAAATAACCTCGGGTGCTGGTATAGTCGATATATGGGTTATAATCAGCAAGAACTTCAACACCTTGGTGGATAAAATCAGACTCTTTTATTTCTATCGTATTTGAGTTTTTAGGGATTTCAATAATCGCGGCTTTTGCATCGTAGCCATATTTAGATTTAGCTTGAATATAAAGTTTATTGTCTTCAGGGCACACTGAATAAGTATCACCTAATGTCGTACCATTATCCAAACCTAAAGTGTAGTCATAGGAAATACTTCCTAATTGCGAAGTGTCAAGTTGATAATCTTCACAACTACAGTTTAAGCTAGAGTCAAAAAAACTAAAGGTACCTAAGTTTGAGCGTCCTTCAATATCTAGTTCAGAAGAAATAAACGTATATTTTTCAGCGTCTTCTACTGTCTCCCCCAAGATTGAGATGTGTTTAGTGCCTTTTGGAACCGTATCAGAGAACACTCCCTCTTCATTCGTTTTAGCAAAACCAATCGGTGAACCATTTTCAGCATGGAAGACAATATCGGCTTGGTAAGGTACATCAGAGCATCGAAAGCTATAATTGCGCGCTTTTAAAGATATTGTTTGTAAATCACTAGCTCCTCTGTCACCTAAACCTTGGTTTCCAGAGCTGCTTTCGTCTGATGAACTCCCCCCACATCCAGTCAATGCAAGTACGATAGCAGTGAGTAGAGGTAGCTTAAGAAATTGCTTCATTTATTAATCCTTTAAATTATAAATATTCAATCTTTATTATCCATATTTGTGTAATACGGTAGCAAGTTTTATTTTTCACTCAGTGTAAATGAACGTTAAGTTTTTGCAGCAATCAAAGCTTAGGTATAATTAGTTTTTCGACTCGATTTTGGTTTTTAAATGAAAAAGCTTTCTAAAGTACAATTAAAACAGCAAGCCCTTGTATTAAATGTTGCCGACGCCCTTGAAGAGCAAGGTCGCGCAGAACTTGAAGGCATGTTGCAATGCTGGTTTGATGTGGAATACCACTTATTCCCAGGCTCATTGCTATTATGTTTTCAATTTGAAAACCAGCAATCACTCGATGCAGCGACCCCAGAACTATTAAAATGGCAAAAACGCCTAAGTGGCGCAATGCTGAAAAAAGGCGTGATTTTAAAAGACATGCGCAGGCATTTAGTGTTTACCCTAAAAGGCCCAGACGATTAAATGGAATGAGTTGTGAGTTAGCAAGTTAGCAAGTTAGCAAGTTAGCAAGTTAGCAAGTTAGCAAGTTAGCAAGTTAGCAAGTTAGCAAGTTAGCAAGTTAGCAAGTTAGCAAGTTAGCAAGTTAGCAAGTTAGCAAGTTAGCAAGTTAGCAAGTTAGCAAGTTAGCAAGTTAAAAACACTAGAGTACCTACCACTAGTGTCAAGTAACTCGCTAACTCGTTGAGTTTTTAATCTGACTTCTAACGACTGATATCTAATAGCTCCATCTTTGTTCAGCGTTGAAACGTCTCGTATCTCGCAAACTTCCCCCTTTACTCTTTCTAACTCGCTAACTTATTCCAACACCTGCGTACTTAACGCCAGATAACAACGCCATATCTTTGTGCCACGTTGCTAGATCATTAGCATTAAACTTAGCTAAAGAGTCATGACCACATGCCCTCGCCATTACCGACATTAACTCAGTTGAAGCTTCAAAAAAGTTCTTTAATTGATTTGCCGACTTTTCAATATTTAGGCGCTGACGTAAATCTTGCTTTTGTGTGGCAATCCCTGCAGGGCAGTTATTGGTGTTACACATACGCGCAGCAACACAGCCGATTGCTTGCATTGCACTATTTGAAATCGCCACCCCATCAGCACCAAGCGCAAGTGCTTTTACAAAATCAATTGGCAAGCGTAAGCCGCCAGTGATGATCAAAGTAACATCACTTGCACCTTGTTCATCTAAGTACTTTCTTGCCCTGGCAAGTGCAGGAATAGTCGGTACGCTAATATGATCCCTAAAAATCTCAGGGGCTGCGCCTGTACCGCCTCCACGACCATCAAGAATGATGTAATCGGCACTCGCATCGAGCGCAAATTGAATATCTTCCTCAATATGATTAGCACTCAGTTTAAAACCGATTGGAATACCGCCCGTTACCTCGCGTACTCTATCAGCAAACTTTTTGAAATCGGCCGCACTGTGTAAGTCTTTAAATGTTGGTGGTGAAATCGCCGAAGTACCCGTTTCAATTCCTCTAACCTCAGAGATTTTGCCAACATTCTTATTGCCCGGCAAATGCCCACCAGTACCCGTTTTTGCGCCTTGTCCACCTTTAAAGTGAAAGGCCTGAACGTTCTTTAATTTATCTTCGCTATAACCAAAGCCTGCACTTGCTAACTCATAAAAGTACCGTGAATTGGCTTGCTGCTCTTCAGGAAGCATACCGCCTTCACCCGAACAAATACCTGTGCCAGCAAGTTCTGCTCCTTTCGCTAAAGATACTTTAGCTTCTTCAGATAAAGCCCCAAAACTCATATCAGAAACAAATAATGGAATAGCCAGCTTTAATGGCTTTTTCGCTCGCGGGCCAATCACAAGCTCAGTATTAACAGCAACATCTTCCATTAAAGGTTGCGTTGCCATTTGCGCCACCATTAGCTGTAAATCATCCCATTTAGGTAATTGATATCGTGGCACGCCCATCGACACCATAGGGCCATGGTGCCCAAGCTTAGATAATCCTTCACGTGCTAATTGATGGATAAGCTCAACGGTGGGCTCTTCTTTGGTTGCAGTAGCAACTGGCAAATCAGAGGCTTGAATTTGCACGCCTGGCCCTTCTTGACCAACTTGGCTTTTATCAAATTGTTTGTGACTGCCATCACAAAACGGCGCATTGGCAGTGTGCTTACATTGGCATAAATAGGCATCGCCCGACTCTTCTGCTGTAAATGCTTTGGGTTTGAAATCGGTTCCGGCATGTGAGCCATCACAAAATGGCTGGTTTTTAGAACGCCCACAGGCACAAAAATAGTATTCTTGCCCCTGCTCTAAGGTGACTTTTTTCGGCGAAACGGCTGCAATTATGGGTTTGCTCATTATTGTTCCCTCACGGTTGCTACATTACATTGCTATGTTCAAGGTACTGCGATTGAGGTAAGTATTAATTCAAGGCTTACTTGCTTTACAAAGGGTAGTTCAGCTCAGTTAAATAACGAGCTTTTAAGCGCCTAGAAGTTCACTTAGCTATCACTAATCGACTATATAACCGCAACAAGCAGCCAAGATATCAGCCATTTCGTATTTTAATGTAAGAGGTAAATCGGTTTGTAAGCCACAGTGAGGGGGATTTTCACAAAGAGGATAAGAGGCGCTGCGCTTAAGAGGAATTATTAAAAGCAAACTTCACAGATATAACCCATTGTAGATCGTTATTTATGGCGAAAAGCAACCGTTAACACTCACGGGCTGAAGCCCGACTTACAAATTACCTCTTTGATAATAACCATCGCGCGAAATAAATTTCACGCCTACGGGCAAGTTTCAGCTTGTTTGTTGGGTTTTAAATCTGATAGCTGATGGCTATATATGGCGCACAATCATCTAAAACTTATAGCTTAAAGCTCTTTTGATTTAATCTGATTTCTAACGACTGATATCTAATATCTCTATTTTTGTTCTGCGTTAAAACGCCTCCTACATCTCGTATCTCGTCCCTCGAAACTCGTATCTTTCCTCTTTACCCCTTTACTCTTTCCCCTTTACTCTTTCCCCCTTTACTCTTTCCCCTTGTAACTCGCTAACTTGTTGGGTTTCACTCCGTTCTAGCCAACCTACCGGCTGATGTCTGAAAGCTTTTACTTTTCCACCCCCTTTTGCTTCACATGCTCAACCAGCTCGGGAAAAAACGCTAAAAACACCGCGTCTAACTGTTGGTAGTGGCGAGTAATATCTTCGGCAGCTCCTGTAAAGTTGTTGGCAAAGCGAATTCGCTTGGCGATATTATCAAGGGCAAGGCCGACCCCATCCAGTGTTTCATATTCTTTAAACCAATCATTGTTGGTCATACTGATCACAACTTGCTGCATGCGTGAAGGCATCATGGCTTGGCGTGCATTTAAAAGACCATAACTGTGCTGTTTGAAATCAGCCAATGGTTGGTCATTAAAGCGCTGCCAATGCTGAATAAGAAAGTGATCGAACGCTACATCAATGGCGACACTTGCAAAGCGTTTACGTGCTGGCGAAAAGTACTGCTTAGCCTCTTTTACAAGGGGATGAGAGTCAGTAAACCTATCAACCAAATAATGATTTTCAAGGCCATTTTTAACCGCATTAGGTAACTGCCCTGAATACCGACGCCCACCAAAATCCCCTAGCAGATTACCAAAGTGTGAATCAGCCGTCGGTTGTGCTAAGTAAAGGTGAGCCAAGTAGTTCAATGCATTCTCTAAATTAAGTCATTTTATGCATTGTAAAAGAATACAGGTGAAAGGGTCTAGGGGCACGAGGTGCAAGTTAGCGAGTTAGCGAGTTAGCGAGTTAGCGAGTTAGCGAGTTAGCGAGTTAGCGAGTTAGCAAGATTGTAGCCGCTATTTTATATCGCGTAATCAAATGCCTGGTAAGCGTTATGCTTGCATGGCCCGTTTTAAATAGATCATCGCGCGAAATAAATTTCACGCCTACAGTACTAGGTGCTAACATCATAGCGATGGTTTTGGGTTGGAATACCTACCAATTTGACTTTTTTCGGCGTTAAAACGCCTCCTACACCTCACATCTCGTTAACTTTTCAATCTGATAGCTGACGGCTGAAAGCTGATGGCTCCAAAGTTAGGTTTCGCTCCGCTCTAACCAACCTACGAGCTAATGAATCAAGCACTGTAGGTCGTCATTTATGGCGACACATAATCGCTAACATTGACGGGCTAAAGCCCGACCTACATCTTGCTTCTGTGGTTTAGATAAGCATCGCGCGAAATAAATTTCACGCCTACAGTGCTAGGTGCTAACATCATAGCGTTGGTTTTGGGTTGGAATATCGGCGTTAAAACGCCTCCTACAACTCGAATCTCGCTAACTTTTTCGTCTGATAGCTGATGGCTCCAAACGTTGAGTTTCACTCCGCTCTAACCAACCTACCAGCTATTAGCCATAAAAATAACTCACCTTTATGACTTTAAATTAAATGCCAACATTACAAGAGCCGAAATGATCGCAGAAAGAGAAATTAACCGCATAATCAAAATAACTATATTACCTGCACCGCCTGAAGTTGTACCTCTGAATAGTAGTGGGTATTCGTAGAGTTTTAAAAGATACAGCACATCAAAAAGACCTACTCGCATACTATCTAGCGTAACAACATCGCCACTTTTTTGATGAATTTCACAAGCGTGTAAATTGGCCGTTTTTTCGTTCACAATATGGCCAGTTCTGCCATGCAAAGTATAATTAAAAATGATTTCTTGGATATCGTCCTTAGCGATTTGCAAAACTTTTGAAGCTTTGCCCTCTATTGCTTGCCTATCTATTTCGAGTGAATCTTTAGATATACTCATAACCCACTTACGACCAAATCCAAATTTGTTATAAATCACAATTCGCTTGATAACAAATACACAGAGATAACAACTCACACAAGTTACAAAAGCAGGTATCGGCTGCATCGTTTCTTGAAGCACTAGGCTCATTACAGCAATAGCGATAGTCATAAAGAAAAATAAAAATTCAGCTCCGCCCGACAGCACAGCTAGGCCCGGTAGCGACGTTAGTTTTGTATTAGAATCAGCCTGCAATACTGGCTTTTTATAGAAAGTTGAATACCTAAACCAAACTCGGTCGCTCAGGTTTAAATCTAGGGAGTGCTTCGAAAGTGGCTGATTATAATCCATTATTTAAGTTTCCATTTTTAAAACACAATTTTGCCATTACTTTCCCATTAAGCCAACCTGTCTACTTAATGGTACATTTCTCATACCTTCAAGCACTAAACTAACTGCCCAACAAAGTTAACCATATTGTGCGCTACAATTGGAAACACAAGGCTACCAGTCCGCTCTCTTAACCACAGCAAAATAAATCCATAACTCCCAGTTAATACGATTCTGAATACAGACAAATGCCACTCACCATCGATATACATAATCCCATGAACTAGACCAAATAATAAAACTAAAAGTAACCCAGCAATGTTTATTGGCGAGCCAAAAAAGTTGATGCGCGATGAAACAACAGCCAATGAAAAACAAAATAGTAAAACACCTCTAAACATTGGCTCTTCATCGAGTCCTGGGATAAAAGCTTGATAGAGTAGCGTTTCAAAATCGTAATTTGGTCCATCGCCTAGGCTAAGCGTTACAATAATCTGCAACACAACAAACAGGGTTAAAACAACGAGTGCAGGCTTAATAGAGCTTTTATTTTCCTAAAAGTAAAACCAGCATCCCTGATTTTAAAGTCATTTTTAAATGCTGCTAATAAAGCCAAAACCAAAGCCCAAAGAGAAATAGCGACTATTTTCCCTGACCAATTCCATTTGAGATCTGTAAAGATTAAATCTAGGGAAATGAGTTCTTTACCTTTAAATAAAGCTAAGAAATAGCAAAATAGAATTAACAGAGTAGCAAGCAACCAAGTTAGGTTTATAGTTACTTTATTGAATACTTTTAAAATTAAAACGAGGAATAGAACAACGCCTAAATTGGCAAGCATTCCAAAATACATATCTGGCATAACCGTCCTTGGTGAGCATGCAGCCCAAACTTTATTATTGTTTAATTTCTATAATAAACACAAAAACAACCTATTAAACAGATATTTGTTTGAGTTCAAATTCACATTGAGCATATTTTTATTTTCAAAGTATATTGAACCACAGAGTACATAGAGGCGCTTCGCGCTACGCAGAGAAAAACTGTAAATTACGCGGGGTAAACCCGCAGCTACCTGTTCAGCGTTAAAACACCTCGTATCTCGTCCCTCGAAACTCGCTCACTTGGGTATTTAAAATCTGATAGCTGACGACTGAAAGCTGATAGCTCCTTCCCCCTAGCAACTCACTAACTTGTTGGGCTTCGCTTCGCTCCACCCAACATACAATTAGAGCTATCCTTTACTCCCCCGCAAACTTTAACATTCGCGTTTGGTCGGTAAGCTCAATATCCACCAGCTCGAACGGAGCTTTGGCTGCTTGAGTGACCGCAAAAGGCATGGTGAAACTGCCGTAACTATCAATCTGTTTTGCTACTTCAACCGTTGCCAGTTTGATGCGCTCACCTTTATCACCTTTGCCTGTTAAGGTTGCACGAATAGCATAGCGGCCTGAGTCGGTCACTTGCACTGGCACCTTGGCTTGGTATTTATTATTGCCAAGCGCAGTGACTTTGGCTTTATCCATACTGATGGTTTGTGAGCTATGTACAAATGGCATTTTTATAGAGCGTTTTACCGTTTGGCCATTCACTTTAGTGTCTATACTGGCCTCAAGCTCATAGTAACCATTTGCGGCACCCAAAGTTTCAAGCGGGTAATTAAATAGAGCTTCACCATTTTCGTAACGTACATCTAGCTTTTCGCCATCAGGGCTTGAAAGCGTTAACTTCACATCACTATCTTTAAAACGCTTTTTACCCATACTAAGCTGCATAGCAACACGTTGTTGCTGATCTTTCACTTTAAACTGCGATTTAGCATGTAAAGCATTGCTCGAGCCTTTTTCAATCACGTGCAGCAAGTAGGTGTCATTATCGTTAAGCGCTTGGCTTGTTCTTAACATTGCTTTGCCATTTACCTGACCTAGCTTTAAGCCAACACTACCATCGCTAAATCCTGCATTTTCCATTTGCTCACGTGCAACCATGGCTTGCATTGGCATTTGTCTAAAGTTGTCATCTCGCACCGACAGCTTATCTAGCTGTAAACCATGAGGCTTAAATACTTCGCCACTATCAAAGCGTGCTTTTGGTGCAATGCGAATAAAGTTATCAGCTTGGTTTACAAAGACAGGCACACCGCGCTTAAGCTCTTTACCCGAAACTTTCTGCCAATATTCAACACTGTCTTTTTCAAGTGTTTGTAGTTGAGCGCTTGATGCTGGTTGAACTTGAGGAAACTGATAAACCGTTTGCTCATTAGCTTTCGCTGCTGTGCTTACAAGCACTATTGCAGCTGCAATTGTGGTTAACTTATTAATCATAGCGAGCTCCTAAATTCGGTTTTTAAGCATGTTTGGCAAGCCAAAACAGTTACGTCGACTTTGCTGATGACTCAAAGGCTCACCACCTTGGGTTCGTGATTTATCAGTAAACCACACCACCCCAGCTAACGACTGAGAACTGCAATTTAAAAAGCCATCTGAGCAGCTATCTAACCAGTTTTGCGTTACTTCAAGGCCCACTTGATTTTGATAACCCCCACAATAGCTGTCGCTATCCCATACCGCTGATTCAACATCACTGCCCACCACGGTTTCGAATCGAGATGGTAAACTTGGGCGGTTCGGTGTGCCATACAGCCACTGTGCGTTATACGATTCCATCCAAGATACTTGCTGTTGTTTTACTGCATCGCTGCCGTAACCTAAAAGCCAACCCAAGCTTTGCTCGAACGAATTACCCGCAATAACCGCATCAGCCAACGGCGTGCCACCACTTGAAGGAGCCAGAGCAATAGTACGCGTGACTTTGCTAATAATATTTGGATAACGGCTATCCCATGTTGGGTTAGATAAAATCCAACGCACCACATTGCCACCGTTAGAGTGAGTGATCAGAGTTAAATCAGTGATGTTTTTATTATTGATAAATGTAGTGAGCTGCCCTGCTAAACAGCCAGATGCCGCGTCTGCCCACATGTATTGATCAAAGTCACAATTAATGACCGTGTAATTACTACTGTTTGGTAAACCTTGACGAACCGTGTCGACAAAACTGCCTGTCCAATAGTCATTATACGCATCGCTTTGCTGGCCTGTACCGTGCACAAATGCGACTCCTTGCGCAGCAATAGCACTGTGGCTGATACCCGCTGCCAACATTAAAGCTGGCACTAGTGAGAGTGTTTTTATTTTCATGTGTGTTCCTGTTGATTGTCATTTTATCTATCAGGTTGGAGGAGTGACCTCCGACCAAAAACATAGACCAAACAGGTACGAAAGCAAGAATAAATTTACATTAATTTAACTTTTGTGCGTTTTTTAAGTACAAATTATTAGATTTTAGGAGAAAAAGTGGGGCGAGGTGCGAGGTGCGAGGTGCGAGGTGCGAGGTGCGAGGTGCGAGGTGCGAGATGCGAGATGCGAGGTGCGAGTAAACTTTCCTCTTTACTCTTTCTAACTCGCTAACTTTTCAATCTGATAGCTGACGGCTAAAAGCTGATAGGTCTTTTGTTCATCGCGCGAAATAAATTTCACGCCTACAGTGCTAGAAAAATATAACGATATACATTGCACAATGCGAAATAGTATCGCTGCACGAAAGTACTATATCCAGCCCTGTTTAAATTTCATACGTTGTAAATTAAATGTTAGACAGGAGAACACACAATGAAACGCCTATTGACGATGATTGCGCTTTGCGCAGGTATGAGCACAACTGCTTTTGCAGCATGTAAAGATAACGTTGTACTAGTACATGGTAATACCGCCTCCCCTTCGAGTTGGAATAACACAATCAACGAATTAAAACGAAAAGGGTATGTCGACAGTGAGATTTTCACCCCAGATTGGGGCTCTAAATCTTGCGCGAGTTGCAACGATCATAACGGCAGTGAAGAAACGCCCGTACGTAACGCCATTCTTACTGCAATCAACCAATCTTGCACAGGTAAGATTGATATAATCGGCCATTCAATGGGTGTCACACTCGCAGCCCAGCAAATTTATAAGCTAGGCATGGCATCAGATGTTGATACCTTTGTCGGTGTTGCAGGTGCCGCGCGCGGCCTGCTTAGTTGTGGTGTTTACCCATACAATGTGTGGAATAACACATGTGGTTACTATGGCTTATCGGTTGGCAGCCCATTATTAAATAGTATTTATGGAGAAGCATTAGGCGACAAAGTGTATTCAATAAAAAGCTACTCTGATCAAATCGTCTGCTCAACTGGCACTTGTTATGTGTACGGCATTCACAGCAGCCGATTATGGAATGAAAATGCCACCTACACTTACGTACTCGGCCACTTTGGTTTGCAAACTGACACGTATGAAAAACAAGTGAGTTTGATTCAGTAGCTGCAAGTTAGCGAGATTTTAGCAGCGATTTTATATCGCGTAGGAATGGTTATAGGTTATAGGTGCTAGGTGCTAGGTGCTAGGTGCTAGGTGCTAGGTGCTAGGTGCTAACAGCGTAGTGTTAGTTGTGCCTCCCCTATGACTTTTTTCGGCGTTAAAACGCCTCCTACAACTCGCATCTCGCAAACTTTCCCCTTTACTCTTTCTAACTCGCTAACTTTTCAATCTGATAGATCTTATGCTCATCGCGCGAAATAAATTTCACGCCTACGGATGAGCATTTCAATTTAACTATGCGCAGGCACAATCCAATCTAACTTCTGACGACTGGTATCTCTTTTTTCGGCGTTAAAACGCCTCCTACACCTCGTATCTCGTTCCTCGAAACTCGTACCTTTCCCCTTGTAACTCGCTAACTTGGGTATTTTAAATTTGAGAACGCGGGGTAAACCCGCAGCTACCTGTTCGGCGTTAAAACACTTCCAACAACTCGCCCCTCGTATCTCGTATCTCGTATCTCGCAACTCGCTAACTTATGCTTTTACGAACCATATAGCGCTTTCATCAATTGGCGCAGGTTCTTTTGATTAGTTTCCGTCTTAACCAGTGCTTTTAAACGGCTTTTCACCTCTGGTTTTGACTTCGCTTGTTGACTTAACGCCGATATAGCGGCGCTGCGAATATCTCTTGGGTTACTAGCGTCAGCAAAGGCGTAAATACTATCTACTTGTTCTGCGTCTAACTCATTATTACCCATTGCCTTTAAAATCGCCCCTTGCGTTTTACTATCAGTTTCTTGATTTAGTTGATTACTCAAGTAATTCAAACTGGTTTTACTTGGCATTTTTGCCAGTGCCTCTGCCGCATTTAGGCGTAACCTTGGACTGTCGCCAGCTAAATAATCACCAATAAGCTGTTGATGATCATAGTCACCACTATTACCCAGTGCGGTGATTAGGGCTGATGCTTTTTGCTCCGTTGCACTTGAACTTAATGAATCAGCTAACTTTTGTGTTAACTGAGTTGAAAACTCACTGCCCTGCTGATTTTTTGCAATCGCCCCCATTACCATTAAAGCACTATGAGCCAGCTTTGAATTTTCTTCATCAAGACCATATGACATGGAATACTCAAAAATCGCTTCTACCTGTATGTCCGTTAACGGCTTTTCACTGTATTTTAGCGCCATTAAACTTCTAAAGCGCTGATTTGGTGAAAATAAATCAGGCTCAACAAATACCTCTGTCAGTAATTGTTTTGAATTAACTGAGTCATGCTTACCTAGGTACATAAACAATTTACTTTCTAAGGGATCTGCAATTGATTTAGTTGAAATAAGCTCTTTTAAGCTCAGCAAATACTGATCATTGTCATAAAGAAATTGCAAAAGCGTTTTTCGGTCTCCCTCTAGCCAATCCATACTTTTTAAAGCAGTGATAAACGCTTCAGTATTTTTTAATGGTTGAGGCGGCGCTTTAGGGTAAACCCAATCTGTGCTTAAATTTTCCCATTGATTAGGGTCTTCGGGTAATTGTAGTAACCTTGCATCATCAGGTATCGATTGATTTGAGCGATTTAAACTTAGTGTTTGCAGTACCTCAATATTCATACTTCCATCACTACTACTGACTTGAATATGACTATTTCCAAGGGTTTTTGTTAACCAGCACTTATCGTTTTCAAAAGTAAACTCATCACTAATAATGTTCGCCGCTTCCAACTGCATTAGCTTTTTCGCAGCGTTAGTACTTTGCCTAGTGTCGGTTGGTTCTAAATAACTGAGTTTATTTCGCTTTAGTTTGTTATCAGCTAACACTGTGTAGAGTGATTTGTACTGACCAATATCATCTCGCTCTTTAACCCAATATTTATCCCCTTGTAAGTTTTCAGGGGGTTTTGCACGGTGAAAAGCACGGTATAAAGCAATCAGCTTTTGTTGATCGCCCACTTTTAATTTAGCGTTAAACCGATAATCTAAAACTTCACCTGAGTTATTGCTAATTTTCACAGCAAAAGGCACAGAATACTCATTGCTGGTACTCACTGTTTTATTCAACTTTGCTTGAGCTTGGTACAGCTCAAAACCCAACCAGTGAAATTTCTCTTCAACTAACAAAGGTCGGTAAATTAACCGCCCTTGCAAGTCAAACTGGCTTTTTGAGGGGTTATTCATCGAAACAATATTCGTATCTGCTTTTGATTGAAGTTCACCCCAAACAGTACAATGAGGCACTGCATAAGCGGCCGAAGCATAGCCTAATAAAGTGCCAAATAATAAACTCAGTTTAATTAAACGCATTATACCTTTGCCTTCAAACTAATAATTTAAGGTTGCTGATTCGTCTAAAATTGTCCAGCTTTTATCGTACAAGGTACTGGTATCGTAGATAGTTTGAGTTTTGGTTTTTGTCTTAATCTTGCAACACCACTTGTATTTAGGGTATTTCACATAAACATAAAATTCACCGGAAATAGCCTCAATATCATTTGTTACATCAATTCCTAAGGTTATTTTAGAATCAGTGATAGCTTTAGCTAAATCCGCATAAAGTGTGGCATTAAATGTATCTGCAATAATTAAGAAGTCGATACCAACACCGCCACTTGCAACGCCCAAATTTATTTCTGCGGTAGCATAAGCATCCATGCTGGCAGTAACAATATCTCCCCCTAAGTCAATTCGGCTATTGCTGTAAGCTAAACCAACACCTAAATCCAAGCTACCAGTGACACCTGCCTCCACTGTCACCGGAACAATCACAATGGTGAACGTCGTTTCAACCACTTTTTGTTCTTCGCTCCAGCTATATCCTAAAGACTTGTCTAAGGCCGTTAACGTGTCGCCCTCGTCAATTAAAGTGTCACCCAGCACACTAAAGTTTGCTGCATAAGAAATCTCACCATCACTTACATTTGCACTCGCTTCAGCGCTGGCACTAACCAAACTCGCTGATTTATCAAATAGGTAAAGATCTAAATCTGCTTCAACTAGCCCCTCGGCTGAACCACCATTACTAGAAGAAACATTCATATAGCTATAAAAAGAAGGGCTGATTGCCACAGCATCGCTGTCACCATAAGTAGCACTCCAACTGCCAACTTTGGCCAACGTTGTTGCTGTAGCAGCAGTAGTCTGCATCGCTGATACCGAAGCTATTGTTGTTTTATTACTATTTAGCTCTACCGATTCTGCAGTACTCACTTCATCATGATAAAGCGCATAAGGTACTTCAACGGTAATACTATTATTTTCGCTATGAGCTTCAATTTCATCAGAGTTGTCGTGGAAGGTAAATGTCATGCTAAAACTGTTTTCACCACCATCGTGATCAAAATCATCGTGTATCGCTTTTAGCAATACGCCATTTACTGCAACATCCCAAGGAAAGTAATGAGATTGCTCATGATCAGGAAACTTAATACGCATCGTCTCCATATAAGCTTGCGCTTGCTCATTCCATAAGTGAGCATGATAAGTCGTTTCGCCGATGGTTATTGTTGCACTGATGTCAGCCTCGTTGACTGAATTACCAAATTTGGTGGCATTAATAAAACCTATTAAATCAGGTACTTTCTGTGTTGGTTCACCAGTACCTGTGGTATCTCTTTTACCCGGGCCAGGAAAAATAGCAAAGCCGTCGCCCACTTTAAGTTTATCTAAAACAAAATCATGGTAATGACCATCGCTAATGGTGACTGAGCTATAGGTGCTTTCGTCACCAGACTCAATGCCACGGGATTTATTATCTGTAACATCAACTTCGTTTGAGATCACACCGCTTGTGTCAACAAAAGCGGCAATAATAAATTCACCCGATACGAGATCTTCATTTGGCAAAATTAATGTTGCCGTATGATTTTGCTCGCCTTCTTGTAACTGCTCGATATAAAACTCACCCAAATCGTAGCCATCAGGCTCATCTTCAGTTTCGAGTTCAGCGACTTTACTTTTTTCAATTAAAATAAATGAAACACCAACATGTTCATTCGTTAATAAGGTTGTTTCGGTACTGAAATCAACAGTGATCTGTTGCCCTGGTTGATAAACATCATCAGAGACTGGGGTCATAGATTTCAACGCTACATTAGCAACAGCTTCTTGTTCGGTAGAGTCATCATCAGAACACCCAACTATTGAAAGTAGGGATAAAGCCAACACAGCACTAATCCTTTTACACTGATTCATATCACGATTCCTAATTATTGATTTTAATTTCGACAAACTATTAATTAATAAAACTCATACTTCTACTCAAAGTCCGACCGACTTATTTTCGAAACGGTTAAGCTTTAACCCACCCAAATTGGGGTACAAAAGGTTCATATTTCAAAGGGTAAATCACAATAATGGATGAATTATGGAGGGATAAAAATTTTTAATAGGTGCGAGGGACGAGAAAGGAGATAATAGATATCAGTCGTTAGAAGTCAGATTAGATTGTGCCAACGCATACTTAAATTGGAATGCTCATCCGTAGGCGTGAAATTTATTTCGCGCGATGAACATAAGAGCATCAGCTTGTAGGTTGGTTAGAGCGGAGCGAAACCCAACATTTGTAGCTATCAGATTACGAACACAAGTTAGCGAGTTAGAAAGAATAAAGGGGAAAGAGGCGAAATTCGAGTCGTAGGAGGCTTTTAACGCCGAAAAAAGAGTTATTAGATATCAGTCGTTAGAAGTCAGGTTAGATTGTGCCTGCACATAGTTAAATTGAAGTGCTCATCCGTAGGCGTGAAATTTATTTCGCGCGAAATATATTTCACACCTACGGTATCGGGATTAGCCATAGCAAGGTACAGGCACAATCTAACCTAAACCTTATGACTTAAAGCTCTTTTGTTTTAATCTGATAGCTGACGGCTGATAGCTTCTTTCCCCTTTACCCTCGCTAACTTATCGAGTTTCGCTGTGCTCTACCCTACACGCTGTTATTAATACCCTTCAAACCTTGTTGCACAACCTATGCCTATGCACTCAACACGGCTGTCGAGTTCTAACAGCTCTAAATTATAGCTTTTGCTAACATCTACTTTTTTTAGTGGGTTATTAAAAAGGCTAATATCTACTAAATTTGCATGTTCACGTAAATCAATGTTTTTTAATTTGTTATTCGACAAAAAGAGCACTTGAAGCATGGGGTTTGCTGTTAAATCGATAGTGCTTAAGTGGTTATTACTGGCGTAAAGTGCAGTTAACTTTTTATTATGGCTTATGTCTAAAGCGCTAAGCTGGTTGGCATCTAGGTTTAGTTCGCTGAGCATCTTGAACTTGCTTAAATCTAGGTTTTTTAACTGGTTATTTGCAAGCTCAAGGTTACGAATACCACTCGGTATATTTACTTTTGTGAGCTTATTGCCCGACAGGTTAAGTTGATACAGTTCAGAATTAACAAGCGTCAATTCACCTGTCAGCTTATTATCTTTAAGATCAAGCCATGTAAGCTTACTGTTAGTGCTTACATCAAGCTTTGAAAGCTTATTGCCACTCAGCATTAAAGTCTCTAACTCTTCGTTGTTACTTACATCAATACTCGCAAGGCTGTTTTGGCTTAAATCAACATGGAAAAGCAGGCTGTTGTGGCTTATGTCGATTTCGGTCAGCTGGTTTGGCACTTTCTTATCGGCAGGTCTACTTGTAATGCCACCAATTTCACCAACTATGAAGCTATCCCCTTCATTACTGAGGACGAGTTTTGTTAAGTTACTAAAATGCTCAACCCCTTTGGCTGAAGTAATACCGCGATCTCTGCAATGTATTTTTGTCACCTCACCCACCGTTTTATAGCCACTTTCTTGTAAACACGTTAAGAAATTAGCATCTGCAACCACGCTCTCAATTGGTGTATCGTCATTAGCCGAAGCTCCAGCAACCCCAAGATTAAACACAAGCAAACAGGCCAAAGCCATGTTAATGCGCACAAAGTTCCTTTTTAGCATTATTTCACCTTAAAATTTCAACAACATAATCAGGTGGTTAATTAAGAGGTTTCACCACCCAACAACAAAGCATGCATAATACAGGTTATTTGATCCTCGTACCCATATAAATACAAAAATTCTTTCAAAGTTGTTTTTTAATGGATTCGCGCGAAATAAATTTCACGCCTACAGTGCTAGGTGCTAGGTGCTAGGTGCTAGGTGCTAGGTGCTAGGTGCTAGGTGCTAGGTGCTAGGTGCTAGGTGCTAGGTGCTAACAGCATAGTGTTGGTTGGTAATGGGATCAGGGAAAAAGTCCTGACCCCTTAAATTATACCATAACTTCCTAGAAGAAAAGATTGATAATAATTTATTCTACTTTTTCAAGTGCTTTTTGCTCGTTAGCATAAATTAATAGGGGTGAACACCCTCGTCGTTTATCTCCAAGAATTTTAACCATGTGAGTGGCCCTTGTAATGGCTACATAAATTTTATTATGAGCGGTATAATTCTGGAAGATCTCATTTGCTCTAGATGAATGGGCTCCTTCTACTGGTAACCTTCCTTTGTCAACCCCAACAAGTATAACTGCTTCAAACTCCAAACCACCAACATAATCTGCCATTGCTATTATAAAGTCATTATTATTCTTTGCTTTTTCAAGAACAGAAATGTCACCACGGTCAAGCAAGCAACTTACTGACTTATTTTTAAAAGATTCCTTTGCTTCTTCAAATAAGATCCTATCAAAATAGATCAAAACGATTTTATGCTTTAAGCAATTTAATTCTGCTCTGGCTTCCTCTGCTAACTCCATTGCTACAGAATGAATGCTCTCATTAGACAAATCTCGCAGAACATACAAAGGCGTGTGTGATTCTAAATCAGTTTGTACATCTGCGCTAACTCTTAAAGGATCCTCAAAGTTAGTAAATAAACCAGCTCCAGAACTAGTAATTAGTGAGGCAAGCTTAGTAATACTCTCAGAGCACCTAAACATCGCTGTCAAATCTGTTGTTTCTTCTTTCTCTTGAAATTGATCTAAATTTAAATAGCTGAGTATTGATTCGTTTTTCCATGCAATATCACCAATAGCTTGAGTAGCATCTACTGCGAATGAGATTGGAGCAATAGTATTATCTTTAGTTAAGTAGTGTATTAGACTTAACTCGTTGAAATTTAGAAGGTGCAATTCATCCACTAGAATAAAGTCATATCCCTCACTTTGCCTTCTCCTTCTCCAGAAAGGAGATATTAGTCTTCCTGCTGACTCCAAGGCAATATCATCAGGATCAAATACACCTAAGTCATCAAGTTGTTTCTGATAACTTTGGTATATATCATAAATAAAGTATCTATCATTTTCAGTTTTTGTTGGTAAGCTGTATGCAAGAACTTCATCTTTTATATACTCTTCTTTCTCACCAAAACATCGACCTTTAATTGCTATACCAAATTCATGAATTAATATTTCAGAAAGAGCTAATGAATCCTCCTCTAATATCAGCTTATATAACTCATCATTTATATACCCTTTATAATTAGCCATATTAGCTTTAAAATGTTCAACAATTTCCATTATATAAAGTAACTGTTGTTCTTTTGCTTCAAAGCTATCTTCATGTAGTAATTCAGTATCATTAACATGAGACTCCCCCAAAACATCAATACAAACTTGATGAATAGTCCTTACATTTATTCTATTGTAAGTATCATCATTATATAGATCCGAAGCATCACAATTAACTTTCAAAAAATATTCCACAGTATTTCTAATCGATATACTCGGGACAATAAATAATATTTTAAAAGCTCCATTATTTTCATGACTAACTTTCAGAGCTTTCAACACAAGACATATAGTTTTACCAGTACCAGCAGCCCCTTTAATACGTGCTGGATGCTTCCAATCAGAATTAAAGAAATCTAATTGATTATCAGAAAGGTGACTCTCCGGTTTTTTCTGACCAAGCAAGTTTGTAGTATTTATAATATTATCTTCATCCAAGACTATGGATGAATGACTATTACTTTCTTTCTTAACATTTTCAAATTGCTCTTTATATGTCTCTACAGTAAAAATAACATCTAATGCTTTTGACAAAACATTAACTTCTGGTACTTCTCTGTTCCCAGCGCCTGGTGAGTCACTAAACTTATAGGCTAGAAGATGCTTACCTTTAAATTTTCTTTGTTTGTGTTCTTTTAGCTGAAAAGGTTGGAGCTCGATAACTTGCCTATACTGCCCCCCATTAGAATTAGAAAACGGAAAAACAACCCCCTTAGTCGAATCTAATGGTATTATCTCTGAACTATTGTGGCCTAATTTACCCCAATATTTAATGCAAAACCTTAATGTTTTTTGAATTACAGTAATCTTCATATTTTCTGTAAGAGAACTATAATCTAATTGGTTAAAATCAAAAGTTATAGTATTCTTTACAGATGAATAGACTTCTTTACCACCAAAAAGAATAACCCCTTTATTGTCGATAAAAACATTAACATCAAGGTCGCTAACCTCACTTTTACTACTTATCAAGCCATCAGCAATATCAATAATGAACTTCGAATCCTTGAAGTCTAAACTTTGTAGCTTTCTTGATTGAATAATATGCTTACACGCTTCTTCGCTAATAGTAACAAAATCAATTTTATTCATTATAAAATCCTTTTAACTCTTCTTTTGTTTTACTTGAAATATCTTCAGTTCCAACTCTTGAGTAATAATTTGAGAACTTCTGTAAAAGCAATTCAATATAAGGTGACGCCAACGTTGATTTTATTTCAACAATATCGCCACTAAAATCTAAATAGCTTTTTATTACATTACATTCATTATACTTTTTCCTATTAATTCTTTTAGATATACTTAGTGCGACATCAGTAGGTAAAGATATAGGGTTTGAAACATCAACGATATGTGGACTTAATTCTTCTTTGTCGAGAACCCGCTCTAAAAAATAGAATGACAATTCTTTATTATCAATCACTTTACCTAAGAGGTTATCTCTTTCTTTTTGCATAAAATTGAAACTAAAATCACACTTTTTATTCTGATAGCACCGAACCAATTTAATCAACTCTTCATTTTTTCCGAGCTTTTCTTTAAAGCTCTCAAAAGGAAAAGTATCTAGTACATGCGGGTTTAAATCTAAACCTTTGCCCCTCTTCTTAATCTCACTCA
Organism: Pseudoalteromonas sp. D15MCD-2; assembly: GCF_038562745.1. Taxonomy (NCBI): domain Bacteria; kingdom Pseudomonadati; phylum Pseudomonadota; class Gammaproteobacteria; order Alteromonadales; family Pseudoalteromonadaceae; genus Pseudoalteromonas; species Pseudoalteromonas sp. D15MCD-2. The sequence goes on along the minus strand of NZ_JBCFQE010000001.1, from coordinate 954,478 downwards.
ACAGACCTTTGACTTTTTGATTGAAAATTAAATCATTACCATGGAATTCAATCCATTGTTTTAAACTAAAAACAGGTAAACAAAGAACGTACCTTGACTTGACTCTCTCTAAATCACAACGAGCAGAAATAATGATAGCGCGGGTAGTTAAACTATCTGTGACTTTTAATCCATTAAAAATGGCGCCCTGAGTAAATGCAGGTTCTGTAAATAATTTTCTCATACTATATACCTAATCCTTGTCTATAAGACATACAAATATCACATATAGAAGAACATTTATCAATATATACAAATGGTTAACTATTAATATCCTAGATAAGTTATTTCCATTTGACTTTTCCCACTTACTTGTCGAAATTAATTCCACGCCTACGGCATCGGGTTTAGCCTTGGTTGTGTGAAAGCACAATCTTACTTAAAACTTATAGCTTAAAGCTGATCAAGCTCCTTTACCCTTTTCCTCTTGCTAACCCGCTAGCTTGGGTATTTTTAATCTAACTTCTGACCACTGATATCTAACAACTCTTTTTTCAGCGTTAAACGCCTCCTACAACTCGAAACTCGTTCCTCGTAACTTTCCCCTCGCTAACTTTCTCCAAAACACAAAAAAGCCGTTACATTGCTGCAACGGCTTTTTGGCATTTGAATTTAATCAAACCTTAGTCACGGTATGTCTCAACCGCTGGGCATGAACAAACTAGGTTACGGTCGCCGTATACGTCGTCGATACGGGTTACTGTAGGCCAGAATTTGTCTTTTGCTACGCTTGGTACTGGGAATGCAGCGTAGAAACGGTCGTATGCACGATCCCACTCATTGCCTAGTACGTCTGCTTGTGTGTGCGGTGCAAACACTAGCGGGTTGTTTTCAATTGACCATTCGCCAGATGCGATACGGTCGATTTCTGACTTGATTGACACCATTGCTTCGATGAAACGGTCGATCTCAACTTTAGACTCAGACTCAGTTGGCTCAATCATTAGTGTGCCAGCGACTGGGAATGACATAGTTGGTGAATGGAAGCCGTAGTCTTGTAGACGTTTAGCTACGTCCATTTCAGTGATGCCTGTTTGCTCTTTAAGTGGGCGTAGGTCAACAATACACTCGTGCGCAACGCGGTTGTTACGGCCACGGTATAAAATTGGGAAGTGCTCGCTTAGCTTCTCAGATAAGTAGTTAGCGTTCACGATAGCCATTTCTGTTGCTTGTTTTAAGCCTTCAGAGCCCATCATAGCAATGTATGCCCACGAGATAGGTAAAATAGCTGCTGAGCCGTAAGGGGCAGCAGAAACCGCACCGTTACCGATGTTTGTGCCAGCAACATTAATTACGCTGTGGTTAGGCATAAATGGCGCTAGGTGAGATTTAACACCGATTGGGCCAACACCTGGACCACCACCACCGTGTGGAATACAGAATGTTTTGTGTAGGTTAAGGTGCGATACGTCAGAACCGATTGAACCTGGGCTTGTAACACCTACTTGCGCGTTCATGTTTGCGCCGTCCATGTACACTTGACCACCGTGCTCATGCACGATGTCACAGATTTCACGAATTGTTTCTTCGTAAACACCGTGTGTAGATGGGTAAGTGATCATGATACAAGATAGGTTTTCAGATACCTCTTCGGCTTTCGCTTTAAGGTCTGCCATATCAACGTTACCGTTTTTATCACAGTCAACAACCACGATTTTCATGCTTGCCATTTGTGCAGACGCTGGGTTTGTACCGTGTGCTGAACTTGGGATCAAACATACGTTACGGTGACCTTCACCGCGTGACTCGTGGTATTTACGAATCGCGATTAAGCCTGCGTATTCACCTTGTGCACCTGAGTTAGGTTGTAGTGAAACTGCATCGTAACCTGTGATGTTTACTAACCAATCATGTAGTTCTGTCATCATGATTTGGTAACCCGCTGCCTGATCAAGTGGGCAGAATGGGTGTAAATTTGCAAACTCAGGCCAAGTGATTGGGATCATCTCAGCTGTCGCATTAAGTTTCATAGTACATGAACCTAATGAGATCATTGAGTGGTTAAGCGCTAAGTCTTTGTTCTCTAGGCGCTTGATGTAACGCAACATTTCAGTCTCGCTGTGGTACGAGTTGAAGTTAGGGTGCGTTAAAATTTCGTCATCGCGTACTAGGCTTGCAGGAATTGAGTTGCTGCCGTTTACTTCGATTTCGTTTGCAAGTGCATCAACGCTAAGGCCGTGATCTTCACCTAAGATGATGTCGAATAACTCAGCTACGTCTGCACGGGTTGTTGTTTCTGATACAGAAATTGAGTATTCACCTGCGCGGTTAGACGCAAAGTTAACGCCGTGCTCTACTGCACGTGCAACGATTTCGTCTTTGTTATCTGCAACAACAGTCAGTGTATCGAACCATGTGTCGTGCTTAAGGTTTACACCTTTCGCTTTTAAGCCTGCCGCTAAGATGTCTGCAAAACGGTGGATACGCTCAGCAATCGTTTTAAGGCCTTGTGGACCGTGGTATACCGCGTAGAACGCTGCCATGTTCGCTAGTAGTACTTGCGCTGTACAGATGTTTGAGTTGGCTTTTTCACGTCGAATGTGTTGTTCACGTGTTTGCATTGCCATACGTAATGCGTCGTTACCTAAGCGGTCTTTAGAAACACCGATAATACGACCTGGTAGTGAACGCTTGTACTTGTCGCGTGTAGCGAAGAATGCAGCGTGTGGACCACCGTAACCCATAGGTACACCAAAACGCTGTGCTGAACCAAGTACTACGTCTGCACCTAGTTTACCTGGTGCTTTAAGCATTAATAAGCTCATGATGTCTGCAGCAACACAGGCAATCGCTTTTTTGTCTTGTACTTGTGCGATTAGGTCAGTTACGTCAGTGATTTCACCGGTTGTTGATGGGTATTGGAATAATGCACCAAAAATCTCATGGTTAGCCGCTTCGCTTGCAGGACCAACTACTACTTCAAAACCAAACTGGTCTGCACGTGTAGCAACAACGTCGATTGTTTGTGTGTGTACGTCATCAGCAATGAAGAAGATGTTTGCTTTTTTAGCTTTAGCAACACGCTTTGCAAGGCCCATTGCTTCTGCAGCAGCCGTTGACTCGTCAAGTAATGACGCGCTTGCTAAATCAAGACCAGTTAGGTCTAGGGTCATAGTCTGGAAGTTTAATAATGATTCTAAACGACCTTGTGCAATCTCTGGTTGGTATGGTGTATACGCAGTGTACCAGCCTGGGTTCTCAAGTACGTTACGTAAAATTACGTGTGGTACGTGAGTTGGGTGGTAGCCTTGACCGATGTATGATTTGAACACTTTGTTTTTGCTTGCTACTGATTTTAAGTAGCTTAGTGTTTCAACTTCAGTGCGGCTTTCGCCGATTGATAAACCTTGCTCTAAGCGAATGCTTGCAGGTACCGTTTGACCGATCAGCTCTTCAACACTCGATACTCCAAGAGCGCTCAGCATGTCGCTTACTTGCGCTGGGCTTGGCCCAATGTGACGGCGAATAAAATCTTGCTTTTGCTCTAATTGTTCAAGAGATTTGGCGTTTGACATTTGTCCAGATTCCTATGATCCAAAAAAAAGTGGTTACTGCCAATGGGTAACTGGCAATAACTTAAAAACAGGTTGATTCAGTAACTTACAGCGTATGGAAAAGTAAGCTATAAAATCATAAAAGCCCCACTTATGAGGGGCTTTTAGTCGGCGTGACTAATTAATTAGTCTTCGTCGATTGTGTTAGCGTAGCCTTCAGCGTCTAACAGGTTATCAAGCTCTGATGTGTCAGATGCTTTGATACGGAATAACCAACCGTCAGTGTACGGGTCGTTATTTACTGTTTCAGGCGAATCTTCAAGCTCTTCGTTGATTGCAACGATTTCACCGCCGATTGGTGCGTAGATGTCTGATGCTGCTTTTACAGACTCAGCTACTGCGCAGTCTTCACCCGCGTCAACTTCATCACCAACTTCTGGTAATTCAACGAATACCATGTCGCCAAGAAGTTCTTGTGCGTGCTCAGTGATACCTACAGTAAACGTACCGTCACCTTCGTCGCGAACCCACTCGTGTGAAGTAGCATATTTTAATTCGCTTGGGATATTGCTCATCTTTTTGTTCCTTTGGTTTATATTGGGTGATAACACCAAATTTTTTATAGTTTAGATAACTGATTTGCCGTTACGTACAAAGCAAGGTTTAACAACCTTAACGTTAACCAGTTTTTTACGCATCTCTACTTGGGCTGTTTCGCCAGTTGAACGCGGAACGCGTGCTAGCGCAACACTGTGACCAAGGGTTGGTGAGAATGTACCAGAGGTAATCACCCCTTCACCACCTTCAACGATGACTTTTAAACCGCTACGCAATACGCCTTTTTCTTCAAGCACTAAACCAACTAGTTTGTCTGTGCTCTTGTCAGCGCGTTGCTGTTCTAATACTTCACGACCGATAAACTTACGATCTTCTGGCTCCCATGCGATTGTCCACGCCATGTTTGCAGCAAGTGGAGAAACACTTTCGTCCATATCTAGGCCGTAAAGGTTCATACCCGCTTCAAGACGTAACGTATCACGTGCACCTAGACCTGCTGGCGCTACGCCTGCGTCTAGAAGTTGTTGCCATAAATCAGCAGCTTGATCGTTAGGTACTACGATTTCATAACCATCTTCGCCAGTATAGCCTGTTGTCGCAATAAATAAATCACCTGCTTGCACACCAAAGAAAGGCTTCATACCTTCAACAGCAGCTTGTTGCTCTGCGTTAAGTACTGTTGCTGTTTTAGCACGTGCGTTAGGGCCTTGAACGGCAATCATTGCAAACTCTGGACGCTCAGTAACCGTTACGGCGAAATCAGCCGAAACTTTAGCTAAATGCGCTAAATCTTTTTCACGTGTTGCTGAGTTAACTACTAAACGGTAGTTCGTTTCTGAGAAGAAGTAGATGATTAGGTCGTCGATTACGCCGCCTTCTTCGTTAAGCATACCTGTGTAAAGTGCTTTACCTGGTACAGTTAACTTAGCAACGTCGTTTGCAACTAGCTTACGTAAGAACGCTTGCGCTTGCTCGCCTTGAATATCGACAATAGTCATGTGAGATACGTCAAACATACCTGCATCTGTGCGAACCGCATTATGCTCTTCGATTTGTGAGCCGTAGTTGATTGGCATTTCCCAGCCGTGGAAATCAACCATTTTTGCGCCAGCTTCAAGGTGCTTAGCATGTAAAACTGTTTTAGAAGTCATAATATTCCTTCACTTTTAAATTAACCCACAAGTTGTGGGGCGTGGCCTCAATTTAATGAGGGGGAATAACATGGGCGGCGATTATACATTAGTTGCACAGTTGTCACACCCAAATTGCGATTTTGTAACTAAAAAACAGCTAAACACCCAAGTGCGTAGCTGTTTTAAAAATTTTATCTTTTAAGCAACGTTGGCTAAGGCTAAATCAAAGCCGAGCTGCTGCAAGTGCGTTTGCCATTTATCAAGCTCTGCTTGGCGCGCCACCAGCTGAAATTGCTGTGTTGCTTGGTTATCTATGGCGGTAATAAATACCTCACCACTTTGTGCACCATAGCAGCTGCGCATGTCTGATAAACGTAGCCCCGGCGTTAGCTTAAAGCTGTCGACCAAGGCATCAAACGCTTGCTCACCACTTAGGGTTAGCGCGCTTAAATCGTCACGCATTACATAATCAATGTCGTAACGTAGTTGTTGCTCATTAATAAGCGACTGTAATTGCACGCTGGCATCTTTACCTAGCACAAAACGAAATGCAGTTTCGTTAAAGTAATACAGGGCATAAGCGTAGCTGCTTGTTAGGTCATCGTCTAATGAACTACGTAAGCCTAAACCGCTGGCGGTTAGCTTATTAATATCAAGACCTAAAATAGCCGTTAAAAATGGGATTGCTTCAGTGCCACTAAAATCCATAATGGCAGTATCGCTATTAGCTTGTAGCACGTTGTCTGCTGGGGTCTCAGCTTGGCTGTGGCGAGCAAACATTATTGGCGTAAAAGTCATATGTGACACCTATCAATCGTTAATGCTTGAAGTATATTGCGCCGTGCTGGCAACAACAAATTGTAATTATTTATCAATTGATAAATAATGCTTATATACATAGCCCTATAAATAGAATTTTTTAATGAAAAACATTTCTACCGATAGTTTACGTACTTTAGTCACTGTTGTTGAAGTTGGCGGATTTGCCAAAGCAGGTGAATTATTGGGGCTATCGCAACCAGCTGTGAGCTTACAAATAAAGCGCCTTGAAGATATGCTGGGCCATAAGCTGTTTAAAAAGCAAGGCCAGCGCCAAGTGCTTAATCAATACGGCGAATTGCTTATGCCATTAGCTAAGCAAATGCTGCAACAAAACGATGCCATTTTGCAGCAGTTCACCAGCGAAAACGTGACCGGTAAAGTGCGCTTGGGGATCCCCAGTGAATTTGCCGCACGTATTCTACCTTCGATCATTGGTGACTTCGTGGCCCTCTACCCTGACGTATCGCTTGAAGTGCGCTCTCGTTTGAGTAAACATTTGTTGTCGGTCTCGCGCCAAGACCAATTCGATTTAGTATTGGCATTAAACGAAGAGCTAGAATCTGCCAAGTTCCCTATTTTTATGCAAGACCAACTAGTATGGGTGGGTGATTTAAACCTTGCACAAAACGATGTGGTAACGCTTGTAACCGCCCCAGAGGGATGTATTTATCGCCGCCGCGCAATTGAAGCACTACAAAGTGCGGGTATTAAATACCGCATTGCTTACAGTAATGCCGACTTAACAGGCCTAACTGCGGCATTAAAAGAAGGTTTAGGCATTACAGTGCTTGCAAAAAGCACCGTACCGAATGAGCTTAACTACCAACTACAAACCAAAGATCTCCCCGAGCTTGGTCAAATAGGTATTAGTTTAATTAAACGCACCGACGACCCCGGCACCGCCGTAGACAAACTCGCCGAGTTCATCGCCCTACGTTTAACGTAGGTTTGAGTTAGCGAGTTAGCGAGTTTCGAGTTTCGAGTTTCGAGTTTCGAGTTTCGAGTTTCGAGTTTCGAGTTTCGAGTTTTCAAAATTGTAGCAGCGATTTTATATCGCGTATGCTAGGGGCTAGGTGCTAGGTGCTAGGTGCTAGGTGCTAGGTGCTAGGTGCTAGGTGCTAGGTGCTAACAGCATAGTGTTGGTTTCGAATTGGTAAAGGGAGCTCCCTACCAAATCGACTTTTTTCGGCGTTAAAACGCCTCCTACAACTCGCATTTCGTATCTCGTCCCTCGGAACTCGTACCTTTCCCCTTTACTCTTTCTAACTCGCTAACTTTCAATCTGATAACTGATGGCTGAAAGCTGATTGCTCCAAGCGTTGGGTTTCACTCCGCTCTTCCCAACCTACGAGCTAATGAATCAAGCACTGTAGGTCGTCATTTATGGCGACACATAATCGCTAACATTGACGGGCTAAAGCCCGACCTACGACTCACCCGTTGATTTAAGAAATATCGCGCGAAATAAATTTCACGCCTACGGGTACGCATTTCAATTTAACTATGTGCTGACACAATCCAATCTAACTTCTAACCACTGATATCTAATATCTCCATTTTTTCGGCGTTAAAACGCCTCCTACAACTCGCATCTCGTATCTCGCAAACTTTCCCCTTTACTCTTTCTAACTCGCTAACTTTCAATCTGATAGCTGACGGCTGAAAGCTGATTGCTCCGCCTTGTTAAGTTTTACTTAACACCACTCAAAACCCCAGACTGGTATTACAATACTACTATATTCATTATATTTGATTTATTTCATAAACTTACAGTTCAGACCTGTTTTATTACAAATAGGATTGATTCGCATTTTTTTACATGTTTTAATTGCGCCGGTTAAAAAAATCTAAACATATACAGGACACACAATGACACCTAAGTTTATTGTTTCTACGCTTTCGACTGCGGTCGCTTTATCTTTAAGCGCTAATGCTTTTGCAAAAGATGTAACTAAAGAAGAGAAAAACTTCGAGCAAATCACTGTAATTGGCTCTGCATCTGCAATTAACGATATTCCTGGCTCTGCTACCTTTATTGATGAACAAGAACTAGAAAAGTTTGAATATACTGATATCTCTCGTGTTTTAAGTGCTGTACCGGGTGTATATGTACAAGAAGAAGACGGCTACGGCCTTCGTCCTAACATCGGTATGCGTGGTACGGGTACGGGTCGTAACGACAAAATCTCAGTAATGGAAGATGGTGTACTTGTAGCACCAGCACCTTACTCAGCGCCTTCTGCTTACTACTTCCCTACTATGGGTCGTATGGAGTCAATCGAAGTACTTAAAGGTGCAGCTTCTGTTAAGTATGGCCCACGTACAACAGGCGGTGTTTTAAACTTAGTTTCTCGTAGCTTACCAACTGAAGGGTCTAAAGGTTTACTTAACGCTGAGCTTGGTAGCGACGGTTTCTACAAAGGTCATGCTTACTTCGGTAAAAAGAAAAACAATGCTGCGGGCCTTGTAGAAGTATTTACTTACGGTGCAGATGGCTTTAAAGATTTACCAGTAGGTAGCGACAACACAGGCTTTGAAAAGAACGATTTCTTATTAAAGTTTGGCTTTGACTTTGGTGATAACGAAGCACACAGCCTAGAAATGAAGTTAAAGTACTCAGACGAGCGCTCTGACGAAACGTACATGGGTTTAACTGACGCTGATTACAAAGAAAACCCTTACCGTCGTTATGCTGCATCGCAAAACGATGAAATGAACACACAACACAATGCATACCAAATCAACTATGCATACCGCTTTGGTAAAGGTTACGAGCTACTTGCTACAGCTTACCTGAACGATTTCCACCGTAACTGGTATAAAGCAAGCAAAGTAAGCAGCAGCTACCTTGAGCAATACAGCGAGTTTGAAGCAAACCCAACGAGCGAAGGTATTGAAGGTGTTGGCGTAAAAGCGAATAACCGTGATTACCAAGCGAAAGGCTTACAAACTGAATTCCATATCCCTGCGGGCAACCACTACATCACAGTTGGTGCACGTTACCACGAAGATGAAATGGATCGTTTCCAATGGGAAGACAAGTACACGCTTAACCAAGACCTATCAATGACGCTTACAGAAAAAGGCGTTCCAGGTTCAAACAGCAACCGTTTAGATAGCGCTGAAGCAACTACCCTATTCATTCAAGATGAGTGGTCACTTGATGCATTAGTTATTAGCGCAGGTCTTCGCTACGAAGACATCACAATCAAACGAGTTGAATGGGCTAAGTCTGATCCAAGTCGTGAAAATGGTTTAACAAAAGATATCAGCAACGACACTGAGATCTTAGTACCATCACTAGGTGCTACTTACACAGTAAGCGACAACCTAACGCTTCTTGCTGGTATTCAAAAGGGTTACGCTCCAGCGGCACCTGGTAATGCGGATCAAGAAGAAGAAGAGAGTGTTAACATTGAACTAGGTGGTCGTTACGATTACGCAGGCATTCAAGGTGAAGTAATCTACTTTAACTCTGACTACACAAACATGCACGGTAACTGTACTGCGGCTGTAGGTTGTAGCGATGACAACATTGGCGACCAATACAACTACGGTGAAGTATCTGTGTCTGGTTTTGAGCTAAGCGCAGGTAAAGTATTTGCTACTAACGCAGCCTCGTTCCCAGTTCGCTTAACTTACACTTACACTGATTCTGAGTTCGACAATGCGTTTGAATCAGATCTTTGGGGTAGCGTAGAAAAAGGCGATGCAATGCCATACGTGCCTGAAAACCAATTAGCGCTTTCAGTGGGTGCTGAGTTCTCAAGCTTCGTATTCGATACGCAAATGCGTTATGTGTCTGATGCACACGCTGACTTAACAGACTCAGGTCGCAATGCAATCGACAGCCGCGTTGTATGGGATTTAGCAGCTAAATACCTAATCGACGACAAACAAAAAGTATACCTAACAGTAGATAACCTGTTTGACAAAACCTACGTTGCAAACCGTGCAAACGGCGGTATTCAACCAGGTAAACCACGTACCCTACAACTAGGTTACAGCTACTCGTTCTAATAAAACGACTAAGCGAAATATCAAAAGCCGTGTGATGAAAATCCCACGGCTTTTTTGTGGGTGAGAGTTGCGAGTTGCGAGTTGCGAGTTGCGAGTTGCGAATTGCGAGTTGCGAGTTGCGAGTTGCGAGTTGCGAGTTGCGAGTTGCGAGTTTTCAAAATTGTAGCAGCGATTTTATATCGCGTAGTAAATGAAATATGTAGTCGTTCTGCTTACATGACACGTTTTAAATAGATCATCGCGCGAAATAAATTTCACGCCTACAGGCATGCACTTCACTGAGACTGTGTGCAGGCTGAACTGACTTATAGCTTAAAGCTTACAGCTCTGTTGTTTTAATCTAACTTCTAACCACTGATATCTAATATCTCTTTTTTCGGCGTTAAAACGCCTCCTACAACTCGCATCTCGTCCCTCGAAACTCGTACCTTTACTCTTTCTAACTCGCTAACTTTGAATCTGATAGCTGACGGCTGAAAGCTGATAGCTTTAGTTTACGATCAAAAAAGCCGCGGTGATGGGCGTACCGCGGCTTTGCCTAACTTGAAAAATTAGTTTGCTGGGTTATTTCCAGCTTCTCATCTTATGGCCTTTTAGGGCATAGAATAAAATGAATACATAACTTGGGATCATCACAATGTAAGCGCCTTGTGCGCCTAGGCCTGCTACGTTTCCTAAACCGATTAATAATGGGCCAAGTGCACCACCAGCAATACCCATGATCAATAACCCTGATGCAGTGCCTGTTAAGCGACCTAAGCCAGCTAAAGCTAGTGGCCAAATTGCAGGCCAAACCATGGCATTAGCAAAGCCTAATAACGCAATGCATAACAATGGGTCTGGTAATTGTGGGCCACCAAATGGCACTAATAGTAGGTTTGAAATAATAAACGAGTCATTGCTACCAAGTACCACTAACAACACCGTGATAATACCGGCAATACCCGACATTAATAACGCCGTTTGTTGGCTCATAAAGCGTGGAATCGTCAAAATACCAATTGCGTAACCAATCAACATACACGCCATAGTGTAAGAGGTCATAACTGAGTAGTCAGCAACGCCAATTTGTAATGCGTAAGAGCCAATGGTGTCTGCTGCAATCACTTCAACAGCAACGTATAAAGCAATACCCACTACACCTAAAACTAAGTGAGGGTGTGCTAGGGTTTCTTTAATTTCACCTTTACCATTTGATGTTTCGTCTTCATCAAACACTAAATCAGGTAAAGGTGCAAATTTAGCAAAGGCAGCAAATAACATGATTAAAGCAGCAATCAACACATAAGGCATGATAAGGCTATTTGCCATCATGTCTTTTTGCTCTTGCGATAATTTACCTGCCCCATCAACAACACCGCTAACCACCACTGCCGCGAAAATAACAGGCACAATAACACCCGCAAATTTGTTTAATAAGCCCATGATACACACGCGCACAGCGGCTGATTTTTCAGAGCCCATTTTCACCACGTATGGGTTAACTGCGGTTTGTAGCACGGTTTGTCCAACACCAATCATTAACTGTGCGAACAAGAAAATTTCGATCATTTGCAGTTTCGCAGCCGGAATATACATCAGCGCCGATAAAGCCATAATCCCACAGCCAATCGCCATACCATTCTTATAACCAACGCGCTTGATCAGCATAGCCGATGGGATACCGGCAACTGTTACCGCAATATAAAAAGAAGAGATGATAAACGAAGCTTGTAACGGCGAAAGCTCAAGCATTTGCTGCAAAAACGGTGTGATTGCACCATTAAGCCACGTTATACACCCTAAGATAAAAAACATTGAGCCGGCCAATACCATTGGCAGCCAGATGCTTTGTTTTGTGTTGTTGTCACACTCAACCGTTGCTTCCATAATTGTTCTCTTAGTTTAATTATTTTTATTTGGTTGGAATCTAGTATACAACTTAACAAAGCTGTTTAATTTCCATACCAATCACAAAAATTTAATCATACACTAACAAAAATGACAGCGCTATCATTTTGCGTTCATATAAGTGCAAAAAAGCCGCAGCTAATTGCTTAGCTGCGACTTAAACTAAATAGTAACAACTAGTTAGGTGTTATTTACCGATTGCTTCTTTTGCGAACAAATGTTTAATTGGGCCAAGGTTGTCTACAAGGCTTAAACCAACACCACGTACAAGCTTTTTCAGTGGATTAGCGCCCGCAAATAGCTCTTTTAAGCCTTGCATCATGGCAATATGTTTTTGTGCATCAAGCTTACGAGTACGTTCATAATCACGCAGCGTGCGTGCACTTGCAAACTCGCCTTGCTCATTACTTAATAGCTCAATTAAATAAGCGGCGTCTTTTAGGCCAAGGTTCATACCTAAACCAGCTAATGGATGAATGGTATGCGCTGCATCGCCCATTAATACTACTTTGCCCGACACCCACTGCTGGGCATAACGCATCTTAAGTGGAAACGCCATGCGCTCACTTTGCACTTCACATAAACCACATTGGCCATCGAGGGCTGCCATAACCGCTTTATTAAAGTTGTTATCATCAAGCGCTAAAAGTGTGTCGCAATGCTCTGGGCTTGTTGACCAAACAATTGAGTGCGTATGGTTATCTGGCAAGGGTAAAAACGCCAGCGGCCCGGTTGGTAAAAACACTTGGCGTGCTGTGTTGTTATGCTCATCAGCGGTTTTAACCGTGGCAACAATGGCGTGATGGTCATAATCTTTGAAGGTAATTGGCATATTGAACTGCTTGCGAATAGCCGAGTTAGCCCCATCAGCCGCTACTAATAACTTAGCAATCACAGGCTCGCCGCTTTCAAGAGTAATAAACACATCAGAGTCAGTTTGATGAATTTGCTGATAGCGGGTTTCGAACAGTAAAGTAGCATTACTTTGCTTTTCAAGTTCGCTAATTAAAGCGTAGCGAATAATATCGTTTTCGACGATATGACCCAGCTGCGGCAAATCGAGATCGTTATGATCAAAATGAATTTTGCCAAAGCTGTCTTGATCACGTACATCCATCGAGGTATACGGTGTAGCACGTTGTTTAATGATCTCTGGCCATACATTTAAAGACTCGAATAAGCCCTGACTAGCCAAGCTCAATGCGCTCACGCGAAGTGCGTAATCATCACCCGGTAAGGTTTGATTTTTACTCGCATCAATCACCACAACGCTGATATCTGCTTTTGCTAAACCAAGTGCTAGCGTAAGGCCAACACAGCCACCACCGACAATACAAACTTGTGCTTGTTTCATATCCGTTTACCTTGCTTAACCTGACCCATAAGCTGTTTTGCCAGCGGGTTTTTTAACGAGGAGAATAAATCCATTGAGAAAAGGCCAATGCTGCGACCAAGCGCGAGCAATCGTGATGAGTTAGAGAACAAACGCACTAGGCTGTCTGTGAGTGTCATCACGGTAGTAATATCTTTACTGCGAGTTTGGCTGTAATTACGCGTAAAAGCGTAATCACCAAGGTCGCTTCGGTTTGCCATATCACACAATAATTGCACATCACGTAGGCCTAAATTAAAGCCCTGCCCTGCGATTGGGTGAATAGCATGCCCTGCATTACCAATTAATACCGTACGGTGGCTGCTCAGTGATTCTGCTTTACCGTACACAAGCGGATAACTTGCGCGCATACCCACTTTACTAAATGCGCCGCCGCAGTAACCAAATGCTTTTTGTAACGCAGCTAAAAAGGCATCGTCTTCAAGCGCCATAGTGTGCTCAATTTGCTCAGGCTCCATGCACCACACCAGTGAATATCGGTTATTACTCATTGGCAACAGTGCCATTGGGCCGTGCTCAGTAAAACGCTCAAAGGCATGATTATGATGACCGCCAGCCACTTCGATGTTGGCAATAATCGCCGCTTGCTGATATGCGCGGGTATTAAATTCAATATTAGCCAGTTTACGGCTTTGCGAATGAGCGCCATCAGCAATCACCACAAGCTTTGCGCTTAACTGCTCGCCCGAGCTCAGCGTGATGTTGGCAAAATCGCTTTGGTATTCAAGCTTGGCAACCGTATCAGGGCAAAACAAACTAACATCAGTACGCGTAAGTTGCTGATGAAGGCTGCGCCCAAATGGGTTCACTTCGACCACATAACCAAGGGCATCATGGCCATATTCTTGGCAATCAATATGCGTTTTACCAAAATGGCCACGGTCAGACACAGTGACTTTTTTAATCGCTGCCGCAAATGGTGCTTGGCAATCAAACGCATTGATTGATTTTAAGTACTGAACAGACTGCTGAGCCAGCGCAATGCTTCTATCATCAAAGCTTGGATGATAGTCTGCGCTTACTTCATTTGCTTCAATTACAGCGATTGATAACTGCTTATTGCTCTGTTTTAGGCCAAGTGCACAACTTGCACCCGCCATTCCACCGCCGATAATGACAACATCAAACTGCTTTGCCACGCTTGCTCCTAGCCTTTGTTTGCTTGCATCACTGCTTCAATGTCACTAATGGTTTTTGGAACCGAAATGGTCAGGTTTTCATGGCCATCTTGAGTGACAAGTAAGTTATCTTCGATACGAATACCGATGCCTTTATATTGCTTTGGTGCTTTTGCATCTTCGCTAATATATAAACCTGGTTCGATTGTGAGCACCATGCCCGGCTCAAATACGCGCTCTTTTTCATCAAGCTTATATTCGCCAACATCGTGTACGTCTAACCCTAACCAATGACCAAGGCCATGCATGTAAAATGCTTTGCAGGCTTGGTTTGCCATTAGCTCATCAAGCTCGCCAGTTAAAATGCCTAAATCAATCAGCCCTTGCGTTAATACCGTTGAGGCCAGTTCATTCGCTTTCGATAAACTACCGCCCGGCTTTACTTGGCTGAATGCTGCTTCTTGAGCTGCTAATACAATGTTGTAAAGCGCCGCTTGAGGTTCGCTAAACTTGCCATTGATTGGGAAAGTACGTGTGATATCTGCCGCATAACCTTCAAGTTCACAGCCAGAGTCAATTAACACTAAATCGCCATCTTTTAGCTCAGCGTCATTTTGTGTGTAGTGCAAAATGTTGGCGTTGTCGCCACTGCCGACAATCGTGCCATAAGCAGGATGACGGGCACCATTCATTGCATAATGGTGGTGAAGCTCTGCTTCTAATTGGTATTCAGTTGCGCAAGGTTTGGCAAACTGCATAGCGCGAATATGGCCTTGTGCACTAATTTCACAAGCTGTGCGCATAATGTTTAATTCTGCGTCAGATTTAAACAAACGCATTTCATGCACTAAACCACGAATATCTTTAATGGTATGTGGGGCTTTATAGCCTTTTTTAGGTGCGCCGCGAAGTGTGTTTAATAAGTCCCAAACCTTTGCATCGAAATTTGCGTAAGTGCCTTGTGCATAAAATAAAATCTGCTGGCCGTTCACCAAATCTAATAATTGTTCATCTAGTTCACTAAGTGGGCAAGTTGCGTCGAATAAGTACTCAGATTTAGCTTTTTCGAAGCCAATTCTTCGGCCATGCCAAATTTCAGCTAGTTTATCTTTGTTACGGCAAATCAGCGTACTTGGTGTATCGCTTGACGGGCACAGTACTAAAACCGCATCTGGTTCGTTAAACCCAGTTAGATAGAAAAAGTCACTGTCTTGACGAAATGCATATTCAGTATCACGGCTACGTGTTACTTCTCCTGCCGCAGGAATAATAGCCACGCTATTTTTATCCATCATCGCAAGTAAACGCTCGCGGCGGGATTTGAATTCAGCTTTATCGATTGCAATAGACGACATGCTAAACCTCTGTAATTTGATTAGTGAAGGGTCTTCTTAGGGTTTTTATCGGCTGGTTCTTTACCTAGCTCAGCAAAACATAAAAGCGCAGAAACACGCACATACTCAATCACTTCGTGCAGTGCTTGGCTGTCTTCTTCGGTCTCTTCAAACATGGTGTCTAGGCGGGTAATTTCACTAAAATCGCTGATCACTTCTTTCACATCAGCAGATAACTTGCCGTAATCTTTTTGTTTTAAACCAAAACCAAGCATAAAACCCGATACCCAAGATACTAAGCCATTGGCTAAATCGATCAGTGTTTCGTCGTCGCTTGGTAAGAATAGGTCAAACTGAAATTCTTCATCGCTAAAGCTGGCAACAACCTGAGAATATACATCAGCAAAAAATGCTTTTAAATCTTTATTGAAGGCTAAGCCATCATTGAATACATCGCTTAATAAACCTAAGTATTCGTCGGCTTCGATATTGATGCCACAGGCTAATAAACCACTGATCACACCATGGGCTTCTGCTGGTGCGACAAAAATTTCATTCTTTTCTAATAACAATTGGGCTTGTTGGTAATCAGGTAACGTGCTCATAACTTTTTCTTTGTTCGGCTAAGTAACGCCATGCTACCACTCGATAAATCGCAACTCCAATTAATTGTATGATTGAGGTCAAAAAGCAATCTGAAAAGTAAATAAGCAGTTAAAGGTGGGGAAAAACTACGCGAACGATCCGCTTTTTTTACTTCTATGGTTTAAGGATTGAAACTTGTCTTATATACTGAAGTTGTTCCCTAGGGTGCAGGAGCTTGGTTAAGTCCCTGAGCCGATAAATTTTATGTTAGGGTTTCTGTTCGTTTACTATTGTGCAAGCTCGGCATGTACCGAGAAGCCTACGGTAGACCGCAGATCCCCGCCCTGAAACCTCAAGGTTTCAGGACTGACACCGGGCACCGCATACTTGGGGAACACCATCAAACTATCAGCTATCAGCTATCAGCTATCAGCTATCAGCTATCGAAAATCTTCCATGTAGTTTTTCTTTTATACAAGAGCTTATTATTCTTATTCGCGCGAAATAAATTTCACGCCTACGGTACTATTTAGTTTCAAGTTTCAAGTTTCAAGTTTCAAGTTTCAAGTTTCAAGTTTCAAGTTTCAAGTTTCAAGTTTCAAGTTTCAAGTTTCAAGTTTCAAGTTATCAATACTTTCCTTATATTTCCCTTTTACAAGAAATTTTAGTTTTCGGCGTTGAAACGCCTCCTACATCTCGGCAGTCGTTAACTTTACTCTTCCCCCTTGCTAACTTGTTTGTTTTTCTGATAGCTGAAAGCTGATAGCTCCTGTATGTTGGGTTTCGCTCTGCTCTAACCAACCTACGAGCTAATGAGTCAAGCACTGTAGGTCGTCATTTATGGCGACACATAATCGCTAACATTGACGGGCTAAAGCCCGACCTACGTCTTACCCGTTATTTAAGAAATATCGCGCGAAATAAATTTCACGCCTACAGTACCGGGTTTAGCCATAGCAATGTGCGGGCACAATCTAACTTTACTCTTTCCCCTTGCTAACTCGTTAACTTATTTGTTTTTCTGATAGCTGAGGGCTGAAAGCTGAAAGCTCCTGTGCGTTGGGTTTCACTTCACTCTACCCAACACACATGCTTTTAACCTATCGCCCCTACTTAAACCACCCTTGAAAACGCTCCATTAATAGATAATTAACTGGCACTAATAGCAAGGTGATAAGCGTTGCGAAGATAATCCCAAAACCAAGGCTTACTGCCATTGGAATAAGGAATTGTGCTTGCGTTGCTTTTTCAAATAACAGCGGCATTAAGCCAATAAAGGTGGTTAAACTGGTTAGCATAACAGGGCGAAAACGTGCCGCACCGGCAAGCTTAACGGTTTCAAGTAAATCACCGCCCTCTTCACGTTTCTTATTGATAAAATCAACCAGTACCAAAGAGTCATTCACTACAACACCTATCAGGGCTAACATGCCAAGTAAGCTCATAATGGTTAACTCCATGCCCATTACCCAGTGGCCCATTACCGCACCTATCATGCCAAACGGAATAACACTCATCACAATTAATGGCTGTAAGTATGATTTAAACGGTATCGCTAATAACGCATAAATAATAAAGAATACAAACACGAGGCCCCAAGCCAATGAACCAAATGACTCTCGCTGCTCTTTGGCTTCACCTTCGAGAGAGTAATCAACCCCTGGGTATTGCACCATGAGCTCATCTAAGTAGGTTTTTAAATCTGCTTGCAGTACCGTCATATTGGTATTTGATTTTTCAACATCGGCTGTCACATTCAACGTGCGATAGCGATCAATACGATAAATAGACGATGGACTTTGCCCCGGTACTAAGGTCGCCACATGCGACAATGGCACTGTGCCACCCGTTGGGGTTTTAATTAAAATATCGGTTAAATCAGCAACTGAGCGACGTTCTTCAATTGGCAAACGCACCATTACACGCACATCATCACGACCACGTTGAATACGTTGAACTTGCGCACCAAAGAAGGAATTACGCACTTGCTGTGATACATCAACACGGTTTAAACCAAGCGCTAAACCTTGCTCTGTTAGCTCAATTTGCAGCTCGTCTTTACCATCTGACATGCTATCAGCAATTTCGTACACAGTTGGGTAAGTTGCTAAACGCTCTTTTACCTTTTCTGCCACAGCTTCAAGGGTGTCGATTGAGCTGCCACTTAGCTGCACATCAATAGGATCTGAACTGCGACCAAATTCAGCACGGAAAGTCACACTCTCTGCGCCCGGTATAATACCAATAAGGTCACGCCATTCACTGGCAAGCTCTCGAGAGCCGATATCTGATTCACGTTTTTCGGCTGGTGTGATTTCAAAGCGCACACTACCTGTATTTGACGAACCACCACGGCCACCCGTGGTTGCCAAAATATTTAAAATCACGCTTTGACCATCTTCATCGCGATACTTGTCTTGTAATTCTTTTGCCTTGTCTGACATTTTAATGATGTACTTGTTGGTCACTTCAAACGGTGTTCCAGCAGGGAATGTTAGCTCTGCGCGAACGGTTTCACTTGGTATACGTGGGAAGAATATAAACTTCGTCCAACCGCTGGTGATCAGGGTCAAAATGATGAAGAAAACCCCTACGAACAAGCTGACAGTTGCTAATTTATTCTTTAGTGCAACATTTAGTAGCGGCTGATAGTACTTCATAATGGCGTGTTCAAAGCCATCGGCAAAACGCTGCTGAAACTGCTGCAGTTTTGACGGATTACTTTTTTCACTTCGTAGTTTTAAGTACTTTAAGTGAGCCGGCAGAACAAATTTAGACTCTATTAAAGAGAACAGTAATACCGGAATAACGACAACAGGAATTTGCGCAAATAAGGCACCACGGTTACCTTCGATAAAGGCTAATGGTAAAAATGCAGCAACCGTTGTAAGTACACCAAAGGTAACGGGTGTCGCAACTTCTTGCGTACCACGAATAGCAGCTTGCTCACCACTTTCGGCTGTTTTTAGGTGGGTGTAGACATTTTCACCGGTCACAATGGCATCATCAACAACAATACCAAGTACCAAAATAAAACCAAATAAACTCATTACATTAAGCGTAATACCAAAAATTGGCATTGCTAAAAACGCGCCCATGAATGACACAGGGATACCAATAAACACCCAAAACGCAATGGCAGGACGCAAGAACAAGGTAAGTAATGCAAGAACTAAAATACCACCTTGAATAGCATTGGTTGTCAGTGTAGCAATACGGCTTTTCACGATTTCAGAGTCGTCATCCCAAAAGCTTAACTCAAACCCTTCAGGTAGCTGGCTTTGATGCTCGGTAATGTAATTTTTTACCGCATCAGCAACTTCAATCGCACTTTGCGGACCAATACGGTACACATCAATAAACGCCGCTTGCTTACCATTGAATCGCGTGCGAACTGGGGTTTCTTCGAAGTCATCAGTAATACGAGCAATGTCACCTAGGCGAATAATGGTACCATCAGCTTGGTACTTCACCACAACTTGGGCAAACTCATCTTTACGATAGGCTTGGCCTTTTGAGCGAATGAGTACATCACCCCCTTGTGTTTTTAAGTTACCTGCAGAAACATCGGTACTTGAATTACTAATTGCTGAAGAAATGTCCGATAAGCGTAAATCATATTGGCGTAATGTATCTTGGCTTACTTCAATAGCAATTTCGTAATCACGCACCCCACTTAGCTCTACCTGAGTGATTTCTGGCAAGCGTAATAAGTCATCACGTACCTGCTCGGCGTATTCTAAAGTTTCTTTTTCGCCGTATTCACTCGACACGGTTACCGCTATTACTTCACGAGTGCGCTGTGCAAGGGCTACAACTGGTTTTTCGGCATCAACCGGAAAAGTGTTAATGGCATCAACCCGGCTTTTTATATCGGCTAATAGCTCCCGTGGGTCATAGCCGGTATCTACTTCAATTGATACCGAGGCAGAGCCTTCTGATGAGCGGCTAGTAATACGCTTGATCCCTTCGAGATCTTGCACCGCTTCTTCAATACGGATAGCGACACCTTTTTCAACATCTTCAGGTGTTGAGCCACGTAAGGTCACGCTAACACTGATACGGTCTGCTTCAAATGAAGGGAACACTTCGAGTGGTATTTGCGTCGAAACGCTAAATAGCCCCGCTAATAAAATGCTGATCAGCAATAAGTTTGCTGCAACATGATTCTTTGTAAACCAAGCGATCATTATTGCGCTCCTTGCTCTTTAGGCGGCTCTTGATTGCTTGGGCGCTGTGCTTTACCACGCGTAGCTTGATATGCTTCACTACCCATAACGGTAACTTGTGTACCTGAGCTAACTTGTCCAAGCGGAGTAATCACTAAGTGTTCTCCTGCTGATAAGCCTTCGGCAACCATAGCTTGAGTCGCGTTTTGCCAAGCCAGTGAGATGTTTTTACGACGTAATACACCTTGCTCTTCAATATAAACGTACGTGCCTTGGTAAATTGCGCTGTTTGGGATCACAATGGCATTTTCAACCGCTTTGCCGGTAATTTGCGCTTTGATGTACTGACCAATTTTAATTGGATACTGATTCGCAGAAGTGGCTTTGTAAGGGTCATTAATTTGTGCAACCACGTAAAGCTGCTGCGCGCTTTCATCAATGGCCCCTTCGGTGCGAATAACTTGACCTTGCCATTGCTGTTTACCAACAAGATCTGAGCTAAATTTAACGAGTGAACCTGCGCTATTTTTAGCACCATCACGAAATTGTTCTGGTAAGTTAATGAACGGCAGATCTTTATTTTTGATTGGTAAGCGAATTTCAACACGGTCAATCGCATAAATGCTGGCAAGTTCCATGTTATTACTCACCACTTGGCCTAAATCTACGCTGCGGCTTAAAACTCGCCCCGCGTATGGAGCAGTTATTTTTGTACGCTCTAAATCAAGTTTGGCTTTTTCAAGCGTCGCTTGGGCAGACAATACACTTGCCTCGGCTGCTGCAAGTTGTGGCTTACGCAATACCAGGCTACTTGCTTGTTCACCCTTGCCTAAGCGCTCCCAATCAGTAATAGCTTGACGACCACGAGCTTGCTCTTCAAGTAGGCTTTGCTCAGCGGTTAATAAAGCCGCTTGCGCTGATTTTACTTCGGCGCGGTGATCTCGATCATCTAGTTGCAACAACACATCGCCTTTTTCGAAAAAGCCACCTTCACGAAATTGCTCACTAATTTCGATAATTTGCCCTGAAGCCTGCGCGACTAGCATACTTTGCGTACGTGGCTTTACGGTGCCAAAACTATCAATCATCACCTGATAGGTTTCTGGTGTTAAGGTCTTAACTGCCACATTTACTTTTGCTTTTGGAGGTGAAGAAAAACGGTTTGCTTGAGGCGGGTTGCCTTTAATAAACATGACAAGCA
Source organism: Pseudoalteromonas sp. D15MCD-2 (assembly GCF_038562745.1). Taxonomy (NCBI): domain Bacteria; kingdom Pseudomonadati; phylum Pseudomonadota; class Gammaproteobacteria; order Alteromonadales; family Pseudoalteromonadaceae; genus Pseudoalteromonas; species Pseudoalteromonas sp. D15MCD-2. The sequence goes on along the minus strand of NZ_JBCFQE010000001.1, from coordinate 932,722 downwards.
GTACCGTCACAACAATTACTACCAATGGAATTAAAATTTTACGTGTCTTGCTATTCATGATTATTGCTCTGCTACTTCGCTGTTTGCTTCACTAAAATCACCACCAAGGGCAATATGTAAGTTGATTCTATTAATAATTAACTGGTTTTTAATTTCGATTACCGAGCTTTGCGCATTGAACGAACGGTCTTGTGCATCGAGTACCGTGGTGTAGGTAACCAAGCCACTTTGATATTGTTCAAACGCTAATGCCTCTGCGGTAATGGCATTTTCTTGCGCTTCTAAGGTTTTTTCGTAGCGTACTTTAAGCGCTTGCTCTTGACTGATGGCTGTTTCAACATCGTTAAACGCATCATAAAGTGTGGCAAGATACGCCTGTTCTTGGCGCTTAACGCTTAGCCTTGCTTGTTCTTCATTGGCTTTTAAGCGACCCCCTTCAAAAAGCGGCATCGAAATACTACCAATCAGCGACCACGCTAAGCTTGATGGCGAAAATAAGTCGCTCACTCTATCTGTGCTATCACTCATTGATGCAGAAAGATTTAAGCTCGGAAAACGCTGTTTATGCGCATAAGCAAGACCAGCATCGGTGCTAAGTAATTGATACCAGCTTGCCATTAACTCAGGTTTGCGAGTAATAAGCTCTGAAGGTAAACCAAGTGGAATAGCACTATCGAGTAGAGGTAAATCTGCACTAACGCTTAACGCGCCAGTTGGGTATTGGCCTGTTAAACGCTCTAAATCGCGAATCGATTTAGTTAACGTTGCTTGCTGCGCTGCAATGTTCGAGCGCTCGGTATTTAGCTCATTACGAGCAAGATAAACATCAAGTGCTTCATTTAAACCTTGGCGATAACCTGACTCAATAATATCTAAATTTTTCTCAGCGTTTTGCTCACGCTGCTTATATAGCTCAAGTAATTTGTGGTTCGTAATAACATCAAACCAACCCGCTACCACATCAGCGACTAATTGTTGTTTGCTTTGTGCAAAGGTGGCTTTTTCAGCTAGGTATTCAAGGTTTGCTTGTCGTTCTGAGGCCGATAATTTACCCCATAAATCAACTTCGTAGCTTAATTCTAATGATGCAGAACTAGCGTTGTTATAACTAACAGGGCGGTTATCTTTACTACGGCTGGCACGTGTTGATAAATCAAGGCTTGGCCATAAATCAGCCCCAGCAGCAATAAGCTGCTGCTCTTTAATCGCGACATCATAGCCCGCTTGTAAAATCGCTTGGTTATGGGCTAATGCTTGCTCAACTAAAGTAAAAACTTGAGGGTCGTGTAATTGCTGCAACCAGTTATCTTCAACAGCAAGCGCCTTGTCGCCAGAAGGGAGTTGCTGCCATGCACTTGGTACAGTATCAAGCTCAGCAACTCGTTCATTGTGAGTCGGCTTGCTCGCACATGCACTTAGCAAAATTACACTTAAAGCCAATAAACTCGGCTTATATTGCCAATTCATTCTAAAAACCTGAAAAACATCTATTTATGAGTGTAATTCAAGCACCACGTTAAGTTTTGCTCAACTGACTTTACATAACATTACACTGCCTTACATTTGGGGACGATGAACGGTAGGGAAATGGAGGTAAGTTGCAAACTATCAGCTATCAGCTATCAGCTATCAGCTATCAGCTATCAGCTATCAGCTATCAGCTATCGAAAATCTTCCATGTAGTTATTCTCTTATACAAGAACTTATTATTCTTATTCGCGCGAAATAAATTTCACGCCTACGGTACCGGGTTTAGCCATAGCAATGTGCGGGCACAATCTAACTTTACTCTTTCCCCTTGCTAACTCGCTAACTTATGTATTTAAAACCTGAAAGCTGATAGCTCTTATGTTCATCGCGCGAAATAAACTTCACATCTACAGGATGTAAAATCGTGATTTGGAGGGACAGAAACAAAAAAGCCTCGCGATTGCGAGGCTTTGAATCAATGGTGCCCAGAGGCGGAATCGAACCACCGACACGAGGATTTTCAATCCTCTGCTCTACCGACTGAGCTATCTGGGCAATATTTAGTTTTATGCAGAATATCAACAAGGATTTTCAATGCAATTCCCGATGGCTCTACCGACTGAGCTATCTGGGCAAAATAAATGGTGCCGACTATCCGAGTTGAACGGATGACCTACTGATTACAAGTCAGTTGCTCTACCAACTGAGCTAAGTCGGCACACTAAACCTGTGTGCGTTTAGCACTTAATCACATTGTGATTATAAATAATGGTGCCCAGAGGCGGAATCGAACCACCGACACGAGGATTTTCAATCCTCTGCTCTACCGACTGAGCTATCTGGGCATTTTAAACTTTCGTTTAAGAATAAATGGTGCCGACTATCCGAGTTGAACGGATGACCTACTGATTACAAGTCAGTTGCTCTACCAACTGAGCTAAGTCGGCACACTAAAATCGCGTGCGTTGTGCACTATAATCACTTTAAAAGAGATTATCAAATAATGGTGCCCAGAGGCGGAATCGAACCACCGACACGAGGATTTTCAATCCTCTGCTCTACCGACTGAGCTATCTGGGCATTTTAAACTTTCGTTTAAAAATAAATGGTGCCGACTATCCGAGTTGAACGGATGACCTACTGATTACAAGTCAGTTGCTCTACCAACTGAGCTAAGTCGGCACACTAAATCTGTGTGCTATGCACGATACTGATGTTTAAAGCATAAATTAAACACCAATATATTAAATAATGGTGCCCAGAGGCGGAATCGAACCACCGACACGAGGATTTTCAATCCTCTGCTCTACCGACTGAGCTATCTGGGCGTGCGGCGTATTAAACGGGTTTTGCCTTCTCAAGTCAACTTTTTTTTGAGGATTCTAACTGTTTGCACAGTTTTCAATCAAGATTGCTGTTTTTAATAGTTTTTAGCTTATTTAATCTACAAACTTTGTGCTTTTTGGTTGACCCTCATCATAAAAGGGTTACCTATGTTAAAAACGTGGTGAATTTTTCTTCATAGATGGTAGGATTGTCCAATAATCAAGAATATGCTTAATGATGCTGTATAATTTGTTGGACTAAAGCCATGCCAAGTAAATCAAATTCACCTGTAAAAGGCCTACTACCGCTTTTTATAATCACGAATCTTGTCATCACCCTACTTGCGGTTGTTGCTTACTCTTTTTATCCAACAAGTGAAGTAACTCAGCAAGATAGCAAACCAACTATCACAGCGCAGCAATTATCAAATCAGCTTTCAGCACCTCTAATCAGCGCATTAACTATGCCTGGCCAAGATAAAGTAAAAGAGGTTCTCGATTTAAGTCACCTGCTTAATGATGGCTTTGATTACTATTTATATCGATATGAATTCAACGGCGATGTATCGCTTGTATACGCCAGTAATAAGAAGCTAATCGAAGCCAGTAAAGTTAATCAAAAGCTAGAACAAAACACCCTTATTCATACGGTGTTAGAGTTTAATGATCAACCAGTTGGTGAACTAGTTATAAAGCAACACCCGATTGCTGAACCCATTGCGCAGTCTGCAGGTCTTGCATATGGTTTAGCCGCATTGACTTTAGTAGCACTGGCTATTTTATCTTTTGCCTTAAGTATCTTTATTAATAAGCGTTTTACTAAAAGTAGTGAGTCATTAAGCAGTGAGTTAATGGCCATCACAGACAATGCTGACTACCAAGCCCAAGTAAATGAAAACCTAGATTTTGGTTTGGATTCAGTAGCAAAAAATATCAATTTATTACTTAATAAAGTTCAATCAGCAATAACAGAAAACAAAGCTGCTCAGGCAGATTTACAGAAACTACAAAGTGGTCTAGAAAACGAAGTACAAAACCGTACTCTAGCTCTTGAGCAAGCAACTCTCAAAGCCGAACAGGCAAACGAGACCAAAACGACTTTCTTGGCAACCATGAGCCATGAAATTCGCACCCCTATGAATGGGGTTATCGGTACCATTGACTTACTTCGCCAAACTGAGCTTGATGGTGCGCAGCACAGATTAAGTACAATTATTCGTGATTCTGCATTTTCTTTATTAGGCATATTAGATGACATTCTCGATTTCTCGAAAATCGAAGCAGGTAAACTGAATATCGATAATATTCCTTTCTCAGTGTCAGACACCATTGAAGAAGTCGCTCGTGTTTTATCATCGGTGGCCAAAAAGCGTGACCTTGAATTAGAGCTGGCAATTGCGCCAGATATCCCTACAAATTTGATTGGTGATACGGTGCGTGTTCGCCAAGTACTTTATAACCTATGCAGTAATGCAATTAAGTTCACTAGTACTGATGATAAACATAAAGGCCACGTTAAAATCTCGGTAGAGGTGGCTCAAAACACCACTGATCACTACACCCTGCGTTTTAGCGTATTAGACAACGGCAAGGGTATGACGCAAGCACAGCTTCGCGAAATCTTTAACCCATTCATTCAAGCTGAAGGCTCAATCACCCGTGAATACGGTGGTACTGGTTTAGGCTTATCGATTTGTAAAAGCTTAACTGAGCTAATGCTAGGTACCATCTCTGTAACAAGTGATTTAGGTATTGGTAGTGAGTTTGTTGTCGAGTTACCTTTTAGTACACAAGGTAAAGTTGAATATGCTCACAAGCAGGTTATGAAAGACCAACGTGTTGTAGTTGTAACCAATCATGATGGCCGAAAAAAACTACTTACTCGTTATCTATCATTTATGGGGGCAACACCTGTTATTGCTGATAGCAGCGACAAAATCGAAGCTGAACAAGATAAAAAAGATATTATTTGGATCCTCGATGGTATCGAAACCATGGAAGATATTAACTATATCTTACGTCGCTTGCTATACACCTTAGAAGACAATAAACAGCAAGTAATTGTGTTAAGTAAACTAGATGAAGCCGCTGTTAATCATAAAAATATCTTCTATCTAAATGCTGCACCGCTGTGTAAGTCTAACTTTATGATGTCGCTACTAGTGGCTGCAGGTTTACATAAGCCAAAACAAATTGCTTCGGCTAAGTCATTTAACGACTATTTAAGTGTTGATAAAGCCCGCGAAGAGAACAAACTTGTATTGCTTGTTGAAGACAACGTATTAAATCAGCAAGTGTTAACTGATCAGCTCCATCTATTAGGTTATGGTGTTGAAGTAGCTGAAAATGGTGAAAAAGGCCTTGAAGTATGGCGTGAAGGTAAACACTCAATTATCTTGACCGATTTACACATGCCGAAAATGTCAGGCTACGATATGGTTGAAAAAATTCGTCATGAAGCATCGCAGCTTGAAGATATTAACGCGCAACCTTATGTGATTGCTATCACCGCCAATGCCCTTAAGGGCGAAAAAGAACGCTGTTTAAGCATAGGGATGAATGATTACATCACCAAGCCTGTTGAGCTAAATGTGCTCGAGGCCACTTTGCACAAATGTGCATACAAAACGAACCCTGAAGCCACTAAACTTGAAGTTAAAAGACCCACAGCCCCTATTGATATGGCGATGCTTGCTAACTATGTAAACAATGATGAAGCAAAGAAACTACGCTTTTTCAAAATGTATTTAGAGCAAAGTAATCAACTTAGTAAAGAAATCAACAGTGGTGTTATTGAGCAAGACTTAGAGAAAATAATTTCAGCCTGTCATCAGCTCAAGTCAATCTCAAAAACGATTGGTGCAATGAAAGTTGCAGAACTAGCAGCGGTATTTGAACAACGCTGCAAAGAAGATGAACTGTTAAGCGATGATTTAATTGAACTGCGCGATAGTTATGAAATTGAATACTCCAAAGTAGCTCAATTCTTAAAAGAGCAAATACAAAGAGCTGAGCAAGAAGCAACACATTAAAAAAGGGCCTATTGGCCCTTTTTACTTTTAATTTCTTCGTTTATTTTTCTGGAGGACGGTAGCCTTCAATTTCCACGTCTTTACCTTCAAATAAGAAACCTACCATTTGCTCTTCTAAAAAAGCACGGTGCTCAGGGTCCATCATGTTCAGATGTTTTTCGTTGATCAACATCGTTTGCTTATGTTGCCATTGGCCCCATGCTTCTTTACTGATGTTGTTGAAAATCTTTTCACCTAGTTCACCTGGGTATAGTTGGAAGCCTAAGCCTTCAGCTTCTTTTTGTAACTTTTGACAAAATACTGTGCGTGCCATAATTGCTCTCTACTCTTATTGCGTGATGCTATTGTAATCTATTGCGCTTAATTGTTTAACCAGCTTTTTCGTTGGGGCTGCAAGGCCAACCTCAACTGACTCATCAAGCGGATACCAAACTAGTTGCCGCTCATTAATAAGATCTGGAATACTCGGCAAGGTTAAAACATGTGGGTTGATGGTTAGCTCAAAATGCGAAAATACATGGGTAAAGGCTTCAAGTGCCTGCGTATTGTTTGATAAACCATGCTGGGCTAAAAATGTTTCTAGCTCAGATAATTCGCTAAACTCAAAAAAGCCAAACAAACCACCCCATATCCCTGAGCTTGGGCGCTTTTCCATAAGCACCTTATTATCGCAGGCTAGTATAAGTTGATAACATGACTTTTTCGGCACAGCTTTTTTCGGCTTTGAATGCGGGAACTCTTTAACTTTACCTTCTTTAAAAGCAAGGCATTTACTATTTAAAGGGCAAGGCTCACAGTCAAACTTACTTCGCGAACAAAGACTTGCACCTAAATCCATCATTGCCTGATTGAACTCAGTGACCGACTCTTTAGGCGTTAATTGCGATGATAATGACCAAAGCTGATTTTCGACCTTTTTCACTCCATACCAGCCTTCAACCATAAAAAAGCGTGCCAGTACTCGTTTAACATTACCATCTAAAATTGGGTGATGTTGGCCAAGTGATAAAGACAAAATTGCCCCAGCAGTTGAACGTCCAATACCCGGCAAGTCCATCACCTCTTCAAGCGTGGTTGGAAATTTACCTTGGTATTTATCACGAACAATTTTTGCCGTTTTATGTAAGTTGCGCGCACGGGCGTAATAGCCAAGCCCAGTCCAATGGTGAAGCACCTGATCTTCATCCGCATTAGCAAGCGCAATGATGTCAGGAAAGCTTTGCATAAACTTTTCAAAGTAAGGAATAACAGTTACTACTTGGGTCTGCTGTAGCATGACCTCAGAGATCCATACCTTATAAGGGGTTTTATTTAGCTGCCATGGCAGAGTTTTACGACCGTGAAGGTGGTACCAGTCAACCACTTGGTTTGCAAACCAGGTTGACTCCTTATTGCTTAAATTCAAAATAACATCTTTACTTGCTGAAGCTCATTTCGGCCAAGTCTATTGCAGTTAGTTAGGCCAAGCAAGCCGAAGAGGCTCTGCTCTATCTAAATAGCTCGTACATGATCGCAATATTAATCTCGAAAGATAAACAGGCCCTGACTATTGTACTCAAGGCGCAGGTCAGGGATAATACGCAACCTTTTTCTATAGTCAGTATTTTAATCAGGCCAAAATATATGAGTGACTCAAGTAACCCAAACCTCGAGCAAGCAAAGCAAGAGGGTAAATACATCCGCACGATTCGTAGTTTCGTTAAGCGCGAAGGTCGCCTAACAAAAGGCCAAGCGGCAGCCATCGAGAAGTGTTGGCCAACTATGGGCCTTGAGCACAAAAATGGCATGCTAAACCTAGCAGAAGTGTTTGGTAACGATAACGATGTGGTACTAGAAATCGGTTTTGGTATGGGCAAATCGCTAGTTGAAATGGCTAAAAACGCACCAGAACTTAATTTCATTGGTATTGAAGTTCACCGCCCAGGTGTAGGTGCTTGTTTAATGGATGCCGATGAAGCTGGTGTAACAAACTTACGCGTATTCGAGCATGATGCGGTTGAAGTGCTTGCTGACTGTATTGCCGATGAAAGCTTATCTAAGCTGCAATTATTCTTCCCTGATCCATGGCATAAAAAACGTCACCATAAGCGTCGTATCGTACAACCAGAGTTTGCACAAAAATTACGTAGCAAATTAAAAATTGGCGGTGTTTTCCATATGGCGACTGACTGGGAAAATTATGCAGAGCATATGCTTGAAGTAATGCAAGTGGCTGAAGGCTACAAAAACCAATCAGAAACTAACGATTACGTTCCTCGCCCAGATTCACGTCCACTGACAAAATTTGAGCAGCGCGGTCACCGTTTAGGTCACGGCGTATGGGATCTAATGTTCGAGCGTACTAAGTAATAAAAGGTAAAAGCAGCATGAGTAAGTTAACCAACCCAAGTTTACTATTGCTTCGTAATGAAGACGAACTTGTTGGGCAATCGATTTTAGTGGTTAACTTTGAGCAAGATGGCTTTTTACGCGAACTTAAAGCGCTAAATCCCGACGCAAAAATTACTGCGTTCAGTTATAACCATGCAAATGCTATGTATGCCAGCAAAATAGCCGGGATACATGCAGTGGTTGATCACACTATTCCAAATAATAACTACGATTTAGTTATCTACTATTATCCAAAAGCAAAGCCAGAAGCACAAATGTGCCTTGATAACATTCGTGCTGTTTGTCATCAAGATGCGCAACTATTTGTAGTAGGTGAAAATAAAAGCGGTGTTAAATCAGCAGAGAAACAACTAAAAGACCACTGTGGTTTTAGTAACAAGATCGATAGTGCCAAGCACTGTATTCTGTATTTATTCTCTGAACTTACGCTAAACGATAACTTTGCTATTAGCCGTTACCACAAACAATTCCAAGTAAAAGCCGGCGATATTGAATTTACTGCGATCAGTGTTCCAGGCGTATTTAACCACGGTGCGCTTGATGTAGGCACTGCGGTACTTCTGAATAATGCGCCAACTGTTAGCAAGGGTAAAGTACTCGACTTTGCTTGTGGCGCTGGCATTATTGCTACTTACTTAGGTTTAAAGCAGCCTGAGCTTGAATTTGTATGTAGCGATGTAAGTGCTCTTGCAACTTACGCCACTGAGCAAACGCTTGCGTTAAATGACCTCAAAGGCCAAGCAATTTTGAGTGATGGCTTAACTGATATTAATGGTAAATTTGACCTAATCATCAGTAATCCACCGTTCCATACGGGGATTGCCACAGATTACACCATTGCCGAAGCATTTCTTAGCTCAGCAAAGCAACACTTGAGCAAGCAAGGTAAATTGACCATAGTTGCAAACAGCTTCTTAAAATACCCACCGATTTTAGAAGCACAATTTGGCCAATACAGCACAGATTTCAAAAATACTAAATTTGCCGTTTACTCAGCTAAATAAAAGTTGAGTAAATAGCTTATTCGTAGCAAAAATATTTTTTAAAATATTTAGTTACTTTCAAATGTCTTTGCTAGACTAAACTCTTACTAATAACAAAAATTCTGGCCTTCTATAGCGCATGCCGATATTTTCGACACAAACAAGTATTCGTAAAGCGTTGACCAATGCGGTAATGCTAGTCACTGCGTTATGCTTGTCTTTGTCTATTTCTATTTCGACCTATCTAGACGTAAAAGAGCAAAAAGCGCTGATTGTCGATAAAATCTCTATCCTATCGAAAATAATTGCCTACAACGCCCAAATCACCGTGTTATTTGACGATAACGAGACCGAATCTGAGCGCTTAAAGTCATTTGAATCTGTGCCGCTTATTAAAAATATCCATATTTATTCAATCGATGAGTTATCAAACGAGCCAGTATTTTTTAGTAGCTTTAATGCCAACCGAACCCCACCAGTACCCATTAAGGTTGGCAGCATAGATAGCCTGTTAGAGCCACGCTTCACAGATAAAGATATAGAGCTAATAACGCCTATCGTATACGAAGGCGACACTATAGGTTACGTGTATATTCGCGGCGGCTTAGACAGGTTAAACCAATATATCAATCGTAAAATTATCATTGATATTTTACTCACCTTGTTCGTTTTAGTTCTGGTGTACTTTGTTGCTAGACGTATTCAAAAACGCATTGCAAACCCTATTGATGAGCTAAGTAACCTACTGCAAGACGTGTCGAAAAACCATAACTATGATACTCGCGCACAAAAAACCAATATTGATGAAATAAACCAGCTAGCGGGCAGCTTAAATATTATGCTCTCGCGCACTCAAAAACAAATTGAGCGCCACGAAAAAGACAAACAAGAAATAAAACAACTTAACCAAAGCCTTGAAGAAAAAGTAAATCAACGAACAATCGCATTACGTGAGGCTAACCAAGAGCTGCTCAATACCCTTGAGCGTATGCACCAATACCAAAACCAAATCGTCGAAAATGAGAAAATGGCGTCACTGGGGCAAATGGTTGCAGGTGTTGCTCATGAGGTTAACACACCTATTGGGTTAGGTATTACAGGCTCAACGCTGTTACGTGATAAGCTGGCAGAAATTCACGCGCAGTTTGAACAAAAAACTTTAACTTCAGCACACTTAAAACGCTTTATTAATGACGGCATTGAAAACCTCGATCTTATCTATCGCAATCTTAACCGTGCAGCAGAGCTCGTATCTAGCTTTAAGAAAGTGGCTGTTAATCAAGATGTAGAAGTCAGCACCAAAATCAATTTAAATGATTTATTAAATGATGTGGTGATGTCGATGCGCTCAGAGATTCAATATCGTAATCCTAAAATTACGATTAACTGTAGCAATGACGTTAGTATTGAAACCAAATCGGGGCCTTTACAACAAGTACTACAACAGCTGCTAAGCAACTCTGTTATACATGCATTTAGCGATAACCAAGATAATGAAATCACCTTTAATGTTGATCGCAACGAAAGTAGCTTGAGTATTCACTACTTCGATAATGGTATTGGCGTTGAGAAATCAATTCGCAAACGTATTTTCGACCCATTTGTAACTACTAAACGTGGTGAAGGTGGCAGTGGTTTGGGCATGCACCTAGTTTATAACTTAGTGACTCAAGCACTTGGTGGTAGCATCGTATACGATGAACTAGCTGACGAAGGGGCTCACTTTATTATTACTCTGCCATTGCAAGAAGGTGCAGCGTAATGAGATTAGTAAGTTGTATCTTATTAGCTTTGCTTGTTGTATGCCCTGCATTTGCCAAATCACCAGACCAAGTTAAATCAGCCTTTTTGTATCAAATTGCTAAGTTCACGAAGTTTAATGACCAAGTGAACCCTCCTCCTATTTCATTCTGTTTTTATGACTTAGATAAAGGTCCAGGGGCGTTCCTTAAAGACAGAAATGAACTGCAAATTAACAAAAAACCAATTAACGTTATATTAGTGAAAAAAACCCAGCAAATTTCTGAACTTTCTCAAGTTTGTGATATCACATACATTGATGAAACATTAGAAAATGATATACTTCCACTTTGGACCGATACAATTTCATTGGATACTTTAACTATAGGTGAAAGTATCAGCTTTTTAGAAAATGGCGGTATAGCCTCTCTGGTTCAAGAAGGAAATAAAATCCGACTGTATATCAATAAGCAGCACGTATTGCAGCATAACTTTAAAGTGCAATCTCGATTGTTAGCTATGGCTAAGTTTTATCCAAATTGATTTTACTTGTTAACAATTGGATCTAATCCTATAATCTCTAGTATTCGGTTTTGCTTGATAATACCGAATTTTTGTAAATAAAATTTCCGAAAAGGTTAATATACAATGCAAACGCCAGTCATTCTGATCGTAGAGGATGAAGACGTAACTCGACTAAACCTCGTTAGTTTATTTGAAGCTGAAGGTTACAAAGTTATTGAAGCCATTGATGGCGATGATATGCATGACAAGCTTACAAATAATGATGATGTGAACCTTGTAGTTATGGACATCAACCTACCAGGTAAAAACGGGCTAATCTTAGCGCGTGAATTACGTCAAAAACGTAACGTTGGTTTAATTTTCTTAACAGGTCGTGACAACGACGTTGATCGCATTTTAGGTCTTGAGATTGGTGCTGATGATTACATCACAAAACCATTCAACCCTCGCGAATTAACTATTCGTGCTCGTAACCTTATTTCGCGCACAGCTCTAGGTGGCGAAGAAGCGAATATCGAAACAAATGGTGTTATCACATTTAACGGTTGGGAACTTGATGAAAACAGCCGTTGTTTAACATCTCCAAGCGGCGACGCTAAACGTTTACCTAAAGGTGAATACCGCGCGCTACGCTTAATGCTTGACTCACCGGGCCGTATCTTCAGCCGTGAGCAATTAATCAAGCACATGACTGGCCGTGAGCTTCGCGCTAACGACCGTACTGTAGACGTAACAATTCGTCGTATCAGAAAACACTTTGAAAGCGATAACAGCACATCTGAGCTGATCAGCACCATCCATGGTGAAGGCTATCGCTTCATTGGTAAAATCGACAGCTAATTAGAATTAATCTTCTAACTGTTGTAAGAATAATTGGAGGGCGTCACGCCCTTCATTTATTTTCACTGCGAGTTCATCAAGCCACTGTTGTAACTCTTCACTACTTTCTTCAAGCGCGCCATGTTCCATCTTCTTAGCATGTAACTGCACATCGTTTAAACCTACAGAGCCAGCTGCACCTTTTAATTTATGTGCCACCGATTTGTACTCTTCTCTATCATCTGCCGCTAACGCATCTGCCAGCTCAGTTTGGTACTGAGGATTTAACTTATTAAATAACTCACAACTGCGATTAAAGATAACCAGCCCCATTGAGCCTACAAAGTCTTCGATGGTTTCTATATCGAGCAGCTCAACGCGAATACCCGATAAATCTTTTTCAGTCACAGCTTTGATTGGCTCAGGCTGACAGTTTTGTTGCTGCTTGATATCAAATAACTCACCGAGCATTTTATCGAGTTTAGTGGTATTGATAGGCTTAGCGAGTGCACCTTGAATATTAATACCTGCAAGCTCTTCTTCGGCGCTACGCACGTTGGCAGTTAAGGCAACGATTGGTAAGTTATCAAAGTGTTCATCGTCACGAATTTGACGAGCAACTTCATCACCATTGATATCAGGTAATTGCATATCAAGTAAAACTAGGTCTAAGTCATCTTCTGTGTAGACAAACGACAGCGCATCCTCACCAGTTTCAGCCCAAATAACTTCGTGACCACGCTGCTCAAGTAAGTTAGTAGCAATTTCAGCATTTAGCGGCACATCTTCCACTAAAAGAATGTTTAAGCTGCGTACCGCATAACTTTGCTCGGTAGGCGCAATACAAAGCTTAAGCGGTATTTCAACAACAAAAACACTGCCCTCACCTTCAGTACTGCTGACATTAATTTCACCTTTCATTGCGCTAACAAGTGCTTTTGTTACCGCAAGGCCGATACCAGAGCCAATAGCATTGGTACCGTTAATATCTGGTGCTTTGTAGTACATGTCAAAAATACGATGCAGCTGCTCTTGTGGAATACCTTGCCCCGTGTCGCTCACACGCATCACTAACCACGGACCATCGGCACGATTCTCACGACGACATTCAAGCTCTACATGGCCTTGCTGAGTAAACTTAACGGCATTATTGATAAGGTTCCAAACAACTTGGCGTAAACGGGTCGGATCAAGAGATGCGTAAACATCCAGTGTGCCTTTACGTTTAATATTGAACTCAAGGCCTTTTTGTTCAGCAATTAAGCCTGCAAAATTCACTACGTCATTAATAAAGTCGGCCACATTGACTGAGTCAGCAACAATATCGAGCTGCTCACGGTCAATTTTATCCAAGTCGATAATATCATTAAAAATATTGCCAAGGGTCTCGGCACTTGAAAACACCGTGTTACACCAACTACGTTGCTGTTTATCGAGTTCAGTATCAAGTAGCATGCGGGTTAAACCCACAATACCGTTAAGCGGCGTTCTTAATTCATGGCTTAAAGTTGCAATGAATTTCCCTTTATCTTTATAAGCTGCTTCAAGGGCTTGTGCTGCTTCTTTACGACTGGTGATATCACGGCCAAAGGCAAGTAAACCTATGTACTCACCTTTTTCATTAATAAAAGGTAACTTACGCATTTCAAACCAGCGCTTTTCACCATCAACGGGGTATTCAACGTCAAGCGTCAGAGCTTGATGGGTTTGAGATACTTTTTTGTCGGTGCGCAGTACTTCTGGTAAATAATCACTTGGGTAGATTTCTTCGACACTTTTACCAATTAGCTCATCGCTACTTTTACCTATCACTTGTTCAAACATTTTATTACAGCCAGCAAATACACCATTGTTATCGCGGTAATAAAATAAATCGGGAGATGAGTCGACAATAGAGCGCAATAGCATGCCTTGTTGCGCAAGCTCTTGTTGGGTTTTCTTACGCTCGGCGATTTCGCGTCTAAGTTCTTCTATTGCTCTGTGCTTGGCATGAAACGCCATTTTACGCTCATCAATCTCTTCGTTTAAGCGACTGATATTATCTTTTAGCGTTTGGTTGAGCAGTTTTTCTTGTTTGGTTGCGCTATCTAGGTAGCTATAAGAGGCTTCTAATTGGCGAATTGAGTTAAGCAGTACAGTTATTAAAATCGGCGATACCACCGCAGTGAAGAACATCACCGCTAAAACATCAACTAAAGTTACCGTTCCAACTGCTACATAATAAAACATGCACGATAAGATCAGCGACATGACCAATAATAAGGCATAACAGGCGGCGGCAGTTTTAAACTCACCATACTTAGAAATAAAGCTTGAGAGTGTGCGAGCCCACGGACTCAAAGAAGAATCAATCATATATAAAGCTTAGGCACATAATCGAAAAAAAACAGCATAGCTAATTTTATCACTATTCCTTTAGAAATATTCATATTGTGCGATAAACATAGAATTTTTTCATCAACGCCGCTTTTTTATATTTTTTCATGTAAAATACCGCGCTTTAATAATTGCAAAGAATGAGTATTACCATGCAAACCACAATGCCAGATATTGCTGATACGGCTCCCGCCTTACAAACAGGTAAATTAGACTGGGTTGGCATGGGCGAAATTGAACTTCCTTTCATTTTTGAAACTCGCAATATTGCCCCTGTAAATGTAATTGCCAAGGCACGCGCTTTTGTAAACTTGCATAAAGAAGACGCAAAAGGCATTCATATGTCGCGTTTATTTTTAGCCCTTGATACCTTATCAACCGAGCAGCAAGTTAATCCACAAACTCTTAAACAAGCACTTGATGCCTTTATTAGCAGCCATGATGATTTAAGTGACCAAGCACAAATCGAATTTAAATTTGAGCTACCTCTGCGTCGTAAATCTTTATTAAGTGGCAAAGTAGGTTGGAAAAACTACCCTGTTCATTTGATCGCTAAGATCAACCAAGGCACTGTAAGTTTTGAGTTAATGGTTGATGTGACTTACTCGTCAACATGCCCATGTTCAGCGGCTCTTGCTCGTCAATTAATTCAAAATGCCTTTAGCGAAAAGTTTGCAGAGCAAAATATTGATAAGCAAACTGTTTTAGAATGGCTAGGCACAACTGACGGCATTGTTGCTACACCACACTCACAACGTTCAATTGCAAACGTGAAAGTAAAGCTCGACAGCAAAATTGACAGTTTTGATGTGGTTGGCTTAATTGATGCTTTAGAAGCTGAGCTAAAAACGCCTGTACAAGCGGCTGTCAAACGTGAAGATGAGCAAGAGTTTGCCCGCTTAAATGGTCAAAACCTCATGTTCTGCGAAGATGCTGCTCGTAAAATTAAAGGTTTACTTGAACAGCAAAGCTACGCAGATTATTGGCTGCAAATAAACCACTATGAATCACTTCATGCCCACGACGCAGTAGCTATCGCTGTTAAAGGGGTTGCTGGCGGATACACGGCTTAAAAATTTCGGGTGACTTCACACACTTAGGCACGCTAATTGCTATTAATTTTCAGTGTCAATTTGTTGTTGTGGAGTTACCGTATGGAATTCGCTTTATTATCAATTTTAGTATTAGTCGTAGTAGCCTCTGTTGTTGCGTCAAAGTTTACCGATGAAGGCGGAAACCCTTATCCTTTCACTCGTAAGCAAACTGTTTTTACGCAAGTTGAGAGTGCTTTTTTACATCTTCTAGAACGTGCTGTAGGCGACCAATATAAAATCGTCAGCCGCGTTAAACTCATTGATTTAATCGACTGTAAGCAAGGCTTATCTGTCAAAGCTAAGCGCGCTGCAATGGCTAAAGCCAAAAACAAACAGTTAGATTACGTGCTTATCGACAAAGACAAACTTACTATTGTTGCCGCCGTTGATTTAGTCAATAACACCAACCGCGACGGCCATAAAGCACAACGTGACTGGTTTGTTAGTGGCGCGCTAGAAGCGGCAGGCATCCCGCATATTCGCATGAAGGTAAAATCAGGTTATCAACCAAGAGAAGTGCGTGATGCAATCATGTTTAAACTTGGTAAACCTGCAGCAGCGCCTGCAAGACCTGCACGCAACCGCGTTACTAAACCTGCGGTATTATCACCATCACAAGCAAAAGCACACTCAACGGCGCTTGCAGAAATATAACCTGTCATAATATTGGCTAAAGCAGACTTTAAGGTCTGCTTTTTTGTTTGTTTCAGGCATTTTTAGGTATAATCATCCTATTCAATCTAAGGAATCAAATATTATGCACGTTGGTATTATTGGCGCGATGGAGCCAGAAGTAAAAATCTTACGCGAAGCAATGGTAAACCCAAGCATCATGACTAAAGCTGGTTTTACCTTTTACACCGGTGAACTAGCGGGTAACACAGTTACTTTAGTTCAATCTGGTATTGGTAAAGTGGCTTCTGCAGTAGCAACAACACTACTAATCGATAACTTCAGTCCAAATTGTGTGATCAACACAGGTTCTGCAGGTGGTTTTGAGCCATCGCTAAATGTAGGCGATGTGGTTATTTCTTCAGAAGTTCGTCACCATGATGTAGACGTAACTGCATTCGGTTACGAAATCGGTCAAGTACCACAAATGCCAGCTGGCTTTGCTGCGCACCCTAAACTGATTGAAGCGGCAGAGCAAAGCGTAAGTCAAATCAGCGATGTTAAAACCATGATTGGCCTAATTTGTACTGGTGATTCATTCATGTGTGACCCGGTACGAATTGAAAAAACACGTGCTGAATTCCCAACTATGCTTGCAGTAGAAATGGAAGGTGCAGCAATTGCACAAGCTTGTCATGTGCTAGAAACACCATTTGTTGTTATTCGTTCAATGTCTGACATTGCTGGCAAAGAGTCGCCGCAATCATTTGAAGAGTATATCGAAACTGCATCTATCAACTCATCTAAAATGGTTGTTGCTCTTTTAGAGAAGCTAACATCGGTGAGTTTATAAGGTGATTGCAAATATTGTTCAAAACCATTTGGACATTATTGTATTTTTTGTCGCGCTCTTAGCTGAGCGCTTCTTTCCTTTGGTTAGTTGGTATCATCCTAATACCTTTTTAACCGTTATTTTCTCTGCGCTTAGCGAGCGTTTATACAACCCAACGAACCCCAAAAACTATCAATATTTAGCCTCAACCTTAGCTTTTACTCTCACCATTTTAGTGATAGTGACATTGGTTGTGCTGTTTTTAGAGTTTGCTTTTTACCCTGAGCTATTAAATGGCTTAATTTTATATTTGTTACTCAGTAGCCGCGCTCAAGAGAAGAAATCATTACGTATTGCCAGATTACTCAAGCTCAACCAAAAAGCGACTGCAAGAGAGCTACTAGCTAGCCTCGTTGCCCGTGATGTATCACGTTTATCAGCCCCAGGCATTTGCAAAGCAACCATGGAGTCACTGGTGCTACAAAGTGCGCGGCATTATTTTGCCGTTATATTCTTTTATCTACTTGGCGGCGCTATCCTTGCTTTGGTTTATCGTTTACTCACATTAATTCATCAAGCATGGCGAAAAAACCTAAAACCCAACAACCCGTTTTTGGCTCCCATTTCTAAGTTACTGTTTGTATTGGAGTGGTTACCCACTCGATTAGTTGCATTAACGATTGCAGCAACCAATGCCAGTAAACAATGTATTCATTATATAAAACACTATGGCAGACACTTTTATCAAACCAATACAGGATGGCTGTTAAGTGTTACATCGGCTGCTTTGCAAGTGCAATTAGGCGGCCCTGCCCTTTACCAAGGTGAGCGCTTTAATAAAATGCGTGTTGGGACCGATCGCTTACCAGATGCCGATGATATTCCTGCCTTAGTGAATCGCTTAAATCAAGCGAAAGCATTTTGGTTACTACTGATAGTCGGGATTGAAGTAATTGGCCTATTCACAAACTAATCAAAATATAAGCACAAAAAAACCAGCCGCAGCTGGTTTTTTTATACCAATTAGCTTTATTAAGCTAAGGTGATTTTAGCAAACTTACGTTTACCTACTTGGTAAATCTGTGTTGTGCCTTTAGCAATTTCAAGCTTAGTATCCGTTACTTTCTCTTCACCATTAATCTTTACAGCACCTTGTTTAATCATACGCATTGCTTCTGACGTACTAGCTACAAGGTTAGCTTCTTTTAATAGATTAGTAATAAACACAGTATCTTCAGCAATTGTTACTGTCACTTCTGGGATCTCATCTGGTAATGCATTCTTTTGGAAACGCTTGATGAAATCTTGATGAGCACCTTCGGCTGCTTCTTCACTGTGGAAACGTGCAATCATTTCTTTTGCAAGCTCAATCTTGATGTCACGCGGGTTTGCACCATCAGCAACACGCTGTTTAAGCGCAGCAATTTCTTCGATTGATAAAGCACTTAATAAGTCATAGTAACGCCACATTAGATCATCGCTGATAGACATTACTTTACCAAACATGTCGTTTGGCTCATCAGTAATACCAATGTAATTACCTAATGACTTAGACATTTTCTGAACGCCGTCAGTACCTTCAAGCAGTGGCATCATAAGTACTGTTTGTGGCTTTTGGCCTTCGTCTTTTTGTAATTCACGACCCATTAATAGGTTAAAACGTTGGTCTGTACCGCCAAGCTCAACATCAGCTTCTAATGCAACTGAGTCCCAACCTTGTACCAGTGGATATAAAAATTCGTGGATAGCAATCGATTGACCGTTGGCATAACGCTTTTTAAAGTCATCACGTTCTAGCATACGTGCTACTGTTTGACGCGCAGCCAGTTTAATCATACCTGCTGCACCTAAGTTCTCCATCCAAGCAGAGTTGAATGCAACCGTTGTTTTAGCAGGATCAAGAATTTTAAATACTTGCTCTTTATAGGTTTCAGCATTAGCTAAAACATCTTCACGAGTTAACGGTTTACGTGTTACGTTTTTACCCGTTGGATCACCAATCATACCGGTGAAGTCACCGATTAAGAAAATCACTTCATGACCTAGGTCTTGGAAGGTTTTCATTTTGTTGATAAGAACTGTATGACCTAAATGCAGATCAGGCGCAGTTGGATCGAAACCCGCTTTGATCTTAAGTTTCTTACCAGACTTTAGCTTTTCGACTAATTCGTCTTCAATTAATATCTCTTCTGCACCGCGTTTTATCTCAGCTAGAGCGGTTTGTAAATCCACTGTGTATTACTCCAAAAATTCAGCTACCGGGGCGTGGTGGCCTATCAGGGTTATAAAATATAGAGCTAAAAACTTTAAAATTTAGCTAGTTAGCACCAAAAAGCGACACTAGAAAAAAGCCTAACTTAAATAGTTTAAGAAACAGCCCTGAAGGCAGCGCGCATGATTGTTCTTTATACCGCGTTATTGCAATTTAATGAAGGTACTTTAGTTAACTAATATAGATTTAGTTTAACCATAGGCATCTGCTGCAATTTTAACCAAAAAAGTTTAACGCGCTGAGCAATTCTAGCGTAAAATAGCGCCAGTTTAAATCTACAAAACACTGGTATTTGCTCTATTTTAGGTATATCCTGCGATATTAGTATTTAAATTTCTTGACAGCAGAAAAGGCACGATATGGTTCACGTAGTGCACAAACTTCCCAAAAAACACAAACTGCTTATTCTCGGTTTGGTTTCTGCTATTGTTGGCTTGGCATTATTGCCTTCTGAAAAAGCCACCGCTTCAAAGGATAACAGTGCAAAAGCACTTGAAATTGGCAAACGCTACGAATTACAAGTTAAAGTTGATGATAACGAAAAACTAACTGAGCTTAATTCACAGCAAGCAGCAGCAAAACTTCCAGAATACGAGCTTATCGACCATGAAGTACGTAATGGCGATAATTTAGCACTTATCTTTAAACGTGCGGGTTTCTCAGCGCAAACATTACACAAACTAGTTAACACCAACGCTGAAACTCGTAAGTTAACAAAAATTCACCCAGGCGAAATCTTAAGCTTTGCAACGGCTGAAGATGGTTCTCTAGCGCAGCTACGTTATGTGATCTCAAAAACAGATACCTTATACGTTACATTAAATGACGAAGGTAACTACGACACTTCTATCGATAGCAAAGAAATCGAAACGCTAAGTAAGTCGGCTGGCGGCGAGATCTCTAATAGTTTTTGGACGTCAGGCATTGCCGCTGGCTTGAGCGAGCGTCAAATTATGAATTTTGCTGACATCTTCGGTTGGGATGTCGACTTTGCTAATGACATTCGTAAAGGTGACCAATTTGGTCTAATTTATGAAGCTCACTATGTTGATGGTGAGTACATTGGTGATGGTAAAATTATTGCCGCAGAATTTATTAACCAAGGTGAGCGTTATACCGCTATTCGCCATACTGATGGTAACTTCTACACACCTGAAGGCCGTAGCATGAAAAAAGCCTTCTTACGTGCGCCAGTTAACTTTAAGTATATTAGCTCGAGCTTTAATCCGCGTCGTTTACACCCAGTGACCAAAACGGTAAAACCTCATAACGGTATCGATTACGCAGCGCGTACCGGTACGCCAGTTGTATCATCGGGTAATGGTAAAGTGATTAAAGCAGGCTACAGTAAATACAATGGTAATTATGTATTTATTAGCCATGGCACACAGTATGTGACTAAGTACTTACACTTAAACAAAAAGATGGTTAGAACTGGTCAGAAAGTGAAACAAGGCCAGAAGATTGGTACTGTTGGTGCGACAGGTCGTGTGACGGGCCCACACTTACACTATGAATTCTTAGTAAACGGTGTTCACCGTAACCCTAAAACGGTCAAACTACCTAAATCAGAGCCTCTACCGCGCGATGAGTTAGCTAAGTTTAAACCGATTGCTGATAACTTCTTAGCGCAATTACAGCGTAACCGTGAGTTACAATTAGCGTTAAATAAGTAGTTAAGTAAACATGTAAAAGCCGCTTCAATTGAAGCGGCTTTTTTGTGCCAGAATAAATCTGGCTAAAACTATTATAGACTTTACTAAAATCAGTACTGATAGCACTGCGGGTTAATACTATTATTACCTTAAAAGAACATAGATAAGTTGAATAATCAGCGAAATCATCACCAGTGGCCAAATATACTTTGCATACTTTGTCGCGCCATCAAGCCCCATTTTAGACTGATACTTTTCAAGTAGCGGTATTAAAATAACCAAAGCAACAAAAAGGCATAATAAGATAATAAAAACATTCATGGCGGCTTCCTTACACAACTATCATTTAACTACAATTTCTTTAGGGTGACCCTAGTCTATAGGCAAAAAAAAGCGCAGTAAAATTACTGCGCCAGTCGGTTGGAAGTAAATCGACTTAATCGTGTTATTAGCCAACAATCGCTAACAAAATACCTGCTGCAACGGCACTTCCTAATACCCCTGCTACGTTTGGTCCCATGGCATGCATTAACAAGAAGTTATGCGGGTTGCTCTCAAGGCCTACCTTATTAACCACACGTGCTGCCATTGGTACCGCTGACACACCTGCTGCGCCTACTAATGGGTTGATTGGCGATTTAGAGATCTTATTAAGACCTTTTGCCATAAATACCCCTGAAGCTGTACCGATTGCAAAGGCTAAAGCACCTAACACCAAAATACCGATTGTTTCTACGGTTAAGAACTTATCGGCTGCAAGCTTTGAGCCTACCGCTAAGCCTAAGAAAATGGTGGTAATGTTGATGATTTCGTTTTGTGCACTATTGCTTAAACGATCAACCACACCTGATTCACGCATCAAGTTACCTAAGCAGAACATACCTACCAGCGGTGTTGCCGCAGGTAAAAACAAGATAGTTAAACTAAGCACCATTAATGGAAAAACAATTTTCTCTTTTTTCGATACTGTACGAAGTTGCGGCATTTGAATTTCGCGCTCTTCTTGCGTTGTTAGTGCGCGCATAATTGGCGGCTGAATAATTGGCACAAGTGCCATGTATGAATAAGCCGCTACTGCGATTGCACCAAGTAAATCAGGTGCCAACTTAGATGCTAAGAAAATAGCTGTTGGACCATCTGCCCCACCAATAATGGCGATGGCCGATGCATCCTGTAGCGAAAATTCAAAGCCAGGAATAAAGTTAAGTAGAATTGCACCAAATAAAGTAGCAAAAATACCAAACTGCGCAGCCGCGCCCAACAGCAACATACGCGGATTAGCTATCAGGGCACTAAAGTCTGTGAGTGCACCCACGCCCATAAAGATCAAAAGTGGGAATACCCCAGAGTCAATCCCGATATGGTACACGTAATATAAAAGACCACCCGGCTCAGATAACCCAGCAACTGGGATATTAGTTAAAATAGCCCCAAAGCCGATAGGTAATAACAACAGTGGCTCAAAGTTACGGGCGATTGCTAAATAGAGTAACAAGCAACCAACCGCAATCATGATCAATGCTGGAAAAGTAAAGTTAGCAATACCCGTGGCATGCCAGAGGTTTAAAACACCATCCATCCTCTGTCTCCTATGCCAGTGCGATTAGCGCATCGCCAGTGGCAACAGAGTCGCCTTCTGCTACTAATACTTCAGCTATTGTGCCTGAGTGTGCAGCGCGAACTTCTGTTTCCATTTTCATCGCTTCCATAATGATAACCACATCACCTTCATTTACTGTTTGGCCAGCTTTTACCTTCACTTTGAAAATATTGCCTGCTAACGGCGCGTTTAAGGTTTCGCTAACAGACGCTGAAGCTGACTGAGGAATTAACTCACTGTCTTTTAGGGTTACTTCTTTGAGCTCACCACCTTGCGCTACAACGACATCGTAAACTTTGCCATCAACTTTAACGCTGTATTGCTCTGCTTTTGCAGGGCTTGTAGAGGCTGGCTTAGTTTCTGACTTAGCGACTTCACCCGTTGGAATTGCTTCAAACGCATCAGGGTTGTTACGGTTTTTAATAAACTTAAGGCCGATTTGAGGGAATAATGCGTAAGTAAGCACATCATCAATCACGTCATTAGCAAGCTCTAAACCTTGCTCTTTAGCTTCACTTAATAACTCTGCTTCAAGCTTCTCAAGTTCAGGTTCAAGCTTATCAGCAGGACGGCACGTAATTGCTTCAGCCCCCTCTAGTACACGCTCTTGTAGCTCTTTATTCATTGGCGCCGGTGTTGCACCATACTCGCCTTTGAGTACACCCGCAGTTTCTTTAGTGATGGTTTTATAACGCTCGCCAGTCAACACATTAAGTACCGCTTGAGTACCTACAATTTGCGACGTTGGTGTAACTAGAGGAATGTAACCTAAGTCTTCACGAACACGCGGGATCTCAAGTAATACTTGATCAAGCTTATCAGCAGCACCTTGCTCTTTAAGCTGATTTTCCATGTTAGTTAACATACCGCCAGGTACTTGGGCTAGTAAGATACGACCATCAACACCTTTAAGGCTGCCTTCAAAAGCAGCGTATTTCTTGCGTACATCACGGAAGTAAGCGGCAATTTCTTCTAACTCATTTAAATTAAGACCGGTGTCACGCTCAGTGCCTTCTACGATTGAAACAATAGTTTCTGTGGCACTATGACCATAGGTCATACTCATTGACGAAATCGCCGTATCAAGCATATCGATACCCGCATCGATTGCTTTTTGGTAAGTTGCAGTACTTAAACCTGTCGTCGCGTGGCATTGCATTGCGATAGGAATAGATACAGTGTCTTTTAAGCCTTTGATCAACTGTTCGCAATCATATGGCTTTAATAAACCTGCCATATCTTTAATACAAATTGAATGACAACCAAGATCTTCTAGTTGTTTTGCAAGCTCAAGCCACATATCAAGCGTATGGACTGGGCTTACTGTGTACGAAATAGTACCTTGGGCATGAGCACCTACTTTAACTGCAGCTTTAATGGCAGTTTCAAGGTTACGTACATCGTTCATCGCATCGAAAATACGGAAAACATCAACACCGTTTTTGTGGGCACGCTCAACAAACTTTTCGACTACATCATCAGCATAATGACGGTAACCTAGAAGATTCTGTCCGCGTAGTAGCATTTGTTGCTTAGTGTTTGGCATTGCCGCTTTTAGCTCGCGAATACGTTGCCAAGGATCTTCACCTAAATAACGGATACACGAGTCAAACGTCGCACCACCCCATGATTCAATTGACCAGTAACCCGCATTATCGAGTTTTTCTGCCATGGGTAGCATGTCGTCTAAGCGCATACGCGTTGCCAAAAGAGACTGGTGTGCGTCACGCAATACTAATTCGGTTAATTTTAATTTAGCCATGTTTAAGCTGCCCCGTTATTTTTGTTTATTTCGAAATTGAGCAATTGCAGCGCTGATTGCTGCAATATGTGCCTGTGGCACACCCTGTTGAGGTTGAATTTTTGCTGTACGCGTAGGTTCTGCAGTTGCAGGATCATCAAATCGACCCACTACCTTTGACATTAAAGTGACTGCTGAAATCAAAATAGTCAGAAAAACAAACACGCCTACCATGCCTGTCACCATCAAACTGGCCGCAGTGGTGAGTAATCCACCTATATCCATACGACTCCCCTCGCTTACTTAAAATAAAAAGTTATTTTTGTTAAATAATTATGCACCAATAATAACAAACAAAATTCATTTGTATAGCACCATTGTAAATTGGTAAAACCAATTAAATTTAAAATAACATGACGCACATATAATTAACACCCTACTATTAGCGCATTTAAAGCCCCGTTATAGATGATATAAATAGTCAATATAGCCAAACGTTATATGTTCAGCTATTAACCAATCATAGTAAAAAGCCTAAAAACCACGCACAACAAGGTGTTAGAGCTATTACCTTACAATAAAGTTAAATTGGTCTTACCAATAATCGCAGAAATACTCTTTTTCTTCATTCAGCTCAATATGAAAAAATATCACTATGAATAAGTTACATGCTTACTCGTAAAAGTTACCAAATGATGAACCCTCTCAAGAACAACAAAAACACCCAACCCGTTGAAATATATAAAATAAAACTTATGGCACAGAACTCGCTTTAGTTACATCGAACTTAAGAAAATTTAAATAGCCAAGGAGACCACTATGTTACGCTGGACAATTACTTTTTTAGTTATCGCGTTAATCGCAGCAGTGTTAGGTTTTGGCGGTATCGCAGGAGCCGCTGCAGGCATCGCTAAGATTATCTTTTTTATATTTTTAGTATTACTAGTTATTTCGCTGGTATCAGGAGCACTTAGAGGCAGTGTCCCTAAGTAGTTAAAAGCAGATAACCACTTACTTTATTTTAAATTTACAAGGAATTTCATTATGAAAAATTCAACTTTAAAAGCCGCTACTATCGCCCTATTTTCAGGTTTATTCATCATGGGTTGTGAAGACAACTCTGCTGAAGACGCAGGTGAGCGTATTGATGAAGCAATTACTGATACACAAAATGCAGTTGAAGATGCATGTGAAGAAGTAAAAGAAGGTGTTAACGCAGAAGAAACTAACTGCTAACAACACACCTTACTTAAGAAAAGCGGCCAAGTGCCGCTTTTTTGTGTATGCAAGTTAGCAAGTTAGCAAGTTAGCAAGTTAGCAAGTTAGCAAGTTAGCAAGTTAGCAAGTTAGCAAGTTAGCAAGTTAGCAAGTTAGCAAGTTAGCAAGTTAGCAAGTTAGCAACTCTAGTCTGCCTGCTGCTTGTGTCAAGGAGCTTGCTAACTTTACTCTTTCCCCTAGAAACCCGTTAACTTGTTGGGTTTCGCTCCGTTCTACCTACGTCACGTAGGTCGCTATTTATGGCGACACATATTTTATCACTCATACTTGACGGGCTAAAGCCCGACCTACGACTTACACGTAGATTTAAGAAACATCGCGCGAAATAAATTTCACGCCTACGTGAGCCTCAAACTCGCTAACTTTACTCTTTCCCCTAGAAGCTCGCTAACTTGTTGGGTTCAGCTCCGCTCTAACCTACGTCACGTAGGTCGTCATTTATGGCGACACATAACCGTTAACATTGACGGGCTAAAGCCCGACCTACGACTTACACGTAGATTTAAGAAACATCGCGCGAAATAAATTTCACGCCTACGTGAGCCTCAAACTCGCTAACTTGTTGGGTTTTAATCTGATAGCTGACGGCTGAAAGCTGATGGCTCTGAGTGCGTCTCCGATCTACCCAACGTTATCACTCACATACCTTAGTGAGGGGCACATTTGTCGTTAAACTCGCTATATGCCACTGGCCGTCGATAAAACTCACCTTTGCGACATCACTTACAGCAAAGTCGCCAGGTACATTTAAACGCGTTAAGTTACTCGCTAGCTGCTGCTGGCAATATGGGCCGGTATCGCCATGCATTACAAGTACAGGCTTATTGGTGTGCTTTGCAAAATCGCTGATAGCATCTCGGTATATTTTAAATGCATCACAATTAGAGCGTTGTGATTCACTGCAAGCAGGTTTACTGGTCGGGTGGTAAATATCAGCCTGAAAACCAAATACATAGGCCTTAGCGTCTTGTTGAACAAGCGCTTGTTTTAACCAAGTTAAGTTGTACTTATCACGCTTGTCGGCGGCATCTAGTGCAGCGTTTTTATCACTTTTTAAAATTTGTGAGCGACCATTAAAAGTGCCCGGTATATGTAAGGTACGAAACTCAATACCATCAAACTGCCAGCGGGCATTTTCTAGCACTTCAGCTTGGGTTGCATAACCCTGAAGTTGCTGTACTTTTTTTGTATAAGCATCGTCGAACATCAAGCCTTTAACAAAGCTTAGGCGTTCAAGCTCATCAAAACGCACCGATAGCTTTTCTCGGTCGCAATCGGTCCATTCATTATCACCGGGGGTATAAATAAAAGGCTGTGTGGTCAACGACGTTAATAACGCTTTATTACTTTGCAAAAGTTTATTCGTGCAAGCAAGCGCTCCCGATTTCATGTCACCAAGATGCATTAAAAAGCCATGAGGTGTTGCTGCGATTGCCTTGGTAATTTTTCCGTCTTTGGCGAGATTGATTTCATCAATCGGGGTGTATGGCATATCGCCCATAACTAAAAAAGTATTTGTGGTCATTGCAAGTGCTAATGACATTGAACTAACAAACATACAACTTACACCTTTAAAATACGCATACCTTAAGCTCTCACAATGACAACTAAATGAAAACCAACTACGGAAGATTTTTTCTATCAATGTTAAACTGCCGCCAGCAAATTAAGTGAGCCCACAAATGACTTTAAGTACAACTTACAAATTAGATAAACCGTATTATTACGAATGCTTTGATGAGTCTTTACCTTATTCATCACAAGCTAAGCCTAAATACCCGCTATTGGTATTATTAATAACCTTAGGCTTATTAGCTTTTTATCAATTAGATAATCATTATTTAGGCAGCTTTATGATTATGCTTGCCGTGGTTGAGTGCTTATCGTTTTACTACAAACGCCCATGGTGGGTCGCAAGACAAATGATGAGTCGTGCATCGGGTAGCGAAGTGACTGTCGTATTTGATGATGAAGGCGTTAAAGCCGAAAACCCGCATAAAAGCTACCAGTTAAGCTGGCAACAAATTAGTGAGATTATTGAAACTGAGCGAGGTTATATTTTAAAGGCTCAGCGCGGTATGCAATATATTTCTAAACAAGCGCTAAATGATGAAATGACAGCAGACCTAAATAAAAGAGCCACTCAGTGAGTGGCTCTTAAAAATATCTGTCGCTGATTAAACGTTGCCCGGATTTGGGTTAGATTTCTCTGCTTGGATTCGCATGTAGATTTCTTCACGATGTACTGATACATCTTTAGGTGCATTTACACCAATGCGAACTTGATTTCCTTTAACACCAAGAACAGTAACTGTTACTTCGTCACCGATCATAAGGGTTTCACCTACTCTACGAGTTAGTATTAGCATTCTCTTGCTCCCATGTTCCAAAAAATTAAAAGATTCCGCGTCAAAAACATTCTAATGAAATATAGACTTAAAAGTAAGTAAAAACTCTAGATCTTATTCATTTTCAGTTAAAAAAACTTTGTGCAGCGCACGTACAGCCAGTTCTAAATACTTTTCGTCAATTAAAACTGATATCTTTATTTCTGATGTCGATACAAGCATCACTTTGATGTTTTCATCGGCAAGGGCATTAAAAAATAAACTTGCCACACCAGAGTGAGATTTCATCCCTACACCTACTGCAGACACCTTGGCAACATTGCTGATCCCTTTAATAGATTCTGCGCTGATACCATCTTGGTTACTGGTCAAAATTTCAAGCGCTTGCTCAAAATCATTCGTGTGCACAGTAAAAGCATAGTCTATTTTTTCAAAGTTATGATTAACTTGATTAATCATATCTATTTCGATGCCGAATTCTGCAAAAAGTTTCAAAATTTTTGCAAGGTTTTCCGTTCCTTGGTGCACGCCATTAACGTAAATCAAACTTTCGTCACGATTAAAGGCGATACCCGACACAATGTTTGCTTGCACATCCGGCTCCTCAAAACTGATCAAGGTCCCTTGATCCGGGTTAAAACTCGATAACACTCTGAGCGGTATATTATATTTCCCTGCGGCTTCGACACTACGAATATGCAGAACCTTAGCACCAAGACTGGCCATTTCGAGCATTTCTTCGAAAGTGACATGGCTCATACGTCGCGCATTTGGCTCAATGCGCGGGTCGGTCGTGTATACCCCATCAACATCGGTGTAAATTTGACATTCATCGGCATTGATAGCGCCTGCAATCTCAACCGCAGAGGTATCTGTACCACCGCGCCCAAGCGTAGTGATATTGCCTTCGATATCACGGCCCTGAAAGCCCGCTATAATGGCAATTCGGTTATGCTCAAGTTCATGCTTAAGACGAGTCGCAGCAATCTCTTCAATACGCGCTTTACCAAACATGTTATCGGTGCGAATGTTGACCTGATCAGCAAGTAAGCTTACCGCTGAGTGACCACGTTTAATGATAGCCATTGCTAACAGAGAGACTGACACTTGCTCACCGGTAGTTAGCAATACATCAAGCTCACGAGCACTGGGTCGAGAATCGATTTGTTTAGCGAGTTCAATTAGACGGTTAGTTTCTCCCGACATCGCCGAGAGCACCACCACAACTTGATGGCCTTGTTGCTTGGTTTTTACAACAAGGTCGGCGACGGCCTCAATTCGCTCTATTGAGCCAACTGAGGTGCCACCGAATTTTTGGACGATAAGTGCCACTAGTAGTTAAGAACGCTCAGATAACCAACCAGTTACACTTTCTAAGGCTGCAGCTAGGTTCTCTGGCTTAGTACCACCTGCTTGCGCCATATCAGGACGACCACCGCCCTTACCGCCGACTTGTGCAGCCATGTGATTTACAAGCTCACCGGCTTTCACTTTACCTGTTAGGTCTTTAGTTACACCTGCAATTAGGCTTACTTTGTCGCCATTAGCTACGCCAAGGGCAATAACACCTGAACCAATCTTCGTTTTCAGGTCATCAACCATGCCACGAAGTGCTTTAGACTCAGTACCTGCAACATCAGCAACCAGTAGTTTAATACCGTTCACTTCAACAACAGAGTCAAGTAACGATGCACCAGCCGCACTTGCTAGCTTGTCGTTAAGCTGTGCAATTTGCTTCTCTAGGCCTTTTGATTTCTCAAGTAACGCAGTTACTTTTTCAAGTACTGTGCTGCTATCACCTTTAACTAGTGCTGCAACATCGTTTAGTTGTTGCTCTTGCTCACTTACATAAGCAACCGCTTCAGCACCCGTTACCGCTTCAATACGGCGGATACCGGCTGCGATACCGCTTTCTGATACGATTTTAAATAAACCAATATCACCTGCACGCTTAACGTGAGTACCACCACATAGCTCGATTGAGTAGTCACCAATGGTTACTACGCGAACTTCGTCGTCGTATTTTTCACCGAATAATGCCATTGCACCTTTTGCTTTAGCATCTTCAATAGCCATTAGCTCAGTTTCAAGAGCAAAGTTACGGCGGATTTCATCGTTCACTGCGCGCTCGATTTGGCGTAATTCGTCTTTTGTTACCGCTTCAAAGTGAGAGAAGTCAAAACGTAAACGCTCAGGGTCAACAAGTGAACCTTTTTGATTTACGTGCTCGCCTAAAATTTGACGTAACGTTTCATGTAAAATGTGTGTTGCAGTGTGGTTTTTCTTGATGCTATCGCGACGTGCTGCATCAATTGTTGCCTCTGCTTTATCGTTTGTACCAATACGGCCTTGTACACGACCATGGTGTGCAAATGCATTACCAAGTTTCGTGGTGTTAGTCACTACAAACTCACCGCCAGCAACTTTTAACACACCCGTGTCACCAACCTGACCACCTGATTCAGCATAAAACGGTGTGCGGTCTAAGATTGCGATACCTTCTTGACCATCTTCAAGTACAGAAACCGATTGACCTTCTAAGAAAAGCTCAACCACAGTACCTGTGTAATGTTCTGCATCGTAACCTTTAAAGTCTGTGTGTTTTTCAGACTTAAGTTGTTGGTTGTAATCAGCACCAAACTTACCAGCTTGCTGTGCTTGCTTACGCTGAACAGCCATACACTCTTGGAAGCCGTGCTCATCAATCGTCATAAAACGCTCACGCGCCACGTCTGCCGTTAAGTCTGCTGGGAAACCGTAAGTATCGTAAAGTTTGAATACTAAGTCACCTGGGATCACATCACCTTCGATGTCAGTTAGGCTTTCTTCTAAAATAGCCAGACCACGCTCAAGTGTTTTACCAAACTGCTCTTCTTCGATACGCAGTACTTTTTCAATAATTTCTTGTTGCTTAGCAAGCTCTGGGTACGCTTGACCCATTTGCTCAATTAGTGCAGCAACTAGCTTATAGAAGAATGCACCTTTCGCGCCTAGCTTGTTACCATGACGAACGGCACGACGAATAATACGACGAAGTACATAACCACGGCCTTCATTTGATGGCATAACGCCGTCAGATACTAAGAACGCACACGAACGAATGTGGTCAGCCACAACGCGTAACGATTTATCATCTAAATCTTGTGCGTTTGTCACTTTAGCCGCTGCTGCAATTAGAGCTTGGAATAAATCGATTTCGTAGTTTGAGTGCACGCCTTGTAAAATTGCAGAGATACGCTCAAGACCCATACCTGTATCAACAGACTGCTTAGGAAGCGGTTCCATTGTACCGTCGGCATGGCGGTTATACTGCATAAATACTAGGTTCCAGATCTCGATGAAACGGTCACCGTCTTCTTCAGGTGAACCTGGAGGACCACCCCAAATTTCTTCACCGTGATCGTAAAAGATTTCAGAACATGGACCACAAGGACCTGTATCACCCATTGACCAGAAGTTATCGCTGGTTGCAATGCGAATAATACGGTCTTCACTAAGACCCACTTCTTTATGCCAAATGTTGAAGGCTTCTTCATCATCGTGGTAAATGGTAACAAGTAGCTTTTCTTGCGGTAGTTTTACAACATCAGTTAAAAACTCCCAAGCAAACTTGATTGCGTCTTGCTTGAAGTAATCACCAAAGCTGAAGTTACCTAACATTTCGAAGAATGTATGGTGACGTGCAGTGTAACCTACGTTTTCAAGGTCGTTATGTTTACCACCGGCACGCACACAACGTTGTGAGCTGGTTGCACGTGAATAAGGGCGGCTTTCCGCACCTAAAAATACATCTTTAAATTGCACCATACCGGCGTTATTGAATAATAACGTGGCATCGTTACCCGGGATCAGCGAGCTTGAAGGAACAATTTGGTGTTGTTTAGAGGCAAAAAAGTCTAAGAACTGTTGCCTGATCTGTGCGGTAGTCATATGCTGCATGTGAAAATCTCACCCGTTTATTGCTGTGCTTGCATTGCAAAATCAATTTGTTCGTAATTAAAGCCTCGATACATCAAGTAGCGTACACGTTTCGCTCTTTCTTTCTGGTCGAGTTCTTTACCTGAATTTGAAAACTTCTTTAAATATGCGTCCTTTGCGAGTTCGAACCAATCGACTTCGAACTCCTCGAGCGTCTTATCTAATAGTGCTCGGTCTATCCCTTTTGCCATTGCTTCGCTCTGAATGCGTTTTACACCATGATACTTAGCTAAATGGCGGCGTACAAACCCTTCGCAATAGCGCTGTTCGTTAATAAAGTTGTGTGATTCACACCAATCTAACAAGCGCTCTGTGAACTCGGGCATCGCCTCTTTTTGCTGTAACTTTCGCGTTAAATCCCGACGCGAATAATCTTGTCGAGACAATAACCAAAGTACGTAATTTTTTAACTTTTGTTCTTTATCATCCATTACGCGTCAAAGCGTCCTGATTGTGAGGGCGCTTCAGGTGCTTTTGTTTGGTCATCACCTTTTGGTACAACTGGCATAAAAATGGCCTGAAAAGACACGAAGAAGCTAATGTAACAAATTGGCATTAAAACCAATAGTGGAATAAACGATAAAGGAATACAGATCACCATTAAAACGGCGCAAATTAGGCCATAAACACTCAATGGTGCCATATTATGGTAAAACACCATGAATGAGGTTTTTAAAACCTGAAACATATTGCTTTGTTTTTGAAAATAAACCAAAGGCACTGCATAGGCAAAAGCGGTTAAATACACACAGATCGCCACTAAGAATACCGCAACTTGTCCCATTGAAATGGTTGCCAATAAATCTGCAATATGTGATTGGTTTTGTGGATCAAAAGTCTGACTCGAAATAACTGCGTAGGCATCTGCAAAAATGAAATTAGACAGTAAGGCCAATAAAATACCTGCCGCCATCTGATACACAGCCACACGCACTAAACCTATACGGTTCCCCTTATTACTAAAGGGTTTAAAAATATCAGCTTGGCTGACAGTCCCGCCTTGCTGCTTTGTTAACACAGCTTGATAAAAACCCGCCATCAAAAATGGCGTCACAAACGCACCAACAACTTGCAGTAAAGGTAGTAGCAATGCCAAAAAGCTAATTATCACGATTAGCAGATGCATTAAAATAAAAGTCAAAGGTTGCAGCTTAAAGATTTCCCATCCAGCTTTAAACCATTTAACGCCCGCATCAGCTTTAAAAATACGTACTTCGATCGACATAGTTTCTCATTCAATAACGACAAAACGCACCGAGTATAACTGGGTGCGCTACTTGTTTATAGTCACCTGTAGTGAAATTTACTCAGGCTTTTTAATTTTTTTAATATCAAGCATGTGCGAACCATGTTTGATTTTCGTTTCGAGGTAAGCTCGGTTACCTACCACACCCGCCTTAATGTGCGCATGAGTGCCAACCACTGAATCAACTTCAATCCCTGCATCACGCAGTGCTTTAAGCTTATTTGGGTTATTAGTCATTAGCTTAACGTGCTTTTGATTGAGTGCTTCAAGCATTAATACCGCGTCTGAAAAGTCACGTAAATCATCAGCAAAACCCAAGTGGTTATTCGCTTCGTACGTATTCATGCCTTGCGACTGTAATACGTAAGCATCAATTTTATTGTATAAACCAATGCCACGGCCCTCTTGGCGTAAATACAGTAAAATACCGCCTTGTTGGTGCATCATCTCGATACACTCATTTAATTGCTCACCACAATCACAACGTGATGAATGGAATACATCGCCCGTTAAACACTCTGAATGCATACGAATTAAAGGGACATCTTGCTCTGTGTCAGCTTGATTAAACACTAAAGCAACATGTTCTTGGCCATCATTTAAGCCACTGAAAGATACGATTTCTGCAGGGATATCACTGTTTTTGCCAACATTCAGCTGGACTCTTGCTCTTACTTGCGCCACGACAAATCCAAATTAAAAAATAAATGCGATACTGCAAATGTGATTACAACAGCTTGAAGGTTGTAAGGATGCAACATACGACGAGTGATAACTAATATTGAGGCAGTTACCAGCAATTCAAGTATTATACACTCAAACCACCCCAAGATACGAGCTTTGCGCCTCGCTTTAGTGGCGCTAAAAAAACACCTTAAAAGCTCTACTTTTTAGAGTTAGGCCTTTGAAATAAAATAAATTAATAAATAAACCTTTGTAGATATTCGAAAAAATAGATTAGTTTAATCTCAATAAACCGCTAAGCCTTTATCAACCACCTATCAAAATAATAAAAATAACAGTGTTATGATGAGTCTCAGCGCTGATTAATAACGCACTAAAAGCGCTAGATAAACAATTATGAAGAATAACCAAAAAGTGATGCTTGAAGCTTAAACTGCTCTGCTAACTCATCAATTATAACCCTTTGACTAAGCTTTAAATATCTTGAGCGTGGCCAAACAACATTAATTGGCATAACCGCACCTGAAAAGGTATCTAAAACACTAGTTAGTCTATTACTATCTAGCTGCTCTTGAATAAGCCATGTAGGTAATTGTGCAACACCTAAACCATTAAGTGCGGCATCAAGCATCGCATCTCCATCACTGAGCATATATCTGGCATTGATTAGCTGGTTAAATGACTGCTTTTTACTATCTTTGAACAACCATGTTGGCTGCGAAGAGCGCTTACTGCCAATAATACAATCATGAGTGAGCAAATCCGCTGGAGTGTCTGGCACACCATGCTGGTCAAAATAATCTTGACTACCACACACTGTTAGTTTTTGATAACCCAACAATTTTGCTACCAGATCGGCATCATCTTCTAATGTGCCGATACGTACCACCAAATCAACATTTTCATTTATTAAATTTATACGACTTTCACTAAAGTGAACCGCAAGCTCTAGTTTAGGATACTTATTTGCTAGTTTAGAAAGTATTGGCATTACATACTTACGGCCGAATGCCGCAGGTAAGTGAAGCTTTACTTGCCCTGAAACATTATGGCTACCGGCAGTGACAGCTTGCTCTAGGCTATCTATTTCAGCCAGTATTTTTACCCAGCCTTCAAAATAATGCTGCCCTTCTGGGGTTGCCATAATTTTACGAGTTGTTCGATGCAGTAGCTTTGTACCTAACTTACTTTCAAGCCTAGTAACAGTTTTGCCAACAGCGGAGCCTGTTAAACCTAACCGATTACCAGCTGCTGTGAATGTACCCATGCGTAGTGTTTCAACAAACTCTCGAATACCAAAGAAAGGGCTACCTTCTGGTTTCATTGTGGAATCTCAGGACAGAATAAATGGAATATTAGCTAGGTTATCATTTAAAAAGAAGATAATAAAATAGTATTCACTTATTCAGCAATAGAGAAACATGATGAGCGAACGCAAACTTCTCGATTTACTCGAAAAAGAAGAGATCCGAACTCTTCGCTTAAACTACAGCCAACTTTTAGACTCTGGCCAAATTCATAAAATGGAAGAAGTATTTACTAGCAACGCACGAGTCGAAGTAACAGTGGGAGAAATGAATGGAATTGAACAGATAAAGCAAGGATTAAAAAATGCTTATGATGAATTCGATACCCACAATAGAAAGCACTTCCCTTTTGTTCATGCCGTAATGAACCATCAAATAGTACTGACAGATAAAACGACAGCACAGGGTGAGTGCTATCTAATTGACTTTGTTACAAGTAGGGAGCAAAGCGAATCTCCCCTTTTATTAGTGGGCCGATACTTAGATCGCTATGAAAAAATCGACGGTCAATGGCGCATTAGCCACTCTAAACTTGATGTTGTCTGGCCAGCGAATTCGGGAGTTCAGTAACATGAATAATCTACCAACTAGCTTTACAAATGTATTTGCCGACAACAAATTAACGCTGGGATTGCTCACTCCCCTTGAAGCTTACCCTAGCAGCCCTTTCCCTACCCTCAATGCTGATATAGCAACGGCTAAGCAGGCTGAACAAGCAGGTATTGCCAGTATTTGGTTTAGGGATGTGCCTTTTTATGATCCTAATTTTGGTGATGCTGCACAGATGCTTGATCCATTCACTTACGCAGGTTTCATTGCTGCGCATACAAATACAATTACTTTAGGCACCGCAGGGGCTGTTTTACCATTACGCGATCCTATCATGGTTGCCAAACAAGCAGCTTCAGTAGATCATCTAAGTAATGGTCGTTTTGTGTTAGGAGTTTCAACCGGAGATAGGCCAGTTGAATACCCGGCTTTTGGTGTCGATTTTAACGCGCGTGCTGAGCGCTACAGAGAGTCAGTTGAAATTATCAAAACATTACACCAACAAAGCTTTCCTAAACACATTAGCCAACATTACGGCGAGCTTGATGGTTCACTTGACCTTTATCCAAAACCAGTAAACCAACAGATACCCGTTATGGCCGTTGGTCGTTCTAGGCAATCATTTGAGTGGTTGGCTAATAATGTTAATGCTTGGATTTGGGCTGTTGATAATGAACAAGCCATCAGTGAAATCATTAACAACCTATCAATTGCAAGCAATAGCAACACAAGCCCACATTACGGCTATGCGACATTTTTTGACTTAGATAAAAACCCAGATGCCCCGTATCAGCGTTTTTATAACGTTGTACGAATTGGCCGAAATGCCCTTATTGAGCGACTGTTAAAACACAGAGAGCTTGGCGTAAAACACATTGCACTAAACTTAAAACCTTCTCGAAGGGCTGCCCAAGATGTAATTGATGAATTGGGTAGCTTTGTTATTCCTGCTCTTGAAAAAGAGCAAAGAGAGCCTGCTGTATGAGTACTCAAGAACAGCTCGAAAACTTAATATCTCAGTTTAAAGATAGCTGGTTACGCTCGGATAAGCACTCGTTAGCAAAGCTGTTTAGCTCTGATATCGTTTTCATAAGTCAGCACCATGGCTCTATAAATGGGCAAAAGCATGTATCAACAACCTTGAGTGAAGATTTCAAAAACTATGCAACGAATGCTGAATTTACAAATACGTTTACTGCACACCAAAAGGATTTTGCTGCAGCAAGCAGCTACGCTTATGTAGATATAAATCATGGGCAAAAACGCTTTTTATGTGGTTGTACATTTATTTTTCATTTCGTTTATGAAGACCAGCAATGGCTTATTAACCACATTAAATTTCAGGTTAACTGGAATAAAGGACAGCAATCCTTGCTTCCTAACTGGAACATGCTTCCTGGAGTTCAGGGGTGGCAGCTAGTTGATGGCGAACCAACAATTGTGAGTGAATTACACTCTCCATGGGCATTAATTCGTAAGTTTAAAGCTGCAGAGCCAAAGCAAGCTCTCATTGATCTCTATAACAAGTATGCATTTGCTGTTGATAATTGTGATATTAATTTACTTATTGATTGCTACAGCCAAGATATACATGGCAGCTTTCCTCCTTTAGGTGATTTATCTGGTAGAGAAAGTGTTATAGGGAATTTAAAAAACTTTAGACTGCTTGCGCCATTTTGGCAGCACTTTGCAGAGTTGGTCAAAATGGAGGTTAGCCAAGATAAAAAAGCAGCTCGATTTATCATTGCCCGAATCATTCCCGAAAACCCCGTGAATGATAGCAATCAAAAAACCTATGCAGCTCACTATCAGTTAGCAGCAAGATTAGAGTCAGATAACTGTTGGCGACTTTACGAATCGCATTACATACCGGGTTGGTTTGATGAACAGAATTTGCCTGAGTTTATAATCTAACAAAAAAGCGCTCAATGTGAGCGCTTTTTCATAAGTACCTGCGACCTGTTAAGCTTAATCACTGTTTTTGCTTAAATTAAAAACAGTGATACATTAAAAATTACTAGATACCTTGTACCTCATGATGATAATGATTATCATCAACAAGTGTTAATCCCCTCTTATCTGGGCAAAATAATAAGGAATATTATGAAAAAGAGCTCACTTGCCTTATGTGTTGCATTACTATTTAGTCAGCAAGGCATTGCCAATGAAACGACCACCCAAGAATTTAACGACACCTACCGCGCTTATGTCGCTGCTGTAGAAAATAAGCAAGACAGTAGTGAGCTTGCCAAAAAAGCGTTTGAGCTTGGCAAAGAAATTTATGGTGAAAGTGCCGACAACACCGCCAATCTTGCTATTAACTATGCAAACAGCCTTGCTAAAAGCGAACAAGAACAACGCTTTGAGTTATATCGCACAGCCTACGAAATACTTGAAAAAAACCACGGCAAGCTAAGTGTGCAAGTGTATGACTCATTAATCGGCATGGCAGAATCAACTCCCTCAGCAAAGCGCGCTGATACATATCTTGATGATGTCATTGCTATTGCTGAAAAACAAAACTCAGACAAGCTTGTTGCTGATGCAAAA
Organism: Pseudoalteromonas sp. D15MCD-2; assembly: GCF_038562745.1. Lineage (NCBI taxonomy): Bacteria > Pseudomonadati > Pseudomonadota > Gammaproteobacteria > Alteromonadales > Pseudoalteromonadaceae > Pseudoalteromonas > Pseudoalteromonas sp. D15MCD-2. The sequence goes on along the minus strand of NZ_JBCFQE010000001.1, from coordinate 894,315 downwards.
ATGACCGCCGCTCGTATCCTTGCTTATAAAGGCACTGGCGAGCGCTATTACACAGCGAAGGAATATCTTGAAGAAGCCGATAAGTACTACCAAGAAAACTTACCAAATAACGCTGTCGATCGTATTAGCGCTGACTTTTTAGTTGCCGCATTCGCAGAAAACCAACGTAAATACAGCACCGCCATTGAGCGATTGAATCACGTAGTTAGCGTATTTGATCAAGAGCTAGACTTTGATCATCAAACCGAATTAAACGCCCATTCGAAGTTGGTTCACTTATACGAAAAAACAGGTAAAAGCGACGAAGCAACCAAACATTGCTTAGCGATTGCGAAAATGGTGCCTTGGAAAGAAAGCCAAGAACAAGAGCCGTTGTACCGTGTGCCACCGAAATATCCAATGTCAAAAGCACAACGTATGGAAGACGGCATTGTCGTGATGGAATTTGAAGTAACCCCGTCAGGCTTTGTAGACAATATAACTGTGGTTGACTCTGAAGGTGGTACTGCATTTGAAAGAGAAGCAGTAAAAGCAATGAAAAAATGGCGTTATGCGCCTAAGTTTGAAAATGGTCAAGCCATTGCTGCAACTTCTCGGGTGCAATTAGACTTTAAAATAAAAAGATAAATAACAGGGTCGCAATGCGACCCTTTTTATAGCTTTTTAAGCAGGTTATCGGCTGCGTCCTCAATTAAATCGAGTACTTTTTCAAAGCCTTGATCGCCACCATAATAGGGATCTGGGATCTCACTCTCCCCTGCATCACCATGACTTAAAAACAGCGACAGCTTATATTGTAAGTGCTCTGGACACTGGGCTTGTAAATCAGCAAGATTTTGCTTGTCGGCTGCGAGAATTAAGTCAAACTCATGAAAATCAGCTTGAGTCACAGGTCGTGAATAGATGCCTTTAAAACTATAACCGCGCTTTTCGGCTGCTGCTTTTGAACGTGAATCAGGTGGATTACCTTGGTGGTAACCAATGGTGCCAGCAGAATCAACTATAACATTGACACCCAGCGCCATGGCACGACTACGAAGTACCGCTTCTGCAGTAGGTGAACGACAAATATTGCCTAAGCAAACAATCAAAACCTTTTTCATTATTCGTCCTTAAAATTGCTTTAAGATTGACTCATCATAACGTTCTGCATCAAGCGAGAGGTTGTATTTATCTGCAACACTATCAAGCTCTGCCTGCTTAATTGCCAACTCATCCATGGTAATAGTGTTGTCATCAAGCTGCCATAACAAACGTGATCCCGCATAGCTGTATTGAATTGCTAATAAAGCATCTGCATTGCCCTCACGCCCTGCTGCTTTTAACTTTGGCATTTTACGGGTGATTTTATTCAGCGCTTTTTTAAGCTCCCACACATAGACTATTTCAGTCATGTAATCATGATTGCGGTATTTATTAAGCACAAAACCCACCAGCAAACTACACACAACAACACCTAATAGGTTCCAATGAAAATGGCTACCGCTTGGGTCAGGAAATAACGCTATTAACGTTTGTGAAATGGCTAAACTGCCAACGGCTAAAGCAATTACACAAGCAATAATTACTTGGTTTAAATGTTTACGGTAACGGGCTTTATCTATTTGAATAAGTTTCATAACAACCTAAAAAACTTGTGAAAAATAAAAAGTGAAAAAAATTTCACCCCTTTTTTATTTGCCAGCCGTTTTAGCTATGAAAGCAATTATCCAAAGAGGAACGGCTATGCATACTTTACCACTAAACTCAGCAAGCTTGAATAACAGCAATGCTGCTTTAAAGACAACCGCAGCAATTATTGGCGGCGGTGTCATGACCTTTGCAGCATTTGCATTTATGCAGTACTTAATTTCTGCTGAGCAAAGAGCCGATGTAAAAACAGGCCCAGATATCACGGTTGAAATTTATGAAGTACCGGAAGACTCAAAAGTGCAAGTAAAGCAAACACTGCCGCCACCGCCAGTTGCTAAAATGCCACCAAAAGTACCGCCACGCCCAACAATTGATTCGACCGATACCGTTGTAGTAGCGGATTTAACACCAAGTATGACTTTCGATAACATTGGCGACACGCTTAGCAAAAGCATTAACCAACCAACAGGAGATGCGACACCAATTGTGCGTATAAACCCTAAGTACCCTCCGGTAGCAGCTCGTGATGGCATTGAAGGTTGGGTACAAATTAGCTTTAGCATTTCTCCGACTGGCGAAGTGATTGACCCTGTTATTATTGATGCCGAGCCCAAACGGGTATTTAACCGTGAAGCAATTCGCGCCATTAAACGTTGGAAATATCGCCCTAAAGTTGTTGAAGGTGTGGCACAATTACAAACAAACCAAAGCGTTCAACTTGATTTTAAAATAGATGGATAACTGCCTATGCTAATGAGCATCAAGACATGGTTATTTGACAAGCCAAACACAGATTGTTTGGCGCAGTATGCCAAAACGGGCGACAACCGTTACCTTAACCAACTCGTTGCTCAATACGGGAACGATCTTTATCACTACCTAGTCACCCAAAGTGATAAAGATCTGGCCCTTGATATATGCCAGCAAACCTGGTTAAAAGTCATTGATAAACGCGACTTTTACAATGCTCAAAACAACCCAAAAGCGTGGCTTTTTCGGTTAGCACGTAATTTATTAATTGATGAATTTCGTAAGCAGCAAAAGTTCGTTGAATTAGAAGACAACCAACTATTTACTGAATCTCAGGATGCAAGTTATCACTACGACTATGAAGCCTTTGATAAAGCACTTATGGGGCTTAGCTTTGTTCAACGTGAAGCGCTGACCTTACAACAAGAAGGCTTTAGTCTCGAAGATATTGTTGCTATCACACAAAGTAACCCAGAGACCATTAAAACTCGGCTGCGATATGCCCGTCAAAACCTGAAACAACAACTAGGAGGCCATCATGAAGCGTAACGACGAGCAATTCGATGCTGATTTAAAAGCACATTTTCAAAAACGTAAGGCAGAGCACAGCTTAAGCAGCGACGAGCTTTCACACATGCAAAAGCCACAGTCGGCAACGCCAAGGCCACAGCGCTTTTTAGGCCTGCAAATGACCGGAGTATTTGCTGCTTTAGCGATTCTTGGTTTTGTCATGCTGCAATACAACAACCGCGAGTTAACCCATGTTTATGCCGTGGATTTATCGGATTATCAATGGCTTGAGGTACACGAACTCGACGCCAAAGGCAGCTATGTGAGTAATCTTAAACAACAAAAACAAAACCTAGATGCTAACTATCAACAAGCATTAGCCAATCACCAAGCCCGCACCAGCTTCACCGGCCGTCTAGTCAGTGTTGATAACGACTGGTATATCGCCGACTGCGAGCAAAATGTCATAGTACAAATTAAACAATCACTCCTTGAAGAACTACAAAAACACGGCACCCTAGATACTCATATTCACCAAGGTGACCTACTCGCCCTAGACCAAAACAAGCAAGGCCAAATCATTGCACTCAAACAGCTGACTCATGAGGCGAAAAAGTGTAAAGCTTGAAAGCAGCGGTCAGCTCTCAGCCGTCAGCTATCAGATTTAAAACAAGTTAGCGAGTTACAAGGGGAAAGAGTAAAGGAGTACCGTAGGCGTGAAATTTATTTCGCGCGATGGTTCAACGAGCCATCAGCTATCAGATTTAAAACAAGTTAGCGGGCTACAAGAGTAAAGTCGCAAGTTTTTAGATAGCAGCGGGTTTACCCCGCGTAGGCGTTAAATTTATTTCGCGCGATGGCCTCAATTCATACTCTTGTAGGTCGGGCTTTAGCCCGTTAATGAAAAGATAATTTGTCGCCATAAATGACGACCTACGTGACGTTGGGTAGAACGGAGTGAAACCCAACACACTCGAAGCCGTCAGCTATCTGATTTAAAAAAATTTAGAGGGCTACAAGAGTAAAGTTGCAAGTTTTTAGATAGCAGCGGGTTTACCCCGCGTAGTTAGTTTTCAGATGTCAGATCATTCTTCTGACATCTGATACCTAACATCAATTTCACTCCCCTACCTTCGGTAGCATGCTTTTACTAATCACTTCAAATGTATCTAGGTCTATCAGCATAGAGTAAACTTCATCGTTGTTGATAAATACAACGAATAAATTGCCTTCAGCATTGAGGTTAGACTCTACAATGCGGTTGTAACCTGAAATAACTTCGCTGTAGTTTGAGCCATCAATCTTGCTTAGCGCGAAGGTGCGCTTATCTTTGCCATCGAGCAGTTTGTCGTTGTTGGTATCGTTTTTGATAACTTCATACGAAACTGCCTTAGGAGCATAGACTTTTTGCTCCTTGTAAGGACGAGTATCAAACTCTTTGTAATGGCTTAAAGCACCAAACTCTATGATCAACTGATCCGTTGTTTTAAATAGCCACTTGGCGTGATTGGTTTTGTCATTAAGAAACAAGATGTTCTTTGAGCGCGTAGGTCTGTATTTATAACCACCGCTAAAATTATTGTAAACTGTTACGTCAGCTTTCACCTCGATATCCAGTTTTTCTGATTCCAACGGGATAAAGTAAAAATCACTCCCCTCGACCTTACGAGGGTAACCTAGTTTCCACTTTTCTTGCTGCTTTTCATCTTCAGCTAAGTTTAGTGTTTGTTGCTGTACATGGTTATCGGACTTAAGTAAGTAAGCAACAAAGTTATACCCTATTGCTGCTGCTCCAATGATTAAACCTATGAGTAAAATTAGGCCGTTAACATTCCACACCCATTTAAAAAACTTTTCTGACTTCATACGACTGGTTAAATCCTTTTAAGAATAAGAACTTGCTAAGCTAGCAGATTTAAAACAAGTTAGCGAGTTACAAGGGGAAAGAGTAAAGGAGTACCGTAGGCGTGAAATTTATTTCGCGCGAAAGTTTCGACGAGCCATCAGCTTTCAAACTGACGGCTGACGGCTGACGGCTGACGGCTGACGGCTGACGGCTATCAAACTTGAATATGCGAGTTATCGAAATTCAAGCAATAAAAAACCACAGACTTCTCTGTGGTTTTTTTACTTATAACTTACAACTTAAAGCTTTTACTTATAAAACAATAATACTCGTCACTAGGTAAGCGATAAAGGTTAATGCGCCGCCGAATAAGGCGTATGGCATTTGGGTTTTTACGTGAGTTAATAAATCGCACCCTGATGCAATAGCCGATACCGCGCTGGTATCTGAGATTGGCGAGCAGTGGTCGCCAAACACACCACCACCTAAAATAGCGGCAATAACCAATGAAGGTGGTAAACCTAAAGCTTGAATGAGCGGTACACCAATTGGAATAAGTATTGCGAATGTGCCCCATGAGGTACCTGTGGTAAATGAAATAACCGCACCTGTAATAAATAGCACTGGCACAACCAAGTAAATAGGCAAGAAATCACCGACTAGGCCTGCAACAAACACACCGGTACCAAGGTCTTTCAAGCTTGCACCTAACGTGAGTGATAGCAATACAATAGACACTAATGGCAGTAACTCGCCCATTCCTTTAAAGCCAATATCTACCAGCTTATGGTGTGTAAATTCACGCGAGCTAATCATTAAAAAGTAAGCTACAACACAGGCTAAAATAGTTGCATACAGCACTGATTTAGAACCACTACCGCTGGCAATATCGCCATCGCCGGTCCAGAACATAAAGCCAACCATACTACCAATTAGGGTAATAAGAGGCACAAGCATGTAACGTGCTTTTGAGCCTTTTACTTCTTCTGTTAGTTCGGTTTCTTGTTGCTCTAGGCTTTCTTCTGCTTGCTTTAATGGGCCATGTACCTTGTCAAAGGTAATGGTGTAGAACACGATAAGTAAGGTGATAATAGCATAGAAGTTATAACCAATACTGCCCCACAATACCGAAACCGCAGACTCTTCCATTTCGTAGTTGCCAAGAAGGCCCAGTACGTATGCGCCCCATCCATTTAGCAAGATTAAGATACACACAGGTGCGCTGGTACTATCGATAATGTAAGCAAGGCGTGCTCGGCTCATTTTAAATTTATCGAATAAACCACGCGATAAAATTCCCGAGGTTAATACGCTTAAGTTCGATTCAATGAATACCGCAATACCAGAGAACATGGTTAAGTAGCCCACTTGGCGCTTACTTTTAGCAACCCCTTTGTTCATCAGTAAATTAACGGTAGCGGCTACACCGCCAGATTCACGAATATAGGCAAGTAAAGCACCAATTAAGATACTAAAAATAAGGATGCGGCTATTACCAGGGGAGCTGGCAACCTCAATGACTCGCTCAATAGTGTTGATAAAGGTGAAAAACAAGGTATTACCTTCACCATTCAGAGCAAGCAAAAACTCAGACGACGCAACCGCGACCAATAACGCCATGATCACTTCTTTGCGCCAAAACACAATTAAGATAGCAATCAAGGGTGGTAAAATTGAATACCAAGACATAAAAACCCTTTTAAATTAAGAACAACATTTTATTTTTATTATGCGAAAACTCGCTAAGCTTAATGGCTTTGCCACCAAACTCAACTTAATTCGACTAGTGATTTAATATACTCTCATAAATCAGTGAGATAATAGAGCCATACTTACCTGTTTCGAAACGCTTGCCGACAAACTGGTAATTTTCTCGCGAACCTTCAATCGGTGAATGACGGGCATTGGTTAATAGCACAATAGCAAGGTCATACTCTGGGTCAATAACGGTCACAGTCCCTGTCCAGCCGGTATGACCAAAAGCCCGCGGGCTAGCATAAGGGCCAAAATGCCATTTACGCGCTTGATGCCCCGCTCTACGCCATCCTAAACCATAAGTCTCATCACTTGCTTGGGAGTTTGTGAATTGCTCAAGTACTTGTGGCGTAAAAATTTGCTTGTTGTCGTAGCCGCCACCATTGAGTAGTACCTGCATAAGCACAGACAAATCACCGGCGGTACTAAAAAGCCCAGCATGCCCCGCTACACCACCTAAAGCATAAAATGCTTTTTCATCATGTACTTCACCTTGCAGTACATCGGTTCGAATATTTTCAAACTCGATGCGACCACCTCGGGTGTTGCCGTTAATTTCAGTGGCGGCAATTTGCGAAGATAAAAAACCCTTTTGCAATGGGTTATAAACCGTATGCGTTAAACCAAGCGGCTGATAAATTTGGCTTTCTACATAGGTATCGAGCGCCATACCACTAATACGCTCTACCAGTACACCAAGCAACATATAATCGATATCAGAATATAGGTGTTTTACGTTACGACCAGCCACGAAAGGGACACCTGTTAACAGTAGGTTTTTAGTACGCAGGCTGTTTTGAGAAAAAAAGCGCTCACCAAATTTATTGTCTTTACGATGAAAATCAACCACCGCAGGGTAACCCGCACTGTGGGTGAGTAAATCTTTTACTAAACGCTGTTCACGGCCGCTGCCTCTAAATTCTGGTAGGTAATAAAACAGTGGTTTTTCTACGTCGAGTTTACCTTCGCTGGCAAGCTTCATCAGCGCAAAATTAGTGGCAAACATTTTTGAGTTTGAAGCTATATCAAACAAGGTATCGTTTTGCATAGCTTGTGGGCTTGCAAGTTCACTGCCATCAGCATGGTACTTTTTAGCCGCGCCATAATGGCTTAGTTTAATCAACTTGCCATCTTTAACAACGGCGAGTACCGCGCCCGGAAAGCCCTCTTTAACCTCTTGATTAATTAATTCATCAACAGCACTAAAACGCTTTTGAGTGCTGTTTTTATCAAGCGTTGGGTAAGGAAAACGTAAGGTTAAGCTTGCCCCTTCAGGCAATACACTTTCTACTTTATACGTGTTTATGCCATCGCGGGTGCGTTTAGCCAAACTGTATTGATATATTTTTTCGGCTGTTAATGGTGAGGCAATATTAATTTTTTCACCATTAATGAAAATATCAGCACTGGTTGCATCTTGGTTGTCAATGATGATCTCACCGCGACCTTTATAGGCAGTAAATGTGCCTCGGTCGTTAACAAGCGCGCGACTGCTTGGATCAAGAGCCGGAATACGCGCTATCACTTGTGCATTAGCCAGTGTTTTTGGCGCAGGCTCAACCGCTTGCTGTTGCTGCTGATATTCTTTAAATAATCGCTCTAGCTTTTTAGGGAAGTACTTATCTAGTAATGCAAATAGCACAGCCGCACTTCTGGCATCACTATTACCGCTTACATGCCAAGGTAAAAAGTGCATTTGAAAGGCACTTAGAGCATCTAGCGTTTGCGAATCAAGCTGACCCGTTGCAATCACCTCATAGCCGTAACTGCGTAGTGCTTTTTGCATTAATTCAACTGAAGGTTTTGATGCGCTAAATAACTGCCAATATTTATCAACGGTGTCGCTGTCGTACCACGCACCGATACCTGCTTTATAAAGTTGATACCAAGGAAAACGCGGGCCTGGGTCGTTCTTACGGCTTGGGGCAATATCAGAATGGCCAACAACTTGAGTTGGCCCGATATCTGGGTTACGAGCAAGAATATCTTTACTAAGCTTTATTAGTAGCTCTATTTGTTTAGCATCATAGTCAGGAAAAATACATAACTTACTTGCGTCATTTTCCATCGCAAGGTTTGCTTGCTCAGGAATATGACAGGTTGGTACATTCACTATTTCAATACCAATAGAATGATCATTTAAATCTTCTCGGCCTTGCCAAAAACTGCGTCCGGCGTGCCATGCCCTATCTTTCTCATCAACCAGCTGAGTAATTTCTAATTCATCTTTTGGATAACTCGGGTCGCCTGATTCAGGTAATAAATAATGTGAACTTAAGCCCCCTTCATCCACGAGCGCACGCATTGATTTTTCGTAATCAATGGCGGTGTAATGCATCACTAAAAACTTAACACGGTGGCTGTAATTAGCTGATTGTGTGTAGGTATATGGATTACTGGCACAGCTTACTAATAATGCCGCACTACTTAGATAACACAGCTGTTTAAGTAATGTTTTCAAAGGGGTAAAACTCATAACAGATTCATACCTGATGATTTAAGCGTTGACGATTCTCAGCAATACAGTAGCAACACCCACTTAACATGTAAAATATTTTATTTCACAATTAAAGAATAAAAAGCATACATTATCGCTAAGTTACTAAAAATAGAGCTATCTCAATAATTAGAGTTGTATCTATTATGGAATAAAACTATATTATTCCATCTAAATTAAGAAAAATATTCCAAACTTAGGTCTGCTAAAACAAAAATAAGTCGTCGTGTTAAGCAAACAATGCGCCCAAGCCCTGTGTTTATAATAGAACCATCGCTTTGCGCTTTGACTAAGTTAAGCAAACAAAGTGAGCCCTATGTCTACTTTTGTAAAAATTAAAGCCTTACGCCAATCACTATCGAGCAGCGAAGCTAAGCTTGCTGACTTTACGTTAAATTCAGCGAATGCGATTCGTAATTTATCATCGGTTGAACTAGCAAAAGTGGTTGGTGTAAGCCAATCAAGTGTGGTGAAGTTTTCGCAAAAGTTAGGTTATAAAGGCTTCCCTGCTTTTAAACTTGCGGTAATTGATGCACTTAACGATGAAAGCAGCGAACCTAAGCTACATGGCAAGATCACTCTGAATGACTCGCTAGAGCAAATCGCCGAAAAACTATTAAGCAGTAAATTGGCGGTGTTAACCGAAACCAAAAACCTCAACGAAGCGCCGGCAGTCGAAAAAGCGGTAGAGCTATTAAAATCAGCAAAACGTATTCTGATTTGTGGATTAGGTGGCTCAGCGCTGGTTGCAAAAGATTTTTCTTATAAGTTACAAAAACTCGGTATGCCTGCAATTGCAGAGCCAGATGGCCATGCACAACTTGCATATGTTGCGACGTTTTCAAAAGGTGATTTGGTTATCGCGATAAGTGAGTCAGGTATGACTCGCGAAATTGCCGAAGTTGTTAAACAAGCTAAGAAAAACTCAAGCTCGGTGATCTCAGTGACTAAATTTGGTAGTAGCCTTGTTGCTGACTCAGCTGATGTAAAACTTTATTCAGTTGCTGAAGGCGAATCTGTTCGTTTATCGTCAATTTTAGCGCGTACGGCACAAGATTTTGTCATTGATATTTTGTTTATTGCTCTAACACAGTCAAGCCGCCAAGGTCGTAAGTTACTAGAACATTCTAATGAAGTTGTTGGCGAATTTAAGAATAACTAATTTCTTCAATAAGGTTATATAAATACTTTAAAGCAGCTCAGGCTGCTTTTTTTATACCTAATTTAGGATGCAGTTTAACAATCCCCTTCCTCCTCTAAACTACCAAACAATTGCGATAAGCGACTGACTTTAAAATCATAATTTCTTACAAAATTGTACTAAGAATAAATTAGCACCCCGTTAAAGCAAGTCATTACTGATCTTTACCTAAAATCGGTTATATATTTTATTCCTAAAAACCAACCTTTAAATGAAAAAATATTCTTGACCAACTTAAATAACACCTGTTTAATATATGGGCAACATAATTTTAAAGTTCATAAGTCTCAATTGGGTAAGTAGTCCAGCAAAGCATATAAATATAAGGACGGGAAACAATGAAACAACATGCATCCACACTCGCAATGAGCTATATAGCAAAAGCGACTAGCAATGCACTTCGCGCAAAGAAAACAGCCTTTACAGGTGTTGTTATGGCCGCGGCACTCGCCAGCGCGCCAGCCTTTGCAAATCTAACCGGGGGGATCAAAGGTAAGGTTTCATCACCAGAAGCACAGCAGTCACTGGCAGGGATCACTGTTACAGCAAAAAGTAATGTGATGCCAAAACCACGTACCGTTGTTACGCGAGAAGACGGCAGCTACGACTTACCACAATTAAAACCAGGTACTTATGAACTGACTTTCACCGATAAAAACGGTGTAACTCAAACCATGACTGTGGATGTTTTACTTGAACAAACTTCGAGCCTAAACGTCACTATGGGTGGTGCTAACGAAAACGTTGAAGTCATCACGGTTACCGGCAGTAAATTATTCCGCCAAGGTAAGTCTGCACTGACTAACTCACTTGGTGAAGAAGCAATCAATAGCGTGCCAGTTGGTCAAGATTACCGTGACCTATTAAAACTAGTACCGGGTGTTGAACTATCTGAAAACTCAACGCTAGGCCCATCAGCCGGTGGTTCTGGTGTTGATAACTCGTATGGTTTTGATGGTGTTGATGTATCTCTACCTATGTTTGGTAACTTAGCATCAGAGCCATCAACTCATGACGTTGCTTACGTAACTATGGACCGCGGTGGTGCAAAAGCCGTTGGTTTTAACCGCTCAGGCGGCTTCTCAATCAATACGGTATCAAAATCAGGTACTGACGAATTCCACGGTAATGTTGAATACAAGGTTCAACCTAAAAGTTTAGTTGCGACTCCAACAGGTCAAGAAAGCTATGAGCTAGATAAAAGCTGGCTTACAGCAAGTTTAGGCGGCCCGCTTATTGAAGACTCTTTATACTTCTACACTTCTTATTATCGTCCTGAGGAAACTCGTACTAATAAAGATACTGCTTATGGTGAAGTAAAAGACTATAAGAGTGTGCGTGATGAATACTTTGGTAAGTTAACTTGGGCGCCTACTGATGATATTTTACTTAATATTTCACAGCGTACCTCAGAAAAGACCATTGAAGGTCGCTCAGTTGGCGCTTACGAAACTGACAGTGTATCTGCAGGAGATGTAGCCGACCAAGATATCTTTACCTTAGATGGTTCATGGCTTTTAGGTGATGCAACAACCCTTTCATTCCAGTACAGTAAATTAGAAATAGAGTCTGGTACCACACCTGATACAGAACTATCTGTAGTACCATCGTTAACGGGTCAACTTGACTTAAGTAACCTAACTGAAATGGGTTACTTCAGTGTACCAAGCTTATTAGATGCTGATGATAACTACACTGCAGAGCAAATAGCTGCGTTTAATGCAGGCGCCGCACCTTTAATTGCACAATACGGTTATACTGAAAACGGCGAAATGCTTGGCGGCGGCGGTGTTGGTGCGTATTACCAATACGATAATATCGACTTTTACCGTGATAGCTTCGAGTTAAACCTAGAACATGAATTTAGCTGGGGCGATACTTACCATACGTTACATGTAGGTGGTGAATGGAAAGAAAGCAAAGAAGTACTGTCTCGCCTTTCAAACGGTTGGGGTAGAATCTCTTATGTTGGCGGCCTCGATGAAAGCTTAGAAGAAGGCAGCTCTGCCCCGGTTATTTACCGTGCTCGCGTACAACAAATGAGCTTGGTTGCTGGTGAAGACGCCGTTTCTGCTATCAACTCAGAAATGAAAACACTGAATTTCGAAATCAACGATACCATTGAAGTAGGTGATTGGACTTACAATGTGGGTGTACTCGTAAGCCGCGATACTTGGTATGGCCAAGGTCTTAAATCGGCATCTGGCACGCTCTCTGGTTATGAGTTAGCACCAGGCGAAAAATACAAAATGTACCAAACAGATTGGTCAGATATGATCCAACCGCGTTTAGGTGTGAATTGGAATTATGCAGACCAAGACTCAGTATTTGCAAACTTCTCAATGTATAACCCTGAAGCAAGCTCATTAGCGCGAGCTGCATCTTGGGACCGTAATACCCGTGCCGAAATCGAAGTTGAATTTGATGAAGCGGGTAACGTAATTTACGCAGAGCCACGTCAAGGCTCATCAGGTAAAGTATTTGCTGATGATTTAACACCTCGTCAAATCAAAGAGTTTACACTTGGTACCACTAAATATGTAGGTTCTGATTTAGTATTACGTGCTCATGTTCGTCACCGTAAGGCATCGCATTTCTGGGAAGATATGCCAAACAATGCGCGCTTAACTGACTACTCTGGCGTTGATGCCGATGGTGTACCGCAGCATATTGCAGATAAAGGTTTATATGTAGATAACCTAGATGAAATCCGTGATGAAATTGGTGGTTCATCTTATGTTATTGCCGAAGTAGATGGTGGTGAGACTAAATATTGGGAAGCCAGCATCGAAGCTGAATACCTAGGTGAAAACAGCTACATCAATGCTTCTTATGTTTGGAGTCATTACTACGGTAACTTCGACCAAGATAACACTACAGCAACAACAGATGCTAATACCTTCATTGGTTCATCGAACTATGGTGATGGCCGCGGCCGTTACCCTTGGGATTACAAATACGGCACACTATCAGGTGATAAACCGCATAAAGTAAAAGTGTATGGTTACTACACTGTGCCATGGGATGCGAACATCGGTGCATACTTTGTCTTCCAGTCGGGTAAACCTTGGGAAGCATGGGATGGTTCGATCTACGGTTACTCAAGTGGTACAACGCGTTACAGCGAGCCTGCAGGTAGTCGCCGTAGCCCAAGCCACTGGCAACTTGACTTAAACTACACCCAAGACTTTAAATTCTCAGGTGACATGGAACTACAATTCCGTGCTGATATCTTCAACGTATTTGACCGTCAAACAGGTTACAACAATAACCCTTATGTCTCGTCAGAAACCTTTGGTGAATATCGTAACTACTACAGCCCACGTCGCGTGCAGCTGTCGTTTAACTTCAAGTTCTAAGTTTATCAATCCTGTTGGGGGCCGCTATAGCGGCCCTTTTTTATGCCTTAAAAACAGTAAAAACTTAAATTGTACAAAATGCTTTTGCGGCATCCATATTACTCGCTTCTTTCATAAAGTAGTCGAGTTGCACAGTTCGAATAATCGCTCTCGATTCGCTGTTACTTTCCCTTGCCTGCCAGTGCCAAGTTTTAAGCGACTCTCGCGACACATCGACAAATAGCCCTTCAGGGAAGCTCTCTACAAAACGGATATCGGTGGTATTACCTTGTTTATCAATAGTAATAATAAAGCGCGCACAGCCCGTCTGCTTAGATATTAAAGCTGCTTTAGGGTAACTGGGCTTTGTTGCATGTTTAAGTGTCCACAGCTGTTCTGCTGCGTTTTTATCATCACGAAGATCGAGTACATCGGTTGAGTTAGTTGTTGTAGTGTTTGGGAGTTGTGAGCAGCCAGCAAGTAATGTAAATGCAGCAATTAAATGAACTTTCATGCTATATCCTTGTAAATCAAGTTCATGAATATAACATAGCTTTTTATAGGCATAAAAAAACGAGGCAAGCGCCTCGTTCTTATTTATCTAGTTATCTAGTTATTATTGATACAGCAAATATGGGGAGCGCTTTCGCTTAAAAGCACTTAAGTCGGCTTGCCAGCTTTGCTTTATTTGCTGCTCAGTTTGGCCTGCTTCAATGGCTAAACGCAATTTATCAGTCCCTGCAAGTTTATCCATAAAATCAGCACGTTCAAAAAAAGTTTGCTCATTCGCAGTTAGCTTTTGATAAGCCGAAATAAACAAGCTTAAATCTAGGCCGTGAATATCAGCATCTCGTAAGTCTTGACCAAATACTTCGACCCCTTTGAATTTAGGGTGCATTGAAGCGCCTTTAATCGCCCTTGGCGTAAAGCTAAATTCGCCGAGTTTAACTGGCGAGTAACCAACAACTTGAAACGGAAAATCAGTGCCCCGGCCAATAGTCACAGGCGTAGCTTCAAAGAAACACAATGACGGATACAGCGCAATTGATTGGGCATTTGGTAAGTTAGGACTTGGCTTTATTGGTAGCTCATAAGCCATAGTGCGGTCATAATTCTCAACAGGCACTACACTCAGCTTAAGCTTATCAGCGTCATTTATCCAACCTTCGCCTTTGATCATCTGAGCAAGCTCAGCCACTGTCATACCGTGTAAAACAGGAATTTCGTGCATGCCAACAAATGAGCGAAATTGCGGATCAAGGATAGGTCCATCTACATAGGCTATATTCGGGTTAGGTCTATCGAGTACTACAACCTCTTTACCATTTTCAGCGGCGGCTTCCATCACATAGTGCATTGAACTGATATAAGTGTAAAAACGCACACCGACATCTTGAATATCAAAAATAATGACGTCTAGATCTGCAAGCATCTCAGGGCTTGGCTTTTTATTACTGCCATATATCGACACAACATCAATGCCGGTTTTAGCATCTACTGTGCTTTTAACGTGAGCACCGGCGTCATGGTCGCCGCGAAAGCCATGCTCTGGGGCAAATATTTTGCTAACGACAACGCCTTTCTCAAGTAATGCATCAACCAAATGTTGACCATTAACCACAGATGTTTGATTAACTACCAAGCCAACACTTTTCCCTGTTAATGCAGGTAAATAAGCTTGAAAATTGGCCGCGCCCACCTGTAAAGGCTGTGCATTTTTAGGCGCTTGTGCAGGTGTTTCTTGGCAACCTAAAAGCGCAAAACAACTAAGAACTAAAACAGCTAAAAAACGCATTATTCTTCAACCGCCTTACGTAAAAAGCCACCCGCTTTTGACAATAACTGTTTTGCTTCAGGGGCTGGTTTTCCAGTTAACACAATTAAAATTGCTAGTTTGGCACTTTGCTCAGCTTGCTTTAATGCATCCACAGCTTGCTGCTGAGAACACTCTGTTGCTTGCATCACAATACGAATAGCACGAGCGTGCAGTTTTTCGTTACTGGCATTCACATCAACCATCAGGTTTTTATACACCTTGCCTGTGCGGATCATGCTAGCTGTGCTTAGCATATTCAACACCAGCTTCTGTGCCGTGCCCGATTTCATACGTGTAGAGCCAGTTACAGCTTCTGCACCCACCACGGGGCAAATGCCGATTTGTGGTAAACGCATCACCGCTGAATCAGGATTGCAAGTGACACCCACAGTGACACAACCAAGTGATTTAGCGTATTCAATTGCCGAGCAAACATAAGGAGTTCGACCGCTGGCGGCAATGCCAACCACGACATCTTTACTGGTTAAATTAGCATTTTTTAAGTCTTCAATAGCAAACGTGGTGCTATCTTCAGCGCCTTCTACGGCTTTTTTAA
The DNA here is from genome assembly GCF_038562745.1 of Pseudoalteromonas sp. D15MCD-2. NCBI lineage: Bacteria > Pseudomonadati > Pseudomonadota > Gammaproteobacteria > Alteromonadales > Pseudoalteromonadaceae > Pseudoalteromonas > Pseudoalteromonas sp. D15MCD-2. Next base: position 878,414 of record NZ_JBCFQE010000001.1, on the reverse strand, counting down.
CCGCGGTGTCACCACCAGCAATAATACCGAGCACTTGCTGATCGCTTACGCTATAAGTAGGTGCACATTCAACCGCATCCAAAATACCCAAACGACCACTGGTGCCAGCACCAATGTATATTAACCTGCCACCTTGTTGAAATGCTTCAACGACATGATCGACAGCTTCACTAATTTGTGGGATCACAAGTTTCACGGCACCCGCTACTTTGTGATCTTCATTATTGATTTTAGTGAGGATCTCAGTGGAGCTGAGCAGATCGATATCCAAAGTGTCAGGGTTTTGTCCTTCAGAGACAATACCGTTTAACTCTTCGAGTAACTCACGTTGTTGCTTAAAGACGTGCTCAGGGCTCATTGGGTTGTCCTTTTTCAATAATGTCATGGTAATGCTTTGCCGCTAAAATAGCGGCACCAGTTAATGAATCTCCCTTACAAGGAGATAATTCGTTTTGTAAGGCAAGTGGCAATAACGGTTGGCTAACTTTCGCCAAACCACCAATTAAAATCACCGGTAACGGCGAGTTACCTCGGCTTTTATTTATTAACCTAACCACCGATTGGGTGTGCTCTGTTAATACCGCTTTTGCCGCCTCACAGTCGTTTTGTAAGCTAAACACCAACGGGCTAAATGCTGCATAATCCGCGGGTTTTGCTTGTTTAAGCCAACGACTAATTGTTTGACGAGTGCATCCTAGCTGCTCACTCAAACGAATCGTTAATCGGCTTTTTGGTAAATCGTAAATATCTATATCGTTTAATAATTGCTGCACAGCCATCAGGCCGATACGCGCACCACCGCCAAAATCATCAACGGTAAAACCCCAGCCACTCACCAGCTTAGTTTGCTTTTGAGCGTTTAATCTTGCGCCGACGGCACCGGTGCCAAGTGCAATAACCACACATGGTTCACCAAGATTAGCACCATATAATGACGTAATTGCATCACTGGTAATTTGCAAACTGGTAAATTCTATTTCGTAAACCAGCTTGAGCATCACTGTTAATTGTTCAGCAAGGCTCTGCGATGAGCCACCAGCAACCCCCATAACGGTGACGATTTCACTAGGCTCAGCGCCACTTTGCTGGCATACATCACGGGTCACTTTAACAATGTTTTCTAACGCTAAATCAAGATCATTCGAAATTGATGCCGAACCCGCCTGGGCACGAAAAGTCGCGCCACTTGCCTGCTCTTTTAGCTCTGCTAACACTTTGGTGCCGCCACCATCGATGGCTAAAACATAGCGTACAGCCATTTACGCACTCTTCTCGTGCGCCGCTTTACCAAGGCAACACACCAGTGTTGCGAGCAATGTACCTATGCATAGCTGCCAAGTAAATCCTAAGTAAAAGCGCATTGATTCGGGTAGTAACCAGTCAATCATGTACGGCTGCATTAATAAGGTCACCACAAAGCCCGCTATTAGTGCTGCTAACACTGAGCCTTCACTGCCTCGTTTGGTGAACAAGGTAGTAAAATACACACCTAACAAACCGCTGTACGAAAATACCATTACACTTAGCGCAAATTTTAATAATGGCATATCACTGTATTGCTGCCAGAAATAACAAAGAATAGCCATCAGCGCTAAGGCAAGGCTCACTAGTGCCATACCCACACGACCCGCTTTTACAAAGTGATGATCGCTTACTTGCTTGTTATGTTTTTCTAAATACGGGCGATAGATATCTTGTACGATGACTGAAGACATCGAACTAAGCCCAGAGTTCAAAGTAGAAATAGCAGCTGCAATAATACCCACGCTGACTAAACCTTTAACCCCGGCTGGTACTTCGTTTAATACGTAGTACATAAAGATAGTGATTTTTTCGCCGTTAAATTCTTGTACGACCGTTTGCCCAGCTTCGTTATTCATTAGTGCAGGTTGCTGATAAACAATATAAAGCAGCAAACCAATAAAGATAAAAATAGCCATAACCGGGATCACCATCACCACCGATAGTAATAACGCTTTACTGCCTTCTTTTGGACTTTTACAGGTTAATAAACGCTGCGTCATATCTTGGTCTAAACCAAATGCGGCGATGTTTAATAGCACAAACCCCGTTAACACAGAGGCCATGTTAAATACCCCTGACGGGCCAAAGTCTAAATCAAATTTAAACAGCGCAAGTTTTGAATCTGCACCAGGACTTGGTTCATTCAGCGTTGCAATAATGGTTGAGAAGTCAGCCGGAATAACATTCAACAAGCACCAAATAACCGCAATAGCCGCACTGACATAAACGATACTTTGCAGTACATCAGAATAAATAACGCTGCGAATGCCACCCAAAAAGGTATAAAGCAGACCCGCCAGCGCCAGCACTAAAGTCGCGATAACCACACTATCGGCATCGATATTGCCATACAGAATCATCGCCACAGCAATCGCTGCCATATACAAACGGGCGCCACTGGCAAACACACGGCCAAATAAATACATCATGCCGCTACGGCGCTTGGCCTTTGGCCCGATACGTTTTTCAAGCAGTTCGTAAACGGTATACACTTTTTGCTGGTAAAACTTTGGAATTAAAAACGCCGATACAATAAATGCCGCAATAAACGCACCGATATTGGTCGCAATATATGAAAAATCACCTTGATAGCCTTGATCAGGCCCACCAATAAACGTTGCCGCAGATTGCGAAGTCGCTAAAACAGAAATAGCCACCATCCAAGTTGGCATGCTATTTCCGCCTAGAAAAAAATCTTGGCTTGAGTTAGCGCGTTTGCGATTAAACCACCAGCCACTTAGCAATAAAATTGCACCGTAACTTGCGAATACTAGCCAATCGAGAAAAGCGTAATTTGCACTCATTTATTATCCTAACCCAAACCTTGTTGGAATATATTATTCCATCATTATGACAAAATTAAAATACTTTTATTTTATTATTTTTATTTAGCTAAGTTAGGTAATTGCCACTGACTTTGCTTTTGTTGATATTGCGCTTTGGTCAAGCTGACTAATAACGGTTTTTTACGCTCATCTAACCAAGCAAGTAACGCATCCATATCGCTTTCTGTCATTGCTGTACAACCTGCTGTTGGCTTACTTGGTGCCCGCCATAAATGCATAAAGATACAACTGCCCGCACCATTGATATTGCTTGGGTTATGCTTAACAACAATGCCTTTTTTATAAAGGTTATCTTGACTGTAAATATCACGACGCATCCATTCTGAAGAGTCTTTTACGGCGTCTTCACCTACTTGTGCTTTATCAACCAACTGGTTGTAAAACGGTGAGCCTTTCACATCAATACAATAATCATTTGCTGTCATTGCTTGATAACTGAGGTTCGTTTGTAATGAATCTAAATAACCAAATGCAGTACCAAGCTCAAAAATACCCGCAGGTGCTTTACCATCGCCTTCTTGTTTTTGCTGACCAGGTTGTGCAGGATGCAGCCCCACTCCCCACGCAAGGCCAGTTCGACCTAGTACCACCGCGTGTTGCTGACCTTGTTGTTGCCAGCTGCCAGCGGTTTTTTCAAAGCGATACAAGGTGGCATCAATGGCATCACTATCATTGGCCACCACCACCACGAGCTGTTGATGACTGTTATCAATAACAGGTTTAGGTAACTCTTTGCTGGCACAAGCCGATAAACTCATAACTGCAATAAGACTGACTAGTTTTTTCATGCTGGCCATACTCCGTTTGTAATTAGTTCAAGCCCCGTTATTGATTCAATGCCAAGACCCGGGGCATCCGATAAGCGTATTTGTGGACCGCTAAATTCAACGCCCCCTTGCACAGGGTCATATTGACCAAGGGCTGGGCCATCTAAATCGATTTTACTGATTTGCTGCGCTTTGGCAGAGGCTAGATGTGCAGCCCCTGCAACGGCAATACTGCCCTCTAGCATACAACCTATCATACACTCTGCTTGGTATTGGGCTGTGATATTAGCAATCTCAATTGCTCGGCTTAAACCGCCCGTTTTCATTAATTTAATATTGATAATATCAACTGCGCCAAGCTCTAAAAGTTGGATCACTTGCTTAGGTGAAAAGGCGCTTTCATCGGCCATAATCGGGGTATTCACTCGCTCAGTAATATATTTGAGACCTTGAATATCACTGCTTTTTACTGGCTGCTCAACCAACTCTAATACCACGCCGGCTTGCTCAAGTTGCTGCAGTGCATACACAGTTTGTTTGGCATTCCAGCCTTGGTTTACATCTAAACGCAGCTGCGCCTTAGCGGCAAACCCTGCATGGATTGCTTTTACTCGTTCAATATCTTGATTAAGGTTATTACCGATTTTTATTTTTAATACATCAAAACCTTGCTCAACCGCTCGCTGACAATCACTGAGCATTTTATCTATGTTATCGACACTAATGGTGATATCGGTTTTCAGCGCTGACTTACCACCGCCAAGTAACTTATATAAAGGCGCTTGATAGAGCTTGCCCCACAAGTCATAAACCGCCAGCTCTAACGCCGCTTTTGCACTACTGTTACCAACCACCGTTGATTGAATAATGTGGGTAAGCTGATTAATGTTTTCGATTTCTTGCCCCACTAATTTAGGGGCAATAAACTGCTGAATGACCGCTATCATCCCTTGGTGGGTATCACCTGTAATAACCGGTGTTGAAGCCGCAGAGCCATAGCCAATTTGGCCACATTCGGTGTCGATTAAAACCACTAAATCCTCAATATAACTCACTTCTCTCAGTGCTGTTTTAAATGGGGTAACTAATGGCACTTTGAGCTTTGCAAAGCGAACAGCTTTAATTTTCATAATGGCCTCTAGCGAATACGCTTAATGTTATAAACACGATCTAAGTAGCTGGTTTCTTGAGATAATCTAAGTGGCAATAATGGTGTGACCGACACCCCATTCAAGGCACTATTATAAAAACTGCCATCGCCTTTGTTATAACCTAAGCCTTTAACGTCATGAATAACATAAGGCTCACCATGATGCTCTCCTAAGTACATCATTACATGACCCGGAATATAAATTAGATCGCCAATCGCCATATTTTTAAGCGTCGGTAACTTATCATCTGCCGCAGTATTTTTATCAAAGCGATTATTTTGCCCGTATTCACTACTGCCTTGCTGGCCTGAATTACGCGGCATTAGTAGGCCAAAGCTCTTATAAATTTCACCAACAAAGCCAGTACAGTCGCGACCATTGTAATCATGGCCCCAACCATAGCGCTCGCCTAAAAACTTAAAGCCTTGTTTAATGAGATTCTGCTCGTTGTAGTCTAGGTAGCCTAAATTTACATCGGCAGTTTTACTTATCATTGCAGGTTTAATAACAAGTTTGCCTTGCTCATCGCGGGTAGGTAACTGTACAACATGGCTAGCATAGCTGTTTTGGCCGTTGAGCAAATACGGTACTTGCTCACTATCAACTAATGGTAAGCGTACTCCCATATCGAGCTGAACTTCTGAGAGGGTTTCATCGTTTGGCACATAAGCAGTATTGACCTTTGCACCGGTTACCAGCAAAAAGTTATCTTGTTCGCGATAAGCTTTTATTTTATCTGCATCAGCAAAGGCAAGATCTTCGGCAGGCGTCCACGCAAGATAGTTGTAAGCACGTACTAACAACCATTTCTTATCTGCGCTTTGATGTAATACAGCAACCGCTTCGCCCGGAAACATACCGCTTTCTTGAAAGCGATCTAAGTCTTGATCAAGGCCGCTATTTAAAACCCGATCCCAAGTTGGAAAAGTACGTAATGCGGTGCGCTTAACGACCACAGCAAAGCGTACCTCATTGTTCTCTACGACCTTGTTAAGGTTTAAATTAGCCTGATATTTAGCAAAGTCTTTCGCGGTGAGTTGTCGGCCATCGGTAAAAAAGCGCGGGCTTTTTGGAATTGAACTTGCTGAATGAATGGCGCTTGTTAGCTCGTCTTTAGTGAGCGATTTTTGAAATGAAAGAGGATCAACAATGTATTTATTTTCTTTAATTAATTTCTCGTTGAAGGCCGCAATTTGCGCCTCAGTCATGATCACTTTTGCAGATGCACCTTGTGCTAGCCAGTAGCTAGGCGAAAGCTGTGACTGCGTGACCCCGATTACATCTGATTGCCAACCCTCAGCATGCATAGGTGCACTAAAAGCAACACCTAAAGTAATTGATAAAGCGATAATTGAACGACGCATAGCTGTACCTTAATTCTTATTGAACGCGTTAATCTAATAATTTTGTAAAAGCATGCTGCAACTTTTGCTGCATTTGCTTACCGACTATTGGCAAATTGGCTTCGTCGGCCCCCGAAGTTGACTGCTGTACACTAAACGTAAACTCACGGCCACCTTGGTAATTGCCTAAACACACATGTGCCAACATAACCGTTTCTGTGGTGGAGCGCGTTTCACTTGGCCCCCAACCAATTTTTTGCCAAACACGCCACTGCCCATTCGTCGCGCTATCGAGCACTTCTTTTGCAGAACGACTATCATTTGGCGCAATAACATTTGCCAATGCATTTGTAACGATATGACTGATACCTACCATCATACCGCCAACTTGAGCATGTTCATCTGTATGGCCTGTGCCATTAAGTAGCACATCAACATCAGTTGCTTGTAAATAAGGCATTTGCGTACTTGGTTCACGCTGATGACTAACCAGACGTTTTAACCATTCCGCTTGAGCAAGTGTGGTCATTGCTTTGTTGCCCGTTAAACCACAACTCTCACAACGATACCCTAAATAGCCAGGATCATCACTGCTTGCTTTGAACCGAGCTATCTTTGCATCAAGTTCTTTATTGGCAGGGTTATGCCAGTATTCGTCTGATGGCATAAACTGCTCTGAGCCATATGCGCCGTTAAATAACAAACGCTGATCCTGTAGTTTTAGCCAGCCTTCATTAAAAAGCCCACGCAAATATTCGCGCCCTGCGACATTGACAAAATAACTGGCTATCGCATTTGAATTACCATCGGCTTTACCAAATGCTTCGTAACTATTAATACTGCTGATCAAATCAGCCAGTGCTGTATCACCGGCAAATGAAGCTGCACCAAGCTCAGGGTGGGTTTGCCTTACTTTTGACAGCGCACCGCTAAACGCTTGAATTTTTGATGAACTCCAAGGTTCATACAACTCATTGTGGCTGCCGTCACTTAAATACCGGTAAGCTAATTGCCCTGCTTGAACTTGATAATCAATTAGGAGTAGCTTGCCCGGTTGCTCTGGGGCTAAAAAATACTGCCAATCGGCCGCAACTCTGTTTTGCCAACCTGTTTGCTGGTAATTAACCTCAGCCGCTGATTTATAGCTTTGCAGCTTAGTTTCACTCTCAAGCGATAAACAACCGGTATTGGTTAAATCGTCTGGCAAAATAGCAGGCGCTAACATCACCTGCTCAAAGTATTGTTGGTCGGTTAACGGGGCTGTTTCTGTGCTAGTTTGACAACCAGCCAAGAGCATCAAGCCGCAACTTATAGCCAGCCTGTTTTGATATGCACCTTTCGCATACATAAAATAAAATTCCCACTTGTTATTATTTTTGGAATATTTTATTAAATCTAACACAAATTGACCGTGAAGCAAATTAACTCGGTTTTATTGCGTAAAGGATTTGAAACAGTGAGGATTTAGGCAAAGTTGAGTGTGAAACTACACTCAACTTATAAAGAGATTACAGAACTTGCTCAGTGTATTTTTGTAAGTCAGTGATCAAATCACGATATAGCGTTGAGCTTTTATCCTTAATGCGGTCGAGAAAGAAATCGTCAGCAATACGGGTGATTTTTTGACGCTTCTTTTTATCGCTTAATTTGCTTTGCGCAACATCCATCAGCTCGGCTATTTTCTCACGTTCATAGCCGTTTAAAGAGGGATCTGTGCTGATATCTTTTAGCATGATTAATGAGTCTATTGTTGAGCCATTTAGGGTTACCGTTAACGCTTTTGCTAAGCTTGGTAACCAGGGTTTTTCAATCTGCTCACCAATCACATAAAACATGTTTTGTGCTGTCGCTAGGTCACCATCACGTACTGCAACACTGCCAATAATAAGATAAGAAATAAGCTGCTCTTTTGGATAGCTCTGGCTCACTGTCGCAAACAAAGGATCGGTGCGAATGAAGTCAGCTTTTTGTTTAGCCATTTTACGCCAGCCTTTGTTATAAAAAGCTAAAGACTGAGCACTGTATGCTAAATATTTACCCCGCATATCAGTCGCTTTAGCAAGCGCTAAGTCGCTTTCTGCAATTGCAAAATCTTTACTTACACCAAGGCTCAAAATGTAGCTCATCATGGCATGAGTCAGTGTTGGCTCAATTGCACCTATTTGCTCTAACTGTTCTTTTTGCAGTTTGTTATAACCATAAGCAATGGTATCGACACTGGTATTCGACACTCCCCTGTACGTTTCATAACTAAAACTATCTTGTAGATCAGCATATTGTTGTTGCTCAGTCTTTGTTGATTTGCAACCACTTAGTAAAGCGACACAAAACAGCGAGCACGCTGCTAATTTAACAAAAGGGATGCTATTTAAAGCGGTCATCAATAATTCCTTTTTCTACTTCTATGGCATCATGTGCCAAACCTTGGTATATCGGGCTATGGATTCTACTTAACGAGAATATAATATTACTGTCATCGACAACGCTTATTGCATGCTCTGATGCATTGATTTGCACACCAGCACCATCAAATCGGCTTTCATTCAGTTTTACACCTTGTTGTGCCGTAATAGTGACATTGGTTAGTTCAACCACAGAACGCTTAATATTTAAAGCGAGTTTAGCCCCTGATAAGCTTACATTTTCTAATCTCACTAAAGAATCTTTAATACGGATAGATTCAGCAACCACATTTTTAAGTAACACATTATTACAGTCTTCAATGATCATATGACGGTAATGGCCTGAAAACTCGCGGCTGTGCTGTTCTTCACAATGAAATGTTTCGATTTGTTTATCAGAAACTTCTGCACTGGCTGCTTTTTTAACTTCCCCAGTAAATGCACGATTTAATAAAGCTAAAAACTGGCTGGGCTGTTGCTTCATTGGCACATGGCCCACATCAGGCAAAGTAGCTAAATCACTGTTGATTAGCTGGCTGTTCAATACTTTTGCAGTTCGTAATGGAGCTACTGCATCTTCTTCACCCCAAATAATATGTGTTTCTATTTTCAGATTGCTGACAATCTCGCTAAAGTCTTCTTCAACTAAACTCAGCGCTGCATTCATATTTGGTGTTTCACCCATTACTAGCTTCCACGCACCATCACTACGCTGCAATAACTCTGTCAGGTATGAATCAATCGCCCCTTCTTCAATGAGTCCGGTTGTAAAATCATTGAGCTGAGCTAACTTAGTTGAGAGAAATTTAGGTAGCTTAGTATTAGGCTTAGGTACGTTGGAGATAGGCTTTATAAATGCCACTTTATGTAAGATACCCGCTGCGTCGACTAGCACCAGTTTATTGAGTTTCTCCGGGTATTTGCCAGCAAAATACAGGCTGACCGCGCCCCCCATCGAATGACCCACAACCGTGGTTGGTTCAGCAATATAGTGATCGACCACTTCCGCCAGTACAGCAGCATAATTGCGAGGAGAGTAACGCCCTTCGGGGCTTTCTGAGTGAGCAAAACCAGGTAAATCAATCGCAATAACATGATAATGCTTAGTGAGTTCAGGAATAACCCCAAACCAATCTTGCATACCTAATACGCCTAAACCATGCACAAGCAGCAAAGGCGGCGACTTTTTATCACCGGCCTCTAAGACCAAAATTGATGAATTAAATACGGACTCTTGGTAAGTACTAAACAACCAATCTGCTTTAATAGGAGATTCAAATTTGAGTGCTTGGATTTGCTTTTGGTTTAATGGTGTTGATTGCGATACAACTGGCTCGCTTTGCGCAGCAAACGAACCAAGCAAAATGCAATAAAAAAAGAATAAATGAAATAGACGCAAGGGATATTGGTTTAATTATTATTATATTAGCGAGATTGTACCCTTTGTCGGTTAAATGTAAATAATGCATGAGCATGAACCTTACATTGAGAAATGCTTATTCTGGGATAGATAGCAAGATGTGAGAGGTGTAGATCATCATTCATGGCGACAGTATCGTGATACGCGCGAAACAAGTTTCACGCCTACGGGGTGCATTTTTTATATTTTGAGTTGGGATTTAATTTGTGGAGTGCAAGCATGATGTTCGCGACTGAAGTCGCTCCTACCCTGTAGGTCGTCATTTATGGCGACAGCATCTTGATACGCGTGAAACACGTTTCACGCCTACGGGGTGCACTTTTTATATTTTGAGCTGGGTTTTAATTTGTGGAGTGCAAGCATGATGCTCGCGACAGAAGTCGCTCTTGTAATTGCTGAGATGATATTTGCACTGTTAAGGTACCACACATATAAATTCAGAATTATTTAATTCGATAAATTAAAGGCGAAAAAATACTGAGTTGACTATTTATTCTTGCGGTTAAGCAAAATAACATTTGAACTTTCTGAATTAGAAAAGACGATATCTAATAGTCCATCATTATTCAAATCACCTAAACTAACACCGTAAGTGTCATTTGCCTCTGTAGTTAATTCAACCAGTCTAAATTTACCATTTCCCAAATTATAAAGAGCGAAGTTAGTTTGTTCATCACCACCTACCACGACATCTAGGTCACCATCATCATCAAGATCGCCAGATGCCAAAGAGCGTGCGAATAAAGCCTTATCATTAATTATAATAGGCTGTTTGAAACTACCATTTGGTATACCTACGATTAGTTTTATGTTGCCATTTAAATCGCCTAAAATTATATCTTGATAATCATCATTCGTGAACTCACCTATCAACGCCTGGCGATGATCTCCTTCGCTTCCAAGCAGTGGCTTACAAACAAATGAACCTTTTCCATCGTTAATTAATAAAACACTTGACTGATCATCCCTAAGTGCCGCAACTAGGTCAACATCACCATCGTAATCTATATCGCCCGCTACAACTCCAGTAGCCCCAATTACCGGTATAGGTAATTCATTAGAGTCTGAAAACGAACCTATCCCATTGCCAAAATACAGCCTACTCTTTCCCCGTCTAGGAACCACTACCAAGTCAACTTTTTTATCACCATTTAGGTCAGTTAGTACTGCTCCTCTGGCATAAGATCTGCTCTTAAGAAGGTATTTAGGTTCATCGAATGAGCCATCATTATTTGTATAGACTTCAATCGGCAAGTTGTCCCCAATAACAACTAAATCTGAATCACCGTCTCCATCTAGATCACCTGAGCGCACGATATAAGAGGCTTTGTTTTTAGCACCCAGACGAAATGACTCAATCATGCGACCTCGTCCATCATTCAAGTAGATCATATTTGCCTGCGGCCAATGCCGACCATTTGCAACAACAATGTCCAAGTCGCCATCTCTATCAATGTCTACTAGTTCACTGTGCGCTGAAAGTCGACCCTCAATGTCAAATTCAAGAAAAGGGTGTGATCGAAAATCTGTAGCAAAACAGTTGGCGGGTAGCCATAAAAAAAGTACGATTTGACTAACCGGAAGTATTTTTAGAATTTTTAGTATCCGTGTCTCTAAACTATGTCCCATCAGTACACTCCTGTTAGTCTTTAACATAAAATCGTCATACCAATAAATATTTAGATACCCATCAACTCAATCTTAAATGAAGTTCAAAAAATGGAGTTACACCTTAAACCTATAGATGACTCCGTTGCTTCACTGATTAAAGTCCGAGCTGGCAGATTTACCTTGTTATCTAATTTTATATAATACCCTTTGTTCTCAAAGCCTCTAGAGTGATTTTCTTCCGCAGGGATAAGTCAGCTATGCTATTAATTGTTATATTTGTTGCAAAAAACCAAGTATCGTTTTTAGTTTCAATATACCCAACATACCAACCAACCTGGGGTTCAACGCGCTTTGCCCAGCCTGTCTTTGCCCTAATCACATATAAACTAGACTCTTCTTCAGTCATAATATCTTTCAAGGTTTCATAAGAGGACAAACTGAATGGCAATGATCGCCTATAAACTTCTTTTAAAAAGTCCACTTGTTCATTAGCGCTATTCTTTAAACTGCCATCTAACCAGAACGTAGTTTCATTAAAAACTTCACTAATTTGGCCATAACCCAGTGCATCAATATAAAAACGATATTTTTCAGCGCCAATTCTTTCAGCTATTCGTTGATAGCACCAAACGCATGACACTTTATATGCACTGGCCAACGTCTGATCTCCATTCCAAGAGCGAATACCATATTCCGTTCCATCCCACTTGATAATCGATTCTTTCTTTAAAACTATTTTTTCCTCTAGGGCGATCAATGAATTTAGTATTTTAAATGTAGAAGCAACAGCAAAACGCTGACCCGCACGACTTTCGTTATATATAAACTCTTTCTCACCACCAATTGAAGAAATCAATATCGTCCCTTCAGTTTCGTATCGATCAAATATTGCTGCCAGTTGGGCGTCCTCAGCTATCGAAGCAATAGAATAAAATAGGGTCAAAATAAAAATCAAAGTCTGTTTCATATAACCTCCAAAGGTGTGAGAGGTGTTCATAACATTTAATAATGCGCAAACCACGCATATTTCTGACTTGCAATCACGTACCTTCTCATAGGTAAGTTTTAACAAATTGATAATTAAGCTCAATGGTTGATTTACAGCTTTGCTGCTTATTTTCGTAATCAAATCCTAAACAACCTTAATTTGTTAATCCCTATAGCAAAATAATGGATGCTAACCTAACCTGCTCAAAGTGTTATTGATCGGTGTGCGGGCAACTTTCCCCTCCTCTGGCAGACTATTAAGTACATCCAGCCTTTTGTTTGTATCTTTCACATATATAAAATTAATTCCACACTGCTATATTTTTTGGAATATTTTATTAAAATTAACACAAATTTATCTCGATGCAAATTAACTCTGTTTTATTGCCAATAAGATGCAGGCTTATAAATTAATTTACTGTATAAAATCTATCGTCTCGATGAGGCGTTAATCGTCTGGAGCAACAGCACCTTGATACGCGCGAAACAAGTATCACGCCTACGGGAGCATTTTTTATATTTTGAGTTGAGGGTTTAATTTGTGGTGAAGAAAGTGTGTGGTTCGCGAATTTTAGGCACAAAAAAACCGACTTTCGTCGGTTTATGCCACTTTCAAGAAGAAAGTGGCGGACGCGGGACGTATTTTGAAACAGTGAACCTCCGGCTGCGTGGTTCAAAGTCGCCCAAAGAATAATGAGGTGCAATAAAACGGTATGTTTATTCACGACTGAAGTCGCTCCTACAACCACACCTACGCGAATTTCAGGCACAAAAAAACCGACTTTCGTCGGTTTATGTCACTTTCAAAGAGAAAGTGGCGGACGCGGGAGGATTCGAACCTCCGACCGCCTGGTTCGTAGCCAGGTACTCTATCCAGCTGAGCTACGCGTCCGCATTATGTTCTGCATGTTTAAGTCTTGCATTGACTGTATCTTAAAGACACAAAAAAACCGACAGCTTGTCGGCTTATGTCACTTTCTAAGAGAAAGTGGCGGACGCGGGAGGATTCGAACCTCCGACCGCCTGGTTCGTAGCCAGGTACTCTATCCAGCTGAGCTACGCGTCCGCAGTTGCATTTTATAATCTTGCGATGATTTTTCAAATATGGCGGACGCGGGAGGATTCGAACCTCCGACCGCCTGGTTCGTAGCCAGGTACTCTATCCAGCTGAGCTACGCGTCCACACGCACATTTGAACATTACTAATTTATTCTCTTAGCAAGAGACTCAAGTTTATACTCGATGCAGAGTTAAAGTAAAAAGGGCGGTTGCGGGACGTCTCTTGAAAGAGTGAACCTCCGACCAAATTTACTAACATCTTATACTCGATGTAGAGTCAAAGTAAAAAGTGGCGGACGCGGGAGGATTCGAACCTCCGACCGCCTGGTTCGTAGCCAGGTACTCTATCCAGCTGAGCTACGCGTCCACACATATTACTTTCAAGACATGCCATTTTAGGAAAAATGGTGGAGAAGGAGGGATTCGAACCCTCGATAGAGCTACAAACCCTATACTCCCTTAGCAGGGGAGCGCCTTCGGCCACTCGGCCACCTCTCCGTCTTGTGGGGCGTATAATAAAGATTTCAGGAAATATGTCAAACACTTTTCAAGGAAAATCGCATAGATGGTTATAGATTGTCCATAACGAGCCAAAACAGCTTGTTTTTGTTTATCCTTTCGCCGTTTTTTCTTTATCACTCAACGGCTCAAGACCCGTCAATGGGATCAGTTCATCAGTTAACTCTGCGAGGTATTGATCTTGATAACCCAATTGTTGAAATTCGGCTATGCAAGCACGATAAAAATCTTCACGTTGATGCTCGCTTTTGTTCGTATCTGTAGGCAACGGCGAAGGCTTTTTAGTCATTATTATTAAGTCCATTTATACATTGAACGAGAATTGCGCAATGATGTCATATCTTGGCTAAAAATAATACTATCGGCCTTTGTATTTGTAGAAAAATTTTACAACTTAGTAACTTTGTTGGAAGACTAATTCAGCATTTCTTTTTAGATCAGCTAATTACAATTGAGTATTAAAATTGAGAGCAATAAAAATCAGAAATTTCTGATAACAAAAACGCCGCTAAAAAGCGGCGCTTTCAAGACTTTTAGCTGATTAATCAGCTTGAGGACGCATGTGTGGAAATAGGATCACGTCTTTAATTGTTGGTGAGTCAGTAAATAACATCACTAGACGATCGATACCAATACCCTCACCCGCTGTTGGTGGTAAGCCGTATTCTAATGCACGGATATAGTCATCATCGTAGTGCATCGCTTCATCATCACCTGCGTCTTTCTCTTCAACTTGACGAGTAAAGCGCTCTGCTTGGTCTTGTGCATCGTTAAGCTCAGAGAAACCATTTGCTAGTTCACGGCCGCCAACGAAGAATTCGAAGCGGTCAGTTACAAATGGGTTTTCATCATTACGACGTGCAAGGGGTGACACTTCCCACGGGTAAGCGGTGATGAAAGTCGGTTGAATTAGCTTATGCTCAGCCGTCTCTTCGAAGATTTCACATAAGAATTTACCTGGGCCCCATACGCAGTTTTCTGGGATCTTAACGTGTACTTGCTTCGCGTACGCTTTAAGTTCTTCAAAATGGTTTTCAGGGTCATTAAATACCGCAGCATCAAAGTCTGGGTTGTACTTAAGGATTGCTTCGCTCATTGTTAAACGAGTAAACGGTTGACCAAAATCGTACTCTACTGAATCAACCACTTCACCATTTTCATCTTTCGTTGTGTTTACAACAATAGGTGAACCAAGTACGTCTGTCGCAACAGTACGTAACATGTCTTCAGTAATGTTCATCAGGTCAATGTAATCAGCGTATGCTTGGTAGAATTCAATCATTGTGAATTCAGGGTTATGACGTGTTGATAAACCTTCGTTACGGAAGTTACGGTTGATTTCGAATACACGCTCAAAGCCACCCACAACTAAACGTTTTAGGTAAAGCTCAGGTGCAATACGTAAGTACATGTCGATATCAAGTGCATTGTGGTGTGTTACGAATGGACGTGCAGACGCACCACCCGGGATCACTTGTAGCATCGGCGTTTCAACTTCCATGAAGTCACGATCAGCTAAGAAACGACGGATACCTTCAACAACTTTTGAGCGAATACGGAAGGTTTCACGTGTCGCTTCATTAGTAATTAAATCAACATAACGTTGACGATATTTAGTTTCTTGATCAGATAAACCATGGAATTTTTCAGGTAACGGACGTAATGACTTTGTCAGTAACTCGTACTCTGTCATTTCTACGTATAGGTCACCTTTACCTGACTTATTAAGTGCGCCTTTAACACCGATGATGTCACCGATATCAAGTTGACCATATTTTGCTTTTAATTCTTTTTGTACGTCTTTTGATGCGTACGCTTGAATTTGACCTTTCATGTCTTGTAACGCAAGGAAAGGACCACGTTTTGCAAGAATACGACCTGCAACTGATACAACATGTTGCTCAGCAACTAATTCTTCTTTCGATTTATCACCAAACTCAGCTTGCAAATCAGCCGTGTAATGTTCACGACGGAATTGGTTTGGATGACCGTTGGCTGGGCAATTTTCGCGGATTGCGTCTAATTTGCCACGACGCTCAGCGATTAACTTATTTTCGTCTTGGATTTGATCAGTCATTTTTTAGCTCTTTTTTAGCTTGGTGGTTATAGGCCAGATTTAAGGCTGGCTTCAATAAATTTATCTAAGTCGCCGTCAAGAACCGCTTGTGTATTACGGTTTTCAACGCCTGTACGTAAGTCTTTAATGCGCGAGTCATCAAGTACGTATGAACGAATTTGACTACCCCAGCCAATATCAGATTTAGCATCTTCTTGGCTTTGTTTCTCAGCATTTTGCTTTTGAATTTCAAGCTCAAACAATTTCGCTTTTAACTGCTTCATTGCTTGGTCTTTATTCTTGTGCTGTGAACGCTCATTTTGGCACTGTACAACAGTGTTAGTTGGTATATGAGTAATACGAACCGCAGATTCTGTTGTATTTACGTGCTGACCACCGGCGCCTGATGCGCGGTAAACGTCAATACGTAAGTCTGCCGGATTAATATCAATTTCGATATTATCGTCGATTTCTGGGTAAACGAATGCCGATGCAAACGAGGTATGACGACGACCACTTGAGTCGAACGGGCTCTTACGCACTAAACGGTGAACACCTGTTTCTGTACGTAACCAACCGTAAGCATATTCGCCAACAAAGCGCACTGTTGCGCCTTTGATACCAGCCACATCACCATCAGTTGCTTCAACCAGTTCAACTTTAAAGCCTTTTGCTTCACCCCAACGTAAATACATACGCAGTAGCATGTTGCACCAGTCTTGGGCTTCGGTACCGCCAGAACCTGATTGTAAATCAAGGTAAGCATCGTTTTGGTCATGATCGCCTGAGAACATACGACGGAACTCTAGCTTTTCAAGCTGTGCGTTTAAATCGCCTAATTCAGCTTCGGCTTCAGCAAAGGTTTCTTCATCTTCTGCTTCAACAGCAAGCTCGACTAAACCTTCAACATCTTCGGTACCTGACACTAGATTATCGATGGTCTCAACGATAGCTTCGAGTGCCGACTTTTCACGGCCAAGTGCTTGAGCTCGCTCTGGCTCATTCCACACTGCTGAATCTTCAAGTTCTGCGTTAACTTCTTCTAACCGCTCTTTCTTAAGAGGGTAGTCAAAGGTACCCCCGAAGCAGTTCAGTACGTTCGCGAATTTCCTTGATTTGATTAATCACAGGATTCACTTCAAACATGTACATTACTCCAAAATGGCTGATTTACCGCGCACCGATATCGACAATAAATACGGTAAATTATCTACAAATATTAAAAACGCCCGATTTTAACAAAAAACCGAGCGTTTTATTAGCCTTTTATGTCGATTATAACGATATTTTTATGTCGCTTTTTGTAGCTCTCTAATAATCAGCTGTAACGAGAATTTACCACGGAATTCATTTATATCGAGTTGATAAGCAGCTTTCACATAACGCACTTCGGTATCTGGCCATGCACGCACATCAACACCAAATGCAATACCGTCAACTAATCGTCCTGATTGATGTTTTAAAACCAGTTTTAAGTGTTTTTCACCGACAATGCGCTGCTGTATTACCTCAAACACATGCTCAAACACTGGCTCTGGAAATTGCTGTCCCCAGGGGCCGGCATTTTTTAGTAAGTTGGCAAACTCCATCGAAAAGCACTCATTAGGTAATTCACCGTCGGTAAGTAAAATACTTTGCTTATGCTCTTCAGTGAGTGTGTCTGTCACCATTTGCTCAAACACGGATTTAAACTCAGTAAAACTTTGCTCATTGATACTCAGCCCGGCCGCCATAGCATGGCCACCAAATTTACTGATCAAATGCGGATAGAGTGTATTTACTCGCTCGAGTAAATCACGCATATGCAGCCCTTCAATAGAGCGGCAAGAGCCTTTTATTTCGCCGTTATCGCCCGCTGCGAAAATAATCGTCGGGCGGTGATACTTTTCTTTTAAGCGACCAGCCAAAATACCAATCACACCTTGGTGCCAATCAGCTTGGTATAAACAAATGGCATCAGGCACTGACTCAGTTTTAAATGCTAAACGGTCAAGCACCGCCTGTGCTTCAGTTTGCATGCCCTGCTCTATTTCTCGGCGCTCGTGATTGAGGCTGTCGAGCTCACCGGCAATTCGACGTGCTTGATTTATATCGTTTGATAACAAACAGGCTATACCTAAACTCATATCATCAAGACGCCCTGCTGCATTTAAGCGTGGTGCCAATGAAAAGCCAAAGTCACTGGCACTTAAACGGGCAGCATTACGATTTGCCACTTCGATTAGGGCACTGATACCTGGGCGTGTTTTACCACTGCGAATACGTGCTAAACCTTGATGCACTAAGGTTCGGTTATTGGCATCAAGAGCGACCACATCGGCAACGGTACCAAGGGCTACAATATCAAGTAACTCAGCCAAATTTGGCATTGGATTATGCTGAAAATACCCTTGTTCACGTAAGTGGCTACGTAAAGCAATGAGCAGATAGAATGCAACCCCAACGCCTGCTATCGATTTCGATGGAAACTGACAATCATGGCGATTCGGATTCACGATGGCATCGGCATCTGGCAGGGCTTCACCTTGTAAATGGTGATCAGTTACCAGCACCTTAATTCCTGCTTGCTTTACAATGGCAATGCCATCAATACATGAAATACCGTTATCAACAGTGATCACAAGCTCGGGTTGCATAGTCACTATTTGCTCAGCAAGCGCAGGACTTAAGCCATAACCTAGGCTGAATCTGTCAGGTACCAAGTAATCAAGATTCTTTAAGCCAAACATCGCAAGACCTTGCATTAAGGTTGCTGTGCTGGTTGCACCATCGGCATCAAAGTCACCGACGATTAACACGCGACTTTGAGCCGCGAGCGCTTGTTGCAATAGCACCACAGCTTTGTCGATATCTTTAAACAACTTAAAGTCATGTAATGTCGCAGCGCTATTATCGAGTTCGGTGGCACTTTGCACCTGTCGAGTCGCATATATTTGCTTAATTACAGGGTGTAAATGGTGTGGTAGATGCGAATCATCAACATGAGGACGAGCTTGAATTATTTTTTCCATGTCGGAAATGGTACTTCTTTGCTTAATACAAATAAAAAAGGCCTACGACAAATAGGCCTTTTCGTTTAAAAAATCAGTTATGAAGATGTTTTTGGTAAGGCATCAAGCGCTTGGCTAATTTGCGCAGCTGATTGATAACCTGGGATCATGGTGCCATCTTCTAAAATAATTGCTGGAGTACCCGACATACCAAAGCTTTGACCTAGTTGGTAATGCTCAGC
Organism: Pseudoalteromonas sp. D15MCD-2; assembly: GCF_038562745.1. Taxonomy (NCBI): domain Bacteria; kingdom Pseudomonadati; phylum Pseudomonadota; class Gammaproteobacteria; order Alteromonadales; family Pseudoalteromonadaceae; genus Pseudoalteromonas; species Pseudoalteromonas sp. D15MCD-2. The sequence goes on along the minus strand of NZ_JBCFQE010000001.1, from coordinate 858,997 downwards.
AATTGGTGCGTTACAACCAGGCACATCTGCAACTTCTGCACCCGCTTTTGCTTCTGTTAACGCTTCAGCAGGGTCTTTAGCACACCATACATTCATTAGATCTTGGTAACCTTTACCACGTAAACCACCACGTGGGAAAGCAAGGTATTTAACCGTGATACCCGCATCTAAGAAATCATCAAGTTCACGGTGTAACTTACGGCAGTAACCACAGGTAATATCGGTAAAGACTGTGATTGAATGCTTTTCGTTTTTCGCTTTGTAAACGATCATTGAGTCTTCGTATTCAGCAATGCCTTCTTTACGTACATCGCTCAGTGCATGCTCTGTTAGGTTAACTCGGTTATTAAGGTCAATCAGTGTTCCTTGCATTAGAAATTGACCGTCTGGGCTTGCGTAAAGTACACCCTTATCAGTAATTAGTTCTTTAAGGCCTGCCACTGGGCTTGGGTTAATTTGCTTAACGGTTACGCCTAATTCAGCAAACTTAGCAATAATAGGGGCATCAGCAGCGTCTGTTGTTGATACGCCATTGGCAAACACATTTAAGCTTGTGCCTAGTAGTGCTGTGGCTAAAACTAACTTTTTCATAAATATCCTATATCCTGATCATTTTTTATATAGACCGGTACATCTTTAAAAATCTTGCACTAAGCACGTGGATGATGTTGCTCGTGTACCGACTTCAATCTTTCATTCGCTACATGGGTATATATTTGTGTTGTTGATAAGTCACTGTGACCTAACATCATTTGCACGACTCTAAGGTCCGCCCCATGATTAAGCAAATGCGTTGCAAACGCGTGTCTGAGCGTATGCGGTGATAACGGCGATTCAACTGATGCCAAAATAGCATAGTGTTTGATGCGATGCCAAAAAGTTTGTCGTGTCATGCCAATCCCGCGCTTAGATGGGAACACAAAGTCAGTGGCATGTTTAATCATTTGCGAACGGCCCACTTTTAAAAACTGCTCAAGCCAATACATTGCTTCTTCGCCTAGGGGAACTAAACGCTCTTTATTACCCTTACCTTTTACAAAAACCACAGCCTGACGCAAATTAATTTGCTCCATTCTGAGTCCCACCAGCTCTGTAACACGAAGCCCTGTGGCATATAACAGCTCCAGCATAGCTTTATCACGAAGCCCCATAGGATCTTCTATGTCTGGGGCTGCAAGCAGAGCTTCGACTTCGGCTTCTGACAGCGTTTTTGGTAATGACTGCCCAGCTTTTGGTTGAGCAATATTGACCATCGGCGAATCGGCAATGGCTTTTTCGCGTACAAAATACTGATAAAAACGCTTAAGCGCACTGATGCTTCGCGCTGTGCTGCGCGACTTTAGCCCTAAATCAACACGGTATGCTAAATACGCTTCAATGTCATCAGAGCGAACAGCTAGTAGGTCTTTATCTTTTAAAAATTGGCAAAACTTTTCAAGGTCACTGCGATAAGCAGCGAGTGTATTTTCGCTGACCCCCTGCTCAAGATACAGCGTATCTAAAAATAACTCTAAATGTTCGGCGTTATTTGCTGTTATTACACCTTTTTGGGCTTGTGAATTATTATCAGCCACGCGTACTCTCATCCTTATCAAGGTATCAATTGATTATACCTTACGGTAAACTTACGCCTATCATATCAGGCAAATACACAGTGATAAATACGATGCAGATTGGTTTATTTTATGGTTCTACAACCTGCTACACAGAAATAGCGGCAGAGAAAATTCGCGATATTATTGGTCACGACATAGTGAGCCTTCACAATATCAAAGATGAGCCATTAAAAAATGCAGAGCAATTTGATTTCGTGATCTTCGGCATTTCAACTTGGGATTTTGGTGAGTTGCAAGAAGATTGGGAATCAATCTGGGACGACATTAGAGATGTTAACCTAAACGGCAAAACCGTGGCTCTGTTTGGTATGGGCGATCAACAAGGTTATGGTCAGTGGTTCCAAGATGCGCTTGGCATGTTACACGATGAAATTTGTGATCAAAGCATTACCTTGTTAGGCAAATGGCCTAACGATGCAAGTTATGAATTTGAGGCTTCAAAAGCACTCACTGAAGATGGCAAACAATTTGTTGGCTTAGCCCTTGATGAAGACAGTCAATACGAGCTTAGTGATGAACGTATCGCAAGCTGGGTTGAACAAATCATGACTGAGTACAGCGAAAGCTTGTAAGTCATGAATAAAAAAGCCAAGCATCGCTTGGCTTTTTTAATGGTTATTCAACACGTTGCCAATATTGATTACGATAGAAGAATGCAATATATCCGCGTACTTCAAGCACCTTACCTTGTTCTTGTGGGGTCAGTTTAAGGGTATAGGTTTTACCATTGTTTGGGTCTAGAATTTCACCCTCTTGCCAGCTACCATCGCCAGCATCTGTAGCGCCTTCTATAATTTGTAACCCTAAAATAGGCTGATTTTTCTTATCACCTTTACACTCTTCGCAGATTGCGTCTTGCTTGGCTGGGTTAAGGATTTTTTCAACACTACCAACCAATACACCATCTTGCTCACTAATACGTACTAAAGATTTCGCTTCATTCGTTTCTTCGTCAATAGTTTTCCAAAGACCCACAGGCGTCAATGCAGCAAAACTCAACTGAGAAAATAATAAGGCAGATAAAACAATTGATAAACGGAACATAAAAAACTCGTATAAAACTTAAGACTTTGGCACTATATCAGGGCTTAACCAAACACACCATTTTGCTAAGCTCCGAAATCGACACAACATTGCGAGGGAACACAATGAGTCAATTCACATTAATTACCGGTGACATTGTCAGTTACGACAGTAATCAGGTAGCTACAATTAACGCCACGGGCGAAATAAAAATAAATCGCTTTGCTGAGCCATTATTTATTCCTGATAGCGCTAAAGCCGCCATTGAGCTGGGTCGGCTTGATGATAACTTGTTTAATTTAAAAAAGTTATTACGTTCAGGCTATGCCGACCCTTGCCCTACGACCCGCGTGCTAATTGAAACCACACATCCTTTACCTGAAATCAACGGCCTGCTGATAAAACGCCGCTTTAGCATTATTGACTTTTGCAGTGCCGAAATAGAAAAGTCGCACAGTAAAGCCGTGTTAGACGCCCTATTAGAGCTTGAATATGTGCAACAAATTCAGCTTGATGAAGTAATGCAATTACAGCCACCGGTACAATTTAAAAACCAATAAAGGTACAATAACTTATAAGTATGCTAATCAGCTCCTTCATTTGTAAAAGGAATAACAATGAAAAGTGCGCTACCTATAATGATTGCCGCAAGTATTTTGCTAACTGGTTGTGATGAATTAGAAGTTGAAGAAACTCATAACTTTGGCGATGAAATGTATGAGAACAATTACACACTCGTAAATACCACTGATTTAGAAGTGGACTATTACATGGCAAACACTGACCTGTTTGGTGATGCTCAAGAAGTTAAAGACTCTCAATACTATGTTGACACGCTTGCATCGCAATCACTTCCCGTTGATGTAACACATGCTCACAATGAACGTAGCCGTATTTCATTTTATGTAGTCGATCACAGCGACATAAGTAACTCAGCCACACAGATGTATCAGGTAGAGCAAAATCAACCTTATCATTTTGTGGCTTGGCAAAATGAAGAAAAGCTTCGTTTAACTCTAGTAAAAAAAGCTAATGATGATAAAGATGACTTTTTTGCTATACGTATTCTCGCAACTGAAAACCTTCGCTTAAAAATCGAAAATCAAATCGTCAATTTATATCAAAATCAATTAAGTTACTGGTACCACATTGATGACTGCGCTGATGATTTAAAAGTATCAAAGCTCAATGATGAAGATAAGCGAGTTTATGAACCTGTCTCAATCTGCAACGCATCATATGGGCAGTCATACACTTTACTTTTAAGTGAAGATGGCCTTGAAGCAAGCATTGCTGAATAACGATTACATCTTTAGGTAAAAAGCTTTACAGAGCTCTTTATAATCTTGGCTATAGCTGCCATCAGCTGCATGTATGGTTAACGATGATGTATCACATTCGCCGTTGTTTTGGCTGAGTAACAACAAGCTGCGACTTGGTTGTTTTTTCTCGGTTGTACGTACCAAGCAATGGCGATTTAAGTACCAGCCTGCCTGCTCAGCTACCGCAATGAATTGTTTTGCTTCTACGCAAGGCAAAATCACATTCAAAAGCGTTTTGCCGTGGCTAAGCCTAGTACACGCTTCTATCAATTCGCTGAAGCTAAGGCCGTCAGTATGGCGGGCAGTATTTCGAGCATCATTTTCACCTTTTAGGCTCGCATTAAAATACGGTGGGTTGGTGATGATCGCATCAAAAGGCTCTGCTGCGCTAAACGACTGTACAGCTCCTTCGAAAAGGTTTATATCAGGCCATGGGCTAGCCGCAAAGTTTTCTCGAGCATCATTACAGGCACCCGCGTCAATTTCTATGGCACTTACTTTTGCTTCAGGCGCTCTTTGTTTTGCCATTAGCGCCAACAGCCCTGTGCCTGTGCCAATATCTAAAATGCCCTTAGCACCACTCACATCAGCCCACGCCCCTAACAAAATACCGTCGGTCGACACTTTCATCGCAGTGCGTGTTTGCGTTACTGTAAATTGTTTAAACACAAAGCCTGACATTTTTTCACCTTTTCATTCACCACAGCCGCGTTAACGCGTATAATTAGGCTCAATTGTCCTCTATTTATGTCACTCTATGCAATTTTCTGAATTTGATATCGATAACAAGCTGTTAAATGCCATTAATAAAATGGGTTTTGATACGCCAACCAGTATTCAACAACAAGCGATCCCTGAAGCTCTTCAAGGTCGTGATATTTTGGCATCAGCCCCTACTGGTACGGGTAAAACAGCCGCGTTTTTGATCCCTGCAATTCAATACTTGCTTGATTTCCCACGTCGCGATCCTGGCTTTGCGCGCGTATTGATCATGACACCAACCCGTGAGCTTGCTTATCAAATTCATGAGCAATGTGAATTACTCGCCGCACAAACTCATCTTAAAATTGGGGTTGTAACAGGTGGTATAAACTACGGGACACACAGAGAAATTTTCGAAAGCAATAACGATATTCTCATTGCCACACCAGGGCGTTTAATGGAGTATCTCGAAACAGAGAACTTCCATGCTGAAAACGTTGAAATGCTTATTCTTGATGAAGCTGACCGCATGCTAGACATGGGCTTTCGTAAAGAAATGCTACGTATTTGTGATGAAGCACGTAACCGTCGCCAATGTTTCTTATTCTCAGCGACCCTTGAAGGTGACAGCGTTGAGTTATTTGCAGAGCGTATCTTAAACGACCCTGCACTGCTTGAAGCCGAATCTTCACGTAAAGAGAAAGGCAAAATCCACCAATGGGTTCACCTTGCGGATGACTACGACCATAAACTAAAAATGTTGGTTGAAACGTTAAATGGTGACGACATTCATAAAGCAATTGTGTTTGTTAAAACCCGTGAGCGCTTAGAGACATTAGTTGGTGAATTAAACAATGAAGGTCTTCGTGTAGCTTGGTTACGCGGCGAAATGCCACAAGACAAGCGCATGAAAGCCATGGAGAACTTTCACTCTGGTCGCAACAATATCTTAGTTGCAACGGATGTTGCTGCTCGTGGTATTGATGTTGCTGATATCAGCCATGTTATCAACTTTGATATGCCACGCACCGCAGACGTATACGTACACCGTATTGGACGTACTGGTCGTGCAGGTAAAAAAGGCATTGCGATTTCATTTATTGAAGCTCATGACGTGGCAATTGTTGGTAAGGTTGAGCGCTACATTGAGCAAAAACTTAAACGCCGAGTAATTAAAGGGCTTGAGCCACAGCACAAAGAAGCGAAGATCCCCTCTAAGAAGAAAAAAGATCCAGTAAAAATGAAGGCAAAGAAAAAAGCCAAAGCTAAAACGAAGAAGAAAAAGTAGTTTTAACTTTAACATCATAACTGTGAAAATGCCGAGCTTGCCTCGGCATTTTTGTACCCTACCCAATTTTACCTAACGAGTGTGTAATTAGTTCACACTTTATTACTCACCCATCCCGTCAAAAAAATAAAACCAATTAAAATCATAAACTTAAATATTGGAATAATAATTGTAACTGGTTCAGCAATAGTTCACAGCAGACTAGATTAACGAGGGAATTGTATGAGCCGCTTCAAATTAACCGTAGTACTTACATCATTAAGCTGTATTTTTTTACTTGCATGCGCAACGAACGTAAGCGCTAACACCAGCGTGCTAACAACTAGCACATCGGCTCAACCACGCCTACAGCAAATGGCTTTGCAGAAGTTAACTAGTAATCCGAACTTTCGAATTGAAAACCTACAAGTGATTGTTGAAGGTGAGACTGTTGAACTAAAAGGCATTGCAGAAACGGGCTTTCAACGTGCTTTAGCACAGAAGTTTTTAGAGCACAGCCAAGGTGTGATGCAGATAAAAAACAACCTTAAAGTGAGTAAGCTTAATCACACATCACTTTAAGGCTAGGTTTACAGGTGGGGCTTGAACTTATTCGCCACTTGCTTGTAGGTTGATAAATTTTGCAAGCTCTTCTGGTTGACCCATCAGCATTTGAATTTGCTGATTAATCTCCATCATAGTCTTACCTTCTGGTAATTTAGCTGACACAGAAAAAGACGATAAACCATTCACAAAGTTACTAATCGCTGTTGCAAGTTCTTCGCTTACTGGCACTTGCTGTAATTGCATAGCAACGACTTGCTTAAATTGCTCATGAGTCATGCCTTGCGCAGTTAAGAAGCTATCAACGACCGCTTTAAGCTCACCTTCATCAGCAATTGACATATTGATGCTACGTGGCTCTAACTGCGTGAGTGCTGCCATCATCTTTGATTGCTGTTGTAACTGCTGCTCTAAAGTAAGCTGACCATCAGCTGCTTCATTTTGCATCTGGCTCACAGCGAGTGATGCTTCCATCAGCGCTGTGGTTTTAGCTAAACCAAGATTAAAGTTAACGTCAGCCACCTCATTTGCAGTCACTTTAAGAGCAAAGTCGCTGTCGCCTGAAGCTTTATTATAATCAAGCGATGAGTCAACGTTATAGCTTGTTGATGCTAGCTTGTTATTAGAGTTTTCTGGCAGCTGTGTTAAAAACTCATCGCTAAAACGAAAGTTTTTCATAACAAAGCCAGTGTGAGGCGGCACCGCATCTACTTCGTAACCCGACACATCAATGCTATCGATTGTTGCAACAGGCTCATTGCTTATGCTATTAGAAACAGTGATATCAGATAACTGCATGCTGCTATCAAAAATACTGGCTGAGATATCGCTGTATTTAATTTCTACACCGCTTTGGATTGATAGAGCACTAATTTGCTTATCAACTACCTTTTTCACTTCCTGTGTAGCTGCGTAATTTGCGTAAGCTACGCCACCGACAGCCGCAGCAACAACCGCTGCAATAATTAACTTCTTCATTTTATTTCCTTTAATTGGTGTAAATTTTTTATCAGTGTATCAAATTGTATTTAGTTTATTAACGACAATAGCTCATGCACGGTTTTTACTGGGGTGATCTTAGCACCAAGGCCTTCCATTGATTTATGGTAATTACGATATGGAATAAAGATCTCAGTAAAACCGTGTTGCGCAGCTTCTTTAACTCGAGGTACGCCGCTGTCGATTGGTCTTACATCACCATTTAAACTTAGCTCACCCATAATACAAGTGGTACGCGGTACAACAAATTCGTTCAAGCTGCTTAAAAGTGCTGCTACCAATGCTAAATCGATACAAGTCTCTGACTCATCGATTTTTAAACCACCAACAATGTTGAAAAAAGTATCGTGGAAGATTTTTGTTTTTGTGTGCTTACGTAAAATACCTGTTAGCATCTTGATACGATTCATATTCAAGCCAACACACACCCGCTGCGGGAATTCGGCTTCGGTTTCTGTGGTTAAACATTGTATTTCGAGTAGTAAGTTACGGTTACCTTTACGGATACAAGTGATAGCAGAGCCCGGAGACTCTGTACTAGAACCAGATAAAAAGATTTCGCTTGGGTTATCAACGCTGAGCATTCCGCGCTCGCACATTCTGAAAATACCCACGGTATCGATATCGCCAAAACGGTTTTTATTAGCACGCAGTGTTCTGACTTGGCCATCGTTAGTATCGATATGTAATAAAGCATCGACTATGTGTACAAGTGTTTGCGGCCCAGCAATTTCGTTATTTTTGTTTACATGAGCAATGATGAACATAGTTACATCATTTTGCTTACAGTATTGTGTTAGTGCCTGAGCTGCACTTTTTACCTGTGAGGGTGAACCAGGGCTACCATTTGCCGTTTCTGTTACCACGGCCTGAATTGAGTCAATCACCGCGAACTTAATTTTGTTTTTATCAAGCTCTTCAATGATGGCTTCAACACTGGTTTCAGACAGCAAGTAAAGCTCATCTTCGTTGTAATCTAAACGTAAGCGATTCACACGGTTTTTAAACTGCGATAAAGATTCTTCGGCTGTGCAGTATAAAGAAGGCATTAGCTTTGACATACGTGCGACTAAATCTGACAGCAAGGTGGTTTTACCGGCACCTGGGTCGCCAGAAATAATGTTAACAGAGCCAGTGGTTACGCCACCACTTAGTACTCTGTCTAGCTCACCTATTTCCGTGAGGCGTTTTTCGGCCTCAGTGGTCGCAACTTCATTGATTTTCTTTGAGCCACCGCTAGCGATACCGGCATAGCCTGCCACTGCCGCACGGCTTGCCGCTTGCTTCGATTGCCCCGCTGAAGGCTTAAATTCTGCCAGCGTATTCCACGCTCCACACTTACACTGACCTTGCCAGCGTTGATAGTTCATGCCGCACTCAGTGCAGACAAATTCGATTTTTGCTGATTTTGCCATTCGGCCTTACCTATTTTGGTCGCTGTTTTGTGACTATTTCTGTATTTTCAAGCATATAATAGCTAAAGTAAAACATATGACTCAGGTAATTAAACTAGAGTCACTTTTGTAGTCACAAAAGATAATATGCTGTAACTTGCCCCATGAAAAACGCTTAATCATGCTAAGTGCTTAATTAAGAAATGGTTAAGGGCACAGTTTTTGCTTACAAATAAAACTTTACAGTGCTTGCCATTTAATTGGCGAATACATATAACAATAACTAATAAAATAAAAAACTAGTTACACTGCTTTGGCTTTCAATAGCCCGCTAGTATACCTACTTTTTTATATAGACGGTGATGGTTTTATAAATGGCTGAAGACATACTGCTTAAATATGAAAGCCTAGTTGAAGAACTAAAGGCACATTTAGGCACTCCCCAGTTCGACAAACTGTTTAAATCAAAGACAGCTAGCTTAACTAAGCCAGAGCAGTTTCTGATCAAAATGGAAATGTCGCGCTTATCTCAGCCTGTAGCACGCTTTATTGATTTACGTGGCCAGGTAACCGGCCAAGTCAAACCCTACGAATATGATGGTAAGCAACACTTTATGGACGATACAGCCATTGAAGTGTTTGAAGATGCTATAAAGCGCCACGGTGGTTACACCCTTGCCGTTTACGAAGCGGTAATGAATACCGAAAACAATCACCGCGTAATGCAAAAAAAAGCCGCTGAACAAGCTTTAACTGACGATAGTACCACGACAGAGCAGTCAGCCAAGGTCATTAAGTTTGCATCCTATGAAAGTCGCCGCGAAGAGCGGATGAACTACTCAATTAAAATTACCGTTGAACTAGATAAAGACAATAAGGTTGCAGCTTCCACCTCTGATATCTCTTTAAGTGGCGCAAAAATCAAGTTAGCACCACGGTATAAAGTTAAAAAAGGCCAATTAATTGGTCTGCGCTTAGTTGGCCTAGAGCAAGATTTTGAACTGGGCTTAAAAAACGGAATTCAATACGAAGTGGTTGCGGTAGAAAAAGTATCCCGTGAATACAACCATGTACGCTTAAAGCGCACCTTTATTGAAAATAATGATAAGTTTGATGAGTTCTTAGAAAGCTTTATTCACGGTAATAAACGTCGCTATAAAGTGAACTTAGACAATACCTTAGATGCGGTTGTATCGAAAGGCTACGAGCAATACTACATTCCACGTGTTACCTCGCTTTATACTTTTTTGAGCTTACAAGGCGACAAGCTTTATCCTAGCCTTGCGTTAACCACAGAAAATAACATTTTTATTCAGCGCTATTTTTGTGATGAGCGTAAGTTGTCATGCTTATATAGCATTATAAATCAGCAACGTTTAGGTCACTTGCTCAGTTCACCAGATGCGGTAAAAGAAGAATACCTGTACACCTTCACTCATACCGTTGCTGGCAAAATTTATTACTACTCAGCTACACGAACTGAGCTTGATAGCCAACCACAACTGAGAGATTTATTTTTCGGCTTTGGTAGCCAAAAAGACAGTTGGCAATGCTTTAAGCTTCAGTTGATGCCAAGCCATCCGGAAGATTCGTATATTCCGCTGTCGCTACCAAGCAGTGCTGGTAAAAACATCGAAAAACTAAATAAGCCACCGACACCACGGGTGCAGGGGTTGATTAAAGATGTTAAATATCTACTGATTTTGACCTCGGTGGGTACTAAGTTTGAACAACAAACATACCAACAGCTTGATTATAATAAAGATGCGGTAAACCAACTTAAACAGTTTGGTCACAGTAAGCATAAAACGCCTCCTCATTTAGAGCCTGTGGCGCTTGAGTATGTGAACCTTCGTGCTCATAAACGCTATTTATACAAAACAGCTATCAGCATTGAACATCATGAGCAAACAATTACAGGCCATACTCGTGATTTGTCTGTGATGGGCTTGCAAATTGAATGCGACCAACCGGTTGAGTTCAAAAAAGGCGATATCATCAAACTAAACTTGCCTGATTTGCAAAAAATTACCAAAAAGCACGATTTAACAAATCTGGCTTATGAAGTAATGGCTATAAGTAAATCACTGACAACAGTAAATTTAAAAGTGCATAAAGTTGGTGACTTACCGCATATGGCGATTAAGTTTTTCACCGTATTAATCGATAACAACAAAGACAAATTACGTGTTTGTGAAGAAACCCCTAAAATTCCGGGGCTATCAACTGCACTCAGAAATATGGTGACCAAAAGCGTATGCCAATTCCCGTTTTATTTACATAAAGAAGCTGCCCACTTTAAAGCTGGCGCTATTGGCCAAGGCTTATATCCAAGCCCTCTTCATGTACTACTACAAAATTTTGCGTTATTGAACGAAACAACCAGCATCGACGGATTCTTATCAACGGATCAAATTACAGAAGTGATCACCCCGTTGATCAAAGACCGTAGTCGCCAAGATCCACCTCTGCCATTTACCCTATTTGTTCGCTTTGATCCGCGCCAAGCCGAAATAAGCGATGCAATTACCAGCCGCTGTATTAGTGAAGATGATTACAAACCACAAACTTTGTTTGTGAAAAAAGCGTTGAAAAACGATTTAGTCTTTGTATTTCGTTTATATGTATCACGAACTGGTCGCCCTGATATTGATTACTTAGCGAATGAACTCAAATATATTAGTCAGTACGCATTACATAAAGCAAAAGACTTAGAAGAAGCACTATGGGCAGTAGCTGGTGTGGGTGATTTAATTGATATAACCGAAGAAGCGCTTACCCATTTTGATATTGACCAAAGGCTGATCAATGAAATGAGCAAACGCAAAGCGACTTGGTTAAAGCGAGTAATCTAACGGTAGAGAGAGTAAGTAAGCAACTTGCAGTAATGAGCCTTCATTAATTGCAGTTTGTGCTTGCTCAACTACTTTAGGTTTACCATGCACAGCAACACCAAGCCCTGCCGCAGCCATCATTTTCAAATCGTTCGCACCATCACCCATAGCAACAGTTTGGCGGTTGTTTAAGGTAAGCTTTTGTTCGATTCGTTTAAGTACACGGGCTTTTTCCTCAGCATCAACAATCGTGCCTATGACCTTGCCTGTTAAACAGTTATCTTTAAATTCAAGGGTATTGGCATGCACTTCATCTAAATCAAGCAGTGACTGTACTTGCTCAGCAAATGGCACAAAACCACCTGATGCTATTGCTAAATGCCAGTTATGCGCTTTTAGGTATTGGCATAATTCACTCACGCCCGGCATTAGAGGTAAACGCGCTTTTAAGCCATCAATTAAGTCTACATCGATACCTTCAAGCTTAGCGACACGTTGCTTTAAGCTTTCTGCAAAATCCAGCTGACCGGCCATTGCTTGTGAGGTTACAGCGGCAACTTCGTCATAAACATCGGCAAGGCGCGCTATTTCGTCGATGCACTCGATAGTAATGGCTGTTGAGTCCATATCCATCAGCAATAAACCTGGTTCATTCACTGTTGGTGGATTAGTTAATTGCACCAATTGAATACCCAATTGCTTAGCAAACTCAACTAATACCAAAGGGCTTAGTGCTGTTGTTGTATCGCTATGAAAGCTCCACGCTACTGGCATGTCTGCGATTGGCTGATAACAACAAAGCGATAAATTGCTAAACCCTTGCGCCGCTAAAAAATCGCTAATCGCAAGTAATTGCTCAGCATTAAGCTCATTACCAAAGGCAACACTGAACACGCCTTGATTTGCTTTTGGCGTAAAGTCTGTTGTAATAAGGTTTTCGTTTTCAATTTTATACCAGCAATTTAGGCTGATTTGTTCTGCTAAATTTGCTGAAGGTGTAGCAGCTAAGCTAAGCTGTGACATAGTGGCTCCACATTAGACTTATGTCTGTCCTTGGTCGTGCATTTGGCACTCGCACTCAAGGGGCTGTTAAAGTTATCATGTTGTACCATCAAATTTAAAAGCTGTCAGTAACGTATACGGTGACTATGAAAAATAACCAACTTAAAATTCCCTTTTCAGCCACTTATCGCCAACGTGTTGTGCGCTTGAGCTTGGCTGCAGCCTGTTTTGTGCTGTTAAGTTGGGTTGCCATGAATAGTAGCTTTCAAAGCCACCAATTACTTTATGATAGTGCTGACAGCACCGCGATAAGCCTAACCAAGTTTATGGCATTAAATGCAAAAACCCCACTGCAAGAAAAAAACAAACCAGAGTTAAATGCTTTGTGTAATCATATTGCTGAAGATGAGTATGTTTTAGCGGCAACGATTTACGATCAACAAGGTATTCAAATTGCGGCCAGCGATAATTGGCAAAGTCACCACACTTTTGGTTTATTACCTGATTCAACGCCGGGTATCAGCAAACTTAAAACCCCATTTGTAGAGCCGGTGATAAGTGATGATGAAAGGCCAATTGGCTTTGTGTCGATAACCTATTTAACGCAGGCTTCTATTGCAACCAGCCACAGTAGTTTTCATGATTTAGGTCGCCAAGTGTTATTAATGTTAGTGATCACCTGTATTTTTACTTGGCAGCTAGGGCGCGGCTTAAAACACTGGCAAATCAACCGTTACATCAAAAAAAGTGCAGAGCAAGAATCATAAAGTTCAGCAGCCAATTTCTGCTTTGTATCGCCTGTAACGCCTTTAAGCTCACATAGATGAGCAAACACATCGCGCACCTTAAGTGGTGTATTAATCTGCCCTTGAAAACCAGCTAGCGGCATTGATGGCGAGTCGGTTTCAAGCACTAAATACTGCGGTTCAATAGTGCTTATAACTTTACGAGTTTTAGCAGCGCGCGGGTAACTAATCACGCCACCAACACCAAGCTTAAACCCTTGTTTAATATAACTATGAGCTTGTTGCTCTGAACCTGAAAAGGCATGAATAACACCTCCATACTTTGGCTTGCAGCGCTTAAATGAGCGAACAATTAAGTCATGGCTTTGTCTGTGATGTACAATCAGTGGTAAAGCGAGTTGGTTGGCAAGCTCTATCTGCCCTTCAAAAAGCTGCGTTTGTTTATCGAGGTTGTCGATACTGCGATCAAGTCCGCACTCACCGATGGCAATAAACTGCCCAGTATGGGTTTTCGCTAATTGCTCTAGTTCAGCGAGGTGATGAGCTTGGTGGTCAGATAAAAAATAAGGATGTAAGCCTAAAGCAACTGAAATACTTGGCTCTGATTTAGCAAAAGAGAATAGTTTTGTAGATTGTGCCAAGCTCACACCCGGCACAATAAAATGCTCGATCCCTACTTGCTTGCATGCCTTGATGACCTCTGTGCGAGTCTCATCAAATTCGCCAAAATCAAGGTGGCAGTGGGAATCGATAAAACGCATTTACGGATTTAAACGACCAAACTGCCAACTACCGTCGGCTTGGCGTTGATACATAAAGCGGTCGTGTAAGCGGTGTGCTCCGCCTTGCCAAAATTCGATTTTAGTAGGCTCAACACAGTAGCCTCCCCAAAAATCAGGCAGTGGAATTTCACCCTCAGAAAACTTTTGCTTCATTTTCGCAAATGTTTCCATTAGTACCTTACGCGATGACACAGGACGACTTTGCTGAGATGCCCATGCAGCTAACTGGCTTTCTTTAGGACGCGATAAAAAGTACTTTGCCACAGCAGTTGTTGGTAAAGGTTTAGCTTCACCATAAACAATGACTTGTCGCTCCATGTGGTGCCACGGAAAGTGGAGAGAAATTTTGTTATTACCTTTAAGCTCCTGCGCTTTGCGCGAGCCGGTATTGGTAAAAAATACAAAGCCATTTTCATCAAGATGCTTTAACAGCACAATACGCTGCGACGGCTGACCATGCTCATCAACCGTTGCAACGACCATCGCCGTAGGATCAGGCAGATTAGTGGCAACAGCTTGCTCAAGCCATTTTTCAAACTGCTTGATTGGAGACGCATCAAGCATGTCTTCAGATAAACCATCCTGTAAATATTCACGGCGAATATCTTCAAGTTTCATAAAATTCCCTCTATCGCTACTATCAGCTATCAGCTATCAGCTATCAGCTATCAGCTATCAGCTATCAGCTATCAGCTAAAGATTAATCAAGGTTATTGAGCTGTCAATTTTGTTGGGTTTCGCTACGCTCTACCCAACCTACGAAGCTAGGTTCTAGGTTCTAGGTTCTAGGTTCTAGGTTCTAGGTTCTAGGTTCTAGGTTCTACAAGCTACTCCCCTAGCGCCTAGAGTCTAGGGCCTTCGATTTATGTTGGGTTTCGCTGCGCTCTACCCAACCTACGAAGCACATCATCAGCAAGTCTAGGAGTGCTTTCAAAGCGAACTACACGAAGCAGATTACATTTGCTCCATGACTTCGATACCTAAAAGATCCAATCCTGACTTCAACGTCTTAGCAACCAAATTACACAGTACTAAACGGCTGTCACGAACACTTGGCTCTACGCCTTCTTTTAGAACTGGGCATGCTTCATAGAACGTCATGTATAGGCTTGCTAGTTCGTATAGGTATCCACATAATACGTGCGGTGTCGCTTCGCTGATCATTAGATCGAGTACTTCTTCTAATTGTAGAAGTTTAAGTGCCAGCGCTTTTTCTTGTGGCTCGTTGATTGCAATATCTGCTGTTAATGACGCAGCATCGATACCTGATTTACGGAAAATACTGCGAACACGTGTGTATGCATATTGTAAGTAAGGCGCTGTCGCACCTTCAAAGCTTAGCATAGTGTCCCAGTTGAAGATATAGTCGCTAGTACGGTGCTTAGAGAGATCCGCATATTTTACTGCGCCAATACCTACTTTACGGGCAATTTCGCTACGCTCTTCGTCGCTTAAATCTGACTCACGCTCAGCAAGCTTAGCTGCGGCACGAGTGATAGACTCTTCAAGTAAATCAGCAAGCTTAACGGTACCGCCAGTACGTGTTTTGAATGGCTTACCGTCTTCACCCATCATGGTGCCGAATGGGCAGAACTCATAACTTGTTTCATCACGTAATAAACCTGCTTTACGAGCTGTTAGCTCAACTTGATTGAAGTGTAAGCTTTGACGTGCATCTACAAAGATTAAGATGCGATCAGCACCCAGTTTATTAGAACGGTAATCACAGGCCGCTAAGTCGGTTGTCGCATATAAGAAACCACCACCTGATTTCTGTACGATAAACACTGAAGGCTCACCGTCTTTGTTAGCTAGTTCATCTAAGAACACCACTTGTGCGCCATCAGACTCAACAGCAATATCTTTGTCTTTTAAAAGTGCGATGATGTTTGCAAGTTCGCTGTTGTATGCACTTTCAGCCATGATATCATCTTGCGTAAGTGTGACGTTTAGACGCTTATAAACTTCTTCAGAATGCTTTACAGAAGTGGCAATGAATAACTTCCAAAGTTTTTCACAGTGTGCGTCGCCGCCTTGTAATTTAACAACGTAATTACGGGCTTTGTCGGCAAACCCTTCTTCATCATCAAAGCGTTTTTTCGCATCACGGTAGAAGGTTTCAAGATCGGCCAGCGCTACAGACTCTAAGTCTACACCTTGGTTGATTTGATCTTCTAAGTGCGCGATTAACATACCAAACTGAGTACCCCAGTCACCCATATGGTTTTGACGAACAACTTCATCACCACGGAACTCAAGGGCACGAACAACTGCATCACCAATGATGGTTGAACGTAAGTGGCCTACGTGCATTTCTTTAGCAAGGTTAGGTGATGAGTAATCAACAACTACTTTTTGTGCTGTTGCATGTGGCGCAACTGCTAGCTTTTCGTCTTCGTTTGCTGCTTTTAAGCTAGCTGATAAAAACTCAGGCTTTAGGTGAATATTGATAAAACCTGGGCCCGCGATTTCAGTTTTTTCTGCGATATCAGCAAGGTCTAGGTTATCGATAATTTTTTGTGCAAGTTCACGCGGGTTTGATTTTAATTTTTTAGCCGCGCCCATTGCGCCATTGATTTGGTAATCACCAAACTGTGGACGTGTACTTTGTGTTACCGCTGGGTTAGTGTCTTCAGGTAACCCTGCTGCAACCATAGCAGCAATTGCTTTGTCGATTAAAAGAGTACGAATATTCATTGTAATTTTTACCTTTATGGCCCGCTGTACGGGCACTTAAATTTGAAGCAGACTTAGCGTATTAGTTTTCGCGCGTGTGGTTAAACTTGATATCTGGATAGCGTTCCATCGACAAGTTTAGGTTTACACGGCTTGGGGCGATATAAGTAAGGTTATCGCCACCATCAAGCGCTAAGTTGCTTTCGCACTTACGCTTAAACTCTTCAAGCTTTTTGGTATCGTCTGAGCTTACCCAACGTGCAGTGTTAACACTCACACCTTCGTAAATCGCATCAACGTTGTATTCTGCTTTTAAGCGCGCAACAACCACATCAAACTGTAGTACACCGACCGCACCAACGATTAGGTCGTTATTGATAAGCGGTCTAAATACTTGCACAGCACCTTCTTCAGATAACTGAACTAAGCCTTTTAACAATTGCTTTTGTTTTAATGGATCTTTTAAGCGAATACGACGGAATAATTCTGGCGCGAAGTTAGGAATACCACCAAACTTCATTTTTTCACCTTGCGTGAAGGTATCACCAATTTGAATTGTACCGTGGTTGTGTAAACCAATGATGTCACCTGCGTAAGCATCTTGCGCTCGCTCACGGTCACCGGCCATGAAGGTTACCGCATCAGAAATACTGACTTGCTTACCAATACGAACATGGTTCATCTTCATACCTTGGCTATATTTGCCAGATACAATACGCATAAAGGCGATACGGTCACGGTGTTTAGGGTCCATGTTCGCTTGGATTTTAAATACGAAACCAGAGAAGTTATCTTCAGTTGCCGCAACTTGGCGGTCTTCTGTTTCACGTGGTAATGGCGCAGGAGCCCACTCAGTTAAGCCATCAAGAACATGGTCAACACCAAAGTTACCAAGTGCTGTACCAAAGTAGACTGGTGATAATTCGCCAGCTAAGAACTGATCTAAATCAAATTCGTGTGATGCACCAATTACCAGCTCTAGCTCTTCACGAAGCTGCTCAGCAAGTTCGCTACCAATCGCAGTATCAAGCTCAGGGTTATCTAAACCTTTAATAACGCGCACTTCTTGAATTGTGTGGCCTTGACCTGTGCTGTACAAAATCGTTTCTTCACGGTGAATGTGGTAAACACCTTTAAACTCTTTACCACAACCAATTGGCCAAGTTACCGGCGCACAGGCAATGTTTAGCTCAGTTTCAACTTCGTCTAATAACTCCATTGGATCACGAATATCACGGTCACACTTATTCATAAAAGTTACGATAGGTGTGGTACGTAAACGTGTTACTTCCATTAATTTACGAGTACGATCCTCAACACCTTTCGCTGCGTCGATTACCATTAGGCATGAGTCAACCGCAGTCAGTGTACGATAAGTATCTTCAGAGAAGTCTTCGTGTCCTGGAGTATCAAGTAAGTTAACTAGACGCTCATTGTAAGGAAATTGCATAACAGACGTAGTTACCGAGATACCACGTTCTTTTTCCATTTCCATCCAGTCTGATTTTGCGTGCTGGTTTGAGCCACGACCCTTTACGGTACCCGCTTTTTGAATCGCTTGTCCGAATAACAGAACTTTTTCTGTAATAGTGGTTTTACCCGCATCCGGGTGCGAGATGATCGCAAAGGTGCGTCGTTTATTAATTTCGGTAGTTAAATTAGACATGTAAGCTGCTTTTAGTCATAACAAAGCGCACTTAACTGCCTTATAAATTATAAAGCTCGGTGCGCACTGTAAAAATAAAATAGAATTGCCAAGTATTATACCTTGTTTGTCTTAGCCAAAAAAGCAGCGATTGTAAGTAATTATTCACCTTTCGTTGCGGATTTTCGTTGTTCACTTTTTTGCTAAGCTTGTGTAATCAAGTTGTAACGCATACTATTGATAAATTGCACGGAGGGATATCAATTTAGGTCATGAAAACCAGTAAGCTCAGTATTCGATTATTATGGTATATCACACCATTAGTGATCTTACCTTTGTTGTTTTTAGGTGGCTTTACGTTAACCAATGTGACCAATTCAACAAAAAAACAAGCTGAGCTGATTGTCAGTCGCTTTGTTGAGCAACAGCAGCAAAAAATCTTCAATTACATTGACTCATTTCACTCGATTACCCGCTTGCTTTCGACCTCCCCTGTATTAGCAGACTTTTTAGCCCGCGAACCTGAATCAAAAAATCAATACATTGAACGCCTTGGCGAATTAATGAATGTATTTGCAAGTTATTCAGAAGCTTACCCTGACATTGTAAGTATTAACTATGTTGCCCCAGATGGTAAAAGCGATGCATTTTATTCAAGCCAATTAACTCCTGCGCCGAAAAGTTACCCGTTTTTTGATCAAGTACTGCAATCAAATTTGCGCCAACAGCAATTTATGATCTCCAAAGAAGATGGCTCGACTAGCCTGTACTTTGTGCACCCCATTTATAATATCGATTACTACTTAAAACAGCCGCAGCAACTTGGGTTCATTGTTGTCCATGTTGAACCATCGATATTAAATGCCAGTATTTTAGAAGCGCCTTTTAATAACACCCTAAATTTGTTTTTGACTACTAAAGGGCAAATTTTGTTTAGCTCAGACTATGACTTACGTGGCAGCTACTTAAGTGAATACGAGCTTGAACAAATAAAGAGTTTGGCCGATTACGGCAAACTAGCCAGTATTGAGCTGTCGAGTATCGATAAAGAAGAGCGCATCATCTACGCGGTACAAATGACCGACGGTGATTATTTTATTTCAACCACTCCCAAAGATTTGTTGTATCAATCAGGTAAAGCCATCAGTTTAATTACTGCATTAATTGTTATTATTTCGGTGATTTCACTGCCTATTTTGATCTACATTGTGGTGCGCAACTTACTACTCACCCCAGTCGAACTATTAGGGGCTGCAAGTCATCGAGTTGGTGATGGTGATTTATCGGTGTATTTGCCCGCCCATACAAATGATGAAGTAGGTGTGCTTTTTAATGACTTCAATCATATGGTGAACCAAATTCGTCATTACCAAGACGAGCTTGAAGAATATAAGCATCACCTAGAAGAAAAAGTAGAAAGCCGTACTAAAGCCCTCGAAGCAATGAATAGCAAACTAGAAGTGGCAATTGCGCAAGCTGAACAAGCAAACCAACTGAAAAGCCGCTTTTTAGCGAATATGAGTCATGAAATTCGTACTCCACTTACCGCAATTATGGGCTTTACAGAGCAACTTCTGCACAACAAAGATGCGGTGAATGATGAGCAGCATTTAAGCACCATTTTACGTAACTCTAAGCACTTGCTTGAGCTCATCAATAACATTCTTGATTTATCAAAAATTGAAGCTGAAAAACTCGCCGTTGAACGCGGGCCTTGTAATGTAGTGCAGCTTATTCATGATATTGATTCGATTATTCGACCACTGGCTAATGAGAAGCAACTGGCGTTTAATATCAACTACAAGCTACCAATACCCAAAACAATTAATAGCGATACCACACGTTTAAAACAAATCTTGATCAATATTGCCAGCAATGCGGTTAAGTTCACTGAGAAAGGCAGCATCTCGATTGATATTAGCTACAACAGCGAAAAACAGCATTTACAATTTGCTATTCAAGATACCGGTATCGGTATGTCTGAGCGCGAAGTCGAACGGGTATTTAAACCGTTTGAACAAGCCGATGCGACGACAACTCGCCGCTTTGGTGGTACGGGTCTTGGCTTGTGTATATCGAAGAACTTAGCCCAGTTATTGGGTGGTGATGTACAGCTTATTAGTGAACCTGGAAACGGCAGTTGTTTTACCGTACAAGTTGCTGCTCACTTAAATGCCGAACAGCTTAAGTACGAGGCCTTTATTCATAGCTATGAGCAACTATCGCCAAGTAAAGACGTTCAGCTTTCATTTGCAGCAAACAGTTTTGATGCCAATATACTGGTGGCCGAAGATAACCCAGATAACCAGTTGCTAATAAAACTGCTGTTACAAACTTGGGGGCTTGAGCCAGACATCGCGAAAAACGGTGCAGAAGCAGTAGAAATGGCATTAGTTAATGATTATCAGCTCATCATCATGGATATGCAGATGCCAGTCATGGGTGGCTTAGAAGCAACGCAAATGCTACGTCACGCAGCCTATGATGGCCCTATCATTGCGCTTACAGCCAATGTAATGAAAACCGATGTTGACACCTACATTGAAGCGGGCTGTGATGAAGCACTCGCCAAACCAATCGACAAAGATGCTCTAGAGCAAGTGCTTGTAAGCTACTTACACATTGAAAAAGACAGTCAAAACAAGTGGGAAAACTTACTAAAAAGTGAAAAGTTCCAACAAATTAACGACAACTATCGCTCAAAATTACCTGATTACTTAAGCCAGGTCGTGCAGTTGTATCGCGCTAAAGAGTGGGAAGCGCTACGTTCATTAGCACACAGCTTAAAAGGCAGTGCGGGATGTTTTAGTTTTGAAGCCATTCATAAGACAGCTGGTCAGCTTGAAAATGCGCTACGCAGTAATCAAACTGAACAGGTGGAGCAATGCTACGATGCGCTTATCAATGCCCTTGAAGAAGCATCTTAAAGGCTAAAGCTCATCCCCATTAAAATAGCGTCTTCGTTGCCTGTCGCGGTTGGGTAGTAGTTCTTGCGCACCGACATATGTGAAAAGCCAGCGCTTTCATACAGGCCAATAGCAGGAGCGTTCGACTCACGCACTTCTAAGAATAGGTTTTCAGCTTGGTGCTGCTCGCCGTGCTCAATAAATGCATTTAACAACTGCTTAGCAATGCCCTGCCCTTGGTACTTCGGCGCAACACAAATATCCATTAAAGTGTAATCTGGGCCCGCTTGTTCACCAATATAAAAACCTAGCATCTCATCACCTTGAAAAGCAGCTAGGTTAAAATAACGCCCAGCTAAACACGACAGCATAGTTTTCTCTGTCCACGGGTGACTATGGCAGGCGTTTTCGATAGCCATTAACTGGCTAATATAGGTTGCATCTACAGGTTTAAAGCTTATCAAGTTGTTCACCGATTAAAGACCAAAGTTGTTTTTTCTGTTCGCCATTCAGCTTATCGCTTGGTAAGCCTAAGCAACCCTCTTGCCAGCTAATATTTGCTGTTTTAACGATTTGAGTAATAACTAACGGCGCAAATGCTTTTTCGAGGTCTTGGTGAAACTGTAACGGAAGCGTCAATGTTTCTTGTTGAGTGTTTGGTATCTGTTCGCCAGAAGCATCAGGCGCAGTTCGATAGTGTTGATTCAACTCTAAAGATTGTACAGAGAATATCGCAGCGTAACTTGGATTCATAACAACTCAATCATGATTAAGAGCAAGTAATATAGGGAGATTTGCGATTAAAGTAAAGAAGGAAGAAATGGCAGGGGCGGAGAGATTCGAACTCCCAACCGTCGGTTTTGGAGACCGCTGTTCTACCAATTGGAACTACGCCCCTGCAATGACGACGAATTATATAGAGCTTTTTTCAAAGGTAAAGTAAAAAAACACAGTTTTTAGTTTAACTGCTTCTTAAATAAACAAAACGGCGAATTAGCAAGCTAATTCGCCGTTTTTGTACCAATTCAGGTCAGAATAATAAAATTATTCCCACTCGATTGTTGCCGGTGGCTTACCTGAAATATCGTAAACAACACGTGAGATACCATCGATTTCGTTGATGATACGGTTAGAAACCACACCTAAGAACTCATAAGGTAAATGTGACCAACGTGCTGTCATAAAGTCGATTGTTTCTACACAACGTAGCGATACAACCCAGTCGTATTTACGCGCATCACCCATTACACCGACCGATTTAACTGGTAAGAATACAGTGAAGGCTTGACTTACTTTGTGATAAAGCTCTGCTTTGTGTAGCTCTTCAATGAAGATAGCATCTGCGCGACGTAGTAAGTCACAGTACTCTTTCTTGATTTCACCAAGTACACGAACACCTAAACCAGGACCCGGGAATGGGTGACGGTAAAGCATGTCGTATGGTAGACCAAGCTCAAGACCAATTTTACGTACTTCATCTTTGAATAGCTCACGTAACGGCTCAACAAGACCCATTTCCATGTCGTCTGGTAAACCACCTACGTTGTGGTGAGACTTAATTACGTGTGCTTTACCTGTTGCAGATGCAGCAGATTCGATTACGTCTGGGTAGATAGTACCTTGACCTAACCATTTAGCACTTTTCAGCTTTTTAGCTTGCTCGTCAAATACTTTAATGAAGGTATGACCAATCGCTTTACGCTTATCTTCTGGGTCTGACTTACCTGCTAAGTCTGCTAAGAATTGATCTTCAGCATCTACTTTAACAATGTTTAGGCCAAACTTGTTACCGAACATGTCCATAACTTGCTGACCTTCGTTTAAACGAAGAAGACCGTTATCAACGAATACACACGTTAGCTTGTCGCCGATTGCACGGTGAATAAGCATGGCAACAACAGATGAATCAACACCACCTGATAAACCTAAGATAACTTCGTCATCACCTACAGTTTCCTTAATACGCTCAATAGCATCGTCGATGATTTTAGCTGGTGTCCATAGTTTTTCACAGCCACAGATATCAATCGCGAAGCGCTCAAGTAAACGTAAACCTTGGTGAGTATGAGTTACTTCTGGGTGGAACTGTACGCCGTAAAAACGTTTTTCTTCCCAAGACATTGCAGCATGTGGACATGTTGAAGTTTTAGCAGTTGTTTTGAAAGTCTCAGGTACTTCCATCACTTTATCGCCGTGGCTCATCCAAACGTCTAGTACGCCTGCACCGCCATCAGTAATGTGGTCTTCGATAGCATCGAATAACGCACAGTTACCTACTTTTTCAACTTGCGCATAACCAAACTCTTTCTTATCAGAGCTGTGTACGCTACCACCTAGTTGCGTTGCCATTGTTTGCATGCCGTAACAGATACCAAGTACTGGAACGCCTGCGTTAAATACATACTCAGGAGCACGTGGGCTGTTTTCAAGTGTTGTAGACTCAGGGCCACCCGACAAAATAATACCTTGTGGATTAAATTCGCGGATTTGCTCTTCAGTTACATCCCATGCCCATAGCTCACAGTAAACACCAATCTCACGTATACGACGTGCGATTAACTGTGTGTATTGCGAACCAAAATCTAAAATGAGAATTCGTGAATCGTGAATGTCTTTGCTCATGGAGTATCTCGTTAGTCAGGAACTGCTCTCCCAAAGGGAGATGATCAATAAATTAGGGCTAGCAAATGCTAGCCCATGTAATTTCAATACCTTAAGGTAATTAACCTAGGCGGTAGTTTGGCGCTTCTTTAGTGATTTGCACGTCGTGAACGTGTGACTCACCCATACCAGCTGAAGTTACGCGAACAAATTGAGGTTTAGTATTTAACTCTTCAATTGTTGCACAGCCTGTTAAGCCCATTGCACTGCGTAGACCACCCACTTGTTGATGAATGATTGTCGCGATAGGACCTTTATAAGCAACACGGCCTTCGATACCTTCAGGAACAAGCTTGTCTGCTTCGTTCGATTTTTGGAAGTAACGGTCTGATGAACCTTCTTTTTGGTCCATAGCACCAAGGCTACCCATACCACGGTATGATTTGTAGTAACGACCTTGATATAGCTCAACTTCACCCGGTGCTTCTTCAGTACCGGCTAACATTGAACCCACCATTACACATGATGCACCAGCAACAAGTGCTTTTACGATGTCACCAGAGAAACGGATACCACCGTCAGCAATAACAGGAATATCACGGCCTTTTAAGCCTTCAACTGCGTCAGAAATAGCAGTAATTTGTGGAACACCACAACCTGTTACGATACGAGTAGTACAGATAGAACCAGGGCCGATACCAACTTTAACAGCATCAACACCCGCATCAGCAAGGGCAATCGCGCCTTCAGCTGTTGCAACGTTACCTGCTACGATTTGTAGATCTGGGTATGCTTGACGTGTTTGTGCAACACGGTCGATAACACCTTGTGAGTGGCCATGTGATGTATCGATAAGTAATACGTCAACACCTGCTTCAACAAGTGCTGCGATACGCTCATCAGTACCCGCGCCAACACCAACAGCTGCACCTACACGTAGACGACCTTGATCGTCTTTACATGCATGCGGCTTGTCTTGTGCTTTTTGATAATCTTTTACAGTGATCATGCCTTTAAGTTTAAATGCATCATCAACTACGAGAATTTTTTCGATACGGTGCTCGTGCATTAGACCTAAGATTTCATCACGGTCTGCACCTTCTTTAACAGTCACTAACGATTCTTTTTTCGTCATTACTGTAGAAACAGGTTGCTCAAGTTTCGTTTCAAAACGCATATCACGGCTTGTCACAATACCAACAAGGTTATTGTCAGCGTCGGTTACAGGGAAACCTGAAAAACCTTTGTCTTCTGAAAGCGCGATAGCATCAGCAATTGTAAGATCCGCAGTCACAGTAACAGGGAAAGAAACAATGCCCGCTTCGTAAGTTTTAACTTTACGAACGTTTTTAGCTTGCTCTTCAATTGTCATGTTTTTGTGGATGAAACCTAAACCGCCCTCTTGCGCTAAAGCAATCGCTAAGCGTGCTTCTGTTACAGTATCCATAGATGCTGAAACTAGCGGCAAGTTAAGATTGATACCACGCGTTAAGCGAGTTGAAATATTTGCCGTGTGTGGCAAAACAGTAGAATGACCTGGTACTAAAAGTACGTCGTCAAAGGTAAGAGCTTCTTTAGCGATTCTTAGCATAGTGCAACTTCTCACATGTGGATCTGAGTATAAGGAATTGCGGCCAAATTTTATCAGCGTTGTGAGCACGAGTAAATAAAATTATTCATTTATTTGTGTTAAAGTACACAGAGAATTTTTTACTGGGGTTTTTAATGGCTTTTACGCAATCAACACAGCCTGTTTACACGGTCTCGCGCCTAAATAAGGAAATTCGCCATGTTCTTGAACAAGGCTTTTCATCGCTTATCTTAAATGGTGAAATTTCTAACTTTATAGCCCCTGCATCTGGACACTGGTACTTTACGTTAAAAGACGACCGAGCACAGGTAAAAGCGGCAATGTGGCGCGGCAATAATCGCGGCCAAACTTTTCGCCCGAGCAATGGTGCACAAGTAACTGTGCGTGCCCGCGTATCTTTATATGAACCTCGTGGTGATTATCAGCTGATTGTTGAGCATATGGCCCCTGCAGGTGAAGGCTTATTAAAGCAAGAATTCGATGCGCTAAAAATGCGCTTAGCTGCCGAAGGTCTATTTAGCTCAGCCCATAAAAAACCATTACCAACCAATATTAATCGCGTTGGGGTAATCACCTCAGCCACAGGTGCGGCTATACGCGATATTCTAACGGTACTTAAACGCCGTGCTCCGCAGCTTGAAGTCGTGATTTACCCAGCTATGGTGCAAGGTGCAGATGCCCACAGCCAATTAATAGAAAAAATAAACATCGCCAATCAGCGCAACGAAGTAGATGTGCTTATATTAGGTCGTGGTGGTGGTTCACTCGAAGATTTGTGGTGTTTTAACCATGAGCAATTAGCTCGCGCTATTTTTGAAAGTCGCTTACCTATTGTTAGCGCCGTTGGTCACGAGGTCGATACCACAATTAGTGATTATGTTGCCGATATTCGCGCCGCAACACCTTCTGCAGCCGCAGAGCTAGTTAGTCCAAATACCGAAGAGCTACATAACAAAGTTACGCAGTTAGTTAGGCACTTAAATCATGCCTTTAAACACGCTTTAGCTGTAAAACGCAGTACTGCCACTCAATTTGAGCATCGCTTGCAGCTATGCCATCCCCGTAATCAACTCAATCAACAAGCGCAAAAACTAGATGAACTTAGTTTGGCCTTACACAGCGCAATGAGTGGCAAAATCCAGCGATATGAGCGAGTACTTGCTAACCTAACACCATGCTTAATGCAACGTTCTCCTGAAAAGCAGCTAGCGAAAAGCGAGCATCAACTGGCGCAATTGCATGCCCGCCTCACACAAGCGATGCAGCAACAACTTTCAAGTTCTCGAAACCAGCTTTCTTTACAAGCGAGCCGTTTAGATTCTGTGAGCCCACTCAGTGTGTTAGCACGTGGTTATAGTATTACTAAAAACCAGCACGGTAGTGTAGTGAAATCGGTTAACGATGTAAGTTCTGGTGAGCTTATAACCACCGAGCTTGCAGATGGGCAGCTACAATCAAAAGTTGTATAAAATTACTGCGTGCTTGCGATGATTGTTAGACTATCGTCACTTGAGGTGGTGGAGGTAAATTTAAATTGCTTCCACCAGCTTTGTTCCATCATCTTATCGGTCATGTTACGCCAATAATGACTTGGCAAATCATCAACATCCTCTGGTTGCAATAGCTTAAACTGACACACAGAGCTTTTGCATGTAGAGACACTGAGCTGTGGTTGCACTGGTAAATCGGCCATGATTAAAAAATCACTCATGGCTGTTTCAACTTGGTAGGCCCAAGCCTCATCCCGAGATTGCTCTTCTAACAAGGTATAAAGTTCATCCAGGTGTGAGTCGATTTGCTGTGGAGGTATCGCACTTGAACGGTAACTAGCAATCACAGCTTGTTGATTTTCGACTTGTAACTTTAACTCTACTATTTGTTGCTCAAGCTCGCTTTTGCTATCAGCTACTGAACTATCTGAATTAACTTCAGCGACTTGTTTATTAATAACAGGCGCTATAGCAGTGGCTTGCTGCTCTGGTGCTTGAACTATTTGTTCTTCAACAAATTCTTGCTGATAAGTGTGTGGCTGTTGTTGTGGGTCTGATTGAAAAAGTGACATAGCGACAGCGCCACAAATAAATGACGCTGTAACTGCTAATCCGAAGGATAACTTAGACAATTCCATTGCTCTTTTAAAGTGTAAAACTACAACATAGCACTGGTGTGGGAGGCATTACTAGCGGTAGTCGTACCATCATCTAAAAAGTTTTGGTTCATGCTCTCTGCTGGACAGGGACAGCTCGGTTTGCCGACCACTTTAGCAGGTACCCCAACCACAGTTGTATGTGCTGGAACTGCACTTAACACGACAGAGTTTGCACCAATACGCGCCCCCTCTCCTACTTCGATATTACCTAGTACTTTTGCACCTGCGCCAATCAAAACACCGGCGCGAATTTTTGGATGGCGGTCACCTTGCTCATTACCCGTACCACCTAAGGTTACAGATTGTAGAATCGATACGTTATCTTCAATAACTGCTGTTTCACCAATTACAATCCCAGTTGCATGGTCAAACATAATACCATGACCAACTTTACAAGCAGGATGGATGTCAACGCCAAATACTTCTGAGGTTCTGCTTTGAATGAAGCGAGCAAGCTCTTTTCGGTTTTGTTGCCATAAACAATTTGCGAGTCGGTGTGCTTGTATTGCATGGAAGCCTTTAAGGTTCAAAATAACAGTTAAGTAACTATCGGCCGCAGGGTCGCGATCTTTAACTGCTTTTATGTCATGAGCCACATGCGTCAGCATTAGATCACATTTAACAAAGGCTTGGTCGAATAATTCACGGATAGTAAATGCTGATACCACCGCATCTGCAAGTTTATTTGCCACAATAAAGCTCAGCGCCGAACCTAAGCATTCATGATTTAACACGCACGAATAAACGTGACTTGCTAAAAGCGGTTCACGGGAAACGACTTCGTTTGCTTCATCTCGAAGCTTTTGCCAAATTTCATGACGCATAATATTGCCTTTCTGGTTGTACCTAACTGCTAAGCCTTAAGTTTAACGGATTTGTAGCAAGATGTACTAACCCGTTGTTTATTTGTTCTGGTTATATCTAATAACCAGAGTAACAATACCTATTTTTACTCTTTTTGCTGTGCTTTTTTGCCAATCGCATATGACAGTAGCAAATTCTAACTCTAGCCGAGAAACTTAATTAAAGTGCTTACTTTTCAATGACAAAACAGATATGACATCTTGCCTGTCATATGCCAAAATAGGAACTGGCATATCGCTGACGGCGTAAAAAACAAAAATAATCATTAAATTTACATCATCAACTTAACAAGGAAACGATGATGAAAAACGACGTACTAAACTCACACAAGCTAGGTTATAAATTTTACTTTCAAGATGGTGACAACCAAATCGCATGCTTTGGTCATATCATGAGCGGTAAAGAAAAAGTATATGTAAACGACGAATTGGTAAGTGAAAAACGCAGCTTCGGCTTTAAAAGCCATCATGACTTTAACTACCAAGGTAATGCTTATGCAGTCAAATTTGAGATGCAAAATATACTGACAGGCAAGCTTGAATGTTCGTTTTATAAAGCTGACAAATTAGTTAAACAGAGCACACAAACCTCACTTACTGATAATCCAAAACAAGTAGCTTTGGTTACCTTAGGTTGTTTTATTGGTGGGGCAATATCGGGTTATGCTGTCGTTACTTTTATTGAACCATTTCTTGGGAAGTAAGTAATGCAACTGAATCCCAATACAATAAAAGCACTCAGGCTTAAATTCGATTGGACGCAGCAGCAACTAGCCGATGCCTGTGATGTAAGCCTACGTACTATTCAACGAGTTGAAAAAGAAGGTGCGGCATCAAAAGAAACCACTATGAGCCTATGCGCAGTTTTTGAAGTGCGCCAAGGTGAGCTTATTAAGCTCGATGACGAAACACCAGAACAAAGCACAACACATGCAGTGAGTAAGCAAAATCTCGCTGCAATCGTAGCGGCTTCTTCGTTTGTAAGTTTTGCGCTTGGTATGGCAACGGTATTTGTTATTTTTTAGGAGTGATAGATGACCAAAGAACAACGCGGCTACGCTACACTTATCGGCTTTGTAATAGCAACCATGCTATTTGCACTAGCAGTTAAAATTGGCGCAATGCTTTAGCATTTCTAAGCATATAAATAAAATATAACTGTCAGAACTGAGCGTTGAGCTAGGTGCTGGCAGTTTTTTCATATCAGCACCTACAGATATCTGTAGATATCTACTTTCAAATAGCCAAGCTATAAGTAAAAGACAATACCTTATTAATTGTTTTTTATGTAAACCACGGTGAAAACCCAGCATTTATTGCTAATCTTAAAAAAGTGACAATGGCTAGGAACTAATGTGGTTGAATCAAAAGAGTTTCTAAAATCAATACTCGATACGATCTCTGAGCATATTGTGGTGATTAATGACTCGGGTGATATCAAGTTTGTAAATCGTAGTTGGCAGACATTTGGCGATGAGAATAATTGCCAGTGTAACACTCAATGGGAAGATCAAAACTACCTTGCTATTTGCAAATCAGCTGCTACCAATGGCGATGAATTTGGTGCAAAAGCCTACACCGGAATAAACCAAGTTATTAAGCAACAACTCTCCGAGTTTTACCTCGAGTACCCTTGCCACAGTGATACCGAAAACCGCTGGTTTATGATGCGCGCAGTGCCTTTAAAACTTGGCACAGCAGGTTATGTTGTGATCAGCCACTTGAATATTACCGAACGTAAAATCGCCGAGCAGCAAGTACAAGAACTCGCCCGTATCGATGGCCTCACACAAATAGCTAACCGACGTCATTTTGATGATTTTTATAAACAGGAATGGAGTCGCTGTGCACGTTTAAAGCACCCCTTGTCGTTAGCCATGATCGATCTTGATAACTTTAAGTCTCTTAATGACAACTTTGGTCATCTGGTGGGTGATATTTGCTTGAAAGAAGTGGCAAAACTATTACCAGATTATACTCGCAGACCTGGTGACTTGTGCGCTAGATACGGCGGTGAAGAATTTGTACTGGTACTTGGTAACACGCAAAGCCATCAAGCACAAAAACTCGTGACGCGTTTTATGGCAGCGCTAAATACGCTTCAATTACCAGAGCTTGCCGGTCATCCCTTGACGGTTAGTATTGGTTTAGCAACTATCTGCCCTAGTAGCATTGATGATGCCATGTTACTCATTGAAATGGCTGATAACACGCTTTATCAAGCAAAAGAAGCTGGCCGAAATCAGCTTGTGGTTGCTGATAACATCGAGCCATTAAACATAGAAAAATGCCCCTGATTAGGGGCATTGATTAGAGCCTGTTTATTCAGTTATTACTGAAATACTTTTTCGACATCAAGTACTGAAATGTTTTTCGCTGGTATTGCAAGCTTATAGTCTGCAATCACTTTATCTTCAGCAACAAGTTCTGCTGGTTTTTCAGCGTTATACACCATTGGTGATGTTTGCTCTGAAGCAAGGCGCTTTTGCATGTCTTTGCCGTCACCAGTAATAAACACATAGTGAATATTCTCTGTTTGCAGGTTATCGCGAATAACACGGTTAACATCATCAAGGGTTAGCTTTTCAAGCTTGCCGCGCACATAGTCAACAAAGCTCTCAGTGTTATAGAACTCACTATCAAGTGCATAGCCTAACTGGCGATCTTGGCTTGCAACCATTTGTGGCACAAAGTTAATTAAGAAGTTACGAGTCGCTTCAAAATCTTCTTTGCTGATGCCATTTTTAATTAGCTTATCAAGCTCAAATAATGCCGTACGCGTTGCAAAATGCGCATCGTTATTAGAACGAAGCGGACGTAACCACACTTGGAAAATTTGCTCTGAACGACCTAAGTTAGCATCAGGTTTCGTTTGGAACATACCGCGCGGGAAGTACTCAATGTATGCATAATCACCATAGTTCATACCACGGGTTTGACGAATGCGCTGATACAAGAAGCTGTTTGAGCTGCGGTGTTCGCCAAAGTAAGAACGCACTAACCAAAGCGCTGTCCAGTCATCGCTACTACGAATTGTATCGATTGGGAAACCAAATGACACAGCGGTAGATTGCGCTGATTTTTCAACAATCGTTGCATGATGACCTTTAAGTTCTGGCGCATCAGGGATCGTTAAGCGGCTTTCTTTACCTTGTGGAAGCGATGTTAAATCTTTCATCATCGTCGATTTAACATCACTCGGAATCGCACCAATTAGACCTACTGTTAACTTAGATTGAGTAAACTGGTTAGCATAAAACGCTTTTACATCGTCAAGTGTCAGTGCTTCAAGGTCTGATAAATCACCATAGTTATAGCTTTCATACGGGTGGCCTTTATAAAGCTGATGATAAAGCACTTCTTTACCTAGCTCTTCGTCATTTGACGCTTTCAGGCCTGCTTTAATGCTATCAATAAGCTCTTTTTTCAGACGCTTGAAATCATCTTCTCTAAAGCCAGGATTTAACAACTGGTCGCTAACAAGTGCATACCACTGCGCGGCATTGTCTTTATGTACACGGCCGCGTAGTGAAATCATCTCTTTATCGATTTGATAGCCAAAGCTTCCCGCTAGTGGGTATAACGCTTTTTGAATATCTTTGTAGCTCATAGTTTCTGAGCCACCTTGCGCTAGCATCGCTGCAGTGAGTGCTGCTAAGCCTTTTTTACCATGTGGATCAGCCGCTGCGCCGGTATTAAATAACCAGTTAACATCAACCAGTGGTGAGCTATTGGTTTTATCAAGTACTTTAAAGTGACGCTCTGTTGGGGCTTGCTCGATACTGGCAACCAAGGCATTTAAATCAACTTCTTGCTCAAAACCAGCCACTTTATCAAGCGCCGACATTGTCACCGTGGTACGGCTCGGATCAACAAAATATTTGTTTGCTACCGCTTTGATATCATCCGGAGTGATGCTGTCAGCTGTGGCATAAAGTTGGTTAATCACTTCAGGATCACGCTCAAAGTGCATGTAGCTTGCAAGTGTTGAAGCTATTGACTGCGATGAATCAAGACCATTTATAAAGCTATACTTTAGGTTTGATTTTAAATCCGCTAACTTTTGCGCATCTACTAATTCAGTACGCGCTTGTGCATAGGTACGGTTAATCGCATCACGGGCTTTAGCCAGGTCCGCTTCGTTTTCGACTTTTACAAACACATGTAATAAACCCGGATCTTTAGTATCTGGGTTATAGGTAAACATTTGGCTGGCAATTTGTTTATCAACAACAAGCTCTTGATAAAGTGCCGAGTTGTTAGAGAAATACAGCTGTGAGATCAAATCAAGAGCAGCACGGTCTTTTTGAGTTGGATCCCATTCAGTGCCTTTATAAGACACAAGCAACCAGTGGCCTGGTAAACCATCATTTTTTTCATGTACATATTTTGCGGCTTGTTGCTTTGGTTCAACAGGAATATCTGCTTGGTAATCACCTTTTTTCCAATTACCCCAATGCTTTTTCACCATTGCCATGGTCTCTTGTGGATCAACATCACCAACAATGACTAAAGATACATACTCAGGCTTATAAAATTTAGCGAAAAACTCTTTACCATAGGCCATTTGATCAGGCATAGCTTCAATGTCTTCGAAAAAGCCCATGGTGGTGTGCTTATAGGTATGCTTTTTGAATGCTTCGTTACGAACCGCAGAAAGTAACTTACGAATTGGGCTAGCATTATTCTTTAAATACTCACCTTTTACAGTCAGCGCTTCGGTGCGGAACTGCTCTTCGCTGTAAGTCAGGTTTTGGAAAATATCAGCTTCAATTTCGAGCACTTTATCTAAGTGCTCTTTTGAGAAGTTTAAGTGATAGTTAGTGTAATCGTTGGTCGTATACGCGCGATTATCAACACCCGAGTTTTTTAAAATATCTGAATACACATCTTGTGGGAATTTTTCAGAGCCTTTAAACATCATATGCTCAAAGAAGTGTGCAAAACCGGTTTTACCTGCTTCAACCTCATTACGTGAACCAACCGATACTGGAATTTGCAGTGACACAACATCTGGGTAATCTGTTTTAACTACCATCACGCGAAGGCCATTCTCAAGCTCTTCTAATAGGTAATCTTGGCTAAATACACGGTTATCATCTTGGCTTACTTGCTGCTCAATTTCGACTTCTTTAACCATCGTTGACTGTGAGTTACTTGCGCAGCCACTTAAAGCAAGTGTTACAGCAACACTGGTTGCTAATAATCTAAATTTCATAATGTTCCCTTGTTAGTTATTTTTCTCATAATCATTGCTGCTTGATTATGCATCAAAGCGCCAGAAAATATGAGGGTCAGAGCAATAATTTATGTAAACAGGTGTGTCAATTTTGCGAAACGCTCAGCTTTAAACTTGAGTAAAATTCATAGTCATTGAAAAACTTTCAAGAAAAAAATCTATCTAGACGTCTAAATGGCTGCTATATTATTTGTCATAGACATTAGCACGAGCTGGAATGAGGATTATGGCTTTATCATTACAAGAGAAAATTGAAGACACCAATCAAGGTGTCTACCTAATTGGTACCACACCACCAAAGTCTGGTACTGATAAAGCACAGCTTGAGACCATTGCTCAGAAGCTGCTCGGTCGTTTACACGAAATTGAATACGACGGTGTAATCATCTACGACATTCAAGATGAGAGTAGCCGTATTGCAAAGCCGCGTCCTTTTCCGTTTAAAGAAACGGTAGATCCTCGTGAATACAGTCAGTTACTACGTAGCTTGTCACAACTTGATGTGATCACTTATAAAAGTGTTGCCCAGCGTGGAGAAGCTGAATTTACCGAATGGTTAAACGAAACACGTAACGACTTTGAACTAAAAAACTTAGTGTTGGTGGGTAGCCCATCATCTCATGGCGACATCAAATTAAGCCTACCTGATGCATATAAAACGCTGGCAAAACAGAACAGTGATGTATTTTTAGGTGGTGTTACTATTGCCGAGCGCCATGCCAGCAAACGTAATGAACATGAGCGTTTAGTTGAAAAAACAGCGCAAGGTTGTAAGTTTTTCATCTCACAAGCCGTTTACAATGCCCAAGCAACGATTGATTTAATCACCAGCTATGCGCGTAGCTGTAAAGCACAAGGCACAGCACCAAAACGCATTATTCTGACGTTTACCCCTTGTGGTGGTGAAAAAACCTTAGAATTTATGGAATGGTTAGGTATTTCTGTACCAGAAGCGACTAAATACCGCATGTTAGATTCGGCAAATACATTGAGTGAATCAGTGCGAATTTGCCGTGAGAATCTCGACTTAATTTTACAAAGCTGCGCACATTTAGATGTACCGCTAGGTTTAAATATTGAGAGCTTAACCAATCGTAAAGAAGAAATTGATGCGTCAATTAACCTTTACCGTTTACTTAAAGCAACTATGGAGTTAAATCTAGCTGAGAAGCAAATAGCTTAGCGTGCTGCCTTAGAAGCTTGCTTTTTCTCATACATATCTTCATCTGCTCGTTTTAATAGCTCAGCATAGTTTTCTTTTGGCTGAGCTATTACCCCTGAACCAATACTTAAGCTCGTAACAGGAATGCCCCGCTTCTCTAAATTAGATTGATAGGTGGTGTTGAGCTTATCAGCGATGCTGTCTATGCAATCACCGGGCTGAACTTGCAATAACGCAATAAACTCATCGCCCCCTAGACGGCCAATAATATCGGTTTCACGTAGGCATTCTTTCATGGTGTCAGCTAAACAAATCAGCGCGAGATCGCCCACTTCATGGCCATACGTATCATTGAGTGGCTTAAAGCTATTTATATCGATAAATAGACAACTAATATCAAAACCAAGTCGTTTCGATATATTTAATTTATGTTGGCAAAGCAAATCTATTGCACGGCGATTATAAATATTGGTCAATGAATCAAGCATGGCAATTTCACGCATTTGCGTAAAGTTGTCTAACAGTGCAAGGTCATCTTCGACCATATCGCGAAGCTGCTCGATTAGTTCTAAAAAGCTCTGTTGATAATGGGTTTGTTTAAAATCCATAACACAAAAGGTGCCAAAGGGCTCGCCACTTGGCCAGCTAATTGGCACCCCAAGATAAGACTCAAAACCATCTTTTACCAGAGGGCTGTCATCCCATTGACTGTCTTGGCTGGCGTGATCCACATAAAGCGGTGCCATGTCACGCAGTACTTTTTTGCAGAAGATATTATCGTCGGCGCTTAATTCAGCCCCGGCATCATAGGGGTTTTCTTGTTGCTCACTGGAGACGATAATACGATAAACATCATCTGTTTTATGAACGATAAAACCTGCGGGAGCAGAAAACAACTCGGTCATGAGATCAATTGTTTTCTGCCACTTTTCTAAGGAGAACTGTTTATCAGCGCGGCGGAACGTCCATTTATTCTCTTCTAACATACTAAACTCTCAACTTTAGCCGGAGGATAGTATAAATATATGCCAGATTTAGGAACGTCTCCTACTTTTTTGCCCTAAAATACGTTTTTTATCACGAGAGCGGCGTGCCTTATTAGTATTTTTACGAACTTGCTTTGGCTCTTTGGTTAAATCAGGCTCATACCCTGGTAACCACTGCGGCGTGAGTCTTGTGTCGAGTAAGATATCTATTTCGTCCAATAGCCACTGCTCATCGATGCTAACCAGCGACATCGCCATCCCTTTCTCGCCAGCACGTCCTGTTCGACCAATACGGTGTACGTAGTCCTCAGCCACATAAGGCAACTCATAGTTAATCACATACTTGAGTGAGGCAATATCAAGACCACGCGCAGCAACATCTGTCGCAACCAGTACTCTTGTCGCACCTGATTTAAAATTTTGCAGTGCTTTATCACGCGCACCTTGGCTTTTATCGCCATGAATAGATTCGGTTTTTAAGCCGTCTTTACACATTTCTTTAGCAAGCACATCGGCGGTTTGTTTAGTACGAGTGAATATCAGTACTTGCTGCCAATTTTTCATGCCAATCATGTGAGATACCAGCTCGCGCTTACGGTCTTCATCAACCGCATAAACTAGCTGCTCAACTTCAACCGCTGCTGAGTTGCGTTTATTCACTTCAACTAATTTAGGATCATTTAATAACTGCTTACTGAGTTTAAAGATGCTGTCGTCAAATGTGGCTGAAAAAAGTAAGGTTTGGCGCTCTTTCGGCACATGGCGCAAGATACGTTTAATTTCGTCAATAAAGCCCATATCAAGCATGCGATCAGCTTCATCAAATACCAGCGCATTGATACTTGAAAGCTTAATACTGCCTTTGATCACATGATCAAGTAAACGCCCAGGTGTTGCCACTACAACCTGCGCCCCTTTTATGGCTTTAGTTTGTGGGCCAATACTAGCACCGCCATAAGCCAGTGCTGCTTTTATTTCAGTATGCGCAGCATAACGCTCTACACTTGCAAATACTTGCTGAGCGAGCTCCCGGGTAGGTGTTAAAATTAGGACTTTAACGGCATCAGGGAGTACTTCAGCAGATAGCAAATTGTGCAGTAGTGGCAAAACAAACGCGGCGGTTTTGCCCGTTCCCGTCTGTGCACTGCCCATTACATCAGCACCCGCTAAAATAAGTGGGATTGTTTGCGCTTGAATTGCTGTAGGTGTGTGATAATTCTCTGCTTGCAGGGCTGTTAGCAATGCAGGGGCAAGATTTAACTCTGAAAAGTTCGCTACTGACATAGTCTGAAGTACATTTGGCTATAAAAGCGCTATTGTACGCGGAACATCAGCAACAAAAAAGGCGCAATCAGCGCCCTTTGTAGCAATTGTAAAGATTACGCTGGTTTAAGTGATTCTTTACGTTGATTATAAAAACTAATTAGGTCATCAACCGTTGCTTGGCAATAGTCACGAATGCCAGACACAAGCATGTGTTTTTCACCCGCCCCTACTTTTTCGCCATTTTCTAATAGGTTGAAGCGAAGCGTGATTTTGCCGCGTTTGCCAGTAAACTCAAAATCA
Organism: Pseudoalteromonas sp. D15MCD-2; assembly: GCF_038562745.1. Taxonomy (NCBI): domain Bacteria; kingdom Pseudomonadati; phylum Pseudomonadota; class Gammaproteobacteria; order Alteromonadales; family Pseudoalteromonadaceae; genus Pseudoalteromonas; species Pseudoalteromonas sp. D15MCD-2. The sequence goes on along the minus strand of NZ_JBCFQE010000001.1, from coordinate 821,362 downwards.
GGCTCAGCAAATTGTAATTCAGGTGCGCTGATATCAAGACGGTCAAGGTTAATCAGCATTGATTCGTAAATCACCATTGGACGCGCTGGATTGATCATCACATCCTGCTTCCCCATCAATGGAATAATCACGTGCGGGAAGGTCGTGCCAGAGAACTCAACATAGTTTTTGATTAAGCTATTTGTTAACTCAGGACATTGGCTAACAGCCCCTTCTCGTTTCACTTTTAGCATGACTTTTTCGCCATCGGTGATCGCAAACTCATCAGCCCCTTCAGGGAAAGTCAGCTTTGAATTTTCATCAACCATGCCTGCAAACGTGAATTCCATTTTTTCACTGATGCCATAGCGGTTTAAAACCAGCGAAAAAAGTAAATCGCCCGGCACACAAAACTTTTTGGCATCTTTATCGTGTAACGGATTGAAATCATCAGCCACTAACTTGGCAAAACGACAGCCTTGCTCACGTGAGATAGAAACGTAATCAGCATGTTGCTGATAATAAGGACTTAACATAATTGTTCACTGCTTAAACTACTTATAACCTGACTATACTACCAGATAAAATGAAAATAGAGGTCGAATCTGTTAATTATTAATCACGCGCTCAGCATATGTTTAAATGCATGAGCTAAAATAGTGGTTTTGATAGGCTAAATTTAAATTGTATCAATTTGTACGAAACAATTAACAAATAACGCAGAATAGTAAAGACTAAGGCCCAACTAAATTTAGTGAAAAACTATTAGCTAAAACTAAATATAAATTCAGTTTCCCTTTTAAAACAACAAGCTAACTTTAGAATATAAAGAAAATACGCCAATAGGTTGAAATTACTGGCTTTGCATAGCACCTATTTGTAGCTATAACGATAAATGAGGTATGATAGACACGCTTTTTTATCGTGTAATCGCCACTCATAGGCTGCATAAATAATAATTATAATAAACGGCAAAAAAATGAGTACTCAAAGTGAGTTGGGCAGGTTACATCAGCTTTCGATGGTTATTGTTACTTTGAAGAAAAGACTTCTAAAAAACAGAGACTTGGTTAAATGATAAACCGATTTAGTTGGCTATTACTGTTTTTTTGTCTTTGTTTTTCGTCGCTTTGTTTAAGCGATGACAGTCCCGAGCAACCTTTTTTTAAAGTCTCACCCACCGTGTGTGTGACAGATGCAAAACAAAAAGCCTGTGAGTTTAATATACAGATTCATTTTCGTGTTGCTCCCTTTAAAGAACTTTGTTTAGAAATAACTCAGCGTCCTCAATATACACAGTGTTACAAACAAGGTGGTTTAATTATCGAGAAATTAACGGTTAAGACTGAGCATCCGCTTACAGTGAAATTAATTAATCCATTGAGCAATCAAGTTGTTAAGCAACAACTACTGTCAATAGCAAGCTATGAAGCTAAAGATTACCGAATAAAACGGCGCTTTGGCTGGAGTTTATAATGCAGCATATTTTTTTAATTGAAGATGATGTGAAATTAGCAAGCTTAATACAAACGTTTTTGTTAAAGCATGGCTATACCATAGATGTATTCAATACTGCTGAGGCGTACCGTAGCAGTGAAATCACCTTTATGCCTTCACTGATCATCTGTGATGTGATGCTACCGGATGGCAATGGCTTTGAGTTAATTTCTCAATTGAAAGAAAAGTACAGTTGCCCTGTTATTTTTCTAACGGCACTGGATTCTGTGCAATCACAAATTAAGGGCTTAAACCTAGGTGCTTACGACTACCTTGTAAAACCCATTAAGCCTGAATTGTTACTCGCCAAAGTTAAAACGATTATCGCCCACACTGTTGGCCAAGATAACTTTTCACACCAAATTGATATTTTGCGTATCGATAGTAAAAAACGCGATATCTATTTTCATAATACAGCATTGAACCTCAATGAAAGTGAATTTGAGATCATTGCCTACCTTGCGAAAAACACCCCAGAACCGGTTTCTCGCGAGGTATTATTCAAGCATGTTATTGGCCGTGAGTATGACGGACTTGACCGAGCTATTGATTTAAAAATTAGCCGTTTACGTAAAAAGCTTAAAGAAACCATTAGCGAGCAAAAAGAAACGCTTGATATCAAGTCTGTACGAGGTAAAGGATACAGCTTGGATATTTCAAAAATATGAAGCAGCAATTTTTTAAGCTGTACTTAATTATCACAGTAAGCTTAATTGCCTTAGTTTTAGCTTTTGGCCAGCTTTATAATCAGTTTTTTTCTGAGCACATACCGAGTGTGCAAATAAGTGTTGCTGAACTTGCTCAAATAGCTGAGCAAAAAGAATCTAGGATCAGCTCCTTTAACCAAAACGAGCTTGTTTTACCTGATTCATTACAAGCCAAATTCGATAAAGATGGTATTATCAGCGTCACCGAAAACAATCAGCAGTATATATACCTCAAAGGCAATAACGGTAGCATCCAAAAAGTTGGCCCCATTTCTTTGATTTCGCAAGCCAAAACTGACTGGCTTGCATTTTTTGCCTTTTACTTTTTACTTGGTGCGATGATCTTATTATTCATTCGCCCAGTATTTCGTGATTTGAGCTTATTACAACGCGCAGCTCATCGTTTTAGTAAGAAACCGCAACGTATAGAGCTTGATATAAAACCAAATTCATCTATTGCGCCATTAGCCAGCACCTTCACCCATATGTCTGAGCGCATCAATAAGTTTGTTCAGCTACATAATGACTTATCGCGTATTATTTCTCATGAAATTCGCACTCCCCTTACCCGTATGCGATTTGCTTTGTCGATTGCCGATTTGGAATCTCAAGAAGGTAGCCAAATTGAACGTGATATTGATGAGATTGAATTACGTCTAGAGCAATACTTATCGTTCGCTCGCTTAGAGCACCAGCAAAGTGTGTTTAATCAGGAAAAAGTTAACTTAGCTAAACTGATCAACACAGAAATTGCTAAATTCGATTTATACAAAGAGCTCGAATTCATACCAGCCCTTGAAATAGACACAGCCTATTGCGAAGCAAGCTTTATGGCAATCGCGGTACAAAACTTACTGATCAACGCCACAAAATACGCAAAACACACAATCCATATAAGTAGCACAGAACAAGCAGGCTATTACAGTATAAGTATTACAGACGATGGACCTGGCTTACCAATTAATGCGGATGCGTTAATTGAGCCTTTTAAACAAGGTGAAGGAGATAAACTAGCGAGTGGGTATGGATTAGGACTTTATATCGTGCATCGTATTGCCAGTTGGCATGGCGGTAAAATTAGCTTGGCTAACAGTTCGCAAACAGGCGGTGCAGAGATCACCATTCGTTGGCCTAAAAGTGATAAGTAACTCCCGTAAAACCTGAGAAATAACCGTTTTTATTGATCATATGTGAGTTAGCTAAGTTGCTATCAAGCCAAGTATGTTTAAGTTTGAAATCAAGACTGAAACTGTCGCTGATCGGATATTCATAACTTACTTTGAAGTAGTAGTTAGTGGCACTTTCTAAATTGTAGCTTAGTAAACGCGTTTTGCTTTCTGATGGGTTAACCGTGTAGTAATAATCGATCAGTTCTTCATTTTTGTAATTAATGCCCGCTTCAAGACCTGCAGTACCAGAAAACAATTCAAATACATGATAGCCGTTGAACAATATTTCATAACCATTATGAACATTGGTTACATCGTGCACATACGCAGCACTTAACCAGATATTATCATACACGTTTACTGCCGATGATAACCCTGCCATGTAAGAAAGGTCGCGTTCTATAGGTGTTAAATTAATTGGTGATGCAGTGGGTAATGTCGGTCGCCCTGAACTCGAACGAACAACACCTGTGGCATAGAGTTTATCTACCCCATCCAGCTCAAAGAAAAAACCATCGTCATTAAAGCGCCCCAGTAAATCGACATAAAATTTTTCTGTTTCATATAGGCTGTAGCCAACAGAGAAATCATCGAAATACCAGTTATCATCATAATAAGCAAAACTTGGCAGAATTGGCGAAGTGACATCATCAGCATCAAGTACCGGGTTTTCAATGCCCCCGTACCCCACTGTGATGCTGGCATGTATTGTCGACTTTTTAATTAATTGTGGTTGTTTAACATCAGCCTGCGCAAACGCAGTTGATGCAGTTAAACAACATACTAAGCCAAACAATTTCTTCATTAACGCAATTCACCTTTATGTCATAAATAACAATCACTATGACAACTTAATACTACCAAAAAGTCTTTAGTCTTTACTTAATCGGGGACGATCATATCGCTTGCGCGCTTTATTGTATAATTTTTTTGACCAACAAAGCGGCGTAGACTGTTAATTTACGCCCTATCTTCAAACTAACACACTGAAAAAAATATAAAATAGCATGTACATTTTGCTACATAGGTTTTCAGTTGTTAGTTATTCTTTTTGGTTATTAAAATGTACGACTTATTTTTGCTAGACCAAAAAAAGGGCCCGAAGGCCCTTTGTTACATAACATACTTAGGGAGTACTTAGCCTCGTTTTACGCGGCGACGAACACCTGCAAAACCAGCTAATAGAACAGTTAACCAAGCAAGTGAACCACTTGATGATTTCGCTTTTTCTTCAGGAACAACGGTTGTCTCTTGTGCCGTTACCGTCACTGCTACACCTAGTTCCATCGGTTCAACACCATCACTAACCGTTACAGTAAACTGATGCTCACCAGCTGTTAAACCTGATACTTCAGTGATTGCTGATGTTGGGCTTGCGATTGTACCTGGGCCTTCCCATGAGAAAGTTAACTCATCGTTATCTAAATCATGTGATGCTGATGCATCTAGGGTAATCATGCTGCCTTCAGTAACTTGCTGAGCACTTGCTTCAACAACCACTACCGGTGCATCGTTAACTGCTTCAACCGTTAACATAAAGGTCGTGCTTGCAGCATCTGATGGGTATTCAATATCAGATACCATCACAGTTACTTCTGTCTCACCAGAGAAGTTCTCATTTGGTGTAATCGTGACTGTATCGCCATCAACTTCATAGGTTACGTCGTCAGAAATTACCGAGATTTCATTCTTCGAGTTCTTTTCATCAATGTGATGAACTTCAAAGCTAATCGGTGTTTCTTCTGTTGTTACCATGTCATCAAGGGCTACCACAGTGATGTTGCCTGGAATGGTTAGTGTTGCTGTTGAAGTCATGTCATTCAGACCCGAGATTGCTGCTTTAGCTGCAACTTCAAGTGTTTGACCTGCTGCAGACGGCGTAACTTCGGCCCAAGCAGTCACTTCAAATTGTGATGACTCTGGACCTACATAGTCCATACACACCACGTAACCATCGCTGATCACTTCATCTAGGTTGTTATAAGCGATTTGAATACCACGGTAGTTTTCAAGTGGACCATACTCGAACTGGGCACCACGGAAACCTTGCAGGCCGATACTACCTGCAGGACGCGTCGAACCGTAGTCTAGATTGTCGTATGCATAGTAAATTTCATGCTCATCTTTACCAAAGCGTGTATTTGCATTAAATAACACCTGGAAATCAAAAGAGTTATCACGTTTAGTGTATGTGTATTTACCTGTTGTACGGTCATATACTGGATTATCATAGTCTGATGCGTTATCCCACTCAACAATGCCCCAACCAGTTGTTGTACTTGCAAGTGAAATACCTTCGCTAGACGATAAACCAACTGACATTACAGAGCGCAATAAGCCATTATCAGTGAACTCCCAACCACGCCATAATGGGCCCATATTCTCATATGGGAATGAGTTATAAGGGAACGGGTTATGAACAGGGAAGAAATATCGGCTACCATTTGTGTTAACTGTACCCATACCACGAATTTGGATTATCGAGTTTTGGATATTGGTATTTTCAGCATTGTTATAAAGGCTGAATGTATCATATGCGCCGTTATAAAAACTTGCGATTGGTAACGAGTAACCATTTCGTGAGTTGTAATAATTATTCTCTTCAAAACCAGATAAAACAGGTGTAATACCAAACTCTGCTAAGTCAACATAGCCACCCGGGTTTGAGTTACCAAAATCAGGCGTACGACACATTTCATCGGTAATGTTATCTGTGACGATATAATCAGGTTCAACATCGCGAGTATCCGCTTGCGTACCCGTTACAATCACCTTACCGTCAGCAATTTCAACATTGATTTCTGATGCTGTTGAGACCGCCACGTTTTCTGCTTTAATATCAAGACCCGCAGGGATATCAAGCTCTAGTGAGAACTCTCGATCTACACCTGAATTATTTGCCAACACTTCAAATGTGTAAGGCACCATATCACCCACTTTCGCACCAGTATATGGTGCATCAAGATGAGCAACGTCATTACCACGGTTGAGCTTAAATGGAATAGAACCTAGGTTACCATGGTTCACAGCCGATGTACCTACATCTAATAGTGAGTAGTACACACTGTCAGCATCAATGTCCATATCCCAGTCAACAGTCATTTCAACAGTATTTTGACCATCACTTCCAGGAAGGCTTGCAGTCATACCAGAGGCTACTTGGTCTGACACAACCGCTGTTGCAAGTTCAAATGTTTCTTCAACGGCACCCACTGACGCTTTATTCGGGCTATAAGCAACAACCCAATACTCACCTTCTTCTGGGTTATTGATATTACAGAAGTTTTTATAAATCTTATGATTAGATACACATAATATTTCATCTTGTGGCTGAACAATTCCATCACCGTTGTAGTCTTTACCTATATAAATAATAGGGTTAACTACGTTCAAGGTACCTTCTAGCTCAGATTCAACATCAACAGTTTCTGCAATAAAACGTTTTGAGTTAGCTGGTACTGTCACAAACTTAGTAAATGTTGCTTCATCTAAAATATCAGCTGCATCAACATCACCTGTGCGATTCATCGTCCAAGGGAAAGTACGCTCATCATCTTTTGGTAAAGTCACCGTTGTGATATCTGCTTTTACTGGCTCATATGCACGGGCCACTGGCGCTTCAACACTTGGTAATACAATACCTTTAGCTACATAAGTACCTACGTTTGAGTGAGCTGTTGTCTCTAAAGATGATGGTAAGTTACCACGATCATATTTAAACGCCACAGGCCAATGTGCATCAGGGATATTTTCTTCTTCAGCCTGGAAAACAAGGTTAGTATGAAGCTCAACTTCAGAGTTACTGAACCAATCTTGGGTATCCATGATCGATGCTTTAACAATGATTGTTTGTGTTTCACCTTTTTTCAGCGTGAAAGTTTTCGGGAAGATATCGATATTCACACCGTTTTGCGCTGTTTGTGAGTTAACATCAAACGCCCAGTTTTCTACATCTTCATGACTTACAGTCCAAGTACCATCTTCTGTTGCTTTAATTGTACGAACCCACTGACATTCAGGCGCACAAGAGAAATTAACTAGATTTGGTAAGTTAAGTTTATGTGGTGTACCACCATTATATGGATCAGCAGCTAAGAAGTTATCTGCCGTTTCATCCATGACAAAACCAGCTTTAGCAGCCAATCCAACATTGATGCGACCTGCGCCCGAACGATAGGTTTTCGCATCAGCAACAACATCACTTGCACTATTCAAGCGATGATACTTAACAACGTTTTCAGCAGTCATCGATAATGCAGATTGGATTTCAGCCGCAGTCCACTCAGGGTGAATTTGACGTAATAACGCCATTGAGCCTGCAACATGTGGTGATGCCATCGATGTGCCGCTAATTGCAGCGTAATCTTGGCCATGTGGCGTTACAAATGGATGTTCATCAGAGTAAGCCGCGTAAATATCAACACCAGGAGCAGCGAGCGTAGGAGCAAGTACTTCAACATTAGAATAAGACGGGCCTCGTGATGAGAATGTTGCCAACCAGTCAGCATCTTCTGCATCAACACGACGCTCAATCACTGTTGGTTTGATAGTGATCATATGACCAAGTTCTGAGTAACTATCTACCCAATCTTCTAAGCCATCTTCTGGATAAACACCATTCCATTGGTCATAAGTAAAGTGAACACCTGGTAATGAATAACCTTCAGCCACTGTGCCTTGATCGCGGTCACGGTTAAACATAATGAAACCATCCGCACCACCGGCTTTTACGTGATCAACTTTTGCAGTACGCGCATTGGCTGCTGAATCATTTGGATCGTGACGTTGACAGATAACAATAACATCAGTGCTACCATCAGCCGCGCCCGCGATTTCAGTACCATCTTTGTAGAAATTGAAGGTGTTTTCTGGATAATCTGCCGTACAGTAACCGTTGTAGTCTTTAAAACCATTTACGTCTTCGTAATCTTTAGCCCAAACAACAACACCGGTAATTTCTTCGCTATTAATTGAACCACCAACAAGGCCTGTTTCTGACCAGCTAGGTACTTCTGAACCCAAAGTATCGTCTGCAAAACCAGCAAACTCGACCGCAGTTTCAACAGCGACAGTACGACCATGTGTTGTTGCTGCAACTTGTGCAAGCCAAGGTGATGAATTATCTAAGTAACCAAAACACTCAGCTGCACCACATGCTTGACCGCTGTTACCTGCTGCCGCGGCAACGTTAATGCCCGCTTCACGCGCTGCTAAGAATGCAAGTTGTACTGGATCGGCCCACACATTAGAATCAGCACCACCAATTGAGAAGTTGATTACATCAACACCATCAGAAATTGCATCTTCAATACCCGCTACAAGTGCTTCGCCAGGACAGCCTGCGTATTCGTCACTTGATGGATAACATACTTGATAAGCAATGATATTTGCGTGCGGTGCAACACCTGAGATTTCAGGAAATAAACCTTCTTTTAAGATATTACCATCGGTGTTTTCACCAAAGCTCGGAAGCATAAACGGTACATCGTTGACCACGTTACCAGCTGCTGTTGAAGCTACGTGTGAGCCGTGACCTTGGTAATCTTCACCAATTGCTGGCCAGCCTGGGATCATGGCATCAAATGCATCAGTGATCACATCATAAGAACGCACACCGATTAATTTATTATTACATTGAATTTCTTCAGGTTCTTCAACACAGTCACCTACATAAACACCTGGACCAAACGGGTTTTCATGCTCGTAACCATCCCCACCTACAGCTGCAAATGAAGGGTGATCTGAGTTAATACCGGTATCGATGATACCAACGATTTGGCCTTCACCTTTACCCTTGATGCCACTAGGAACGCTTGAGCCATCCCAAATTTGATCAGCGCCGATATGCTTAGGACCTTCATCAGAAAGAAGATCATAGTTCTTCGAACGCATTACAGAAACGACGGCACCAAGCTCTGCAACGCGCATCGCTTCTTGCTCTGTCATTTTTACAGAGAAACCATTTAATGCTTTAGTGAATTGACGACGCATCTCTGTACGACCAGTCACCGCAGTCACGTTTTGCATTACAGTACGTTGTTTTGAAAGTAGTTTATTTTGATAATCAGTTACAGCAGAGGCCGCCGCTTGACCTTTCTCAAATACTTTTGAAACGCCTTGTGCTTGAAGTGATTGTGATAATGGTGAGGTTAAATCGCGTGCTTCAAGAGCAACAGAGTTATCACGTAAACGGATAATATAAATATGCTCACCATCAATGCCTTCTTCAGCAAATTTATTTGCTTTGCTATTTAGCTGAACATTTAGGCCATCGTTTTGTAGCATGTTGCTAGAGTCACCTTGGTTAAACTCTTTGCTAAACGCTTTTACTTCTTCAAATGTGATATTAGGTGCTTTTAATTGGTGTTTTACTTGATTGTTATCAACACCCACTGCATGAGCAGCACTGGCACTGTAGAGAGCTGCGGCAACAGCAATCGAGAGTGTTTTCACTTGCATAAAGTATCCCCTGGATAGTTAGTTAGAGTAATTATTCAAGCTGTGTGAACATCCATTTCACTGCTTGCGACTACAATATAACCACAAGACGTTTTAAAAATGACGTACATTCGTGTAGCGTTTTGTACACACCGTTAACATTTCAATTACCAAGCAAGCATCAATATTTAGTTTCTTTTTACAATGCCTATAAATAGAAAAGAGAGGCGGCGCATATTATTTAAGTGAAGTTTAAGGGCTTAGTTGTCTTGGTGAGCGCTCAGCACAATCTGGTGGTTATAGCCCTACAGAGGTCAATAATATTGCTATTGAGCAGCTAAAACTTGAAGTAGTAAATCGAGGCGGCAATGGTTACTTAGTTGAGAGTTGTAAAGACTTTACCAGTGACTACCAAGACTGTGATGTTGCAACCTTGTATTCTGGTAAAGCCTATCGTTTTTAGCGGTTTAACGCTTGCTGTGAAATCATTTCAGCAACACTACCCACTTGTACTGACATACTCTCTTGGCTAGGTGGAAAAGTCTTAAAAGTTTTTACAAACTCTGCAATTTGATTACCTGCTGGGCCTAAAATCCAACTACGGTTTTCTGCCCACTCATCATAACCCCTAGCATCAATGAATCGCTCAAATGGATCCATTTTTAGGTTAATAATGTAAGGTGAAGTAAGGGCTTGCTGTGTAGACCTAAACCAATGATTTTGTTCTGTAAAGATTAACTTCCAGTCACCGTAACGCATTCCATGAAAGGTAGTTTCGGTGAAATAATAGAACTCTTTACGCTTTGTTTTACCATTGTTTAGTAAGATATCACTTTGATCGAAACCATCTAAATGAACCTTATACTTTTGACCATTAATCTTGGTGCCTTTTAATAAATTAGCTTTTAAATCTTTATCGCCAACCCACGACATAATCGTTGGCATCCAATCTTCCATTGTCATGAACTCACCGGTGCTCACACCTTTAGGAACATGGCCCGGCCATTTAACAACCATAGGTACTCTGAAGCCACCTTCCCAGCCACCAACGCCTTTTTCACCATGAAATGGCTGGTTGCCACCATCTGGCCATGAGTTTGATGCGGCACCGTTATCGGTAGAAAACATCACTATTGTGTTATCAGCTACTTTAAGTTCATCAAGTAAGTTAAGTAATTCACCTACATCATCATCCATTTCGGCCATACCATCAGCATATAAACCAAAGCCAGTTTTGCCGTCATAAGCTTTATTAAGGTTAGTTTGGTAATGCATACGAGTTGTGTTGTGCCAAACGAAGAAAGGTTTATTTTGTTTTACTGCATCACGGATAAAGCGTTTTGACTCTACAAGTACTTCTTGGTCTAAGTTGCGCTGGCGCTCTTTTCCAAATGGACCAAGATCTTTAATCTCTTGCTTGCCATTTCCAAGCGCTTTTGAATGAATGACCCCACGCATTTTTAAACCAAACTTTTCTTGTGTTTTGGCATCTTGAGGATAGTCTTGTTGTTCTGGATATTCACCGGCATTGAGGTGATATAAAATTCCAAAAAACTCATCAAAGCCATGATTTGTAGGTAAGTGTTCATCACGATCACCTAAATGGTTTTTACCAAACTGGCCTGTGACATAACCCTTTGATTTGAGCATAGTTGCTAAGGTGGGATCTTTCTCTTGCAAGCCTTGCTTCGCGCCAGGAAGCCCTACCGTACTGAGACCAGTTCGCATTGGATACTGACCTGTGATAAATGCAGCACGGCCAGCAGTACACGAGGCCTGTGCATAATGGTCCATAAATATCATGCCATCATTAGCAATTCTATCTATGTTTGGGGTACTGCCTCCCATCATGCCTCGATGATAGGCACTAATGTTCCACATACCAACATCATCACCCCAAATAACAAGTACATTGGGTTTATCAGCCGCGAAACTTGGCAAACTAAAGCCTAAAATGGCCAAATAGACCAATACGTATTTAAACATCACTTTCTCCTTGAAAACTAACTAAAGCATTCGCCTCAGCTTTAATAATCCCTCGCTTGCAGTTACCTCATACTGCTTCATTAAGATATATCTACAAGTGATAAATTGTGCATGTTTAATACTATTAGAGCAGTCCCTATTTACAAGTTAAATCTGCATTAACTTTGATTTAAATAAAAAAAACCGAGCATATAAGCTCGGTTTTTAAAACTAACATTACGATTAAGCTTGTGGATAATCGCGATATGCACGCTCAATTTTTTTCGCTTGCTTTTTAGACACACCAAGGTGCGCTAGTGCAACACGTAAACGAGCACGTGATAAGTCAGAACCTAAAATTTCCATCGCATCAAGTACTGAAGTTGAAGATGTCTTACCTGTGATTGCCACAAAGATTGGCTCAAGGAAGTCTTTAATCTTCAATTCATGGAAAGTCGCCACTTCTTTTGCGATAGCAAAAATCGCTGGCTTTTCCCAACTGCGTAAACCTTCTAATTGCCAGATGAAGAACTGTAATGCTTGACGGATTACATCTTCATCAGCTTTACCTGCTGTTAATAGCGCAGGATCATAGCTTGGAATACCACCGACAAAGTGACCGGCAAGGTCAACCATATCAGAAAGCGTATTAATACGCGTTTTTGCTTCTGGTAATACTTTAGCGAATAGCTCAGTATTAAATTTCCAATCTACAAAACGCTGCATTAGTTCAGCATCAGATAAGTTTTCACGGATCCACATACCGTTTAACCAGCTAAGTTTATCGATGTCGAAAATAGGGCCACCAAGCGACACACGTTTCATATCAAAGTGTTCAATCATCTCTGCTAACGTGAACTTTTCACGCTCATCAGGCATTGACCAACCCATACGGCCTAAATAGTTTAATAGTGCCTCTGGTAGGTAACCCATTTCTTTGTAGTAGTTGATTGAAGTTGGGTTTTTACGCTTCGATAATTTTGACTTATCTGGGTTACGAAGTAATGGTAAGTGGCCTAGTACTGGCGCTTCCCAACCGAAATCTTCATATAGTTTTAATAGCTTAGGCGCTGAATTGATCCACTCCTCACCACGGAAAATGTGGCTAATTTGCATGTGATGATCATCAACTACGTTAGCAAGGAAGTAAGTTGGGAAACCGTCAGCTTTAAGTAGCACTTGCATGTCTACATTTTCCCATGGGATCTCAATGTCGCCACGTAGGTAGTCGTTAAACTTAAACGTGCCTTCGCTTGGGATCTTCATACGGATTACGTAAGGCTTACCCGCTTCAAGGTTTGCTTTAATTTCATCTTCAGAAAGATTTAAACCACGACCATCGTATTTAGGGCGTAGGCCTTCGGCCATTTGCTCTTCACGCATTTGGTCTAGTTCTTCGCTCGTAGCAAAACAGTAAAAAGCTTTACCCTGTTCAACTAACTGATGCGCAAATTTCTTATATAAATCGCTACGCTCAGATTGACGGTATGGACCAAACTCACCGCCTACATCTGGACCGTGATCCCAGTTTAAGCCTAACCATTGTAAGCTATCCATAATAGCTTGCTCTGATTCTGGCGTACTACGAACTTGGTCTGTATCTTCAATGCGTAACACAAACTCACCGCCTTGCTGCTTAGCAAAACAGTAGTTAAATAATGCGATGTATGCAGTACCTAGGTGCGGGTCACCAGTCGGTGACGGAGCAACACGGGTGCGAATTGTCATGGTTATATCTCTCAAAAGACAATTAAAAATTTGCCCAAATGCTAGCACAGCACGGGCTATAATCGAAGTGAAAAGCCGCTTTATGCCGCGACTTTATCTAAATAAGCAATGATATCGTTTGATTCATACAACCAAGTTACTTGGCCGTTTTCTTCAATGCGTAAACAAGGCACTTTTACTTTTCCGCCCTGCTCTAAAAGCTCTTGGCGAAATTGCTCGTTGCCTTTGGCATCACGAGTTTCAACTGAAAGACCTTGGCGTTTAATTGCACGACGTACTTTCACGCAAAATGGACAAGCTTTAAATTGATATAGCTTAAATTGTGATGTCACTGAATCAAGCGCCGCTTGCTCTGCTGCCGGACGCTTTTTACTACGTGGTGTGAATACAAAATCAAAAAACAAAATGATGCGGCCTAGTAACCAACGAACAAACTTCATCTTACCTTCTCATGTGGCTCTAAAAATAGTGGGCAATTTTAACACAGCTAAGCGCGCTGCAACACCTTAAAACAGCTCTATTGAATCATCTTGAGGTTTGATTTTTTGAATATCTAACTCTGAATAGGCAGTGACACAATTACGACCACTGTTTTTAGAATGGTACAAGGCCTGATCGGCTTTTTGGACTAGGCTGGCAACCATTTCGAACTCGTAGATTGGCATAAAACCGCTACTCACTGTTAAGTTACCGACTTGAGGAAAAGGGTATTCTGCCACACAGCCACGGAAGCGATTGAGGGCATTGCGTGCATCGAGCTCGTCACTTGCTTGAAATAACACAGCAAACTCTTCGCCGCCGTAGCGAAAAACGTAATCTTCTATTCGAAAATTATTTTTTAATAACTGTGCTACTAACAAGATCACTTCATCGCCAATAACGTGCCCATAGTTGTCATTTACGCTTTTAAAATGATCAATATCGACCATAGCTAAATACCAATGACGTTGCTTTGACTCATGGCTTTCATGACCTACAGCGGCATCGGCTGCAATTTCAATCACTTTTTTATCAAAGGTTTGCCTGTTTAAAAGCTCAGTTAAAGGGTCTAGTTGCGACTTATAAAGTAACGACAGTTGATTCGCGTAGATATTTAGCATGTAGATGGCGAGCATGCTACAACGCTCTGAAAGCTCTTTTTCAGACTCAATGACAAGTACACCGACCACATTGCCCATGTAATAAATGGGCACATAAGTAGAAATAAAACCGTAGTTGCGACTGATGCGAATTTTATTGCGGCTGACTTTTTCGATGAGCTCATTGACTTCGTGCTCACTGAGCTCTTCGATAACTGAATCTTTATTCAGCAGTCTTGCAGGCAAGCCCGGTTTGAAAAATTTATTGATATAAATAGCGAAACGAGAGAATTCATCTAATTCACTCACGGCATTGATAAGCGCCTGATCGAGCTCAGGCTCTTCTTCTTGTTGGGTAATTTCTACAACCCAGTCATGTCCGCAAGCGTTAGCCGCCATCTAAAAGTCCCCAAAACTGCTTATTACTTTAGTTTAGTTAACTTTATCAGAATTACTAAAAAACTATAACAAAATCATATCATCTCGATGGATTACTTCACTGCTTGGTGCAAATGCAAGCAACTGGGTAATTTGCGACGAATGACAGCCCTTAATTTGATCAATTTCTTGATGGTTAAAATTAACAAGGCCTTTGGCTATACATTGCCCTTGGCACGTCACCACTTCAATCACATCGCCGCGTTCAAATTGCCCTCGCACAGTTTTTACGCCTTTTGCCAGTAAGCTTGCACCACGCTCTTTAAGTGCAAGGCTTGCGCCATCATCAATCACTAATTGCCCCGTGCTTTTAGGTCCTGCAAGTAACCATTTTTTGCGGCCATCTTTTGGTGCGGTGAGTTTTAAAAAGCGTGTACCAGGAAGCTTGTCGGCCATACAATTTAGTATCACATTTTTGCCTGCGCCTTTGGCAATAATGACCTCAACACCAGCGCGACGTGCAATATCGGCTGCTTGCAGTTTGGTTGCCATACCACCGGTACCTAGGGTAGTGCCACTGCCACCAGCGAGCTCTCTTAGCTCATCATTAATATGCTCAACTTCGTTGATAAGTGTCGCATTGGCATCAGAGCGAGGATCGCCTGTAAATAGGCCTTCTTGGTCAGTTAACAGTAACAGCTTTTCTGCATTCGCTAATATCGCGACTAAAGCAGATAAGTTATCGTTATCACCTACTTTAATTTCGGCGGTTGCCACGGCGTCGTTTTCGTTAATAATTGGTACTACATTGTGCGCAAGTAGCGCATTTAAGGTATCGCGGGCATTTAAGTAACGTTCACGGTCTTCTACATCAGCGCGGGTCAGTAGCATTTGTCCAACATTCACACCATACAAAGCAAACAAGCTCTGCCAAATATGAATAAGTTGCCCTTGACCGATTGCAGCAAGCATTTGTTTTTCAATCAAAGAACGACCACAGGGGGTAATGAGTTGCTCGCGACCTGCAGCAACCGCGCCGCTTGATACTAAAACAACCTGATAACCCTGCTTTTTTAACTCGCAACATTGGCGAACAAGTTCAACCATGTGCGCTTTATCTAATTTGTCGGTACCGCCTGTCAACACGCTTGTGCCCAGCTTTACAACAACGACGTG
This sequence comes from Pseudoalteromonas sp. D15MCD-2, assembly GCF_038562745.1. Classification (NCBI taxonomy): domain Bacteria; kingdom Pseudomonadati; phylum Pseudomonadota; class Gammaproteobacteria; order Alteromonadales; family Pseudoalteromonadaceae; genus Pseudoalteromonas; species Pseudoalteromonas sp. D15MCD-2. The sequence continues at coordinate 805,246 of NZ_JBCFQE010000001.1, read as the reverse complement.
TGGCCTTTGCATTTGATTCTTATATTCTGTAATTAAAATAGAGAATTTATATATACCAGCTAACGGTTTTTGAACAAGTTAAAAAAATTCATGCTAGGATCGCGCTCTCGTTTTTTTACTCAATAGCGACACCTATGCCAGCCAGTTTATGCTTAATTATCGCGACCTTTTTATGGGGTAGCTCTTACATTGCTTTAAAGCATGCAATCAATGTTTATGACCCTGTGTTAGTGATTTTTTTAAGAATGCTAACCACATTATTGATTAGCTTATGTTTATGGCGCTATATAATCCGCTTTGAGTTTAAACCAGGTGACTGGAAGTACTTAATTGGTATGTCGCTGGCTGAGCCTTGCTTTTATTATTTATTTGAAGGGCATGCCCTTGAATACACTTCGGCATCGCAAGCTGGGGTAATTGTTTCTTGTTTACCAATTATCGTCGCTATTTTGGCGTTTTTAATATTAAAAGAGTACATCAGTAAAGCCATCGTCGTTGGTTTTACCTTGTGTATTGGCGGCAGCATTTTATTAACGCTATTGTCACCAAGCACAGAGCAAGCCCCTAACCCACTGCTTGGTAACTTTTTAGAGTTGATGGCGATGGTGTGCGCGGCGTTTTATACCGTGAGCGTAAAACACCTAGTAGCTCGTTACTCACCACTTACTTTAATTGCAATTCAAGGGTTTAGCGGTAGCTTATTCTTTGCGCCTTTTTTATTTTTCATCGAACTACCCAGCGAAAATCAGCATGATTTAAGTGCCCTACTGAGCATTTTATATTTAGGCTCATGTGTCACTTTAGGCGGCTATGGCATGTACAACTACGCCATTAGTAAGGTGTCGGTATTAACTGCTGCTGCTTATTCAAACCTCATTCCAATTTTTGCGTTAATTTTGTCTGCCATTTTACTTGGCGAAGTACTCACACTTTGGCAATGGGTGAGTATTGCGGTGGTATTCGCCGGTGTTATTGTTAGTCAACGTCATCAAGAGCTGAAAGTTGACGTAGACGACGATAATTTATCAGCCGACACCAATAGCCTAAACTCTGTCCCTGAAGCTAACGAGTCAAAAGGGTAACAGGTTAATAAATAAAGGCCTGATTGTGCTAAAAAGCCCTGTTCGCTTTGATGAATAACATCAATGCTACGAACTTGATAGTGCTCAATCTGGCCACTTTGCAACTGCATACTGAACTGCTCACCCACTGCGACATGTTTTAGAAATGCAAAGTGGGTGTCGTTATGGCCAGCTATTAACACCCCTTTTGAGCTGCCAAGTTCACCGCTTGGCAAAAAATGCCCGGGGGCAAACGCAAGGTTTCTCCCCGACGCACCGGCAAGTACAGTCAATTCTTGCTGCTGGCTTGGCCAATTTATGTGTGCAGTGACATAACCATCGGCGTAAAACCAGGGCCTTACTTGCTGATTAGGACTTTGCAAAGCTTGCTGCCAAGCTGACTCAATTAGAGCCTGTGCCAGCCAAGCTTTCGCCTGTATATAGCCACCATTAACAAACAATGCGATGCCAAGTAAGGCGCTGCAAACTGGCAGCGCTTTTTTTAGCGTCGCCATTGCCATAACCATGAGAATGTAAGCAACAACAACCCAAGTAACATAAACACCCGGCTTTGTCCGTCGGTTTGCGGTAGCGTCATGCCATTAGGAAGTTTATTTCGTACTTGCATTGAACGCTCTGCAATCTCATTACCCGCGTAGTTATCAACTGCAATAAAGGCTGTAAATGGGCTAAGTAAATGGTGCTGAAGTGCTAATGTTTCGACTTCTGCGCGTACCGCTTGTTTTTCGTTATAAAGCAGCAGCGATTTAATTTTTTGTCTGGCCCAGAGTCTAGCGATACCTTCACCGTGTGCAGCATTGGCTGTTGCTAAATTAATCGTCATTGGCCCTGTGTTCGTTTGCCCTTTTAAAGTTAAGTGATGATTACCATCAAGCTTCACTGCAACCAAAACTGGCTCTGAAAAATACAAGTCAGGTAATGGCGATGGCCAATACTCAAGGGCTGCTTTGTCACCTTCAAGAACAAGATCTGTAACAGCGGGATGCGCCAGCTTATCAAAAAGCAGCTGCATTTTTGGCTGTACTTGGCTGGTGCTACTTATAAAAGTGAATGTACCACGGCCAATATCAGCAGCTCTGGTCATAAAAAAGCTATTAGGCGCACTACCAATACCGACGGTAAAGAGTCGGCTGTCACCTAAATCTGTTTGAATTTGTTTAAATAGCTGCGTTTCGTTACCCACACTGCCATCTGTTAAAAACACCACTTGGCGTACAAAGCCATCATGCTGTTTACCATCAAGTACCTGATTCAGTGCTTTTGCTATTTCGGTGCCGCCATCAGCTTGTAAGCCATAAATAAAGCGCTCTGCACGGCGAATGTTAAAGTCATTGGCAATCATTGGCGTGTCACTTAACACTGACACTTCGTTATCAAAGCCGATGATGTTAAAACTATCATTTTCATCCAATAACGAAAGGGCATAAAACAAGGCTTGTTTAGCCTGCTCCATAGATTGACCATGCATTGAGCCGGAGGTATCTACAACAAACACCATTTCTCGAGGAAGACGAGCTTGCGAGGTAAAGTGATCGCTTGGCGGTACTAACATCAGTAAACCATATTCTTGCCCTGCTACTGTTTCGGTAAAAAATGCAGCCTGAGAGTGGGCTTTATCAAGGGGTTTAAATGTCAGCTCAAAGTCTCTATCCATCGGAACATCACGATTAAGTGATAACTGGTACCGACCAAAACTTGGGTTATCGATTTGCATACCCGCTAAATTAGCGCTGATATCACTGAGTTCAAGGCCAATATCCATCGCAATTGCAAGGTTTAGGCTCGCATCAGACTCTTGGCTTTGTGCGCGATGAAAAACAGGTTTCAGCCACGCTGATGCCACTTGCGCTGTGTTAGCTGTTGCGTCGTTCTGTTGGTCTGTGTCTGTTGTTTCTAGATTAGCTTTTTGCTGTAGTTCTGCCGTTAAAGGTTCGTAGCGCGGCGTAATAGTGGTAGGAAAGCGCAGTGAAAACACACCATCTCGAAAACCGATTATCTCTTGGTATTGCAAGGTAATTTCAATCTCTTCCCCTGCTCCAAGGTTTGCCACATCAGTAGAGAAAATATTCGCACGTTGCTGACGAACTAAAGCGGCGCGTTTACCCTGTTTTTGAGCTTGCTCAAATTGCTGTTCAGCCTGCTGCTTAAGGGCAATGTTACCGGTGATAATACGCTCACCAATTTGCATTTGCATGGCATGAACTGCGCTTTCATCAGGTAACGGAAACACATAGCGGGCATTTACCGCAAACGGATGCGGGTTTTGATAACGCTGTTTAACAACAACATGATTAATAAGCCCAGTGAGCGTCATAGTGACATCGTTTTTCACTAATAAGCCCGAAGACACTTGGCTATTTGAGTCATCATAAAATCGCAGTTCGGCACTGGCATTGGCTGCAAATGCAGGGTTAACTGCATAACCTAATAAGAGGATAAAAAGGCTCCCAAAAAGGAGCCTTTTGGTACGGTTACTCAACATAATATGTCACTCCATCGACCGATGAATTAGTGGTTACTTTGTGCTGTACGTAAGCTGCTTTGTGACACAGGGCGTGTCGTTAAGGTTACACGGCGGTCAAACACGTTGTCTTCGTAGTTATTTGAATCGGCAACACTTTGCTGCTCACCAAAGGCGGTTGCGGTTAAGCGCGTATGAGGCACACCTTGTTTAATTAAGTAGCTTTGCACTGCATTTACACGCTGTTTTGAGAGCATTAAATTAGCCAATTCATCACCACGCTGATCTGCAAAGCCATTTAAGTCGATAGCCAAATTTGGCTGGGCAATCAATAACTGCGCGACTTTGTCGAGTTGATTAGCAAAGTGTGGGGCAATTTCGCTAGAGCCGGTTTTAAACTGTACCGTCATCGCCAGTAAGGTGTTTAATTGGGCTTGTAGTAACTGCTCTTTTTCGTCAGCTAATAATTCAAGCTGCTCACTTAGTGCTGCGTTATCGGCAATCACTTGTTGGTAATCAGCGGTTTGCTCTTTCATTACAACTAATGCGTGAGCTTGTTCATCAATGGTGTTGTCTGCCGCTTCTTTTTCACCAATTAAGCCACCAGCAAACGCGCCAATAAATGCTCCCACTGGGCCGCCGACTATGCCGCCAACAACTGCGCCAGCACCTAAGCCAATGGCTGTTTCTTTTGGTGTTTCTTGTTTACTTTGACTCGCAGCATCTGCAAAAGGGGCTACAGATACAGCAGATGTGATAACAGCGGCAATAATTAATTTTTTCATGGTTTAATCCTTTTTCTACTTAATTGCTTGGCAACATTGGTTGGTGTTGCAAACTTGGTATGGAGCTATTAAAACAAGTCGAAATGGCAATAAAGGGGATCAAAAAGGGCAAACTGCTGAGCAATTGTGGCAGAAAAATGGCAATCGCGTTTTTGCCAGTACGCAAGGCAAAAAATTAGGTATAGTTCGCTATAGAAAGAATTTAAGTAAGTATTAGCAATGAAGAAAATAGCAATCGTTGAAGATGAAACTGCAATCCGTGAAAACTACACAGAAATGCTCAGCGCTCAGGGCTATCAGGTTGTAGGCTTTGCTGACAGATCCAGTGCTGAACTGGCATTTAGTCAATCTTTACCAGATTTAGCCATTGTTGATATTGGCCTTGGCCATGAAGTGGATGGTGGTTTTTTACTTTGCCAAACATTACGAAGTCTATCTAAAACCTTACCGATTATATTTTTAACCGCCCGCGATAGCGAAATTGATACCGTATGCGGCCTGCGCATGGGTGCTGACGATTACTTAACTAAAGACATCAGTATGGCGCACCTTGCTGCTCGAATTGGCGCATTGTTTAGACGCCTTGATGCCTTCGACCAACCCGCCGATCAAACCGCTCTTTTGCATCGCGGCCCATTAAAGTTAGATACTCAGCGCATGCAGGTTTTTTGGCAAGAGCAACTGGTTGATTTAACTGTGACAGAATTTTGGATGGTGCATTCACTTGCACAGCGTCCAGGCCATGTAAAAAGCCGCAACGAATTAATGAGTGATGCCAAGATTTATGTTGATGACAGCACTATTACTTCTCACGTAAAACGTATTCGTAAAAAATTTATTGCTTTAGATGGTGCATTTGACTGCATTGATACCGTTTACGGTATGGGTTATCGCTGGGAGCAAGCTTAATGCTGCGTTTTGGGCTTAGAACAAAGTTTATTTTCTTATCCTGCTTTTTATTTTTATTGCCTTGGCTTGGCTATGAATATGTTTGGGAAATGGAAAAGTTCTTAAGACAAGGGCAAGAAAAAACCTTAGTAGGCACCACCCGCGCACTCGCAACCGCATTACATGAACGCCCCGCTTTGTTTGACTCGCAAACCAACTTTTTAGATCAAGTTGTAAAAGGCCGAGATTTATACGCTTACAACCTAAATAACCCGATTCAGCTTGATGGTAAATTGTCGGAGTGGCAGCCTTACCAAAGCTTATTTTGGCATTATGACAAACGCTACTTACAGGGGCTAAGCAATGAGCATCAAGAAAGTGATCTAAGTTTTGATCACATGGTAGGCAAGTACGAAAACTACCTTTATGCGGCATTTAAAGTCACTGACAGCTCACTGGTGTATCGTGCTAAAAATGTGCTTAGCTTTACCCGTAATGATCACTTACAGATCATGTTAAAAACACCTGAAGGTGAATTTAAAAGTTATGTGGTGGCTGCCCGTCAAGATGGTTGGGTTAATGCCTTTGATGCTACGACACAAGAGCCGGTCACTAAAATCCAAGGCTATTTTAAAAGCACCGATACGGGTTACAACATAGAGCTGCGTTTTCCGCTTTCGATGCTAGGTAATAAGCTTGGTTTTGCGATTGAAGATTGGGATGAAGACAAAGTTGAGCCTCAGCTAATGTCGACCTCAAACCTGCAAAACCCAAATGATATCGGCTCAGTTTTAGTGCCTTCACCAGAAATTAACCGTATTTTGAAAGGCATGGGCCACAGTGGCAGTCGAATTTGGGTCGTCGATAACCATCATCGTGTCCTTGCGCAATCAGGCTCAATTCATCATGCCGATGGCGTTTGGGCAGACGGCTTAAAAGAGGAGCCTGCAACAACATGGTGGCAACGCTTTGAGCAAGATTACTTACACCCACTTTACTATAAAATTTTAACTCGCCCAGAAAATGAGTTTATTGATACCTTGCATGATGTCGCAGCGATGCAAGGTACTCACATAGCCAGTGCTTTAAATGGTAAACCCGCATCATCATGGCGCTTAACCCCAGATAACAAAGCCGTTATTTTATCGGCGGCCTACCCTATTTGGATCCAAGATAAAGTCATTGGTGCAGTAATCGCAGAAGAAACCACCAACGGCGTGCGCACTCTGCGTAATAAATCCTTAGAAAAGCTCTTTAATGTGATTTTAGCGGTGATGCTTGTTGGTACTGTGACACTGTTCTTTTTTGCTTCAAGAATTTCCAGCCGTATTCGCCGCTTACGTGATAATGCCGAGCAAGCTATTGATGCTCAAGGGCGGATCACTGGCAAGATTACTTATGCCGATTCGAATGACGAAATTGGCGACCTTTCTCGCAGCTTTGCCAACATTGTTAGCCGTTTAAGTGGTTATACTGATTACTTAGAAAATATGTCATCACGACTCTCCCATGAACTTCGTACGCCTGTGGCTGTTGTACGCTCATCACTTGAAAATTTACAAATGCAGCCGCAATCTGAACTGAGTCAAAAATACCTCGACCGTGCCAGTGAAGGGGTTGAGCGGTTAGGTAAAATTATTACCACCATGAGTGAAGCAACGCGCCTTGAACAAAGTATTCAAAATGCCGAGGCAGAAGAGTTTGACCTGACCAAGGTGATCACCGGCTGCATGCAGGGCTATCAAATAACCTATGGTGAAAGCCTATTTACCTTGTCGCTTTGTAAGGAGCCGTTAAATGTTAGTGGCGCACCAGAATTTATTGCGCAATTACTCGATAAGCTCATCAACAATGCACTTGAGTTTAAAACCCCGCAAAGCACAATTTCAGTCAGCTTAACCAAGCAAGAGCAGCATGCATTATTAAAAATCAGCAACCAAGGGCCTTTGCTCCCTGACGGTTTAGTTGAACACATTTTCGACTCAATGGTCTCGGTGAGAAGTCAGCAACATCAGCAGCAGCCACACTTGGGTTTAGGCCTTTATATTGTAAGGCTTATTTGCGATTACCATCACGGTAAAGTATTAGCAGAAAATTTAGCTGATGGCACAGGTGTTGTATTCACTGTGGAGCTGCCTATTTAATAAGCATATTTGCGTTACATATGATTACAGTTTAATGACTGGGTATTCACCGATAATTCAGATTACAGGACGTAATATTTGTAATACAAAAGGCAAATTATTCTTTGGAGGGCATCATGCGATCTGGATTACAACGTGAAGAGATTGAGTTCATTATGGGGCTATTTAGCTATAATGAAGCAACCGATAAACCAGCGGCTCCAAAAAAGCAGCCTGTAAAAGCTGACACAAAAAAAGTTGATACAGCGCAATATAAAGCAAACTACAAAGCAACTTATTTGACCTAACTAAGGGTAGCTCATTACAATGGCGCACCTTTGGAATATAACGCCTTGTAATGAAAAAACACTCACCTAAAAAAGAACTGATTTTACTGCCCGTTTTGTTCGTGGCTATTTTGCTTTGTGTTGCAGGTCACTTCCTACTCCAGCCTAACTACCAAGACAGCCATACCGTTGAGTATTTACTCGCTGCACTGCCATTTGCCTTGTTTGGATTAGTGATTATCGCCTTTAAAGTTGCCAGTAAAAACGATAACCAAGAATAGATCAAAGAACGTGATAGCCAAACCAATCGGGCTTCATTGCTTGAGCTTGCCCGCTTGGCGTTAATTTTATTGATAAGTTGCTATCTAACAAATCAATCGCAAAACAATCGTCTACATCGTGCAAATCATCTTTATGAAGATGAGTCATTCCAGCCAATAAAGACTCTTTAGCGCGTTGCTTCGCTTCTTCACTGCTACGGGCAACGTACAATGCAAAATCATGTTGCTCCGCAAGACTATCAGCTCGGTAAGCACCTAAATTCACAAAATATAGTTTTTCTGTTTGGTGATGCGCAGTATCAACCACTTCGACCTGATAGCCATCGATGTGCTGAATTTGCATGTAGCTATCCATGTGCACATTGCTTTTATCACCCACCCACTGTGCTTTTAGTTTTGAGTAAGTTTGCTCAATGTTATCGCCTACGACAAATCGAACGTCGTGCATTTCAATGTGGCAACCTTGAATACGACCGCCCAGATAGACTAAAAAAAGCGCCATGTTTTTCCTTATATTAAGCTTTCAACATTAATGTTGTGCTTTTTAATTAATTTATAAAAATCTGAGCGATTACGTTTCGCAAGCTTTGCGGCTTCAGCAACATTACCCGCTGACATTTTCAGCATATTAATTAAATAATCTCGCTCAAATTCTTTTTTTGCATCGTTTAACGAAAGCGGCTCAGCAATACTTACATTACTATTTAATGCACTCTCTACTAACTGAGCGGCAATCACTTTACCAGGTGTAAGGGCTACTACCTGCTCTATTACATTTTGTAATTGACGAATATTACCCGGCCAGTCATAGCGCACCAAAGCATGCATTGCATCATTGGCAAACTGCTTTTGCTCTTGCCCCATACGTTTAGCAATTAGACCTGCAAAATGCTGTGCTAGCAAACTTATATCTTCTCTGCGTTCACAAAGCGGAGGCAGTTTTAAGTTCACCACATTTAATCGGTAGTATAAATCTTCACGAAACTGCTGATTGCTAATTGCCTCAGGAAGATTCTTATGAGTCGCCGACACTACCCGCACATCAATTGGGATCTCTTCTTGAAAGCCCACTGGGCGAATGGTTTTCTCTTGTAAAACCCTCAGTAGTTTTACCTGTAAATTTAGCGGCATATCACCAATTTCGTCTAGAAAAAGGGTACCACCTTGTGCTTGTTGAAACAAACCTTGATGGTCTTTGACTGCACCTGTAAATGCGCCTTTTTTATGCCCAAACAATTCAGATTCTAAAAGCTCTCCCGGCACTGCGCCGCAGTTAATTGCCACAAATGGCCCATCACTAACATGGCTGTGTTGATGTATTGCTTGTGCAAGCAGCTCTTTACCTGTGCCGCTGGCACCGGAGATCAACACATTCACTTGCGTTGGACCAAGCAATTTAACTTGCTCAAGTAGATGCAACATCGCGCCGCTACGGGTGACAATATTCGTTTGTGTGGGTGTTTCATCACCGTGTACACCATGGATCTCGATAGCTTTAGCAAGGCTGTCGAACAGCTCATCTTTATCAACCGGTTTGGTAATAAATGCAAATATACCTTGCTTCGTCGCTTCTACTGCATCAGGTATCGAACCATGTGCTGTCATCATAATCACCGGCATTGAAGGGTAACGACTTTGTAACTGGCGATGTAGAGCCATGCCGTCCATTTCATCCATTCTTAAGTCGGTGATCACCGCATCGTAGGTTTGGTTTTTTAGCGTTTGTAGTGCCTCAATGCCACTTTCAACTGTGTTTACCAAATAACCTTTTGACTCAATTCTAATCGCTAGTAACTTTAATAAACTCGCATCGTCATCTACTAATAAAACCCGTGCTTTTGTTACTTCATTCATGATTACTGCTCCTTGGTTTCTTCACGTAGCAGAAGTTGTTGTTCGATAGTCGCAAGCGACGATAAGGTTTTTTCCATTTCATCACTCAGTGCTTGCTTTGCTTGTTTTGCCGCTAAATTCTGTTGTAAATATTGCTTTTGCAACCAAAGATACTGCTTAATATCATCTGGCCAATAAAAAGCATGGTCGCTTTTTTCAAGCTGGTTAAGGGCTTTTTCTGGCTCTGAAGCACCGAGTAAACAAATTGATTCAAACAGACGCTTTAGCTCATTTTCGCCAACATAATTTGCTTTATCAGAACTCGATTTAAAGCCACCGCACTTGGCAGCATGCCAAGCAATGACAGTACTTGCAGGCGGGTATAACGGCTCACTTTTCGGCCGAGGCTTGGGATTAGGTTGCCCTTGAGGCTTCACATCTGTTGTCGGTTCTACTTGCTCTGGCTCGACATGCTTTTGCGTGATCGTGCACCCTGTTATAAAAAGTGTGCCTATAACAAGCATAAAACTGGCTTTATTCGCTAAGCCCATATCAGTTAACTCCTTGGGTTAATTGAATTGGTAAAATGGCTGTAAATACACACCCTTGTGGCTCATTATCTGTAATAGAGAGCTTACCGTTTAATTGTTCAACGGTTTCTTTAACGATAGTTAAACCGAGCCCGCTGCCCATTTCAGTATGTTGTTTTGCATTCTTGCCTTGGTAAAAAGCCCCAAACACGGCGGCTTTTTCAGTGTCGTCTATTCCTACTCCTAAGTCGCTAACACTCAAAATTAACTGTCCCTGCTTTAAGCTTGCTTTTATTGTCACTGACTCATGTTCCGGCGAAAACTTTAGCGCATTTGAGGTGAGTTGAATAAGCACCATTTCAAGTAGCTCAATTGAGATAAACAAGGTTTTATTTGGTAACTCGTTAACCCAAGTAATGGATAAGTCACGCGCTGATAATCGGTGCTCAAAATGACGCTCAATTTTATTCATAATCACGTTAAAATTAAGCTCGCTTAGGCTTTGCTTACTCGTTCGAATCGCGTTGTAACTCAATAGGCTTTCAATCATGGCTCTTAGTCGCACCATACTTTGTGTTATTAACTCAAGGACAGCTTGTTGCTCACTATTGATTGGACCAACAATTTCATCTGCAAGTAAATCTGTGCCTTCAACCATCGAAGCTAGGGGGGTTTTTAACTCATGTGTCACATGGCGTAAAAACGTATCTTTTTGCTGCTCAAGCATATGTAACTGTGCTTGAACCCATTCTAGTTTATTACCTAATTCAACTAACTCTGACGAGCCACGAACTTGAATTTTTTGCTGCCAATGGCCTTGTCCAAGTTTATCAATCACATGTGTGAGTTCCCTAAGCCGTCCGCTGATCCGCCAAAGAAACCCGCCCCCGACCAATAACGTCAGTGGAATTAACGCAACTAACCAATTAATAAATGAAGCTTGAAGTGCTTTTAATTGCTGCTGATTTTTTGTGATGCGTAATTCATTTTGTTCTTTGAGCCAATTTGTTTGCTCACTGATAAGCTTACTAGCGGGTGCAAACAGCTCACCATCTTGCTTTTGTTCTATTAATAAATGTTGATGCGCAAACTGTAATACCTCAGCCAATTGCCGCCACTGCGAGACATAATCAGCGGTTGGACTTAAAAATATAAGTTCATCGACACTTTGCAGTGACGATTGCCACTTATTGGCAATCAAGCTATCGAGGGACTCACTTTTAAGCACCCAATTTTGTCGAGTTGCCCTTTCTAGGCTATTTAAGTCTTGTTTTAGGTTATTAAATGCTTTGGTAATTTCGTAATTATCACCAACAATTTCTTGAGTCACCGCAAGCTGCTTATTGAGCGCATTTAAAAATAAAATCACCACCAATGATAACGGCAGTAAAGACAGCAAAATGCTACAGACGAACTGACCAATAAGACTAGGTCGCCAATTGAGTAACTGTTTTATTTTTATCGCTACTTTATTTTGCATATTCACTCTCAACATAATTTCAGATGCTGATTATTAGTGAACAAACTTAGACACTCGCTGAATCCGACCTTAAAAAGTGCTGATTTTTACCCAAAAACCGATACAAAGTTGCTATTTGGCAACATGCTAACTAATTGAAATAATAAGGATAAACTTTTAACACCTGAAAATCGTTGCAAAAAAGACACAACACCCTGTAACTATTTCGCATTCAAAACCACACAAGAACCATAAGCGATTGATAATTAATACCTTTTAATGTTGGCACTGATTTTGATTAGTACTAAGCAAATTAGTTATTTAGGACACAAAATGAAAGTAACGGCCCAGGTAGCCACCCTGCTTATAAGTCTCATCTCGCTAAGTAGTTATGCACTAGATTTGCAAACAACGTTTAACGAGCTTGATAAAGACAGTAATGGCTTTTTGAGTGAAGCAGAAGCATCTGAAGATGCATTATTACATGGCAACTTTACGCAAATTGATAGTAACCAAGATGGTCAAATTTCATTTTCTGAGTTTCAGTCGTTTATTCAATAGGAGATTGTAATGAAACAACTTTTAGCTGCATTCTCGCTGATGTTTTTAGTTATCAGCGCCACTGTTTTAGCATCACAAATGGATGTTCGATTTGCTAAATTTGATACAAACGCCGACGGCGAGATTTCATTAACTGAAGCAACTAAACACGATAAATTACTTAAGCAATTTGCTGATCTGGATGAAAACGGCGATCAGGTTTTGTCTGAACAAGAGTTTGAAAAATTCAAACCTTAACGGCTTAAAGTGCTTGCCATAATCCCAGAGGGAATGTGTAAACGGATTTAAATTTTGGGAGTTAAATTATGGCAAGCACTTTTATTTATAAAGGAGAGTAATTATGAGAATTTTCTGGCTTGCTTCATGCACCTTAATTACTATAAGCTTCAATAGCTTAGCATTGGATGTAAAACAACGATTTGATCACCTCGATAAAGATAAAAATGGTTTTTTATCTGTGCAGGAACTGTCATCACAACCGCACTTGCAAAAACGCATAGCGCAGTGGGATACAGATAAAGATCAACAAATCTCGCTCCTTGAATTTAAACACTATTTAACAAACAAGAGTTAAAATAATGTCAAAATTAACCTTTGCCAGCCTAATTTTATGTGGTGTATTTAGCACAATAAGTTTTGCTGCAGATAGTATTGGTGAAAAATTTAAACAACTTGATCGTAATGACGATGGCTACCTGACTCGTTCAGAGTCAGCGAGAGATCCTGCTCTGTGGTCACGTTTCAAAAACTACGACAGCGATAAAGATAATAAATTATCGCTCAGTGAATTTAAGGTCTACGCAAGCAAATAAAGAGTTACAGTTAATTATTTACCTGCTGCTGAGTTGCAGTTTACTGCAACTCTGATACTGTTTTCGTAAATCAATAAAAACTATTAGAAGATTATGAAACTCATCATCAGCTTACTAGCAACAGCTTCACTTAGCTGCTTTGCCAACACCACTGTTATTTACAATGTAAATGGCTACACGCCTACCTACAAAGGTGAAACCCAACACTTTTCTGCACTGGTTTTTAAAGACGGTAAAGTCGTAAAAACAGGCAATGACTCAATTAAAAACAGCTTCCCTGACGCCACCTCAATTGATGGTGAGCAAGCCACGTTGTTACCTGGTTTAGTCGATGCTCATGGCCATGTAATTGGTTTAGGGAATAACCTCTCACAACTTGATGTCAGGAATACGCTCTCGGCAGATGAGGTTGGCAAAATGCTGGCTGAGTTTGCCAAAGATAAGCAAGGTTGGATCATTGGTCGCGGTTGGAACCAAGAGCAGTGGCCTGGCGGTGAATTTCCAACTGCCGCTGATTTAGACAAGTATGTAAAAGACAAACCTGTGGTGCTTTCTCGCGTTGATGGTCATGCAGTATGGGTTAACTCAAAAGCCATGGAACTTGCAGGTATTGATAAACAAACTCCCTCTCCTGCCGGCGGTGAAATTTTAAAGCTAGATTCTGGGTTACCTTCAGGGGTATTCATCGATAAAGCTGAAACACTTATTACCCAGCATGTACCAAAAGCAAGTCATGCCAGCATAAATACAGCATTAGATAATGCTGGTGAACACTTGCTGAGTTTGGGTATTACATCAACCCATGATGCTGGTATCGATTATGATACATGGCAAGTGTACAAGCAGCGCTCTGAGCAAAATACCCTTCCGGTTAGAATCGTTGCCATGCTAAGTGCAGCCGATCCTCAGCTAGAAACCATGCTCAAAGCAGGCAAATATAAAGACATGAATGACATGCTGTCGATTCGAAGTGTCAAAGTGTATGCGGATGGTGCTTTAGGAAGTCGAGGCGCAGCCCTTATCGAGGAATACGCAGATCGTAAAAATCACCACGGCTTAATGCTTGAAACCCAAGAAAAACTTGAGCAACTATTCAACTTAAGCTTTGCTCATGGTTTTAGTGCGAACACCCATGCCATTGGTGATAAAGCCAATCATGTTGTGCTCGATGCTTATGAAAATGTGTTTAAAAAAACCGGTGGGATTTTACTGCGTAACCGAATTGAACATGCACAAATTGTTACTCCTGAAGATATCCCTCGTTTTAAAACGTTAAAAATTATTCCATCAATGCAGCCTGTTCATGCAACCTCTGATATGCATATGGCAGAGCAGCGCCTAACTGAAAAACAACTTGAAGGGGCGTATGCTTGGAAAACCTTTTTAGCGCAAGGCTCAGTGATTGCAGCAGGTTCTGACTTTCCTGTAGAGCTTGCTGATCCGTTTGATGGATTATATTCAGCAATTACACGAATGGATCATAATCAACTTCCTGAAGGTGGCTGGCGACCACAAGAGCTGCTATCGCGTGATGAAGCTTTGCGTGCATTTACTTTAGGTGGTGCTTATGCTGCACATCAAGAATTTAAAGTAGGTAGTTTAGAGCAAGGAAAGTGGGCTGACTTTATTTTGATTGATAAAGACTATTACAAAGCCCCTGTTTCTCAGATCCACGATATAAACGTGACACAAACTTGGATTGCGGGCGAGCTGAAGTATAAAAAAGAGAAATAATATTACTTAGTGTTACTCGGCGTCAGCTTTTTGCTGACGCTTTAATTTAATGATGTGGTAAATATTCACAAACGCCAGTAAGCCATTGGTAAAGGCTACCGGAACGGCACCAATTGCCAGCCCGTAGAAGGTAAATGCAATACACCCTGCTAGGTTGAGCCAGCGTAGTTTTACTACATCGCTCATTGTCAAAGAAGCAACCAACAGTGCTGACGCTAAATAGCCTAAATATTCCCAACTCAATTGTTCTCTCCTAGGCTTTAGGTTAGCATTGGAGCTTGTCATTTTTTTTGACGCACTCTGTGCTAGTTTGACAATAAAATAAAAAAGCTAACTTACTAAAAACCTTGTAAAGCTTAAGAGTAATCTTAGCTTTAAAATCATTACACGGGAAATGAAGGTATCAGTAACGTGAAACACCTTACTAGCAAGTTAGCGTAAATTCTTAGAATCTTAATGCTAACGTCATTAAGATGTAATAAATAGGACAATTGTCCGAAGAGCGGCGTTAATGTTTCAATATCATTTTTCAAGCTATCTTGTTGACCAATTACTGACATTTGCTGGCAGTAGTTTTCAACAAGCTAAAAAAGAAGTGCTGATCCACCAAGATCAACCCTTGTCAAAACTCGTATTAGTGAGAAGCGGCACAGTGTCATTCAGCTATGACGTGGGTAATGGCCGACGCCTTCTTTTAGGCCAGCTTGATTGTAACAACACATTGATTGGTGAGATTGAAGCACTGAATAACTACCCGTGCATTTACACAGTTACGTGTTTTAGCGATGTAAGTTATAACTTAATAGAGCTTAAGCATTGGCGCGCACTACTCTTAGAAAAGCCAGAATTAAGCTTATACACAGCGCAAACAATTGCTGCTAAGTTCCAAGAAAACCAAAAAATAAACTTAGATAAACTGCTATTACCACTTAGCTACAATATAGCTAAAGATTGCTTGTTAAGAGCTGAAAACAGCAACCCAACACTACTGCGTGCCTACCCTACCGTAAATGCTGAAGCAGAGCGCTTTGCCACCACCGAAAGAGCTTATAGACGAGTAGTTACAGAACTAGTTGAAAAAGGCTTAGTGCAGAGAAGTAACCAAGGTTTACAAGTGGTAGATATCGACAAGCTTAGTGACTACGTAGAAAGTTTTGCGCAGTTATAAATGTGTTACAAATTATTCTTAAATGCTTTAAAATAATATTACCAAACTGAAAAGCAAAGTCAGCACAAGTTCAGTTGGATAATCTATAAATATTCATAGAGTTAAGCTTCTTAACAGTAAGACTCTATATTACAATTTAGCAAAGCGGTTTGTTATCAGCTGTTGTACTTGATAGATAAGACAGAACTTTCTTATTTTATTAATGAAAGTATATATAATGTTCACTTGACGTATATATAATGTACGCTTATCCTTCAATAACAGATAACCATGTGTGGCGTTTTTTCGGTGCACAAACCGGTACTATTTGCTCTAATAAAAGTCTGATTACTTTACGAGAAAGGAAAGAAAGGTAACGATTATGGGAAACAATGAATTTAAACTAACCAAGCTAGCGCTAGCGTTAGGTGTCACTTTAAGCTTAAGTGGTTGTTTGAGTGATGACGACAAAAACGACACAGTGCCTGAGCCACCTGTACCTACTGTAGATGTTCCTGTGGCTGATACACCTGAGGATTTAACGTTCTATGTTTCAGGTAACGTAGTTCAAAAATCAACAGGTAACCCAATTGCTGCAACAATTATGTTCTACCAAGACGGCTCTCCTTCTGAAAATGTTGTAGATATCGACGGTAACTCTATTACCTCTATCACAACTGAAGATGGTTCTTTCACATTCAATCTTGCATCATCAGATGTTTCTACGCTTAAAATGATTGTTTCTTCAGATGAGTTTATTTCTAAAACTTCGATTTTAGACTTCTCTGAAGTAGATGACTCTGAACCGTTTGAAGCTTTCGTTCAACTTACAAAACTTGATGACACTGTAACTTCTGCTTCTGGCACAGGTACTGCTACTTCTGGTCAACTTGCTGAAGAATTAACTGTATCAGCAGATGCAGACTCGAGCTCGGCTTCAGTTGCTATTGGTACTGATGTTGTATTGCAAGATGCTGATGGCAACGCAATCTCTGACGGTGATATTAGCTTATCAGTTGTTACTGCTGATGTTGATGCGGCTTCAGGTAAAGCAAAAGCAATTGACCTTATCCCTGATGGTTTAAATGAATCAAGTACAACTACAGTTCAAGTTCCTGTTTCGATGATGAATGTTGAAATGATGGCTGGTGATTCAAAAGTGAAGAACTTCTCTAGCCCAATCTCTCTTACGGCATCATTACCAGCAACAGTTAATGGCCAAGCCATTTCTGAAGGCGATTCTCTAAGTGTAATGTCTTATAACGAAGATACTGGTGAGTGGGCAACTGAAGATTCTGTAACAGTAGACGCGGATGGCAACGCAACAGTTTCTACTAATCACTTATCTGGCTGGCCTTTCCTTTGGAGCTTCCCAGCTTGTACAGCGGTACCAACTTTCGCATTAGGTGGGTATCCTGGTAGCGTACCATTAATTATTGATATTGATACTCCTCAATTTTCATACAGCCGCCGTATTAAATCTGGCAGCGGTAACCTATTCTTACGTGCTGCAGCTAAGTATGGCTTATGGAATACTTTAAATGCTCGTATCTCTGTACGTGATTTACTAGGTAACTCATGGGGTTTCAGCTCACAATTAGTATGTGGTCCAATTTCAATTCCAGTTGTTCAACCTTACGAAATCGTTAGTGAGAATATCAATGTAACTTATTCTTGTTCTAACGCGAGCGAAGATTTCCAAGATAATACGTACCCATTCACAGGTGCTTTAGTTAAGTATGCACAAGCAAACAGAATTAAAACAGCAGCAAGTGGTTCTGATGGTTCATACAGCTTAACTGGCTTACAAAGTGGTGCAGAGTATGATGTTGTATTCACTCCACGTGGTGTTGATGTTGAAGAGCAAACATTCACTATCACGGCAGATGGTACTGATGAAACCTTTAACATCGTTCGTGACAACTGTGAAGTTGAAGAAGTTCCTGTAACTGGTGGTACTGGTGGTACTGGTGGTACTGGTGGTTCTGGTAACGGTGGCTAGTCCACAACGCTAATAAAACTTTTAAAACCGCGCTTATGCGCGGTTTTTTATTGCCTTTAAAAAGTATACATAAACACCAAGTTTCTCTTTTGTGATAAGCATCAATGCATTTACGCTGCTTAAACTACCACTATTATCAAAGGGGAGTTTTACGCTCTTAATTTAAGACAATAAAAAAGGCTCACTAAGAGCCTTTTATGAAAAATTTGGACAAGGTTACTTTTCAAGTAAAATGTCGTGGATGTTCGCTAAATCAGATTTACCTTCGATAATTTCGTCTGGCGTTAGGCCTGAAAGCTCATGAGGGAACACTAACCACTCTTCAGACTCATGAATGAAGTAATCTGGCACCATGTCTACCTTTGAGTTCTTCGGCTTGTAATATGGGCATGCAACGCGAATATCACGTGGTAGGTTTAAACGCATTAACTCCGAAAGCTTTTCTTTTAATGCAAAAATACTGCGGCCAGAATCGAACACGTCATCAACGATTAGTAATGAATTGTCTGCATTGGCATTTTCAATGATGTAATGCAAACCGTGAACTTTAATCTCTTTAGATTGCTGGTTAATACCGTAATACGAAGAAGTACGCACTGCGATATGGTCAGTTTCGATGCCTTTGTAATCGTAATATTCTTGAACTGCGATACCAATTGGAGCACCACCACGCCAAATACCAATGATGAAATCAGGACGGAAACCATCTTCATAAACTTGTGCCGCAACACGAAATGAATCTTCAAGAAGCTGCTGCGCAGTGATATAGCACTTATCTGACATAAATAGAGACCCCAGTGTGAATTGATCATTCAAGTGTAGCTAATTTAATAAAAACTAACCACAGGATGAGAAAATGTGGGGCGTGATTTTATACTAATTTACTCAAAAAAGCTTGTATCAGTTTGTAAAATTCCCCTTTAGATCAAAAAAGCCCCTTAACTTAGATAAAGTTAAGGGGATTAATGAAAAAGTAAATTGCTTACGCTTTTTCTAGTAATGTTCTTGCAACGGTACGCATACCTTGTGTTGTTGCGCCTGCAGCCCACTCGCTTGTGCTACCCATGTTAAATGCAGCAGCAAGGTCAATGTGCACCCAACCTTTCCCTTCATTTGGCACAAAGCGTGATAAGAAACCAGCCGCATTAGAAGCACCACCGTAGCCACCACCTTTTTGTGGACGACTGTTTGCCGTATCAGCATATGGCGACGGGCAATTTTGTTGGTGCCACTTTTCAAGTGGTAGTGGCCAAGCAGCTTCCATTTCTTGCTCTGCAAAGTCTTGTACGTCACGTACAAGCTCTTTATCAAGACCAAACAATGCATTGTACTCTTGGCCTACAGCAACAAGCGCAGCGCCTGTTAAGGTTGCCGCATCAATGATTAATGGCGCGCCAGACTCACCTGCTGCCATTAAGCCATCAGCTAGTACTAAACGACCTTCAGCGTCTGTGTTAACGATTTCAACCG
Source organism: Pseudoalteromonas sp. D15MCD-2 (assembly GCF_038562745.1). Lineage (NCBI taxonomy): Bacteria > Pseudomonadati > Pseudomonadota > Gammaproteobacteria > Alteromonadales > Pseudoalteromonadaceae > Pseudoalteromonas > Pseudoalteromonas sp. D15MCD-2. Next base: position 785,791 of record NZ_JBCFQE010000001.1, on the reverse strand, counting down.
TTGTACCATTTTTATACGTTAAGATATCGCCAAGTTTGTAGGCGTGGCCTGAAATTAAGTTTTCAGCACAGCATAAGAACAACTTAATGCGTTTGTTGATACCACGGCTAATAGCAAGTGCTAAACCTGCAGTCACAGTTGCTGCGCCGCCCATGTCGCATTTCATGCCTAACATGCCTTCACTTGCTTTGATTGAGTAACCACCTGAATCAAACGTAATGCCTTTACCAACTAAAGCGGCTGCAACAGGCGCGTTTTCATCACCAGTTGGGTTGTAATCTAATGCTAATAATACTGGTGGACGTTCACTACCACGGCCTACCGCATGGATACCAATCCATTGTTGCTCTAATAAAGCATCACCTTTAATAATTTGGTAGCTTACGTGCTCAGGTGCTAGTGACTGAATAAACTCAGCTGCTTTACCAGCTAGGCTCTCTGGGAAAATATCATCAGCTGTGCCATTGATCATTTGACGAGCCCACGTCGCAGCTTGCTTTAAAGAAGCCAATTCTTTGCCGTCTGTTTTTGCATTTTCAACAAACTCAATAGCATCTAAATTCTTTGGTGAAACAAAGCCTTGGTAGAAAGCCCATTGTGTTTCTGTACACCAAACATCGCCCACTAAGGCAATATTTTTTAAGCCTTGATTAGCTAACGTACGTGCTGCTTTTTGTACGTTTTTAAGTGTATCTTGCTCAGTTAAATGAACAGTTGCGCCTTGTTCAGTAAAAGAAAGAGCGGCTTTTTCGCCCCAATGTGCGGCAGCGCCCTGCTCGCTAAGTTGAACTAGAAATTTTTCTGACATGTTAGAATACTCTTTGCGCTAAAAATGTTACTCGAGTTTACTACAGCCAACGTCAGTTCCCAACAGCTTGCGATAAATAGCATTATGAGATGTGGTTCAATCCTCGTAATGAATCACTTACAATAAAGAAAAACGAATTACTAAGAGCCATGAAGTTTACTCCCGCATTACAAACAGCTACCTTAATTAAACGCTACAAACGTTTTTTAGCCGACTTAAAAACTGCCGATGGCGTAGAGTTTACAGCTCACTGTGCTAATACCGGCAAAATGACGGGCTGTGCAGAGCCTGGATTTAAAGCGTTTTATTCAACCAGTGATAACGCCAAACGTAAGTTCCCTCAATCCTTGCAATTAACTCAGAACCAATTCGATCACTTAATATGTGTTAATACCGCGATTGCAAACAACGTTGTACAAGAAGCCTTAAATGCAGGCGCGATTACTGAACTTGTTGACTATCAAACAATTGCTGCAGAAGTAAAATACGGCCAAGAAAATAGCCGTATCGATTTTTTATTAACAGGTGAACACAAACCCCATTGCTATGTAGAAGTAAAATCTGTGACATTACTTTCACAAACAGAACCACAATCTGGGCAAGGGTATTTTCCGGATGCAAAAACTGAGCGAGGCCAAAAACATCTGCGAGAGTTAATAGAAGTGGTGCAACAAGGACATCGTGCAGTATTATTTTTTGCCGTTTTACATGAAGGTATCAATCAAGTAAGTGCGGCGGAACATATCGACCCGAAATACGCCAAACTTTTAACTGAAGCTATAGATAATGGTGTTGAAGTGATTGCTTATAAAGCAAAAATTTCGGCAGAAGAAATTAAGTTGCAAGAAAAATGTGATTTTCTGAACTAAGCTACTCTTTTACTAAAACGACAATAAAAGCACTATTTTAGTTGTATTATTTTTTTTTGCCCATATAACTTAGCAAATTTAAAAAATTTATGGATAGTTAAGGGCTTACAAAACCGCCCATAATTATTTGAGCAATCATTAGCGCAAGGTCAAGAGGATTAATTAAAAATAAATTTGCCTCAGTCTAATGATTCTGCTATTTATAGCCGCCGGCTAACGCTGGGCAAAATATTAAGGATTTAGGAGAAAGTTATGCCAGACCAAAAAAGACTAGGGTTATTGGCTCAGGCCGGGTTGGAACCATACCAAGAACAGCCAGGTGAAGAGTATATGAATGAAGCACAACGTGCTCATTTCAAAACAATTTTAGAAGCTTGGCGTAACGATTTACGTAACGAAGTAGACCGTACTAAATCGCATATGCAAGACGAAGCAGCTAACTTTCCAGATCCAGTAGATCGTGCAGCACAAGAAGAAGAATTCTCATTAGAACTTCGTACTCGTGACCGTGAGCGTAAACTGATCAAGAAAATTGAAAAAACGATTCAATTAATCAAAGAAGATGACTTTGGTTTCTGTGAATCATGTGGTATCGAAATTGGTATCCGCCGCCTAGAAGCGCGTCCTACAGCTGATTTATGTGTAGACTGTAAAACGCTTGCGGAAATTAAAGAAAAGCAATCTGGACGCGGTTAATTACATCCTTTAATTAGCCCATGTCTACCACAGCCGTTAACACGCCAATGCGTGAGTATCGTGGCCGCTTTGCGCCATCCCCTTCAGGGCCATTACATTTTGGCTCACTTATAGCGGCTGTGGGTAGCTTCCTTGATGCAAAAGCCAATCAAGGGAAGTGGTTAGTACGCATTGAAGATATCGACACAACGCGTGTTGTAAGCGGTGCTAGCGACGATATATTACATACCTTAGAGGCTTACGGCCTGCACTGGGACGAGCCTGTCATATACCAAACCCAGCGTCATGAGCAATACCAAGCCATTGTAGACGAGTTAATTTCGCAGAACCTTGTTTATGCATGTCATTGCACGCGCAAAGAAATTAAAGCAATCGGTGGCATTTACCAAGGACACTGCCGGTATAAAAACCACGCTTTAACTGATTCAGCGCTACGTTTAACCCAGCAATTTGCAACCAGTCAATACCATGATTTAATTCAAGGTAAAGTGTATGTTGATAGCCAACTTGCCAAAGAAGATTACTTAATAAAGCGAAGCGATGGTTTATTTGCTTACCAACTGGTCGTAGTCGCCGATGATATTGCACAAGATATTACAAGAGTCGTTCGCGGCGCTGATTTACTCGAACCTACCGCACGACAACTCAGTTTGTTTAAGCAGCTAAATAAACCGGCCCCAGAATACGCCCACCTACCTTTAGCAGTAGCTAAACCCGGTTTTAAGCTATCAAAACAAAATTACGCTCCGGCAATAGCAAAATCAGATCCAAAGCCTGCGTTGTTCGATGCCTTGCGCTTTTTAGGCTTAAAGCCAGAAAGCTCACTTTTATCGTTAAATATCGATCAGATGTTAGCATGGGCTATTGAAACTTACCGCCTTGAACACATACCAAAGGTGCAAGAAATACAAGTTAGCGAGGATCCAAACTCTCCTTTTTGTAACTTTGTTACTATTGAAAAATAAATTGCCAATTTTAAAGGCCGGGTAACTTAATTTTTCAGCCCTGCTGGTATATGATAGCGACCCAAAGTGTGCGAATCATCAACACCTTAATTTAGCGCCATTTAAAACACACTGATTACACGTCAATCTCACATCGGCGAAGTATCAAACAAACGCTATACTTGATGAGTCGCAAAGTCCGCGTCGTAGGAGACAGATTATTATTTCTAAGCTTTTTCAATTTTGTCGGCAGATTATTGGCCCAAATGCCACGACATCAAGTGATGCTTTGCCAACGAGTGAGTTACCTTTGGTGATCGAGCGCAGTGAACATGGTATTTCGCGCAAACAATTTAGCCCAAATGCAATCAAAGTATTGTACCGCCTTAAAGAAGGTGGTTTTGATGCCTACCTTGTAGGTGGTTGTATTCGAGATATATTGTTAGGCCAACAACCAAAAGACTTCGACGTTGTAACAAACGCAACCCCTGAGCAAATCAAAAAGCTATTTCGTAACTGTCGCCTAATTGGTCGCCGTTTTCGTTTAGCCCATATCGTGTTTGGTCGAGAAATTATTGAAGTGGCGACCATGCGTGGCCATCACGAAGCCGAAGAAAGCAAAAATCAAATTAGCCAATCAAGTGAACACGGCCAACTCCTGCGTGACAATGTCTATGGCAGCATCGAAGAAGATGCTGAGCGCCGCGACTTTTCGATTAATGCACTTTACTACTCAATTAACGATTTTTGTATTTATGACTATGCCAATGGCATTAGCGCGATAAAAGCAAAACAAATTGAGCTAATTGGCGACCCAGAAACACGTTACCGTGAAGACCCTGTGCGCATGTTACGTGCAGTGCGTTTTGCCACCAAACTGGGAATGAGCATTGCACCTGGCACCGAAAAGCCAATTAAAGGCCTTGCTAATTTACTTGATCATATTCCGCCTGCTCGTTTGTTTGAAGAATCACTCAAATTGTTTTTAAACGGCAAAGCTGAAGAAAACTACTTAATGCTACGCCAGTATGGTTTATTCAAAGCATTATTTCCTGCTCTTGATAAAATCTTAGATGCCAACCCTGAAGGCTTTGAGCATACGTTTATCCTGCAAATGTTTAAAAACACCGATAAACGTATTAATGCTGATAAAAAAGTCACCCCAGCCTTTATTTTTGCAGCCTTATTGTGGTTCCCATTGCAGAGCATTGCGAAGAAGTTACAACAACGCGACCAACTTTCAGAGTACGATGCATTTGCACAAGCAATGAACAAAGTACTGAGTGAAAACGCGCAACATGTAGCAGTACCAAAACGCTTCACCTTGGGTGCACGCGATATTTGGCATATTCAGCAACGCCTTGATAAACGAGGTGGTCAGCGTGCTTACAGGCTCACTCAACAGCCTCGCTTCAAGGCTGCCTATGATTTCTTACTACTGCGTGTGCAAGCTGGCGAAGAGCAGCAAAAAGAGCTTGCTGACTGGTGGACAACCTACCTAAGCCAAGACATCAATGGTCAAAAAGAAATGGTTAAAAGTTTAGGACACCAAGGTGGCCCTAAGCGCCGTCGTCGCCCACGCAAGAAAAAAGTAGACTAAGTATGAATACCGTTTATTTAGGTTTAGGTGCCAACTTAAACACACCACGTAAACAAATTCATGCTGCTGTCACTGCCCTAAAAGCATTAAAAAACGTTGAGTTTGTTTGTGTATCCCATGATTACGCAAGCAAACCAATGGGGCCACAAGATCAACCCGATTATGTAAATGCAGTCGCGTGTGTTAAAACTGCACTTAAGCCAGAGCAGTTGCTTGATTTAACTCAAGCCATTGAGCTTGAGCATGGCCGTGTTAGAAAAGAAGAACGCTGGGGTCCGCGTACCCTTGATATAGATATTTTATTGTTCGGTAATGACGTGATAGACACCCCTCGCTTAACTGTGCCTCATTATGGCTTAACAGAGCGAGAATTTGTTGTTTATCCCTTGTTGGAAATTGCACCAGCACTTGTACTACCGAATAATCAATCACTTGCTGATATAACAAAAACGTTGCCTTTAAACGATTTACAACAACTCCCTCAGCAGTAATCAACCAAGGCTAAGCCTTAGAGGAAATTATGTCTAAAATCACCGTTTCAACTCTCAATAAAATGAAACAAGAAAAACAAAAAATCACCGCATTAACGGCCTACGATGCCAGTTTTGCAAAATTGTTTCATGATAATGGCGTCGAGGTGATTTTAGTCGGTGACTCACTAGGCATGGTACTGCAAGGTGCTGATGACACCCTTGCAGTAACTAACACAGATATTGCTTATCATACACGTTGTGTGCGTGCGGGTAGCCGCGAATTATTTGTGATTGCTGACTTACCTTTTATGACCTATGCCAACCCAGCTGATGCCTGTAAAAATGCAGCAGAGCTGATGCGTGCTGGGGCAAACATGATAAAGCTTGAAGGCGGCGAATGGCTGCACGACAGTATTCGTGCAATGACCCAACAAGGTATTCCAGTATGTGGCCACCTAGGATTAACACCTCAGTCAGTACATGTATTTGGCGGTTTCAAAATTCAAGGTCGTGAGCAATCTCAAGCCGATAAAATGGTCAGCGATGCAAAAGCACTTGAGGCAGCAGGTGCACAGTTACTTGTTTTAGAATGTATTCCAAGTGAACTTGCTAAACGTATTACTGATGAACTGAGCATTCCTACGATTGGTATTGGTGCAGGTAATCAAACTGATGGACAAATCTTAGTAATGCACGACCTAGTTGGTATTTCGGCAGGTTATATCCCTAAGTTTTCAAAGAATTTTTTATTAGAAACCGGCAATATGCCAGCAGCAGTGCAAAAGTATTGTGAAGATGTAAAAAGTGGTGCTTTCCCAAGTACCGAACACGAGTTTAAATAAATGCAATCAATCACTGAAATTAAATCGTTACGCAGCCAAATCAAAGCTTGGCGTCAAGCGGGCCTGAGCATTGCGCTAGTGCCTACCATGGGCAATTTACACCAAGGTCACTTTTCACTTGTTGAAAAAGCCAAAACATTGGCTGATAAAGTGGTTGTGAGTATCTTTGTAAACCCGATGCAATTCGGTGCCAATGAAGACCTTGATAGTTACCCGCGTACACTAAACGAAGATAAACAAGGTTTAGCAGATCTTGGTACTGATATCGTGTTTACCCCATCCGTTGAGACGATTTACCCAAATGGTTTAGGCGAGCAAAGCTTTGTCGATGTACCGGGTGTTTCTATGGGGTACTGTGGAGGCTCGCGTCCTGGTCACTTCAAAGGCGTTGCAACCGTTGTCACTAAATTATTTAATTTGGTTCAACCTGACTTTGCTTGTTTTGGTGAAAAAGATTTTCAGCAGCTACAGGTTATTAAAACCATGACGCGCGACCTATCTATCCCAGTTGAAATTGTTGGCGTTCCTACTTGCCGCGAAATCTCAGGTTTGGCAATGAGCTCTCGTAATGGCTATTTATCTGATGAGCAAAAAGACACCGCAAGAGTACTGTTTGCCACACTAAATAATACTGCAACGGCACTTAAACAAGGCAGCGCAGACATTGCAGCTCTTGAGGCAGATGCAAAAGCACAGCTTGAAAAGGCAGGACTAAAACCTGACTATTATTCGATTGCAGAGCGCTCAACACTAAAACCAGCCACCGTGGCTGACAAACAACTTGTTATTTTAGCTGCTGCTTATTTGGGCTCAGTACGTTTAATTGACAATTTACAAGTTGAGCTGGATTAAATAGCAACAATCTGGGTAAGATGGATTGCAAAGAAAAGACATAAACTAGGGATAAGCATGAAAAAATTACCAGCAATTGCAGCAACATTGTTTGCTATGACATTACTGTCTGCCTGCTCAAACAAAATTGAAAACCCAGAAATGCAGCAATGTGCTCAGCAAAACTATCAATGCGAAGCGAGCTGTGAGCAACAAAGCACCGCTGATGGCTTAGTTCATAAAGTCTGTAGCAACAAGTGCATTGAAGCTTACAACCAATGTAAAGCCAATGCAGAAAAGTTAGGCGAAGTTAAATAACAACTACTCGCTTTTTAAGGCACTGAAAACCTATTCGGTGCCTGCACTCCCCTCCTCGATTACAATTTCACTCGCACAATTAAGCCTCTGGTAATTTTGTTCATATTTTTGTTTACCCTTTAAGCTATTCATATTAGGGCAAGCTTTCGTTCATTAAACTTCTCCATATTGGTGACGAATAAACAACTGCAACTGTGTAATTGTTTCTCACTAATTTCAAAATTTTACTCTTCGCATTTAGCTGCACCAACTCAAAACCATTGAGATTGTTAATTTTTATTTTGGGTCCAGCAATTGCTATGAGATATGAAAGAATTAACGTGATTTACGGCTAAAGGAAAATTGAATGAAACCAGAAACCCGTACTAAGCTCTTCAGCGCTATTAAAAAGAAGACCTTCTTGGGCGTATTATTAGCCATGAGCGCAGGTCATAGTTACGCAGTTGAAGACCCAGAGCAGCCAAAAGCAACTGAAACAGAACAAACAGCCGCTGAGGTTCAAGCAACCGAAAATGAAAAACAGCAAGTAGAGGATACTGCTGCTGTTGAGCTTAAGCCTGCAATGATCACGATTCCAGAAGAAAAGCTATTTGAAGTTATCACTGCACGTGCGAAAAAATTAGCCTCTGAGCCGTATGTAGCGCCTAAAGAGTTAGAGCTTGAAGCATTAACTAGTATTGGTTATCAGGACTACCGTGCGATTCGTTTTCGTACTGAGCAAGCAATTTGGAAAGATCAAAGCCTGTATGAAGTGCAGTTATTCCACCCTGGCTTTTTATATCGCTCACCAGTTGCAATCAATACTCTTGAGCAAAATGCCGAAGTAAAAAGTTTACCTTTTAAAACAGAATACTATCGTTATGATGCAACTGCTGCCCCGTTAGAGCAAGAGATCAGCACCGCTATTGCCAATACACAACTTGGCCATGCAGGTTTTCGTTTGCATTTTCCACTGAACAACAACCAGTACAAAGACGAAGTAGCTGTGTTCCAAGGTGCTTCGTATTTTCGTTTAGTTGGCCCGCATCAAGTATATGGTCTGTCAGCTCGAGGTCTTGCAGTTGATACAGCACTGAGCTCAGGCGAAGAATTTCCTGTTTTCAAAGAGTTCTGGTTAGTAAAACCTGCACCCGAAGATACTACCATCGTGCTTTATGCATTATTAGATAGCCCTTCAGTGTCGGGAGCCTATCGTTTTGAACTAACACCTTCTACTAACACAGAAGTAAAAACCGAGATGCAAATTTTTGCCCGTAAAGACATTAAAAAGCTCGGCATAGCCCCGCTAACAAGTATGTTTTACCACGGTGAAAATAGTACTAAGTTTTTTGATGATTACCGCCCTGAAGTACATGATTCTGATGGCCTATTAATGCAATCAGAACAAGGTCAATGGATTTGGCGTGCACTGAATAACCCAAAAAAATTAAGTGTCACTTCGTTTAGCTACGAGAACCCTAAAGGCTTTGGCCTTGCACAGCGAGACCGAGATTTTAATAACTACCTTGATACCGAAGCGCATTATCACAACCGTCCGAGCATGTGGATTGAGCCAGTGGGTAATTGGGGTAAAGGGCGTGTTGAGTTAGTAGAAATCCCTACAGATACCGAAACCAACGACAATATTGTTAGCTATTGGGTGCCAGAGCAGCCTATGAAAGCTGGTGACAGCTTAAGCTTTAGTTACAAGCTGTCGACTTTCAATGCCACGCTTGCAACTCAAGATAAAGCGGGTGTGTTAAGAACCCGAATTGGTAGTGCAGCATTACCTGGTGAAGACAATCCACCACCAAAAAGCCACCGCCAATTTACCGTTGATTTTAGTGGCGAAACCATTAATCAACTATCAGCTAATTTTGCCATGCAGGCGGATCTTACACTCTCTGCTGGGCAAATAAGCGATAAAACGGTACAGCAGTTACCAAACAATCAAGGATGGCGCGTAGCATTTAAAGTGGCGCCAGAGGGAGATAAGCCTGTTGATATGCGCTTATCGTTAAAACTACGTGATAAAGAAATCAGCGAGGTATGGAGCTATGTCTGGTATCCAAACGACGTCCAATAGTAAAGCATTAAAGGCAACAGCAATGCCATTTAAGAAGACCCGCGCTTGGCTTTTTTCAAGCCTAGCGCTTACCATTACCGCCTATGGCGTGTGGATCATGTTCGATATTTTAAATTCTAACGGCATGACACCGCTTGAGTACGCTTTACTGGCATTATTTACAGTTACCTTCGCGTGGATTGTTACAGCCTTTTGTAGTGGCTGTATGGGCTTCATCCTGCAATTATTTCGTATTGACCCGTTGACCTTAAAACGTCAAAAGCCAATCGAGATTAATCAGCATGCCTTGAGCCAAACTAAAACAGCCATTGTTATGCCTATCTACAACGAAGATACAGAGCGTGTCATCGCCGGTTTTGAAGTAAGTTTACGCTCGCTGGCTAAAACAGGGCAAATGCCGCATTACGACTTTTACTTGCTAAGTGATACGCAAGACCCTGAAATTGCACGTAATGAACTTAAAGCGTGGAATGCACTTACTGAGCGCTTAGGTGATTTAGCAAAGCATACTTTTTATCGTCGCCGTGAAGATAATAAACACCGTAAAGTGGGTAACTTAACTGATTTTTGTGAACGTTGGGGCAGCCAATACGATCACATGATTGTGCTTGATGCCGATAGCATTATGACGGGTCAATGTATGCTTGAACTGACTTCCAGCATGATCAGCAATCCAAAATCAGGCTTGATCCAGACGATCCCGATTCCGGTTCGCCAAGACACGTTTTTTGGCCGCTTTTTACAGTTTGCATCAATTTTATATAGCCCAATGCTGGCAACTGGTTCTGCTTTTTGGCAAACAAACCAAGCAAACTACTGGGGCCACAATGCGATTATTCGCGTTGAAGCATTCACAAAGTGCTGCGGCCTACCTGTTCTAAAAGGTAATGCCCCATTTGGTGGTGAGATCTTAAGTCATGACTTTGTAGAAGCTTCTCTGCTACACCGCAGTGGTTGGGATGTGTTACTGCTCAGCGATGTTGAAGGCAGTTACGAAGAAGTACCAAGTAACATTCTCGATTACGCGATTCGTGATAGACGCTGGGTGCAAGGTAATATCCAGCATTTAGGTTTACTGCCTAAATCAGGTCTTAAGCTAATGAGTAAAATGCACTTTTTATTTGGTGCCACAGCGTATATTTCATCGTTGATTTGGTTATCGATGCTGGCATTAAGTACCTTAGATGCAGTAACTCGTGCACTTAATAGCGACGTGTACTTTAACCATGCTTATCAACTTTTCCCAACCTGGCAAATTGCAAAAACTGATTTAATTGATTCGTTGTTATTTATTACAGCTGTATTGTTGTTACTGCCTAAATTAATGGGCGTAATTGTGACTTTAGTGCATCGTAATAACGCCTTTGGCGGTACGATGAAGTTAATTGCCGGTTCACTCATCGAAACTATTTTTGCGATTGTGATTGCCCCTTTAATGATGGTGTTTCATAGCTACTTTGTAGTGTGCGTATTTTTAGGCAAAAAAGTTAGCTGGGATGCACAACCTCGCGAAGGCAGAATGGTACCGTGGAAAGAAGCGATTGGTTATACGTTATTTTCGACTATTACCGCGATTATCTGGGGCTCGGTTGCTTACTATTACACACCGACCTTCTTTTGGTGGTTATCACCTATTTTAGTAGGCCTTATTTTAGCAGCGCCAATTGTACGCTATTCAAGCAGCATCGGCTTAGGAGTGAAAATGCGTAAAATGGGTTTATTTTTATGTCCAAGTGAAGTTGAAAACGATGATACCTTAGCGGCACTTCGTGTACATCAACAAGAAATTGGCTTGCCAAAAGATGAACACGCTGACTTTAATGTACCAGCATTACCCAATGAATACCCAACGGTAATGCCTATTCAAAGCTTTAAGGCACCCTCGGGTAAAAAGCGCAAGCAAGTACGTATTGCTCAGCAACGTATTAAAGCCAAGCTCTTTGCCAAAAGCTAAACGAAAAAAAACCGCTCAATGAGCGGTTTTTTCATCTATGTCTGTATGGTTGTTACAGAAGGCCTAGCTTTTTAAGTTCAGCCATTGCCATTTTACCTGAAAGTGGCACATAACCATCTTTCTCAACAATTTTTTGACCGTCTACAGAAAGAACCATTTTTAAGAACTCTGCATCGATTGGTGAAAGCGGCTTGTTAGGGTGCTTGTTCACATAAACGTATAAGAAACGAGATAGTGGGTATTTACCTGTTGCTACGTTTTCTAATGTTGCATCAACAAAGTTATCACCTTTCTTAGAAAGTGGAACTGTGCGTACACCTGATGTTTTATAACCGATACCTGAGTAACCAATCGCGTTCACTGAAGAAGAGATTGACTGTACTACAGATGCAGAACCAGGTTGTTCGTTTACGTTGTTACGGAAGTCACCTTTACAAAGTGCTTTCTTCTTGAAGTAACCGTAAGTACCTGATACTGAGTTACGACCGTAAAGCTGGATATCTTTTGCAGCCCAATCACCCTCAAGACCTACTTCGCTCCAACGGTTAACTTGTTCACTTGCACCACATTTACGTGTAGAAGAGAAAATCGCATCAACTTGGTCAATACGTAAACCTTTGATTGGGTTATCTTTGTGTACGAATACAGCTAGAGCATCGATTGCAACGCGAACTTCAGTTGGCTTGTAGCCATAACGCTTTTCGAATGCTTCAATTTCTTTTGACTTCATACGACGGCTCATTGGGCCGAAGTTTGCTGTACCTTCAGTTAATGCTGGAGGAGCAGTTGAAGAACCCGCTGCTTGGATTTGAATGTTTACGTTTGGATAGAAGCGTTTGTACTCTTCTGCCCAGAACGTCATCATGTTTGCAAGAGTGTCAGAACCAACAGATGAAAAGTTACCAGAGATACCACTTGTTTTAGTGTACTCAGGCATATCTTTATCAACTGCAGCTGCTTGTGCTGATACAAATGTTGTTACAGCCACACCCATTGCGGCAACGAGATTTTTGAATTTCATAGGGGTTACTCCGATTTGTTCGTCCCATTTCCTAACTGCGGTCTACTCTAATGACACTAGATGACAGTTAGATTACCCTTAAATGACATTTTTATGACTTTGCGTTTTTTTTGGTATTACCTGCAATACGCACGACTTTTTCGCTACCAAATGCAAACGCAAAGGTCGAGCCTTGTCCTAATTTACTGCTGATATCTAAACGACTATCATGCCTTGTAAGTACATGTTTTGTAATAGCTAAACCTAATCCAGACCCACCTGTCGTACGGCTACGCGCTTTATCTACACGATAAAAACGCTCGGTTAAACGGTTAATATGCTCTGCGGCAATACCATCACCATTATCGGTCACACTAAATGCGGCTTGGTTATTTTTAAGCTGCCAATCAACTACAATCTTGCCACTAGGCTTGGTGTAATGGATGGCGTTAAACACAAGATTAGAAAAGGCACTACGTAATTCATCTTCGGCCCCTTTAATGTCTAAGCTCGCATCAACATTAAAAATAAGCTCATGGCCTTTATCTTGGTTTAATGACTGTGCTTCGGTTTGAATATAGGTAAGTAGCTGCGGTACATTGACAGGCTTATCGTTATCTTGACGACGTGCCCCTTCAATACGCGACAAAGACAGTAATTGATTGACCAAGCTATCCATACGCTTACATTGCTCAAGCATGGTTGTTTGCGCTTTTTGCCACATTGCAGGAGGTGGTAAGCTATCTGAATCAAGCATCTCTAAGTAACCGGTTACCACAGTAAGCGGTGTTCTCAGCTCATGAGAAACATTGGCCACAAAGTCTTTACGCATCTGCTCAAGTTGCTTTAAGCGAGTAACATCACGCACCACCATCATCAACTGTGAACTTGCATAGGGCATAACACGAAACTCTAAGGTTTGATCGTAGCTGTGGCCACCATCAAGCTCGAGCGGTTCATCGAAACAAGCTTTATGCATGTACTTTGCAAACTTAGGATCGCGAATAAGATTATCTAAGCGTTGCCCATGATCAGTAGGCCACTGTAAACCTAAAACCTTTAAAGCCAATTGGTTACACCAAATAATGCTTAGGTCTTTTTGTAATACAACCACCGCATCAGGCACAGCTTCGGCGCCATCACGAAAACGGCGTATTAAGTCTGCCAATTCATTGCGTTTTTTACGGTTGCGGTGTTGTAAATGATAGATCCCTTCAAAGACTTGCTCCCACGCTCCCTCCCCTTCGGGTGGGTTAAAACTACGTTGATTAAGGAGCCAATCGCTGAGGCGATATAATTGATGATAATGCCAAATTAAAAGTGCAAAAGAGCCTAAAAATAAAAGCAAAAAAGGCGCACCTACAAGTACGCCAACTAATAACAAGGGTAAGAAATACATAAACAGGCGTTTTGCTAACGCCTGTTTATTCACTACTCGATACATACACTCACTTTACCTTAAGTATGTAAATTAGCTTGTTAAGGTCATTGCCATGACACTTATAATTTACTTGAAAAACGATAGCCTGCACCGCGAACGGTTTGCACTAAACGGTCATGCCCTAATGGTGCAATCGCTTTACGTAGACGGCGAATATGTACATCAACAGTACGGTCTTCTACATATACATTTGTTCCCCATACATGATCAAGTAATTGTTCACGACTGTAAACACGTTCAGGATGTGTCATGAAGAAATGTAGTAATCTAAATTCAGTAGGCCCCATATCTAATTCACTACCTTCTGATGTTACACGGTGTGAGATTGGGTCAAGGCGTAAGCCATGAACTTCAATGGCTTCTTCTAATGAGGTTGGTGAAACACGGCGAATAACCGCTTTAATGCGCGCCATTAATTCTTTAGGAGAAAATGGTTTGGTTACGTAATCATCAGCACCTACTTCAAGGCCGCGTACTTTGTCTTCTTCTTCACCGCGAGCAGTCAGCATAATGATAGGGATCTGACGAGTATATTCGTTTTGCTTAAATTTCTTAGCAATTTGAATACCGCTACCACCAGGTAACATCCAATCTAATAAAACCATATCTGGGTATGGTTCAACCATAGCTTCAATCGCAGAGTCATAATCTTCTGCTTCAATTGCTTGAAAACCATTTTGCTCTAAAACAAAAACCAGCATCTCTCTGATAGGCGCTTCGTCATCGACGACTAGTACTTTACGTGACATTCCAATTTATCTCTTTCGTTAGCGAACTGGTTTCATTATTATGACTAAGTATGACATTTTTATGAAAGTCTAACGAGTAATTGAAAAAGCGCAAAAAAATCAAAGCAAAAATAGCCATTTTTTACGCTTAAATAGTAAATTTTGGATTAAAAGTCATACCTTAAAGTGACTGCAAGATGATCTTCATCAGCATTATTATCTAGTGAAAATTGCGTATACCACATGTACATACGCGCTTGTTTTGACAGGCTTCGTTCAACCCCAACAGAAGTACCGCTACCCGAATCTTTCAATTTACCAAAGCTGCCATCAGTATCTTGATATTGCGCCAGCAACTTATATTTATCTATTTTGTAAGATGCGCTCACTAAAAACCCATCTTCTTTGTCAGAACCTGTGATTTTTTCGCTTTGTTGATACATACCGCCTAGGGTTAAATCGCCTAATTTGCCTTGCGCCGTAAACCGTGTTGTATCATAACCGGCTACTTTACTGTCGTGGGCAACACTTACAAAGTAAGGCGCTTTTTTAAATTTACTATCACCATACATAAATGCCGCAGAAACACCGGTTTCTTCATCTTGTTTGGAGTTATCTTCAGCAATATAGGTGACCACAAATTGCATATTGCCAACAATTGGCGAACTGTAATGAACTACATCACCAAGGCGATTTTCACCATTAAATAAGGCTTTAACATCACCATTAAAGTCGTTCATTAAATCAATTTTACCCTGCGATACTTTTAACGCCGTATCGTGACGACCAAGCACTACCTGCCCATAGCTGCCTTGTAGACCAACATATTGATTACGCGCGGTAATATTCTCTTCAGTTTTACCATCGCTATCTTGATCTGCCGCATTTACTGCAAATTCAAACTTATATACGGCTTTTAACCCATCGCTTATTTCACCGCTGCCTTTGATCCCCATACGAGAGTTATAGCTCTCAATAGACGTTTCGCTGCCATCGCCAGTGTCGCTATTAGCAACCCCTAAATGGGCCCGACCATACACATCTACAGCTTCGGCAGCACTATGAAAAGAAATAAAGCACATTGCAAAGCTCGACAACATCATGGCAGGTTTATTCATGGTAGCGATCCTCAATTTAAGCAATAACTTAAAAATCGAACATAAAGGGCTTTTGGTCAAGGCGAGGAGGAGATATTTCACATAAAAATCACGGATCACTGATCTACCAACTTAATCAGATCAGGATCAGGTTTTTACTAAGAAGATCAACTTCAGATCAATTTTTTACCTAGAGAATAAGATAACTTGTTGATTTAATGTTAAGACGCTCAGCATTTCGTTTAAAAGATGAGCAAAGAAAAGCCTGTGATCAGTATACAACTAGTAAAATAATGATCCGTGAAAGCGAAGGTTAGTAAAACAGTGATCCTGAAAAGCACGAGTAGGTATTTCGCTGATCCGCCTTGATCTAACTAATAATACCTATTTGAATGTAATAAAAAACCGGCATAAAGCCGGCTTTTTCAACTTATTATCAATTACTTGATTTGTGGATCAAGTTCACCCGATAAGTATTTAAGGTGCATATCATCTAAAGAGATAGGCTTGATCTTACCAGCTTGACCCGCAGTACCAAAGGCTTCGTAACGAGCAACACAGATCTCAGTCATTGCTTTCGTTGCTTCTGCTAAGTATTTACGTGGATCAAAGTTAGCTGGGTTTAAAGCTAAGTGACGACGAATTGCACCTGTTGATGCTAAACGAAGATCGGTATCGATATTTACTTTACGAACACCGTACTTAATACCTTCGATGATCTGCTCTACAGGCACACCATACGTTTCAGGGATTTCGCCACCGTATTGGTTAATCACTTCTAGCCACTCTTGTGGCACAGAAGAAGAACCATGCATTACTAAGTGTGTGTTAGGAATACGCGCGTGGATTTCTTTAATACGATCAATCGCTAAGATATCGTCTGTTGGTGGACGAGTAAATTTGTACGCGCCATGTGATGTACCACAAGCGATAGCAAGTGCATCAACCTTAGTTTTACTAACGAAATCAGCGGCTTCTTCAGGATCTGTTAGCATTTGATCAGTAGACAATTTACCTTCAGCACCAACGCCGTCTTCTTCACCTGCTTCACCTGTTTCCAGTGAACCTAAAACACCTAACTCGCCTTCAACAGACACACCACAAGCATGTGCCATTTCAACTGTTTGACGTGTTACATCAACATTGTATTCGTAGCTTGAAGGGGTTTTACCATCAGACATTAATGAGCCATCCATCATAACTGACGAAAAGCCTAACTGGATTGAGCGCTGACATACACCTGGTGAAGTACCGTGGTCTTGGTGCATTACAACTGGAATATGAGGCCATTCTTCAACGGCTGCTAAAATCATATGACGAATAAAAGGGGCACCAGCATAGGCACGTGCGCCTGCTGAACCTTGTACAATTACCGGGCTGTTTGTTTTGTCAGCCGCTTCCATAATTGCACGCATTTGCTCTTGGTTATTAACGTTAAACGCAGGTACGCCGTAACCATTTTCAGCTGCATGATCAAGAAGTTGTCGCATACTGATTAAAGCCATTTGGTATTCTCCAAATTGTATCGACAGTAGTTTCCTACTATCTAGTTTGAACGGATAAGTTATTTTTTTGATGCATCACTGCATCACGAAAAGCTCGCGCCTACCGTAACAGCTGTAAATAAAACGAGGGTGAGAGGTATTTTATTAACAGCTAAACCAGCGTAATTACCTAATAACTACGCTGGCATACGCACTAATTACTTAGCACGTTCTTCAAGCATAGCAACTGCTGGTAATTTTTTCCCTTCTAAAAATTCAAGGAAAGCACCACCACCTGTTGAAATGTAAGAAACTTTATCGGCAATGCCGTATTTATCAATCGCTGCAAGCGTATCACCGCCACCAGCAATCGAGAATGCACTTGAGTTAGCAATCGCATCAGCAATAGCACGTGTGCCGTTACCAAATTGGTCAAATTCAAATACACCAACTGGACCATTCCATACAACAGTGCCTGCATTAGCAATGATTTTTGCTAGTTGGTTTGCTGTATCAGGACCAATATCGAAGATCATGTCTTCGTCTGTTACTTCATTCACATCTTTTAATGTTGCCACTGCAGATTCTGAGAACTCATTACCTACAACAACATCAGTTGGTACCGGTATTTCACCGTTATTAGCTTTTGCCGCTGCACTTAATTTGTTTGCTTCATCAATTAAATCAGCTTCAAATAAAGATTTACCTACAGGGTGACCTGCCGCTGCGATGAAGGTATTCGCGATACCACCACCCGTTACAAGTTGATCAACCACTTTAGAAAGTGAATCAAGTACAGTTAACTTAGTCGATACTTTAGAGCCACCAACGATAGCAACCAAAGGACGAGCTGGGTTATCAAGCGCTTTACCTAGTGCGTCTAGCTCCGCAGCAAGCAGTGGACCTGCACATGCAACATCAGCAAATAAACCCACACCGTGAGTCGATGCTTGTGCACGGTGAGCCGTACCAAATGCGTCCATTACGTAAACATCACATAATGCAGCTAGTTTTTTAGACAGTGCTTCGTCGTTTTTCTTTTCGCCAGCGTTAAAACGTACGTTTTCGAAAACAACCACTTCGTTATCAGCAACGTCTACGCCTTCTAGGTAGTCTTTTTCAAGACGAACTGTTTGCTCAAGGGCATCATTTAAATAATTAACCACAGGGGCAAGCGAAAACGCTTCATCATATTCCCCTTCCGTAGGGCGGCCAAGGTGTGACATCACCATTACTTTAGCGCCTTTTTCTAACGCTAATTTGATAGTTGGTAATGCTGCACGAATACGTGCATCAGAGGTCACTTTACCTTCTTTTACAGGCACATTTAAATCTTCACGAATTAACACGCGTTTGCCGTTTAAATCTAAATCTGCCATTTTAATGACCGACATGGACTTCTCCTTAGTTAACGATACTAATATTATATTTATAAATTATTGGCTTACAGCCATCATCGCACGCGCAGTGTCGAGCATACGATTCGCAAAGCCCCACTCATTATCGCACCACACTAACAACTTTATCAGTCGTTTATGACTAACACGTGTCTGAGTGCCATCTATGATACAAGAATGTGGGTCATGATTAAAATCTACCGATACCAATGGCTCTTCTGTATAGCTTAAAATACCGTCAAGGCGGTCTTTTGCAGCTAACTTAAGTGCTTGATTGACTGTCGCTAAATTCACATCGGTATTCACTGTTACACTTAAATCCATCGCCGTCACATTGATCGTTGGTACCCTAACAGCAATGGCTTCAAAGCGACTATGAAACTTAGGCAAAATACGCTCAATACCACGAGCAAGCTTTGTATCCACCGGAATAATAGACTGGCTTGCAGCGCGAGTACGACGTAAATCATGATGATACGCATCAATCACTTGCTGATCATGCATCGAGGCATGAATCGTTGTAATAGCCCCAGATTCAATCGAAAATGCGTCATCTAGCACTTTAATTACTGGCACAATACAGTTTGTGGTACATGAACCGTTTGAAACAATCGTATGTTCAGCTTTTAGCTCATCATCGTTAATACCATACACAATTGTGGCATCAACATCAGCATCTGCAGGCTGTGAAAACAATACTTTTTTTGCACCAGCAGCCAAGTGTAGTTCTGCATGTTCACGAGAGTGATACACTCCAGTACATTCAAGAACCACATCAACATCAAGAGTTTGCCAAGGTAGTTCTGCAGGGTTTTCTTCTGCAAATAAGGCTATAGAGTCGTTAGCAACCGTTAAAGTATCTTCGCCAAGATTAACAGGGAATGAAAAGCGGCCGTGAGATGTATCGTATTTAAGGAGATGGGCAATGCCCTTAGGGTCGGCTAATTCGTTAATAGCGACAATTTTGATTTGATCTTCAAGCCCTGATTCATACAGTGCACGGACGATATTGCGCCCGATTCGACCAAAACCATTAATTGCAAGTTTGATTGCCATGAAGAAGAAAATCCACTCTATTTGCTTGCAGATAAAGGCAACTGCCTTTTAGATGGCGGTATTGTAATCGACCTTACACATTTTTATAAGAGGGCAAGGTAAATAAAACTACTTTAACAACCCTAGATGGCTCAATTTTGGTAATCAACCTGAAGAGTTTTTATAAGAGGTCAGCCAAAATAAAAATTGCTTAGCATGTTTTAGATGGCGCAGTTTTGGTAATCGACCTTAGACATTTTTATAAGAGAGCAAGGTAAATAAAACTGCATTAGCAACCTCAATCTTACTTTTTTCCTTTATAGCCAGCGACGAACAGATTTTTTGTATTGCTGGTATGCTGACCCAAACTTCTCTGCCATAAACGTTTCTTCTGGCATAATTTGAAATCGATTCATATAGAGAATAAATACCGGCAGCATTATAAAACTCGCAATATTACCAAGATAAATTCCCCAACCAACTAGCATTAGTAACATACCAACATACATTGGGTTACGGCTAAATTGATAAACACCACTTGTAACAAGACTCGTCGACTTTTCTGGAATTCGAGGGTCAACGGTCGTGCCTTGCTTGCGAAATTGATAAACCCCTAATAAAGCAAACATCACACCTGAAAATGCTATGAGTAGTGCTACAAAAGATGATGTAAAAAACGAGAAGCTAAAACTCATAAACAACTCTGCAATGCCCCACATCATCAACGCAATGATCAGCAGCAGCGCGACTGGAGGAATTTTTAATTCTAACTGATTCACACAAGCTCCCCTACTTTCAATGCCTTACCACGACTAATTTGATGACACTGGGCTAAGAATAACTCGGCCGTTGCCATGGCATCAGTAAGGGCATGGTGCGAGCTGTAATACGGTAAGTTGTAGCGTTTACGGCATTCGCTAAGTGTTAAATCATCGTGGCCAATTTCGTGGCCTTGCTGGTGCAGGCGTTTTTTTTCAATAACAAAGGTATCAAGAATTAAACGCGCTTTTGCATCTAAGCCAAGCGTTCTGCAGGCCTGTTTTAAAAAACCCCAATCAAGTGCCGCGTTATGAAACACTAAAATGCACTCACCAAAATGCTGATGCAGCTTGCCAAGAATGGTTTCGAGGCTTTCACCTGTATCTATGTCTTGTTTTGCAATACCATGATAAATCGGACTTTGCTCTAAGCTTTGCACGTCTTTATTTATTAAGTGCTGTGCACCGCTGAGTTTAATGCATTGATCTTCTATCATCACCCACGCCACCGAGACAATTTCGTGCTGGCGAGGATCAAGGCCCGTTAATTCCATGTCTATCACTACGTAGCGCTCTTTATAGGCATCGGCTGCCAAGAGTTGCTTGCGCGCTAAATACCGACTTAACCAGCGTTTAACCATACCCTCTCCTATAAACTACCGCGAGCAAATTTAAATGCGGCGGCTTGCTGTGCCTGTTTAACCAAATAAAATGCTTCTTTTAATTGATGTCGCTCTAATGAATTCAAAGCATTTGGGTTAATACAGTTGCTAGGCAATCCTTCCTCGTTAATTTGCGTGCCTAAACGCAGTTGAGTTAAAAAACGCCAACAGTCTTTTAAGTTATACAAGTCATCTTTATTGAGTAGCGAAAATTTCATTAATGCATCAATACGCTCTTGCGTATTAGCGCGCTGAATACCCGCTTTGAGGGAATATAAACGCACGATGTCGTTGATGATCACCACACCGCGTTTTTTTAAGTCGAGGTACTTATGCTGCTTTTCGTCTTTCTCTAATTTAAATTGATTAAACAAACCAATGGGCACTGGCGTATTTTTAATGTCGCTGGCCATAGCCGCATAGAATAAGTCGTTTTTAGAAATGCGTTTTAGCTGCTCACAAAAGCGCGCATATAAGGTAGTGGAACCTTCAATAAAACGTAGGTCAAAAAATATCTTACAATTGAGCATCGCCTCTGGTGTGGGTGAGGTGATCCACTTATGAAACTTTTCTGTCCATGCATTAATGCCCATACGGCACTGTGCATTGCTCGCCATAATATTGCCAGGGCAACGTTTTATACCGCACTCAATTAAATGCTCACAGACATACTCGCCCATGCGCTTAAAGTAATCGTGTTGTTCTTCTGTTAAATCATCAGGTAGCAACAGGCCATTATCTTGGTCAGAATGCAGTGTTTGCTCTTCCCTTGCTTGTGAACCAAAACAAATAAAACTAAAGCTGGTTGGTGCCGCGCCATTATCTTCTTGGAACAAACGGATCAAACGCGAAGTCAGTGCATCGGTTAAGCCACTTAATAATTTACCAATCAAGGAGATATCATCAATATTGTTTGAAAAACCTTTTAATAAACCGGGTATCTCTTGCGAATAACGCTTTAAATCAACCACGCTGTGCGCTTTGTAAATTCGTCCAATCAATTGTACTGGGTCGCTTTTTTGCTGACGCAGTAAATCAGTACTGGTGAGCATACCTAGGGGGTTGTGATGTTCATCAAGCACTGGTAAATGGTGAATATTGTGCTTAAGCATTAAGTGTAGCGCCGAAAACACGCGGTTATTTTCAAAAATAAACTTGGGCTTACACGTCATGATGCTACTTACTGAGTCTTGAGGGTCAACCTCATCGGCCAATACGCGGTTGCGTAAATCTCGGTCGGTGACAACCCCAACGAGGCGATCATGTTCCGTTAACATAATCGACGAAACACCCTGCTGTTTCATTTTTTTAGCGGTTTGACGAATACTTGCATCTGGTGCCAAGGTAACGGCTTTGCGATTCATCAATTCGCAAATTTTCTTCTCCGACCAACTGTCGTTTTGACTTTTATAATGAGACGACAATAAACGGTTTTTGTGGGCGCGAACAAAGTATTGCTCAAACACTTTATACTCACGGCGTAAGTAATCAAATGCCGCTTGGTTTAACATGTAAACAATGCCTTCCTTTTGCACTGAAATACTATTTTGAATCGCTTCGCCAGTTAACAGTGAAGGAAAACCAAAGTAATCGCCACTCGATAACTTAGTAATCACATCGCCTTTTGGGTCGACTAAATCATAATCGCCAGAGCGAATTAAAAATAATCTGAGATTATCTGAACTTAACCACTGATTTTGATTCTCACGGGTCAGATAAATAATATCGAGATGGTTTACAAAATACTCACTAGCAGCACCTTCGAGCTGATTAAATGGCGTTTGCTGCATCACAAATTGGGCGACTTCCTGTTGCTCGGTATTCATGGTCATTCTCGCTATAAAATAGAGACAATATCTACACTACCCCTGTTTGAAATAAATAAAAAGCCCGACTTAAGTCGGGCTTTTGAACTTCAAGAGTGTGTTCTTATAAAATGGTTTTATTAGTGCGCGTGTGCTGCGCTCGAACCTTTAGGGTTACGGATACCTTCAACCATTTCTTGGATTTCAACTGGTGTTTCAGCCGTTAGTTTAAGTACGATAGCTGCAACCACAAAGTTAACAATCATACCAATCAGACCAATACCCTCAGGTGAAATACCAAATAACCAGTTTGCAGGTGCATTCAATTCAGGGCTTACGAACTTGAAGTAGATAATATAAGCCGCTGTGAATGTAATACCTGTCACCATACCCGCAATCGCACCTTCTTTATTCATCTTCTTAGAGAAGATACCCATGATGATAGCTGGGAAGAAGCTCGCCGCTGCTAAGCCGAAGGCGAAGGCAACAACCGAAGCCACGAACCCTGGCGGGTTAATACCAAAGTAAGCTGAAATCACAATCGCTATCATCGCAGCTAAGCGCGCTGCAAGTAGCTCTTGTTTGTCACTTATATCTGGTTTTAAGGTGCGTTTTAATAAGTCATGCGATACCGAGGTCGAGATCACCAATAGTAAGCCTGCTGTTGTTGATAGCGCTGCTGCGATACCACCTGCTGCTACTAATGCAATCACCCATGCTGGTAAGTCTGCAATCTCAGGGTTTGCAAGTACCATGATGTCGCGGTCAACTTTAACTTCGTTTGCGCTGTTTGGATCATCAATCTTACCTGCTGAGTAGAACATTTTACCGTCACCATTTTTATCGTTAAAGGTGATTAGGCCTGTTCTTTCCCAGTTCTTAACCCATGCTGGTGCCTCTGCGTACTCTGTACCGCTACCGTCTTTACCGTTAATTGTATCAATCATGTTTACACGAGCGAATGACGCTACAGCAGGTGCTGTTGTATAAACGATTGCAATGAAAACAAGTGTCCATGCAGCTGAGATACGCGTGTCTTTAACACGTGGAACAGTGAAGAAACGAACGATTACGTGCGGTAAACCTGCAGTACCAACCATTAACGCGCCTGTGATTGCGAATACATCAATCATGCTTTTCGAGCCTTCGGTATACTGCGCAAAGCCAAGCTCGGTACTGAGCCCATCTAGTTTATCAAGTACAAACTGTCCTGAGCCATCGCTAAGGGTTGCACCGAAACCGGTTTGTGGGAAGAAGTGACCTGTCATCATCATTGAAATGAAGATTGCTGGAACAAGGTAAGCAAATACTAGTACACAGTACTGAGCTACTTGCGTATATGTAATCCCCTTCATACCGCCTAATACAGCGTAGAAGAATACAATCACCATACCAATGTAAACACCGGTCTCAATATCTACTTCTAAGAAGCGAGAGAAAACCACACCTACACCACGCATTTGACCTGCGATATATGTGAAACAGATAAAAATAGCACATAAAATTGCAACAACACGTGCAGCTTGTGAGTAATAACGGTCACCGATGAAATCAGGTACCGTGAACTTACCAAACTTACGTAGGTAAGGAGCTAAACAAAGTGCAAGTAGTACATAACCACCTGTCCAACCCATTAGATATACACCACCGTCATAGCCCGCAAACGAGATAATACCCGCCATTGAGATAAACGATGCCGCACTCATCCAGTCAGCAGCGGTTGCCATACCATTTGCTAGCGGCGGTACACCGCCCCCTGCAACATAGAATTCATTTGTTGACCCAGCACGAGCCCAGATTGCGATGCCGATATAAAGCGCAAAGCTTAAACCGACGATAATAAACGTGAGTGTTTGAACATCCATTGCTTAGCTCCTATTCGTCTACGCCGTATTTTTTATCTAACGTATTCATTTTGAAAACGTAAACAAAAATCAAAGCAACAAAGGTATAAATAGCGCCTTGCTGGGAGAACCAGAAGCCGAGTTTAAACCCAAAAAAACGTATCTCGTTAAGTACGTCTACCAGTAAAATGCCGAAGCCAAATGACACGACAAACCAAATTGCTAATAATTTAAATAGCAGTGCGAGGTTTTCCGCCCAATAAGCTTTTGCTTGTTCTTCATCTTTAAAAGCCATTTTTTATCCCCTTATGCATTACAAGAAAGTAATGAGTGGTATTAGTTGTCATTAACTAAGTTAGCAAGGGTTCTGATTTATGGAATTGAGACCATAGTCGTAACAGCTAGTTTACGTTTACGTAAACTGCAAAACACCATTTGTTAACGAATGGTAAAAAACAATATTTAACAACAACTTAACCTACAAAGATAAATTTACGAAATAACGAAAATAGTAAAAACGAATGATCTGCGACATTAGTCTAATAAAGATACATAAAACAGTACTATTTATTAATTTCCAATAACTTGCATTTTATTAATTATTATTGCAAAAAATCTTGCCATCGAAATCGCGCATAATTCTGGTAAGGTAGTGTTATTACAATAATTACTGAATTTAAACATGACAGCTGCGCTTTTATTTGTTGCACTCGCCTATATTGGCGTGTTGTTTTGGTTGGCAAATTGGGGAGACAAAACCACTCCTCTTGCTAAAAGAATTAGTCACCACCCATTTGTTTATTCTTTTTCATTAGGGATTTACTGTACGTCTTGGACTTACTACGGTTCAGTTGGTACAGCAGCCACCAGCAGTTGGAATTACTTACCTATTTTAATTGGCCCTGCGTTGCTTTTTTTCTTTGGCCAAGGGTTTTTACGTAAATTAGTACTGGTCAGTAAA
This sequence comes from Pseudoalteromonas sp. D15MCD-2, assembly GCF_038562745.1. Classification (NCBI taxonomy): domain Bacteria; kingdom Pseudomonadati; phylum Pseudomonadota; class Gammaproteobacteria; order Alteromonadales; family Pseudoalteromonadaceae; genus Pseudoalteromonas; species Pseudoalteromonas sp. D15MCD-2. Next base: position 760,179 of record NZ_JBCFQE010000001.1, on the reverse strand, counting down.
AAACAAAATATTACGACCATCGCCGACTTTATTTCTGCTCGCTATGGTAAACGGCAGACCACCGCCATTATGGTGACAATTATCGCTTTATTGGCGACGATTCCGTATATCGCACTGCAATTAAAAGCACTGAGTAGCAGCTTCTTACTACTGCAAAACGACGATCGTATTTCGGGCTCTATGCTCGCCCTTTCGGCAACACTCATTATGGCGATGTTTGCGATATTCTTTGGTACTCGTAAAGTCGATGTAACCGAATATCGCTCAGGGCTAATGCTCGCTGTCGCCTTTGAATCTATGATTAAGTTACTAGCTTTGGTGGCCGTAGCGGGGCTTGCTTTATACACATTATTTAATTTAACTACGGTGCAAACCGAGCAGCTAACGGGCTCTATTTGGAAGCACTGGCAGAACTTCGACTTTTTTAGCTTTAACTTTATCGGCCAGTCATTAATGGCGGCAGCGGCGATTATCTGTTTACCAAGGCAATTCCACGTGACTGTGGTCGATAACCAAGATAAACGCCACCTTTATACTGCCCGCTGGGCATTCCCCCTGTATTTGTTACTAACTGCAGCAATGATTTTCCCTATTGCAACGGCAGCGATTCACCCAGGCATTGGCAGTGACTTCTCACCAGATAGTTTTGTATTAGCCCTACCGCTGATGCACGAAAACGCCTTTTTAACGACCTTTGTATTTATCGGGGGTCTATCAGCGGCCACGGCAATGATTGTTGTAGCCACACTCACGCTCAGTACCATGATTTCAAATGATGTAGTGTTGCCGCTAATGCTGCGTCGTAAGTTTAAACGTAACCTCATCACTAGCAGCTATAAGTCGCAAATCCTGTTAGTGAGACGCTTCACAATTGCTGGCATTTTGATTTTGTCGTATTTCTACCAGCAATGGTTTGGCCATGGTAAAGCGCTGGCTAGCATGGGTTTAGTGGCCTTTTCTTTGGTATCGCAATTACTTCCTGCGATTGTGGGTGGCCTATATTGGCGAAAAGGCCATGCTTATGGGGTTTATGCCGGATTATTAGCAGGCTTTATTTGCTGGGTCTTATTCTTAATGCTGCCTATTTTAGATGCGGGCAATACCTTAAACGCAGAGCTACAACAAACACTTATTACTCGTGGCACCTTAATCGCCTTATTTGCCAATATTGGCTGTTACATAAGTTTTTCGCTCGGTGCAGATGAGCGTTTAATTGATAAAATTCAAGCAGCTGCTTTTGTTAATCCAAAAGAGCAAGCGGTATTCGCCAGACGTTTAAATAAAAACGTAAAAGCCACTGTTTACGACTTTAAAGTACTGCTACAAACCTTCTTAGGTGTGCAGCGCTCGCAGCAAGTGCTGGCTCATTTTGCGTTATCGAATAACTTAGATGACAACAACGCGCATCCTGAGCCTGAGTTTATCGCTTATTGTGAACGAGCCTTAACCGGTGTGCTTGGTGCCTCTTCAGCACAAGCGCTGATCCACACGGTTGCCTCAGGTAAACGCATGGCCTTTGAAGAAGTCGTTAACTTTTTTGATGAAACCACACAAGCCCTGCAATTTAATCAAAACTTATTATTTACCTCTCTCGAAAACCTCAGCCATGGTATTTCGGTTGTTGATAAAGAGCTTAATTTAGTGGCATGGAATAAGCGCTACGCAGAGATGTTTGCCTACCCAGATGACTTTCTCGAAGTAGGCCAACCAATTGAAGATGTGCTTAGATACAATGCCGAGCGCGGTGAATGTGGCCCCGGTGAAGTTGAACGCCATGTAGAAAAGCGCGTGCAGCATCTTAAAAACGGCACGCCCCATCACTTTATTCGTCACCGCCGTAATGGCCAAGTGTTCGAAATGATTGGTAACCCACTGCCTGATGGCGGCTTTGTAACAAGTTTCTCTGATATTACCACGCATATCGAAACGCAAAATGCGCTTGAAGAAGTAAACATGGATCTTGAAAACCGCATTGAAGCGCGTACTCAAGAAATCCGTACTATCAATAAAGATTTACAAGCACAAATCGATAGCCGAGTACAAACTGAGCAAGCACTTACTTTAGCTAAAAAAGAGGCTGAACAAGCCAATGACAGTAAAACACGATTTTTAGCCTTGGCTAGCCACGATATTTTACAGCCGCTGAATGCAGCGCGCCTATACCTTGCAGCCATTGATGATAAAACCCTTTCGAGCAACAACTTAAATAACTTTGAAAAGCTGGGTGCAAGTTTAGATTCAACGGTGCATTTGATGTCGGCGCTGTTAGAAATTGCCAAGCTTGAGCAAGGGGCAATGACCCCTACTCCGCGCCACTTTAGTATTGATGACATACTTGCCCCGCTGAAAAATGAATACGCCATTATGTCGAGCGAAAAAGGCTTAAAACTGACGGTTCGTTCAAAAGGAATTATTGTTCACAGTGATATCACTTACTTACGACGAATTATTCAAAACTTGGTGTCAAATGCGGTTAAATACACCGATAGTGGCCGAGTTTTAATTGCTTGTCGCAAACGCAAACACCATTTACGAATTGAAGTATGGGACACAGGCCCCGGCATTACAGAAGTAGAGCAAGCGAAAATCTTCAATGACTTTTACCGTATTGAAGCCGGTGATAACAAAGGGGTTGGCCTTGGCTTAGGAGTTGTAAAACGAATGGCCGACTTACTCTCTTTACGTTTAGATGTCAGTTCAACGCCTGGCAAAGGTAGCCGCTTTAGTATTGAAGTACCTTATGGTGAAAGCCAATTTATTCAACAAAAAGATACGCCTAAAAAAGGGGTTGAGAACCGCAGTGCGATGAACATTATTGCAGTGGATGATGACCCTGAAAACCTTAATGCCATGGCAAGCCTACTGCAAAAGTGGCAGGCAAATTATCAGCTCTTTGATCAAGTTGAAACCGTGATGGCCTATGCCAAAGAGCACCGAGCGCCCGATGTTATCTTAATGGATTACCAGTTGGGTCATGATTGCGATGGCATAACCCTTATTAAAACCCTAAGAGAAATTTGGCAAAGCCCAGTGCCTGCCATTTTAATCACAGCGGTGCGTGATGAAGCCCTTAAACAGCAAACCAAAGAAGAGCAAATTCATTACCTTAGTAAACCCGTTAAGCCCGCAAAACTCAAAGCACTGCTTAACCACAGTACTTAACAATAGTGCTTAACCAACGTTTTTAACAACACCGATTTAAGGCAAAGCAGTAGGCTTTGCCTTAAATTTTTGGAACAACCAACTAAGCGCAACTAACGATAAGCCTAAGCCGATAAACGAAATAGCCCGCAACAACCCGGTTAAGTTTGCCATATCAATCAAGAACACTTTTAACACCACTAGCGCCAATAAGCCAAGGCCGAGCTTTTGTAATACCGTAATGGTTCTTAACTGCCCCACCACAACCACCAAGGCACCGATAACAAGCCAAACTAAAGAATAACTGTAAAGCTCGGCATCTGAAGTTGGCAAAGCAATATTTATAAACTCGCCTTGCCAGTTATGGCGAATTTCCGCATTGATATATAAAACACTCATCACACCTGCAAGTGCTGTAAACAGCTTTTGTAAATAGTGCTGAGATTTAGTCAGTTGGCTTGCCCAAATTGCAATACAGGCGGGGACTAACCAAAGTAATAGTAACCAGTTAATAATCGGCCAACTGCCTATATTTATCGGCTCAAAAAACGGATTTACAGCAGTAAAGCTTTTCAGTATTAGTAAGCCACTCAGTGTTAATAACGCAAAACCTGCTACTTGATAGAGTTTTGCCAATTGCGCAGTAAAGCGTGAACGCAGTAAATAAACACAACCTAATATACCCCAGTTACAGGTTAATAAAATATGCTCATACACAGACAAGCTCTCAAAGTCTGGGTAGTGCCCCACCAACTGATAGCTCGTCTCTGTGGTAATAAATAAAGCAATGCAATGAAGCGTTGCACCTTCTAGCCACACCCGAACAGATTGCTGCTGCCAGTGCCTCGCTGCAAAGTAAAATAAGCAAGCGCATACTGGGTATACAACCAAACTCCAGTGCACACCGAGCAGCAACGCATCACTGCAATCAGTTGACCAAGGTGCAAAGCTTAACCTAACTAGTAAAGAGCCAACTAAGCCCTTAAGCGGCCAAGTAGGTATGCTGAGTGACTGTTTATTGACATAAAAACTGATCAACAACACTTGCGCAGCAAGCGCTAAGGTCAAGCTGCTTCCTTCAAGGAGCATGGTTAACGCTAAGCTAATATTGGCATTACCGCCAAGCCAGTAACTAAATACCCGCATCGGATTAGTGCTATTGACTGATAACTTAAATAACCAAGCAGACAGAGCCAATAATACAAAGCACCAAACCGGATACGCCGTCATCAAGGCATGATCGGGAGTGATAACATATAAGCAACTAATAATCACAAAACTTGAAAGTGAAGCGAGTAAAGCAAAACCTAAGCGTTTAGGGTATTTACGACCAAACAAAAACCCATAACCCGCGAACAAAGCAATAAAAAACAGCCCTGCTCCGTAATTTTGCCGAAATACAAAAAGCTGCTCAGAGTAATCAACAGCATTGTGTTGCCCTGTAAGCAAACACACCACACTCAACACAGCTAGCATCAGCCAGTGATCCCATGCACTGTTTTTTAATACCAAAAGAAGCAGTAAAGCCACTAACGACAACATACTAAGCTGCCAAGTAAGCAGTTGGTTACTGCTCATGAGTAAAAGATAAAGTGGCACGACAACAGCTATCAACAGAGGGTTGTCGGGCAGTTGCTTAAGTAGTGTTTTAAAGCGATGTGGACGGTATTCTATTTGTTTAATACTCAGCCCTAGGCGTGGAATCGCAATTAACAATACGATGCTAAATAGAGCATAAAGATTAATAAACCAATGCAGATTTTTAGCTGCACCCATTGCAACTAAGTAATACCAGCCTAAGTGACCTGCCCATAACAGATACCACAACCAATGCCGTTTTACGTAATGCGCGACTAGCGAAGCCGATACACTGACAAACGCAACATAGGTTAGCAGTGCTATAAAGTCATTACTCCCGTTATTGACCCAAACCGGCACGCTGTAGGCACCAATAATACCAATGACCGCAAGCACAGGACCAAAACGCAGTGCCATCCAGCTTGCTGCTACAGAAACTAAGGTTAAAATGCTAAATGCCGGTAAAGCTTGCAGTAAGCCATAATGGCTATAGGCCAGCAAGGTCAATGCAAAACAACTAATAAAACCACCACTTGCCAGCGCTGCGGGAATATAGTTGCTAAACCCATCAAAAATAATACCTTTGCGATGTAAGACCTCAGCCGCGACAATTAAGCTCAAACCAAAAATAGCGCCAAGCGTAAGTCGCATGGTTTCGGATAATAAGCCTGCCTCCAGTGAATAGCGGGCTAAAAAGATACCGCCAAAGGCAAGTGCAACCGCTCCTACCCAAGTTAGCCAATTAGCTTTGACTTGTGTAACGAGTTGGCTTACTAGCGGATTTAAAGTCGCAGGCTTGGGTTTTGTTTGCTCTGGCTTTTTAGGGATAGCCTCAATCGGCTTACTAATGACTACAGGCTCTGGTTCAAATTTTGAAGTGTCAGTCAGATCGTCGTTTGAATTATCAAACTGATTTGCAGTATTTGCTTGTGGATTATGACTATATGTCGCGTTAAGTTTGACTCGAAGAGCAGCTACTTCTCGCTTTAAACTGGAGAGTTGAAAAAAGGCAAAAATACCCGCAATGGAGCCACCTACAACAACTAGTGCTAGTAATATTAGTAACGCAATACCGCCATCCATATCCTCTCCTTGTGTACGCTTTAAACAAAAAGCAAAAGCCTTAATTGTTTATACAATAAACACTTAGCAAGAGTAAATAAACAACGATATTGCGTTTTAGCCGGTTAAGACTGTTCAGTCACCGTACGCTCTAAGGTCATTTTAAAACCTGAGTCTGTGGTTTCATCGTGTTCAATCACTAAGATATAGTTACCTTCTTCGGTAAAATCCATATCGCTTTGTTGTAATAGCACAATCTGTTGACCATTGTCTTCATAGACCACATAGGTTGTATAAACTTCGTTATCAACCACCTGTTCTTGCTGGTCGTATTGATCTAACCCTTCAACAACATTGCTGGTATCTTCAACCGTTTCACCATTGAGGGTGAAGTACACATCAACTTCGTCAATCTCTTGCCCTGCATAGCTATCAATTAAGTTAACCACAGTAACTGCGTGGCTGTAGCTGCTTGGAGTTAGGTTTTCTTCAATGGTCATCATACGAGGCCCGTAATCTTTGTCATTGTAGAAAAGACCAACCGCACTTTGCTCACGCTCTAATGTCATTAAGAAGTTATCGACAATTGTGTCTCCCGCTTCGTCTAACATAGCGACGCTATAACTATTTGGTGACATGCTCATGTATTCAGAGTAACTATCGTTGCTAACAACTTCGGTGTTGGTCGCCGTTGTGCCTCGGGTTACTTTAAACTGGGTTTGCGTGTAATCATCGATGGTATTGATAAAACGCAACTGACCTTGCGCGTCTTGGTGGTTTAGTTGTGTTACTGAGCTACTAGCCGTCACAACATCAAGCGTAATGCCATCTTCTTCTGTTGCATAACTTGGGCGGATCATCGCCATGTACGTTGCTTCATCATTAAAGTACACGGTTGGTGATTCAAAAATCACATCAGTGCTGCCGCTAGCGGTAATATAAATAGTGTAATAACCTTCCTCAAGCGTCGCTAATTCTGGCTCAACGAGGTATTGCGAAGTCATTAATAACTCAGCGGTATCAAATAAACCGTCGTCAGTGGCAACGTATACATCGTAAAGGTTATCTTCGCCAACGATATTAAAAAAGCCAACATTGAATTCATCTTCATCGCTTGACGTCGGCACACTGAGCTCAGTAAAAATTGGTTCAGCAAAATCACCGTTCATTACTAGCAACTGAGTTTGATCATTTTTAATTTTGATGGTTTCTTCGTCGATGGTGATATAACTATCGTTGGCATCAACATATTCAAAACTGAGATCATACTCCCCCGAACTGTAGTTATGACGAGTTGATACATCACCAAAATCTGCCCCCGAACGTTCAGTGTCATCAACAAATAAACGCGTGTATGGACTATTGTAAGAGCCATTGTACAGTTGCACATAGCCACTGTTGCTACTGCTACTGTCATCGCTTGAACAGGCAGCCAGTACCGAAAGCAAACTTGAGGCAACAATTGTTTTAAGCAGAGTGCTTTTCATGGAATTTTTTCCTTATTGTTTGTAATACCCCATTCTGACTCGAATAATGCGAAAAAATTCTATGTTTTACAAACTATTACCTTCACTTACAGTTACTTACGATAAGGTTAAAAAGTGTAGAAAATGATGTAGAAAAGCACTTAATTAATCATAATTATGGACATAAAATCACATTTATAGTGAAAGCAGCTTACTTTTACACGAAAAGTAAATAATGATTACATTTTAGACGCTTATGCAATCAAATCAGATAAATTATTAGATATTTAAATTTGCGCTATGCAGCACAAAAAAATTAGCAAATAATGGTGTTCACACAAACGGGATTAGAATGAGGACTATGAACACGATTTTAACCACACAATGCGATGATGATGTTGGTCTAATTGCCAAGATCACCGGCCTTTGTCATCAGCATAATTTAAATATTACACGTAATAACGAATTTGTAGATAAAGACGCTAAACGCTTTTTTATGCGTACAGAGTTAAGCGGCGTTATTTCAGATGACTTTTTACCAAGTCTTGCTGAGCTACTTCCTGATGGCGCAGAGCTTGCCCTGCACAGCAGCGAAAAAACCAAAGTGGTATTGCTTGCTACCAAAGAAGCGCACTGTTTAGGTGGTGTATTACTAAAGCAATTCGAAAAAGCCTTAAACATCGAAGTACTGGCTGTGATTGCCAACTACGCCGACTTAGCGCCACTGGCTGCAGGCTTTGGTGTACCATTTCATGTGGTATCGCACGAAGGCTTAAGCCGTGCGGAGCATGATCAACAAGTCGGTGATTTAATAGCCAGCTATCAGCCTGACATTATTGGCCTTGCTAAATATATGCGTATTTTAAGCCCTGAATTTGTGGCGCGCTTTGAAGGTAAGATTATTAATATTCACCATTCATTTTTGCCAGCCTTTATTGGCGCAAAGCCTTACCATCAGGCATTTGAGCGCGGTGTAAAAATTATTGGCGCGACCGCTCATTTTGTTAATAATGAGCTTGATGAAGGGCCGATTATTTTACAAGATGTGACGCATGTCAGTCATGCGGATACCGCAGAGATGATGGCAAAAATGGGTAAAGATGTAGAGAAAACAGTGTTCTGCAAAGCGTTGCAGCTCGCATCTGAACATAAACTGTTTATCAATGGTAATCGAACCGTGGTGTTCGCTTAAGCAATAAAATGAAGAGGCTGAATGGCCTCTTTATTGTTTTTATTATCTTTTGTTATGCCGACTCAATGGGCTCTAATTGTAACTTAGAGGCAATTAATACCGCTTGAGTACGATTATACACACCTAGCTTTCTAAAAATTGCTGTAATGTGTGCTTTAACGGTTGCTTCGGAAATATGTAACTCGTAAGCAATCTGTTTGTTTAACAAGCCTTCGTGTAAGTATTGCAACACCTTGTATTGCTGCGGCGTTAGTGAAGCCACTTGCGCAGCAATTTCTTTGTCTTCGCCATCTACGGCAGCCACTTTATCTTTAAGCTCAAGTGGAAGCCAAACATCGCCTTCAAGTATGTGGTTGATTGCCAGCGCAATATCATCTGATGAAGATGATTTTGGAATAAATCCCATCGCACCATAACCCATTACTTTAGAAACTACATTGATGTCTTCGCTGCCAGAAACAACAGCTATTGGTAAGCTTGGATAGTCTTCGCGAATGCGAATAAGGCCGTATAAATCGCCATTGCCTGGCATGTGAAGGTCTAGTAGTAAGATATCAAGATCTTCTTGCTCGCTCAGCACCTGCAAAGTGGTATCAAAGTTTTCCGATTCAAACACTTCTAAATCAGCGAACTTAGCACTCAATGCCCCTTTCAGCGCTTCACGAAATAACGGATGATCGTCCGCTATTAAAAACTGACTCATGGTTCACTCCTAATAAATTCGGCTGACACCTATTTCTAAGTGACAGCCGATATACTACGTTTAGAATCAACTTCTAATCAAGTTTTTAACGCGATTTTAACGATTTAATCGGTTTTCGATTAGCTCATCAACAACGCTCGGATCGGCTAGTGTAGAAGTATCTCCAAGCTGTTGGTGCTCATTTGCCGCAATTTTACGTAAAATTCGACGCATGATCTTACCAGAACGAGTTTTCGGTAAACCTGGAGACCATTGGATCATATCTGGTGATGCAATTGGGCTTAACTCTTTACGAACCCAGTTACGTACCTCTTTTGTTAGTTCAGCGCTCACTACAACACCCTCATTTGGAGTGATGTAAACATAGATGCCCTGACCTTTAATATCATGTGGGTAACCCACTACAGCCGCTTCTGCCACTGCTTCGTGAGCAACCAATGCGCTCTCGATTTCTGCAGTACCTAGGCGGTGACCTGACACGTTTAGTACGTCATCCACACGGCCTGTGATCCAGTAGTAGCCATCTTCATCACGACGACAACCATCACCTGTGAAGTACACACCAGGGTATGCTGAGAAATAAGTTTGTTCAAAGCGCTCATGGTCACCATAAACTGTACGAGCTTGTGATGGCCAGCTATCTAAAATAACAAGGTTACCGTCAACCGCGCCTTCTAGTGTATTACCTTCAGCATCAAATAGTGCTGGTGCAATACCAAAGAATGGACGTGTTGCTGAGCCTGGCTTCATATCTGTTGCTCCTGGTAATGGTGTGATCATGATGCCGCCAGTCTCAGTTTGCCACCAGGTATCTACGATTGGGCAGTTTTCGTTACCAATATGCTCGTAATACCATGCCCACGCTTCTGGGTTAATTGGCTCACCTACAGAACCCATAACACGAAGACTTTTACGAGTTGAAGTCGCTGTTGGCTCATCGCCTTTCGCCATTAGAGCACGAATAGCAGTTGGTGCTGTGTAAAGGATAGTCACGTTGTGCTTATCAATTACTTCACCCATACGGCCCGCTGTTGGGTAGGTTGGTACACCTTCAAATACGACTTGCGTGCAGCCATTCACTAATGGGCCATAAGCAATGTAGCTGTGACCAGTGATCCAGCCCACATCGGCACTACACCAGAAAATATCGTCTTCTTTAAGATCAAACACATATTCATGTGTCATCGATGCATAAACAAGGTAACCACCGGTAGTATGAACCACCCCTTTTGGTTGACCGGTTGAGCCTGAAGTATAAAGAATGAAAAGTGGATCTTCTGCATTCATTGGTTCAGGTTCACACTCAGCTGGTAAGTCAGCGACAAGCTCATGCCACCAAACATCATGACTATTCCACTCAACTTCACCACCCGTTAGCTGATGAACAATAACGTGCTCAACGGTGGTTACAGAGTCTTGTGATACCGCTTCATCAACATTTGCTTTAAGTGGTACGCAGTTGCCAGCACGGCGACCTTCGTCTGAAGTAATTACCACTTTAGCGCCTGAGTCATTAATTCGGTCAGCAATCGCTGATGGAGAGAAACCACCAAATACTACAGAGTGAATAGCACCAATACGCGCACACGCTTGCATAGCGTAAATAGCCTGCGGTGTCATTGGCATATAAATAGCAACACGGTCACCTTTTGATACGCCTAATTTTTTAAGGCCGTTGGCTAGCTTAGCTACTTCGTCGTGAAGCTGTTGGTAGCTAATATTTTCGTTGTGTTCAGGGTTGTCGCCTTCCCAAATAAGGGCTGTTTTATCGGCTTTAGTGGCAAGGTGGCGGTCAATACAGTTGTAAGATGCGTTAAGTTGGCCGTCTTCATACCAGCGAATGCTGATGTGGCCTTTGTCGAATGAGGTGTTCTTTACTTTGTTATAAGGAGTTGACCAATCAAGGCGTTTACCGTGCTCTCGCCAAAATCCTTCAGGGTCATCAATAGATTGCTTGTACAGTGTATTATATTTATCGTTATCAACTAGTGCTGCATTCTTGATATGCGCTGGTACTGGATAGATACTTTCTGACATTGTTGTCGTCTCCATTTTAATTACTTGCCTACGGCCTGCTTCAAGGATCACTCAGCAAAGCCCCTGAAAGTATTAGACCTTAGTTGTATATCTTGTCATTTAACAAAAAACTTTAAAATTGCCTTCTATAATCTAGTCCAATGTTAGGTTGGATGCGATTTAACTACCCATTCCACCTTAGTCTAATAGACCAATAGATAATTGAGAGAAGTCATTTCTTAAACAACAGTGATACAACAACATTAATGCAATCAACAAGTAGCTTCGACAGGAATACACATTATGACAACAACAAAAGTAACCGCATTAAAAACACTCACAGCCTCAGCTGTTTTATGTGCACTTGCAGGTACCGCTAACGCCGCAACCATTGGTAACACAGACGTTTCTTATGGTGGCTATGTAAAACTTGATGCTATGTGGAGTGATTACTCTGCAGGCGTACCAGCTGGCGGCAGCATTGGCCGTGACTTCTATGTACCGGGTACAACACCGGTAGGCGCAGACAGCGACAGCGATGCAGTATTTGACATGCATGCCCGCCAATCTCGCTTTAACCTAGGTACAGCAACAAAATTAGACGACGGTAAAACCATCAAAACTAAAATTGAAATAGACTTTATTGCTTCAGCGCCAGGCGGTAACGAACGCGTTAGTAACTCTTACGCGCCTCGTATTCGTCAAGCATTTGTGACTTATGATGGTTGGTTATTTGGTCAAGCTTGGTCAAACTTTCAAAACGTAGGCGCATTACCTGAAACACTCGATTTCGTTGGTCCTGCAGAAGGTACTGTGTTCGTACGTCAAGCACAGGCACGTTACACTACGGGTAATTGGTCATTCTCTATCGAAAACCCAGAGAGCACAGTCACTGTTGGCGGCGCACGTGTAGCCACTGATGATGCATCAATGCCTGACTTTACAGCACGTTACGCACATAAAGCTGACTGGGGTGAATTAGTATTTACCGGTCTTGCTCGCCAGTTAACTTATAAACAAAATGGCATTGATGCAGATACATCATCGTTCGGTATCAGTGCATCTGGTAAAGTAAATTTTGGCCAAAACAACCTTAAATTTATGCTAACTCAAGGCTCAGGTTTAGGCCGTTATGTTGGTTTAAATGTGGCTCATGGTGCGGTGCTTGACGGTGATGATTTAGATGCAATTGATTCAACATCAGGTTTTATTGCCTACCAACAACACTGGAACAGCCAATGGCGCTCAACTTTCCTTTATTCATTCTTCTCAGCAGATAACAACACAGATTTACTTGCTGTGACTGGCGATCCTACAGAAATGAGCCAAAGCTATAGTGCCAACCTTTTATATTCGCCTGTTAAAAAGCTTACCTTTGGTGTTGAGTTTAAACATGCCGAGCGTGAGTTAGAAAGCGGTGCTGACGGCGATATGGACCGTCTACAGTTCTCTGCAAAATACGTGTTTTAAAATTTAAACTTATTTTACTTCCTGAAGCGGCTTCGGCCGCTTTTTTTATATCTCCTTTTTATATTTCTGTGCCCTTTAAACTTTTTGCAAACAATCATTCACCAAAACACAAATGCTAATTGCAAATTATTTTCATTTAGATTAAATTACGCATTAATTTCACTATTCATTGAACTAATTGGAACTTTGCATGTCATCAACAAAATTTTTGCGCTTATCTCAATTAAGCCTTGTGACCTCAGCACTTTTAAGTGGCCACGCTTTTGCAGAACAACAAAAAGAAGTACAAGCAATTGAAAAAATTGCCGTGTATGGCCAGCATCATAAAAACTACATCACTGAAGAAGCACAGTCGGCAACCAAATTAGGGCTAACAATTAAAGAAACACCACAGTCAATCTCTGTTGTTTCACGTGCGTTAATGGATGACTTCTCACTCGATAATCTAAACGCTGTACTTGAAAGTACACCGGGCGTCACTGTTGAGCAAATCGAAACTGACCGTACTTATTTTAAAGCTCGTGGTTTTGAGATCACCAACTTCCAAGTTAATGGCATGGGTATGCCGCAAGACAACGGTTCAATCCAAGGTACTCTAGATACTTCTATTTTCGATAGTGTTGAAATTGTACGTGGTGCCAATGGTTTAATGACAGGTGCTGGTAACCCATCAGCAACAGTCAACATGGTTCTAAAGCGCCCTACTTATCAAACGCAAGTAAATGCGTCTGTATCGTATGGTTCTTGGGACAATAAGCGTTTAGAGCTTGACGCTTCAACTGCTATCAACGAAAACCACGCTGTACGTGCGGTATTCACCAAGCACAAAACTGAGTCATACCTTGACCGTTACGAGCAAGATAAAACAATTTATTACCTAGCCTACGAAGGCCAGCTAACTGACAGCACAGTAGTAACTGCAAACTATGTAAATCAAAAGAAAGATGCTGATAGCCCACTGTGGGGTGCCTTACCGCTTTATTACAGCGATGGTTCAGCAACAAACTTTGACGCTTCAACTAGCACAGCGTCTGATTGGTCATACTGGAATAACACAACTGAGCAGCTGTTCTTATCAATTGAGCAAGCAATCACCAATACTTGGTTCTTAAAAGCAAGCTACGCGCACTTAGAAAATGAGCAAGATTCTGAGCTTTTCTATGTTTACGGCACACCAGACAGAGAAACAGGTCTTGGCCTAACTGGTTATGCCAGTGAATATGACCACAAAGATAAGCACGACATTTTAGATATCTACGCAACAGGTAAATTTGATTTATTTGGTATGGAACATGATCTGTCGTTTGGTGTAAACCAAGCAGATATGGATAACAAAGATAAATCATTGTATGACTACACTACAGGCAATGGTTTCCCTGCAATGCCTGAGCTAGGTGGTTGGGACGGTGTTGCGCCAGTACCAACACTTACTGATGGTTTAACAGGTGCTGATATCACTAGCCGTCAACGCTCTGCATATATTTCAACACGCATCCGTGCAACTGACGCATTCAGCATTTTAGCAGGTGTGAGCCAAGTAAATTGGGAAACTGAAGGTGCCTCTTACGGCGTTGCAAAAGACAAAGATAGCGACCAAACTGTGCCTTACTTCGGTGCTGTGTATGATATCAACGAAAGCTTCTCAACTTACGCAAGCTACACAGAAACCTTCGTACCGCAAACAGAGCGTGACATCAATGGTGATTACTTAGATCCAATCACAGGTAAAAGCAGTGAAATTGGTGTGAAAGCTCAGCTACTTGATGACGATTTATTTGTAACTCTTGCCTACTTTGATGCTAAACAAGTTGGCCTTGCCGTTGCTATCCCTGATTCATTACCTGACGACACTCGCTACTATGGCGCAGATGGTATTAACAGCGACGGTATTGAAGTAGAGCTTAGTGGTCAAATCAACGAAACACTAAGTGCAAGCTTCAGCTACAGTAATCTAAACATTGATGGTGATGAGTTAGTAAAAGACTACACACCTGAAAACCAGTTCAAACTTGCTGTAACTCATAAAGTGCCTGAGATTGATGGTTTAACCTTTGGCCTAAACTATCGTTGGCAAGACGATACAAAGCGCGTACAAGTGCGTGATGCGGCAACAAATGCTGCACTTATTACCACAACGCAAGATGCGTACGGCCTATTAAACCTAATGGCAACATATGATATTAACGACAATATGAGTGTTAACTTAAACGTTAATAACGTGACCAACGAAAAGTACATCCACAGTCTTTTCTGGGCTCAAGGTTATTACGGCGCACCGCGTAACTACTCAGTGTCTTTCAACTGGCAGCTGTAAGCTTTGAGCTAGAAGCTGTAAGTTTTAAGCTTTAAGTACATGAAAAGCCGCATCATATGCGGCTTTTTCATGAAAGAGTTGCAAGAGTAAAGTTAGCGAGAGTAAAGCGTTTTGAAGCGGTGCAAACCGCCGTTACAGGAGCAGGCAGTAGTTTGTAGCAGCGATTTTATATCGCGCTTAATCACTACATTGTTGGTGGTATTCAATGGTTTCGTTTCGCTTTTAGCTGTCAGAACACTCGATAATGCCTGTAACTTTCCCCTTGCTAACTTTACTCTTTCTAACTTTACTCTTTCTAACTTTACTCTTTCTAACTTTACTCTTTCTAACTTTACTCTTTCTAACTTTACTCTTTCTAACTTTACTCTTTCTAACTTTACTCTTTCTAACTTTACTCTTTCTAACTTTCCCCTTTCTAACTTTCACCCATAAAAAACCGCTAACTGTGTAGCGGTCTTTTTTGTGTTAAGTGCGGGTCAAATCACGCTTAACTGTACTCTTTTGCGATGTTTATAGCTCGTCTTCAGCTAATAGGCCTGCATCTTCACCATCTTCTGGTTGTTCAGTTGCCTGAAGTAATAGCATCTCACGTAACTTACCTTCGATCTCATCTGCGATCTCTGGGTTGTCTTTTAAGAACTTAATTGAGTTTGCTTTACCTTGACCAACTTTGCTGCCATTGTAGCTGTACCAAGCACCTGACTTTTCAACAATCTTATGCTTAACACCTAGGTCAATTAACTCGCCTTGTTTCGAAATACCTTCGCCATACATGATGATGAACTCAGCTTGTTTAAACGGCGGAGCAACCTTGTTCTTAACAACTTTAACGCGAGTTTCGTTACCAACAACCTCGTCGCCTTCTTTCACAGAACCAATACGACGAATATCGATACGTACTGAAGAGTAGAATTTAAGTGCGTTACCACCTGTTGTTGTTTCAGGATTACCAAACATAACACCAATTTTCATACGGATTTGGTTGATGAAAATACAAAGTGTGTTTGAACGCTTGATGTTACCTGTAAGCTTACGTAAAGCTTGTGACATTAAGCGAGCTTGTAGACCCATGTGTGAGTCACCCATGTCACCTTCGATTTCAGCTTTAGGTGTTAAAGCTGCTACCGAGTCAACAATCACAACATCAACTGCACTTGAACGAACTAACATGTCACAGATTTCTAATGCTTGCTCACCAGTATCTGGTTGAGAAACAAGTAAGTCATCAATGTTTACACCCAATTTTTGTGCGTATACAGGATCTAGAGCGTGCTCAGCATCTACGAATGCGCAAGTTTTACCTTGCTTTTGAGCTTCAGCGATAACTTGTAAAGTAAGCGTTGTTTTACCTGATGATTCAGGACCATACACTTCAACAATACGACCCGTAGGTAAACCACCAATACCTAGTGCGATATCGATACCTAGTGAACCAGTTGAAATTGCTTCAATATCTAGGGCTTTATTGTCGCCCAGTTTCATAATTGAGCCTTTACCAAATTGACGCTCAATTTGTGATAAAGCAGCGTCTAAGGCTTTTTGTTTGTTATCGTTCATTCTGTTCTCCAAATCCGGCTAATGCAGACAGTATACTGTATGAAATCACAGTATCAAGCTAATTTTCAGATTTTATCAATTCAATTATATTTTTGAATGAATAAACAATAGCTTGTAGTCTAACTTCAGCTCGATCGCCAGAGAAAACTTGCTGACTTGGGTAGTTTTGACCAGCAAAATGAATACAAAACCATACTAATCCCACAGGTTTATCCAGTGTTCCACCACCGGGGCCTGCTATCCCCGAAATAGCTATTGCGATATCTGCATTTGCTGCTTTTGCTGCCCCCGATGCCATTTCAACAACGGTTTGCTCACTCACCGCACCAAAGCTGTTTAAGGTTTGCTCGCTAACGCCAATGAGCTCATGTTTTGCTTGGTTACTATAAGTGACAAACGCTCGGTCAATATAATTAGAGCTGCCTGGGGTATCGGTTAGTGCATAACTCACTCCACCACCAGTGCATGACTCTGCGGTAGTGATCCATAAGCGTTTATCCGTTAAAATAGCTCCTAATTTCGCAGCAAGTGTTTTAATCTCTTGATGTAATTCCATATTCAGCCTTTGGGTAAATACATGTCGTTTGATCTTTATGCACCGCACACTATAAAACAACAAACCCCTATGATGCAGCAGTATCTAAAAATAAAAGCCGAGCATCGGGATATTTTATTGTTTTATCGTATGGGCGACTTTTACGAACTTTTCTTTGATGATGCCAAGCGTGCAGCGCAACTTCTTGATATTTCTCAAACCCATCGAGGTAAAGCCGGTGGCGACCCCATTCCAATGGCGGGCGTACCCTATCACGCAGTCGAAAACTATTTAGCTCGCCTTGTACAAATGGGTGAGTCAGTAGCTATTTGTGAACAAGTTGGTGACCCAGCGACTAGCAAAGGCCCTGTTGAGCGTAAAGTTGTACGTATTGTTACACCGGGCACAATTTCTGACGAAGCGTTATTACAAGAACGCCAAGACAATTTACTAACCAGTGTATGGCAAAATAAACAAGGCCTATATGGTATTGCTTACTTAGATATTAACTCTGGCCGATTCAATGTGTTAGAAGTTAATACCGATGAAGCATTTAGCTCAACATTACAGCGTTTAGCCCCTGCTGAGCTGCTTTACAGTGAAACATTTGCAAATGTGCACTTAATTGAGCATATCAAAGGCGCGCGTCGTCGCCCGGAATGGGAATTTGATCTAGATACTGCGCAGCATTTACTTTGCGACCAATTTGGCACCAAAGATTTAGTTGGTTTTGGAGTAGACAAAGCACACGCGGCTTTAGTGGCTGCAGGCTGCTTAATGCAATACGTAAAAGACACTCAGCGCATAGCCCTGCCGCATATTCGTGCAATCACCCTTGAGCAAAACGAACACGCGGTGATCTTAGATGCAGCAACTCGTAAAAACCTTGAACTAACGGTTAATTTATCGGGCGGTTACGAAAACACACTTGCACAAGTACTTGATAAAACAGCGACTGCGATGGGTTCACGCTTATTAAAGCGTCGTATTCATACCCCTGTGCGCAGCAAAACAGAGCTCAACTCTCGACTAAACGCAATTAGTGCAATTATCGATGCGCAATTATGTGGTGAGCTACAAGAGTCATTAAAGCAAATTGGCGACATTGAGCGTGTTATCGCCCGTTTAGCGCTTTGCACAGCACGCCCGCGTGATTTAACACGCCTACGTAGTGCACTGCAAGCTCTGGCACCATTACACGAGTTACTTTTGGACGCCAACGATCCGCGTATTAGCCAAATTATTGCAAAGTCACAGCAATTACCTGAGCTACAAGACTTACTAGAACGTGCTGTCATCGAAACCCCACCGGTGCTTATTCGTGATGGGGGTGTGATTGCCCCGGGTTATAACAGTGAGCTTGATGAATGGCGTGCCCTAAGCCAAGGTGCTACCGATATTCTCGAAAAGCTTGAAGAACGTGAGCGTGAACGCACTGGCATTAGCACCTTAAAAATAGGCTATAACAAGGTGCATGGCTTTTTTATTGAAGTAAGCCGTGCTAATTCACATTTAGTTCCTGCGGATTATATTCGCCGTCAAACGCTAAAAAATAATGAGCGTTATATTATTCCTGAGCTTAAAGAACACGAAGATAAAGTACTTGGTAGCCAGTCAAAAGCGCTAGCGCTTGAAAAACAGCTTTACGAGCAACTATTTGAGTTTATTGCTCCGCACATTGAGCAGTTACAAACAATGGCAGCTGTTTTAGCAGATTTAGATGTACTGAACAATTTAGCTGAACGTGCGCAAGCGCTCAATTATGCTAAGCCAACACTGTGCGATAACGATAATATCAGTATTAAACAGGGTCGCCACCCAGTGGTAGAACAGGTAATGAAAGACCCGTTTATAGCTAACCCTGTGGAGCTTAATAACGACCGTAAAATGCTCATTATCACAGGTCCAAATATGGGTGGTAAATCGACCTATATGCGCCAAACTGCACTTATTGTTCTAATGGCTCACATTGGTTGTTACGTTCCTGCTGATAGTGCAGAGATTGGTAATATTGACCGTATCTTTACACGTATTGGCGCAAGTGATGACCTAGCATCAGGACGCTCAACCTTCATGGTTGAAATGACCGAAACAGCAACAATTTTAAATAATGCCACAGCGCAATCACTAGTACTGATGGATGAAATAGGTCGCGGTACTTCGACCTATGATGGTTTATCACTTGCCTATGCAACGGCTGATTACTTAGCATCAAAAATTGCCGCTAAAACCTTATTTGCCACCCACTATTTTGAGCTAACCGAACTGGCCGAACAAAAAACGGGGCTGGTAAATGTGCACCTTGATGCCATTGAGCACAACGACACCATTGCCTTTATGCATACCGTGCTTGAAGGCGCAGCAAGCAAGAGCTTTGGCTTACAAGTTGCTGCCTTGGCTGGTGTACCAAAAGCGGTGATCCAACAAGCAAAACAAAAGCTTAAAATGCTTGAGAACCATCAACCTGTTACTGCCCCCATTGAGCAACAACAACAAACGTTAAGTTTTGATGATGAGCCTTCTGAGCTTGAATTAACCTTAAAACAGCTTG
The DNA here is from genome assembly GCF_038562745.1 of Pseudoalteromonas sp. D15MCD-2. Lineage (NCBI taxonomy): Bacteria > Pseudomonadati > Pseudomonadota > Gammaproteobacteria > Alteromonadales > Pseudoalteromonadaceae > Pseudoalteromonas > Pseudoalteromonas sp. D15MCD-2. The sequence continues at coordinate 740,594 of NZ_JBCFQE010000001.1, read as the reverse complement.
ATCCAGACAGCTTAACGCCAAGACAAGCACACCAACTACTGTATCAATTAAAAGATTTACTGTAGTGCAATAAAAGAGGTATAAAAAAAGCTGACGTAATGTCAGCTTTTTTGTGTGTTCTAGACCCGAAGGCCTATGTATTGTTGTCAAATCAGGTGAATTGGTCGAATAGGCTATCTGTACTTAAACCTTCGTGTTGCAAAATGTCTTTTAAGCGACGTAATGCTTCCACTTGAATTTGTCTTACACGTTCACGTGTTAAGCCTATTTCACGACCAACATCTTCAAGGGTTGATGGCTCATAGCCTAGTAAACCAAAACGACGAGCAAGTACTTCACGCTGTTTCGGGTTTAACTCTCCAAGCCAATCAACAATGTGCTTGTTGATGTCATTATTTTGTACTTCGCCTTCTGGACCATAGTCTTTTTCATCGGCGATAATATCTAATAACGCTTTGTCATTTTCACCGCCGATAGGTGTATCCACCGAGGTGATTTTTTCGTTTAAACGCAGCATCTTAGTGACATCTTCAACCGGCTTATCTAAGCACTCTGCAATTTCTTCTGCGGTTGGTTCATGGTCAAGTTTCTGCGTTAATTCACGGGCTGTTCTTAAATAAACATTAAGCTCTTTAACCACGTGAATAGGTAAACGAATCGTACGTGTTTGGTTCATGATGGCACGTTCAATGGTTTGACGTATCCACCAAGTTGCATAAGTTGAAAAACGAAAACCACGTTCTGGGTCAAATTTCTCAACGGCTCTGATAAGGCCTAAATTACCTTCTTCAATAAGGTCTAGTAGCGCAAGGCCACGGTTGTTGTAGCGGCGGGCAATTTTCACCACTAAACGTAAATTACTTTCAATCATTCGCTTGCGAGAGGCTTCGCAGCCTTTCAGTGCTTTTCGAGCAAAATAAACTTCTTCTTCTGCGCTTAGCAGCGGAGAAAAACCAATCTCACCAAGATACAGCTGCGTAGCATCTAAATTCTTGGCAACTTCTTCTTTTGCAAAAATTTCATCTTCGTTGTCGACTTCTTCAAGTAATTCAGAAGACTCTTCTTCGACTACCGTGTCATCAAATTTATCGTCAATCGCGTCAGTTTTTTTCTCTAGTTTTGCTGTGTGACCCATAAGCGTCCTCCCGAGCAAATATGTGATTGAGCTAAATCACTTTATCAATACCCTAAATGGCTAAGGTAGATACTTAGCAGGATTGACTGCTTGACCCCGATAACGAATTTCAAATCTCAAAGCCGTAACCGAAGAGTCTGAACTGCCCATTTCTGCTATTTTCTGCCCTGCCTTTACTTCCTGTTTTTCCTTTACAAGCAACTTTGAATTGTGCGCGTAAGCGCTTAGGTAATCATCATTGTGTTTCAATATGATTAAATTACCGTATCCCCTCAATGCGTTGCCCGCGTATACCACAGTTCCATGTGCAGCAGCTAAAACAGAAGCCCCTTGTTTATTAGTGATCTGTAATCCTTTAAAGCCATTCTCTTTGTTAGAGAAGCGTTTTGTGACTTTACCTTTTGCAGGCCAGCCCCATACAACTTTAGCATTAGAATTACGCTTTTTTTCACTAATTATTTTGTTGGCTTGTTTCTGAACATACTCTCGTTGTTTTGGCTGATCAAGCCCTTTCTTTAATTTTTTGTTATTTTTTTGTATAGAAACAGTAGACTTTTTACTCGAATTCGTATACTTTTTCGTCTTTTTTGATTTTTGTGCCGATTTTGTGAGCGAAATACTCTGCCCAGGGAAGATCGTATAAGGTGCTGGAATATCGTTTATTTTTGCGAGCGTTCGAAAATCTTGCTGAGCGCTAAAAGCAATTGAATACAAAGTATCGCCCTTTTTGACTACATATTTTGAGCCAGAGATATTTACTTTGCGTGTGGCGGGTTTAACTTTATTATCTAAACTACTAACCGGTGCCGGTGCTTCGCGAGAAGTACAACCAAAGAGCAAAATACTAAGAAACAAAGTAACATAGACTGTTAACTGCCTGCTCATCGTAAAATGCTCCTTATCGTACTAGTTTAATGGTTTTACGGGTTATCGTAGTAAAAAGTACGCAACCACAACTAAAGCAACTAATCCCCAGCCAAGCGCTTCAACATATTGACGTAATTTTTGCTCCATTTTAACGCCGCCCCACTTCATTAAAGCCGACACTAAGAAGAAACGCGCGCCACGACCTATTGCCGAGGCAATTAAAAATGGCAAGAATGCCATTTGCATCAAACCTGCACCTATGGTGAAAACCTTATAAGGTATAGGAGAGAAGCCCGCTAAAAACACCACCCATACACCATAGTTTTCAAACCAACTTAGCGCTGTGTCAAATTTAGCTTGCCAACCCATTTGCGCAATCAGCGGTTCAACTACCGGTTCGAATAACCAAAAGCCAAGTAAATAACCTAAAATACCACCAATCACTGAAGCAATAGTCGTAAAGCTGGCAAAGCGCCATGCTTTATCTGGCTGAGCAAGCGACATAGGGGCTAGCATGACATCCGGTGGCACCGGAAAAAAAACAGATTCAGCAAAACTCATCCCTGCTAAATAACGCTCCGCATGACGGTGTTTAGCCCATACCAGCGCCATATCATATAACTTAGTAAACAACTTCAAAGTATAACGTCCTATTCAATATCACCAGGTACCAAAGGTACAAATCGTACTGGTGCAACTTTATGTTCTGTAAAAGTGTCGCCATTTCTAACGACCATCATTAATTGCTGATCTTGCTCACCGATAGGTGCAATCATAACGCCTCCATCAGCAAGTTGTGCCAGAAGTCCTTTTGGCATAGTAGCCGCAGCTGCTGTGACAATAATCCCCTCAAACGGAGCTTGCGACTGCCAGCCTTGCCAACCGTCACCGTGTTTCATGGTGACATTATATAAATCAAGCTTATGCAAACGACGTTTTGCTTGCCATTGCAATGCTTTAATACGCTCTACCGAGCACACTTTAGTGAAGGTTTTTGCCAGTATTGCTGTTTGGTAGCCAGAGCCTGTGCCAATTTCGAGCACTTTATCACGTACACCCGCTAAGCGGAGCAGCTCAGTCATACGTGCGACAATATATGGCTGCGAAATCGTTTGTCCTTGACCGATTGGCAGTGCGGTATTTTGATAAGCTTTGTGTTGTAAAACATCATCGATAAAAATGTGTCTGGGTGTTGAGGCTATCGCTTCAAGCACAGTACTGTCTTCTACACCTTCGCGTTTCAATAACTCTGCTAATGCCAGTGCACTGCGATTATAATTAGTCAGCACTATTAATCTCCATATTTGCTAACCAGCTATCGACGGCTTGTAAGCTCTCTTTCGCCGTCATATCAACACTAAGCGGGGTCACTGATGCATAACCATTATTAATGGCATAAAAATCAGTGCCTTCACCTGCATCACTTTCAGCACCAAGGGTACCATACCAATAAATGTCACGGCCCCATGGGTCTTGTTGTTTCGTCATGGTTTCAGCTTTATGACGCGAACCTAAACGGGTTACCTTAACTCCTTTAAGCTCTGTAAGCGGAATATCTGGCACGTTTAAGTTGATGATTTGATCTTTCGGTAATGGGTGCGATGCCAACTCTTTGATAATACTCACCGCAACCGCAGCTGCAGTTTCAAAGTGATTTCCTTCTTTAGAGCATAACGACACAGCAATCGCCGGCAGACCTAAGTGGCGCCCTTCAGTGGCCGCTGCTACTGTACCTGAATACAAGGTATCATCACCTAGGTTGGCGCCGTGGTTTATTCCTGCAACCACTAGATCTGGCTGCTGCTCGACTAATTCATTAACTCCCAAATGCACACAGTCAGTCGGCGTGCCATTAATCGAAATAAAGCCATTATCAAGGGTGGTTGCACGAAGTGGATTCATGAGCGTTAATGAATTACTTGCGCCACTACAATTACGATCTGGCGCTACTAAGGTCACATCTGCTATTTGCGTCAATGCATGATACAAAACCGCAATCCCTTTAGCATGTACGCCATCATCATTGCTCAATAAGATTTTCATTTACGCATCCTTTTGTTTTTGTTCTCTGGGGCTTGCATCTTGATAGTCCACCAGCTCACGCAGCAGGGCGGTAGCAAAACAGCCTTTTGGTAAACCAAAACTTAACTTTAAAGTAGTTTCATCAATCGTTTCAACAGCTAATGAGTCAGGAATAAGTCGTAACATTCTACGCTCATTCTTAAGGCCAAGTTCGCTAAGGCCATCTATCCAAGACTGATAAGGTTCTAGCCACACTTTTTCAGTTTCGGTCAGGCCTTTTTCGCCTTTACCAACCATAGGTGCCGACATCACAATATCGCCAGACGCTAAGCGCGCAATATTGTCATCACTAATGTTGTCTTCAAAAAAAGCATTGCTGCCGCTGAGCATAAACACTTCGCGGTGCATTGTTTTCGCAAGGCCATGCTCGGCAACCCGCATACTCACGATTTCATTAAATACATAAGAGCGCGCAGCTGAAATAACTAAGCCACGCAATTTTTTATCGCGGATACGCTCTCCAGCAAACATGCGCTTTGCCATTTCAAGGTTGTGACCACCATGGCCAAAGCGCTGCTCACCAAAGTAATTAGGCACCCCTGCACGCACCGCGTTGATACGGCACAAAATATCCAGCGGCTCAGTTACATTACGTAATGTAATGGTAAAGCGATTGCCTTTATGACAACCGGTTCTGAGCTTACGGTTATGGCGCTGTTGCGATATTACAAAAAACTGATCGTTATTCAGTTCGCTAAATTCTATGTGCTTCTTAATTGGCACGGGAACACTAAACCATTGGGTACACACGCCATGACGGTCTTTTAAGCCCGCATAACTTACATCACGAGGTGATACCCCCGCTTTTTCGGCAATGCGTTTAGCAATAAACTGAGTATTTTCGCCTTTTTTTACAACCTGCAAGCAAACATGTTCACCAGAACCGGTAAACTCAATACCTAAGTCTTCATCAACCATGAAGTCTTCGGCGTGAGTTTTAAAGTCAGCCTTAGAAAGAGGTTTACCGTATAGGTAGTTTAACTCGCTCATGCGCTTTGTTTGCTCATAATCACCACAGCGTGGCTTGAGATACCTTCTTTGCGGCCTTCAAACCCAAGCTTCTCAGTGGTTGTTGCTTTCACATTAACTTGTGAAATATCAGCTTCAAGGTCTTGGCATAAGTTTTCACGCATAGCTTGAATATGTGGCAACATTTTTGGTGCTTGCGCAACAATCGTCACATCGGCATTGCCAAGTATATAACCTTGCTCTTTAGCAAGCCCAACCACGTGGCGTAGTAAAATTCGGCTATCAATATTTTCGTATTCGCTCGCAGTATCAGGGAAATGCTTGCCAATATCACCCATTGCCAATGCACCTAAAATGGCATCACACAATGCGTGAATGGCAACATCACCATCTGAATGTGCTAAAAAGCCTTGTGGGTAATCTATTTTTTCACCACAAATTACCAACGGGCCTTCGCCGCCAAATTTGTGTACATCAAAGCCATGGCCAATTCGAATCATGAGGTACTCTCGTTTTGTTGTTTTTGCAGTAAAAATGCTGCTAAATCTAAATCTTCTGGGGTGGTGATTTTAATGTTGTCACTGCGACCTGCAACCAGCTTAACAGGCTGCTTAGCCCATTCAATTGCCGATGCCTCATCAGTGATAGTCACACCATTTTTAAGGGCACTTGATAGCGCATTAGTCAGCGCTTGATAAGGGAAAAGCTGAGGGGTGAGTGCCTGCCATAAATCATCACGTGGCACCGTTTGCTCACTGTGGGTATGACCGCGCTTAATGGTGTCTTTTACTTTTGACGCCAAAATACCGCCTTCATTGGCAGCGATACATTCAGTTATTAAACGCTGAATATCAGCAAGACACACTAACGGCCTTGCCGCATCGTGAACAAGCACCCAATCAGGTGGGTTGCCAGCAAGTGATAGCAAGGCGTTAAGCACAGAATCAGCGCGCTCTTTACCACCAGACACGCGCTCAATACGCTTATCTATGTGTGGTAAATCAGCAAAGTAGCCGTCATCATCGCTAATTGCTACTTTGATGGTGTTTAATTCGTTAAGTTCTGCAAGTTTACTTAGGGTATGTTCTAAAATAGTTTTACCCGCAAGTTCAATATACTGCTTTGGCGCCGAATGCTGCATTCGACTCCCTACTCCCGCAGCGGGAACAATGGCGGTGATAGATTGCTTAGTGTTCATTTTGCTGTTGACCTGGTAATACGCGAATAAAGGTTTCGCCAGGTTTAATCATTCCTAATTCATTACGCGCCCGTTCTTCAATGCCCTCTTGACCGAGCTTTAAGTCTTCAATATCGGCTTTGAGCACTTTATTGCGCTTTAATAATTTCGCATTGGTGTCTTGATGAGAGGTAACCGCTTGTTTTAAACGAGTGTAGTCTTGCACCCCATTATGGCCAAACCATAAGCGGTACTGAATAAATAAAGCCAAACACAACAAGGCGAATTGAAAAACCCGCATTGAACACTCCTTCGCGGTTAAATTAAGTCAAAGGGCGTTTTAAATTACGCCAATTTATATTGCTTGCTAACAGCATTTCTCTTAATGACAAACGCTTAGGTGTGATGCGTTTATTAAATTGCCATTGATGACCGCAACACGCCGCAGCCATCACCGCCTTTGCAGGCTTAAGCAATTGAATATGCGTGTTTTCTAGCGATTCACCGGAAGTATCAAACCAACCAAGCTCGTTGCAATGTACCTTATTGTCGCTTACTTGATCTAAGCTGTCTATGCGCACGGTTGTACATTGCTCGTCATTAATTAGCACGGGAACAATTAACCCGCGCTTAGCATGTTGACTATAAAAGTCTTTTGAGTCTTTTTTATTATAAACAGGCGGCGTTGTTTTTTGTTTTTCAAGCCAACTGCCATTTTGTGAATCGAGCTGTAGTGGCGCATCACCACTGACAATACGCATAGCTAAACGCTCAATATAGTAAGGCAGGCTTGCTAATAAACGTTTTAGCCTTGCTGTATCAGGTTCATCAACTAAACGCGGGATCTCACGAGCATAAAATGCATTACATAACTGCGCATACAAAGCTCGCTCGGCATCAGTTTGCCAAATTTCGGCTTGTTGCGAGTGTTCGCTCTGTGGAGTTGGTTTAGACAATGCGCGCTCTTATAAAACAATTGCTTGACTGTTTTATAGCATAGAGCGTTTATTGAGCGCTACTTTACTGCGCCTTTTTTACCCAATTTTGCATTACCAGTTTCTAAAAACTGCACCATTGCATCACGCTTTTTACCTAGTAGCAAACTACCATCAGCTAAAAACATAAAGTTTTGCCAACAACGTTTAAAAACAGCAAAGCTGGTTTCAATGATGTTGTCGCGAGCCATGCAAAAATAAACAGTGGTGTTTGCTTCCCACTCTAAGTGGTTAAGGATTTCTTCTGGTAACTGCTCATCGCCCGCTTCCCATGCACTTTCCCAGTTAATGGTCTCTGAAAAGCTGTCGTCTTTGCCGCACCAATCTGTTTTATCAAAAAAGTCAGGGTGATCATGCTCGCGGCTCACCATAGTAGTCCATAAAACCGCAGCGCGTTCAGCGCTCATTGGTTTAATTTGTGCTGCGTCTTCGCTGCTTATCGGCATATCTTTATGACGAAAAACCCAGGCTTTTTTGTATTCATCTAACGAAATATAATTCATAGTTTAGGCAGTTTGTTTCAGCGTAAAATGTGCAAACTGCAATTATACCCAAATGACTCCAAGATGCGAGATAAACACATGACAATCAAACCCGGTATTTACCAACATTACAAAGGTCCAAAATACAAAGTTGAATATGTTGCCACCCACAGCGAAACGAATGAGCCACTGGTAATTTATCAAGCGCTATATGGCGAATTAGGCATGTGGGCACGCCCGCTTAGTATGTTTACAGAAACCGTCACTGTCGAGGGTAAAACAGTACCGCGTTTTGCATACCTTTCAGACGCCGACTAACTGTGGCATCATGACGTTATTAATCACTGCTCAGACCAGATAAGGTGACATCGTGCTTTTTAATTCAACCGATAACTACATTGCCAGTAACTCATTAAAACAAGCGGTTAACGCAGCGATCTTGCTCGAAAAACCGTTGCTAATAAAAGGTGAGCCCGGCACAGGTAAAACCATGCTGGCCGAGGAGCTTGCAAAAAGCTTAGACACTACGCTAATTCAATGGCACATCAAATCAACCACTAAGGCGCAGCAAGGCCTGTATGAATATGATGCGGTATCGCGTCTTCGCGACAGCCAGTTAGGTGATGAGCGTGTGCACGATATCAGCAACTACATTGTAAAAGGGAAATTATGGCAAGCCTTTACCTATGGTGAGCAACATAACAAACGCCCTGTGCTATTGATTGATGAAATCGACAAAGCCGATATTGAATTTCCCAACGACTTGCTACTAGAGCTCGATAAAATGGAGTTTCATGTTTATGAAACCGGCGAGCGAGTTATTGCTAAGCAACGTCCGATTGTGATCATTACGTCAAATAACGAAAAAGAACTGCCAGACGCCTTTTTACGTCGTTGTTTTTTCCATTACATTGATTTTCCAAGTAGTGAAGAAATGGCACAAATTATCGATGTGCATCACCCTCACGTTAAACAAGATTTAGTTCGCCAAGCACTTGAGGTGTTCTTTAATCTACGTGAAGTTAATGGCATTAAGAAAAAACCATCAACCAGCGAGTTGCTTGATTGGTTAAAGCTACTGATGGCCGAAGATATAGACGCTAAAACACTGCATGATAAAAGCCAAAAAGGCGGCTTAATGCCTATGTTTGGCGCGTTATTAAAGAACGAGCAAGACATTAGCTTAGTCGAAAAACTTGCTTTTATGAGCCGCCGTTAAGATGTTGATTGCGTTTTTCTTTAAGCTTCGCGAATACCGCTTACCTGTTAGTTTGCGAGAGCTACTTGATTTGATCAATGCGCTCAAGCATGGGGTTATTTTTGCCGATGTTGACGCGTTTTATTACTTAGCGCGTACCATCATGGTCAAGGATGAAACCCACTTTGATCGTTTTGATAAAGCCTTTGCAGATTACTTTAGTGGCGTGGCCGACCTTGATCTGCTCGAAAGTTTAAAACAGCAACACGACTTGCCTAATGATTGGCTACGCAAAGAGTTTGAAAAGCACCTAAGCGAAGAAGAAAAAGCGCAATTACAAGCCATAGGCGGCCTTGATAAACTCATGGAAACCCTCAAGCAACGCCTTGAAGAGCAGAAAAAGCGCCATGCAGGGGGCAATAAGTGGGTGGGTACCGGTGGCACTTCACCATTTGGCGCCTATGGGTATAACCCTGAAGGTGTGCGCATAGGCCAAGACGGTAACCGACATCGCCGTGCGGTAAAAGTATGGGATAAACGCAGCTACCGAAACCTTGATAGTGACCGTGAAATCGGCTCGCGCACCATTAAACTTGCTCTAAAAAAACTGCGTAAATTTGCCCGTACTGGCGCCAGCGATACTCTCGATTTAACCGAAACAATTCGCGCTACTGCAAAACAAGGCGGCATGCTCGATGTAAAAATGGCACCAGAGCGCCATAATGCCGTAAAAGTATTGATGCTGTTTGATATCGGCGGTTCAATGGATGATTACATTCATACCTGCGAAGAGTTATTTAGTGCCGCCCACAGCGAGTTTAAACACCTTGAGTTTTACTATTTTCATAACTGTTTGTATGAGCATGTTTGGCAAGACAACGAACGTCGTCACTCTAACGTCATTGATACCATGACCTTGATTAACAAGTTTACCAGCGACTACAAGGTGATCTTTGTTGGTGATGCCACCATGGGCCCTTACGAAATAGCCTACCCCGGTGGCAGCGTTGAGCATTGGAATGAAGAACCCGGCAGCGCTTGGTTAAACCGCATAACCAATCACTTTGATAAAGTCGCTTGGCTCAACCCACAACCCGTTGAACACTGGCGCTATTATCAATCAATTGATTTTATAAAGCAGTTAATGGGCAACCGCATGTACCCACTCACGCTAGATGGGATTAGTAATGCGATTAGGGAGTTGAGTTAGAAAGTTAGAAAGTTAGAAAGTTAGAAAGTTAGAAAGTTAGAAAGTCTGAACTGGCCACTATCTAAGTTAAGCAGCTCGAAAACTTTACTCTTACCCCTAGTAACTCGCTAACTGTCAATCTGACAGCTCTAACTTTACTCTTTCCCCTTGTAACTCGCTAACTAAGCGAGTTTCCAAACTAAAAACACCAACGCAAAGCCCACTAAATAAACCAAACCTAGCCAGCTGAGGGTGCGTAATAAAGGTGAGTGATGAATGCTGGGTTCTGAGCGTACTAAACTAAAGTTCAGCCATGCAAATACGGGAGTAGTTACAAAAGCGAGGGTCATAGCAAAAGTAAGCATTGGGCCAAGGGCTGATTTAAAGAATAAAATCACTGCCATACCTGCAAATGCTTGTAGTAATAACCACATATTTAAACTGTGTTTAGATTGTTTAATCGGTAGCAGTTTATGTGACTCATTTAATGTTCTAGCGTAGCCATCAAGCACAGTTAGCGTAGTGCCAAACATACATAAAAAAGCAATACCTGAAACCAGCGGTCTTGCCCACTCGCCCATAGTAAGGGCATACATATCAATTAGCTGCTTTGCAAAAGCGACTCCACCTAATTGCACAGCTTGTGCTTGGCCATATTGTACTAACACACCTAACGAGAAAAACACGAGCGCAAGTGCTGCGGTAAGCCAGTAGCCCAAATTAAAGTCAAACAAGCCTTGTTGTTTTGTCACTGGTTGTTGGTGCTGCTTTTCTTTTAGCCACAATGAGCTAATTGCTGATATTTCGATGGGTGCAGGCATCCAGCCCATGAGCGCGACCATAAAGCCGAGCATAGCAAGCTCATACGGCGACGGACCCACATAGTCAACTGGCGCCATAGCACCATTATTAATTGCCACTACCAACGCTGCCACAGTTGTAACCGTTAACAGCCCCATAATGAGCTTTGAGACATTATCGAGCGCCTTAAAGTGCCCCAACAACAAAATAAGCAAACACACAGCTAAGATCAGCCAGCATAATAAGGTTACAGAAATTGTGACAGGTAATGCGTAGTGCAGAAGACTGGCCGTTAATAATAAAACCCCCGCAGTATTCACTACGGCGGCGACTATATTAAGCGCAATAAAGCTATAGAAATACCCCGGCCCTTTTTGCTTGTAGCCCTCAACTAAACTTTGTTTGGTCGCAAGGGTGTACTCCATGCCAAATCGAAAGAATGGATACTTCAACACGTTTACTACAATGATTAGCCAAAATAGCTGCCAGCCGAATAACGATCCTGCTTGTGTTGATGCTACTAGATGTGAGCCACCAATGGCGGCTGTAGCCATTAAAATCCCCGGCCCTAAAGCATTTAATTTAGACTGCCAATTTGATACTGCTGCTTGCATATGCTTTGTGTGTTTTATTCTTAGTAACAAGCAACTTACAGCGTTTTGTGTGAGATTGGAAGCAGAGCAAGTTAGCAAGTTAGCAAGTTAGCAAGTTAGCAAGTTAGCAAGTTAGCAAGTTAGCAAGTTAGCAAGTTAGCAAGTTAGCAAGTTAGCAAGTTAGCAAGTTAGCAAGTTAGCAAGTTAGCAAGTTAGCAAGTTAGCAACACTAGACTGCCTACCACTTTTGTCAAGCCGTTGTTTATTTAATCTGACTTCTAACGACTGATATCTAATATCTCCATTTTTATTCGGCGTTAAAACGCCTCCTACGTCTCGTATCTCGCAAACTTTCCCCTTTACTCTTTCCCCTAGTAACTCGCTAACTTTTAGAACTTCAATCTGACGGCTGACGGCTGACGGCTGACGGCTGACGGCTGACGGCTGACGGCTGACGGCTGACGGCTAATAGTTAAATATTAAAACCAAAAAAGCCAAGCGTTTCGCAACGGTTGGCTTTTTCAGATTTAGTTTTAAGTCTAGCCGCTTAGGCTAGTGCTCTGTAATTAGCTCAGGTTCATTTCCTGAATGATTTCGTGGGCAATTTCCGGTGTTGTACTGACCGGCTTTTCGTGTAGTTTGGCTTTCATTTGCCCTTTACGATGTTTAAGTGATGCATCAAGTTTTTTTGCAGCACCTGCGATAGCTGGGTACATCACATCATCTTCAGCTTTTACTGATAAACGTGCGCCTTCATAGGTTGTACTAATCTCAGCCTGATACTTATTGTGCTCTTTTGAAAGAATAATATCGAGTGATATTAATGATGGAAAATGGCTAGCAATTTTCGAGAACTTCTCGTTGATATGAGCTCTAACAGCCTCAGTAACGTCAACATGATGACCAGAAATATTAATCTTCATAGGGTATCCTTTTTTCTTGTTACCTCACAGTTAGTATTGGGGGCGAATTGAATTAACACAAGCGAAAATTGCAGATAATTAGTAATTGATTGTAACCACAGATGATTTAGATCATGCGTTGCGGATAAAATATGCAAAAGCCCGCATCACACGGGCTTTTCAGAGAGGTTAACAACTGCTCGTTAACTATACGAACAACAGTAATCAGCAAATTCGCTGACCTTTACTAAGAAGGTAACATTTGCATCAACGGTAAATGACTCTCCAGCTTGCATTGTTTGCCATTCGCTCTCACCGGGTAAAAGCACTTGCCAACTGCCACCGTTAAGCTCCATCAACTCTTTTTTGCTCGTAGCAAACTCAAACTCACCTGGTTGCATAAAGCCTAACGTCTTCGTGCTGCCATCAGCAAATACCACAGAACGGCTAGACACTTTACCGTCAAAATACACATTGGCTTTTTTCAGCACACTTACATTATCAAACTGAGACATCCTCACTCCTGTTGTTTTATTATTAAGTTACAGACAGTGCCAGTTGTCGGTTTAGCATTCAAGGGGAGCTGGGTGAGAAATAATCAAGTCGGGATAGCTGTAAGCTGTCAGTTTTAAGCCGAAGGTGCAATTGTGGTAGGTCGTGCTTTAGCACGAGTATCAGCATGATAAGCACATCCTTCTTACTTTAGTTTGAGTTCAAAAATATGGCTTGAACGCTTTGTTACATACCTTGCATCCAAGCTCAACTGATACCATAATTAGGTATCTATTGGTATTAAGGGCTAAATCATGGCTAAAAACACTAGTATTACTTTGGGTGACCATTTTGACAGTTTTATAGCAAATCAAATTCAAAGTGGTCGCTATGGCTCGGCGAGTGAAGTCATACGCTCCGCTTTACGTTTACTTGAAAGCCAGGAGACGAAAATGAACACTTTACGCCAATTACTTGTTGAAGGTGAAAATAGTGGAGTTGCGGATTATGACCTTGATTCGTTTATCAATGAGTTAGACAACGAAGAAAGAAAATGAAGCCCTTTCAATTAACTAACAAGGCAAAATCTGATTTAAAAGATGTAGCCTTGTTTACCTCTCGACGCTGGGGTCGTGAACAGCGAAACATTTATCTAAAACAATTTGATGACTCATTCTGGCTGTTAGCCGAAAACCCTGACATTGGTAAAGCCTGTGACGAGATTCGCGATGGCTATAGGAAATTCCCACAAGGAAGCTACGTAATCTTTTATCGTCAAATCGGCAGTCAAAATATCGAGATCATCCGTATCCTCCACAAAAGTATGGATGTGAATCCAATTTTTGGCGCATAACCCTCATCTTAAAAACTTAAATTTGGCTTCTGGTATTCAATCAAAAGCATAACTTTCACGCGAAATAAATTTCACGCTTACAGTGAGGTATTTAAAACTGACAGCTGATGGCTGAAAGCTACCAGCTCTGAGTGCGTTGGGTTTCACTCCGTTCTACTCAACCTACGGGGGAATAAAAAAGCCCGCGCTGTGGTTATACAGGGCGGGCTTTTAAATTTTAGCGACTAAAGCTTAGAACAAGGCGTTTGCTTTGTTTACGATGTTTTCAACAGTGAAACCAAAGTGCTTGAATAACTCGCCTGCAGGTGCTGACTCACCGAAGGTCGTCATACCAACTACTGCGCCGTTTAGGCCTACGTATTTGTACCAGTAGTCTGCGATGCCCGCTTCGATTGCTACGCGGCGTGTTACGCTTGCTGGTAATACGCTTTCTTTATACGTAGCGTCTTGCTCATCAAATAAATCAGTTGAAGGCATAGATACCACACGTACTTTTTTACCTTGTGAACGCAGTTCTGCAGCGGCATCTTGTGCAAGCTGTACTTCAGAACCTGTTGCAATAAGGATAAGCTCTGGCTCACCGTCACAGCTAAGTACGTAACCACCTTTTTTCACATCAGCTAACTGCTGTGCAGTACGCGTTTGTTGCTCAAGGCCTTGGCGAGTGAAAATCAGTGATGTTGGGCCATCTTTACGCTCAATTGCTTGTTGCCATGCAATCGCTGACTCAACTTGGTCACATGGGCGCCAGTTCACTAGATTAGGCGTTAAACGCATGCTTGCAATTTGCTCTACCGGTTGGTGCGTTGGGCCATCTTCACCTAAACCAATTGAATCGTGTGTGTAAACGAAGATGCTTGGCTGCTTCATTAATGCCGCCATACGTACTGCGTTACGTGCGTATTCCATGAACATTAGGAATGTTGCACCGTATGGAATAAAGCCTTTGTGCAATGCAATACCATTCATAATCGCTGACATACCAAATTCACGTACACCGTAGAAAATGTAGTTACCGCTAGCATCGTTTGCTTCTAGGCCTTTTGAGCCATCCCAAAGTGTTAAGTTAGAACCTGCAAGGTCAGCAGAGCCACCCATGAATTCTGGTAGTAACGGGCCAAACGCATTTAATGCATTTTGTGATGCTTTACGTGTTGCTGGGTTTGCTGGGTTTGCTTGTAGCTCTTCAATGTAAGCTTGTGACTTTTCAGCCCAATCAGTTGGTAACTCACCATTTGTACGGCGTTTAAACTCAGCAGCAAGTTCAGGGTGTGCACTTGCGTATGCTGCAAACTTTTCGTCCCAGCTTGCTTCTAGTTGCTTACCTTTTTCTTTGCCATCCCACTCGCTGTAGATATCAGCTGGGATTTCAAATGCATCGCCAGTCCAACCTAGGAATTCACGAGATGCTTTAATTTCGTCTTCACCTAGTGGTGCACCGTGACAATCATGGCTACCTGATTTGTTAGGTGAACCGTAGCCAATCACTGTTTTACAACAGATTAATGATGGCTTATCAGTGATGCTACGCGCTTCTTCGATAGCGGCGCGAATTGCATCAGGGTTATGACCATCAACATCGCTTACTACGTGCCAGCCGTATGCTTTGAAGCGCGCTGGTGTGTCATCGCTGAACCAACCTTCTACTTCACCATCAATTGAGATGCCGTTGTCATCCCAAAACGCAACTAGTTTACCTAGGCCTAATGTACCGGCTAATGAACAGGCTTCGTGTGAAATACCTTCCATTAAACAGCCATCACCCATGAATGCATACGTGAAGTGATCAACAATATCGTGGCCTTCACGGTTAAACTGTGCAGCTAGCGCTTTTTCGGCAATAGCCATACCCACTGCATTTGTGATCCCTTGACCTAATGGACCCGTAGTAGTCTCAATACCTGGTGCATACCCATACTCTGGGTGACCTGGTGTTTTTGAGTGCATTTGACGGAAGTTTTTAATTTCCTCTAGTGGTAAGTCATAGCCACTTAAGTGCAGTAGAGAATAGATCAGCATTGAACCGTGGCCGTTAGAAAGAATAAATCGATCTCGGTCTGCCCACTCTGGATTCGTTGGATTGTGCTTTAGATAATCGCGCCATAGTACTTCTGCGATATCTGCCATGCCCATAGGGGCGCCAGGGTGACCAGATTTGGCCTGTTGTACTGCGTCCATTGATAAGACGCGAATAGCATTTGCAAGTTCTTTGCGTGATGGCATGAATTCTCCTACCTTTATGTATTTGCGCTGGTTGTTTATGAAGCCCCATTCTTACTTATTGTAAGGGTACAGTGCAATTAAAAATCCGCATTAAATGCACCAATTATGGGCGTTTGTTAAGAACAATACGTTATTAGTAATTTTAAATAGACGTCTAGGCGTAAAATTACTATGCAAACATATTTGTTTTAGATAAAATACGCCCCTTAATTTTTTAGCGCTATTACCGACGTTTGTGAAGCGCAATATTTGTGAGCAGAAATACAATGGCAAAACATTTATTTACTTCTGAATCTGTTTCTGAAGGTCATCCGGATAAAATCGCGGACCAAATCTCTGACGCGGTTCTAGATGCTATCCTTGAGCAAGATTCTCATGCCCGTGTTGCATGTGAGACTTACGTTAAAACCGGTATGGTGATGGTTGGTGGTGAAATCACAACTAGCGCTTGGGTTGATATCGAAGAAATCACACGTAAAACAGTACGTGAAATCGGTTACACGCACTCAGACATGGGTTTCGATGCTGACTCTTGTGCGATCCTAAACACTATCGGTAAACAATCTCCAGACATCAACCAAGGTGTTGACCGTGCTCGCCCTGAAGAGCAAGGCGCTGGTGACCAAGGTCTAATGTTCGGTTACGCATGTAATGAAACTGACGTTTTAATGCCTGCACCTATCACTTATTCGCACCGTCTAGTTCAGCGCCAAGCTGAAGTTCGTAAAAGCGGTGAGCTTAACTGGTTACGCCCAGATGCAAAATCTCAAGTAACGTTTGCATACGAAAATGGCAAGCCTGTTGGTATTGATGCAGTTGTTCTTTCAACTCAACACTGTGATTCAATCTCACAAAACGACTTAGTTGAAGCGGTAATGGAAACTATCATTAAGCCGGTTCTTCCTGCTGAGCTAATCTCAAGCGCAACTAAGTTCTTCATCAACCCAACTGGCCGTTTCGTAATCGGTGGCCCAATGGGTGACTGTGGTCTTACAGGTCGTAAAATAATCGTTGATACATACGGTGGTATGGCTCGTCACGGTGGTGGTGCTTTCTCTGGTAAAGATCCATCAAAAGTTGACCGTTCAGCTGCATATGCTGCTCGTTACGTTGCTAAAAACGTGGTTGCTGCTGGCCTTGCTGACAAATGTGAGCTACAAGTTTCTTACGCTATCGGTGTTGCAGAGCCAACATCTATCAGCATCGAGACATTCGGTACAGGTAAATTAGAAGAAGCGCGCCTAATCGAATTAGTACGTGAGCACTTCGACCTACGCCCTTACGGCTTAATCCAAATGCTTGATCTTGAGCGTCCTATCTATCAACCGACTGCGGCATACGGCCACTTCGGTCGTGATGAGTTCCCTTGGGAGCGTACAGACAAAGCAGACGCACTTCGCGCAGCTGCTGGCCTGTAATAGGTTTGATAAAATGAAAAAAGCGCCTTTTGGCGCTTTTTTTATGTCTGTTTTAAAGGTAGGTAACTATCTTTTCGTAAACTGCGACACCCCAAACTAAGGCTAGAATTAGCAAGCTCAATGTCACTGCCGCAGAAGCCATATCTTTAGCTCGTCCCGATAATACATGATACTCAATCCCTACTCGGTCAGTGAGCGCTTCTATCGACGAGTTCAGTAACTCAACAATTAATAATAACAAGTAAGGAATAAACAACACTAACCAATGATTTAATGACTGCGCAAGAACCACTGACAAGGGTAATAAACACACCCCTAAATAGATTTCAGAACGAAATGCCGACTCTTCTTTAAATGCCGCTTTAAAGCCTTTAATAGAACACTTGGTTGCTTTTAAAATACGCCCAAAGCCAATACCATTTGGCTTATTAACTAGGGGAATTTTTGGTTCTTTCATTTTTTACCTACCCGCTCAGAATTAGCCTGATCATAATAATAAATTCTTACTCTGTCACCCAAATACGCTTGATTAAACGCTAGCAATCACCTGGAATACTGCTGATGTTTGCGCGGGAAAACTGATTATTAGTTAATTGTTCTCTCAGTGCTTGTAGCGTTTTATAAACGCTTTTTAGCGATACCTTGTTACTTAACCAATGCGGAATTGAACCACTTGGATCAGCATAGGCTTGATGGCTGACCAACAAATTACTTTGTTGCTGCTCTAAACGCCAATAGGCGGTGAGGTCTTTAATACGCACAACACCAGAGACTTCGGCTTTTGCATAAGGTTGGCTTTTGATTTGTAACTCGGTTTTGTGCTCATCTAAAGCGTGATAACAAGAGTAACTGACTAAATCTCTATCTGACACCGGCCAAGGTGAATTAAAATGAGTATAAACAAGGGTTTCTGAGGGGCTTAAGCGCTCCATTAAGGTCACGCTTTTGACATTTTCAAGCCAGTTTGCGGCGTTGTCGGTATCACTGAGTAATGCCATAAAGTCACTGGCTTTGGCATTTTTTACTAGCACAGAAGCATTAATTTCGATAATACCGGTTTTATGCTTTTTATAGCTAACCTTTATGCCGTCTTGCTGTTTGTAGGTTTGCCATTCAATAGGGTTAGCTACTGCCGAGAGACTCAAACATGCTAACCCTATCCATAGGCACAAGCGCATTTATTTAAAACCAATATGGGTCTGTATTAAATGACGCGTGGCGACTTTGCTCCATCGCACTAACCAAAAACTCTGACTTTTGATCAAGCCATGATTGAATTTTTGTCAGCTCTAAGTCATCTTGTCCTGCACATAACTGCTTTAAGTACTCAAGGGTGCTTAACTCATAAATACCATGGGAGATATCAACCCACGGCATACGGAACTCATTTCTATCTTCTTTATCGAACAAAGCGCCTAAGCAGTTGCCGCTGAGTAATGAATTTTCAAGGCGGGTGCGTAGTGCCAAATAGTCTTTATCTGTAAACACTTGCTGCTCAGGAATAAGCTCGTGCATGTCGTGCCAATCTTTAGCAAATAAACGCTTAGCAATATCGGCAACTGGTTTTTCTGCAGCCTGAAACTCAGCCTGCCCCCATGATTTGCGCCACTGTTTTTCAATTAACCAGGTTGTTAATTGTAATAATAAGCGGTTGTATCGGGTGCTATGAAAAAGAGTTTCAATATCATCAATGCTTGGCTGTAACTCTTTTAGGTCATTAATAACTTGTGTGAGCTCAGGCGCACTGTTGATTTTTTTGTAGTATGCGTGGCGCTTAGATGTGTAGGTTTTTAGCTGAATAGCATTTTCAACCCACGCTAATTCGCTCAATAACCACTTTAACTCTGTACGCAATGAGTCGGTATCGTCTTTACTAACAATATCGTCAAACAGCCAAAATGTATGGCGAATTAAACGAATACCGTCTGTGACACGCTTAAGGGTTTTTAAGCTTGGTTTTATGAAATAGCAGGCTTCATGTTTTTGTACAAAGCGAATCGCGTAGTTAATGCTTTCTACTAAAGCTTGTTCTTGGGTTGCACCACGTTTTAGTGGCACAAAGCCAATTGATTTGCTTGCTTTTAATGGTTTGTCATCTGCAAGACGATAACCTCGAGCAGCTTTAGAATAAAGCCCTAAGCGAATATGGCTTTCACTAACCAGTTTATCTGCCAAAGCAAACAACTCATTACGACTACCTTCAATCAGTTCGATTTCAAGTTCAGAGATTGGCTCAACCTGACCCGAGGCAGCAACTTCACCTTTATCTAATACCACTTCAATTTTTGCGCCATTTTCGGTTTCGAGTAACCAAGTACGGCGTATAAAGTTAGTGCTAAAAATTGGGTATAGGTTTTCAGCAATACCAGACACTTGCATGCCATGCGGCCAAATAGCAGCATCAAATGCGAGTAAATCAGGGCGGTTACCTGACAGTGGTAAGTTGTATTCTGGGCGCTGATGTAAGCCGCCAACCACTTCGCCAGCAAGCTTGATAGTTTGTTCACACTCACCATCACAACAGCGAGTACGAAGGCCAATATCTAAAGCGCGTAATTCTCGGCTTGGCGTATCGTAATAAGCATTTTGTAAATTGCGTGACGGTTTGTTAGTAACGGTTTTTGCAAATTGGGTAATTAATGCGGGGATCAGTGGAACAACGGCATCTGACACCAAAAACTTCAGTTCTATCTCAGTATCCATTCGCTTTGCGGAGTACATTTAAAATAAATAAGTGATCAAAATAAACAAAGCAGACTGTTAATGCAAATTTTTTCCTGTTTTTTACGGTTAAGCCCACGCACGGATTACAATATCAGCCTTGCTATTAATAGTTGAAATCCCTACTATCTCTATACATAAAGAAATTATAAATTTAGCCACTTCTAGGCAAGATCACATTAACAAGGTAGATTGATGTTAAAACAGTGTATTTTTGGGTTGCTCCTTGCGGCCACCACTTTTATTAGCTACGCAGAAGAAGCACCAAGCAGCGACAGCCAAAACACCGCATACATAGTCGATAACCTGTATACCTTTATGCACTCAGGCCCAAGCAAAAACTACCGCATTTTGGGTTCAGTTGATGCAGGTACGCAAGTTGTGTTGTTGTCAGGTGAAGATAATGGCTACTTTAAAATTCGTGATGATAAAGATCGTGAAGGTTGGGTTGAGTCAAAATTTGTTACTGAAAACGCGGGTATTCAACAACAGTTTCAAGCGCTGAATAACGACATGACGGTAATGCAAGAGCAGCTTCGCCAAGCTGAAATTGAGTTGCCACAACTACAAGAGCAGAACAAATCACTAACAGAGCAAAACCTAGCTCTTAGCAAGCAAATCGAAACACTTAAGAACACTATTGAGTCTGAGCGCAATGCAAAGCAAACAGCCAGTGCTAAAGAGAAGCGTCAGCTACTTACATATGGCGGCGCAATTGCATTTATCGGCTTACTGTTAGGTATTATCTTAACCGTGGTGTTATCTCGCCGTAAACGTTACGACGGCTGGGCATAAGCCACTAAATAGTCAATAAAAAAGCACCTGATGGTGCTTTTTTTGTATCTATATATCGAACCTTAGTCCGGTATCTTGTTTAATTTTTTCGATCACCATATAGGTGTGATGCGTACCTACCCCTGGTATATCAACTAAATCCCCCAGCACCTGACGGTATTCGTCCATATCAGACACACGTACTTTTAATAAGTAATCATAGCCACCAGCAACCATGTCGCATTCAACCACTTGCGGAATATTTAAAATATATTCTCGAAATACTTTAAACACCGATGTATTCGAGGTCACCAACGAGACCTGTACATGTGCTAACAAGCTCTGGTTAAGCTTTGCTTCGCTAAGCTTTGCGTAATAGCCTTCGATGTAGCCTTCTTGCTCTAAACGTTTTACACGATCTAGACACGGGCTTGGGCTCAGATTTACCTGTTTTGCGAGGTTTACGTTCGATATTCTGCCATTTTTTTGCAGAGCGTCTAAAATTGCTAAATCGATGCGATCTAACATGCGTAATCTATTCGGACTGGTCATAACAGAATTTTATGCGGCTAAGTTAACGGTATGCCCTGTAAATTATCGTAAATCGAAAAATTTAACCAGCATATTCTGCTGGATTTTAATTAGAATGCACGAATTATATCAATGGTAAGAAATGCAATTAGTTCATTTTTTAGACTCCACATACCAGAGGGTTACATATGCTATTTAATGGCGATTTGACAACTGAATGTCCAATTAGACAAAAGATCCGTGATTTCTACCGTATTGACGAAAATGCGGTTATTGATCATATTTTGCCTTTGGCTGAAGTAGGCGTGAAAGCGCGTAGCCGAGCGTGGGAACGTGCTCGTCAAATGGTTTTAAATATCCGTCGCGATCAGGATGGTCAAAGCGGTGTAGATGCACTATTAAATGAATTCTCACTTTCAAGTGAAGAAGGCGTTGTATTAATGTGTCTTGCAGAAGCACTATTACGTGTTCCAGATAAAGCAACGCAAGAGTCACTAATTCGTGACAAACTTGCTAAAGGTGACTGGAGCTCGCATTTAGGTAGCAGCGATTCTTTATTTGTAAACGCCTCTTCTTGGGGTCTGTTAGTAACCGGTAAAATGGTTAACTACAGCGACAAGTCAAAAGAGCAGCAATTCGGTGTACTTAAGAAAACAATTGGTCGTTTAGGTGAGCCTGTTATTCGTAAATCTGTGAACTTCGCGATGAAGATCATGGGTAAGCAATTCGTTATGGGTCGTACTATCGACGAAGCGATTGAACGTGCAGCAGAAAAAGAGCAAAAAGGCTACGTTTACTCATACGATATGCTAGGTGAAGGCGCACGCACAATGAAAGATGCAGAGCGTTACTTCAACAGCTACATGACAGCTATCCACGCGATTGGTAAAGCAGCAAATGGCCGTGGACCAATCAAGAGCCCTGGTATCTCAGTTAAAATTTCTGCGATTCACCCACGCTATGAGTTCACTCACCGCGAACGTGTTATTGCTGAAGTTGTACCTAAGTTAAAAGAGCTTGCGCTTGCAGCGAAAAGCTACGATATCGGTTTTACTGTTGATGCTGAAGAAGCTGACCGTTTAGATATCTCTTTAGATGTTATTGAAGCGGTATTCAGTGATGACGATTTAGGTAACTGGAACGGCTTTGGTTTAGCAGTTCAAGCATACCAAAAGCGCGCTATTTTTGTCGTTGAGTGGGTTGCAGAACTTGCTCGTCGCGTTGGTCGTAAACTAATGGTTCGCCTTGTAAAAGGTGCATACTGGGATACAGAAATCAAAACCACTCAACAAGATGGTTTAGATCATTACCCGGTATTTACACGTAAGGCGACCACTGACGTTTCTTACAAAGCTTGTGCTATTAAGCTTCTAGAAGCACGCGATGTATTGTATCCGCAATTTGCTACACACAACGCATACACTGCAGCAACAATCTTAGAAGTTGCAAAAGGCGACAACGAAGGTTTTGAATTCCAACGCCTGCACGGTATGGGTGAGTCGTTATTCGACCAAATCGTAACCCAAGAGAAAATTCAATGTCGTGTTTACGCACCAGTGGGTCAACACGAAGACTTACTTGCATACTTAGTACGTCGTTTATTAGAAAACGGTGCTAACTCGTCATTCGTTAATGCGATTGTTGATACGACTAAGCCTGTTGAATCACTATTACCTGACCCTGTAGAAACACTGCAAGGTTTACGTAACAAGTACAACACGCAAATCAAGATGCCAATTGATTTATACGGTGAAGAACGTGCTAACTCAAAAGGTATGGACTTAACTGATATCAACGTCATCACACCATTTAAAGAAAACCTTGATACCTGGTTTGATGAGCATCGCATTGAATTAAGCGATGTGCCAGAAGGCTCTCTTCCTGTGAAGAACCCTGCAAATCACAAAGAGATTATTGGTCATGTGAAACTACAATCTTCTGACGAAATGACTGCTCTTTTAGAAAATGCAGAAAAAGCATTTGAGTCATGGTCACAAACGCCTGTAAAAGAGCGCGCAAACTTATTACGTCGTGTTGCTGACATCTTAGAACGTCACCACGATGAGCTTGTTGCTATCTGTATTAAAGAAGCTGGTAAAATTACCCAAGATGGTATCGATGAAGTTCGTGAAGCAGTGGATTTCTGCCGCTACTACGCGGCACGCGCTGAAGAACTTTCTGAAGATGAGCGCTTTGAAGCACGTGGGGTGATCTTATGTATCAGCCCATGGAACTTCCCACTTGCAATCTTCTTAGGTCAAGTAGCTGCAGCAATCGTGACTGGTAACACAGTTATTGCTAAACCTGCTGAGCAAACAAGCTTAATCGCACTTCGTACCATTGAACTGATGCTATCTGTAGGTTTACCAGAGCACGTTGTACAACCTGTTATTGCTCGTGGTAGCGAAGTAGGTAAAACTATCGTTCCTGATGAGCGCATTCAAGCTGTTATGTTCACAGGTTCTACAGAAACAGGTACTGTTATTTCGCAAACACTTGCTGCGCGTAATGATATTCAAGTACCGCTTATCGCTGAAACAGGCGGTCAAAACTGTATGATCGTTGACTCAACCGCTCTACCAGAGCAAGTTGTTGACGATGTGATCAGTTCAGGTTTCCAAAGTGCTGGTCAACGCTGTTCTGCACTGCGTGTATTATTCTTACAAGAAGACGTTGCTGATGGCATCATTGAGATGATCAAAGGTGCTTTAAAAGAGCTTCACGTTGGCGACCCGTCATTGCTTTCAACTGATATCGGTCCTGTTATCGACGAAAAAGCACTGAAAAATTTAAATGACCATGTTGAATACTTAAAAGGTAATGCAACACTTCACTATGAGTGTGCTATTCCTGATAACAATGAAAATGGTGCTTACTTCTTTGCGCCTCGTTTATACGAAATCAAAGATTTATCTGTACTTAAGCGCGAAGTATTTGGCCCATGTGTACATATCATCCGCTTTAAAGGCACAGAGCTTGATAACGTGATTGACCAAATCAATGGCACAGGCTTTGGCTTAACAATGGGTGTGCATTCGCGTATCGAAGAGCGCTGTGAATACCTAGCGAAAATGTCACGTGCAGGTAACGTTTACATCAACCGTAATATGATCGGTGCGATTGTTGGCGTACAACCTTTCGGTGGCCGTGGTTTATCTGGTACTGGTCCTAAAGCGGGTGGCCCTAACTACCTACAACGTCTAGTGAAAGAAAAAGCATCACCAGATAACGTACAAATGACTAACCTAACACCTGATGAGCTAGATACTCACCACTATTCAGGTGCAGCTGAGCAGGTTGCTACGCTAATGGATAACTCATTACGCGACGAGAAAATCTGGCGTGCGACACCACTGAACGACCGAGTTTCTGCTGTGCGTCAATTACTTGCAAAAGTAGCGACTGTAGAAATTATCGACGAACTTGCCGATGATTTAGCATTAACGCTAGCTGATGCCCGTGCGCAACTTAACCGTCTTGAAAAACACATGCGTAAGCACACTGTGTTACCTGGACCAACGGGTGAGTCAAACACACTTCACTTAGAGCCTCGTGGCTGTGTGGTTTGTTATGCAGATAAGAGTACGTCATTTAACTTCTGGGCAATTTCGATTATCACAGCACTTGCTGCTGGTAACACGGTAATCACGGTTGCTTCTGAGTTATTCTTTGACGAAGCAGTTGCATTCAGAGACAAGTTTATCTCAACAGGTATCGCTGAAGGTGTATTCCAAGTAGCTAAACCTAATCAGTTACAAGCTATCTTGGCGCACCCTCACCTTGCAGGTGCGGTTGTTGCAGCTCGTTCATCACGCTTAGGCTACTTTAGCCAGCAGCTAGCACAACGTAAAGGTGCAATCCTGCCAGTGATCAGCTCTGAGTACTATGACACGCTAATCAAGCGCTTACTCACTGAGAAAACAATCAGTGTTGATACAACCGCTTCAGGTGGTAACACATCACTAATGACCTTAGTTGAAGACGACGAGTAACCGTATTAGTTAAAGGAAATTAAACTTTTCTGAGCTACTTAAAAGCCCTCGCATTTGCGGGGGCTTTTGATTTTTACAGATACCTTTTTACTATTCTTGTTTACCGAGCTACAAATTTTCTGCTAGTTTTATAGTAATGTATTCGACTAGAAGTAAAGGCTTTGAAAACACTCCCTATCAATCAACTTAAGCCCGGCATGTTTGTCCAAAGTGTGACAAAACAAAAAGGCAAGATCCGTATAAAAAACCAAGGTTGGGTAAAAACACAGGGAAGCATAGACAAGCTGATCAAGGCTGGCATATTAGAAATAGCGATAGACCCGGACAAAACACTGACCTTAGACAGTGAGAATAAAGTGGTTGAGCAGCAACATAATCCGCAACCTGTTGGCGAGACTAGCGCTTTTGACCCTTGGCACACTACCCACAGTGTGTCTGCAGAAATGGGCAAAGCAAACAGCTTATATAACGAAGCAAGATCATTGCAAAGCAAAGCCTTTGACGATATCCGCGATGGCAACAAAATTGATATTGCCCCTTTTAAAGAACTCGCAAGTGGCTTTATTGATTCAGTTTTTCGTAATCAAGATGCGCTTGCCTGTATCACTCGAATGCGTGAAAAAGATGCTTACCTACTTGAGCATTCTATCAATGTATCAATTTTGATGAGTATTTTTGCTAAACACTTAGGTATTGAAAAAGCCGTTATTGAAGAGCTTGCGACCGGTGCTTTACTTCACGATATTGGTAAGATCAATATTCCCGATGAGATACTCAATAAGCCTGGCAAGTTAACAGATGAAGAGTACAAAGCTATTCAAGATCATGCTCGTTTCAGTAAAGAAATTTTAGAGCAAGCAGGCTTGAGCGGGATTGCTGTTGATATAGCTGGCTTCCATCATGAACGCTTAGACGGCAGTGGCTACCCATTTGGTAAAAGTGGTGAAGAAATCAGCTTGTACGTACGTATGGCTTCAATTGTTGATGTGTATGATGCATTAACCGCAGAGCGGGTCTATAAAGCAGGAATGGAGCCAATTAAAGCGTTTAAGATACTTAAAGATGGCTGCCCAGATAGCTTTGATGGAGACCTGGTCACTAAGTTTATTCAGTGCATCGGTGTTCACCCAGTCGGCACCTTAGTTAAACTTGAAAGCCAAAAATTAGGTTTGGTCACACACAGTAACCCTACAAGTCCTTTAAAACCTCAAGTGAAAGTGTTTTATAACGCTAAACATGCACGCTATACCGAAGTGCAAGATATTGATTTGGCTAACAGCCGTTGCCACGATAGCTTAGAATCAGCAGTCAGGCCGAGAGACTTTAACATCGACCTGATCCGCTTTTTTAAAAGTGCTATTCTACCTTAGCCCTTAAACTAAAGACTGGCTACTCAGGCCAGTCTTGTAATGCTTTTAAAGTAAACTCATACCCATCGTAGCTTAATAAGCTCTGCTCTGGAGTGATTTCAATGACTGATAACACACCTATGTTATCGCCTTCGTATAACTCACGACCATTTAACTTTATCCAACGCTTCGATGTTTCTGAAGCATAAATATGCGCTTGGTATTTAATGGTAGGAATGAGACTTTGTAATGCATCTGGCAAGAGCTCAATTGGCTCTGCATAAGACGTATTTTTAGTGCTACGGGTAATATCAACACTATGTTTGTTATCAACATCTTCAACCGCTTTAGCAAAAGCATCTTTCAATGTATCTGGTACATCTTTGAGCTCATCATTTGTTGATGATTGAGAAGCTGGTTGAGTTGGCTGACCATTAAGTGGCTTGCCTAGCACCTTGTATTTACTTAAATCAATGCCATTACTGCTCATTTGCTGCGGGTTGATTTGTTGCATTGGCTGCGAAAACTGTGGCTGTGGTTGATACACTGGCTGATTTTGATACACAGCTTGTTGCTGGTACTGAGGTTGTACTTGATAACCTTGATTTGCATACATAGAGGCTGAATTTACCGGAACTTGTACCCACTGATATTGCTGACCTTGCACTGGCACCTGCTGCATCATTTGTTGCGGTACAGATTGTTGCACTTGCCCTTGTTGCATCGTTGTTACTTGGGCTGGGTTATTGGTCGCTTGCGGGTTTTGGCTTTGCGCTACTTGCTGTTGCTTAGCGGGTTGCTGTGTTTCAGGACTTGCCTGAGCCTCAGTGGCAACGCTTTCTGTGGTTTCATTGCTGTTATTAACAAGCTTTGGCTGCTCAGCAGCAGGTTTAGTTTGCTGTAACCATTTACCAATCGAAAATCCTGCCATAAGCGTCAATATTGCCGCCAGTAATAGCCCAAATGAAAAAGCTAAGCGTCGATACCGTGTTAATTCTTGCTGTTGTTTGAGCGCAAGTGCGGCTTGGTCATGATCAACGGCAGTTTGTGCGTGCTGATCAGATTGTTTAATTGCATCTAGTAATAATGACATAAATGAACACTCGTTATATTAGGTAGGATAAACCAATACCCATTCCTAATACGGCTAAAAATGAAACTGGGTAAAGCCAAACATAACTCGGCTCTTTATTTGCTACAGCAACAGGAGTGCTGGTTGGCGGCAGTGCTTCTGCGGCTGAGCGCATCACAAGCTCGCTGTCGATACTCAATTTTTGCTGTGAAAAAGCTCCCACTAAACAGCGCTCACATAATAAATTGATCAATCTTGGTACGCCTTGAGTAACCTGATAAATCGCTTTTAACGCATCCCCTGAGAACAATGCTTGCTCTGTGCCCGCTTTAAATAAACGGTGCTTAACATAGGCAAACACTTGTCCTTCAGTGAGTGGTAATAAGTGATAACGCGCAGTAATACGCTGGGCAAGTTGTCTTAATTCAGTGCGTTTTAGTAGTTCTTGAAGCTCAGGTTGCCCTACTAATACAATTTGCAGCAGCTTTTTATGATCTGTTTCGATATTGGTTAACAAGCGCAGCTGCTCTAGCACATCAGGTGCGAGTAATTGTGCTTCATCAATAATTAAGATGGTGTGACCGCCCGCTTGATTGTTTGCCTCAAGGTGCTTTTTAATCACATCAGTTAGGGTCTTCAAAGTCGCATTAGTACCGTCGTACTCAATCTTTAATTCATCACAAATACTGGCAAGCAGTTCAAGCTGTGACAAAGCCGGATTATGAATTTGTGCCACTTGGGTGTTTTCAGGTAACTGCTCTTGCAGACTTCTTGTTAGTGTTGTTTTACCTGTACCCACTTCGCCTGTTAACAAAACGAAGCCACCCGCTTCACCTAACCCATAGGTAAGGTGCGCTAACGCCTCTTTATGGCGCTCACTAAGAAATAAATACTCAGGATTTGGGGCAATCGAAAAGGGTTTTTCTGACAAGCCAAAATAGCTTAAATACACCGTGTTATTCCTTGCGTTTAAAATCACGGTCTATAATGGCAAAAAACATCGCTACTTAAAACCTTGTTTACATTTTATTGGCTAAATAACGTAAAATAGCGAAAAGGCAAAATTATAGGTGTTTTATGCAGGTTTATTTAGTCGGTGGCGCAGTCAGAGACGCTCTACTTGGTCGTGACGTTAAAGAGCGCGACTATGTGGTAGTTGGTGCAACGCCTGAGCAATTGATCAGACAAGGCTATCAACAAGTTGGTAAAGATTTTCCGGTATTTTTACACCCACAAAGTAAAGAAGAATATGCGCTAGCGCGCACCGAGCGAAAGCAAGGCCAAGGTTACACCGGCTTCATTTGTGATTTCACGCCAGATGTCACATTAGAGCAAGACTTAATTCGTCGAGATCTCACCGTAAATGCCATTGCTCAAGCTCAAGATGGCAGCTTAGTTGACCCTTTTTCTGGCCAACAAGACCTTGAGAATCGTGTGTTACGTCATGTCTCCGATGCCTTTAGTGAAGACCCTCTACGCATATTACGCGTAGCCCGTTTTGCTGCTCGTTACCATTACCTCGGCTTTACTATTGCGCCAGAAACCAAGGCGCTTTTAATTGATATGGTCAAAGCCAAAGAGCTAAACACACTAACAGCTGAACGCGTTTGGTTAGAATGCGAAAAATCTCTAAGCGATGGCGCATTTTGCGAGTTTTTAAATGTACTTGCCAGCATTGGCGGCCTGCATGTAATTAGCTCTGAGCTTGAAAGTAAATGGTGTGATGAGCTTTACCATACTTTACAAGCTCGCTTTGCCTATGCGAATAAACTGCAAGTTAGTGACACTGCGTTATTATTTAGCCAAGTTACCTTAGCGCTTTCAAGCGACGAGATAAAAGCGATGGCTAGCAAGATACGCATACCTAATGAAGTGCGCGATTTAGCGCTATTTAGCCAAACACATCAAACAACGTTAAGTGCAGAAAAACCATCTAGCGAGGCCGTTTTTGCTTGCTTTAACCAACTTGATTTATGGCGTCGTCCTGAACGTTTTGAGCAAGTATTAAAGGTGTTAGAGATAAGCCAGCAACAGCCAGTAGCCAGCTATGACTCTTTAGTAAATGCAGCCACGCAAGCACGAGCTGTCAACCCGCAACAGTTTATTGCACAAGGTATTAAAGGCGCAGAAATAAAAACCGCGCTTGAGCAAGCGCGGTTAGAGATTATTAAAGGCTACTTTTCGTAGCGCACTAAACGCAAATAAACATCGGACGTTTTTGCGTGAAGGCTGTTGATGCCTTTATCAAATTGATACACCCAAGCTAGATCAGTGCGACTGATCCCTGAAGTGCTACTCCAGTAGTTTTGCAGCTTAGTCGATAAAAATGCGTTTTCGTTAATACTAGGCTGCACACAACTATGCTCTAAAATACTTGCTAATTCTTTAACATTTGGCACATGCCAATCACTGTAATCAGCAAAGGTTGCATTTTCAGCCCCGCGTAAAGCTTCGCCCCATGTAAGCTGCTGGCTCGTGCCCTCGCAAGTATCCGTGTCACTATCATAACTTTGACCAAACGTACAACGTTGCCACATAAGACCCGTTTCGCTATCACTCACAGTGCCATCTTCGTTAATTACAAAACGGCTATCAGGGGTCGTCTCATTGACGGCGCTGTAACATACTTGCGCAGCAGCAAAACCCGATTGCAGAGCAATACCGGTAATTACTGTGATTAAAGGTAACTTTCGCATATTTTACTCTCCCGGCGTTCTAACTAAGCGCACAAAGGCGGTATTACTTTTTGGATATGCTAAGTCATTAGCACTACTCATATCGATAATATAAGCTTGCGATAAACTCGTACCATCTGCCGCTGTTTGTGAAGTCCAATAAGGCATGAATGAGCTACTATCACTGCTTAGCTGAGTATCACTTGGTTGATTAGGGAAGAAATCACCATTAAGCAATGTAGGCTCACCTTGCTTGGCATAATCTAATAACCCTAATAATTCGGTGTAAGTTGGCACACGCCAATTTGTACCACCGCAAAAATCGCTGCTGTTCACATCATTAATGTAAGTTTGCAGACCACAGTCACTGGTGCTTGGGCAAGTAGAGCTCGCAGCCCCTTGCACACTACCCGTTTGCACACCACTTGAACCATTTAAATACCAGGTATAATGGTTTGTTGCTGCACGATCAGCTGTCGACGGTGGTAATGTTGAACTGGCTTCTTTTACTTCCCAAATAAGGCCCGTCACGTTATCGCGTACACAACTAAAGCTGGTCGCATCATCAGGGAGTTCGTCGGCAAATTCATTCATTTTAGTAAAATCAAACGCTAAGTCGCCCTGACCTACTTTATCTAGTTGGTTTGCGACACTATCACGACCTACATCGGCGTCTTGGCTTGGGAAATCTTCGCTGTCACAATTAATTTTTTGTGAGTTGTTATAGCAATCACTCATGCCTGTATCGTTAATTAAACCAAGTGGTTTTGGGCTAATATCGATAATCACAGTATCTGTGTCGCTTCGCGATTTACTGTCAGTCACGGTAACTTCAAAACTAAGCTCTGAATCGGTATCAACATCAGGGGCTACAAACGTCGTGATACACTGGTTCTGGTTTGCCAAGGTCACAGTTTCACCTGTTAATTGCTCCCAAAAACATGACTTTGTTGCTGTCACAATTTCACTATTGCTGGCATCAAGGGGTACGGTATCAAACTCAATAACCTGCTGATCTTCACCTGCATCCGCAATAATTACCTCAACGGTTTTGTTTAAGGTAAACGACGCCTCAGTGCTTGCTGAGCCACCTTCATCATCTGTTACAGTTAAACGCCACGTCATCGCTGTATTTGATTCAAGTAGTGGGTGAGTAAAGCTAATGGTTTGATTGTTGTAACTGTCAGCCGTTAAATCTGGGCCATCAAGTTGAGTCCACAAGTAACTGTCAACTGAGCCGTTTTCATCAATATCAACAGACTCTTCGCCACTTAATGTGATCACATCATTATATTGTGATGGTAACTCTTCTGGCGCGGTTTGCGTGATCACTGCAACTGGCAGTTGATTATTTGATGTAATAAAAATACTGACTTGATCGGAAACAAGTTGCCCATCGGTTTGATAATTCACTTTTAAAACAAGTTCAGAGTCGAGTTTAATATCAGGCGCGGTAATGGTTTGTTCTGCGCCCTCTGCTGGAAAACCTTCTAGTGCAGGGCCACTGACTCGCTCCCAAGTAAAGGTGCCATCAGCTGGGGAGCCTTGGGCAGAGACAGTAAATTCACTTTTTTCAATAATTTGCTGATCGGAGCCTGCATTAACTGTTGCTGCGACTGGGTTCGAATCACTCGAACCACCACCGCCGCCACAGCCTGTTAATGTCGTTAATGCAACTAGGGTAAGAGGCACTAATCTCATGTTTACCACCTTAAAATGCAAAGTCGGTCATGGCCGACTGCCAAATAAGCTAATAACAAGCAATTAAAGTGCCAGACTAGGAATTATAAATAACTATCTTGGTGAATACGTACGAAGAGCTTAGTGCCTATTTTACTGTAATCAACTTTGTACTCTCTGCCATCAAGGGCTTGAATAAACAACAAACGTTTTTCTTCTGCAAATACATCTGGGCTTGATACATACACCATCTCTAAGTAGCGCTCTTTGGCTTCACGACGGTTTTTTGGCAGGTCTTCTTTAAACGGCTCTAAACCGTTTTGAGTAACTTTAATGCGTGGATGGTTCTCACCATTCACAACCACTAAGTCGAGTTTTTTATCTTTATGTATAATTGTGTTTCGACCGCTTTTAATAAAAGAACGTTCTTGACTCATAGCCTTTTCCTACTACTTACTGCCACCTATAGCTTACTTTTTCTGTAAGCGAGTCTCTATAAACTCACTAGGATTCAGTTTCCAACGATTCAAATCAGCATTAAATTGCCAAATATCAACATCAAGTACATTGGCAGGCAATAATAAATCGTATCCTGTCAACTGCCTTAAATGCTGCGTACGATTGGCAAACATGGCAATCAATCCTTTGTAAAGCTGACCACTTGGGGCAGTGTAGTCCGTCTCTTCTATTAACCATTTTGATGGGCAATCACCATTTTTGCAATGTTTTTGAATAACTTGCATAAATAGATGACGCTGCTCTATTAGTAATCGTCCGGCAATTCTTGGGTGAATCTGTGTTAAAAATTCATCTATGTTATTGAGTTTAATACCAACTGCATTTAACTCAAGGTATTCTAAGCCCTGTTCCACTTTTGGTATACCACTATGATGAAAATTAGCATGATTTAGCTGCCAATTCCCAACTTTGTGATGATAAATAAGTAAATTCTGAGTAAATGTTAGGCTAAAGTATGGTTCTTGAGTTTTTAAAAAGCCAATAAAAATTGCCGCTATGCAGGTTGTGGCTAAAAAAATCTCAACAATGCTAATTTCACCGGGCCTCAATAGGTTAACTAGCATAATAATGATTAACCCAATACCACCAACAATTAAAAACTCACTGCCATGGCGGGATGCTTGTGCGCGCACTCTAAGTGCAGGAGGTTTCTTATCCATAAACAGAAAAGTAAAAAATAAACATCACAATTGTGACCAAAACTATCTTTCTAAGCGTTAAACAATAATTACATTTTGGCTCTTTACCCATACTAAAACCTCTCTTTTAGTCACAATAAAGGAACAAATTAGCCGAACTTTTAACTTTTACGCCAAATGCACAAATTTATGAGATACCTGACATACGGGGCACGTACTAATTTTGTACACTACACTCAACTAATTTTCTGGTAACACGATGATGTATTCTACACAATCTGGTAAAGCACTTTTTCCTTTTATTATTACCCTTTTACTAGGGTTATGTATTTATTTGTATTTACCTTCAAGCCAAGGTGAACAAAGCAACTTTGGCGACCGTGCAACTCAAGTGACAGCACACACTGTTACAGCCGAAGAAAATGCTGTGCTAATAGAAGCAATTGGTAGTGCTCGTGCTAACCAAGCTATTTATATCCGCAGTGCACAAAACGATTATGTTACCGATATCTTTTTCAATGATGGCGACTTAGTCAGTAAAGGTCAAAAACTGGTTCAATTGCAATCTCAAGAAGAAGAGTTAGCAGTGAAAGAGCTAAGCATTAATTTACGTGAAGAACGCCGTCAACTTGAACGCCTTACTGAGCTATCTCGCTCACAGGCTACGGCTAAATCGTTACTAGAAGAGCAGCTATCACGCGTAGACGCAACCGAAGCACAACTTGAAAGCGCTAAAACAAAGCTGGCAGAAATGACGATTAAAGCACCGTTTTCTGGCTTACTTGGTAAGCGTGAAATTTCAATTGGTACTTATGTTAGCAATACTACAAACATCACCACTCTTGATGATATCAGCATCATTAAAGTCGACTTTAAAGTACCAGAAAAATACCTAGCGCAGTTACAGCTAGGAATGAAAGTGATGACGCAAAACGATGCTTACCCAGATAGAACCTTTAACGGTAAAGTGACGCATATTAGCTCGCGTATCGATTCAGTCACTCGTAGCGTTGAAGTGACAGCAAGCTTTATCAATGAAAAAGGCCTGTTACGCCCAGGTATGCTGTTAAATACCGCATTAGAGTTAAGCTCAAACCAAGCGCTTATGGTACCAGAGAAAGCCGTCATTCCTCAGCAAGACAAACACTACGTGTTCCAAATTGAAGATGGCGTTGCTAACAAAGTCGAAGTACATGTGGCGGGTCGTCACAATGGCTGGGTAGCTATTGATAAAGGCCTTGAAAATGGTCAGCAAGTCGTGACTGAAGGCATCATTAAGATCCGTACTGGCAGCAAAGTAAGTATCAAGGGCTAAACATGAAAATTACTGATACTAGCGTTAAACGCCCGGTCTTTGCGATCGTAATAAACCTGTTATTACTTACCTTTGGTTTGGTGGCATTTTCTATGCTACCACTGCGCGAATACCCTGATATTGAAACACCGATTGTCAGCGTTAGCACTGATTACACAGGTGCCAGCGCAGAGATTATTGAAACGAAAATCACCCAAGTACTCGAAAACCGCATTTCGGGTATCGAAGGCATTAAAAGTATTAACTCATCAAGCCGTAATGGCCGCTCAAATATCACTATTGAATTTAATATCAGCCGCGATATCGATGCCGCATCAAACGATGTACGCGAACGTGTAGCCCGTGCCCTTGATAGCTTACCTGAGCAAGTTCGCCCACCAGAGGTCTCTAAATCAAACAGTGATGAAAGCCCAATTGCCTGGTTTGTACTAAACAGTACTACCATGGATTCATTGCAGTTATCTGATTACGCACAGCGCTTTATTGTTGACCGATTAGCCGTTGTTGATGGTGTCTCTAACGTACGCGTTGGTGGCGAGCGTAAATATGCAATGAAAATCTGGTTAAACCGTAAAGCGATGGCAGCGCGCGGTATTACAAGTAGCGATATTGAAAATACCTTACGCACTGAAAACGTTGAATTACCTGCCGGTGAAATCGAATCTATCGACCGTGATTTTACAGTACGTACCGCGCGTAGTTATAAAGATCAGCGAGACTTTAGAAATCTAGTAATCAAACGTGGCGATGATGGCTATTTAGTACGTTTAGGTGAAGTAGCTGATGTTCACTTAGAAGCTGCTGACGACGAAAGTTTATTCCGAGGTAATGGCCGTAATATGATTGGTTTGGGTATCGTCAAGCAAGCCAAAGCCAACACCCTAACCGTGGTTGATAATGCCCGCGCAGAGCTTGAAAAAATTAAGCGTAACCTGCCAGAAGGCACCACCATTCAAGACAGCTATGACTCATCTATTTTCATCAAAGAGTCTATTGATGAAGTGTATAGAACCCTTGGGATTTCAATGGCGCTAGTTGTCTTGGTTATTTACCTATTTTTAGGCAATATCCGCGCAACCCTAGTGCCTGCTGTAACCGTACCAGTGGCCTTGGTGGGCAGTTTTATGTTTTTGCTGGCTATGGGTTACTCAATCAACTTGTTAACTCTTCTGGCACTCGTGCTTGCTATCGGTTTAGTAGTAGATGATGCGATTGTAATGCTTGAGAATATTCATCGTCGTATAGAGTTGGGTGAGCCGCCACTGCTTGCTGCGTTCCGTGGTGCCCGTGAAGTTGGCTTTGCGATTATTGCCACTACCCTCGTATTGATTGCGGTATTCGTACCGCTGGTGTTTATGGATGGCCGTATTGGCGCCCTATTCACAGAATTTGCGATGGCAGTAAGTGCCGCGGTGTTCTTCTCGAGTATTACGGCGTTAACGCTTTCTCCGGCGCTTTGCTCTAAAGTGTTAAAAGCTTCAGAAAAAGAGAGTAAATTTAGCCAGTGGATGGATAGAACCTTTAACAAAATCGAAAATGCCTATCGTAACTCGCTGGCTTCAAATATGGGCCGTAAGTGGAGCTTACTACTGACTATGATTTTGGCCGGTGTTGCCAGCTTTATGCTGTTTCAAAAAGTGCCTTCAGAGCTTACGCCAAAAGAAGACCGCGGTACTTTCTTTATCATGATGAGTGGCCCTGAGGGCGCAAGTTATGAAAATAACGCTGCAAACATGGCAAAAATTGAAGAACGTTTAATGCCTTACTCTGAGTCTGGTGAATTGAGCCGAGTGCTTGTTCGTGTACCTGGCTGGGGAGGCCAAGGTGGTGTTGCTATCATTGGTATGGCTGACTGGGATAAGCGTAAGCGCTCGACGTGGGAAGTAATGGACGAAATCAGCGGTAAAATGACTGAAGTGACCGATGTGCGTGCGTTTGCCATTATGCGCCGTGGTATTGGTGGCGGCGGTTCATCTCGTCCGATTGAATTTGTACTGCAAGGTAACGATTACGACCAGCTAGCCGATTGGCGAGACCGTATTATTAAGCGTGCTGAGAAAAACCCAGGCTTGGTAAGAATCGATCATGATTACAAAGAAACATTCCCGCAGTTTTTAATCAACATTGATAAAAACAAAGCCGCTGATTTAGGGGTTTCTGTATCGGATGTGGGTCGCACGCTAGAAACCATGTTAGGGCAACGCCGCGTAACGACCTTTATCGATCGTGGTGAAGAATACGATGTGATTTTAAAAGGCACCAAAGAAGACTTTGCTAACCCGACTGATATCTCAAATATCTATTTAAAATCACGTAGTGGCGAATTAGTACCGCTTGATAGCTTAATTAGCTTAAAAGAAGAAGCCACCGCATCGCGTTTAAACCGTTATAACCGTATGCGCGCAATTACGTTAAGTGCTAACTTAGCAGATGGTTATACCCTAGAAGAAGCGCTTAACTTCTTAAATCAAGTGGCAGCAGAAGAAAACGACATCGACGGTGCAATCGACTACAAGGGTGAATCGCAGCTGTTCTATGAAGGTGCATCGGCAATGACCTATGTATTCATACTGGCACTGACTGTGACCTTCTTAGTACTTGCAGCACAATTTGAAAGCTTTATTCACCCATTTGTGATCATGCTTACTGTGCCACTTGGTTTAGTGGGTGCGTTATTTGGCTTGTGGTACACCGGACTTACTCTAAATATTTACAGCCAAATTGGTATCGTAATGCTGATAGGTTTAAGTGCGAAAAACGGTATCTTGATTGTTGAGTTCGCCAACCAGCTGCGCGATAAAGGCGTTGAGTTTAACGAAGCGATTAGCCAAGCTGCGACACAACGTTTACGCCCAATTATTATGACGTCACTGACCACAGTGATGAGCTCGGTACCGCTAGTTCTTGCAAGTGGCCCAGGTGCAGAAAGTCGCATGGTAATTGGTGTGGTGGTATTTACAGGTGTTATTGTTGCAACCTTACTAACCTTGTTCGTAGTACCTGCAGCATACAGCGCACTTGCTAGAAATACCCAGTCGCCTGAGTACTTGCAGAGCAAGTTAGAACAACAAGCAAAAGACAAGCCGTTAGAAGAAATTTAAACGAGCTTAAGCTTTAACAAAACGCCGTCTTTACGGCGTTTTGTTTTTTCGGCTATAGTCAGCAAAACGGTAAGGGAGTGAAATATGGATAACAACATACAAATCGCCACTTTTGGCGGCGGCTGCTTTTGGTGTATTGATGCTGCATTTAGACGTGTAAAAGGCGTGCTTAATGTCAGCTCTGGCTATGCCGGCGGTGAGATTGAAAACCCAAGTTATCAGCAAATTTGTACTGGCTTAACGGGTCACGCTGAAGTGGTTCAGCTCGATTTTGACAGCAGTATTGTAAGCTATAACACCCTACTTGAAATGTTCTTCACTTTACACGATGCCACACAGTTAAACCGCCAAGGTAATGATGTCGGCACCCAGTATCGAAGTGTTATTTACTATCATGATGAAAAGCAAAAAGCAGAATCTCAAGCCATGATTGATGCCTTACAAAAGCAAATTCATGAGCCGATTGTCACCGAGCTTAGCCCGCTTACAAACTTTTACCCTGCAGAGCAGTACCATCAAGACTATTACAATGAAAACCCAAATCAAGGTTATTGCAGTATTCTTATTGCCCCTAAGCTTGCAAAGTTCGAACAGTATTACGCAGATAAACTAAAATGAAAAAAGCCCGCTAAGTAGGTAGCGAGCTTTTAGACGCAGAACTAATAATAACGCTGAGTTTGTTTTAACTTAAGACTAATGACATCAACGGGCAAATTAATGTCAATTACTAGCTATAAGTAAACAACTCAGCTGACTTTAAGAGTTAT
This sequence comes from Pseudoalteromonas sp. D15MCD-2, assembly GCF_038562745.1. Lineage (NCBI taxonomy): Bacteria > Pseudomonadati > Pseudomonadota > Gammaproteobacteria > Alteromonadales > Pseudoalteromonadaceae > Pseudoalteromonas > Pseudoalteromonas sp. D15MCD-2. The sequence continues at coordinate 702,084 of NZ_JBCFQE010000001.1, read as the reverse complement.
TAGAACTGATAGCGGGCACCTACAAACAGGCGACGCTCGGCCGTGTTGTAGTAATAAAATTCGTCGTTGATGTAATCACCATCTAGGTCTGTACCATAGGCGTCAACGGCGTTGTACTCTTTATCGAATAGGTTTTCTACACGTAGTGACACAGTTAAGTTGTCAGTTGCTTGGTAGTGACCTACTAAATTCCATAACGTATACGAAGGTAAGTGCGTTAACTTGCCATCACGGTCACCACGGTATTGCATATCGATACCGGCATCAAAATCCCCCCATGCTTTGTTTAATGACCAATTCACACTGTGATTTGACACATAGGTTAGTGACTGACCTGTCTCAGTATCTTCCGCTGAAAGATAGGTAAAGTTAAAGCTGTGATCAAAGCCAAACACTTGGTTTTTAAAGCTAAACTCAACACCTTCGTGGCGAGCTTCGTTTATATTGGTTGGGATCCACTGCCCTGATGCATTTGGTGCCCAAGCGATTTTGTTGTCGATTTCGCTGCGGAAAATCGCAATATCTAAGCTGATATCATTCACATTGAGTGATAAGCCAAGCTCTTGGTTATCTGATGTTTCAGGGTTTAACTCTGGGTTACCTGAGCCAGGGTAATATAGGTCATTAAATGTTGGAGATTTAAAACCCGTACTTTGACTTACGCGGAATGTAGCGATGTCATTTAAGTGATAGCCAACAGCTGCGGTGTAAGTTGTTTCATCACCAAACTGCTGATCATCATCTTGGCGAACGGTTAGGTTTGCCAGCACGTGTTCGTCGTCATAATAAGCGCCAACAAACGCAGCGAATACTTCACGGCTATCTTTTAAGTAAGTACCTGAGTTAGTGTTCACTTCATCTTTATACCAATTCAAACCGCCACTAAGAGTCAGCGCTTGATTGAAAAAGTATTGGCCATTGTAATCAATTTGCTCACGCTCAGTTTCAAACTTATCAACCACCGTTGCGCCCGTGTAATCAATGCGTGAGTCATCTGAACTGTCACTTGATATAGCAATATCAATGGCATGGCTGTGTTTTTCGAAAGCCTTTTTCCAACCTAATGAAGCTTGGTAATTTTCGAACTCGCCTTTTTCTACGGTGCTGTCTGCAGGGCTATAAGCGCTATCGTATTTTGCTTCGCCTTCTGAGTATTGTGCTTGCGCTAAAAACTCACCTAACTGCTCATTTTGATAACCTAGATTAAAGCCAAGGTTTTTGTTCTCGTAGCCGTCTTCATCTGGCGCTAAGCCTTGAAGGACATCAAACCCATCTGTTTTTTCATAACCGGCATTAACGGCAACATCAACACCCGCAAACTGACCACCTGTCGCTACTTGGTACTCTTGGTAAGAATCTGAGCCAAAAGTAACATCTAAGGTCGTGTTTTGTGCTTTACGGGTAATGATATTTATCACACCAGCTAGCGCATCAGAACCATATACAGCAGCACGTGAGCCTTTAATTACTTCAACACGCTCAATACTGTTTAAAGGAATATTGCTAATACTTTTATAGCCAAGTGTTGCAGAACCTGTACGCACACCATCAATTAAAATAAGCGTGTGACGAGAACTTGCACCACGTAATGAAACACCTGAGCTTTGCCCAAAACCACCATTGGCATTAATTTGAAAGCCTGCCTGAGTGGCTAGTAAGCTTGGTAAGTCACGAACATAGCTTGCTTCAATATCAGCACGGTCTATAACAGTAACGCTGGCTAATACATCATTAATTGATTGTTCGAATTTATTGGCAGTAACTGTGATATGCTCGATCGATTGCTCGTCAGCAGATACAGAAAAAGACAACGCAGCAGCAACCGCTACGCCTAACGCAGATTTATTTAGCATGATATCCCCTAGCCTGTGCCCACCGCACACGCGAATAGTAAGTTACTTCAAGGCCGGTCTCCGGACTCTGTAAATGCATGGCATATACATTACCGTTGCGGGGGCAGTGTTGGCATTGTTTTCTCCCTGAAAACGCACCGACTTCCCGATTATCTTGCGACTATTTCACCCTTTGAAATAAAACGTATCTGAAGATACAGCAAGCACCTCGAAAATAGGCCGTTATTGTGATGATTTTGGGGAAGAAAGTCAATGGACGGCTATACTGCTAAAATGAATTTTAAGCTTTAAGCTGTAAGCCGAAAGTAAAAAAGCCAATCAGCATGGCTGATTGGCTTTTTAAAACAATGATTACCAGAAATACTCATGAGGTTTCGAGTTTCCTAACGGAAAAACAATTCCTTCTGGGTCAGCACCATTCAGCACAAGCTTACAAAGAGCTTTATTTAAACGTCTTCTTGGCTTGGTCATCGTCATTTTCACCCACCAACTTGGTGTTTGTTGGTAAAAATAAGTACTGTGTGGGCCTGTGTATTTTCTGTTTATTTTACCGTGTTTATTACGATCTATTGCTTTGTTTTTTACTGACATAAATATCCTCTAGCTGAAAATAGCTAGAAGATATCTTTTTCTCTGTAACCTAATATTTGTCTCAAAATACGCTCCTTGTAAAGTTCAGAAACTTGTAGGCTTATAGCTTAAAACTTACAGCTTAAAGCTAAAAACATAGAGTATTAATCGCGGAAGTTTTTGAACTGGAATGGTTGACCTAAATCAGCAGTACGAACAACTTGCATTGCTTCTTGTAAATCATCACGCTTTTTACCAGTTACACGTAATTCTTCACCTTGAATGGCAGCTTGTACTTTGATCTTTGAATCTTTGATTAACTTAACGATTTTCTTCGCTACGTCTTTTTCGATACCTTGCTTAAGAGCAACGTCACGCATTACGTATTTACCGCTACGCGACTCATCTTTAAGCTCAAGGCTAGATACATCTAAGCCACGCTTTGAAATTTTCGCAGCAAGAATGTCAAAAAGTTGCATAACTTGTTGTGGTGCTTCTGCTTTTAACTTGATTACTTTGTCACTTAGTTCGATTGATGCATCAACACCACGAAAATCAAAACGCGTCTCTAGTTCACGCTTTGCATTATCTACTGCATTCTGCGCTTCGTTCATTTCTACTTCAGAAACAATATCAAATGAAGGCATGGGGTTCTCCTAACATAGTCTTTTTTAAATTCATTTATGGTTGGCAATTATAACGCTTATTTGTCGATTCTTTCTATTTTTATCCGACTTGTTCAGGTGCGATGCAAAAATTGTTTGATATACTGGCCATTCAATTTCGGCATTTTTTAGGGTTTATTGTGACAAGGCGTGTTTACCAAGTTATCTTTTTAGCCAGTATTATTGGCTTTACAATTTTATTTGCCAAAGAAATTAAAGGGGTGAGCAACCTCTTTCCACACGTTGATAAGGTAGCGCATTTTGGTATTTTCTTTGTACTGGCCATGGTGATGGATAAAGCCTTTAAATTGCCACTTATGGTGCAAATTTTACTGTTAGCCGGATATGGTGCAGCCATAGAGTTTATGCAAGATATGCTGCCTTATCGTCAAGCTTCGGTTGGGGATTTTGTCGCTGATTTTATCGGTGCAGTTAGCTACTTTATCATTAAACTTGGTTTTCATTTAGGTAGTAAGCAACGTAATGGCTAACATTTTAATTGTTGGCGACGGTGCAATTGGCCTATTGTTTAGTCATTTTTTATCAGCACAACATGACATTACATTGCTGACCCGTAAGCCAACCCTGACCACGCGTTTTTATCAAACGAGTAATGGTAAATCACACCCAATTAAAGCTCGCCTTATTCACCACAAAGAGCTAAGTCAATCGGACCCCTTTGACTTGGTGTTAATAACAGTAAAAGCATTTCAGGTGCAAACTGCCTTTGAACAAGTAAAACCTTACCTCAGTAAAACATGCCAAATCGTTCTTTCTCACAATGGCATGGGGAATGTTGATGAACTGAATGCTCAGCTTTTAAAAACGCAAGGTTTAGCTTTTTTAACAACGCGTTTAGCTGGTTTTAAAACAACGCCTTATAGTGTGAGCCATACAGGTAATGGTGAAAGCGTGTTAGGTGCATGTAATGCAGCTGCAAGCGAAAACCTCGGTGAACTTAAGCAGCAGTTTAGTTACTTACCACACTTTTCTGTGAGCGATGATATTCACTCATTGCGATGGCAAAAACTGTTAGTGAATATTGCTATTAACCCGTTAACAGCGATTCATAACGTAAAAAATGGCCAGCTACGTGCACCGCAATTTAGCACGCGCATTATTAATTTACTTAATGAAGCGTGCCTAGTCGCCAATAAACAAGGGGTTAAAGTAAAACTCAGCGAGGCGTTGGATCAAGCCTATTCTGTGATGACAGCCACCGCTGAAAACTTTTCTTCTATGCAGCAAGACATCAGCCATAATCGAGAATCTGAAATTGATGCAATTTGTGGTTATGTGTGCGAGCAAGGCGCTAAGTTAGGGGTAAAAACTCCCTATAATCAGGCCATGCTGAGCATGATAAAAATAAAAAGTTAATTAGCTGCTAGTTACTAGGGGAAAGAGTAAAAAGTTAAGCTACAAGGGGAAAGGAGAAAGAGTAAAGTTACTAGCTTCTCGTTTCTCGTTTCTCGTTTCTCGTTTCTCGTTTCTCGTTTCTCGTTTCTCGTTTCTCGTAATTATTTCAGACATTAAAAAAGCGCGAACATGTCGCGCTTTTATTAGCATCCCTTACGGGCGATACACTTTTACGTTGCTAAAGCCTTCTTCGTGCAAGATCAGCGCTTGTAGCTGGCTCATCACACCTTTAGCACAATATAAGTAATATTCTTTATCTTTTGGTAAGTCACCAAATTTAGTCGCTAAGCGGAAGAAAGGTAAATGCACAACTTCAATACCTTCAAGCTCTAGTGGGTTTGCATCTTCTTCATCAGGTGAGCGAATATCAACAACAACCGCCCCTTCAGGTAAATCAGATACAGACTCAGCTTCTTTCACTTCTTCTTTTGCTTCGGTGTCGATATCGCGAATATCCATCACACGCGCATTTTCAACAACTGTATTTAGCACGTCGAAGTCAAACTTAGCTTCTTCGGCAAGAATCGTTTTGATTTTAGCTTTAACTGTTGGCTTTTTAGAAATCACACCACAGTATTCAGGCATGCTTTCTGCCATCTCAGCCGTGCCGATTTGACGCGCAATATTGATTATATCTTGCTTGTCGTGTTGGATTAACGGGCGAATGATTAAAGTTTCCGTCACACGGTCAATCACACTCAAATTAGCCAATGTTTGGCTTGATACCTGACCAATACTTTCGCCAGTTACTAGTGCTTGTACACCTAGTTTTTCTGCAACTTGGCTACCGGCACGCATCATCATTCGCTTAAGCACAACACCCATTTGGCTGTTTTCAACGTTCTCTAAGATTTCTGCTACAACAGGTTCAAAATCAACAGTAACAAACTTCACTTTATGAGTAGAGCTGAACTGTTTCCAGATATAATAACTCGCCTGCTTAACACCGATTTCGTGCGCAGCACCACCTAAGTTAAAGAACAAGAAGTGAGTACGTGCACCTTTACGGATCATTTGATAGCTGGCAACACCAGAGTCAAAACCACCCGACATAAGCGACAATACATCTTCTTGTGTTGGCAGCGGGAAGCCCGCCATACCTAAGTGAGTTTGAGTAACAATGTATGCTTTATCATCACGTACTTCTAAGCGAACAGTCACTTCAGGGTGAGATAACTTAACGCGCGCACCTTCAACATGCTGGTTTAAACCACCACCTACGTAGCGCTCTACATCGCTCGATGTGAAATCATGCTTACCAGAACGTTTACAACGCACACAGAAGGTTTTGCCCGCAATCGTATGGCCGATTAGTTCAAGTGCTTTTTGGTAAATATCGTCGATTGAGTCGAAGTCTGTTTCTGTTACTTCAATAAACTGTACGATACCTGGAATGCGTTTTAAGCCATCGATAATATCTAAGCGAACTTGCTCAGATTCTAGCAAGCTAACAACAGAGATATTGTCCCAGTTGTTTCTTACCTGAACTTTTTCGTCAACACGACGCAAAACGATCTTAATGTTATTTTCTAATAACTTGGTAAAACGCTTACGAACAGATTTACTCTTGATCGCGATTTCAGGGTGTAATTTGACGATAAATTTAAGCATAGTTCACTCTTAGACTGTGGATTTCACACGCCCTAAGGTATAGCAACCTCAAGGGCGCGCGATTATAACAAAAATTATAGCGTCTAGGAAATAAACTGCTTTGCGGGATTATTGTTCGCTTTGCTCTGTTTCAGCAAGGGCCAAATACTTGGCTCTTAATTGGTTAACTTGCTCTAGATGTTGCTCGGTGCAATGAGCTTTTAATAGCAGTAATACTTTTAAAATACCGTTATAAATATCAGCTCTGGCAAGTTCACCACTTAAGCGGCGAGCTTTGATGTAAGGCGTCCAAAAGCTTACGGTCATTTTAAGCATATGCGCAAGTTCTGTAACATCTTCGTCTTCAATGCAAATAACACCACCTTCACGTAATGCAAACAGCACATCTTTGACTTGCTCTAAAAGCTCAGCTTGAAACGCAATGTAGCCTTTTTTCAGCTCTTCATCACGAGATAAAATATCGCCTAAGTTGTCGTAGAAAAACTGAAAACGCCACATTAATTCAAACAGTGAATCTAGGTAGCCCGCCAGGTTTTCTAGCGCATCATCGTCTGGAGTCAGTGGCTTAAAGTGAGTGTGTAGATGGTCGCTATACAAAGCAAAAATGTGACGAATAATATCTTCTTTATTTTTAAAGTGATAATACAAGTTACCTGGGCTTATCCCCATATGCGAAGCGATATGGTTGGTTGTTATGGCACGCTCACCGTGGCGATTAAATAATTCGATGCTGGTGTGTATGATTTTGTCCTTTGTGCTCATAGCCTATTTACTCTGTTTTTTTATGATTATTACGGTCCCCAGCCGAGCAGTATAAACAAATGCGCGACAATTAAATACTACCTTGAAAAATATTAACCTCAATCGGCTTAGTACCTTATATAGGTGAAGGTTCCTAATCCGATACGCGTATTTTCTAAGCTGCATAGTCGAGAAAACACTGTTAATATAGCAGGCAAATTTATAAATCGCTGATAGTTATGAACGTTACTGCAATCTATCCGGGCACTTTCGACCCACTTACAAATGGCCATACAGACTTAATTCATCGCGCGGCAAAAATGTTCGATAAAGTAATTGTTGCCATTGCGCATAACCCAAGTAAGCAACCCTGCTTTACTCTTGATGAGCGCGTTGAGCTTGCTAATAAAATTTTGGCGCATCTTGATAATGTGAGTGTAATTGGTTTTTCAGGCTTATTAGCTGATTTAGCTCGGGACCATAAAGCCGAAGTGCTTATTCGTGGTATTCGTGCGGTGTCTGACTTCGACTATGAATTTCAGTTAGCGAATATGAATCGTCGCCTGAATCCAGATCTAGAAAGTGTATTTTTAACACCGGCAGAAAAAAATTCATTTATTTCATCGACTCTCGTCAAAGAAGTCGCACGCCACAATGGCGATGTGAGCGAGTTTGTTGACCCTATTGTAGCTAAAGCCTTACAGGATAAAATTCACGGATGAAATTAAAAAAGTTCATTAGCTTAACTGCATTACTAATGATCTCTGCTCCAAGTGTTGCAGGACCATGGATAGAAAGCGACGACCCGTTACTTCGCGCTTCAATCGAAATGCTATTTAACCAAGGTATTATTAAACAGCCGATTAATAGCTACCCATTAATGTGGCAGGGTATCGCACGCGATCTAGATGTTGCCAATACCAGCCAACTTGATGAGCAAAGCTTATTTGCCTATCAGCATGTAAAACATGCTCTTGATAATGCAAAACAAAAAACCAACTCAGGTATTCGCCTAAACTACAATAGCGAACCACACTCTCAGCAAGGGTTTGGTAAACGCCACCAGCAAGAAAGCGGTATAAATAGTTATGGTTCAATCACAGGAAAGCGTGTTAGCGCTAAAGTGAGTGTAAATTATGCCGATGACGCCCTTGATAAGCAGCATGTTACTTACCAAGATAGCTATTTAGCCGTACTCCTGGGTAATTGGTCACTTAGTGCGGAGCAAGTTAGTCATTGGTGGGGGCCAAGTAACGATAACGCCCTACTACTATCAAATAATGCGGCGCCAATGAAAGGCGTGCGCTTTACCAGAGCAAATACCCAATATGTAGGCCCAAGTTGGTTATCATTTATAGGTAACTGGCAGTTAACGGGTATTTACGCCAAACAAAAGCCATATCTAAATAGCTCAGATGACGGTGACTTTTGGGCGCTCCGATTTGCAAGTACCCCATTAACAGGCCTTGAAATTGCAATTAATAGTGCTGGCTCTGATTATTTAACTAGCCTCGAAATTGATCCTGTTACACTCGAAAGCAGTGAATCAACACACCGTTTAACGAGCTTAGATGTTAAGTACTCAACCACTTTAGCGGCGCAACCTGTGGCATTTTATGCTGAAGTAATGGGTCGAAATGAAAGTGGCTTAGCTCCAAGTGAACCATTTTATACGTTAGGTGTTGAAAGCTATTTTGGCTCGAAAGAGAGCCTACTAAAAAGTTACTTTGAATATTCAAATACAGAGCAAACTTGTGAGCAAATTAGCGATTGCGTATATGGCTCTGGCAGCTATACACAACGCTCGCGCTTAATTGGCAGCTCAACACCACTACAAAGTAAATCGGCTATCCTTGGCGCCTATTACCACACTCTGAATGGTTATGGTGGCCATGCTAAGCTTCGTTGGATTGAAAGCGAAACCACACACGCTGAGCTCGCATCAGAGATGAGTCAGTTGCAGTTAGAACTCGGTTATCAGCAATCTGTGTTTAACGGCCTGTGGAAAGTGACAGGGCTTATTTCAAAGGATGAAATTGGTGATGAGTCAGAAACAAACACAGCACTTAGAACCAGTTGGGAATACCGCTTTTAACTAATTGAGGTTAAGTTGGTTCAGCTTGACCTCGAATTCGCCTATAAAGCTTTACAAGCCCTAAAAAGTCTTTATTACTGAAAAGTGCGATGAGCATCATGATATCCATCAGGTTCACTGTGATACTGTAGACATCCCAAAACCACCAGCTTCCTGTATAGGCGTAGTTAATATCGAAATACATGCCTAAAAACAGTGATGAGTTAACTAAAAGCCCTGTGTATATATAAAGTTTAGCAGGAGCCTGAGTAAGACTTCGCTTTCGAGCAATTAACCACACAATGAGTAGTATTGTTAAATCAGATAGCGCCCAAATAACATAAGCAAAGCTTGAATCTAAGATATCGTAGCCAAGCGCCACATTAAGTAATGGATCGCTCATCATGTAGGAGATAAACAGTGCAAGTGAGATCCACATTACTGTTTTGTCACCATTTGGCGCTGATGATTTCTTTACCATGTTATAAAGAAACGACATCAAGAAACCCCACATGATAAATGCTGCGAGGTATACTCCAAAATTGTCTTGGATTAGTTTAAGCATGAAGTAAGTCTTAAAATTCAGATACTCTTAAAATACGGCGAGTTTCATTAAGCGTTAGTAAGGTGCTCTGATTTATCTAAAAATGACGGTCTAATTTTATATTTCATATAACTGCAAAATTTATGAAATAGTAAAAAGTCGCGATTTGTAATCAATGCAATGAGCATCATTATATCAATGGTATTTACTCCAAACGAATAGATACTCCAGAGTGCCCAAGGTGTTCTGTTTTCGGTAACTACAATATCTATAAATATGCAAATCATCAAAATTGCGTTTAAAAACAATCCCAAGACTATGTAGTAGATCGCATTAAAAGCGCCTATTTTTGCATAGTAAGTCCACGCTAAAATTGTTGTTATGGTTAGCAGGTCGAAATAAAACCAGTTTAGATAGCTATAGATAGATAAGTTAAAAATACCACTTAGAAAGTATGAAATCATCATTATAAACGCCAAGATAACCAAGCGTTTATCAGGTTTATTAATGTGGGTCACTAAACTAAAAAGAAAAACCATCAAGAACCCCCATTCAATGAAGGATCCTATCAAACTTCCAACAACATCACTTATATACATGGCTTTTAATATTAAGCTAACTTATGGTTATTTGCAGAAGACAATACAAGGCTTTTTAGTTTGTTCAATAGTAGGAAGTCACGATCAACAATTAGAGCAATGATCATTGTAAAATCAACAATATTAACCCCAATCGAATATACATCCCATAAAATCCAATGAGTTGTGTTCTGGTAGACTTCAACGTCTACATAAACAGAAAGGAACAAGATTGTATTGATTATCAAGCCAGCAATGAGATAAATAAATGAAGGTGTAGTGCGTCTTACAAAATAGAAAGAAATAGCCAAAAATGTAAGTGTTGCTAGATCATACAGTGCCCAATCTAGAAAAGTGGTAGCGGTGTAAGTTATCCAATTAAAAAAGTAATCTCCAGCTAAGTAGGAGAACATCATTATGAATGAGCTTATGAGCAACGTGGTTTTTCTTTTATTTTCATCTATACAATAAACAAAAATATTAAAAAAAAATGCCATTAAAAATCCCCATGCACTCATTGCAGATAGGGAAAAAAAACCTAGTTGCTCAATAAAAGACATTCAGTACCTATTGCTCTTTCTTACTAGGCGGGAGCATTGCACCACCACCACGTTGGATTTCAGCCCCGCCGGATAAAGCCAAGGCTTCACTCGATAAAGTTACTGTATCAGATTGCAGGGTTTTATTACTAGTAGTTTGTTCCAAAGCAGGCTTTGTTTGTTGCATTTGGCTGTAAGCTTGCATTTGCAATTGGCTATTGTTTGAAACTTGCATAAGTTAATTCCTTTAAGTTAATTGTTTTTTCAGTACAGCTTACAATAGCTTGCAAGCTGAGTTAAGCGTTCTCATTTTTTTGACGCTTTTTTATACTTCATCGCGACGTTGCCACCGCGCGGATAATAAAAGCAATTAACGATCCAACTTTTATATATTTTGATCTTTTTGATCATAAAAGTCAGTAAATCTAAATTTCAGGCATAAAAAAACGCACAGGGGTAACCGTGCGTTTTTCTCATCCAGGGAATTTAAGCCACGTGTTTACACGGGATCACCGCGCTATTACTTGGCTTTAAAATATATTCCATTGCCACTTCATCGCAGTTCTCTTTGCGAAGGCAAAGCTCACAATCTTTGATCACTTTTTCTGGCAAACTGTCTTTGCTACAAAAGCTGAAACCTTGGCTTGCAAAAAACTCTGGCACTCTTGTCAGGACAATTACCCGACTAAGCGCCAAGCTTTTGGCTTTTTTTAGCAAATGTTCAACAAGTTGACGCCCCTGCCCGGCAATTCGTGATTCGGGGTCTACCCCGAGCGAGCGAATTTCAGCAAGGCCAGTGTCGTAAATATACAGCGAAGCACAGCCAGCAACTTGGTTTTCAACTTCTGTGACAGCAAACTCATTAATTGAGTGAATCATGTCGCTCTTAGCGCGTGGTAGGTTTTCACCTACCGTAGCCCAATGCTGAATAAGCTTAGCGATGGACTCAACATCATTTAAGGTTGCGTCACGTACCGCTATTTGCTGTTTTTTTTTGCGTATTTGATGGCACTTGTTACTTGCTCAAGAGAGGTGCCACCCTGTGCTTGCCTAGCTTTAATACAGGCGTCTATTTCTAATACAGGATATACATCTGATTCGAAAATGCTATGCACAGACTTAAATTGCTCTAAACTTAAATCTTCTAAGTTATTCCCTTGTGCAATAGCCATTTGCACAAGCGTACCAACAATGTGGTGACCTTCTCTAAATGGAATACCTTTAGCCACTAAATAGTCAGCAAGTTCAGTCGCATTTGAGTGGCCGCCTTTTGCAGCAGCTAATGTTTTATCTGCATTAACTTTAATACCTTTGATACACGCTTGCGCCATATGAATACATGCCAGCCAAGTTGGCATAGCATCAAATAAGCCTTCTTTGTCCTCTTGCATATCTTTATTGTAAGCAAGTGGTAGCGCTTTAAGTGTCATCATCATGGCACTGAATGCGCCAAAAACGCGGCCAGTTTTACCACGAATTAATTCTAGAGCATCCGGGTTTTTCTTTTGCGGCATTAGTGAAGAGCCTGATGTTACCCCATCAGAAAGCTCAATAAAGCCCGCTTCACCCGAGTTATAAAAAATTAAATCTTCGGCCATGCGTGATAAGTGGATCATCGAAATCGATGCACAGCTTAATAGCTCAACCACAAAATCACGATCTGATACAGCATCAAGGCTATTGCGTGTAGCACCGGTAAAGCCTAACCCTTCGGCAAGAGTTTGCCTATCAATTGGGTATGCAGTCCCGGCTAATGCACCGCTACCAAGTGGGCAATAATTCATACGGTTCTTAGCGTCGGTTAAACGGCTTTCATCACGCTCAAGCATTTCAACATAGGCCATACACCAATGACTAAATAGCACAGGTTGTGCTCGCTGTAAGTGTGTGTAACCCGGTAAAATAGTACCTAGTTCACGCTCAGCTAAGGCAATAAACTCACCTTTAAGCTCTGCGATTGCTTCAAGAATATGCTCAGCAGTATCACGACACCATAATCGGAAATCTGTTGCTACTTGGTCATTACGACTACGACCGGTGTGTAACTTTTTAGCAAGGTCACCCACTTTATCAATCAATGCTGATTCAACATAAGAATGAATATCTTCATGCCCTGCTACAGCTACTGCTTGTGGGTTCGCTTTAACTTCATCTAACAGCTTATTAAGTGCTGCAACTAGGTCATCGTATTCTTGCTGGTTTAAAACGTTTACTTGTTTTAACGCCCCAGCCCAAGCAACTGAACCAATAATGTCTTGCTCTGCAAGTTGATAATCAAAAGGAAGTGAATCGTTGAATTGTTTAAACGCTTCATCTGGACCCGTAGAAAAACGTCCGCCCCATAGTGCCATTGAACTGTCTCCAAATTCGGCTATTGCCCTGCTAGTGCAGGGCAATAATTAAATTACTTTTTCGTTAGTGCTGAGATTCTGCTAGATAGCGAGAATAAACGAATGAAGCCTTCTGCATGTGATTGGTCATATACATCATCTTCGCCGAAGGTTGCGAAATCTTCGCTGTATAAGCTATTCGGTGATTTTTTCTGTACCGCAGTGACTTGGCCTTTATAAAGCTTAAGCACTACTTCACCCGTTGCTAACTTAGACAGTGATTCAGCACCAGCTAGAATCGAGTCTTTTAACGGCGTAAACCAACGACCGTCATAGACTAAGTGAGAGAACTCGCCACCAAGTACTTCTTTCCATTTTCGGCTTGATTTATCTAGCACTAGCTCGTCAATCGCTTGAAGAGCAGCCATAATCACAGTGCCCCCTGGTGTTTCATAACAGCCACGCGACTTCATACCCACTAAACGGTTTTCTACGATATCAACACGACCTACACCATGCGGCGCAGCAATGTCATTTAATTTAACTAGGCAGTCATATGGTTTAAGTGATTCACCATTTACAGCAACCACTTCACCTTCAACAACGTTTAATGTTACATATTCTGCTTCATTGGGTGCTTGCTCTGGCGAGTTAGTCCATGTCCATACTTGATCACTTGGTTGGCACCATGGATCTTCAAGCTCACCACCTTCGTGAGAAATGTGCCAAGCATTAGCATCACGGCTATAAATTTTTGTTGCTGACGCAGAACACGGAATATTACGCTCAGCTAAGTAATCAAGTAATGACTCACGGCTTGATAAGTCCCACTCACGCCAAGGGGCAATCACTTTTAGATCAGGTGCAAGGGCTGCGAAACATGACTCAAAACGCACCTGATCGTTACCTTTACCAGTACAACCATGCGAAAGCGCATCGGCACCTACTTTACGGGCAATTTCAACCTGCGCTTTAGCAATGATTGGACGCGCCATAGATGTACCTAGTAAATAAGTGCCTTCGTAAATAGAACCCGTTTTTAAAGTTGGGTAAATATAGTCACTGACCATTTCGTCTTTTAAGTCAACGATATGACATTCCGACGCACCTGAAGCAATGGCTTTTTCTTCAACGCCTTCAAGCTCTTCTGCGCCTTGGCCAACATCAGCAACAAACGCGATTACTTCACAGCCGTAGTTTTCTTTTAACCATGGCACGATTGCCGATGTATCAAGACCACCAGAATAGGCTAATACGACTTTTTTAATTGAACTCATTGGTGTTCCTTAAACAAAATTTGGATTTAATAATGTGACAAGTAGAGCATTTTGCGCGTGCATACGATTCTCTGCTTGTTGAATAATTTTTGATGCTGGGCCATCCATTACCTCAGAGGTAATTTCAAACTCACGATGCGCTGGCTGACAATGCAGTACCGTTTGCGCACCGGTTTTCTCTAGTAGGGCTTGGTTAAGCTGATATGGCATATATTTAGCTTTAACCTGCTCAAGCGGTGTTTTATCACCCATTGAAACCCAGGTATCAGCATAGACTGCATTTGCGCCAACTGCCGCCTCAATTCTGTCACTCACCATAACAGACGCACCATTCATTGCTGCAATTTGCTCTGCTTGCTTAAGAATTTGCGAATCTGGCGAACTGCCTTTAGGACAAACTGCAACAAAATCAGTACCTAAAGTGGCAGCTAATAGCATTAGAGAGTGTGTGACGTTGTTACCTTCACCTAAGTAAGCAAGCTTTAGTTTGCTAACATCACCATGGACTTCTTGCAGCGTTAAAAAGTCAGCAAGCGCTTGGCACGGGTGATATAAGTCACATAAGCTATTAACAACAGGCACCGATGAATATTCAGCAAGCGTGGTCAGTGTTTTGTGTGCATTCACGCGAGCAACAATGCCATCTGCCCAAGTTGAGATATTAAGAGCAAAGTCTTTAACTGATTCACGAGCGCCCATAGCACCATTTTGTGAATCTAAATAAACTGCGTGACCACCCAGTTTATTAATACCAATATCAAATGATAAACGAGTACGTAAGCTTGGCTTTTCAAACAATGTAACCACTGATTTGCCCGCTAATGCTTGGCTGAAGTCTGTTGGGTTTGCTTTAATTTTTTGCGCTAAGTTTAGTAATTTAAGTGCGCCCTTTTGGTCTAATTCAAGACCATTTAAGAAATTCTTTAACATGAAATACCTATGGTGTAATTTTCGTTCCTACATGTTCGCCTTTTAATAAAGCGACTAAGTTCTCTGGCTTCAGCCAGCTTGAGATATACACACCACGTCGTAAATGTTGGGCAGCAAGAAGGCTGGTCTTTACTTTGACCTCCATCCCGCCCTGAATGACTCCTTCAAGGATAAGTGTTTCGATTTGCTGCGTATTAAGTTGATGTAGAGGCTGCTTATTGGCATCAAGCACAGCTTCTACGTCTGTCATAAAAATAAGTTCTGCATTAAGCTCTTTAGCGATAGCCGCTGCAGCTTCATCTGCATTGACGTTGTACCATTGGCCATCTTCTCCAAAGCCAATAGAGCTCACTAGGGGTAAACGACCTTGTTCAAGCATGCTAGGTAGCACGCTGTCACAACTACCTGAGCACTGACCTACTTGCGCCAATACTTTAAGTTTTTCAGATACCAGTACACCCGCTTCATAAAGGCTTAAACCCACAGGTTTGTGGCCAGCGCTGATTGCTTGGCTCATCAATTGTTTATTGGCACAACCGGCAAGAGCACCAACAATATATGGCATTTGCTCATTTGGGCTAATACGTAAGCCTTGATGTTTTGCAGTTACAAAGCCGGCGTCTTTAAGCCAAGCATCAACCAAGGCTCCACCACCATGAACAATCACAAAGTTATCTTGTTGCTCAGAGGCTAAAACATCAAAAAGCGCTTTTGCGGCATCTGCGCTATTTAACACAGCACCACCGACTTTAATGATCCAAGTTTTCATTACAGCGCTCCTACTAAGCCAGTATGGTGAGGTTCACCCATGGCTAAATTAATGCACTGTAATGCTTGCCCAGCTGCACCTTTTAGAAGGTTATCAATCGCTGACATAACGATGAGTTGCTCACCTTTTTGTTGCCATGCAATATCAACAAATGGTTGCTTAGCCACGCCTTTAATGCTTGGAATTTTATTGCCAAGTAAACGAATTAACGGCTCGTTAGCTAATACTTGATAAGCCGCATTCACTTGCTCTGCAGTTACGCCTGGTTTTAATTGCACATAAATAGTTTCTAAAATTCCACGGGGGAAGTTACCCAAATGTGGCGTGAATAGCACAGGGTGACCAAGGTGCTGCTCAATCTCAGGTGTGTGTCTGTGGTTAAACAAGCCATAAGGAGCAAGTGACACTTCGCAAAAGTGCGTGTTAACACTGGCTTTTCTGCCAGCGCCTGTAACACCTGACACCGCATTAACAATAATGGCTTGATCAGCTAATAGCCCTGCTTCTTTAAGTGGTTTTAAAGAATTAAGTGCTGCTGTAGGGTAACAACCCGCTACAGCTACAAGGTTCGCTTTACTAATCGCATCGCTATTCCACTCTGCTAAACCATACGCTGCTTGCTCTAAAAGATCTGGGTGTTCATGTGCGAAACCGTAATAAGTCAGGTAATCCTCATTCCCAGCTAAACGGAAACCACCAGATAGGTCGAATACTTTTTTACCCATGGCTAAAAATTGCGGCGCAAGATCAACACTGACCTTGTGATCTGTACACAGGCATACATAGTCAGCATTGCTTTCGATATCTTTGTACGCTTCAGAAGTTAGAGGTTGTAGTGGGTACTCTAACAATCCAAGGTGCTCAGGGTATAAATCGCTTAATAATTTACCTTTATCTAAACTCCCTTCAGACACATAACATGCTTGTAGGGTCAGTTTTGGGTGCTTAGCAACTAAACTTGCTAGCTCTGCGCCGCTATAACCACTTGCGCCAATAATCACTACATTCATTGCTTACTTTTACCTATTAAATCTATTTATCGATACGCCTAAAATTACTCGCTCAATTGCGAATAAAAACACTGTCTAAAGTAATGAAATCAGGTTATCGTCGTTTCGTGTTCATCGTACAGCTTTACTAATATTTATGCTTAAAAAGTGAATTGATATTCATCATAAATACTTTTATATTGTTATGCAATTAGATTGAATAATTATTTTTGGATTTTTTTATGTCGCTACCCTCTTTTATATCTATGTATCAGCAGCTGATTGCTGCCCCTTCAATTAGTGCGATTGAAGATTCTTTGTGCATGAGCAATAAAGGGGTTATTACCTTGCTCGCAGACTGGTGTGAAAGCCTGGGTTTTACATGTGAAATCACAGAGCTTGAAAACGGTAAAGGCCGTTACAACTTATTAGCGAAACGCGGTGAAGGAGATGGCGGTTTAATGCTTGCAGGTCATACTGATACTGTGCCATTTGATGATAGCCGCTGGAACTACGATCCGTTTAAACTCAGCGAGCATGACAATAAACTTTATGGTTTAGGTAGTATTGATATGAAGGGCTTTTTTGCCTTTGTATTGCAAGCAATTAGTGAGCTTGATGCTACGAAGCAAACAGAGCCACTTTTAATTTTAGCCACAGCCGATGAAGAAACCACAATGGCGGGTGCACAACAAATTTGCCGCCACCCAGACTTAAAACCAGCGCGCTGCATCATTGGTGAGCCAACTGATATGACACCGGTATTTACTCATAAAGGTCATATGAGTACAGCCATTCGAGTAATTGGTCGCTCAGGCCATAGCTCTGATCCTGAACGTGGTTTAAACGCCATCGAAGTCATGCATAAAATGATTACAAAGTTGTTAATCATCAAAGAAGAGTTAAAGAATAAATATTCAGTTGAGCACTTTGAAATTCCGTACCCTACTTTAAACCTTGGCCATATCCATGGTGGCGATAATGCCAACCGCATTTGTGGTTGTTGTGAAATGCACATTGATATGCGGCCTTTACCTGGTTTAAGTGTGCAAGAACTACAAGCGATTTTGCTAACAGCTGCAGAAGAAATTAATGCCCAATACCCAAATGCAGTGAGCGTTATCGACATGCATGAACCTATCCCAGCATTTAGTGGTAGCACTGATACAGCACTTGTAAAGCTGGCCGAAAAAGTCTCAGGTCAACCTGCTGTCGCTGTAAACTATTGTACAGAAGCCCCTTTTATTCAACAGCTTGGCTGCGAAACCATCGTCATGGGGCCCGGCTCAATTAACCAAGCCCACCAGCCAGATGAGTTTTTGGCGATGGAAAAAATAAAACCTTCGCAAGCGATTATCAGTGACATGATTAAAGCAAGTTGCTTTAGTGAATAACCACGCTCCCTTTTCTAATCCATGTACTTACTCAAGTACTTTTTAAATACCGGATCAGTTTTCGCCAGCTCTTTTTGCTCCGCTAAAATATCTTTTAGAATTGCTTTAGAGGTTAACGGGTTGGCTAATACAACACGAAATACCACGGTAGGTTGATGGTCATATTTTGCAGGAGTTAAACGAGTACGCGATACAAAAGAACGACCCGCTTCACGCTGACGTTTTTGCATGCTTGCAGTAAAGCGATTCAACGAAGCGTAAATATCTAATTTCGTTTCTTCGTCAGCATCTTTAAGCTTCGCTTGGATTTCTTTTGGTACGTAACGATAGGTTAATAAGCAAAGCTCAGGCTCTGAGATTAACTCAAAGTCTTCATCCTGCTTGATCATGTCGGCAAAAGTGCGTGCTTTCACGATACTGCGATCAATTAGCATCTCGTAGCCTTTACGGCCAATAACACGTAAGCAAGCATGCACTAACATTGCCATACCAGGGCGGCTGCCCTCAAGGGTATGACTGCCTAAATCTTTTGAGCCTTTACGAAGAATATATTCCGCATGATGCTCAATAGCATCCGTCGCAGCTGGGTCTTTAAATAACACCAGACCAGCCCCCATTGGTACATACATTTGTTTGTGTGCATCAATGGTTATTGAATCAGCGCGTTCGATACCGCTCAATAGATGGCGGTAATTTGAAGATAATAAGGTTGAACCACCCCATGCAGCATCGACATGAAAATGACAGCCAAGTTCTTCGCTCAAATCAGCCATTTCATTTAGTGGATCTATGCTGCCTGTTTCAGTCGTCCCAGCAACACCCACGAGTGCCATTACCTTAATGCCAGAGGCTTCAAGCTCATGAGCCTTTTTACGCATCGCATCAACATCGACTTTATTATTTTCGCCGGTTGCAATTGCGACAATGTTATCGCGACCAATACCCAGTAAATCAACGGTTTTGCCTAATGAGTAATGACCTCGCTCAGAAACAAGCACAGCTAAGCCTTTATAGCCATAATGCAGCATTCCAGCGATTAACCCCTGTGCAGCAATACCTTTATAGTCACCATCCGCTTTTAATAAACGGTTGCGGGCAATCCATAGTGCAGTAATGTTAGCAACAGTGCCACCTGAACAAAATGCGCCTAATGACGTTTTCGCACTGTGCATCCATTTACTATAAAAGCTGTCGTCTTCTCCATATGCAAGGTGATGCATCATGCCCAAAACTTGTCTTTCAAGAGGCGTAAATGCCTTTGAAGTTTCAATTTTTACTAGGTTTTGGTTAAGACCGACCATTAACTTAGACAGCGGTAACACAAAATGCGGTAATGCTGAGGTCATATGGCCAATAAAGCTCGGCGCAGCGGTATGAACAGAATGAGCAACTAACTGCTCCATAATGTCTTGAGCATAGTCAGATACAAAGGTCGGCTCTTCTGGAATAGTAGCCGTTTGAAAGTCTTTTTCAATTTCGTGCAAAGGCTTTTCGATAGCAGCTATGTTCTCATTTAAGAACCCAGCTAAGTTGCTAGAAATTTCAGATTCGATTTTACTTAATGTCGAGTCTGGTGCTTCTGGCACCGTAAAAATACGAATCAAGCTTTCTTTAGAGGCGACGGCACAACGCTTTTGATCCATCCTAATACCCATAATTAGCAGCTAAAAATGCACCCGATGATGGGACATCTAAGTAAGCACTTTTGCGGCACTGTTTCTACGAAATTGGCTAACTTTACTGGAATATCACGAAAATGTCTCGCATAAAGCAAAAAAGCGCTAATTTCGATGACAAAAAAGTGATCAGTTAATGAAATTTGCAGTCATTTTATACTATCAGATACGCTTTTTTTGAGTATAATCAAACGATAACTGCAAAGGGAATCTCTATGCCCAAAGGAATGCAAAAAACCAGCTGGCTGCTATATGGCTTCGCCGCATTTTTTATTAGCTTATTTGGCTATATCTATTACACCTATGAAACCACGCGTAGTGAGATCATGGAGAATATCGATACCAAACTGCTTAATGCTGCGGTCAGTGTCAAACATATCCTAGGTGATGACTATCACAATATAGTTAATGCGGGCTTACCAATCTCTTCGGCAATATATAAAGACAAAAGCCGAGCCCTATCTGAGTATGCAAAACAAATGCAGCTTGCCTATGTGTACGCAATGGTACTGCGCGACGGCAAAGTCTATTTTAGTGCCTCGAGTTACACGCAAAAAGATCAAAACAATGGCCGCGTAACACAGTTTCTAGATGCCTACCCCGAAGCGACAGAACTCAACAAAGAAGCCTTTTTTTCGACAGAGCCGGTATTTGAGGTATCAAAAGATCAATGGGGCTATTTTAAAAGCATCTTTGTCACTTTTGTCGATGATAATGGTCACACCTATATAACTGGTGCCGACATAACCATTAGTGACTTAAATCAGCAACTGCAGCACAGTGTGACCCGTGCAATGATCACTGGCTGTTTCTTTTTCTTTATTGCAGCGCTAATTGCTGGGCTGTATTTTTTACAACTAAAACGCTCCCTCTCAACAGATGCCCGCACCGGCTTTGCTAACCATGTTGCCCTTGAATACTACATAAAAAAAACCACCAAACACCGTATGGAACTAGCAGTTATTGCCATTAATGAGTTAGAAGATATTAGCAGTTTTTATGGCACTGAAGTGAGCGACAAAGTAATGGCTAACTTGCTTAGCTATTTTCAATCAAGGATGCCTAGCGAAGGGTTTGTTTATCGATTAGCAACTAATAAAATTGCGCTATTACGAACGCATAGTGATGAGCGTAATATCGATGATGTTATTAATGCTTTTAACTATGCTATTCCTGCGTTAAAAGAGCCTTATATCTACGTGAGCTTGTATGCAGGTATTGCTACAGGTAATAAATTAATGCTGATTGAAAATGCCCATGTTGCGCTGCAACAAGCAAAGCTAAATAATCAGCGTATTGTTCGTTATGAAAATGTGTTTAAGCAGGTTGAAGAGAAGTTTAGAAGCAATGTTACGCTTGCCAAAGAAGTAAAAGAAGCCTTCGATAACAACCGTATCGTACCTTACTTTCAAGCGGTCTATAATAACCAAAGCAAACACATTGACCATTATCAATGCCTAGCCAGAATGGCCAGTGCCACGGGTCGTATTCATGCGCCAGATTACTTTATGATGGTGCTAAAGCGCTCACGTATGGACGGTCTTTTAAGGCGCACCATGTTTACTCGCTGCATTGAGCAGTTTAGAAAAACCAATGTGCGATGGAGTATCAACATTACCGCACAAGATATTCTCGACCCAAGCTTAAGCGAGTTTTTAGAGTTACAACTTAGGCGCTATCCGCAGCCTCATAATATTATTTTTCAGTTTTATGAGCGTGATGCCATTGCTTACTTTAGTGAAGTAAAAACCTTTATTAACACCCTAAAAAATAAAGGTGCTCAGGTTATTATCAATGAATTCGGCGCGGGCTTTTCAAACTTACCCCACATTAGGAAGCTAGAAATTGATGGCTTGAAGCTAGATAAAGGGTTGGTGAGCCAAATTCATACCAATACTGATAACTATCTATTTATTGAAAACTTGGTGAAATATGCTCAGCAATTAAAATTAGATGTAATTGCTGAGCAAGTTGAGAACGAACAAATAGCTGACGCGCTTGCTCGAGCAGGTGTTACTTTAATGCAAGGGAGTCATTTTGCACCGCCGACTCCCTATATTCATTAAAGGTTGATCACCAAACGGTGACTTTGTTGACCACTGGCCCAATATTTACGTTCGAATGGGGTAATTGCAGTATCGCTTTCATACAGCTCAACATCGCACTTATGCCCTGCAAGCTCTAATGAGCGGGCAAACTCTTTTACGTATATATCCCAGTTGCTTCTCAGCTCTAAGCGGCCGCCTAATTTAACGATATACGGAAAAATTGCAGCGCCGTGCCAGCGTCTTTGCAAGTGCTTTGCTTTTGGCCAAGGGTTTGGATACAACAAGTAATGATGACTCGGTTGCCAGTTTGCAGCCACCGCTAAGCGCCAAAAATCATTTAAATCAGCTTGTACTAAAATGTACTGCCCTGCATCCGTTTGCTTGTACTCGATATCATGCTTATCTAAACGATGTGATGACTTATCAATGCCAATCACCAATGCATCAGGGTGACGTTTAGCTAAGTTAGCGGTGCTTTCACCCACACCACAACACGAATCAAGAATAATAGGCCCGTTAAATGCCTGCACCTTTTCGTTTACCTGATCAAAAGCCGCTTGCGTATGCTCTGCAATCGGCTTTTTAAATTCAGCACTTAGGTGCTTTAAAACAATTTCGTCTAGCTTTTCATGTAAGCTAGGTTGATTCGATACAATACTTCTCGAATTTGCATCCGTCATTAGTGTCTAAGCCCCACACCACGTTTAATAAGGGTTAATGCTAACGTAAATAAACCCACAATAAATAAACCAAGTACACCAAATGCTACCGATAAGTCGACATCAGACACACCTAAGAAACCATATCTAAATGCATTTACCATATAAATAATTGGGTTTACTTGTGATACGCCTTGCCAAAATTCTGGCAACAAGGTGATAGAGTAAAACACCCCACCGAGATAAGTCAGCGGCGTTAAAATAAAGGTCGGGATGATACTAATATCATCAAAGCTATTAGCATAAATTGCATTGATAAGTCCGCCTAACGCAAATACAGCCGACGTTAAAATAACCGTAGCCATAATCACAAAAATATTATGAATTTGAATATCAACAAATAGCAAAGAGACACAGGTAACAATTAAACCAACCAGCATACCTCGTGTCATACCACCGCCCATGTAGCCAAGTACAATGATGTAGTTTGGCACTGGTGCAACTAAGAGCTCTTCAATGCTTTTTTGAAATTTAGTGGAATAAAAACTCGAGGCAACATTCGAGTAAGAGTTGGTGATCACCGACATCATAATCAGACCCGGGACAATAAACTCCATATAACTAAAGCCACCCATATCACCGATACGAGAACCTATCAGATTACCAAAAATCACAAAGTACAGGCTCATCGTGATTGCAGGTGGAACTAAGGTTTGCACCCAAATACGTAAAAAGCGAATACACTCTTTGATCCAAATACTTTTTAGCGCTACTCCATATCTAAACATTATTCGCCTCGCCCTTGTTCTAATAACCCTACAAACAGCTCTTCTAAACGGTTTGCTTTATTTCGCATACTCAGCACAGTATTACCTTGTTCAGTCAGCGCACTAAACACCTGGTTTAAGCCCTGAGACTTCGCCACTTCAACTTCTAAAGTGTGATCATCGGTCAGTGTGTATTGGTAACCTTCAATGCTAATTGGCTGCACTGGTTGCTTTAAATCAAGTACGAAAGTTTCTTTATCAAGCTTGGCAAGTAACGCTTTAATGGTGGTGTTTTCAACAATCACACCACTGTCGATAATCGCGATGTTTTTACATAACAGCTCAGCTTCTTCTAGATAATGGGTGGTCAAGATGATGGTCACACCTTGCTTATTAATCTCGCGAAGAAAATCCCACATAGAGCGACGTAGCTCAATATCAACACCCGCTGTTGGTTCATCTAAAATGAGTAATTTAGGTTCATGCATCAGTGCACGAGCAATCATTAAACGGCGTTTCATACCACCTGAAAGGGTGCGCGCTTGTTTATCTTTTTTCTCAAATAAGCCTAGCTGCTTTAAGTATTTTTCGGCACGCTCATGCGCCAGCTTTCTTGGTACACCGTAATAGCCTGCTTGGTTAACCAAAATTTGATTTAGTGTTTCAAACTGACTGAAATTAAATTCTTGCGGTACTAAGCCTAGTTCAGACTTAGCAGCTTCAAGGTCTGTATCAATATCGTGACCAAATACCTGGACACGGCCGGCGCTTTTATTCACTAACGATGAGATAACACCAATAGTGGTTGATTTACCTGCCCCGTTTGGTCCAAGTAAGGCAAAGAAGTCGCCTTGCTGAACTTGTAAATCAATGCCTTTTACGGCTTCAACACCATTTTTATAAACCTTTTTTAGGCCTTCAATATTTAATGCGATCGTTTTTTCGCTCACTGTTTGCCCTCTCCATAACCCCAACGTTTCGTCAAAGTATGTTCAATGTTTAAATGATCTAAAATTCGCGCCACCATAAAATCAACCAAATCGGAAATCTGCTCTGGTTGATGATAAAACCCCGGTGCCGCAGGCATAATAGTTACGCCTAGTCGTGCTAGCTTCAGCATGTTTTCAAGGTGGATTTCGCTAAATGGCGTTTCACGCGGGACTAAAATCAGCTGCCCACGCTCTTTAATAACCACGTCAGCAGCGCGTTCGAGTAAGTTATCTGATGCGCCGACCGCAATTGCAGATACAGAACCTGCACTACAAGGGCATACCACCATTTTTTTCGGCGCGGCTGAACCAGATGCAACAGGACTAAACCAGTTGTCTTTACCAAATACTTTTAGTTGCTCAGGAGCGGCATTAAAAAGTGTACTAAGCTGCTCTGTCGCTTTGTCTTCATTACCCGAAAGTTTGATATTCGATTCTGTATCAAAGACCACTCTTGCCGCACTTGAGATCAATACATACACCTGAAACTGCTGTTCAAGTAATACCTCTAGTAACCGTAAGCCATAGGGAGCACCTGAAGCACCGCTAAAAGCTAACGTTATTTTATCTTTAAATTGCATACAGTTAAGCTCCGTATACTGGTTAGTTTTGCTCAAGGGCTGTGATTAAACGCTGATGAATACCTTCAAAACCACCATTACTCATAATTAAAATATGCTGTGACGGCGCACTGTTGCCAACAACCTGAGTAATGATTTCCTCAGTGCTTTTCATGCAATGCATACCTGCTTTGTCTGCGTACTCTTTAAGTGACCAGCTTAAATTTTCAGGCTCAAATAAATACACATCATCTGCTGCATCGAGTGAATCAATCAGGGTTTGTTGATGCACGCCCATTTTCATTGTGTTTGAACGAGGCTCTAAAATAGCAATTATCTTATCAGTGCCTACTTTTGCACGTAGCCCTGCTAAGGTCGTTTTAATTGCCGTTGGATGATGGGCAAAGTCGTCATACACTTTTATTGAGTTAACGTCGGCCTTAAGCTCCATACGGCGCTTAGGTGAGATAAACTCAGCTAATCCAGCAATACTGACTGATACCGCGATGCCTACATGTCTGGCTGCTGCAATAGCCATAATGGCATTTTTGACATTGTGCTCACCCATGGCTTGCCAGCTGACAACACCTTGCACTTGTGAATTTAGTAGTACTTCAAATTCACTACCATCAGCTTTTAGTAAACGGTAATCCCAATCACCCGCCAGTGTTTCGCTCTCGCTCCAAAGGCCGCGTTCAATCACATCTTGTAGTGCTTCGTCTTGGCTTGGCCAAATCACTTTGCCACTACAGGGTAATGTACGCATCAAGTGGTGAAATTGTTTCTTTATCGCGTTTAAATCTTCAAAAATATCAGCATGATCAAATTCAAGGTTATTTAGAATTAAGGTGCGTGGTAAGTAATGAACAAATTTACTGCGTTTATCGAAAAACGCCGTGTCGTATTCGTCGGCTTCAATAACAAAAAATGGCGTTTCGCCAACACGAGCAGACACACCAAAGTTTTGTACGATACCACCAATTAAAAAGCCCGGTTTCATTCCTGCGTATTCTAGTAACCATGCCAGCATACTGGCTGTAGTCGTTTTGCCGTGTGTTCCGGCCACAGCCAACACCCAAGAGTTTTGCAGTAAATTATGCTTTAACCATTCTGGACCAGAAGTATAAGGCAAGCCTTTATCAAGAACGTATTCAACACAAGGGTTGCCTCGGCTCATAGCATTACCAATCACCACCATATCTGGCGCGGGTTCTAGTTGGGCAACGTCATAACCTTGGGTGAGTGTAATTCCTAGCTCTTCTAATTGCGTGCTCATCGGCGGGTACACATTTTGATCAGAGCCTGTCACTGTGTGACCTAACGATTTAGCGATTGCGGCAATACCACCCATAAAGGTGCCACAAATTCCAAGAATGTGAATATGCATCTACTGTCCTGAGCAAAATGAATAAGAGATAAGTAAGGCGTTATAATGCCAAATATAAGCTTTACTTACCATTACTACACGGCATTAGAGTATTGCCAAATTGCCAACATAAAAAAACACCTCAACTTGAGGTGTTTTTTAATTAAGTTTAAAGCCTATTTTACAGCATTAAGAATGCAAACAAACCGACACCTAATAGTAAGCGATAGATAACAAATGGCATCATGCCCATGCGCTCAATCACTTTTAAGAAAAAGAAAATACATGCATAAGCCGATACAAATGATAAACCTGCGCCTAATAGAATTGCATGCCAATCAATCACCTCGCCCGCTGTAGCCAACTGATACACATAATATGAACCAGCTGCAGCAATAACTGGAATTGACATTAAAAACGAAAAACGTGCGGCGCTTTGCTTGTTTAGACCCAACATTAAGCCCACAGTAATGGTAATACCTGAACGGGATGTGCCAGGAAATACCATAGCGAGTACTTGCGAGAAGCCTAATAAAAGCGCACTGAAAAAGTTTACTTGGTAAATATTCTTGACTTGCTTTGCTTTTACATCGGCATACCAAAGTAACAAACCAAATACGATGGTTGAAGTAGCAATAACCCAGGCATTACGCGAGTAGCTTTCCACAAAATCTTTAAATAAATAACCAATTAATAATGCTGGAATGGTCGCAACAATAATCCACCAGCCTAAACGACTATCATCGGTTGCGCCTTGTGAACCAAACGATTTAAACCACGCACCGAGAATATCCACCACTTCTTTACGAAAATACAGTACCACAGCACCTAGCGTACCTACGTGTACCGCAACATCAAATGCCAAGCCTTGGTCGTGCCAACCTAAAACTTGTGAGGGTAAAATTAAATGTGCTGAGCTCGAAATAGGTAAAAACTCAGTCAATCCTTGAATTAAGGCTAAAACAATTATCTCAATAATACTCATGGGTTAGAAAACTCCACCTTCCATAGTTTTTGTTGTGGGTTGTTATAATTATTCCATAACTCAGCCAAAGTTAGCTTAGCTACGGGGTGATAAAAATCAGGAGCAATTTCAGCGAGAGGCTGCAATACAAACGCATTTTTGGTTATTTCATCCCGCGGTAATTGCGCAGGCGAATCACAGATAATGTCATCATAAAACAATAAATCAAGGTCTAATGTGCGAGGACTAAACTTTTTATCCTCACGAGTGCGGCCATTATCAAGCTCAATTTTTTTCAGTAGTTTACATAGTTCAGCTAATGGCATATCTGTTTTTGCTGCGACCACTGAATTATAAAAATTACTACCTGCAAACCCCACCGCTTCACTTTCATAAACAGACGAATGTATAAAGTCTGGAAAGTGAGGCTTTAATGCAATAAGCGCTTGTCGAAGATAATGCTCTTTATTGACATTAGAGCCTAAGCTTATAAAAATTTGCGCCATGGTTAGTTTGCCTTACGACGGGTGATCTCAACTCCCACCGTTTGCGCTTGTGGCACTGCGGCTGGTTTACTAACACGTATAGTGACTTGGTTAGTAGCAAACTCAGCTAAAATAATGGCAGCTAATTGCTCAACTAAAGTTTCAAGTAACTCAACTGGTTTTGCCGTTGTGTGTTCAATCACTCGCTCACTCACTTTGGCGTAATCAAGTGCTAAATTTATATCATCAGTTGCCGCTGCGGCAGAAATATCACATAACATTTCGATATCAAAATACAGGCTTTGTTTACTTTCTTTTTCAAAATCATACACGCCAATAATGGTGTCTACATGTAGTTGTGATATATATACCTTGTCCATTGATACTCCAAGTGACATGAATATTAAAACAACTCCTCATACTAAACGCTTATTGATAACAATAATGCGCTATATAAGCTGTCATACTGTTTTAATATATAAAAATTACCCCTACAATAACGGATAGATGCATTGCAATAAGGTGCTTACATTCTACTCGATGAGAGCGGCAGATGGTTTTGCCGCCAATGATAGCCCAAAAGTGCAGATTAAAAAATAAGGAAGCGCGTGTTAGAAGTTTTAATGTTAGTTTTAGCTTACATACTGGGATCGGTCTCTTCCGCTATCCTTGTATCACGGCTGTTTAAACTACCAGACCCACGCAGTCATGGATCGAATAACCCGGGTGCTACAAATGTTTATCGCCTAGGTGGTAAAGTCCCCGCTGTTTTAGTTCTTGTCTTTGATATTTTAAAAGGAACCATCCCTGTTTGGGGTGCCTACTTTTTAAAAATAGACCCACTAATGCTAGGTTTAATTGGTGTGGCAGCCTGTTTAGGGCATATGTATCCGCTGTTTTTTAGCTTTAAAGGTGGTAAGGCCGTCGCGACCGCTTTTGGCACGTTATTACCCATTGGTTTATCGCTAGGTGGGATGTTGATTGCAACTTGGATCTTAATTGTTGCTATCACACGTTATTCATCGCTTGCGGCACTGGTTACGGTTTCTTTAGCGCCTCTTTATACATGGTGGATAAAACCTTTGTATACCTTGCCAGTTACCTTTTTGACCGTGTTAATAATTTTCCGTCACAGAGCAAATATTACTCGTTTGATGGCGGGGGAAGAACCTAAAGTAGGGGCTAAGAAAAAAGCCCCAGAGCAGGAATAGTGCTATAAATTAAAGTGCTTCGAGTGAATCAATAGGCCAGCGCGGCTTAGTTTTCATATCGAGGCTAGCAAACTGACCTGCTTTCAAACGCTGCATACCAGCATAAGCAATCATAGCGCCGTTATCTGTACAAAACTCTGTGCGCGGGTAATACACGCGCCCTTTCATGCCTTGCATTACTCGCTCAAGTTGAGCACGCAATTGCACGTTTGCACTTACACCACCGGCAATCACTAAACGTTTGATACCTGTTTGCTTTAATGCACGCTTACATTTAATGATTAGGGTATCTATTACCGCTGTTTGGAATGCATGAGCAATATTAGCTTTGGTTTGCTCGTCATCATCGCTATCACGAATCGCAAGCGATGCCGCTGTTTTTAAGCCACTAAAGCTAAAATCTAAGCCTGGTTTATCAGTCATCGGACGTGGAAATACAAAACGCTCAGGCGTACCTTGCTCCGCAAGTTTTGCTAAACGTGGACCACCAGGGTAATCAAGACCTAATAACTTCGCGGTTTTATCGAATGCTTCACCAGCAGCGTCATCAACTGACTCTCCCAGCACTTCGTATTCACCAATGCCAGATACTTTAACCATCATAGTATGACCGCCAGACACCAGTAGTGCGATAAACGGAAATTCCGGTTTGTCCTCTTCAAGCATTGGCGCAAGAAGGTGACCTTCCATATGATGTACAGCAACGGCTGGAATATTCCAACCATAGGCCAATGAGCGACCAATAGAAGTTCCCACAAGGAGTGCACCAACAAGTCCAGGACCTGCGGTGTAAGCAATACCATCTAAGTCTTCTGGGCCACAGCCAGCCTGTGCAAATGCGGCATCAATTAAAGGTAAGGTTTTACGTACGTGATCGCGTGACGCAAGCTCAGGTACCACACCGCCGTAATCGGCATGCACTTTTACTTGGCTATACAGTTGATGTGCTAATAAGCCTTGTTCATCATCATAAATGGCAATACCCGTTTCATCACATGATGATTCAATACCTAAAATTCGCATCAATTACTCCGCCAAGAAAAAACAAACGCGTATTTTACAGTGAAAATACGCATTACTGAATATTAAATTGCAATACCGATGTTGGTTTGGCCGTCAGATACAGCAAGTTGCTTAAGCTCTTTTACGTTCTCTGAGGTAATTCGGCCCATTTGCTCTACAAAATCAATAAGCTCTGCAAGCACATCAATTTCATACTGCATTAAAGGGTGTTCACGAACAGCTTTGTTATCAGCAATTTCACCATCCACTGTTAGTTGATATTCAATGAAACGAGCCACTGAAGCTTGTGAAATTTTACTAATATTTAAAAACTCTTGTTCATCTTTAGCTATCAAACCGTGCAACATGCCAAGCAAAGCGGTTGCTGTATCGATTGCGGGATAAGTCCCGAACATGTCAAAGTCAGTTAACTCAGGCACATTCGGCTCTATTTTTTCAATTTGCTTTTCAAGGCTGATTTTACTTTTTGGTAGTAAGATTTTTTCCCAGCAGACACTTAATGCGCTACGAAAAACCGCAGCGTCACCAAACCCTGTTGCTTCACTAAATAAGCTGTAATTAGGCAGCATACGCTCAAGTAATGCGCCACCTAATACCGCTTTTTGCAAAGAGTTTAATTCTCTAATACGTTGAAAATTATTCGCTTTCGTCATTCTTTACAGTCCCACAAGACCAACATATTTCAAATGTTGCTCCGTTAAGCTCATGACACTTAGGGCATACCCAGTCAGGAGCCGATTGTTTTAATTGCCGGTAGTTTAGCAATATTTCTTGCGCCTGGCGCTCTTTTAATGCGTAAACGAGTATATCGACCCCTGTTTGTTCAAATGGGATCTCCCCAAGCGCCCCTTGTAAAAGCTCACCTTGCAGTTGCGATTCGATCCCTTTACTTTTTAAAAGCCCTTTAATAATGTTGGCTTCTAAGCCATTTTCAGCCTGAAACACTTTCACCCAAGCGAATGGGTCCTGCTTAGCAGGTTGATTTAAATTATTGTTTTGCAAATCACTTCCCTTTTACTTTTCTATCTTTAAATCCTAAACTACGCTAGCAACTAACTTCGCTGCAATGCTTATTTCAAGGTAGCCACATGACTTTAACAACACCGGGATTGTTATTCCCAGCAATTTCTTTACTGTTACTTGCTTACACCAACCGTTTTTTGGTGCTTGCTCAACTTATTAGAGAACTCAATGCACGTGAAGGGGAAAGTATCCGCCCATTAGTTGTTGCACAAATTACCAATTTAAGAAAACGCATTAAACTCATTCGGGTGATGCAGGTTTATGGTGTTGCCTCTTTTCTGATGTGTACCTTATCAATGTTTGCATTATTTATAGAGTTTAATACTACAGGAATCATTTTATTTGGTATCAGCCTCGCTTGCTTAGCCTTGTCACTTCTCACCTCTTTGTATGAGATCCACATTTCTTGTGATGCTATTGAAATCGAATTAAAGAATATCGAAAAAAAACCAGTTTCAGATAAGGCAGAGTAAATTTCTGCCTCTATACTTATTGTATGAGATACAACAATAAGTGGTGTTTTTGTGGATGATTTCTTATTTTCTGAAGAACAGTTAGAAGAAAATAATTTAGAAACTGAAGAGCCTGAATACTGGCATATTCTTGTTGTTGATGATGAAGAAGATATCCATCAAGTTACGAAACTAGTATTAGCTGGCTTCACTTTCGAAAATAAAGGTCTGCGCTTTTATGACGCCTACTCTGCGGCCGAAGCAAAAGAGTTTTTAAAAAAAGATATTCCCTTTTCTGTTGCTCTAGTTGATGTGGTTATGGAAACCAACCATGCTGGTCTTGAGCTTATTCAATACATTCGCGATGAAATAGAAAACCACGATATTCGTTTAATTCTTCGCACAGGTCAGCCAGGTGAAGCCCCAGAAGAAGCGATTATCCGCGACTACGACATTAACGATTATAAAAACAAAACTGAGCTCACCGCGATTAAAATTAAAACCTTGCTTTACTCCGCGTTAAGAGCACACCGAGATATTCAAATTATAGACCGGCACAAGCATGGTCTTGAGCAGATCATCAACGCGTCCGCTAACTTTTTAAAATGTGACAGTGTTCATGAATTTGCTTCAACAATTTTAAGCCATGTCACTAACGTGATGGGCATTAATGACACGCAAATTTATTGTGCTGCAGCCGTTAATCTACAATCGTCACCAGCAAAAGATTTTCAATTGCTTGCAGCCTCAGGTGTAGGCCCCACACCACAGCAAAACACCATTCCTGATGAAGTAAAAAACTTATTTATAGATGCACATGAGCGAAAATCATCACTAAAAACAAGTAATGATTATATTGGTTACTTCCCTACCAAAGCCGGCCTTGAAACCATGCTTTATGTTCATAAAGGCAGTAAGTTACAGGCCACAGAACATCAACTGTTAGAGTTTTATGCCAACAATATCGCGCTTGCTTACGATAATTTAAAACTCAGAGAAATGGTAAAAGAGTCGCAAAAAGAGCTGTCGTACATTCTTGGAGAAGCAGTAGAAAAACGCTCTAAAGAAACCGGCTCTCACGTTAAACGTGTTGCTTTATATAGTGAGTTACTTGCTCAACTTTCAGAGCTTAATCCATTTCAATGTGAAATAATTAAGCTTGCTTCACCACTACATGACATTGGTAAAATCAGCATTCCAGACAGCATATTGAATAAACCAGGTAAACTCACTGATGATGAGTGGGAAATAATGAAAACCCATGCAGAAATCGGCTATGAAATATTAAAAAACTCAAGTAACGAGATATTGACATGCGGTGCTTTAATTTCTTACCAGCATCATGAAAAGTGGGATGGTTCAGGGTATCCGCAAGGTTTAATGGCAGACGATATTAATATAGTTGGCCGCATAACCGCCCTCGCAGATGTGTTTGACGCCCTTTGCAGCGACCGTTGCTATAAGAAGGCATGGCCATTAGAAGAGGCGTTAGCTCTCATAAAAGATCAGCGCGCGAAACATTTTGATCCAATTCTAGTCGACTTATTACTTGAAAATTTACCACTTTTCTTAGAGATTAAGGACCGTTATCCTGATTAGATGTAACTTTTCTGTAAAACACTTCCCAAAATAGGTACGATAATTTACTATGCCTACCGTGAAGTATAATAATATTGCCTGGACGTAAAAGGCTTACTTATAACAAGGGACTATTAAAGTGAGATTTGAACAACTTGAACAATTTGTGGCGCTCGGGGTGCTGAGGCATTTCCGACAAGCTGCAGAAAAAACCCAAATCAGCACTTCAGCGTTAACTCGCAGTATTCAGACGCTCGAAGATGAAATTGGCTATGAGCTCGTTACCCGCTCTACACGCTCAGTTAAGTTAACCAAAGAAGGTGAACTTTTCCTTGAGTACGCTAAACAAACCCTCGACAATCTAGAAGAAACCAAAAAGCGTTTATTCGAATCTTTAAATGGTTGCACTAACGAAAAATTAGTTATTGGTTATACCAACAAGGCAAGCACGGTTGTGCCTGTTTCTTGCGGCCAATTTTTAGCGCAGTATCCGCATGTAAAAATCGAGATGCAACTACAAGAGCAAAGTGAACTTGTACGTAAACTCCAATTAGGTGAAATTGATATTAGCGTATGCTCGCAGGCAATGAACAGCATTGGTAGTGATATACATTTACCTGATCAACTGATTATTTTTGTAGCTAAAAACCACCCACTTGCGCATAAGAGCGACATTAGTAAACGCGACTTTGCTGACTATCCAATGTACAGCTGTTTTTCACAGTCTAAACAAGTGCAAGCTATGCTAAACGATGCTATCGAATCTTTTGATAAAACATCTAGCATCAAAGTAGGTAGTATTGAACAAGTAATGGATGGCCTTAAAAAGTCAAACCACATCGCAATAGCCAGTATTGAACACACAAATATTGTCTCTTCAGACCCAGATTTACTGTTATTGAAAACCAATAAAGGTATCGCACACGAGCAGCTTGTGATCCAAACAAATCAACAAATCAATGAGAATTCTCATGTTAGTCATTTACTTGACCTCATTGAAAAAACGGCGTTATCAAGCCAAAGCTAAAAGCTATTTTATATGCTGCTAGCCTGTAATTAATCAGGCTAGCCAATCCCCTTTATTTCTTCATTTTTTTACTGCATAAAAAGCGTGCATCACACAATTTTTCATATACACTTACGCACCTTTTTTTGATTGTGCACATGAATGACCGCACCGCTTATTACCGACACATACTTAGATGCTATTGAACGTACAGGATATGCTGTTGTTGAAAACGCGATTGATGAAAGCTTAATTGCCGATTTAATTGCAGATTGCTATCGCATTAACCCGCATTTTCATACCGCAGGTATTGGCCGATTAAACGACCAACAAATAGATAAAACCGTGCGTAAAGATAAAACCTTTTGGTTTGATAGCTCAAGCCAAGCACAAATTACTTATCTTGCGACCATGGAAGCGATAAAGACACAGTTAAACCGTGGCTTCTATTTAGGCTTATTTGATTATGAATGCCATTATGCCAAGTATCAACAAGGTGACTTTTATAAAAAGCACTATGATGCCTTCAAAGGCCGTTCGAATCGCATTTTTACAACGGTTTGTTACTTAAATACGCCAGAGTCTGGCGGTGAATTGGTGATCTACAAACCAAAAAGTAAAGACATTGAAATAGTCATTAAACCTCAAGCGGGCTTATTGGTGATGTTTGAAAGCGAACGCTTTATGCATGAAGTATTACCCGCAAACGATGTACGCTACTCTATTGCGGGCTGGTTCAGAAAAAATACCTCAATCAGCGGTATTATCGACCCACCAAGGTAATTAAAACGGCAGTGGCAAGGATGCTGCTATACCGATAAAAATCACTAACCCTACATAATGGTTATTCAAAAACGCTTTGAAACAAGGATCTCGCTCTCGTTTATGAATAAGCGTTTGTTGATAAAGTAAAAAACCAACCGCTGCAGCTAAGCCCAGCCAATAAGGCAAGCCAAGGTGATTACTCATACCTATGTAAGCAAGGATCGTAATAAACAAGGCATTGAGTAAAAAGATGATGTGTCTGTCATAGCTGGCAAACAAGATTGCTGTTGATTTAACGCCAATCTTTAAATCATCATCTCGATCAACCATGGCATACATGGTGTCATAAGCCACAGTCCAAACAAGATTCGCGGTAAATAGTAGCCAGGCTTCTAATGGCACTGAGCCAATCGATGCCATATAGGCCATTGGAATAGCCCAGCTGAATGCAGCACCAAGCACAACTTGCGGTAGTTGCGTGTAGCGCTTCATAAAGGGATAACAAAACGCCAGTGCTAAGGCACCAAACGACAATAATATCGTTGACCACCCTAGTGTTAATACTAAACCAAAGGCCACCACAATAAGCAGTACAAATAAGCTCAGAGCTTCACCACTTGATACCAAACCTGCTGCCAGCGGTCGCTGGGCTGTGCGCTTAACAGAGCCATCTATTTTACGATCGGCAAAGTCATTAATTACACACCCAGCACTGCGCATCACAAAGACGCCTAAACTAAAAACCACAAAATTTAATAAGCTCGGTGTGCCAAGCTCAGCAAGCCACAGCGCCCAATAAGTTGGCCACAATAGTAACAAGGTGCCAATTGGCTTATCGGTACGCATTAACTGTTTATAGTAAGGTATATGTGCGACCTTAAGTGCAGCTAGCTTCATAGGTAAATGTACGCTCCAGGTAAGAATACTTCAGCCACGAGAAAATGAGCATTAGATAAGCTAAAAACACTGCGTCTTCCCCACAATGGTTGTGAAGAGAAGCCAATTTCAGATGTTAAAGCTTGGATAGCGTGCTGCTGTGAAAATTCAGCAACTTCTATTTCTGTGCGCGATAAGCTTGGGTCTTGAAAAATAACATCACCGAGCGGCCTTGTTCCCATACTTAGTAACTGCTGCTTTTTTAATGTATCATCTGCCGGCAACCAGCTTTGTGCATAAACCATCGGTTTACCATCGCATAGAAGTAACACTTCGCGATTTAATGCCTGACTTAGAGAGGTATTGAGTAACGCTTGTTGCTCGGCGGTTAGGTCAAATGGCGCCTCGTTTAAAACTTCAACTGAAAAAGCCTGACAGTGACTTTTAAGCTTGGCTGTTAATGACCCAGCTTCAAGCAACCAACCTTGCTGTTGTTGCGTCAAATCTGGAAATGCTGAAGCAGGCTGCCAATTTGCAGCTAATGAAACTGGGAATGTGATCACAACGACTCATTATTTTTAAATACCGTGCAAATGATATCACTGCTGCACGTTTCGAAAAAGTCATGATTTAATCTCAAGCAGGGTTAAAAAACGCAGAACAGCCTGTATCTTAAGTGAATTTGGGTATAGACTAAAAATCATTGAAAGGGTGGAATATTCTTAACTATGAAAAAATCATTGTTATCAATTTACTTGATAAGCATGCTACTTGTTACTGCAACAAGTTGGTCTGTACGCGCTGAATCAAATGTTGGCTACTTTGGTTTTGAGCCTGACATCATCACAAACTACATAGGTCAAGGTAATAAAAAGCTTGGCTATGTTCGTATAACGGTGGATCTCATGCTCAATGATCTATCTGATATCGCAATCGTAGAACATCACACTCCACTATTGCGTGATGCGATTGTTGAAATACTCTCAAAAGAGCCTGAAGAAAACATTAAATCGCTTACCGGTCGCGAAGAAATCAGAAAGCGCTGCACCGAAAAGCTAAAAGCACTACTAAAACAAGAAACAGGACAAGAGATTGTCCGAGAAGTGTTATTTACTAAGTATTTATATCATTAATTGTAAGATGGCGGCATAAGCCGCCATTTTTATTTGCGTGAAAGCAGCTTGTCTGACACGGCATAAGCCATACCAGCCAATAACCCCGCTAAATGCGCCCAGTTCGCCATACTCACAGGCAACATATCTACAAAGCCTAGAATAAGCCATACCAGCATAAAACCAACAATGCTATTACTTACTAGTGGCGGCTCTGTTGGCCTCATTGCACTGTAGATCCAACAAAAACCCAGTAAGCCATACACAACACCGCTTAAACCACCAAAGTTAGGCCCAACAACTAAAAACTGTGCCCAGTTACTAATGAATGCCGTCACTAAAAATAAACCCACTAAGGTTAATTTACCGCTGCGTTTTTCTATATCGTTACCCAGCGTCATCCACCAGATCAAATTAAAAATAAGATGAATAGCGCTAAAATGCACAATGGCAGGTGTAAACCAAGTTAGTGGCTGTGCAGGGTTGAACTGCAACATACTGTAAATAGTTTCAAAACCACCTAATAAGAAGGCAATAAATATAGCTATCGAGACTAAAGTAACTGTACGGTTTAGCCAGCTTAATGCCTTAAAGCGAGCTTTTAAATTAAGGGATTGCCCCTGATATGACAGAGGCGATTGTGTACTGCCTACCTGCCATGAAGCTTGTTGGTATTTTTCGTCATGAGGGTTAGCAGCAAACTCCTGCCAAAGTGGTTGAGCTTGATGAAAGTGCTCTGGAGCAACACAAATAATCACAGTTTGTCCATCTTGCGAGCGCAGCTCTCCATGTAAGCCCTTACTTTTTATGTAATCTATAAAGCCTTGTGCGGCGCGAGGATTATTTATGCTACCCAACTCAATCATCGTTCAATGTGCTCCGGAAGTTGCGTTTGCCAAGCTGTAAAGCCACCATCCATGCTGTATACGTCTTCAAACCCCTGCTCTACTAAATAGCTCGCAGCACCTTGAGAACTCACACCATGATAGCAAACGATGATGATTGGCTGATCAAACTCTTTATGCATCATAAATTCGCTGATATTAGCATTTGATAAATGCTCAGCGCCTGGGATATGCCCAGTTTGAAATGAGTTAGGATCGCGAATATCGGCAATCACAACCTCTTCTTTATCTAACAGCGCAAATGTTTCGCTCACTGAAATATGTTTATACGACATAGTACTCTCTAAACTAAAAAGGCGGCCAAAGCCGCCTTATCAAATTACTCGGTATTAATCCCAGTTGAGGATTACTTTACCTGATTGGCCTGAAATCATTGTATCAAAGCCTGCTTGGAAGTCATCCACGGAGAACTGGTGAGTGATAATTGGTTTCAGATCAAGACCTGACTGAATTAGACTCGCCATCTTGTACCAAGTTTCAAACATTTCACGGCCGTAAATACCTTTAATAATTAGACCTTTGAAAATAACCTGGTTCCAATCAACCGCCATATCTGAAGGTGGAATACCTAACATGGCAATTTTACCGCCGTGATTCATGTTGTTTAGCATGCTGTTA
Source organism: Pseudoalteromonas sp. D15MCD-2 (assembly GCF_038562745.1). Classification (NCBI taxonomy): domain Bacteria; kingdom Pseudomonadati; phylum Pseudomonadota; class Gammaproteobacteria; order Alteromonadales; family Pseudoalteromonadaceae; genus Pseudoalteromonas; species Pseudoalteromonas sp. D15MCD-2. Next base: position 663,721 of record NZ_JBCFQE010000001.1, on the reverse strand, counting down.
AATGCAACTGGCACACCTGACATTTCAAGACCAATATCAAAGCCTTCGGTCATGCCAAGCTCTTTCATTACATCTTCAAGCTTTTCAGTTGCTACGTTTACAGCACGAGTCGCGCCCATTTTACGTGCTAAATCTAAGCGGTATTCGTTTACATCGGTGATAACCACATGACGTGCACCAACATGTTTGGCAACAGCAGCAGCCATGATACCAATAGGACCAGCACCTGTGATTAATACGTCTTCACCTACTAAGTCAAACGACAACGCTGTGTGTACTGCATTACCGAATGGGTCAAAGATTGATGCTAGTTCATCAGGAATGTTATCTGGAATTTTAAATGCGTTGAAAGCTGGGATCACAAGGTATTCAGCAAATGCACCTTCGCGGTTAACACCTACGCCTGTTGTATTACGACATAAATGAACACGACCAGCGCGACAGTTACGACAGTGACCACAGGTAATATGGCCTTCGCCAGAAACACGGTCACCCACTTGGAAACCACGTACTTCCTGACCCATATCAACCACTTCACCTACATACTCGTGACCAACAACCATTGGCGTAGGAATTGTATTTTGTGCCCACTCATCCCATTTATAAATATGGACATCTGTTCCACAAATTGCTGTTTTGCGGATTTTAATAAGCAGATCGTTATGGCCAACTTCAGGTTTTGGCGCATCAGTCATCCAGATCCCTGGTTCTGCTTTTAATTTAGATAATGCTTTCATGATTTACACTCAATTAAACAAAACCGAAGCAAAAGCTTCGGTTTAGGAAATAAAATTAGATAACACCCATTTCTTTACCAATACGGGTAAAGGCAGCAATAGCGGTATCTAATTGCTCTTTTGTATGCGCCGCAGAAATTTGCGTACGAATACGTGCTTGGCCTTTTGGTACTACAGGGAATGAGAAACCTGTTACGTAAATACCTTCAGCAAGTAATTTGTCAGCCATGGCTGAGGCAACTTTAGCATCGCCTAACATGACAGGGATAATAGCGTGGTCTTTGCCTGCACAGGTAAATCCTGCTGCTTCCATTTGTTCACGGAAATACTTTGCGTTATCCCAAAGCTTAGCGCGTAATTCGCCGCCATTGCTTAGCATCTCAAGTACTTTAATTGATGCAGTAACAATTGATGGTGCAAGTGAGTTTGAGAAAAGGTATGGACGAGAGCGTTGACGTAACCACTCAACAATTTCTTTTTTACCTGAAGTGTAACCGCCTGATGCGCCACCAAGTGCTTTACCAAGGGTACCTGTGATGATATCAACACGGTCAAGTACACCACAATACTCTGGCGTACCTTTACCATTTTCACCAACAAAACCAACCGCGTGAGAGTCATCAACCATCACTAATGCATCATATTTATCAGCTAGGTCACAAACCGCTTCAAGGTTACAAATGACGCCGTCCATTGAGAAAACACCGTCAGTAGCGATTAGCTTAGTTTTAGCACCCGCTTCATCAGCAGCAATAAGTTGCTTTTCAAGGTCGCTCATGTCGTTATTTGCATAGCGGAAACGCTTTGCTTTACAAAGACGCACACCATCAATGATCGAAGCATGGTTTAGGGCGTCTGAGATGATTGCATCATCTGGGCCTAAGATTGTTTCAAATAAACCTGCGTTTGCATCAAAACATGATGAGTAAAGAATAGTGTCTTCTGTTTCTAAGAACTCTGAGATCTTTTGCTCTAAAGTTTTATGAATATCTTGAGTACCACAAATAAAGCGTACAGACGCAACACCAAAACCATGATCGTCAAGGCCTTGTTGAGCTGCTTTAATTAACTCTGGGCTATTTGCTAAGCCAAGGTAGTTATTAGCACAAAAGTTAATGACCTTATCACCAGAGGCAACTTCAATTTGAGCCTGTTGCTGTGACGTGATAACACGCTCGCTTTTGTATAAGCCTTCAGCTTTCACTTCATCAATTTGCTGCTGCAACTGATTAAAAAACGCAGATGCTCTCATCTGTAATCTCCACATATTCTTGTATCTAACCAGAAATGATTAGCATGACATTAAATTTTGCGCCTATTGTAAAAGCTTAGCCGAACAATTGCACTGTTTGCAGTTCGTCGCAGACCGTAAGGGTTGCGAAATAAACTGGTCTTACCTGCTAAGACTGTAAAATTAAAGCAGGTAACTCAGCTAAAGACTCGCAGACTACATCGGCGTGTTGTTCTGTTGACTCGGCATAACTTTGCCCTGAGCGAACTAAAACACGGGTCGCGATATTAGCTCTTTCAGCGGCAATAAGGTCGCCAAGTTTATCGCCAACCATAATGCTGTGTGATGGATCGATTTGATGCTCATCAATGGCTTGTAAAAGCATACCTGGGGCAGGCTTGCGACAATTACATTCTTGCAAATAGGCAGGCTCTGCTTTGCTTGGATGATGCGGACAAAAATAGACATCAAGAATAGTAACGCCGTTACTTAAAAACTCGCCCTTCATCCACTCAGTGAGGTTGTAAAAATCTTGCTCTGAATAATAACCACGGCCAATACCTGACTGGTTAGTTACCACCACAATTTTATAACCGGCATCAGAGAAGGCTTTGCACGCCTCAAATACACCAGGTACAAATTCAAACTCTTCTGGTTTGTATACATAGCCATGATCAATATTGACCACACCATCACGGTCTAAAAATAAAACTTTGCTCATTACAATTGCTCTTTATCTACCACGTGGTCAAACATCGAAATCACCTTTTCAACACTTATTTGCGCCATTAAATCAGCCCCTTTAACGCGTGTTCCCCAAGGTAGCTCTTGCGCTGTTTTGCCTGTTTGCTCACGTAAATTTTGGTGATAAACCTCAACAACATAATCTTGGTATAAATAAGGCCCTGTGCGTTTTGGGTTTGAGTGGGCATACAAACCAATAACAGGTGTTCCTACCGTTACAGCCATATGCGCAGGCCCAGTATCAGGAGCTAGCACTAACGCCGCACGTTTCAAAACACATAACAGTTCTTTTAGTTGAGTTTTCCCTACTAAGTTAAGCACAGGTGCCGAACTCTGCGCGATAATTTGCTCGGCAAGTTCAATCTCTAAAGGGGTTGGGCCGCCAGTAATAACCACCGAAAAGCCTTTTTGATGAGCATATTCAGCAAGTGCAGCATAACGCTCAGGTAACCAATTACGCTCTTTTTTACTTGCCGCAGGCGAGATAACAAAAATACGCCCGGCTAAACGCTCATCGCCTAATAGCACATCGGCTGCTTGTTGGTGCTGCTCGGTAACCGGCATTTGCCATTGAGGTTTGTAATCAGGGGTCCCTATTGCTTGAGCAAAACCTTTAAAGCCTTCTAATACATGCGCCTCTGATTGCGGGGCAATACGCTTATTAATAAACAAGCTATGTAACTCTTTTGAGCGAGCCCAATCAAACCCTACTTTGACTTTTGCCGGAATACAACGGGCTGCTAGATTCGCTCTTAGTGCTACTTGCATATGTAATAGCACATCAAATTTACGCCCCTTGAACGTATCTTTTAGTTGCTGATAAGCCTGTTTGCCCTGTTTTTTATCGAACACAACAAACTCAACGCCTGGTAAATCAGCCAGTAACATGGCCTCAACTTTACCAATCACCCAGGTAATTTTTGCCTTCGGATGTGCCTTTTGAATTGCTTGCACTGCTGATACGGCATGACATACATCACCAATAGCCGAAAGCCTTAAAATACAAATATCTGAATAGGAGGTTGATTGAGTCACGTGCGCCCTTAGCTACAGCAAATAATATGCGATCTTAAATTAACTTGATGCTAATGCAAGCACTTATGCGAAAAGCTAAAAATACGGTAAGATAGCGCTAATTTTATTTAATCTTGAAGTTGTTATGTTTGAAACTCAGCATCTACAAAACACCACCCTTTTGTGTCACCCAGCTTATAAAGATGAGCTCACGCAACAGTGGTTCGATGCCAATTATTGGCAACAACAAGATAAAATAGTTGGCGCAAAAAAAGGTCGCGCAACAGCATGGTTTTTTAAACATCAACAGCTTACAGGCGTTCTGCGTCACTATTGGCGCGGTGGGTTAGTAGGTAAGTTACTGAGCGATCAGTACCTATATGTTGGTTTAAAACAAACTCGTGTCTATAAAGAGTTTACACTGATGATGCGCTTACTTGAGCTTGGCCTAAATGTGCCTACACCTATTGCGGCAAAAGTGACCACCCGAGGCTTAATCTATCGCGGCGATATCATTACCGAGGCAGTAACAGGCGCAAAAAGTGTGTTAGATATTTTAATCACGCGCCCACTTAGCCAGTCTGAGCTAAAAGCGATAGCTGTCTCTCTCAGCGAGTTTCACAATAACGGCGTCTATCACGCAGATTTAAACATCAACAATATTTTGTTCGATGATTCAGGGAAGGTGTTTATCATCGACTTTGACCGCGGTGAAATCAAACAGCCACATGCTAGCTGGCAAACAGAGAACATTAAGCGCCTTGCCCGCTCATTTGCAAAAGAGCAAGGCCGTAACGAAGTGATGCATTGGCAACAAAGTGATTGGCAGTCACTGGTGTGTGACTACCAAGCATTGCTGAACTAATTATCGATTTTGGGCCAATGCTAAATAACTTTCAGCAACTTTTGTTGATGGTATTTTTGATAGTATTTCTGCATCAACAACCTCTGGCTTATCGTTTAACACAGACTCAATAGCTTGAGTTAAAGCCCCTGGGTTATTTGTAGGAACTAAATACTTGGCTAAACTACCCGTTAAGATTTCTTTTGGTCCATGAGTACAATCGGTGCTTACAACTGGCGTACCCAGTATGAGCGCCTCAATGAGAACAGTAGGTAATCCTTCATAATCTGAACTCAGTACCAAAGCATCAGCGCCTTTAATCCAAGCATATGGGTTTTGCTGAAAGCCTGGCAAAATAAGCCTATCTTCAATACCATGCTGGCGACCAAGTTTGGCGGCTTTATTAACTTTATTACATAATAAAACAAGCTTATGGGATGTATTTAAATTAGCAAATGCTGAAAATAAAACATCATGTCTTTTTTGTTTTGCTAAACGACCAACGTGAATAATGTAAGGCTCACTTGGCAATCCTAACTCAGCTTCACTCGCTTTTTTGACTATGCATTGAATATTGAACGGGTTAAAAATTGTTGTGATACTGCGGGGACTAATCAACTTTTGCTGTTTAATTTCACTTTCAATACCTTTAGAAACACAAATTAAATTTTGCCCTGACAAGCGCTTTTTACTCTTCAGTAAATAATGATAAGCAAATGGTCCAAGTTTCTTTTGTCTATTTAACTCAGCCGTAATTGAGTTATGAATGACATAGAAAACATGTTTAATAGTACTGCAAATTAGCAAATTATTACTACGATCTAGATTTGATAGAACGAGATCAAATTCCCCGTTTTTAGATTGGTATTGTGCAAACCAGTTTTCGATATGTTGTACGCTTTTTTTTAGTTGCCAGAATCTATCAACTTTTTTTGCCTTATGGTCAAACAAACATTCAACATGCAGCTGTGATGATAAGGTATATTCAATCGAGTTCGCTAAACTAAGAATGACAACTTCATGTTGTTGAGCCAAAAGCTCGCCAGCCAGCGTCAGCATCACTTTCTCAGCCCCACCGCCAACCAAAGAATCAATAACTATGGCAACCTTCATTTAGAAATCCCAAACAATAACTCAGACACACCTTGCAGCATTTCTTTCTTGGCATTATGCGGTTTTATTTTCGCCAAAACGTTTTTAGTTGCTTGATAAGTTGCTGGTTCCAGTAATCGTTTAACAGCGTCACTTAAACTGTCTAACGTTGGGTCTGCCGCTAAAGTTAAGTTACTGTCCACACAGTTTTGCAAACGTTTCGGTTGGTCCTTGGAAATTGCTGCAGCAACAGTGGGGACTTTGAGTGAAATAGCTTGTAATAAACTGTCCCCCGCTGATAACACTGCAAAATTAGCATGTGCTAATACACCAACAAATTTACTTGCATGTAAACTTTTTAAGATGATCAGGGTATCATCTTTAGGTAGATCGTTTGGGTAGTTAGAACCAAAAACAACGATACCTTTCAAGCCTGTTTCAGCAGCTATTTTCTTGGCTGCTTGATAAAAAATATCAGCAAATAGCTGTGTTTTTTCACCGTGCCCACCTGATCCTGCATTTACTAAAAAATAACCTTCATTAGTAAGGTTAAATTGAGCTAACAATTGATACGTGTCAGTACTTGATGACTGCGAGAAAAAAGGACCCACATTTACCGGAGGTGACAAAGGAAAGAGCTTAAGCTTTAATCGCTCACTGAAGCTTATTTTTTCAATACAATAATCAGGTTGCGCAACCCAATGTTTATCTATTAAATTTAAACGATTTAGCTTTAAGCCTTTCGCTCTTTTTTTATTATGCTGTGAAATAAACACCACTTTAGCCCCTGCACGCTTTGCTGTTTTCATTTGGGCTGCTCTACCCGCACAATCAAAAACAACCAAGTTAGGCTTAAATGCTTCAATTAATTGATTAACTTTACGCGTTTCTTTTGTCGCTGATTGCTCTATGAGTGTTGTATCAAATGGGCAATCAAAAGCGTAATTTGTATGTTTATTTAATAAAAAGTGGATGTCTAAACGATCGGGAAAACACTCATTTAAATAATGAGCAAATGATAACGAACGCATGTATTCACCTATTCCTTCAGATGATGACACGGGGATAAATAAAAGGCGTTTTTTTTCCATTACACTTTAAATTATAAAATTTGCCAGATTATACATCAAATTGAGTTCCTTTTACGATACCTAGACGAATTACTCGTTGTGAATTATTTACTGCAATCATCATGTAGGGTTGGTAGACTTCTAGTCCCAAAAAACAAACCGAGAATTAAGCATTGCCTAAAAAAACACTTTTATTATTCGCTCTTGCTAGCGCATTTAGTCTACCTCTAGCTGCTGAACCTTGGGTTAAACCAGACGACTATGGCTTACGAGCCGACATTCAATTATTAGCGGATACAGGAGTGATTAAAGCTCCTGTAACGACATACCCGCTAATGTGGAATAGCTTTATTGATGAATTAAATGACACCACACTAGAGCAATTACCTAGTTTTGTTCAAGATGCTTTACTTCGTGTAAAGCACAGATATAAAGCCGAAAATACCGAGCAGCACAATTTCCATACTGAAGTTTTTCTATCAACAGATACATTACCAGCCACGAGTTTTGGCGCCACCAACACACAAAAATCAGAAGCGACCGTCGCTTATAGTTATTTAGGTGAAAGTTTAGCTGGTAAACTAGCAGTTAATTATCGTTCTGATGGTCGAAAATGCTATCTAGAGGGCATGGAACAATCAGACATAGCTGAAGATCATCAAGCTCTTACTGATTGTGATGATATTACTTTTGACCATAGTTACCTTGCCTATAAAATTGGCAATTGGGTCTTTCGTGCAGGTGCAGTTGAACAATTCTGGGGACCAGGTGTTGACAACAGTCTAATTCTCACAGCGAATAGTAAACCTTTACAAGCTTTCAGCATTAGTCGTGAAAAAGCCACCGCTTTTGAATCAGCTTGGTTGAGTTGGATTGGTCCTTGGAGCTTAACAACTCAAATGGCTAAGCTTGAATCTACCCGAGCAGTCCCTGATGCGCTACTTTGGAGTAGCCGAGTGAACTTTAGACCAATTCAGCAGCTTGAGGTTGCTCTAAGCTGGTCTGCACAATGGGGCGGGGATGGTGAACCACAATCTATCTCAGAATTTTTTGATATGGTTTCAGGTAAAAGTACTTGCCCTGATGGATCGCAAGACTGTACTGAAGCTGAGAAGTCAAAATTAGGCAACCAACTGGCAGGTATTGATTTACGCTGGTCAGATACTCTCTATTCATACCCGTACGCTATTTATGTAAGTACGATTGGCGAAGATGCTAGTAGCTACTTTAAGCCCGCAGACAGAGCGTATTTAGCGGGTGTAGAGACAACAATTCCATTTGCAGAGCAAAATATCAAAGTAAACATTGAATACATTGATACTGTAGTTTCATGCTCTGGTGATGAATCTGTGCCTGGTGCTGTGATCTCATATAACTGCTATTACGAGCATGGTAAATATAATTCTGGTTATCGCTATCAAGGAAGAACGATTGGTTCTACATTTGATAACGACACAGAGTCCCTTGTACTCACAGTGCTTGGGCAACATAGAAATGGCAACGATTGGCAGGTTAAACTGCGCCAAGTTGATTACAACAACGACAATGTAGATCTTTACCCTAGCAACCCAGATTTAGGGCATACAATCACTAAAAATGCCATTGATAGTACACAACTAGAACTGCGCTACAGAATGTTAGCATTACAAGGAAGAATCTCTTTCGGTGCTCTGGCTGCTAAGAATAAATCAATGGAGGAATCAGACACTGAAACCTCCGCATTTATGAAATATGAAATGAACTTTTAGAATCAAAAAAGCCAACACATGTTGGCTTTTTTATTAACTTTTGATTTTGCTAATTACGTTTGATGTTGAGCAACCATTAAGAAACTCAAGTACTTCGACTTTGCCGCCATGGCGTAATACATGATCGGCACCGGCAATTTGGTCAACGGTATAATCGCCGCCTTTTACTAGTACATCAGGGCTAATTTGCTCAATAAGCTTAGCTGGCGTGTCATTTTCTTCAATACTGCCAAATGGAATAACCCAGTCAACTGATGCCAATGCACTTAATACCATGGCACGTTCATCCAATGGATTAATCGGTCTTTCTGGACCTTTCAAGCGAGTGATTGATTCATCATTATTTAAGCCAACAACCAGCCTGTCACCTCGTGCTTTAGCCTGTGCTAGGTAGCGCACATGGCCTGCGTGAAGAATGTCAAAACAGCCATTAGTGAAAACTATTTTTTCACCATTTTGCTTAGCAAACTCAATATGCTGAAGCACATCTTCAAACGGCGTTTGGTAATGCTCGCCAGTTTGCTGTAAATATTGACCAAGCTTACGGCTTAGCTCTTCTGGCGATACGGTTGCGGCACCCAGTTTACTCACCGCAATTCCGGCAGCAAGGTTGGCAATTTCAACCGCATCTTTTGCTGCCATACCCGCACCAAGCATCACGGCAAGCGTCGCGATTACGGTATCGCCGGCGCCAGTAACATCGCTGACTTCAAGCTGCTGGGCCGCAAAATCATGTTTTTCTGCTTGGCTGATTAACGACATACCCTGCTCTGAGCGAGTTAACAACATAGCAGCGATGCCCGCTTCAGTAATTAGCTTACGTGCGCTGTCAGTCAAGTTTTGCTCAGAGTCCGTCAAACCACCAGCAAGCTTAAACTCGTTTAAGTTAGGGGTTATGTAATCAGCACCACGATATAAGCTTAAATCAGATGATTTAGGATCAATAAGTACCGTTTTACCCGCTTTCTTTGCAACCTGAATCATTTGTTGAATTAAGCTCAAAGAGCCTTTGTTGTAATCAGAAAACAACACAAAATCGTAGTCATCTAAAACCAGCTCTAAACGGTTTAATAACAATTGGCTGTGTTGCTCAGTAAAGCTCTCTTCAAGGTCTAATCGAACAACTTGCTGATGACGGCTGATTACTCGCATTTTAGAAATTGTCGGTAAATCGCAAACACTCACTAATTGCGAATCAATTTTCTCTGAACTTAAAATTGTTTCGAGGATTTGCCCACTTTCATCTTCACCAACTAATCCTAGTAGGCCCACTCTACCATCTAAACGAGCAATATTTTTTGCTACGTTTGCTGCACCACCAGCTTTGTCTTCAAATTTACTGACTTTAACAACAGGTACTGGGGCTTCAGGCGAAATACGTCCTGAATCGCCATGCCAATATCTATCTAGCATGACATCACCAACGACCAAAATACGTGCCTTTGAAAGGTTTTTTAGTAACGCTAAATCCATTACTTTTGCTCCGCTACAACCATATCGATGGCTTCGCATAGCCAATGTCCGATGAACATATGCGCCTCTTGGATACGCGCTGTTTCATCATTTTTAATGATAATAGGTAGCTTAGCGATATCTTTTACTTTACCGCCATCTCGGCCTGTTAATGCGACTGTAAAGGCGCCAATTTCATTTGCCGCTGCCAGTGCAAGATTGATGTTAGGACTAGTGCCTGAGGTGGTTAAGCCAATCACCAAATCTTCAGGTTTACATAACGCCTGCACTTGGCGCTCAAATACAGTATCAAAGTGATAGTCGTTACTGTGAGCGGTTAAAATTGAGGTGTCTGTTGTTAATGCGATAGAAGCCAGCGGACCGCGCTCCAATTTGTAACGTACGACAAACTCAGCAGCTAAATGCTGTGCATCAGCCGCACTACCGCCATTACCAAACCAAATAACCTTACCACCTGCTTGCAAAGCGCTGTGACATACTTCAAGTAATTGCATCACTTCTGGGTGATATGTATCCATCGTTTCAAATAACATTTGATGGCGGTTCAAACTTTCTAAGTAGCTTGCTGCTACAGAATCTAATTCAGGCATGAATATCCCTCTTTGGAACAAACTTTGGCAGGAGTAATAATGTTATTATTCCACAGATTTATTTCTTTGTGTTCAGTTTATCGTACTTTTATGAATATCGACTGGATAATTACAGTTATATGTAGACTAACTATTGGCAACAGCTCGATTAGCGTTAAACTACCCTAAAACTCTATATATTAAAAATTATGGCGCGCATTTTATACTCTTTACTTTTATACCTACTAAGTCCACTGGTTGTTTTTTACCTGTATGTTTTACGTGGCAAAAAGAATAAGGGTTACCGTGAGCATTTTGCTGAGCGCTTTGGCTTTTCGAACTTATCTCATCACGATGTTGTTTTTCATTGTGCCTCTGTAGGGGAAGTGTTAGCGGCAACCCCGCTTATTAAGGCTGTTCAATCAGAAAATCCAGCGCTTACTATTTTAGTAACCTGTAATACCCCAACAGGTCGCGAGCAAATAAAAAATAACTTTAAAGATGCGGTTAGCTGTAGTTATTTACCGATTGATTTTTTCTTCGCTACCAATCGATTTTTAAAACGAATCCAGCCAAAGGTACTGTGTATTTTAGAAACTGAGCTTTGGCCAAACCTTATGGCGCAAAGCAACAATTACGGCACAAAAGTACTTGTTTTAAATGCCCGACTTTCAGCAAAATCACAGCAAGGCTACCAAAAGGTAATGCCTTTAACTAAGGTGATAATGCAGTCTATTAGCGATCTTGCTAGTCATAATCAAAATGATGCCAAACGTTTTATTGAACTTGGTTTAAAACCTGAAAAGGCACGCGTATTTGGCTCAATTAAATTTGATATCACGCCTACAGAAGAGCAATTAAATAAAGTTGCAGTACTAAAAAAACAGTATAACAACGAGCGCTTTATCTGGGTTGCAGGCTCCACTCACCCTGTTGAACATGAGCTTATTTTAACTGCTCATGAAAAGCTGTTAAAAGCGTTACCCCACGCACTTTTGATTATTGCTCCACGTCACCCAGAGCAATTTGATAAAGTCGCTGAAGTTTTAAAAAGCTCAAATTTGAGCTTTAGCCGTCGCAGTGAAGATAACTATAACAACCAACAAGTTGTGTTAGCTGACACGTTAGGTGAGTTACAATGCTTATATGGTGTGGCAAACATCAGCTATGTTGGTGGTAGTTTAATCGAGCGAGGCGGCCATAATCCGTTAGAGTCAGCAGCGTTTTCTGTTGGCGTATTAGCAGGTCCTCATACCTATAACTTTGACCATATTTATCCTGAGCTGATTAGTGCTCAAGGAGCTAAAACCGTTACCGATGAAAATCACCTTGCTGACACACTTATCGCTTTGAGTACTGATGTACAAAAGACGATTAAGCTCGGTCAACAAGCTGCGAAATGCGTTGCTAACAATCAAGGCGCCATCAGTAAAACGGTTAATTTAATTGAGCTTTACTTAGAAAAGTACGGTAGAAAAGTAAAATAGAATAGAGAAATAATGTGACTTCAAAGCAAGCGATGAATCGCCCAGAAATACAAATGCGCGAATGGGTATCAAGCGTAATCGTAAAATACAATTTCTGCCCGTTTGCCCGTAAAGAAGTTGAAAGCAATTGCATTCATTATCAAATCAGTCAGTCTATTACGCTTGATGATGCAGTAATGGATATGCTTGAGCAATGTAGCGCGTTAGACCAACAAGCAGAGCGCGAAACCACTTTATTAATGTTTGAGCAAGGCTTTAAGGATTTTGAAGAGTTCTTAGATTTAGTCGATTTAGCCAATGCGCTTTTAGCTGCGCAAGGCTATGAAGGTAAGTATCAAATAGCCAACTTTCATCCTGACTATGTGTTTGCTGATAGCGATGACAGCGACGCTGCAAACTATACGAATCGTGCACCTTACCCAACACTGCATTTGATCCGTGAAGCCAGCATGAGCGAAGCGTTAGACAGCTACGATGAACCCGAATCGATCCCAGAGCACAACATTAAACTAGCAAGACGCAAAGGCATCGACTTTTGGCAGCAGCTGCTGCAAAACTGCATCGATAAGCGCTAACACCTACCGGCGTTTAATAGATAAAAAGCCAGCAATGCTGGCTTTTTATTTTTTATAGCTATTAAATTTAGTGAGTTATTTTTTTACCCACTCACCGTTCACTTCAATGTAGTGACCCGGCTTAGTTTTTTCGATAGTTTTAGCCGCAGCAAGAGCTTCAACTTGTGCTAACGAAAGGTTGTTCTTTTTCGCAAGTTTTAAATATTGCTCTTTACGCTTTGCATTAATTTCGTCAACGACCGCTTTTGCTTCGCTGTTATTAACCACTAAACCTAAATAGCCTGAGCTGTCTTCACCCACTAAACCTTGGCTCTTTGCATCATCAAGGCTGATAGCCCAAGCAGAGAAAGATAAACAAACAGCACTGATCAAGGTGATCACATTTAGTTTTTTAAGTTGTAATTTACGCATATGTGCTCCTTAGAATAATTCGCTGTCATCACTGAATAAGGTATCAAGTTCTTTATCCACTTTTACGCGGATCTCATGGTCAACTTTTACATTTAAGTTGATTGTAATCGGCTCTTTTGCTGCCACCTCAACACGGTGAGTACAGGCACTCAGCATGCCTACCGCCGTCAGCATTACTAACCACTTAGCCATCATTGCTTCCTTTTTTTGCATACTCTTTCTCAACTTTTTGAGTAATTTCATCACTTAAACGCAGCGCTCTAAGCAAGGTAAATACATTCTCTTCATGGTTATAATTAAAGTTCACTGCTTGCTGCTGCGCTTCATTATAACCCTCTAAATTAACACCTAAATGTAACCAACCATCTGGTTTGAGGTTAACACTGCTACGTAGTTTTTTAATATCTAAGTTCTCAAGTAAACTCAGCGTTGTGCTCAGCTCCTGTTGCTGCGCTTTTACAGCTTCAAAACCTGCATTATTAGTAATCAGTAATTTACCATCACCTTGATTAACTAGCTGCCCTTGCTTTACCTCTATGCCCTGTTTGCTTATAACAACAGGTAAGGTGCCTGCTAAGCGCCCGCTTAAGCTAATGCCAGACTCAGCATCAAGGGTGACCAATTTGCTGGCATCAATATTTTCAAACTTAACAGTCGCGGTTTGGTTATCACTGAGTGGGCAGTACTTATTTACCACAAATGCGCCGCCCATAACCTGACCAGTTAAATTAGCTGCGCAAGGCTGATTAGCCGTTACCTGCAACTGACCTTGTATATTTTTGACCACGGCACCAGCGCGCAGTTCATTGAGTGTAAATTTAGTCGCTGCAATATTAAGCTGGCCTGAATTAAACGTGCCGTTCAAATTCACTGCAAAATCATTCGCTAGATAATTATTATAAAGCGCACTAAGTTTATTTATCTGCAAATTGCCCTGTGCTTGTTGAAGATTTACATCCCCTTTTATATTGCCCGAAACGACTCCGTCGGTGACTGTAGCAAGCGGCTCAAACTGAGCAATTATTGGGTTAAGTTTGGATACTGCTTGCTCTGGTATCACCAACTCAAACGGATGCGCAACCTCAGACATATGATGACTGACAAGCGCTTCAAAGCCATCTGCAAATACATGATGCGTTGCCTGCAAGGCGCGGCTTTGAAGAGCCTTTGACACAACAGACAACTTATTTAAGCTAAGCTCTGCTGTTGATAATTTGGCGGCAGTGGTTTTGGCATCAATATCAGCAAATAATTCCCCCACACTGAGGTCTGTACTAAGGGTTAGCTCATTACTTATTTTTACTGCATTCATATCATCATAATTTAATGATTTAACCTTGCTATTGGCTTTAACAACGAGGTGCTGCTGGGCATTATACTCAGCGTCAATCGCGCTGCTAAAATCAGCTAACTGTGCACCTGATATTAGCGCATTTTTAGCACTGATATTGGTATTCAGTTTAGCTGTAGGACTAGTAAATAACTCATCGATATCTAGCTTTCCTTTAGCCCCAATACCCTCAACCAGAGCACCGTCAGCCTGAAAATCTAAAAATGCTGGTAATGACTCCACCGACAGTTCAAAATCAGCGCTAACGCTGCTTTCATGCAAATGCGCATTGAGTTTAAGCTCATCTATATCTTTACTATTAAAATCAATGCTAACTTGGCTATTAAGTGATGCGAGCGGCTCCAGCAAAGAAAGGCTCGTATTACTGACTGTCACCTCACTTTGCCCTTCTGTAGCTTGCAGCTTTACAGTTGGGATTGATAGCAGCTCACCTTCTACACTGACTGGTTTTTCAATGTGTAACTGCCAAGTAAGCGGTAACTGCGCTTCAATAAATGATTGATGCTGTTGATCTGCTATGGTGTTTAAGCAATCTCGGTTTGCGCTAAGCTGATTTTGTAAAGCTGATAAATCCGCGTATAAGTGCTGTTGATTTAATTGATACTTAGCACTCATTTGCCCTTCACTGGCAAAACCTAATTCGCACTCCTTTATTGCATGCTGATAACTTGCATTAATTGAGCTTTCAATTGCAACTGTAATTCCATCAAACTTAATCTGTGACTGAGTGGTAAAATGGCTGCTTGTTGGCAATGTTACGAACCGCTCAGCCACTTGCTCATCAAACGTGATGTTGGCTTTGACTTCATAATTAGATATTACAACGTCAGCATTGAGATCCCGCGAAATCGTAAAATGATTTAGGCGCTTTTCTTGTATCTCCAGCCTAACAGGGGTGTCGGTAAACGGTGAGACTACATCAAGCTGCTCAATTCGAATTAGCGGCCTTTGCTCGGGTAATACCAAGGCAAGCTTTTTAAATTCAGTTTTTGAAGCGTCAGGTTGTTGATTATTAGTCTGATTGCTAATTATAAGATTGGCTCGAGAAACACTAACCTGTTGCTTGTTAGCAAGGATGTCAGCTAACTCTATTTGCTGCCCTTGATAAGTTAAGCATAATTTCTCAATATTCAAATCAAGCTGGCGAGTTAATGACCAATCAATGCAGTGAAGCTCGGCGCCATTTTTACTGAGCATAGGCGTTAAATACCACGATGTCAGTGGTAATCTGAAAAGATACGCCAACAACACCATGCTTAGCACGATACCTAGCAACCCAACACACGCACGCTTAAAACTCAAAAAACTCTCCTTGCTTCTCGCTTCTCGCTTCTCGCTTCTCGCTTCTCGCTTCTCGCTTCTCGCTTCTCAGATCATTATAAACAAAAAGGCCACACATGATAGTGCAGCCTTTTTAGTTTAAACGGTTTGTATGAACCTAGCTTGTATAGCTAGGCACACAATTAAGTTCTAGCCAACGTTTTTACGAGCGTTGCGGAACATACGCATCCATGGGCTATCCTCAGTCCACTCATCTGGGTGCCATGAGTTAGCAACAGTACGGAATACACGCTCTGGGTGCGGCATCATAACCGTTGCACGGCCATCAGTTGAGGTAATACCTGTGATACCTTCTGGCGAGCCATTCGGGTTAGCTGGGTATTGCGTTGTTGGGTTACCGTAGTTATCAACAAACTTCACTGCCACAGTACCTGATTCAAGCGCTGCTTTAACTGCATCACCGTTTGCGAACTCAGCATGACCTTCACCGTGAGAAACAGCGATAGGCATACGTGAACCTGCCATACCGTTAAAGAATACCGATGGGTTTTCTTGTACTTCTACAAGGCTAAAGCGAGCTTCAAAACGCTCTGACTTATTCGTTACGAAACGAGGCCAGTGCTCAGTGCCCGGGATCAATTCTTTCAATGTTGAAAGCATTTGACAGCCATTACACACACCTAAGCTGAATGTATCTTCGCGGTGGAAGAAGCTTTGGAACTGCTCACGCGCCATCTCATTAAATAGGATTGACTTAGCCCAGCCTTCACCTGCACCTAATACGTCACCGTAAGAGAAACCACCACATGCCACTAAGCCTTTAAATTGCTCAAGTGTTAAACGACCTTCAAGAATGTCGCTCATGTGCACGTCAACCGCAGCAAAGCCTGCACGGTTAAATGCCGCAGCCATTTCTAAGTGAGAGTTAACGCCTTGCTCACGTAGAATCGCCATTTTCGGCTTCGCACCTGTTGCAATGTAAGGCGCTGCAACATCTTCGTTTAAGTCAAAGTTTAGTTTTACATTAAGACCAGGGTC
This sequence comes from Pseudoalteromonas sp. D15MCD-2, assembly GCF_038562745.1. Lineage (NCBI taxonomy): Bacteria > Pseudomonadati > Pseudomonadota > Gammaproteobacteria > Alteromonadales > Pseudoalteromonadaceae > Pseudoalteromonas > Pseudoalteromonas sp. D15MCD-2. The sequence continues at coordinate 647,056 of NZ_JBCFQE010000001.1, read as the reverse complement.
TTTTGCGTCAAACTTAGCGTCAAACTCTTGCTTAGCACACTCAGGGTTATCGCGACGTGCTTGCATTTGGTAAGTTGTTTCTGCCCACATAGTACGAAGCTCAGTACGCGTGTGGTTAAGAACCACATCATCACCACGAGTGAATACCACACGATCATCAGCGTTTAGTGCGCCAATTTCATGGCTGATAGCTGCTAAGCCATGGTCTGCAAGAACGGCTTTAACTGCGTCTAAGTCAGCGTTTGCCACTTGGATAACCGCACCTAGCTCTTCATTGTAAAGCGCTTCGATGTCTGAACCTGTTAAGCCAGCAAGGTCAACAGTAACACCCGTGTGACCAGCAAATGCCATTTCAGCAACCGTAGTGAATAAACCACCGTCTGAACGGTCATGGTAAGCAAGTAGCTTGTTATCAGCAACAAGCGCTTGCATTGCTTCGTAGAAGCCTTTTAATAATACAGGGTTATCAACGTCAGGCGTTACATCCCCTAGTTGCTTATAAACCTGTGCAAGGCTTGATGCGCCCATACGGTTTTGACCCGCACCTAAATCAACTAATAATAGTGATGACTCACCTTTATCAGTACGTAGCTGTGGCGTTACGGTTTTACGCACATCTTCAACACGACCAAAGGCAGTAATGATCAATGATAATGGTGCAGTAACCGATTTTTGCTCGCCGTTTTCATCCCATTGAGTTTTCATCGACATTGAGTCTTTACCCACAGGAATAGTTAAACCGAGCGCCGGACAAAGCTCTTCACCTACCGCTTTTACAGCTTCGTAAAGACCCGCATCTTCGCCTGGGTGGCCTGCTGCAGCCATCCAGTTTGCAGATAGCTTGATATTTTCAAGGCCACCAATGTTCGCACACGCGATGTTCGTTAGTGACTCAGCCACAGCTAAACGAGCAGAAGCACCGTAGTTTAAAAGTGCAGCTGGAGTACGTTCACCTAATGACATTGCTTCACCGTGGTAAGTATCAAACGCAGCGGCTGTTACCGCACAGTTTGCTACTGGCACCTGCCAAGGACCTACCATTTGGTCACGCGCAACTAAACCCGTTACCGTACGGTCACCAATGGTGATTAAGAATGTTTTCTCAGCAATCGTTGGTAAGCGTAATAAACGCTGTGCAGCGTCTGCAGCATCAATGTTAGCAACGTCTAATGGTTGAGATTGCGCTTTTTTCGATTCAACTTCACGATGCATTTTTGGTGCTTTACCAAGTAAAACATCAAGCGGAAGATCAACTGGGTTGTTACCGAAGTGGCTATCTTCAACCGTTAAGTGACGCTCTTCTGTTGCTTCACCAATAACAGCGTATTCTGCACGCTCACGTTTACAGATTGCTTCGAAGCGCGCGAAGTCTTCTGCTGCAACAGCTAATACGTAACGCTCTTGAGATTCGTTACACCAAATTTCGTGTGGTGCCATACCCGGCTCATCGTTTGGAATGTCACGAAGTTGGAATTTACCACCACGACCACCGTCGTCTACAAGCTCAGGGAATGCGTTTGAAAGACCACCTGCACCCACATCGTGGATGAAAGCGATTGGGTTTGCATCACCTAGCTGCCAACATTTATCGATAACTTCCTGACAACGACGTTCCATTTCTGGGTTTTCACGCTGTACCGATGCAAAGTCTAAGTCTTCGTTTGATTGACCTGAAGTCATACTAGACGCAGCACCACCACCAAGACCGATGTTCATTGCCGGACCACCTAGTGCAATTAGCTTAGCACCTACAGGGATTTCACCTTTTTGAACATGTTCAGAACGAATGTTACCTAAACCACCGGCAAGCATGATTGGCTTGTGGTAACCACGTACTTCTTCACCGTTATGGCTTGATACTTTCTCTTCGTATGTACGGAAGTAACCAAGTAAGTTAGGGCGACCAAATTCGTTATTGAATGCCGCGCCCCCTAATGGACCTTCAGTCATGATATCAAGTGCATTAACGATACGACCAGGCTTACCGAAGTCTGTTTCCCATGGCTGCTCGTAACCAGGAATACGTAGGTTAGATACAGTGAAGCCAACTAAACCAGCTTTAGGTTTAGAGCCGCGGCCTGTTGCACCTTCATCACGGATCTCACCACCAGAACCTGTTGATGCACCAGAGAATGGCGCAATCGCTGTTGGGTGGTTGTGAGTTTCAACTTTCATCAAGATTTCGATGTTTTCTTGATGGTACGCGTACTCACCTTCAACATTAGGGAAGAAACGACCTGCTAACGACCCCTTCATTACCGCTGCGTTATCTTTATATGCAGATAGTACGTTTTCAGGGTTTTGCTCGTAAGTGTTTTTGATCATTTTGAACAATGATTTTGGCTGTTCGATGCCATCAATTGTCCAATCGGCGTTAAATATTTTGTGACGACAATGCTCAGAGTTTGCTTGCGCAAACATGAATAATTCGATGTCGTTCGGGTTACGCCCTAACTTTTGGAAGTTTTCTACCAAGTAATCAATTTCGTCATCTGCAAGCGCAAAACCTTGCTCCACGTTTGCTTTAGCAAGCGCTTCACGGCCACCACCTAAAATGTCAACTGATGACATTGGACGCGGCTCATCGTGACGGAATAATTTAGCTGCATCAGCCATATCCGCGTGCGTTGCTTCAGTCATACGGTCATGTAATAACGCTGCAACTTCAGCTGTTTGCTCAGCTGATAAATTACCTTCTACGTAGTATGCAATACCACGCTCAACACGGTGAACTTGGCTTAAGCCACAGTTATGTGCGATGTCAGTTGCTTTTGATGCCCAAGGCGAGATAGTACCTGGACGCGGCGTTACAAGAATTAACGTGCCCGCAGGGGTATGCTCAGCAATTGTTGGACCATAAGTAAGCAGTTTTTCCAGCTTGGTTTGCTCATCAGCTGAAAGCTCGGCTGTAAGATCAGCAAAATGCATGAACTCAGCATAAACGTCAGTGACTGGAAGTTGTGCCTGTTGGCAACGCGCTAAAATTTTCTGAACTCTAAAATCGGAAAGTGCTGGTGCACCACGAAGGATCAACATAGGTATTTTCATCCGGGGTTAGGGATTGAACGATATTTTAGGCGCATATTATAGTGCAAATAACGTCTAGATTTAACTCAAAATTACGCTTTTATTTAAATAATCTTCATAACCGCTTTTATGGTTGCAGCAATTAACTATCTTAGTCGTCCTTATTTCTTCGCAGGTTCTTGTTCTGTATGACTTATCTGCTAGCAGCCTTGTTATAGTTATTAATTTTTAAATAGATAACTAAAACTATTCGCCAAGTGACGTGGCTTAGAAGTTTTGTTATAACACTAAGGTAATGGTTTAAGGGGCATTTATAATCTATGCAAAAGTTACTCGCTATTTTTAGTTTAGTGCTCATGTTATGTGCGTGTGATATGCAACAGCAACCGTCGCAACTTGCTCATATCAAGGCACAGAACAAAATTAGAGTAGGCACATTAGCTGGCGCGAGTAACTACTATCAGGCTCCACAAGGTGTGCAAGGCTTTGAATATGAGCTTGCCCAAGAGTTTGCTGACTATGTTGGTGTAGAGCTCGAGATGGTGCCCTTTTTTAATCTATCCGATATGTTCGCACGCTTAGAAAGTGGCGATTTAGATATTATAGCTTCAGGTCTTACCTATAATACGATTCGGGCAGAGCATTATCGATTTGGCCCAACCTACCGAACAATTAGCCAAAAATTAGTTTATAAACAAGGCCGTACTCGCCCTCGAGAGTTTGAGGATTTAACCGGTAATCTCACTGTTTTAGCCAAAAGCAGCCACTCGTTGGCACTACAGCAATTAAAACAATTGCATCCTGAACTTAGCTGGAACGAAACAGAAGACATGGATGAAGAAGAGCTTCTGCAAGCAGTTATCGACGGTGAAATTGATTACACCCTAGCAGATTCACACACCTTATCGCTGTTTCGCCGCTATCACCCAAATTTGAGTATCGGCTTTTCGGTTACCCGTAACGACCCTATCGCTTGGTTACTAAGAAAAGATGGTGACGACTCTTTATATGCCTTGATGGTGCCATTTTTTGGCGACGTTAAGAAAAGCAACCAGCTTTATGTGTTAGAAGAAAAATACTTCGGCCATGTTCGTCAGTTTAACTATGTGAACACGCTTGCTTATATCGAAGCAATAAAAGACACCTTACCTAAATACCAACCTTGGTTTGAGCAATACGCAGGTAACATAGACTGGCGATTACTGGCAGCTTTGAGTTATCAAGAATCAATGTGGAACCCAAGGGCTAAGTCACCAACCGGTGTACGTGGCATAATGATGCTAACCCAAGCAACAGCAAAACAGGTCGGCGTAACAAATCGACTAGAGCCTGAGCAAAATATTAAAGGCGGTGCGCAGTATCTTGCCAAAGTGATTTCTTGGATCCCTGAACGCATTCCGCAGCCCGACAGAACCTGGTTTGCCTTAGCCTCTTACAATGTTGGCTGGGGACACGTCAACGACGCACGCATTATTACCGAGCAAGAAGGTGCAAGCCCAGATAAATGGGCTGATGTTAAAAAGCGCTTACCGCTTTTAATTAAAAAGCGCTACTATCGAAAAACCAAATATGGTTATGCCCGTGGCGATGTTGCAGTAAAGTACGTTGATAATATCCGTCGCTATTACGACGCACTGGTTTGGCTTGATGAAAATGATGCGATTGCTAACCCAAGCGAAAAAGAACAAAGCACTGAAGAAGCTCAACCTGAAGCGCAAGCAAGCGAGCCAAAGCCAAATGACAACACGCAACAAACCAACTCAGAGCAGCAAGAATTAGAAAACAACTAACCTCAAGCACCGAAATCTGTTTACTTGTCATCAAATGATCATTATCTTTTATTAGAAATGGAATGGACCATGCCATGCTTTACTCTCACTTAAGGAGCACTCATGTTAAAAAGAAGACGTACGACACATAAGTTCAAGCGTAATGTTATTTACTCAACGGCGACCCGCCGTCGTATCATGCTACGTAATACACACAAAAAAGTTATTTGGCGTCGCCGCTTATTTGCGATGCAGTTAATGGAAGCACAAGTTCCTGCAACGCCGGTTGTATAACTAGGCGTTGCGAGCAGCCTGCTTTGCCGCCTTTTTCTCTTCTCTACGACGCTTAAAAAACGCAGATATCACCGCCCCACACTGCTCACTCATAACATCGCCGGTTACTTCAACTTGATGATTAAGCCTAGGCTCTTGCAGCAGATTCATAATTGATCCTGCCGATCCCGTTTTGGCATCTTTAGCACCAAATACCAATCGCTTAATGCGGCTATGTACCAACAGGCCTGCGCACATAGAACAAGGTTCTAACGTTACATACAGGGTGCAATCGATTAATCGGTAGTTATTAAGTACTTTACCTGCTTCGCGGATTGCCATCATTTCAGCATGAGCGGATGGGTCGTTATCGATAATTGAGCGGTTATAACCATAGGAGATCAGTTGATTGTCTTTTACCAGCACAGCACCAACCGGAATTTCATTAATCGCAGCCGCTTCATTAGCGTAGTTTAATGCTTTTTCCATCCAATATTGGTCGCTAAATTGTTCGCTCATATATCACACAAATCTTGTAAAACTGTGAGTAATTATACCTAGTTAGTGAAAAATGTCGGCAATAAATACTGCTACACTTAAAAATTAACGCAAAATTTAGTGGCTTTTTCATGGCTCAATGGACCCATATTGCGCTATAATCTCGCGCTTTTTTTATTTAGCTTACAACACGGGTAGCAAATGAAATTTCCTGGACGCCGCAGGCATAAACATTATTTTCCGGTGGAAGCCAAAGATCCACTGACGAATCAACTTAACTCAACCGACCGACTACAACGTAGTTATATTACGGGTATCGACCAAATTGTGGTAGATATTGAAGCGAAAGTTGATCAAGCTTTCCTAGATGAATTTCAATTGCGCCGTGGCATGTCGCAAGTGATCGATAACGATATTACCAACGCGCTATACGACAGACTAAAACTCGACAATATGATCGATTATGAGTTTGCCGGTGGTACGGTAGGTAACACCATGCACAACTACTCTACCCTAGCTGACGACCGATCAGTACTGTTAGGGGTAATGAGTGAAAATATCAAAATCGGCAGCTATGCATACCGTTTTTTATGTAACACCTCTAGCCGCGTTGACCTTGACTACCTTCAGCCTGTAGATGGCCCAATTGGTCGTTGTTTTACCTTAATTGACGAGACCGGTGAGCGTACCTTCGCAATCAGCGCGGGGCTAATGAATCATCTTCGCCCTGAATCAATCGATCAGGCACTTATTGAGAATTCATCAGCACTGGTTATCAGCGCATACCTAATGCGTACTCAAGGTGATGAAACCATGACAGAAGCCACCATGCAGGCAGTAAAATATGCCAATGATGCAGGTGTCCCTGTGGTTTTAACCCTTGGCACTAAGTTCCTAATTGAACAAGACCCTGCTTGGTGGGCTGACTTTGTAAAAGAGCATGTTGATATTCTTGCTATGAATGAAGAAGAAGGTCTTGCGATTACTGGCTTTGAAGATCCGCTTCTAGCTGCCGACAAAGCGCTAGATTGGACTGATTTAGTTATTTGTACGGCTGGCGAAAAAGGCTTATTTATGGCCGGTTACGTAGACGACTCATTCAAGCGTGAAACAGAATACCCGCTATTACCAGGCGCGATTGCTGACTTTAACCGTTATGAATTTTCGCGCGCAATGCGTAAAGACGACTGCCAAAACCCTATTCGTGCGTACAGCCATACAGCACCGTTTATGGGCGGCCCAGATAGTATTAAAAATACCAATGGTGCGGGCGACTGTGCGCTAGCTGCGGTACTGCATGACTTATCAGCAAACGTTTACCACAAACTTAATGTGGCAAACTCAGCGAAGCATCAGCAACCTGCTATGACCTACTCATCACTTGCACAAATTAGTAAATACGCTAACCGTGCAAGTTATGAAGTACTTGTTCAGCACTCGCCACGTTTATCTCGTGGCTTACCTGAACGTGAAGATTGTTTAGAGCAAGTTTACTGGGATCAGTAAGCGCGACTAAAAAATTGAAATATCCAGTTTCTGGGATAAACGCTCAAGAGCCGCTATCCCAGCTACTGAGTTACCATACGAGTTAAGTCTTGGCGCCCACACAGCCACAGTAAATTGATTTGGTAATACAGCTAATATAGTACCAGATACCCCTGACTTACCCGGCATACCAACACGGTAGCCAAAATCCCCTGCAGCATCGTATAAACCACTGGTAAACAGTAACGAGTTTAACTGCTTATTTTGCCTTGCACTGAGTACTTCTTGGCCATTGGCATCTTTACCTTGGTTTGCTAAGTAATTGTAAGCTTTTGCTAATTCTACGCAGTTTAACTCTATGGCACAGAAGTTAAAGTAAGCCCATAACACATCATCAACTTCATTATTAAAGTTGCCGAATGACTTCATTAGATGCCCCATCGCGGCGTTGCGATGACGAAACTCATATTCAGAATTTGCCACTTTCTTATCAATAACAACCTGAGCATTTCCTGATAACTGGCGAAACGACTCAAGCATAGAGTGCATCGGCGCAGATAAACGGCTATATAACGCGTCACAGGTGACAATCGCACCGGCATTAATAAATGGGTTGCGTGGTATGCCCTGTTCAAACTCAAGCTGTGTAAGTGAGTTAAAAGCGGTGCCTGATGGCTCTTTACCAACTCGTTGCCACAGCTCATCACCATAACGCTGAAGTGCTAAAGTTAAGGTCATTACTTTCGAAACAGATTGAATTGTAAAACGTGCACTACAATCACCCGCGCAATAGGTTTGCCCATCTACTGTATGAATAGCAATGGCAAACTGGTTTGGCTCAACCTCTGCAAGCGCAGGAATATAATCAGCAACCTTACCTTGGCTCAGTAATGGTTGAACTTCTTTTGTGATTTCATCTAATACATGTTGATAATCAATCTGTGACATACCGCGTCCTTTAAAACAAAAAGCCCCGCATTTGCGAGGCTTTGTAGTCTACTAAAGATGGTTTGCTATAGCGATTGCTATTAGCTCATCGCTGATTGCAGTTTTTTCATTGCTGTTTTTTCTAGCTGGCGAACACGCTCTGCTGAAACGTTATATTTCTCAGCAAGCTCTTGTAATGTCGCTTTATCGTCAGCTAACCAACGTGCACTTACGATGTCTTGAGAACGTTCATCAAGGGTTTTTAAGGCGCTGAATAAACGTGCATGAGACTGTTCTTGCCATTGCTGCTCTTCGATATCATCAGCAAGGTCAGCACTGCCATCTGTTAAATACTGTACTGGCGAGTATGTGCTTGTCGGTGCGTCGTCATTGTCGTCGCCCGTTAAGTCAAAGCCCATATCTTGGCCACTCATACGTGATTCCATCTCACGTACTTCTTTTTCACTTACACCTAGCTCATTAGCAACTGTGCTAACCTCAGCTTGGTTAAACCAACCTAAACGTTTTTTGTTTTTACGTAGGTTGAAGAATAATTTACGTTGCGCTTTAGTAGTTGCAACTTTCACGATACGCCAGTTTTTAAGTACGTATTCATGAATTTCAGCTTTGATCCAGTGTACTGCGAATGAAACTAAGCGAACACCTACACTTGGGTCGAAACGTTTTACCGCTTTCATCAGACCGATGTTACCTTCCTGAATTAAATCAGCTTGCGGTAAACCATAACCTGAATAGCTTTTCGCAATATGAGCAACAAAGCGTAGATGCGACATAATGAGTTGCTTCGCAGCTTCAAGATCACCTTCTTCCTGAAGACGTGTCGCCAACTGCTTTTCTTTCTCTGCATCAAGCATAGGAATAGTGCTAACCGCTTGAAGGTAGCCGTCCATACTTGCGCTCTGTTGACCTGCAGTAAGTGCCATTGCGTATAAATCTTTACTCATTTTTCACCTCAGTGATAAACATTTGAAACCATCTTAGCACTCTTTAAGCGAGAGTGCTAACTTCAATTAAAAACTTTTTTAAAGTTCAAATCAAGTGGTTTTTGTATCTATTTTTAGTCTACGCTAACACGCTGAATAAGCGATGAATTCTAGCTTGGAGTGATATTTTGATAAATTAACAGCGACTACTATTTATCGCTAAAAGAGCAGTGTAACAACGAATTGTTACACTTTATCGGGTTCAATTTCTTTTATGTAGCGGTTAACTGATAGGTAAGAACCAACAAATCCTAAGCCTGTTGCAAGAGCGACTAAAATGCCAAACTCTGAGAGTGTTAAACCAATTAAGTCAAAGCTGGTTTCATAAACACCCGCCACATCACTTACAGCAGCACCAAGCCACCACATCATTAATGCAACACAAATAAAAGAGAACAAACCGCCAATAATACCGTACCAAATTCCTGTCCATAAAAATGGTGCATGAATAAAGGTGTTTGTCGCCCCTACTAACTTCATCACTTGAATTTCATCTTTCTTATCCATAATTGATAAGCGGATAGTATTACCAATGATCAGAGTGACGGAGGTTAATAATAGTAGAGCAATGGTGATCACGCTTTCTTTTAATAAACTTAAAAGTGCATTTAATCGCTCAAGCCAAGCAATATCGAGTTTACCAAAATCAACTTCTCTTTCGCCTTCAAGCTTGTGCAGTAATTGTTTTGCCGTATTTGGTTGACGGTATCGTGCTGTCGGCGTAACAATAACAACATCAGGTAACGGGTTCGCATCTAAATATTCAAGTGCTTGGCCAAATCCTGATACTTGTTTAAATTCAGTGAGGGCATCGCCTTTTGATATAAACTCCACTTTATCTACTTCAGGGTAGAGTGCTAAACGCTTAACAAGGGTTTGCGTTTGCTGTTCGCTCATAGTTTCTTTTACGAACAACGAGATCTCTGCGGCATCTTCAAAGCCACTGCTCACTTGCGAGACATTTTTAACCACTAAATAAAGCGTCGCTGGCAGTGTTAAGCTTAACCCCAATACCGCAATGGTCATCAATGAGGCTAAAGGCGTTCGCCACATTTCACCGAGGCTGTGCACACCTTGGCGAATAAGATTAATAAAGAAGAAATAAGGCGCTGCTAAAAATGACTTCTTCTGACGTTCGTTTTGGCTGTTGCGGCTTTTAAACAATAAACTCATAGTGCCCCCTCAGCTAACGGATCGTCAATCATACGGCCATCTTTCAGAGTTAGACTGCGATAACGCATACGCGCTATTAAACCAATATCATGGGTTGCAATCAGCACGGTTGTACCATGATTATTAAAGTCTTCGAATAAACGTAATATGTCCATTGAAAGTTCAGGGTCTAAGTTACCAGTTGGCTCATCGGCTAATAGGATTGGCGGTGAATTAACGATAGCGCGAGCAATACCAACACGCTGCTGCTCACCACCTGATAAGGTTGCTGGATTACACTTAGCTTTATCAAGTAACCCGACTTTATCAAGCGCACCGTGAACACGTTTAGCTATTTGCTTATGGTGCGTACCTTCAATGATTAAAGGTAAGGCAACATTATCAAACACTGAGTAACGTTCTAGTAAGCGGTGATTCTGAAAGATGATACCAATATCGCGGCGCACATAAGGGATCTGGCGCGATTTAACAGCATTTAAATCAACACCATTAATAAGCACCTGCCCGGCTGATGGACGCTCCATCAAGCTGATAAGCTTCAATAATGTACTTTTACCTGCCCCACTGTGCCCGGTTAAAAAGGCCAGTTCACCAGGCTTAATATGAAAGCTGACTTTTTCAAGGGCACGATGGCCACCTGGATATGTTTTACTGACTTGCTGAAAATTTATCATTTTAGTTATCAATCATCTTGCAGCGAAAAAGGGAGCAAGCTCCCTTTAGTTAATTATGCGTCATCCTCGTCTTGGCTAAATAGTGCATCAATAAAGTCACCACTATTAAAGGTACGTAAATCATCAATACCTTCACCAACACCAATGTAACGAATTGGGATATTAAATTTATCTGCAACGGCGAAAATCACACCACCTTTAGCGGTACCATCTAGTTTAGATAAAGTAATGCCCGTTAAACCAACACATTCATTAAATAATTTAACTTGGCTAATTGCATTTTGACCTGTACCTGCATCAATAGTTAGCATAACTTCATGCGGCGCATCTGGGTCAATTTTCTTCATTACACGGGCAATTTTTTCAAGCTCTTGCATTAGGTTATCTTTATTTTGCAAGCGACCTGCTGTATCAGCGATTAACACATCAGCATTACGAGCCTTTGCAGCCTGAAATGCATCAAATACCACTGACGCACTGTCTGCACCTGTATGCTGAGCAATCACTGGGATGCTATTACGCTCACCCCATACTTGCAGCTGCTCAACCGCTGCAGCGCGGAACGTATCTCCGGCAGCAAGCATCACTGACTTACCTTCGCTTTGGAACTGCTTAGCTAATTTACCAATCGTGGTGGTTTTACCTACACCATTTACACCCACCATTAAGATAACAAATGGCTTTTTGTCACCACTTACAACCAGCGGCTGCTCGGCGGTTTTAAGCATACTAGCCATTTCTTGCTTCATTAACTCATATAAAGCATCGCCATCTTTTAATTGCTTACGATCAGCGGCATCGGTTAGGTTATCAATCAACTTCATTGTTGTATCAACACCTAAATCGGCTGTTAGTAATTGTGTTTCTAGTTCTTCAAATAACTCATCGTCAATTTTCTTACCACTAAAAATAGACGCAAAGCCTGAACCAATATTAACGCGAGTTTTTAATAGACCTTTTTTAAGGCGTGCGAAGAAACCTTCTTTCTTTGGTTTTTCAGCAGCGGCTTGAGCAGCTTTCTCTTGCTCTAAACGCTCAGCTTCTGCTTGTTCTTCAGCAATGCGTTCTTGCTCTAAGCGCTCCGCTTCTGCCTTCTCTGCAGCAATGCGTTCTTGTTCTAAACGCTCCGCTTCTGCCTTTTCTGCAGCAATGCGTTCTTGCTCTAAACGATCCGCCTCTGCTTTCTCTGCAGCAATACGTTCTTGCTCTAGACGATCCGCTTCTGCTTTTTCTGCAGCAATACGTTCTTGTTCTAAACGATCCGCCTCTGCTTTCTCTGCAGCAATACGTTCTTGCTCTAGACGATCCGCTTCTGCTTTTTCTGCAGCAATGCGTTCTTGTTCTAAGCGCTCCGCTTCTGCCTTCTCTGCAGCAATGCGTTCTTGCTCTAAACGTTCCGATTCTGCCTTTTCTGCAGCAATGCGTTCTTGCTCTAGACGTTCTGCCTCGGCCTTCTGCGCAGCAACTTGCTCGGCTTCACGCTGTGCCTGTTCTGCTGCAGCACGCTCTTGCTCTAATTTCATTGCTGCTTCTTGCTCAGCAAGACGAGCTTGTTGTTCTTGACGTTGTTGTTCTGCCGCCTGCTGTTCTTGAGCTAAACGTTCAGCTTCTGCTTGTTCTGCCGCAATGCGTTCTTGCTCTAAACGTTCAGCTTCTGCTTGTTCTGCCGCAATGCGTTCTTGCTCTAAACGTTCTGCTTCTGCCTTTTCTGCAGCAACACGTTCTTGCTCTAAACGCTCAGCTTCTGCTTTTTCTGCCGCAATGCGTTCTTGCTCTAAACGTTCCGCTTCTGCCTTCTCTGCAGCAACACGCTCTTGTTCTAAACGCTCCGCCTCAGCCTTTTCAGCAGCGATACGCTCTTGTTCTAAACGTTCAGCTTCTGCTTTTTCAGCAGCGATACGCTCTTGCTCTAAACGTTCAGCCTCTGCCTTTTCTGCAGCGATTCGCTCTTGCTCTAAACGCTCCGCTTCTGCTTTTTCAGCAGCGATACGCTCTTGTTCTAAACGTTCAGCTTCAGCCTTTTCGGCTTCAATTCGCTGTTGTTCTTCTATTTGCTTCTGGTTATCAGCCTCTTTTGCTGCTTGCTCTGCTTGTTGCTTATCTGATTTGCCAAAACCAAACCAAGACAGGAATTTACTTTTTTTTGCCATACTTGCTAATAACCACTTATAAAAATCTGATAAACTTACATGAATAATAGTTTGGTGACAGTTCAGCTTTTTAGCCAAACATAAACAGGTACCATCTATCGCTAAGGTCGCAATACTATCACTTTTAGCGCAGTAGAAAAATGACACGCTAGCTATTGCATACAATATTATCTGAGCTAGTGGTCAGTTACCAATGATTAGTGAGTTAAATGAGAAAAAAATCAACAGCTAACCGCCAAGCAAAAGCAGCGAACAATAAATCAGCAAATGGATTTATTCGTATTATTAGTGGGCAATTTCGCGGTAGAAAATTACCCGTAAAAGATGTGCAAGGCTTGCGCCCAACCACAGACCGAATAAAAGAAACTGTATTTAACTGGCTAATGCAAGATACCCGAGGCGCAGCGGTACTCGATTGCTTTGCCGGTTCCGGCGGTTTAGGTTTTGAGGCGTTATCGCGCTTTGCTGATCATGCTGTGTTTTTCGAACTAGATAAAGGTGCCGCTAGCCAACTAAAAGAAAACATTAGCACCCTTAAATTGGATAATGCCGTCGTAAAACAAGGCAATAGCCTTTCATTATTAGAACAAAACATGCAAAACGAGCAATTTGATCTAATTTTTGTTGACCCGCCATTTCGACAAAACTTGGCTGAAAAAAGTTGTTTTTTACTCGAAAAAAATAGCTGGTTATCTGCCCAAGCACTTATATATGTTGAGGTCGAAAGCGAACTAAGCGACTTAGACACCCCAGATAACTGGATGCTTTTAAAAGAAAAAACTGCCGGGCAAGTGATTTGTCGGCTATATCAACGCGAGACAAATTAACTCTGTTTTGCAAACCTAGTTTCTGTTAATATTATTCTTTACATGTGGTGTTGCTTCGGATTACAATACCGCACCATTTTTGAACCACTTGGTCGTTATTCGATCAACTTGAGCAACGCTCATTATTTAGGTAGGTGAATTTTTAATGCCAGTAATTAAAGTAAGAGAGAACGAACCGTTTGACGTAGCACTTCGTCGCTTCAAGCGTTCATGTGAAAAAGCAGGTATCCTTTCAGAAGTTCGTCGTCGCGAGCACTATGAAAAACCAACAGCTGAGCGTAAGCGTAAAAAAGCTGCTGCAGTAAAGCGTCACATGAAGAAGCTTTCTCGCGATAACGCACGTCGCGTTAAATTATACTAATCAGTATTTGGTCTTGTATAAATGAGCCTTTTATTAACGCTAAAAGATGCGCAAAAAGATGCGATGAAGGCAAAAGACAAAGAACGTCTTAAACCTATCCGCATGGTACTTGCTGCAATCAAGCAACGTGAAATTGATGAGCAAATTACGCTTGACGACGACGGTATTACCGCTGTTTTAGTAAAGCTTGTTAAGCAACGTCGCGATTCTTACACCCAGTACATTGATGCGGGTCGTGAAGATTTAGCTGAAATTGAAGCCAGTGAGATTAAAGCACTTGAAGAATTCTTACCTCAACAATTGAGTGAAGAAGAAATCATTGCTCTTATTGACTCGGCTATAGCTGATACAAATGCAGCGGGTATGCAAGACATGGGTAAGGTAATGGGAGTTATCAAAAGCAAAGCTGAAGGTCGTGCCGATTTAGGTAAGATTTCTGGCTTAATCAAGCAACGATTAACTGCCTAACCCCCACATACAGATGTATGATTCAAGCAAACCGAGCCTAGTGCTCGGTTTCTTGCTTTTAGTCTTTCATAAACACAGTAATTGTGTTCAAATCTTATTTTACAACGCATAGATAGCGCAGGAAAATACAACAGCTATGGCCGGAAAGATCCCTCGACAGTTTATTGATGATTTACTCGCTCGCACAGATATTGTTGAGTTAATTGATTCGAGAGTTGGCCTTAAAAAAGCAGGTAAAGACTACCAAGCTTGTTGCCCATTCCATAACGAAAAATCACCTTCATTTACCGTTTCTCAAGATAAACAGTTTTACCACTGCTTTGGTTGTGGTGCCAATGGCAATGCAATTTCGTTTGTCATGGAATATGACAAATTAGAGTTCGTTGATGCTATTGAAGAATTAGCGAGTATGCTCAATTTAGACGTACCTCGCGAACAAGGCACAAGTTCCGGCCCGCAACGCACTGCAGAACAAAAGCGCTCCGATTACGATTTAATGTTACATGCTGCTCGCTTTTATCAGCATCAGTTAAAGCATCATGCCAACTCAAAAACGGTTATCGACTATATCAAGGGTCGTGGTTTAAGCGGTGAAACAGCGAAAAAATTCATGATTGGTTATGCGCCAAGTGAATGGGAAGCGCTATGCCAGCAACTTGGCCGCAACAAAGAACAAAAAGAGCAGCTTGTAGAACTAAAACTAGCCTCTGAAAAGTCGCCAGGTCGTCAATTTGACTTCTTCCGTGATCGACTCATGTTCCCTATTCGCGATAAACGCGGTCGGGTGATTGCCTTTGGTGGCCGTGTTATGCAAGCGGATCAAGGTCCTAAATACCTTAACTCACCAGAAACCCGTATTTTCCATAAAGGCTTTGAGCTTTATGGTTTATACGAAGCCAAGCAAGCACATAAAAAACTTGAACATATTTTAATTGTTGAAGGGTATATGGATGTTGTTGCTTTAGCTGAGCAAGGCATCGAATATGCCGTTGCCGCCCTTGGCACAGCAACGACCGCAGAACATATGCACACTTTATTTAGAACCACAGATAAAGTGATTTGCTGCTACGACGGTGACCGTGCAGGTCGCGATGCAGCTTGGCGTGCACTAGAAAATGCACTGCCTTATCTTGGTGATGGTAAGTCGTTAAAGTTTGTGTTTTTACCAGATGGTGAAGACCCTGATTCACTGGTACAAAAAGAAGGTAAAGACGCTTTTGAAGCTAGGTTAAGCGAAGCGGATGATTTTACTAAGGTGCTGTTTAATAAGCTCAGCCAAGAGATAGACCTAACTCAAGACGCAGGTAAAGCAAAGCTCCTTAGTGATGCCCTGCCACTAATTGAAAAAATCCCTAGTGATTTTTACCAAGAAAATATTTTGGAACATCTTGGCCGCTTAATTGGTCGAACAAGAGAGCAGTTAAATAATCGCGTTAAGTCGCCAAAGCAACAGCATGCGATTGAGCGTAAATTTAAAATAACACCAATGCGTCAAGCGATTGGTATTTTATTGCAACACCCAAATTTGGCGACCAGCATTGCTTATATGCCAGAATTAGCTGAGATGAAAATAGCCGGTATTGAGCTATTTTTACGCATTCAGCACTTAGCACTAGAACGTGAAGGTATCACGACGGCGCAAATTTTAGAGTCATTTAGGGATGGCGCTGAATATGACGCGTTAGTGAAACTAGCAACTTGGCAGCACCAAATAAATGACGATCGTTTAGAGACGGTTTTTAAAAATACTTTTAAATTTATTGAAGACCAGTGTTTAAATTATCGACTAGAGACCCTATTAATAAAAGACAAGACCCAAGGCTTAAGCAGCGAAGAAAGGCTAGAATGCCACTTACTGACGCAAGCGTTAAAAGGCAGCAACAGCTAGTCAGAATTGAATAATGCTGTTATACTGTGCTATTCACTGCGTCTAGTTAGTTTTCGTGTCGCTTAATTAGTAAGCGAGCTGGCGCCTGTTGTATCAACTTTCAGAGTGGAAGAATAAATCTCTATGGATCCAACTCCTCAGTCACAATTAAAGCTTCTGATTCAAAAAGGTAAAGAGCAAGGTTATTTAACTTTTGCAGAAGTTAATGATCACCTTCCACAAGACATTATCGACTCAGATCAGGTAGAAGATATCATTAGCATGATTAATGATATGGGTATCAAGGTAAGTGAAAACGCACCTGATGCCGATGAATTAATGATGCAAGAAACAACGACAGACGAAGACGCAGCAGAAGCCGCGGCAGCTGCACTTGCGACTGTAGAAAAAGAGATCGGTCGAACAACTGACCCTGTACGTATGTATATGCGTGAAATGGGTACTGTTGAACTTCTTACGCGTGAAGGCGAAATCGTTATCGCTAAGCGTATTGAGGAAGGTATTAACCAGGTACAGATTTCAGTTGCTGAATACCCTGAAGCAATTACTTATCTACTAGAGCAATGGGACAAGTTCGAAGCAGAAGAAATGCGCTTAAGCGACATTATCTCTGGTTTCTTTGATCCTAATAATGAAGAAGAATCACAAATCTCTGCAACACACATCGGTTCTGAGTTAAACGAAGAGCAACTCGACGAAGAAGACGACGAAGACGATGATGAAGATGACGACAGTGATGACGATGATGATAGCGATGGCGACACAGGTCCAGATCCTGAAGAAGCTCGTATTCACTTCGAAAACTTACGTGAGCTTTATAACAAAGCACGCGAAACGTTCGAAGAAAAAGGTCGCTCGCACCCGGATTCACTTGAAGCTATTGCAGAAATAGGCGAACTATTTAAAACCTTTAAATTAGTGCCAAAACAGTTTGACCGCATGGTTAACAACATGCGTGAAATGATGGACCGCGTTCGTGTACAAGAACGTATCATCATGAAACAAGCTGTACAAATTGCTAAGTTACCGAAAAAGAGCTTTATCAAGCACTTTGCTAACAACGAAACAGACACAAGCTGGATTGACCTTGAGATTGCTGCAAACGAGAAATACTCAGTAGCACTTGAAACAGTTAAACCAGAAATCATTCGTTGCATCAGCAAACTAAGTGCAATTGAAGAAAGCACAGGCCTTAGCATCGAACGAATTAAAGATATCAACCGCCGCATGAGTATTGGTGAAGCGAAAGCTCGCCGTGCGAAGAAAGAAATGGTTGAAGCGAACTTACGTCTTGTAATTTCAATTGCGAAAAAATACACCAACCGTGGTTTACAGTTCTTAGACCTTATCCAAGAAGGTAATATTGGTCTAATGAAAGCGGTTGATAAGTTCGAATACCGCCGTGGTTATAAGTTTTCTACTTATGCAACATGGTGGATCCGTCAAGCAATCACGCGTTCGATTGCTGACCAAGCACGTACCATCCGTATTCCTGTGCACATGATTGAGACGATCAACAAATTAAACCGTATCTCTCGTCAAATGCTACAAGAGATGGGTCGTGAGCCGAGCCCAGAAGAATTAGCTGAGCGTATGTTAATGCCTGAAGACAAGATCCGTAAGGTACTTAAAATCGCTAAAGAGCCAATTTCAATGGAAACACCAATCGGTGATGATGAAGATTCGCACTTAGGTGACTTCATTGAAGATACCACTATCGACTCACCTATTGATTCTGCAACCATGGAATCACTACGTGGCGCAACAAACGATGTACTAGCGGGCTTAACAGCACGTGAAGCTAAAGTACTACGTATGCGTTTCGGTATCGACATGAACACTGACCATACATTAGAAGAAGTAGGTAAACAATTTGACGTAACACGTGAGCGTATTCGTCAAATCGAAGCGAAAGCGTTACGTAAATTACGTCACCCTTCTCGCTCTGACTTACTGAAAAGCTTCTTAGATGCTAAGTAATTTAGTATCGCGTTATTAACTAAAAGGCCGCTGTTGCGGCCTTTTTTCTATTCGAGAGATATTCATGGCTTGGATCCAAATTCGCATCAACGCAAATGCAGACAACGCAGAATTAATCAGCGACTTACTCATGGACACTGGCAGTGCGTCAGTCACCTATGTTGATGCCAAAGATACCCCTATTTATGAGCCAAAACTTGGTACTGTGCAGTTATGGGCTGATACCACTGTGATTGGCCTGTATGACGCTAACCATGATATGGACAGCGTAGTAGCAACATTAAATGCTGAAGCAACACTCGCCGATAAGCTCGTTTATAAAATTGAACAGCTTGAAGATAAAGATTGGGAACGTGAATGGATGGATAACTTCCACCCTATTCAATTCGGTGAGCGCTTATGGATCTGCCCAAGCTGGCGCGATATTCCAGATCCTGATGCGGTTAATGTATTACTCGACCCAGGCCTTGCGTTTGGTACAGGTACCCATGCAACGACTGCGCTTTGTTTAAAATGGCTAGAAAGCCAAGATTTAACAGGTAAAACTGTGGTCGACTTTGGTTGTGGCTCAGGTATTTTAGGAATTGCTGCGATCAAACTCGGCGCTGAACGTATGATCGGTATCGATATAGATCCTCAAGCTATTGAAGCAAGCCGCGATAATGCAAAACGTAATGGCGTTGCAGATAAACTTGAAGTGTATTTACCTGAAGATCAACCTGAGTTTACAGCCGATATTGTGGTTGCAAACATCTTAGCTCAACCACTTCGTGAACTACATGAAGTGATTTTAGGTCTTTTAAAACCGAATGGTAAAATTGCTATGTCAGGCATTTTAGAAGAACAAGCTCAGTCTGTAGCCGATGTTTACGCCCCGTTTTTAGCACTTGATGACGTGGCTGTTGAGGGTGAATGGACCCGAGTCAGCGGCATCAAGAAAGCCTAAATAGCACTAGAGTATTTACTCAAACATAATAGGTAAAGCCAGTATTTAACAGGCTTTACCTTATTTTTACAGTTAGTAGTTTCTCACTTTTTTGTGAGTAAAATTTTTTCTGTTCAAATAACAAACAAATCAACCTACCCGTCAAACTGTTATCAAAAGTCAATACGAAAAGGGCAAAAAAAAGTCACTTTTGTTCAATTTATAGCCTTTGATTTTTGCTAAAAAAGCCGTAAACTTAGCGCCCCTTGAAAAGAGGCCAATTGAATAACAGTGCGTATCGGTTCATACCAACTTGAGAACAATGTAATTGTCGCGCCAATGGCAGGCATTACAGACAGACCATTTAGACAACTTTGCCGTCGCTTAGGTGCGGGCCTTGCTGTTTCTGAAATGCTCTCGTCAAACCCGAAAGTATGGAAAACCGAAAAATCGATGAACCGTATGGATCACAGCGGTGAGTCGGGAATTCGTTCGGTGCAAATCGCCGGAGCCGATCCTGAGCTTATGGCACAGGCAGCACAATTCAATGTCAGCAATGGTGCACAGATCATAGATATCAATATGGGGTGCCCAGCTAAAAAAGTGAATAAGAAACTCGCAGGCTCTGCCTTATTACAGTTTCCTGAATTAGTACAAGAGATACTCGATGCCGTTGTTAATGCTGTCGATGTCCCTGTCACTTTAAAAATCCGTACTGGATGGGATCAGGATAACCGTAATGGTGTCGAGATTGCGAGAATAGCTGAACGTTATGGCATTGCCTCACTGGCAGTACATGGGCGAACGCGCGCATGTATGTATAAAGGTGAAGCAGAGTACGCCACAATTAGGGATATTAAACGTTCAGTGTCTATCCCTGTCGTTGCCAATGGTGATATTACTTCACCAGAAAAAGCAAAGCAGGTTTTGGATTATACGGGTGCAGATGCCATTATGATTGGTCGAGCCGCCCAAGGTCGCCCTTGGATTTTTAGGGAGATAGACCACTATTTGCGAACTGGAGAACATTTGCCAGCACCTGAAATTTCAGAAGTGCGTAGCATTTTGATGGAGCATTTAGACAATCTTCATCAGTTTTACGGGGAGCCAATGGGAGCGCGTATCGCTCGAAAGCATGTATCTTGGTATTTGCAAACCCATGACAGTGACGGTCAGTTTAGGCGAGTATTTAATGCGTTAGATAACCCACAGGCACAAGTCGACGCATTAGAAGAATACTTTAAAACACTAGCAGCTAACTAAGAAAGAAAGAGACATATAACGATGTTCGAACAAAACGTGACTTCTCCATTTATCACAAACCCTCATGTACAGTCACACGAGAAACCACAGCCGTTGCGTGATGCAGTGAAAAAAGCTGTTCATCACTACCTAAAGCAACTTAATGGTCAAGACGTACAAGACGTATACGACCTTGTTCTTTCTGAGCTAGAAGCACCATTACTTGAAGAAGTAATGACGTACACGCGTGGTAACCAAACTCGTGCTGCAATCTTACTAGGTATCAACCGTGGTACTTTACGTAAGAAGCTTAAAAAATACGGCATGAACTAATACTGGTTATATTGGACTCGTAGTAAGCCAGCATATTTATTTTGCTAATAAACGCTTACTAATCCAATACAACTGATATAAAAGTTTTTAATAAAAAGCACCTTAGGGTGCTTTTTTTATAGCTGTTAAAAACTATGCAAAATCCTCACGCTTTAAACGTCGTTTTTTAAAGCAGATTCAGTTAAAATACCGCCTTTCTAAGCTAGCTCAAACATTGAGGTAATCAAAACTACAATGGATACACATCGTCCAATTCGTCGCGCACTATTAAGTGTGTCAGATAAAACCGGTATCGTTGAATTTGCTCGCGCTCTTGAAGCACAAGGCGTGGATATTTTATCAACTGGCGGTACTTGCAAATTACTTGCTGATAACGGCATCAAAGTCACTGAAGTATCTGACCATACTGGTCACCCTGAGATCATGGATGGTCGCGTAAAAACACTTCATCCAAAAATTCACGGCGGCATCTTAGCGCGTCGCGGTCAAGATGAAGACGTAATGGAGGATCACAACATCTCTGCTATCGATATCGTTGTAGTTAACTTATACCCCTTCGCAAACACTGTTGCGAAAGAAGACTGCAGCCTAGAAGATGCGATTGAAAACATTGATATCGGTGGTCCAACTATGGTTCGCGCTGCGGCGAAAAACCATAAAGACGTAACTATCGTAGTTAATGCAAAAGATTACGACCGCGTAATCAGCGAAATGCAAAGCAACAACGGTTCAACAACGTATAAAACACGTTTTGATCTAGCTATTGCTGCTTACGAGCACACAGCTCAGTACGATGGCATGATTGCAAACTACTTCGGCAAAATGGTTCCTGACTACACAGAGGAAGCTGCTGAAGAGACTAAATTCCCACGTACTATCAACATGCAGTTCACTAAAAAGCAAGATATGCGCTACGGTGAGAACTCACACCAAGACGCTGCTTTTTATGTTGAAAACGACCTAACTGAAGCATCTGTTGCGACTGCAGTTCAACTGCAAGGTAAAGCACTTTCTTACAACAACATTGCTGACACTGACGCAGCATTAGAGTGTGTAAAAGAATTCGACGTACCAGCGTGTGTTATCGTAAAACATGCGAACCCTTGTGGTGTGTCAATTGGTGACAACATTCTTGAAGCTTATGATCGCGCATTCAAAACTGACCCTACATCAGCATTTGGTGGCATCATCGCATTCAATAAAGAACTTGATGCAGACACAGCTGAAGCTATTGTTGCTCGTCAATTCGTTGAAGTTATCATTGCACCTAAAGTATCTGAAGCTGCAGCCCAAATCGTATCTGCTAAGCAAAACGTACGTTTATTAGAATGTGGTGAATGGTCTGGTAATGCAACAGGTCACGACATCAAGCGTGTTAATGGCGGTATTCTAGTTCAAGACCGCGACCTAGGTATGGTAACGCAAGGCGACCTTAAAGTTGTATCTAAGCGTCAACCAACTGAGCAAGAATTAAAAGATTTATTATTCTGCTGGAAAGTAGCTAAATTCGTTAAGTCTAACGCAATCGTTTACGCACGTGACGGTATGACGATTGGTGTAGGCGCAGGTCAAATGAGCCGTGTTTATTCAGCGAAAATTGCTGGTATCAAAGCCGCTGACGAAAACCTTGAAGTAAAAGGTTCAGTTATGGCATCGGATGCATTCTTCCCATTCCGTGACGGTATTGATGCAGCAGCAGAGGCTGGCATCACCGCTGTTATTCAACCAGGTGGTTCAATGCGCGATGAAGAAGTTATCGCTGCAGCTGACGAAGCTGGTATGGCAATGGTATTTACAGGTATGCGCCATTTCCGCCACTAATCACATAAAGGGTTAAGCACATAGCTTAACCCTTTTTGTTTGCCACAAATTCACGTATTCTGATTAATAATAATAATAATTACCCATATAATGAAGGAACAGATGATGAAATTTGCCGTAAAATCGTTACTTGTTGCCAGCCTTGCACTGACATCAGCACAGGCTTTAAGCCATTCTCATGAATCAGCGCTTACACAAGCTGTGCAATCAAGCGAACGTGATGCTAAAAATAGCGCACGTGATAAATATCGCCATCCAGTTGAGACACTTGAGTTCTTTGGCTTTAAGCCAAACATGACAGTTGTTGAAATTGCACCGGGCGGTGGCTGGTATAGCGAAATTCTTGCGCCAGCTGTAAAAGGCCATGGTGTTTACTACGCGGCACATTTCCCTGCTGATTCTGAGGTGGGTTATTACCAACGTTCATTAGCTGGTTTTAAGAGAAAGATGAGCGATGACGCACGCTTCAGTGAAGTTAAACTAACTGAATTTGCGCCAATAACACATCTTGATATTGCACCAGCGGGTAGCGCAGATCTTGTCTTAACATTTAGAAATGTACACAACTGGTACATGGGTAAAGATAAAGAAGGCGCGTTAAGTGCGTTTAAAGCATTTTATAAAGCACTTAAACCAGGCGGCACTTTAGGTGTGGTTGAACACCGCCTACCTGAAGCGCGCAGCGACGAAGATCAGAAATCATCAGGTTATATGAAGCAAAGCTATGTAATTGAAATTGCAAAGCAAGCTGGCTTTGAACTAGTGGCAAGCAGTGACATTAATGCAAACCCTCTTGATACAGCGGATCACCCTAAAGGGGTGTGGACACTACCACCACGTTTAGCACTTGACGAAAAAGATGCTGCTAAATATAAAGCGATTGGTGAGAGTGATCGTATGACGCTGAAGTTTAAAAAACCGCTATAAATAGGATTATACGCCATGAATGTACTTGTCATCGGCAGTGGCGGCCGCGAACACGCTCTTGCGTTTAAGGCTGCACAAAATACTAAAGTAAACACCGTTTTCGTTGCTCCTGGTAACGCAGGTACTGCACTAGAGCCAAAACTTGAAAACGTAGCTATCAACGTTGAAGACCTAGCAGGTTTAGTTACTTTTGCTAAAGAAAACAACGTTGAGTTAACTATTGTTGGTCCAGAAGTACCGCTTGTTTTAGGTGTCGTTGATACATTCCGTGAAAACGGTTTAGCTATCTTCGGCCCAACAGCAGGTGCTGCACAGCTAGAAGGCTCTAAGTCATTCACTAAAGACTTCTTAGCACGTCACGACATTCCAACTGCTGACTACCAAACGTTTGAACAAATCGATCCTGCACTTGCTTACCTAAAAGAAAAAGGTGCGCCTATTGTTATTAAAGCTGATGGCTTAGCAGCAGGTAAAGGCGTTATCGTTGCAATGACTGAGCTTGAAGCTGAAGAAGCTATCCGCGATATGCTTGCAGGCAACAGCTTTGGTGAAGCGGGTAGCCGTGTAGTTATCGAAGAGTTCTTAGAAGGCGAAGAAGCCTCTTTCATCGTGATGGTTGATGGCAAAAACGTACTGCCATTCGCAACTAGCCAAGATCACAAACGCGCTTACAACGGTGACCAAGGTCCGAACACTGGCGGCATGGGTGCATACTCACCGGCTCCAGTGGTGACTGATGAAATTCACCAACGCATTATGAACGAAGTGATCAACCCAACGGTTGAAGGTATGGCAAAAGAAGGCCACCCATACACTGGTTTCTTATACGCAGGTTTAATGATCACCGCTGATGGTACGCCAAAAGTAATCGAATACAACTGTCGTTTTGGCGACCCTGAAACACAACCTATGATGCTTCGTCTTAAGTCTGACCTTGTTGAGCTTATCGAAGCGGCTAACCGTGAAGAACTAGATAAAACAGCAATCGAGTTCGACCCGCGTGCAGCAGTCGGTGTTGTATTAGCAGCAAAAGGCTACCCAGATAGCTACCCGAAAGGTGATGTAATCAGCGGCTTGCAAGTTACTTACCCTGAAGGTGAGAAAGTATTCCACGCAGGGACTAAGCAAGACAGCGACAACGTAGTAACAGCTGGCGGTCGTGTACTTTGTGCTACAGCACTTGGCAACACAGTAACCGAAGCGCAACAACGTGCTTATAAACTGGTTGAACAAATCAGCTGGGAAGGCATGGAATATCGTACTGATATCGCTTACCGTGCAATTGCTCGCGAACAGAATTAAGGTCAAACCAGTCTAATTCTGAAAAAAGCGCAGTTTATCTGCGCTTTTTTAATGCTACACTGTTAAGAACATTTGCCTAGATAAAGAACTAATTTTGAATAATAAAGCACTGAAATATAACTTTGTTTCATTTCTTATTCTGACAATTTTGTTTTTTATCATTGCTACCCTAGCTGCACATTTAGCCAGCCCTACCCGCTACACTATAGATAAAACAGCCCCCATCTACAGTAATACAGCTTATCGAATAGATAGTAGTAAAGCGCTGACTCTCGAGCAGTTTTTAGCTGAACCAGACAAACTTAAACAGCGCCCTTTTAAAGATGTTGAGTGGGATTTAGCGGCGCAAGATTATTGGTTAAAGCTTGATTTAGAAAACCGTCAAGCAAAGCCTGTGGAGCTGGCGATTCACTTTGACAACCCTATGGTTGATTATCTTAGCGTTTATCATGTTAATGATAAGGGACAGCTTATAGATACAACCGAGTTGGGTGATAAAGTATCAGGCCTCAGTTTGTTTCAGTACAGTACACCGCACAGCATGCTCACCATGCAGGGCTATGAGCAAACATCACTCGTTATAAAAATTGATACGGTTGGGATTAGCAAAACGCCTATCAATATTTATGGTGAAAAAGAGTTTCAAGATCTACTACGTTCGCAATCAGGAATTTGGGGGATCTTCATTGGTGTACTGATCATGGCAGCCTTGTATAACTTAGTATTATTTTTAGGGATCCGTGACCGCGTCTACCTTATTTATATAGGCTACATCATCTCAGCACTGCTACTTATGGGCTCAGTGCTCGGCTTTGGTTTTTACTTATGGCCGTTATCGTGGCAAATCTTTTTTAATGAGCAAGTGGTCTTCAGTAACTACGCGATTGCATTTTTCACGGTGGCGTTTTGCACCATGTTCTTACGCTACCACAAAGACAATTGCCGCTTATACAAACTCAGTATCAGCTTTTTAGCCTTGCTGTTTAGCCTCAGTCTTATCAGCTTTTTTATGCTGGAATACCATTCTTCAAAAATCTTTTTTGCCATCATGGTGCCGTTATACATTCTATGTATTTGCATGATTTACAAAAAGTTGGTGAGCGGTTTTCGGTGGGCAAAATTTTATGTCATGTCGTGGGTGCCACTGATTGTAGGCGCTGCCATTCAGCCTTTAGAACTAACGGGCTTTATTCCTTATAGCTTTGCAGTTAGGCACATATTTTTAGTCGCCATTCTCTGTGAGATTGTGCTTATGGCAATGGCGTTGGCAGATCGCGTTCGTTATCAACGTGAAAAAGCGCTTTATCATGCAACCCATACCCAACAAACTGAGCTACTCAACCAAGCAATGCTCAAACAAGCCTATATGGCGATTACCTCGGAGCAAAGACTCGCTAATCTTTGTTTAGTGAAAATAGAGCAATTTAATGCCCTAATGAGCATTCTAAAGCCAAGCCAAAGCAGCCAAATAATTATTACTGTTGCCCAATCGCTAGAGCATCAAATTAATAAGAATAGGCAATTTATTAATTTAGAATCGGCGTTAGATAACAGCCCAAAAGTAGCTGACTTAGGCAATGGTGTACTGGCTTTTATTTCTACCAAAATTCAATCGCAAGCAGAGCTGCACCAAGAACTGAGCAACTTATGCAAACAGCTGCCTAAGCAGTATAAAGTGGCAGGCTTAGACCTGCAGCTTTACTACCGTTATAGCATTACCGAACCGGTGAGTGATGATGGCTTTGATATTTGGCTACAACGTGGCTACTTAGGTCTGTCACAAAAACAACAGAACATCGACTTTAATACACCGCATATCGATATGGATGTAAGCCTTGCCGCCGAGTTACAACAAGCAATGCGAAGCAATACCTTAGCCATTTACTTACAACCCATTATTAATTTACGCAGCGGTGCAATCTGTGGTGCAGAGGCATTGTTACGCTGGCCTACAGCGGGTAAATACCTGGACATTGAGCAACTCATTTTATTGGCTGAACGTACTGGTTTAATTAACGAGTTGAGCTTATGGGTGATTGATCAGGCTTGCCTAGCTGCTGCCCAGCTTAATCGACAAGGCTATCGCGAGCATACCATTAGCGTTAATTTAAGTGCCAAGAATCTAGCGATCCCTAAGCTTGTCGAAAAAGTCGAAAACACCATTTTAAAGCATGGCATTACTGCGGATCAGTTAAAGTTTGAATTGACTGAATTTGCGCTTATCAAAAACCATGATGAAATGGTCAGCTTTATCAGCGAACTTAATAAACTCGGTAGCAAGGTGGTACTCGATGATTTTGGTACTGGTTACTCGTCGTTGAACTACTTAGTAAATTATTCATTTAGCACGATTAAAGTCGATAAGAGCTTTATTCTTGATTTAGTGAATAACACCACCAACCAGGTAGTGGTAAAAACGGCTATTGATATGGCTCATAACCTTGATATGAATATCACCATCGAAGGCATTGAAGACCAAGAAACAGAAAAAATGCTGATCAAGATGGGCGCAGATCAAGGGCAAGGCTATTATTACAGCAAAGCGGTACCGATTAATGAGTATCTAAGCTTTATTGCCTCACAATTTAAATAGGCCGTGTTACACTGCCCTTTTTAACATCTTTAGGGGCCATGTAAAGATGCAAGGTACGATCAGAAAATTAAAATCGACACTGACCTCTCCTGTCGAATATCAATTACCTATCGGTGATGAGCTAGTTTCATTAAATGACTATATTGGTAAGCCGCTCACGCTGACATTCACCGGCAATATTTTTTGCTGTAACTGTGGTAAGAAAACCAAGAAAAGCTACTCTCAAGGCCACTGTTTTGTCTGTATGCGCAAACTGGCTAGCTGTGACATGTGTATCATGAAACCTGAAACGTGCCACTTTGATAAAGGCACCTGTCGAGAGCCACAGTGGGGTGAAGAAAACTGCATGATCCCGCATTACGTGTATTTAGCCAACACCTCAGGCCTAAAAGTAGGTATTACCCGCCATACTCAAATTCCTACACGCTGGATTGACCAAGGTGCGACGCAAGCTTTACCTATCTTCAAAGTACAAACCCGTCTTCAATCGGGTTTAGTTGAGGTTGCCTTAGCCGAATTTATTGCTGATAAAACCAATTGGCGAAACATGCTAAAAGGTCAATCTGAAGCGATTGATTTAAAAGCTGCTGCTGCAGAGTTGATCCCACAAATTGATGCTAAGTTGAGTGAACTTGCAGAGCTATTTGGCGCAACAGCCATTGAAAAGCTCGATGAAGATGTAGTTGAGCTAGACTACCCAGTCAGTGAATACCCAAGCAAAATCAGCTCTTTCAATTTTGATAAAGCACCAGAAGTATCAGGTATTTTAAAAGGCATTAAAGGCCAGTACTTAATTTTTGATACTGGCGTCATTAATATTCGTAAGTTTACTTCTTACGAAATTAGCCTAGCTTAGGCACTTTTTTCGCTATTGAGATAAAAATCATACCATTGCTGCTTCGCTATTGGGCGGCAAAAGTAATAGCCTTGAATGGTATCGCAGTTAAGTGAACGTAAGTAATTTAACTGCTCTACCTTCTCAACCCCTTCTGCGACAACATGAATACTCAAGCTTTTCGCAAGGCTAATAATCGCCGTAACAATTTCACTATTACCGTATTCATCGGGCACTTTTGCGATAAAGCTGGCATCTATTTTTAACGTATCAATTGGCAGTTTAGTTAAGTAACTTAAAGCCGAGTAGCCCGTGCCAAAGTCATCTAACGTTATATGCACACCTAACTTTTTAAGCGCGAGTAACTCTTGCTTAGCTTCACTAAAGTGGCTGATAAAACAACTTTCAGTAAGCTCTACTTCAAGCTTGTGAGGGTCTACATCGTAACGCTCAAGTAAGCGCTCAACATTCGACGCTAATTGCCCCTGACGTAAGTGATTTGCCGAGATATTAATTGCTAAGCGCCCTGCTTCAATGCCTTGTTGCTGCCATTTTTCTAACTCTTTACAAGCTTGCTCGATGACCCATAAATCAAGTTTCACAATTAGGCCTAGTTCTTCAGCAAGGGGAATAAATTTAGCGGGTGATATCACCCCAAGGTTTGGCTCATGCCAACGCAAGAGAGCCTCTACCCCTAAAATTTTGCCTGAATTTAACTCCTGCTTAGGTTGGAAATAAAGCTCAAACTCATCGCTTTCTATGGCGTTTTGTAATCGGCTCATCATTGCCAATCGTTCTAAAGAACGTGCATTCATCGCAGGTTTGAATAATTGAAATGAATTACGCCCCACTTCTTTAGCACGGTACATAGCAATATCAGCATGCTTGAGCAGTGTAGCGCTATCTACGCCATCATCAGGGTAAACCGCAGCGCCAATAGAAGCTGTAATTGCAACCACATGCTCGTTAATAGCAAGCGGCATACTCACCTGCTGCAAAACTTGTTCGGCAAAGTTGAGCAGTGTTTCAACCCGATTTACTTCGCATAATAAAACAAACTCATCGCCACCTAAGCGCGCAAGAGTATCCCCTTCAGGTAGAATTGATAAAATACGCTCTGCCACTTGCTGCAATAAGTTATCACCAGCGTCATGCCCTAAGCTGTCGTTAACCTCTTTAAAGCGGTCTAAATCGATAAACATCACCGCTAATAGATCATGGTTTCGTTTGGCAGAACTCAGCGCAATAGAGAGTCTGTCATGAAATAAACGCCGATTAGGCAGGCCTGTCAGCTCATCGTAATAGGCGAGCTGGGCAATTTTTTCTTCGGCACGTTTGCGCTCTGTAATGTCGCTAAAAATTGCCGCATAAAGCACTTCATCAAAGTTAGGGTCTTTAATCTGGATAATGGTGAGCCACTCTACAAACTCTTCTCCATCTTTTTTGCAATTACAGATCTCCCCTTGCCAGACCCCTTCGTATTCAATGGCATGCCACATTTTTTGATAAAACGAACGGCTATGTTTTGTAGAGCTTAAAATATTGGGACGCTTACCGATTACCTCATGCTCAGCAAAGCCGGTCAGTTTAGTAAAAGCAGGGTTAACTTGAATAATAGTGCCGTCTTTACGGGTTAACATAATGCCATCGAGTGAGGCATCAATAATTTTATTTGCTAAAAATAGGTTACGTTGTGACTTTTGCAAAGCAATATCACGCTGCTCTATGGCCCGTTCAAGCTCGCAGCAATAAGCTGACTCAATCTCTGTGATCAAATCAGCAAATGAAATCACCCCGCAAATTTCATCATCTCGAACCACTAAATGACGCACATTACGCTCTGTCATAGTGCGATACGCATCAAATAAACTGCTTTCACAATCAATTTCAATTAACGGGTAGCTAGCATATTGCCAACAAGGATTTAGCCACTCGGTTTGAATGATCAGCTCAACAATATCACGCTGAGTAATAATACCGTGCAGTTCAAGCTCTCGGTTATAAACCAGTACACTATCAAGGCGGCCTGCGCGCATCAGTTGCACAACCTCTTCTATCGGTGTTTGCGCATCAACTATCTCTAGGTCAGTGCGATACTGCTCATGAATAGGTCGAAATTGTAGGTAGTGGTCCAAACCTTGGTTATGCACAATATCCGAAAGGTTTAACATACCTGCAGGCTGATTCTCGCTATCCATCACCAATAAATGACGAATGCCATGCTGTTGAAAACGTAGGGTTGCATCACTGACAGAGCATTGATTCGGCACTGTAATAACAGGCGCCGACATGACCTCGTGAATGGCAAGGTTCTTATAGAGCGGGCTGCTGATGTCAATTTTCAAACAATCAGCCTCAGTCCAAATCCCAACAACAGACTGCTCATGCTTGATAAAAATCGCCGTCACATTGTGAACATGCATCAACCTCACCGCATCGACCAAAGGCGTATGCGCAGGACACGATACCAGCTTTTGCGAAAAGACATCACTCACCTTTTGATGTCGTCTTGGTTGATTCATAAGTCGACTTTCCTAGTTCTTACATGAATTGGCAATTATAATCATTTCAACCTATGCAACTTTGACGCAGGACAATAAATGCACTCATCATTTCCTAAGATTATTTTTTCAGACCATGAATTAGCCTTAGTTGAAGACGAAGCCGATATAGAAAGCTTTTTATATGGCTTAAGTGAAGAGCAGCAACATGAAGCGATGCTACTTTTGGCAACAGGGCAGTATGTCAACTTGCAGGGAGAAAGCGTGAAAGCATTAACTGATATAGAGCTTGCTAATAGAGTGACTGAGCACTTAGCACAAGAGGGAGTATGCTGTTTAAGTAAGGTTACTCGGCTTACACCAACGCAAGCCTTTGCGATGCTGGCAGATTAAGGCGCATCCACCAGCGCTTTAATGTGCGCAACGGCACTACGACCTAGAGCTGATAAAGCATAGCCCCCTTCAAGATAAGAGATAATCCCTTTGCAATCTTGCTGCTGACAAAACTCAGCTAATTGCGTGGTTAGCCATGCGTAATCGTCTTCAACAAATTTCAGGCTTGCCATGTCATCTTCAAGGTGAGCATCAAAGCCAGCACTAATAAACAACAGTTCAGGTTTAAATTCATTGAGTTTTGGCAGCCACTGCTCAAGGTAAACAGCTTTTAAGTCATTACCATCACTGGCAATTGGCAGCGGTGAGTTAACTAAAGTCGCGTTATTTTCAACCGCAGTATTTGGGTAAAAAGGGTGTTGAAACAAAGAGCAAAACAACACATTGTCATCATCTAAAAAGATATCTTGCGTGCCATTACCGTGGTGTACATCAAAGTCCAAAATAGCGATACGTTTAACACCTTTGCTTTGCGCGTATTTCACGGCAATGGCTAGGTTATTAAAAACGCAAAAACCTGCAGAAGTGCTACGGTTTGCATGATGCCCTGGCGGTCTAACCGAGCAAAATGCGGCATCCAGTTTATCAGCAAGGATTTCATCAACGGCGAGTAATCCAGCACCAACGGCTCGTTCAATTGCTTTCATTGAATCTGGGCACAGCCATGTATCGCCGTCTAATTCAGCAAGTCCTTCATCGGGAATTGTTTGCTCTACATGGCTTACCAAAGGTTCATCATGAGCACGTAAAAAGTCGTCGCGGCTGGCTTTAGGAGCTTGTAAGTGAGTAATTGCTATATCAACACCACTTGCTAGCAAGCGGTCGGTGATCACATCTAAACGCGCAGGGCATTCGGGGTGATCCTCAATCATTTTATGTTTACGACAAAATGGATGTGAGATAACTGCCGTTCTCATAATACGCTCCTTGAATTATTTTCCCCCAGTATAACAAAGCCACCTAATGGTGGCTTTGCGACTTTGGTTTACTTTTTAGCGCGTAAATCTAAATTCCTAAAGTCAAAACTAAAGTCTGTGACCGCCGTTGAGACAGCGCGCATTTTTGCACTACTCACTCGGTTATCAGGGCTCATTTGAAACTCAATGTAAGCATCTGCCTCAAGTAACTTTTCATCCCACTTAACAATAAATGTATTGCCGGTGTAATGCTCAAGCTGACCTTTCAAACGCTTTGTATGAGTAAAATCAATACGTAGCTGACCATTTAACTCCTCGATTACCACATCACCATACCAGTTATCGTGCAGTGTGCCTGTGTAGTTGATGTTTGGTAGTTTCGCTTGATAATCTGCAGGTGTTTCTGGTTTTGCGTTTGCGTAAGCTTCTTTTTTACCTTCAAAGTGCTTTTTAGCAAGATCTTCAACCCAGTCTTTGTCTTCAAGATCTAATGCATCTTCTAATACTTCGTAAGTCACCGCAGAGAGCGCGCTGAATGCTTGCTGGTTACTCAGAATAACAATACCGAGGTTTTTCTCAGGTAATAATGTCACTTGAGACACCATGCCTAAGATACCACCACCATGGCCTAGCTTTTTAATGCCGTGGAAATCTTCAATGCTCCAGCCTAAACCATAACCTCTAAATTGTTGGTGGTAAGCTTCATAAGCACTTTTTGATGCCATTGACGTAATGTGTGGATGCCACATTTGTTGCTGCTGTTTTTCAGTGAATAACTGCTGGCCATTTGGCATTTTGCCATGAGCAAGCTGCGTGCGAAGCCATTGGCTCATGTCGCTTACGCTTGATGCAATCGCACCAGCGCCACGGAAATCTTCAAGGTAGTTCACAAAAAATGGGTGTAGTTGGCCATCCATTGGAATATGACCCGTCGCCCAGTTTTTATTGCTACTAGGGATACGTGAAAAACCTGCGCGTGAGTTTTTCATATCAAGTGGCTGAAGAATATTTTTCTCGATGTAATCATTCCAGCTCATGCCAGACACACGGGCTACCACCTCACCTGCTGTCACAAACATTAAGTTGTTATAGGCGTATTTACTGCGAAAGCTACTCGCCGGTTTTAAGTATTTTAGCCCTGCGATAATTTCATCAATCGATTTGTCAGTATCTGGCCAAATCATTAAATCGCCTTGCCCTAAACCCAAACCGCTACGGTGGCTTAATAAATCGCGAATGGTCATTTCACGTGTTACATAAGGGTCATACAGACGAAACTCAGGAAGATGATCAATTACTTTGTCATCCCAGCTAAGCTTACCTTCATCAATTAATTTAGCTAACGCTGCTGCGGTAAATGCTTTGGTGTTTGACGCGATACCGAATAAGGTGTCTTTATTTACTTTTTTACCGGTATCAAGGTGAGATACACCAAAACCTTTTGCTAACACGACCTGATCATTTTCAACAATCGCTACAGCCATACCCGGTACGTCAAAACGTGCCATTGACGTTTCGATTACTTTTTCAATTTTTTTAGTATCAATATCGGCATAACTGTAAAACGAACAGCTCGATAACAGCGCCGCTGCAACGGCTAATTTACGAAATATCATAATATCCCTTGGTGATTTTTATTGTTGTGAATAGCGAACTCTTTCGCTGCTCGGGTTTTATCTGGATCATCGCAACTTGGTCTTGCGAGTATTGCTTCACTGTAATGATTTGGTACACCTGCTTCAAGCGCTCCGCGATGAACATGCTGAAGATACCAGTCGAATGGCAGTAAAGACTCATCTAAGGTATTAGCAATATAACAATGGGCAGCAAGTTGCTCGCCATCAATGAGTTCAACGGTGATATCTACACAGTCATAACGCGGCCCTTCGATATCATCAAGAATCGACTTTTCAGCTTCGTTTAACTGATACACAACACCATATACCAAGGCATCTGCCTGATCTGTTTTGCGCACGCTGCACTTTGCAGAGCCGTCGGTACTTACCATATCAAACGTCAGCTCATAGCCCTTTAAAATAGCTGTGCCTACCCGCTTTGCTTCAGGCAGCCTTGCCAGCAATCTGCTCGATGACATATTTGAACCAAATGAAAAGTTATATAGCGTCATACTTACCTCACACAACAACGCGAATAGCTAAGGCAATTAAGATCACGCCAATGCCTCTATCAAACCAGTATCCGCTTTTTAAGAAAAATGCTCGCACTGATGCTTTTGATAACACCAATGATAAAAATGAAAACCACAGCCAAGTCGCCATTGCCATATACACGCCATAACCAGCCTGCACTACAACAGGTGTTTCAGGGCTTATTACAAGAGTAAACAACGACATAAAAAACAGTGTTGCTTTGGGATTAAGGGCATTGGTAAAAAAACCGCGTCGAAATGCTTTATACACCGATTCAGGCTCGGCAGGGGCAAGGGTTTGCTGTTTACTATCGCTAGGTTTTGCGCTTCGTAACGCTTGCACACCCAAATATGCCAAATAAGCCCCTGCAAGGTATTTTAAGGCCATGAATAAGCTAGGTGACTGGGATAAAATTAATGCCACACCTAATACACAATAAGCAATATGCAGCAAAATAGCCGCACCAACCCCAGCACTGGTCCAAAGCGCATTTTTACGACCTTGTTGAATACTTTGCTTTAGTACAATTGCAAAGTCAGGACCTGGGCTTGCTACCGCAAAAAAGTGAGCTATGGCTATCAATAAAAACTCATCTAAATATTGCACTCAATATTACCCTACTGCTTGTTCATCTAATGCTAATAACAACGGATTTGCACTGTCATTTACCAATGCTTTAATTTGCTTTTGCGCTTTTTTATATTGGCTGCGTAAATGGGGTTTTAAAAACTTCTTCGACTGATTATCCCCTTTAAAATGCGTAACCAACGCATGCATAAATAGCGTTTGTGGCTCAGTCAGCGCTGCTTGGCGATTGGCATAAGGGTTATAACCG
Source organism: Pseudoalteromonas sp. D15MCD-2 (assembly GCF_038562745.1). NCBI lineage: Bacteria > Pseudomonadati > Pseudomonadota > Gammaproteobacteria > Alteromonadales > Pseudoalteromonadaceae > Pseudoalteromonas > Pseudoalteromonas sp. D15MCD-2. Next base: position 611,778 of record NZ_JBCFQE010000001.1, on the reverse strand, counting down.
CAGCCGCAGCCACCTTTAAATTGATACACCGTATTACTCATCATCACCCCAAAGCCTAAATAGCATGCCAACGCATCGCTTGCTTGCGGTAAGTACTCTTTACCGCCGGGAGGTAAGACACCCACATGGTGAATCAAAATGGTCGCTAAGGTACCAGCAAAACTTGCCACTAAATCTTGCGGTTGATTGATTTGGTTCGGGTTAAAGGAGATATTCACCGGATGATTTGCCGGCACAATTAAGCTCGCCTCGCTACCGCGTAAATTGTCTTGAAATTCAAAATGCGGAAACACCTGCGGTGTAATCCCAGATGGCGCAACTAAGTTAATTGGCCACGCCTGCATCCCCGCATAATCAACAACTCGACTAAATACTTTTTCAGCCATTTCACTGACGCTAGACACCCTATCCGGAAAGAACTGCCCGTTAGGTAAAATGATTTGTGTGTGTTTTAAAAAATATTCACTATCAAAGTGTTCAACAGCCCATAAAAAGGTATCGATTAACCACTGCTGCTCTTGCTCATCAACGAGTGGGGCTGACTTAAATAACGCTAACATAAATTACTCTTGTGATTGTGCCCATTGCCATGCATCCGTATTGTAAAGAGGCACAGTTGATAAAGCATGATGATGGCTGCCGCTCGACTCTTTCGTTGAATAAGACAAATATAATAAAGTGCGTGTTGGCGCATCATAAATACGACGTACTTTTAACGATTTAAACAAAATACTTTTCGATGATTTAAATACCACTTCGCCTGATTTACTGCGGTCAATTTGTTTTAATTGGTCAGCGGTAATGGGGCCTGTTTGACGACAGGCAATAGACATATCAGATGGATCAGCAAAATCAAGGTTCGCTTCAATATGGCTAATGTGACAAGTAACACCGCTGATCAGCGGGTCTTGTTGTGATACCACTTTAATATCTTTGGTCGTAAATAATCCTAAACTCACCGAAGCAGCATCATCCGAGCAACCACTCAACAAAATCAGTGGCGCAGTAAGAGCAGCTAATTTTAGTAACTTCATCCTAGTGTTCCTTATTAAAAAGCGATAGTTGTCCGTTTACAACGATTTGCTTGCTATGTTTCAATACTATCTCAAAATATCTTCAACAACGAGCACCTAAACAATGAAAAAATCGCTTGGTTTACTGTGTTTAATGTTCTTAAGTAGTACAGCTCAAGCTGACTACTCTATTAGCGCTGGTTTCGGCAAAAACTTTACTAACTCGGTGCAAACCGAAGAAAACCTTAAAATTGAGCTTGAGGATGACAGCCATTTTACTGTCAGCCTAGATAGAACCATTGATAATGCTCGTTATGGGTTCTTTTATTCAGCAACCGAGCTTGATATGAAAGACCAAACTAACAAGCAAGTCGAGATGCAATACCTGCTATTTCAAAGTGCCGTAGAAGTGCCATTAGCTGACCGTATAGTTGGTTTTGTTGGTGCCCAAATTGGCGCAAACCACGTCAGCACTGACTTTGCCGACTCTGATACATATTTTACCTCTGGCCTTTATGCTGGCGCAGATTATTTATTTACTGAACAAGCACGGGTTTATGTTGAAACTCGCTGGCTGGCAACTATTGTAAATAATGCAAGTAACGTATCGTGCACATTGCCAACATCAGAAGACGACCAATGTCTATGGCACTTTGATGGTGATGTGTTAAACCAATTTCAGACAAACATCGGTTTTAGTTACCGCTTTTAAGGAAAACCCCATGCCGCACATTGTTATAGAACACTCAGAAGACTTGCCAATTCTGCCACAAGTGTTAGTTGAAAAAGTTCACCAAGCCGTTTTTGACTCAGGCTTATTTGAGCTTTCGACCATAAAGACTCGTGCAATTGCTTATCAGCATTACGAATTAGGTGAAGGCAAAGATGGCTTTATTCACATCGGCGCATCAATCATGGCAGGCAGAACGATAGAGCAAAAGCAAATGCTCAGTGAGCAATTACTAAGTTGCTTAAGAACATACTGCCGCCGCTCGTATAGCTTAAGCGTTAATATTTACGATATGGATGCTGACATCTACCGTAAGTGTTAGTTACTTTGGTAAATAGGCTGCGGGTAAGCGCTTGATTTCTATCTCAGGCGATAAGTACGCGGTGTAAACCAGCCAACGCTCATTGGGTATGTAGGTCAAGCCCGATGAGCGACTATAAGCTCGCTCCGGTAAAGCAATTAAATCATGATGCTGCTTACTTGCTAAATCATAGTAGCTAATACGGTAATCACCTAAGCGTTCTTTATAATAATAAATACGCCCCTCATGATACGCGTTCTTTGCCACCAGCAACCATGCATAACTGCGCGCCAACTTAACATCGTTCACCAGCATTTCTTCAACACCGGTATCATGATGTTTAATCCAAATAGCATGGCGCGAGTTGGTAAATAAAATATCGCCTGATTGTGTTTCAACGCCATACTGTGCAGGCACGTCAACAGCTTTACCTAGGCTTTTACCTGTTAAGTCATAACGATATAAGTAGTCACCATCAGAAACTAAAATATGCTGGCTATCAGCGCTAAACTTGGGTTTAATTGCATGACTAAATGGCAGTTTGATTTGCTGGCTTTGCTCTACTTTGAAATCATAAATATATAAGCGGGTACTGCCATTGTCATACAATGAAAACAAAATATAGCGTCCATCGGCTGACCAGGTTGGGTCACGAACTTCCCCGGTGTTATGTGCAAAGTCAGTAAGCTGCTTTCGCGAGCTGCTATCAGGGTTAACAATCCAAAGCTGTGAACTGCCTGATTCATTGGACACATACAGTAGTTTATTTTGCTGCTGATTATATTCAGGGAATAGCGAGCTAAAATTGGTCGACAACATAGAAAACGGTGAATTGGCCACTTGTTCGTCTATTTTCAAACGCGTGATCACCTTGTCCAAATCCCACTGATGATAATAAACACTGCCATCGCTACTGTAATTAGGTGAGCTCATGCCCGCAATTTGCGTGTTGATTAGGGTTTGATTATTAATATCATAGAAGTAGCCATACCGTTTGCCGCCCTCAACTGCACTAAACGCCAATTGTTCTTTAGATGGATGCCAATCCACACCATGAATATCTACAAAATCATGAGTTAAGCGTTGACTTTGCCCTGTTTTAACATCAATTAAAAACAGCGCTTTTTGGTTGTTTTTAACAGTACGCGTAACCACAACTCGCTGTGCATCCGGCGAAAACGATACCGACTCATACACAGTGTCGCAGTTATCATTACAAGGAATAACTGTTTCTTTTGTATGTTTTGCCTGTAAATCGAGCAGTTTGATACGAGTGACATAGTCACCTGATTTACTTGTATGATCAGCAATGTAGGCCAAGGTTTTACCATCACTACTGATATCAAGATCAGGCGCATAGTTATTACTGCACTCACCTAGCACGACACTGGTGGCATTTACCAAAGAGAGTTTTACAATTTCACAAACATCAGAGGCCATGCGGTAATAATATAATGTGTTTGCATCTGGGCTAAACACAGAGCGCCCTTCTGTAAAAGGTGAGTCCGTTAATTGCTTTGCTGGGTGCTCAGGAAAATGTAAATCACGTAAATATAGGTTATTTGGTTTACCAAGCTGTCGCCATGAATACACCAAATAGTGCTGATCATCAGAAATTGAAGGATAAATCTCACGACCAGGGCTTGCCGTCACGCTTTCGATGCTATTAAGCGGCAACACAAAGCTTGAGTTAGTTTGCTTTGCAGGCGAAGAGAACAGCCAATACATTACCACCAAGCTAATGACACACAAAGCCACAAACAGCTGGCGGAATTGCGCAGTAGTGATACGAAAACCCACTGACTTTTCTTTATCGGATGTATCTATTAGCTCGGGCTTTAATAAAACGCGATAACCCGTTTTACGCAGTGTCTCTATGTAAGTTTGTTCTGGATCGAGTTCCTTAAATGCTTTTCGTAAATGCCAAATTGCATTTGTTAAGGCTTTTTCACCCACGTAAAAATTGCCCTCCCAAACATTATTGATGAGCTCTTCACGGGTGATTGGTTCGGGGTAACGCGCAACTAAGCAAGCTAACAACTCAATAAACTTAGGCTGCAAAAGCTGTTCACTACCATTGCAGATCAGTTTATTTTCGAGTGGGTTAACAATACATGAGCCCAGCTGATAAACGCGATTAGATGTTTCCATTTACTCTAAATAAAACCCCATTTTAGAAGTACAGCAGTATAAAGCCCTATCAATTTATCGTAAAAGCAGCCCTTTCACCAGCTTTAACGTTGCAAAACAGTTAACAATGAACATTTCTTAACCCACTGATTTTAAATAAATAGATATTCAATAGATATAAAATAGAGACATAAACGAGCCACCTAAGATTGTAGTTAGGTTCACATTTCTATAAAAATTTTTACGTCAATACCGACCAACCAGAGTGTTGTTCACTGTAAATTTTAACTGCCCTTAAAAAGAGCATCACTCTGGTTCTAAAAACTAAAAATAAAACAACTAGGAACGCCTGTGAGAAATCTACTAACCAAACCTTGTGCTATTGCACTTGCTGTTGCCAGTGGTTTTAGCCAACATGCATTTGCCAATGAGGCTGAGATTGCCCGCCCTGCCAACACCACTCCAGCAGCTAATGAACAAACTGAAGAGCCTGAAAAAATCGTTGTAACGGGTTCACGTATTAAACGCGATAGTTTTTCAATTCCAACACCGCTGGTCACAATGGACCGCGAAGCCATTGCCGATACAGGTTTAACCAACTTATCAGATATTCTGGTTGATAACATGCCAGCTCTTAGCGAGAGCATAGGTAACACCACCAGCCAATCAAGTGTATCAGCAACCGGTTTATCGACAGTGCAACTTCGAGATTTAGGCGCTAACCGTACCCTTACATTGATTGATGGTCGTCGTGTTGTTTCAAACAGCTACAGTGGCAACTATGTCAGTTTAAATACCATTCCTAGCGGTATGGTTGAGCGCGTTGAAATAATCAGTGGCGGTGCATCTGCAACCTATGGTGCCGATGCTGTAGCAGGTGTGGTGAATATTATCACCCAATCAAAAAAAGAAGGCTTTGATTTTAAAGCGAACACAGGTGAAACCACCGATGGCGGCGGTAAAGAATTTACCCTTGATTTAAACTACGGTACCTCGTTTGCTGAAGATCGCGGTTACGCCTATTTCAGTGCCAACTGGGACCGTGATTTCGGTATGACTTTTTACGATCGTAAACGCGCACAAATCGAAGATAGTTACGATTACGATCCAGATCGCATGTGTAATGTAATGCAAACAGCAGATGGGGATCAATGTATGCGTGACATCACACAAGCTGATTGGGTTAGCAAAAGCGACGGTATTCCGGGCGGTGTGTTCTTAGAAAATAGCCGTAACGACACACAATTTTGGTATGACGGCCAAACTCTACGTGATGACTGGAAAGGCAACGAAGAAATTTACGGTGTGAATTCTAGGCAATACGTGATGCTTGATGTACCAAGCGATAACGCATCTGCTGCAGTTAAAATTGATTACGACTTAACTGACGATGTGATGTTCTACGCGCAAGTTCAATACAGTGAAAGTGGCTCTTTTAACAATAAGTCGCCTGAAGATGAATACGAAGGTGCCTATGTACCGCGTTACGACCCGACCACGGGCGAGCCCCTTGCAGATGTAGCACCGGGTTACATCCCAATCGACAACCCATATGTTCCGCAGGAAATCCTCGATGCCAACCCATATAAAGATCGTATTTATTGGGATCGTCGCTTCAGTGAAGTAGGTAATATCAGCACTGATAATACCCGTAAAACGATTCGTAGTTGGGCAGGTCTTCAAGGCACATTATTTAACGACGAGTGGGACTGGGATCTATCTGCAAGTTATGGTCGCTTTACCCAACACCAAATTCGTAGCAATGAATTAAATACTGTAAAACTTAATCAAGCTTTGCAAGCAGAAGAATTAGCGGATGGCACCATTCAATGTATTGATGAAGCAGCTCGTGCTGAAGGCTGTGTGCCAATTAACTTATTTGGTGAGGGATCTATCACCGAAGAGATGGCTGCTTGGATCCGTACCAACCCAATTATTGATACCGAAATAAAACAATACGGTGTGGTTGGCTACGTAGCGGGTGATTTATTTGAATTACCAGCTGGCTCAGTATCCGCAGTATTTGGTGGTGAATACCGTAAAGACAGCCAAGACCTATCAACCAGCGACGATATGAAAGCAGGTGGTATTACCTTCAACTATGTACCAAATTTTTATGGTGAAGTTGAGGTCTATGAAGCCTTTGCAGAGCTTGCGATCCCACTTTTAAAAGATGCTCCTTTAGCAAAAAATTTAAGCGCAGAAACTTCATTACGTTTGGCTAACTACAGCATGGAAAACGTCAACACCGTTGCCAGCTACAAGCTAGGTGTATTTTGGGAACCAATCGAAGGCTATGCATTTAGAGCAAACTACGCTCGCGCTCAACGTGCCCCCACAATCACAGAGCTTATGTCACCACCGCGTGGCGATTACGACAGCTATGATGATATTTGTGACGGTTTAACGGCAACATCAACTAAAGCAGGTCACGACAACTGCCGCAAAGAGCCGACGTTAGCTGCGCAACTAGCTGCTGATCCTAACTTTGAATTTAGCGATGAGAACAACAGTTACTCTCCTGGGGCAGGTAACGAAAATCTAAAAGAAGAAACCGCTGATACTTATACCTTTGGTGTGACAGTGGCTCCTGCCTTTTTAGAAAACTTTAATCTTGCCGTTGATTACTACGATATTGCGATTGTTGATGCGATTTCGCAGATCAGCAATGAAAACATCATGCGTGAATGTTACGACTCAGAAGCAGCATGGGGTGAAGACAACGTATTTTGTAATGATATTACCCGTAATAGCGAAGGTAACATTATCAAAATTCTTCAGCGTCAATATAACCTCGATGAGCTAACTGCACGTGGTTATGATGTGGTTGCACAGTACAAATTAGACTTAGATAACCTAGGTCAGTTGTCATTTAAACTAGATTACAACCATGTAATCGAAAACTCGCAAACTTATGAAGGCCTTGATGGCAGCTTAGTAACCAGTCACTACGCAGGTTACGGCAGCAGCAAAGATAAAGCCTCAATGTCACTGACATGGCGTAACGATAACTTACGTATTCGCTGGCGTACAAATTACTTAGGCTCGTTTAAAGCAAGCCAGAGTCTTGAAGAAGATTATCAAGAGTATATTGCCGAAAACGATGCCCGCTGTGAGGCTGGTGAAGATACTTGTATCAGTAATCCAGAAAAACTTGCCTACCAAGATTATGGCTCGTTCTTAAAACACAGCCTTTCAGCGTCTTACACCATGTCACTTGGTGAACAGAGCCAATTGCGCGTATTCGGTGGTGTGAATAACGTGTTTGATAATAAAGGTGACTTTTATCCATATGGCCGTGGTAACTACTACAGCGCATACGGCGGTGGTGCTGGTCGCTACGTGTATGTAGGTGCTCAATATAGCTTTTAACCGTTTCATATGAAGATCCCCAGCTAGGCTGACATCAAAGGCGCATTTTTATTGCGCCTTTTATCTTTTCCAGCTTTGCATCTCAACTAATCGAGACTCGGTACGCGCATATTCAAATGCCAGTTTTTGGCCTTGATATAAATCGCTAATACCCACATCGGCCGAAATCACCAGTAATCGGCTGCGATCATAAAACTCATCAACCAAAGCAATAAAGCGCCGTGCTTCATCATCTAAAAAGTGTTCTTGTAAATCCTGCTTTTCTCGCTGATAACTATCTTCAATGCCATGCACAATTTGTTTACCTGTTGCTCCGCGCCCCATTACTGGCACATTGAGTAAATAAACGCGCTGAAAACGCTCTGCCAAATAAATATAATCCGCGGTGCTTCTAGGTCCTGAGCAAAGCGTCATAAAATCAAACATAATGGCGTCTTGAGCTTGCATTACACAGCTAAGCTCGCGGTGGCAAACCTCTATCGTTGTTTGCCTTTGTATTACTTGCTCTTGCTTTAAAAAGCGCTCTGTTAGCGCCTTTTTGTTACCAATAAAATAATGTGCGGTTTGTTTGCCAAAGCGAAAGCGATGATCTGTGTCGCCTTCAACACTTAAAACATGGCAATGCTCATTTAATAAATCGATAGTGGGTAAAAATCGTGCTCGCTGTAAACCGTTGCGATATAACTGCTCAGGTTTACAGTTCGACGTTGCCACTAACACTACTTGCTGCTCAAACAAGGCTTTGAATAAGCCACCCAAGATCATGGCATCACCAATATCAGAAACAAAAAACTCATCAAAACAAATCAAGCGAATGTGCTCTGCCCACTCTTTAGCAATCACAGTCAGCGGATTTTTCTGCCCTTGCAGCTGAGTTAAGCGCTCATGCACTTGCTTCATAAAATGATGAAAGTGCAAACGCTGCTTAGCTTCAATGTTAACAAGCTTGAAAAACACATCCATTAACATGGATTTACCACGCCCTACTGGGCCATATAAATAAACTCCTTTTATTGGCTTTGCGCTTTGCCACCAATGGCTTGGTGCAACTAATTCTGTGGCTAGATTATCAAGAGCATTAATCGCTGTGCGCTGGGCACAGTCTTCTTGCAAATCACCTTTGGCTATTTGCGCTTGGTAATGCTGTAATATTTGTCCTTGCTGTACTGTCATAGGTAACTAGTATCCGCTATACTCGCCGCCATTGTAGCCGACTAAAAATGTGATCCCAATGAAATTTCCATGCCGTTTAGATAAATTTATTAGCCATATTGCCGAGTTACCTCGCAGCAAAACCAAAGCAGGTATCAAACGTAAATACGCCACTGTTAATGGCGAGGTGATCACCTCATTTGATTATTCAATCAACCAAGATGACGATGTGCGCTGGCAAGGCGAGCCACTGGTATTTTTAGGCAAGCGCTACTTCATGCTCCATAAGCCAGCAGGCTATGTATGTGCCAATAAAGATGACCTTCACCCGACTGTATTTGATTTACTTGATGAACCAAATATGAGCGACTTTCATGTTGCAGGCCGTTTAGATATCGATACCACAGGGTTAGTAATCATCACCAATGATGGCGACTGGTCACACAAAATTACTGCACCAAAGCATAACAAATTCAAAACATATTTAGTTGAAACTCAAGAACCTATCGATGAAGAAGCCATTACAGCGTTAGAGCAAGGGGTGCAATTACACAACGAAAAAGAGCTAACTCGCCCTGCGATTGTTGAAAAACTTGCAAGCTACAGCTTACGCCTTTCAATTTGCGAAGGTAAATACCATCAAGTTAAGCGAATGCTTGCTGCTGTAGGTAATAAAGTTGTTGAATTACATCGTGAAAAAATAGCTGACATCACCCTCGACGAAAGCCTTGCAAGCGGTGAATATCGTGCCCTCACAGAAGCCGAACTGAAGCTCTAAATAGGTACTTGAGCAAAAGTCATGATAACGCTGTCATTTTTCCTTAATAAAACCAGACAAACGTGGTAAAAGTTAACAGGGGAAATAATAAAGGAGGCTGACTGTGTTATCAGGATTAGCTTTAAAAACAAAAATTACCTTATTTGCTATCGCTATGTTTATTGCGTTATCTGCGATAGCGTTACTTGGCTTACAATCTTTACGCCATGCCAGCGAAAGCGACAATATCGCGCGTATCAATCAGCTCATGAAGAGCACCACCAATATTGTTGAGCAATTTGAGTTGATGGTTAAAAGCAATCAACTCGAAGAAGCACAAGCAAAGAAGCTTGCTATTCAGGTACTTCGAGAAAATAAATACCATGACTCAGAATATGTCTACGTCGTCGACAACAACTTAGATTTTGTTGCTACTCCGCACGACCCAGAACTACACGGTACCAGCTTTAACGATTTTAAAGATGCCAGCGGCAACAGTATCGGCCGTATGGTCGAAAATCTCGTGGGTAACACTACCAATAAAATCATCACCTATCACTGGGATTCAGTGCGAGATGGTGAAACCGTTGATTTAACCTCTGTAGTACAAAAAACACCGCTGTTTGGCTGGTATGTTGGTACAGGCATTAGCGCCAAAGAAGTTGATGAACGTTATTGGAATACTGCAAAGTGGCTGCTCGGCTTATCTATGCTTATTGCCATTGCGCTGACCTTTGCCATTGCCCGCTTTGGTTCATCGCTCACTAATGCCTTGGGCGGCGAAATTGACGAAGTAATTGGTATTGTAAAAAACGTCTCTCGCGGCAACTTAAACTCACATATTCGCCAAGATGCTCCACCTGAGAGCATTATTGCTGCCATGCATTACATGCAGCAAGGTTTACGTGGCGTTGTTGGCGGCATTAAAGGCGTTACTGATAGCTTAAAAAATCAAAGTGTTGATAACGAGTCTCGCTCTGTTGAGCTCGACAAACTGACTCGTAGCCTAAACGAAGAAACTCAAATGGTTGCTTCAGCTATTACCGAGTTAACAGCCTCAGCACAAACCGTTGTGGAGCATGCTGAACAAGCTGCTTACTCAGTGCAAGAAGCTGAGCAACAAGGTCAAAGTGCCAGCCACTTAACCAGCGAGGCTGCTGATACCATCGCGCTTTTAGAGCAGCAAATTGACAGCGCTGGTAATAACATTCAAGTGCTTGATGATGAAGTAAATAACATCGCTAATGTGCTCAGTGTTATTCAAGGTATTGCCGAACAAACGAACTTACTTGCGCTTAATGCGGCGATAGAAGCTGCCCGTGCAGGTGAACAAGGACGTGGCTTTGCGGTGGTTGCTGATGAAGTACGAGGGCTTGCCCAGCGCACACAAACCAGCACTGAAGAAATTCGCAATATGATTGGCAAACTACAAGCTGCAACCCAAGATGCCAAGTCATCTGTTTCGCTTAGTATTAGTACCAGTGAACAAACCGTTGAAAAGTCGACTAAAGCCAATGAAGAACTAAAACGCGTTGCCAGTTCACTCAGCGCAATCGCGCAAATGAGCCATCAGATAGCTATTGCTGCAAAAGAGCAGCTTGATGCCGGTGAAGACACCGCCAAACGTATCGTGACTATCTCAGACACCGCTTCACAAACGGCTGATGTATCAAATCAGGCCCATACAGCAACCGATTTGATCAAAGGTCTTACTAGCAATTTAGAAACTGAAACCGCTAAATTCAGTTAATTTAAATCAAGTAAAAACGAAAAAGCCCAGCAACTGCTGGGCTTTCTCGTTTTAAATTTGTATTAAGACTTTATTTGTACCAAATCAAAATCGGCCATCCCCGGCACCATTTGTTGTAAGCGCGATTCAGTGACATCCAATGAGTTCAAACACTCACAGTACTCTGAGGCTTTCATCTCTAATTGCTCTGCTTTCTTTTGCAGTGATTTATCAATTTCTTTTGAGATGATATCCATACGCTGCCCCATATCATTGATACGGTCTTCGATATTACCTTCGCGGGATTTAAAAGCATCGCCTAACGAGACTAAAATAGCGCCAAGTGATCCGTGCACTGCAGAGTGAATTTTCTGACTGATTTCTTTGGTAAAAAAGTCATCGATTTTCGACAGCGACTGTGGAGCAATAAAGAAAAAGTCATCACCACGCTTAAATTTATCCATCAGTGCACGCTCAACATATTGCAGCTGAGTTTTTAACACTTCTGGCTCTTTGTCTGACATGCCCTCAACAACTTGCTCGATAGCACTTAAGCCAAGGTTTACACCATCGGTCGCCAAGTCAACAAGCTCAGGGACGGTTTGCCTAATGCCTCGACTGAATTGCTCCACAACTTTGCTTTCATCAGGGCTTAAATCAACCCAATAACCTCGTATAAATAATTGGTTATCGTTGTTGATCTGTACGCGAGTTTGACCTTTATCAACGATACGAATGACATCATCGGTGATGATTAAGCCATGGCTTAGCTCTACATCGCATTGTTTTTTTTCTAGGGTTGCGTAGCTTGAAAAGCTAGAGAATGTAATGGCCGCTGCTAACAACGAGCGAGAAAAGAACGCCATATACACCTCAAAAAGACAAAAAAGGAAGGCCGCTAGATTAGCAAATATCCAATTTTATGCAAGTAAAACGCCTAGCTATGCTAGGCGTCTTAAAATAAAGGAGGATTAAATTGGTGAGCCCGGTGGCATTGGCAGCACTTTAAAGTTTGTAGGCCATTCACCACTTTCTAAAAAGTAACTGATTTGCTCGCTTAAATATTGCTTAAATGCACTGTTACCAACGGATGCACTGCCTAGCATGGATTCTTGCTGGTAACTCTTTGCAAGTTTAGCTAAGTAGTAACGAAGCTGTGCTTGCACTTCGGGTGCCACCTCATTGCTTGCCACTAAGTCAGCAAACTGTTTTGCAGTTAAAAGCTGTACACGTTGGCTAATTTTACCTGCCATCCCTGAAGCAATTTTTTGCTCAAAAACTTGCTGATAAGTTTGTGCTAATAGCGCATCTAAACCATAAAATGCATCGCTTCGTGCTTGCTGCTGTGCTAAACGGTTAATGCGTTGGCTATTAAAAAGTAGGCTCAAGCTATGTGCTGCAGCAACCTCAGGCAGCGCCATCGCATCAAGCGTGAGTCCTGTGCGGCCAACAATGCTCTCGCGTGATTTTGATTCACCATACGCTTTTGGTGGAATAAGCGCTAATACCGACTCAGGCAAAACAAGGTTCTCAGCTTTTAATGTCGCAAGTACTGCATCGGCTGCCGCTTGTTGTGTTTGCTTTGCCACAACCTGCGCCCCTTTTGGTTGTGAACCATCGCGTACTTCGTATTCGTAATTCACACCAGCAATTAGTTTAACCGCAGCCTCTACTTGATAGCGATGGAACAAATAAAGTGGCACCAGCATTTCTTCTAATTGCGATAAAGCAGTGCCTGTTTTGATGTTTTCGATACCAAAGCTCGTCAGCGCTTGTTTACGAACATCAAGTACACGCATTAGCTCATCACTCGGTGAACTGCCGTTATCCCATAAATGCCCTGTTGGGTGAGCACCACCTTGAGCGCGGGCATCACTGTCTGAAATAAATTCCAGCCCTTTGCTTTTGTTTTCAGCTAAAATTGCGGCCAATTGCTGTGCTTCATCTTGATTGGTGAAGTCGCTATAACCGTATTTAACCACTTGGGTATCCCACACGCCCATGCCAGCAGCATAACCTCGGCTTACATCTAATTTACCTTGCTCATTAAAGCTCAGTAGTGGGTGTGGATAATCCATTACAGAGGCTCTGTCTGCCACTGACGCTGCAAAATTATGCGAAATACCTAAAGTATGCCCGACTTCATGGGCGCTTAATTGACGAATACGATCAAGTGCCATTGCTTGTAAGCGCTTAGCCACTTCATTGCCTTTAAAATAGGGAGCTGCTAATGCTTCTGCAATTAGGATGTCTTGACGAACACGCAGTGAACCCAGTGTCACATGACCTTTGATAATTTCGCCTGTTCGAGGGTCAATCACGGAGCTGCCGTATGACCAACCACGGGTTGCACGGTGCACCCATTGAATTACGTTATAGCGAATATCCATAGGGTCTGCATCATCAGGGAGCACTTTAACGATAAATGCGTTCTTATAACCTGCTGCATTAAAGGCATCATTCCACCATTTAGCACCATCAAGTAACGCTGTTTTAACTGGCTCAGGTACACCCGGATCTAAGTAATAAACAATCGGCTCAACGGGCTCGCTGATTGGCAGGCTAGGATCTTTTTTCGCTAAACGATGACGCGGGATGTAACGCACATACATAGATTCACCCAGCGCTGCCGCATAATCTTTGTGCTCAATGCTCCAAAAACCTGCTTGAGGGTGGAATTTGCGAGGGGTGTAGTTATCGTCCGGTAACTCAATTAATGAGTGATGCATATGTACTGTCAGTGCATAAGGGTCTGCGCTCACTTGGCGTACATACTTACCTGGGTTATTACCTTGAAAAGTAAGCACGGCTTCTAATTCAGTATTTTTTTCAAATGCTTTTGAACGTGCTAAATATACCGCACTGCGGTTGCTATCTAAGTTAAAACTTCCCTGCCCGGTTGCCGATAAGCGACGGCTTACACCATGAACATCGCTTAATAAATAAGGGGTGTAATCCACAAGTACAGCAGTGTCTGACTGAGCTACAACACTAAAGCCGGCTAAAATACTTGATGCGAACGCCTCTTTAATACTTTGTTGTTCCGCAAGGTTATTAGTATTAGCGCGGTAATAAGTATTAATAGCTCTTAGCATCACCTTATCGCCAAAACGCTCAAATTGAACTAAGTGAGTATCGCCTAACTGACCACGATCTAAGCCAATATCATTTGAACCAACACCGTAAGGTAAGCTTTGTTGTAATAAAAATTGTTGCTCGAGTTTATCCACCTCAAGATACAATTTGCCGTTTTCTGTATCGTAGTAAAATGAAAAATAGCCTGAAAAATGAGTCATTTTTTCAGTAAAATCATTTATAGACTTAATTGCTGCGTGTGCTTGAGTTATCATAGTAAGTAGCACAGCTAAGAGCAGATATCGTAGTAATGGTATTTTTTGCATAATCTTATCTTTGTTATTCGCGTTTTAAATACTGTATAGGTATTAAGCAGTATAAAGTACCGCCAAGAAAAATCAGCTATTTAAGACGAAATTCAGCGCTTGCTAAGACATTCTCTCTCACACTAAAAATGTCTGGCTACAACGTTATCAGGAAAATAGAATGCGTAGACTCCCACCGGTATTGTTAGAAGATGGTTGCCCTCGTGAACTGATCTCATTGATCAGAACGGTACTTGCGGCATGTAAAGAAATTTCATTTCGTGTTGGTCAAGGCGCCCTATCTGGCGTATTAGGCTCAACCCTAGACGAAAACATTCAGGGTGAAACTCAGAAAAAACTCGATGTTCTAACTAACCAACTTTTAAAAGATATTTTATTAGAATCGGGCTACGTAAAAGCCATTGCCTCTGAAGAAGAAGACTTCACCGTTGCGGGTAATCCAGATGCCAACTACATTGTTGCATTCGACCCACTTGATGGCTCATCAAATACTGATATCAACTCACTCGTTGGTACGATTTTCTCAATTATGGCGGCGCCTGAAGGGGCTGATCCGGCTGATCCTAGTATTTTTATGCAACCGGGTAAAAACCAAGTTGCAGCGGGTTATGTATTATATGGCCCATCAACCGTGCTGGCGTTAACAACTGGCAAAGGTACACGCTTTTTCACCTTAGATAAAACGCACGGTACCTTCTTATTAACGCAAGATTTTGCAACCGTACCTGAAGAGACTAGCGAATTTGCAATCAATGCTTCAAACCAACGCCATTGGCAACCAGCAATGCAAAATTACATCAATGACTTAATTGCTGGTGATACTGGACCGCGTGGTCGTAACTTTAACATGCGCTGGATTGCTGCAATGGTAGGTGATGTGCACCGTGTATTATGCCGTGGTGGTATTTTTACTTACCCAACCGACACGAAAGATCCAAATAAACCTAACAAATTACGTTTATTATACGAAGCAAACCCAATGGCAATGTTAATCGAACAAGCTGGCGGTATTGCCTCAACAGGCACTGAGCGCATCATGGACATTCAACCTGATGCTATTCACCAACGTGTGGCGGTGATCTTAGGTTCGAAGAACGAAGTGGAAACCTGCTTAAGCTACCATAAATAGCAAGCAGTAAATGCCTTAGGCTGAAAGGTATAAAATTCTTTCAGCCTAAAGTCACTGCTAATAACTTCTTTAGCGTACTTGTACTCAACTCACCCATTTGCTCGTTATTACTTAGCGCATAAATAGCCCCTTCAACGGCACTTTCGTCGATGTCTTGCCTAGACTCTACTACGTTTGCCCAAAGTTCTAATTCATCGATATCTATTTCGCCGTCTATAACACGCTGTAAAACCTGGCAGAAAACATCTTGCGTCAGAGTATAGACACCACCTTGTGTGTCTGGAGTACTGGTAATTACTGAGATTGCCTCAAATCGGTTATCACCAAAGCGGGCAAACTCATCTAATGCGTCTAATTTATCCATTTGCTATGCTTACCTTTTCAATCTCAAAGCATCTTTTTACTTAATGACAACCCTTACTTGCTCACAATGCAAAGCAACGCTTAACTGCCAAGCCGACAATATTAATGCCTGTTGGTGTAGTGAGCTGCCCAACATTTTACCACTCGATGAGGCTGCAACAGAATGTTTATGCCGAGACTGTACTATAAAAAAGATAAATTCATTTTTATCTAAACTTTACCAACAGCCTCTTGAACAGCAGCTTGCCTTCGCTAAGCCTTATTTTACTCAAGGTAATTTAATAGAAAATCTCGATTACACCATGCAAAACAACTACATGGTATTTAGCCGCTGGTTCTTTTTAAAACGTGGCCACTGCTGTAGTAATGGCTGTACTCATTGCCCTTATTCCGATAGCTAACCTCTTACAGAGTATTTATTCAAATATTTTGCATTTAATTGCAAATAACGCATGGACGATAAGAATAAAAATACATTATAATTGGATATAAATTCACTAAATCATCAATTTTTAAGCTTAAATTACTAGTAACGTCTATTTTTTAAGCATAAATTTACTGTAACTAAGTCGGAATCAATCATGAACACTTTTAAGCCTGCTCTACTTGCAAGTGCAATTTCTGCAGTTTTAATCAATAGTAATATGGCGTTTGCTGCAGAAGATGCTATCGAAGTTGATAAATCAATTGAAACTATTCAAATTACTGCAACACGACGTGCAGGCTCTGTGCAAGATGCACCGCTTAATATCACAGCGCTCAATGGCGATGTAATTAGCGACCAAAACATTGGTGATCTAGAAGATGTCGCACGCTGGGTACCTGGCTTAACAATTTCTGATCAAGGTGGCCGTGAAGGTTCTCCGATTATCGTTCGTGGTTTGAATACAAATACTTCTGACCGTATTTCTGATAGTGGCACAGTGGCAACCTATGTTGGTGAAATTCCACTGAGCATCGACTTACGTTTAACTGACGTTGACCGTGTTGAAGTGCTAATTGGCCCACAAGGTACACTGTATGGTGCAGGTACTTTAGGTGGTGCAATTCGTTACTTACTAAAACAACCAGAGCTTGATATCACCGAAGGTAAGGTTACAGGCGATGTATTTAGCATTAACGAAAGTGACGGCACAGGTGGTGAGTTTGGTGTGGTATTCAACACCCCGCTAATTGAAGAAAAATTAGCGCTTCGTGCTAGCTTAAATTATTACGATAACCCTGGTTACATTGACTACACCCACGTGGTTCAAGAACCGGGTGTATCAAACCCAAATCCTGATTTTTCAGACAGCAGCGATGTAAATGCCAACTTAAAAAGCGTAAGCGATGTTAACGATGAGCAAATCACCACTGCACGTTTATCACTTCGTTGGCTTGCAACCGAAGATATTGATGCAACGCTAAACTACTTCTATCAAAAGCAAGAAAATGGCGGTAACTCGACATCGCAATACGGCTCTCTTGCTGATAGCAGTGCACTACAAGGTGTCCCAGGAAAGTACGAAAACGTAGCTCGTGTGCTTGAACCCGGTGAAGAAGAAAACGATTTATTAAGCTTAGAAGTAAAAGCAGATCTTGGTTTTGCTGAGCTGGTATCTGCATCTGGTTGGTCTAGCTATGAGCAGTCTGGTCAACGCGATCAAACTGATCTACTTTACGATATTTGGTCAGGTTATGCCGACTTCCCTTCTTTTGTTGGCTACACGCACGATACCTCAGATCGCGATACATTTACGCAAGAACTTCGTTTAGTTTCAAATAGTAATAGTGCTTTTAGCTGGATTGTAGGCGGCTTCTACAACAAAGTAGAAAGTTACTCTGATGATCGTGAGTACACGCCGGGTCTGACTGAGTACTGGGGTGGTGGTATTCCAAATGTTGAACAAGACCTTGAGTACATTCTAATTTCAGATAGCGAAACCACTGAAAAAGCACTTTTTGGTGAAATCGGCTACAGCATCACAGATCAGTTTGATGTAACTTTAGGTGCTCGTTTTTACGAATACGATGTATCAACAACATCAGGCTCTGCAACGCCGCTTTATTCTGGTGATTTTGATTCACTAGATAACCTTGTTATGGAAAATGTGAGCGCTAGTGATAACGGTAACTTATTTAAGTTTAATGCTAACTATACATTCGATAATGGTGTACTTGCTTACTTTACCGTGAGTGAAGGTTTCCGTATTGGTGGTGGTAACGGTATTGCTCCTTGCCCTGATGTATTACCTGAGCAACAAATTGTTTGTGCCCTGCCAAACGAAGAAGATTACAAACCAGATACAACGGTCAACTACGAGCTAGGCTTTAAGTCATCATGGTTACGTAACCGCCTACATTTTAATGCGGCGCTATTTAATGTTGATTGGAAAGATGCACAAGTGGGTAGCAGCACCGTAAATGGTCAAGAGCTAATTACTTCGAATGCAGGCTCTGCTAATTCGAAAGGTGTTGAACTTTCTACTCGCGCAATGATTGGTGATAATTGGGCTGCATATGCGACATACGCGTATGCAAAGGCTGAATTGACCGAAGATGCGCCTTACTTATTTGGTGTGTT
This sequence comes from Pseudoalteromonas sp. D15MCD-2, assembly GCF_038562745.1. Lineage (NCBI taxonomy): Bacteria > Pseudomonadati > Pseudomonadota > Gammaproteobacteria > Alteromonadales > Pseudoalteromonadaceae > Pseudoalteromonas > Pseudoalteromonas sp. D15MCD-2. The sequence continues at coordinate 593,138 of NZ_JBCFQE010000001.1, read as the reverse complement.
AGGCGATGACTTAGCACAGTACCAAAGCTACTATGATGGTGCCAAAGGCGACCGTTTACCGGGCGCTCCTGAGCATCAATTCTCGTTTGGTCTTCGTTACGAGCAAGATGTCTTAGGTGATAAGTTACTAAGCGTAAACTACGGTATCACAGCGCAAAGCGATGTAATCACCAAAGTAGGCTTAAAAGCAGACGGCGAAGTATTACCAGGTTATGCACTAAGTAACTTATCTGCCAAAATTACTGGTGATATGTGGTCTGCAACGCTTTACGTAGACAACTTATTCGATAAGTACGCATTCACTTCTGTACGTCGTGATAAGTCTTGGGCTGGTATGTCGCAATATGCTGAGCTTAATAAAGAGCTACCTGAGCTACAGCGTGTTTATGGTCACTACACCACAGCGCCGCGTACTATCGGTATGAAGTTTAGCTACAACTTTGAGCTGTAATTAAACATACCCATAAAAGCCTTGCCACCTTCAGGCAGGGCTTTTTAATACCAATTCGCTTAATTAATTGGTCTATTTTGAGGCAAGAAAACCTCGTTGATAGCAAGGCAAAAATTTCGTTATTTAGTTGTTCTCGGCAATTGCTCCTGCATTGCTCTACCTTCTGCATCCATGCAGTCGTAAATCAGAAATTTTTAACGCAGCTAGCGACAGGTTTAATCCCTCAAAATGATTAAGTATTATTGCGGATTGGTATAAAATTAAGTTTCTGGTGAATTGATATACTATGCGCTTATGCTAAATGATACCCAACAAGCGCTTCGCGCTCATATACAACAGTTGTTAGCAAATAAACAACTAAACGATGCACATCACCTACTTGTGCAGCGCCTAAAACAAAATCCTGAAGACCACGTTTGTTACTTTTTACTTAGCGAAGTCAACACCGCAGCTGGCGATATCACCAAAGCTATTAAGCTCCTTGAAAAAGCGCTAAGCCTAGCCCCTTTTGCTGTTTATCATTTAGCACTTGCCAAGTTATACGTACTGTTAGGCAAAGTAAGTAATGCAGCTGTGCATTATCAAAGCGCACTACAAACAGCTGGCTTTAGTGGCGCAGACTTTGATACATTAGCCAACATTGCGACCCGTTTAGGGCATTATGACGACGCTCTTAGCTTCCAACAAGCAGCCTACCAGCGCAATAAAGATAACCCACAAATTAGCTATAATTTGGCGGTGTGTTATAAAATTCACGGACTGTTCGATGAAGCTAAAAGCTTATTACAGCAACTAACCACAAAGCAACCTAGCTTTTATCAAGCCCACTATTCGCAGGCTGAACTCAATACGAAAGTAGATGCCAAGCAACATATACAAAAACTACAAGCCTTGGCGGATAAAGAAAAAAGCATTGTTGAACAGCAAGTGTATTTTCATAGTCTTGCCCTTAATTATGAGCACCTTAATGACTACAAAAATGCATTTAAATACTTTGCACTAAGTAAGCAAGCGATAGCCGGTAAACTTAACTATCAAGCAAGCCAACACCACCACTTTTGTCAAAAGCTCATTACTCAAAGCAAACAGCAAGCACCAGCTAGTAGTGACTCTGAGTTCTCACCCGTTTTTGTTGTTGGCATGCCCCGCTCTGGCACAACCTTAGTTGAAAAAATCCTTAATCAAAGTACACAACTGCAAGGGGTTGGGGAGTTAAATGATATTGCGCAACTCATACAAGACGCCACGCAATCAGCTCGTGTAATAGACAGCGAAATGCTCGATAAGGCATATGAATCTGAGGCAATAAAAACAGCACTGGCTAACTATCAACAAAGAGCCGAGCTGCTAAGTGACGGCCTAAGAAGTTGTGATAAACAGCCATTTAACTTTTACTATATTGATTTTATTTTAGCGGCTTTTCCTAATGCGAAAATCGTTTGTATGCAGCGGGGCTGGCAAGATTGCAGCATTGCCAATTTTAGGCAGATGTATAGCCCGCAAAGTGTGTTTCATCACTACAGTTTTACACTTGAAGATATTGCCTCGTTCCATCAAGATTACTCGGCCTTAGTCAGTCATTTTGCCAACAAGTATCCTGAAAATGTTTTTTTGCAAAGCTATGAGCAATTAGTAGCAGAGCCTACCCAACAAACGCAAAAGCTCTATGCGTTTTGTGATTTAAGCTGGCAGGAAAACTGCCTGACTTTTTATAAAAGCAATGCAGCATCAGCCACGGCGAGTAAAAAGCAAATCCGCCAGCCACTGAATAAAAAGAGTATCGACAGCTGGCAAAATTACGCCGATTTTATTGATGCGGGCCTGTTTCAATAGGTAGGTCGTGACGAGCGCCCCACTCACTCCATGAGCCATCGTAAACACGTAAGTTAGCGTAACCGCATTCATCGGCACACAATGCAATTGCACAAGCGGTTACACCTGAACCACAGCTAAACTGCAACTGGGTGTGATGCGGCGCTATGTGTTGTTCAAATAATGCCTGTAACTCGTTGAGCGGTTTAAGCTCACCGTTATTTAGCACTGTTGCAAGTGATAAACTACGACTATTTGGAATATGACCACTGCGCATACCTTCACGCGGCTCTTCGTGTTCACCGGTAAAGCGCTCATAAGGGCGAGCATCGAGTGTTAATGTGCTTTGATCATCAAGTGAGTTAAGTACTTGCTCAGCACTGATAAAGTAATCAGCACGCGGGCTGGCAACAAAGTTGCCTTGGCCAGTAACGGCTGAATAGCTTGTATGTGTTGCAAAGCCAAGTGCTTGCCACTTAGCCAAACCGCCACTTAACACTTTTACATTATCAAAGCCCATTGCTTTAAACATCCACCACGCACGTGCTGAACTGAATAAGCCTTGGTCTTCATAAATCACAATCAGAGAGTCTTGGTTAACACCAGCAAGTTGCATATGCTCTTCAAACTGCTCGCTATTGCACATCATGCTTGGTACAGGATTACTGTTATCTGCTAGCGCCTTTTTAAAATCAAAACGCTGTGCATTAGGAAGCATCGCCTTAGGCGCATACTCACCCGGTAAACCAGGACGTACCATTCCTGCATCAAAGATAACCAAGTTATCCAGGTTTAAATGCTCGTTAAGCCATTCTGGCGAGACGATATTCTTCATTAGTTTTTACTTATTTTATCAAGCACTTCACGCAGCTTTGTGCTTGATGTATGAGATGTGTAAGAAAAGTAGCAAATTTCAACATTAAGTTTTGCAAAATCAGCTTCTATTTTGTTCCACTTTTCAGTTCCTTTCCAATCATCACCTACAAACATTTTATCAAATTTCAAATTATTCCAAGCTTCTTCTTTGTCGTAATTAACCTGTGGGACAACTTCATCCACAAATTTAACTGCTTCAACAATTTCCATTCGCTCTTGAAAAGGAATGACGGGCTCTTTATTTTTTACATTACGACAAAGTTCATCGGTAGTTACACCAACAATTAAGTAATCACATTCTAATTTTGCTCGTTTTAAAATGTTTAAATGACCTATATGAAATAAATCAAAAACACCTGTCGTGTAACCTATCTTCTTCATTAATTTTTCCAGTGTGTACTCTTAATAACTTAATTATTTTCGACTAAGTAATTGACGATTCGTTCACTTGCTTTGCCATCAAGTTTACCTGCTAGCTTTTCAGCTAATTCAAGCCTTTTCTCAGCCAAAGACTCAGGGTTTTCAAGTTGCTCGATAACAAGTTTGTGTAAGTCTTTGTAATTTTTTGCATGTACAGCAATATTGGCATATTCACCGTAGTCTTGATCCATACGACGTTTAAAACGATAAGAGAAGATACCTCTGTAGCTCCAACGCAACTTCAAGAAATCGCACCAAATTACAGGTTTATTAAGTAAAGCAAATTCAAAAAGAGCGGAAGATGCATCACTTATAAGTAAGTCAGCCTGATCTAAAAATGGTAATAGTGAATAGTCCTCAACCCGAGCAAGATAAACATTATCGTAGTTTGACCAATGCTCTAATAAATCACGTTGCTTTTGATAGCGGCTTTTACATATTGAGAAATAGTGAGGTTTGATCAGAATGTTAAATTCAGAAAATTGCTCTGGCCAGTTTTTTGGAAAGCGTTCGATACTACTTGGGTAGAATGTAGGAGCATAGAGAATAGTCTTTTTACTTTTATCAAATTTCGTTAAATCTAAAGCACCATCAAGAGGCACTTGATTAAAAATATCGTCAAGTTTACAAAAACCCACATCAACAAAACAATCATCTGGATACATATTTTGTAAACGCTTAAGGCGATATTGCCCCTCAACAAACCTGACCGTCATGGCTTGTGATGATTTGGTGTAATAACTAGATTTAGGCCCAATGCCATGCCCTAACTGAGCGCTTTTAGACACTTTGTGTAAACGGTCTAAAAACTCGAATGAGTTTGCAAAAAACACCCAATCTGCTCGCTCATTTTCGTAATATTCAATAGCTTGCTTTTGATTATCAACCCAAATATGCTCAAGTTCATTGTCATCTATGATTTGCTGGATTGTTTGTTCATGGCTATTGCGATAAAAAACAAACCTACTAGCTATATCTTTGGTAAGTAGTTTTTTATATACCGGAATATATTGCGGTAAGTAGTAGAGACTTTGAGTATCGAAAATTATATTCATAAAAGCTAAACAATCTTTATTATTTTTTTGTGAGATGACAGTAATAGAACAAAAAACTTTTAATAAAGCTATTGTACATAAATTACTTTATTCTTTCAGCTTACATTCCAAGTTTGTTCTAGCTAAATATCAATTACCTCAGGGCGAAGGGGGGCTAGGCGGCTAAGGATTTGATTTTGTACCGTTTGCGGGATCTGTTGTTCGTCCATAGCATTAATCAAAAGCTCTACCACACGGTTAAAGTCTTTTTCAGGGATATTCATTCCGGTGTGGATATCAACCATATTATCGCCTTTATATTCACAAGGACCGTCTGTGACGCTACACAAATGAGTAATAAAGCCTTGTCGAAAATGGGCGACATTCGTTTGTTTAAAATAAGCTAAAATTTGTTCGTCACGGCCTATTTGATTGATAAAACTATCAACCAGTTTTTCAACTCCTTGTTCGCCATTAATTTGCTGATACAAGGTGCTATTGTTGCTACTTGCACAACCAACTAACATAACGGCAAATACAAATGTAAAAAGTGTTTTCATCATTACCAATACCCTGTTACAGAAAGATACCAACCTGTTTGATCCTTAGCCCCAGCAATACTTCCTAAGTCTAACCAAGCAGCAGTCACGCTAACATACTTATTAGGAAACCAAGCAACAAACACATCCTGCCAATCTTGCTCCCCTAAGCCTAGGTTATTGGACTTTTCACGATACTCAACACCAACGGCTATTTGGTGGGTTAAAAACACAGCTGTCGATGCTTCAAATAACAATTCTTTATCGCTATCAGGGCCGCCAAAGCCTAACAAGCCAAGCTGATTAGCATCGCTATAACGAAAGGTGGTGTTCCAAAACCAGTTATACCCAGCAAGCGCGCCCAAATGTAGTTTACTAGCAGCAAGATATACGTCGGTACCGCTAGTGTCTTTGGCACCGAGTAGGTTTGCGATACTGCCGTCATCCAGTGATTTATGTTGCACACCCAAGCTCAGCTGCGGCCATTTACTGTAAACGATATCGCCGTATAAGCGCACTTTCGCTCCTGTAATTGATTGCTCAATATCGGTATTTAATGCCGGAACTTCGAAGCGTTGCTCTGCGTAACTAAATTCAACGCGATCATAAATATTTAGCTGCGCGCCACAAACATCTAAGCGGTAATCACTCACGTCTGCACGGCTGCAAAAACCATTTATTGCTATTTCATCATCACTTGCATAGCCTGCAAGTTGCGCCCAAGGGACAATACCACCACCCGCACTACCTTCAACTTGTGAGACACCAGGCGTTGCTAGTAATTTACCCGATGCAGCTAATCCTGAACTTGCAAAACCGAGGCAAGCCAGACAAAACAACCAATTAAGACGCTTCATTGTACACCTCTAACCACTGCAAAAACTGCTCTGATTTTAGTGGCCTACTTAAATAATACCCTTGTGCATAATCGCATTTATTTTGCACTAAAATATCCAGTGAATCTTTGTTCTCAACCCCTTCAGCAACAACCGAAAAGCCCAGCTGATGACCTAGAGTAACCGTAGATTGCACTATGTATTGATCTTGACGAGACTGATCTAATTGCAAAATAAAACACTTATCAAGTTTTAGCTCATCAATCGGTAATGACTTTAAGCGCCCAAGCGATGTTTGCCCTACACCATAGTCATCCAACGAGATTTTAACCCCCAAGGTTTTGAGGTTTTCTAGCGCCTTAATACCTTGCTCTTCGTTCTCAATCATATCGCGTTCTGTAAGCTCAATTGTGATCAAGCGCCCATTAACAGCATGTTTTTCTAACTGTTTAGCAAGGTGTGAGTAAAAGCTTGGGTATGCAATATCTTGCGCAGAAACATTAATTGCAGCCTGCATAGTAATACCTTGCTGTTGCCATGCTGCAACTTGCGACACTACGGTTTTAACAACCCAAGAAGTTAACTCAACAATCACCCCCGATTGCTCTGCTAAATCAATAAACAGTTCTGGTGAAACCCACTGACCGTCTTTGCGCTGCCAGCGGATTAACGACTCAACTTTATCAATGCTATTAGTTTTAATATTTAGTTTTGGCTGATAGGTCATGAACAGCTGACCGTCATCATCAACAAGGGCTTGCTTAAGTTCATCAATTATTGCTAGGCGCTCAAGATGTTCTTCGTCTTCACCTTCTTGATAATAATGAATAGTTTTATGCTCGCAAGATGCGGTATCAACAGCAATTAACGAGCGACGCATTAAATCCTCAGGGCTGACATTTTGCGAAAGGCAATGCACCACCCCAACACTAAAGCGTAACGTAATGTTTAAGCCTTGAATTAAGTAGCCAGCCTGTAACTGAGCAACTAACTTCATTACCGCATCTTTAAATTGTTTCGTTTCATCGGCTGGCAATAAAGTTAAAAATTCGTCACCGCCAATCCGAGCATTAACACCATTATGATGAGCTGAGTATTCACCAATCCGCTCAGCAACCGCTTTAAGACAATCATCACCAATACGCGGGCCTAATTTATCATTGATATGACGAAGGCCGCGGATATCTATAGCAACCAGTGTGTACTCAGCCCCTTCGGCAAACAAGTTTTCCATGTTTTCTAACATAGCAGAACGGGTATAAAAGCCAGTTAATGAATCATGGCTAGCTTGAAAACTTATTTGCTGTTCACGCTCTTTAATGTCGTTACCCATGTTGTTAAAGGCATCAATTAAGGTGGTGATTTCACTACTTTGCTTTTTACCTACAAATTCAGCTTTATAGTTGCCACGGGCAAATTGCTGCGCAAGTAAAGTAAGCTTTGAAAGCGGTGTTGTGAGATTTTTAGCTAAGATTCCACTGGTCAATACGCCTATCACAACCGTAATAGCAGCAAGCACAATAATGGTGAAAAACAGCTGTTCAAACTCACGATAACTCTGGGTTAAATCAGCACTTAATAGCACAGAAACTAGGTGTCCGGGCAAAGATGGAAGTTCAACCAGGCGGTTTCTATAGACCGGCTTTTCACCAAATATGCGCTGCGTTGTCTCGTTATTAAAATGCGCTAATACAGAGGTGCTTTGTGGTTGCTTGGGCAGCGATGTCTCTACCACACCATCATCTTCACCAATAAAACTCACATCCATTGTGGTGAGGTTTTTAAGCTCTGCAGCAACCAGATCGTTAATCTCGAACCCCACTAAACTGTAGGCAACAGTTCGCGGCGCACGTACTGGCAGTAAAATAACTTGGTAAAGGGTTTGATCAAGTACAATGAAATTTGATTGCTCAGCATCAATGAGTAATTCATTCATCAATGCAGAAAACTCATCTGGCCTATGATTAAATTCAGTATTTGCTGAGACCAATTGCCCTGATAAATCCACAAGCAACATCAAATCAGCATTTATTCGACGACTGTGGTTATTCAATACACTACTAATGGTATCGGCGTCTTGAGTTGCGACCGCTTGTTTAAAGCCAAAATCTGCGGTCAGCACCTTTGCAGCAGTTAATAGCAGGCTCTCTTTAGCGCTTAAATATTGCTTAAAAACATTTTCAGCGACATTAATATCTTCACGCAACTTTTGATCATTAAAGCGATTTGTCGACCACCAAGAGCTCGCTAAACTGACTAAACTAGTTAATAAAACCAGGCTTACGCATAAGGCTATGATCCGCCCTCTTAAACTATGAATCATTATCTGCCTTAAACATCTCACCAAACGTATTACGCGGTGCAGGTTCATTCGTATTAATTGTAATATCAGCGACTTGCTCAGTTACAGTGACTGATAATTTTTTATTGATTTCACTTGCTTGGTTTGGGTGCCAAATCGTTATACTGGTTGGAACAGTAATCCCTTTTAATTGTACTTTACCATCCTCTGCTGTTTTTAGTGTATTAGCGCTATTTGCGACATAGATATAACCCACCATAGAGTCGTGAATATTACAGCCTAAGACTACAACCCCGCTGTTATCAAACAACTCAGGTTTTTCTGGACGGTCAGCGTAAAGCTTAATATTAAAAGGTTTAGCACTTGAAAAAGAATAAACATGATGGCGAATATTATCGCTATTAGGAAAATCAACAGACTGCCCTTGCTGTATCACCAATACATTAGGTGAAAACTGCTTATTTACCTGATCCATCACAGCAACGGGTAATTGCGTGCTCGGTAAGTTCGCATTATTTTCTAATTCGATGACAGCATCAGCCAAAGGCTTACCAAATTGATCACGAACGGTAAATGAAATATCAGCAGCGAATGCAGTTGCTGCACAGCACAGAACTACAAAAGAACATACCGTGCGAGCACAGTGCGCAAAAAACGTCATAATTGAACCTTGCTTAGCCTAGTTTGCTAATAAGTATAGATTAATCTTAGCTTAAGTTAATGAGAGAGGGTATGAAAAGCAAGAAAAAAGCCAAGCAGTTTTAGTAGAAAACCAACTTGGCTTTAATAATATTGACTTAGAGCATATCTAAGTTAAAAAAATAGCAATTAATTGTGCTTAATTAAGCCGTATTCTTTATCTAAAATAGCGATTACTTCACTACGTGGGTCGCTTGGAATAGTAATTTCTTGACCAATGATTTTACTCGCAATGCCAACGTAAGTATCAGACACTTCAAGCATCACTGATTCTGGCAAGGTGTAGTCTTTAGCAAGCTGCTCACGCTCGTCCATGCGGTCTTTATTTAATAACACATCGCTGTCTGGCACGTTATTAATTAATAACTGGCGGAAACCCTCTTTTGAGTTTTCAATGATTTTACCATCACGGTAAGCTGGGCCATCCCAGATACGTGATGAATCAGGCGTGCCTACTTCATCAATGTAGATAAGCTTATCTGAACCATCAATGTCTTCAACATAACCAAATTCAAATTTAGTATCGACAAAGATTTGGTCAAGCTGCGCTAGTTCATCACTGATCAGCTTAAAGCCTTCAACAAGTAGTTGCTCATATTTAGCCACATCGTCTTCAGACTTGAAGTTAAAAACAGATAGGTTATTAGTGATGTTTTCACGAGTAATGTTCACATCATCTACTTCAGGAATGTCAGTAACACCTGTGATAATGCCTTTCGTTGATGGCGTAATTAAAACTTCATCTAGCTTTTGGTTCGCAGCTAGTCCCTCTGGTAAATCAATACCACAGAAATTACGCGTGCCTTTCGCATAATCACGCCACATACTGCCAGTAATATACTGGCGAGCAATGGCTTCAACTTTTACAGTACTTGCTTTACGCACAATCCATACATAAGGGTGTGGAATATCAACAATATGGTTACCAGCAAGGCCTGCTTTATCAAATAACTTAAACCAATGAGATGCCACAGAGTTTAGCGCGATGCCTTTACCAGGAACACCATTTAAACCGTTTTCACCTTGCCAAATACAATCAAACGCAGAAATACGGTCAGAAATAACCATAATAGCTAGCTCAGTTCCTTTTGGAACTTGATAACCTTTGTCATTAATTAAACGAGCGCTGTCTTCATCAGTTAACCAATAAACTGAACGCACTTTACCACTGTGTACCGCACCTTTAGTACGGATCGGTAAATCATCGTTTACGTCTAAAACTTTATAGCTAGTCATGCTATCTCCGATAGTATTTGGCATGCTCTTGTGAGCACATGTATGGGATTGGGGTTATGGCCGCCTATAATAATCTAGACGCTTTGAAAGCTCAATCATTGCACTATCATCAGCAGCCTGCGGATGTAATAAAAACCATAAAAATTTAAACTTTCAGTAATTTTGCTGTCATAAACATTATTTCGCTATACTAGTGCCCTCGAAATAGGAGGTTTTCTTGGATTACTTAGCAGCTACCGCAGAAAAAAAATATTTAATGTTTATTTCGCAGAACTATTCGTACGCGATCTTACGCCCATTGCAACGGGAGGTTTTAGCTCGTGGTGGTGAAGTTAAATGGTTTTTCTATGGTGATGAAGTTAATCAGAACTTCCTTCGTTCAGATGAATCGTGTTTAGAAACTATAGATGATGTAATCCAGTGGCAACCAGACATTTCATACATTCCTGGGAATGTAATTCCAAACTTTATCCCAGGAAAAAAAGTAGCTGTTTTTCACGGCTTTAATTCTGGAAAACTAAATCGAAAAGGATACGAAGATCATTTTAACATCCGAGGCTGCTTTGACCTGTATTGTACCCAAGGCCCTAATACAACTTCTAAGTTTGAGAAACTAGCTAAAAAGCATGGTTTCTTTTTAACTAAAGAAACAGGTTGGCCTACTCTAGATCCATTATTTTCAAAAATAGAAAACAATCCATACGTAGATGAAGGCGATAAAAGGCAAACTCTTTTAATTTGTTCAACTTTTTCTAGAAACCTTTCTCTTGCACCTAAATTATACGAACAAATAAAAGCATACAGTGAGCAAGGAAAGTGGCGAATTTTGGTGCAATTTCACCCGAAAATGCCAAGCGAGCTTGTTGAACAATACAAGGCTCTACAAAACGAAAACCTAACCTTTGTCGAGACAGATAATGTATTACCACTCTTACAAGCTGCTGATGTTATGCTGTGTGATACCTCATCTATTTTGCTTATGTTTATCTTACAAAGAAAGCCTGTCGTAACTTTCTGCAATCAAGCACCTGGCGAACATCTTATTGATATTACAGATGTCAATAAACTAACTGAAGCGATTGATTATGCCTTCACACAGCCTGCTGAATTAATGGCGAAAATTGAGCACTTCTGCCAGCAACTGCATCCATATCAAGACGGCTTATCGAGTCAACGTGTACTTGCTGCTAGCAATGAATTACTATTGAGCAATCCTGCACTTAAGCCGAAACCACGTAATTTTATTCGTAATTTTAAAATGCGTAGAAAATTAAATTACTGGCGATGGTAACAATTCATAGGTCGTTATGATCACGCTTGAAAATGTGCTTTTTAAATGGCACGCAAAACAACCCAAGCCGACGATCAATATTACTAAGCTAGATATTGATCAAGGCGAACATGTTTTTCTTCACGGTCCGAGTGGTTGTGGTAAATCAACGTTATTATCATTGCTTGCTGGCGTCACAGTGCCAACACAGGGCAATATCGAGCTGCTTGGTAAAGCGATTAACCAACTTAGTAATAGTAAAAGGGACCGTTTTCGTGCCGACCATATTGGCTATATTTTTCAAAACTTTAATTTACTACCTTATTTATCGCCTATTGAAAATGTGACTTTAGGTTGCCAATTTTCAAAGCAAAGGCAAAAAAACGCATTAAAAAATAGTGCAACAATAGCCGCTGAAGCAAGCCGCTTACTGAGCGCTTTAGGGCTAAATGATAACTTGCAGCATCAAGCAGTTGCACAGCTGAGTATTGGCCAGCAACAAAGAGTTGCCGCAGCGCGAGCCTTTATTGGCAGCCCTGAAATTATTATTGCAGATGAACCTACCTCAGCACTCGACACACAAAATCGCCAAGCATTCGTAAAATTGTTATTTGAGCAGGCAAGCGCAGCAAATAGCACGCTAATTTTTGTTAGCCATGATGAAACATTACAAACGCTATTTACCCGCAGTATCAGCCTTGTTGAGTTACAAGGAGGCACAGATGCTACTCATTAAACTCGCCACAAAAAGTTTATTAAACCGAAAGGCCAGCGCCCTACTCACCCTATTTACAATTGCTATCAGCGTAATGTTATTGATGTCGATTGAGCGGGTTCGAGTTGATGCTAAAAGTAGCTTTAGCAATACAATTTCTGGCACTGATTTAATTGTCGGTGCGCGTACCGGTGATATCCAGTTGCTGCTGTCTTCGGTATTTCGCATTGGTCATGCTAATAATGGCGTGAGTTGGAAAAGTTACCAATACATCTCAGGGCAACGGGGTGTGAAATGGGCTATTCCTATGTCACTTGGCGACAGCCATAAAGGTTTAGCTGTACTTGGTACAAATAAAGACTATTTTGAGCACTATCGCTTTGCTAAAAAGCAGTCGTTGAGCTTTTCACAAGGTCATGAGTTTAATCACTTATTTGAGGTTGTATTAGGTGCTGAGGTTGCCAATACCCTTGGCTATCAGCTTGGTGACGAAGTAGTGATTGCGCACGGCATGGGCAATACCAGCTTTCATAATCATGACGATAACCCATTTAAAGTGGTCGGTATTTTAAATCCAACGGGCACGCCTGTTGATAAAACCCTGCATATTCCACTTGCAGCAATTGAAGCGATTCATGGTGGTCATGCTCATCAGCATGAAGCCGCTCAGGCTGATGCAAATGACCACGACCACGACCACGACCACGACCACGACCACGACCACGACCAGCATGATGATGTTGATTTAGTTGGCACACCAAAACAAATAACCGCTTTTTTACTTGGTTTCGATTCACCTCTTTATACCTTACAAGTACGTCGTAATATCAACCAATACAAAGATGAGGCACTGCTTGCCATCATGCCGGGTGTTACTTTGCGTGAACTATGGGAAATGCTCTCTATCGTTGAAAAAATATTGCTATTATTTTCTATCGTCGTGGTGCTGATCAGTTTGCTTGGCATGTTAACGAGCCTGCTTTCAAGCCTCAATCAACGCCGCAGAGAACTTGCAATTTTGCGCTCTGTTGGCGCAAGACCTTGGCATATTTTCACCTTGATCAGTGTCGAATCATTACTCATTACAGGGCTTGGCTGCATTGTTGGTATCGCATTATTCTATGCTTTAATGCTACTCGGCGCAGATTACTTGCAAAGCCATGCCGGAATAAGCCTAAATATAGCCTTATTGTCATCCTATGAACTCATGCTTTTAGCTGCGATAATGGTTGCAGGCTTTATTGTTGGGTTAATTCCCGCAACTCGCGCGTATTTCTACTCTCTTGCTGATGGTATGAGTATTAAAATTTAAGGAATGTTATGCCGTTTTTTCGAAAATTCGTCGCTTTAGTCGCATTAGTTGTGTGTGCTGGAGCTAATGCTGGCGCACCTAAAGAAATCTTCTGGGAAGATTTAATTCCAAAAGGTCATGTCCAAATCGACACCCAAGCGCAAGCAAACCATGAAGGTAGCGAGCAAAACTGGGTGCAACCAGACCTTGATGCACCCGTGGTAAAAGAGCTTAATGGCCAATCAGTGAGTTTGCCTGGTTTTGTTGTTCCCCTTGAAGGCGACAGCGAAGTGATCACCGAGTTTTTATTGGTTCCTTATTTTGGTGCCTGTATCCACGTGCCACCACCGCCACCAAATCAAATTGTGCATGTCACGATTAAAGACGGCGTACCAATCGAAAGCCTCTACGATGCGATTGTCGTGACAGGCGTTATCAGCACCGAAACCTGGTCTGGTGAAATTGCCCAAGTCGGCTATAAAATGAAAGCCGTCGGTGTAGCACCATTTGAGTTATAAGTTTTAAAGAGCATGTTTTTGCATGCTCTTTAAATTAATCCACCACTTTTTCTTTTTCTAGTTCCTGTTCGCTTAATTCATACCACCCGCCACCAAGGGCTTTATAAAGCGTTGCTAGGCTTTGCAGACGATCATTTTTTGCCTTCGATAACGCAATTTCTGCCGAAAATAACTGGCGCTGTGCATCCATTAAATCAAGGGAGCTGGCAACACCATTGCTATATCTTAGGCGTGCTAAGCGATAGTAATCTTGGCTACTGAGCACCAAGCTTCTTTGCGCATCATAGCTTTTTTCTGCCGACTGATAGTTCGAAAGCTGATTGCTCACTTCTTGCAGTGCCACCAACACTATTTTCTGATATTGAATACTTGCCTGATAAGCTCGTTGTTCCGCCACCGTTAAATTTGCCTGATTGCGCCCCATATTAAATATTGGCATTAAAAGCTCTGAGCCCAGCAACCAAACCTGCGAATTACTGGCGAGCAAATCACTAAAATCAGTACTTTCACTGCCATATTCGGCATACAACTTAAGTTTTGGGAATAAGGCCGCTTTTGCGACCCCAATTTCAGCCATGGCCGCTTGCCATTGATACATTGCTTGCTGCACATCTGGTCTACGCTTTAACAGTTCACTAGGTAGTCCTGTGGGTAATTGCTTAGGAAGGGTTTGCACAGATAACTCATTCCCCCCTTGCACATCAGCATTGGCATCACCAATCAAAAACTTTAACTGATTAATAATCCGCCTTTCACTGTGCTGTAAAGGAGGGATCTTCACTTTCGCTGACTCTAATTCAACCTCGGCTTGGCGCTGTTCTAGCCCTGAAATAATACCGCCTTTTTTACGAATACGCGCAATTTCAAGCTCCTTCTCGCGAAGCTTAATCGTACTCAGGCTAATTTTTAATTGCTCTTCAACTTCTTTGAGGGCAAAAAACTGCTGAGCAACATCAGCAATCAAGGCGAGCTGCAACGCGTTTCTTGCTTGCTCTTGGCTATAATAATTTGCCAGTGCGGCTTCGCTTGCGCGTCGGTTACTACCAAATAAATCTAGCTCCCAACTTAAGTAACCTTTTAAATCAAAGGTATTTTCTGGGCTGCTATTAAGCTCTTCTTCTCGCTCTGAAGTAAGCCCTACCTTCACATCAGGCCATAAAGCGGCATCCGTAATTCGATACCGAGCTCGCGCTTCAATAATTTTAGATTGCGCAATTAACATATCTTGGTTGTTAAGAAGCGCTTGGCTAATCAGCTTTTGCAAATGAGGGTCGCTATAAATTTGCTTCCAGCCCGCTAAAGCCTCCGATTGTGGCGTTGCTGTTGCGCCCATAAAATTAGCAACTTCACTATGCTCAGGTGCTTCAAAATCAGGCCCTACAGAACAGCCTTGAATGCAGGCGAAACAAAGCATTGGTAACAATTTATGCATCGACTTGCTCCTCTACTACTTTAGAGGCCGGTGTTTGCTGTTTTTTTACAAAGCGTGCAGCGGTAATAAAAAACAGCGGTACTAAAATTATGCCGATAGAGCTTGCCAGTAACATACCTCCTAAAATAGGCATAGATACCGACTGCCGACCAACCGCTCCGGGACCAGAAGCAAGTACTAACGGCAATACACCAAGCACAAAAGAGGCTGCAGTCATTAATATAGGCCGAAAGCGAGAACGGGCGGCTTCTATTGCTGCATCAGCGGCATCCATCCCCTCCTGATAAAGCTGATTTGCCACCTCAACAATCAAAATTGAGTTCTTTGCCGCAAGGCCAATCAAGGCAATAAAGGCGACTTGAAAGAATAAATTGTTTTCATGCCCCGTCACTAAGGTCAATACAGAGGCTCCCAACATAGCAATCGGGCTTATTAGTAGTACAGCAAACGGCAAGCTCCAACTTTCATAGAGCGCCGCTAAAAATAAAAATACAAACACAATAGCAAGGCTGATAGCGATACTTAGCTGACCCGATGAGCGAATTTCTTGATAGGTTAATCCTGTCCATTCATAGCCAAGGTTAGGCGGTAGTTTTGCCATTTCTTCTTTAATTACGTTAATTACATCACCCGATGCATAGCCTTCAGCTGGCGATACATTCACCATGGCACTGGTAAACATATTAAAGCGATTTATTGCAGACGGACCGGTTGTTAAATTTAGCTTAGCAAGCACATTTGATGGCACCATTGCGCCATTTTTTGAACGCACATAAAATTCGTTGAGGTTTTCAGGGCGTGCCCTAAATTCATCTTCAGCCTGAACTTTAACCCGATAAACGCGACCAAATAAATTAAAGTCATTAATTGTTGATGAGCCAGTAAGCACTTTCATTGTGCTGTAAACATCAGCAATCGGCACCTCTAATGCCATAGCTTTTTCTCTATCTAATTCCAAAAACAGCTGGGGTACTGAGCCACGCAGTGAGCTACTTGCTTTAGCAACTTCAGGGCGGTTATTTAAATTTGCCAGCAGTACCTCGAGCGATTCAACCAGACTCGTTAAGTTGCCTCCTGTTTTTTCTTGCAGCGCAAACTCAACACCAGAGCCCGAACCAAGCCCCGCCACAGCCGATGGCTGAAACACATTAAATTCAGCATCGGGAATGGCGTAGAGCTGCTTACGTATATCATTCATCACACTTGTGACCGTAAAACCTTGCTCTGCACGCACTTGCCAAGGCTTTAAAATCACCTCCATTTGACCATGTGATTGCGCACTACCAGCACGGCGGTTTTCACCCGCTAGCGTGAATGAATAAGCCACCCCAGCATGGCTCATAACAAATTGGTTAGCTTTACTTATCACCTCATTGGTACGTGAGACCGTTGCCGCATCTGGCAAGGTAATATCAACAAAAAAGCGTCCTTGATCTTCTTGCGGCATAAAGCTACTTGGTAATTGGCTAAACACAAAGTAACAGCCACCTATCATTATAAAAAAGCCAATATAACTACGTTTTGCTTTTTCAGAGCATGCCTTTACAAGCCAAGTGTATTTTTCGCCAACACTTTCAAGCCAGTTATTAAATTTATTAAAAATCTTAATCTTTGATGGGGCGCTAGGTTTTAAGAAAATCGCACATAAAGCAGGGCTCAAGGTTAGCGCAACTAGGGTCGAAATGAGTACCGCAACGGTAATTGCAATCGCAAATTCTCGGTACATAATGCCCGTAATACCGGCTAAAAATGACACCGGCACAAACACCGCTGCCAGTACTAAAGAGGTTGCCACTATGGCCCCAGAAAGCTCTGTCATCGCTTGCTTAGTAGCAGCAACTACCTCCATATTTTGCTCATTGATCAGTCGCTCAACACTTTCGACTACAACAATCGCATCATCAACGACGATGCCGATTGCCAATACCATAGCCAATAAACTGACATTGTTGATGGTAAATCCAAATGCAGCCAAGGCGATAAAGGTACCCACTATCGACACTGGCACAGCTAAAGCGGGTATTAAAGTTGTTCGCCAGTTTTGCAAAAATAAATACACCACTAAAATCACTAAGATAAGCGCTTGAATAAGGGTATTGATCACCTCATTAATCGACAGCTTGATGAACTCAGAGGCATCATAAAATAACTGCCATTTCACACCCTTCGGAAAAGCTGCGCTCAGGCGATCCATCTCAGCCTTAACGCGCTCTGTAACCGCTAATGCATTAGAGCCTGGTAACATATAAACCTGCAAAATAGTGGCGGGCTGTTCATTTAGTTTTGAATTTAAAGTGTACGCTGACGACGCCAACTCAACCCTTGCAACATCTCGCAAACGGATCATCGAGCCATCACTATTCACTCGCAGCATAATGTTATTAAACTCATCCACCTTATTAAGCCGACCTTGTGCTCGTACCGGAAAGTTAAGCTTAATTGCATCGCTCATTGGCTGAGCCCCGATCTCCCCAGCAGCGGCCTCTTTATTTTGTGCTTTGATTGCTGCGGTCACATCATTCACGGTTAACTCGTAGCCCGCTAAAATATCAGGCTTTAACCAGACCCGCATAGCATATGAACGCGAGCCGGTGTTTCGCACTTTGCCAACCCCCGGAACACGCTTTAAAGCCGCCTCTACATTGATGCTAGCGTAGTTACTCAAATAGATTTCGTCATAGCGTGGGTCATCAGAGGTCAGTGCCAGTTTTAAAAGCTCAACGGAACTTTCATTAGATACATTCACCCCTTCAGTTTGCACATCAACAGGTAAATTACTGCCTGCTTGGCTTGCGGTGTTCTGTACATCGACAAGGGCGAGATCTGGGTCGGTGCCAACATCAAAGGTGAGTGTGATCCCAACACTGCCAGAGTTAGTTGCCTTTGACTCCATATACAACATATTCGGCGTGCCATTTAATTCTTGTTCAAGAGGAATGGCTACCGACTCAGATGCGGTCTCAGCCGTTGCGCCAGGGAATGAAGCAGACACTTTAACCGACGGCGGAGCAATATCTGGGTATTGATCAATGGGTAGGGTAAAGAGCGAGACCAAGCCTGTGAGTAAAATAACTAACGAAATAACGATAGCAAACACTGGACGCTTGATAAAAAAATGCGAAAACATAGCTAAGCTCCCTGCTGATTTTTTTCATCATCTTGTTTGCTTGGTTTATCTGGCGCCAGTGGAGTAGTGCCCGTGTTTGGCGTTAATCGGCGTTTTTCAAACTCGGCTAACGAAATCGCTTTTACTTGCTGACCATGACGAATGCGATGCAAACCTTTCACCACCACTTGCTCACCCGCACTCAAGCCACCGCTAGCAACAATTCCTTGTTCACCGTAATGCTCAACAACAATAAAGCGCCGCTCTATCTCACCTGAATCAAGTACCACCATTACATAAATACCGCCCTGCTCAACTTGTGTAGCTTCTTCAGGGACAACAATGGCATCTTTCAATTCGGATAATTTAATCCGTGCTTTTGTATATTGCCCAGGTAATAGCTCACTATTAGGGTTAGGCAGCTTTGCTCTTACTTTAAAGGTGCCCGTTTTCGGGCTAATTTTAGGGTCGGTGAAACTCACATCACCCCAATATCGATACTCACTGCCATCAGGCAAAGAAATACGTACAAAGCCTTCTAGCGCCTTGCCTTGTTGCTCGGCTTGTAGCTTCTCCATCATGCTGGTCATACGTCGCTTGGCATTCAAATAATCAAGTGCCGACATATTAAAATTAACGAAAATAGGGTCTATTTGCTGAATGGTGGTAAGGAGTGAAATACCATTACTGCCAACCAAAGCACCGAGATCGGCTTCAGAGCTACCAACCATGCCACTAATTGGCGCCGTAATGCGGGTATATTCTAAATCGAGCTTGGTTTCTTCAAGTTCTGCTTGGGTTGCTGATAATGACGCTTGCGCTTGCTCTTGGATAGAAATTGCATTGTCGTAGTCGAGCTGACTTGCTGCATCTTGCTCGTAGAGGGGTTTTAAACGAGTAACATCGCGCTTTGCTTTTGCCAGCGCTGCTTGGTCTTTTTGTAGTGCGGCTTTAACGCGATTAAGCTTAGCTCGGTAGGGTCTATCATCAATGGTGTAGAGTAAATCACCTTCGTTTACCCAACTACCTTCAACAAATTCAACACTTTGTACAAAGCCGGTGATCCGTGCGCGTACTTCAACATCAAGTGATGCGTCTGTACGCGCCACGTAATTCCCATACAGCGGCACATCAAACTGCTTAACCTCAGCGGTAACCACTTCCTCAACGATAACTTGAGGTTGCTCTTTAGAACAACCCACCAGTGCCGCTAAGCACACGCACCCTATGACGTATTTGTTTAATAGCATACAACCTTCTCATTCCTTAAGCCTGTCTCTATCTTGCTATCTGTTGCAATACTACATAGATGAGGGATTCTTTGTTATTTTTGACAATTAGAGCAGTACACAGTGCTTCTTTGCCCTAATCTAATTTCTTTTAATGGCTCTTTACACGTTACACATGGCTCACCTTTGCGACCATAAACTAGTAATTGCTGGGCAAAATAACCGGGCTTACCATCACTTTGAGCAAAATCTTTTAATGTTGTGCCGCCTTGCGTGATAGCCGCAGCAAGTGTTTCTTTAATAATAGGCACTAATTGCTGATAACGCTTTAAAGACACCTTGCCGGCTTCTCGTTTCGGGTGAATTCCAGCCTTAAATAACGACTCATTGGCATAGATGTTACCTACACCAACTACCACAGCGTTATCCATAATAAACTGTTTAATTGGTACTTTTTTATTTCTAGACTGTTCGTAAACACGCTTTGCTGCAAACTCATCGGTAAGAGGCTCCGGTCCAAGCTTGGTTAGCAAGGTATGACATTCGCCTGGTGCTTGCCATAAGCAGGCACCAAAGCGACGCGCGTCGTTGAGTCTTAGCGCTTTACCTGAGGCTAAAATAAATTCGATATGGTCGTGCTTTTTTAATGGCTCATCTGCGCTCACAACTCGTAAGTTGCCCGACATTCCTAAGTGCAAAATAACACTACCCAGCTCACAACCGAGTAATAAATATTTTGCTCTACGCTCCACTGAAGTAACTTTAAGTCCTTGTAATTGATATACATCATCAGGCACAGGCCAACGCATACTAGCGTTATGAATATTTACTTTGGTCACTGTTTGGTTAAGCACATGCGGCGTTATTCCCAAACGGCTAACTTCAACTTCTGGTAATTCAGGCATCTGTGACTCTCTTAAAACGGGTATAACGGAAATAACTTAGCAGCATCAGCTTGTTCAAGCTCAAATACTCGTTGTAACCGCTTATCTAATAAATAGTATTGCTGATCTATGTTGTACAACTGATACACCGCTGGCAACTGCTCCCCGGCTAGCCACACGGAGGCAACATAATCAGCCGATGTCTGTGAAATTTTACTAACAGGGAGACTGGCAATAGTCAGTCTTTGATGTTGCCAAAGTTCAACAAGTTGTTCGAGCTGCTGCTCATCGCCTTGCCATGTGGTTTCTTGCAGTGATTGGCTACGCCAAGAGGTGCCGATACGCTCGATTTTTAATTCTGGAAATGCCATCGCCAAAATAAAGCTTTGTTCTGGGAGTAATGCTTGTACTCCTTCTTCAACGGGCTGTGTATTGAGCTTTTTATGTAGGCCATTGAAGAAAAAAATCATCAATAGCATCGAAATAATCACCACATTATTCCATGCTTTTCGGCTCAAGCGCATCAGTATCTTCCTCAGTTTTCAATATCTTAAAGTGTAACCAAAAAGGACATTAATTGGCAGTTGTAATTGATCAACAAAATTTCATGTCTGTTATGTATCAATCTGTCGATACTTTGCTAAAATATCCGCCAAATTTAAAGGAGTTCCGTCAATGTCAATGTATGTAGTGGGTCATAAGATCCCTGATTCAGATTCAATTTGCGGTGCAATTGCGCTTGCATACTTAAAAAACCAGATCAATGAACCTGCGATCCCGACGCGTTTAGGTGAAGTATCACCTGAAACACAATTTATCCTAGATAAATTCGGTTTCGAAGCACCTGAGCTAAAACTTAGCTACGCAGGCGAAGACGTTTATATCGTTGACCACACAGAAAAAACACAAGCACCTGATGACATCGATGAAGCACGTGTTGTAGGTGTTGTTGATCACCACAAATTAGGCGATTTAACATCATCAACACCACTTGAGTGTTGGATCCGCCCAGTGGGTTGTTCAAACACTATCATCAAAATGATGTATGACTTCTACAACGTAGAGATTCCAAAAGATATCGCAGGCATCATGTTATGCGCTATCTTAAGCGACACTGTAATCTTTAAATCACCAACGTGTACAACAGCTGATATCAAATGTGTTGAAGCACTTGCTGAAATCGCTGGCATAGAAGATTTCAAAGAACTTGGCATGGAAATGTTCAAGGTTAAATCAGCAGTTGATGGCACCCCTGCACGTGATTTAGTAATGCGTGATTTCAAAGACTTCAACATGAACGGTAAGCTAGTAGGTATTGGCCAGCTAGAAGTTATCGACCTTGCTGTATTTGATGAGATCAAAGCAGACCTTGAAGCTGACATCGCAAAGCTTAAAGAAGAAGGCGGTCGCCACTCAGTATTACTCCTGTTAACCGATATCATGAAAGAAGGCTCTGAAATGCTAATTGCGTCTGATGACGTATCAGTAATCGAAGCTGCCTATGATGTTAAATCAGAAGACGGTCGCGTATGGTTAGATGGCGTATTAAGCCGTAAGAAGCAAGTAGTACCACCACTACAAGACGCTTTTGCAAAAATCTAATCAGAACTGTTAGATACAAAAAAGCCGATGTTACATCGGCTTTTTTTGTGTCTGAAATTTTCGCGGTAGTTAGATTTGCGTTGCATTACGCTGACGTAACACTTCAAATAAACAAATACCGGTCGCAACTGAC
Source organism: Pseudoalteromonas sp. D15MCD-2 (assembly GCF_038562745.1). Lineage (NCBI taxonomy): Bacteria > Pseudomonadati > Pseudomonadota > Gammaproteobacteria > Alteromonadales > Pseudoalteromonadaceae > Pseudoalteromonas > Pseudoalteromonas sp. D15MCD-2. The sequence continues at coordinate 570,753 of NZ_JBCFQE010000001.1, read as the reverse complement.
ACATTTAAACTAGATACCGAACCAGCCATTGGGATTTTAACTAATAAATCACAATGCTCACGAGTAAGGCGGCGCATACCATCCCCTTCAGCACCCATAACAACAGCCATTGGCCCTGTTAGGTTTGCATCAAATAACTCAGTATCTGTTTCACCGGCAGTGCCGACAACCCAAACGCCAGCATCTTTAATTTCACGTAACGTACGCGCAAGATTGGTTACTTGAACTAATGGCACTGTTTCTGCTGCACCGCATGCTACTTTACGCGCTGTGCCGTTCAGTTTTGCAGACTTATCTTTAGGAACTATTATCGCGTGCACGCCCGCAGCATCTGCACTACGTAAACAGGCACCTAAGTTATGTGGATCAGTAATACCATCAAGTACCAGTAAGAAAGGCGTTTCTTCACGGGCAATGATCTCATCTAGATCTTTTTCGTTATACATGCGCGCCGCTTTTACATTAGCGATAATGCCTTGGTGCTGCTCACCATTTGCTTTATTATCAAGCGCTTTACGCTGCATAAATTGTACAGAAATACCGAATTTACGTGCTTGGTCAATAACCGGGTTTAAACGTTTATCTTCACGCCCTTTTAAAGCGTATATTTCTAAAAAGCGCTCAGGCTCTTTTGCTAATATTGCTTCAACTGAGTGAAAACCAAAAATTAATTCATTACTCACGTATTATTTGCTCCTCGGCCATTACGTTTACGGGCATTCTTACCCGGTCTTTTTGCCTTTTTGGTGGCTTTTTTCTTACTCTTCTTTTTGCCAGCTTTTACAGCATCAGCTTGTTTACTATTAGGCTTTTTACGCCCTTTAGAAGATGAAGACTTGCCACGTTTTTCATTCTCTTTGTCGCCTGATTTTGCCTCAAAGCTGCCTGACTGCGCTTTTTTACCAGGAATTTTACCTGCTTTAAGCTGGGCACGAACACTTGGTTTTGCAGGGGCACTACGGCCACGACGACGCGCATAACGGTCTTGTTGCGCTTCACCAGCTAATACTAAGTTTATGCGTCGCTCGTCAAGACTGACAGATGACACCTGAACCGTTAGTTTATCGCCTAAACGATAAACAGTGTGAGTTTGTTCACCAATCAAGCAATGCTTAGCACCATCGTAATGGAAGTACTCATTGCCCAGGTTAGTTACATGGATCATGCCGTCGATTTGTAAATCGTCTAAGCGTACAAATAAACCAAAGTTAGTTACCGATGAGATCACCCCACCAAATTCGTCACCAACATGGTCTTGCATAAATTCACATTTAAGCCAATCTGCTACTTCGCGAGTCGCATCATCAGCACGGCGTTCAGTGGTTGAACACTGCTCACCTAAAATATCAACTTCGTCATCAGTGTAGGCATACTCACCCGATGTTTGCTGACCTTGCGCTTTAAGTACCGCTTTAATTGCACGGTGCACCACTAAATCAGGGTAACGACGAATTGGCGATGTAAAGTGGGCATAGGCTGGTAAAGCTAAACCAAAGTGGCCAATGTTATCTGGCTGATAAACCGCTTGCTTCATTGAACGGAGCAACATGGTTTGAATAAGCTCAGCTTCTGGGCGGTCGCCTAATTTAGCTAACACTTGGGTTATTTCTTTTGGTGTTGGCTCATCAGAAATCGCAGTTTCGATACCAAGCTCTGATAAAAAGTTTCTGAAGAAACCAAGCTTTTCAGCATCAGGCTCATCATGCACACGATAAAGCGCACTCGCCTCGTGCTTTTCTAATAATCGGGCTGCCGATACGTTCGCTAAAATCATGCACTCTTCGATAAGTTTGTGCGCATCATTGCGAACCACAGGCACAATTGATTCAATCTTACGATGTGCATTAAACACAAAGCGCGTTTCTAAGGTTTCAAACTCAATCGCACCACGCTCTTGGCGAGCAGCTTTAAGTGCCATGTACATTTGCTGTAAGTCAGTTAAATGTGGCACCATTTTAGCGTACTCTTCACGTAGCTTTTCATCGCCTTGTAAAATCGCATTCACTTTGGTGTAAGTAAAACGAGCGTGTGAATTCATCACCGCTTCGTAAAATTTATACCCAGACAACTTACCCGCTTCTGACACCGTCATCTCAGCAACCATACATAAACGGTCAACTTCTGGGTTCAATGAGCACAAGCCATTCGATAGCACTTTTGGCAGCATCGGAATAACTTGCTCAGGGAAGTATACTGAGTTACCACGTTCAATCGCTTCTTTATTCAGAGGCGTGTTCATTCCTACGTAGTGCGACACATCGGCAATAGCCACCCATAAACGCCAACCACCTGATGGTTTGCGCTCACAATAAACGGCATCGTCAAAGTCTCGGGCATCTTCACCGTCGATTGTAACTAGCGGTAAGTCACGTAAATCAACGCGACCTTGCTTTGCTTGTTCATCAACAAACTCACCTAAATGAGCAACTTGCTTTTCAACCGCTTCTGGCCAAACGTGAGGAATATCGTGATTGCGTAGTGCAACTTCAATTTCCATACCCGGTGCTAAGTGCTCACCCAGTACCTCAGTGACTTTGCCTACCGCATTCATATGTCGGCTTGGGTTTTGGGTAATTTGCACCTGCACCATTTGGTTGTGGCGCGCGCCATTTTCACTACCCGGTAGTATCATAATATCTTGCGTTATGCGTGGGTCTTCAGCCACAACAACTGCAATACCATGCTCAACAAAATAGCGGCCAACAATCGGTGCACGTTCATTGGTTAATACCTTAATGATGCGTGCATCGCATTTGCCACTTGAGCCTTTGCGATTGCCTTTAGCAAGCACAATGTCACCGTGCAACACCATATTCATTTGGTGCTTTGCGATAAACCAATCTTTACTCTCACCTTCAACTTCTAAAAAGCCGAATCCGTCACGATGACCAATGACCTTGCCTTTAACTAGCCCAGATTCATCAATCAATGCGTAGCATTTAAACTTATTGAAATACAGTTGACCATCGCGTTCCATAGCACGTAAACGACGTTTGAACGCAATTTGACGCTCTGTATCATTCACATGTAATTCGTCACAAAGTTGTGTGAAGTTTGCTGGTTTGGCGCGAGATTCTAAGTGAGTAAGTATAAACTCACGGCTAGGGACGGGGTTTTCGTACTTTTCTTGTTCTCGACTGAGATTGGGATCCTGTTTTGACATTCACTATCTTGTTAGTTGGTTATGTTGTTATTTTAACCCATAACCTAACAATGAGACAGGCAAAAGCTATGAAACTTTTAAGAAATTGATTAATTCTGCCAAAAATGAAGCTTTGATATTCTTTGCAACAAACACTCTGTGTTAATATTTTCGGAAAATAACAACAAGCTAACATAATTATATGGATATTAACTTAACCCACTACCTCGCAACGATGGCCTACAACAGCGCCTATATTGGTCTGTTCATTGCGATCATAGCGGTTGCAAAACTGTCGTATAACTTAGCAACCCCTTATAACACCACCAGCCAATTAACCGATAATGCCAACAGTGCCTTGGGTTTATCTATTGGCGGCTACTTAGGGGCAATTACCATTATTTATGGTTTTGTTTTAGCTGGACCTAGCCAAGGTTTACTAAGAGATTTGATGAATGTATCACTGTACAGTGTATTAGGTATGGTGCTGCTAACCTGCTCACGTATTTTAAATGACAAATTACTGCTGCGCTTGTTCTGCAACCAAGAGCAATTAATTAACCAACAAAACGAGGCCGTAGGCCTAGTACAAGCGGCAAACTATATGGCTGCTGCACTGATCATTGGTGGCGCATTAACCGGCGAAGGCACATGGTTATCAGCCATTGTGTTTTATTTTTTAGGGCAACTAATGCTGATCATTTTTGCCAAAGGCTATGATCACCTCACTGCTTTTAATCTTCACGAACAGCTCGAAAAAGGCAACAAAGCCGTTGCACTTAGCTTTTCTGGCACTATGTTGGCGTTAGCTATTATCTTGTGTCATGCGCTCATTGGTGGCTTTCATACTTGGCAACAAAGCTTAAGCTTATTCTTTATTGACGCATTATTTGGCTTTTTAATTTTACCAATTGTGCGTTACCTCGTTGATAAAATTATCTTTAGCAAAATTTCACTCGACCAAGCAATGCACGACAAAAACACCGCCGTTGCGGTTATTGAAAGCAGCATTGCAATCTGTGTTGCTGTTATCATCACTATCGCTATTTAAGCTTATTTATGGAGTAATGGATGAACATCTATAAGCTTTTTATTATTGCCGCTATCACATTTGTTGTTTGCTTGGTGATACGTGCAGATCTACAAGCGCCACTTATTAGTGGCCAATATGGCAACTTTAAAGACTACGACGGACAAGACAAACCTTACCTATTTACAGTGCCAGAAGATGGCCAAATGATGCGCTTAGAAATTAAAGGCAGACTGCCTTTAAACTCTTGGAAAGCTATTGATATCGAAATTTTTGACCCTGATGGTAACTACTTATTTAGTTACTCTGATGAACTTTGGGCCGAAACCGGACACGATTCAGATGGCAAATGGACTGAGTACCGTGATTATACTCATCACGATGTCCACTTCCCAAAGAAGGGGCAATATAGCGCCTACGTCAGTAGTACGTTTGGCCCAAATAAGCGTGCCGAACATTTTAGTTATACGTTTCGTATTATCCCAATCAAAGGTAACAGTAATTTTATGCTACCGCTGTTATGGATTTCTGGTTTCATCGGCGGTGTAGCCCTATTTGTAATGCTGCATCGTTTAGAAGCTGAGCGTGAAGGCTCTGATATTACTTATAAACCAATCAATAAGTTAAACCCTGAGGCTATAAAAGCAATGGACTCGCGTATCTCAGTTTGGCCTATTGTGTTACTGTTTTTAGCACCCGTGCTCTTCTTTTCCTTCTTGGCATATAGCAAAGGTGACAAAGAGCAAGATTGGCAAGTTTACTCCTATCACCACCTCACAATAAGCGTTGATAAACAATTACGTGAGCAAAGTATTGGTAGTGCAGGTTTCCGTTCACGAGGCGGCCCAGGTGGTAAATAAATCAATTCGCGAAAGCCACATTTTACTGTTTAGTATTTTTGTTGCTGGCCTTTGCTCAATTATCTATGAGCTACTGATCGCAACCACTGGTGCCTACTTTTTGGGTGATAGCATCACTCAGTTTTCCCTGACGATTGGCGTCTATATGGCAGCAATGGGGGTTGGCTCTTATTTTTCCCGCTTTGTGCCTGATAAGCCATTGCTGGTGTATTTTATTGGTTTTGAGCTTGCGCTTGCACTACTTGGCGGTTTGAGTGTGCCATTGCTGTATTTCTGCTATGCGTTTGGTTTACCACTGCAAGCAATTAGTATTTTACTCACTACGCTAATAGGGATTTTGATTGGCTTAGAAATTCCGCTGTTAAGTCGCCTAATGGAAAAACATTATGCGCTAAAAGCAAACCTCGCTAATGTGTTATCTATTGACTACTTTGGCGCCCTGCTTGCGACTTTACTGTTTCCTTTTCTATTTTTACCTTGGCTTGGGGTTTTTAAAACAGCCTTAAGCTTTGGCTTAATGAATCTAAGTATTGCGCTGTTATTGCTGTGGTACTTTATCGACCATATCAGCCCAAATCGTCGAAAAGTGCTTAGACTCACATTAGTTTTAGTCTGCTCAGTATTAGTGCTTTGCTTATTTGCTAGCAAACAGCTCACCCATCTTTGGCAAAGTCAAATCTACGATGACCGTGTTGTGCACTCAGAACAAACGCCCTATCAGCAAATCGTACTGACTCGTCATAAAGATGATATTCGGCTTTATTTAAACGGTGGCTTACAGTTTTCATCGATTGATGAGTATCGCTATCACGAAGCGCTTATCCATCCCGCTATGGTGCGCCATGGTAATGCCAAACGTATTCTAATTTTAGGCGGTGGCGATGGCTTAGCAGCTAGAGAGCTTTTGAAATACCCGCAAATAGAATCTATTACCCTAGTCGATTTAGATCCAGCAGTCGCTAAGCTTGCGCAAACTAATCACAACCTGACAACACTTAACAAGCACTCACTCAGTGATCCTAAAGTGACGGTTATTCATCAAGATGCTTATGTGTTTATTGAGCAAAACGAACAGCTGTTCGATATTATTTTTATTGATTTACCGGATCCAAAAGCAATCAATTTAGCACGGCTTTACAGTCAGCAGTTTTATCAACTAGTAAAAACACGACTACCAAATAACGGTATTGTAGTGACCCAGGCCACCAGCCCATTTTTTGCGAAACACGCATTTTGGTCTATCAATAACACACTCAGTGCAGCGGGCTTTGCGCACACCTTGCCTTATCATTTGAATGTGCCCTCTTTTGGCGAATGGGGCTTTGTTATGGCTTGCAACTTGATGTGCAGAAACCAACAAGTATTGCCAGTTAAAACCCGCTTTTACCGCCCAGAAAATGACGCACAATTGTTTATTTTCACGCCGGATATTAGCGCAAACAATGAAAAAGTATCGACGCTTGATGAGCCGAATGTACTGCAATATTACTTGCAAGGGTGGAAATATTGGAACTAAACGAATGGATTAGCCCATTTGGGGAGTTTACAAAGTAAAGGATTACCGTTACAAAGAGAGTTAATAACAACAATAACAAGGTTTGTAATGCAGGCGCACAAACAGAGCCTTATATACTTACACATTGCAGTGCTACTATTTGGTGGTACTGCATTATTCGCCAAGCTAGTCAGCTTAAGTGCATTAGATATTACCGTTTACCGAACAGCCATTGCAGGCTGTGCGCTACTGCTGTTACTCACAATCCAGAAGAAAGCAATTAAGCTTCACTCACGTCGTGATTATCTCATCGCCTTGTTGCTTGGTATCACAGTTGGAATACATTGGCTTACCTACTTCGCAGGTATGCAATTGGCAGGTATTGCAGTCGGTATGATTGCCTTTTTTACTTACCCTGTTATTACGGTGTTTTTAGAACCTTTTTTTCATGGCAGCAAACCACAGCTCAAAGATATTTTTAGTGCCTTGGTGGTGATGCTTGGGATTTATTTACTTATTCCTGATGCTAGCTTAGGCAATGATGTCACACTCGGAATTGCTATTGGTATTTTGTCAGCGTTCTTTTTTGCTTTTCGAAATATCGTTCACAAGCGTTACTTTAGCCAATATGGCGGCCCACAAACCATGCTTTATCAAACTTGGATCGCCTGCATTATGCTGTGCGCCTTTGTCGAAGTACCGCCATTACAAGTTGATACAATAAATTGGCTGCTATTAATTACCGTAGGAGTTATTTTTACAGCAGCACCGCATTCACTGTTTGCAGCAAGCCTAAAAAACTTATCAGCTTCAACCGCTGGTTTGATATCGTGTTTGCAGCCTTTATACGGTACGTTTTTCGCTTTTTTAATTTTGCATGAGCAACCTTCAATTAGCACTCTTATTGGTGGCGCACTGGTGATTAGTGCCGCTTTTTATGAAACATGGTCAGTGACTCGTAGGTATAAGCAATGATGAAAGTATTCGCTCACAGAGGTGCCAGTGGTACCTACCCAGAAAATACTCAAAGCGCCATTATCGCAGCTGTTGATTTAGCAGTAGATGGCATCGAAATTGATGTGCAAAGCTGCCTTGATGATTACATGATTATTCACGACACTTGGCTTGATCGTACAACCTCTGGTCGCGGTAAAGTAAACGCCTGCTCAAAAGAGCAAATTCAACAATACGATGCAGGCAATGGCGAGTGCGTGCCCACTTTACAACAGGCAATCAATTGGGTTGCTGATAAAACTTTACTTAATTTAGAGCTTAAACATACTTTTTCGTTAGATAAATTTGTAGAGCTTATAGAATCAAACGTTAGCGCTGGGAAAATTTCTCGGGATAACCTGCTAGTCTCTTCTTTCGATCACCATCAACTGATGTGGCTAAAGCAAAAATTGCCGTGGGTAAAGATTGGTGCACTTACCGCTTCAATCCCAATTAATTACAGCGAGTTTGCGCAAAAACTCCATGCCTATAGCATTCATGTAGATAAAAACTTTATAAACCATGAGTTTGTTGCTGACGCAAAACAACGCGGCCTTCAAGTTTATGCTTACACGGTCGATAAAGTGGAAGATATCGAATTAATGCTAGAGTATGGCGTAGATGGTATTTTTACTAATTTTCCGTGTCATACACAAATGACACTGCAGTCACTGTAACTCAACAAAACTAAGCTATACTGTTGAATTATGTGACATTGAATAATAAAAAATTACGCCAAAATGAATCAACACAACACCTTAATGAGTAGCTATATGCGCATTTACAATTTTATCGAACAAACTTTCTTTTACACTCTTACACGTAAAATTGTCGGTAATTTAGGTTTTGTGTTTGCGTTTCAAGCCATTACTTTGATCTGGCTTTATAGCAGCCTTTCAGAACAACAAGCTGGCATGGGACTATTTTGGTTAATGACCTTTGTTATCATCGCGAGCTTTATTTTTACTATTTTCTACATGCGCTTTTTAATTGTGCGCCCAGTGCAAGCAATGCGCGATACACTTGAGCAAATCAACCGCCATGATGCCGATTTATCTGCCAAGTTACCGCATTTTACCTACGATGAATTTCGTGATTTAAGTGAGCAGTACAATACCTTTACAGTTCATTTAGCAAACCTATTAGCAACTACTTATCAAAGTGCACAAGCCAGTGCAGATAGTAGTTCAAAGATGACTCATTCGATGCAGCAAACCGCAGAAATGAGCCACCAGCAAATAAAATTCAGTCAAACCATTACTGATTCAAGCAACCAAATTACTTCAAGCCTAGAGAATATCTCAGCAAATACTGACAGCGTGCACCATGTTAATAGTGAACACTTAAACTTTGTTAAGCACTCAGCCACTGAGTTATCGGCATTAGTTAAAAAGGTCGCGATGATTAGCCAAATTTTGGGTAACTTCTCAGCAACAGTGTCTGGCCTTAAAGAAAACAGCGAGAACATTCGTGCCATTTTAAAAATGGTTGAAGAGTTTTCTGATCAAACCAATTTACTTGCTCTAAATGCTGCAATCGAAGCGGCACGTGCCGGTGAAGCAGGCCGAGGTTTTGCGGTGGTTGCCGATGAAGTTAGATCGCTATCGGTTAAAGTTAACGATGCAACTCGCCAGATCAGTGACTTTATTAATCAAATGAATAGCCTTGTTAGCGAAACCAATAAAGAGTCTGAGCAGTTAATTAGCCACTCGAGTGAAGCTGAAACTGCCATTAGCAACACCTCAACAGGCTTTAGCAATATGCTTGGCGAATTTGAGCAAAACCAACAACAACTACAACAGATTGTCAGCGCCGTGCATTTACTAGAGCAAACCCAAACCCAGACCCATCAAACGGTTGAGCAAATAGTTGCTTTGGGTGAGCAAGCTAAGCAGCAAATTGATGAATCACTCGCTGATTGCCAACAATCACACAAACTGAGCCAACAAACCCAAGAGCAGTTAAAACGCTTTGTGTGATCGGCTTTTAACTGCTGCTCTGAGTCAAACTATGTTAAAGTAGCCGCTTCTTGGCTACTTTTTTATTGACCGTGACAACACCCGCTATTGATTATGAACAACTCGCACTGCAAATAAAGCAATGGGGTAAAGACCTTGGCTTTGCAGAAGTCGGGATCACTGATATTGACCTAACGAAGCATGAAGCGCAGCTACAGCGCTGGTTAGATTTAGGCTATCACGGTGAGATGGAATACATGGCAGCCCATGGTATGAAGCGAGCGCGCCCAGCAGAGCTGGTACCTGGCACGCAACGAGTCATCTCAGTAAAAATGAACTACCTGCCGCCTGATGCAAGCTTTGCTAAAAACCTCAAACAGACTGATAAAGCGTACATTAGTCGCTATGCATTGGGTCGTGACTATCATAAGTTAATTCGCAACCGTCTGAAAAAGTTAGGCCAAAAAATAGAGCAGCAAGTTGGCCAGCTCGGTTTTCGCCCCTTTGTTGACTCAGCCCCCGTGCTTGAAAGACAACTAGCCGAAAAGGCAGGCTTGGGCTGGCGTGGAAAACATAGCTTATTAATCAATAAAGAGGCGGGCTCTTGGTTTTTCTTAGGTGAGCTTTTTGTTGATATACCGCTCCCTATTGATGAAGAAAATAGCTTTGAAGGCTGTGGGAAATGCGTTGCCTGTATGACGCTGTGCCCAACCGGTGCGATTGTCGAGCCTTATGTAGTCGATGCCCGTAAGTGTATTTCTTACCTAACGATTGAATTACAAGGCGCTATTCCAGAAGAGTATCGTCCACTGTTAGGGAATCGCGTCTATGGCTGTGATGACTGCCAATTAGTCTGTCCATGGAATCGCTATGGTCAGATTACCGATGAAGCTGACTTTCATCCAAGAAAGCAGCTTAAAGATCAAGACTTACTGACTTTATTTGCATGGGATGAAACTACCTTTCTTAAAAATACCGAAGGCAGCCCTATACGCCGCATTGGTCACGAGCGCTGGTTAAGAAACCTTGCTGTCGGATTAGGTAACGCTGATTACAACAAGCAAATAATCGAAGCTTTAGAGCAAAGGTTAACAACAGCTACAGCTTTGGTCGCTGAGCATATCGAGTGGGCGCTTGATCAGCAAAAAAATAAGCGCCAGTTAAAGCTTCGTAAAACTGCGCGCTTAATTCGCATTGTTGAAAAAGGCCTACCCAGAGATGCTTGATGACTAGCTCAAGCTTTGCCCTACCGCGTTAATAATAGCGATAGGTCATTCTCAATTTCTTTAAAGGCCGCTTTAACCCCTTTTACAGACTCCTCTCGAGCCACTGAGTTCTGAATGGTTTCGTCGACCTTTTGATAGATAAACACCTCTTGGTCTTCATCTAAGCCCATGGTCGGTATGCGACTTTCTAAGTCTTCTTGAAGCCGCTTAAATACAGCTTCGTTATTGATACGGTTTTCATTTAAAAGCTCAATCAAACCTGTAAATTTGCTGTGCACCTTACCTACAGCATCATTTAACTGTTGCTGTTGCTGAAGAAGCTCTTTTTTAGTGAGAATCGCTTTTAGCTGTTGCTCTGTAACACTGACTAAAAAACAGATATGGTCTCGAATTCGACCATGCTTATCGGGGTCTTGCCCAGGCATATTTAAGATAAGCAAACTAATCATTTCATAGTTTACTAAAATCCGATTTGAGAACTCATGCAATCGACCTTTGCTTTTCAGCATTTCAAACAGCTCGATCACAATCGGCGAGCACACACCCGACACAGAGAAATGTAATACTTCGTTATCTAACCTAAACTCCACATTACTTTGTAAATCAAACGCACCTAAACAGTTTAAAAAGGCTTTGCCGAGCTCTTGTTCATTATCAATCGAACCAATATGCTCGATGTAATTAACAATTTGTCCCATTTCACTGCTGTTTGCCATGGCATTAAATGCCGTTGACGTAGCATCTTCAACTTGTTGTTCTAGCGATTCTTTTTCAATTAGTACTTGATTTAAATGTTGTAACTTAAGTTTTAATTCACCATGACTAAATGGTTTAACAATGTAGTCTTCTGCACCAACAGAATAGCCTTCCATGCGCTCCTCAACCGTGCCCCTAGCTGAGACAAACATCACAATAATTTTTTGTGTATTGGGGTTTTCTTTCAGCTTACGACAGACATCGTAACCACTCATTTGTGGCATGCTCACATCGAGTAAAATCACTTGAGGGTCGAACTCTTCAACGACTTCTAAGCATTCTGGGCCGCTATTAACCATTTTCAGCTCAAAATCGAGATCTTCAAGGATCTCTTCAATAATTTCTAAATTAAATGGTTCATCATCAACCGCTAAAATACGTTTCAAGGCCATAATTATCTCTTCCCTTTTATTAATTCATCGATATAGACTGTTGTTCATTTGCCAAGTGTTGCGGCAAGTCTATTTCTAAGGGCAGCCGTACCAAAATAGTGGCGCCCCCGTACTCATTGTTACTTGCCGAAATAGTGCCTTGATGTAAGGCTACAAATTCCCGGCAAATAGCTAATCCAAGCCCAGTGCCTCCCGCACCACTGTTGGTTTTACTGCTTTGCTCAAACTTAGCAAAAATCTTTTCAAGTTCCTGTTCAGGGATCCCTATTCCGCGGTCAATAACAGCGATTTCGGCCATCTGCTCATTCACCGCTAAACAAATATCAATTTCGCTATTTGGCTCACTAAACTTCAGTGCATTACCTATCAAGTTACGCATAATTTGATTAATTTGTTCTTCGTCGCACTCAAGCACAATGCCCTGTTCAAAACCTATAGGCCGAATAGCAATACTTCTTTCTAGGGCTGTGCCCGACACATCATCAATGCTGGTTTTTATAATATTGCTTAAGTTATGCTTTTGCGGATTGAACGGGAATTTCCCGACATCGAGCTTTGAGAGATCGAGTAAGTTATTCAGCAGCGATAATAATCGCTCACCACTTTGCTCAATTCTAGATAGATACTTGTTTAACTTGTCTTTACTTAAATCGTCATTAGCAACCTTATCAAGCCCAAAGCGAGCAAAGCTTAAAATAGAATGCATAGGTGTTCTAAGTTCATGAGACATGTTCGCTAAAAACTCAGATTTACTGTGATTTGCCGCTTCTGCCACATTTTTAGCATGCTCTAACTGAGCTGTGCGGGCTTTGACCTCTTCTTCAAGCAAATCTTTAGCTTCAACGAGTAAATCTTCTTTCTCTTTAAGATGCGTAACATTTTTAAAGATCACCGCTAGCGCAATTTCGCCGTGGTGGTCGATTTCGTTAAACGAGCCAACTAAAGGCACCTCACTGCCGTTTTTCTTGAGTAGTCGTAAGTCACAACTAAATTGTCGGTTTTTACTTAAAGTCGCAATCTTATCTTTGATGCGCTCAGTTGAAGCAACATCAAAAAATTCAAAAACAGAGCAATTCTCAAATTCTTTCAGCGGTTTTTCAAAAAGCTGCTCGCAGGCGTCGTTAGTTTCTATAACCTTACCACCACGCTCAAATAGAATAATGGCATCGGGTGTATGCTTAAAAATTACGCGTAGTAAGCTGTCTTTTTCTATGAGTGCATCAACTGTATTTTGCAAACGCTCGACTAATTCAGTGTTATGACGCCTTAATAGTTCTGTTTGCCACAGTTTATGTACTGATTGCAGCAGGCTATTATCATCAACCGGCTTGATGAGCACATCTTCTACCCCTTGACGAATAGCTGCCACCATCGAGACTTGATCAGGTTTAGAAGTATAAAGTAAACAGCGGCTATTAGGCTGACATGTTTTGAGCTTATTAAAGAGCTCAAGTCCAGTGCCATCAGTAAAAGTAAAATCACTTATGAGTAAATCAATGTTCTGCTCTTTAATAACATCCATAGCAGATGCAGTATTATCAGCTGTGAAGGTCTTAATATGTGCCCCTTTTAGGTTTAGGGCTATTTGCGCCAAACGTTCTGCGCAGTGATCAACGAGTAACACGGTAGGAAGTTGAAGAATATTATCGCTGTCGAGCTCAAGTACCCCTTCTAATAAAGAGCTAATTTCTTTATTAGCAAAGAAGGGGTAAATCACCACAGCATTAGGTAATAGGCGATTTACTTCACTAAAATGCTCTAGTAAATCACTACGCTGCGCTTTAGGCGCTAGCAGCAAGAAGTGCTCTTGTGCGAACACTCCCATTAGCGTTTTAATAACAGTGGTTGGCACACCATGAGAAGCTGCAACAAGATCAAAGTCTTGCTCTAAAACAGCATCATCAACCATTGCAAAATGTAATAGCTCAACTCGACAGCCAATCAGCTCCAGTAGCACCTTGACCCGCATTGCTAAAACACTATTGCTATCAACAATCAATATTCTTCGCACAGTAGACTAGACTCGCTTAATAATAAATACCTATTTTAGCGTAGCCTAAAATCGCAATGGGTCACAATTTGTACCGCATTTTTTATTAGCTTTTTAGCTAATTAACTGTCTAAACGCTTACCTAAAATAGTAAGGCTATAGGCTTTATCATCCATGATCGCAATCTCGGGAAGCTCTCCCCAGACCTTGTAATCAAAGCGATTAAACAGTTTTATACTTGGTAGGTTATGACTAAAGATAAAAGCTAATAACACCTTGATATCAAGTGTTTTTGCATGCTGTTCTGAAAATGTAAGCAATTGTTTACCTAGCCCTTTCCCTTGAGCTTGCTGGGTGATGTAAATGCTAATTTCAACGGTACCATCGTAGGCTGGGCGACCATAAAACGACTTATAACTCAGCCAAGCAAGCACTTTACCTTGTTGCTCAAAAACAAAAATAGGTCTTTTTTCTGTATGGCTATCAAACCAAGCTTGTTTGTCTGCAACCGACACCTCTTCAGTATCAGCGGTTACCATACGGCCAGGGATGGTCTCGTTATAAATAGCGACTATGTCAGTTAAATCGTTTTGTATTGCTTTGCGAATCGTCATAAATAGCTGAAATTAAATGATCACTTTGCTGCATATTAGCGTATATTCATCACAAATAACTAGCGGGAAATAACTATGTATAAATATGCTTTGTTACTTGCAGCAGGTCTAATAACAACCAACCTTGCAGCACAAACTACTGAGGCTACGCCAACTGCTAAAGCAAGCAGCCAATGTGATGACTTTACCAATGTTACAATGAGAAAGTTACGCTCAAAAGAGTCAATTAACTTCTGCGAATTCAAAGACAAACCACTCCTAATAGTCAATACCGCTAGTAATTGTGGTTTTACCGGCCAGTTTGAAGGCTTAGAGGCTATTCATAAAGAATATAAAGACCAAGGCTTAGTAGTACTAGGATTTCCATCAGATGACTTTTTCCAAGAAGAAGACGATGAAAAAGACACTGCAAAAGTATGTTTCATTAATTATGGCGTAACCTTTAATATGCTTGCTACCAGTGCCGTTCGCGGTAGCGATGCAAACCCGATATTCAAACACCTAAACGAAGCAACCAGCTCACCTAACTGGAACTTTTACAAATATTTAGTGTCTGCTGACCGTAAGACAGTGCAGCGCTTTAATAGTAAAACTAAGCCACAATCGCAAACTTTACGTGATGCAATTGAAGCTGAGCTGACTGCAAAATAAATTTAATTTTTCGTTCGGTAAATATTGAACTAAACTAGTAATTTAATACTAAAACACACATTAGGAGATGTTATGGCAGTAGCCAGTGCAAGACACATTCTCGTAGACAGTGAAGCTCACTGTTTAGATTTAAAACAGCAAATTGAGCAAGGAGCTGACTTTGCAGAGCTTGCTCGTGCTCACTCTAATTGCCCATCTGGTCAAGATGGCGGCGCATTAGGTGAGTTTGGCCCTGGCATGATGGTTCCAGAGTTCGACAAAGTCGTATTCTCTGCACCAATTAACCAAGTTCAAGGCCCAGTGCAAACCCAGTTTGGTTATCATCTTCTAGAAGTAACAAGCCGTACTGACTAATTAACAAATTGATTTCAAAAAGCCGCTTCACAGCGGCTTTTTTTTGCAAAGGACACCATCATGCAATTACTAGGCTCTACTACCTCACCTTTTGTGCGCCGTATTCGGATTTGGGCGACACTTAATAACCTACCTATTGATTTTGTTAATTTGGATATTTTCTCTGAGCAAGACAGACAAACCATGATTGCTCATAACCCTGCCAGAAAAATTCCTGTATTAATCGACCATGATTTTACCTTATGTGATTCCAACTCAATTATCCGCTACTTGCTCGAGAAAGCTGATCAGCCGTTACTTAGCTGGCAGCAAGAGAACTACTTAACCATTATCAATGCCTGCAATGATTCACTGGTAGAAATTTTACTTAGTCAGCGTTCAGGGTTTGATACCAACAGCGACAAACTATTTTTTAATTTACAGAATGAGCGAATTGTTGAAACATTAGCCTATTTAAATACTCATTTATCGGAGCCAGTATTTAAAAGCTGTGAATACCTCAACATCAGTTTATACTGCTTGCTAGATTGGATCCGCTTCCGCGAATTAACTGATTTTAGCCAACTAGAAAACTTAGTTGATTTTTATCATAAATTCGCCGATAAAGCGGCGGTACAACAAACAGATCCACGAATATAAAGATAAGGGTTACGCAAATGAGCGATATCGAAATTGAATCAGAATTAGTTAGCTTTGTAGAAAAAGTTCGTTTGAACGAATCTATGTGGGCACTGGGTGCCGAAGATGGTGGTTTTGTTGTCTGTGAATCAAACCAATTTAGCGACACTGATGTGTTATTACTTTGGGGTACTGAAGACGCTGCAAAAGCGCAATGTAAAGATGAGTGGCAAGACTATACCCCTGTTGAAATTGGCCTAGACGAATTTCTTGATGAGTGGGTTGAAGACCTTAACGAAGATGATGCGCTTGTTGGTTTAAACTGGAACGATGATCAAGTATGCGTTGAAATCGAACCGGTTGGTTTAGCTAAAGCTCTTTGCGATTAATCGCAATCCTTAAGCTTATAACGACACGGCCGTATTTATGGCAGTGTCGTTTAGCTGGAAACTTGATACTTATATTGATTTTAACAATAGAACCACTATTACTTGCAATCAATGCCTTGCCTAAATCGCTTTTAATTCCAACTGAAGCTCGCATCTTGAGGTGGTTTGGGTATATCAGTTATACTCTTCGACACATCTTTATTATCAAGGTATTAGGTTGAAGTCCCATCTTGGTCGTAGGCCCTTTTCGGCCATGGAATTACATACCCTGTATAATGGTTACATTTATGGTGATCAGCGTTTAGCACGTGAACAAGCCAAGCATTGGCACTTTTGGCTGCCTTTATTTGCCTATTACACCGGTGCCTACAGCGATGAAATTGGCCATTTAACCCTTGATAATATTGTCACCCTTGATGGAATTCGCTGCTTTGATTTTCATACACATGGCAAGATAAAACCCCGCTATGTACCTATCCACAATGCATTACTCGATGCAGGACTTGACCAATACTTAGGCTATTTAAATGAGCAAAATCAGCAACGACTGATGTTTGATTTACCCGCTAAATCAGGTCGCTATAGCGAAAAAGTACGTATTTGGTTTTCGGGTGAAGGTGAACGCGCTGGTTATTTACAAAAGTGCGCTATTCCTACAGTTGATCAGCAAGGTATGAAAACCGCGATAAGCAGTTTACGGCTCAACTTTGAACAACAAGTGCGAATTCATGCACTGCAAGCCAACTGCAAAGACGCCTTTAACTACTTGCTTGGTTTTAAAGATTTCAACGAGCAGCGCTTTACTGATATGCAGTTATTAAATACCGTGCTGCAAAACATACGACAAATAAACCCGCAACTGCATTGGCAGCGTTTCATTGACCGCCATAATTAACTGACAAACTTTGTTACTAACTATTTATTACTGTTCAAATTAAAACCTGATAGCATGGTGATTCGCCCCTCATAGCAGGTGCCTTTCTAACAACAAAAAATCAGGGATACTTATGTTCTTAAAAAGCCTATTAACGGTGAGTGTTGCACTTGCTGTTAGCTCTGCCCATGCCAATGAATATGTTATCGAAAAGCTTGCCAAGCCTAGCTCACAACAAGTAGAACTTACGCTTGATCCTGCCAAAGACAATTTTTCTGGTCATACCGAAATTGCTTTAGAGGTTCTAAAAGCAACGAATTATATCGAATTAAACGGTATTGATTATGCAGTTAGCATGGCGAAAATTTTAGGTGCAGAAAACTGTGACCTAAGTGCTGAAATGCTAAAAACAGGCAAAGTTAAATTCGCTTGTGAAGAAAAAATTCAGCCTGGTAAATACACTTTAAAAGTTGATTTTACCGCACCTTATAACCGCCAAAGTGTTGGTTTATATAAAACTTTAGATCAAGGTACACCTTATCTTTTCACGCAATTTGAAATGAGCGATGCGCGTCGTGCATTCCCGGTTTTTGACGAGCCAAGTTATAAAATACCTTTTCAGCTAACTATCACAGCGCCAACATCACAAAAAGTGTATGCCAATACACCGGTTTTAAAAACCAAAGTAGACGGCGATATGACAACGCACTTTTTCGACAAAACGCCACCTATTCCTTCGTACTTAGTCGCTATGGCTGTGGGTCCGTTTGAAGAGCTTGAAATTAAAGGCATGCCAATCCCTGGCCGTGTACTGACTCCGCAAGGTAAAATTCACCTTGCTGATTACGCAAAAGAAAATATGCCGCGTGTGTTAAAAGCGCTAGAAGATTATTTTGGCATTCCTTACGTATACAAAAAGCTAGACTCAGTGGCAGTACCAGAGTTCCCATTTGGCGCAATGGAAAACGCAGGCCTAGTGACTTACCGTGAAGACATTTTACTAGTAGACCTAGCAACAGCAACGCGCAGCAAAAAAGAGCGTAATGTATCAATCATTGCCCATGAGTTAGCTCACCAGTGGTACGGTAACCTAGTGACTATGAAGTGGTGGAATGATTTATGGTTAAACGAAGCATTCGCAAGTTGGATGGCAGCGAAAATCACTGCACAAATCAACCCAGAATTTGAGTCGCACTTAGACTTACCACAAAACCATGTGATGGCACTGGATGCGCGTCTAAGTACTAAACCTATTCGTAAGCCAATCAAAACTGAAGCTGACATCATGGATGGCCTTGGCCTTGCCTACAGTAAAGGGAGTGCGGTTTTATCTATGGTTGAAAACTGGATTGGCGAAGAGGCATTCCAGCAAGGTATTCGTGCTTACTTGAAGAAATTCTCGTATAAAAATGCAGAAGCTGCTGATCTATGGCAAGCACTAGGCGAAGCGTCTAATAAAGATGTAGCAAGTGTTCTTAAATCGTTTATCGAACAGTCATCTTTCCCACTTATCAAAGTAACGCAAGACGGTAAGAAAATTAATATCAGCCAAAGCCGCTTTGTAAATGCTGGCGTTGATGCGCCTGCACAACTGTGGAATGTTCCGGTTGCAATCAAGTATGGTGCGGGCGACAAAGTTAAAACCGCAAATGTACTGCTGAATAAAGAAACACAGCAACTAACTCTCGACTTTGAACCTGAGTGGATCTACCCAGATCAAGGTGCCATGGGTTATTACCGCTGGGTATTAGATGATGCTCAGTTTAATGCCCTACTAGAGAACGCAGCTGACAAGCTAACGGTGCGTGAACGCTTAGCGCTACTTTCTGCGGTTGATTCATTACTTGATGCAGGCGTTATATCTGCGGCTCACTTAATGCAAACTTTAGAAGCCTTTGTGAGTGATGCTCACCCATTAGTAGCAAACACAGCATTAGGTTACCTTGCTGCTCAAAAACGCGTATTCGAAGACGACAGCAACCGTGAATTATGGCCTAAGTTTATCCGTAACAGCATTGCACCAGCTGCTAAACAATATGGTTTAACAGCAAAAGCAGGTGAAGATGCAGCGGTATCGCAATTGCGTGCGCAAGTTATTGCCCGTTTAGGTTTTGATGGTCAAGATCAAAAAGTCATTGATACTGCAAAAGCACAAGCGGCACTGTACTTAAACAACCCTGAAAATGTTGACCCATATTTAGCCTCAACTTACTTAAACCTTGCGGCTTACCATGGCGATGCAAAGTTACTTGAAAAGTACAAACACACCTTTAAAACCACCAAAGATCCACAAGTGCGTACTAAGATGCTGGCAGCGATGGGTTACTTTGGTAAACCTGAGTTACAAAAAGCGGTTCTAGAATACAGCTTAACAGATAACGTAACAGCCTCTGATATGCGTACGTTATTAGGTGGGTTAGGCTATGGTAAAGAGCGTGAAGCACTGTTTATTGAGTGGATTTACAACAATTACGATGCCATCACTAAGAACTTACCACCGTTCTTTGTACCAAATTTACCGTTCTTCACGACGGCAAGCTGTGATGCGAAAAGCTTAGAGAAAACCAAAACCTTCTTCAACGATAAAATCACTGAAGTACCAGGTTATGCACGCTCTCTTAGTAAGCTTGAAGAAAGCATTAATGATTGTATTGCACTGAAAAACCGTGAGTTAAACTCGGTGAATAGCTTCCTTAAGCGCTAATTAAAGCAAATGCAAAAAGGGCCACAATGTGGCCCTTTTTTATTGCGCTAAAATAGCAGTTAACTTAGTTATAAATTGCTCAGCAGCGTCAGGTGAGGTGACTTTAAATGCAATACCATAATGAATGGGCTGTGCACTTTTATGAATGCGAGTTGGAAAGCGGGTCATTTCACTACTGTGAAAGTAGTCTTTGATACGCGTAATGCCCTCTATTGACTCGAAATCAGCACTGAATACTTCAAATATAGGTCTAATAACAATTTTTGCTTGGCCACTTTGCTCATGAACATAAAATGCCTCTTTTGAGCTAGCTGGCATAAATTCGTTAATATTTTTAATCTTAAAATTACTGCGGCAGCCCGCTTTAACCAGCTGTACACTCACTTGCTCGGCAGAAAAAGACAAAGGCGTTCCTTACATATAACGGGATAGTTTAGCCACAGTACAGCAATCAAGCAAAAACCGTTACTCATTTATTACATACAAATGCCAGTTTGCTCTGTTTGTAATTTAAACGCGAGATTGAGCCTTCACAAAAGCGTCTTAAATCAAGCCACTGTGATACCACTTCAGGCTCTGTCAAACTGCGCTTATGAACTCGGTTATTAACCGCATAGGCTACAGTGTCTTTGTCAATTAAAGCAAAGTCTTGCACCGACTCCGGTAATCTAAATAAATCACTAACTTCCTCAGTTTTCGGCGCAAAGCGTGCAACCCAATGTTGGTTGTTTTTGTTATAACTAAACAAGTAACTGTTTGTGTGTTTATCAAAAATTAAAGTTCGGCCAATATCAACGGCAATGACACGCGGTTTAGCAGCTGCAACACGAGTGTATTGCAACGTATGCGGCTCACCTAAGATAAACATGATCAGGTCTTCATCAGCGCCCCAAGCGTGGTAGCCAACCGGCTCAATCCATTCAAAAATTCGGCTAGCAACAGATTCTTCTGCTAATGGATACTGCCATAACTTTTGCTTGCCATCTGCTTCGACCACGATTGCCGACAAGGCTTGCTGATTTGGCATCAGCGTAGGCGAGTATTCACTGACAGGCGTGTTGGTGATATTCACGCTGCTCTTAGATGTAAAGTCATAAAACGCAATATCGGTTTGTGACTGGCCATTTTCGTCAACAACCTCATGGGTATAGTAAAGCCCTGCATCAACTAAAAATGGTTGATTATTATAAGCTTTATCATCTGTTACTCGCGACACCTGCATACCATATGGGGTGTCTAACTCGGCAAGTAATATTTCGCTTTTAGGCATCGCTGCATGTAAGTGACTGGTAAAAAATGTCCCTGCTGCGACGAAAAGTAAAGACGAAATCGATTTCATGTTGTTCTCTCGTTTTAATTTTTATCAGCCCATGATAGCGTTAATTAATCCGCCAGTCACTTGACCTTACCATGCTCGACCTTTATAACTAGGACGTGTTCGTTTTTTATCAGTTTCTACTGATTGATTTTATGCACGATAATACCAATCGAGCTAAGTAACTGACCATTTAACACGCTAGAATGGTTAACAATTTAAGCCGACTGGTATCAACAATAACGAGAATAATTATGTCAGCTAAACACCCTATCATCGCTATTACCGGTTCATCTGGGGCGGGGACTACCACAACCACCAATGCAATTAAGCACATTTTTAGAAGCTTAAGCATTGATGCAGCCTTCATCGAAGGCGATAGCTTTCATCGTTATACACGTCCAGAAATGGATAAAAAAGTCCGTGAAGCACAGCAAGAAGGCAAGCATATTAGCTACTTTGGCCGAGAAGCTAATGATTTTGGCGCCCTTGAGGAGCTTTTTTATCAATATGGCGAAACCGGGCAAGGTAAAATCAGACGCTACTTACATACTTTCGACGAAGCGGTTCCTTATAACCAATTACCGGGAACATTTACCCCTTGGCAAGACTTAGAATCAAATACAGATATCTTATTCTATGAAGGTCTACATGGTGGTGCTGTCGATGAGAATCATGATGTTGCTAAGCATGTCGATTTATTGATTGGCATGGTGCCTATTATTAACCTTGAGTGGATCCAAAAGCTTATTCGCGACACCTCTGAACGAGGCCACTCTCGTGAAGCGGTAATGGGCTCTATTGTGCGCTCGATGGACGATTACATAAATCATATTACTCCGCAATTTTCGCGTACTCATATTAACTTCCAGCGAGTGCCAACGGTTGATACCTCAAACCCATTCAGCGCAAAAGATATTCCTTCTTTAGACGAAAGCTTTGTTGTTATTCGCTTTCGTGGCATAGATGACGTAGATTTTCCGTACTATTTAAGCATGATTGAAGGCAGCTTTATGTCTCGTATCAATACGCTTGTGGTGCCTGGAGGCAAAATGGGCTTAGCAATGGAGCTTGTGCTAACGCCGTTGATCAAAGATATTATTTTGAAAAAACGCGCCCTTGAAAATTTAGCCCCGGTTGACTTGCCGATTTAACTCACTCGGGTACACTGCTGACTCTGGTGAAAACAATGGAGTCGTCGGCTTGAAACAAACTTTACGTGTTATTGTTGGTTCAAAGAACCCCGTTAAAATTAACGCGGCTAAACATGTCTTTAGTCTTTATTTCCCAAATCATACCATTGAATGCAAAGGTGAAGATGCACCTTCTGGTGTGCCTGATCAGCCGCTAGGCGAAGATGAAACCCGTATCGGCGCTGAAAATCGTGTTAAGTATTGTCAAGATCACTTTGACGCCGACTTTTATGCAGCAATGGAAGGCGGCGCAGAACAATTTAGTTATGGCGCTGCAACCTTTGCCTTTGTAGTGATTGCAAACAAGCAGCAATTTAGCGTTGGTCGCAGTAGCAACCTACCGTTACCGCAACCTTTTTACGATGCCTTGCTAGCTGGTAAAGAACTAGGTGATGTCATGGATGAGGCATTCAATACTGTTAATATCAAACAACAAGGTGGTGCTATTGGCTTATTAACCAATCATCTTGCCACGCGCGAAAGTACTTATGTACAAGCGCTGACATTGGCCATGGCGCCATTTTCACACCCTACCCTATTTAATCAGTAATTAGGATAACCATGAAGTATAGCCACGTATTATTCGATGCAGATGAAACACTATTTAGTTTTAATGCATTCGAAGGTTTAAAAGTGATGTTTGCACATTACGGCGTAGAATTTACTGAGTCAGATTATCATCATTACCAAGCAACCAATAAGCCGCTTTGGGTTGCTTATCAAAAGCATGAAATTACCGCCAGCGAGCTACAGATAACTCGCTTTACAGAATGGGCTAATAGACTCGATGTGCCAGCAAAAGAACTTAACGATGGCTTCTTGGATGCTATGGCCTCTATTTGTGTGCCATTACCTGGTGCAGTTGACTTGCTTACAAAGTTAAAACCACACGCCAAGCTAGGCATTATTACCAATGGGTTTGCTAAGTTACAACAAAAACGCCTAGAGCACACCGGTTTACAGGATATGTTCGATTGGCTGGTTATTTCAGAGTTAGTCGGTAAAGCAAAACCTGCCCCAGAGATTTTTCAACATACATTTCAATTAATGGGGAATCCGCCAAAAGAGCAGATTTTAATGGTAGGCGATACAGCTGCCAGTGATATTTTAGGTGGTCACAATGTAGGTATCGACACGTGTTGGTTACAACACCCTGGGGTTGAGTTACCAGAGGACATTAAACCAACTTATCAGATC
Source organism: Pseudoalteromonas sp. D15MCD-2 (assembly GCF_038562745.1). Taxonomy (NCBI): domain Bacteria; kingdom Pseudomonadati; phylum Pseudomonadota; class Gammaproteobacteria; order Alteromonadales; family Pseudoalteromonadaceae; genus Pseudoalteromonas; species Pseudoalteromonas sp. D15MCD-2. Next base: position 547,002 of record NZ_JBCFQE010000001.1, on the reverse strand, counting down.
AATCAGTTGGTTGAGCTTGAAGCTATTCTAGGGTTATAAATCTTGATAATAGTTTGGCAAAAAAAATGACGCTTAAAGCGTCATTTTTTATAACTGTAATATGCTTGCGATTAAGCTGTCGCTACTTCTAGGCCTGGTGCTGGCATAGTCACTGGGGTATCGAATGTTGCCCATTCCCATGCTGACTCAGTCGCCATAATTTTACGAAGTAGTTTATTGTTTAAATCATGGCCTGATTTATAAGCCGTGATTTTACCTAGAATGTTGTGGCCAGTCATAAACATATCGCCCACACAGTCTAAGATCTTGTGTTTAACAAACTCATCGCTGTAACGTAATCCGTTTGGATTAAGTACTTTAAACTCATCCAATACAACTGCGTTATCCATGCTACCACCTAATGCTAGGTTGTTAGCGTGCATATACTCGATATCTTTCATAAAGCCGAAAGTACGTGCGCGGCTGATTTCTTCAGTGAAGCTTTGTGCCGTGATATCTAAACCGATACGTTGGCGGCTTTCATTGATTGCTGGATGATCAAACGCAATTTCAAAATCGATGTGGAAACCATCGTATGGTTCGATCTCAGCCCATTTATCGCCTTCTTCAATACGTACTTTTTCTTTAATACGAATAAAGCGCTTAGCTGCATTTACTTCTTTAATGCCGCCTTTTTGTAACAAATAGATGAATGGTAATGCACTACCATCCATAATTGGTACTTCTGAGCTGTCTAATTCAACAATTAGATTATCAATACCCATTGCCGCTACCGCCGCAATAAGGTGCTCAGTCGTTGATAAGCGAACGCCATCTTTGTTTGTTAAACAGGTACACAGTTGCGTATCACCAACGGCTTCTGGTGTTGTTTCAAAATCAACAACCGGATCAAGGTCTACGCGACGAAATACTATCCCAGTATTTGCGCTCGCAGGTCGGAGAGTAATAGTGACCTTCTCACCTTTATGAAGTCCAATTCCTATGGCTTTGACTACTTCTGCAATCGTACGCTGTTTAATCATAGGTTCGCTCACTTATAGTTACAGTTAGACGGCGAATTGTATCATAAATACATCCAGCTGCCAATTTGTTTATTTATCGAACAAAATAACCAGTAAAAGTCTATTTAGTCAGCTTGCTTTCTAAGAAAAGCAGGGATATCGAAATAATCTCCCCCTTCTGACTTATCAGATTTTTTGCTGCTCTCAGTGCTGCTAGATACTGAGCTGCTCGTTGTACTTTGTTGTACTGGCTCTTGCTTTTCAGACGCAGATGACATGCTTACATCATCGCTGCTACCTTGACTTGCAAAGCTTGGTACATACATGCTGCTAGTTGTTTGGTTCATTGAGCTTTGTACATCAGAACCTGATGCTTTCTTAAAGCCATTATCAACAATACCAAACTGTGGACGACGATCGCCGCCTAAACCTGTTGCAACAACCGTTACACGTAACTCGTCGCTCATTTCAGGGTCAATTACCGCACCCACAACAACTGTTGCGTTTTCTGACGCAAGTGCTTTAACGTGGTTACCAACAATTTCAAATTCTTCAATCGCAATATCCATACCTGCAGTGATATTAACTAGGATACCTTTAGCACCTGTTAAATCGACATCTTCAAGTAGTGGGCTTGAGATAGCCGCTTCTGCTGCTTCTTGCGCACGGTCAGGACCAGACGCAGATGCTGTGCCCATCATCGCAGTACCCATCGCTGACATTACAGTACGTACGTCGGCGAAATCCACGTTGATTAGACCAGAACGTGTGATTAGCTCTGCAATACCTTGTACCGCACCGAATAACACGTCATTCGCTTTTGCGAAGGCATCTAATAGTGTAGTGCCTTTGCCTAAAACTTTAAGCAATTTATTGTTCGGAATTGTAATAAGTGAGTCTACAGTTTCTGACAATTCATTAATGCCTTGTTCAGCAGCTGCAGCACGCTTTTTACCTTCAAAGTCAAACGGGCGCGTTACAACAGCAACCGTTAAAATGCCTAACTCTTTAGCAATTTTAGCAACCACTGGCGCAGCACCTGTACCAGTACCACCGCCCATACCAGCTGCGATGAACACCATGTCAGCGCCTTCAAGGCTGGCACGGATAGTCTCAGCGTCTTCTTCAGCAGAGTTACGACCCACTTCAGGGTTAGCACCCGCACCTAGACCAGAGGTGATTTGTGTACCTAGCTGTACAGTTACATCTGCTGATGAATTACGTAATGCTTGTGCATCCGTATTCGCAGCAATGAAACGTACGCCTTCAATTTGTTGTTTTACCATGTGCTCAACAGCGTTACCGCCGCCACCGCCCACGCCAATTACTTTAATGACAGCTTCTTCGCTGTGCTGTTCCATCATATCAAACATGTTTACTCTCCGACTTGAGTCTTAAAACTCACCTTGGAACCACTTAGTAATACGGTTCCACCAATTATTATCACCTTCAGCTTTCGACTTTTGTGCATTCATCGATTGCATTGTACGGCCGTATTGTAACAAACCAACCGCGGTCGCGTACGAAGGATCATCTACATAATCTGTCAAACCAACAATCCCGATTGGTTTGCCAATTCTGACTGGCATTTGGAAAATGTCTTCTGCCACTTCCATTGCACCTGTCATTTTTGCTGTTCCGCCAGTAATGACGAGACCTGCAGCAATTTGGTCTTCAAAACCTGAGCGGCGTATTTCTTCCATCGCCAACTCGAATAATTCTCTAAAACGTGGCTCAACAACCTCAGCTAAAGTATGGCGCGACATAATACGCGCAGGTCGGCCACCAACACTCGGTACTTCAATTGTGTCTTCGTTGCTTGCCATTTGGCTACTCGCACACGCATATTGTACTTTGAGTGACTCAGCATGTGATATAGGTGTTCTAAATATTTTTGCAATATCACCAGTCACTTGGTTACCCGCCACAGGAATAACCGCTGAATGACGAAGCGCACCATTAATATAAATGGTGATATCCATGGTGCCACCACCGATATCTAACACGGCTACACCGAGCTCTTTTTCGTCATCTGTGAGTACTGAATAACATGATGCCAGTGCAGTGAAGATCAACTGATCCACTTCAAGGCCACAACGCTCAACACATTTCTCGATATTCTTTGCCATATCGTTTGAGCAAGTAATGATGTGCGCGCGAGCTTCCATACGCACACCGCTCATGCCAAGTGGGTTTTTAATCCCCTCTTGCATATCGATGCTGTATTCTTGTGGCAATGCATGTAGCATTTTTCGTTCTGCCGAAATAGGCACTGAACGAGCAATGTGAATGACATTTTCAATATCTTCGTCAGTCACTTCCGTGTTATTAATTGCCACGACACCGCTTTCATTTTGGCACTGGATATGTTTTCCAGAAATACCTAAATAAACAGAGCTAATACGACAATCAGCCATCAACTCAGCTTCATCTATAGCTCGACGAATCGATTCAGAAACAAGGTTAAGGTCGTTAACGCCGCCTTTATCCATACCATGCGATACTTGGCTGCCAACACCCACAATGCTTAGTTTGTTATCTGCGGTGATTTCACCAACGGTGGCCACAACTTTCGATGTGCCAACGTCTAATCCAATCACTAGGTTTCTTTCTGCTGACTTGGTCATGCCTTACTCTTATTTTCTAATTGTTCTTCTTGCACTGGCTTCCAGCTCACTGCAAGACCGGTATCATACCGTAAATCAACAACATCGATTTGTGCATCTGCACGTTGTTCCATGCGCGGATACACGTCAATAAAACGCTGTACACGCTTTGCTTTTTCTTTGCGGCCTAAGTTCAGGCGAATGCCGTTATCAAGCCATAACTGCCACGAAAAGCGCTCAGAAAGCGCTAAACTGGTCAGCTCTAAGTTATTCACTTTGAGCATTTCTTGAAATTGACTAAAAGCAGTCCACGCCTCGATTTCACTGCCTTCTGGGCCATATAGCTGTGGCAAGCTTGTAGGCAATTTATCACTACTTGCTTGGAACACTTCGCCAGCTTGGTTTAACAGTAAGTCACTGTTCCAATGCGCTACAGCTTGATGCTCAACAACGTATACTTGCAAGGTATCTGGCCATTGCTTTCTGACCGATGCCGTTGCCACCCAAGGCAAGCCTTGTACTAAGCGTTGCACATGTTTTACGTCTAATTCAAAAAAACTCGATAAGTCGGCCTTTTTTATTGCACCAATAATTGCTTTCTCATCAGTATATTGGGGTTGCCCAAGTACTGATAAGTGCTTTATTTGTGCGTCTTTGTTCTCTACCAACCAATCTGAGACGCCTGTAGTGATTTTTACTAATGCAAAAATCACTACTAGAAAAAAGCTCACACCAAAAATCAACGACCAATTTAGCTGCTGTTTTAATTGTTGCGCTTTTTCTAAAAAAGGATGCATATTAAAGGGTTTGCTCCAAAATGCGAACAACTAATTGTTCAAAGCTTGCACCATTAGCTTTTGCTGCCATTGGTACTAAAGACTTTTCTGTCATGCCTGGTACTGTATTTACTTCTAATAAGTAAAAGTTACCTTGCTGATCACGCATCGCATCAACACGGCCCCAACCACTTGCACCCACTAAATCAAACGCTTTTAATGCCATATCTTGCAACAATTCAGTTTCTTGCACAGATATATCTGCAGGGCAATGATACTGAGTTGTATTCGATTGATACTTAGCTTGATAGTCATAAAAACCATTTGGCGTCGTCATCTCAATGACAGGCTGAACATCTTGCCCTAGTACAGCAACAGTAAATTCACGGCCAGTGATCCATTGCTCAACAAGCACTTGGCTATCAAACTTAAATGCAGCGTTAAGCGCAGCATCAAGTTGCTCTGCGCTGTTTGCTTCTGCCATACCAATACTTGAGCCTTCATGTGACGGTTTCACCATCACTTTACCAAATTCATTAATAATCGCTTGGCTATCAAACTCATGGCGGCTATCAACAACAGCATAAGGTGCTGTGCTCAGCCCCATTGCCTTAAATAAATGCTTACAACGTACTTTATCCATCGCAAGCGCAGAACCTAAAACATCACTGCCTGTATATGGAATCCCCATAAACTCAAGTGCACCTTGAATGGTACCATCTTCACCACCACGACCATGAAGGGCAATGAATACACGTTCAATGTTTAATTCTTTTAATTGCCATAACGGCTGATCTTTCGGATCAAAAGCAATGGCATCAACGCCAGCACTTTGCAAAGCATTCAATACAGCTTGGCCTGATTTAAGAGATACTTCTCTTTCGGCAGATGTGCCGCCAAAAAGTACCGCTACTTTGCCAAATTTGTCACTTAACTGGCTCATACGTTTACCTGCTTTAGTTGTTCAATGGACAACTCGGTTGCTGCTAACTTTTTCACTAACTGGCCTATGTTACCAGCGCCTTGTGTTAAAACTAAATCATTATCTTGCAGTGTATTTGCTAGGACACCGGCAAGCTCAGAGTTACTAGCAACATGTAATGGCTCTTTACCACGCTGGCGTAAACTACGACATAAACTCTTGCTGTCGGCTCCCACGATTGGCTCTTCACCCGCTGAATACACATCTAGCAGTAATAACTGATCGACATCAGCCAGTACTTTGACAAAGTCTTCGTATAAATCACGGGTTCGACTATAACGGTGCGGCTGATAAATCATCACTAAACGTTTATCTGGCCACCCTTCACGAACCGCCGCAATCGTCGCCGCAACTTCTGATGGGTGATGGCCATAATCATCAACTAACATGACATTGCCGCGCTCATTTTCAAAGCTTCCGTAATGCTGAAAACGACGGCCCACCCCTTCAAATTTTGTTAACGCTTCTAAAATTGCATGATTAGCGATGTTTTGATCTTTAGCGACCGCAATCGCTGCAGTCGCGTTAAGCGCATTGTGCTTACCCGGCATATTAAGCGTAACAGCTAGGCTTTCACCTTGCTTATTTACAACATTAAATGAACAAGTATTCGCTGTTTGGCTAAAATCAACCATTCGGTAATCAGCTTCTGCCGACTCACCATAGGTAATAACAGGACGCCCAAAGCGAGGGATCAGCTCTGCCGCAACCTCAGAGTCAATACACACCACAGCTAAACCATAAAACGGTAAGTTATGAATGAAATCAACATACGTGTCTTTCATTTTTTCTAAGCTACCGCCGTACGTATCCATGTGATCTTCTTCAATATTTGTGATCACAGATACCATAGGCTGTAAATGTAAGAATGACGCATCGCTCTCATCAGCTTCTGCAATTAAAAAGTCACTTTTACCAACCTTGGCATTACTCCCAGCACTGTTTAGCAAGCCACCAATAATAAAGGTTGGATCAAGGCCTGCTTGTGCATAAATGCTCGCGATTAAACTCGTGGTTGTTGTTTTACCATGAGTGCCTGCCACTGCAATACCGTGGCGAAAACGCATTAATTCAGCCAACATTTCTGCGCGGCGAACAATAGGAATACGCGCCGCTTTTGCTGCTTTAATCTCAGGATTTTGCTCGTTAATCGCACTTGATACCACCACCACGCTGGCATCTTTTACATTGTTTTCATCATGACCAATAAATACTTCTGCACCCACTTTAATTAAGCGCTCAGTCATCGCACTGTGCGCAATGTCTGAACCTGTGATGCGGTAGCCTTCAAAAGCAAGTACTTCGGCAATACCACCCATGCCTGCGCCACCAATACCCACAAAGTGGATAGTGTCGATACGACGCATCGCAGGACGAGTGTTGTTTTCTTTTATCGTGCTTTCTTTCACTACTAATCTCTTCTATCTGCTAGTTGCTCACAGCGTTTTGCAACATTGGCTGTGGCATCTAAAATAGCAAGCTGTTTTGCTTTACTTGCCATTGTTGAAATTTTTTCTGGTGCATTTACGTAAGGCGCTAATAACTCAACAACCGCCGCTTGGTTAAACTCACTTTGCTGCATAATCAACGCTGCTTGCTCAGTCACTAAATACTTTGCATTGGCAGTTTGATGGTCATCTACAGCATGCGGAAAAGGCACAAATAAGGCCATTCTTCCTGCTGCCGCAATCTCACTCACCGTTAACGCACCAGCACGGCAAATTACCAAATCGGCCCATTGATATGCACTATCCATATCATCAATAAATTCAGCAACTTTACTATTTTCAGTTAATCCTAACTGTTGATAGCTGGCAGTCACATTCGGTTCATTATTTTTACCCGTTTGGTGCCATATATTAAGCGTTGTTAGCGCTGAAAGTTCACTGAATACAGCAGGTAAAGTCTCATTTAGTACCTGTGCACCAAGTGAACCGCCTACAACCAGCACATTAATTGGTGTCGTTGTTTGCTTAGCAGTGACATTAGCGACACTTTCTCTGACTGGGTTACCGACTACTTCACATTGTTCTTTTGCAAAAGCTGATGGAAAAGCGGCTAACACTTTGTTGGCAAACTTCGCTAGCCAGCGGTTACTCATGCCTGCAACAGCATTTTGCTCATGAATAACCAAAGGAATTCCTAAGCTCTTTGCTGCAATGCCAGTAGGTCCGGTCACATAGCCCCCCATAGCAAGAACAACATCTGGCTTTTGAGCTTTTAAAATTTTACGTGCTTGAAAAACCGCATTCATCACCATAAAAGGTGCCTTAATCAGGCGTTTAATTCCATTTCCGCGCACACCTTTCACATTGATAAAATCAATCTCAATGTTGTGCTTAGGTACTACCGTTGCTTCCATTCTGTCAGGCGTGCCAATCCAGCTAACTTGCCAGCCTTGCTGTTTTAAAAAGTCAGCAACTGCAATGCCTGGGAAAATATGGCCACCGGTACCGCCTGCAACAACAAGTAATTTTTTACTCATCGCTTACCTCCACGTGAGGTTGCCTGCTTAGTCGCCATCTTTGTTTCAAAATCTATTCGCAAAAGTACACCTGTTGCTATGGTCATAATTAATAAGCTAGAGCCACCGTACGAAATAAACGGTAGTGTTAGGCCTTTGGTTGGCAAAATACCGGCACTTGCCCCCACATTTACCATGGTTTGAAACGCAAACCAGATACCAATAGCAAAGGCAAAATAGCCTTCGTACTCTTTGCCACATTGCAGCGCTTTTTGGCCAATTAACAAGGCTCTGAATACAAATACAGCAAGTACAATCAAAATACTAAATACGCCAAAAAAGCCGAGTTCTTCACCAATCACAGCAAAGATAAAGTCATTATGTGCCTCTGGCAGGTATTGCAGTTTTTGTACGCTATTGCCTAAGCCTTGACCAAACCAACCACCTTGGCTGTACGCCATTAGCGATTGTACTAACTGATAACCTTTACCGAATGGATCTTCCCACGGTTCTAAAAAGCCTGTGACACGAGCCATACGATATGGCTCAGCGATAATTAGCACCACCACTGCAGCAATACCCGTTAAGATAAGGCCAAAAAACTGCCATAACTTAGCACCCGCTAAAAACAACAAACCAACTGTCGTCACAAACAGTACAACTACAGTTCCTAAGTCTGGTTGCATCAAAATCAAAAACGCATACACACCAAATACAGCTAATGGCTTAAAGAAACCTTTTAAGTTCTCTTGTACTTCTTCACGTTTACGCACTAAGTAACCAGCAATGTAGCTAAAGAAATACAGCTTGGCGGCTTCAGCGACCTGAAAGCCCACCGGGCCAATAGGTATCCAACGCTTTGCACCGTTCACTTCACGGCCAACAATCAGCACCAAAACGAGCAAACCTAAACCCAGCAACAATAAATAGGCGTTACTGCGCTTCCACCAATCCATAGGCACGTTAGTGGCAATCCAAAACAAGAAAAAGCCCATAATTAAGAACATGCCATGGCGAATGATAATGTGATACGGATTATCAAATAATCGCTCTGCTGTTGGCATAGAGGCACTGGTTACCATCACAAAGCCAACGCCAATCAACATCAACATGCAATACAATAACGGCACATCATAAAGTTGCGGCGATTGTTTTGGTGTTAATGCTTCACGGATGTCAGCAAATGCAATCATACTGCCTCCGCCAATACGCACTGCGCAAAGTCATCACCACGTTGCATATAATTGTTATACATATCAATGCTGGCACATGCAGGTGCTAATAAAACAATATCGCCACTGCTGCTTAACTGTTTTGCTAGTTGCACCGCTTCATGCATGTTGGTGGTTAGGTGGCCTTTTTCAGTTAGAGCCACTAACGCTTTAGCATCTTTACCAAAACAAACAAGCGCTTTTACTTTGTTGTTTAAGTATGGCTTTAAGGCATCTAAATCAGCCCCTTTTGCATCACCACCGGCAATAACAACTAATTGCTTTGCTTGATCTGCTAAGCTTTCAATCGCAGCGATAGTTGCACCTACATTGGTCGCTTTAGAATCGTTAAAGTATTTTACTTCATTAATTTCAGCAACAAACTGACAACGGTGTGCAAGCCCAGTAAAAGCACTAAACGCTTGCTGGTAATGCTCTTTAGCAATATCAAACGGGTTCAGTAATGCCATGACCGCTAAGGCGTTTTGTTGATTGTGAGAGCCAACAACATTTAAGCAGCTTGCTGGTAATACTGGCTTACCGTGTGCTGCAAAGTATTGCTCACCTTGATGTTCAACCAAGGCAAAATCTGCATTAGCGAGCGCAAAGCTCACTTGGGGCTGCTTTGCAGTATGAGTTGCCACATCAATGGCATTAACTACCGCGAGCTCAGAGCCGTTATAAATACTTTGCTTAGAGTCAATGTATGCTTGGTAGCTTGGATAACGATCGAGGTGATCTTCACTCACATTCAATACACAGGCACTTTTTGCTTTTAAGCTGTGTGTGGTATCAAGCTGAAAGCTCGACAGTTCAAGTACATACACATCATAGTCTTGCGATAGTAAATCAAGTACCGCAGTACCAATGTTGCCACCAAGGCCAACTTTATAACCGGCCGCTTTAAGCACTTCAAACGCCAATGTAACTACAGTCGACTTACCATTTGAACCTGTCACCGCAACAATTGGTTTATCAGTTAAACGAGCAAAAAGCTCAACGTCACCAATCACTTCAACACCAGCATCAATCGCTTTTGCTACTGCAGGTGTCGCGAGGCTTAGACCTGGGCTGATGATAATAATGTCATTGCTGGCTAAGTCTGCCTGTTCTAAATCACCAAAGTGAGTCGTTAACTCACTGGCATGCTCATTTAGCCAATCAGCACCCGGCGGCGCTGTGCGGCTATCAACAACAATTGGCTTAATATTCTGAGATAATAAAAAACGCACAATGCCCAGACCGGTTACACCGAGTCCGAGCACTGAAATTTGTTTGTTTTTAATCTCGTTAATAACTGTCATTTACCTGATCTTTAATGTCGCAAGGCCAGCAAGTACTAGCACGATTGAAATAATCCAAAAGCGCACAATTACGCGCGGCTCAGGCCAACCCTTTAATTCATAATGGTGGTGAATAGGCGCCATTCTAAAAATACGTTGGCCACGTAATTTGTAAGAGCCCACTTGTAAAATCACCGACAATGCTTCCATTACGAACACACCACCCATGATGATAAGTACTAGTTCTTGGCGAACCAGCACCGCAATAATACCCAAAGCACCACCGAGTGCTAATGAGCCTACATCACCCATAAATACCTGTGCTGGGTAGGTGTTAAACCATAAGAAACCAAGTCCAGCTCCCACAATTGCTGTACACACAACCACAAGCTCACTGGCGAGTGGCAAATGCGGAATATGTAGATAGCTTGAGAAATTAACGTTACCTGTTAAATAAGCAATAATGGCAAGTGCTGCCGCCACTAAAATGGTTGGTACAATCGCTAAACCATCAAGGCCATCTGTTAGGTTTACCGCGTTCGACGTACCGACAATTACAAAGTAAGTCATCACGATATAAAACAACCCTAGCTGTGGTAACACGTCTTTGAAAAACGGCACAACTAATGAGGTTTCGCTGCCTTGCTGCGAGGTAAAATAAAGCGCACTGGCAACCACTAACGCAATCACTGATTGCCAAAAGTATTTCCACTTAGCAATTAAGCCTTTAGGGTCTTTGCGGATCACTTTACGGTAGTCATCAACAAAGCCAACCACACCTAACGAGCCCACGACAAATAAGGTTGCCCAAACATATTTATTTGAAAGGTCAGCCCACAGTAATGTGCTGGTAAAAATCGCCCCTAAAATCAAAATACCGCCCATAGTTGGCGTGCCTTTTTTAGATAGGTGTGACTCTGGACCATCGTGACGAACCACCTGACCAATCTGCATTTTTTGTAATGCACGAATTAGCTTAGGGCCAAAATAAAGTGAGATAAGCAGTGCTGTTAAAATACCTAAAATTGCGCGCAGCGTTAGGTAAGAAAAAACATTAAAACCACTGTAATACTGTGTTAAATACTCGGCCAGCCAAACTAACATGACGATACTCCATTGTTGCCATTTTGCTGGCTATTTACTAAATCTGTGACCACAAGCTCCATACGAGAACTGCGCGAACCTTTTACAACAACTGTGGTTTTTTGCGTCGATTGAGCAAGTTCACTTTGTAATTGTTGTAATAATTGTTCACGGCTTGAGAAGTGGCGGTTTGGCTTTTCAAATACATCACTGGCTGATTTACTTAGTACACCTAGGCTATAAAGTTCATCAATGCCTTTTTGCTGTGCATATTCACCGACTTGCTGATGATAAAAACGCGCTTCTTCACCAAGCTCGCCCATATCACCTAACGCAAAAATACGACGCCCCGGCATATCACTTAATAAATCAATTGCCGCTTTAACCGATTGCACATTCGCGTTGTAGGTATCATCAATAACCGTCAATGTGTCTGACACTTTAAGGACGTTTACACGACCTTTAACTTCACCCATGGTTGCCAGCGCTGATGCAACACTTTCGAGGCTTACACCCAGCTCAGTGGTTAACGCGGTGGCTATTAATGCATTTGCAATATTATGTTTGCCCGGTAGTGCCAGAGTGACAGGTACTTTTTTATCTTTATTACAAAGCACAAAAGAAGCACGGGCTTGCTCATCAAGCACCACATCTTCTGCCCAATAATCTAATTGTTGGCTAGTAGAAAAAAGTTTTACGTTGCGATCAGTTAATTTATCAAGCCAAAAATCGGCATAGTCACTGTCGCAATTAACTACGGCAACACCATCAGGCTTTAAGCCGTCATAGATTTCGCCTTTGGCCGTTGCTACACCTTGTAGTGAGCCAAAGCCTTCTAAGTGAGAAGCTGCAACATTACATACCACAGCAACATCAGGTTTCGTCATTGCTACTGTGTATGCAATTTCACCAATGTGATTTGCACCTAATTCAATAACCGCATATTGGTGTTGTGGTTCAAGGCGTAATAACGTGAGTGGTACACCAATGTCATTATTAAAGTTGCCTTTTGTTGCCAGTACTTCACCATGGCCAGATAAAATCGCCGCACACATTTCTTTAACGGTCGTTTTACCCACGCTACCTGTGATAGCAATTGTTTTTGGTGCAACCTGTGCCATCACAGCTGCGCCAATTTGGCCAAGCGCAATTCGTGTATCACTGACCACAAACTGCACAATATCGACATTAACAGGACGCGCTACGATGGCAGCTATCGCGCCTTTTTCTTTTGCTTGCGCAACAAATTTATGACCATCAAAATTAGGCCCTTGTAGCGCTAAAAACACTTCATCATCGCACAAAGTACGAGTATCAGTATTGATATTTTTTACCGTTTGATTACCACCTTGGTAATCGGTTGCTAGAACTTTAGCTAGCCAATCAAAATCCATAGGGATCATAACTGCGCCCCTTGCGATTTTTCTTTTAATTGTTGTTGTACATACTGACGATCGCAGAAGTCGATTCGTTGGTCGCCAATAATTTGATAGTCTTCGTGGCCTTTGCCCGCAATTAGAATGACATCATCAGCACCTGCTTGCGCAATGGCATAACTAATAGCCTGCGCGCGGTCTGCTTCACAATGTGCGCGTTCAGGCCGCTCAAGCCCCGCAATCACATCAGCAATAATTGCGTCAGGGTCTTCACTTCTTGGGTTATCACTAGTGACAATAATACGGTCTGCATTAGCTTCAGCAGCTTTTGCCATCATCGGGCGTTTGCCTTTATCACGGTCACCACCACAGCCAAACACACAGCTGACGCCACCTGGAACATGCTTTTGCAATGCTTGTAATGCTAGTGCTAACGCATCAGGAGTATGGGCATAGTCAACAACACAAGTCGGTTGACCTGGCGCACTAAATGCCTGCATGCGCCCAGCAACAGGCTGCAATGATTTACACCCTTCAACAAGTAAATCAAGTGGGTAACCCATACCTAATAAAGTAGCCATTGCAGCGGCTAAATTATATAAGTTGAACTCGCCAAACAGGGTGCAATTAACTTCAGCCTGCCCCCAACTGGTATCGAACTTCGCCGATATACCGGCATTATCGTATGTTACATCGCTGAAATAAACAAAACGCGCATTTTTAGGCGTTAGGTTTTTATGGCCGTAACAAATTAGGTTATTGAAGTCGTATTTTTCTAACCATGCTTCAACTTGCGCATCATCTTGATTAAGCACCACAAGCTCAGGCATATGGTCACGCATTAACATCAACTTCGCATCACCGTAGGCATCCATCGTGCCATGATAATCTAAGTGGTCACGCGAAAGGTTAGTAAACACAGCGGCTTTAAATTTACACTGATCAACACGTTGCTGAACTAAGCCATGAGATGAGACTTCCATAGCCACAACATCATGCTGTTCTGTTACAAGTTCAGATAAAATACGCTGTAAATCAACGCTCGATGGTGTGGTGTTTGCAAGCTCAGTCAGGTTATCAGGGTGCCCATAACCGAGCGTACCAATCACAGCCGCACGTTTATGACAGTGCTGTGCTAAATGCGCGATCATCGCTGTGGTCGTTGACTTGCCATTGGTGCCTGTCACACCCACTAAATCCAACTGCTTTGATGGTTGCTGGTAAAAAGCAGCTGCAAGTGCAGGCAGCTTTTTCGCTAAATCGGTAACTAAATAAAGTGGTTCAAACTCACTTTCGAACTCACATAAACGGTCAGCAATAACTGCCACCGCACCATTTTCAATGGCTTTTTCAATAAACTGTCCGCCATCGAGTTGATGGCCTTTTATGGCAACAAACACATCGCCAGCTTTTACATCTCGGCTATCAAGACGTAGTTGATTGACCACTAAACTATTGGCCTCAACATCAATATGATTAAGAATCGGTTTTAAATCACGCATCGTTATCTTTGCCTTCTACGTACGCAACCGCATCTTTGTCCGGTGCAACGTTTAGAATTCTTAAGGCATTGGAGACAATCTCTGCAAATGCAGGACCTGCCGTCGCACCGCCGTAATAAACATCTCCACCCGGCTCATTAATCAATACTACTACCGCTAAACGCGGGTTGCTTGCAGGTGCGATACCAGCAAAATAACCAACGTATTCGTCACCGTAACCACCAACAGCGGCTTTTTTAGAGGTACCTGTTTTACCTGCAGCACGATAACCATCAACGTGAACTTTTTGTGCAGTTCCACCTTTCTCAAACACGCTTTCCATCATGTGAACAACAGCTTCAACATCTTTTTGTTGAAAAACGCGTTCACCTTCTGGTACCGACTCTTGTTTAAGTACAGTCAATGGGCGCATAACGCCGCCTGAACCTAACATGGCATAAAAACGCGCCATTTGTGCGGTACTTACTGCTAAGTTGTAACCAAATGATAGTGCGGCAATTTCATGATCAGACCAGCGGCGATTTGGATAAAATAAGCCACTGCTTTCACCAACCATGCCCGTACCACTGTCGCTGCCAAAACCGACTTTTTGATAAAGACCAACAAAGTAATCTTTTGGTAACTCTTGGCTGACCTTAGTCACACCCATATTGCTTGAATATTTTAAGATCTCTCTTAAAGTCATCTCACCATGATTACGAGTATCTTGCACAAGGCTTCCACCTACTCGCATCCAGCCAGGGTAAGTATCAACTATTGAATCCGGTTGAATTACGCCGTAGTCTAAACCAGCTAAAATGGCTAGCGGCTTAACAGTTGAGCCTGGCTCAAATAAATCGGTGATAGCACGGTTACGACGCTTATGCGGCGCAGCATCTGATAAGTTATTTGGGTTAAACGATGGGCTATTTACCATAGCCAACACTTCACCGGTTTTAACATCCACAACCATGGCTGAACCTGAGGTCGCTTTGTACGATAACACCGCTGATTTCACTGCTTTATAAGCAATTGCTTGAATACGTTGGTCGATACTTAAATGAATACTCTCTGGCTCTACACGCTCGCGCTCATCAAGAACTTCTACTTCACGGCCTTGCGCATCTTTACGAATAGTACGCTGACCTTCAACACCGGTTAACGCTTTTTCATAAAGCTTTTCGATCCCCTCAATACCATGACCATCAATGTTAGTAAAACCAATAACATGAGCTGTCACTTCACCGGCAGGGTAATAACGTTTTGACTCATCAAGTAAGTGGATACCTGGTAAACGAAGATCACCAATATAGTTAGCTACAGCAGGGGTAACCTGACGTTTTAAGTAGACAAAACGACGCTTTGGATTATCACGAAGGCGAGAGTTAACTTTACTTGGGTCAATACGTAATACATCCGCAAGTTCACGCCAGCGAATATCATTATTGTAATAAGCGGCAATACGTTTATCTAACTCAACAGTGTTTTCAGCAAGCGCTTGTTGATCTTCACCATTTTTACGTGCTTGACGCAGTACCTTACTGATCAGTGATTTATGTAGTGCTTTAGGATCGGCATACACACTTACCACAGGCACGCTGACTGCCAACTCTTTACCATTACGATCGAAGATCATGCCTCGCTGCACATGTTGTTTTTCAACTCGCACAGTACGTTTATCACTTTCTGAACGCGCTTTATCTGGCTCAATGACCTGTAAAAAAGCGGCACGCGCAACCAGCGTCATAAAGACTAGCAACACCACTGAGCACACGAGCAAAAAGCGCCATGTTATCAAGGTATTCGTTGGCTTTTTCCCTCTGCTTCTCATTGCAGTACCACCACCTGTTCGTCTTGGCTAGTTGGCCGTTTCATTTCTAATTGCATGGTTGCGACTTCTTCAATACGCGCATGCTGCGAATAAAATTCTTCTTCTACAAGCAAGTAACGCCACTCAAGATCAAGTTCATCGCGCTCTTGCAGTAATTTATCTTGTTCAATCAATTGTTGACGCGCTAGATGCGTCACTTGAACCACACTCAAGCTCGAAGCAAGGATCACAACCAACAAGGCCAAGGTCAGCTTATTAGCTCCTAGGCCTTTAAAAATCTCTACAAATAAATTGGGTTGGCGATGTGTCGCTTTAGCTTTCATTACAACCTCTGAGCAACCCTTAGCACAGAACTACGTGAACGCGGGTTAACTTCTATTTCCGCCTTACTCGGCTTAATGGCTTTACCCACTGCCTTTAACGTCAGATTTTTGTTTATTTGTGCGTCCGTCAAAGGCAGACCTCTGGGTATCGCCTCTCCCTTACTCTGTTTTTTTATAAACTGCTTAACAATGCGATCTTCTAACGAGTGGAACGAAATAACGACTAGACGCCCACCTGGTTTTAAAACGTCAACAGCGGCTTGCAGTGCAGTTTGAATTTCTTCAAGTTCACTGTTGATATAAATACGGATCGCTTGGAATGTACGTGTAGCTGGGTGTTTGTGTTTATCTTTCACTGGCACCGCTTCATCGACTAACTCAGCAAGCTGCTTTGTGCTTGTGATAGCAGTGTGCTCACGTGTTTCAATTATTTTATGAGCGATACGGCGACCAAACTTTTCTTCGCCGTAGGTTTTAATCACATGGGTAATATCTTCAAGTTCAGCTTCAGCTAGCCATTGTGCAGCACTGCGACCACTGGTTGGGTCCATGCGCATATCAAGCGGGCCATCTTTCATAAAGCTAAAACCGCGTTCAGCATCATCAAGCTGTGGCGAAGAAACACCGATATCTAACAAAATACCGTCTACTTTACCGATTAAATCGTTATCTTCGGCAACTGTTTTAAGGTTTGAAAAACGAGTGTGGGCAATCGAAAAACGTGCATCATCAGCAAACTTTTCGGCGGCTTTAATAGCTTGTGGATCTTGGTCAATTGCTTGTAAGCGACCTTGCTCACTTAAACGCGCAAGAATTTGTCCAGAGTGCCCACCGCGACCAAATGTGCCATCCATGTAAATGCCTTCGGGTTTAATATCCAAAGCATCTATGGTTTCGTCCATCAGTACAGAGACATGTTCAAATTGCGCTGTCATTAGCTAGTTTTTGCCTTTTTATTATTGTGGTTAGAGTGAGAAATTATCGAACTCAGGATTCACCTCAAAATCGCCTAGGCGTTCAATTTCAGTATCTTGGCGCATTTGTTCATGCCAACGATCTTCATCCCAAATTTCAAACTTGTTCATCAAGCCAACCAACATGATTTTTTTTCCAAGTTCTGCATGTGCGCGTAACGACGGCGCCAGCAAAATTCGGCCGTTTTTATCTAGTTGATACTCTGTAGCGTTACCGAGCAGCATACGTTGCATACGGCGAGCACGTGGATTCATGTTCGAAATCTTTAATAATCGTTCTTCAATTTCGAGCCATTCTGCTAGCGGGTATAACCACAAACAAGGTTCATTTAAGGCCACAGTGCAGATAACCGTTCCCTGATCTTCAGACAAGATCGCATCTCGGTACTTAGTTGGTACCGCAAAGCGTCCTTTATCATCCAAACTCAGAGAGCTCGCACCCCGAAACATAACTTGCCTTAAAAATAGGTTGTTAATCGTTAATGATTATTTCCGATCCAGTTTGATCCACTAAAAACCACTTTTTACCACAGTGCTCCAGTTTAGGGCTTGACAAGCCATTTTGTCAAGTAAGCAGATCATCATAAGCGCCTTGTGAAGCCAGAAAAAATAAGGCCTCAAGCAAAGCCTATGAATTACGTGGGAAAAAGTGGAAAACATCGAAAAAAAATATTTTTTCAATTTTCTTGGCGATGTATTAGGGAAAAATGGTTAATGAATAACCAATGAATAATTACAAAATTATCGAATGTTGTAATTTTTACTTAATCACCCTGCAAGAGTTACGAATGTTCTCCCTCCAATGGCTGATTAAAAATTATAATGCATTGAAAAAGTTAGTTTTTATTATTTGGTATGAAGGTTGCGATAGGTTAGCTACCAATTAAATGGCAATTTTTAAGGAATGATTATGACTACCGCAACTTCTAAATCGAACTCAAGCACAGAAACTAATAGCAGTGCAAACTCGAACGCGGCTCAAGTAGAGGCGCCATTCACAGAAAAAGCAACTGAAGCAGCACATCACGCTGTTGATGCACTTTCAACTCGTGCAGCAAGTGCTGAACATAGTGTTCGCCAAGGCGCATCGAGCTCTGCTCAAACGCTTTCTGAAAAGCAAGCTGTAGCACGCGCTAAAATTAATGAGTACAGTGGTAAAACTCGTAAGCTTGCATCAGAAAACCCACTTGCAACAGCAGGTATTGCCTTTGCTGCAGGCATGTTAGTAACTGCTCTTATTCGTCGTAAGTAATTGTTATGCAGTCTTCTCAATCTACAGATGAGAAAACGCAAGATGCCACTGAACAGCCGTTAAACGCTGATCAGTGGCAAGATCATCTTGCTAAATTATCTGATTATGGCAAACAGCTATACATTGACTACCGTGAACAAACTGGAACTTGTAAAAAGCTTGCAGCTGCCGAGTGGCGCTTATCAACACGCTCACTCGCCTTAACTATTATCCTACTCGTCTGTTTTGCAGGCGGCTTGGTGCTACTTTGGGCTGGTCTACTTGCTACTGTAGGTATCGCAATATTTAGCTTTAGCCAATCATTGTGGTTAGCCGCTATTTCACTGATTGCATTACAACTGCTATGCCTTGCATGGCTTTGGAAAAATATTGGTTATGTAAGTAGTAAGATAGGCTTTGATCACACGCTAAAAAGCGTTCGCCAATTATTTAATATTAATAAGGATGAATGATGTTAATTGATTATTTTATTAATAAACCACAGCACAGAGTGACTGAACTAAGCCAACAAATGGATCTACAAGATGAGCTTAAACGTCAACACCATCAAGCATTCAAATACCGTTTAAAACGCTTTGCAGTAAGTAAAGTAGGAATTGCCAGTGCCTTCACTGCGGGAATGGGCTACGAAGCACTTAATAACTCAGACCACAAAGACGGTAAATTGAAACAAGTCAGCCGCTTCAGCTGGTTACTGCGTTTGTTGTGATCTTTATCATGTAATGTTTGCTTTTTACTTCTCTTTGCCACCTATTTTCATTACCTTAAACACAAACGAGCAATTTGTGAGAATGTAAGGTGAAAAAAAGGATTGTATTAACAGGCGGCCCTGGCGGTGGTAAAACAACAGCCATCGATCTATTAAGACGTGAATTTTCTAATCAAATTGTTGTTGTACCAGAGTCTGCGACCATGCTATTCAGCGGTGGTGTAGAACGTGGTGATGCAACTCACCTCATTAAAGCTCACCAACAAGCTATCTTCAGCTTACAAAAACACCTTGAACATATTCAGCGAACCATGCACCCAGATCGTTTAATGCTTTGCGATCGTGGTAGTTTAGATGGGCTTGCCTATTGGCCCGGTGAGCAAGATGAGTTTTTTCAGTGTTTAAACACCAGCCTAGAAATCGAACTTAACCAGTATGATGCAGTGATCTTTTTTGAAACAGCTGCTAAGTCTGGGCAAAGTATTCATTCTAATAACCCTGTTAGAAACGAATCTGATCAGCAAGCCATAATGCTTGATGACAAACTGCAAGCTGTTTGGTCACAGCACCCTAACTTTAATTTAGTGAAAAGTTCAGAGTCATTTATTCAAAAGGTGATGTTTGGCATCGACACTATCCGCAAGGTCATGGATAGTTATAACTAACAGCTTAATCAGTCATTAAACTGTTAGTTATCAGAGTCTATTAACCACGATTATGTGGTCGAGCGTAGTCTATATCAGGCCCTTTTGGCACAACTTGAGTTGGGTTGATCATGGTGTGGCTAAAATAGTAATGACGTTTTATATGATAAAAATCAACGGTCTTACTTACACCTTCAATTTGATATAACTCGCGTAAATAGTTGCTGATCGCCGGATAGCTCTCAATAGTACGCAAATTACATTTAAAGTGGCCCACATAAACACTGTCGAAGCGAATTAAAGTGGTAAATAACCGCCAGTCGGCCTCAGTCAATGTATCACCCACTAAATAACGATTAGCTGTTAAGCGTTGCTCAATCTTATCTAGAGCAGCAAAGAGATCATCAAAGGCTTCCGTGTAAGCTTCTTGCGTTGTCGCAAAGCCTGCACGATACACCCCATTATTAATGTTGTGATAAACAAACTCATTAACTTCATCAATTTCAGAACGTAACGATTGCGGATAAAAGTCGCGTTCATTACCTGTTAGGGCATTAAACGCGCTATTAAACATTCTGATAATTTCAGCAGATTCGTTGCTAACAATACGCTGCGTTTTTTTATCCCAAAGCACGGGAACCGTAACACGACCTGAATAATCGGCTTTGTTACGCGTATAAATTTGATGCATAAATTCGCTATCGAAAAGTGCATCACCGGTGCTGTGATTGTCTTTATCAAAGGTCCAGCCATGCTCTAGCATGTCAGGACTTACAACCGACACACTGATATAATCTTCAAGGCCTTTTAAATGGCGAAAAATCAAAGTGCGATGAGCCCAAGGGCAAGCTAAAGAGACATAAAGATGGTAACGATCTTTCTCAGCTTTAAAGCCCGCATCACCACTTTGCCCTGCACTGCCATCTTCGGTAACCCAGTTACGTAACTGGGCTGCCTCACGTTTGAACTCACCTTGATTGTTATCGGTGTCGTACCATTTATCATGCCATTGGCCATTTACTAGTAATCCCACAATAACCTCCTATAGTGTGCCAAATTTACCTAGCTGATAGTCACGTACTGCTTGCTGTAACTCAGCTTGGGTTGTCATTACAAACGGGCCCATATGAGCGATTGGTTGCTTAAGCGGCTCACCGGCTAGAATTAACGCCCCAGCACCAGTTTGCGAGTTAAACTCAATGTTGCTGCCAGGCTCTAAAATCAATAAGCTGCCTGCTTTAACTGGGCCGCCCTGTTCAGTATGAATTTCTCCAGTATGGATATAAATCATCACCTTAGTTTGCGCTAATGGTGCATGGTAAAACTGCGTACCAGCCGGTAAAGTTACATCGGCAAGCATGCCATCAGCTGCGAGGTCTTGTAGGCTTGATACCTGCTCTTCACCGGCAAACTGCCAGCTTCCTGCCAACGCTTTAAGCTCAACACCTTGCTCATTTTGAGTCGTTGGTGCTGGCGCTTCAGTGGTATCTTGATAACGTGGTGCTCTTAGTTTCTCGGCACTTGGCATATTGAGCCAAATCTGAAAACCGTGCATGCCTTCTTTAGCATCTGCTAAAGGCATTTCACTGTGGATCACACCAAAACCGGTACTCATCCACTGCACATCACCAGCACGAATCGCTTTTTTGTTACCCATTTGATCTTGGTGCTCAAAGCCACCTTTAATAATATAAGTAAAGGTTTCAATACCACGGTGAGGATGCGCAGGAAAGCCGCCCATAAAATCACTGTGATCATCTGACTTAAGCTCATCGATCATTAAAAAAGGGTCTAAATACTTGCCATCAAAGCCAGGAATACGACTGATGTTTACGCCGTCACCATCTTGTGTGGCATGACTATTTAATTGTTGAATCACTTTCATAACTTTACTCCCGTAAATTGTATGAAATGATTGTAGGCGCTAATTTAACTAACAACCATGAGTAAAATTAGCGCTAATCATTCTATTTTTAAGAATGCTCATTTTGTTGTCTGGTTAATCTATCAGCCACTGTAGCACCCCGCTCTCCAACTTCTTTCTCTGGCCCTATGGTGCTATCTACTAAGGTTTGTTGTTCAGCACTTGCATTAATGGCCGCACCAAAAATGATGATGTATGCGCTGATATAAAGCCACATCAACATGATCACTACCCCCCCTAACGAACCATAAGTTTCGTTATAACTCGCAAATTGCGATACATAATATGAAAAACCGATTGATGCGATAATCCACAGCAACGTGGCAAGTATTGAACCTGGTGTGATCCAACGCCATTTTGCAGGCGTTCTATGCGGTGCATAGCGATATAAAAATGCTAATGCGCAATTAAAAATAATGGCTAATAGCGGCCAAGTAATAAGCTGAATCATTAAATCGATAAGCTCAGTTAAGCCAACTAAGTTAAGCACTATCGGTAAAATACCAATGATCAATAACGCCACCAGCGCAACCACAATAGCACCTAGCGAAAATAAAAAGCGCACCACTAATGCCATAAAAAACTGGCGCTTGTTACGCTGGTGGTAGGTAATATTACAGGCAGTGATGAGAGCTTGGCAGCCTTTGCTGCTACTCCAAACAGTCAATAATAAAGTACCTATGGCACTTGCACTCAATACCTTTTGCGATTGCTGAGTGATACCACTAACCTGTAGCAAAATGATGTCACGGCTACTTTCAGGTAAAATGGCAATCACTTTATCAAGCTGATCATAAATATCTGTTGGCGAGGCAAAATATGCATACACAGAGACAATAGCCGCCAGCGCAGGGAAAATAGCCAACAAGGCATAAAATGCCACACCCGCCGCCACAAAAGATAAATTGTCTTGTGATAGGTTGTGATAAACCCGCTTGCAGATATCCCACCAGCCTCGCATTGGGATCTCCATCGGTGAGCGAGCTTGGTAACCTCGATTATCCTTACTCATAAACGACCTAAAAAATTGCCTTTAACACTCTCAAACTGCAAACAACTTGCCAGTAATAATGGCGTCTGAATTGCATTAAGCTAAGCTTATAAAAACAGTATAAAGGTCCATGGAGCGGTGCGATGAATTATTATTTACTTATTAAAAATCAATTGGCTAGTTTGTTCAGCCCCACCATTTGGGTAACATCGCAAGCAATCCCTGATAGCTTATCTTGGCAAGACTTAAACTCTCAAATTACGCAGTTTTTACATACTACATGGCAAATGTTACCTGCACTGACACTCGGTATTGTAGCCATCATTGTTTGCTACTTATTAGCCCGCCCTTTGTCGTATTTATTAATCAAACCGCTTGGTTTTGTCAGTGAAAGTAAACTTTTGCATGTGGTGACTAGGCGCTTTTTTAGCATCATTATCATCTTGTTTGGCGTGTACTTATTTTTGCGTCTTGCAGGGCTCACCAGTTTTGCTGTGGCGATTATGAGTGGGACTGGTTTAGTTGGGCTTATTTTAGGTTTTGCTTTTCGCGATATCGCCGAAAACTTTATTTCAAGTATGCTGCTTAGTGTGCAGCGCCCTTTTCGTATTGACGATGTTATCGAAGTTGATGGTCGTTTAGGGGTAGTTAAAAAAGTTACGGCTCGCGCCACCACCTTGGTTGATTTTGATGGCAATCACATTCAAATCCCTAATGCGACCGTATATAAAAACGTCATTAAAAACCTCACTGCGAACCCAAAAATGCGGGGTCACTTTAATGTTGGCATTGGCTACGATAATGACATTCGCTATGCCCAACAATTAGCAATGAAGGTGGTTAATCAACACCCTGCTGTTATTAATGATCCGCCAAGCCAAGTGTTAATTGATTCATTAGGCTCAGCGACTCTTAATCTAACCATTTATTTTTGGGTCAATAGTAACGAACACAGTACTATCAAAGTGGCATCACAATTAATGCGAGAGCTGGTCAATACCTATTTAGCAGAGCAAATAAGCATGCCTGATGATGCTCGCGAGCGAATTATTTTAAATAGCGAAAACGATAATGAGCAGCCAAACAATAATGTAAACGCAGAGCCTAAAACGGCAAAATCACTCGACGACCACAGCCTTGATGACGTTAGCAGTGATGCCGATGATATTCGCGAACAAGCGGATCAATCTCGCGATCCAGAACAAGGTAGCAATATAATTTAAAATACTTATGGGCTAGGCTTCATCATTAGGTTTATCTTGCATAGCGCGTTTAAACCCTTTGACTGACGTCCCTAAATCTCCACCTATTCGGGATAACTTTTTTGTGCCAAATAACAGCACCACAATTGCAGCAATAATGGCTAATTGCCAAACACTAATTCCTGCCATAACAACCTCATTTTAAAATAAAAGCGCCCTTACAGGCGCTTGTTCAACACTAACACTAGGAATACTAAAATTATACCAATCCGCAATAATACTTAGTCATTTTGAGGGATTAAACCTGTCGCTACCCGCGTTAAAAATTTCTGATTTACGACTGCATGGATGCAGAAGGTAGAGCAATGCAGGAGCAATTGCCGAGCACAACTAAATAACGAAATTTTTGCCTTGTTATCAACGAGGTTTTCTTGCCTCAAAATAGACCACTTAATTAAGCGAATTGGTATTAAAAACTAGCGCGAACACCCAAGGCAACTTGAGTACCAAAGCGCTCAAGGTAACTCACTTGGTCAGTACGCTTGGTGTAACCCCAATAACGTTCATTAGTTAAGTTCGTTGCTTCGGCAAACACTGTGAATTGGTCACTGATGTTATAGCTCATGCTGGCATCTAACTGACCATAATCAGAGATCCAATATGGACCACCCCATGCGTCAGGATCCGACAAGAACTTGCTACGCCAGTTATACGCTAAACGTGCTTGGAAACCATATTGCTCATAGTAAACCACGGCGTTATATGAGTTCTTCGACATGCCTCTAAATGGCAAACCTGATTCTTTTAGCTCTGGCTCATCGTAACTACTGTCAACATAGGTGTAGTTAAGCTGAAAGCCTAAGCCATTGAACGGTTCGGGGAGTAAGTTTTCTAGCGACTGCTGATAAGCAAACTCAGCCCCTTTAATAGTTGCACCATATTCACTCTTACCTGGGTAAGATGCAAAGTAACGCACACCTTCGATTTCAACTGGGCTTTCGACGTAATCGATAAATGATTTCAGGTCTTTTACAAACACCCCGCCACTTAACGAGCTACTGTCTTCAAAGTACCACTCTAAAGTCATATCTGCTTGATTAGCTTCTTCAGGTGTTAACGACGAATCACCCATAGAAAGTTGCGGTAAGCCTTCACGATATGTATCAAAGTTTGGCGCAAGCCACGGACGTAAGTAGCTTAAAGATGGGCGGCTAATCACTTGTGCCGCAGAGAAGCGGTAAATTAAATCATCGGTAATACTAAGCTTAAAGTTCATGCTTGGTAAAATGTTGCTGTAATCCCCTTTAAATGATTGCTCAACTGTTTCGCGCCAACCATTTTCAAGTGGTTTACCATCCTCTTGTAAGTCAATTAACGATAGATCATAAACCGACCCTTTAGAGCTCACTTCAGTTTGCGAGCCGCGAATACCAACGTTTAACATATACGGCATATTTGCAAGAGTGCTCTCGAGCGTCACTTGCGCATACGCAGTTAGAACTTCTTCGGTTACCTCATAAGTGCCCGAGGAATTAAGCGATGCAACAATGCTCTTATCGGTTGCTTCAGCATTAATTGAGCGATAATAAGCAAGTAACTTATCGTAATCAAAACTTGGCCATGGCTCTGGTGTAATGCTACTTTCGCCCTCTAAAAAGTTATCGAAATTTGCCTCAACAAACACATCACTTGGGATTTCAAAGAGGTTAAAATCACCAACATTGACCACGGTGCTGTCATCAAATTCATAGCCATCGCGCTCTAAATACTGACCACCATTACTGAATTGGCTGGCATTTTTTGATGCATATTCAAGCTGACTTTTAGTTTGTTCAAGGTAGGTTAAACCAAAATCAACACGGGTCACTAAATCACTTTCAGGCACAAACTTACCGGTAAACTTAAAGTCATTAACAGTGTCTTCAACCCCAGTACCTGTATTACGGCTATAGTGTGCACCGTAAGATTGATCCGCAGTTAAGCCCGGCGATAAGGTCACATCTGGCAACATATTACCTGTGGTGTAATCAATCCCAATCGAGTCAATAAAACCACGCGCAACAATAAAGCGGTTATCACCGCCGTTTTCGTTTTTCGCTTTTGAATGGGCAACATCCACAGCCAGTGTTAGGCCATCCATTGGATACCATTTAGCATTAAGAGCAAACTGATAAGTATCGGTTTTACGTGGGTTGGTTAAGTTGAGTAGCTCCACCATGGTGTTACCAGTTTGCGTCATAGACACTACACGACCTGTGTCATCAAATTCTGCATCAGTAAACACTGGCGTGCCTGGCGTCCAGCTTTCATCATAGTTAACAAAACCAATTTGATAGCGATGACCATCGGTGTTGTAACGTGAATAAAGAGCATCAAAGTTAATGTCTAGGGTATCTGTTGGGCGCCATTGCATTGCTAACGTCGCACCGACGCGTTCACGCACATCCTGCGCGTTGGCAAAATACATGTAACTCGGGATTTTTGAGGCAAATATTTCACTTTGCCCATCAATTTCTCCGTTGCCGTTCATGTCGACTGGCACACCAGCGCTGTCTGCCCCCCAACCTTCTTCTTCGTCAAAAAAGCCGCTTGCCGAGTATGTGTCTGCACGTAAGGTTTTCTTAGAATACGCACCCGAGAAAAGCACACCAAAAGTATCATCATTAAAGTTGTCACCGATGATGAATGAAGCATGCGGGTGTACATCGCCTGTTCGAGATTCATAAATCCCTTTTGCTGAAGCGCTCAAGGTAAAGCCATCTTGGTCTAGTGGTTTACGCGTTTCGATATCAACAACTGCACCAATGCCCCCTTCAATTAAGCGTGCTTCTGGCGACTTATACACCTGAAGCGCACCCACTAACTCTGAAGCAATGGTGTCAAAGTTAAAGTCGCGGCCTGAGTTTTCAGAAGCCAGTTTACGACCATTCAACGTGGTAATGTTGTAGCCGCCACCTAAACCACGGACTAAAATATTTTGCCCCTCACCGCCATTACGAGTAATGGTGATGCCCGGAATACGCTGCAATGCTTCCGCTAAGTTTTCATCGGGGAACTTACCGATGTCATCAGCGACAACGACATCAACAACCGTCGTTGCTTCTTTCTTTCGAAAGTTTGATTCTTTAATACTGCTACGGATCCCTGTAACTTCAATAACCTCAACATCCTCTTCGGCCTTACTGTCGTTTTCTTGTTGTTGGGCCGTTGCAGCGAAACTGACTGATGAGGCCAGAATCGAGCTTATCAGCACGCTCAAATATGTTTTTCTAGTTGTTGTTGCCATGATGATTTCCTGTTTTTAAATGTTCAGATTTTTTCACCATAAAAATGGTAATGAGTAAGGCCTTATATTTAATCTATAACAAAATGAAACAATCTAGCAACAATAAATTACCTTGTGAAACTTTCGATAGTTACGAAATTTGTTTTACATATGAAAAAAATGGCTTCGAATGCCTTTAAATATGGGACTTTAATTTCGAAAGTTACGATAATGATTTTTTTTAAAAGATTTTCTTTCGGCGGGCTGGTACGATTTATTTTGGATAATAAAAAAGGCGGCAAAAGCCACCTTTCATTAATCCTATTTAACTAGAGAGTTAAACAGTAATCACCTCAATACCTAAGCTCGTTAATGATTCAACAAACTCTGCTGGCATATTTTTGTCGGTGACCAGCACATCGATTGATTTAAGCGGCAATACATTATACAAAGCACGCTTACCAAATTTACTTGAATCTGTGACTGCAATGACTTTATCTGCGCGGGTGCACATGGTGCGATTCAGCATTGCCTCGGGCTCATAATGGGTGGTGATCCCTGCTTCTGAATCGATACCATCAACCCCTAAAATAACCTTTTTAAAGTTATATTTACTAAGTGCTTGCTCGACTTCATTTGAGTAAAAAGACATTGATTTCTTTCGTAATTGCCCACCCAGCATAAACACATTTGCATCTTCAATATCAGCCAGTACATGGGCAATATTAAGGCCGTTTGTCATCACAGTAAGGCCCTGCTTATTGGTTAATGCTTTGGCAACTTCTTCTGTGGTGGTGCCAGAATCAATAATCAATGAATCGCCATCATCAACCAAACTTGCCACAGCTTTCGCTAATAACACTTTCACAGCATAGTTTTCGTTATGCTTATCTTTTACCGAAAGCTCTTTAGCCAATTTATCGCAGGCAATTGCCCCACCACGTGAACGGACAACTAAGCCACGCTTACCGAGCTCGTTAAGATCATGGCGAATGCTAACCTCCGAAATATCAAAGGTCTTTGCAAGATCTTTAACATTTACTTTGCCATTTTCCTCAGTCATCAGGACGATTTTTTGTCTTCTTTCTATTGTGGTTAGCATAGCTGGCCTGTTGTTTTAATAGCTGCTTTCAAATTTGTAGTTCAATATTACACAATTTACAGTTTCAAAGCCAAATTTAGTTTCGAAATAAAATAAAACTTTCAAAACTTACGAATTTTGGTTTATGATTATTTCACAACAAACTTCTTTGGTGACAAAAATGACAACACAAAGCTCACTGTTAGAGCAAACAGAACACACCAATCGCACGCAATTACTGCCTATGATGATCATAGGTGGCTTGTTTTTCTTATTTGGTTTTATAACCTGGCTTAATGGCTCTTTAATCCCATTTTTACAAATGGTCTGCGATCTCAACCATATTGAAGCTTACATGGTGACACTGGTGTTTTATATCGCCTATACTGTGATGGCACTGCCAAGCGCTAAGATTTTGCAAATATTCAGTTATAAACATGGAATGTCGTTTGGTTTAGGCACCATGGCATTGGGTGCACTGTTGTTTATTCCTGCGGCACAAATTCAAGCGTATTGGTTATTTTTGGTTGCCTTATTTACGTTAGGTAGCGGCCTCACCTTATTACAAACCGCTGCGAATCCTTACATCGTGCTAATAGGCTCTAAAGACACGGCAGCCGTGCGCATTAGCATTATGGGTATTCTCAATAAGAGTGCTGGTGTGGTTGCTCCATTGCTCTTCTCAGCGATTGTATTTAGCGACATTGCCAGCTTTAGTCCAGAGGCTTTGGCCCAATTAAACAGCATTCAAAAGCAATTACAGTTACAAGAACTGGCTAATCGTTTAATTACTCCTTACTTTGTAATGGCAATCGCATTAGTGATATTAGCCGCGTTAATCATGCTGGCTCCGCTACCTGATATTGAACAACCAAAAACCAGCAACAACAGCGAGAGTAAATCAGTCCTGCAATTTCCACACTTAGTTTTAGGCGTGATAGCCCTATTCTTTTACATAGGTGCAGAAGTTATTGCCGGCGACACTATCGGCCTTTACGGCAAAGAACAAGGGGTATTGCAGTTCGCAGAGCTCACCTCTTACACCATGGGCTTTATGGTGCTAGGTTATATTTTAGGTATCGTGTTAATTCCTCGCTTTTTTAGTCAGCAACAGGCGCTGATATTTTCTGCGTTAAGTGGTTGTGTGTTTTCACTTGGTATCATTTTGATTGAACCGCAACAAACTGCGATTGCAAACGTAGTGCTCTTTTGGCTTGCTGATAACAGTTTTCCAGATACCGTGTTATTTGTTGCATTACTTGGCTTATCGAATGCGCTGGTATGGCCGACCATTTGGCCAATGGCCCTTGCAAATCTTGGCGATAAAACCCAAACCGGCGCGGCATTACTGATTATGGGGATTTCTGGTGGCGCGCTATTGCCTTTGGTATACGGTGTATTTGCAGAATATACGGGCAATGCACAACAAGCTTACTATCTGTTGATCCCTTGCTATGCGTTTATTCTTTATTACGCACTGATTGGTCACAAACTAACAAGTTGGCGTAAGTAACGACATGAGCAGGCTTAGTTGTTTTACTATTTAACTAGCCTGCAATTTTTCTGATGTGAAATAGCCCAGTAGCAAAAGTTCACGCACGGTAAAAATACACTTATATATTAAGTACTCGTCACGCTTATCAGGGCTCACTTCTGAAATAGGTAAGGCTTGCTGCGCTATTATGCGCTGTTGCTGCTGCAAAGAGATAGAAAATAAACCTGTGAGTTTATCTGCTAATTGCGACGATGAAAGAGCACCTTCTGCAATCAGCTCAGCGCCTTTTAAGCATGCCGTACGTTCAGTCACAGTTAGTGTATTTGCTAGCATTAAATCTGTGAAAGCAACTAAATTAAAATACAGTTGCTCATTTGGCTCTAGCTCTAAAATAACCGCCTGCATTTGCGTGACCACATCCCGATGAGCCGCTGTTTTAAGCATCTCAAAATGATTGTCATCCACTTTATCAAATAGCTGAGTCGCAGCCACTGGCGTAATAGCCGCACCGAATAATGCAGCTAAACATTTAATCGCATTTCGCCTTTGTAGATCAGCCATTGAACACCCCATTTTGATAATGTCGTGCAGCATGATCGGCGGCTCTTGCAGTAAATGCCATATAGGTTAACGAAGGGTTCTGATAACCCGACGAGCACATAAATGAGCCGTCAGTGACATAAACATTACGCACATTGTGAATTTGGTTGTAACAATTAAGCACAGAGGTTGTAGCATCATGCCCCATGCGCGCAGTTCCCATTTCGTGGATGGCCTGCCCCGGGGCTGAGCCTTTATCGTACGCTTGCACATTTTGATAACCAGCTTTGCTTAGCATCTCGACGGCTTGTGCTTTCATATCCTCGCGCATGCGCTGCTCGTTTTCTGCAAATTGACAATCGAAATTAACTAAAGGTAATCCCCATTGATCTTTTAATACCGGATCTAAGCTCATTTTATTACGATGATAAGGCAGGCATTCACCAAAACCTATCAATGCAACTTGCCAAGGCCCAGGCTTGGCAAGCTCTTCTCGAAAAGCCTTACCAAAGCTAAGTTCTTTAAAGCCCCGTCGCCAATCTTTGCGTGTTGCGTATCCTTGATAGCCATAGCCTCGAATAAAGCTATGCTGCTCGTTATCATCAAGGTTTCGAAAACGCGGGATATGAAAGCCAACGGGTCTGTCGCCATCATTAAAGTCATCAGCAAAGCCCCTAGGCTCGCCAGTTGCGCCAACCCTAAAATGGTGATCCATAAGGTTATGACCAAGCTCTCCACTATCGTTCCCTAAGCCATTAGGAAAACGTGCAGAGGTTGAATTTAATAACAAGGCTGTTGTGGCTACCGTTGATGCACAGCAAAAAATGATGTTCGCTCGCTCGATACGCTCTTTTTTAGATTCAGCATCAATTACTTTCACACCTGTGGCTTGCCCGCTATCTGGATTGTAAATAATCTCTTTGGCAATGGAGTGAGTCTGAATAGTGAGTCGCCCAGTACGCATCGCTGCAGGTAAGGTAGAGGCTAAACTACTAAAATAACTACCAGTTGGACAACCTCGCATACAGCGGTTGCGCTTGCTGCATGGTGCACGACCTTGCTCAGGCTTTGCCTTGGTTAAATGGGCTACTCGACCGATGGTGAGGTGACGATTAGTGTAGTGAGTTAATAAACTTTGTTTAAGCTGCTGCTCTACGGCATTAAGCGCAAAAGGAGGTAAGTAAGGTCCATCTGGTAGCTGAGGTAAGTTCAGCGCTTCGCCAATAACCCCGATGTAGGCTTCGACTTTATCGTACCAAGGCGCAATATCTTGATAGCGCACAGGCCAATCAACGCCGTGACCATCTTGTTTGTTGGCTGCAAAATCTATATCACTGAGGCGCAAGCATTGCCGCCCCCAAGTTAATGAGCGCCCACCAAGATGATACCCTCTGATCCAATCAAAACGCTGAGATTCTTGATAAGGGTGCTGCAAATCATTCACAAACCAGTGTTTTATTGATTGCTTAGTGGCATAGCCAGTGCGTGCTTGTTTAGCTTGATTCTGTTTTTCTAGTAGGCTGGGCCTGTCGCGAAATGGCAGTTGCCAATCATCTTTAAAGGCAGTTATATAGTCTGTACCGTGCACAACCTGCCTGCCACGTTCCAGTAACAGTACATTGAGCCCTTTTTCGGTTAGTTCTTTAGCAGCCCAGCCGCCAGTAATGCCACTGCCAATAACAATGGCATCGAATACTTTTGCCTGCATTCTCACTTAACTTTTAATAGATTTGCTTACCCGCACAGATCGTTGCTTGCACAGAGAAGTCTTTATCGAGCAGGGCAAAATTAGCCTGTTTACCTACCGCAATACTGCCTATTTGCTCCGCTTTATTTAAAAACTCAGCGGGTACTAAACTGGCCATTTTAGTTGCTTCAACTAGGCTTGCGTCGGTTAGGTTATAAAAACGCTCAACGCCAACTTCCATGGTTAATGTACTGCCCGCTAAAGAGCCGCTCTCAGTGCGTGCAACACCTTGCTCAACCACAATAGGAAGCTCACCTAAGCGGTAGCGACCATCTTGTAAGCCTCCGGCGCTAACGCAATCTGTGATCAGAGCAATTTTATCTGCCCCTTTTAAACGGTAAACCATGTTCATGATGCTAGGGTGCAAATGAATACCATCAGGAATAAGCTCAACCATGGCATCGTTGTCCATCAACAGTGCGCCAGTACAGCCGGGATCACGATGATGAATACCGCGCATACCATTAAAAATATGCACACCACCGCAGGCACCATGAGCAAGAGCTTGTGTTGTTTGCTCAAAATTAGCATCTGTATGGCCGAGCATCACACGCACACCTTTATCGGTGATATAGCGGATCATATCGGGGGATTTAAGTAGTTCTGGCGCTAACGCAAATGAGCTTAAGCAACCTTCACATGCGGCATAAATTTCATCAAATCGCTGTTTAGTAAGCTCTAAAAAAAATGACTCGTTATGCGCGCCCTTATGTGCTTCGGCAAAGAATAAACCTTCGTTATAAGCCCCTAGCAACTGCGCTCCAGCCAAGCCTTTTTGATACGCACTCGCCATATTTTTATAAGCTTGAATTGAGACGTCCCAGTCTGCGGTCACCGTTGTGCCAACAAAACCCGTTACGCCGTGCTTTACTAAAGAACGAGAAATAGTCTCTAGTGATTCTGGGGTGCCGTCCATAATATCGCAGCCTTCACGGCCATGAATATGTAAATCGATAAAGCCCGGAAATAAACTGTGCTCACCTAAATCTATTACCTCGATCTCGGGCGCTATTTGCGTGGTAATGGCAGTAATTTTACCTTGCTCGACCAAGACCACATGATCGAGTAAAACCGCATCAGCAGTCACCACTTTTGCGGCTTTTAAGTAATAACGATTAAGATGCGTTGGAATTAGCATGAACACTTCCTATTATTGCAGCGCCTCTTACGCCGCTAGAATCACCAAATTTTGCAAGCTTCACTTCTGGCACGGCAAAACCTGAAAATAAATGAGTTTGAATCGCGTCAGGGAGTTTTTCTACTATTGCATCAATGAGCGACAACCCGCCCCCAAGCACGATAACTTCTGGGTGCAAACTTTTACTAATAGCAGCAAAGGTTTCGCCAAGAATATCTAAGTAACAAGCTAGCACCTTTAAGGCTTTCTCATCACCACGTTTGATATCGTTTGCCCATTCAATCGCAGATTTAGGAGATTGCGTAATATGCTGGTACAAGGTTTGTACACCGGGCCCTGCAATATAACTTTCGACACAGCCATTTAAACCACAACCGCACTTTAAAACTGGCAGCTGGTATTTTTGCTGCAAATATGCTGAAAGTGGTAAATGGCCGTACTCCCCTGACATGCCCAAACCTTGGTTAAACAAGGTTCCATCAATACACATACCGCCCGCCGCACCAGTGCCAACAATGGCACCGAATACTCGGCTATAACCTTCACCAGCTCCGCCATTTGCTTCTGATAAAGCGAAACATCGGGTGTCATTTAATATCGCAACAGGGCGTTTTAATAATGCTTGAAGATCGTTGGCAATCACTTTGCCTGTAGCACACGGCACATTAGCCGACAGCACTTTACCTTCATCATTAACGATACCTGGCATACCGATGCCCACCGCAC
Organism: Pseudoalteromonas sp. D15MCD-2; assembly: GCF_038562745.1. Lineage (NCBI taxonomy): Bacteria > Pseudomonadati > Pseudomonadota > Gammaproteobacteria > Alteromonadales > Pseudoalteromonadaceae > Pseudoalteromonas > Pseudoalteromonas sp. D15MCD-2. Next base: position 512,897 of record NZ_JBCFQE010000001.1, on the reverse strand, counting down.
CTTGGCAACCTGTCAGTTCATCGGCTTTAATTACCTGCTGATAAATTGCGTGCAAAAATTGCTGATAGTCATCAGTTGGCGTAGTAATACGCCAACTTTGCTGTTGCTCTAAATTATCATTAAAAATGGCGGTCTCTATTTTTGTACCACCAATATCGAGTCCGTAAACAGCCATACTTTACCCAACACTACTTAGCGAGAAGTTAATGGGTAAATAGTTACCCCTTTTACAACACGGTTAACTTCGCCCGTAGGACAAGGGTTATCAGGTGTTAAACCGAGTGACATTGATTTATAAAATGCAAAAATCTGACAATAGACAATATAATACAGACCTTGCCAAACATCATCTAGCTCGACCAGTTCAGTATTTAACGCCAGCTTTTTAACCGCAAAACACTGTTGGTCATTTAGTAGTTCATTATATAAATCAGTATCATACAAACTACTATAAAAATCACTTGAGGCCATTAACATCACTGCGGTTTTATCATTAATAATGGTTTTAGGACCATGACGAAAACCAAGTGGGGTTTCAAAGTAGCTTATTAAATCACCATTGGTCAGCTCTAAGCACTTTAAGGCCGCTTCTTTCGCATAGCCAAGTAATGAGCCTGCTCCTAAAAACACCAAACGTTCAATATCTGTTTGCGCAAAGCCTTTGATCTCTTCAAGTTGCGTGTCGAGCAGCTGCTGTGTCTGCGTGGCAACTTGTGCAAGCTGGTTAACATCAGGAGTAAAAATACATAAGGTTGAAAGCAGCATCGAAGTGAAACTACTGGTCATAGCAAAGCTTTCATCTAGGGTTTCTTTTGGCATAAGTACACTAAAACTATTTTTTTTAGCTGCCGCTCTTTTCGCTAATTCACCATTTTCATTACAGGTAATGACTAAGTGATAGCACTTTTCAACAACTTGCTCTGCGATATCAACCGCCGCGACACTTTCAGGGCTATTACCTGAACGCGCATAAGAAATAAGTAAAGTGGGTGTGCCCTTCTTTAAAAAACCATGTGGGTTAGACACAATGTCTGTAGTACTAACTGCGCGCACATTTAAATCCGTTTTAGCTGATAAGTGTGGTGCTAATGCTTCGCCAACATAGGCTGATGTGCCAGCCCCCGTTAATACGATTTGCAGTCCTTTTAATGCCAAAATTGGCGCTAAAAATGCGCTTATTTCTGCTCGATGCGTTTCAATAATAGCCGCTGTATTGCACCATGACTCTGGCTGCTGAGAGATTTCTCTTGCTGTCCAATATGCGTTTTGCTGCTTAAGCTCTGCTTCGTTTAAAGATAAATACTGCGTCATAACTAATTCTCTCTCAACACCACTTATTGATTACAAGCACGCGAATAGGTATTCGTTACTTCCATTATTTTATTGAGTACTAACTCACGAGGTGATGAGTTAATTTGGCCATTGATCAATGCCTTGTATTGCGCTGGCATAAACTGACTAAGCAAGGTCTGTGGGATAATTTGCCCTTCTAAGTTTTCAAACAGTGTTTCTACAGTTTGTTTTATTTCATCTTCAGGCCAGTAATAACGAATACGGTCGCTATAACTATAAGCTCTAAACAGCTTAGCTTCAGCACCTTGTGTTGGGTAAAACTTATTCCAGTAATGTGGCTTTTCAAGCATGATGCGCTCACATACATCACGTAAATTAGAGCGGTTAGCCGCTTCGACTAATTGATCTTCAATATAAGATAATGCAAACAACCCTTCGCGTAGTGCATAGGTAAGCTGAGGACCCACTTTTAATATGGCAAAGTGATCTTGTACCAGTTCGTGGTAGCAATGATCTGGCTGATAGTCGGTAGAGTGAGCCTCATAAACAAGGTTATCGACAGTGGTGATAAACTCTTTTAGTTTTTGAGCTTCATTACGTTGATAATCAAAAATTTGATGGTTATCAAACTCAACTCCTGGCTGCACAACAACAGCAATAACGCGTGACCAGACATCGCTTATATTTAAGTTCGCAAATGCAGCCTGATGTAATTCGATTGTTTGCTGCACTCCCTCAACATGAGATACCTCAATAATTTCATGTTCTTCTGTAGCGCCACCCGGAGGAGGAACCTCAGTACCCACCACATAAAGAATATCGTTATCTTTTGCTACCGACTCAGCGGCTTGGCACATCAATGCGGCACGCTTGGCAATTTCGGCATCAGCTAAACGTTCTCCATCGTCAGCGCATGGCATACTGGCATCTAAATGAATTTTCTTAAAACCAGCGCTTGCATAGGCTTTTACTAAGTCAACAGCTTTTACCATTGCAACCTCTGCAGGCTCATTTACCCAACACACTGGCCCTAAATGATCACCCCCCAAAATAACGCGCTGGGTATCTAACCCTACTTTTTCGGCTATTGTATGAACAAACTCAACGAAGTCATGGGGCTTCATCCCTGTGTAACCACCAAACTGATTAACTTGATTCGCCGTAGCTTCAATTAAAATTTCGGTGTCATCATTGAGAGCTTGCAACATTGCTGCTTCGATAACGAGCGGGTGTGCACAACACACAGAATAAATACCCTGCGCTTGCCCTACTCGATTGTTATTTATAATCGTTTTTAATGCATTCATGGTTTTCTCCAAGCAGCTTACGCCTATGGTTAGATACGTGATTTGAAATTACAGTAGCACAGCGCGAAACGCTGCGCAACAAAACGAAAGATAGTGAAAGATGCAAAATAAGTTTAAAACACGCTAAACACACTATTACATAAGGATTAAAATGATAAAATCCAAAGTTACGAAAGAATTTGAAAGCATTTAATTGTAATTGACTTTGAGTTGCGATATAACAGAAACAACTGAAACCCACTATTAAAATAATCTCAGTGATTTAGGTATCGTTATGACAATAGATAGACGTAGTTTTTTAAAATCTGCCGCAGCCATTACCGCCGCGACAGTCGTGACTGGCTGTGCAAAAAGCCAACAAGGTGATAATCAAAGCACACCGCTTGCAGCTCAAGGTAAAAGTGTAATGGGCTTAGCTGTGCCAGCAATGGATGTGGTACGTGTTGGTTTTATTGGGGTTGGTCAACGTGGTAGCGGCCATGTTAAACATCTTTGCCATATTGAAGGTGTTGAAATTAAAGCTATTTGCGATACAGATCAGCTAATGCTAGATAAGTCTGTTAATTATGTTGTTGAAAAAGGCTTACCTAAACCAACTGCTTATACGGGTTCTGATAAAGCCTATTTAGACATGCTTGCTCGCGATGACATCGACATTGTGATCATTTCAACCCCTTGGAAATGGCACACACCTATGAGTGTTGAGACCATGGAAAGTGGTAAGCACGCCTTTGTTGAAGTACCTGCAGCAACCACGATGGAAGAGTGTTGGCAACTAGTAAACACTGCTGAGCGCACGCAAAAGAACTGCATGATGATGGAAAACGTTAACTACGGCCGTGACGAGTTAATGGTTTTAAACATGGTTCGTAAAGGCGTATTTGGTGAGTTACTGCATGGTGAAGCTGCTTATATTCATGACCTGCGTTGGCAAATGAAAGAAATTGACCGCAGCACAGGTTCTTGGCGTACTTACTGGCATACCAAGGTAAACGGTAACTTATACCCAACCCATGGTTTAGGCCCAGTTTCTCAGTATATGAACATCAACCGTGGTGACCGCTTTGATTTTGTTACATCAGTCAGCTCACCTGCACTTGGCCGCGCAGCTTACGCAGAGCGTGAATTTCCTGCGGGCCACGAACGTCGCTCACTGAAATTTACTGCTGGCGACATGAACACCAGCATTATTAAAACAGTGAAAGGTCGTAGCATTATGGTTCAGCACGACACCACAAGCCCTCGTCCGTACAGCCGCCATAACTTAATTCAAGGTACTAATGGCACATTTGCTGGATTCCCTAACCGTATTGCTCTTGAAGATGTGCCACCAGCCATCGCGAAAATTTACCAACAGCAATATGAAGCTGAGCTCGCTGCCTGGGAAAAAGCAGGTTCGCAGGGTCGTAAGCCACATATGCAAAACTTTCATAGCTGGGATCAAGATATGGAAAAGTGGCGTGCTGAGTTTGATCACCCACTATGGAAACGCATGGGTGAAGAAGCGGTCAAGAACGGTGGCCACGGCGGTATGGACTTCATTATGCTTTGGCGCATGATCTACTGCTTACGCAATAATGAGCCACTCGATCAAGATGTATACGATGCCGCAGCATGGTCATCAATCTTCCCGCAAAGTATGGCATCAGTTGCAGATAGAAGTAACAGCAAAACGATTCCAGACTTTACCCGTGGCGCTTGGCAAACAGGTAAGCCACTAGGGATTGTGTCTTAGCACTTTCTCTCCTTGGAATACTAAAAAGCCCGCCCTTTGCCCTGCGGGCTTTTTTATTGCCCACTCTTTTTGGAATTGTGTTTTATAGATATCTAAACACAAAAAAGCCCGCAACATCGGCGGGCTTTTTGATTAGACTAAAACCTTACTGAGCATGTGCTGCAGCACGGAAAATCGTGTTAGTTAACAGTACATTCATGCCTTCAAGGTAGGCACGGTAGGTTGGTGACTGTGTAAAGCCTATCACCATGCCTTTGCCTTGCGGTTGATGAACAAGCAATGGCTTATACGCAAGCTGTGCTTTATTTTGCTGCCATAGATAACCACTTGCTAGCACATCATCTTTACCTGTAAACCAAGCTAAGTTTTTACCTGAGTTCAGTTTTATTGGCGTGTAAATATCATTACCGTAAGCTACCGCAACAAGGTCTTTATCAACCCCAGCGGTTAACCAATGCTCTTGGTCTACTTCAACATTTGCAAGTACACCGGCTACATAGTCTGGCGATGTATGTGGCTCAATGCTAGCTGCTTTTAAATCATCGCGAGAAGCAAATAACTGCCCTGCCACTTTACTACTTTTATCATCACTGCTACTTGCTTTATCTTCTCGGTAAGCTTGCTCGCGTTGAACATCTAACAAACCGTAATCAGCATTAGTGGTAAAGCGGTTAGCATTACCTAGGGCAATCAACACGCCACCCGCTTTAACCCAGCTTTTTAAATTAGCTGCACCCGATTTACCTAGTGCTTGCTCGTAATTACCTTCTGGTAAAATAAGCACTTGGTAATCACTTAAATCAGCCCAAGCAAGCATGGGTGTGCGAATAGCTGTCACCGGGTAGCCAAGCTGTCTTTCGATAACAAAACGAGTGTTACCGGCGCTTAGCTCACGAGTGGCTGCATCCCATGCAATCGCCACTTTTGGTGCTACCATAGGCACTGTTTTGTTACTACCAAAGCTTGGGCCTTCAATCACCCAACTTGAATCCACACCATCAACTATTGCACCAGTTTGCTCAGCAATTTGGCTAATTTTGGTGAGTAAGTCTTTATCGTTTAGGCGTTTTTCGATTACTAAGCTACCCGCTGGGTAGTTAGTTTTATCACCCAATACAAATGCTTGATCAGCACTTTTCAGTTTAATGCCAGCTTGCAGTGCTGCTGTTAAAAAGCGTGCTGCGGCCGTATCACCCCAAGCAACAATATAAGCCACTGAGGCTTCTGGATTATTCACTTTACCAAGCAATGTGTCGTCGGCCTGAACCGCTTTACTATCTGCGCTAACTGCGCGACCACAACTATCGCTATCAACATTAAACATCATCGGCAGCGACCAACCTGTGACATCGTAAATTTCATCACCTAGGTTACGAGCACGACGTCTTTCTTGCTCTTTCACAAATGCTTCAGCCATATCTACTTGATCTGTAAACGTGGTACGCACAAATACCCCGCGTGGCTGCGCGGTATCAATAAAATAGCTACCCGCTTTATACTTAACGCCACAGGCTTTGAAGTCTTCAGTTGCTTGTTTAACTTCAACACCATGCTCAGCCATTAAGGTTGCGAGTCTATGAGCGCCTTCACGGTTACTTTGCTTAGGTAAAATATAAACACGCTCTTTGCTATCTTTACCCGAGTCAATTGCATCAACTTGATATTGATAAAAGTCACCTAGTAGTTTTTCACGTTGGTTGGCAGCCCCTTCGGCGGTCGAAATTGAGGCCACAAATTGACGCTTTACAGTATTAAAATAGGTGAGTAGTTCACCGGTATTTTTCTCAAACACGTGGCCACGTGCAGAGCCGACTTCGTAAGTTGATGCTGATGCACCATAAAATACTGGCCAGCTATCACCGTAACCTGGATAAAAGGCATCAAAGATTTCACGGGTAAAGTAATCAAAGCCAAACTCATCAAAATACTTCGCATGATTTTGCCCAATCGCATCCATGTTGGCGATTTGGGTTTTCGTCATATGCGGGTTAAATGGCTGAGCAGCCGGTGCAAAGTAGTAAGATTGGTCGCCGCCCATTTCATGAATATCAACCACCACTTGTGGTTGATATTTATTGATTGCAGCCACTCTACCTTTACTTTCAGGCTGAGTAAGCGCTAACCAATCACGGTTCATATCAAACAAATAATGATTTGTTCGGCCTCTTGGCCATGGCTCATTATGCTCCGCACTTAACCTATCTGCACTGTGCTCAAGACCCACGGTCGCATAATAACGAGTAACAAAACGCTCACGACCATCAGGGTTTTGTAGTGGGTCGATAAACACCACTGTGTTGTCTAAAATTTTACTGTTAACGGCATCATTCGGGGCTGCTAATAAGTGATATGCAGTGAATAGTGCAGCATCGGTTGAGCTAATTTCATTACCGTGCACGGCATACTGAAGCCACACAGACGTCGGTAAATTTTTAATTAGCGACTTAGCTTCTTTTTCAGAGGTAATACGCGGATCAGCCAAGGCTTGGGTGTTATTGGCGAGGGTTTCTAATGAGCGAATATGATCCGCGGTGCCAACCACCGCATAAACAAGCTCACGACCTTCCCAGCTGTTTGCGTACTTAAACACTTTAATACGATCAGGCGCAGCTTGTTCAAGGGCGCTTAAATAACGACGCATATCGTTGTAATTGGTAATGCGCTCACCTACATCGTACCCAAGTACTTGTTTAAATGTTGGTATTTGCTGATTATAAGCCGTGCCCGGCCACATTGTTTCGGTATTCGCTGCACTGGCATTAAAGCTTGCCGTTATTGCCACAACACTCACTGAAATGGCTTTTATTATTTGTTTGGCGCTCATTATTTTTCCCAAGTAAAAGTATCTGATTTGTACATTACAAAAGTATTGAAAATAAACAAATTAAAAACGTTAGATTGGCAAAAATTAAAGACATAAAAAAACCGCAGCGATTGCTGCGGTTATTATTAACATAGCGGAGCTATTTAACTAGGGTCATTTCATCAAGTAGGTAACCTGCGTTATCAACTTCTTCCATTAACCAAAGCATGTATCGAATATCAACGTGAATAGCACGGGTGATCTTGGCGTTAAAGTACCAATCTTTGGTGATTGATTCATAAGTCGAGTCAAAATTAAGACCCACTAATTCACCTTTACCATTCATGACTGGCGAACCTGAGTTACCCCCTGTGGTATCAGCGCTACTTAAAAAGTTGACTGGTACTGAGTTAACTTCAAGAGGTTTAGCCGCCTGAGGCTCACAACCAAAGCTGAATAAGCTACAACTTACGCCTGGTAGACCTAAGTCACCACGGTAATACGCGCCAAATGCTTGCTTTTTGTATGCTTCAAGTACTTTATCGGTAACAACAAATGGTTTTTCACCTGTGTGTTTAGCCACTAAACCACGTAGTGATGTAAATGGCGTTTTATACACAGCATCTGCTGCTGGGTAACCATCAACTTGTGCATAGCTTACGCGTAATGTGCCATTTGCATCTGGGTAAACTGGCTTACCTTTGGCTGTATTAAAGGCGATCACGGCTTGCATATATTGCGGACGAATTTCAGCTAAGCGACCCGCCATTTCTTTTTTATCAGCTTCTTGTGCCATGTTGGTATCGTATAGAGCAACAGCTAACTTTATGAATGGATCGTTTGATGCTTCAAACTCTGCGACAGATTTACCAATCCAGTTAACACGTGCTTCTACATCTGTAAGCTCTGTATTAGCATAAAAAGAAGCAATAATCGCATCAAGCTCAGCCTGTGTAGTGGTATCTGTAATACCTAAGCCGTCGTTTAATGCCGCAACTTGCGCTGCTTTATCTTGCGCTAAATAGTTACCTAAGTAGCTTAACCATAAGGCTTTATCGACTTCAGGCGTAAACTGTTTTTGTAAACGCTCTAAACGCGCTTTAAGCATAGGAAGATCGCGCTCTTGATAACCCATTTCGCGCTCTGCATTAGGCTTTTCGCTTTCTTTAGCTAAGCGGTATAAACGAATTGCCGTACTTAATAAGTCTGCGCGTTTTGCGTAATCAAAGTAAAAATGGCTTTGTTGCTGTGCGTGCGCTTCTACTAATAATGACTGTAATGCGTGATATGAATCTGCGTACGCTTTACGCTCAGCACTTTGTGCAAACCAAGCTAAGTATTCTTGCTCTTGCGTAGCTTTAATTCCCGGAATATCCGTTACTTTAAAACCATCCTGTAAGCCTTCCAGTTTCTTTAAACGGTTGTTAGTGCTTTTTACACGAGAGGCATATTTAACTTGTGCTTGCTCATCGCCTTTGCTCTGCTTGGCAATCACATCAAGGGTCATGTTGTAAGTATTAAGCAATGTAGGATAATACCAACTCGCTGAATAATTTACTTCATCTGCTAGTTTATAGCGGCTAGTGCGGCCAGGGTAACCTGCCACCAGCACACCATCACCTAAGCTTACGCCGCTCGCATTCACTTTTAAGAACGACTTTGGCTCATAAGGTACGTTATCTTCGCTGTAATCTGCAGGCTTGCCATCTTTACCAACATAACCACGTACGAAAGTAAAATCCGCCGTGTGACGTGGGTATTCAAAGTTATCGATGTCACCACCAAAGTTACCTAGCGCTTCTGCCGGAGCATACACTAAGCGCACATCTTTGATCATCAGTTGTTTGATCATGAAGTACTCTAAGCCATGATGGAAATCACGGACTGTACAACGGTAGTTAGGATCTGATTCACACTCACTGATCAAGGCTTTGCGGTTTGCTTGAATCGCCTCAAAACGCGCTTTGCCGTGTAGATCTGCTGGTAAGTTACCCAGTACGCGATCTGTTACATCATCCACTTGTTCAGTTACGTACAAACGCTCTTGCGGGCCTGCTGGTAATTCTTTTGACAAGTCAGCTGCTAAAAAGCCTTTTTCAATTAAGTTATTTTCTGGTGTGCTGTTATTTTGAATCGCGCCATAAGCACAGTGATGATTAGTTACAGCTAAGCCTTTTGGTGACACAAATGACGCAGAGCAATAGCCTAAACCAACCACTGCATTGAGTGGATATTGGTTAAGATCTGCCACTTGTGAAGCCGGTAATTCGATACCGACGCGGTCAAACTCGCTTTGTAATTGTTTTAATTGATGCGGTTGCCACTGCCCTTCATCAGCGTGTGCGCTACCTACAGCGACAACCCCCATGAGTGCTAATGAAGTAGTAATAATATTTTTTTTAATCATGTTAATCCCAGTCAGTGCAAAGCACTATTCCATTGTTGCCTTAAAAAATCGCGCTAAGACTACCATAACCTTGATTGAGTAAAGGGATATTGCGATTAAATACGATTGGAGAGTAAAAATAGAGGAGAGAAAAAGCTCCTACCGTTAGCAGGAGCATTATTCGATTCATTTATTAAGCATTAGCTTTTAAAAAGTCATAAAGTTCATCTTTTAGCACGGCGCGTTGATGCTTCTTTTCATGCATGTCCGCATCTTCTATTGGAGAGTCTTGCAACTCAAGAGAGCGAATTTCTTTATCCATATCATCGTAACGTTGCATGGTTTTCTTGAAGTGAGCATCGTGTTTCGCGAGGCTATGGATTAATTCATTAAACTCAGGGAATTCATTCAATAACGAGTGTTTTTCGCCTAGCATGGGCAACTCCTTTAGCTAGAATTTAAGTTCAATTTCACTGTACCACTGCAACATACAGAGTCAACGCAGTAACCTTGTCCGAGATCAATTATCACAACGATTCAGAAAATATAGCGTTTAAACTAGAAATGTTCCTAAGCTTTAGTCCCATTAAAATCAGGACACATGAACGCGTATTTAATTAATATAAGAATAATTCCTAGACATAACTTATTGAATTAGGGATATAATAAAAATCTATGGAGGGATTATGCGAATTGGAATCATTGAAGATCATCAACTGGTTAGAGATAGCTTTAAAAAATTATTAGAGCTACAAAACGGGTGGCAAGTTATCATAGAAGCCTGCTCAGTCACTGAGGCAAAACTTGCTGTTAACTTAGAGCAACCTAATGTATTTATTGTTGATATATCAATGCATGACGGTGAAAACGGACTCGCATTTCTTACCTATCTAAACACTCACTTTCCCGACATAAAAACCATTGTTGCTTCTATGTATGACTACGAGCCATACGTTAGCAACGCCTTAAAGCTCGGCGCTCAAGGTTATGTTTCTAAACGCTCAGCATCAGAAGCTTTAATTGATGCAGTCAATTCAGTTATTAAAGGAGGGCGCTATATCAGTGAAGATGTGAAATTTAATACTACTTCCCCTGCAAGCAAACTTTCTTTTTTAACACCAAGAGAGAAAGAGGCACTTCCCTTATTTGCCAAAGGGCTAAATGCTAAACAAGTTGCGCAACAACTCGATATGATGCCCAAAACAGCCCACGTACATAAAACGAATATATACAACAAACTTGAAGTCACTAATTCATTTGAATTATTAAAAGTTGCTATAGATTCCGGGATGATCACACTTGATGAACTGGCATAAGCTCGTTTCAACAAAGTGTTCTTCACTTAGCTTAATAACTGAAGCATTTAACCAGTTATTGGTGTTTGCGCTTTACTTTTTAGCCTTATATTTATCCTCTTGGGTGAGTAATCATTTAGAAACCGTTGCCCAAAGTAGTGCTATATACCTGCCAGCAGGGGTGAAGCTCGCATTTTTTGTTATTTTTCCAGTGCGATTTTGGCTAATGCTTTGGATTGCTTCTCGACTTTATGCGTCGTATTTAGGTGTCTATTACAATGGTGAATGGAGCTTTGATTTATTTCACGGTTTCTTTCAAGAATTAACCTATATGGCTATCGTCTACAGCTTTAAGAAAAGCCGCTGGCCACCAAAAATCACCTCTAATTCCGGGGCTTTGTCGTTAATTCTACTAGCCGTTTTTTCAGCTTCTTTTAAATGGTTTTTGTTTTCGAGCGCCTTTGAATTCACAACCTGGTTAGAAGGTAAGCAAGTATTACAATATCAACTTAATATGACATTAGGCGACTTGACGGGAACATTATTAGTGGCCCCAGCATTATTGTTAATTAGCCAAAGCTACAGCCTTGTGCCCTCTCGTCATCATGCTGTTATTTTACTAAGCTTATTAGCACTGGCATCTATTTACATTGTTAGTTACCTAGGCCACTCAGATCTTTACCCTTTGCTACGCCTTTGCTCACTTCTACCGGTAATTTGGTTCTCTTATAAATTTGGTATTAAAGGAGCAATAGCAAGCGCCTTGGTAAGTAATACGCTGATCGTTGCACAAGCAGGCCTCACCCAAGATGCGACCAATACTTACATTAGCCAATTATTTATCCTGGCCAATTCAGTAACAGGGTTACTGGTAGGGACCGCCACTAACGAGTTAAAGATCAAAAATAATCAACTACAAGCCAGTAACGAAAAACTCACTGCGCTGCTTGAGAAAAATAAACAGCTCGCTAAACGCATGGTAACTGTGCAAGAAAATGAGCGAAAGTATTTGTCTCAAGAACTTCATGACGAATTAGGCCAAAATCTAACAGCACTTAAAACTGACCTGACGGTACTTTCGATAGCACAACGAAATAATGAAAATACCCTCGTTGAAGGCCTAAAAGAAAATGCAAAGGCGATGTATGACTCTGTTTATCAAATTATGCATCACTTAAGACCTAGAGAGCTTGATGAGCTTGGGCTAGAGCAAGCTCTTAAAGAAGGACGCTTTAACTCTCTGCTAAGTAAAGCATCAATCAAATACGTAGCTGAAATAAACTTAAGTTCAGCAATATCAGATGAACATCAAACAGCTATTTACAGAATTTGCCAAGAAGCAGTCACAAACTGCATCAAGCACAGTACAGCCACAGAGCTAAGGCTCAGCTTGTTGGCTCACGAACAGTATATATGCCTTACTATTATGGATAATGGAAAAACCAAGACCACACTGCAAGAGTCTGGTGGCTACGGGTTATCATTTATTGAAGAGCGGGTTATTGCCCTTGGCGGTACATGTACGGTTACTGAAATAGATGGATTTAAAATTGAAGTATACTTTGATATTTGAATACAACTAGTTACCTTAAATAAACCTGCTTGGTAAGATATTTTTTCTTAATATTCGCAAGCTGTATTTCTGCTTGATTACCTATAAGCTGTAACAACAAGCCATGCGCTATTTCCCTTTCGCCCAACTTCGATTTAACAACAACTTCTTTACCAATTGCACCTTGCAACCTCGGTTTAGGAAAACTCGCTTTAGTAACGGGTTTAAGCCCCTCGTTTTCAACAAACAAATTTAGACAATGCTGCTTAGCGGCACTGATCCAGTCATCATGGGATTTAACAATATCAACGTTATTTAGAAAGTGTATCAAAGCGCTATTTCGACTACTAAATTCGCTCGAAACATCAGACATATTTTTCACTTGTGCCCACTTACGAATAACAACGTACTTGCCTTGCTTGAGCCTAGCTAAACTCGTAGACGCCCCCGTCATCCTGCTATACCATTCAATTCTGTAACAAGAAGAGCCTAAGCTATGAAGAAGAATAGTCGTATTGCCAAACTCCTTAGTACTTCCCTCAATAACACTCATTTTCAATCCATTAAGCATAAGTAAATTAGATTTAAAGGATATACAGAACAAGCCGTTATGATAATGAGTGACTTTCTTAGTGTGGCTAAGAAAAATTCCTAGTTTGCAGAGAATGGTTAAACAACTGAAGAGTGCCCTCTTGATAATAAAGAGCAAACAATTTCGATTTGGTTTGAGGCTTTCGAAAACATGGCTCTTTTAGAAAACAAAAAGCCTCGGTAAATACCAAGGCTCTTGTATAAGTTGGTGAATCAGCCAATAAGCCGCTGTTTTGTATGCGCGGAGTGGATTTTCTTAATTTTGTGTCCATGTAGATAGCAAAAAGCCCCGCATTGCTGCGAGGCTTTTTATGTAATTTAGTGAGTCAGCCAATAAGCCGGGTTCTGTCGTGGATAATCATTCGTCTAGGCCATAAATTGCTCTATGGCTCAAGCAACCTACCCGGTTCCAACGTGGGCCACGCCATAAGGAACCCTATTTGGTCTTGCTCCGGGTGGAGTTTACCTTGCAACCAACTGTTACCAGTGGCCCGGTGCGCTCTTACCGCACCCTTTCACCCTTACCAACCGAAGTTGGCGGTCTCCTCTCTGCTGCACTTGTCGTAGGCTCGCGCCCCCCAGCCGTTAGCTGGCACCCTGCCCTGTGGAGCCCGGACTTTCCTCCCCCTGCGCATTTTCGTTGCAGGCAGCGATTATCTCGGCTGACTCGGCGCGCAGTATACCTGAGCGCGCACGTCTATGCAGTAAAGAATTAGCCTTTTTCGTCAATAATTGCTTTATAAAGTGCGTTTTTCTTCAAACCAAAATACTCAGCCACAACACCACAGGCTTTTTTCAGTGGCATTTCGGCTTCGAGTAAACCTAGCATGCGGCGCGCATCTTCTGGAATATCGTCACTTTGCTTTGCTTTACCCGGTAGCATAAGTACGATTTCACCACGCTGCTTAGTGGGATCATCCGTTAAGAACTGTTTTAGCTCGGCAACTGTGCCATTGAAAAAGGTTTCGAAAGTTTTGGTAAGTTCTTTGGCAAACACTACTGGCTGCTCTGCACCGAGTGCTGCTTCTAAATCATCAAGGCTCGCCATAATACGGTGGGTACTTTCATACATGATGCTAGTAATACCTGAGTTTACCGCTTCAATGAAAAAGGTCTGCCTTGCTTTACTCTTTGCTGGTGTAAAACCAATAAACTGAAAACGATCTGTTGGTAAACCAGAACAACATACAGCGGTAATTGCAGCACATGCTCCCGGCACTGGCGCGACGTGCGCGCCTTGTTCACGGCATAAATTGACCACCGCATAACCAGGGTCGCTAATAAGTGGCGTGCCGGCGTCAGATACCAGCGCAATGTTCATTCCTTGCTCTAACCAATCTACAATTTGTTGCGCTTTTTGTTTCTCGTTATGGTCATGCAGAGCAAAGGTTTTTGCTTTGATATTAAAGTGGCTTAACAACTTTCCTGTATGACGAGTATCTTCAGCGGCTATTAAGTCAACCTCAGATAGGGTTTGGATGGCACGCTGGCTGATGTCATCAAAGTTACCAATAGGCGTGGCAACAATGTAAAGAGTGCCGATTTTATCTGAATTGTCCTCATTTAACATTGAGGTCTCCTGCGTCAGTCAGTAATATAAGCAAATCGCGTTAACGTATCGGGAAATCATTGTGCGACTTAAACTTGTTAGTCTATTAATTGTATTGTCAGGGTTATCGGCTTGTAGCACAACCGAAAAACCTCGAAATAGTGCAGAAAATCAATCGAGCCAATCGAGTATTGCGCTATCACAGCTAACCGACGCACAATCTATGTACCAAGCGGCGCTAAACCGTCAAGGTGCCGATAAAATCCAGCTTTTATATACTGCACGTGATGCGGCTATCAGTGAAGAGCGCTGGGCACTGCTAGAAAAAATCTGCCTCGAACTTGAAGCAACCCCAAGTGTGGACCAAATTCAAAACAAACTTTACATTGCCCTTGCGCAAGAGCATCAAGGCAAAAGCAACTTAGCTTTAGCTCAGTTACAACAACTTGAGCCTCAGTTAAGCCAGCCAGAGCATCAAGCATGGCATCAATACCTGACAGCGCGCGTTTACGCGTCGCAAGGTATGCCAAAACAAGCAATGCCTTTCTTTTTTAAGGCATCAACACTTAGCAGCGAAAATAACTTTACCGTTGCCAATTTAAACAAAGATTTATGGCAAAACCTAACCCAGCTTTCATCGTACGCACTTGAGCGCTTTAACCGAGGCTCTGTGGTGCAACAAGGTTGGGTTAATTTAGCGCTTTATCATCAAGTGTATTTAGGTGCGCCTGTAGAACTTCACCAAGCAATGAATAACTGGCTGCGTCGCTACCCGGGTCACCCAGCCGCTGAAGTGCTGCCAAAAAAAGTGACTGAGCTGGTACAAATTGAACCTTTAAATGTGAACCGTTTAGCTGTGCTTATTCCACAATCAGGTGCTAATGAGCGATTAGGTGATGCCTTAAAAGCCGGTGTGCTTGCGGCCTTAGATGGACAGCCATTAGAGCAAACCCTATTTATTGATGAATCACTATCAGCTGCAGAGATCTCACTCAAGCTAAGCGAATTTAATGCTGATTTTATTATTGGCCCACTACTAAAAAGCAATATCGAAAAGCTTACTAGCGCACAAACACTGGTTGATTACCCGGTAATGCATTTAAACACCTTTGATGGTGAGCGCATTTCACAGCAGCATTTTTTCTTTGCACTAAGCCCTGAGCATGAAGTTCAGCAAGCATTAGAGCGATTTTTAACAGCAGGCTATCAAAAGCCGATGTTGCTAGCCCCTAATAATAGTAACGGTCAGCGTTTAGTTGAACACTTTAATACGCAGTGGCAACGATACAGCGAAGTTAAACCACAAATAGGGTTTTACTCAGGTAAAGATGATATGCCGAAAACCATCACTGGCTTACTTGAAGTAGACCAAAGTAAAGAGCGTATTAAAGTCGTCAAATCATTATTCAAGCAAGAAGTAGAAAGTGAAACCCGCTCACGCAGCGACATTGACGTGATTTATATTTTAGGTGATGCCACCGAAACACGCTTAATCAAGCCTTATTTAGACGTTAATGTGAGTACCTTCGCAGATAGAATCCCGCTTTATGCCAGCTCAAAAAGCCACAGTAAACAAATTGATAGAACCGATAAAGGCGACTTAGATGGCCTTTATTTTACGGAACTACCTTGGATGCTTGACGGTCAAATTCAGCAACACAATTTACGCCAACAGTACGAAAGCTTATGGCCAGAAAACGCTGATATAAGCCAGCGCTTATTTGCCATGGCGTTCGATGCAGCCAGTATGCTCGGTGATGTAAAACAACTGAGTATGGTACAAGGCAAACGCTTTAGTGGTATCAGTGGTCAATTAAGCATTGCTAGTAATGGCTATGTTACACGCACCCTAGATTGGGCACAGTACAAGAATAAGAAAATCATTGCGGTTGATTTAGCGACTGAGCAACCAATCCCGCTATTTATGCAATCTGCTATTGGGATTAACGCCGCTGAATAACCTTTTTTAAAACGTAGTATTAGCTCAAGGATGAAGCTATGTCGTGGTTTAATCAATTGTGGCAAAATAGCCGCGAGAAAGGCCTGTATTACGAACATCAGGCAGAGCAGTATTTAATACAACATGGCTTAAAAGCCATTGAGCGTAATTACTTATGTAAATACGGTGAGCTTGACCTAATAATGCGTGACGGGCAAACACTAGTATTTGTAGAAGTAAAATTTAGAAAAAACGCCCTGCGTGGTGGTGCAAACTATGCGCTCAGCAAACAAAAGCAGCAACGATTAAGGCGCACGATTAGCCATTATCTTGCCGAGAAAAAGATCTCAAACCAGGCTATGCGGATAGATTATGTCGCTATAACAGGTGAGCTTAACAGCACCCTAAACTGGTTTAAAAATGTTTACTAACGCCGTTTGGCGTCGGCTTAATTTGGTAGGTTATGCAAGAAACGATAAAAAAAATCTTTACCGAAAATATTCAAGTTCAAATAGCGGCAGGTGAAGTACTGCCAAGCGCACTTGAATCGGCAGCGTTCACCATTGCACAAAGTCTTATTAATGGCAATAAACTGCTGTGTTGTGGCACTCCTAGCTGCCACATGTTGGCACAGCATATGGCTGGGCTGTTAATTAACTTTTATGAAACCGAGCGCCCATGCCTACCCGCAGTTGCGCTTGCACAAGATCAAGTTAACTTAGGCTCAGCCGCAAATAATGATGAGCACGAAACCTTTGCACGACAAATTCGTGCATTTGCACAGCAAGGCGACCTTTTATTAGCAATTGCTGTCAATGGTAATGAAAAGCAGATTATCTCAGCCGTTGAAGCGGCACTGACCCGTGATATGAAAGTGATTGTGCTTGTTGGTGATGATGGTGGTGAATTAGTTGGCTTACTTGGCCCAAATGATGTTGAAATTCGTGTTCCATCCAAACGCCCAAGCCGTATTGTTGAGTCACACTTAGTGAATTTACACTGCCTCAGTGAGCTTATCGATTTAACCTTATTCCCACAGGAAGAAAATTAATGTTTAAACAGTCTTTACTAGTATTTGGTACCGTTTTATTGCTGCAAGGCTGTGCAGCTGCCGTTGTCGCCGGTACTGCAGGCGCTGTAACTGCTGCGAATGATCGCCGCACGATTGGTTCACAAATCGACGATAACAACATCGAAATTAAAAGTTCTATTGCTATCAGCGAAAATGAGCGCCTACATAAATTTGCTAACGTTAACGTCATTAGCGTTAATGGCATTGTGCTTATGATTGGCCAAGTTGCTAACGCAGAAATGAAAGACGAAGCACAACGCGCTATTGAAGGCGTTGATGGCATTCGTAAAATCCACAACCAAATTCGCATTGGTTCAAATATTGGTATGAGTACGCAAACGCACGACTCTTGGTTAACTTCTAAAGTGAAAACGCAATTGCTCACCACAGAAAGCATCAGCAGCAATAACATCAAAGTCGTAACAGAGAATGGCGAAGTCTTTTTAATGGGCTTAGTGAGCGACTCTGAAGCGAATTTAGCGGTTGATGTAGCACGTAACGTATCAGGCGTTGAACGTGTTATTAAAGTGTTTGAATATCTGTAACGCTAAATAGATAATTAATAATAAAAAACCCGCTAAATAGCGGGTTTTCTTTTGTCTAACTAAGGTTACTTAATCACTCGTAAGTGAGCACCTTTTTTCTTCTCTGGTTTAGCAGGTGGTTCATCATCTGGCGTAATATCGTCAGGTGTTTCAACACTTTCTAATACCGGAGCAAAATCGTCTTCGTCCTCGATGAATTCTTCTGCAGTAAATACAGTCCCTTCACCATTCTCACGTGCATAAATTGCGAGCACAGCACCCATAGGTACGTACACTTGCATTGGTTGGCCACCAAAGCGCGCATTAAAGCTAAGCTGTTGGTTGTCCATTGCAAATTGTGTTACCGCTGATGGGCTAATGTTCAAAACGATCTGACCGTCTTGCACAAACTGTGTTGGTACTTGTACAGCAGGAAAATCAGCGTTAACCACTAAGTGTGGTGTGCACTGATTATCAACAATCCAATCAAAGAAAGCGCGTAGTAAATAAGGACGATTAGGCGTCATTATAAACGGATCTCACGCTCTGCTTCAGTTAGTGAAGCTTGGAATGATTCACGCTCAAATAAACGCAACATGTATTCTTTAAGCTCTTTCGCGCCTGCACCATTAAGCTCAATGCCAAGCTCAGGTAAACGCCAAAGTAGTGGTGCTAAATAACAATCAACTAAGCTGAACTCTTCACTCATGAAGTAAGGTGCTTCAGAGAAGATTGGTGCAATTGCAAGTAACGCTTCTGTAAGCTCTTTACGTGCTTGCGCAGCTTCGCTGCTACCGCTAGTGATTTTGTTAGCTAGGCTATACCAATCCGTGTCGATACGATGCATCATCAGACGACTACGGCCACGCATAACCGGATAAACTGGCATTAGTGGAGGATGAGGGAAACGTTCATCAAGGTATTCCATGATGATGTTTGCCTGATATAAACCAAGCTCACGATCGATCAGTGTTGGTACTGTACCGTAAGGGTTAATCTCATGAAGTGCTTCTGGCAGGTTATCCTTTTCAGCCAGGTGAATGTCAACACTTACACCTTTTTCAGCAAGTACGATACGTACTTGATGGCTATACATACAGTTAGCACCAGAAAACAGGGTCATTACAGGGCGCTTATTGGCAGCTACGGCCATGCCTACCTCCATTATATTACAAAAACAGCAATAGGGGCTTAAGCCCCTATCACAAAACTACCTTTCAAAATGCCCAGGATTAGTGAACATCTCTCCAGTATTCTTTCTTCAGCATGAATGCCAAGATAAATAGAATCACTAGGAAACCAATTACCTTAAGACCTAACGCTTCTGACTCTAAACGTGACGGCTCGCCAACGTAAGCTAAGAAGTTAGTTAAGTCACGAGCAGCACGATCGTACTCGTCAACACTCATTTCACCAGAACCATCTGTTTCAACGCCAACAACTTTAGTCACAGTGTGACCATGTTCTTCCACTTCTTCAGTGATTGGTGTTGGTAAACCTTGTAGTTCTTGAAGAACGTGTGGCATACCTACCGATGGGAAAACAACGTTGTTTACGCCAAACGGACGAGACTCGTCTTTATAGAATGACTTCAGATAAGTGTAGATCCAGTCAGTACCACGAACTCGCGCAACAAGCGTAAGATCCGGTGGCGCTGCGCCAAACCATTTAGCTGCGTCATCTTTATCAATCGCATTTTTGATGTGGCTACCTACTTTTGAGCCATCAAAAATTAATTGCTCTTGACCAATCTCAGTAGGAATACCGATATCGCGGAACGTACGCTCATAACGTTGATACTGCATTTGGTGACAACCAAGACAGTAGTTCATGAACAATTTAGCACCGCGCTGTAAAGATGCGTTATCTTTAAGGTCAATGTTCGCATCCATTAAAGGAACCGAAGGACCTGCTGCCATTGTCAACGATGGCAACAATGCGAATAAACCGATAATTAGCTTTTTCATCATTTCGTCAACCTCGTTGGTAATGGCTTAGTTTTCTCATTCTTGCTGTAAACAAATAACAATACGAAGAACATGAAGTATGTCACAGTCGTGATTTGTGATAACAGCGTTTTGAAATCAGTTTGTGGTGTAGCACCAACCCAACCCAAGATAACGAAAGTTACCACGAATTGTGCGATGTTTAACTTGTGTAAACCACAACGATAACGAATAGAGCGAACCGAACCACGGTCAATCCAAGGTAGTAACGCAAGCACTACGATAGATGCACCCATCGCCACAACACCCATTAACTTGTTAGGGATTGCACGTAGGATTGCGTAGAATGGCGTAAAGTACCAAACTGGGAAAATGTGCTCTGGTGTTTTCAGCGGGTTAGCTGCTTCGAAGTTTGGCGCTTCTAGGAAGAAACCATTCATCGCAGGCATAAAGAATACAACCCAACAGAATAAGATTAAGAAACCAACCACACCCACAATATCTTTTACTGTGTAGTAAGGGTGGAACGGGATTGCATCAACAATGTCTTTCTTGTTGGTGTAATACTCGTGGAATTTGAATTTAGGCTTATCTTCTTCAGCTACAGTGCCTTTCTTACGCTTAATTTCAACACCATCAGGGTTGTTTGAACCCACTTCGTGTAGTGCAACAATGTGTAAGAATACTAAGATAACGATTACTAAAGGTAATGCAATTACGTGTAGTGCAAAGAAGCGGTTAAGCGTAGCACCAGAAATTACGTAGTCACCACGGATCCAAAGCGTTAAGTCATCACCAATAACCGGAATCGCACCGAATAGTGAAATGATTACCTGTGCACCCCAGAAAGACATTTGTCCCCAAGGTAGTAAGTAACCCATGAAAGCTTCAGCCATAAGCGCTAAGAAGATGAACATACCGAATAACCACAGTAATTCACGTGGTTTTTGGTAAGAACCGTAGATCATGCCACGGAACATGTGCAGGTATACAACGATAAAGAACGCTGATGCACCTGTTGAGTGAAGGTAACGAAGTAACCAACCGTATTCTACATCACGCATGATGTATTCTACCGATGCGAAAGCACCTTCAGCAGATGGTACGAAGTTCATTGTTAACCAGATACCAGTTACGATTTGGTTAACAAGTACTAACATGGCTAAAGAGCCAAAGAAGTACCAGAAGTTAAAGTTTTTTGGTGCTGGATACTGTGCAATATGCATGTTCCAAACACGTGTCATTGGAATACGATCGTCGATCCAACCAATAATTTTACCAAACATTACGCCACTCCTTTTTCTTCACCGACTAGAATAGTCGTGTCATCAAGGAAGGTATACGGAGGAATTTCTAGATTTAATGGTGCAGGTACAGATTGGAATACACGACCAGCCATATCAAATTTAGAACCGTGACACGGACAGAAGAAACCGTCGTCTGTGCCCTCTACTTTCTCACCAAAGCCACCTTGTAGGAAGCTAGGAGAACAACCTAAGTGCGTACAAATACCAACAGCAACGAAAATTTCAGGACGTTGCGAACGATATTCATTGGTTGATGATTCAGGTTGTTGAGGCTCTTCAGACGCAGGATCACGAAGTTGACCTTCATGTTCTTTCATCTGTTCAAGCATTCTTGGTGTACGATTAATAACCCAAACAGGTTTTCCTCGCCACTCAACACGTATTAATTGTCCTGGCTCAAGCTTGCTGATATCTACTTCTACAGGCGCACCCGCAGATTTAGCTCGCTCACTTGGATTCCAAGACGCAATAAAAGGAACAGCAGCCCCAGCCGCACCAACACCACCAACAACAGAGGTAGCTATGGTTAAAAAGCGACGTCGGCCATTGTCTACAGGCGCATTGCTCATCCACTTATCTCCACTATGATTCCCAACACTTGCCATATTGAGAACATCAGTTACAGCAGGTTAATTTTTAGAAATTTCAAAATAGACGCGATCATAATTAAAACCCTTGATTAAAACAAGGTTATTCACAGTCTCATGCTCGAATAAACCCTATTTAATGAATTATTAATTTAGGTTAGCTCGAGTATGAAGCCGCTGGTTATGATAACGCATATAAAAAAACAATATACTGACCAAGATCAACCTCACTAAGAGGAAACAGAATTCTGCATTAGCTGTTGTTGAACTCACTCACATTACTTGCCCCCCAATTGTAGCAAAAAATTTCATCAATTAACTGATGGATTTAAGCTAATTTTGCTAAATCTTGAAGTTTTTTTACTGTAATACGTACTAATTATTATCAGTGGTCAAATATCGAACGAAAAAAGGTAGGGTTTTGCGCTTCAGCGAGATGCGAGATGCGAGATGCGAGATGCGAGATGCGAGATGCGAGATGCGAGATGCGAGATGCGAGAAGTATATGGGAATATTAAGCCTTGGCAAGAACTTGTTCATTCAAGCAGTGAGCCCTCTCTCGATCAGCTAAAAACTGACGGCTTAAAGCTGACAGCTCTGAAAAACAAAAAACCCAGCCGAAGCTGGGTTTTTGGTATTCTGATAAACGTAAATATTAACGTTTTGAGAATTGTGGACGCTTACGTGCTTTCTTAAGACCCACTTTCTTACGCTCAACTTTACGTGCATCACGTGTAACGAAACCTGCTTTACGAAGTGTAGGACGTAGAGACTCGTCAAACTCCATAAGTGCACGAGTGATACCGTGACGGATAGCACCAGCTTGACCAGTAGTACCACCACCTGAAACAGTGATGTGTAGGTCAAACTTTTCAGTCATTTCTACGTGCTCTAATGCTTGACGAACAACCATGCGAGCAGTCTCACGACCGAAGTACTCTTCTAGAGAGCGCTTGTTGATTACGATGTTACCAGTGCCTGGGCGTAAGAATACGCGAGCACTTGAACTTTTACGACGACCTGTACCGTAGTATTGATTTGCCATGATAGTGCTCCTTAAATGTCTAGAACCTGAGGCTGTTGTGCAGCATGGTTGTGCTCAGTACCTGAGTAAACTTTAAGTTTACGGTACATTGCGCGGCCTAAAGGACCACGTGGCAACATGCCTTTAACAGCTTTTTCGATGATCATTTCAGGCTTTGCAGCTTGAAGCTTGTCGAAAGTAGTAGACTTAAGACCACCTGGGAAACCAGTATGAGCGTAGTACATTTTGTCTTTTGCTTTATTACCAGTAACAGTAACTTTCTCAGCGTTGATAACGATGATGTAATCACCAGTATCTACGTGAGGAGTGTATTCAGCTTTATGCTTACCGCGTAGGCGACGAGCGATTTCAGTAGCGATGCGACCTAAAGTTTTACCTTCAGCGTCAACTACGTACCAGTCACGTTTTACTGTTTCTGGCTTAGCAACAAACGTTTTCATTTATTAAAATCCAATGTTTTTTAATTAAAACCACAGGTAATTATTATTAATTACCGCTCTAAGTTGAATGCTTTAACCCCTTCGAGTTTAAGACTTTGAGCCATCAATTAGAGGCTAAACTAATATCTGGCAATAGAACGCAACGTGGCAGACGCGGGAGTATACCAGCACTTGAACCACATTGCTATATGATGGTTGTTTTTTATTCGAGAAAATCAGCTATCAGCTATCAGCTATCAGCTATCAGCTATCAGCTATCAGCTATCAGCTATCAGCTATCAGCTATCAGCTATCAGCTATCAGCTATCAGCTATCAGCTATCAGCTATCAGCTATCAGCTATCAGCTATCAGCTATCAGCTATCAAAAACATAAAACCAGAGAAATAAATGTAAAGCTATTGTGGTTAAAAACATAAAAACTAAACCACTATCTCGATCAGCTAAAAACTGACGGCTGAAGGCTGACAGCTCTACTACGCTAGATGCTCTTTTGCTAAATACTCTAGCGATTGCATTTCTTGTAGTCGGCTAATACAACGCTTAAATTCAAAATTTAAGTTACCTTCGCTATATAGCTCGGTTATTGGCTTTTCAGCAGAAATAATCAGCGTTACATGACGCTCGTAGAATTCATCCACTAACGCGATAAAACGACGTGCGGCATCATCATTGGCTTGGCCTAATGATTTTACGTTAGACAAAATCACCGTGTTATAAAGTCGGCTTATTTCCATGTAATCAACTTGGCTGCGGGCTGTTTCACATAGTTCACTAAACTCAAACATAGCAATACAGTCAGACACTTTACGGGTTTTGATCATCCGCCCTTCAATTTCAATTTCTTTATCGAGCACACCGGGCTCAGGTGACAACTTATCGAAGTATTCAAATAAATTATCATCAGCTTGCTTATCAAGCGGACTATGGAAAATTTCGGCTTGCTCAAGGGTACGTAAGCGATAATCAACCCCCGAATCAACATTAACAATTTCGGTATTGGCTTTTACCAGTTCTATTGCTGGTAAGAAACGCGCACGTTGTAAACCGTTTCGATATAGCTCATCAGGCACGATGTTTGATGTCGCAACCAGCACAATACCGCGTTCAAATAATGCTTCCATCAAGCCACCTAGTAGCATTGCATCAGTGATATCTTGCACAAAAAATTCATCAAAACAGATAATATCCGTTTCTGATTTAAATATATCTGCAACCACATTTAATGGATTACTGGTATTTTTTAACTTTTTCAGCTCATCATGCACGCGATGCATAAAACGGTGAAAGTGCACACGCATCTTACGATCAGTAGGTAAAGCTTCGTAGAAAGTATCAACTAAATAGGTCTTACCTCTACCTACTCCGCCCCAAAAATACAGCCCTTTTATACTTGGCGTGCTATCTTTAGAGAATAGTTTGGCAAACCACCCCTTCGCGGCCGGTTTGTCTGCCGTTAGGTCATCATAGAGTCTTTGCAAATGGCGCACTGCATTTTCTTGCGCTGCATCATGTACAAAGTCTTCACGTTGTAAATCTTGTTGGTATTTCTGCCAAGGAGTCATAGGTCGTTACAATAAAACACAGTTAAATTTGCACAGTATATTAACACGCATCGTATCTCAGGGTATATTAGCCCGCAGTATGATTTCACAATCAAATTAAGCATATTTTAATAATGATTGGACTATAAATGCTTTTAAAGCATTTGTTTTTGTTATTTTTTCCCAAAGGGGTAGATTTATGGGCACAATTACCTGGATAGGTATTCTAATCATCGTTGCAATTTCAGCATTCTTCATTGGTGCTTTTGTAACCAAAAAACAATTTAAGCAAGACGAACTAGAACAACAAGTCGAGCAAGCTAACAATGCGCTTGAACAATATCGTCAAGATGTAGCTGATCATCTAGCGAGCACAGGTAAGCTAGTATCTAAAATGAAAGATAACTACGACCAGCTACTGAACCATGTAGAAGAAACAAATAAACTACTACTTGCTGATAAAAAACAGCATCCAAATGAGCCATTCTTTTCTAAAGAAACGACTGAGCAATTACAAAACTCATTACAAGACCGCAGAGGCGATCGTTCAAGTGCCGAAGCTCAGCCAGCTGACTATGTTGTAGGTGAAACGGGCCTGTTCACTGGCTCAGAGAAAGTTTCAGAACATTCTAAAGCCTCTTGATGAACTTTTTTTTGACCCCATAGTCTTTAGATATAACAGCTTTATATCTAAACCAAGAAAAGGGCTGCTTATGCAGCCCTTTTTAGTTTTTGCTTTATCTCTGAAGTGGAGTAAACCCAGACTATGAAAATGAAATTATCTGTTATCAGTGCTGCTATTTTATCTTCTAGCTTATTATTAAGCCCTGCAATTTCAATGGCAAAACTTCCTGTTGCTGTAAATGGTCAACAATTGCCAACCCTAGCACCTATGCTTGAACAGATCACACCGGGTGTGGTGAGTATTCAAGTATCAGGCTCTAAAGAAGTTCGCCGCCGTGCGACTCCTTTTGATGACTTTTTTGGTGTTCCTCGTGGTGGCAGTCAAAAGCGTGAATTTAGTGGCCTAGGCTCAGGTGTGATCATTGATGCAGACGAAGGTTACGTGGTAACCAATAACCATGTTATCGAAGATGCCGAAAAAATGGTGGTGACCTTAGAGGATGGCCGAGAATACGAAGCAACTAAAATCGGTAGCGACAAAGAATCAGATATTGCCTTGTTGCAAATTGATGCTGAGGACTTAACAGCGCTTAAAATTGCCGATTCAGATCAGTTACGTGTAGGTGATTTTGCAGTTGCCATTGGTAATCCATTTGGTTTAAGTCACACAGTAACATCAGGTATCGTCAGTGCCCTTGGCCGTAGCGGTTTAAATATAGAAGGCTATGAAGACTTTATTCAAACCGATGCAGCTATCAACCAAGGTAACTCAGGCGGCGCGTTAGTTAACCTTAATGGTGAGCTGATTGGTATCAACACCGCTATCTTAGGTGCATCTGGAGGCAACGTGGGGATTGGCTTTGCAATTCCATCTACCATGATGAAAAACCTTGTTGACCAAATTATCGAACACGGTGAAGTGCGCCGTGGCTCATTAGGTATTTCGGGTCGCCCACTTGATGCAGGCCTTGCTAAAGCACAACAACTCGACGTGAAACAAGGCGCTTACGTTATGCAAGTAATGGATGATACCGCAGCAAGTAAAGCGGGTATCAAAGCCGGTGATGTAATTATTAGCGTTGATGGCACCGAAATTAGTGGCTTCCATGAACTACGCAGTAAAATTGCTACACTTGGTGAGGGCAAAAAAGTAAAACTGGGCATTTACCGAGATGGCAAAGTTAAAACTGTTAATGTCACGCTCGATGGTGCATCAGCCACAACTGCCGCAGGCGAAGAGACACACCCAGCTTTCCAAGGTGCAACATTAGAAAACACTCAGAAGAGTGATGGTAAAGGTGTTGAAGTAACCGGCGTGCAAGCACGTTCTCCTGCTGCTCGCGTTGGCCTTGAAGAAGGTGACGTGATCATGCAAGTTAACCGTCAACGCGTTGAAACAATTCGCGACATGAATAAGATCATCGAAAATACCAAAGGTAACATCGTACTAGGTGTTAAGCGCGGTAGAGAGCTTATTTTCGTACTGATCCAGTAAACCTAGTTGATAAATCATGAAAAAATAACAGCGGTGCTTGCCGCTGTTATTTTTTTTGTGCCATCATTAAGGGATTGCTCACTGATAATAAGAATACTGTGCTAAAACTTTTTAAATTTATCCTTCCTCCGCTTTTCACCGGTTTAGGCATTGCCTTTTTAGTGGTGTTATTTAGCCCAAGCCTTCGTAGCACACTGTTACCAGATATGAATTTACCTGCGGCGATATCATCAGAGCACATGAGCTTTGCTGATGCAGTGCAAAAAGCAGCACCGTCGGTTGTTACTATTTTTTCAGAAAGCATTTCCAATCAACCGCGCTATAAACGCCAAAACACCGTTCAAGCTCTTGGCTCTGGTGTGATCATGACCCAAGACGGCTATATTCTGACTAACTACCATGTAATTAAAAATGCCGATCTCATTATCGTCACGCTGGCTGATGGCCGTCGCTTTTATGATGTACAAGTGATTGGTTTTGATACTCAAACAGATTTAGCGCTATTAAAGATCAGCGCTGAGCATTTACCAAAAATTCCAGTAAATGATAAATTTAAGCCACGTGTTGGTGATGTTGTTTTAGCGATTGGAAACCCGCTTAACTTAGGCCAAACCATTACCCAAGGTATAATCAGTGCGACGGGTAAACAAAACTTAATCGATAGCCCTTACAGCAGCCTGTTACAGATGGATGCTGCGATTAACGTAGGTAACTCAGGTGGCGCGTTAGTCAATTCACGAGGTGACTTAGTCGGTATTACCTCGGCACAATTTAAAACTCATGAAAATCTCGATATTCAGGGTATCTTTTTTGCGGTACCTTACTCGATTGCCAAAGATGTGATGGATAAGCTAATCAAACATGGTCGTGTCGTTCGTGGCTATTTAGGCTTCAGTGGCACAGGTATTGATAGCACGGGCAAAGATGTAAGCGATAGCTTTACACCTGTTGCAGGCATGCGTATTTCTCAACTTGATCCATTTGGCCCAGCTTGGAAAGCAGGCATCAGAGAAACTGACATTGTAATCAAAATTGGCGGTATTCCTGTAGCCAACCCACAACAAGTGCTCGAGAAACTTGCGAATACAGAACCAGGTAAAGAGCTTGAATTTGAGATTTACCGCGATGGTAAAGTCTTAAAAGTGATGGTAACTGTTGCTGAACTCGAAGACGAGCAGTAGTTACTGAAACAACACAGATATAAAAAAGGCCTAACTGATGTTAGGCCTTTTTTATAAGTCTTAGCGATTAGCTTGAACGACGCTTGATATTGGCACCTAGAGCACTCAACTTATCTTCAATGCGTTGATAACCACGATCTACGTGATAGATGCGGTCAACAATAGTCTCACCTTGAGCAACGATGCCAGTAAGAATCAGACTTGCCGAGGCACGTAAATCAGTTGCCATTACCTGTGCGCCCGATAAGCTTTCGGTATCCCCACAAATTGCTGTATTACCTTCTAAGCGAATGTTTGCGCCCATACGCTGTAACTCAGGCACGTGCATAAAACGGTTTTCGAAAATCGTTTCTGTGATGGTTGCACTGCCCTTCGCTACCACATTTAAAGCTGTAAATTGCGCTTGCATATCGGTAGGGAAACCCGGGTGTGGCATAGTCTTAATATTAACCGCTTTTAGTTCGCGGCCACGCATATCAAGGTAAATGCTGTTATCAGTGACTTCAACCAAGGCATTGGTAGCACGCAACTTTTCAATCACAGGATCAAGACTATGGTGGTCTGTATTTTTACAAAGCACTTCACCGCCAGCCATTGCCGCCGCAACCAAGAAAGTGCCTGTTTCAATGCGATCAGGAAGAATGCTGTACTCACAACCCGATAGTGACTCAACCCCTTCAATTTCGATACGGCTAGTGCCTGCACCGCTGATCTTCGCACCCATCGCAATTAAGCAATTAGCAAGATCGGTAATTTCAGGTTCGCGAGCTGCATTTTCAAGTACTGTTTTACCGTCAGCCAGCGTTGCTGCCATCAGTAAGTTTTCTGTTGCGCCAACACTGACCATCTCCATAAAGATTTCAGCGCCTTTTAAGCGACCATCAACCTTTGCGTTGATGTAACCATTTTCAACCTTGATGATAGCGCCCATGCGCTCAAGACCTTGAATATGGATATCAACTGGGCGAGCACCAATTGCACAACCACCAGGCAGTGATACTTGCGCTTCACCAAAACGGGCAACTAAAGGACCTAATGCAAGTACTGAGGCACGCATTTGCTTTACCAGATCGTACGGTGCAAGCGTTTTATCAACCGTCGCACCATCAATGATTAGCTTGTCTTGCTGCCACTCTACATTTGCACCCAGTGTTTTTAACAAGGCTTCTGTGGTGCCAATATCGCGTAAACGAGGAACATTACTAAAGGTACTTTTGCCCTGCCCTAAAAGCGCAGCAAAAAGAATTGGAAGAGCGGCATTTTTAGCGCCAGAAATAGTGACTTCACCTGCCAGCGAGGTGCCACCTTGAATAACAAATTGATCCATTAGGAGGCCCTGCGACTATTGAGGTAAAATAAATTTTTGTTCGCGTTTCCATTCAGTCGGTGTGAACGCTTTAATAGATACAGCGTGGATTGTACCGTCTGAGATTGTTGACATTAACGGAGCATAAACCAACTGTTGCTTCTTCACGCGAGATAAACCATCAAAACACTCACCAACAGCAATCACTTCGTAGTGGCTACCATTTGCTTTAACAATCACTTCATCTAGTTTTAGTTCGTCGCGTAATAACGTTTCGACTTGGCTTGTTTCCATAAATCTCACTCAAATAAGTTTGTGACCTGACCCAATTGCATTAAATTTTGCAATTGTTCAGGGCTATTTTGCAGTTCAAGGTGAATACCTTGCTGCTTTAATTCTGCGAAAGAGTGAATTAACCAAGCTAAGCCCGCTGTGTCAACCCTAGATAGCCCAGAAAGGTCAAAATACCATGTTTTATGGCTAGAATCTGACTTGGCGTTCAGAAGGCGTTCACGGCCAATTG
The DNA here is from genome assembly GCF_038562745.1 of Pseudoalteromonas sp. D15MCD-2. Lineage (NCBI taxonomy): Bacteria > Pseudomonadati > Pseudomonadota > Gammaproteobacteria > Alteromonadales > Pseudoalteromonadaceae > Pseudoalteromonas > Pseudoalteromonas sp. D15MCD-2. The sequence goes on along the minus strand of NZ_JBCFQE010000001.1, from coordinate 482,855 downwards.
AATTTCGAGTCAGTTCGCCACTGACTCGAAACTGGTTATCTTCAAGTTGAGTAATCTCGACTTTACTCATCGCCACCATCACCTCTAAATTGCACTGGCAGTTGGCTCTTCTGCTCTAGTAAGTCACTTACATAATCTAGACCATGTTGGCGTAAAATACCTTGTAATTCACTTTGTTTAGCATCAAGCAAACTAATACCTTCTGCGATCATATCGTACGCGCCCCAGTCACCACTGCGGTCTTCACGTACTTTAAAGTCGATTCTGATATCAGGTTTACCGGCTTCAACAATCTTAGTTTTAACAACCACCACATCTTGGCCTTTGAAAGGCTGAGGCGGAGCAAACTCAACGCTTTGATTAGTGTATTGAGTAAACACACCTGCGTAAGTAGCAATTAAATACTTTTGAAAAACGTCAATGAAGCGTTGTAACTCTTTAATCGCTTTCGCTTTTTCCTCTTTATCTTCGATAGCACGCACCTTTGACACGTGATTACCTAGTACGCGCAGTGCAGCATACTTGTAGTCAATGTAAGGCATTAGCTCTTCTTCTACAATAACGCGAAGATGCTCTTTGTCTTTCGCGATAAGAGGTTGGTCTTTGGTAATACGTGCAAAAGTATTATCTGACACTGTACGAACCATTTTGTACGGGTCTTTTAAATCAACCTTAGGTTCAGCGGCTTGTGCGTTTAGGCTAAACAGCACAGCAATACATAATAAAAACTTCTTAAACATAATTATTCACCACCCTGGTTGAATAAGAACTGACCGATTAACTCTTCTAAAACAAGCGCTGATTTTGTATCAGTAATGTAGTCACCATCTGCAAGCGCTTTGCTTTCAACACCAAATAGATCATCTAGATCTGTATCATGCTCACTTGCTGTTACATCTTCACCCATACAGCGTTGCTCAGCAGATTCAGGGGCAATAACAGGGTTAATGCCTAAGTACTGCTCACCTAAAATACCTGATGTCAAAATAGAGATTGATGTTGTGTCTGAAAACTTACATAAGTAATTTGCATCAATCGCCATATTTACCACAGGCACAAACTCTTTTGGGTGAATAAAGATTGATTCAACTCGGCCAACAACTACACCACCTACTTTAATCGGCGCACGTGCTTTTAAAGAACCAATGTTTTCAAACTTTGCATTCAGTTGGTAAGTCTCACCACTACCACTAATGCCGGCATTCGCAACTTTAAATGCTAATAATGCAAATGCAGCGATACCAAGGGCTACAAAAAAGCCAACTAATATTTCTAATTTCCGTGAATTCATCTTTATACCCTAATTAGCTGGTAAACATTACCGCTGTTAAAATAAAGTCAAAACCTAATACTGCCAATGACGAGTGCACAACGGTTTCTGTTGTCGCTTTACTGATCCCCTCAGATGTAGGAACACAGTCATAGCCTTTGTAAAGTGCAATCCAGGTCACAATCATGGCGAATACAAAACTCTTAATCATGCCGTTCACAATATCTTGTTGAAACGACACTTGCGCTTGCATGATTGACCAGAAGCTTCCTGAATCAACACCAAGCCAATCAACACCCACTAAATGAGCGCCGATAATAGCAACCGCAGAAAATATTAATGCAAGTAATGGCATACTGATAAAACCAGCCCAAAAACGCGGTGCAATAATGCGTTTAAGTGGATCAATCGCCATCATTTCTAAACTTGATAATTGCTCGGTTGCTTTCATTAAACCAATTTCAGCAGTAAGTGCACTGCCCGCGCGGCCTGCAAACAGTAACGCAGTTACTACAGGGCCTAACTCCCGTAATAAGCTCAATGCCACTAAAGGCCCTAAGCTATCTTCAGCACCATAGCCTACTAATACGGTGTAACCCTGCAGGGCGAGCACCATACCGATGAATAAGCCTGACACCATAATGATTAAAAGAGATTGCGAGCCCACCATATATAATTGGCGAACAAGTAAAGGCGTGCCTTTTTTGAAGTTCGGCACATTAACGAGTGCACCAAACAGCATCTGAGTTGAACGACCAAGCGCGGCAAAGCGCCCTAATGTTTTGTGACCTAACTTCTGGAATAGATCAAGCATTATGCACTCCTAGTAATTCATCATCATACGCAGGAGCTGGGAAATGGAATGGTACAGGACCATCCGATAAACCATTTAAGAACTGTTGCACAAGCTCAGATTCATGGTTTTGCATTTGCTCTGGTGAACCTTCGCCTATCACCCCTTGATCAGCAATGATGATCACGTGATCAGCAATGCTCATCACCTCTGTTACATCATGGGTCACGATAAGTGATGATAAACCTAGCACCTCATTCAGTGATTTAATTAGCTTAACTAACACACCCATAGAGATAGGGTCTTGGCCAGCAAATGGCTCATCGTACATGATAAGCTCTGGATCAAGAGCAATTGAACGCGCTAAAGCAGCACGGCGAGCCATACCACCAGAAAGCTCAGACGGCATTAAGTCTTGTGCGCCACGTAAGCCGACAGCTTGTAATTTCATTAAAACGACAAGTCGGATTAAATCTTCGCTGAGTTGAGTATGTTCGCGCAAAGGAAAGGCGATATTGTCAAACACTGACATATCGGTAAATAAAGCGCCACTTTGAAACAGCATACTCATTTTGGTGCGGGCAGCATAAAGTTCCTTGCGAGTCATGCCAGGAATGCTATTGCCTTCAAATAAAATGTCACCAGAATCAGGTTTAAGCTGACCGCCAATTAAGCGCAACATGGTGGTTTTACCAATGCCGCTTGGTCCCATGATAGCGGTAATCTTGCCTTTCGGAATGTTAAAACTCATATTTTTATATATGATTCTATCGCCCCGTGAAAAGGTTACATCCTTGATTTCTACTATTGATTGCGACAAGTCGCTCTCCATAACGTTTTTCACTAGTTTTGCCATTTTAAGGGTTTTTTAGTCAAGATGGAAAAAACAAATCGTAAAATTTTGTAATATTTTCTATCAATAAATTCTAAAGCTAGCTGCAAAGAGCTTAACGACACCTGAAATTTAGTTTCCTTGCTAAGCACGCTTTATGCTCGCCAGCCCATTCTTTTACTTATACTTTCAGGTTCGCTTTTGTTACTATTTGCAGTCATCTGTATAAGTAATGTTGGCGTATCACAATGGTGACTTCTTTTGTCATTTTAATTATTGGTTTTGCTGCACTCGTTTGGAGTGCCGATCGGTTTGTTTATGGGGCGGCTGCACTCGCAAAAAATATGGGGATCCCCACCCTAATCATTGGTTTAACCGTTGTTGCTATGGGCTCATCAGCCCCTGAAATGATGGTATCTGCATCGGCAGCACTTGCTGATAAAACAGATACTGCGGTAGGTAATGCGGTCGGCTCTAACATTACTAACATCTTACTTGTACTTGGTGTCACAGCTTTACTACGCCCTCTTTCAGTATCTTCAATGACACTTAAACGCGAAATGCCGCTGGTACTGTTAATCTCAGTAGCCGCTTGGTATGTGTTCTCAGATAACTATTTTTCGTTCGCTGAAGGCATTGCCTTGATGATTGCTTTTGCGGTGTTTATTGGTGGTTTAGTTATTGTTTCTCTGCGTGCTAAAAACCAAGATGACCCATTTGTCAGCGAAGCATGTGAAGATGTTCCGAATGATGTCAGTACCAAATCTGCCGTATTTTGGTTAGTCATCGGCATGATTTTATTACCAATTAGTTCACACTTTTTAGTTGAATCAGCCGTTGATATTGCGAAATATTTTGGTCTATCAGACCTTGTAATAGGTTTAACCATAATTGCTATTGGTACCAGCCTACCAGAGCTGGCAGCCTGTATTGCTGGGGTATTAAAGAACGAAGACGATTTAGCGCTCGGGAATATCGTTGGCTCAAACATTTTCAATTTACTCGCCGTATTACCACTTGCAGGTATTATCAATCCGTCAATTATTGACCCTTCTGCGGCAAACCGCGATGCACTTATCATGATTGCAGCAACGATTGTGTTGATTGCCATGTCATTGAACTTTAAAGGTGCTCGTCGTATCAATAGAGTAGAAGGTGGCTTCTTGTTAGTCGCATTTATTGCATATCAGGGCTATATTTTCAGCCAAGTAGGATAATTAATGACACAACCTAGCTTTATCGCGCAGGGTAAGCGCGTACTCGAAATTGAAGCACAAGCTTTACAAGAAATTGAGCAATATATAAATCAAGATTTCGATAGCGCTTGCCAATTAATGTTCCAATGTACAGGTCGTATTATTGTGATTGGTATGGGCAAGTCAGGCCACGTTGGTAATAAAATTGCGGCGACCCTTGCAAGTACTGGCACACCTGCATTTTTTGTTCACCCTGGCGAAGCAAGCCACGGTGATTTAGGCATGATCACCCGTGATGATGTGGTGATGTGTATTTCGAACTCAGGTGAGACCAGCGAAGTACTCAGCATTATCCCTGTTATTAAGCGCATTGGCGCAAAGATGATTTCACTAACAGGCAACCCAGACTCAACCATGGCAAAACTGTCTGATGTTCATGTGTGCATTAAAGTAAGCCAAGAGGCATGTCCGTTAGGCCTTGCGCCAACTGCAAGTACTACTGCAACCTTGGTTATGGGCGATGCAATGGCGGTTGCATTACTTGAAACCCGTGGTTTCACAGCCGATGACTTTGCGCTTTCACACCCGGGTGGCAGCTTAGGTAAACGTTTATTGCTTACATTAGATGATGTGATGCACGCAGGCGACGCCACACCAATCGTTAGCGAAACCCAAAGCATTAAAGACGCACTAATCGAAATGTCAGCCAAAGGCCTTGGTATGACCGCTGTAATCGGAGCAGACGAAAAGTTAGCCGGGTTATTCACTGATGGTGACTTACGCCGTATTTTAGAACAGCGCATCGATATCCATAGCACTGCAATTAGCCAAGTGATGACTAGTTCATGTACAACTGCTCGCCCTGATATGCTTGCAGCTGAAGCTTTAAATATTATGGAACGTAAACGTATCAATGGTTTAATTGTGGTAGATCAAAGTAATACGCCAATTGGTGCCCTTAATATGCAAGACCTATTAAAAGCAGGAGTTCTTTAAGCAATGACATTCGCCGAGCTATACCAGCCTCTTAGCCCTGATGTGAGTCAGCGCGCACAAAAAGTAAAACTGCTAATCTGTGATATAGATGGTGTTTTTTCTGATGGCCGAATTTATTTAGGTAATGATGGCGAAGAGCTTAAAGCATTTAATACTAAAGATGGCTTTGGTATTAAAGCGCTCATTAATAGTGGCTTTGAAGTGGCTGTGATTACTGGCCGCCATTCACAAATAGTTCAGCAGCGAATGACTAGCCTAACAGTTCAGCACATTTATCAGGGACAAGAAGATAAGCTGATTGCTTATCAAGAGTTAAAAGATAAACTGGGGCTGACTGATGAACAAATTGCCTATATTGGTGATGATGGTCCAGACTTACCAGTAATGGAAAAAGTAGGGTTTGCTGTTGCTGTAAACGACGCACACCCACTGATTAAAAAGCTGGCTCATTACACCACATTATTACCAGGTGGCTTTGGAGCTGTGCGTGAATTAACTGATTTACTGATGTTAGAAAACGGTAAGCCGTTAACTAGCGATGGAACCAGCGCATGAATATAGCCCGTATTTTACTGAGTATTGTTTTTGTTTGTTGCATGGTGTGGTTATGGTACCCGTACTTTAACCAATCAACAGACACAATAACTAGTGAAGACGAGATCATCGCAACACCTGATTACACTGCTGTGGCGTTAAAGCAAACAGCGTATGATGAGCAAGGCAAAATTAGTCATAAAGTGGCTGCTGCTAAAATGGAGTTGTATCAACAATTAGGGTTTACCTTTTTTGAGCAACCTATTTTTACTATTTATGGCGACCAGCAGGTTTGGCAAGTAAAAGCCAAAGAAGCCACATTGTATGAAAACGATCAACTGATTTTTGAAGGGGATGTAGTTGCTAAAAACTTAACCCACAACGGCATGATTGAAGATATAAAAGCAGAAAACATTAATGTCGATATTGATAAAATGACCATGTTTTCTAAGCAACCTGTGACACTAACAGGACCGAATTTAAAGATTACCGGTAAAGGCTTAAAAGCCGATTTAAAAACCGAAATTGTTGAGTTAACTAACCATACACGAACCATATACTATGACCAATAAACTGAAGAAATTACTCCTGATCCCAAGCTTATTGATTGCCTTTTCGGGCGCAGCTGCCGAACAAACTGGCGCTCAGATTAGCATTAGCTCAGATCGCCAAGTAGGTAAACTAAAAGATGGCGTTGGCATATTCGAAGGTAATGTAGAGATCGTGCATGGTAATCGTCGTATTACCGCTGAACGCCTTGAAGCACACGGCGGTGACACCGAAGGTACAGTAGAGTTAATTATTGCCACAGGTAAGCCTGCTTACTTCGAAGAAAAGCAAACTGATGGCACCGTGATGAGCGCCAGCGCCGAAGAAGTTCGTTATGATGTTGCAAAACGCTTCTTAACCTTAAATGGTGAAGCTGAAGTTACTCAAGCAGGTCAAAAAGTAACAGCAAAAAGCATTACCTATGATATGGCACAGCAGCTGATCAGTGCTGAAAAAGACGAAAACTCAACAGATCGTGTACACACTATTTTAGTGCCTGTTGAAAATAAAAAAGACAATAAAGGTCAACCATGAGTACATTAAAAGCAGAGCTTTTAGCTAAGAGCTATAAAGGCCGCCAAGTGGTTAAAAATGTCGGTCTTGAAGTTGAAGCTGGCAGCATTGTTGGCTTGCTTGGCCCAAATGGTGCGGGTAAAACCACCACCTTCTATATGATTGTAGGCCTAGTCCCAAGCGACAAAGGTAAAATCAGCATTGATGATAACGATATTACCCTTTTACCAATGCACAATCGTGCCCGCTTAGGTATCGGCTATCTGCCACAAGAATCGTCAATTTTTCGAAAGTTAACGGTTTACCAAAACTTGATGGCTATTTTAGAAACCCGCAAAGATCTAAACAAAGCAGGTCGCGAAGAAACACTAAATAGCTTACTAGATGAATTTAGTATTCAACACATTCGTGACAGCCAAGGTATGGCGCTGTCAGGTGGTGAGCGACGCCGTGTAGAAATTGCTCGCGCATTAGCCGCTAATCCTAAATTTATCCTTTTAGATGAGCCTTTTGCTGGTGTTGATCCAATTTCAGTGTTAGATATAAAGAAAATTATTGAGCACCTAAAAAATCGTGGTATCGGTGTACTAATTACTGACCATAATGTTCGAGAAACCCTTGATGTTTGTGAAAAAGCCTACATTGTTTCTCATGGGGAGCTAATTGCATCAGGCACACCTGAGCACGTATTAGCAGACCAAACTGTACGCGATGTATATCTAGGCGAGCAATTCAGGCTGTAACCATTACGCCAGCGACTAGAGCATCTGCTAGACTTATAACAATGACAATAAATCGATAACTGTGTTTTTACAGTTATCGATAACTTAAAAAGGATTGTTAGGGATACATGAGGCAATCATTACAGCTGCGCATGGGCCAGCAACTTACAATGACTCCACAACTGCAACAAGCGATTCGTTTGTTGCAGCTCAGTACATTGGATCTCCAGCAAGAAATTCAAGAAGCGCTTGATAGTAATCCCCTACTTGAAGTGGAAGAAGCGGATTACAATGAAGAAAGCACCGGCAAGAATGAGCAAAAAGCGGAGTCTGACGATGTGCAAGTCAGCGCGTCTGCCGAAGAAGCACCTAGCGAGTACGAGCAAGAAAGTAGTGATGCTCTCAATAAAGACACCGTAAGCGATGACTTAGCCATGGATGTTACTTGGGATGAGTACATGAGTGCCGCCCCTTCAACATCATCAGGGCCAATGCCTGAAGATGAGTCTATCTATCAAGGTGCATCAACCGAAACTCTTCACGAATACCTAATGTGGCAATTACAGCTCACGCCATTTAGCCCTACTGATGAAGCGATTGCTGTGGCAATTGTAGAAGCTATCGATGATTCAGGTATTTTAACGGTAAGCTGTGAAGATATAGTCGAAAGCTTTAATCAAAATAACGATGAAGAAGAAATCGAACTTGATGAAGTCGAAGCGGTCTTAAAAAGAATTCAGTTATTTGATCCTGTGGGTATTGGCGCGCGCAGTTTACAAGAATGTCTGTGCATTCAGCTACGCCAATTCGATGCCGATACGCCATATTTAGCTGAAACTAAAATGGTTTTATCTGAGCATATCGAATTATTAGCGAGTCGCGACTATCGAACTTTGATGAAAAAGACTAAGCTTAAAGAAAACGAGCTTAAAGAAGTGATGACGCTCATCCACAGCTTAAATCCTAAGCCTGCGGATAGCATAGTACGCGAAGAATCTGAGTACGTTATACCTGATGTATCAGTGAAAAAAGTGAAAGGCCGCTGGGTAGTCGAGTTAAACCCAGATTGTATGCCAAAGATTAGAGTGAACAGCCAATATGCAGCTATGTCTCGCTCTGTTAAATCAAGTAGCGACAGCCAATTTATTCGCTCTCACTTACAAGAAGCAAAGTGGTTTATTAAGAGCTTAGAAAGCCGTAACGATACGCTATTAAAGGTGACCAACTGTATCGTTCAACAACAACAAGCTTTCTTTGAGCATGGCCCTGAGGCAATGAAGCCGATGGTGCTAAATGATGTTGCTGAAATGGTCGAAATGCATGAATCGACGATTTCACGGGTAACAACGCAAAAATATATGCATACCCCACGGGGTATTTTTGAGTTGAAATATTTCTTCTCAAGCCATGTCAGCACCGAAAATGGTGGTGAGTGTTCTTCTACAGCAATACGCGCTTTAATCAAGAAGTTAGTCGCTGCAGAAAACTCAGCTAAACCATTGAGTGATAGCAAAATTGCAGATATATTGGCTGAGCAAGGAATTAAAGTAGCTAGACGTACAATTGCAAAATATCGTGAGTCTCTAGCAATACCTCCGTCTAATCAGCGTAAGAGTCTGATTTAGACGTTTTACATAGAAGGAAAAATGCTTATGCAACTAAATTTAACTGGTCGTCATGTAGAAATCACAGATTCATTAAGAGACTATGTAAACACCAAGTTTGCAAAACTAGAAAGGCATTTTGACCATATTAATAATGTTCATGTCATTCTAGATGTAGAAAAATTAAGCCAAAAAGCAGAAGCAACTTTACATGTAAACGGAGGCGAATTGTTCGCTTCTACAGAACATCAAGATATGTACGCAGCCATTGACTCACTGATCGATAAACTTGATCGCCAAGTCATTAAACACAAAGAGAAATTAGCTCGACATTAAATTATGAAACTAAGTTCACTTACTAACCAGGACTGCAGCAAAGCTGCGGTCCTTTTTAATAGCAAAAAAAGAATTCTTGAATATATCAGCGAACTGGCCCACCAGCAGCTTCCTCATTTATCGCAACAAGATATCCTAGATGCTTTACTCAACCGAGAAAAACTAGGTAGCACCGGCATTGGCCGAGGTATTGCTATTCCACATGGCCGAATGAGCGGCGCAGATGAGCCTCATGCATTTGTGATAGTGAGTGAATCCCCTATTAATTTTGATGCAATTGATAATCGTCCAGTTGATATTTTTGTGGCACTCATCGTACCAGATGGTGACTGTCAGCTTCACCTAAAGACCTTATCAACAATTGCTGATAGACTTAAAGATAAAGAATTTTGTAAACAGCTGCGTAGTGCTACTACCGATCAGCAACTGTTTCAGGTCATATCAGCAGAGGCATAAATGGAATTAATAATTATCAGCGGTCGCTCAGGCTCAGGTAAATCGGTCGCTTTACGAGTACTTGAAGACTTAGGCTATTATTGCGTTGATAATATTCCGGTTAATTTACTGCCTTCGCTCGTACGTAGTGTGTCTGATAACTACGATAAAATAGCGGTCAGTATCGACGTACGTAACTTACCGAAAGAGCAGCAAGAATTTAATGATATTCTTGAGTACCTGCCAGGTTTCGCAAACCCAACACTATTCTATTTAGACAGTGATGACCAAACTCTGATCAAGCGCTTTTCAGAAACACGCCGCTTGCATCCACTATCTATTGATTCTTTGCCGCTTGATCTGGCCATTAAACAAGAAAAAATCCTGCTTGATGTGTTGATCACTCGCGCTGACTTTATGATTGATACCACTGATCTGAGTGTTCATCAGTTAGCAGAATCAATTCGCGAAAAGATTTTAGGTAAAAAAGATAAAAAGCTAATTATTACTTTTATGTCGTTTGGCTTTAAGCATGGTATTCCAAAAGAAGCTGACTACGTTTTTGATGCACGCTTTTTACCTAACCCACACTGGGAACCTGATTTAAAGCCACTAACTGGCCTTGATCAACCAGTAAAAGATTACCTAGCTAGCCACAGCATAGTGCAAAAGTTCACTTGGCAAATACAAACCTTTGTGCAAACTTGGTTGCCACATTTAGAGCGTAATAACCGCAGTTACCTGACCATTGCTATTGGTTGCACCGGCGGCCAGCATCGCTCTGTTTACTTAGCGCAAACAATTGGTGAGAGCTTTGCCAAAAGCCATGCTAATGTAAAAATTCGCCACCGCGAACAAGACATTTAATTAGGCACCAACAATGCACGCTGAAGATACCTTTTTAATTCAAAACAAACTTGGCTTACATGCTCGTGCTGCTACTGTTTTAGCGCAATTAGCACTGCAATTTGATGCCAAAATTACGCTTTATCAAGATGATAAAGAAGCTGAAGGCGACAGCGTGTTAGCATTAATGCTACTTGAAAGTAGTCAGGGTAAAGAAGTTCGCGTTGTGTGCGAAGGCCCTGACGCCGATGCTGCATTAACGGCAATCGGCGAATTAATTGCACAACGCTTCCACGAGCAAGAATAGCATTTGCTAAGACTTCAAGGTTTACGGTAAACTTAATTAGGATATTTAAAATTCCCTTTAAATATCCTACTTTTATATCGCTCGCTTTTCTAAATTACAAAACTCTTAATAAATTTATCGCAGTGCGACGATATCTCTGCAAATACACTACAAAGCAACTATGCTGTATTTGCTTAGCCTATTTAAACTTTTTTCAGTTGTAAGGACGCCAATGCCAGAAGCCTTTGAACAAGATTATCCACTACAACAACTCAAACAAGTGACCAAGTCACTCAATAGTGGTCAATTTGTTCAAGTGCGCGGTATGTTAGCCAAAACGGCACCTTGTGATACAGCCCTTTTACTTGAGTCTTCTCCCCATAAAATTCGTCGTATGCTTTGGCAGCTGGTTGATCCAGATGTCCGTGGTGATGTTCTAGAAGAACTCTCTGAAGATGTACGTCTTGGCATTATTGCCCAGATGGAGCCTGAGCACATTGCTGCTGCCACTGAAGATATGGACGACGATGACTTAGGTGAGGTTTTACGTAGTCTTCCTGATACCGTATATCAAGACGTTGTCAGTGCCATGGATTCGCAAGATAGAGAGAGAGCAACTCAAGCACTTTCTTATCAAGAGCGCTCAGCCGGTGCCTTGATGAACAGCGATACGGTCACCATTCGTCCTGACGTTACTCTCGATGTTGTACTGCGCTATTTACGCTTACGAGGTGAGCTACCAGAGGGTACCGATGACTTATATGTAGTTGATAAGCATAACTGCTTTTTAGGCGCGCTTTCATTAACTACATTGCTGACCAGTCCTTCAGATAAAATTGTTCGTGATTTAATGGATGAAGACTGTGAGTCAATCCTAATCTCTATGGATGAAAGTGATGTAGCTCAACTGTTCGAGCGTCACAACTGGATTTCAGCGCCTGTTGTGGATGATAACGCTCACTTGCTTGGTCGTATTACTATTGATGATATCGTTGACGTAATCCGTGAAGATGCAGAGCACAGCATGCTAAGCCTCGCTGGTCTTGACGACGAAGAAGATACCTTTGCGCCAGTGCTAAAAAGTTCGCAGCGTCGCTCTATTTGGCTTGGGGTTAACTTATTAACCGCATTGTTAGCAGCAATTGTGGCAAGCTTTTTCGAAAACACCTTAGCAATCTTGCCTATTTTAGCGGTACTCAATGGTATCGTCCCTTCAATGGGGGGGGTTGCGGGTAGCCAAACCCTAACTCTGGTTATTCGTGGTATAGCGGTTGGTCATATCAACCAAACCAACCAACGCTTCTTATTACTTAAGGAGTTAGCGATTGGCGCACTGAATGGCATTATTTGGTCGATATTAATTGCTGGTGTGGTTGCCCTATGGCAGTGGGACTTTAAACTCGGCGCAGTGCTGGCCTTTGCAATGTTTATGAATCTTGTTGCCGCTGGTATTGCGGGTGCGAGCATTCCATTAATTCTTAAGAAAATGAAAATTGACCCAGCCCTTGCAGGGAGCGTAGTGCTGACAACCGTCACTGATATTGTTGGTATCTTTGCCTTTTTAGGCACTGCAACTTGGTTATTGATCTAATACCAATTCGCAATAATACTTAGTTAAGCGAATTGGTATAAATAAAAACGGCCCTTAAAGGGCCGTATTTATATCTATTTACTTTGCGCGCTGCTTATTTTTACCTACTCGAGGTTTGGTATTGGCCTTTTTAAACTGGCTAAAACCGGTGTGACGAGTCAGTGCCGCACGGCCTTTACCGCCCTTTCCTCTAGCAGCTTTCTCGTTACGACCTTCTTCAGGTACCAAACAGTTCGGTCCTTTACCGATTAGATTCGCTTTGCCCATTTTTCTTAGTGCTTCTCGGATCATCGGCCAACCAGCAGGATCGTGGTAACGTAAAATCGCTTTGTGTAAGCGACGCTGGCGTGCGCCTTTTGGAACAGGCACTTGCTCAGTATTGTTCTTAATATTACGCAGCGAGTTCATCTCAGTGTGATAAATCGTGGTTGCATTGGCCATCGGCGATGGATAAAAGTTTTGCACTTGATCAAGCTTAAAGTCATTAGACTTTAACCACAACGCCATGTTCACCATGTCTTCGTCTTTCGTTCCTGGGTGAGCAGAAATAAAATACGGGATCAAATACTGCTTTTTACCCGCTTCTTTTGAGTATTTATCAAATAGCTCTTTAAACTTATCGTAAGCTCCCATGCCCGGCTTCATCATCTTAGACAATGGACCATCTTCAGTATGCTCAGGGGCAATTTTTAAGTACCCGCCTACGTGATGGGTAACCAACTCTTTTACATAGCGAGGGTCTTCTACAGCTAAGTCATAACGTACGCCAGACGCAATCAAAATTTTCTTTACACCTTTTACATCACGGGCTTTTTTATAAAGCTCAATAGTTGGGGTGTGATCCGTGTCCATGTGCTTACAGATATCAGGATAAACACATGATAAACGTCGGCATGTACTCTCTGCTTTTTTACTCTTACAGCGCAACTTGTACATATTCGCTGTCGGTCCACCTAAGTCAGAGATAACCCCAGTGAAGCCCGGTACTCTGTCACGAATTTGTTCAATTTCATCAATAATTGATTGCTCAGAACGGCTTTGAATAATACGTCCTTCGTGCTCTGTAATCGAACAGAAAGAACAGCCACCAAAGCAACCACGCATGATGTTCACCGAGGTTTTAATCATTTCATAGGCTGGGATTTTTTCATCGCCGTAGCTTGGGTGCGGAATACGCTGATATGGCAAACCAAATACGCCATCCATTTCTTCAGTTTCAAGCGGAAATGCAGGCGGGTTAACCCAAATAGAACGATCGCCATGGCGTTGAAATAACGCACGGGCGCAACCTGGGTTTGTTTCTTGGTGCAAAATACGCGAGGCATGGGCATAAAGCGGTTTATTTACGCTTACTTGCTCATACGCTGGCAGCTTAACGTAGGTCTTTTCCCAAGGCTTAGGACGAGCTGGCTGAACAGTGATTGGCTTAGCCGCCTCGGCACTTAAATCAATACCTGCTTTTTTAAATTCAGATTTACTACAACCCACATCATCTGCGCCATACGGGTTTGGAATTGGATCAATCTTACCTATTTTATCTATTGCAGTTGAGTCACTACCACGCCAACCCGGTAATGGTTCTTTACGAATAACCGCAGTACCACGAATATCTTGAATTGTCTCAACCGACTCACCCGCGGCAATACGGTGGGCAACTTCAACAAGTGGGCGCTCAGCATTACCGTAAATTAGAATGTCAGCTTTGGCATCAAACAATACGCTACGGCGTACTTTTTCTTGCCAATAATCATAATGAGCAATACGGCGTAAACTCGCCTCAATACCACCAATGATCAGCGGCACATCTTTATAAGCTTCGCGACAGCGTTGGCTGTATACAACTACCGCACGGTCAGGACGTTTACCGCCTATGTTACCCGGCGTATAAGCATCATCATGACGCATACGCTTTTCAGCAGTATAACGGTTGATCATCGAGTCCATATTACCCGCTGTAACACCAAAGAATAAGTTAGGCTTACCTAACGCCATAAAGGCATCTTTTGAGTTCCAATCAGGCTGTGCAATTATACCCACACGAAAACCCTGTGACTCAAGCATACGCCCTATCACAGCCATACCGAAACTAGGGTGATCTACATACGCATCACCACTGACAATGATCACGTCACAGCTATCCCAGCCTAACGCGTCCATTTCTGCACGAGTGGTTGGTAAAAATGGCGCCGTGCCATAGCATTCAGCCCAATACTTAGGGTAAGAAAACAGGCCTCGCTCGGCTTTTAATGCGCTCATAAAGTGTACTCTGCTAACAAAAGGGGCGAATTATACCTCAGTCTTATAGATTATTATAGAAAACAAAACGCCCTTCACATGGGAGGGCGCTGTTTAATTAATATGCTTTTGTTGAAACTTTCTATTGTTTAGCTTGCAGGTAGGTAATTAACTCTTTTTCTGGCATAGGCTTAGCATACATGAAGCCTTGCACTTCATCACAGCCAAGCTGGGCTAAATAATCTGCTTGCGCTTGTGTCTCGACCCCTTCTGCTATGGTTTTTAAGCCTAACCTTGCACCAAGAGAAATAATTAACGCAGCAATCGCCTGACAATCTTGACCTGGTAAATCTTTAATAAAGGCGCGATCTATTTTAAGTCTGTCTAGCGGAAGTTTTTGCAAGTAACTTAACGATGAGAACCCTGTACCAAAGTCGTCAATCGCAATCTCGATACCAAACTCTTTAAGCTCTTTTAATGTGGTGATCACATTAGCTAGCTCATCCATTACCACGCTTTCGGTCACTTCGAGTTCAATAAATTGCGGCTTTACATCGTACTTAATTAAAGTGTCTTTAACCTGCTGCGCATAGCCTTTAACTTTAAACTGCGGCACTGAAACATTCACAGCAATGCTAATTGCAAAGCCCATTGCTTCGAGGCGCTTTTGCTGCATACATGCTTGCTCTAGCACCCATTGCCCTATATCAACAATTAAACCAGCATCTTCAGCCATTGGAACGAAAATCGCCGGCGAAATATACT
This sequence comes from Pseudoalteromonas sp. D15MCD-2, assembly GCF_038562745.1. Classification (NCBI taxonomy): domain Bacteria; kingdom Pseudomonadati; phylum Pseudomonadota; class Gammaproteobacteria; order Alteromonadales; family Pseudoalteromonadaceae; genus Pseudoalteromonas; species Pseudoalteromonas sp. D15MCD-2. The sequence goes on along the minus strand of NZ_JBCFQE010000001.1, from coordinate 467,352 downwards.
GGCCATTACCTGACGGCCAACGCAGTAGCGCTTCACAGCCAATGATTTCAAGTGTATTTAAATCAAGTTGTGGCTGAAACCAAACCTCTAATTTACGCTGCTCAAAATCTTGACGAAGCTGTCTGATGATCCCTAAACGCCAAGCCATTTTCTCTTCCATGTCTGGGGTATACGTCACCACCATTTCAGAAGATTGTTTTTTAGCTTGGTTAAGCGCAATGTAGCCCAGCTTTAAGGTCTCGATCCCTGCTTGTAAGAAATCACCTTGATAACATAGGCCAATATTAAAGTTGATTGGTAAAATGTGTTCACCGGCATTAAACGGCAAACTTAAATGCTCGCGTAGTAGCTCAACATCACATTCACCAACGGGTAACAGTAAGCCAAACACATCTGCACCAATGCGCGATAGCAGCTTTGCATTTGGGTATTCTTGATGTAGCCTATCAACAATGGCATTTAGTAATAAGTTACCAATCTCTTGGCCTAAGCCATTATTAATATCTGAGAATTGCGCAACATCAATTAATAAAAAGACATAGTCACTTTTACCCGGCTGGTAGTAACGCTCCACTTTATTCATGAAATCATTACGATTCGATAAGCCAGTTAAAACATCTTTATAAGCTGCATCACGTAAACGGTTGAACAACCTAACATTATCAAGACCAACACTGACATTGGTTAAAAATATCTCTGCAAATTGTAGTTGTGAAGGACTTGGTGTGTGCTCGGTTTCTAAGTAAATAGCTGCTTGGCGGTTTTTGCTTTTTAATAAATACGTACTGTCTACATCGGTGTGCTGATGCTCACCTTGGGCTAGGCAGTTATTAACTTGCATGATAATACGGCCATCATCAAGCTGCTCAATACCCTGGCCAATAAACTCATTATATTCAGCACAACCACCTAAAACATAAACCTGGTTATCATCTTCGATAGAACCACAAAGTAAACCTTGCGGTTCGCAATCTAAAATAATTGAGAGCTGCTTAATCACTGCCATTGAAAAGGCTTTGATATCAGTAAAACCAAGAATAGCCTTAGATGCATACAAAATATTATTTAACGCGCGGCTTTGAAATTCGAGCTGACATACTTGCTCATAAGATCGAATAGCCGTTACAAGGGCAGTGATAAGTTTACTACGTGTTAGTTCTGTTTTTGTTTTGTAGTCGTTAATATCGTATTCGCGGATCACTTTTTCTTCAGGTGCATAGCCTGGTTGTCCGGTACGTAAAATTATGCGCACATTGTGATTATTGAGGCACTCTCTAACCTGCTTTACAACTTGCAAGCCAGCATCATCTGACTCCATAACCACATCAAGGAGTATTACCGAAATCGTATGGTCATTTTTAAGTAATTCGAGCGCTTCTGCACCTGAGTAGGCATGATGGAATCGCAGCCCTTTATCCCAAAACTCTACGCCTGAGAGGGCAAGCTTAGTAACTGAATGTATTTCTGGATCATCATCGACAATTAATACGTCCCAAAAATCAGAGACAGTTTCATCCACTAACTGTTCGTCATCTTGGTCACTAAACAAAAAGTCGTTACTCTCTGATGCCATTAATAATTCCTTAGAGTGATCCCCGTAATACTGTAACTATGGCGCCACTCCATTTTACAGCGATGCTCAAAATTCTATCACTTATTTAACTATGATACATTAGTGATAGCTTATATAGTATCAAACAGATTATAGTCTATGTTACGTATAATGTTATGAAAGTTATAAAACAATTGCCTGAGGTGAGATTATTAAAATACTCATTTTTACCCTAAAAGCGATTTTTATCAGCATTCTGATCTCACTTGTGATTGGGCTCATGCTTTCACCGCAATATACTGTTCACAAATCAATTAAAGTGAATGCGAGCAGTGCTGAGATTGCAAGCCTTATAGGCGACTTTAATCAATGGCCTAAATGGCAACCATGGCAGGCTGTCGACCCGAGTATTAAATTTACCATTGCAGAACCTAGCCAAGGTGTAGGTGCACATCAATTTTGGCAAAGTCGCTTTGGCGAAGGTGAAATGACCATCACCCAACTCGACAACAGCCAGCTTTCATTTAATATCTTATTTAATAAAGAACACATTGCCCAAGGCACAATTCGCTATTTACCTGAAGGCGATAACGTTAACATTGAGTGTTCATTAAAAGGTGAGGTCAACACCCCTATTATTGGTGGCTACCTTGCTTTACTAAGCCAGTATATTCTCAATAACACAGTAAAACTGGCGCTCAATAACATCAAAACTCATGCGCAGTTAGCAACAACAGGCAAGGACAGTGTGACCGATGACAGTGAAAGCAGCTCAGGCGAGAGTTAATCTTGCTAATATCATAGAAAACCAGCTTGGCTACCCTATTCATAAGGCATCATCGGCTAGGATCAACCATGCTGGTGATGACAGCTATTCAGCACAAGGTCAACAGCAGTTAGCTTATCAAATTAAAGCGCAAGCAAGCCTTTTAGAGCGCGCTCAAACTCGCCAAGAAATTCAATTCATTAAACGCCAAGAAAATATCGAAACTATTATGGCGATGGCTATGGCGTTTTGCCCCGATGTCACAGGCCAACAACAGCCAGATTTTGATTGGATAGAGCGCTTTATTAGTTTATGTGAAGACACAGCTAATTCTTCAATGCAAAAGCTATGGGCAAAAATACTCGCAGGTGAAACCGTGTCACCGGGCACCTTTTCGATTAAAAGCTTACAAACACTTAAACACATGACTCAGCGCGAAGCAGATGCCCTTCAGCGCTGTACATCACTGTGTGGCTTCAATGAAAAAGATAACAGCCACTTAATTTTACTCGGCTTTTACAAGAAGCCTTCGCTGTTTGATTTACTTAGAAAAGGTAACAAGGTGTCATTTAATTTAGGGAAAACCCCTGTTAGCTTTCCTGATATTCTTACTCTGATGGATATTAACTTACTGTATCGAAAAGAAATCGAATCAGCGGTTTTAAAAGCAGGCCAAGAACTAGTACTGAGCTTTATGAATCAACGCTTGGTTTTAAAAGCAAAAAGTAATGACTTAGTACTCAGTTATTATAAATTTACACAAACGGGCGACGAGTTAAGAAAGCTAATCGCATCGCCAATAAATAAGGCTTATAAGCAGATACTTTCAACATCATTAGAAGATGAATTTGAAGTTAGCTGGCAAACTTTAAAATAAAGCTGCCAGCTAAATATAAACCGAAAAACTCGATTAGAAGTGGATTTGAATACCCGCAAATGGGCCTGATGCATCTAAATCTGTGTAGATATCATCAATATCATCAAGCTCTAAAGTCATTGAGCGGTAACCCGCTTTAATGTCCATATCAATTGCTAAGTTATCAAGTAAAGCGTATGCAACACCCGCTTGGTAGTCTTGAATTTTGCTATCGTCGATAGCCAGTAAGCTACCTTCAAAGAATACGCTTAAACCTGTTAACGGCAAACCAACTTCAGCACGACCATACACTAAAGGTACGAAACCAGAAAAATCAACGCGCTCAGTCGTGTTTTGGCCACCATCTTGCGATGTACCCGTTACCGTAATTTCACCGTCAAATTGTTTAGCGTTTACACCTAAATCAATTGAAACCAAATCATTATCAAAGATTTCGTAATATAGGATGTAGTCAACATGTGATAAATCACTCACAGTGCCTACTTGTGTGCCTACCACATAATCAGAACCACCAAAACTAAATGTTTCATCAAGTGTTGTATCACCATTTAACTCAAGTTCAGTGTATTTTAGTTTAATGTTTGGTACTAACGGCACTGGGTGCTCAAGTGCTGCGTAGTAGCTCGTAAACGTTTCATCATCAAATTTAAAGCTTTGTAGATTTCCGTCTTGAGCAAAACTACCGCTGTTATCTGATTGCCAGCCATCAACACCTAGGTATAAACCTAATAATGTATCAGCTTGCGCTGTTGGAGCTAAACAGGCCATTGAAAGGGCAGCTGCTAAACAGTACTTTTTCATCATTTTATCCTTGCGCTAAAAGTTCGCTAAGTTCAATTAGAGCCGCATTGGCTCGAGAAATATAATTCGCCATGACCAGTGAGTGGTTAGCAACAAAACCAAAACCACTGCCATTTAAGATCATTGGGCTCCACACAGTTTCTTGCGTGGCCTCTAATTCACGAATAATTTGTTGCAGACTAACACGAGCATTTTTCTTTTCTAAGACATCAGCAAAATCATATTCAACCGCTTGTAAAAAGTGCAGTAATGCCCACGTTGCACCACGCGATTCATAAAATACATCATCAATTTGCCACCAAGATGTTTTTACTTGGCTTTGCAAAGGGGTGTATGTTGCTTGATGAGCTGCAGTATCGCCAGCTAAATCAGTGTTCAAACGATCTTGGCCAACACTTGCGCTTAGACGCTGACTTAAACTACCTAAGCGCTTTTCAGCTTCTTTTAACCAGCCACGTAAGTTATCGGCCCGGGCATAAAACTGGCTATCTCGATCGTTCTGATCCGCAATTTGAGTGCGATACACAACCAGTAAATCAATACCCTTTTGATATTCAGTTTCTGCGCTAGGCCATGCCCATGCTACCGAGCTTATATTAAATTGCGGCTGTGCTTTTTTAAGAGCTTCGTGCTCAGTTGATTGAGACTGTGAACGGCTGAAGTCTTTACGCATCGACAACACTAAATCTCGGGTCATCTCAAGCGCGCCATATTCCCACGCCGGCATGTTATCCATCATTACACTTGGTGGCATCATATCGTTAGATAAGTAGCCGCCAGGCTTATTTAATAATGTACTTGCCACATTGATCAACGTAGTTGTTGTAGTGTAGCCGGTGACAAACTTTTCACCGCGCATTTGCGCTTCCTGTTTTGCCTTGCTAACAACATCCATACGAGCTGGTTCACTACTCCAGTAAACAGCAATCGCGTAAAAAATAATTAGTATAATAAGTAATGCACTGGCTATTTTTCCTTTATGCTCAGACATAATACCTCCTAGTGATGTGAGTGCTCTTTACTTTTTTTTGATGCCTGCTCAGACATTTCTTGTAAAGACACAACCTTGGCTTGAGTAAAAACTCGATTGCCATCATTAAAATATAGCGTGAGTTTTCGTTCTTGCCCTGCTTTTAGTTGATCTTCAGGTTCAAACACCATTAAGTGATAACCACCCGGTTTAAACTCAACACTGCTGTGACCATCAATCTTTAATGATAAAACCTGTTCCATTTTCATCATGCCATCAACATGAGTATGCTGATGAATTTCAACACGTCCTAAACCATCAAGCTCAGCTTTAGTTAATACCGTTGCATGCTCACTTGGGTTAGTAATAGTTAAATAAGCCACGCTGGCTTTACTGGCTGGTAAAAATTCACGTACCTGCGCGTTGCTTACAGTTACTTCGGCAACATCGCTATGGTCATGGCCACTATGGGCAGATGAAAAAGTACTAAAGAATAAACTTGCGGTAAGAAAAGAGAGTGCGGGCCACAGTTTCATTATGTTTTAATCCTTGTTAAGACATTAACTTACCCGCTAAATTTAGCATATTTTATGTATTAAGGCAGTTTATTAGTACCTTAAGCTGGCGATTTTTTGTTATCGGCAATCAACCAGCATAATGCTGCGATGAGTAAAAGTGGCCATGCAATCATTACTGAGCCAAATAAAAACGCAAGCACAACACCAATCAAAGCAACAACACCTGCGCCTAGCAGCCCAATAGTGAATAGCGCAACACCTGCAACGACGGCAATGACTGCCACTATTGCACCGATGACCTCAAGCCCAGCCCAACTCATATCAGCAATTGATAAAGGTAATTGCCATGAGTCAAACGATACAAATGAAACCGCATCAGTGCATAGTAATAACATTGCCAAAATGATGATAGCTAACGTTTTCATGTCCTACTCCTAGTAACCTTTCACTGGTAAAGTGCAATGAGCCACTAAATAACCCACGCCTATTAACAGCGGCATTTGAATAAGTAATATGATCATGACCAAACGTGTTGACCATACAGGGAAGCCCAAGCGCGCAGCGAGTCCGCTACACACACCCGAGATCTTTTTATTACTCAGATCACGGTACCAACGTGTCGATGTGTGATAAGTATTCATTATTAACCTCCTAAGCCGACTGCTTCATCGTTGCTTTCAAGTCAGCAAGCTCTTTATCGATTGCTTCATCTTTCTCAAGGGCAGCGAATTGTGCTGCTGTTGAATTTGCAGCATCACTTTGTGTCAGTTCATACGCTTCAACTTGCGACTCAATGTTTTCAACGCGCTGCTCTAAATAGTCAAAACGCGCTAATGCATCTTCAACTTTACTGCTATGAAGCTGCTCTTTTACTTTTAAGCGTGCTGTAACAACGCGTTCTTTTTGCATGTAAGTCAGCTGTTTGGCTTTTGCATCTGCAAGCTTGTTTTGTAAACGCTGACAATCTTCTGTCAATTTAGCGAGTGACTCTACCACTTTATCCATTTCAGCTTGTTGCGCTTCGATTTCTGTCGTTAAACGCTGCTTTTCAACTAATGCTGCTTTGGCAAGATCATCACGATCTTTACTCAACGCTTTTTCTGCTTTCGCTTGCCAGTCAGCTACTTTCGCTTTTTTCGCTGCAATTTCACGCTTCATTTGCTTTTCTTGCGTTAAAAATGTCGCAGCAGTTGCACGGCATTCGGTCAGTGCATCCTGCATTTCTTGCACGAGTAGATTAAGTAACTTTTCAGGATCTTCAGCTTTGTCTAATGCTGCAGAAAGGTTTGCCTGAATAATGTCATTTACGCGATTTAATACACCCATGTGACTCTCCTGTTGATTATTGGGTTAATACAGCTAGGAGATTCCAATTCTTGTGCCAACTAACGAATAAATTAAAATTATCATTTATATACAATGAGTTGAGTCAATTAAATTTAGATTTAGGCTGACTAGTGACTGAATGAAAAATAACTAATTTGACTAAAAAATTAACTTTTTCACTAAATTTTAGGATCAAAAAAAGCCACAAAATGTGGCTTTTTTAATAGGGTAAATGATTAGGCTTCTGGGACAAAACTTAAGGCTTTATCCATAACAGATAAATCGGCCGCTTTACCATGGCCTTTTTCTGAAAGATGGCGTCTAAAACCACGCGCACCAGGTTGGCCTTGGAAAATTCCCAACATATGGCGAGCAATATGCCAAAAGTTAGCGCCTTTGCTCATTTCATCTTCAATATAGTCATACATCGAGCGCACAACCTGATGACGACTCAGCGTAAAGGCTTCATCACCATATATGTTTTCGTCGACCTCAGACAAAATAAACGGATTACTATACGCTTCACGACCAATCATAATGCCATCAACATACTCAAGGTGAGCTACGCTATCAGCAATTGTTTTCACGCCACCATTTAAGCTTAAATGCAATTGCGGATAATCTTTTTTCAACTGATAAACGCGCGGGTAATCAAGAGGTGGGATCTCACGATTTTCTTTTGGGCTTAAGCCATTTAACCAAGCTTTACGCGCATGAATAATAAAGTCATCACAACCAACATCATGACTCGCTTCAATTAAAGCACATAAAAACTCATACGAATCTTGCTCATCAATACCAATGCGCGTTTTAACAGTAACAGGAATAGTCACTTCGGCCTTCATTGCAGCAACGCAGTCAGCAACCAGTTTAGGCTCAGCCATTAAACAAGCACCAAAACGACCATTTTGCACGCGATCAGACGGACAGCCGACATTTAAATTTACTTCATGATAGCCGCGCTCCGCCGCTAACTTTGCACACTTAGCCAACGCTTCAGGATCTGAGCCACCAAGTTGCAATGCCACTGGCCCTTCATGCTCATTAAAGTGTAGGTAATCGCCTTTACCAAATAAAATAGCGCCGGTTGTCACCATCTCAGTGTAAAGCACAGCATGCTTAGTCATTTTACGGTGAAAGGTTCGACAGTGACGATCAGTCCAATCTAACATGGGTGCCACGGAAAAACGGCGGTTTAATGTCGTTGTGCTCATAACATGGCCCCTTTAAAGATCAATGCATTTACTTGCAACTTAAATTACCTAATACGATTAACGCTTAATATAGCGATGACACATACCCTTTAGGTATGCACCGAAATGAAAAATTGTGACCATTATACCACCGAAGCTAGCTCGCGGCATGGCTTAATCGAAGATCAGATGGTGAAAAGAGGCGAAGAAGTGTACTGCAATCTCACTTCTTTGATGAATAAGGTTAAATACTAAGACTACATTTTTACTTTACTAAGAAGGTGTTCAAGGTTTTGGCCCGTTAGTTCCAAAATCGTAATTTCAAGCTCTTTGTAGTCCTCGTTCTTGAGGTTAACTAATTTAGCGCCCACTGCAATTCGTGCTACTTTCTCAACGGGGTCCATTTCGACAATTTCAATTGATGCACGCGTATCATGATCTTTTGATTGCACATAATATTCACTAAAGAAGGTACCATCTGCACGTACATTTGGATTACTGTCAGACACAGACTGCAGGAGCGTGCCTTTCTTTAAATCACTTTTACGAAGTGAGAAGCTGTATTCCGCCACATTGGCATGACCAACAATTACGGTTACTGCGCTTTCACCATTAATTTTAAAATCATGATCTGTTACTTCGATAACTTTTAGCTTACCACTATCATAGGTCGGCTCCATGCAAGCACCTAAACTAAAAATCAGAAAAACAGATAAGACGACATTTTTGATTAGCATTCTTTGTTCCTTAAATTTTATATTGCCTTCTTTAAAGTTAGATAAAAGAAGGCAATTATTCAAAGTTTAAATCACTGAAAATGCACTTTAAATTAAAACTAGCCGACAACACTCAAACCGAAGTAGTGAGCGATACCGCCTAAGATATTGGTAACCGCTACTGACGATAAAATTAAGCCCATCACCCGACTGATAATGCTCGCGCCACTATCACCAATTAACTTATGAACATGCGTGGCAAGCAGTAATAAAACCAATACAATTACTAGTACAGAAAGCATAATTGATGAGGTTATAAGTTGCTCATACCAAGTGTATTCGGTATTTCGAGTCATCAGTACTGCACCAAGCATAGCACCGGGGCTGGCAATAGAAGGAATCGCCAACGGAAAAATAGCGGTTTCGGTGCTATCTCGAACACTTTTGATTTCTGTTTCTGGTTTACTTTCACCGAAGATCATCGACAGAGCAAACAGTAATAATACGATACCTCCGGCAATCTGAAATGCCGAAAGTGGAATATTGATCGCGTTTAAAAGTAACTCGCCCGCAACAACAAAAAATAATAGCACTAATGCCGAAACACCAACCGCTTTTAATGCAACTTTGCGCTTAAATTTGGCGTCATCCCAGCGTGTAACAGCAATAAAAACAGGCACGGTCCCGATAGGATCAATGACGGCAAAAAAGAAAATGAATGCAGCTAGCAATTCATTCATTAAGAAAACCCCCTGAAAACGTGTTAGTGAATAAAAACACTGCAACTACAATACAGTATGTTAGTATATCACGGTAGCGTAAGGATAAGAGAAGATGAATATAGAATCACTCGTCAGTAAAGCAAAACAAGTATGCGATAATCGTGGTGCACGTTTCACACCTATCCGTGAAAAAGTATTCCGCCTATTAGCTAGTGCGCAAGGTGGTGTGGGTGCTTATGACCTATTAGAACAACTCAAATTAACTGAGTCAGGCGCAAAACCTGCCACTATTTATCGAGCGCTCGATTTCTTATCGGAACTTGGCTTTATTCATAAAATTGAAAGCACCAACTCATTTATGCTGTGCCATCATTTCGATCACATTCACCCTGTACAGTTATTAATTTGTGACAGCTGTGGTTATGTAAAAGAATTACATTCAACAGTAATTTCTCATGAACTTAATAACTTAGCAGCAGAAAGTGGGTTTATTGTCTCAGGACAAACAATTGAAGCGCACGGTAAATGCGAAAAATGCAAAGAATAAGTGCGGTGTTTGAAACAACCACTACACTTAAAGTATGATTAACAGCATTTCGAAACCTAAGGGAAAATAAATAATGAATGTGGAGTTCATCAACCCTTTTTTATCATCATTATTAAATGTTTTGAGCACTATGGCTCAAACAGAATTAAAGCCGGGCAAACCTAGTTTAAAGAAAGACGAACTAGCCCGTGGCGATGTATCAGGTTTGATTGGTATGGTTGGCCCACAAACTAAAGGTTCACTTTCAATCACCTTTGATGAAAATCTAGCACTGACGATTATGGAAAGAATGCTAGGTGAACGCCCTGATACGGTGAACGAAGAAGTAACCGACATGGTAGGTGAAATTACTAACATGGTGACAGGTGGCGCTAAAAACTTACTTGGCGAAAAAGGCTATGAGTTTGATATGGCAACGCCAGTTGTAGTGTCTGGTAAGGGACATACAATTGCACATAAATGTGAAGGCGCCAAGGTGTTAATTCCATTCACGTCTGCTGATGGTAACGCCAATATTGAAGTTAGCTTTGATAAACTATGAGCTGGCAGCAAAAAACCATTCAATTGAAGCCTCGCTCACGAGGCTTTCACATCATTGATGACGAGCTACTTCGTCAACTTCCAGAAATAGCACAATACAAAGTCGGCTTATTACACCTATTCATTCAACACACTTCTGCAAGCTTAACTATTAACGAAAATGCAGATCCTACAGTAAGAATGGATATGGAAAGTCACTTCAATCATTTTGTGCCAGAACGACAAAGTTATTACCGCCATGATTATGAAGGTGATGACGACATGCCAGCCCACATAAAAAGCAGTACACTAGGTGCTGAGCTCACTATTCCAATTAACCAAGGCCGTTTAATGCTAGGTACTTGGCAAGGTATCTATTTAGGTGAACACCGAGATCATGGTGGCGCTAGACGTATTATCGCGACTGTTCAAGGCCAGATCTAAAACTAGCTGTAAGCTGTAAGCTGTAAGCAAAACTTGGCTTTATATTTAAGAAAGTGTTTTTGGGATTTTTTAGAGATTGGAGCGGCACACGAGGCTCGAACTCGTGACCTCAACCTTGGCAAGGTTGCGCTCTACCAACTGAGCTAGTGCCGCTTTAAAGTAGTCAGTAATTTGTCCGTTGGCGCACAACCTGAAGGTTGCGGTTAAACGTTCTGGCAACTGAACTAGTGCCGCACAATAAGTTACTAGTTTTAAGTTACAAGCTTCAAGTTAATTACTTCCACTTGAAACTTAAGCCAATTTCTTTTGGTGAAGAAATTGGAGCGGCACACGAGGCTCGAACTCGTGACCTCAACCTTGGCAAGGTTGCGCTCTACCAACTGAGCTAGTGCCGCTTTAAAGTAGTCAGTAATTTGTCCGTTGGCGCACAACCTGAAGGTTGCGGTTAAACGTTCTGGCAACTGAACTAGTGCCGCACAATAAGTTACTAGTTTTAAGTTACAAGCTTCAAGTTAGTTACTTTCCCCTTGAAACTTAAGCCAATTTCTTTTGGTGAGAAATTGGAGCGGCACACGAGGCTCGAACTCGTGACCTCAACCTTGGCAAGGTTGCGCTCTACCAACTGAGCTAGTGCCGCTTTAAAGTAGTCAGTAATTTGTCCGTTGGCGCACAACCTGAAGGTTGCGGTTAAACGTTCTGGCAACTGAGCTAGTGCCGCACAATAAGTTACTAGTTTTAAGTTACAAGCTTCAAGTTAGTTACTTTCCCCTTGAAACTTAAGCCAATTTCTTTTGGTGAGAAATTGGAGCGGCACACGAGGCTCGAACTCGTGACCTCAACCTTGGCAAGGTTGCGCTCTACCAACTGAGCTAGTGCCGCTTTAAAGTAGTCAGTAATTTGTCCGTTGTCGCACAACCTGAAGGTTGCGGTAAAACGTTCTGGCAACTGAGCTAGTGCCGCATTAAAAGTAGTCAGTAATTTGTCCGTTGGCGCACAACCTGAAGGTTGCGGTAAACGTTCTGGCAACTGAGCTAGTGCCGCATTCAAAAGTAGTCAGTAATTTGTCCGTTGGCGCACAACCTGAAGGTTGCGGTAAACGTTCTGGCAACTGAGCTAGTGCCGCATTCAAAAGTAGTCAGTAATTTGTCCGTTGGCGCACAACCTGAAGGTTGCGGTAAAACGTTCTGGCAACTGAGCTAGTGCCGCATTCAATTACTTAGAGACATACCAACCCCGCGGGGGTTAACGTCTTAAGCGGGGCAGGATTCTACAATAATCCGATGTGTTTGCAAATGTTTTTTACAAATTAAAGAATTTTTCTTGGTAAACCTTTAATTCCATGATCGAATCTTTGATATCGTCGAGGGCTAGATGTGAACCTTTTTTGTTCACTTGCGCTAATACGTCAGGTTTCCAACGACGTGCAAGTTCTTTAACGGTACTCACATCAAGGTTACGGTAGTGAAAGTAGTCTTCCAATTCAGGCATGTACTTATTCATAAAACGGCGGTCTTGGCCGATAGAATTACCACACATAGGTGAAGCACCCGCAGGTACCCATTGCTTTAGAAATGCCAATGTTTGATCAATAGCATCTTGTTCAGTGAATGTGCTTGCTTTACAACGAGCTGTTAAACCAGATTGACCGTGCTGAGTCGTGCACCACTCGTCCATGCCATCAAGCAGTTCATCGCTTTGATGAATAGCAATAACAGGGCCTTCAGCCAAGATGTTTAAATCACTGTCGGTGACAACAGTGGCAATTTCGAGTATTTTATCTGTTGCTGGTTCGAGGCCTGTCATTTCCAGGTCGAGCCAGATAAGATTTGATTTATGAAAAGACATAGTTACCTTAGCGGTGCTTTCCTTTAGATCCAACGCATTTAGATATATCATATTAGTATCATCAGTCGACCTAAAGCTTTTTTTTCAAAAAGCCCGACATTTACTCAAGTTATAGGCCAAAAGTGGCAAAACAAAAGAAATTAAGTAAAGGCCAATCACGTCGAATTAAGGCCAATCATCAAAAACGCCTCTCTAATGCAGACAAAAAGCAACAGAAAGGGGCAACTGTGCAATGGCAAAATGACAATTTAGGCCCTGCCGAAAATGCGGTTGTGATCAGTCGATTTGGCCAACATGCCGATATCGAAACCGAATCAGGTGAAGTATTGCGCTGTAATATACGCAGAACTGTATCGAGCCTTGTATGTGGTGATGAAGTTATTTTTCGCCGTGCAAAAGTTAGCGAAGGCGACTTAGCAGGCGTTATTGAAGCAACCCATGAGCGTCGCTCACAACTAACACGACCTGATTTTTATGACGGCGTGAAAGTCGTCGCTGCCAATATCGACCAAATTTTAATGGTCTCTGCAGTACTCCCTGAGTTTACGCCAAACATTATCGACCGCTATTTAGTTGCCTGTGAAGACATGGGGATTGAGCCTATTTTAGTGCTTAATAAAATAGATTTAATTGACGATGAAGGCCTTGCTTTTATTGATGAAATTCTCGATATCTATCGCGACCTTGGTTATCAAGTACTATTAGTCAGTAATAAAACCGGTCAAGGCATTGCTGAGCTTAAACAAAAACTGGTCGATAAAAACAGCATTTTTGTTGGTCAAAGTGGTGTGGGTAAATCAACCTTAGTAAACACTGTACTGCCAGATGCAGACATCCTAACCCAAGAAGTCTCTGAGAACAGCGGCCTTGGTCAACACACAACAACCGTATCGCGATTACACCATTTACCAAGTGGTGGTAACCTAATCGACTCACCAGGAATTCGTGAGTTTGGCTTATGGCATTTAGATGTTGAGCGCGTTACATGGTGCTTTAAAGAGTTCCGTGATTTTATTGGTGGCTGTCGTTTTCGCGATTGTAAGCATTTAAACGATCCTGGCTGTATAATTCGCCAAGCTGTTGATGATGGTGAAATTTCAGAACTTCGTTTTGACAGTTACCACCGAATTTTAGAAACTATGGCCGACGGCCGTGCTGGTGCACGCGCTCCTCGCGTATAACTATTTAGGAAATAACAAGTGAGTTTAGATAAATTCAAAATTGCTATGCAATATGCCATGCCAAAACATTTCATTTCGCGCATGGTTGGCAAGTTAGCAGCAGCAAAAGCGGGTGGCTTAACAACGGCCTTAATTAAATTGTTTATCAAACAATACAAAATTGATATGAGTGAGGCTAAATACCCAGATCCAGCTCATTACAAAACTTTTAATGAGTTTTTCACTCGCCCATTAAAAGAAGGTATTCGTCCACTTGCTGAAGAAAGCGACATTATTGCTCACCCAGTTGATGGTGCAATTAGCCAATTAGGCGATGTAGTAGACGGTCAAATCATCCAAGCAAAAGGCCATGACTACAGCTTACAAGCACTCCTTGGTGGCAAAGAAGAAGACACAGCGCCGTTTTTAGGCGGTAAATTTGCCACTATTTATTTAGCGCCTAAAGATTACCACCGTATTCACATGCCTGTTGATGGTACGCTGAGCAAAATGATCTACGTACCGGGTGATTTATTTTCGGTAAATCCGTTAACAGCGCAAAATGTACCTAACCTATTTGCTCGTAACGAGCGTGTTGTGGCTATCTTTGAGACTGAAATTGGCCCGCTAGCCATGGTACTTGTTGGTGCAACAATTGTTGCTAGCATCGAGACTATTTGGGCAGGCACAGTCACGCCACCAGCAGGTAAAGATGTATTTAGTTGGAATTACCCAACCACAGGTGACAACGCGATTACTCTGAAGAAGGGTGAAGAAATGGGTCGCTTTAAGTTAGGCTCGACCGTTATTTTAGCCTGGGGTGCAAATCAAGCTGAGTTCTTATCAGATCAACACCCAGAAACAGTGACGCGCATGGGCACACCATTTGCGAAAATTAACGACTAATAAGTTCAATTTAGCAAACCACTTGAGCAATAGTGGTTTGCTTAAAATTCACAATAAATCGCGCCTACACTCCACGATTACACTCTGAGCATTCACTATCTTTTTGAATATTAAAGCGCTGCTGCATTAGTGTTAGCCCGTCAAATTGAATAAACTCGCTGCCCGTTTTGTGGCCAAGCAATATATTGATAGCCAATAAACTTTGCATGCTTCCCATAACACCCAGTAAAGGGCTCAATACCCCAGCATTGTCACAATTAAGCGCTGTTTGCTCCTCCGTTTGCGGGAATATACAGCTATAGCAAGGGCTTTGTTCATCACGAAAATCAAAACTCATCACCTGCCCCTGCGTTGCAATAGCCGCAGCTGAAACAAGCGGAATAGATTTAGCTAAACAATAGCGATTAACCAAATAGCGGGTAGCAAAGTTATCACTGCAATCAAGAATGATGTCAGCACCTTCAAGTAGCTCAGCACAGTTACTTTCATCAAGCTTTTGGCATAGAGGCTTAACCGTAATTTGATTATTTAAACTGCTTAACACTTTGGCAGCCGCCTGTGTTTTTGCCTGCCCCATGTGGTTTACTTTATAGAGTATTTGTCGCTGTAGATTTGAAAGCTCAACTTTATCGTCGTCAATCAAAGTGAGCGTTCCTATTCCTGCTGCCGCTAAATAAAACAGTGCCGGTGAGCCAAGCCCACCAGCTCCTACAACCACAATATGTGCAGCCTTTAACTTTTGCTGCCCCGCATGCCCCACCTCTTTTAATAGCAAGTGGCGGCTATAACGAATTTGCTCTTTGTCGCTTAACGCGCTCATATTATGACTGACCTTCGACCAGCTGTTTTAACTTGGCAATGGCTGCTTGGTAGTCTTCGGCTTCAGTAATCGCACGCACTACGGCAACACTGCCAACACCCGTGCTAGCAACTTGCTCAGCACGTGATAAATCAATCCCGCCAATTGCAACCGTTGGATAATCGGCCATCAACGGCACAAATTTTTCTAGCTTTTCTAAGCCCTGAATTTGCCCAGTCATGTCTTTGGTGGTGGTTGGATAAATAGCACCAAACGCCATATAACTTGGTCTGTAATTATGCGCGCGTAGCATCTCATAAAAGCCATGAGTCGACACACCTAAGCGTAACCCCGCCTCTTTTATGGCAATTAAATTAGCGGTTTGTAAGTCTTCTTGCCCTAAATGCACACCATAAGCGCCGTGCTTAATCGCCAATTGCCAATAATCATTGATATACACCTGCGCATCGTACTTCTGCCCCAGCATAACCGCACTTGCAATCGACTCATCAAGTGCTGCATCGTCTGCATTTTTCATTCTTAATTGAACTGTTTTAACCCCTTCGGCTAAACACTTCTCTAACCAATCAACTGTATCTACAACGGCATATAGACCAAGCTGTTTAGAGTCGCACTCGGCAAAACCTGCGGCCATGGTAAAGTCAACCGGGCAATCAAAGTCGAGTTCATCACCTAGCCAACTTCCCGCCTCGATGACTTGTGGGTAATCTGCTAGATTTGTTGGAAAGCAAGTGTGCGCAACGGGGCCAATCCCTTCACCATATCGAACGGCTGCTTTTAATCCTTGGTTTATATAGGCTTTTGCTAAAATAAAGGCATCTTTGAGTGGATACTGTTTAGATAAACACGCTGCAATAACAGAAGCCATACTGCATCCAGTACCGTGACTATGCGGAGTTTGAATTTTTTCGTTACCAAGCCAATATTCCTGCTCACCTTGCACGCAGTAATCAATGCAATAGCCACTTGGGTAATCCCAATGACCCCCTTTGATAATCACCGCTTTTGCACCAAAGTCAGTTAACTTTTCTGCGGCTTCTTTCACTGCGCTTGGGCCAATCAAATAAACACCGGTTAATAGCTGCGTTTCGTGGGTGTTCGGTGTTACTACATCGACTAATGGCAATAAGCACTCTTTAATGGCACTAACAGTATCTTCTTCTGTTAATAAATCACCACTTGAGGCAATGGCAACCGGATCATAAACAACCAAAGGCGGCTCTGCCCAAGTTGCTTTGTAATGTTTTAAATGCTCACTAATAAGCTGTATTTGCTGCACATTGGCAAGCATGCCAATTTTAATCACACTGGCAGGCATATCACTGGCTAAGGCTAATAGTTGCGACTCAATCACTTCTGTTGAAATCGGGTTAAGTGCTTCTACACCTAAACTATTTTGTGCCGTTAAAGCAGTAATAACCGTACAGCCATGTACATTAAAACTTTGCATTGCCTTGATGTCGGCTTGAATTCCTGCACCGCCGCCCGAATCTGAGCCAGCTATGGTCCATACAACCTGATTCATGTTATTCCTCACATTTTATTCTTGATGCCAAAATGGCATTCCAAGCGTCGGCGTTGATGGGCTTGCTACGTCTTTTTCTGGCATCGCTTTAGCCAAATAGCTATATCGCCCCGCTTCAACCGCACTCTTAAACGCTTTACTCATCGTTACTGGGCAACCTGCACCTGCAATCGCCGAATTTAATAATACGGCATCATACCCTAATTCAAGCGCTTGACAGGCATGAGATGGTAAACCTAAGCCCGCATCAACAATTAAAGTATGGTTTGGCAAGCGCTCACGAATCATTTTTAAGTTGTAAGGATTCAGTAAGCCTTTACCCGTGCCTATCGGTGCCCCCCAAGGCATAAGTACTTCGCAGCCTAAGTCAGCGAGGCGCTGACACAGCACTAAATCATCTGTGCAATAAGGTAAAACTTTAAAGCCATCGGCCAATAAAATTTTAGTGGCTTCGAGCAGTGCGATTGGATCGGGCTGTAAATTATATTCATCACCAATCAACTCTAACTTGATCCAATCAGTGGCAAACACTTCGCGGCACATTTGTGCCAAGGTCACCGCTTCTTTCACACTATGACAACCCGCCGTATTAGGCAGCACCTTTAACCCGGTGTTTTTTATCAATTGCCAAAAATCATCACCCGCAGCAACGCTTTGCTGACGTCTTAATGAAACCGTGACAATCTCAGCCTGTGAGGCCACTATCGAATCCTGCATAACACTAGGTGAAGGATACAATGCTGAGCCTATCAGTAACCGACTCGTAAACTGCTCACCATAAACCGAAAAACTATCCATCTTAGCCTCCTTGAATTGGCGACAATAACTCAATGCTGTCGCCTTCGTTGAGGGTTTTAGCATCGCATTGACTGCGCGGTACAAAGTCACCATTAACGGCAACCGCAAATGGAGGTCTTGCGCCAAACTGGCTCAACGCCTGAGTGAGCGATGTATTGTCGTTCACTGTAACTGACTGACCATTAATTAAAATATTCATTTTTATCCTTAAGCAATTAAGCTCACTGCGTCATCAACCACCTGAGGCGCGAGTAAATAGCCATGACGGTACAAGCCATTAATACTGATCACTCGACCTTGTTTTGTGACTTTCGGGCGGTTGTCTGCAAACGCTGGACGAAGCCCTGATTGCAAGCTCTCGATACGCCCTTCAGCAAAGCCGCTATGCACGGTATAAGCAGCAGACAATAACTCCAGCGCCGAGCGCACGGTGACTTTACCGCGGTCTTGCGATTCGATTTCAGTCGCACCAATCACAAATTGATGATTTGGCTTAGGAGCAATATAAATTGGGTAACGCGGATGCATCAGTCGTATCGGTCTGGTTAGGTTCACCTCTGGTGCATATAAACGCGCCACCTCCCCTCTTACTCCACGCAGTAAGGGTTCAGCCTGTTTAGCACCCAAGCCGCGACAATCAAATACATAATCATAGCTTTGGCCATTCACTTGATGGGCGTTCAATTCAACTTTACAGCCAAAGTTAAATTGCACTCCTTGCGAGGTAAGCTTTTTAAAACTAGCGCAATAAAATGCCTGATTATCGAGCTGCCCTTCACAAGGTAAATACACACCTTGATGGAAACGCCCAGCTAGTTCTGGCTCAAGATCAGCGATTTGAGTGCCGACCAATGCCTGTGCCTGATAGCTTTCAAGTGGTTTTAAGCGGCTCACAAAACTTTGTAAATCGCCCTTATCTTGCTGATGAGCAACCACTAAACTGCCTGTTTGTTGAAAATACACCGCTTCATCGAGCTCACTTAAAATTTGCTGCCAACGAATGATGCTATTAAGCCCTTGTATGGCTAAATCCTGTTCACACAGGACTGATTCTGCAAAGGGGGCTAACATCGCTGCAGCAACGCTACCGGCACTGTTGCTAGCATGTTCATCATCTTGTTCAAACACACTTAACTGATGCTCTTTAGCAAGTGCTAATGCAGTTAAACGGCCAGTTAAACCAAAGCCCAATATCGCTATCTTTAATGACATAAACTTTCTAGGCCTAAGCTCTAGGCCCTAGGTAAATACCCAGAGCCTATCGCTGATGCCTAGCTCCATCAATTAAACTGCTTTGTGGTAAATCTCAGAGCCTGTTTTTTTGAACTCGTCTGATTTCGCTTTCATTTCGGCTTCAACATCGACCATTTTGATTTCGATAGCATCACCTACGTTATTTGGATCAATACCTCTTGCTTCAAGATCTTTGGCGTAATCACGAACTTCTTGAGTGATCTTCATCGAGCAGAACTTAGGGCCACACATAGAGCAGAAATGTGCAATCTTGCCTGATTCTTGTGGCAATGTTTCGTCGTGATATTCGCGGGCGCGTTCAGGGTCTAAACCTAGGTTAAATTGGTCGTGCCAACGGAACTCAAAGCGCGCTTTTGATAATGCGTTGTCACGCTCTTGCGCACCCGGGTGGCCTTTTGCCAAATCGGCAGCATGAGCAGCAATTTTGTAAGTGATTAAACCTTCTTTAACGTCTTCTTTGTTAGGTAAGCCTAAATGCTCTTTAGGGGTTACATAACAAAGCATAGCGCAGCCGTACCAAGCAATTTGCGCAGCGCCAATACCTGATGTGAAATGATCGTACCCCGGTGCAATATCCGTGGTTAATGGACCAAGCGTGTAAAACGGTGCTTCTTCACAGTGTTTTAGCTGCTCTTCCATATTCTCTTTGATCATATGCATTGGCACATGGCCTGGGCCTTCGATGAACACTTGTACATCATGTTTCCAAGCAAGTTTTGTCAACTCACCTAAAGTACGTAATTCGCTGAATTGGGCTTCGTCATTAGCATCGGCAATAGAGCCCGGACGCAAGCCATCACCTAATGAAAAACACACATCATACTGTTTTAAAATTTCACAGATTTCTTCAAAATGCGTGTATAAGAAGTTTTCTTTATGGTGCGCTAAACACCATTTCGCCATGATTGAGCCACCACGGGAAACAATACCGGTAACACGCTTTGCTGTCATCGGCACGTAACGCAACAATACGCCAGCGTGAATGGTAAAGTAATCAACACCCTGTTCTGCTTGTTCAATCAAGGTATCACGGAAAATCTCCCACGTTAGGTCTTCAGCCACACCATTTACTTTTTCAAGCGCTTGGTAAATTGGTACGGTACCAATTGGTACTGGCGAGTTACGCACCACCCATTCACGGGTTTCGTGAATATAACGGCCCGTTGATAAGTCCATCACCGTGTCGGCGCCCCAACGAGTCGACCACACCATTTTTTCTACTTCTTCTTCGATTGATGATGTGACCGATGAATTACCAATATTCGCGTTCACCTTAACTAAGAAGTTTCGGCCAATGATCATCGGCTCAGTTTCAGGATGGTTGATGTTGTTAGGAAGCACGGCGCGGCCACGGGCAATTTCATCACGCACAAATTCAGGGGTAATAAAATCAGGAATGCTAGCGCCAAACGATTCGCCTTTGTGCTGGGCTGCTAGTAACTCTTCACGAATTTTAGCGCGTCCCATGTTTTCACGAATTGCGACATATTCCATTTCAGGCGTCACAATGCCTTGTCGCGCATAATGCATTTGGGTCACGTTTTTACCCGCTTTTGCACGGCGGATCTTTGGTAGATGTTCAAAGCGGATATGATCTAACCCTTCATCTGCCATTCGCTGTTGAGAAAACTGCGAAGTCACTGAGTCTAAAATTTCAGTGTCGCCGCGGCTTTCAATCCACTTTTCGCGGTATTTTTCAAGACCCTTGCGCACATCAAGTTGAAAATCTGGGTCAGTATATGGACCTGATGTATCGTAAACACGAATTGGCGCGTTAGGCTCAAATACAGGGTTCTCTTCAGTGCCACCGATAAAAGTATCGCTGAGAGTGATTTCACGCATCCCTACTCGTACATTGTCTTGTGTACCTTCTACATAAACTTTATGAGAATTAGGAAACGGTTGCCCCGTTAAGTTATAAATATAATCTGATGCAGCCGCGCGGACTTCGCGGCGAGATGGTTTAGTTGTTGTGTTTGACATGACTTACCTCATTGCTTTAAGGGTTGTCTTGTCAGATATTGCAAATGCAATAGAGAGTGGCAAACGCCATTGGATCGTCAATAAGCTAATTGCTTACTAGTGCAGCCTGTGCCGCTTATGCCCCAAAATTTGGCGCACAAGCGCCCAGTGAGGCAGCTTGTTCCCTACGCAGGTGTTAGCCTGATCAGGTTCACGGATCCCGCTTTCGCGATCTCAGCCTTATTTAAGGCACTCCGACAAGTATAAATTCGTTTCTTTTAAAACGCCCTGAGTGTACGTCAGTTAAAAAATTGCTGCAAGCTCAGCCACTTTAGTTTTTTGCAATGAAGGTAAAATGGTGCTCGCCTTGTAGGGTAAGTTGCTCACCAGTTAAAGTAATGGCTGCGCCTTCTTTTAGCGCTGACAGTAATTGCTGCTCAAGCGCATCAACTTGCTCACCACAAGATTTACGTGTCATACCTAACTTATTTACTGTTAGCGTATCTTCGCTGAGCGCACCTTCACCAAAAAATTTATTACAGCCAGCAAAGCCGTTAACCTGCATCGCTTCGATAAAACGCAGCGAGGCTGTTTGGGATACAGGAATGGCTAAACCATTCACTTTTGATAATTGCCACTGTGTATATTTTAATTGCTCACTAGTGACTGTCCCTGTCGATGAGCAGCCCATGCAAAATAATACTAAAAGGAGGGGCAAGGCTACTAACTTCATATTTTTTTACGATTCAAATTTCAATATAGTAATAATAACAACATTTAACGCAATTGATCGTTAAAAAAACATGTTTTATCTGTAAAAAATTGTTCTAAGTTAGC
Source organism: Pseudoalteromonas sp. D15MCD-2 (assembly GCF_038562745.1). NCBI lineage: Bacteria > Pseudomonadati > Pseudomonadota > Gammaproteobacteria > Alteromonadales > Pseudoalteromonadaceae > Pseudoalteromonas > Pseudoalteromonas sp. D15MCD-2. The sequence goes on along the minus strand of NZ_JBCFQE010000001.1, from coordinate 445,294 downwards.
TTTTTAAATAACAACGCAGACTATTTGAATAAGTTATCGACTTCTTCTGGTAAAAAAGGACGACCTTTTTCATTTACCGACGTGCCAATCACCAAAGCTTGCAGCATCACTTTATCATCATGTTTACGATACACCGTTTGCCTAAAAGCAAACTTTAAACGGCTGATACGCTCAGGCTCAACTGCAACGTAAAACTCATCGCCCGGCACTAGTGATGCCTTGTAATCCATTTCGCTTCGCAGCACGACAAGGTTTACTTTTTCTCTTGCTAGCTTTGCAAAGTCGATACCTTGAGCATGTAAAAACTCATGGCGAGCATGCTCTAGGTAATTAAAATAAACACTGTTATTAACAATGCCTTGTAAATCACACTCATAATCACGCACTTTAAAGTCTACTTTAAAGGTCATAGTCGTATTCCTAATCAATTTACGTATAATTGCCTGCGTTTATACCATAAAAATTGATTTTATAGCCATTTGGCTAGCTAGGTTGCTAGAATAGCAGTCCCGAAAATGGAGTTAAGAATCCGCATGAAACGACGTTTATCATTATTATCTGCTGCCATCCTGCCTTTATTTGCAGCATCTTCGATTGCTTACGCTGAAGACGGTGATCTAGAAACGATTGAAGTTACCGGTGATTTCAAAAGAGAAAGCATTCAAACCCTTAGTGCTAGCGCAAGCTTGTTTTCAGATCATGAAATCAATCAACGCGGTGCAAAGTTTTTAGATGAGATGCTTGCTAGTGCAGCGAATGTAAACTTTACCTCTGGTGCATCTCGTGGTCGTTTCGTGCAAATTCGTGGTGTTGGTTTACGCTCACAGTTTGTTGACCCTATTAATCCTTCAGTTGGCTTAGTGATCGACGGTATTAACTACTCTGGTTTAGGCGGCAGTTCACTGTTATTTGATATCGACCAAGTTGAAATTTATCGCGGCCCACAAGGGACTCGCTTTGGTGCTGATGCCTTAGCTGGCATGATTCAAATGGAATCTTCAACACCCACTCTTGACCCAAGTGTGAAAATACAATTAGGTGCGGGCAACTACAACAGCTATGAAGCAGGTATTGCCGCAGGTACGGGTATTACCGACGACACAGCAGTACGCGCCAGCATTTATCAACGTGAGTCTGATGGGTATGTAGAAAACCGTTATTTAGGTGAAGATACCCAGCAACAAGATGAGCTTGTTTCTCGCTTTAAGTTACACAGCCAATTGACCGAGCATTTGCGTACTGAACTGAATGTACATTACATCGATATAAATAACGGCTATGACGCATTCACACTAGATAACAGCCGTTACAGTGTTGCTGATGAGCCAGGCCAAGACAACCAAGAAAGCATTGCGGTTGGCCTAGCAAACATATACACCGGCTTTGACTTTTTTGATGTGAGCTTAAACCTATCTGGTATCGACAGCGAGCTGTTATACAGCTATGACGAAGACTGGGTGTGTAATGATGAAGCCCAACCTGAGTTATGTGCTGCTGGCTTGCATGATTGGGGTTATAGCTCAACAGATGCTTACTTTCGCGATCGTCAAGATCAAGCGGCTGAGCTGCAATTTAGTGGTAAATCTGGTGAGTGGGTCGCAGGCATTTATTATCAAGGTCGCGAAGTTGACTTAGAACGTCAATACACTTGGCTTGCGCAACCATTTACCTCAAATTATGAAACCAGCAATATTGCTGCATACGGTCAATTAGCAACACCTATCGGCCCAAAAACAACCTTAATCACAGGTTTACGTGTTGAGCAGTATCAAGGCGACTACATTGACAATAACGGTTTTATTGAAGAAACCGATGATGTAATGGTGGGCGGTAAGCTTGCACTTGAATACCAAGTTATTGATCGCACCATGATCTACACCAGCATTACTCGTGGCTATAAAGCTGGCGGTATTAACTCTGAAGCTTTAGCAAAAGCAAAAGACGAAGGCTTAAACCTAGATGCTGATTTCTTTGCTAATCACACATCATTTGCCCCTGAATATCTATGGAGCGGTGAGTTTGGTGTGAAAGGAAGCTCTTTGGACGATAAGTTTGTGTTACGTCTTGCCGCTTTCTACATGTACCGTGAAGATATGCAGCTAAAATCGTGGCAAGTTGAAGGCCAAAAATTCACAGGTTATATCGATAACGCCAGCTCTGGCGAAAACTATGGTTTAGAAATTGAAGGCAGCTTCCAAGCTACTGACAATTTACTACTAACGGGTAGTGCAGGTTATCTACATACAGAAATCAATGACTTTGTTGCGCAATCAGGCCTAGATCAAGATGGTCGAGATCAAGCACAAGCTCCTAAATACCAATATGCATTCACTGCGCGTTATAACTTTACGCCAGCACTTTACGCATCAATTGGTATAGAAGGCAAAGACGATTACTACTTCTCTGATAGCCATAACTCACAAGCACCTAGCAGCAACTTAGTGAATGCTTCATTTGGTTATGAAAGTGATAATTGGAGCATTAATGCATGGGCACGTAACTTATTTGACGAAGACGTACCGACTCGTGGTTTTGAGTTTGGTAACGATCCATTAGACGGTTACACCACTCATACATACACACAACTTGGCGAACCAATGGTTGCCGGTGTGACATTTATTTACGAGCTATAAGTAATTGGGTGCTAGGTTTTTTACCTAGCACCCAAACACCTAGAGCCTAGAGCCAAATAAGTTAAGCCCTTTCAACATCAAAGGCGAGTACGTCTTTAATCTTTTGCTTATTTGTTGCCAGCATAATGAGTCGATCTATACCCAGCGCGACACCCGCACATTGTGGTAAGCCATGCTCTAGTGCAGCTATTAAACGCTCATCCATTGGCACTTGTTTTAATCCATTCGCTTCACGGTACTGATTATCTTCACTAAAACGAGCTGCTTGCTCTTTGCCATTGGTCAGCTCATTAAAGCCGTTTGCCAGTTCCATATTTTTAAAATATAACTCAAAGCGCCCTGCTACTCGCTCATCGTGCTGACAAATTTGCGCAAGAGCGGCTTGCGATGCAGGAAAATGATAAACGAAACAAGGCTTTTCTTGGCCAATCGTTGGCTCAACCTTCATACAAAATAATAGCTGTAACAAGGTATCGCGATGTGTTTCATTCGCGGCAATATCGGCAAAGCCCTGCTCTGTTGCTAGTTGCTGCAATGTGCTGATATCAGCAGTTAAAGGATCAACACCTAAGGCGTTCATAAAGGCTTGCTGATAAGTGAGTCGCTCTGCGCTTTCTACGCCAAGCACCAATTGCATAAGCTCATCCATTTCATCCATAAGCGCAAATTCATCAAAACCAGGACGATACCATTCAAGCATTGTAAATTCAGGATTATGATGACTACCCGCCTCTTCATTACGAAAAGCTTTGCATAGCTGGAAAATAGCCCCAGAGCCTGCAGCAAGTAAACGCTTCATGGCAAACTCAGGTGACGTTTGCAAATAAAGTGGTAGGCCACCAGCATGACCAGGACCAACAAACTCGGTACTAAATGTCGCTAAATGCACATCGGTTACACTGGCCGCACTTAAGCTTGGCGTTTCAACCTCCATAACATCACGATCATAAAAGAACTCGCGAATACGGCGGATGATAGCGGCACGGTGGCGTAAAGTTTCAATATCGGCGCTTGGTTGCCAAAGGACATTAGACATAAAGTGTTTCCCAAAAAAAATCCCAGCAGAAGCTGGGATTTTATAATAAATTGCTTAACAAAGCCTGTTACTTAACACGGCTCACGTATTCACCGCTACGTGTATCAACTTTGATCACTTCGCCGATTTGTACGAATAGAGGAACACGAACAACAGCACCTGTGCTTAATGTTGCTGGTTTACCGCCAGTACCCGCTGTATCACCTTTTAGACCTGGATCTGTTTCAGTAATTTCTAATTCAACGAAGTTTGGTGGAGTCACAGCGATTGGGCTACCGTTCCAAAGCGTGATTGTACAAACGTCATTTTCAACTAACCATTTTGCATTGTCGCCAAGCGCTTTTTCGTCAGCAGCGATTTGCTCAAATGTTTCGTTGTTCATGAAGTGCCAGAACTCACCGTCAGTGTATAGATACGCTAAATCTGTATCCATTACGTCTGCACCTTCAACTGATTCACCTGACTTGAATGTTTTTTCTAGTACTTTACCTGTGATAAGTTTACGAATACGAACACGGTTAAACGCCTGGCCTTTACCTGGTTTTACCATTTCATTTTCTAAGATGCTGCAAGGTTCGCCATCTAACATAATTTTTAGGCCGCCCTTGAACTCATTGGTGCTATAATTCGCCATCGTTTCCTCTGTCTAAATAATTTCGAGTAATCTACGTGTCAATGATACAAAGAAATGAAGTAAATTTGCATAAAAACTGGCAAAAAGAATTGGCAAATGTTGTCACTTGTCCTGAACGCTTGCTAGAAATGCTAGGATTATCAAGCAAAGTAGACGAAAAAGACCTCAAAGCACGCAGTCTTTTTCCTGTCCGCGTGCCACTGCCTTTTATCAAAAAAATGCGTTATGGCGACATAAACGACCCTCTTTTGCTGCAAGTGATGCCAAGACACCAAGAGTTTTTAGCAAAAACAGGTTACGACAAAGATCCTCTAAAAGAGCAAGATAACAACCAACCTGGTTTGTTACACAAGTATCGCTCTCGGGTTTTAGTGATGTTTAAAACCGGCTGTGCTGTAAATTGCCGTTATTGTTTTAGACGCCATTTTCCTTATCAAGAAAACCAATTAAACAAACGCAGCTTGATTGACGCACTGGCTTACATAAAAGCAGACAGCAATATCAACGAGGTCATTTTAAGTGGTGGCGATCCATTGATGGCCAAAGACGATGCTGTTAGTTGGTTTATGGATGAGTTAGAGCAGCTTCCGCAAATTAAACGCATGCGTATTCACAGCCGCTTACCTGTTGTGATCCCAGCAAGAATTACCGATGAGCTATGTGCACGCTTTGCTGCGTCGCCCTTAAAGGTGGTGTTTATAAATCATATCAATCACGCTAACGAAATTGATGATGACTTTAAAGCGGCCATGCAAAAGTTAAAAGCTGCGGGAGTGACGTTATTAAATCAGGCGGTGTTACTAAAAGATGTGAATGATTCTGTCGAGTCGCAAGTTGCATTAAGTGAAGCGCTATTTGAGGCAGATATACTTCCTTACTACTTACATCTACTAGATAAAGTTGAGGGTGCTAGCCATTTTGATATCGCTGAGAGTCAGGCACGGGAAATCGTGACGGCTATGCTGGCAGCATTGCCGGGGTTCTTAGTTCCTAAGCTTGTGCGCGAGATCGGCGGCGAAAAAAGTAAAACGCCAATCGATCTCAATCTAAGTTAAACGTATACGTTTACGTTGTTACCTAGTGTCGCAGTTACCGACTTAGCAGGTGTTTGTGCAGCACTGGTGTTCATTGCTGCGCCTTCGATAAGTGCAAGTGCCGCAGCACCATCAGCCTTTTGCTGTTTTTTAGCAAGCGATGCGCTGTAAACCTCTGCGCTTTCACCACCGCCACTCATCGCTGGTAAGCTTGATCCTGATATATTCATAGTTCATTACCTGACTTTTTATGACAATCCACGTACTATATCGGCATTGCAGTCTAAAGCTTTAGGAAAAAAATGGATTCAATTATTGAACAACTCAATGCTAACCTAAAAATCGTTTATCGTCAGGCACTTGATGCTGATAAAAAATTAGATGATTTACAGCAGCAAGGCCATGGCAAATTCAAAGCCTTATTTGCAAAAGATGCTGGCTTTGATTTTGAAGCGAAACGCTTTAAACCTTACGTTCTCGATGTTGCTGCTGATGTAGAAAGCTTAAGCAACGACGGTATGGACGAAGAAAAACTGAAAAAAACCGTTATTAAACTGCAACAGTTACTACAACTGTTAGCGACGTTTAAGTAACGTAGAAGCCTCTATTTTATTTATTGTAAATAGAGGCTATAGCGCGAAATAAATTTCACGCCTACATGTGGGAGCAGCTTTAGCCGTTAATTGTTTTTCGGCGTTAAACGCCTCCCATGATATAGGTCTTTTACAAGACCCACAAACAACACAGCTCAACTTAAAACTGACAGCTATCATTCACCCAAATTTAACGACGGCAGTAACTCATCTTCAAACCAATCAGTGATTAAACGCTTGTCGTAGTAATAGGCTTCATCGCGCCCCATTTTTATGCGATCCATGAAGCCCATGTCTTTAAGCTTTACATCGTTTGCTTCACTTATCACTTTACCGTCTTTGTCGGTAATCGAATAATTTAGGTCGATACGCGGAAAATAAATTGGCTTAACGATACGTAATTCATTCATAGTACCAAAACGCACATCACCCGCTAGGTCGAGCTCAGTCACTTCAACATTGAAGGTGTAGCCTTCAGGTAACTTTTCAGCAAGTTTATTAAAGTGTTTTTCAAAATTCTTTGCCACATTTTTATGAAATGAACCTTTCGGTGAGTTGTTGCCGGGTTCAACATCGCGGTAATCGTTAAAGTCATGCCATTTAACTTTTGCTTCTCCTGCGTGAGCAAAAGCGGGTAGTGCAATGATCATTGCTAAGGCAACTTTTTTTACTGTATTCATCTGTTTCTCCACTTAACAGGTATAGCTAATGATTAAATTTTAGCTGCTGACAATTAACTATAGCTTAATATCTAAACACTTAGGTGTAACCAATATGGTGCAAAATGTAATCAAAAACAAGCGATTCATGTTTTTGCTTTATCGCCGTAAATCACAATTAATTCATGTAATTTAGGCCGAAATGTGATGAAATAAGGCTAATTCAACCAGGTATAGTTCATGGATATTTTATGACCATTTTAGTCACCGGCGGAGCCGGATACATCGGTTCTCACACCGTATTAGAGTTATTACAACAAGGTACTGACGTTGTTGTACTCGATAACTTAAGCAATTCATCAAATGAGTCACTGGCTCGGGTAAAACAAATTACTGGCAAAGACGTCACGTTTTATCAAGGTGATATTTTAGATAGAGCCTGTTTAGACAAAATCTTCAGTGAACACACGATTGATAGTGTTATTCACTTCGCAGGTTTAAAAGCGGTTGGTGAATCGGTTGTAAAACCTATCGAGTATTATCAAAACAACGTACAAGGTACACTGACTCTGGTTGATGCAATGCGTGATGCTGGCGTATTTAAGTTAGTATTTAGCTCATCAGCAACGGTATACGGTGACCCAGCAAGCTTGCCAATTCGCGAAGACTTCCCAGTTGGTGGCACGACTAACCCTTATGGCACATCAAAGCTTATGGTTGAAATGATGCTGCAAGATATCGCGAAATCAGATGAACGCTTTGCCTTTGTTATTTTACGTTACTTTAACCCTGTCGGCGCACATGAATCTGGTCTTATTGGTGAAGACCCAAATGGTATTCCTAACAACTTATTACCTTATATTTCGCAAGTCGCTGTGGGTAAGCTAGAAAAGCTAGGTGTGTTTGGGGATGACTACGATACTGTAGATGGTACAGGTGTTCGTGACTATATCCATGTCGTCGATTTAGCATTAGGTCACTTAAAAGCACTTACCCGAATTGCAAGTGATACAGGTGCGCATGTATTTAACCTTGGCACAGGTAATGGTTATTCAGTACTGCAGATGGTTACCGCTTTTGAGAAAGCCAGCGGTCAAGCCGTACCTTACCAAATTTCGCCGCGTCGAGCGGGCGATATTGCAGCTTGCTACGCAGCACCAGAAAAAGCGTTAAAAGAGCTTGGCTGGCAAGCAGAGCGTGGCATAGATGAGATGATGCAAGATACATGGCGCTGGCAAAGCAATAACCCGAACGGTTACAAATAGTCAAAGTTATTATAAGGCCGATGTTCACACATCGGCTTTTTAATTTGATGAGGCTTTCTTAAGCTGCGCAATACCCCAGAAAAGTATCCCTGCCCCCGTGCACGATAAGAAAAAGAACAACCCTAAGCCGACAGGCGATCCCCAAAACAAAATACTGTATAAAACTTCCATCTCTATATCCTTTATTATTATTTGAATTGTAAGTTATATAAGTTTTAGGAATAGCTCGTCAAGTCGCACATCAGCGCATCGCTTGAATACTCTCAAGCGCTACAGCTAGCTGTGCTTTTAGTTTTTTATAGCGTACATAAACAGCCAGCACGATAATGCCATTAACACCAAGCTGGATAAGCCATAGGCTGTATGTTTTAAACATAACCATATTAAACAAGGCAACGATTAACAAAGCGCACCAAAGCACAACGCAGCCAATAAAACTCACATGCCAGTAATGAATTTGATGCTTCAGTTGGCTTTCTTTAAAATTAAGCATTGCATTAACGTCTAACGTTTCTGCTCGCCAAAGCTTTCGTCTTAAACGGTATGACCAAATTCCAAAACCTAAAGGAATAGGTACTAATAGCGCAAACATAATGGTTTCATAGGTATTTTTTGCCTCAAACAACATGGCGTAAATACAAAATACGGTTACCACAACACCTAAAAATGAGTCGATTAACCCTTTTAGCTTTAACTTAGTTCGCGACTTTTGCGTTTGTGCAATTAACGCTTCACTATCCACTTTCGGCGTTGCCTGCACGAATGCCTGCTGCCACTTAGCTAATTGATCATCTGCTTCGAATTTATCCACTTTATTTACTCCATTAGGCTCGCAAGTTGTTGTCTTGCCCTACTTACACGTTTAGCCACGGCATCTTCAGACAGTCCCAGTGTTTGAGCTATCTCACTTTGATTAAACCCTTCAAGCTGTAAAGCAAGCACCTGCCGATATTTCAGCGTTAATTTACGAAGGGCAGCCATTAAATCTAAACTGTCGTCTGGTGATTTATGCGTACTTAAGGCTTGGGTGTAATCAATACTTTCAGAGCTTGCCACCTCTTTGCGGTTTTGCTCTTTTATCACATGATCAACCGCTTTATTGTGAGCTATTCGGGCAATATAGGTTTTTATGCTGGCATCGCCACGAAAGGCAACATCGGGTGATGAATCATTACTTTCAAAAGCGCGCCAAACAGCCAACGACATCTCTTGAATTAGCTCATCTTGTAGCGCTTGATTGATCTCGTAAGTTGCAGCAACACGCGCCAACAGCGGCGCGTATTCATTCAGCAATGTGTTTATTTGAACATCAGCTTTCACTGTACTTCCATGTTTTTATTATTATTTGAACAAACGATTATAGGCACAAAAGTAGGTACATGCTAATACCGGCCCTACCAACAACATAGGTAAAAGACTATAAGGGGCAGTAAAGGTAACGAGCATATTAATCAAACAAAGCATGCTTAATGGTTTAATCACCTTTAGTGCCTTTGTAATGCCTTCTTTAACAGCTGCACTAAGCGAAGCATTGTTTAAAAGTAACAGAGGTACCACAAACATAAGCAACATATTTACAGGAACAATTGATACAAACATGACCCCTACGCGCCAGCGCTCAACATCAACAAACTGACCTGACAATAAAGCCGATAACTGCTCACTACCAATCAAAGTACTCCCAACAGCAAATTGCACCAGCGCCAATAAAATACCAACAACTGACCACACGGCAACTCGCCCCCACTTCGCCCATGTTGCATTGTGCTTAAATGAAAAGCCTTGCTGATTATTCAGGTTAAACAACAATGGCCACACCGTTGCCATTAACATAGGCGCTAACCATTTTGATGCTGTTAAACCTGTAGGTGCAGGTAATAGCTGCACTAAACCTGGCACAATAGCGAACAGCGTCATAAGTAAAAAAAGTTTAAACGGTGCTTTTTTAAATAGCCCCCACCCTTCTTTTAACCAAAGAGCAGCATCACTAAATGGTGCATTTGTTGAATCAAGTTTTAGCGTATTCACAGTTGATGTTGTAGTCGTCATGAGTTTGTCCTTTTCGTAAAAATAGATACATAAGACACTGCCTATTGCTACCACCGAATAGAACAACTTCGTGTCATTTGCAGCTATAGACGAGACAAACACAGAAAACCTGACAAAATATTTTTAAAAAATTAAAAATAATTTTATTTCGTTGAATTTTAAAGATAAAAAAGAGGTGGAACAATAGTGGAACGCAGCTGCTTAAGATAGATTTAAGCTTTGATTTTTGGGTTTTAGGATTTTTACAGAAAGAAAATGGTGGCCCCTCCCAGACTTGAACTGGGGACCTAACGATTATGAGTCGTGTGCTCTAACCAACTGAGCTAAGGGGCCATTGTATTAGCGAAAGCTAAATTTTTTTGATGCGTTTAGCAGGTTTAACTGACTAAAGCGGGATGCAGTATAAAAAGTTTTTGTAACCTTGTCACTAGCAAAACCCTTTATTTTAACAATCACTAAATCAACTGCTCAAATAGTAAACTCTTTGTTTTTACAACGACCTTAAAGCATGCCGATTAGTTTCTAGCCTCCGACATTGTTCTAGATCAAATAGCTAAATCACTAAACTCGTTAAAATAGCCGCTCAATCAATTGCGGAGTGCTGACTGTGATAAATTTACCAAGCTGGGATCAATCTCTGATCAACAAGTACAATATTTCTGGGCCTCGATATACATCTTACCCAACAGCATTGTCTTTAGCTGATGGTTATAACCAACAAGATATGATTAATGCAATTGCGGCATCGAAAAGCCGTTCTTTATCCTTGTATATCCATATCCCTTTTTGCAGTCAGCTTTGTTATTACTGTGGTTGTAATAAGGTGATCACTCGTCATCAATCTAAAGCCGATTTATACCTAGATAATTTAGCGCTTGAAATTGCTGAGCAAGCAACGCTTTTTGCCGATTATAACGTTGAGCAACTGCATTTAGGGGGTGGTACGCCAACGTTCTTATCGGCAGAGCAAATGAGCCGCTTAATGACGTTGGTTGAGCAGCATTTTAATTTTGCTGATGATGCCGAGCGCGGTATTGAGATTGACCCTCGTTCTTTAGCTGATGGCATGCTAGTTCACCTACGTAAGCTTGGCTTCAATCGTGTTTCGTTTGGTATTCAAGATTTCAATGATGATGTGCAACTGGCAGTTAACCGCCCGCAAAGCGTGCAATCTGTAAAAGGTTTAATTAGTGAGGCTCGTGAACTTGGCTTTAAATCTATTAATGCCGATATGATTTACGGTTTGCCACTGCAAACACCAGAGAGCTTTAAAGAGACGATTGCACAGCTGATAGAGTTAAATCCTGATCGCGTGTCGGTATTTAACTATGCTCACTTACCAGATAGATTCGCTGCTCAGCGTAAAATTAAAGACGCTGACTTACCATCTGCGGGCGATAAGCTCACTATGTTCAAAAATACCCTTGAGCAGATGTTAGCGACGGGTTATCAGTTTATTGGTATGGACCACTTTGCCCGCAAAGACAATGAATTGGCAATTGCACAAAACGCAGGTCAGTTACACCGTAATTTCCAAGGTTACACAACGCATGGCCAATGTGACTTATTAGGTTTGGGTGTGTCATCTATTTCGCAAATAGGCAATGCCATTTTACAAAACGAAAAAGAGTTAAAGCACTATTACAAAGCTGTGCAAGAAGGCTATGGCAGTGCAATCTGTAAAGGTGTTGCTTTAACTGATGACGATACGTTACGTGCAGCGGTTATCAAACAATTGATTTGCCAGTTTGAGCTGGATATTCCAGCAATCGAAAAGCAGTTTAATATCAATTTTGCCAGTTACTTCTGCGAGGCACTACAGGCACTCGACCCATTACTAGCTGATGGCTTGGTGTCTGTGAGCCAAGATAAGATCACAGTAACAGCTCGCGGTAATTTATTTATTCGTATTATTTGTATGTGCTTTGATGCGCACCTACAACAACAAATCAAGCAAACTCGTTTCTCACGAGTTATCTAGCCCAACAAAAAGCAGAGCCTAGGCTCTGCTTTTTATTTTGTTTAATTCAACGATACGTCAACTTAATTGAATACTACGTTTTCGCTGCCTGGAGCGGCTTTAAACTCTTCAATTATACGTGCGCAATCTGCTTTGATTTCATCGCTATGCTGCTCTTCAGCACGCCAGCGAGCGGTGTCCATTTTAAAAATCTCTTTTTTAGAGTATTTCTTACGGGCATCGTGCGTTGGCATATCTTTTACGACTTCGTACATTTTAAATATGCCTGGGTAGCGCTCACTTAGCTCAAATTCTTCTGCAAAGCTGTATTGAGAGATCAACACCCAAATACGTAAGCAGCCTTCTGAGAACTCACATTGCTCTTCATTCATTGCACGGGCAATTAAATGAATGCTATCGGCTAGCTTTGCATTACGCTTTGCTTTTGATGCCGCAAGCTTTTGCTCATGCTCAGCTTGCTTCTTGGCGATAAGCTTATTTTGCTCTTTTAATTTATACAGAAGTTGCCCTGCATAAAACGCAAGCCCTGCGATAATTGCCGCACCAATTACGATGGCAATAATCAAGGTTGTGCTCATCGCTCATCCTCATCTTCGTCATCAAACCATTCATTGGCTAAGTCATCAGATAAGTACTTATCGAAGTCAGATTCACCTTCATCAAATGAATCATCTTCAAAGTCATCTTCGTACTCGTCTTCATCTTCAATGCCTAATAACTCGCAAAGTGCTTGGTGGCGAGCAATACGGCTATTGAAGTACTTAGCGTCTTTACCTGTTAATAACTCACCGCGCTCATGACGCTCAACCAGCTTAAGTAGACGCTCATCATTCTCTAGCGCTTCTAACTCTTGCTCTGGTGTTAGTTCAGGCTCAGTCACTTTCTTAAGCTCAACCATAGGTTTTAAGTTGCGTTTCATTTCAACTTTCGGCTCAGCCTTAGGCGCAACTAAAGAAACCGGCTTTTTACTACCAACACGCTTATCTTTCGGTTGATTGTTTGCAGCAGTGTTTTCTGCATTTTGTGCATCAGGTGCATTTCGAGACCCAGGTTTAGCACCTTTGGTCTTTTTAACTCGCTGCTCTTTTAACGCGCGCATCTCTCTAAGCTTTTCTTTGCTCAGACGTACAGGACCATTCGATGGAATTTTACGCGACTTTTTCTTTCTACTCATATCTTGATCATCTCACTTAAGAGGTTGTGCACAACGCCTTTGTGGCATTGTAATGCTGGCATAACCAGAAGAATTCGATGTGCGGATGTGGTTGGTCAACTTGACGAACTGCGCACTTTTCATACTTTTAGTACAAACGGTGGCTATTGTAACAGGACAAATAAAAAGGCGGTAGAGAAAACATCTCTACCGCCTACTAATCTGAGCGCCAATTATCTGGACACTTCTCCCTTCGACTTTTTAGTCTTTATTATTTTTATTATTATTGTTTATCCATTTTGTTATTGTTTTAACCTTCCGTGTAGCATTCCATTTTGTTTTTATTATTAAACTTCCATGAGCTTTTATTATTCTCGGTCAATCCTGACGCTTTTTTGTTATTTCCTTTAGGACACCTAACCAGTGTCAACCCCTAAAGACTTGCCGCAGTCACTTTCCTTATTACATTGTCCATGTTGTTTTTGCTGTCTCAGCGACAGTGGTTAATTTACTCATTAATAATTTTGTTACAACTGATTTATATAATTTTTCTTACAGATAAGATATTACAACAAGATCAACTTATTTAATAACAAAGAGTTATGTATAAAATTGAAATAAAAATAAGATTTAGCTTACAGCTCGATATGGACAATATCTCACAAAGACGTAGGAGATTTCGACATGGTTTAAATACAAAAAAAGCAGCTTGCGCTGCTTTTTTCACACTAATCACATATTACTGCGGAGTATTTCTACCCGCAATCAGACTTTAGTGTAAGCCACCTAAGTATTTTGAAAGTACTTCGATGTCTTTGTCTGTTAGCTTTTTAGCGATGTCTTGCATCATACCGTTTAAGTCGTTATTACGCGTACCATCACGGAATTTTTCAAGTTGTGACTTGATGTATTCTGGATGTTGGAACGAAACTTTCGGGAATTTAGCTAGTGATGTACCGTTACCACGAGGACCGTGACACGCAGCACATGCTGGAATACCACGCTCTGCATCACCGGCTTTATAAAGCTGCTGACCTACTTCTACTACATCTTTAGGTGTTGTACCTTCAGACATATTTAAAGAAGAGAAGTAAGCTGCTAGGTCTTTCATGTCTTGATCGCTAAGCGGCATAGCCATACCACTCATTACTGGATCCATACGACCTTCTTTGCCGCCAGATGTCATACCTAATTTAAACTCTTGTAATTGTTTATAGATATAATCTGCGTGTTGGCCTGCAATTTTAGGGTAGATATTAACCGGTGCATTACCGTCTGGGCCGTGACAAGCCGCACACGTTGCCGATTTCTCTTTACCTGCGTTTACATCGCCATCAAATGCTGTTGCGTTGCTTGCTGACAACGTACCAAGCAATATAGTTAAAGATAGTGCTATTTTTTTCATGGTGAATTCTCTGTTTCCGACCCTGTATCATCTACAATATGGATGTTGTGATTTCTATATTCTACACGATAATAAATTCTCTGGCACGTTTTCTGCCCACATTAAGCTCATAATTTATAGGGATTTGACTTAGATTAAGTTTATACCTAGTAATTTTCCTAATTTAAAGCCAATTTAGCACGCTTAAATACGCTTTTGAATGCTGCTTTAATAGTATAAAATACGTGCCTTAAGTGGAAATTAGCCACTGTTTGTTATTTTTTATAAAAGACTAGGAGAGCCTGTGCTCAAATCTCGTATCAAATACAATACTGCGTCCTTTGTTACCAGCGCACCTGATATCTCACGCTTACCTGCTGATACGGGGATTGAAGTCGCGTTTGCTGGTCGCTCTAATGCGGGTAAATCAAGTGCTTTAAACACGTTAACAGATCAAAAGTTAGCACGTACTTCTAAAACACCCGGCCGTACTCAGCTGATCAATACCTTTGAACTTGATGCCGATAAACGCCTTATCGACTTACCGGGCTATGGTTTTGCTAAAGTTCCTATCGAAATGAAGAAGAAATGGCAAAAATCGCTAGGTGAATACTTACAAAAACGTCAAAGCTTAAAAGGTATCGTTGTTTTGATGGATATTCGCCACCCGTTAAAAGATTTAGACCGTGACTTAATCGACTGGGCGGTGGGCAGCGAAATTCCAGTGCTGGCACTATTAACTAAAGCCGACAAGCTAAAACAAGGCGCCCGTAAAGCTCAAGTTTTACAAGTTCGTCGTGAGTTAAGTAGTTTAGATGGTGATATTACAGTACATGCCTTCTCTTCACTAAAAGGCACAGGCTTACCTGAAGTTGCTAAAAAGCTCGATGAGTGGTTCTTAGGACCCATTGAAGCGCAAGCACCTGAGTCTGACGAACAACCAGAAGCTTAATCGCTTAGGCCAAGTAATAACGCTTGGCTAATGATTCTATATAGTAGCCCTGCTCATCTGAGCAGGCTATTTCGGCCCACTGATAATAAACATTTCTCGATACCCTCGCAGCCAAGCCATGTGCTAATTGAAGATAAGGCACACTGACACCTTCAAATTCTCTCAGTAATAGTGTTTGCTTTGCTGATACCAACCAAGCGCGCTGTAAATTATCGACACAACAAAGCGCAAGGCCTTGCTCTGTCTCTTCGAAACGCCAATCAACAATAATAAAAGGCACATCTTCGACTGTGATGGCCATTTTCTCGACGGGTGTTTTTAAAAAATAATTATCTGCTTCTTTGCAAAGCACAGAGGCAAAGAGTTTAACCATTGCCTCGCGCTTTATTTCACTGCCGGCATAAAACCACCGCCCTTGCGCATCAATCAATATAGGCACTTGCCCACAGTTTTGTGGCTGCCATTGATCAAAAGGTTTATCGGGTGCCTGAAGAGCGGCTTCTAAGTCAGCAAGTGATTGCATTACTTTTCTTTATCTAGCGTCAAAGAAAATGTTACAGGTACAGCTGTCGCAATTGATGGTAAACCCGCAAGTTTTTGTAACTCACTAATACCTTCTGTTACTTTGAAATCACTTGCATTAATAATCACCGGCGTAAACGATGAAACAGTAACATCGCCTTTCGGTGACATATTGGCAAGCACATCAATCGTTAGCTCTTTCTTGTTGCCATGGAAGTCTAATTCAGCTTTCAAACCTTTAAGCACATGTTGACCTGGTTTTAGCGTCAACAGCGCTTTGCTTAAATCAGCAGTTAACACTGCATTAGGGAATTTAGCTGTTTCAAATAACAACTTAGTCATGCGCTCATTACGGATAGGGATCAGAGTTTCAACCGATGTCAGGTCGATCATCAACTTAAATTGACCTTGTTCGTTAAGTGTACCCGACACCTTTTTGAAATGATGCGCTTCTGCAACTGAATTCTTTTTGATAGACACAAAGCTTACATTGCTTTGTTCATTATTAACTTGCCAGTTTGCGCTGGCTAAAGGGGCAACTAAAATACTCGATAATGAAAAGGCAGCAATTGCCATAGATTTAAACATAACGCATTCCTTCGAAAGTAAATGAGAATCACTTTGATGGTATCACTTGCGTATATTTGTGCAATGAATTGTATGATAAGAAAAGAAAAAGCGACTCACTCAACAAGGAGTGAGCCGTTATAGCAAACTGGGGAGAAGCTATCAATACGTTGCATCCTTTCAGATGCATCATCAACAGGATGTCCTACAGGATGAGGACGGCGCGGACTTTAGCAAATACCAGATTAAAAATAAATTGCATAACCGCAGAAACAACACAAATTGATAAACATATAACGAAACACTAAAACCATCTTTTCTTGTTTACTTGAAATTAACATTACAGCAAGCCGTAATTTAGGGTAAAGTGAATTATCGACACGCAAAAACAAGGCTTTTTTAAGGCTTGTTAGTGATAAAAATTGCAGTAGAAGAGTAAAAGGTATGAAAAAAATCCCCTTAATTTTATTTGCTACCTTACTTTTTTTAATGTCCCCCTACTGCCATGCAAAAAAAACAACGACACAATATCCGGTAATTTTAGTTCATGGGCTAATGGGGTTCGATAACCTACTCGGCCTCGATTACTTTTATAATGTGGCTACAAGTCTCAATCAAGAGGGTACCTTGGTGTTCACGCCAGCGGTCTCGGCTATTAATAGCTCTGAAGTACGGGGCGAACAATTACTCACTCGCGTAAAAGCAATTTTAGCACTAACTGGCGCCAAAAAAGTAAACTTGATTGGCCATAGCCAAGGTGCGCAAACAGTGCGCTATGTTGCTTCAGTCAGGCCAGATTTAATTGCCTCAGTGACTAGTATTGGCGGTGCAAACTATGGCAGTGGCATTATTGATCTAATTAGTCAAAAACTACCTGCAAATTCTCAAGCTGAACATGCTGCTCAATTAGTATTTGATGCATTTGGTGGTGTTATTTCACTACTATCAGGTAACAGTGATTTACCACAAAACACACTGGGTGCATTAAATAGCTTAAGTACACAGGGTGCTCATGCATTTAATCAAAAATACCCGGAAGGATTACCGTTAAATGAATGCGAGCAAGGTCAGCTAGTTGCCGAAAATGGGGTGTACTATTTTTCGTGGAGTGGTACAGCAGCACTCACCAATATACTGGATCTAACCGACTTGCCCATGCTGCTTGGTTCGTTACTTATTTTAGGCAAAGATGACGGCCTAGTATCGCGCTGTAGCAGCCATTTAGGACATGTCATCAAAGATGATTATGAAATGAACCACTTAGATGAGATTAATCAGTTTATTGGCTTACACAATTTTCGCGAAATTGACCCTATTGAGCTTTATCGTCAACACGTAAAGCGGTTGCAGGAGTTGGGGTTATAGTTAACGAGTAATGATTTATTTTTGGGTGAGTCGGGTCGCACGAAGCGATGTTCTATATATAGAAGCGATCAGCTTTCAGCTTTCAGCCTTCAGCGGTCAGACGCGCGAAACAAGTTTCACGCCTACTTGTAGCAGCGGCTTTATGCCGCGACCCTTAAATTGGAAGCTAGATTCGAGATAAACACGGTATAACGATCAAGCAACTCGCTAGCTTTCAATCTGAAAGCTGACGGCTGATAGCTGACAGCTCTCATCTATTGCGACTATTAGTGTGCCTGTTGCCAGTTGTCACCGCTGTCGGCTTCAACAATCAGAGGCACATCAAGAGTCGCGGCTTCTGACATTAGCTTACAAATTTCAGCTTTATAGTCGTCCACAGATTCTTCTTTAATTTCGAACACTAATTCATCGTGCACTTGCATTAGCAGCTTCACTGAACCTTCAGCTTGCGCGTTCACCCACTGATGAACTTTTAGCATCGCTTTTTTGATGATATCAGCAGCAGTACCTTGCATTGGCGCGTTGATCGCAGCACGTTCAGCGGCTTTACGACGAGCACCGTTACGGGCATTGATTTCCGGTAAATGTAAGCGACGACCAAAAATCGTTTCTACATACCCTTTATCAGCTGCTTTTTCACGGGTTGTTTCCATGTACTCAAGTACGCCTGGGAAACGCTCGAAGTATTTATCAATATAATGCTGTGCTTCATGGCGTGGTACATCTAACTGACGTGATAAACCAAACGCCGACATGCCATAAATTAAACCGAAGTTAACCGCTTTCGCTTTACGACGCATATCGCTGGTAACCTCTTCAAGGCTAACCCCAAAGACTTCTGCAGCGGTTGCGCTGTGCACATCTAAACCATTCGCAAACGCAGTTAATAGGCCTTTATCTTGTGATAAATGCGCCATGATACGTAATTCAATTTGGCTGTAATCGGCAGCCACAATTTTATGGCCAGGTGCAGCAATAAAGGCTTCACGAATTCGACGGCCTTCTTCTGAACGAATTGGAATATTCTGTAAGTTAGGATCCGTTGAGCTTAAACGCCCTGTTGCTGTTACAGCTTGATGATAAGAGGTATGCACTCGCTTAGTGCGCTCATCAACCATTAGCGGAAGTTTATCTGTGTAAGTTGATTTAAGTTTAGATAAACCACGGTGCTCAATAATCACTTTTGGTAATGGATAATCATGAGCAAGTTCTTGCAATACTTCTTCTGCTGTCGAAGGTGCACCCTTAGGTGTTTTCTTGATAACAGGCAGCTCAAGTTTTTCAAACAAAATAGCTTGCAATTGTTTAGGTGAGCCTAAGTTAAATTTTTCACCTGCAATATCATAAGCTTCTTGCTCAAGCTCTAACAGGCGTTCACCTAAACGTTGGCTGTGAGCTGCCAGCATGTTGCTATCAATTGCAACACCAGTACGCTCAATATCAGAAAGCACTGTGACAAGTGGTAACTCAATATCTTCGAATACTGACTTCAACTGGCTATCGGCATCAATTTTTGGCCATAACACTTGGTGAAGACGTAGCGTTATATCGGCATCTTCAGCAGCATAAGGCGCCGCTTTTTCTAGCTCAATTTGGTTAAACGTTAACTGCTTTTTACCTTTACCGGCAATATCTTCAAAGCTGATATTCTTATGACCTAGGTATTTCAGTGCCAGTGAGTCCATATCATGGCGGCTACCTACACTATTAAATACATACGACTCCAACATAGTGTCGTATTTAATACCCTTTAACTCAAAGCCCGCATTCGCTAACACGCTTTTATCGTACTTAAGATTTTGCCCCACTTTCGCTTTGTTTTCGTCAGCTAAGATTGGGCCAATTTTTGCCATTACGGTTTCTAAGCTTAATTGCTCTGGCGCATCTGGGTAATCGTGAGCAACCGGAAGATAAGCCGCTTCACCCGCCTTAACAGCAAAGCTCATACCAACCAATTGCGCTTGCATATAATCAAGGCTGGTTGTTTCAGTATCAAAAGCAAATAATTCAGCGTCATTTAACTGCGCCACTAAGGTATCTAGCTGCTCTTCAGTTAAAATAGTTTCGTAGTGTGCATCAGCAACTTTTGGTAGTTCGTTAGCTTCAGTTGGCACATCTAAATGCGTGTCAGCGTCTTTAGGATTATCAAGTAGCTCAGCTAACCAACGGCGGAACTCACACTCACCATAAAGTGCAATCAGCTCGTCACGATTAGGCTCTTGCAGCTTAAAGGTTTCAAGATCTGACTCAACCTCAACATCACACTTAATTGTTGCTAATTCATAGCTAAGTGGCAGATGATCAAGTGCAGCAGCAAGTTTTTCACCAATCTTGCCTTTAATTTCACCTGCATGATCAATAACACCTTGCAATGATCCATATTTTTGTAGCCATTTCACTGCGGTTTTTGGACCACAGCCATCAACACCTGGGATGTTATCGACCTTATCACCCATTAAAGCAAGGTAATCAATGATCAACTCAGGACCAACGCCAAACTTTTCAACCACAGTCTCTGGATCTGAAATGCTATCTGTCATGGTATTGATCAGCGTTACATGCTCATTAACAAGCTGCGCCATATCTTTATCGCCAGTTGAGATCAGTACATGACGCTGCTGCTCTGACGCTATACGCGCAAAGGTACCAATAACATCGTCAGCCTCAACACCTTCAATACTAATCAGTGGGAAACCCATTGCTTTAATAATGTTATGCAGTGGTGCGATCTGTGTGCGTAAGTCATCCGGCATTGGCGGACGATTCGCTTTGTATTCACTGTACATGTCATTTCTGAAGGTTTTACCCTTGGCATCAAATACCACCACCATGTGCGACGGATCATATTGCTTGATCAAACTCTTAAGCATATTAACTACGCCATAGATTGCGCCTGTCGCTTCACCTTTTGAGTTAGTAAGGTGCGGTGGCGAATGGTATGCACGGAATAAATAAGAAGAACCATCTACAAGAATAAGTGGATTTTCAGGGATCTGAGCCATGGTGAAATTGGATCCTAATTGAATAACATTAAATTGTTTGTAAGCATGCCATAAGGCCATGAAGAAAACGACTGTGAATTATTAACCAATAAAGGTTTATGACAGAGCAAGCTGTGGATAACTTTGTAGATAACAGACAGAGCCTATTCTCCCGAAATGAAAAAACATTTAGGAAAACTTTATAAGTTCATGTTTTGATTTAAAAAAGATATTACGGCGTTCTTTTTTTATTATTTTTGTCCGATGTGGAAAACGGTTTTAGTAGCGATAACCTTTTGCTTATTCGATACCGAATTAACATCCCTTTTCATAACCGGAGGAGTATTCTAGCATAATGGATCAAAGATCATAGCGATCCTTTATACTTTTTTTTTCGTTAGTAATTTATAAAAAGGCATAAACAGCTATTCATCACGCTTTGCGAGTTATCAAGCGACGAAAATTTTTTATTTTGTCGCCATACTCGTATCCTTGTTAAACTAAAGCTAGTCGCATTAAGGAGAGTTCAAAAATGAAAAAAGTTGCTGTAATTTTAGCTGGTTGCGGTGTTTACGACGGCGCAGAAATCAATGAAGCCGTATTAACCTTATTACATATCGCAAAAGCAGGCGCGAGCTATCAATGCTTCGCACCCGATATCGACCAAATGCACACCATTAATCACCTAACCGGTGAAGAAATGACTCCTAACCGTAATGTGTTAGTTGAAGCTGCGCGTATTGCCCGTGGTGAAATTAAAGCGCTGACTGAGCTAAATGTAGATGAATTCGATGCCTTGATTGTACCAGGTGGCTTTGGGGCCGCGAAAAACCTATCAGATTTTGCCGTTAAAGGCGCAGATGCCCAAGTTCAAGGTGATGTACTGACAACTGCGAAGGCCTTTGTCGATGCCAACAAAGCAGCTGGTTATATGTGTATTGCTCCTGCCATGCTGCCGCTTATTTATGGTAAAGGTGTAAAAACAACCATTGGTAATGATGCAGACACCGCTGCCGCTATCGAGCAACTTGGTGGAGCCCACCAAAGCTGTGCTGTGAATGATATTGTTGTTGATCCTCAGCATAAAGTGGTCACAACCCCAGCCTATATGTTGGCCCAAAGCATTTTAGATGCTGATTCAGGTATCAAAAAATTGGTTAACAAAGTATTAGAGCTTGCTTAAACATCAAGCTAAGAGCCAGTATTGAATGCTGGCTTTTCTTGCGCTAACGCAAAAAAATGACGGTTTTTCTCAAGAAAAAGCCTTTTAGATCATTTTATAAATTGTGGCTTAGCGTTATAATCGTTCTAATTTCCGTCAGATATCGTGATTGATCACGTTCAAATCGAAGTGAGCAAGGCAAAATGAAAAAACTATCAGCTGCATTATTACTGCTAGCAACAACGGCATATGCACAAGCGTATGACAACTCTTTGACTGAAGATGCAATTAAAAAGCGTCTAGCGCCAATTGGTTCTGTATATCTAGAAGGTGATAAAGCTGCGGTCGCTGCTGAACCTACAGGTCCTCGTTCTGGTGAACAAGTTTACCAAGCAGCATGTTTTGCTTGTCATGGTACTGGCGCACTAGGTGCACCTAAATCAGCTGATGATTGGGCTCCTCGTATCGCTAAAGGTAAAGATACACTTTTAGATCACGCGCTTAACGGTTTCAACGCGATGCCTCCTAAAGGTACGTGTATGGACTGTTCTGATGAAGAGATCAGCGCTGCTATCGATTTCATGACTAGCAAGTAACAGTTCAAAAACTAATACTAAGGGCTTAATTTTATTAAGCCCTTTTTTGTGCCTGCTTTTAGCCGCTAGACTAATGCTGTAGCCAAATACGCCCCATCATAAATTACTATTTTGTTAACACCTGTTACTTGACGATCTAATAAAAAAGTGGAACTATAAAGGACGAAATTTAAACAACAATAAGATCTGGTTCTAAATCATTGGAAGATTCAGCAACACACATTGATAAGCTAGAGCGAAAAAATGCTCGCTTAAAATCGCTTTTACAAAAGTATAAGCAATCACATCACTTGCAACATGCTCTTTTACAATTATCAGAGCAAGCAAGTACTGTTGCCGAATTAACTCTGCTCTACCCTGCTATCCACAACATTCTGCAAGACTATATCCCAAGTAAAAACTTCTTCGTTGTGTTGCATAACCCGGTTTACGATAACCTTGAGCTATCTTATTTCGCCGATGAAAAAGATGGTCTTTCAGTACCGTTAAAATATGAGCAGTACTTTAAAGAAGGCCTCACGGGTTACGTATTTAAACAAGGTAAAACCTGTTACTTTACCAAACAACAAACAGAGCAAGCGGTTGAACAAGGCTTACTTAAGTGCTTTGGTACGCCAGCTGAGCATTGGGTTGGAGTGCCCGTCTATCGCGATAAAGTCATTATTGGCGTCATGGTCGCGCAAAGCTATGACAATAAACAAGGCTATTCTGAGCAGCAAATTGAGTTGCTAGAGGCTATGTCATTATATTTAGCGACAGCAATTGAACGAGTAAAAAAACGTGAACTGCTCGAATCTGAAGTAAAAATTCGCACCCGTGCACTGACACAAAGTAACCAAGCACTTAACGACGAAATTCAACAACGTAAAAGTGCACTAGAACGTCAACAGATCTTATTTAAAATATCAGAGCTGGCAACACAAAGTAAAAACCTCGACGATGTATATCTGCATGTACATAACATTATAAAAAATATTACCTATGCAGATAACTTATACATCGCATTGTACGACCAACAATCACATTGGTTGAGTTTTCCTTACTGCGTCGATGAGTTTAACGACAATGGTAAACCAAGGCCATTTGCTAAAGGCTACAGTGAACTGGTGCTCAGCACTGAAAAATGCCAAGTCATAGATAGTGAAAGAGCAAAAGAGCTTATCAAGCTGGGCGTTATAGAAAGACCGGTTAATGTACCACCAGAGCGCACCGCGACGAGTTGGTTAGGTGCTCCGCTGAAAACCTCGCAAGGCGTTATAGGTCTCATTGTTTGCCAAGCTTATAACAATAAACATGAATTTAGTCAGGATGATTGTGAGCTAATCACCTTTGTATCGCATCAAATTGCTAATGTTATTCAAACTCACCTAGCAAACCAAGAGTTAAAGCTTAGTCACCAAAAGCTTGAGCACCGGGTCACTGAAAAAACCAAAGAACTTCGCCAAGCCAATATGCACCTGCAAATGCAAATTGAAGAGCGTAAAAAAATAGAGCAACAGCTGTATCACGATGCACACCATGACTCACTGACGAGCTTACCGAATCGCAGTTTATTCTTAACTCAACTTGAAAAAACATTGCAGCATTACCAGCGCTACCCAGAGCAGCAGTTTGCAGTGCTATTTATTGACCTTGATAAATTTAAAGACATCAACGATCACCTTGGTCACCAAGCAGGCGATCAATTTTTAATTGGTGTTGCCGAGTCTTTCTCGCATTGTATACGTGAGCACGATTTGCTTGCACGTTTAGGTGGTGATGAGTTTGTGATATTGCTCACTCACTTAACAGAACAACAGCAAGCCCAAGATGTTGCCAAACGTATTATCGAAATTATGAGAAAACCTTTCTGTATGAAGGGTCAGTGCATTCAAAGTGGTGCCAGTATTGGTATTACCTACTCAAAACCAAGCTACAAGCACACCGATGAAATTATACGTGATGCGGATGCAGCCATGTATTACGCGAAAAATGCAGGCCGTAATCGCTTTGAATGTTTCCATCCGCTGCTTAATGCCAGCAATGTACAGCATGATGCTGACAATATGCATCACTTAGATGATTTGCCTATGCACTTTAGAAGTGCCGAAATCATTACCTTGGATGAACAATCTCGCGCAGAGTCTTTACTCGAAGCATTTGGTGAACACCCAGTACTTGGTAGCACCAGCTTTGAAGTACTTAAGAAATTTGCGACCGATAGAGTACAGCACTTTGAGGTTGAACTTAATTTATTAAAACAAGCCTTCAGCTTAGTAAGTGACAGTAATCTAGAAAAAGTACTGTTCCCTTGCTCTGGTTTAGTCCTTGAACGTATTAATTTTCAAGCACTGTGTAAGCTATTAAAAGCCCACGATGCAAATAGAATGTGTTTATTATTCAATGAACAAGAAATTCGTTATGCATCAGCAGTACAAATTGAAAATTTAAAAAACTTGGTCGCACAAGGATTTTCGATTGGTTTAAATGAATTTGCTAAAGATCGCTGTGAGTTAAACTTACTAACAGAGTTCCAATTCGATTACTTGTTATTAAGTTCAACATTCAGTAAGCGTGTACTACAGCAAGAAAACTATCACCTACAACTGCAAGGTGTGCTGGCGATTACTAAGCTGCAAAATATCCAAGTAATCGCGAAAGGCCCGTCAATTTTTAACTACCGCACCTTACTCGATAAGCACGGATTGTCATTGTTTATTGGTAAGCAACATGCGCTGGCGCCCTTCGAACACGAAGCACCGAGCGCACAATTTATTACTTCTTAAGCATTGCTCTTAGATTAGCTACACGAGCTTGGCCTTTTTCCATGCGCTCAGCCTGCGAAGACGGTGGCTTTTTCGCTTCGAAGGCTAAATCATCTTGTGGTAACTCCTGTACAAAGCGACTGAGCTCAGTATCTGAAGTTTCACCAAATTGACGACGTAACTTAGCATAAGTCATTACCAGTTCTTGCTGAGCACGTGTGATACCTACATAAGCAAGACGACGCTCTTCTTCAACGTTATCTTCATCGATACTTACTTGGTGCGGTAACAAACCCTCTTCCATACCAACCATGAACACATACGGATACTCCAAACCTTTTGAAGCATGCAGTGTCAGTAATTGTACCGCGTCAGATTCGTCTTCTTCTTCGTTACGCTCAAGCATATCGCGCAGGGTCAGTTTACTAACCACTTCAGCAAGGTTCAGCGGTGGATTATCTGCATCCCCTGTTAGCATGTCGGTGATCCAACGATAAAGCTCTGAAACGTTTTTCATACGCATTTCAGCGGCTTTTGCACTCGGTGATGACTCATAAAGGTATGCTTCGTAGTTAATTTGCCTAACTAACTCTTTCACTGCTTCAAGGGTATCGCCCCGTACCGCATTATCAGAAAGCTCAACTACCCAGCGGGCAAAACCAGCTAAAGCATTAAAACCACGACCCTTTAATCTGTGCGCAAGCTCAGGCTCAAAACAGGCAGCAAATAAGCTGATATGCTTTTCATTAGCAAGGGTGCCGAGCTTTTCAAGTGTGACCGTACCAATCTCACGACGTGGCGTATTTACTATACGTAGAAAGGCATTGTCATCATCTTGGTTCACCAATAGGCGTAAATACGCCATGATATCTTTGATCTCTGAACGCGAGAAAAACGACATGCCGCCACTGATCTTATAGGGAATGCGGTTGCTCATAAGTGCTTTTTCAAACACGCGTGCTTGGTGATTACCACGATATAAAATTGCGTAATCTTTATAACTAGTGCGTTTCATGAATTTATGAGAAATGATCTCTGCCACCACTCGCTCTGATTCATGCTCTTCATCACGACAACCAATCACTTTGATAGGCTCACCATAGCCAAGCTCACTGAATAGCTTTTTATCAAACTCGTGAGGGTTATTAGCAATCAAAATATTCGCCGCTTTTAGAATTCGCCCTGCGCTACGGTAGTTTTGTTCAAGCTTAATTAAACGTAAGCCCGGAAAATCTTTACTTAATAGCACAAGGTTTTGAGGCTTAGCACCGCGCCAAGAATAAATTGATTGGTCGTCATCGCCTACCACGGTAAAACGAGCTCGTTCACCCACTAATAGCTTAACCAGCTGATACTGACTGGTATTAGTATCTTGATACTCATCCACCAGCAAGTAACGAAAACGCTGTTGCCAACGCTCACGCGCAGTGGCATTTTGGCCTAGCAATAAAGTAGGGATCATGATCAGATCATCAAAATCTAGGGCGTTGTAAGCACGTAGTTGATTTTGATAACGCGCATACAGCTGAGCAAATAAGGCCTTTTGCGGCTCTCGGGCTTCGCGAACAGCACGCTCTGGCAGAATCAATTCGTTCTTCCAGCTACCTATTTGCATTTTTAGTAGGTTGAGTAAGTCTTTGTCTTTTTTAAGTTCTTCTTCGGTCAGCTCTGCTAATAACTGGTTGGTATCTTGATCATCAAACAACGAAAAACCAGGTTTAAAACCTAGCGTTGTTAACTCTTTTTTGATGATCTCAAGCCCAAGGGTGTGAAACGTTGAAACCCATAAGCCTTTCGACTCTTGTTTACCCAGTGTTTGCGTTACACGCTCGCGCATTTCTTTTGCCGCTTTATTGGTAAAGGTTACCGCTGCAATATTGCGCGCTTGATACTCACACTTTTGCACCAAGTAAGCGATTTTATTAGTAATAACACGCGTTTTACCAGATCCCGCACCGGCTAATACCAGACACGGTCCACTGATATACTTTACCGCTTCATCTTGTTTTGGGTTGAGTTTCATAAGCCCCTAAAGAAATTATCCAAAGACAGGACGGGCAATTTTACCGTAATCACTACACTACGCCTAGCCAATAAGGTAAGATTGTTTTTTTACGTGACTCAAGGGACGAAGATGATCAACCCAGCAAAACTTGAAGAAATCGCTAAGCAAATTACTGACAACATGCCGCAAGGCGTGAAAAACCTTGCCGAAACAGTTGAAGGCAAAACAAAGCAAGCTATTCAAAACAAACTTGCTGAGATGGACTTTGTAAGCCGTGATGAGTTTGATATTCAAAGCCAAGTACTTATTCGTACTCGTGAAAAACTCACTGAGCTTGAAGAGAAAGTTGCATTGCTCGAGCAGCAACTTGCTAGCAAACAAGACGAACAATAAAAAAGGAGAGCGAATTAGCTCTCCTTTTTTCTACCTAGCTAGTTTTAGGTTTAGCTTTTTTCTGCCACGCGTTCAAATACGCGCTTAACGGCAATACCGTAGGTATCACTGGCTTCTTCAGCACAGGTCACAACCGACTCTAAGTCATTAAGGTGACCATTTGCTAAGCCATACACCCAACCATGAATTGTTAACTCTTGGCCTTTCGCCCAAGCATCTTGCACAATGTTAGTTCGGCACACGTTACGTACTTGTTCGATAACGTTTAGTTCGATTAAGCTATTTAAACGCTCTTGCTCAGGTAATGCATTGAGTTGTTCGATGTGTTTTTCTTTTACATCACCTACGTGTCGTAACCAGTTATCAATTAAGCCAAAACGCGCTTCGTTTAATACTGCTTGAACACCACCACAGCCATAGTGACCAACAACCATGATGTGCTTCACTTTCAGTACTTCAACAGCGTATTGCATTACCGAAAGACAGTTATGGTCGGTATGCACAACAACATTTGCCACGTTACGGTGAACAAATAGCTCACCCGGTAGTAAGTCTACGATTTCGTTTGCAGGTACACGTGAGTCAGAACAACCGATCCACAGGTACTCTGGATTTTGCTGCATTGATAGAATTTTGAAAAACTCAGGATCATTTTCACTCGTACGCGCTGCCCAACGTTTATTATTCTCGAATAAATTTTTTAACTTTCTCATTGCGCCTCTTTACGGTATTTAATAATTAGCTTGGATCAAGATATTCCTTGGTGTCAGCTGCTTTTCGCAAAACGTACTAACTGTTACTTGATACCCTTGTTGTTGCAAATATAAAGCACGATCGAGCACGAGCCAAACTTCAATTGCCCTTCTGAACACATGTCGGACGAGTTCAACTCGCTCAGTAACCCTTTTGCGCTTTTTACCTATCTCTAAAAATTTATTATAATCAATGTCTTCTGGTAAAAATAATGATTTTTTCTCAGCTGCCCACAAACAAAATGAGCTAAACGAATCAGAGAAGATCGCTTTGTTCACTGATGGCACACTCACATAGTGCATTTCACCGGTCAGCGATTTACGTAGCGCATCAAATCCAAGACGCCATTCAACCTCTGTTTTTCTTACCTTATCAACTCGGCTCGGTGCTGTTACCGTTTCTTGCAGCGCCAGTTTTAAATCGCGATGAGTAAGTGCAAGTTGGCTTTGCTTGGCAGGCTCGCTCATTGCTTGATAGGCGTTATCTGTGAATAAATGATAACAGCACGGTGAAAAACTGATTTGCTGGGTTTTCGCTTTGCTTGCTTGCTGCATAAATGTTTGATGCAGGCGACCACAGGCATGTAAAGCAACAGCATGCTGCTGGCTTTCAAAAAAGTCATCTGTGTCATCGGTTAATACATCAGCTTGTGAAAACTGCATCGCCAATTGCTGTTGCTTAGCACTGTGTTGGCCTTGGTCGCACAAGTGTTGTTGTAGCTCAATGCTATGTACACGTGGTGCACCATTAAATGCCAACATGCGACCTAAATGCCCTTTACCTGCGCACCATTCTAGAACGGGCTGGTTTAATGGCTGCTGACTGATCGCTGCGACAAAGTCTTGTAGTTGCTCAAATTTACGGCCTTTAATGCCATTACTTATCCAAAACGGAAATTCATTACGGGCAGCACTTATCGCTGGCAACTCACACAATTCAGCCAGCTTTTCAATGTGTTCGATTTCATCAGTAAAATAACGATATAAAGCCTGCTGATCGGCATCAAGTTCACTCACTTGTTGGTCATCAAGCGCCCATAATAAGTTGGCTAATTCAGGCCAAGGAAGATCATCAAAATCAAATGCGGTACATTGCCAGTATTGGCGGGTTGAAAATAGCAGTGCATCTAAGGCAGCAAAGTGCTCGGCAAGTGTCATAACTACTTAGCGACAAGAAATAAAAAGCAGTATAACAGATTTATCTTATTTAACGTCGGTTACTACTGATCAAACGAATGTACAATGGCACACATGCAATACTTAAAATGATGGCTAGGATCAGCATCCAAGATAGCTCAAACCCTTCTGTTTGCTGTTGATCATACATAAAGCCATCAAAGGCCTGATCAAACTCATCCTGATCTAAGCCATATAAATCTGCAATCAAACGCCACTTTGCCATCGACATATTGCCAAGATTAATGCCCGGTGGTTGAATGTAGCTTGCTAACACATGGGCTTCATAGGCCAGCTCTTGTACGCTTTTATGGGTGGCATAGTGCTGCTTGGTTACATCTATGCTTTCTTCTAAGTGTAATAAGGCATACCGCCACCCTTTTAAGCTGGCACGATAAAAGCGCTCAACAACCTCAGGCTTTTTCGCTAAAAATTGCTCAGAGGTATATAAAATATCGCCATACACATTCAAACCAAACTTTTGCGGACAAATAAGTCGGTGACCTACTCCTTGTAATGTCATCGTGTAAGGCTCATTAGTGACATAAACTTGCACCGCATCTAAATCACCCGCAAGCCACTCTTTAATACCGCCTTCATGGCTAGCTGCCATCAAGCTTTCTAGGCTCAATCCTGCGCGCTGTAACATTACCAGCAATTCAGCATTTTCTATTGAACCGATTTTACTTAGCTTTTTACCAGCAAAGTCTCTTGGCTGAAAAATATCTGAGTTATTTTTTACCATCCAGCAGTAAGGTGAAAACTGCAGTATGGCTCCAAGGGCAACAACCGGAGCGCCTTGCTGACGCTTTTGTAATATGCCTGAGTGAGTAATGGCAAAATCGGCTTTATCGCTTAGTACTTTAGGGAAGGTATCTGGGTGGTTTGGATCAGCAGGAATAATAGAGACATCAAGGCCAGCTTCCTTATAAAAGCCTTTTTCTGCAGCCATGTAATAGCCTGCAAACTGGAACTGGTGAGTCCATTTTAACTGTAAGCTAACTTTATCAGCACACTGTGCGCTCATAGAAAGCATTAAACAGATTAACCCTAATAGGCTTTTTATACCTTGCACGCATCATCCTTGCTTGAAACCGTGCATTAACTATAGGAAAAATAGAGAAAAAAACAAGGCTGCTAGTTAGCAGCCTTATTCAGGTTTTATAACTAATTAGCCACTTTCACTGCGCTCAACTCCTGACCTTGGCTGGTTAGGAACTGGGTGAAACATGGGTTGTTTGTTTCATCTTGAACGTTGTATCCCAAACGGTTCAAATGCTCATTGAATACTTCATAATCACTCGGTTCGATAGCAAAGGCCGCCAGCACATTACCAATAGCTCCACCATGGTTACGGTAATGGAATAAAGTAATATTCCAATTACTACCAAGGGTATCTAAGAATCGCGCCAGTGCACCTGGGTATTCAGGAAACTCAAAGCGTAATAAACGCTCATGAAGTTGAGCTGGCGCTTTACCACCCACCATATAACGAATATGCAATTTAGCCAGCTCGTTATCTGATAGATCGCAAAACGTGTAGTCATTTTCTGTCAGTGCTGCTTTTAACTCATCGAGCTCTTGCTGCCCTTGTCTTAAGGCAATACCAACAAAAATTTGTGCTTCGCCAGGGCCTGCATAACGGTAATTAAACTCGGTGATAGCCCTGCCACCTAATGAGTTACAAAACTGCTTAAAGCTACCCTTTTCTTCTTTTATGGTCACGGCAAGCAGTGCTTCGTTCTTTTCACCAAGTGCCGTTCGCTCTGCAACATAACGTAAGCGGTCAAAGTTTAAGTTTGCACCCGATAAAATCGCAGCTACGTTTAAGCCTTTAACACCATTTTGTTGGCACCACTTTTTAAGGCCCGCTGTTGATAGCGCCCCTGAAGGCTCCGCTATAGCACGAGTCGAAACAAAGATATCTTGCATTGCGGCGCAGATTTCGTCGCCCGTTACAGTGACCACTTCATCACAAAACTTTTGCGCTAAACGAAATGTTTCTGTGCCAATAACTTTTACGGCTACACCATCTGCAAAGCTACCCACACGGTCAAGCTCAACGGGCTTGCCTGCTTCAAGCGCTGCTTTTAGGCAAGCACTCTCATCAGCTTCAACACCAATGACTTTGATATCAGGACGTAACGACTTAATGTACACCGCCATGCCTGCTAGCAAACCACCACCGCCAACAGGAATAAAAACAGCATCAAGGTCATTCAATTGCTGCATTAATTCACGGGCAACGGTACCTTGGCCAACAATCACATCAGGATCATCAAACGGTGGCACAAACACCCCGTTACGCTGCTCTGTCAGCTCTAAAGCATGGGCTTTTGCCGCATCAAAATGATGGCCGTGTAATACCACTTCACCACCGAGTGAACGTACTGCATTCACTTTAATTTCTGGTGTTGTGACTGGCATCACAATCGTAGCTTTATGGCCTAAAAATGAAGCACTGAGTGCAACGCCTTGTGCATGGTTACCCGCTGAGGCTGTGATCACATCAGAACCTTTTGGCAACTTGCTCAGTTTATGAAATGCACCACGAAGCTTAAATGAATAAACCGGTTGTTGGTCTTCACGCTTTAACCACACATGGTTGCCTAGCCGTGCACTAAGATCAGCCATTTCGCTGACCTCAGTGACTTTTGCAAGGGGCTCCATGTTCGCTTGGATAATAGCGCGAAAATAATCGAGCTCTTGAGAAACCATAATTAACTAAGCTCCTCAAGTTTTGCTAAATCGCGAACAGCTCCTTTGTCTGCACTGGTTGCAAGTAACGCATAGGCTTTAAGTGCAGATGAAACATAGCGGTCACGATCAAGTGGTTTATAAGCATCTTTACCGCGTGCAAGTTGCTTTTGTTTACGTGCTTCAAGTTCTTCATCAGACAGGGCTAGGGTGATTTCACGGGTTGCGATATCAATTACTATTTTATCGCCATTTTCAACATAGGCGATTGCACCACCACTTGCTGCTTCTGGTGAAACGTGACCAATTGATAAACCCGATGTACCACCCGAGAAACGACCATCGGTGATAAGCGCACACTTTTCACCTAAGCCCATTGATTTTAAGTAACTCGTTGGATACAGCATTTCTTGCATGCCTGGGCCGCCTTTTGGTCCTTCGTAACGAATTACAACAACGTCACCCGCTTTCACTTCGCCGTTAAGAATACCTTCTACCGAATCATCTTGTGATTCGTATACAACCGCAGGGCCTTCAAAGTGCAGCATTTCTTCAACTACACCGGCACTTTTAACAATACAGCCATCAAGGGCTAAGTTACCTGAAAGTACAGCTAAGCCACCATCTTGACGAAAGGCATTTTCAACACTGCGAATACAGCCGTTTTCACGGTCATTATCAAGTTCTGGCCAGCGGCACTCTTGGCTCATTGCTTTTGTAGTGCGGATACCCGCAGGGCCTGCTTTATAGAATTTTTGCGCTACTTCATTATTAGGATCGGTGGCATCCCATTTAGTCACCATTTCGGCCATAGTGTGTCCTGCCACGTGATCAACAGTTAAATCGACAAGGCCAGCCTTACCTAATTCACGGATAATTGCCATCATGCCACCAGCACGGTGCACATCTTCAATATGATATTTATTGGTTGCAGGCGCCACCTTACAAAGGAAAGGAGTTTTACGAGAAAGCTCATCGATGTGCGACATATCAAAATCAACACCCGCTTCTTGCGCTGCAGCTAATAAGTGTAAAACCGTATTTGATGAACCACCCATGGCAATATCAACCACCATTGCATTCATAAAGGCAGTGCGATTAGCAATTGCACGTGGTAATACTGCTGCATTATCTTTTTGATAATACTCACGGCATAAATCAACAATGCGCGCACCTGCTTCAACGTAAAGTTGTTTACGGTCTTTATGCGTAGCAAGTGTGGTACCGTTACCCGGCAGTGCTAAACCAATCGCTTCTAATAAGCAGTTCATTGAGTTGGCAGTAAACATACCCGAACATGAACCACAAGTAGGACACGCAGAGCGCTCTACTTTTTCAGAGTCTTCATCGCTTACTGTGGTATCAGCGCCTTTTACCATGGCATCCACTAAATCAAGTTTAATGTCGATATCAGCAAGGCGTGTTTTACCCGCTTCCATTGGACCACCTGATACGAAAATAACCGGAATATTTAAACGCAGTGCTGCGAGCATCATCCCCGGGGTGATTTTGTCGCAGTTAGAAATACAGATCATAGCATCAGCACAGTGCGCATTAACCATGTATTCCACAGAGTCAGCAATTAAGTCACGCGATGGTAGTGAATACAGCATGCCACCGTGACCCATTGCGATACCATCGTCGATCGCAATAGTATTAAATTCTTTTGGTACACCACCGGCTTCAGTGATGGTTTCAGCCATTAACTCACTAAGTTGGTTAAGGTGAACATGTCCCGGTACAAACTGAGTATATGAGTTAACAACAGCGATAATTGGCTTACCGAAGTCTTTATCTGTCATCCCTGTTGCACGCCATAAAGCACGCGCCCCTGCACGTTTGCGACCTTCTGTTGTTGTTGCACTTCTTAATTTAGCCATAATTACCTCAGTTGTTGCAGTGGCATGCCACTGACTTCCTCATTCCTAATTTATTTCTCACTAAAGCATCAATCTGATTGCTCTAGCTACCTGTTGATTTTTACTAGATTGCTTGTTGTTGAAATTGGTTTTCAACATTGACGTGTTTCACATCAACCAATTTATTCAATTGTGATGTTAGTAGATAAATTGGCTTATCGCTGTCTACCGTCATGGTGACGTGAAACGCTTCATCAGCCATTTCTAAGTTCATGGTTGTTAGGTCAAAGCCGCGATGACGTGCAACGCGTAAAAAGCGCTCTACAGCGACACTTTGATTCTTTAGTGCAATCGTTAGGGTGTGTTTCATTTTACTGTCTCCGTCATCATTTCATCATTAGCAGCACCGGGTGGTACAAGCGGCCATACATTTTCTTTATCATCTATACAGGCATGCAGAATGTATGGACCTTCACTATTTACTAACGCATCAACCGCAGCATCGACTTCATCTGCTTTAGTGATCGTTTGACCTGGAATGCCAAACACCGCTGCTAACTGCACAAAATCAGGATTATCTGAAAGGTTTGTTTCAGAATAACGACCTTCAAAAAATAGCTGCTGCCATTGACGTACCATGCCTAAGCGCTGGTTATCTAGGATTAGAATTTTAACTGGCAGATTGTTACGGCGAATTGTTGCCAGTTCTTGAATGTTCATCATGATTGAGCCATCACCCGACACTGTGATCACAAAATCATTTGGACGAGCAACTTGAGCGCCGATAGCGGCCGGTAAACCAAAGCCCATGGTACCCGCACCACCACTACTTAAGTGATTACTTGGGTGGCTAAACTTCATGTGCTGTGCCACCCACATTTGGTGCTGACCCACATCACAGCACACAACGCCAGTTGCTGGCATTTTTTGGCTTAGTTGGTTTAATAAATAAGGGGCAAATACTTTCTCGCCTGGATAGTCATAACGCCACGCATGCTCTTTCATCATGCTTTCGATGTGCGTTAACCACTCATCAGGCGTTACAAAACAATCAAGTTGCGGTAATGAGGTTTTTAAATCTGCGACTAATGATGCTTTTGCAGGCTTACGCTTACCAACCTCTGCGGCATCGATATCAAGGTGTATCACTTTTGCTTTTGCGGCAAACTTGCTTAAATTGCCAGTAACACGGTCGTCAAAACGAGCACCGATACAAACCAAAACATCACACTCTTGCACTGCTAAGTTAGCCGCTTTACCACCATGCATACCTAGCATGCCAAGGTCATATTCATAATCAGGTAATACGCTGCCTAGCGCTTTTAATGTTGATACTGCTGGCATATGTGTTTTTTCTAAAAACTGCATAAGCTCGTTTTGTGCATCAGCAGCCTGTACACCACCACCGATATACGCCACCGGGCGCTGCGCTTCACTTAAGATTTGGTTAGCTATCGCAACTTGGTTTGCGTCTAATTTTGGTAAATGATCTTCGGCAGCTAACCAAGGGTGGAATGGTACTTGCGCCATTTGGATGTCTTTTGGGATATCAACTAATACAGGGCCTGGGCGGCCGCTTTGCGCTAGGTGGATGGCTTCTTGTAGTATTTCGGCTAAGTCTTCAGCTCTTTCAACCATGTAACTATGTTTAGTACATGATAACGACATACCTAACACATCCACTTCCTGAAAGGCGTCGGAGCCTATCGCTGCGGTAGGTACTTGCCCTGTGATTGCAAGTAACGGCACTGAATCCATCATCGCATCAGCAAGGGCTGTAATTAAGTTAGTCGCACCAGGGCCTGAAGTTGCAAAGCACACACCTAACTTACCTGTGCTGCGGGCAAACCCTACAGCTGCAAAACCCGCTCCTTGTTCATGACGCGTCAAATAATGTTTGACTGGCGCACCGTACAAGGCGTCGTAAATAGGCATGATGGCACCACCTGGGTATCCAAAAACATCCTTAACGCCATGTTTGGCTAATAAATCGATTGTTAACTCTGCGCCTGTCATCGTAAATCCTCATTCCTCAGTGACATTGTGTATTTACTGCAACTCAAACCTTAAAACGAAAAAGCCCCCCGGACTGTTAAGTGCGGGGGGCTTTTTAAATGCTTCACTTTTCTCTAAGCACTAACTAGCCCCCGCGGTAATAATAATCACCACGACGTTAATTAGAATTAGAGAAAGTTTGTTTGTAAGCATTTATCTGTAACCAAATTCTGTTCATTTGTAGCGGAAATCTAGCCATCCCGCTGTCTTTTTCTATTAGTACCGCGCTGGGGCCTGTAAGTCAACACAAAAATCAATTCAAAAAACAGGCTAAAAAGCAATATTAAAGAAATAAATATTCAACAATTTCACATATAAAGATTTATATTTCACTATTTATTGAAAATTGAAATTTCATACCTCGTTATTTGCAATTATATGATTGATTAATTTTTAGCAATTAGATGTGATTTTTCTGCATAAAGCCGATTTAATTTAACGCCTCAAAGAAAAATTAGTTTAGTATTGAAAAAACCACGTTATGAAAAGGAAAGTTATGAAATTCGTCCAGCGTATTAATGCCCTGTTTTTTATGGTGCTACTGCTTGGTTTTAGCCAATATGCACTTGCAGAGCCGGGGTTATGGAAAGTAGAAAAAAACGGCGTTGCTTCTTATTTATTTGGTACCGTGCATGTTGGCGATAACAGCATGAAAGGCTTGCCAAGTAAGGTAACAAAAGCACTCGATAACTCAGATAAAGTCATTGTTGAGGTGGATATCAGCGCCATTTCACCGATGGAAATGCAGCGTCGCTCATTACCATTTATGATGCTGAAAAATGGCAAAACCTTACAATCTGAATTATCACCAGAAAACTATGCAAAACTGCAAAAGTACTTTGCTGATAAATCAATTGATATTGCGATGTTTAAGAATTTAGCACCATGGGCGGTGATGGTCACCATGATGCAGATGGAGTTCCAAAGTGTTGGTTTTTCAGATCAATACGGCATCGACAAGCAAGTACTTGCTTACGCTCAAGAACATAAAATATCTATTGGTGAGCTCGAAACTCTTGAACGCCAAATGGAAATGTTTGAGCACTTAGCAATTATGAATGACAAGATGATCGAAGAAACATTCGAGCAACTTGCAGACGTAGACACCTACTTTTTTGGTCTTATCAAGGCTTGGAAATCGGGTGATATGAAAACACTTACGCAGTTTTATAACGAAAGCTTTGATGACTCTGAATATGGTCAACTAAGCGAGCAAGTGATGTTGATAGACCGTAACAACGATTGGGTTAATCAACTATCGACTCGCATCGGTAAAGAAAAGCTGTTCATTGCAGTGGGCGCTTTGCACTTACCAGAGCAACACGGTTTATTGAAGCAATTAACAGATAAAGGTTTCACCATTACCCGTATCTAAATGATTTTAATCATTAAAAAAGCGCCTTATGGCGCTTTTTTTGTGAAATCTGCCATCTCTAAATAATTGTTGATACCGGCTATTTTGTCACTCGCGTGGTGATTAACATACACCACGGTGCTGGTACCTGCAGCGCAGATTTTTTCTACTAGTAATAACACTCGTTGCCTATTCGCTTCATCGAGGCCTAAGCAAGGTTCATCAAGGATCAATAAGTTAGGATGTTTAACCATAGCCCGAGCAATCAACAATAAACGCTGATCACCAAAAGACAGCTGGCTAAATGAACTGCTTTGTTTATCACTTAACCCTAATAACGCTAACCACTTTTTGGCAATGGCAAGTTGCTTATCGGTGGCTTTTTGGTAAAGACCAATGCTGTCATAAAAGCCCGAAACAACCGTATTGAGCGCGGTGATACTCACTCGATAATCCATATGCAGCGCGTTAGAAATATAACCAATGTGCTGTTTAATTTGCCAAATACTCTCACCGCTTCCGCGCTGATAGCCAAACACCTTGATATCGTTGTTGTAACACTGCGGGTTATCACCTGTGATAAGGTTCAGCAAACAGGTTTTACCTGAGCCATTTTTACCTGTTAACTGCCAATGTTCGCCTTGGTTAATTTGCCAGTTTAGTTTTTCAAATACAGCCTCGCCGCCATAACTCACTGCTGCGTTATTGAGTCTTACCAGCATAGAATCTGTGAGCGGAGGCGCTTGATGGTCAATATCAGCCTCAGGTATTTGTAACTGAGTATGAGTTAGATGCAATAGCTTTAGTAAATCATCGCGCTGCTCGGGTGTAGGCTTCGCTAATTGCTCTGTGACATGACCCTCTTTAACATAGGCGTAATGATCAACAAAGTCAGGGATCTCAGTTAAGCGATTGAGCACAAAAATAAGGGTCGTTGTTTTACTAAGCTCTGCGAGTAGCTGATTAAGCCCTGCCATTGCCGTGACATCTAAACCATCAAAAGGCTCATCAAGCACAAGTAAATCTGGTCGACCTATTATGGCTTGAATCAACATCAGTTTGCGGGTTTCACCGGTCGATAAATCGCGAAATGCCTTGCTAAGTTTGTCACTAAAATCAAATAGGCTTATTAACTGCTGTAGCAAATCACTATCAAGCTGTTGCTCGTCTCGACCTGCAATAATTAACTCATAAACCGTACTCGAAGGCGTAACGCCATCAATAATATCATCTTGATCTTTAGTTAGCTCAGCCGCAAGGAGCTGCTTTTGGCTGTCTGGCGAAACCAATGCTATACGCTCAAAGCTATTCTCATACTGGCCTTTTTCTATTTTCGCAAAACCGGCAATGGCAGCTGCCACGGCCGATTTACCCGCCCCATTCGCACCAAGTAAAACCCATTGCTGCAATGGCGATACATTGATATTGAGATCATCTAAATAATAAACGTCATTGCCCTGCCCCTTTAGGCTAGCTTTAACATTAACCAACTGCACTTGTTGCACTTTGAATCCTCATTCTAAGTTACCGTTAGCTTGACGTTACCGTATTCGATAAAAAATTAAAAATCGTTTAAACCTTTTTTGAACACAGCTGCGACTAAGGTATAAAAGGTCATCAACAGGAAACAGACAATGAAAAAATTACTTTGTGTAGCAGCAATTGGCTTAGCACTAACAACAACATACGCAATGGCAAAAGATTCACGTGAACTAAATCACAACTTCGCAGTGAATAGCGCAAGCCAGCTTGATATTGATTTTCCGGTGGGCAGCTTAGAGGTCGAAAGCTATGACGGTAGCGAAGTCGTCGTTACGGTTCGCATTGAACCAAAAAATGACAATAGCTGGTTCAGCTCTGATGTCGATTTATCAGATATTGAATTAAGCCACTCGCAAAGCGCCAGCTCACTTAGCTTAAAATTAGATAACGACGACATTCAACAAAACTGGCATGTAAAAATGCCTAAATCGATGGCAATTGATGTTGAACTTGGTGTTGGCGATATTGAAATTAACGACGCAAGTAATTCAGTTGAGATTGAGCTTGGTGTGGGCGCGGTAAGAATTGATAGCGCGCTTGATGACTACAAACGTATCGAGCTTGATACAGGTGTCGGCGACACTAAAATTCGCGGCTTAAAAAATGACGGTAACACTAGCCGTAAAGTGGTTAGCTCGCATTCAAGCTATCGTGGCAATGGCCAATACGATATTGAAGTCGAGGTGGGTGTTGGCGACATTAAAGTAACGAACTAATTTAACGCTTTGGTTATCCCTGTGAGCTCTCAGTAAATAAAATGCTGAGAGCTTTTTGCACTGAATCTAGCGAGATCGGTTTATATACGTGCAAGTTTGCTCCAAGCTCATATACTCGTTGCAAATCTTCATTCGATGTATTGGCGGTCACCACCAAAATTGGCACTTGTTGCCCCTGCTCATTACGAATAATATCAATCGCTTTAAAGCCATCCATAACTGGCATATTTAAATCCATAAAAATTAAATCGTAATGCTTATCTGAGGCTTTATCTGTGGCAATTAAGCCGTTTTCAGCCACATCAAAGCTGTAATTTAAATGGCTAACCATGCGACCTAAAATTGTCGCATTCAATGGGTTATCTTCCACAATTAAACAATGTAATGCTTGCGGCAGCGGCGCTGGCATTGCTGATTTAGGCGTGCTTTCTAGTTCAAAATTAATTAACACTTTCACACCTTGTGGCTCAGCATTAAGAAATTGGATTTCTCCTTTTAATGCTTTAACAATGTGCATAACCCTAAGCAACCCCGTTTTTAAGCCTTGAAAATGTTGCTCTGAGTCATTTTCGTAGCTAAGTAAATCTGTCGGCGGCTTTTCAAAGCCTTTACCGTTATCTTGTATTTCCATTACAAAGTGCTGCTCACCTTGGCATGCAGCTGTTACGGCAATACGGCCTTGGCTTGGAGTAAATTTAACGGCATTGTTAATGATTTCAGCAACGATTTGCGTCAACCTTGCATGGTCAGTGCTCACTTCTTTATTGAGTGACTCAGCTAAGTTCACGCTCAAGGTAATACCTTTATCGTTACAGGCATATTCATAGGGTGAGATAGCTTGCTTTAATGTTGATAACAAATTGCTGCTAGTAAAACTTAACTGCCATTCTCCCGAGGTTAGCTGCTGTAAGTCCATTAATTCGTCTAGCATAGCCACCAGCCTATTAACGCAATAAAGCGCCTGCTGTTTAGTCAGTTGCTGACTGTCGCTGATATCGAGCGCTTCGATTGATGCGGTCAAACCTTGCAATGGTGTTCTAAATTCATGACTGGTACGGGCTATAAAACGCTCTTTATTTTTATTAACACGCTCAGCAAACTCTTTTTGTTCTTTGTATTTAGCAATATTTTTAGTGACCAGTTTCTCCATGGGTTTAAAAATGAAAAATAACTCAATGGCTAATAACACCATGGCGATGAGCCAAAACAATAACTCTAAAACCGCCAGAAATGTGACTTTTTGAACTGATTTTTGTTCAAGTAATTTAACCGCTTGGTCTAGCTTTGTGAGTAGTGCTTCAAGCTGATTGCTAACAAATGTTGAGCGGTCCACATAGGCAAAATCATCAGTATTGTTTAATAGCTGCTGCGCTTTACTCACATAACGCTTCACGTGCTCATCTAATGCGGTAGGAGGCGAGAAGTAATGGGCCTCAAGCGCCTCATTTAAATGAATATAGTGACCTTGTTCATCCTGCTGAATTAAAAATTGATGCCCTGCAATAAATTGCTCAACGGCTTGTTCCAGTAGTCTTCGGTGTTGCTGTTGGAAATGATCGGATTCATGGTAAATGAGTGCATTGCCGTACAAGGCTACTTTTTGGGACAGCATGCGTTGCTTACCGGCAATGTTGATAACTTTGGCGTCACCCTTTTGGATATACAAAAGGCTCTGTATCAAGATAGCTGATACAGAGATCAATATGGCAATCGCCAATAACCCCCAGCGATATCGTCTTCGGATATCTGTGACTAGCTGCAACATGTTTTACTCATTATTTTTTAAAAATAATTGTAGTTCATAGAATACAAGAAAGCCCACTTGAAGTGGGCTTTAAACATGATAATTAACAGAAATTTATCGATTTTCGAGTCGGTTATAGTCAAATAACCCAAATTCAACGCCGCGATACTCTTTCGCTACACGGTGTAAAATATCGCTGTATTGCCAAAACTGTGGATGTGTTCGGCGAATAGCGAATTCACTTTTCAGATCTCTGTAAGCTGCTTCATCTGTTGCTTTAGCAAGCCCAGCTGCAAAAGCTGCAATTTGCTGGTCATTGTGTAAGTACCAAATGGCTTCTGGGTAATCACCTATGAACCCAGGCACAATCGTTACTGTATCTTCGTCATAAGCTCGTTGCCCTTCTTCATTCAATAAGCTCGAAATATTGTAATGAGCATTATGATGGATCAGGGTATAGGCCTTGTGCTTATCATCGCCATCTTTGACTAACACAAACGAAATTTGCGGTAGCAAGTTCACTGCTTTAACCGGAAGGTTGTTAATTTTAGCAAGTGGCTCAGGCACTTTCGTATAGTCGTAACGAGGGCTTAAAATTGGCTTAAGCTTCTCTTTTAGCATATTGAACAACTCTGACTGCGAGTCCATTGTTTTGTATTCAATACCCGTAGGTTGGCTAAATGACAATTCATCTTCAAAGAAACTCGTTAAGCTAGGTGGTGATTTACGATACCACTGAGCTTTAATTTCTTTGCGCTTAGCTTCTGGCAATAATGCAAGGTAGTTTGCTTCACCCTCTAAGCGTAAAAAGTCCATATACAAACGAGTTAATAACTGATGACCAATGTTGCCATACACATCAAACCCCGCCACCAGCAAGTAGTGAATACGTTCAAATAGTGCGTAGTCTAGTATCCAGGCGGTTTTTGGTTGCTGGCCTATCCAGCCCTTTACAACTGTTGCGCTATCAAAGTGGCGGAACACCGTCAGTGCTGCATTTTGGTTATGGCCATCACCCTGCCAAAGTAAATCGGTTGTTAGGTGCTGACCGTTCTCAAACATCTTATTAGCCAGTGCAACTTTGGCTGACAGGTATTTGTTTTGGCGTTTTGAATACTTCACCCAACTAGAAATCGGCAAGGCATTGCTTTCTTCTTCTGCTGGTAATGCTAAGGCATCTTCATGTTGTAACAACAATTCACCCACTTTAGGTGTCGCCGCCATTTCAGGTTTAGCAAACCCCACCCAGAACTGGTCGTTAATCACGTTTAACGCGATTTGACCTCGACAAACCGGCCCTTTAATAAAACCCATAATAATAAGCTCAGCTTCATCAAGCATAAATTGATAACGTGAGTTTACTGGGATTGCAGCAAAGGCTTTAAACGGATTTGATGCCACTTCTGGTTTATAGCTTGGCAGTTTATTTACTTGGTAATCAGCTTCAATAAATTGCGAATGGATGCGCGCAAGCTTTTCATCATTTAACGCTAAAGGTAAATGTGTTTTCGCTAAGATAGTCGAGCGGTCATGCATTAAACGGTAGTAAACACGCTCAACTTTAGGGTCTTCATAAGGGCGACGGGTGCTAATGTGTTTGATCTCTTCACCCGGTGGCGTTAAAGAGCGAACCAGCTTAAAGTAGCTGTGTTTATCGCCATGCTCAGGGAAGTAAATATGCGCTAAATACCAGTGCTCATAAATATAGCGAGCAGCCAGTTGATGCTTTAAACCATCTTGATTTAAAAATGCTTCCCAACGTTCAACTTGTTTTAGTACGCCTTCTTCAGGAGGCTCAATATGAGCAAGGTAACCGCCCTTCTTAAGCCATTTAGCAAGGTGTTGAAACTCTTCGCTTGAGATCCCCGGCAAACCATATGGCATACCACTG
This sequence comes from Pseudoalteromonas sp. D15MCD-2, assembly GCF_038562745.1. Taxonomy (NCBI): domain Bacteria; kingdom Pseudomonadati; phylum Pseudomonadota; class Gammaproteobacteria; order Alteromonadales; family Pseudoalteromonadaceae; genus Pseudoalteromonas; species Pseudoalteromonas sp. D15MCD-2. The sequence goes on along the minus strand of NZ_JBCFQE010000001.1, from coordinate 401,800 downwards.
TGTGGGTTATCTTTAGCGAATGAGTCAAATTCATTCATTGTGGTGCATGTTTGTTCACGATCGAGCGAAAAATCAAACTCATCGCCTAAAATAGCTTGCTTAGGAAGAGGGCTACTTTGCTTAAGTACTAGGGCATTATAAAGCACGCTACCCGCTAGGTTCGCTTCTTCGGTTTGTGCTCGCTCGTTAAGTACTGGCGTAAAGCCTTTTTCACGCCACTGGGCGGTAGATGTCGCATCAAACAGTAAGCGACTAGGCTCTTGGGCTAGTAAACGAGTGCCGTCATAAACACGCTCTTTGCTTAAGCCCCGATCAATACCTTCCACAGAAGATAACTTAAGTTGACATGGTGCGTCATAACAGCCGTGACAAACCACACAACGAGTGTCGAGCACCGGCTTTACATCACTTAAAAACTCCGCGCCTTCAAGTGTTGACGCAGCAACAACGCGCTCTCTAGGTTGCTCTTCACCAAACAGTTCATCGTAATGAGCAGCACCTAAATAAGCACAACCACTTAATAAAATAAGACCAAATACGGTAGTGAGGAGTTTTCTCATCCTTCCTCCTCGATATCTTCAACGTCATCGCCTAAATCGAAGGTTGGCATCATATCGACTTGCGGCGATACAAAGGTTTGGTCGTTGTCGCAACTAAGCATCGCGCTTAATAGTGGCCCACGAACGAGTGTCAGCTGCGCATCATGCTCACCATCAATCAATGCTTGATAGTCATCATTTAACGCTTCAAGACGATATTCATTAATGGCAATTGCGACACTGCTATCTACAGCTGGATTTTGGCAAAGCTGCGCGAGTAACTCTTCGCTTAGCGTTACATGTAATAGTAAATCTGGAGATTCGATATCGCGGCTGTGAAGGTTTTCATCGAAACAAAAAAGAGGAAGGGTTAAATCGCTATTTTGCTCTAATTCCATGTGCTGCTCTCTACATCAAAATGACTTTTAATTATACGAGTATAGCAAACTATAAGTTCAATAATTAGCGAAACTTATCAGCCGTTAGCAGCTTTTTAGCCGCTAACTAACCGAATTATAAAAACAGTGAAAAATGCATTACCAAGGTAGCGTTTCGCCGTTTGAATGCCAAAACCCACCTGTGTTGCTAAGGTTTAATTCGTCAATCCGCTTGATGAGCCGCTCTGCAGCAGTTTCAGGGCTAATATCGCCTGCAAAATTAACCATTTGCGTTTGTACAAAGCCCGGGTGGAATAACCCTACAGCAATTTTTTTATCTTTTAGCTCATGGGCTAAACTAACACTGGCAGCATTAAGTGCCGCTTTTGACATACGATAACCAATGTAACCGCCCGAGCCATTATCAGCAATTGAGCCCATGCGCGATGTGATCATCGCCACTTTGGCATCAATGCCTAAGCTTTGCTGTAATGCATGAGTAATGCGAATAGGTGCGATACTGTTTACACTAATTTGCTTTTCTATAGCAGCAAAGTCCATATCAGCTAATGTTTCGTTATGAAAAATACCGGCGTTGTTAACCAAAATATCAATCTTGTCGCCGTGTAAGTAATTGGCAAGTGTTGCAACATCATCGGCATCAGCCACATCAATATCGCTAATAATTTTCACATCGAGTGCTTGAAGCTCCTCACTTGGCGTGCGAACCACTGCAGTAACACGGTAACCTTGGGCTGAATACTGTTTACAAAAATTAAGACCAATACCTTTATTGGCCCCCGTAACCACCACATGCTTAGTCATCAATCTGCTCCTTAATTAGCTTTTTATACCAATTCGCTTAATTAAATGGTCTATTTTGAGGCAAGAAAACCTCGTTGATAACAAGGCAAAAATTTCGTTATTTAGTTGTTCTAAATCAGAAATTTTTAACGCAGGTAGCGACAGGTTTAATCCCTCAAAATGACTAAGTATTATTGCGAATTGGTATTATACCCAAACCACCTCAAGGTGCGAGTTTGTGCATTTTGAGGGGGCTTAGATATATATACCTTGGGACAGATTGGCAAAAACCAAGGGCTTAAGTTAATTCATCAATGGTTGATTTAAGTATAGAAAATACGGCCCCTTGTGGATCGGTAATCACACTAAAGCGTCCAACATCTGGAATGTCTGTTGCTGGCACACAAATAGCGCCATTAAGCTGCGTTGCTTTAGCGACTGCCTGATCGCAATCTGCTACCGCAAAATACGGCATCCAATGGGGTGGAATATCATCGGGCCATTCATTGGTCATCTCAAGCATGCCCGCAATCGGTTGCTCATCGATGGTAAATAAGGTGTAGTCCATGCCCTCCATGGGTTTCACCTCAAACTGCCACCCGAATAACTGACAATAAAAGTCGCGACTTTTTTGCATGTCTTTCGATACAAGCTCAAACCAGTAAGGTAGGTTAAGCTCTTGCACTCGTTTAGCCCCGATATGCTCACCGGCTTGCCATAAGGCAAATGTTGCACCGCCTGGTTCTTGAAGCATCACCATGCGACCTGCCGTCATAACATCATGTGGCCCGGCCAATACAGTTGCACCTAATGATTTTGCCAACTCTGTGCTTTGGTCAACATCATTAACAGCAATGTACAATAACCAATGGGTTGGCATCTCGCTCATACTTTCTGGCAGTTGATACATAGCGGCAATATCATCACCTTGTTTTTTCAGCATGGTGTAATACATATCTTCGCCTATCGGCTGGTCATCAAAACTCCAGTCAAAAAGTTGCGTATAAAACTGCTTTGCAGCTTGCCAGTCTTTCGCGCATAACTCGGCCCAGCAGAAAGTACCTGCTGGGTGTTTTGTATTTATTTTTGTCATGACTGTTCCTCCTTGGTTAAACTTAAGCAACAATGGCACAATTTACCAATCAAACCAGACAATAGTTGCAACACTTCGTAGAAATAAGTAATTTTGCCTTAACTAAACAAACAATAAACTGCTTTAGAAAGCACGGAGTTACAGAGACAAAAATGCCGCTAAAAAAGCGGCATTGTAATAATTAATTAGTGATGATGGCCATGCTCACCTTTGAGCTGATTACCTTGCGCATCATAAAAACCGCTCGCGCCATGCTCAACAAACCCTAAGTTGATCATTTTAGCTAAAAACGGATCGCTTTCATTATCACCGATATCTGCGTAATCGGTTGTTTGGTAGTTATCCCATTTCGCAAACTCAGCCTGCACATTCTGTTGATTGTGGTGGCTGGCTGTTAAAGTAATTTCACGGCTATATGTTGGTGTTGAAATACGAATTGCTTTGAGTAACTTTTGATTGGCAAGCCAGCTTAGCTCTATTTTGCTATCACCCTGCTGTTGTGTGTAATATTCTGTTAGCTCACAGCCTTCATCTGTGCTTTTCTGGTGCGTCATAGAGGCTAAAAACTTATCACTTACTAACTGATATTTGCTACTCCAATCTTGTTCACCTTGCACTTCCGATGGTTGATACTCAATACCACGCTGGGCATGCTGAAAATAACGAATTGGGCGAATTTGTTGATTGCGCAACTGTTGCCATAATTCAATAAACTGTGGATTCTGCTTAGCCACCTGGTGAGGCGTACGCCAGAGGGTAAAGGTGTTTTCAGTATGCTGCTTATTAGCAACTATATCTGTGGTGACCGTATAGTCTGCTTGCGTAAAACCGGTGTTCATATCGCATTGCCCTGCAACAGCAAGTGGGCTAAGTAATGAGGCAAGTAAGATGGCTGCTTTCACGGGATTCTCTTTTTGTCTTGGTTTTCAGTATAACTAATTGAGTAAGGGAGGCTCAGAGCCTCCCAAGAACTCATTACTGTGCTAATTTAGCATCGGCTTGTTTAACAAGGTCAGCGGCATAATCCATAACATGGAAGATAAGGCTTTGCTCATTAGTGCCTGTTACTAAATGTGCACCTGGGCCTACTGCATACACACCCACATCTTCTGCTGCGTGTGTTTCAGAACCTAGTGGTACGACGGCTTCTTGGTGGAAACCAGGTGTTGTTGTGTCAACATCAGTTAGATCTACACGACCCGTTACCGGCGCATAGTTATAACCTGCATCAGCATCAGTCTCATCACCTAAGTCGCGGAAACCGCCACCATTGGTATAACCAACTGTTGTGTATGGCATGTTATCTGCTGCAAGTGATGGTTCATCACTACCCACAGGTACCACTTTACCTAAGATTGGGTTACCACGTTTTGGGTAGCCAGCAATAGTAAATACGTGGCTGTGGTCAGCTGTTACTATGATTAACGTGTCTTCAATGCTGGTTTTATCAAGAGCAACTTGGACTGCTTTTGAAAGCGCAACTGTATCGCTTAGTGCATTGTAAGCATTACCAGCGTGGTGACCGTGGTCAATACGGCCAGCTTCAACTGTTAGCATGAAACCATTAGCGTTGTTGTCTAACACATCAATTGCTTTTGCTGTCATCTCAGCAAGCGAAGGCTCGCCCGCTACATCGTTTGCGCGATCGGCTTCGTATTGCATATGTGATTCATTAAATAAACCAAATACGCGCTCTGTTGACTCTGCATCGATTGCATCAAAACCTGCTTGGTCCATCACATATTGACCTGCTGGGTATTTAGCTTTCCATTCAGCTGTTAGGTCGCGACCATCTGTACGGTCACCTTCTACAGCGCTCACAGCATCAGCAGAGTTAAAAGCTGCATCTTTCGGTAAGAAATGACGACGACCGCCGCCCATCACAACTTCTAAACCATCAACATCTAGGCCTTCGTAGCGTGCTTCTAGGTTTGCTTCAAAATTAACTAATTGCGATGCAATATCTTCACAACCAGCGGTAACTGCTGCCTCTGGCATATCTGATACGTCTTCCCAGTTACGGTCGGCCGATTTTGCATACGTTGCTGCAGGTGTTGCATGAGTGATACGCGCTGTCGAAACAATACCAGTCGACTTACCGGCAATCTCTGCAAGTTCAGTAGCTGTAACTAGTTCATTACCTGCAACCGTTGCACAGTTACCACGCTCGATGTCTTCATCAACACCGATAACGCCAGCATCCGTTTTTACGCCCGATGCCATTGCTGTCATCGTCCCCGCAGAATCAGGTGTTTGCGCATCAACGTTATAGGTTTTAGCAAACCCTGAGAAAGGTAGTGTTTCAAAGCTTAGTTGGTGCTCTTCACCTAACTTACCTTCAAGCTGACCGGCCATGATACGTGCTGCCGTCACGGTTGAAATACCCATGCCGTCACCAACAAACAGAATCACGTTTTTCGCTTTACCAGACTCTTTTACAACGGCAGCAATGTTTTCTTCGCTAGTAGCGACTTTAACTTGTGCTGACTTGAACCATTCATTATCGGTCAACGGCGCTAATTGCGATGCCGTTAACGACGTTGCTGGTGCATTACATGCAACGGTTGTGTCCGTTACTTCTGCTGAGTCTAGCTCACCGTTATCGTTGCTATCTGCACCGGTTAGCGTTTCTGTACCACCGTTTACGCACTGCTCAGAACCAACAGCTAATGTATTTTCAACGGTTAATGTTTTTGGTGAGTTGTCATCGTCATCAGAACAACCCGCTAATGCCACTACTACAGCAAGAGAAATTAAATTTAGTTTTTTCATCGTCGTCGCCATTATTCTTCAATTAGTTCTAGAGCTTGGTTAATGATGTGGAAAATTACGTTTTGCTCCACAACGCCTTGTGCTAGTTGCGCACCTGGACCTTTTGCATGAAGTGAAATATCTTCACCCGCATGAGTCTCAGAACCTAATGGCACGGTAGCTTCTTGGTGATAACCAGGCATCGTCGTATCAACACCCGTTAAATCAACACGACCTGCAAATGCCGCTTCGCTATATGATGCATCTGCATCAGTTTCATCACCTAAATCGCGAAAACCTAAACCATTTGCATAACCAACTGTGGTGTACGGCATACCATCTGCCGCAAGGCTTGGCTCTTCGCTACCAATGGCAACCACTTGACCTAAGATTGGATTACCGCGCTTTGGATAACCCGCGATAGTAAATACGTGGCTGTGGTCGGCAGTAACAAGAATAAGTGTTTCTTCTGGGTTGGTGTTCTCTACTGCTGTTTGCACTGCTTTGGCAAATTCAACGGTATCGTTTAACGCGTTATAAGCATTGCCCGCATGGTGGCCATGGTCGATACGACCAGACTCAACGGTTAAGAAAAAGCCTTTTTCATTGCTCTTTAAGATGTCGATCGCTTTACCTGTCATTTCAGATAATGACGGCTCACCCGCAACATCGTTAGCGCGATCTGCTTCGTATTGCATGTGTGATTCGTTAAATAATGCAAATACACGTTTGCTGTCAGCATTTAGTGTATCAAAGCCAGCTTGGTCCATGACGTACATGCCATCAGGGTACATTTCTTGCCATTCAGCAGTTAGGTCTCGCTCATCAGTACGGTCACCTTCTACTTCACTGACTGCATCAGCTGAATTGAACGCTGCATCTTTCGGTAAGAAGTGACGACGTCCGCCACCCATCACAACTTCAAGACCATCTACGTCAGTACCTACGAAGCGTGCTTCTAGGTTCTTCTCGAAATTAACAAGTTGTGAGGCGATATCTTCACAACCGGCTTCTACAGCATCAGCTGGCATGTCTGACACGTCTTCCCAGTTACGGTCAGCTGATTTTGCATAGGTTGCAGCCGGGGTTGCGTGAGTAATACGCGCCGTTGAGACAACACCTGTTGCTAGACCTTTAATTTCTGCCAGCTCTGTTGCGGTAATTAACTCATTACCCGCAACCGTTGCACACTCGCCACGCTCGATATTTTCGTTAACACCAATTACACCTACATCGGTTTTAACACCTGAAATAATTGCTGTCATTGTGCCTGCAGAGTCAGGGGTTTGCGCATCAACGTTATAAGTTTTGATTTGCGCTGAGTAAGGGAATTCTTCAAAGCTAAGTAAGCCTTCTTCGCCCGACTTACCTTCCATTTGCCCCGCCATGATACGCGATGCAGTTAGCGTTGAGATACCCATACCATCGCCAACAAATAAAATGACATTTTTAGCTTTAAACGTTTGCTCAGCCTGAGCCGCCGCTTCTTTTTCTGTTAATTTTGTTTCAGCAGCACTATACCAATCATTTTGTTTTTGACTGTCTGGTAACACACCTGCATTGGCCGTCGCTGACAATGCCAGCGTTAAACCAATTGCAGTAGCAATTTTATTAATTTTCATCGTTACGTTCCGTTAGTACGTTATTTTAAGAGTTTGAGTGCTAACTAAACTGCACTTGGATAATTAGCGCAGCCATACTAAGAAGGCATTGTTACTAAAAAAGTGGTTTTTCATGACGAAATGATGAAACAAAAACAACTTTAGCTATAGGTAAGCAATTAGTTTTAGGGGAAATAATAGGGTTAGGTGCTAGGGGTGAGTTGCGAGTTAGCGAGTTAGCGAGTTAGCGAGTTAGCGAGTTAGCGAGTTAGCGAGTTAGCGAGTTAGCAAGGGTAAAGGTTCTAGGTTCTAGGTTCTAGGTTCTAGGTCAAGCATAACCTTGGGAGTGCTTTAATGTGGTTTGGGTTTACCAAAGAAAAGGTTTACATGGATTGTGTTGGGTTTCGCTGCGCTCAAACCAACCTACCCGAAGAATGAACAGGGCAAATGCTGAGCGAGACACCACACTAAACAACCCTACCGATCGAATCTGACGTCTGAGAGCTGATAGCTGATAGCTTTTCACCCATAAAAAAACCCGAGACTAAGCTCGGGTTTTTCTCAATGCTTAATGCATGACTATAGTTGATTACTCAACGATAGTTGCAACAACACCAGCACCAACTGTACGGCCTCCGGCTCATCGCAGAGCTCTTTGCCTTCAAGCGGCGGGAGTTTCACTCCCTAACTCCCCACTTTCAGCCTTCACGGATAGCGAAGCGTAAACCTTCGTCCATTGGGAGTTTGAAGGCGGCAGATTAGCCTTTCACTCTAAACTGCTTAAAACTTAAAACTGATAGCTTTTTTACCCATAAAAAAACCCGAGACTAAGCTCGGGTTTTTCTTAATGCTTAATGCTTAATGCATCACTATAGTTGATTACTCAACGATAGTTGCAACAACACCAGCACCAACTGTACGGCCACCTTCACGGATAGCGAAGCGTAAACCTTCGTCCATCGCGATTGGGCAGATTAGTTCTACAGTCATCTTGATGTTATCACCAGGCATTACCATTTCAACGCCGTCTGGTAACTGTACGTCACCTGTTACGTCAGTTGTACGGAAGTAGAACTGTGGACGGTAACCTTTGAAGAATGGAGTGTGACGACCACCTTCATCTTTAGAAAGTACGTATACTTCTGAAGTGAACTTCGTGTGTGGAGTGATTGAACCAGGCTTAGCTAGTACTTGACCACGCTCAACGTCTTCACGCTTAGTACCACGTAGAAGTGCACCGATGTTCTCACCCGCACGACCTTCGTCTAGAAGCTTACGGAACATCTCAACACCTGTACAAGTTGTCTTCGTAGTTTCTTTGATACCTACGATTTCAACTTCGTCATTCACGTTGATGATACCAGCTTCAACACGGCCAGTTACAACAGTACCACGACCTTGGATTGAGAATACGTCTTCGATAGGCATGATGAATGGCTTATCGATGTCACGCTCTGGCTCTGGGATGTAAGAATCTAGTGCTTCTGCAAGCTCAACGATTTTGTCTTCCCACTCTTTCTCGCCTTCTAACGCTTTAAGCGCTGAACCTTGGATTAGTGGTAAGTCATCACCTGGGAAGTCGTACTCAGAAAGAAGTTCACGAACTTCCATCTCAACTAGCTCAAGTAGCTCTTCGTCGTCAACCATGTCACATTTGTTCATGAATACGATGATGTAAGGTACACCAACCTGACGAGAAAGTAGGATGTGCTCACGAGTTTGTGGCATAGGACCGTCAGTCGCAGCAACTACTAGGATTGCGCCGTCCATTTGAGCAGCACCAGTGATCATGTTTTTAACATAATCGGCGTGTCCTGGACAGTCTACGTGTGCATAGTGACGAGTTGGAGTATCGTACTCAACGTGTGAAGTTGAGATTGTGATACCACGCTCACGCTCTTCTGGAGCGTTATCGATTGATGCGAAGTCTTTAGCTACACCACCGTATACTTTTGCAAGTACATTAGTGATTGCTGCTGTTAGAGTTGTTTTACCGTGGTCAACGTGGCCGATTGTACCAACGTTTACGTGCGGTTTTACGCGTTCAAACTTTTCTTTTGCCATCTTAAAAAATTCCTATAAAGAAATTAACGCCTGACCCACTATTGGGCCAGACAAGCTAAATCATATAACAGCGCGAGCTGCAATTATTGCATCTGCAACGTTTTTAGCGGCTTCTGCATACTTCAAAAACTCCATAGAGTAAGATGCACGGCCTTGTGTTGCAGATCGCAGATCAGTTGCATAACCAAACATTTCAGAAAGTGGTACTTGCGCATTAATTTGCTTAAGACCACCGAATGCTTCTTCCATGCCTTCGATCATGCCGCGGCGACGGTTTAAGTCACCAACTACATCACCCATGTTTTCTTCAGGAGTGATAACTTCAACCTTCATTACTGGTTCTAGAAGAGCTGGGTTTGCTTCAAGCGCACCTTTCTTCATCGCCATTGAACCTGCAATCTTAAATGCCATTTCATTCGAGTCTACATCATGGAATGAACCATCATATAGAGTCGCTTTAACGCCAAGTAATGGGTAGCCAGCAAGCACACCTTGAGACATTTGCTCTTGGATGCCTTTGTCTACCGCAGGGATGTATTCTTTAGGAACGGCACCACCAACGATTTCGTTAACGAACTCGTAAGTTGGCGCTTCATCATCCGAAATATCCATCGGTTCAAGTTTAAGCCAGACGTGACCATATTGACCACGACCACCTGATTGACGTACGAACTTCCCTTCAACTTCAACAGCTGAACGGATAGCTTCACGGTATGCTACCTGCGGCTTACCAACGTTACATTCAACACTGAATTCACGTTTCATACGGTCGACAATGATATCAAGGTGAAGTTCACCCATGCCAGAAATAATAGTCTGGCCTGATTCTTCGTCAGTTTGTACTCTGAAAGATGGATCTTCTGCCGCTAGTTTACCTAACGCGATACCCATCTTATCTTGGTCAGCTACTGTGCGAGGCTCAACCGCAACAGAGATAACTGGCTCTGGGAACTCCATACGCTCAAGCGTAATAATTGAGTTCGGATCACACAGTGTCTCACCTGTTGTTACGTCTTTAAGACCAATAGCCGCTGCGATGTCGCCTGCGTAGACTACTTTGATCTCTTCACGTGAGTTTGAATGCATCTGAACGATACGACCAAGTCGCTCACGCTTACTTTTAACTGGATTATATACCGCATCACCCTGTTTAACAGTACCAGAGTAAACACGGAAGAAGGTCAAGGTGCCAACGAACGGGTCTGTCGCAATCTTAAAAGCAAGTGCGGCAAACGGTGCGTTGTCATCAGCAGGACGTTCTTCCTCAGTACCATCTTCAACGATACCTTGGATTTGTTTCACTTGTGTTGGCGCAGGCATATATTCGATAACAGCATCAAGCACAGCTTGAACACCCTTATTCTTAAATGCACTACCACACGTCATTGGAACAATTTCGTTTGCTAATGTGCGCTGACGTAAAGCTGCTTTAATTTCAGCTTCGGTCAGGTCTTCACCTTCTAGATATTTGTCCATTAGTTCTTCTGATGCTTCAGCAGCGCTCTCAACCATGTGAGAACGCCATTCTTCTGCAAGCTCCAGAAGCTCTGCCGGAATGTCCTCATAAGTGAAAGTCATGCCTTGATCTTCGGCATTCCAGTTAATGGCTTTCATCTTAATAAGGTCAATAACACCTTTAAAGTCGTCTTCAGCACCAATTGGTAGCTGAATTGGAACAGGCGTTGCTCCAAGACGAGATTTCACCTGGTCCACAACTGTTAAGAAGTCAGCGCCAGTGCGATCCATTTTGTTTACGAAGATCATGCGAGGAACTTCGTATTTGTTCGCTTGACGCCAAACTGTCTCAGTTTGCGGCTGTACACCAGATGAAGCACAAAGAACAACTACCGCACCATCTAGTACGCGTAAAGAACGCTCTACTTCGATAGTGAAATCTACGTGTCCTGGCGTATCAATGATATTGATGCGATGGTCGTCAAATTGAGCGTCCATCCCTTTCCAGAAACACGTTGTTGCAGCAGAAGTGATTGTGATACCACGCTCTTGTTCCTGCTCCATCCAATCCATAGTTGCAGCACCATCATGTACTTCACCGATCTTATGAGAAAGACCCGTGTAGAACAGAACACGTTCTGTTGTGGTGGTTTTACCTGCATCTACGTGAGCGCAAATACCGATATTGCGATAGCGCTCAAGTGGAGTTGTACGTGCCATATGATCCTCTTAAAGGTTAAGGGCAGATTACCAACGGTAATGAGCGAATGCTTTATTCGCTTCAGCCATACGGTGAACGTCTTCACGTTTCTTAACCGCAGTGCCTTTGTTGTCAGCAGCGTCAACGATTTCTTGAGCTAAACGTAAGCCCATAGATTTTTCGCCACGCTTACGTGCAGCGTCTACTAACCAACGCATACCTAATGCGTTGCGACGTACTGGACGTACTTCAACTGGTACTTGGTACGTTGAACCACCAACACGGCGAGATTTAACCTCTACCTGTGGGCGAACGTTTTCAAGTGCAGCTTCAAAGATTTCAAGGTGCGACTTGCCTGATTTCTCAGCAGCCACGTCTAACGCACCATAAACGATTTTTTCAGCAGTAGATTTCTTGCCGTCTAACATTACTACGTTAACGAATTTAGCAAGAAGTTCCGATCCGAACTTAGGATCTGGAAGAATTTTACGTTGACCTATTACGCGTCTTCTAGGCATTTTGTATCTCCGGTATCTTCAGGTTTGCTCTTTTAGAGTCAATACCCAAAACAATTAATTTAAAAATTTAGTGCTTGGCCTTACTAACGGAGAACCATTAGCCCTTAGGGCGTTTAGCACCGTATTTAGAACGAGCTTGACGACGGTCGCTAACGCCTGCACAGTCAAGTGCACCACGTACAGTGTGGAAACGCACACCTGGTAAGTCTTTAACACGACCACCACGGATTAGGATTACACTGTGCTCTTGTAAGTTGTGGCCTTCACCACCAATGTAAGATGTTACTTCGAAACCGTTAGTTAAACGAACACGCGCTACTTTACGTAATGCAGAGTTTGGTTTCTTAGGTGTAGTTGTATATACACGAGTACATACACCACGCTTTTGCGGACAAGCTTTAAGTGCAGCTGAGTTACTTTTAGTAACTTTGCTACGACGTGGCTTACGCACTAGCTGGTTAATAGTTGCCATTTAAATAGCTCCTGAAATTAAAATTACTACTGAAAAAATAAAAAATCCGCCCTGTTTACATGCTCGTTACAAAACGTGCAGGCAAATGGGTGGCGGAATTTTAATGAGCAAAGTTTAACCTGTCAACCTTAACTCATCGTAAGGCAGAAGATAACTGCCTTACGATTTCTTAATCTATTGATTAAGTTGAGATTATTGGTTTCCAGAGATATCTGCGTTTAGTGCGTCAGTTAGTGCTTGAGTTGCCTCTTCAGCGCTTACTGTTTGCTCTTCAACGATTTCACCTTGCTTGCGACGGTTTAAACGGTCTTGGTGATACGCAAAGCCTGTACCAGCTGGGATCAGACGACCCACGATTACGTTTTCTTTCAGACCACGAAGCTCATCGCTCTTACCATTTACAGCGGCTTCAGTTAGGACACGAGTTGTCTCCTGGAACGATGCTGCAGAAATGAAAGATTCTGTTGCAAGTGACGCTTTAGTGATACCCATTAACTGGATTTCAAACTTCGCTGGGATCTTGCCTTGTTTCTCAAGTTCACGGTTAGAAATATTAACGCGTGCTACTTCAACTTGTTCACCGGCTAAGAACTCAGTGTCACCGCCGTCAAGGATGATACATTTACGTAGCATCTGACGAATAATTGTCTCAATGTGCTTGTCATTGATCTTAACGCCTTGCAAGCGGTAAACCTCTTGCACTTCGTTAACGATGTAGTTAGCTACATGAGTTACACCACGTAGGCGTAAGATGTCATGTGGTGACTCAGGACCATCGGCGATAACTTCACCTTTAGACACTTGCTCACCTTCGAACACGTTAAGTTGACGCCATTTAGGGATCATCTCTTCGTATGCGTCACCCTCAGCTGGAGTGATTACAAGACGCTTCTTACCTTTTGTTTCTTTACCGAAGCTGATAGTACCTGTGATTTCTGCAAGGATTGCAGGATCTTTCGGCTTACGTGCTTCGAATAAGTCAGCTACGCGAGGTAGACCACCCGTGATATCACGAGTCTTCGAACCTTCTTGCGGAATACGTGCAAGTACGTCACCTGGGTTTGCAGTTGCGCCGTCTGTTACTTCAATCGTTGTGAATGAAGGAAGACGTGTTTCTTGCAGACCACGCTCATCGCTTTCGATGATTAGTTTAGGTTCTTTCGCATTCGCTTTACCTAAGTCTTTAACAACCACACGTGTTAAACCAGTTAACTCGTCTGTTTGTGCTTCGGTATTTGAGTCATCAATGTCGCTGAACGAGATTTTTGACTTGTGCTCAAGAACGATTGGGTGACTATGCGGGTCCCAAGTAGCAACGATGTCGTTACCTTGAACTTCTGCATTATCTTGTACTGCTAACACCGCACCGTAAGGTACTTTATAACGCTCTTTCTCACGACCAAAGCTATCGATGATAGTGATCTCTGTTGAACGAGACGTGATAACAATCTTACCGTCTGTGTTTAATACGTACTTCGCATTGTGTAACTTCAATGTACCGTTAGTTTTAACTTGTACACTGTTTTCAGCAGACGCTCGAGATGCCGCACCACCGATGTGGAAGGTACGCATCGTAAGCTGTGTACCCGGCTCACCGATTGATTGTGCCGCGATAACACCTACTGACTCACCTGGATTGATGATGTGGCCACGCGCAAGGTCACGACCGTAACACTTAGCACATACACCAAAGTCATTATCACAAGTGATTACTGAACGAACGCGTACTTCATCCACTGAGTGCTCTTCTAAAAGGTCACACAGTTTTTCGTCAAGCATGATGTTACGCTTAACAAGTACTTCGTTAGTATTTGGAATTAATACATCTTCAGCAACAACACGACCTAGTACACGTTCACGAAGTGCTTCTACAACGTCACCACCTTCGATAAGCGGTTTCATTGTTAAGCCATCTTCTGTGCCACAGTCGTCTTCGTTGATTACTAAGTCTTGTGCAACGTCTACTAGACGACGCGTTAAGTAACCCGAGTTTGCTGTTTTAAGTGCTGTATCGGCAAGACCTTTACGCGCACCGTGCGTTGAGATGAAGTACTGTAGTACGTTTAGACCTTCACGGAAGTTCGCCGTGATTGGTGTCTCGATGATTGAACCATCTGGACGTGCCATTAGACCACGCATACCCGCTAACTGACGGATCTGAGCGGCGCTACCACGTGCACCTGAGTCTGCCATCATAAACACTGAGTTAAATGAAGATTGCTCTTCTTCTTCGCCTTTGGCGTTGATTACAGTGTCTTTTGATAAGTTCGCCATCATCTCACGTGATAAGTTTTCATTTACACGTGACCAGATATCGATAACTTTGTTGTACTTTTCACCAGCCGTTACAAGACCTGATTGGAATTGTTGGTTGATTTCAGTTACTTCAGCTTCCGCTGATTCAATGATTTCTGCTTTAACCGGTGGGATAACTAAGTCATCGATACCGATTGAAACACCTGACTTCATTGCGTAGTGGAAACCTGTGTACATTACTTGGTCAGCAAAGATAACGGTATCTTTAAGACCTAGACGACGGTAACACTCGTTTAATAAGCCAGAAATTTGTTTCTTACCTAGGGCTTGGTTGATTAACTCAAACGGCATGCCTTTAGGTAGGATTAGTGAAAGAATTGCACGACCTACTGTTGTTTCAACAATAGATACTTGCTCAACTGCTTCACCTTCTTCATTGTTAACTGTTTCGCTAATACGTACTTTTACGCGCGCATGTAGCTCAGCATTACCACTGCGGTATGCTTTTTCAGCTTCTTTAGGATCTTTAAATACAGTACCTTCGCCTTTCGCATTGATGCGATCACGAGTCATGTAGTAAAGACCTAATACAACGTCCTGTGAAGGAACGATGATTGGCTCACCATTCGCTGGAGATAGGATGTTGTTTGTAGACATCATTAGAGCACGTGCTTCTAACTGTGCTTCAAGCGTTAACGGTACGTGTACCGCCATTTGGTCACCATCGAAGTCAGCGTTGTACGCCGCACAAACTAATGGGTGTAAATGGATCGCTTTACCTTCGATAAGCACAGGTTCGAACGCTTGGATACCCAAACGGTGAAGTGTTGGTGCACGGTTAAGTAATACTGGATGTTCACGAATTACTTCGTCTAATACATCCCATACTTCTGCCACTTCACGCTCAACCATCTTCTTAGCTGCTTTGATAGTCGTAGCCATGCCGCGACGCTCTAGTTTGCCGTAGATAAATGGTTTGAATAGCTCAAGTGCCATCTTCTTAGGAAGACCACACTGGTGTAGTTTAAGCGTAGGACCTACTGTGATTACAGAACGGCCAGAGTAATCTACACGTTTACCAAGTAAGTTCTGACGGAAACGACCTTGCTTACCTTTGATCATATCAGCAAGCGATTTAAGAGGACGTTTGTTAGAACCTGTGATCGCACGACCGCGACGACCGTTATCAAGTAGCGCATCTACCGCTTCTTGTAACATACGTTTTTCGTTGCGTAC
Source organism: Pseudoalteromonas sp. D15MCD-2 (assembly GCF_038562745.1). NCBI lineage: Bacteria > Pseudomonadati > Pseudomonadota > Gammaproteobacteria > Alteromonadales > Pseudoalteromonadaceae > Pseudoalteromonas > Pseudoalteromonas sp. D15MCD-2. Next base: position 385,934 of record NZ_JBCFQE010000001.1, on the reverse strand, counting down.
GATAATGTCTGGTGCTGCTAGATCTAATAGACGCTTAAGACGGTTATTACGGTTAATAACACGACGGTAAAGGTCATTCAGATCAGAAGTCGCAAAACGACCACCGTCTAGTGGTACTAATGGACGTAGATCAGGCGGAAGTACTGGAAGTACTGTCATGATCATCCACTCAGGGTTGTTACCTGATTGGTGGAAAGATTCCATTAATTTAAGACGTTTAGTGATCTTCTTACGCTTAGTTTCAGAGTTAATTGTAGGTAACTCTTCACGCATTTCAGCAATTAATTGGCCAAGATCAAGTTCACGAAGCAAGTCTAATACTGCTTCTGCACCCATCTTCGCTTCAAACTCATCACCGTGCTCTTCTAGTGCATCTAGGTACTCTTCTTCACCTAAAAGCTGACCACGCTCAAGCGTTGTCATACCAGGCTCAGTTACTACGAATGATTCGAAGTAAAGTACGCGCTCGATGTCACGAAGTGTCATGTCTAGCATTAAGCCGATACGTGACGGTAATGATTTTAAGAACCAAATGTGCGCAACTGGGCTCGCAAGCTCAATGTGACCCATACGGTCACGACGCACTTTAGTAAGCGTTACTTCAACGCCACACTTTTCACAAATAACACCACGGTGCTTAAGGCGCTTATATTTACCACATAAACACTCATAATCTTTCACTGGGCCGAAAATACGGGCACAGAATAAGCCGTCGCGCTCAGGCTTGAAAGTACGGTAGTTGATTGTCTCAGGTTTCTTTACTTCACCGTATGACCATGAACGAACCATATCTGGCGAAGCAAGACCAATGCGAATTGCATCGAATTCTTCGGTCTTATTTTGTTGCTTCAGAAACTTAAGTAAGTCTTTCACCTTAGCTCTCCTGTCGGAGGTTAATCTTGAGGGCGAACCAATCGCCCCTACATTCTATTCGGCCTAACAGGTGCGGCTTACGCCGCACCTAAATGGCTTAATTTTCTTCCAACTCGATGTTGATACCCAGTGAGCGGATTTCTTTCAACAATACGTTGAACGATTCTGGCATACCTGGTTCCATCTTATGGTTACCATCTACGATGTTCTTATACATCTTAGTACGACCGTTCACGTCATCCGATTTCACTGTTAGCATTTCTTGTAGAGTATATGCAGCACCGTAAGCTTCTAGTGCCCACACCTCCATCTCACCGAAACGCTGGCCACCGAACTGGGCTTTACCACCCAGCGGCTGCTGAGTAACAAGGCTGTAAGAACCAGTTGAACGTGCGTGCATCTTGTCATCAACCAAGTGGTTAAGTTTCAGCATGTACATGTAACCAACAGTTACTTGACGTTCGAACTGATCGCCAGTACGGCCATCATAAAGTGTAACTTGACCGCTTCTTGGATAACCACCAAGCTCTAGTAAGTCTTTGATTTCGCTTTCACGAGCACCATCAAAGGCTGGAGTTGCGATCGGTAAACCACCTTTCAAGTTATCAGCTAAGCGACGAACTTCATCATCAGAGAACGAGTCGATATCAACTTTCTGACGACAATCACCTAATTCGTAAACTTTCTTAACGAAGCTACGGATTTCGTGCAGTTCACGCTGCTCTTTCATCATTTCTTCTAAGCGCTCACCCACACCACGTGCAGCAAGACCCATGTGTGTTTCTAGGATCTGACCGATGTTCATACGTGATGGTACACCTAGCGGGTTCAGAACGATGTCTACCGTACGACCTTTGTCATCGTATGGCATATCTTCTACTGGTACGATAGTCGAGATAACACCTTTGTTACCGTGACGACCCGCCATCTTATCACCCGGTTGGATACGACGTTTAACAGCTAAGTATACTTTAACAATCTTAAGTACGCCTGGTGCTAAGTCATCACCTTGAGTGATCTTACGACGTTTGTTTTCAAACTTCTTATCGTATTCAGCTTTAAGCTCATCGTACTGGGCAGCTAGTTGCTCAAGTTCAGCTTGCTTGTCTTCTTCAGCAAGGCTTTGAGTAAGCAGCTTTTCAGCATTTAGTGATGCAATTGAATCTGCGTTCAGACCTGCGTCAACAAGTAACTTACGAGCACGGTCTAATACACCGGCTTCTAAGATACGGAACTCTTCGTTGAAGTCTTTCTTCGCTTCGCGAAGCTGCATGTCTTCAACTTCTAACGCACGCTTATCTTTTTCAACACCGTCACGGGTGAAAACTTGTACGTCGATTACAGTACCAGTTACAGAGTTTGGTACGCGTAAAGAGCTGTCTTTAACGTCTGACGCTTTCTCACCGAAGATAGCACGTAGTAGCTTTTCTTCTGGTGTTAATTGCGTTTCGCCTTTCGGAGTCACCTTACCTACTAGGATATCGCCGCCTTTAACTTCAGCACCGATATAAACAACGCCTGATTCATCAAGCTTGCCTAGTGCAGACTCACCTACGTTAGGGATATCTGCTGTGATCTCTTCAGGACCTAATTTAGTATCACGTGCGATACATTGTAGTTCTTGAATGTGGATAGTCGTTAGACGATCTTCTTGAACTACACGCTCTGATAATAGGATTGAATCCTCGAAGTTATAACCGTTCCATGGCATGAATGCCACGCGAAGGTTTTGACCAAGTGCTAAGTCACCTAGGTCAGTCGAAGGACCATCTGCTAATACGTCACCACGTGTTACCGGCTCACCAACCATACAAGTTGGTTTTTGGTTAATACATGTATTTTGGTTTGAGCGAGTGTATTTAGTAAGGTTGTAAATATCGATGCCCGCTTCACCTGGAATACGCTCATCTTCATGTACATTTACAACGATGCGGCTTGCATCCGCATACATTACTTCACCACCACGCTTAGCAACGATAGTTACACCAGAATCTTTCGCTAGTGTAAGCTCGATACCTGTACCTACCAGCGGTTTGTCCGCGATAAGTGTTGGTACGGCTTGACGTTGCATGTTTGAACCCATCAATGCACGGTTAGCATCATCGTGTTCTAGGAACGGGATAAGTGCTGCCGCTACAGAGATCACCTGTTGTGGTGATACGTCCATATATTGCTGATCCATTTTGCCCATAAAGGTTGATTCACCTTTGTGACGACATGGAATTAGTTCATCAACAAACTCATTGTTTTCGTTCAAGTTTGAGTTCGCCTGAGCGATAACAAACTGACCTTCTTCAATGGCTGATAAGTAATCTACTTCATCAGTAACTACACCGTTTACCACTTTACGGTAAGGTGTTTCTAAGAAACCATAGTCATTCGTACGTGCGTACGTAGACAATGAGTTAATTAGACCGATGTTTGGACCCTCAGGCGTTTCGATTGGACATACACGACCATAGTGAGTTACGTGAACGTCTCGAACCTCGAAGCCAGCGCGTTCACGTGTTAAACCACCCGGGCCTAATGCAGAAATACGACGCTTGTGCGTTACTTCTGAAAGCGGGTTATTTTGGTCCATGAACTGTGATAACTGAGATGAACCAAAGAACTCTTTAACCGCAGCCGAAATAGGCTTAGCGTTAATAAGATCTTGTGGCATTACAGCGTCAAGGTCACCTAAGCTTAAACGCTCACGTACAGCACGCTCAACACGTACTAGACCAACGCGGAATTGGTTCTCAGCCATTTCGCCAACACTACGGATACGACGGTTGCCTAAGTGGTCGATATCATCAACATCGCCAACACCGTTACGAATAGCGATAAGCACTTTCATAACAGCTACGATGTCTTCTTTCGATAATGTGCCAGGGCCAGTATCTGAGTCATAACCTACACGGCTATTGAACTTCATACGACCAACTGTTGATAAATCGTAACGCTCGTCAGAGAAGAACAAGTTATCAAATAAGGCTTCAGCCGCGTCTTTCGTCGGTGGCTCGCCTGGGCGCATCATGCGATAAATTTCTACTAATGCTTCTAAACGGTTGCTTGTTGTGTCGATACGTAATGTATCTGACATGTAGGCGCCGCTGTCCACTTCGTTGATATATAGTGTATCAATCTTAGTGTGACCTGCTTTAACCAATTCAGCCATTAGCTCAAGTGATAGCTCGTCATTCGCGTTTGCGATGATCTCACCAGTTGACTCATCAACATAGTTTCTAGCTACAACACGACCAATGATGTACTCATGCGGTACTTCTAATTGGTTAATACCTTTTTTCTCGATGTTCTTGATGTGACGCGCAGTAATACGACGACCCGCTTCAACAAGGACTTCACCGTCTTCGCCTTTAATATCAAAAGCGGCAGTTTCACCACGTAAGCGTGAAGGAACAAGTTCCATAAGAACTTTACCGTCAGCAACTTCAAACGCAGTTGTATCGAAGAATATCTCTAGGATTTCATCCGTTGAGTACTCAAGTGCACGTAGGATGATTGACGCCGGTAATTTACGACGACGGTCAATACGTACATAAAGGTTATCTTTTGCATCAAACTCGAAGTCTAACCATGAACCACGGTAAGGAATTACACGCGCGTTATAAAGTACTTTACCTGACGAGTGAGTTTTACCGCGGTCGTTATCAAAGAATACACCAGGGCTACGGTGTAGCTGAGAAACGATAACACGCTCTGTACCATTGATAACAAAGGTACCGGTATCAGTCATGAGCGGAATTTCGCCCATGTAAACTTCTTGCTCTTTAATGTCTTTAACTGTGCCTGGTGCTTCTTTGTCCATCACCACAAGACGCAATTTTACGCGAAGTGGAGCAGAATAAGTCACACCGCGAATTTGACATTCTTTTACATCGAATACTGGCTCACCAATACGATAACTTACGTATTGAAGCTCAGAATTTCCCGAGTAGCTTTTGATAGGAAACACAGAACGGAAAGCAGCTTCCAAACCGTGATCGCCATCAGCGTCAGGGACTAAGAATTTTTTAAACGATTCTAACTGCGTCGACAGTAAGAAAGGTATATCCAAAACTTGTGGACGTTTACCAAAATCCTTACGGATACGTTTCTTTTCAGAATAAGAGTAAGCCATGGGGTTCCTCAGCTTGCTGATCTTTGACCCGACCTGTTCTTGTAAGAACAGACTTAACTGGCATCTAAGCCAAGATGTACAACATTAAATTGTTGTTCTATTTTGCTCTGACACTTTCAACACCAAACTAGGTAACAACTTGAAAGTAAAGAGAAAATTAGATTTTATTTGCGTTACAGGATTGCATCGCTCTATAGCGCAAAAAGGCCGGTGATTAAATAATCACCAGCCCTTGCCTGATTACTCAGGCAGCGAACCTAGCGTAAGCTAGATTACTTAACCTCAACTTCAGCACCAGCTTCAGTAAGGTCTTTTGCAAGTGCTTCAGCTTCTTCTTTAGATACACCTTCTTTGATAGGTGCAGGAGCAGCTTCAACAAGTGCTTTAGCTTCTTTAAGGCCAAGACCAGTAGCACCACGTACAGCTTTGATAGCTGCAACCTTGTTAGCGCCAGCGCCAGTAAGGATTACGTCGAACTCAGTCTTTTCTTCAGCTGCTTCAGCAGCAGGACCAGCAACAACAGCAGCAGCTGCAGTTACGCCGAATTTTTCTTCCATTGCTTCAACTAGAGCAACAACGTCCATTACTGACATTTCAGCAATAGCATCAAGGATTTGGTCTTTAGTTACAGACATTACAAATTTCCTAATTATTACGGACTAAATATAGCCCAAAAAAAATATTACACCGAAAGTGAACAAAAAAACAGCTTAAAATTAAGCAGCTTGCTCTTCTTTCTGTACACGTACTGCTTCAATTGTTTTACACAATTTACCTGCAGACGCTTCTTTCATAGCGCTCATTAAGCGTGCAACAGCTTCGTCGTAAGTAGGTAGAGTTGCTAGCATAGCTGCGTCTACTACGTTACCTTCAAATGCAGCCGTCTTAACTTCGAATTTCTCGTTCTTCTTCGCGAAATCTTTGAAGATACGCGCAGCAGCACCTGGGTGCTCTGAAGAGAAAGCGATTAAGCTTGGACCTACAAGTGAGTCAGAAAGGCACTCAAAATCTGTACCTTCAACAGCACGTTTAGCTAAAGTGTTACGAACAACTTTCATCCATACACCAGCTTCACGAGCTTCTTTACGAAGGGCAGTGATAGCACCAACTGTTACACCACGAGAATCTGCAACAACTGCAGAAAGAGCACCAGTGGCTGCTTCGTTGACTTCAGCAACAATTGCTTTTTTGCCTTGAAGATTTAAAGCCATGGGTGTTACTCCTGGTTTAATGGGTTGCCGAAATTGGCTTCCCTGTTCTACTCTTCCCCATCAAAGATGGAGATGCTTTTTACGGCGAGAGCCAGAAGATTAGGAAAAATCTATCTGGGGATTCACACCGTCTACGTAGGTAAAATATTAAGGCCGAAGCCGCCTACGGTCTTGGACGGAAGCCCAATTTATCGTTTTTACCCGAAGGCATTACGAAATTATGGACTTCAACCCGAATTCTTTACTTGTTTCGAAATTAACTTTCTCAACAAAATGGCGCAAAATTATAGTTCAAATTTCGCGCCATGTAAACTCTTAATTAAGCAACAACTGTGCTTAGAGAGTTTTGGTCAACAGCAACACCTGCGCCCATTGTTGTAGAGATAGTTACTTTCTTCACGTAAGTACCTTTTGCTTGAGAAGGTTTAGCCTTCTTAAGCGCAACAATAAGAGCTTCAAGGTTTTGTTGAAGTTGCTCAGCAGTGAAATCAACCTTACCGATAGTAGTATGGATGATACCGTTCTTGTCGTTACGGTAACGAACTTGACCTGCTTTCGCGTTTTTAACTGCTTCTGCAACGTTAGGAGTTACAGTACCAGTTTTAGGGTTTGGCATTAGACCACGTGGACCTAAGATTTGACCTAGTTGACCAACAACACGCATAGCGTCTGGAGATGCAACAACAACGTCAAAGTTCATCTCGCCTTTCTTAACTTGTTCAGCAAGATCTTCCATGCCCACTAATTCAGCACCAGCTTCTTTCGCAGCATCTGCGTTAGCGCCTTGTGTGAATACAGCAACACGAACTTCACGACCAGTACCGTTAGGTAGTACAGTTGCACCACGAACGTTTTGGTCAGATTTACGAGCATCGATACCAAGGTTAACAGCAACGTCAACACTTTCTACGAATTTAGCTGTCGCTAACTCTTTTAAAAGAGCAACTGCTTCGTTGATTTCGTAATCTTTAGTTACATCCACTTTTTCGCGGATTGTACGCATACGTTTAGTTAATTTTGCCATTATCTTAGTCCTCTACGTTCAAGCCCATCGCACGCGCAGAACCTGCGATAGTGCGAACTGCAGCGTCCATATCAGCCGCTGTAAGGTCAGGTCGTTTTGTCTCAACGATTTCTTCAAGTTGAGCACGAGTTACTGTACCCACTTTTTCAGTGTTAGGACGGCCAGAACCTGATTTGATGCCTGCAGCTTTCTTAAGTAAGTAAGCAGCCGGTGGAGTTTTCATGTCGAACGTGAAAGAACGGTCACCGTAAACAGAGATCACTACAGGAACTGGAGCGCCTTTTTCGATAGATTCTGTACGTGCGTTGAACGCTTTACAGAATTCCATGATGTTTACACCGTGTTGACCTAGTGCTGGACCTACTGGAGGACTAGGGTTAGCCATACCAGCGGCAACTTGTAGCTTGATAATAGCTTCAACTTTTTTAGCCATAATAAATACCTCATTTGGTGGGTCATAGCCTTGTGCGCGCGAGGATGCGTACTCTAACGGCTTCCCAGTTTAAAAATTGGTTCTCACTTTTTAGTGATAAAACAAGTTGTAACTTGCCCTAACACAAAAAGGCCGCTGATTATAAGTTAATCAGCGGCCTTTTTCAAGCGTATTGCCAAAATATTAAACGATTTTGGCAGCTTTAATTTTTTTACTTACTTGTCTTGCTCAACTTGACCAAATTCAAGGTCAACAGGTGTCGAACGACCGAAGATAAGAACAGACACTTTCACGCGGCTCTTCTCGTAATCAACTTCTTCAACAACACCGCTGAAGTCAGCAAATGGACCATCGATAACACGAACAACTTCGCCTGGCTCGAATAATGTAGCTGGCTTAGGTGCTTCAGAGTTTTCTTGAAGACGGTTTAAGATGCGGTCAGCTTCTTTTTGGCTAATTGGTGCTGGACGATCAGACGTACCACCAATGAAACCCATAACACGTGCAGTGCTGTTCACTAAGTGCCAGCTTGCATCGTTCATGTCCATTTGAACTAGTACGTAACCTGGGAAGAATTTACGCTCAGATTTACGCTTTTGGCCAGCGCGCATCTCAACAACTTCTTCAGTTGGTACTAATACTTCACCAAAACTATCTTCCAAACCTTCGATCTTGATGTGCTCAAGAATAGTTTGTGCTACACGCTTCTCGTAACCAGAGAAAGCTTGTACTACGTACCAACGTAGTTTCTTTTCGTTCTTCTCATCCGACATGGGATTAGATCTCCAATCCAGTTAAAAAGCCTACTGCGCGGAATAAAATGCCATCTAATCCCCAAAGGATAAGCGCCATAATCACAGTTGCAACCATTACAATTAATGTCGTATGTGTTGTTTCTTGGCGAGTTGGCCACACAACTTTACGTACTTCGATACGTGCTTCTTTTGCAAACGCAAGAAAAGTACGACCTTTTTCAGTTAGTGAGGCAATGCCTAAACCAGCTGCAACAGCAACCACTACACCAATAGCACGTAATAATACAGATTGGTCTGCATACATGTGGTTACCAACGACTGCGCCTGCTAGTAGCGCAATTGCTACAATCCACTTTACTGAATCCATCGCACTTGATGGTGTTTCTACATTCGTGCTCATAATATTTTTACCTTAACTACAGACACAACAACCCTGCGCTCTGGCAGGGTTAATCCATTAAAATCTAAACTTAAAAACTGACTTGTTTAAACCGATTTTTAATTTCAGACTTAGCACACATTGTGTAAAAAGTGGCAGGGGCGGAGAGATTCGAACTCCCAACCGTCGGTTTTGGAGACCGCTGTTCTACCAATTGGAACTACGCCCCTGCAAAGTGGATGCCTATTATACTTACGCAATTCATTAACACAAGAGTAAAAGATACCCATTAGTTAAAATCTCATCAGTTCGTTTAAAAATCAATATTAACATTGATTAAAAAGCAGTTTATCATAAACCCATTACAGGAACATAAAATAACATGGATCAGTGTGCTGCTATTAAAATCCCCTTTTAATATTGTATTGTTATGCCTCACTTTGTTGATGGCTAATCAGGCTAGTGCACGTTCTTTACACCTAGGCACTTTTAATAGTCAGCAAGGCCTGAGTCAAAATTCAATCACTTGCAGCATCACCGACCAGCAAGGCTTTTTATGGTTTGCTACACAAGGTGGCTTAAATCGCTTTGATGGTTATGAATTTAAGCGTTTTAAAGCTAACAGCGATCATAAAAGCATTTCAGGGAACTGGATCACCGGCTGTGTTAAAGATAGTAAAAACCAGCTATGGTTTTCGACTGCAAGCAAAGGGCTTAATAGACTCAACCCTAAAACCGGTCTGTTTGAGACTTACTCTACATCTAATAATGATGGACTGAGTGAAGATAAAATCTGGTCTATGGCGTTAGCTAAAGATGATATTCTTTGGCTAGGTCACGAACACGGTAAATTAACCCGTTTTGATGTATCAAATAATAGTTTTACACACTTTCACTATAAATCAGCGCAGCCATTGGTTCGAGACATTGTTATTACCGATGAACTAATTTGGCTTGCCACAGATAAAGGGCTTATTTCATTTGACCCAATTACTGAGCAATTTACTCAGCATGCTCAGATCGCCGTGCCGCTCTGGCATCTCAAGTTGCTTAATGACGAAAAGCTGCTTATTGGCGCTAAAAAAGGTCTTTATATATTAAATTTAGCTACGCAAAGTAGTGAAAAAATCGAACAGTTTAATGGAACCTGGGTAACAGACAGCCTCGTTGACCAACAGCAAAACCTTTGGCTTACAAGCTACGGGCAAGGTCTATACCTTTTACCTGCAGGTGCTGACTTACGAGAGCGATTCACTCAATATCGCCATGACAAACAAAACCCCAACGGCTTAAGCAGCGACTATCTGCTTTCTCTTTTTCAAGACTCGCAAGGTGTTATTTGGCTAGGCACAGATGGCTATGGTGTGCACCGCTATGATCCTAAGCAACAAGAGTTCTCTCATCAATTAAAAGCCTCTCAAGCAAATTCGTTAAGCCATAACTTTGTTCGTTCAATAGTTAAAAGAGCCAGTGGTGAGGTATGGGTTGGCACCCGTGATGGACTCAACCGCAAAACAACGTCTGGTTATCAGCACTTTAAAAACGCTCTACCTAATAACAATATATTTGCCCTACACGAAGATGCTAACCAGCAATTATGGATTGGTACTTACGGTGGCGGTTTAATTAAGTATCAAGATAGCCTTGATGAGTTTACAACTTTCACCATGCAAAGCCACCAGCTAGCCAGTGATCGTGTTTACGCAATTACCAGCGACAAAACAGGTGCACTTTGGCTAGGTAGTAACCAAGGCTTAACCCGCTTTGAACCAACCTCTGCCAAGGTGACTCACTATAAGCACAATAATGCGCAAAATAGCCTTGCCAACAACACCGTATTTACTTTGGCTTATGATAATGAAGAGCACGCACTATGGATTGGTACCCGAGCAGGACTCAATAAACTCGATATCTCAACAGAGCAATTTAGTTTATTAGATGAGCAAGATTCAGGCGAGACAGGGCTTAGCCACAATATGGTTACCTCTTTATTACTCAGTGAAGACAGCATTTGGGTTGGCACCATGCAAGGCTTGAATCAGGTCAATAAACATACCCTCACAGTGAAACACATAACTGAGCAGCAAGGATTAGCTAATGACAACGTTTTTGACATTCTTGCCGATAAACAAGGCACGCTTTGGCTTGCAACCAATGGCGGACTCACTCGCTATAACCCCAGCACACAGCAAATTCAGCAGTTTTTGCCTGAAGATGGTATTCAACACCAGTCATTTATACTGGGTGCGAGCTTTCAAGCTGACGATGGCGAGTTATTTTTTGGTGGTATTAATGGCTACAATCATTTTTACCCTGAGCAACTAACCTTATCGCACACTCCCCCAACTCCAGTGTTAACTGAGTTATTACTTAATAACCGAGCAATTAAAAGTAATCATTTTGATAAGCAAACCAATACCCTTGCTAGTGCAACTCAGACATTCTCGTTTGCAAAATCAGCGGGGGTTATCGGCTTTAAATTTAGTGCATTAAAAAATGGCGCGACTCCAAAACATTACCAATATGGCTACAAGCTAGCTGGCTTTGATGAGCAATTTTTATATACCGATGCATCCCTTAGGCAAATTAACTATCCGCAATTGCCTGCTGGTAACTACCAGTTATTGCTAAAAGCAAAAGATCAATATGGCCAATGGAGTGACAGTACACAGCTATTAGAACTTACTGTTGTGCCTCCTTGGTGGCAAACTAAATTAGCCTACGGCATTTACTTTACGTTTGCTTTAGCACTGACTTGGCTTGTGTTAAATGCCTTGTACAAGCGCAAACTAGCAGAGCAAGAGAAGCAAACCGAAATTGAGTTAAACAAATTAAAAGATCAGTTTTTAGATAACATCAGCCACGAACTCAAAACACCACTTAGCTTAATACTCGCTCCGGTAAGTCAGTTACAGCGAAGCAATGCAGACTCTCAAGCTCAAACGCAACTAGCCAGTATCAAACGTAACTGCCAGCGCTTACTAGAGCTCATCAATCAACTTTTACAACTGAGTCAACGTCCAAGCACGGCAATTTACACTGTCAGCCCCTATTCTATTACGCCATTTTTAACAGATTTAGTGGCGGATTTCAGACCTCTGTATGAGCAAAAACAGCTGCAATTTAGCTTCACTGACACCACCACTACAGCACTTAAGATTAACCTTGCTCCTGAACATGCCCACTCGATTTTCAGTAACCTGATAAGCAATGCACTTAAGTACACCCCTTCAGGTGGCACTGTCGATATTCACCTTAGTGAAGTGCAACAAGCGTTACAGTTTAAAATTAATGATACCGGTGTGGGTATTGCCAGTGAGCATCAGCAGTCTATTTTTCAGCGCTTTACTCGCTTAACATCGTCAGAACCAGGAAGTGGTATTGGCCTGAGCTTAGTAAAACAACTCGTTGAACAATACGGTGGCTCTATCAGCTTAAGCAGTAAGTTTGCTGAAGGTAGCTGCTTTACTGTGTCATTACCTATGATTGAAAGTGCTGATAAGCACATTAATAGTGCTACGCAAGTTCTTACCTCACAACAGACATTGCTGATTGTTGAGGATAATGAGGAAATGGCAGAGCTACTCCTTTCTTTATTTAATAACGAGTTTAACTGTATCTGTGCTGCTGATGGCCAGCAAGCTCTCGACCTTTGTCAGTCAGACCTGCCTGACCTCATTATCAGTGATGTGATGATGCCGAATATGGATGGCTATCAATTATTAGCAGCTCTTCGAGCAAACCCGGCCACCAGCCACATTCCGGCATTATTACTTTCAGCTAAAGCAGATACCCACAGTCGCTTAAAAGGGCTTGATTTATTAGCTGATGACTTTTTAAGTAAACCTTTTGAACCGACTCTACTAGTAAGCAGAGTAAAAGGACTGCTTAATCTGAGACAAATTTTAAACCAACACCTAACAGCACAACTGGCAGCTCCTCTGAATAGCGATACAGCGGCAGTAACAGTACAAAATAAAGATTACTCTTTTACAGAAAAGCTTAAGCAGATAGTACAAGCGCATTACCAAGATGAAAGCTTCTCGGTTGAGCAACTAGCCTCTGCGTTATGTTTAAGCTCTCGAGCTCTGCAACTAAAAATGAAAGCCTTGTACTCACAAACACCTTCTGATTATTTGCGTAATACTCGCTTAGAGTTTGCAAAAAAACAGCTAACCGATAGCGCGTTAGCAATTGGTCAAGTAGCGGAGCAAGCAGGTTTTAGTTCACAAAGCTATTTTGCCCGAAGCTTTAAAAGCTATGTTGGCTTATCACCAAAACAGTATCGAGAAAAATATCAAAAACATGCCGAATTTCGCGTCAGTGAATAAAGTTTTCGCCTGAGTGCTATTAATAAAACACTGATTTTTATAGCTTATCCATTCAAACGTCAATAACAACAAAGCCCATAGTGCGGCGTTATTTACTGCATGAGATATAAGTTAAGGAAAGTCATATGCTCACCAAAACACACAAAGCAATTTCGATTACGTTACTTGCTGCAGCACTGACTGCATGCCAGAGTACTTCGACAACCACCAGCAATAACAATAGCCCAGATATAAACGAAGTTGCACAGCAGCAGTACAATGGCCCAAAAGCTCGGATCGCTGTTGCCCGCTTTACTGATAAATCAAACGATTCACGTTGGTGGCGTAAAGAAATTGGTGAAGGTATGGCCGATCAACTCACAACGGCATTAGTTAGCACCAATCGCTTTATTGTTTTAGAGCGACAAGCACTTGATGCCGTATTATCAGAACAAGACCTTGCTGTGTCAGGCCGTGTGAGTGCAGCATCAGGAGCTGCGTATGGTGAAATAGAGGGAGCCGAAATTGTTGTGGTTGCCGCAGTCACAGAGTTTGATGATGACAACTCAGGCACTCGTGTCGGCAGTGGTGGCTTTATCGGCGATGTATTTAGCTCGGTATCGGCGGGTTTTTCAAGTTCGCACATGGCGATAGATTTACGCTTAATCGATACGCGTACTTCACGTATTTTAGCCGCTACCAGTGTTGAGGGTGGCAGTAAAGATTTTGACTTTACATCTGCTGCTACCAATTTTGGTGGCGCACTCGTTGGTGGTAACTTAAGTAGCTGGTCAAACACACCAAAAGAAAAAGCATTGCGCGAAGTGATCGTAAAAGCTGTTGAGTTTTTAGAATCAAAAGTACCAACAACTTATTATCGCTATAATAGCGATAACACCATTGCAGCTGGCCATACAGCCCCTGCACCACTAAAAGTAACCGCAGCAGCACCCGCTAAAGCGCCAGTTGCATCGGTTAGTGTTCCAACTCACAGAATGCCTTACTACGAAAAAACAGACTTAGCGATGTCACGACTGAACTTGGTTTGTTTGGGTTATTTGAAAAGGCAGCCTCACTACGAAGAATATGAAATAGAAGACGTAGAGTACGATGAAGCAACGGTGATTGCGCTCACTGAGTATCAGCAAGAAAAAAAGCTGAAAGTGACAGGCCTTGCTGATGAGACAACTAAGAAGTCTCTTGATGATTCAGGGTGTATTGCCAAAACGAACAAATCAAGTTTAGAAAGCTTTGGCAGTATGTTTAAATTTAACTAAGCAAACTAACAGCCAGTGCCAGCACTGGCTGTTTAAACCCTTAGTTTGTGCCTTTCACCAGTGGTACACCATTGTTACCAACAGGAATATAAACTGTTGTATGGTTAGGTGACTCAGCCATCTTTAACTGCGCATTAATAGCTTCATGCTGTAGATAATTTGGCGTCAAAGTGGCATTAATGATTTTTTGCGCCTGTGCAATACCTTTCGCTTCCTCTACACGTATCTCAGCATCTTTTCGTGCAATTTCTTTTTGCGTTTCTTTTTCAGACAGTAATTGTTGTGCAGCCAACTTTTTCTCAACAGCATTAGCAACAATAGCCGGATAGTTAATATTTCCCACTACGACATTGGCGAGCTTAAATGGCGTTGGTTCTAAATACGCTTTTAACCGAGCTGTTACTTCTGCTGCTATTTTCTCGCGATTAGTTTTTAACACACCACTATCGTATTGCTGCACTATATCACGCACATAAGTTCTAAATGTTTCACGGACAAATCGCGGATACCAATCTTCACCACCGTATTGCTCAACCACCGCTCTGACAGAGCCGCTTTCTATTGAAATGACCGCATGAAAATCAAAACTAATATTTAAGTCATCGTTAGCTAAGATTTTAAATGCCTCAGTATACGTATTCGGGCGCATATCAATATTAATCACCTGATTGCGCCAAAGTGACATGCCGTAGTTAGCTGGGCCAATCATAGTGCCCTGATAACCGCCTTCGCCAAACACCCGCGGCTTTTCAAATACGTAACCCTCTTCACCTGCTGGTGTACTTGGGTTAGTACACGCCGTGAGCGATACAGCCACTAAACCTGCTAATGCTAAACTTGGAAAAACACTCGATAGAAGTGTTTGCGTCCCTGAACGTTTAAATTTCATTGTTGTTATCTCATTCCATTATAAAATTTGTAATAACTCACCACGATAAAAATCACATAACAACCAAATTTGTTGAAATGGATGCTGCTTAGGCACATCAAGGTGAGTAAGTACTGACTTAAAATCATCAAGATGCCATATAGTACTTGCATTTCGAATTAATAACCAAGGCTGAGTAGACTCGTAGTGTTTCTTAGCTTTTTGTGCCAGCAAGCGATGCAAAGCACAGTGCAGACGCTCGTTACTCGGTGCTAAAGCCATTTCAGCGAGATCTCGTTGCATTGAGATAGACAGCGGCCGACCTAACACCGCCATTGCTTCTGTTTCGCTGGCATATAAATGTGCGACTTCAATATCAAGCCGTTCATCACCTTTATAACAACTCACGTCTGGTTTACTCGGCGTGTTATGCCAAATATTACGCATACTTACGCCAAACTGCTTTTCGTAACAGCGCAAAAACAACTTTGCTGCGCCATGCTCGAGCGCTATTTTTTCTTGTTCACTTTCACGATTCATTTAATGTTGCATACACATCTTTTAATAACCCAGAAGCGCCAAAACGAAATAGCTCGGGTTGTAAGTACGCTTCACCCATGATTGATTTAGCTAGGTCTAAATACTCAGCAGCATCGGTAACTGTTCTGACCCCGCCTGCCGCCTTAAAACCAACCTTTTTACCACTCGCTTTTATGCTGTTCAACATGATGTCTGTTGCAGCTAGCGTTGCATTAACAGCCACTTTACCAGTACTGGTTTTAACGAAATCAGCGCCGCCATCAATTGCTAGTTTAGTTGCTGTTGCAATGAGGTCATCGCTTAATTCGCCACTTTCGATAATGACTTTAAGCTGCGCTTGAGTACCACATGCCTCTTTTGACGCTTTGACATACTCTAAAACTTTGCGCTCATCACCACCAATAAGCGCTTTGTAGGGGATCACTAAATCAATTTCATCAGCGCCGCGTTCAATGGCAAATAGGGTTTCATTTAACACTTGCTCTAACGGCTCATCCCCACTAGGAAAGTTAGTAACTGTAGCCACTTTAACTTGCTGTAGTTCACGCTCAGCGAGTGCTAGTTTAGCGTCGCTTACAAACTGGCTATACACACAGACCGCTGCAGGAATACCTAACGTTGGCTCAATACTGGCAACCAAGTTATTAATGGTTTCTGTTGTGTCGCTGTCATTCAGAGTTGTTAAGTCCATCAGTGCCACCGCTTGGGCAGCGCTTGTTTGCATTTTAGTCATAGCTCTTATATTTGTGTTGCCATATTAGTGACCTATAGTAGCAAATTTTTATCATTCGGCTATAAATCATAACTAATCACCATAAGGCTGCTTATTTACTTGTAACTCGCCGCAATCCCTTGTTAACTAAGTCTTAAGCCAAAACAAACCACCTGGTATAACTTTTAGTTATATAAACTTGGTTTTAATTATTTTTTACTTTTTTTAGAGCACTATATTCTGCTTGCCTGCAATAAGCAGTTTCTTGATGTGTTTTAGGGGTGAGAACAAAGTGCAATATTTACCAATCTTTACCAAATTAGACGACAAACCTGTGCTGGTAGTCGGCGGTGGAGATGTCGCATTACGCAAATGCCGTGCATTTTTAAAAGCGCGTGCTCATGTGACGCTAGTCGCCCCTGAATTTTGTGATGAACTTCGAGAACTTGCTGAGAAAGGTGATGTAACACTCATTAACGACTTTTTCAAAGAACAGTATTTAGATCAGCAAATGCTGGTAATCGCTGCAACAGATATAGACAGCGTTAACAAAGATGTGTTCGAACTTGCTAATGCGCGCAATATTTTCGTTAACGTGGTGGATGATCAACCTAAGTGCAGCTTTATTTTTCCATCAATTGTTGACCGTGATCCAATCACAATTGCAATTTCAAGCGCAGGCACAGCGCCAGTATTAGCACGTCGTTTACGTGAAAAACTCGAAACGCTTATTCCACAGCATATTGGTCCACTTGCTACATTAGTTGGTAGCTTTCGCGACAAAGTAAAACAACGCTTTAAACACTTTGCTGACCGCCGCCAGTTTTGGGAAGGCGTATTTGATTCATCAGTTGTAAGCAAAGTCCAAGCGGGTAATACCGAAGCTGCAACAGCGCAGTTAGAGCAATTGTTAGATGCAAAGCCAGAACCAGAAGGCGAAGTGTATGTTGTAGGTGCAGGCCCAGGTGACCCTGAGCTATTAACCTTAAAAGCACTGCAGTTAATGCAACAAGCCGACGTAGTTGTATATGACTACTTAGTTTCTGATGAAATTATGGATTTAGTACGCCGTGATGCCGACCTAGTTTGCGTAGGTAAAAGGTTAGGCGATCACAGTGTGGCGCAAGAAGATACCAATCAGATGTTGGTCGATTTTGCCAAGCAAGGCAAAAAAGTATGCCGTATTAAAGGCGGCGACCCGTTTATTTATGGTCGTGGTGGTGAAGAAGTACAAGTTCTTGCCGCGAATAAAGTGCGTTACCAAATCGTACCGGGTATTACTGCTGCTGCAGGTTGTAGCGCTTATGCAGGTATTCCACTTACTCACAGAGATCATGCGCAAGCCATTCAGTTTGTAACGGGTCACTGTAAAAAAGATGGTCAAGAATTAGATTGGCAGTCACTTGCCAAGCCAAATCAGACCTTAGCGATTTATATGGGAGTGATTAAATCACCGCATATTCAAGCACAACTATTAAAACATGGCCGCGGTGCAGATACCCCCGTTGCCATTATTGAAAACGGCACACGTAAAGAACAACGTGTGGTAACAGGGCAATTAGGTGAGCTAGCCGACTTGATTTCGCGCCATAGCATTATTTCACCTGCCTTATTAATTATTGGCGAAGTTGCATCATTGCATCATCAGCTTGCATGGTTTGGTCAAACAGAGCAAACCAGCAGCTTTGCCCAGCCAATTACTGGCGTAGCTTAATTTAACTTTTAATCATTTTAGTAGGACGACTAACAATGGCTTTAACACACCTTCAGCAATTAGAAGCTGAAAGTATCAAAATCATGCGCGAAGTTGCTGCTGAGTTTGAAAACCCGGTGATGCTTTACTCAATCGGTAAAGATTCATCAGTGTTATTACACTTAGCGCGTAAAGCGTTTTATCCAGCAAAGATCCCATTTCCACTTTTACACGTTGATACCAACTGGAAGTTTAAGGAAATGATCGAGTTTCGTGACCGCCTAGCTAAAGAGTATGGCTTTGATTTAATCGTCCACAAAAACCCTGAAGGGTTAGAGATTGATATCAATCCATTTGTACACGGCTCAGCAAAGCACACCGACATCATGAAAACGCAAGGCTTAAAGCAAGCGTTAGATAAATACGGCTTTGATGCTGCGTTTGGTGGGGCACGCCGTGACGAAGAGAAATCACGTGCTAAAGAGCGTGTTTACTCATTCCGTGACAAACACCACAGATGGGATCCAAAAAACCAACGTCCAGAGCTTTGGAATACGTACAACAGCCAAGTTAACCCGGGTGAAAGCATTCGTGTATTCCCGTTATCTAACTGGACTGAACTTGATATTTGGCAGTATATCTACCAAGAAAACATTGAAATGGTTCCACTTTACCTTGCTAAAGAACGCCCAGTCGTTGAGCGTAACGGCACGCTAATCATGGTTGATGACGAGCGTATGCCATTAGAAGAAGGCGAAGTACCACAAATGAAATCTGTCCGTTTCCGTACCCTTGGTTGTTACCCGCTGACAGGTGCTGTGGAATCAAATGCAGGTACCTTAACTGAAATTATTGAAGAGATGCTGCTTTCAACCTCTTCTGAGCGTGAAGGCCGCGTGATTGATCACGACTCTGCTGGTTCAATGGAAAAGAAAAAACGTGAGGGCTATTTCTAATGTCTAAAACAAACGACACGATTAATGAAGTAAGAGAGTTAGGTATCGACGCCTACCTTGCACGTCAACAAGACAAAAGCCTTTTACGCATGCTGACCTGTGGTAGTGTGGATGACGGTAAATCAACGCTGATTGGCCGCCTTTTACACGACAGTCACCAAATTTATGAAGACCAACTTGCAGCTCTGCATAAAGATAATGAAAAAGTCGGTAATGCCGGTGAAGAGCTCGATTTAGCACTCCTTGTAGATGGTCTTCAAGCTGAACGTGAGCAAGGTATTACCATTGACGTTGCTTATCGTTACTTCTCAACAGCAAAACGTAAGTTCATTATTGCTGATACGCCAGGACATGAACAGTACACGCGTAACATGGTAACCGGTGCATCAACCAGTGATGTGGCGATTATCTTAGTTGACGCTCGTTACGGCGTACAAGTACAAACTAAGCGTCATAGCTTTATCTGTGACTCATTAGGTATTAAGCAGTTTGTTGTTGCTATCAACAAGATGGATATCGTCGATTTCGATGAAACCGTATATGAGAAAATCAAAGCGGATTACCTTAAGTTTGCAGAGCAACTAAACGTTACTAATATCAAGTTTGTGCCAATGTCAGCGCTTAAAGGTGACAACGTAGTTACACGCTCAGAGCACACACCTTACTATACAGATAAACCGCTACTTGAGTTACTTGAAGACTCACCAGCTGCTGAACTTGATAACGGGTTTGAAGCACGTCTTCCGGTCCAGTATGTGGTACGCCCTAACTTAGACTTCCGCGGCTTCCAAGGTACTTTAACGTCTGGCAAGTTCAGCGTGGGTGATGCGGTAAAGGTATTACCATCAGGTAAAAGCTCAAGCATCAAAGAGATTGTGACTTTCGATGGCAACTTAGATACAGCTGAAGCAGGTCAAGCAATTACCTTAACGTTAAACGACGAAATTGATATCAGCCGTGGCGATGTGATTGTGCCAGCCGCTTCAAAAGCCGCTGTTACAAACCGTATTAAAGCTAAATTAGTATGGATGCATGAAGCACCGTTAGTATTAGGTAAAAGCTATAACTTTAAGTTAGGCAGCAAAAACACCTCGGCAGTAGTAAGAAAAATCGATCACACGATTGATGTAAATACCCTTGAGCATGGTCAAGCAGACTCATTACAACTTAACGAAATTGCGATTGTAACCTTAGAGCTTACAGAAACAATTTTGGCTGATGAGTACCACAACAACCATGAAACAGGTGCGTTTATCCTAATTGACCGCCTATCAAACCTAACCGTTGCGGCAGGTATGATTGAGCAATTACTTAGCACTGAAGAGCAACAAAGTAGCTTTAGCGACTTTGAAGTTGAATTTAATGCTTTAGTACGCAAGCACTTCCCTCATTGGCAAGCGCTTGATATAAGCCAACTTAAATAAGCTAGGTAAGACAATGCTGGCTATAAGACAACAAACGTTTTAAAGCCAGCATTACTATTTATATTTGATTACCACACTCTCACCCCTTTAAATCTATTTCTTTATTTTGAGAGCTTTGGTTCCTCAATCATTGGAGTAAAGATAATGGATGAAAATATCGTTTGGCATAATTACGCCATTAGCAAATCACAGCGTAGTGAGCAAAAAAAGCATAAGCCTGCCATTCTATGGTTCACTGGTTTTTCAGGTTCAGGCAAAAGCACAGTTGCGAACGCACTAGAAAGCGCATTAAATCAATTAGGTGTTCACACCTATCTACTCGATGGTGACAATGTTCGTCATGGCTTGTGCAAAGATCTTGGCTTTACTGATGAAGACCGCGTGGAAAACATTCGCCGCGTTGGTGAAACTGCAAAGCTAATGGTCGATGCCGGTCTTGTGGTATTAACCGCATTTATTTCGCCATTTCAAAGCGAACGCGATATGGTAAGAAACTTAGTAGAGGATGGTGAGTTTATTGAGGTATTTTTAGATACCCCCCTCGACGTGTGTGAAACACGCGACCCTAAAGGGCTTTATAAAAAAGCGCGAGCAGGTGAAATTAAGCACTTCACTGGTATCGACTCAGACTATCAAATCCCTACATCGCCAGAAATTAAAATCGATACTAGCAAAAACACCCTAGACCAATCGGTGCAAGAGCTGGTAGCGTATTTAAAACAACAGCAAATTATAGGTTAAGTCATGAATCAAACGGAACTGCTAGAAGAAATCTTACTCCTCGCACGCCAAGCCGGTAGCGCAATAATGGGGATTTACGAAAAGGACTTTAATGTTGAGTACAAAGCTGATGAAAGCCCAGTGACCGACGCCGACCTAGCAGCTCACAAAGTGATTGTGAATGGCTTACAACATCTTACCCCTGATGTACCAATTCTAAGCGAAGAAAGCGCTGATATTAGCTGGGATATTCGTCAAACTTGGCACCGCTACTGGTTAGTAGACCCAATTGATGGCACCAAAGAGTTCATTAAAAAAAATGGCGAGTTTACAGTAAACATTGCCTTGATAGAAAAAGGTAAACCGGTATTAGCTGTTGTTGATGCACCAGCATTAGGTGTGTCGTATATTGCCGCAGAAGCAATAGGTGCCTTTAAAGATAAAGGTGATGAACGTATCGAACTTAAGGTAACTCGTAAGCCAAATAAAGGGCTTATTCGTGTTGTCGGCAGCCGTTCACACCCTTCTCCAGATTTAGCTGAATTTGTAAAACAGTTTGAAGATGTAGAAATGGTTTCAAAGGGAAGCTCGCTAAAACTTTGTCTGGTTGCCGAAGGTAGTGCAGATATATACCCACGCCTTGGCCCAACCTGTGAGTGGGATACCGGAGCTGGCCATGCGATTGCCGAAATAGCAGGTGCAACGGTTAGTAAACTCGATGGCAGCCCACTACTGTATAACAGTAAAGAAGAGTATCTGAATCCGTTTTTTGTCGTATCTGCATTACAGAACTAAAGCGTTCCGTTAAATATCGTAGGCTGGGTAGAGCGTAGCGAAACCCAGCATCTATCCTATCATCGTAACTCTAGCCCCTTTAATACTCCTTATTTTACAATCAGTTTAACCTAGCCAATAAGCCTTTGTTCCTATAGTATTTTGCTCTCTCAAACTATTAAAGGAATAACCATGACGACTGTTGAAAAAGCAATTGAAGCCGGCTACGAGGCCCAAATTAGCGCACTATATAAAGCCCTTTCACAAGGGGTACTTGCCGCTAATGGTGATGAAAGTGAAATCACTGCAGCTGAGGCACGTTTTAAGAAAGGTTTAGCATTTGCCGCAGACATTAAAGCTCGCGCACTTGCAGCAGCAGAATAAATACCACAACAGGGCTTTATAAATAAGCCCTGCCACCTTCCTTTGTAAGTCTCTCCTTACAGCATAGTTATCTAAATACAACGCTAAAACATGCATTCTTAATCGCTTTTCTATATGCTGCGCGACAATTATTATTCTAATAGTGGAGTGCTAATGAACACACATCAAGATGCTATGCCGTATGATGCATCGACAACAAGTAGTAACTCAAAATGGAACCTTCATGACACCCAATGGGTATTAAGTTTATTTGGCACCGCAGTTGGTGCAGGGATTTTATTCTTACCAATTAATATCGGTATCGGCGGATTTTGGCCTTTGATTATCATGGCATGTCTTGCCTTTCCGATGACCTACTTAGCTCACAGAGGTTTAGCCCGATTTGTTTTATCATCAAAAAAGCCTGAAGCGGATTTTACCGATGTTGTAGAAGAACACTTTGGCATTAATGCAGGGCGCTTAATATCTTTACTGTATTTTCTTTCTATCTTCCCTATCTTACTTATTTATGGTGTTGGCTTAACCAATACAGTAGACAGTTTTATCGTTAATCAATTAGGTATGGAGTCGCCACCACGCGTACTGTTATCTGGTGTGCTCGTTGGCGGTATGATCAGTTTAATGCTAGGTGGTGAAGCATTGATGTTACGTGCTTTTGCAATCCTTGTTTATCCTCTCGTCGCTATCTTGTTTTTCTTATCGATTTACTTGATCCCAAGTTGGCAAATGCCAGATGTAACAGTGCCTGAGTTTTCTGGCTTCATGAAAACACTTTGGTTATCAATACCTATCATCGTATTCTCATTTAGCCACGCAGCTGCGATATCAAGCTTTGTACATGTACAGCGTGCTCACTATGGCAACAATGCTAAAATGAAGTCAGAAGCAATTCTGAAGCGTACCAGTCTACTATTAATCGTGTTTGTTTTACTGTTTGTATTCTCATGTGTGTTGTCACTATCTACTGAGCAAATGGTACAAGCAAAAGCTGATAACGTGTCTATCTTGTCATTCCTTGCCAATATCACTGATAACTCGTTTATTGCGACCTTAGGGCCATTAGTTGCCTTTATTGCAATTACCTCTTCGTTCTTAGGTCACTTCTTAGGTGCCCGTGAAAGCTTTAATGGTCTTGTTAGTAAGCAAGCCCATATGAACCCTAAACTCGTTGATAAAATTGGCACTGTTATCATGTTCTTCGCTATTTGGTATTGCTCAGTGATCAACCCAAGTATTTTAGACATGATGGATCAGCTATCAGGCCCTATTATCGCCATGATCCTTTTCATCATGCCAATGATTGCCGTTTATAAAGTACCTAGCTTACACAAATACAGAAACCGCTTAAGCACACTGTTCGTATTAACAGTTGGCTCTCTAGCTGTGTTTGCACTTATCTACAGCATGATTAAGTAATCTCATCATTGTTAGATATAGAAGCCCAGCCGGGAAACCGGCTGGGCTTTTTTGGTTCTTTAGTTGTGAGAGTGAAGTT
The DNA here is from genome assembly GCF_038562745.1 of Pseudoalteromonas sp. D15MCD-2. NCBI lineage: Bacteria > Pseudomonadati > Pseudomonadota > Gammaproteobacteria > Alteromonadales > Pseudoalteromonadaceae > Pseudoalteromonas > Pseudoalteromonas sp. D15MCD-2. The sequence goes on along the minus strand of NZ_JBCFQE010000001.1, from coordinate 361,983 downwards.
AGAAAGGGGAAAGTTGAAAAAGTAAAGTTTTGAGGTCTGGCGTAGGTTGGGTAGAGCGGAGTGAAGCCCAACACAGAGCTATCAGCTTCAGCCGTCAGCGTTCAGCCGCGTGATGGGTGTTTAGGTAAGAGTCTCTCTATGCCAGAGGTTCTAGGTTCTAGGTTCTAGGTTCTAGGCAAAGTGTACTTGTAGGAATGGCTTTAGCCGTGAATGTGTTTGTTATGGTCTAGATTCGGCACTGGAGTGCCTCCTACAGGGTTTGTTGCTGAAGGAGACTCTGTACAGGACAACCCCACCGCTTAGCTGACATCTGAGATACGCATCACGTAGGAATGGCTTTAGCCATGAATGTGTTTGTTCTGGTCTGAATTCGGCACTGAAGTACCTCCTACGGGGTTTTGTTGCTGTGGGTGACTCTGTACAGGACAACCCCACCGCTTAGCTAACATCTGAGATACGCATTACGTAGGAATGGCTTTAGCCGTGAATGTGTTTGTTCTGGTCTAGATTCGTCACTGGAGTGCCTCCTACAGGGTTTTGTTGCTGAGGGTGACACTGTACTAAACAACCCCGCAGTTCAACTGACATCTATTATCTGACGTCTAAGATACGCATCTCGTAGGAATGGCTTTAGCCATGAATGTGTTTGTTATGTTCTAGATTCGACACTGAAGTGCCTCCTACGGGGGTTTTTGCTGAGGGTGACTCTGCACTAAACAACCCCACAGTTCAACTGACGGCTGACAGCTGATAGCTGAAAGCTCCAGACGCAAAAAAGCCCGACTCTTTCGAATCGGGCTTTCTCTTATTTGGAGCCTGGCGATGACCTACTTTCACATAGCAGCTGCTACACTATCATCGGCGCTGTTTCGTTTCACTACTGAGTTCGGCATGGGGTCAGGTGGGTCCAAAACGCTATTGTCACCAAGCAAATTTGGTTTTAATTCGCTCTTTTGAGCAAATTAATAAATCTGGAATTCTGATATCAAGTAAATGTCTACTTTAGTAACTTAACTTCTGTTCGTTACGCTGTCATAAAACGCGTTTGGCGTTGTATGGTTAAGCCTCACGGGTAATTAGTACAGGTTAGCTTAATGGCTCGCACCACTTCCACATCCTGCCTATCAACGTTGTAGTCTTCAACGGCCCTTCAGAGACTTTAAAAGTCTAGTGAGAACTCATCTCGAGGCCTGCTTCGCGCTTAGATGCTTTCAGCGCTTATCAGTTCCGAACGTAGCTACCGGGCAGTGCCATTGGCATGACAACCCGAACACCAGCGGTTCGTTCACTCCGGTCCTCTCGTACTAGGAGCAACCCCTCTCAATTCTCAAACGCCCACGGCAGATAGGGACCGAACTGTCTCACGACGTTCTAAACCCAGCTCGCGTACCACTTTAAATGGCGAACAGCCATACCCTTGGGACCGACTTCAGCCCCAGGATGTGATGAGCCGACATCGAGGTGCCAAACACCGCCGTCGATATGAACTCTTGGGCGGTATCAGCCTGTTATCCCCGGAGTACCTTTTATCCGTTGAGCGATGGCCCTTCCATTCAGAACCACCGGATCACTATGACCTACTTTCGTACCTGCTCGACGTGTCTGTCTCGCAGTTAAGCTGGCTTCTACCATTACACTAACCGTACGATGTCCGACCGTACTTAGCCAACCTTCGTGCTCCTCCGTTACTCTTTGGGAGGAGACCGCCCCAGTCAAACTACCCACCAGGCACTGTCCGTAACCCCGATTAGGGGCCAACGTTAGAACATCAACACTACAAGGGTGGTATTTCAAGGACGGCTCCACAAAAACTAGCGTTTCTGCTTCAAAGCCTCCCACCTATCCTACACATGTAGGGTCAATGTTCAGTGCCAAGCTGTAGTAAAGGTTCACGGGGTCTTTCCGTCTAGCCGCGGGTACACAGCATCTTCACTGCGATTTCAATTTCACTGAGTCTCGGGTGGAGACAGCGTGGCCATGGTTACACCATTCGTGCAGGTCGGAACTTACCCGACAAGGAATTTCGCTACCTTAGGACCGTTATAGTTACGGCCGCCGTTTACCGGGGCTTCGATCAAGAGCTTCGTCCGAAAACTAACCCCATCAATTAACCTTCCGGCACCGGGCAGGTGTCACACCGTATACGTCATCTTGCGATTTTGCACAGTGCTGTGTTTTTAATAAACAGTCCCAGCCACCTGGTCACTGCGGCTCCCGTCCGCTTAGAGAGCAAGTCTCATCACAGATAGGAGCGTACCTTCTCCCGAAGTTACGGTACAATTTTGCCTAGTTCCTTCACCCGAGTTCTCTCAAGCGCCTTAGTATTCTCTACCTGACCACCTGTGTCGGTTTGGGGTACGATTCGGTATAATCTGAAGCTTAGAGGCTTTTCCTGGAAGTATGGCATCAACAACTTCACACCCTTGGGTGCTCGTCTCGTGTCTCAGTCTTAAGAGTCCGGATTTTCCTAAACTCTCAACCTACTCACTTTCACATGGACAACCAACGCCATGCTTGTTTAGCCTGCTCCGTCCCCCCATCGCAATTATACCAAGTACGGGAATATTAACCCGTTTCCCATCGACTACGCCTTTCGGCCTCGCCTTAGGGGTCGACTTACCCTACCCTGATTAACATGGGATAGGAACCCTTGGTCTTCCGGCGTGCGGGTTTTTCACCCGCATTATCGTTACTCATGTCAGCATTCGCACTTCTGATACCTCCAGCAAACCTCCCGGTTCACCTTCAACGGCTTACAGAACGCTCCCCTACCACTCAAAATAAATTTTGAATCCGCAGCTTCGGTGCATAGTTTAGCCCCGTTACATCTTCCGCGCAGACCGACTCGACCAGTGAGCTATTACGCTTTCTTTAAAGGATGGCTGCTTCTAAGCCAACCTCCTGGCTGTCTGGGCCTTTCCACATCGTTTCCCACTTAACTATGACTTTGGGACCTTAGCTGGCGGTCTGGGTTGTTTCCCTCTTCACGACGGACGTTAGCACCCGCCGTGTGTCTCCCGGATAGTACTTTACGGTATTCGGAGTTTGCAAAGGGTTGGTAAGTCGGGATGACCCCCTAGCCTTAACAGTGCTCTACCCCCGTAAGTATTCGTCCGAGGCTCTACCTAAATAGATTTCGGGGAGAACCAGCTATCTCCCGGTTTGATTAGCCTTTCACTCCTAGCCACAGGTCATCCCCTAACTTTTCAACGTTAGTGGGTTCGGTCCTCCAGTTGATGTTACTCAACCTTCAACCTGCCCATGGCTAGATCACCGGGTTTCGGGTCTATACCTTGCAACTACGCGCCCAGTTAAGACTCGGTTTCCCTACGGCTACCCTAATCGGTTAACCTCGCTACAAAATATAAGTCGCTGACCCATTATACAAAAGGTACGCAGTCACCCTCGAAGGGCTCCTACTGCTTGTACGTACACGGTTTCAGGTTCTATTTCACTCCCCTCACAGGGGTTCTTTTCGCCTTTCCCTCACGGTACTGGTTCACTATCGGTCAGTTGGGAGTATTTAGCCTTAGATGATGGTCCACCTATATTCAGTCAAAGTTTCACGTGCTCCGACCTACTCGATTTCACTTAAGATGCATTTTCGTGTACGGGACTATCACCCTGTATCGTCAAACTTTCCAGAATGTTCCACTAACACATAATAAGCTTAAGGGCTGGTCCGGTTTCGCTCGCCGCTACTTCCGGAATCTCGGTTGATTTCTGTTCCTACGGGTACTTAGATGTTTCAGTTCTCCGCGTTCGCCTCTTACACCTATGTATTCAGTGCAAGATACCTGCAAGCAGGTGGGTTTCCCCATTCGGAAATCCTAGTCTCAAGCGCTTTTTACTAGCTTGACTAGGCTTATCGCAAGTTAATACGTCCTTCATCGCCTCCAACTGCCAAGGCATCCACCGTGTACGCTTAGTCACTTAACCATACAACCCAAACGGGTCTTTGTTAGTGACAGCTGTTAACTTCGCCAGAAGTTAATTCATCAAATAATGATGAGAATACTAAAGTAGATACCAATTAATCTTTCGATTAATGGCATATTTTTTACTTTTGAAAACTCTTTATAGATACGAATATCTATAAGAATTTTAATATCAGCTTTCCAAATTTTTAAAGAGCAAGAGAATAAACTTCTCAAAATTAAACACACTCTATTCTCAAGCAGTTTATTACCTGATTAAGAATGTTTATTTTTAAGGAGTAAAAGTGGTGGAGCTAAGCAGGATCGAACTGCTGACCTCCTGCGTGCAAGGCAGGCGCTCTCCCAGCTGAGCTATAGCCCCACATATGCTGGTACTTATTGTCATTTTTGCCACTTCATAAGAAGTGGTGGGTCTGAGTAGATTTGAACTACCGACCTCACCCTTATCAGGGGTGCGCTCTAACCAACTGAGCTACAGACCCAAACAATAAGTGTTGTTCTCTTTACAATTAACAATCATCTGTGTGGACACTACGAACAAATAAGTTCTAAATCGTATAAGGAGGTGATCCAGCCCCAGGTTCCCCTAGGGCTACCTTGTTACGACTTCACCCCAGTCATGAATCACTCCGTGGTGAACGTCCTCCCGAAGGTTAGACTATCCACTTCTGGAGCAACCCACTCCCATGGTGTGACGGGCGGTGTGTACAAGGCCCGGGAACGTATTCACCGCATCATTCTGATATGCGATTACTAGCGATTCCGACTTCATGGAGTCGAGTTGCAGACTCCAATCCGGACTACGACGCACTTTAAGTGATTCGCTTACCCTCGCAGGTTCGCAGCACTCTGTATGCGCCATTGTAGCACGTGTGTAGCCCTACACGTAAGGGCCATGATGACTTGACGTCGTCCCCACCTTCCTCCGGTTTATCACCGGCAGTCTCCTTAGAGTTCCCGACCGAATCGCTGGCAACTAAGGATAGGGGTTGCGCTCGTTGCGGGACTTAACCCAACATCTCACAACACGAGCTGACGACAGCCATGCAGCACCTGTATCAGAGTTCCCGAAGGCACCAAACCATCTCTGGTAAGTTCTCTGTATGTCAAGTGTAGGTAAGGTTCTTCGCGTTGCATCGAATTAAACCACATGCTCCACCGCTTGTGCGGGCCCCCGTCAATTCATTTGAGTTTTAACCTTGCGGCCGTACTCCCCAGGCGGTCTACTTAATGCGTTAGCTTTGAAAAACAAGTCCGAAGACCCGAGCTTCTAGTAGACATCGTTTACGGCGTGGACTACCAGGGTATCTAATCCTGTTTGCTCCCCACGCTTTCGTACATGAGCGTCAGTGTTGACCCAGGTGGCTGCCTTCGCCATCGGTATTCCTTCAGATCTCTACGCATTTCACCGCTACACCTGAAATTCTACCACCCTCTATCACACTCTAGTTTGCCAGTTCGAAATGCAGTTCCCAGGTTGAGCCCGGGGCTTTCACATCTCGCTTAACAAACCGCCTGCGTACGCTTTACGCCCAGTAATTCCGATTAACGCTCGCACCCTCCGTATTACCGCGGCTGCTGGCACGGAGTTAGCCGGTGCTTCTTCTGTAAGTAACGTCACAGCTAAGCGCTATTAACACTTAACCTTTCCTCCTTACTGAAAGTGCTTTACAACCCGAAGGCCTTCTTCACACACGCGGCATGGCTGCATCAGGCTTGCGCCCATTGTGCAATATTCCCCACTGCTGCCTCCCGTAGGAGTCTGGGCCGTGTCTCAGTCCCAGTGTGGCTGATCATCCTCTCAAACCAGCTAGGGATCGTCGCCTTGGTGAGCCATTACCTCACCAACTAGCTAATCCCACTTGGGCTAATCTTATGGCGTGAGGCCCGAAGGTCCCCCACTTTGGTCCGTAGACATCATGCGGTATTAGCAGTCGTTTCCAACTGTTGTCCCCCACCATAAGGCATATTCCCAAGCATTACTCACCCGTCCGCCGCTCGACGCCAAAGGTGCAAGCACCTCTTCGTTTCCGCTCGACTTGCATGTGTTAGGCCTGCCGCCAGCGTTCAATCTGAGCCATGATCAAACTCTTCAATTAAAAGTTTTTTGAAACCGAAGTTTCGTGCTCAATGAATTCTGAATTTTGATTCTTTCGAATCGAATTGACTGTGCTGAAACAAGTAAACTTGTTTCCGTTGGTCACTCAGTTCAATTGAGACTCTAAATTTGTTTGCGTCATCTAGCGAACTAGAATCTGCTGTTAGAACTCAATCTGTACGAGTGCCCACACAGATGATTGCTTTATATTGTTAAAGAACGTTGCGACGTTGTCGCTAGGGATGCGTATAATACATCCTTAATTTTTCGAGTCAACACTTAATTTCAAACTTTCTTTCGATTATTTGAAACCGAAGTTTTACTTAACTCTCTGCTACGTTGTTCAGCATCTTTCGTTGCTGCCCGCCGTGTCAGTGGGGTCGCATTATAGGGAGATCCAAAAACAGATCAACACTTTTTTTCGATCTTTTTACTGTTCGCTCAAAAAGCGAACTAAATTTACCGAAAACAGCAAAAACGGTCGCTATTATGGCTGTTTTTTAAGCCAATATTCATAATTTAATGCAAATTTCATTGCTATGTTCATTTAACTCGTTAAGATAGCAAGTTCACAATGTTAAATTAATGTTTATTTCTTGTTTATTGGTAGATCAAAATGAAATTACCCGATCAAAAATCTTTTCTTTTCTCCGTTATTCTTGCTGTTTTAGGTTTTGTGGTTGTTAAGTTCGCACTTGCAAGCTTAGCTTTAGACCCAGCATTGCTATTTGGTGCAGGCTTATTAATTGGTGCTTTAGTTATTGCAGCACTTTCATCAGCGTCAAGTGAGGAGGCCGAAGTAAAAACAAAAACACTTTATGTTGGCAACCTACCTTATCGTGCTAATGAAGGTGTTGTTCGTGCTTTATTCGAAGAACAAGGCAAAGTTTTCAATGTACGTTTATTAAAAGATAAAAATACAGGTAAACGTCGTGGCTTTGGTTTTGTTGAAATGGCTGAAGCTGATGCAGATAAAGCAATCAATCAATTAAATGATAGCGAATTCCAACAACGTACTTTAAAAGTGCGTGAAGCAAAACAAAAACAAGAGAACGAAGCTAACAGCTTTCGTGAGGGATCTGATCAGTCAGCGTAATAAGCTCAACGCTTAATTGCGAATGACCAATAGGAGCCGTTGCATAATAGTGCAGCGGCTTTTTTTTATCTGTAGTAAGAGTAAAGCCTCGTAGAGCAATTAAACTTTCAACGCGCTTAGCAATCGCTTTGCCTGAGTCAATAAGGAAGATCTGTTGTTTATAGTAGTCACTAATCGCTCTGGCTAGTAATGGAAAGTGTGTACAGCCAAGTACCAATACATCTATATCTTCTGCTATCGCTAAATCACTCAATACATTCTCAAGCTTTGCTTCATTGATTTTCTGCGTATGAAATAGTGTTTCAGCAATTTCTACCAGCTCAGTTGAGCCATATAAGCTCACTTGTGTGTCTTGGCTATGATTACTAATTAAGTTTGCAGTATAGCGACTCTTGATGGTTGATGGTGTTGCCAGTAAACCAATATGTTTGCTGTTACTTATAGCGCAAGCGGGTTTTATCGCAGGTACTACCCCGACAACTTCTATATTTGTGTGCTGGCGAATAGTTTCTAAGGCAGAGGTAGAGGCGGTATTACACGCAATAACTAGGATATCAACGTTTAAGTTTGCTGTTTCGATAAACTGTAGTAGCGCAAAAAGGCGGGCTATGATCGTTTGCTGACTTTGCGCGCCATAAGGCAATAAAGCATTGTCCATAAAATAACTATAATCAGCATCTGGGATCAATACTTGGATCTGTTCAAGTACGGTTGTTCCACCTATACCAGAATCAAACACCATTATATGAACTGACAAACTGCTTACCTCGGATCATCAAAGGTCAGCAGTTTGCCATGCAGCTTTATAAAAAGAAAGAAAGGACTAAGCCTCTTCTTCTGTTGCCGAGCGAAGCTTATTCATTTGCTCAAACATTGCTTTGGTATAATCCACCAGCTTACTGACTTCTTCTTTATCTTGGTTTAACCATTGTAAGATGCCAGCCAGTTCATTTTGCAAACCAATGTCACCCGCTTTATTAAACGCCTGTTTCAAGTCGTCATTAAATGGCGCTATTTTCTCAGCAACTTCTTTTTCAGGGGCTGGTTTATATTCTTCATAGCCTTTAATCGCTGCTACTGTTTTGGTTTGTTTCAGATCCATCGTAAAGCCAACGAGTTGCTCGTTACCTAAGTTAAGCTCTTTAGCTTGTTCAAAGGCATCTTCTAATGAACCAGAGAAGAATGTTTCGCTAACACTCTGCAAATCTTCCATCAATTCATTGATAGCTTGCTGCTCTTGCTCATTTAAATCACCATTGACCGACATCGAGAATGATAAATCTCGTGATTGCGAAGACTCACTGACAAAGGCTTCGTTGTCGCCATTTTTGCTATAACTGCTTGCAGACTTACTTTCGTATGCATCAGCAAAGCTAATACTTACTTCGTCACCTTCAGCGGTGGTGAAAGTGTACTCTGCGTTATTACTTAAACTGATGTATTGAGCTTGGCTTACTGAAACCGCATTAGGTTTAGGATTGAACAAGTCTTCTTCTAATTCATCAATACCTTTAAAGATACCTTCTTTAGACTTTTCGATACCCTCTTCGATGTCATCGTTAAGAATACCTGACTCTTTAAGCTCATCATACGCATCGTCGATGCCCATTTGCACACCTTTACGTGCATCACCTAGCATGCCTTTGAGTTTTTCATCATCAGCACCATCGGCTTTTGCTTTACGAAGTGCGCCGCCAACAAAGTCGAGTACGTTTTTCACGATCTCTTCAAAGTCGAACAAGGGTTTATCTTTTTTCTCTTCGGCTTTAGGTAAACCTAGTGCCTCAGCAAGTTTATCATCAAGAACTTTTGCCGCGAGCTCTCTGCCGCGTTGCTGATAACTATCTTGACGATTTTGAATGGTAGGCTGCTGCAGTGCCTGTTTACCATTGTATTTATTCACATTTGTATTAGGCATATAGCCTAGGTTGCCAATTTTCATGATCCGACTCCATGTTATGGTTAACTCATTATCGGCCAAAAACCACAAAACTTAAGTTTTTTGTATAAAAAAACGACACTAAAATAAATAACAAAACTAGACAAATCCTCAGCGCTCCCTACAATAGCGCCGTTATAAAGCTAAGAGATAAAAGGTAATCAGCCATGGCGGTTATAAAAATTGATACAACTCAATACGATGCACAATTGAGTGAGAAAGAGCAGCGCATCACCTCACAGTTTCGACGTTTTGGGGTCGAAAAATTAGAAGTGTTCAGCTCTGATCCTATTCATTACCGCCAACGTGCAGAGTTTCGTGTTTGGCATGAAGGTGAAGACCTGTTTCACATCATGTTTGATCAACAAACTAAAGAAAAGATCCGCGTTGATGAGTTTGACCCTGCAGCACCTTTAGTGGGTGAAGTGATGCAAGCGATGATCGAAAACTTAAAAGGCAATGAAGTTCTGCGCCGTAAGCTGTTTCAAATCGATTACCTTTCAAGCTTAAGTGGTGAGATCCTTGTTAGCTTGTTGTATCACAAACAACTAGATGAGCAGTGGCTACAAGCAATTAAAGAGCTTAAAGCAAAACTGAGCACACAGTTTAAGATTGATTTTATTGGTCGTGCTCGTAAGCAAAAAGAAGTGATTGGTAATGACTATGTTATCGAGCGTTTAAACGTAAACGGTAAAGAGCTTATTTATCAACAAGTCGAAAATAGCTTTACGCAACCGAATGCTAAAGTAAACATCAAGATGCTAGAGTGGGCACAAGCCCTTTGCCAACCACTCAATAATGACTTACTGGAGTTATATTGTGGGAATGGTAACTTTTCGATTGCTCTTGCAGGCTCATTCGACCGCGTATTAGCCACTGAGATTTCAAAATCATCGGTTTACTCAGCGCAATACAATATCGCACAGAACAAGGTTGAGAACTTAGATATCATTCGTATGTCGAGTGAAGAGTTCACCCAAGCAATGAAAGGCGAACGTACTTTCTCTCGTTTAGATGGTATAGACCTGAAAAGCTATAACTGCCAAACAATTTTAGTGGATCCACCACGTGCAGGCATGGACACGCTAACGTGTGACCTAGTTGCGAACTACGACAATATTATTTATATCTCGTGTAACCCAGATACCTTAGAGCGTGACCTTGATCACTTATGCAAAACCCATGAAGTAAAACGTTTTGCGATTTTTGACCAATTCCCTTACACCCACCACATCGAATCAGGTGTGTTTTTACAACGTAAATAAAATCAATCTGCCAGCGCAGCAAATAGCGCTGGCAACTGCTGCTCGCTGTATACAGCTATATTATTGTCGGTTAACAGCTTTGCAGTTAATCCCATCCCTGAAATTTTCTTTCCTGAATGACTACCATCGTAAATAGTATTGCGACCACATGAAGGGCTTGATTCTTTTAACAGCGCATAGCGAATGCCCTGCTTTTTGCAAAGCTTAAGTGCTTGTTCTGCGCCATAAGCAAACTGTACTGTGACATCTTGTGCATCTTTGGTAAGTACTCTACCCGCTTTGATTTCTGCAGGCGGCCTTGGTGTAGGTAAGCCACCAGCTACTTCAGGGCAGAATGCAACGAGCCTTCCTTGCTGTTTAAGAGTTTCTAAACCAGGATGGAGTAAATTTTGCGATTGCCCGTCATAACGAACAGGATTTCCTAACAAACAGCTTGAAACTAATAGTTTTTGCATTTGCTTTACCAACAAAAAAGCTCCGCGAACGGAGCTTTCTATTAAATTCAACTAACTAAGCTTATTTATCAGCTAGGTAGTTAATTAAGTCTGCCATGCTCTTCGCATCGCTAATACCTGAATCCGCACCTAGGATTACACGGTATTTACCATTAACAATAAAAGTTGGAACGCCTTTTAAAGCACCTTTTTGTTGGTAATATTCTTGGTCGCGTTTCATCTTAGACGCCATAGTACGTACAGAGAAGCTGTTGTAGTACTTATCAAAATCTTCAGCCGACACACCTTGTGAAACAAAGATGTCTTTCATATCAGCTAGTTCGTTAATACGAGCACGCTTACCGTGAATATGATTAAACACAGCGGCTACTAACGCGTCTTTCTGTGGTAACACATTAGCCGTCGCATAACCTTGCGCTAAGATAGTCTGAATTTCTGGGTCACGAGGACCTGAAAAATCAACATGACTCTTTTTGAATTTAACGCCATCTTTAAGAAGTGTTTTAAGCTCTTTCACTACTGGCTCGAAGTTATTACAGTGTGGGCAGTAGAATGAGAAGAACTCTTTTACTTCAGGCTTTTTAGAAGCGCGTGCATCAATCGTTTCATAATGCTTACCTTCTTCATATTGAGCAGCTGAGGCATTTGCCGCTAAACCTAGCGTGGCAGCCATTAATACAGCTTTTACTAACTTGATCATTACTTCTTACTCCAAAATTATTGTTTTAATAAAAATTCGACTAACTCATCAAGCATCTGCTGGCTCTTGATGGTGTTTAAATTAATTTTATATTTATCATTGACGATAAAAGTTGGTACACCAGTAAGGGCGCCCATATCTGAATATTTTTGCTGCTTATCTTGCATCGCTTTTTCAGCACTAATCACTGGCATGCTTGCAATTTCAGCGTCAAACACATCGTTGCTAATACCATTGGTCGCAAGTAATGCTTTCACGTCTTTTATATCTTTTAGTAAAGCGCGCTGTCTGTGGATGCTATTAAAGATTTGATCAGCAACTTGCTCACCTTTGCCATGTTGCTTAGCAATTAAGTAGGCATAGCTTAAGTTACTTTGCGTTTGCTTAGATACACCACCTAAAAAGTTAACATGGCTTTTTACAAATTCAGTCCCTTCAGGAAGACTTGCCGTTAATGCTTTTGCGACCGGTTCAAACTGAAAACAGTGTGGACAATAAAACGAAAAGAACTCGGTTACTTGAGGTGTTGCACTTTTCTCAACTTTTAATACTTCGTATTGATTGCCTGCTTCGAAATCAGCAGCAAGGGCCGCAAAAGGTAAACATAAAATGAGTAGACTTAACTTTAATTTTTTAAACATTGTTTTCTCGTCTTTCTTAACTTTAAAAATTTATGGTAATAATTTTAATGGTGCTTCCTGTAGCGCTGCAAGCTGTTCTTTTAGCGCTAGTATTTGCTGCTCCCAGTATTTGTCTTCAGCAAACCATGAAAAGTTCCGTGGGAACGCAGGATCATCCCACCTTTTTGCCAACCACCCCATGTAATGCACCATTCGCATTGCTCTAAGTGGTTCAATCAACTTTAATTGGCTGTGATCAAAGTCGCAAAATTCTTCATAAGCAGCCACTAAGGTGTCTAACTGTAACAGTTGGTTGTTACGATCGCCACTGAGCATCATCCAAAGATCTTGAATTGCAGGCCCTTGTCGGCTGTCATCTAAGTCAACAAACATTAACGCGTCACCAGACCACAATATATTACCGGCATGGCAATCGCCGTGCAGGCGGATGGTTTCAACATTTTTATACTGCTCTGTGGTTTCTTTAATCACCAAATCTAAAATAGTATAAAAGGCGTTCTCTAATGCCATTGGCACCAAGTTACTTGCTTGTAACTGAACTTTAGCTGTCTGAAGGTATTCTTCGCAGCTGATCACAGGCCTATGTTCAAATGGCTTTGCCTTAGCTACTTGGTGCATTCGCCCAATTAAGCGGCCAAGTACATCGAGTTGATCTAAATTATCAACTTCAAAAATGCGCCCGCCCACACTTGGGAATAACGTAAACAAATAACCATTATGCTCAAATAAGCTTTGCCCTTCGATAATTACAGGCGCAACAACCGGCACTTCAGCCTCGGCAAGCTCAAATGCAAACGCATGCTCTTCTAAGATTTGCGCCTTACTCCAACGCTCTGGTCGGTAGAACTTAACAACATAACGATGGCCATCTTCTGCTTTAAATTGATAAACACGGTTCTCGTAGCTATTTAAGGCCAGCAGACCTGATTCAGCATAAACACCGATACTTTCAACTGCATCTAAAATTGAATCGGGTGTAAGGTCTACAAAACTAAATTTACTCATAATGCCTCATCATATAAAAAAAGCGGGAAAATCCCGCTTTTTATTCATTCGCTCAGTGTACTTAATTATCGCGCCTTAAAGAAGTTACTCGGCTGCGAAATCTGCACATCTGGCTCACCATCGACAGAAAGTACGAACTCAAACTTCGTCATGGGCTTTTTCAAATCATAAGGATCAACAACTAATGACAGTGGCACATTATAAGATTCACCAGAAGGTACTGTGAATGTTTGTTTGCCGATGTACTCAAAGTTATCGAGTCCTTCAACACGAATGTTAAAGGTTTGCTCATGTTGAGCTTTGTTAATTACTTTTAGTGTATAGGTGTTTTCGACTAAACCATTAAAGTCAACACGATATAGCTGGTTACGGTCACGAATAATATCGAGCTCCATCGGTTTGCGCATCGCAATATTTGCTACTAACGCCCCTGATAGCACGACTAAGATAACTAAATAGCCAATTAACTTAGGGCGCAGTGCATGTGTTTTGTTGTCTGGCGTTTCTAAGTTACGCTCGGTGGTATAGGAAATGAGCCCGCGTGGGTAATTCATTTTATCCATCACCCCATCACACGCATCGATACATGCACCACAGTTAATGCACTCGTATTGTAAGCCGTTACGAATATCGATCCCCGTTGGGCAGACCTGCACACATAAGTTACAGTCGATACAATCACCTAAGCCGAGCTCTTTTGGATCTTGCTTACGTGAACGAGGACCACGGCTTTCACCACGTGCTTCGTCATAGCTCACGGTAAAAGTATCTTTATCGAACATAGCTGACTGAAAGCGAGAATAAGGGCAAATGTGTAAGCACATAATCTCGCGCATCCAACCGGCATTACCATAGGTACACACAGCAAATACGGCTAGACAAATATACGAATACGCGGTTGCATCAAGGGTAAACAGATCAGGCAGTAGCTGACGGATTGGCGTAAAGTAACCTACAAAAGTAAATGCGGTATAAAGCGAGAATAACCACCAGCTGCCGTGTTTAGCACTTTTGCGCCAAAACTTATCAAAGTCCATTGGGCGTTGATCTAGTTTCTTACGTTGATTTGCGCTGCCTTCGAATTTTTCTTCAAACCAAATAAAAATGAAGGTCCAAACGGTTTGCGGGCAAGTATAGCCACACCAAACCCGTCCATAGAAAGTAGTTACTAAGAACAAGGCAAACGCCGCCAACATGAGAATGAAAGCAAGGATAGTCAGATCTTGTGGCCAAAGCGTTAAACCAAAAATGTTAAACTTTTGCCCTACCAAATCGAACAACACAGCTTGTTGGCCATGGAAGTTAATCCAAGGTAGTAGCATAAATGCAAGCATGCCGACAAAACCAATTCGTTGTCTTAACAATTGGTGTAAACCTGTTACAGCTCGAACATAAATACGGTTACGTGGATTAAATCTATCATCGAGGGAAGCGTTTTCCGGTTTCTGGATTTTTACTTCCGTTGGGATATTTTTAACCTTAATCTGTTTATCCATTAAAATTCCTCAACGCCACTAGGAAATAATACTCAAACATATGTTTGCAGTAAGAGATTCTCTGTGCCAATAAGCAAATCAGAATACATCTCATTACGTTCAAAGATTTCTGAAACTTTAAATCTATAGAGCATTATACTCAATCTATAGAAAATTTCAGGGATTGATCGAAAATACGACGTTTTAATTATTTAATCTTATCTGCTTGCTTTTAAAACGACCATTTTATTAAACTTGCACCTATACCGTATTTATTTAGATCAAAGATTATTGTGCTATGAAAAAATTTCTTATTTTAGTGCTTATTATTTTAGCACTTTTCACGATTGATCATCCTTTGATCAAAGAGCCAAGAGAAAGGTTACTAGGTGAAGGCGTTAGCCTTATTTCTGATGCCAGTAAAGTCAACCGAAGTCCTGCGGCAAATATGGCTAAGAATAATATTAAATCACAGCTGAATTTATCTAATTCAGAGCTTGAGTATATTGAAGAGACATTTACCACTGACGATAAACTACAAGTTTTTCACTTACACTACTGCCGTGAAAAAGATATTAACTTATATTTTTATGGCGAGCGCTTAAATCGAGTATGTAGTATTGTCTCGAACGCACTTGAAGAAAGGCTAAACAAGTAATGGACTTTTCAGCTTTAAACAAAAAAACCAGCGACTCGTTTGCCAAACAGCGCAATATGTTAAAAAAGCTGGGTAAGGGGCAAACCTTATACTGTGAAGTATGTAAAGGCGCCCTTACCTTAAATTTGAAGACTGATCAGCCTGGTAAAGGCGTTGTAAGCTGTGCCAAAGGTTGCACAGACATTCTTTTAGAGCTGGGTTAGTTCCAGCCCTCATCATTATATAGCTGGCTATTTACAGCAACGACTTCAATTAGCTCAGCAAAGCCAGCGGCGAATTCATTCATAACTTCATACTGCTGCTGGCATAATTGCCCTTCAGATAAACCATTATCAGTTGCAAGGGCTGCGATATCGCTACTTTCAAGGGTAAAAAAGCCTAAGCTTTGCAGTGCACTAGCCAACGCCTCTTTAAGCTCATCAGCTAACTGTGGCGCGCTTAATAGCTTGTTAACGTAGCCTTGTGCACCATGCATAAAGCCTTGGCTCCAATGCTGACATTCTTGAATGTCTAAGTATTGCTGCCCTTGAGAGCTCAACTGTAGGCTCACAGGTAATGTAAAACCCGTTTCGAATACTTGTTCGCTGATCTGTTGATATAAAGCCATAAATGCAAACAGCACTTGCTCGTCCATTTTCCCATCAGAGCCAGGTGCAACCTCTTCTAACCACTGATGAACATCAAGCGGCTCAGGAGCACAGATCACCGCAAATAAGTAGCCTTGGGTTTGCGACAAGCTAAGCGCATCTTGATGCTGCGCTAAAAACTGACTTAAAAGCTCACTTTGCTGCTTTGAAAACTCAGGTAATTGCATACTGTTCGATTAATCCAATTTAAAAGTTAAGCGGATAGCGGCCTTCGTTATCAGGACGACCAAGAAACTTAGCTGCATCATGCACTTCTTTTGGTAAGCTTGCTTCAGGTTTAATATAACCAGCTACTTTAAAGTCTAGATTCGCTTTTAATACTGCATCAGCTTCAAGCCCTAAACGGTTTTCTGGGTCAACAAGCACTGCTACATCACCGGATTTACAGCTTAAACGACCGCTCAGAGGACCAATGCTAAACCAGTTGTTCATTCCTTTAACATCAATGTTCGGGCTCGCGATTTCGCCGCTTAGGCTTTCACAGTAAGGCTCGCCTGAGCTGTACTCATCTAAATCTACAATCACACGACCTTGCGCACTAACCGGCAAAGGAAGTTGTAAACGCTCCATAGCACGCTCAACCGTTAAGCGTAACATCGTCTTTTTCACAGTGATAGCTTGGTTAAAGAGACCATATGAAAAATCAGCATGGCCTGAAATATCCGCTTTATCACGAGGATCCCCAAAGCGTACCGTACCCACTAATTTACCTGTGAACAGTGACCAGCCCGATAACTGCCAACGCACATTATTTAATTGCTCACCATCAAAACGTACCTGCATAATGCGGCCGTCCCATAGCGTGCCACTGGCTTTACCTAATTGTAATTGCTTTGGTAAATGCGGCTTGGCTAAATCAAGTGCAACGGCAGCGGGTGTTTTTACCAGCGTAAACACCAAAAAACACATCACAAACACTGTGATTAATAAAATAACTCTTTTCATCGTTTACTTCTCTAGTACCAAACGACTTACACGCACAAAGCCTGATTTGTCATCTTTACTTAAATCTAAATTCTCGATTAGCACGCCATGAGAATTAACCAGTTCATCAAGCCATTCAACGAGGTTATTAAACTCAACAGAGTCAATGGTTAAACGAAGTGAATTGTCATTTGGCTGCATTTTACTAATGATAATTTGATAACGATTGCGGGTGCTATTAACGATTTGGCTTAAGCTACGGCTGCTCGTATTACGCGCGTTACCACTCGCTTTAAGTTTAACAATACTTTCATCAACCCACGCTAGCAGCTCTTGCTGTTTTATTGTGTCTTGCTCTGCTTTTTCGATAGCAGCGTTAAGTGGACGAAAGACCCCCATAACCAGCACAAAAATAACAAACACACCACCTGCAACCATTACAAGTTGCTGCTCTTGTTCTTTTAACGAGCGCCAATAATTGATTATTTGGTTTTTCATGCCGCACCTCGTAACTTAATTTCACCAACGACAAAATCACCATCATTATTTAGCGAGCCTTGATCTACGGTTAAGCCACGCTGCTCTAAAATTGCTTTTACTTTACTAAATGACTGGAAATCTTTGCCGCGCGCACGAATACGTAATTCGTTACGACCTTGATCATAGCGAAGCGTTTCTGGTGTGAAATCTTTTACTTCACTAAAAATCGCAACCAGATCGTTAGTCAAATCTAAGAAGCCAGCTGTACTGCCACTTTCTATCAATGCAAGTTCGCTGCGAATTTGGCTACGAATAAGCTGAGGACGCACTTTTTTATTTGGAAAAGCACGCTGATAATTAGCAACCACTTCAGCTTTTGCGGCTTCAAGCTGGTTATTTAACTTATAAAGCTCAAGCGACTTAACACCTACACTGCAAACTAATGCAACACCTGCTGCAATAGCTGCTTTTTGCCAATAGCCCCACCAAATTGCTGATTTCTTCTTAAGCTGATAAACACCTTGGCGAAGGTTGAATTTCACCTCAGGTAACTGCTTAGCAAATAAGGCTAAAGGTAAATCGTATTGCTGCGTTTGAGCACTAAGGTTAACCGTATCAGGAAAAGCCGTTGCAGGGCTAAAGTGTGCAACATCAGGGTTACCTAATGCTGTTAAATAGCCAGCAAGCCAACTTGTCTCTACAGCGGCAATATGCCAGTTACCCTGCTTACATAGCCACTGACCATTAAGCTCAATAGCGCGTAACTGAGTGTTGTCATCGACATCAGGTAACAATAAAGCATCCGGCAGTATTTTATATACTTCGATGCCATGCTCATTAAACTCAGCCAGCCATTGCTCAAACCATTCACGATCGGTCATCGCGATGTTAATCGCGTGCTTCTCATCAATAAGTGTTGGCTCTGCAATCGCTATGAATAAGTCATCAACATCACAGGCTATTTCTTCTTCTAGCATGTAAGGAAGTGCTTGCTCTAACTTGCGGCTCCACTTGGTTGGCAATGCGACCGTTTTTAGTTGTACTTGATCACTTGGTAGTAGTACAACCACTTCCCGTGATTGTGCTCTCTCTGTTAGCTCACCAAGTTGTGTTGCATTGGCAATTTCGCCGCTAGCAATTATTTCTTGTTCTGTTGGTGAGTAAATTAGCCAGTTAAGGCTGTCTTTTAATGTTTGACCCGTACGGATCAACAATATCTCTGTCACTGTACGCCTCCAAATTTTCGCGCCAGTATCGTTACTGTACCATTAGTGGCATGGAGTAAGGTGGTCATCGAAAAACGCAGTTCTGCAAATTCAGCCTGCGTTTGTAGTTTAAAATATTCACTGTTGATACTGAATAGGTCTTCAACGGCTTTCACATTTTGTGCGCCTTGTTGATTAACCTCTTCAAAAAATGCTTCTAAATCATCATAACCATCTTGAGGACGTGATGATA
Organism: Pseudoalteromonas sp. D15MCD-2; assembly: GCF_038562745.1. Classification (NCBI taxonomy): domain Bacteria; kingdom Pseudomonadati; phylum Pseudomonadota; class Gammaproteobacteria; order Alteromonadales; family Pseudoalteromonadaceae; genus Pseudoalteromonas; species Pseudoalteromonas sp. D15MCD-2. The sequence goes on along the minus strand of NZ_JBCFQE010000001.1, from coordinate 343,204 downwards.
ATACCGCTTCAGCGCCTGAAAGACTTAAGCCATCAATAAGCGAGCTTAATATAATGGCGCTTTCTACAGGTAGTGTATTAACGTTTATTTCCAATAACTCACTACCTGGAATAACACACACAAATGGTAAAAGTTTCTCCATAACGAGTGGGTTAAAGCCTTTTACTAAACGAAGTTCTGAGGTCGAAGCAAAATAGCTATTTGCCGTCATATATGGGTATTGTCGAGATAAATACTCATCTTCTTCTGCACCTGAGCGATAGGTAATACTATCAGCGTCTAACCAATCAAACACGCTATCGGCCATGGCTTCTTCAGACTCATCTGTTGGTAAGTCTTCAATATTTTCTAATAATGCCAACAATGCCTTATGTGCTGGGTTCGTTTTATTATTTGGATCCGTTTGTTGATCAGGCTTTACATGCAATGCATTTAAATTCAAACATGCTTGTAAGTCTGTAATTGTGCCACTTAAGGTACCATTATCAACAGGGTAAGGGACCCCACCCTGCTGCGCCCAGACCTGCTCTAAATGCGTTTTATCAGGATCATCTTTTTTAGTTTGTTTTAGTGCTTTAATTGCCAGCTCTTCAGCTGCAAAGGCATACCATTTAGCCTGTTGATGGTTTTGAATATTGCTGCTACGCTGCACTTGCACCATTAAATTAGCACTCATCTCAACGGCTAACATTGCAGCCAGCGCCACAATAAATAGCACAATAACAAGCGCAGCACCTTTAGAACGTTTAATAGTAGTCATAGCTAACCACCCGTTCCGTTATTATTACCATTATTTGCTTGGGCAGTGACTTTGCCTTCACCTGGCACTAAAAACACGCGACGAATGGGTTCTTGTTCTATTTTTTGAATTGTAACTGCCACCGCTTTTGGCAGTGCTTTAATTTGCCACTGTTCTTGCCATTCGTCTTTATCATCTAAAAATTCAAATTTAAGATCTTCAATATCTTCCAAAATAACTTGTGAACGCGGCTCCATGTTATCTAGTTGATCAACATACACCCGATACACTCGCTCAAGCTTGTCATCGATAACGCGATAACCAACCGCTTGCAGTTCAGAACGCGGCAGTAAGTTAATTGGGTTAACCCAACCATCACGAACAAAACCAATGCCATCGTATTGGCTATCAAGAACATAACGACCAGCTAACACATACGTGTCTTGAAAATCACCGGCTTCGTTTCGCACCTGACGTTTAGTCATTTGACTAAAATCTTGGTCCATCAAACGAAATAAGGTTTGAAAGCCATTTAACTCAGCAATTGTCTCGTCTGAGGCTTCTTTTGCTTTGGTTGTCGAATCCAGTATTTGATGGGTCGATAACACCACAAAGGCTAAGATGCCCATGGCGACAATCACTTCAAGTAAGGTAAAACCGCGTTGCTTCACTACTTATCACCTTTATTCAAATAAGTAGAAAGCTCATAAACTGGGTATTCAAGCTTTTCATCGGCGAACACGTTAATGGTGACCTTTACAAAGGTTTTATCAGCAGTAGGAACCACGTCCTGACGCCAATACCATTCAAAACCAGCGAGCGTTTCAGTACCTTTAACGCCATTTTTGCCTGTCCATTTATCGCCTTTGGCGCGTTGCTCAACCATTACGTTCTCAGCAACCCAAGAAGCATAAGTTTGCTCTTCAATCGACGAAAGATGATTAATATGCTCACCGGTTGCCTGCATTGCGGCAATACCGGCCATTGCACAAATAGCCAGTGCAACCATCACTTCAAGTAAGGTAAAACCTGCTGACTTATTCATTATTCAGGCTCCATACGAAACTTTACCGGGGCCATAAATTCGCCTTCGATAAAATACTGAGGTTCACGCTCTTCTTTAAGCTCGTAAACCAATTGAAACGCACTGACTTCGCCAGAAGATAAAATAAGTACCTGCGGTATTTTGAGCTTTTGAAGCTCAAGTAGGCTGTCTTCGTCACCACCGCTCATTAATTCGCGCCAGTTTGACTGCTCTAGTAAGTTATCTTGTGCCCAGGCTAAATCATCAAGGTTAAGAGTGAGCTTAAAGCGCTCATCAACCTTAATTGGGGCAAACAATTTTTCACGGTCAAACGTAACCCACTTATCACCGTCAAAAACTAAAAATTCAAATGTATCTTGGTCAAGATGAAAACCCAGCTCAACCTGATTTAAAATCGCAAACTCTGACGCCATATTAATCGTAGTATGTAATCTGAGCGCTTGTTTTTCGAGTTCTTCTTCAGCACCACCATCAAAACTGTAGGCAACCATTTTGGTGACAAAACCAATCACCACGAGCACCATTAATATTTCGATGAGGCTAAACCCTTTCGCGTGCTTAGCACGGCCAGCCAAACGCAAACGACCAAGGCTTACCATAATAGTAAGCCTTGATGTGTATAAGCTTTGTTCAGTTGGCTGAATTTAGGCATTATTACTTTTCTTCATCCCAGTTACCGATGTCATCATCAGTACCTGCTTCACCGTCAGGACCCATTGAGAAGATATCAATTTTACCGACTTCTCCTGGGCTGATTAGCTGGTAAGGGTTACCCCATGGATCTTCTGGTAATTTCTCAAGGAAACCGCCATCAGGAAAACGTCTTGGAATTGGCTCAATACTTGTTTTATTTACTAGCGCTTCTAAGCCTTGCTCTGTGGTTGGATACGCTTTGTTTTTAAGCTTGTATAAGCTTAACGCATCTTCAATTTGTTGAATATCTAGGTGTGCTTTATCGATTGCAGCTTCTTCTTGCTGACCCATGATATTTGGCGCCACAATTGACATGATCATACCGATGATAACCAGTACTACCATGACTTCTAGTAATGAGAAACCTGACTGTTTGTTCACAAAAATACCTCTAACTTTCTTCAAAAATTTATTATAGAGCGGCAGTGTTAGCTGCTAATTGCTCTAGTGTTCCCTAATTTAAAGACCTACAGCCTTATTCATTGCCATAATCGGCTGTAGTATTGCCATAACAATAAACAATACAATTACCGCCATTGAAGCAATCATCGCGGGCTCTAATAGTTTCAGAGACACGTTTACCATGCTCTCAAACTCACGATCTTGGTTATTTGCAGCACGCTCAAGCATTTGCTCAAGTTCACCTGATTTTTCACCACTGGCTATCATGTGCAGCATCATAGGTGGGAAAAGTTTGGTTTGCTGAAGTGAAGCACGAAGACTCGCCCCTTCACTCACACGTGTTGCAGCATCTTGCACTGACTTTTTCATTTTTTCGTTAGCCAGTACACCACCTGAGATACGCATCCCTTCAAGTAGCGGCACTGAGCTTGACGATAAAATACTTAAAGTTCGAGCAAAACGCGCCGTATTAACACCGCGTGCTACCTTACCAATGCCCGGTAAATACAGCACTTTTTCGTCATACCAGTAACGAATATGCGGCTGCTTAAGCGCTTGCTTAATGGCCACAGCTAACACGGTTATAATGACTAAACTAATAAACCAGTAGTTTTGCACAAAATTACTGGCGGCCATTACCCATTCGGTAGTCCAGGGTAATACTTGTTTTGATTTTTCGAAGGTCTTCAGGATTTTTGGTACCACAGTACCTAACAATACAGAGACAATCGCAATAGCAAATACCACCAGAATAGTTGGATAAACCATCGCCTGTGTGATTTGACTGCGCATATGCTGACGTTGTTCCGTGTAATCAGCTAAACGATTTAAAACTTGGTCTAGGTGACCTGATTTTTCACCGGCTGCCACCATGGCACGATACAAATCATCAAATACATGCGGAAATTCACTCATGCCATCTGCTAAGGTATAACCTTCAACAACCTTTGAGCGCACAGCCATAAGCATTCGCTTTAAACGCGGCTTTTCACACTGCTCAGCCACCGCCATGACAGCCCCTTCAACAGGTAATGCTGACTGGATTAAAGTTGCGAGCTGGCGAGTGATTAATGCTAAATCTGAAGTCGAAATTTTTGGTTTAAAGAAGCTACCAAATAGAGAGCCCTTTGCCCCAGTCGCTTGCTTTTCACCTTCTGCAGCAGCAACGACTTCTAAAGGCATTAAACCTTGATCGCGCAAGGTTTGGCGGATTTGCTTTACCGTATCAGCTTCAAGAATGCCTTTTTTCTCTTTACCTCTGCCATCGAGGGCACGGTATTCAAATGCTGCCATGATTAACCTTCCTCACGTGTTACACGCAGGACTTCTTCTAAGGTAGTGCGACCTGCAAGTACGCGATTACAGCCATCTTGGCGAATACTTGGGCTATGTTTGCGAATGTATTTTTCAACACTTTGTTCGCCTTTACCGCTGTGGATCATTTCGCGAATTGTTTCATCAACAACCAGCAATTCATGAATACCAGTACGACCGCGATAACCATTAAAGTTACACTCTTCACAACCAACTGCACGATAAATTGTTGGCGGCTCAGCAGGATTAACACCTAATAACTGGCACTCGCGCTCATCAGCAATGTGACCTTCTTTACAGCTATTACATAAAGTACGTACAAGACGTTGTGACAATACACCGAGTAACGATGATGACAGTAAGAAAGGCTCCACGCCCATGTCTTCCATACGCGTGATAGCACCAGCAGCTGTATTAGTATGCAGTGTTGACATAACCAAGTGACCGGTTAATGACGCTTGCACACCAATTTGTGCCGTTTCAAGGTCACGGATCTCACCAACCATTACTACATCAGGATCTTGACGAAGGATGGCACGTAAGCCTCGGGCAAAGGTCATATCTACCTTGGTATTAACCTGAGTTTGACCAATACCTGGGATCTCGTACTCGATTGGATCTTCAACAGTAAGAATATTGCGGTCTCGTGAGTTGATTTGGCTCATCCCCGCATACAAGGTGGTACTTTTACCAGAACCCGTAGGACCGGTTACTAAGATAATACCGTGCGGCTTACTGATTAAATCAGCAAACAATTCACGGTTACGCTCAGTCATACCTAAATCTTCTAGGTTTAGGCGCGCGTTGTTTTTATCAAGTAGACGCAATACAACACGCTCACCAAAACTTGATGGCATTGTCGATACACGCACATCAACAGCACGACCAGCAATACGTAAACTAATACGACCATCTTGCGGAATACGTTTTTCAGCAATATCTAGCTTTGCCATAACCTTAATACGCGACACCAGCAGTGAAGCGAGTTTGCGGTTCGGCTTTAACACTTCTTTTAATACGCCATCAACCCTAAAGCGAATTACCAGCTCTTGCTCAAAGGTTTCGATATGAATATCTGAAGCACCTTCTTTGATTGCTTCGCTGAGCATTGCGTTGATCAGTTTGATGATTGGTGCATCGTCATCACCAGCTAGTAGATCTTCAGTTTGCGGTAATTCATCTGCAAGCGAGAATAAATCAACCTCGTTACCGATATCTTCCATCATTTGCTGTGTTTCAGAGCTATCACGCTGATAAGAAGCCTCAAGCAACAGCTCAAATTTGTCATCAGGTAATTGTTCTAGCGAAAAACCATGACCCGCAATACGGCGTACTTCAAGTAAAGCATCAACATCTAACTCACCGCGGTAATACACAGTCCAGTTATCCTGATCTTTACTCAATAATACGCCTGTACGACGCGCGTACGAGAATGGCAAACGCTTGGTTGGCAAGCTAACAAGATCATCACTTGTTAGCAGCTCATCATGACTTGCCGGCGCTTCTGACGCTAACTCATCATTGATTTCTGTAATTGCATTAGTCATCGTTGCGCTCATTCGCGTTTTGTTGTTTTAGGTACTCTTCGTACGTTGGCGGTAATATCAAAGCATCATTCCATTCAGGAAGAATTGGTGCATCCGTCAACGGCATTAAATCAATACCATCTTCTTTTTGTTTGTGTTGTTCGCCACGAATAAAGTTATATTTCGAGTGGCTCAATTTATTCATGCTGATGCCATCGCGAACAATCGTAGGACGAATAAATACAATTAGGTTACGCTTACGCTTACTCGTGCTGGTTGAGCGGAATAAATGACCAAGTACCGGAATATCACCTAATAATGGTACTTTAGAGACACTTTCTTGCACGTCTTCATCAATCAAGCCGCCAAGTACAACCATGCCGCCATCATCAGCCATAACCGTGGTTTTAATAGCACGTTTGTTTACTGAAATATCAACCGCAGTCGCACCACTTACACTCGAAACCTCTTGCTCAATAGTTAATTGAACTGCTGAGCCATCATTGATCTGTGGTGTTACTTTCAGTTTCACACCCACTTCTTGACGTTCAACTGTTTGGAATGGGTTAGCGTTATTTGAGCCTGTTTGCGAACCTGTGATAATAGGTACTTCTTGACCAACAATCATTGATGCTTCTTCGTTATCCATGGTCGTTACAGACGGCGTAGCAAGAATATTAGAGTTAGTGTCCGTTGAAACAGCTTGGATAATTGCACCCCAGTCATTTTTAACAATACCCATAGCTAGACCATTAATACCACCAAGTAGTGACGCAAGTGCTGTTAAGTCACCTTCTTGTGTTTCAGAGGTACTTGTTACAGTGCCAGTTTCAGTACCGACTACCGTGCCTTCAATCGTTTTATCACGCGCTTGTTCAGCAGCAACAGCTAACGAACCAACAGGTACTGTGGTGCCATTGTTGAACTGCATCATTCCGCCTTGCTCTGAAATCCACTGTAAGCCTAAGTTGATACCATCGGCTTCTAACACCTCAACGATAATAGCTTCAACTAAAACCTGAGCACGACGAACATCAAGACGTTCAATAACTTGCTCAAGCGAACGCATGGTGTCAGGCTGTGCAGTGATTACGAGTGAGTTTGAATCTGGGTGTGCTTCAATGCTTGTTTCGTTTTGATTACGTGAGCGAGTTTTTGTTGCACCGCCTTGCGCGTCTTCTGCTAATGTCTTGCTTACGCCCTGCAATACTTTTACAAGGTCTTCTGCTTTGGCGTAATTAAGATAGATAACCTTAGTATTACCTTGGTTTTCTAGCTCACCATCTAAACGGCTAATCAATTCAACAGCACGTGTACGCGCTTGTGCTTCACCACTGACAATCACACTGTTAGTACGACCATCAGCAACAACTTTAGGGATTAAAAACTCAGGAACACTCCCTTTGCCGCCATCTTTGTAAATATTCTCAACAACAGACACTACATCGTCAGCGGTAGCAAATTTAAGTTTGACGATATCAACACGCTTATCACCGGCTTGGTCAACCGAACGAATGATTTCAACTAAACGGTTAACTGACGCGGCATGACCGGTCAACATCATCACGTTTGCTGCATTGAAGTTAGCAACGTGGCCGCCATCTTTTTGATCACTAAATTGACGAACTAGAGGGCCAAGCTCTTGTACGCTTACATTTTTAACACGTACAACACGTGTCACCATCATATCGCCACTGGCTTGGTTATCTTCAGTGATCAGCGGTACGTTCGACTTTTTAGCGTCAGAACTTTTTTCAATTTTGATAATACCGTTATCCATCTCTACAGCTGAATAACCATAAACCTCAAGTACATTTAAAAAGAACTGGTAATAAAGCTTCTCGTCCATTAGCTCGTAACTGCGCACATTGACTTTGCCGCGCACATTCGGGTCAATAATGACGGTTTTATTTAGATTTTTACCAACGATATTAATAAATTCATTAATATCAGTGCCTTTAAAATTAGCCGCATACTCAACAGCAGATACTGAAAGCGATAATCCTGTTAATAAAAAAAGCGCTGCATATTTAGCTAACCCTTTTTTGATTTTTGTGAGGTGTAGCGCGTGAACCATTCTATAAAAACTCCAAAGCTAGTTATTGCAGGCTAAATTGCACATCAATTTGCTCACCATCGCGTTCGATAGTGATACTTGCGTCAGTACTATTTCGTAATTCGTTTATTGCTGACATTGCCTGTTTTAAATCATTTAATTGATAGCCATTAATCGCAATAGCTAAATCATTGTTCATTAATCCCATCTGCTTGAATAAAGCAGGATCTTTACCTGGGCTTAAGCGATAACCCACTAACTCGCCATCAACCATCGCTTGAGAGACGCGAATGTAGTCAAATAGTTTACCGGGATCGTCTAATACTTCTTCACGCGTTTCGATAAGAGCTTCTTTTACATCTTCATCTTCAGTCGCATTTATTTCATTATTTTCGACAAGCTGAGGGCCTGCGGTTAATTCTGACTCTTTGCGCTCCGCCAATACAGGCATAGAGACTTTTTTAGTAAAGTCGAGGCCATCCAGCATTAAAGTTTCAAAGCGGCCGCTTACATCTAAAATTACTCGGTCAGGTAATACTTGAGCAAGCTTGGCACGAGTGCCTTTAATTGCATCATCGACAACATAGGTTTCTTGCTTGCCTTGAGATTCAATAATAGCAAGACCCGCTTGATCATTTTGGCTGACCGCAACAATACCAGTTAGGTTAATACTTAGACGTGTTTCAGGGGCGTTGTTAATGACTTGATTTTGTTTCGCGGCAGGTTTTTTAGTTTCGACAACAACTTTGCCGAATAGATTTTGTTCAATAATTTGGCGAGAGCTGACTGTCTCAACTCGTTTAGCCATGCTGTTAACACCGGTTACTGGCAGTGCTCTTGTATCGGGTTCTGGCCACACAAGCCAAAACAGCTTAGATGACAAAAAAGCAATGTAAACAACAACTAACAGCACTACAAATGCACTTAGCTTGGCATGAGGTAAGCCGTTTAAAAACTGTTTAACTTGTTGTAAGTGTTGATCCATAAACTCTATTTCTTATTTTAATTTACTGCTTGATAGCTGGCCTATAGTACCTTTTCATTTTTCATTCAACAAGCGCACGTATATTAAACTTTGTAAACAAGGTAATTTCGACAAACAGGGGCTGCAAGGAATAACTATGACTATTTCTTTGTGATTAAGTTTCATGGTAAATTTTGCCTACATATAAGCAGCTTTAAAAGAGCACAATTGTGTCAAAAGGTAACACTCAAAAGTCGCAAGACAAACAAGACGAATTAAGCGTGCGCCTTGATAAATGGTTATGGGCTGCCCGCTTTTATAAAACCCGCTCAATAGCACGAGACATGGTGCAAGGCGGCAAAGTACATTATAATGGACAACGTACCAAGCCCAGCAAAATTGTCGAAGTAGGTGCAGTGGTAAAACTGCTACAAGGGGTCGACGAAAAGGTTGTGACAATCGAAAAGATCCTTGAAAAACGTCAAGGTGCCCCCATTGCACAAACCTTATATCAAGAAACTCAAGCTAGTATTGAAAAACGCGAAGCAAATGCTATCGCCCGTAAGAACAACAGCTTCTTTGCTCCACATCCTGATCGTAAACCAGATAAGAAGCAAAGACGTGAACTGTTAAAAATGAAATCAAGTTAGGTAATGCAACTCATGCAACAAGATTTACTTCATCGTTATATATTTGATCAGCTCGATGTACGTGGCGAACTCGTACAAATTGAAAACACTTATCAAGAGATGATCGCAAACCATAATTACCCAGCACCTGTGCAAACCTTATTAGGTGAACTACTTGTTGCTACCTGCTTATTAACAGCTACTTTAAAGTTTGAAGGCGAAATTGCCGTTCAACTACAAGGCGACGGCCCTGTTAAATATGCGGTAATTAATGGTGACGATAAACAAAACATGCGAGGCATCGCACGTCTACAAGGTGAAGTAACCGGTAGCTCAATAAAAGACTTAATTGGTAATGGCTATATGGTTATTACAATTACGCCAACAAAAGGTGAGCGATACCAAGGTATTGTACCGTTAGAGCACGATAGCTTAGATAAATGCCTTGAAAACTATTTTGAGCAATCGGAACAGTTAAAAACACGTCTTTGGTTTGCGACTGAAGTAACAGCAGACACAGCCAAAGCTGCAGGCTTATTCTTGCAAGTATTACCTGTAAATAAAGACAAATCAGTTGAAGACTTCACTCACCTTGAAGCGATCAGTAACACGATTAAAGATGAAGAGTTACTAGGTTTAGATGCCAATACTGTGCTGACTCGACTTTACCATGAAGATAATCCTCAGTTATTCGAACCACAGTCTATTAGCTTCCGTTGTGGCTGTAGCAGAGACAAAACAATTGCTGCATTAGTAAATGTAGGTCAAGACGAATTACTTGCCGACGTGCAAGCAAATGGTGAAGTAAAAATTAGCTGTCATTATTGCTTAAAAGAATACATCTTTAACGAGCAAGATATTAAAGCCATATTTAATTAATATACCACAATAAATATTATTATATTAAAAGCCGCCATCAGTGCGGCTTTTTTATTAAAAAAAATATCAAAACTAATGATACCGGTGTCATGAAAAAGCGTCATTTTATGACACCGGTATCATTGAAATTATTCATGTTTTTTGCCAAATATATGCCTTTTTAAGCCCTTCAGACACTCGAATATCCCTAATCCTTCTGTTACTATTATTTTAGCAAAAGGGAAAACTAAGAACCCCAGAGCTATCCCGTTCAATCTCTCACAATTTAGGTATAAACATGACTGCAAACGCTACTAGTTTTGTTGATCTTACAGCAGCTGAACTTGTCGAACACGCTATTCGTCGTGGCGAAGGGACTCTAGCCGCTAATGGTGCTTTTGTTGCTAAAACCGGTGTACGCACTGGCCGCTCTCCAAAAGATCGTTTTATTGTTCAAGAGCCAAGCACTGAAAACGAAATCCAATGGGGCAACGTAAACCGCCCATTCGATGCAGACAAGTTTGATGCGTTATGGGCCCGTGTAGAAGAACACGTGAAAAGCAACGACCACTTCATCTCTCACCTAGAAGTTGGCGCTGATCCTGAGCACTATCTACCAGTTGTAGTTACAACAGAAACTGCATGGCATCATATTTTTGCCAAAAACATGTTTATCGAACCTCAAACATACAATACTGCTGACTTCCCTGAGTGGCAGGTAATGAATGTACCTTCATTTGTATGTGACCCAGAGCGTGATGGCACTAACAGTGACGGCACTGTAATCATTAACTTCGCACAACGTAAAGTACTACTAGCTGGTATGCGCTACGCAGGCGAAATGAAGAAATCAATGTTCTCTGTACAAAACTTTTTGCTTCCTGCAAAAGGTGTATTACCAATGCACTGCTCTGCAAACGTAGGTGAAGCAGGCGATACTGCGTTATTCTTCGGTCTATCTGGTACAGGTAAAACAACATTATCTGCAGATCCTACTCGTTTCCTTATTGGTGATGACGAGCACGGTTGGGCACCTGGTAGCGTATTTAATATCGAAGGTGGTTGTTACGCTAAATGTATCGACCTTTCACAAAAGAACGAACCAGTTATTTGGAATGCGATTCGCTTCGGTACCATCTTAGAAAACGTGGTACTTGACGAAAATCGTGTTCCAGATTTCCATGATACAAGCCTGACACAAAATAGCCGCGCAGCTTACCCGCTAGAGCACGTTGAAAAACGTAAAGTAGAAAACCGTGCTGGCGAGCCAAAAGCGGTTGTATTCCTAACATGTGACGTGAGCGGTGTATTACCACCAGTTTCAGTACTAACTGAAGAAGCTGCTGCATACCACTTCTTAAGCGGTTACACAGCAAAAGTAGGTTCAACTGAAATCGGTTCAACAAGCGACATCGAGTCTACATTCTCAACATGTTTCGGTGCTCCGTTCTTCCCACGTCCTGCTGGCGTTTATGCAGAGCTTCTAATGAAGCGTGTACGTGAATTCGGCGCTAAAGTATACCTAGTTAACACAGGTTGGACAGGTGGCCCTTACGGTACTGGTCAACGCTTCGATATCCCAACAACTCGTGCTGTAGTTGATGCAATCGTATCAGGTAAACTTGCTGATGTTGAAACGCAACACATCGACGTACTTAACCTAGATGTACCAGTTGCAGTTCCAGGTGTAGATAGCCAACTTCTTAACCCAATCAACACATGGGAAGATAAAGAGAAGTACGCAGAATACGCGAACAAACTAGCTTCTGACTTCACTGAAAACTTCGCTAAATACGATGTTTCAGAAGCAATCAAATCAGCAGGTCCAAAAGCTTAATAACAAGCTTACCTTCAGATTAGAAAACGCCAGCTAAATGCTGGCGTTTTTGTTTTTGGGGTATAAGTTAGAAAGAGTAAAGTTAGCGAGGGGAAAGTTTAGGGTCTGGCGTAGGTTGGGTAGAGCGGAGCGAAACCAAACACATCACAGAGCTATCAGCTTTCAGCCGTCAGCTATCAGCCGCGCGGTGGAGGTGTTTGGTGCTGCGTCTTCCTCTGCCGGGGGTTCTAGGCTCTAGGCTCTAGGCTCTAGGCTCTAGGGAAATTGTACTTATAGGAATGGCTTAGCCGTGAATGTGTTTGTAAAGGTCTGAATTCGGCACTGAAGTGCCTCCTACGCGGATTCTTGCTGAGGGTGACACAGTACTAAATAAATCCACCGCTCAACTGACGTCTGAGATACGCATCACGTAGGAATGGCTTTAGCCATGAATGCTTATGTTATGGTCTAAATTCGGCACTGAAGTGCCTCCTACAGGGTTTGTTGCTGAAGGAGACTCTGTACAGGACAACCCCACCGCTTAGCTGACATCTGAGATATGCAATGGCTTTAGCCGTGAATGTGTTTGTTATGGTCTAGATTCAGCACTGAAGTGCCTCCTACGAGGTTTTGTTGCTGAGGGTGACTCAGCCCGGTAGATCAACTAACACCTATTATCTGACGTCTCTTGTGTATTTGGCACTGAAGTACCCCTACGGGGTTTGTTGCTGAGGGTGACTCAGTTACCTAACAACCCGGTAGATCAACTAACATCTATTATCTAACGTCTCTTGTCTATTTGGCACTGAAGTACCCCTACGGGGTTTGTTGCTGAGGGTGACTCAGTTACCTAACAACCCGGTAGATCAACTGACATCTAATATCTAACGTCTAACCTTCTCATCACGTAGGAATGGCTTTAGCCATGAATGTGTTTGTTCTGGTCTAAATTCGGCACTGAAGTGCCTCCTACGGGGTTTGTTGCTGAGGGAGTATCTGCACTAAACAACCCCACAGTTCAACTGACGGCTGACAGCTGATAGCTGAAAACTGAAAGCTCCAGACGCAAAAAAGCCCGACTCTTTCGAATCGGGCTTTCTCTTATTTGGAGCCTGGCGATGACCTACTTTCACATAGCAGCTGCTACACTATCATCGGCGCTGTTTCGTTTCACTACTGAGTTCGGCATGGGGTCAGGTGGGTCCAAAACGCTATTGTCACCAAGCAAATTTGGTTTAATTCGCTCATCTGAGCAAATTAATAAATCTGGAATTCTGATATCAAGTAAATGTCTACTTTAGTAACTTAACTTCTGTTCGTTACGCTGTCATAAAACGCGTTTGGCGTTGTATGGTTAAGCCTCACGGGTAATTAGTACAGGTTAGCTTAATGGCTCACACCACTTCCACATCCTGCCTATCAACGTTGTAGTCTTCAACGGCCCTTCAGAGACTTTAAAAGTCTAGTGAGAACTCATCTCGAGGCCTGCTTCGCGCTTAGATGCTTTCAGCGCTTATCAGTTCCGAACGTAGCTACCGGGCAGTGCCATTGGCATGACAACCCGAACACCAGCGGTTCGTTCACTCCGGTCCTCTCGTACTAGGAGCAACCCCTCTCAATTCTCAAACGCCCACGGCAGATAGGGACCGAACTGTCTCACGACGTTCTAAACCCAGCTCGCGTACCACTTTAAATGGCGAACAGCCATACCCTTGGGACCGACTTCAGCCCCAGGATGTGATGAGCCGACATCGAGGTGCCAAACACCGCCGTCGATATGAACTCTTGGGCGGTATCAGCCTGTTATCCCCGGAGTACCTTTTATCCGTTGAGCGATGGCCCTTCCATTCAGAACCACCGGATCACTATGACCTACTTTCGTACCTGCTCGACGTGTCTGTCTCGCAGTTAAGCTGGCTTCTACCATTACACTAACCGTACGATGTCCGACCGTACTTAGCCAACCTTCGTGCTCCTCCGTTACTCTTTGGGAGGAGACCGCCCCAGTCAAACTACCCACCAGGCACTGTCCGTAATCCCGATTAGGGACCAACGTTAGAACATCAACACTACAAGGGTGGTATTTCAAGGACGGCTCCACAAAAACTAGCGTTTCTGCTTCAAAGCCTCCCACCTATCCTACACATGTAGGGTCAATGTTCAGTGCCAAGCTGTAGTAAAGGTTCACGGGGTCTTTCCGTCTAGCCGCGGGTACACAGCATCTTCACTGCGATTTCAATTTCACTGAGTCTCGGGTGGAGACAGCGTGGCCATGGTTACACCATTCGTGCAGGTCGGAACTTACCCGACAAGGAATTTCGCTACCTTAGGACCGTTATAGTTACGGCCGCCGTTTACCGGGGCTTCGATCAAGAGCTTCGTCCGAAAACTAACCCCATCAATTAACCTTCCGGCACCGGGCAGGTGTCACACCGTATACGTCATCTTGCGATTTTGCACAGTGCTGTGTTTTTAATAAACAGTCCCAGCCACCTGGTCACTGCGGCTCCCGTCCGCTTAGAGAGCAAGTCTCATCACAGATAGGAGCGTACCTTCTCCCGAAGTTACGGTACAATTTTGCCTAGTTCCTTCACCCGAGTTCTCTCAAGCGCCTTAGTATTCTCTACCTGACCACCTGTGTCGGTTTGGGGTACGATTCGGTATAATCTGAAGCTTAGAGGCTTTTCCTGGAAGTATGGCATCAACAACTTCACACCCTTGGGTGCTCGTCTCGTGTCTCAGTCTTAAGAGTCCGGATTTTCCTAAACTCTCAACCTACTCACTTTCACATGGACAACCAACGCCATGCTTGTTTAGCCTGCTCCGTCCCCCCATCGCAATTATACCAAGTACGGGAATATTAACCCGTTTCCCATCGACTACGCCTTTCGGCCTCGCCTTAGGGGTCGACTTACCCTACCCTGATTAACATGGGATAGGAACCCTTGGTCTTCCGGCGTGCGGGTTTTTCACCCGCATTATCGTTACTCATGTCAGCATTCGCACTTCTGATACCTCCAGCATACCTCCCGGTACACCTTCAACGGCTTACAGAACGCTCCCCTACCACTCAAACAAAGTTTGAATCCGCAGCTTCGGTGCATAGTTTAGCCCCGTTACATCTTCCGCGCAGACCGACTCGACCAGTGAGCTATTACGCTTTCTTTAAAGGATGGCTGCTTCTAAGCCAACCTCCTGGCTGTCTGGGCCTTTCCACATCGTTTCCCACTTAACTATGACTTTGGGACCTTAGCTGGCGGTCTGGGTTGTTTCCCTCTTCACGACGGACGTTAGCACCCGCCGTGTGTCTCCCGGATAGTACTTTACGGTATTCGGAGTTTGCAAAGGGTTGGTAAGTCGGGATGACCCCCTAGCCTTAACAGTGCTCTACCCCCGTAAGTATTCGTCCGAGGCTCTACCTAAATAGATTTCGGGGAGAACCAGCTATCTCCCGGTTTGATTAGCCTTTCACTCCTAGCCACAGGTCATCCCCTAACTTTTCAACGTTAGTGGGTTCGGTCCTCCAGTTGATGTTACTCAACCTTCAACCTGCCCATGGCTAGATCACCGGGTTTCGGGTCTATACCTTGCAACTACGCGCCCAGTTAAGACTCGGTTTCCCTACGGCTACCCTAATCGGTTAACCTCGCTACAAAATATAA
>NZ_JBCFQE010000001.1:0-325000 GCF_038562745.1 Pseudoalteromonas sp. D15MCD-2 | reverse complement strand
AGTTCAATTGAGACTCTAAATTTGTTTGCGTCATCTAGCGAACTAGAATCTGCTGTTAGAACTCAATCTGTACGAGTGCCCACACAGATGATTGCTTTATATTGTTAAAGAACGTTTGAGATACTTTTGCGTCTCAAGGGCTGTGCATTCTACGCAAGCCGTTATTTTTGTCAACACTTAATTTTGATAAAAGTTTATTTTTTCAAAACTCAGTTTTACTTGACTCAACCAACTCGTCGTTTTGCTTTTTTGTAAGCAGTCCGCCGTGTCGGTGGATGCGCATTATAGGGAGATCCGAATTGAGATCAACTGTTTTTTGAAGTTTTTATGAAAAAAATGACTGTTCGCGCAAAATACGAACGAAACGGGTGAAAATAACACTAAACCACTCACATTATGGCTATTTAGGCAGTGTATTTTATAAATATGCTTGTTATTAAGTTTTATAGAAGGTGATTTAACTATTAAGGAACGCGAATTGATCTTTATATGTGATCTTTATATGTGATCTTAATTGCTAGGTGCTAGGTGCTAGGTGCTAGGTGCTTCAAGATTGTATGGTACTGTTTGGGGTTGATAGAGCTGTTTTATTAGTAGTGAAGTTTAGTAGTGAATTTTAGAAAGTAAAAAGCCGAGCATAAGCTCGGCTTTTTGGTGTCTTTACGACTTACTCTGCAGACTGCGCGTCTTCTTGAACTTCTTCGTTTGTCGCTGGGCGACCAACTAGTTCAATATAAGCCATTGGTGCATTATCACCAGCACGGAAGCCACACTTAAGAATACGAGTGTAACCACCAGGACGGTCTGTATTACGTGGACCGATTTCGCTGAATAATTTACCAACTACTTCATTATCACGCGTGCGAGCAAACGCTAAACGGCGGTTTGCTACACTGTCAGTCTTAGCCAGTGTGATTAAAGGTTCAATTACACGGCGCAACTCTTTAGCTTTAGGCAAAGTTGTTTTGATGATTTCATGTTTCACCAAAGAACCAGCCATGTTGCTGAACATCGCTTTGCGATGGCTGCTGTTACGGTTTAATTGACGACCACTCTTACGATGGCGCATGACCCTATCCTTCTAACTAAACTAATATAGTGATTTAGATTATTCAGCTAGGCTTGCAGGCGGCCAATTTTCTAGGCGCATACCTAGAGAAAGACCACGTGAAGCTAGCACGTCTTTAATTTCAGTTAGAGACTTCTTACCTAAGTTAGGCGTTTTAAGAAGCTCAACTTCAGTGCGCTGAACTAAATCACCGATATATTGAATTTGCTCGGCTTTCAAACAGTTTGCTGAACGTACTGTTAGCTCAAGATCATCAACTGGACGAAGCAGAATAGGATCGAATTCTGGCTTCTCTTCTTTCTCTTCTGGCTCAGTTACATCACGTAAATCTACGAATGCATCTAATTGCTCAGCTAAGATAGTAGACGCACGGCGGATCGCTTCTTCAGGATCTAAAGTGCCGTTTGTTTCCATATCAATGATTAACTTGTCTAAGTCTGTACGTTGCTCAACACGGGCTGATTCAACCGAGTACGCAATACGTTCAACTGGGCTGAATGATGCATCAAGCAGCAGACGACCAATTGGACGCTCATCGTCATCAGAGGATAAACGACTAGATGCCGGCACATAACCGCGACCGCGCTCAACACGAATACGCATGCTGATCTCGCTGCTATCTGTCGTAAGGTGACAGATAACGTGATCTGGGTTGGCAATAGTTACATCACCATCGTGCTGAATATCAGCCGCAGTCACAGGGCCTACACCAGATTTAGTCAGGGTCAGAAAAACTTCATCTTTGCCTTCTAAAGTTACTGCTAGACCTTTAAGGTTTAACAGAATTTCAATGATGTCTTCTTGTACGCCCTCTTTCGCGCTGTACTCATGCAATACACCGTCGATTTCTACTTCAGTTACTGCACATCCAGGCATAGATGATAACAGTATACGGCGTAAGGCATTACCCAAAGTGTGACCGAAGCCACGCTCTAATGGTTCTAAAACTACTTTAGAACGCGTTGGGTTGATAGCGTCGATATCGACTAACCTTGGTTTTAGGAATTCGGTAACAGAACCCTGCATTTTATCCTCTCTTAACTCTTAACTTTACTTAGAGTAAAGTTCGACGATTAGTTGTTCGTTAATGTCCGCAGACAGATCTGAACGCTCAGGTAGGCGCTTGAAGCTACCTTCCATTTTCTTACCGTCAACTTCAACCCAAGTCGGCTTTTCACGTTGCTCAGCCAACTCTAGAGCAGCGATGATACGTGCTTGTGTTTTTGACTTCTCACGAATTACAACAGTATCTTCTGGAGTAATTACGTATGAAGGGATGTTCACTACACGACCATTAACTAAAATCGCTTTGTGGCTTACTAACTGACGTGCTTCAGCGCGTGTGCTAGCAAAACCCATGCGATATACAACATTGTCTAAACGTTGCTCTAAAAGCTGTAACAAGTTTTCACCTGTATTACCTTTAAGGCGAGCAGCTTCTTTGTAGTAGTTACGGAATTGCTTTTCTAATACACCGTAGATACGACGTACTTTTTGCTTTTCACGTAGCTGTAAACCGTAATCAGATAAGCGACCTTTACGAGCGCCGTGCTGACCAGGTGCAGTCTCAAGTTTACACTTAGAGTCGATAGCTCTTACGCCGCTCTTAAGGAACAGGTCAGTACCTTCACGACGACTCAGCTTGAGCTTAGGGCCCAAATATCTTGCCATGTTATTTCTCCTAACCTATTGTTAAACGCGACGTTTCTTCGGTGGACGACAACCATTATGAGGGATTGGCGTCACGTCAGTGATGTTGGTGATACGGTAACCAGCAGCATTCAAAGCACGTACAGCAGATTCACGACCTGGACCTGGACCTTTGATGAAAACTTCTAGATTTTTTAAACCGTATTCTTGAGCAGCAGTACCTGCACGCTCTGCAGCAACCTGAGCCGCGAATGGAGTAGATTTACGTGAACCACGGAAACCTGAACCACCTGCTGTTGCCCAAGATAGTGCATTACCTTGACGGTCGGTAATTGTTACAATAGTGTTGTTGAAAGAAGCATGAACGTGAGCCATACCATCAGCAACTTGCTTTTTAACCTTCTTACGACGAATTGGTGCTTTAGCCATAATCTACCCCACCTTATTTCTTGATAGGCTTGCGAGGACCCTTACGAGTACGCGCGTTAGTCTTAGTACGTTGACCACGTAGTGGTAACGAACGACGGTGACGTAGGCCACGGAAACAACCAAGGTCCATAAGGCGCTTGATATTTAATGTAACTTCACGACGAAGGTCACCTTCTACAGTGTACTTGCCAACTGCTTCACGCAATACGTCAAGTGTTTCGTCTGAAAGTTCACCGATTTTTGTGGTCTCGGCGATACCAGTCGCTGCTAAGATTTCCTTAGAGCGAGTCTTACCTATGCCATAAATAGCAGTTAAACCGATAACTGCATGTTTATGATCAGGGACGTTAATGCCAGCGATACGGGCCACTAACACATCTCCTATATTTGAATTTGGTAATCATCTGTTTGAAAAGCCCGTAAGGATACTCAAACGAAGACCAAATCACAACTAAAAACACAGGCCGAGTAAATAACTCAGCCTGCACGACTGTTTAATTAGCCTTGCCTTTGCTTGTGCTTAGGCTCACTGCAAATTACGCGTACTACACCAGCACGTTTAATAACTTTACAGTTACGGCATATTTTCTTAACGGAAGCACGTACTTTCATTGCTCAACTCCGTAAAATGACCTTATCGACCGTAGCCTTTAAGGTTTGCTTTTTTCAGCACAGAATCATACTGATGTGACATCAGATGCGTCTGTACTTGTGCCATAAAGTCCATGATTACAACAACGATAATCAAAATTGATGTACCGCCGAAATAGAATGGCGTTTGCCATGCCATAGTCATGAATTCGGGCACCAGACAGATAAAGGTTATATACAAAGCACCTGCCAATGTCAGGCGTGTCATCACTTTATCAATGTATTTAGATGTCTGCTCACCTGGACGAATACCTGGGATAAATGCGCCAGATTTTTTCAGGTTATCTGCTGTTTCACGCGGGTTAAATACCAACGCGGTGTAGAAAAAGCAGAAGAAGATAATAGCCGCAGCTAAAACCATCGCATATAAAGGTTGACCTGGAGTCAACGTTGTAGCGATTGCTTGTAGCACATCAGCGACCGGACCTTCACCCTGGCCGAACCAGCTTGCAATTGTACCAGGGAACAGAATTATACTGCTAGCAAAGATTGGTGGAATAACACCCGCCATGTTTACTTTCAGTGGTAAGTGCGTGCTTTGAGCAGCAAATACCTGACGACCTTGTTGACGCTTTGCATAGTTAACGACGATACGACGTTGACCACGTTCAAAGAATACAACTAGGTAAGTAACAGCGAATACGATTACAGCAATCAATAACAGTACAAGTACATTCAGATCACCTTGGCGCGCCATTTCGGCTGTCGAACCAATAGCAGACGGCAGGTTAGCTACGATACCAACAAAAATCAGAACTGAGATACCGTTACCGATCCCACGTTCTGTAATTTGTTCGCCCAACCACATTAGGAACATAGTACCAGTTACTAAACTCACTACAGCAGTGAAGTAGAAACCGATGCCTGGGTTAACAACTAACCCGTCCATCATGCCCGGTAAGCTGGTAGCAATACCGATTGATTGGATTGTAGCAAGCACAAGCGTGCCGTAGCGTGTGTACTGGCTAATTTTCTTACGCCCTTGCTCACCTTCTTTCTTAAGCTCTATAAACGGCGGATACATATGCGTTAATAGTTGCGTAATAATCGAAGCCGAGATATACGGCATAATACCCAGTGCTAACACTGAAGCTCGCTCAAGCGCACCACCGCTGAACATGTTAAACATTTCAACAATGGTGCCCTTTTGTTGCTCGAAGAAATCGGCAAGTACAGCGGCGTCAATCCCAGGGATCGGCACGAATGAACCTAGACGGTAAATAATGATAGCACCTAATACAAATAGTAATCGACGCTTCAATTCCGAAAGCCCACTTTGTGCACTTTTCATATCTTGACCTGGTTTAGCCATTAGTACTTCCTTAGTCTTCTACCTTGCCTCCGGCAGCTTCGATAGCTTCGCGAGCACCTTTAGTCACTTTAAGACCTTTAACGGTAACTGCGCGTGAAACTTCGCCAGATTTAACTACTTTAACGAACTGGATGTTCTTTTTAACTAGACCAGCTGCTTGTAACGCGTTTACGTCTACTACATCGCCTTCAACTTTAGCGATTTCAAAAAGGTTAACTTCAGTAGATACTAATGATTTACGTGAAGTGAAACCAAATTTAGGTAGACGACGTTGCATAGGCATTTGACCGCCTTCGAAACCAACGCGAACTTTACCGCCAGAACGTGATTTTTGGCCTTTATGACCACGGCCACCAGTCTTACCAAGACCAGAACCAATACCACGACCTAGACGTTTCTTTTCAGTTTTTGCACCAGCAGCAGGTGAAAGTGTATTCAAATGCATCGAATTAACCCTCAACCTTTACCATGTAAGAAACTTGGTTAATCATACCACGCACACATGCTGTGTCTTCTAACTCAACAGTGTGATTGATACGACGTAGACCAAGACCGCGTAATGTAGCTTTATGCTTCGGTAAACGACCGATAGAGCTCTTTACTTGTGTTACTTTTACAGTTTTATTAGCCATGGTTTACCCCGTGATTTCGTCAACGCTAAGACCACGTTTAGCAGCGATTGACTCTGGAGAGTTCATGTTCTCTAGAGCAGCAATCGTTGCACGAACGATGTTGATCGGGTTAGTTGAACCGTATGCTTTTGACAATACGTTCTGTACACCAGTTACTTCTAGTACTGCACGCATCGCACCACCGGCGATGATACCTGTACCTTCAGAAGCAGGCTGCATGTATACTTTAGAACCCGCGTGGCGACCCTTGATTGGGTGCTGTAGCGTGTTACCGTTAAGGTCTACACTGATCATGTTGCGACGTGCTTTTTCCATTGCTTTTTGAATAGCAGCTGGAACTTCACGTGCTTTACCATAACCAAAACCTACTTTACCTGCGCCGTCACCAACTACTGTTAGTGCAGTGAAGCTAAAGATACGACCACCTTTAACCACTTTAGACACACGGTTTACCGCGATTAGCTTTTCAGCCAAATCAGGCTGTTGTTGCTTTGCTTCTACGTTAGCCATTGTCTACTCCTAGAATTGCAGACCGGCTTCACGCGCTGCATCAGCAAGCGCCTTCACACGGCCGTGATATTTAAAGCCACTGCGATCAAAAGCAATCTTTTCGATGCCTTTGTCAGCTGCACGTTCAGCAACCGCTTTACCAACTGCTTGAGCAGCTGCAACGTTACCTGTGCCTTTAACTGTTTCGCTAATTGCTTTTTCAACAGTAGAAGCAGCAGCCAGTACAGTACCCTCAGCAGTAACTACTTGAGCGTAAATGTGACGTGGCGTGCGGTGGATAACAAGACGCGTTGTGCCTTGTTCAATATAATTTCTACGAGTGCGTTTAGCACGACGTAGACGAGCTGTTTTTTTATCCATCGTCTTACCTTACTTCTTCTTAGCCTCTTTACGGCGTACATTCTCGTCCGCGTAACGAACACCTTTACCTTTATAAGGCTCAGGTTTACGGTATGCACGGATGTTAGCAGCTGTTTGACCAACTAACTGCTTGTCTACGCCCTTAACTAGAACTTCTGTTTGGCTTGGTGTTTCAATCGTAATACCTTCTGGTACTTCGAAATTCACTGGGTGTGAGAAACCAAGAGTTAAGTCTAATACTTTGCCCTTAGCTGCTGCACGGTAACCAACACCTACTAACTGAAGTTTCTTCTCGTAACCTTCATGCGTACCAACAACCATGTTGTTGATTAGAGCGCGAGCAGTACCTGCTTGTGCCCATGCATTAGCTACGCCTTCACGAGGTAAAGTTGTAATAACGTTGTCGTTAACTTGTACTTCAACAGCGTCGTTGATAGTACGAGTTAATTCACCGTTTTTGCCTTTAACTGTGATGTCCTGGCCTTTTAATGTAACTTCTACACCGGCAGGAACATTGATTGGTGCCTTTGCTATGCGAGACATAGTTCCCCTCCGATTAAGCTACAAAGCCAATGATCTCACCACCAACGCCGGCACTACGTGCTGCGCGGTCTGTCATTAGGCCTTTAGAAGTTGATACGATAGCGATACCAAGACCACCCATTACCTTTGGTAATTCGTCACGTTTCTTATAGATACGTAGACCAGGGCGGCTAACACGCTGGATGTTTTCAATAACAGCTTTGCCTTCGAAATATTTTAAATCGATAGAAAGCTCAGGCTTCGCTTCACCGCTTACAGCGTAATCTGCGATATAACCTTCATCTTTTAATACTTTAGCTACTG
Source organism: Pseudoalteromonas sp. D15MCD-2 (assembly GCF_038562745.1). Taxonomy (NCBI): domain Bacteria; kingdom Pseudomonadati; phylum Pseudomonadota; class Gammaproteobacteria; order Alteromonadales; family Pseudoalteromonadaceae; genus Pseudoalteromonas; species Pseudoalteromonas sp. D15MCD-2. The sequence continues at coordinate 317,541 of NZ_JBCFQE010000001.1, read as the reverse complement.
CTACTTTCAGTTTTGAAGTTGGCATCGTTACTGATACTTTCTTCGCTGACTGACCGTTACGGATACGTGTAAACAAATCCGCAATAGGATCTTGCAAGCTCATAGTCTTACTCCCGTGATACTATTACCAGCTAGCCTTTTTAAGGCCAGGAATTTCACCGCGCATAGCTGCTTCGCGAACTTTAATACGGCTCATGCCGAATTTGCGAAGGTAACCATGTGGGCGGCCCGTAACGTTACAACGATTACGTTGACGTGAAGAGCTAGAATCACGTGGTAAAGCTTGTAGCTTTAATACCGCGTCCCAACGATCATCGTCAGATGTATTAACATCACTGATGATAGCTTTTAGTGCCGCACGCTTTTCAGCGAACTGAGCAACTAATTTCGCACGCTTTGCTTCGCGCGCTTTCATAGAATTCTTTGCCATAACCCTACCCTTATTTCTTGAATGGGAAGTTAAACGCTTCTAACAACGCACGGCCTTCATCATCTGTTTTCGCAGAAGTAGTGATTGTGATATCCATACCGCGAACACGGTCTACTTTATCATAATCGATTTCTGGGAAGATGATTTGCTCACGTACGCCCATGCTGTAGTTACCACGTCCATCAAAAGACTTAGCACTTACACCACGGAAGTCACGGATACGTGGGATAGCGATTGAAACCAAACGCTCAAAAAAGTCCCACATACGCTCGCCACGTAGGGTTACTTTACAACCAATTGGGTAACCTTCACGCACTTTGAAGCCTGCAACTGATTTGCGTGCTTTAGTGATTAGAGGTTTCTGACCAGAGATTGCTTCTAGATCCGCAACAGCGTTATCTAGGATCTTCTTGTCAGCTAGAGCTTCGCCCACACCCATGTTTAATGTGATCTTTTCGATCTGAGGGACTTGCATGACAGAGCTGAAACCAAACTTCTCTTGAAGCTCAGCAACTACTTTGTCTTTATATACTTCATGCAGTTTCGCCATCATTCTACTCCAACTATTAGATAGTTTTACCAGTAGATTTAAAGATACGTAATTTCTTACCATCTTCAATCTTGAAACCTACACGATCTGCTTTACCCGTTTCCGAGTTGTAGATCGCAACGTTTGATACGTCGATAGACGCTTCTTTCTCAACAATACCGCCAGCTTGGTTCAACTGAGGAACAGGCTTTTGGTGCTTCTTGATTAAGTTGATGCCTTCGACAAATACTCGACCAGATTCAGCAACAACTGAAAGCACTTTACCGCGCTTACCTTTGTCTTTGCCTGCTAGTACGATTACTTCGTCATCACGACGGATTTTTGCTGCCATGATAGACTCCTTATAGTACTTCTGGTGCTAGTGAAACGATTTTCATGAACTTTTCAGTACGAAGTTCACGAGTCACAGGGCCGAAGATACGAGTACCAATTGGCTGTAAGTTATCGTTTAAGATAACAGCCGCATTGCTATCGAAACGGATCAAAGAACCGTCCGGACGACGAACGCCTTTTTTAGTACGCACAACTACCGCGTTTTTAACATCACCTTTCTTCACTTTACCGCGAGGAATAGCTTCTTTTACAGAAACTTTGATGATATCGCCAACCGCTGCATAGCGACGGTGCGAACCGCCAAGGACTTTAATACACTGCACTTTGCGAGCGCCGCTGTTATCAGCAACGTCCAGCTGAGTTTGCATTTGGATCATGTTAATGACCTCCGGTGTAGAAATTACAACACGCCTTAATTTTGTTTAAAATCAAGACATTTCGGTTAAATTCCACTCAAAAAACAAGCAAGTTGTCTCTTAAGGGCGGGCAATTGTAGCAGCAATGGCAAGGAAGTGGTAGGTTATTTTTTAATTAATTTGGAATTAATCGCAATGCCTGCATTGAGGAATTACAGCAGCTTGCTGGTTTGTTATTGATTATAAAACAAACAGGGCGCAAATGCGCCCTGTTTTTGACTTTAATTAAATTTTTATTAATTACCAAATAGACCTTTTAATTTGTCTTTGATTTTATCTTTAGCTTTTTCTTTGACTTCTTCTTTCGCCGCATCACTGACATCTAAGCTATAACCAACATCATGGAATGGGCCTTTGATACGCAGTGGAATTTTAAAGCCTGTACTATCATCGGTCGTGCCTTGTCCTTCGATTGAATCAACAATCCCCGTTACCAAGCGATAGTCTACATTCGTCATAGGTAAATCAACTTTACCTGAGCCAGTAATACGAATAAGCGGGCTAAGTAGCGACAGATCTTTATTTTCACCAACACCGTTAGTGAATACAAAACTGCCCTGCAATGCCGAGAAGTCTGTTTGCTGTGAGTTATCAAAGCCTGTATCTAAACCTTCTGATACTGCGCTTAAGTTACCTTTGATAAGCTCTTTTGCTTTACGAACCATCTCTGCAATGTTGGCCCCTTTTACCGCACCATCAGCAAACTCAAAGCCTAACTTACCATTTAAAGCATTTATAAAGCTCTTTTGGCTTTGGCCTGTGGTCGTTAGATCCCAGTTTAGAGAACCTTTACCCATTAACTTATCGAAACCAGCCGCATCAGTCAGTAATGGCTGCGCATCAATTTTATCTAAAGAAAAGTTAGTACTAATTTTATAAGGTGTTTGCTTGGCGTTAACGGTTATCACACCTTTACCATTGCCCTCATAAGCAACAAACTTGTCTAGACTGATTTTAGCCACGGCATTTTTTAGGTTCACCGTTAACTGGTTTTCACCAAGGGTAATATCATTGGCTTTTAAGCCACTTGAACGCACGACTACATTTGCATCAAGTGCATTTAAGCCGCTCATATCAATTGCAGTATCATCCCAAACAATTGGTTGTGCTGGCGCATCTGCTGCAGGCTCTGCTTGCTCTTCTTTAGCTACGCCCTCTGGTAGGTAAGGGTTTAGATCAAGCATACCTAAATCAATATCGGCATTCACAGCTAAACGATCACCAAGCTTAATATCGCTTTTACCTTTAATTTGCAGCTCATCTAGGGTGGCAAGTAGCTCTGTAAGCTTAAACTGCTGCCCTTTTAGATGCATTGACCCTTTTACATTAAATGCATTAAACGCATTTTCTTTTGCATTAAGTTCAACACCTTGCCAACTCGCAATATTTTTCACTGAGTCACCACTGACAGAAAGAAGCCCTTGCACGTCATTACCCATTTCTGCAATTGCACCTTTAAAATTCAAATCGACTAAGCGTGAATCAACCTCAGTGCTTACATTAAAGGTTTCGCCTTCAATCGCTTTAATAGGTGTATCTAGCGTGACATCTAAATCAAAGCGCTCACCCATATAGGTAATACCGCCTTTTAACTCTAAGGTCTTACGAAGAGAAGGTAATAGGATGGCTAATTCTAAATCGCTTATCTGTTGCTTTGCCCCGGTTTTACCATCTAGATAAGTGAAAGTACCACCGTAGATTGCTACTTCACCAAGTTCGATGTCAAAGTTATCTGGTAAGTTAACAGCGCCAGAACTCTTTTGCTGCTCTGTCTGTGGTTGCTCAGCAACCGCATCAAATAATTGCCAGTTTGCTTTACCATTTTTATCGGTTTCTAACAAAATTGTTGGTTTGTTAATAACGAATTTATCAAGTTTAAACTCACCGCCAAATAACGACATCCACGGGATACGGATAGCAAGTTGCTGCATGCTTGCCATATCTTTTTGTGAGCCTGTTTGCATATTAGCAAAGTGCACATCATTCAATTCGAGTTTTAATGATGGAAATACCGACAGCTTTTTATCGCCATTAATAGTCAGACTACGACCTGTGGTTTGTTCTACTTGCTCCGATACTTTATTAAATATCGCGTCTGTAGGTATTAGGAATGGTGCTGCGACTACCAATGCAATCAGTAATACGAAGATGACACCAACGATTTTCAGTAAGGTTTTCATAATCATCCTTAAAAATGGGCAAACAATGTTCTTATCATAGCGGGAGTTAGGCGCAATTGCATTGCCCAACACATAAAAAGGTTTGTGAACAAGCTTAGGTACAAGAATATGAATCAGCGCTGAAACCATTTGATACCTATAGGTTACAAAAAAATCTTGACCGCATGATACCTTAGGGTTACATTGATACCTTAGGGTTACATTGATACCTGTAGGTTACATTTGAGTTTAAAATAAAAGGAAACGATTATGTCTAAGCAAGATATCAAAACAGAAGAAAAGTTTATGAGTCATAACGCATGGTTTTCAATATTCATGGGAGTCACGTTATTAATTATTAGTGTTTACCCAATGCTCAAGCAAACATCAGCACCGTTACTGTTTATTGGCGGTACCGCATTTTTAGGATCTTTCTTTATGTTTGTAATTAGAGGGGGATTTACATGGAAACTTGGTTATCGCCTTACGTATAAGGATGAATTTTTAAATACGATTGATACCATCGCTTATAAACATGTAGTGCTTGGATTGCTTTTTAGCATGGGGGCTATTTTTTTATTGTCTGATGAACTTGCTTTAAATGTATCTCATAGCATGATGGCCACATTTTACCTTGCTTTGATGTGTTTGATATATGGCGTATCAATTCTTTGGCAAAGTAGAGACTAGGTATAAAAGTGCAAAATAATATCGCTAAATTCCGCAAAGAAAAGGGGTTATCGCAGCAAGAACTTGCTGATGCCATTGCAGTATCACGTAAAACCATCAGCACAGTTGAAACCGGCCGCTTTATACCCTCGGTGATTATCGCGTTAAAAATTGCTACTCACTTTGAACTCAGTGTTGAGCAATTATTTACACTCGATGACAATGATTAATAAACCACATCAGCCGCAATCTTACTTATAAATTATCAGTAAGATTGCATCATTCCATTACTTCGGTATGATGCACGACCCTGTTGTTTTTGCACCCTGTGTACTAAAATTAAACAACCCAATTTGGTCAAAACTGGAGTATCGATTAAGCATGAAGAAACTGCTTATTTCACCGTCAAAAATGGCGCTTGGCGAGCAAGAAAGTCAAATTTATCAAAATATCCTCAAGCAAGCCTCTGATATCAGCTTAAACCTTATGGCAGTTAAAGTAGAAAACCACCCTGAAGACTTTTTAGGTTGGTGCTATGAGCTATTAAGTGCAAGCCGTGATCGCATTAACTACGATCTGTTAGAAGATAAGCAATTACCCACTCTTAAAAAACTTCATGACTTATTAATTTCTGCAATCAGTTTTTTGCAGTTAAAAACATTAAGGGTTGCGCCATGGCCTGTTATTGCAGGCTTCATCGAGCAGCATAAAGAGCTTGTAGCCCTTGATGAGCAACTACGCTTAGCTAATTACATTGCCGCAATTAAATCGCAATCCCTAAAAGAGATGATCCCAGAAGACCGTTTAGCGTTTTCAGGTAAACACAGTGCCTCGCTTGATCCAAGCAGCTATAACTTCGACGTTGAATGGTTTGCTTCTACTAAGAACGCAAAAGGTTTCCACCAAATGTTGAGTGATTTGCCAGGTGCATTCGATGAGGCGCTTGTACACATCCCACTTGAGGGTGAAGTAACGCAAGAACATTATCAGCATTTTATGGTTGCTTACTTCATGGCATTTAATGGCAGCGATGAAAAGCCAACGCTTGCTCCTGCTACTCGCTTGCTTGCGATGCGCCGACCTGACGTGTTTACACCAATCGTAAATAGTAAACTTGATGCCCTTTGTGCGGCATTAGGCATTACTAAGCTTAATAACCGTGATTTTGAGCGCTACTGGCAAGATGTTGTCGAAGCAATACATAGCATGCCTTGGTTCAAAATGGCCAGTGCAGCAAATGAGCTTGAACAATCTCTGGTTGAAATCAAAGCCCTATTGCCTAGCTTCTTTTATTATGCAGATAAAAGTACCGCTGATAACTCTAACTATATTAAGTTGTTAAACAAACCTAAGAGTACCACAAGCTCAGCAGGTAAAAAGACCGTACGCCGTGGCAAAGAATCAGCAGAGATACTGGTGGACCGAGCATTAGCAAGTGATGATATCCCTGAACATATCAAAGCTAAGCGCGATTCAATCATCAGTGAAGTTGAAAAAGGCCGCAGTGTTGAAGAAACCATTACTCTAATGCGTGCAATTTTCGGCTAAGTTACTCTCAAATAAGCAAAACCCGGTTGCTTCGCAATTGTGCAACCGGGTTATTTTTTGCACCACACATGTGCGCATGAACAATTCAAATAACCATCCTTTTCACAATTAAACAAGTTTAAAAGCCTGTTTTTAAAGCCTTTAAGCATAAAATATCCCGCTCGGAATTAACTTGGCACAACCAGTGCAATATCGTATCCAGACAACACATAGAAAATGTCCTCAAATAATAACCAGACTGCAATCTGAAAATGGGACAAAATCAACATAACAACAGGATACAGAAACATGCTAAAACTAAAAAAAACGGTCGCAGCAAGCGCCCTTGCGCTATTAACTTTGAGCTCAACATATAGCTATGCAGAAGTTACAGCAAACGCTGCGGCAACTTCAAACTACTTATGGCGTGGTCAAGAGCAAGGCGGTGGTGATGCTGCAATCCAAGGTGGTATCGACTACGCAAGTGAATCTGGCTTTTATGCGGGTACTTGGGTATCGAATGCTAGCTGGGCTGACGACATGACTTACGAGCTAGACCTTTATGCTGGTTTTGGCGGTGAAATCAATGAAACCTTTAGCTACGATGTTGGCTACATTTATTATGCATACCCAGATGCAGCGTCTTACACAGATGCAGACTTCTCAGAAATCTACGGTAGCATTAGCATGGGTAGCTTCACCTTTGGTGCAGCAGTCCTAGCAACATCAGCAGCAAGCGGTGACGGTACAGATTTTGGTGACTCTCTATATTTAAATGCTGACTACAGTTTCCCAGTTGGCAGTACCGGTGCAGAAATGGCCCTTCACTTAGGCCATTACTCAGGGGATTTCATTGGTGATGATGACATCATCGACTACGGTGTTTCAGTGTCGAAAGACGGCTTTACTTTCGGTCTTTCAGACAACGACATTGATGGTTCAGATCTAAAAGTGTATGTCGCTTACGCGGTTGACTTCACTTTATAAAGAATGTGTTACTTGCTGCAACACGAAGGGCCGTTAAGGCCCTTTTCTAGTTTTGGGCTATATATTAAGGTACACTATGCCCGGTTGAGCCTTGCCAAATGCGATACCATTGTTCACGGTTCATAGTAAGCTGCTTAGCTTCAACAGCTGATTTAACACGCTCAATATTACCCGTACCAAGTACCACAGACGGTGCACTTGGGTGCATTAACAGCCAAGCATAAACAACTTGATCAATGGCTGTGGCGCCAATTTCAGCACCAACTTGCTCCAACACTGCACGTAAACGCACCGCTTTTTCATCATCACTTGAGAATATACGACCCCCAGCTAATGGTGACCAAAGCATAGGTTTGATATCGAGCAATTGGCATTGGTCTAAGCTACCATCATCAAGGGCTTTCATTTCGTAAGGTGAAAACTCAATTTGATTAGTCACAAGCTCAAAATCTAAACGCGACTGCAACAAGCTAAGTTGCGATGGGGTAAAATTAGATACACCAAAATCAATCACGTCACCATTTGCTTTTAAGGTATTAAATGCTTGTGCCATTTCATCGGCGTTCATTAAGTAATCAGGGCGATGGATAAGTAATACATCTAAACGATCAGTGTTAAAGTTTTTAAGTGACTGCTGTGCTGAGGCAATTATATGCGCGGCACTTGAATCATAATGGTTTGCTTTGCCTTGTAATCCTAGGCTGGCAAACGCAGGCTTAATACCACATTTAGTGATTATTTTGATTTCATCACGAATACTTGGTTTTAGTTTAAGTGCTTTACCAAATTCGGCTTCACAACCGTATTCACCATAGATGTCAGCATGATCGGTATGTGACACACCCATCTCAATTGCATTTTCTAAAAAACTTAAGCATTGCTGTGGCGTTATCTGCCAATCTAACAAGCGCCAGAATCCTAATACCAACTCATCAATACAACGACCATTGCTATTCACCATAACGACCTACTATTCCTAATAAATTCGACTCAAATTAATCCTTTAACCATATCACAGATTTACTAATCACAGCTGTTAACATACAGTTACAAAACAAATTGCTAATTTGTTACTAAACAGGATATTTTAGTACCTAAAAACAAATGTTATAAAACAAGGAATAAAAAATGAAATCATCAAATGTCATGACCGCATTGGTTGATATTTTTATCAGCCCGAGCAAAGCCTTTAATGGTTTAAAGGAAGCAAAAGGTTGGTCTTTTGTTGCCTTTATTTTACTTGCCGGCATCCTCGCTGCCAGCATGTTTGCTTTTTACAATAAAGCTGACCCGCAGTTTTTAATCGATCAACAAGTGGCTGCTGCCAGTGTTGATGCCACCATTGCAGAACAAAAAATGATTCGCCAAAGCATGGAGCAAACCATAGATATGCAAGTATGGTTTGCTATGTTTGGTGGCATCATTGGTTTGGCTGTTATTAATGCTCTAATGGCAGGCTACTACCTATTTGTATCTAAGCAAGATCCAGAAGCTAACTACGGTTATGGTGCGTGGTATGGCTTTGGTGTGTGGACCATGATGCCAATGATTATCTCAAGTCTTGGTTTACTCATCTTAGTATTAACTGCGAGTACCGACCAAATCTCACAGACGTTATTTAACTATGCTTCGATTAACCAACTTTTAATTGGTTTAGAAATTGGCCACCCATTCTACACCTTACTTGAAAGTCTCAATATCTTTTCTATTTGGGGTATTTTCATCGCAGCTATCGGTTTAAAGAGCTGGACTAATTTCACTTTCAATAAAGCGCTACTGTTTGCAGCTCTACCAAGTATTGTTATTTACGGTATTTGGACTGTAATCGCTCTCGTTTAATTCTGCTTTGAGCGGCGATATGCCGCTCTTAACTACCAAGGAAGTAACATGAAAAAAGCCATTATTATTGGCCTCGCTGTTACAGCATTTGTCGCTTTACTGATTTCAAAACAAGTCACAGGCAATAAAGATGCACCAGAAATGCATATTGCAGAAGTTGAACAAGGCAATATTGCCGATTCAATTTTAGCCTCTGGCAACCTCGTGTTTAATACCCAAGTGCAACTGCGCTCAGAAGTGACAGGCCGTGTAGCGAAAGTGTTTGTTGAAGAAGGCGAAAGTGTCACTGAGGGCGATATTTTAATGCGCCTAGATACGACCGCGTTTGAATCTGAAGTTGCACGCAACAAGGCCGTGCTTCGCGCGACCGAAATCGATATAAAGCATAGCGAAACCCGATTAAAAAATATCGAGCGTCAACTAAGCCGCCAGAAAGAGCTTTATGAAGTGGGCCTTGCAGGCCAAGAAGTGTATGAAAACCTACAAAATGCCCGCGATTTAGCAAAAATAGATATTGAAGCAAGACGTGAAGCTTACAACCAAGCCCAAGCATCGTTATTGATTGCTGAAGACCGTTTAAATAAAAGCGTGTTTCGCGCTCCAATGAGTGGCCTACTTGCTTCGGTAAATATTAAAGAAGGTGAAACTGTTATTGCGGGAACAACTAACATTATTGGCTCAGACTTGATGCTAGTAGCTGATCCAAGCGCAATATTAGCCGAGCTTCGAGTGGATGAGACCGATATTGCCGGTATCAAATTAGACCAACACGCAGATATCTATGCCGCCGCTTACCCAAATCAACCTTTCACTGGCAAAGTAATAAACATTGGCACATCAGCAAAAAATCAAGCCGGTTCTCAGGGCTTATCATTTAAAGTCAAAGTACTGCTTGATGCCACTGACCGCCAGCTTTATGCCGGAATGAGCTGCCGCGCAGAAATCGCCACAAGCATTGCCGAAAATGGCTTAAAACTGCCTATTGAAGCTATTCAAAAAGAGGATGATAGCTACTTTGTCTGGAAGCTTAATGCAGATAATACAGTAACTAAAACAGCTGTTACGGTAGGTATTTCTTCAGATATCGAACAAGCACTAACCAGCGGTGTTGCAAAAGGAGATCGTATTGTTATCGGCCCAGCTAGACCACTTAGCTCACTAAAAGAGGGTGATACGGTAGCCGTTAAAAACAGCCCTGAAAAAGGTGCTAACTAATGTCTGCGGTGATCAAACTCAGTAATATCAATAAACAATACAAAATGGGCGAACAAGTTTTCAAAGCCCTTGATGATATTAATATTGAAATTGCACAAAATGAGTATGTTGCCATTATTGGCCCTTCGGGTTCAGGTAAATCAACCCTGATGAACTTGCTTGGCTGCTTAGATACTCCCACCAGTGGTGACTACTATTTAAAAGATAAGCTAGTAAAGCGCATGACCGAAACGGAGCTTGCTCATCAGCGTAATGAAAGTGTTGGCTTTATTTTTCAAAGCTTTAACTTATTACCACGAGCATCCGCCCTTGAAAATGTTATGCAGCCCTTAGTGTATCGATTTATTTCTGCCAAAGAGCGAAAGCAACAAGCGCTCGAATCATTACAACGGGTTGGTCTTGGCGATAAGGTAAATCACCTTTCGAGCCAGCTTTCTGGTGGCCAACGTCAACGTGTCGCTATAGCTCGCGCACTGGTTACTAAGCCCCACATTCTACTTGGTGATGAGCCTACCGGTAACTTAGATAGTAAAACCACCACTGAAATCATGGCGCTGTTTGATGAACTTCATAACGAAGGGCACACCATCATTTTGGTTACTCATGAACAAGATATTGCTGATCACTGCCAACGTGTTATTCGCTTAGTTGATGGCAAGGTTGTTAGTGATACCCGTAAAGGCGAAGGAACAAGACAACATGTTTAAATCTGCTATCGCTGTAATGGAAGGTACAAAAGCCGCACTGATGGCAATTAAAGCTAATGCGATGCGCAGTGCTCTTACCTGCTTAGGCATTATTATTGGTGTTGCGGCGGTTGTGACCGTGGTGGCAGTGATGCAAGGGTTTACCAAGCAAATTAATGATCAGCTTGCTGATATGTCTCCCGATGTCACCAATATAAAACCTTACACTAGCGTAGAAAAAGAAATGGTAGGTCAACAAGCAAAGTTAACCTACAGCGACTTTTTAACTCTAAAAGCACGCGTAAAAGAAGCCGAAACCTTTACTGCGCTAATGTTTACTTGGCGCTTTTCTGGTGCAGCAGAGTATGGCAATAAAAGTCATGCTTCACGGGTAATGGGCACCGAGCAAGACTACCAAAAAGCTTACCGCACCTACCCAGAACTCGGGCGGTTTATTCGCGCAGAAGATGATGAAAAACGCCGTCGAGTGGCGTTTATTGGCCCTTCAATTATCGAAAAGCTTAACCTGCCTGAAAACCCTGTAGGTGAGTATATCAAACTCGGTGGTGAGTGGTTTCGCATTATTGGTGTTGCTGAAAAACAAGGTAGTTTATTAGGTTTTGACCAAGACGATTACATTAATATTCCAATAAGTACCATGAGTGCGCTAGAAGGCGGCAGTGTTGATACCAATGTACAAATGATGTTTCGTTTGAAAGATGATGCTAACGAAGCGCAAGTACTGGCTAAAATTCGCCGCATCTTACGTCAATTACATAAACTGAAAGACGGCGAAGATGACGACTTTGAATTTGAAACCGCCGAAAAAGCCCGTGCCAATATCGATAAATTTACCGGTAGTGCAACCGCAATTACCGCGGGGATAGTGGGTATCAGCCTAGTAGTTGGGGGTATTGGTGTGATGAATATCATGCTGGTTTCGGTAACAGAGCGTACACGTGTGATCGGCACCTTAAAAGCATTAGGGGCAACACCAGGCTTTATAATGCTGCAATTTTTAGTTGAAGCTGTGGTGCTATCACTGTTTGGTGGTTTAATTGGTTTAGCGATTGGTTATGGTGCTGCGGCACTGATTTCGTTATCAGTGCCGAGCATGCCAGATGCCTACATACCGGGTTGGGCGATTATGCTGTCATTTGGCTTTACTTCATTGATTGGTATTGTGTTTGGCTTAGCGCCCGCTATTAAAGCGGCACGCTTAAACCCAATTGATGCGCTGCGTTATGAATAACTAGTCTGGCTTATAAGGTACTTGAGCACAGCTTATTTCAACTGTTTTCGGGTACCAAATAGGCCCAACTTGGTTTACTGCAACTTCAGCTAAGCCATTGGTGAACGACTTATAAGTGTGAACGGTTTGCCATTCGGAATCAGGACACTCCTCAGATAAGTCGACAGGCTTTGAACCTTCGTAAAGCGCTGCGGCAAAGTTATGATGCCATTGCTCTGTTGCAGGCGCTTTATTGGCTTGTGCAGCACTGCCATTATCAAAGTAGATATTTGTGCAACCACTTAAGGTTGCTACTAACACAGTTGTTACTAGTAGGCTTTTCATAGTTGTTGCTCCTGTGCTTGTTGCTCACACCATACTTTTACTGTGTGAGGAGCATAAATTCCGAGTGTAACAAGTCCTAATGCGCCATCAGCGAATGTTTGTTGCGATTGCATTTGGGCAACTTTTTTATCTTGGCAAATAGCCTTTACATCAACGCGCTCTTCACCAACAAGGCCCCACAAAAAGAATGGGCGGCTATCTTGGTAATCAGCTTTAGTGGCTAATTTATTGGTTGTTTTTTCTGGCACTATGGTGACTGATGAACACGCTGTCACCGATAAGGCAAGCAGCATACAGGCCATTTGTTTCATGAGTAGTTCCTTTGTCTGAGTTGTTAAGCTCAGTAAGTATAAGAATATGAGTACACATTTTGGGTAAGAAAGCGTATAAAAATTGTAGGAAATACTACAGTTTCTAACATTTAGCCTTTGAACTAAACTGAGGCTATCGACGACTAACTCTCAAGGAAAGTAACTAAAGGTCATTATGACGGCATATCTGCGTATATTTTTATTACTTGTGTGTTTAAGTGTGCTGTCTTGGTATAGCTTTTCAAGCGATCCTAGCTCTGATGAGCAACAAGGTATAACCAAAACCGCTGTGAACCTTGCTAATTGCCAACAGCAATTAGCGCAAAGCCGCATGCAAACTTACGCTGAACATTATATTTTGCCCTATCAGTTCAAGTTATTGAGTTGGAATATCTACAAAGCACAAATAGATGGCTTACTCACAGATTTACAAAAGCTAAATGCCGATGCTGATATTGTGTTACTACAAGAAGCTATCGAAGAACCTTCGCTTACAAAGCTCAAACCCTATTGGCGCTTTGCTAAAGGGTATAAGAGCGGCAGCGTGCAATCAGGAGTTATGACACTCAGCCGCTGGCCAGCTACTGTACATTGTACACTCACCCATAAAGAGCCTTGGCTACGTAGCCCAAAAGCCACCAATATTGTGGAGTATGCGCTGCCTGATCAACAGTTATTACTCAGTATTAACCTACATGCCATTAACTTTACGATTGGCGTTAGTGACTTTAAGCAACAGCTCGACGATGCCGCCGCTATTATGCGAACGCACAAAGGCCCTATTGTATTTGCCGGTGATCTCAATACCTGGAGTGATGAACGCCAAGCCTTATTACAGCAAACATTGACCCAGCTAGGTTTGCACGAAGCTATTTATTTAGATGATAAGCGCACCAAAGCATTTGGATTAGCACTTGACCAAGTATGGGTGCGTGGTGTCAAAATAGAAACTACCGTTGTACCTGAGCTTGCAAGCTCAGATCATAACCCAATAATTGCAACCTTGACGATAGAGCATCAAACGCTATGAGATTATGTATGAGAGGATATTGGTTAATCGCATTAATGTTATTGAGCATTAGCCAATTCAGTGATGCAGCCACCCCAGAACAAGAGATAAATCACCTCATTGATTTTGTCGCTAAGAGCGATGCCGTATTTATTCGCAATGGTACAGAGCACTCAAGCCAAGATGCTGCCGAACACCTTGCTATGAAGTATCGAAAAGCAACCCGCTATGCAAAAACTGCCGAAAAGTTTATTGAAAATTTGGCGAGTAAAAGCTCATGGAGCGGTAAGCCCTATAAAGTAAGACTCAGCAATGGGTCGTTACTCAATGCAAAAGATTGGTTGAGCAATGAATTAAAAGAGTACCGCCGAAACCAACATATTCATAATTAAAATCATCAACACACAAGAAGCGAAAAGCCATGCAAGAACACAAAAATCAGCCACTCAATGACTTTATTGAGTACCCTCATGACGAGATGCTTAAACGCGCCGAAGAGTTTTTAGCCGTGAGTCAGCGTCGCCACAGTATTCGCAGCTTTAGCGACCGCCCAGTGCCAAAAGAAATAATCGAAACCTGTATTAGAGCGGCTGGCACTGCACCGAGCGGTGCCAATCATCAACCTTGGCACTTTGTAGCAATACACAGCAGCAATGTGAAAAAACAAATTCGTGAAGCCGCTGAAAAACTAGAGCGCTCATTTTATGAAGGTCGCGCAGGTGAAGAATGGTTAGATGCCTTAAAACCACTTGGCACAGATGCCAGTAAGCCCTACCTTGAGCATGCGCCTTGGCTAATTGCCGTGTTTAGTCAAAAGAAAGGCGGTATTTCTGCCGATGACAAAAATACCAATTACTATGTTCATGAATCTGTTGGCCTAGCAACAGGCTTTTTAATTCAAGCACTACACAGAGCTGGTCTTGCCACCCTCACGCATACACCAAAGCCAATGAGCTTTTTAACCGAAATTTGTGGTCGTGATAAAGATAATGAGCGCCCTTATATGCTACTAATTGCAGGCTACCCAGGAACAGATGCAACCATCCCTGAGCATGCCTTAGTGAAAAAGTCGCTAGACGAAATAGCGACCTTTATTTAGTTTTAAAATCAACAGCCAGCACATCACCCGGGTTTAAACCTGAAACGATGTGCTGCTTACCATCGAGCATTTCACCAAGGCGCACATAGCGACGCACTATCTGATTATTTTCAAGTAAATAGACCATACTCAATTGGCCATATTGGTGCACCAAGCTTGACTCAATCAACACCCCTTTTTCAGTGGCGAGCGGTAATTGTAATTGTGCATAAAGCCCAGGCATTAACCCAGTTTGCGCATCTGTTTCTAAACGGATTTCCATACTACGCGCAGCACTATCAGCAACAGGCACAATTTCTGTCACTGTGGCAGGCATTGACGTTGATAAAGCAGGTAGTTTAACCGTTAGAGTTTGACCAACATTCAACTTAATTGCTTGTTGTTCTCTAACATTAAATGCTAATTGTAATTGTTGTGGGTTATACAGTGCGAGTAATGGCGTGCCAGGAGTTGCGGTATCGCCAGGCTCTGCAAAACGCTCAACCACAACACCTGAAATCGGTGCTTTAATTTGCGTAAAACTCAGTGCAACTTGCGCTTGTGTTTGCTGCTGCTTAGCAATCGCTAGGTTCGCCGTTAAATTATCGAACCTTGCTTTTGCATCGTCGTATTCGCTAACAGATACCAAGCCTTGCTTGTATAAATCGTTAATACGCTTTAGTTGTTTCTCCGCTTGAGTCAGCGAGGCATTAATTGCATTTATTTGTGCTTCGCTTTGAGCAAGTCCTGCTTTAAAGTCATCTTGCTGCAAGGTAATTAGCACGTCACCTTGTTTTACAGTATCGCCAGCGCGTACATTTAAACGCTCAACTTGTGCCATTACACGAGAAGAGATTTGCGTATTTTGTTTTGCAATCACGGTGCCCGGTACAACTTCATCACGAGCAATATCTGCCAGTGTTACTGTCACTAACTGACCAGTGTAATCATTTGCCGATGGGTTTTTCATGCCTGCAGCTTGCTTATCAGAGAAACTGCCCGCCATGTAAAGTACCGCCACAATGATCACAGATAACGCGATGATTGAACCAATAAGTTTCGATTTACCCTGCATGAGCTTGTTCCTCTTTGGCTGCATCCTTTGCAAACACTAAATAATAAACCAGCGGCACAACAAATAATGAGAACAATGTTGATGCCACAATACCAAAAATAATTGCGATCGCTAGACCGCTAAATACCGGGTCTAGGGTGATCACCAAGTTACCTAATAAGGTGGTTCCCGCAGTCAGTAACACAGGGCGCATACGCACCGTACCTGCGGCAATCAAAGCCTGTTTAATTGCCATACCTTGGCCGCGAGCTTGATTAATAAACTCAACTAAAATAAGTGAGTTACGAACCACAATACCAGCAAGTGCAATCATGCCTATCATGGCTGTTGCGGTGAATAGCACCGGCTCTGGAGCACCAGCAATAGTGCGCTCTCCAAATTGATTCAAAAGCCAAAAGCCCGGCATGATCCCTATTACGGTTAATGGAATAGCCGACATGATGATCAGTGACAAACTCGCAGAGTTTGTTTGAATGCGTAAGATGATGAAAATTGCAGTGAGCGCAAACGCAAAGGCAATCCCCATGTCTCTGAATACATCAATGGTAATTCGCCATTCACCTTCACCACTAAAGGTCACGTCAGTGCCAGCAGGTAATTGCCAAACTTGGCCACCACCATTATTGAAAAAGTGCCTACTTTGCCAATCTGTTTGGCTAAATTCGTCAGTGCTGATGCCTAAGTCGGCGTTAACGTCAGCAATAATTTCAGCGGGTGTACGACCATTTAGCTCAGCCATAACATATACAACATTACGCTGATCTTTACGCATAATTGGCTTGGCAACCTCTTGATGCTGAAATTCACCTAACTCAGATAGCGCCACCAGCGGCCGCGGTGCACTTTGCAGCCCAAATTCGTCACTGGTTTTTGCAAGTTCCCTATCGCCACGCACTTGTAAAGCCAGCAATTCAGCAAATTGGTTACGGTCTTGATATGGTAGTTGCAGCTTTATATCGACAGGATCTGTTTCGCCGCTAACATATAACACCCCAACATTTTGCCCATGCGAGGCAATGGCTAAGGTCTGGGCAATATCTTGCGTAGACACCGCCGACAATGACGCTTTACTTTTATCAGTAACAAAACGTTGTAACGGCGCATTGGCAGCAATACTGGTATCAACCTCAACCACATGCTGCTCTTGCTTTAATCTTGCTGCAACGGCAAGTGCTGCTTGATAGTGAGTCTCTGTATCAACAAATGGCTCACTGTAAACTTCGGCCACTAAGGTACTTAAAACCGGCGGACCCGGTGGCACTTCAACCACTTTAATTACAATGCCATCAGTTGCCAGTGGCGCTAATGCGGCACGCAAGCGCATGACCACGCCATGAGATTGATGATCACGCTCAGTTTTATCGAGCAGTAATACTCTGAGTTCAGCTAAATTAGCAGCTTCACGTCGATAATAACCACGCACCATACCATTAAAGTCCATGCTTGATGGCTGACCAACATAGGCTGCCGCCTCGCTTACTTCATTTAATTGCCAAGTGATGGTTTGTACTTGTCGAGTGAAAGCGGCGGTTTGCTCAAGGCTCGTGCCTTCTGGCATATCAATTAAAATTTGCAACTCGTTTTTATTATCAAACGGTAATAGCTTTAGAGGCACTGCACGCATTACGGGTAACATGGCACTGGCGATAAACAAAGCTAATGTGGTCCATAAAACGAGTTTGGCGCGGCCTTTAGACTCAAGTAATGGCGATAACATGCGCTCGTATAAGCTATGGGGGTTAGCTTCTAGTTGCATGCTGTCATCGACTGGCGCTTTAAGTAATTTCATGGCTAACCATGGCGTGACAAAAAATGCCACTATGGTTGAAACCATCACACTGACCGGTACATTAAATGCCATCGGTGCCATATACGGCCCCATCATGCCGGTGATAAATGCAAGTGGGATAAATGCCACCATAATGGTCAATGTAGACATAAACAGCGCCACACGAATTTCGCTCATGGCATCAACTATGCGTTGTTTTTTATCGCCTTTTTTTGTTAAAAAGCGACTTATGTTGTCTATCCCAGTAATGGGATCATCAACCAATAGACCTAAAGAAAGTATTAATGCAAACAGCGTGACTCGGTTAATCGTATAGCCAAAGGCAAAATCAAGTGTCAGGGTGATGCCGTAGCAAATAGGTACCGCTAGCCCCACAACAATCGCTGGTCGCCACCCTAAAAATACGCCAACAAAAATAACCACGGTAAATACCGCAAACACTAAGCTCGAGGTAAGGTTATTTACTTTTTCGTTCGCTGTTTGGCCATAGTCACGCAGTACGGTGTAGCCCACTTCATCTGGTAGTAGATTAGCCGATAAACTGTCCATCATGCTGTGCACTTCGTTAGCCACAGCTACCGCATTGGTGCCTGCTTGTTTAGCGACACTAATGGTCACTAAAGGAAGTTGTTGCTGGTTATCTGAATGAGCCAACCATTGATAACTTTGTGCTTCGCTTGGACCATCACTCACCTGGGCCACATCGCTTAGATAAACACTCTTACCGTTTACCACGTTGACAACAAGACGTTCAATCGCAGATTGAGAGCGTAAAACATCACCCACTTGTAAGGCAATTTGCTGCTTACCCTCAACAACACTGCCCACATTCACTAATTGGTTAGATACGCTAAGCGCATAATACACATCGGTTAGGGTTGTTTGATGTGCAGCAAGAGCACTTGCATCAAGGTTAATCGTTAATTGACGAGTTCGACCAGCAATCACTTTCACTTCGCTGGTATTTTCGATGCGCTGTAAACTGTTAGCGATTTCGTTGGCAAAGCGAGTTAGTTGATAGTCATCGTAAAGTTTTGGATCTTTACTAAATAAGCCCAGCATCACAATGGGTACATCGTTCACTTCAACCGGACGTATTTGCCATGAGCTGATCACTGACGCCATCGTGTGTTGATAGCTATAGAGTTTAGCGTAAGTGTCGAGAATGGCTTGCTCACGATCGTGACCAACTTCAAAGCGAAGAGTAACAACAGTAGCATTACTTTGTGTAGTCGAGTAAATATGCTCAACACCCGTTAACTGCGCCAATAACTTTTCCAATGGTTCAGTTACCAGCCTTGCTACTTCTGGCGCTTCAACGTTTGGCGCTGCCACATATATATCAAGCATCGGAACCACAATTTGCGGCTCTTCTTCACGGGGGGTTTGCTTCAATGCCATTAAACCAAGCAGCACCGACATAATAAAAATAATGACAGGGAGGCGACCACTCAAGCTGTTTTTTACTGCATTATCGATAGCATTCATTGCTTAATTACCTTTGCAAAATAAGCCATGTAGGGTCGCTAAGATTGATACCACATTTTCATCCACCACGCGGTAATAAATAGTTTGGCTTTCGCGTCGAGTAGCAACTATCTGAGCTTTTCTCAGCGCCGCTAAGTGTTGCGATAATGCAGACTGCGCCAACGGCACAGCTTCGTTTAATTCGCTCACGCTCATTTCACCATCTTGCAGCGAACATAAGATCATCAAACGATTTTTATTCGCCAATATCTTTAGCATTTGCTCTGCTTGTTCCACATTGTCGGCCATAGCCGCAAAATCGATGTTCATAATCGCACTACTCTATATTCTTAAAATACCGCTAAAGTATAGATTGATATATTAGAAAAGTCTAATATTAGAATTTACTAATGTAGAATTATCTAATATATTAAATACATCACTCTGTTATCGAGGTCTTATTATGAAACTAAATGACGCGCTTCGCTTAATTGCTGGTGTAATGATCTGTATTTCATTGTTGCTACAACAGTTTCACAGTCCGCTGTGGATTTGGTTTACGGTATTTATTGCTCTAAACTTAATTCAATCGGCATTCACTAAGTGGTGCCCAATGATCACCATTTTACGCAAACTTGGCATGGAGGATTAGTATGCTGACCCCAATTCCTGACTTAATGAAAATTATTGCCCCAAACCAGCGCCGCATTAGCGCTGACCAAGCAAAACAAGAATTAAGCGAAAACCACGGTTTATTAATAGACGTACGAGAACCTGCTGAGCACGCAACTAAAGCAGCAACAGGTGCAATTAATATCCCGCGTGGTGTACTTGAAATGAAATTAATGGAAATTGAAAAAGATCCTGCAAGACCCATTTACTTACACTGTGCAAGTAGTGCCCGCGCCACACTAAGTGCCGAAGCACTGACTCGTGTTGGCTACGAAAATGTCACTGTAATCACCTGTAATGCAGAGCAAATCTGTCAGGTTTTTTAACGCTTTTCATCTAATAGCGTAACTAACATTTGTTCAATGTTTTTTACGCTATAAGTAAGTGAGCGCAGCAGTTCTAACTGAGTATCTTCAGGTTGATGTTCAACCTTAGCACTGCTGCTTTGAGTCATTTCATCTTTTTGTTTCAAGATTGCTTCGCGAAACTTCTCAGCATCAACCACTCCGAGCAATGATACCAATGCACCTTGTCCTGATTGACCTGCCGTTTCAAAACTCAGTCGATAAAGGCCAAATTGACGCATTAAAGGACCTTGGCTAAGTGCCACATCGGTTATTTTTTCAAGTGGGATCGATTTTTCTTCTTTAAAGAAGACACCGCGTTTTACCACTAACTTACGCGTTAACAACGTGGCTGACATCGCCGCTAAAATACGCCCTGCCACCAGCCAGATTATTAACGCAACTATGGGAATGAAAGGGATCCCTACCATACTAATCACACAGGTAAAAATACCCAGTAATAACCAATATTGTTTTACTTTTGGATCAAAGCTAGCACTCGTTAAACTGGTTTCTGTCATCATAGGCTCCTTGATAGAGAGTTATGACAATATACAAACTTTTCATTAAATACAAAAAAAGCCGAGCAAAAGCCCGGCTTAAGGGTACTGCAGGGAAAGCTATTCCACTGCTTCAACCGTCACTGTTAGTTTACTCAGATCAGGTCCTTGCACTGTAAAACGATAATCGCCAGCAGCTGCAATACTCAGGGCGATATTGGCGCCAACCGCTTCTAGTAAAGCCGCTTCGCCAAGCACAGCAACAGGGGCATCACCACTGCCACCGTAATCCACCGTATTCCAGTCTTCAGAAGCGACTTTGAACTCATAGTCACCAGCCTCTAAAGTCATGGTGGTACTGTACATCGCATCACCAGCATAAATCAGTGGATTATCTGTGCTCCAATCATTTACGCTACCACGTAAGTAAACTTGAGTTTCGCCAAACATTTCTGCATTGAATACGCTCATAAGTGGTTCTTCAAGGTTACTGGCATCAAACACAAACTGATATTGACCATCGCTTGCAATATCCATTGTCATATTTGCGCCTTTTACTGCGAGTAGTTTTTCAGTACCCACTGTAACCGCTGCACTACTTTCACCTGAACCATAATCCACCGTGTTCCAATCTTCAGAGGCCACTTTGAACTCATAGCTACCCGCAGTTAACTGTTTAGTGAAGGTATAAACACCTTTGCCTTGATAAATTAACTCATCACTGGTGCCCCAATCGTTTAAGCTACCGCGTACATAAATTGGCGTACCAACAAATGGCTCTTCGTTGTAGACGTTAAGCACTGGGTTTTCGGTGTCTGTGGCATCGAATGAGAACACATAAACAGCATCCATTGCCGCCGTAAAGGTCATATTAGCGCCACTGCGTGTTAGCGGCTCATCTTCGCCTTCGATCACTTCAGCAACATCAGCAGAAAGCGCACCAAAATCAACGGTAGACCAATCTTCAGAAGCCACTTTAAATTCATAGCTGCCTGCTGTTAGAGGAATCGCAATTTTGTACTCGCCATTACCCACATATTCAAAGCTATTTGCCGTACCCCAGTCATTTAACGAGCCACGAACATAAACTGTTGTGCTACCAAATGGCACAATATCTGGCGCACCCACAGTCGCATCGGCACTTAAGCCTTCACCTTGTGCATCAGCTTGTGGTTTCACAAACACAGCAACAGTATATGGCGGAACATTAAAGGTACCTTCGCCTTCACCAGCCATAAAGCTTGCTGCTGACATACTTGAGTCAACACTCGCTTTTAAAACAGGGTGAAGCTCAAAACCCGCAGCCGTTGATACCGTATGCGATAAGCTTTGCTCCGTACCGTTCATCACCACGACGATGGCATCGTATTGGCTATCTATGTCAGTCAAACCAATACCATCATCGATACTCATCACTACTAAGCCTTGCTGTTGACGCTTACCAATATTGTGGAAGCCAACGCGGTCTAAGATGTCTTGCTCTGTGGTTAAACTAAATAATGGGCTGGCACTACGAATTGCTAAGAATTCAGTAAATACATTACTTGCGTACTCAATGTCGCTTGCCATCGCTTGCGCATTCGTATTTGCTGAAATAGACGCAATTTCGCCCCACTTCGCTTGGTTATCTTGCGCAGGAGGTAGGCCTACATTCCAGTTATTGGTACCCATACTGAAATCAACAAAGTTGAACCAATCACCAGAATCATAACTGTTACGATCCATTGATTTAGAACGCAGCATATCAGCACCCATTTGCATAAATGGAATACCTTGGCTCATCAGCGGCATAGCTAAAGCCATATTGTGAACACGCACACGCTCTTCAATACTTAAGTTAGTGCCATGTTTATATTGCAGCTGATCCCATAGTGTTTCGTTATCATGCTTAGAGACATAGTTAATGCTGTCAGCCGGGTCAAGGGCATAAGCCGCTGGCTGACCACTCCAGCTAAAGCTACTGCCTTTTGCTGAATTACCTTTAAAGTCTTTAAGAATGTAGTTTTGTAAGTTACCGGCCAGTGATAAACGCAACGTATCTTGCTCAGATAAATTGCCATCTGTGACATTATTACTAAAGAACGCACCACCACGAATTGCTTCACGTATACGGTCATTAAAGGTACCTACTTCAGTACCTGCCATATCCATTTGTTTAGCTTGCACAAATAAACGGTTATCAGCGACTTCACCAAAGTTCCACCCTTCACCGTAGAAGTAAGTATCTGGGTCAACCGCTTGCACTGCACTAAGCGCGGTCATAATTGAGGCTTTTGGCATATGCCCCATCACATCAAAGCGGAAGCTATCGTAACCAAAGTCGCGGGCTAATATCACCATAGAGTCAGTAACGAACTTATCCATCATGACATGTTCTGTTGCAGTATTTTCACAGCAGGTTGAACGCTCGATATCACCAGAGGTTTCGTTGTATCTGTGGTAATAACCCGGAACGAGTTTATCGAACACTGATTTATCCCAAACACCTGATGAGGTCGTGTGGTTGTAAACAACATCAAGCACGACACGTAAACCTATTTCTTGTAAAGACTGGATCATCGCACGCGTTTCTTTAACTCGTGCAATACCTTCAGGCGATGAAGCGTAAGAGCCTTCAGGTGCAATAAAATGATGCGGATCATAACCCCAGTTAAAGCTATCAACACCACGCATTGCATTAGCAAGTGCTTGAGCATCATCAGAGCCTGGTAGATATGACGCCATTAAATCAACTATCAATGCACTCTTATCTTCGGTTTTACATGCATCGGCATCATCGTCAATGCGGCTACATAAATCACCTAAGGTTGCAGTAATATCAACACGCTGACTGGCATCTTCATCTATGGTGCCAATATCTGTCAGTGGTAGTAAATGGAAATGAGTTAAGCCATTATCTGCCAGCTTTTTGAGGTGTTGCATTGGTGCGCTATCAAGCTCAGTAAACGCAAGATACTTACCACGGTTTGCTTCACTGACGGTTTCATCCCGTACACTAAAATCACGCACATGACCTTCGTAAATGACCGCTTGCTCAGGGTAATCAACCGTTGGCACCATACGCTCATCCCAGCCAGTTGGTTTAGTATCTTCATCATCAAGGTTGATCAGTTGGCTATATAGACCATTGGTTGAAACGTTTAATGAATAAGGATCTGTGCTCCATAAGCTTTCAATTTGCTTAGTCGCAGGATGATAAACATCAAATATAAAGCGGTAGTAATGGCGATCGTGACTTATATCGACATTGCTAGACCAAATACCCGTTGTGCTATCAAAGGTCATAGCAAGTTGTTCAAGCTCTGTTTTATCAGCATCATACAGCGCTAATTTCATATTGCTTGCAGTCGGCGCCCATACCGACACATCAATGCCATTATTGGCGTAATGCACACCTAGTTGTGCTTCATTAGCATCACTTTCGCCACTAGTGTATAAGTCATCGAGGGCTTTAGCGGCTTGCACATAAGTGGCTTCTGTTAGCTTGCCATCAGCATCATAGCCTGCCACAACCAGTTGTTGTTTAATAAGCTCTTTTGCAGCGGCTGCATCCCAGTTACCTTGGTATGCATTCCATCCAGCAAGGTGCGGCACTTTAGCGATTTGTTCATCGCTTAAAGATGTCGATGTAAGCTCAACCACTTGACCATTTAACTCACCGGTATCTTCATCGACAGCTAAATCAGCACTGTTTGATGAGTGTAATTTAATAATGCTTGTCAGCTCATTACTTGGCTGGTAAATCACAGTAGACAAATCAATCCAATGCGCTGAAGCACCAGAAATACTCACCGGGCGCTCACCTAAGCTAACTATTGGATATTCAAATACTGATGGTTCACCATGAATAGTAAAGTTCATTCGTTGGAACTTTTCATCGTCCTGCATCAATGGCATTTTTAAATCAACATCACCAAACGCTTTGCCAGACCCTTCGGTACCAATATGCACGATGAAGTTAGCACACTCGTTGTAACCTTCTTTTAGTTTTACAATCCAGTACGCGCCATAGTTAGGATCAATACCATCGTATTCATGCCCATTGGCCCAATCAGTGGCATCAAACGGCGCTGCGTACGCATCACAGTCATCGTTATTCCATGAGTGTAATCGATAACCTTCGTAGGCATCATCACTGGTGCGGTTATAGAATAAGATGGCTTCGTCATCTGCAGGGAAAACCACAGGATCAGGCAAAGTGGGATCAGCGCCTACCACGCAGCTTTCATTATTCTCATCGGGTACCGTTGGTGCCGGACAACTAATCGGTGGTGGATCAACACACTCAGTCCCCGCTTCATTGGGAACTTGCGGGACACTACAGGTCAATAAAACTTGCCCAGAATCTATATCGTTACTAGCGCCACCACCACATGCAGTTAGCAATACCATGCTACATGCAATCAGTAAGCGGCTAAAATTAGCTATTATTTTCATATTATTATCTCCAACTTACTGATCAATGGTTATAGGTAAAACCTAGATAAAACTGACGACCAAAAAATTGCGTGGTGCCTGTTTTACTGGTTGTTCCAAAGTAGCTTTGTGTTGGTTCATCGGTTAAGTTATTCACTTGTAATAACATGCCGAATGAATCTGTGAACTGATACGACGTTTGGAAATCGACAACCGTTTCTGCATCAAAATTCACCACTTGCTCATTGACAGCAACTTGCTCTGAAACGAAATCATCGCGATAACGCACATTCAAACGTGTTTCAAAGTTTTCATAGCTGTAAAAAAGTGTGCCGTTAAAGACATTGTTTGAAAGGCCAGGCAAGTCTTGCGACACAGAATCACCACCTAAATCGGTAATAGATTGCACCTCACTCTCGGTATACGAGTAACTGGCGTTAATACCTAAACCTTCAAACGGCGAGGGTAAGAAAGAGAAAACTTGCGTATAGGCAAGCTCAATACCACGAATATAACCGCCTTTGGCATTGTTAACCGCAGTTGTGTACACCCCATTTGTGGTTTCGATTTGCTCACCGCTGACAGGGTCAACAATGTATTCTGGTACGTTAAAACCATTACCCTTAAAGTCAAAGTTCTCGATAGCTACCGTATCTATGAATGAGTCGATATTCTTATAAAACGCAGCAACAACCAGTGCACCATCGGTGTCTTCAAAGTATTGCTCGTACGAGATATCGTATTGATCAGCATAGAAAGGTTTTAAGAATGGGTTATTAGTACTTGAACCGTTAATTTCGCCGTCATTGTTAACCGATGCACTGGCATCACCCGCTAAACGGTTAATCGGAGCGCGCGCCATCACTTTTGCCGCAGCAAAACGAATTTGTGTCGCGTCACTCACTTTAAAGTTCAGATTTAATGAAGGCAGGTAGTCTGTGTATTTAATGCCTAACACGCTTGGCGCATAAAGGTCGTTAACAATGCCATTGTCATCAACAATATATTGCGCTCCTAGCTGCGGATCGCCACCGACGTTTTCGAGTACCGTCGCTGACTGATCGGTATCTACTCGGCGAATACCAATATTACCTGTAACGGGCAGAGTGCCAATTTCAGTATCAATATTAAGCATAAGATAGGCTGACACTACTTCTTCATACACTGAGCCACTTTGTAACATGGTCCATGAGTAGTTAGTGGTATAGCCTTGCGCATCTGGCTCACCATCACCATCTAAATCCACAACACCATCGGCGTTACCCCAGGTCTGTACTGGCTGAGGAGTTCCATCAGGAAACCATGCGTTGAGTGCTTTATCTAAATCTATCGCTAAATATGATGGGAAATAACTAAACTCACCTTGCCAATCGACTACTGTAGTCATGTCATCAGTAAGACGAAGCGGTGGTTGAGTCGAGGAGAATGCACCATCGTTACCGTATTCAAATACAGAGCGATTATTGCTGTACTCACGGTCTGAATAACGAGCGCCAAATTCAATTGAGCTAAACCAGTTATTCTCTAACTCATACTTAAAATCGAGTCGAAATGCTTTTACTTCATCTTCATTTTCATACGGGTAAATACCGTATTTACTGACCATAACTCGGTCAATATCGCTAAATGCGTCGGCTTGGTTAAAACCTACATCAGGCAAGTTTAAGCCGTTCAATTGATAGTTTAGCGATACATTGGTATCGAACACAGGGTTCTCAACGGTGGCATCTTCTGCTACCAATGCCCACAGTAAACCATTGCGGAAATTACTTTTCGCACGTGATAGCGACACGTCAGCATTGACGTTTAAACGCTCAGTAACTTGCCAATCGGCATTAATGCCATAGCTGTCTACTTCATCAAAGTCTTGGTTATCATCATTAACGATTTCAACACGGGTAAAGCTATTTGATGTGCGGTTAATTGCACCACCAATCACCGCATTACCGTCAAGCACTGGGTTAGCATACACCGCAGACGGACCACCAAACTTAACCCGAAAACCACGGGCAAATGATTCGCTATCAAAACGTGATAAAAACGCATCACCTTTTAGTTTAAAGTTATCGGTTGGCACCCATTCAATTGAGGTTAAATAACCATTACGGGTTTCTTCACCACCTAAGTGCTGAAGCTCAAACCCTTCACTGATGTATTCATTAGCAGGGTTATCTGCAGGGCCATCGGTATCATTTGCTAGCCCATCAACATCTTTATTACCGTTATATGCTAAACCGATAAACTGAGTCGCCACACTTGGTTGGAATAAGCGCGCGTAACCCACTGCGACACCTAGCGTCTCGTCAAGAAACTTGCCTTGGTAAGAAAAGCTAATACGGTCGCCATACTCCGTGGCATCAAATACCTCTGAAGCACGGTCGTTATACATACCACGCACATTCGCAGTAAATTTGTGTTGCTGGTCATTATCCAATGGGCTGGCTGTTTGTAGCTCTACCGTACCTGCTACGCCCCCTTCAATAAGTGAGGCCTTAGGCGACTTGTAGACCGCCGCGGAACTGATTAACTCTGACGGGTATTGGTCAAACTCAATACTGCGACTACCACTAGTAGATACTTGCTCTCGACCATTTAATGTCGAAAAAACAAATCCACCAGATAAACCGCGTATGTTGATTTCGGCAGCTTGGCCACCGGTACGTACCGCCGAGATCCCCGGTAGACGTGTTAATGCATCAGCCATAGACACATCAGGTAATGCCCCTAAGTCATCAGCTGATAGTTGCTCAGAGACAGTGTCGCTAAAGCGTTTTTGATTTAATGATTGAATTAAGCTGCGACTAAAGCCGCGCACTTCGATTACTTCTAGCTCAGGATCGATTTCCTTTGCTGATGTGCGTTCTTCTTCCGTCGCCGCTATTGCACTATTTGCTGCCACTAAAGCCAGCATAAGCGCACTTAGCTTGAATTTCCCCATTGGATTTCCACCCTGTTGTCGTTGGAGGTGTTGTATTTGTGGTTATTGTTGTTGTCAAAAAACAACCAATAAAGTGTAACCAAAAGGTAAATATTGTGTGATGAATACGTATGCAATAGGAGGTTGCTGGGGAGAGCAGCGATCACAACCCTTTTTTATTAGTGATGTAATCGCAATATAGAGGGATTTATAGGGTAATAACAACACGAACAGCTAAGGCAATAAAGATCACCCCTAGCAATTTTTCAAGCCATGGATTTGTCTTGGTGAAACCAAAACGCTTTTTTGATATTTCGGTTAACAGTGCAACAAGTAGATACCAGCCTGTATCAAGCACAAATACCGTTAAACACATGATTAAACCAACTTGCAAAGTCAGGTTCTCAGGGTCAATAAATTGCGAAAACAGTGCTAAAAAGAATACCGCAAGTTTTGGGTTTAAAAGGGCAATAGCAAAGCCATCTTGCAGCGCGCTGCGAGGGCTAGGCTTAGTCTGCTCAACATTCAGTGTTTGCGAGCTGGATTTAGCTAACAGAATACGAATACCCAAATATGCGAGATAGGCTGCACCACCATAGACCAGCACTTGATAAAGCGTTGGTAACTGAGTCATCAGCGCACCTAAACCTAGTAACGAGGCACATGCATAAAAGCCAACCCCAATACCGTGGCTCAACGCCGCTAACATGCCGTTCTTCATACCGCCATGTAAGCTGTGTTTTAAAACCACAGCTAAACTCGGCCCCGGCGACATTGCCCCCATCACGCAAATTAAAACTAAACTCAACCACTCAGTTAGTGTCATTATTCGTTATTCTCAATTAGTAATAAAACGGATGTTATCTGACCATAAACCCCAGTGGCAGTGGTGATTGTTTTCACTTGCCAGCCAGCTTGACCTAATTCGAACACCCGTTGATTTAATGCATCAATATCGATACCGCCGAAAAAGCGCTTCTTTTTAAACTCAACTACTTTTTGCATGTTAGTCCATCAGTTGGTATTCAAAGTCATAATGATGAATACCCGATTCAATTCGAATTGCCATTTTACCACAGAGACCTTCAAGCTCTCCTGCGCCAGAGTCAGGCACCACTTCTAAAATCAATCGGTCAGCCCCTTTATCCATAGTGCCAAAATGTTGTAGTACAAAACTGCCTTGCTTACCCTCTAAGCTACCTACGACCTGTTCAATCGCTACATAACCTGCACTGCCCTGAGTTGCAGTCATGGCACTGAGCATTTCGCCTTGGCTTGTTGCCTCTAATGGACCTGAAAACTGTTTATCAATCGACATGCGTCCCAAATTTACGCCATCTTGCCCTGTGGCATAGCCGCCAATTGGGTTTAACTTTACGGTGAATTGACCACTGATCGTTGTAGATTCCATACTAATCCCTTAATAACTGTTGATTTTTAGAGCATTGATAACCATATCTATACCCTATTCACCAACAAGAATCTAGCATGTCTAACAATAAAGAAAAGGCCGCACTTAGTAGCCTGTTACCGATTTTAGCTTTTATAAAGCCCTATAAATGGATGGTGTTTGCAGCCCTTGGCGCCTTGCTGCTTACGGCCGGTGTTAACTTGTCACTCGGACAAGGCGTTAAATTTGTTATCGACCATGGCTTTATTGCAGGCTCACAAGCTCAGCTTCAACAAGCGGTGATGGTATTGATTGGTTTAATAAGCTTATTGGCTGTAGGTACTTTTTGTCGCTTTTATTTAATGTCGTGGATTGGTGAGCGAGTCAGTAACGATATCCGTAAAGCCGTGTTTGATCGCATCGTTACATTACACCCAAGCTACTTTGAAGAAAACCGCAGCGGCGAGCTGATGTCGCGACTAACCACCGATACCACCTTGTTGCAATCTATCATTGGCTCCTCTTTTTCGATGGCATTACGCAGTAGCTTAATGCTGATTGGTGGCTTGGCTATGCTACTTATCACCAACCTAAAGCTAACTCTTGTGGTTGTTGCCTGCGTACCCGTAGTACTACTGCCGATGATGATTTTTGGCCGAAAAGTGAGAAAGCTGGCAAGCTCAAGCCAAGATGCCATTGCCGATATCAGCACCTATTCTGGTGAGATCATTCAAAATATTAAAGTAGTGCAAAGTTATAGTCACGAAGAGCGTGAAAAAGCCGCATTTAGCGAAGAAACCAACAAGGCGTTTCAAGTAGCGAAGAGCCGAATCAAACAGCGCTCGTTTTTGATTGCAGCGGTAATATTTCTGACCTTTAGTGCTATTAGCGTGATGCTTTGGGTTGGTGGCAGCGACGTATTAGCTGGCACCATGACAGGTGGTGAGCTAGGTGCTTTTGTGTTTTATGCGATTATGGTGGCGATGTCTGTAGCAACCGTTG
Organism: Pseudoalteromonas sp. D15MCD-2; assembly: GCF_038562745.1. NCBI lineage: Bacteria > Pseudomonadati > Pseudomonadota > Gammaproteobacteria > Alteromonadales > Pseudoalteromonadaceae > Pseudoalteromonas > Pseudoalteromonas sp. D15MCD-2. The sequence goes on along the minus strand of NZ_JBCFQE010000001.1, from coordinate 287,184 downwards.
CCGAAGTGTACGGTGAGTTGCAAAGAGCAGCAGGTGCAGCTGCACGATTATTAGAGCTACTCGCCGTTGAAAGCATGATAAAAAGTCCAGATACAAATCATGATGCACAACTTGAGGAAAACAAGCTTAATCACCCTGCTATTCAGTTTAATGATGTGTCTTTTCATTACCCTTCAAGGCCAGATAAAGCCGCTTTAAATGAACTGAATTTACAAGTAAAACAGGGGCAAACTGTTGCAATCGTTGGCCCATCAGGCGCTGGTAAAACAACATTATTTGAATTACTACAGCGCTTTTATGACCCAAGTTCTGGGAGTATTTCGCTGGCAGGAATAAACATAAAAGCACTTTCTCTTGATTGCTTACGCCAGCAAATGGGGATGGTGGCACAAAATCCAATTTTATTTAGCTCAGACGTAATGCATAACATACGTTATGGCAACCCAAGCGCCAGCGACGAGCAAGTATATGCTGCGGCTAAATATGCCCATGCCGATGAGTTTATTAAGCAACTACCAGATGGTTACCACAGCTTTTTAGGGGAGCAAGGTGTTAGGCTCTCAGGTGGGCAAAAACAACGTATAGTACTAGCGCGCGCAATATTAAAAGACCCTGCCATTTTATTGCTTGATGAAGCAACCAGTGCACTCGACGCACAAAGTGAGTTTCATGTACAAGCTGCCCTTGAGCATTTAATGAAAGACAGAACAACACTGATTATTGCCCATCGTTTAGCCACAGTTAAACACGCCGATGTGATTGTCGTGATGGATAAAGGAGAAATTATTGCAACGGGTACGCATCAGCAATTGTTTGAGACTAACCCATTGTATAAACAATTGTGCGAATTACAGTTTAATCGAGATTAAGAAGGGAAATGTCAGGTTTGAAAGGGCATATCAAACCTGACCACAAATCTAGATATAAAATCTAACCTTGTGTATTCGGTACGATCTGAATTTCTACGCGGCGGTTTAAAGCTCGGCCATTTGCTGAGTCATTGCTCGCCACGGGACGTGTTTCACCATAACCTCGTGTACTGATACGCGCAGACATAATCTGATGATTAACTAAGTAATCTTTTACACTTTGCGCACGTTGTTGAGATAACGTCATATTGTAGCTATCTTTACCTGTGCTGTCGGTATGACCTTCAACGCTTAAGTAGGTTTTTTCGTATTTGTTCATTACCTTAGCGATTGCATCTAGGGTGCTATGAAAGCCAGACGAAATATAAGATTGATCAGTTGCAAAGGTAATATTTGATGGCATCACTAGACGAATATTGTCGCCTTCACGAACTACTTCAACACCTGAACCTGCTAGCTCATCGCGAAATGCTTCTTCTTGCTTATCCATATAATCGCCAACGGCTGCACCTGCTAATGCACCAATAGCCGCACCAATAAAAATACGTTTATCGTCATGGTCACCAGTTGCTTTACCTAGTACTGCACCTGTAGCAGCACCAATCGCAGCGCCTTTACCTGTATTTGTAGTCTCACAACCTGTTAATAGAACGGCTAATACGCCCACTGTTAAAACTGATTTTGTAAAAGTCATGTATCTCTCCATGGCAATTATTCAAATTGAATTGTTAACAATTATGAATGAACGTCTATGAACAAACTATGAAGAATGGGTTACTTATCGATTGCTACAGCAGTAACCGGAGGTAAGTTATAACTTTTGACCAATTCTGTTAAACGGCCATTGAGGACTAGCGTATTGAGGCGGTCTTGAATTTTTTCGGCTAAACCCGAGCTTGCAAACTGTTTACTTAGGGCAATGTGACCATAAATAACATCTTTATAGCGATAAGGCATTTTTACAATTTCTTGCGAAGGTCGCTGCAAAAACACTGAGGCGTGGTCAGCAGTGGTTTCAACAGCAATTACCAACTCAACGCGGCCCTTTAATAACATATCAAAAGCATTATGTTCGCTTAACGCTTCGACTTTGGTGAGTGTTTTATCGCTATCAAAACGAGGAAAGTGCGCAGCGCCTCGCATTACCGCAATACGCTTACCGACTAGGTCTTGATAATTGTTTATTTTAAGCTCGCTATCGGCTCTGGCATAAAACACAAAAGAAGATGACAGCATCATGTATGGTGGAGTAAGAAACTGCATTTTTTGCTCACGCGCTTCTGTGCGAATAAGCCCGCCCATTACATCTAGCTCATTTTGCTCGAGCATTTTTAAACAACGAGAAAACGGGCAAGCGACATACTCAAGCTTGATAGGCAAGGTACGCTGCATTTCACGCATAATATCCACTATTGCGCCACTGACTCTACCATCTTCAGAGACCATGCCATAAGGAGGCGCATGATCAACAGCCACCACAACTTTCTCAAAAGAGGTTGCAAGTGCAAAGCTGCTGCAAAGTAATAACAATAAACTGGTAATATAGCGTTTCATAGTGATACTCATAACTACGTTCACTCGTTCTCTATATTGTAGACGGCCTTGTGTCATAAAAACCACAAAAATGTCATACAATTTTGTCATAATAGAAACAATCATCCTGTAACGGCAACAGTAATGTTATTTATCATCTTTAAACAATTCTTTTTATTAGGCTGTATGAGCTTTGGCGGTCCTGCGGCACACCTTGGTTATTTTAAGCGCCACTTTGTTGATAACTTAAAATGGCTCACTGCTGAGCGCTATGCACAATTGATTAGCCTAAGCCAAGCATTACCAGGGCCAGGTTCGAGCCAAGTTAGCTTTGCTATGGGGGTTGAAAAAGGAGGAGTACTGGGAGGCCTGTGTGCATTTGTTGGCTTTACCCTGCCCTCATTTTTAATTATGTTTTTTCTAGCTCTTAGTGCTCACCAATTTGGTGATATTTACTTTGCGGTCATTGCCGGGCTTAAGCTCTTTGCTGTGGTGATTGTTGCGGATGCGACCTACAGTATGGCAATGAGCTTTTGCAAAAACCACTTACATAAGCTAATCGCGGTATTGAGCACGATTGCACTGATTGTATTCTCACAGTTATCAAGCCAGATTCTCGTGCTGATTGCAGCTGCAGCCATAGGTTGGTTTTATCCTCAGCTTAAACTGCCAGAGAACCAAGAACATAAACCTGTGAAAATTGCTTGGTTACCGCTTTTTTTATTTACAGTCTTGTTACTGATCAGCTTTTTACCTTTAGGCGAAGGGTTTTCTGTGTTTGCCCCATTTTACCAAACTGGCGCTATGGTCTTTGGTGGCGGCCACGTTGTGTTACCCATTTTACAAGCTGGCGTGCCGAGCCTTGAAACCGAGCAGTTTTTATCAGCTTATGCCAGTGCTCAGGCCATACCTGGACCGATGTTCACAATAGCCACATACTTAGGCGCACAAGTATCGCCAAATACGCCACTTATAGGTGCTATTATCGCGACCATCATGATTTTCTTACCGGGCTTTTTATTGATGCTAGCCTTTATGAAAAGCTGGCTACAACTGGCTGATAAGCCTCGCTTTGCGGGCAGTATTGCAGCGTTAAATGCGGCCGTAGTGGGCTTTTTAGCTGCCGCCCTTTATTCACCTATTTGGCAATCGGCAGTGCAAAATTTGTGGCAAGTAGCTTTAGTCATTGCAGCATTTACGTGGCTAAGAATGGCAAAGCCACCTATTTGGTGGCTATTGTTAGGCTTTATTGCACTGAGCGTGCTAGCTAGTCAGTTTTAAGTTTTTTCGCGCACAGGGTTAGCAACCTTAATACTTGGTTTTAGCCCTGTTTGAGCTTCGCTTGTATTTAACTGCCCAGTAACACTTTGATATGGTCTGAGTCCAAAAATTGGCAACACAGCAAGCAGGTGATCCATAATCTCTGCTTGCAAGTGCTCGTATGAAATCCAGCGCTTATCTTCACTAAAGCAGTAAAACTCAATAGGTAACCCGTGATTCATCGGTTGTAGCTCACGCACCATTAAGGTTAAATCACGATTAATTTTTTCATGTTGTTTTAAGTAACCTTCAGCATAACGACGGAACAAGCCAAGGTTTGTCACCGGATCGGGCAAGCTTGAAACACGAATATAGTCGTTAAGTGGAATAGCAGCATCAATTTGCTCTCGAAACGCATCATCAACCAAACGAATACTGTTCATATCAATGTTTAAAGAACGCTTGATACGACGACCACCCGACTCTTGCATGCCACGCCAGTTTTTAAATGACCCAGCAACCAGCATATAAGTCGGAATGGTTGTAATGGTGTTATCCCAGTTACGTACTTTTACCGTATTTAAGCCAAGGTCGATAACCTCGCCATCCGCGCCATAGCTATCCACTTGGATCCAATCGCCATATGTCACTAATCGGTTAGCTGCAATTTGAATACTGGCGACAAATCCCAAAATGGTGTCTTTAAATACGAGTAAGGTCACCGCCGCTATCGCACCAAAGCCAGACAAAATATAAGTTGGCGACTTCTCTAGCAAAATGCTCACAATGAGAATGGCGCAAACCATAAAGGTGATAAGTTTTACAACTTGGATCAACCCCTGAATCGGAATATCGCGGGCAAAATCAAGTTGGTTATAAATGCCACCAGCAATGCTCACCACACTACTTAAAATGAAGCCACCATAAATGATCAATGCAACTTGACCTACGGTTTTAAGTACCAACGCAGCGACATCATGAACTGGATATACATAATCAAAGGTTGCCAAATACAGTACGCAGCACAATATCCCCGCAAAACGACGATTCAGTTTATTGAGCATTGGAGTAAGCGCACCTATGCGCTCTGGAGACAGGCGTGTAACAACCTTTTGAATACCCGGCAACAGCAGTCGACGGGTAAACATATAAATTAATAGTAATGAGCCAACGCCAATCGCTGTAGCCGTTAATGCACTTAACAGCGCCGCGTCTGGCATTGATTCAAACCAAGGCATCACCAGCTCTTGCAGGTGAGTTTGCTTCATGGTGCTTCAACCTCTTTATTGATGTTGGCAAGGTACTCAGCTTGTTGGGCTTGATGATAAGTTAGTAGCTGAGCGTCTTTTTGCAACCATAACTCATTAATATATTGTTGAAAAGCCGTTCTAAATGCGCGGTCATGCTGATAATCACCAATCATCTCTGCGCTAATTGCTTGTACGTGCATTTCAACTTTGATCACATTAAGGCGGCCACGCATCAGATTACGGCAAATATGGTCGCCCTCGCCTTGGTAAATAATCGAGGTATTTAATAATGCATCAAACTGTTCGCCTAACACCTCAAGGGCAAATGCAATACCGCCCGCTTTAGGTTTTAAAAGATAAGTAAACGGACTATTTTGTTTTTTGTGTTTTTGGCATGTAAAGCGCGTACCTTCAACAAAGTTGATAATGGTTGTCGGGTGATTACGGAAGTCGCGGCAACTGCGCTTAGTGCGCTCAACATCGAGACCTTTCAGCTTAGGGTTTTTTGCCAGCTGTGCTTTGCTAACACGTTTCATGAAAGGCATACCCATGGCCCACGCGCCGGTGCCAATGAATGGCACATACTTCAGCTCATCTTTTAAAAAGAACTTTGGCGCGGGTAAAACATCAATCGCACTTAGAACAACAATGTCTAACCAACTCATGTGATTAGAGATAAGTAAGTACCAACCATCTGTACTGACTTTGCCTTTAATATCAATATCGATTGTGGGGCAACCTAACCACAAAGCCAAGCGGTTACCTTTACACCAACCGCGATAGGCCGCATGAAGAATGTCGCTAACCACTTTAAATGGCAGTATTAATTTAAGCACACCAAAGAGCAGCACAAGCGTGCCCCAAATAATTACATTAGCAAACAAGACAATGCTAACTAGAACGCCTGTTAACCAATTTGGTAAAAATTTCTTTAACATAAGTGTGCTCTCGACTGCATTAGCAATACTACTGCGTTTTTGCTTCTAACTCGGCTAGCTGCTGGTTTTTTTCATTCCAAATACGGTTTAATTCAGCTTGAAAGTTAACTCTAAACTCAGCATCACCGGTGTAATCACCGATTAAATTAGGGCTTACTTCCATCACCTCGACTCGCACTTCGACTTCTTTTACACGACCACTGGCAAAGTCTACAAAGCTAGGAATACCACCAGGGTAATGAATAGTGACATTGACCACTTTGGAAATTTGCTCACCCATTGCTTGCATAACAAACGCAACACCACCCGCTTTTGGCTTTAATAAGTGCTCAAAAGGACTATTTTGGCGCGAGTGCTTTTGTGGTGTAAAACGCGTACCTTCAACAAAGTTAACGATACTTACTGGCATTTCTTTGAATTTTTCACAAGCTTTGCGCGTTGTTTCTAAGTCTTTACCACGCAATTTAGGGTTTTTCTTTAACTGAGCTTTACTCGTGCGAGTCATAAATGGGAAATCCAATGCCCACCAAGCAAGACCTAAAAAAGGAACGTAGATCAGTTCTTTTTTCAAGAAAAAGTTTAAAAACGGTATGCGGCGATTAAACACGCGTTGCATTACAACGATATCTACCCAGCTTTGATGATTTGCGATCACCAAGTACCAGTCTTTCGCTTTTAGTTGCTCAAGACCTGTCACGTTTAGCTTATATGAAGCAAATATGTTTTGGTTGATGCTGTTGCAACTCACCCACATAGTGGCGCATTGCTTAGCTATCCAACTCATTGCTTTTTGTAGAGGTTTAATTGGGATCAGTTTAATCACGCCACAAATAAAGATGGGCACAAACCAAAAAAGTGTATTGAGGGTGTAAAATATAAAACTGAACACACAACGGATCATGGACATTACTACTTATTCCTTTAATGCTTAATCTTCAAAATACGTATAGCCAGCAAGGCCTGCATTTAGTTCTGACAAATATTGTGCCTTAGATTGCTCATCAATTGCCAGTGAGTTAACCCGTTTTGCAAAGTTTTCAGCAAGAATGTCGCTATCATAATCAACAAACTTTAATACGTCCTTAACGCTATCACCTTTAATTGCGTTAGTCAGCTGGTAACCTGCGTCTGTAAGCTCAACATGCACTGAATCTGTGTCGCCGAACAGGTTATGTAAATCACCTAAAATTTCTTGATACGCACCCACTAAGAACATGGCAATGTGGTATTGCTGACCTTGCTTGTACTCAGGAATAGGTAAACTACTCTCAATACCTGTACCTTCAACATAGTTACGAATTTGTCCATCAGAGTCACAGGTAATGTCTTGAATAATAGCGCGTTGCGTTAATGGCTGCTGAAGGTTTTCTACTGGCATCACAGGGAAAAGTTGCTGAATACCCCAAACATCTGGCAGTGATTGGAATAATGAGAAATTAACGAATAGCTTATCGGCCAGCTTTTCGTTTAAATCATCTAACACTTCACGATGGGCACGGGCATTCTCGCTGAGAGATGCTCGAACACGGTGTAAAATGGTGAAATACAGCTGCTCGAGCTTCGCCCATTCAAGCATAGTGAGTAGGCCATGCACATATTGGTCATGGGCTTCACTAAATAGATGCATTGCATCATGATAAATTTCTAGTGCCATTCGCGGCGTTAAACGCTGTAAGCACTGCCACATTTCATCTAACACTAATACGCTGTCAGCCTCAGGCGCCGTTGGATTCGCATGGTTAGGTGCACGCTCAACATCAATAACATCTGTAATTAATACTGCGTGGTGCGCAGTTAACGCACGGCCAGATTCAGTAATAATGGCTGGGTGCTTAAGAGCATGTTGTTGGCATACTTCAGCAAATGCATTCACTACATTACGTGCATATTCATCAACACTGTAGTTCATTGAACACGAACTACGTGAACCAGACCCTTCATAGTCAACACCTAAACCGCCACCAACATCAACTGTATTAAGTGGCACGCCTAACTGCGTTAACTCTGCAAAATGGCGGGCACATTCACGCAGTGCTCGATGAATATCACGGATGTTGGCAATTTGAGAGCCGATATGGAAATGCACCAATTGCATTAAATGGAGTTTATTACGTGACTTAAGTAGCTCAACCGCAGAAAGTACTTGGCCTGCAGTTAAACCAAATTTGCCTTTTTCACCACCGGTGTTTTGCCATTTTCCTTTACCTACCGAGTTTAAGCGAATGCGAATACCGATTGATGGCTCAATACCTAAGTCATCAATTTCAGCCAATAAGGTGGTTAGTTCAGACAGTTTTTCTACAACAATATGAACCTTATGGCCCATGCCTTGACCGATACAGGCTAAACGTAAAAACTCACTGTCTTTGTAGCCATTACAAACAATGGTAATTGGCTCTTGTGCTACACCTAAAATCGCCATAAGCTCAGGCTTTGAGCCGGCTTCAAGGCCGACTAAACCACTTGGATGAGCAAGTAGTTTACTAACCACAGAGCGCTGCTGATTAACCTTAATTGGGTAAACACAGGTATAACTACCTTGGTATTCACGGGCATTACAGGCTTTGGTAAAAGCACTCGTTAGGGTATCAACACGATTTTGTAAAATGTCGGTAAAGCGTACTAGTACAGGTAAAGTAAGACCTTGCTTTTTGAACTGCTCGGTTAGTTCAGATAAAGACACCGCAGCTTTTGTTTGATCGCCATCAGGGTAAGCCACCAGCTCACCTTGTGCGTTAATGTCAAAGTAACCGTCACTCCAATGAGCAACATTGTATGTATCGCGTGCTTTGTCTAAACCCCAAGTCATGGCAATATCTTCTGTAATTTCATTAAATATAAACGCACATTTTAATACGCTAGGGCTGACCACGCTAACAAAAATTGCGCTATATGCCAAAGTGATAAAAAATATTCGCTATACTGATTAAAATTTGATTGAGCAATTGGTCAAGCACTGGCAAAATTGCCCCCCTTTTTTACCATTAACCAAAAGTGTATAAGCAAGATGGCTAATTTAGATCAAAACAACTGGTTCACTGAAATTAGTGACCGTGATGGTAGTGCCTTTTCATTACGCATTACTAAAAAGCTTGATGAACAGCAATCGCCATTTCAAAAAGTAGAAATGTACGAAACAACTGACTTCGGTAATCTGATGATTATTGACGGTTGTACTATGGTAAGTAGCCGTGAAAACTTTTTTTATCACGAGATGATCAGCCATCCGGCATTGCTTGCACACCCAAATCCAAAAAATGTTGTGATCATTGGTGGTGGTGACTGCGGTACTTTACGCGAAGTTTTAAAACACCCAGGTGTTGAGAGCGTAACGCAAATTGATATCGACGAAGTCGTGACACAAATGTCACTTAAATACTTCCCTGAGCTGTGTGAATCAAACCAAGATCCTCGCGCAACAGTGATGTTTGACGACGGCATCAAGTACATGCGTGAAGCAGCGCCAGAATCAATCGATGTAGTAATTGTTGATGGTACAGATCCAGTTGGTCCGGGCGAAGGTTTATTCAACCACGCTTTCTATACTAGCTGTTTAACTGCACTTCGCTCAGGGGGCATCTTAATTCAGCAAAGTGAATCACCACTTATGCATATGCCACTATTAGTAGAAATGCGTGATGCAATGACAGAAGTGGGTTTTGTTGACCTACAAACGCTGCCTTTCCCACAGCCAATTTACCCAAGCGGTTTATGGTCAGTAACCCTTGCTCGTAAGTCAGAAGCATTCGCAGGGTTTCGTGAAGATGATGCAAATACACTGGCGCAAAGCACAGAGTACTATAATGCAGGTATTCACCACGGCGCATTAGCGACACCAAATTATATGAAACGTGCTTTTGAGAAAAAGTAAGCGTTTTTAGCTAGATGTAAAAAGGGCTCATTGAGCCCTTTTTTGTTGGTTTATAATTAGACTTTAAATCGATTCACTAAATGATTGAGCTCATCAGTGAGTTGATTCATACGATTAGCCACTTCTTGTGTTGAACTTGCTAAGCCGCCCCCTTGTTGGGTTTGGTCATTTAAGTCTGATAAATTTTGGCTAATTTCATCTGCTACAGCAGTTTGCTCTTCAGTCGCTTGCGCTGTCTGCATCGCCATATCATTTACCTTAACTGATGACTCTTGCATTGAGTTAAGCACATCATTGGTTTGTGTGAATGACTCAACCGCTTCATCGGCATATTGCTTACCACTGTTAATAGCTTGCAGCGACTGTTCTACGCTTGTAGCAAACTGCTCGACCATAGTTTGAATATCATTAGTGCTATCTTGCGTGCGAGTCGCAAGGGTACGAACCTCATCAGCTACTACCGCAAAACCTCGCCCTTGCTCTCCGGCGCGGGCCGCTTCAATTGCTGCATTCAGTGCAAGTAGATTAGTTTGCTCAGCAATAGCACGAATAACTTCAAGCACTTTAGCAATGTTGTCTGAGCTTTGTTGTAACTCAGTTGAACGCTGGCTGGCATGCTCCATGTTGTCTGATAGCGCAATAATTTTACGGCTTGAATTATCAACCGCAGCTAAACCTTGTTTAGCTAGCTGCTGCGAATTATCGGCTTCGTGAGATGAGTTTTGCGCCACATTAGCTACTTCGCGACTTGCTACACTCATTTCATGTACAGCACTGACTATAGACTCAGATGCTTGGCTAAGCTTTTGGTTAACTTGATGGTTTTGATTTGCAAAGTTATCTAAATCGTTGCCTAGATTATGTAGCTCTTTCGCTTGCTCTAAAATATCTTTGATTAACTGCTGCAGATTATCTAAAAAGCGATTAAATGCAGTTGCTAACTCGGCAAATTCATCTTGCGTTTTAACATTGATACGACCTGTTAAATCACCATCTCCAGAGGCTATCTCGTTAATCCGCTCTGTGACAAAGTTAATTTGTTTTGTAAGCTGGCGCGGCACAAAATAACTAAACCAACCAGCAACAGCTAAAACCACAGCAATCATCACCATAAGCATCACTTTAAAGCCTATTACTTTATCCATCAGCTTTTCTGTCTCTGCTTGAGAGGTTTTGTCTGCCGCTTCTCCGGCTTTATCTAAAATATCACGTAGTGCTGAAAAGCTTTGCTCAGACGCTTGTTTTTGTGAAGCATTTGCTGGGTTATTAATATGAGCTGTTGATGCTGCATACCAAGCGTCAAATGCGCTATCAAAGTTACGAAACTGACCAGTCACCTCAGAATATGGCGACATATAAGATAAATATTGCTTGAAACGGTCTTTAACCTGTTCGGCATTCTCTTGATGGTCAGTAAGTTGGCCTTTATCCCCTTTCATTAGGGTAACGAGTTGCAGCTCTGCGACTTTAGCTTGGTATAGGTCTCGGTCAGCATTAACAACCACAGAGACCGCATTTAAGAAGCGTTCTGACTGTGCATCAATCGCTTCTTTTTGAAGGTTAATTAGATAGGTATAGCCAGCAATTAAAATGACGATAGCAATGCCGAGTAGCACAATAGGCAAAGAACTTTTGACGCGAATGCTTTGTAACTTCATACATTATCCTAATTTAAATTCTAATCAGCACGTTCATTAGAATGTTAGTAGAAAAACTGAAAAAGTGTATGAAATTAAAAGTGCCAGCTCGCTGAAAGTTGTAATTGCTGCTGCGAGTTATGCTCATTAAATCCCATACCAGGTCTATTTTGAGCGTCACTGCTCAGCACTGAATATTCAGCACCTACTTGCCACTTGGTCGACAGTTGATAACGCCAACTTGCGGTTAAAGCTTCTCCACGACTTTGATTAGGATCAAATTGCCAATCATCATGATCGCTAACCTTAAAATAATCATACCTAATTGTGAGACGATGCTGGTCCAACTTGTGACTTAATAGAACAAAATGACTATAAAAATCATTGTCTACCCCACGATTTGTACCCATCGCAGTTTTACCATCAAGGATCTGAACAATAATGCGGGTTTGCTTATTAAACTTATATAACCATGCCGCGCTTAAAAAACGTGTATCCCACGCATACTGACCAGTACGGGTATTCAACGCACCTGGATCGCCATTGTTGTCATAATAATAAACACGTAATTGCGATTTTTTTTGATAATCCCAATGTGCACCGACGTAATAACCAAAGCGCCCATCGACTTCTTCGAAAGGCTCAACATACTCAGCTTGCTTATCTAACTGCATCCACTCAAAAGAATGTGGAATAGCAAAGTCGATTTGTTCGTTGAACGTGGTTTGCCGGTCATGCATAGCGAACCCTCGCCATGACAGTAGTGTTCCAGCTGGATCGTTACCTTTAAAAACCGCAGCAAAGCCTTCAAAGCTATGGTTACTTCTAAATTTTCTACCTGGGCGCTTGATGTTTGCCTCTAAACCAAAGGCCCGCACCTCTTCGCCAATCCAGCTATTAATCGCAGAATTAGTGTAGTTATAAGGTGACATCCAACCATTTTGTGGGTTTTCAAGTGACATTTTTGGATAAAAGCCACCCGCTTTAACAGCCCATTTGTAACGACTTGCAGTGAGCGGTTGATATTGTAAATAAGCCTGAGTAAAACCGACTGTTAGTTCAGGATCAGGATGGGCGTTAAGCACTGTATGCGCAGACCAATCACTCGTTAACTCAAAACGACTACTCAGCATAGCTTGGGATATCACAACACCATCATGCTCTTGGTCATAACGGTATAAGCCAATTCCTTTGCGCTGATAGCTCGCTAGTTGGTCACCACGCACAGCCGAAACAGTTACCAGCCCATCATGCTCAGCAAATGCCACTGCAGGCAACCCAAAAACACTCGCCAGTGCTAAAGCTTGCCATTTATTCATAATCATCAAACTCGTCACTGCTTAATTCTAGTCTTGGTAATAAGGCTTGTTTTAGCTGGTAGCTCAATGACTTTGCATTGTTAGTCACATCGATGGTTTCTGGTGTGCTGATATCATTAAAGCGGTCATGCCAAACAGCCAAAGTAAACTTACCTTCTGGTAAGCTTAACTCAACCATACCTTGCTCATCTGTTTGCCCATAAATCCCCCCATCTACAACCACAATGTAACCCAGCATCCAGTCATGAATGTTACAGCCAAGCTCAACAACCCCCGATTGTGCAAAGTTAATCGGTTTTTCTGGTTTATCGTGGTAAAGCTTTAACTCAAATTGCTTTGCTTTAGAAAATGAATAAACGTGGTGCATGATTGAATCAAGGTTAGGAAACTCAACATTAGCCCCTTGTGGCACTGCCAACACATGAGGCACAAAGGCACGTTTTTTTTGGCTCATCGTGTAATGACTATCAAGAGATGTGAGTTGTTTTGAGCCTTTAAGCCAAACCACTGCATTTTTGACAGGTTGATTCTGCTTATCAACTATCTGTATTTGCTGTGCCAATAAACATTGACTAAACAATAGTAGTAGCAAGAGGGTTATTCTTGTCATTTTGCTAAACCTTTTTAGGTGCTGGGCTGGATATCGCCGCGTTCACTTTGTTGAATACGTATGCAGATCTCTCGTATTAACCAGCAAGTCACTTTATGCTTTAAGGATATATGTGAATACATGACAACAATCCATAACCATAAGCCGCCAAGGAACAACAATGCGATTAACTGCCTTAATGTTAGCAGCCTTTTCAGGTACTTGCCTAGCACAAACCACAACCGTCAGTTCACCTGATGGGCAGATCAAAGTAACTATCTCAGATGAGCAACACACACCTAGCTACGAAATCAGCTTTGCCGGTAAACAAGTCATTGCTAACTCTTCGTTAGGCCTTGTTTTTAAACAACAACCAGCAATGAGTGAAGGTTATAAAATTAGCAGCCAAACCACTGATTCGGTAAAAAGTAGCTGGGAGCAACCTTGGGGTGAACGCCAAACTGTGGTTGATAACCATAACGAAGTCGCTGTTACCTTTAAAAAACCACAACCACAAGGTGGCACATTTACGGTACGTTTCCGTGCTTTTAATGATGGTGTAGGCTTTCGATACGAATTACCAAAACAAGCTGGCTATGATGATGTAGAAATCACTAAAGAGCTTACAGAGTTTGCTATTACAGATTCATCAGATGCAACAGCTTGGTGGATCCCCGCTCGTGGTTGGAACCGTTATGAATATGTTTATAACACCACCCCACTTCATAAAGCAGCACTTGTGCACACACCATTTACTATAAAAAATAAAGAGGGTGTGCATATCAGTATTCACGAAGCTGCCCTTGTTGATTATGCAGGCATGGTTTTAAATCAACGTCGTGATGGTACCTTCCAAGCCGATCTAACACCTTGGTCAGACGGTGTAGCGGTCAAAAAACAAGGCGCATTTAATACTCCTTGGCGTACAATTCAAATTGGTGATGAAGCCGTTGATTTAATCAACTCAGATATCATCTTAAACTTAAACGAACCAAATAAACTGGGTGATGTATCTTGGGTAAAACCCGGTAAATACGTAGGTATTTGGTGGGGTATGCACATCAATGAAAATACTTGGGGTAGCGGTAAAATTCATGGAGCAACCACTGCAAACACTAAGTATTACATGGACTTCGCTGCTAAATATGGCTTCGATGGCGTGTTAGTTGAAGGCTGGAATATTGGCTGGGATGGCGACTGGTTTTTTAACGGTGACGTATTTAGCTTCACACAACCTTACGACGACTTTGATATTGAAGAGCTGACACGTTACGGCAAAGAAAAAGGCGTACAATTAATTGGTCACCACGAAACTTCGGGCAACGTGACCAACTACCGTAACCAAATGGAAGATGCATTTGCGTTATACGAAAAATCAAATGTAAGCCAAGTTAAAACAGGTTATGTCGCCGACGGTGGTAACATCAAGCGTATCGATGAAAACGGCATTGTACGCAAAGAATGGCACGATGGTCAGTTCATGGTTAATGAATACCTACACAACGTAAAACTAGCTGCAAAGCATAAAATTAGTATCAACACACATGAGCCTGTGAAAGATACCGGCCTACGTCGTACATACCCGAACTGGATTGCTCGTGAAGGTGCCCGTGGTCAAGAATTTAACGCATGGGGTACACCACCGAACCCACCAGAGCATATTCCTATGCTAGCTTTCACCCGTATGCTTGCAGGCCCAATGGATTTTACGCCAGGTATTTTTGATATGGGCTTTAACGGTTTAGGTGCTGATACCAACCGCCCACAAACAACCCTAGCGAAGCAATTAGCGCTATACGTTGTAATGTACAGCCCAATTCAAATGGCGGCAGATTTACCACGTAACTACTTAGCGAAGCCAGATGCATTCCAGTTTATTCAGGATGTACCAACTGATTGGCAACAAAGTATTGCACTACAAGGTGAAGTTGGCGACTACGTTGTGTTTGCACGTAAAGAACGCAAGCGTGATCAATACTCAGGTAACGACTGGTATCTAGGTGCTGTTACAGACGAAAAAGCTCGCACTTTAGAAGTGAAGTTAGACTTCTTAGATAAAGGTAAAAAGTTTGAAGCGCAAATCTACCGTGACGGTGACAAAGCCGAATGGGTAAATAACCCTTACGACTTAAAAGTAGAAAAACGCATTGTTACTGCTGATGATAAGCTAACGTTAAAGCTTGCCACCAGCGGCGGCACAGCGATTCGATTTAAAGCGATGTAAGTTGCTAGTTGCTAGTTGCTAGTTGCTAGTTGCTAGTTGCTAGTTGCTAGTTGCTAGTTGCTAAAAATTATGAAGAGCGCGGCATTTGATGTCGCGCTTTTTTATTGTTTTGAGAAATAGGAGGACGAGTATTGGCTATGGTTACTTGCAAATCACCTTTCTCAAAGGTAAATTTTTTGAATGATTACTCAGGTAAGTAAAGAATGGACCCTTTAGAAAGACTTGCACAGAGAAATACCGCACATAAAACAGCTCGAAAAAAAGAAAAGCGTGAATTACTTTGGCATATTCCGATCACTGTAATCAGTATTTTGACTTATATGTCTATTTACATCTTTTTAGTGACTGACGACATAAATCCGAATGATTTGCCAATAACTGTAAAGCCAGTATGGGTGGTTTCAAATCTACTAACTCTAGGGCTAGGTGCCACGCTCTTTGTAAGCAGTATTGCGTTTTTAGTATTTCTATATTTTTTAACGAAATATATAAAGGTAAATATTTTAAAGCTCAAAGTGGCAACTATAACTGCTATGCTATTTCTGGTTAGTGTATCTTTTTTTGCACTTGGCAATTTTTGTAACGGCTTAATTTATAAGAATAAAATTTTAATTGCCGACTTCATGCATTTTGGCTTTTATAAACCACCAACTCTCATTCAGATGGCTTTAAACTGGCTAACTATCTTAATAGTTATCTTGTTACTTTCTTTAAATTTCATCATTGCTTCAGCACCTTTCAAAGCAAGAAAGCACTTTAAAACTAGTTTTATTGATAACTCATAACTGTGGCAACTTAAATTATAAGTAACTAACTGCTCTGTAAATCTCCACCCATAAAAAAGCAGCCCACTCGGGCTGCTTGAAACTCATAGCTTAAAGCTAAATACTTTTAAAAAGGCAAATAGATTTGCGCGCTTAGGCCACCTTCTGGACGATTAAGTAGTTGTACTCGGCCGCCGTGCATATCGACAATACGTTTAATTATCGCAAGGCCTAAGCCACTGCCTTCGCTACCGCGAGCGGCATCACCTTGTTTAAACGGTTCAAATACAGTTTCAAGTTCGCTTTCTGGGATCCCCGGGCCGTGATCGTTAACCACGACCATGGCAAACTTTTTATTACTGCTCACGCGGGTTTCAACCTCTATATCACCATCTGAATAGCGAATTGCGTTTTCAATCATATTAGTAACAACACGCTTTATTGCTACCATACTCACTGGTACTTCGCTTAAGCTCGGATTCTCTTTAAAGGTAATAGTGCGGTGATGTTTTTGTTCAGCTTCGACAACTTCAGAAACAATCGCGTTTAAGTCTTCTAGCTCAAG
Source organism: Pseudoalteromonas sp. D15MCD-2 (assembly GCF_038562745.1). NCBI lineage: Bacteria > Pseudomonadati > Pseudomonadota > Gammaproteobacteria > Alteromonadales > Pseudoalteromonadaceae > Pseudoalteromonas > Pseudoalteromonas sp. D15MCD-2. The sequence goes on along the minus strand of NZ_JBCFQE010000001.1, from coordinate 270,365 downwards.
TTCTTCACGTTTGTGATGGCGTAAATATTCAATGAATTGGTCGATAATGGCATTCATGTCTTCAATATCATGAATGATCCCTTCACGCAGGTAATCTTCATCGTCCGACATCATTTCGGTGGCAAGGCGAATACGTGTAAGCGGCGTGCGCAAGTCATGAGAAACACCTGCCATTAATAACCGACGGTCATTCTCAAGGGCAGCAATTCCTCGCGACATTTGGTTAAACGCACGGGTTACTTCAATAACTTCAGTAGAGCCTTGCTCTTCTAGCTTGGTAGAAAAGTCACCCACCCCTACTTTAACAGCGGCTTGTTGCAGTGCCTTTAAAGGTCTATTTAGATGGCGGGCAAACAACCACCCACCGAGTACACTTAAAAAGCCAATACTCGATAAATAAAAGGTTAAGAACTTCAGGTTGTTTTCTTGCAGGCCGGTGAGCGGCACGCGCACCCAATAACCCGGTGCTTGCGGTGCTTCAACCCAGTAAACAAGTGGATCGGTTTGGCTTATTCGTACCCGAGCAGAGCCATTGAGTTCTTTCGACATACTGCGCGATAGCATGGAGTACTCACGAGTTTCAGCCAACCCCTCACTCATCGCTTGACGCTGGGTCATCACTTCGATGCCGGTGATCTCAAAAAACTTGTCTGAGGCTTCCTTGCTTACCTCAACCCCTTCTTCCCATTCGATAAACACGGTTTTCACCTGTTTCGAAAGGATCAGGTTTACTTGTTCTATAGTTGGTTTAACAACATAAAAACTGACCGTGATATAAGAGACAATTTGATTGATTAACAGCAGGGCCGCAACCAAAAATACCGTTTGTCCAAACGCACTACGTGGAAACATGCCCATTACTGTTATTTTTCACCGTCTGGCACAAATACGTAGCCTAAGCCCCATACTGTTTGTATATAACGAGGATTAGCGGCATCCACTTCAATCATACGGCGTAAGCGTGAAACCTGAACATCGATACTGCGCTCAAGCGCACTGTAATCTCGGCCACGTGCTAAGTTCATCAATTTATCGCGACTAAGCGGTTCACGAGGATGAGTCACTAACGCTTTTAATACCGCAAACTCACCACTGGTTAACGACATTGTTTTATCACCATGGCTCATTTCGCGGGTCGCAAGGTTTAGTGTGAAGTCACCAAAGCTAATTTCGTTTTCTTCGGCAGCCGGCGCACCTGGCACTTCTTTAGCACGACGACGTAAAATTGCTTTAATACGCGCTAACAGTTCACGTGGGTTGAATGGTTTAGGAATATAATCATCAGCACCAAGCTCTAAACCGATTATGCGGTCAACTTCATCGCCTTTGGCTGTGAGCATTACAATTGGAATGTCATTTTCTTTTTGACGTAAACGACGGCAAATTGATAACCCATCTTCACCTGGTAACATTAAATCTAATACAATCAAGTGGAAGTTCTCGCGCTCTAATAAGCGATCCATTTGCTCTGAATTTGCTGCTGAGCGAACAATAAAGCCTTGTTCTACAAGGTAACGCTCTAGCAAACTACGTAAGCGCATATCGTCATCAACAACCAATACTTTTGTCGTTTCGTGTCCCATAACTTTCATTCTTTTTGTAATATGTTACTTATTAATATAAATGAAAAAGTTAAGAATAAAAAACGAATTACGCGCTTAGATTGTTACTGAACATTTCAAAATCCGACTCGACAAAGGTAAAAGACTTTTATACTTTGCAGCTGGTTTTCTTTTTAGGCTGAATAAAATGGCAAAGACAAATTTAATAACCCGAGAAGGGTATCAGCAATTACAACAAGAACATGACTACTTATGGCATGAAAAGCGCCCTGAAATTACCAAAATTGTTACTTGGGCAGCAAGCTTAGGCGACCGTTCTGAAAACGCCGATTATCAATTTAATAAACGTGTTTTACGACAGATAGATCGCCGCGTACGCTATCTTCGTAAACGCATGCCAGATCTTAAAATTGTTGACTACAACCCACAGCAAGCAGGAAAAGTGTTTTTTGGTGCTTGGGTCGAAATTGAGAATGAACAGGGCGAAACAAAGCGCTTTCGTATTGTCGGCCCCGACGAAATTTACGAACGCAAAGATTACATTTCGATTGATGCACCTATGGCTCGAGCGCTACTTGGCAAACAAGTAGATGATGACTTTTCGGTGAACACGCCTGAAGGCGCAAAAGAATGGTATATCAATGAGATAACTTATCCGGATGCGAAATAATTTTTGCCAGAAAATTCAGAAAGCGTTAATTAGTGATTGTTTAGTCTAAAAATGTGATCTATAACTAAAGGTACTCAAGATAAATCATTACTTGAGTTTTAGAAGGTAGTAAGTATGTCAAACGCAATACAACGCATAATGAGTAATGCCATTGTATTCGCACTATTAATTAGTGTGAGTTTGATATCTTACGCCAGTGATATAGAGAGCCATTCAGACAGTGTTACGCCAACCGCTCACTTTATTGCGTGTGATAGTGCAGACCCTGCCAACTTAGATACCGACCTCGATAAACATACACCTGCGTTCGTTGCTAATGTAGCCCAACCACTGCCAGATGCACGTGTGGTTTCGTATGTTCACCCTTGTAATAAGGTGTCTGTTTATAGCGCGCACCAGCGAGGGCCACCTGCTTTTTAATTAACTCAAATTTTCTATTTCAGTTTTATTAAAATGTATGGTGACCAAAATGAATAATTTCAAAGAATTACGTCTTCAAGATATCTCTAATGGCGCATTATCTAATGCAGTGAATGAAGTTGAGCCAACACTAGATCTCACTTCTTCAGCTTTAAAAGTACTTAATAGCTTTACTAAAAAAGATCCTTTACGTGCACATTACAGCACCACTATTGTTGATGCTTTAAAGCAAACAAATAGCTGTTGCTCAGATTTTATTTTAGTGGTTGATAATGAAGATAAACTACTCGGTATTACTTCTAGTGCCGATCTGCAAAGCTCAAAAATTATGATCCTTGCACAGCGCTTGAACTTACACCGTGAAGAAATTACTTTACACGATGTAATGACGCCACTTAGCAGCTTAGCTGGTGTGAGCCTGCAAAGCATCAGCTACGCAAGTATTGGCGATGCACTGCAAACCATGGAACACCAAGGTATGATGTTCTTATTAGTAACCAGTGCTAAACAAGAAATATGTGGTTTGATTTCAGCTCGAGAGATCGCTAAAAAATTACATATTCCTGTTAATATCAACCCAATTGCTAATGGCTTTAGCGAAGTATTACAGCAGGTTGATCACCCGCACTAAGCGTTAAAATCTGCGTTGTGTAAGACTATTTTTGCAGGCCTTAAAAGCAGTGCTTTTAAGGCCTTCTTATTGTGATATTATTCAGGCAATTAATCTTCAGTTTTACTGATTTTCTATTTTTAAAAAGGTTTATGCATGAGCAATATCTCTGCACGCTTAGCAACAGAGCTAAGTGCCCAGCAACCACAGGTTGTTGCTGCAATCAAATTACTTGATGAAGGTGCCACAGTTCCTTTTATCGCCCGTTATCGTAAAGAAGTAACTGGTGGCTTAGATGACACGCAACTACGTTTACTTGAACAGCGCTTATCGTATTTACGTGAATTAGAAGAACGCCGTAGCTTTATCCTTAATACTATTGAAGAGCAAGGCAAGCTAACAGCCGAACTAAGTGCTGATATTAATAACGCTGACAGTAAAACTGAGCTTGAAGATTTATATCTGCCTTTCAAACCTAAACGTCGTACAAAAGGGCAAATTGCCATTGAAGCGGGCATTGAGCCGCTTGCCGATGCGCTATTTAACAACCCAAGTCTCGACCCAGAACAACAAGCAAGTGATTACATTAATGCTGATGCAGGTTTTGCAGATAATAAAGCAGTGCTAGATGGTGCTAAATTTATCTTAATGGAACGCTTTGCTGAAGACGCAAAATTGCTAGCTAAATTCCGTAGCCATATCGCACAACATGGTCAGATTGAAAGTACTGTAATTGCTGGTCAAGAAAATGAAGGTGTAAAGTACCGAGACTACTTCGAGCATCAAGAACCGCTTAAAAAAGTACCATCACACCGTGCACTTGCTATGCTACGTGCTCGCAATGAAGGCGTATTACAACTTAGTATCAACCCAGAGCCTAGCGCAGAAAATCCGGCGCAAGTGTGCGCACAAATGATTGCCGATCATTATCGCTTAGATGTTAGCAATTCTGCTGCAAGCGCTTGGTTAATGGGCGTAGTGCAATGGGCATGGAAAATTAAGTTAAGCCTTCACCTTGAGAATGAATTTTTAGGTGCAATGCGCGAAAAAGCAGAAACCGGCGCAATTGACGTTTTTGCTAAGAACTTAAAAGATTTATTAATGGCCGCTCCTGCAGGCCCACGTACCACGTTAGGTCTGGATCCTGGTTTACGTACTGGTTGTAAAATTGCCGTTGTAGATAGCACTGGCAAGCTGTTAACAACACAAACGATTTTCCCGCACGCACCACAAAATCATTGGGACAAATCGCTTCGTACTCTTGAGCAATTATGCCGCCAGCATAAAGTTGAGCTAATCGCTATTGGTAATGGCACGGCTTCACGTGAATCTGACAAATTAGTAGCTGAACTGATTAAAGCCAACACTGAGCTTAAACTTAATAAAGTGATGGTTAGTGAAGCCGGCGCTTCTGTTTATTCGGCATCTGAGTTTGCCGCTAATGAATTCCCTAACCTTGATGTTTCACTACGTGGTGCTGTGTCTATTGCGCGCCGCTTACAAGATCCACTTGCTGAGCTGGTAAAAATTGAGCCTAAATCAATCGGTGTAGGTCAATATCAGCACGATGTATCGCAAAGCCAACTTGGTCAAACGCTAACATCAGTGGTTGAAGACTGTGTAAACTCAGTAGGTGTAGACTTAAATATGGCGTCGGTGCCACTACTGACTCGCGTATCTGGCTTAAACAAAACCTTAGCACAAAATATTGTTAGCTACCGTGATGCGAATGGCTCATTCAACAAACGCTCTGAACTGAAAAAGGTTGAACGTTTAGGACCTAAAGCCTTTGAACAAGCTGCCGGTTTCTTACGTATCAGCACAGGCTCAGATCCTCTTGATAACTCGTCAGTTCACCCTGAAGCCTACCCGGTTGTTAAGCGTATCTGCGAGAAGAACAGCTTAGATGTAAACAGCCTAATTGGTAACTCTGACATCCTAAATAAGCTCGTTGCAAACGACTACACAGACGAAAAATTTGGTTTACCAACTGTTACCGACATTATCAAAGAACTTGATAAACCGGGTCGTGACCCGCGCCCTGAGTTTAAAACTGCTGAGTTTAAGGCCGGTGTTGAAACCATTAACGACCTAAAACCAGGTATGATTTTAGAAGGTGTAGTGTCTAACGTTGCTAACTTTGGTGCCTTCGTTGATGTAGGCGTACACCAAGATGGTTTAGTGCATATTTCTGCGATTACTAACAAGTTTATCTCTGATCCACGTGAAGTGGTTAAAGCGGGCGATATTGTAAAAGTAAAAGTAGTTGAAGTAGATGCTGCTCGTAAACGTATTAGCTTTACCATGCGTTTAGATGATGATGTTGATACCAGCAATAAAGCCGCACCAGCTAGCAAACCTAAGCCAGCTGCGAAAGCGAAAAGTGCACCTAAGCAAAAACGCGAATTTGGCAATGTTGCCATGGGTAATGCCTTTGCAGATGCATTTGCCAATGCAAAAGTGAAAAAATAATAGACTGTAGGCATAAGTCGAAAAAGACCGCGTAAGTGTAAACTTACGCGGTTTTTTATTTGTATAGCAACTTAATCAGTCTCGTTGCTATGAAAGGCTCAATAAACTGAGCCTTTATCGCTATTACTTACGACGACGAAGTGCAAGTAATGGCAGTAGTAACACAATGAAGTGACCTAATGAGCCGCTTGAAGAACTCTTAGTTTCCGCTTCAGTTTCTGGTGTTACTTGTGAAGCGAATTCACAGCTACCATCATCTTCATTCGCAGTCGCATCATAGTTAGTCGCAGCAGCATCAGTACAACCAAGCTCTACACCATCAGACTCAACCATAAGCAAGAACTCTTTGCTTACTTTGTCTGCTGGGTTAGCTTTGTCTTGCACTGTGACTGTTACCATTGTTTCACCATGGAAATGTGCATCAGGGATTAAGTTAAACGACATTCCGTCAACTTCAGCCGTAACGTTCTCACCGGTTACCACTAATTCATTTGGCGACTGGTCTGCATCAACAACCATCACGTCAACACCATCGATACGGCCATTTTCTGCTACCGTCATATCAGCGATGTCGCTCATTTTCAGGTTGCTTTGTACGCCGATTGAGTGCATTAACATACCACCTTCTTGGCTACCTAGTTGGTAATCAAGGGTGATATCTTGCACAGAACCTTTCGCATCAGGCATAACCGTAGCAGTAAAGTTAAACTCAACTTCACTTTGCTCTGGGCCAACATAATCAAAACAGATCACTAAGTCATCTTGTAAGATCTTGCCAAGGTCGTCATAACCAACCACATTGCTTAATGCACCGTCTTTAAAGCCGGCAGTTGTAGAGTAAACACTATCACCACCTTCAATAAAGATAGTCCCTTCATCAACACCTGCGCCTAGGTTATCGTAAGCAAAAATAGCTTCGAACATACCTTCATGGTCATCGATACCACTACGTAAAATCACTTCATAGTCAAACGTGTCGCCTGTGTATTTATCAGTCACATTATCGAATTCCATGAATACGAGATCACCTAAGTCAGGACGCTCTTCTTTATACTGAGAAGCAATCGTTAGACCTGTTGGATCCGTTGGATGGCGAAGATTTTCGATTTCAAACGAACCACGCCAGAATGGTGCCAATGCTTCAACTAAGAAACCTGGACCGCGGTGTGCACTCATCATCCACCAAATAGGTGTGAACTGCATTGCACCTGTTGGGTGTAAACGTACTTCGTTATTATTTACTTGGTTGTAAATTTCAAACTTCGCACCTTCTTTATAGAATAACCAATCAATTGGCACATCAAAGTACACATTTGAGCCACCTTCATACCAAGCAGCTTCAGGTTGAATGCGGAAATCACCCCATAAATCGATATATCCCCCTGTCGAGAATTCATCAATCATTGGCGTTTTACACATCTCATTAGTGATGTTGTTAGTTACCACATAATCACGTTGTACGTTACGCGTTGCGTCTTGTGTACCTTGAATAGTTAACGTGTTGCCTTCTACAACTAACGAAGCTGCAACTTCTTCATTGTTTGAAGTTAGCGTTTCAGGCCAAACTTGCATGCCATCAGGAATCGTCAATGACAATGAATAGTCACGCGCCTTAGATTCATAGTTAGCTTTAAGTTTTACATTAACGTTAACTAAGTCCATAGCGCGAGCAGTGTCTTGATCAACATTTAGGGTGAGTGCTTCTGCATCACGCTTTAAGTTAACCGATGTAAAACCAAGGGTGCCTTCAGCCCCCTCTGCATTACCTAATGCAAAGCCGCCATAATAAACATCATTCGGTTGCGCATCTGGTAAATCCCAATTTACAGCAATTTCATAGTTACCATTGCCACTGTGCTGCTGTGGCGCTGATACACTGAATTCACCGGTATTTTGCTCTTTAACAATGGCGTAATGAGTCACTGTTTGATAACCAACATCACGTGAACCTGCTAGAGCTGCAGTCGCAAACCAGTATTTACCAGGCTTAGGGTCAATAATATTACAATAGTTATCTTCAACACTGCTTGAAGAGTAACAAATCATCTCTTCATTTAGCGCTTTGATCAGTGCAGTAGAATCTTCCGCAATCTCTTCATCAGAAACCATGAATGAGCCGCTTTCATTAGCATCATAACCCACTATCAAGTGTGCTTTTTTCATTTGCCAACGAGGTTCAACAAGGTCTGCTAAATCTGTAGTTTGCTCGGTAGATGCAACTTTAACCATTAAGCGTTTTGTACCTTCTGGTACTTCAAACGCTTGGATATCCCACGCTTTTTCAACGCGGTCTTTTGTCACATAAGGTGAAACACCTAAGATATTTGCGGTAATCTCCGTTGGTTTTACTAGACCATAATAAGTCGGCGTAAATTCACTGTAGCTATCGGTATTAACTACGATTGATTCTGATGCACTTGCACGTGCCATATCGATATCAACCATGGTTGGTAGCTCATCAATGACGTTTTTCGCAACTAATGTGAAATGAGCATCAGGTGAGTCGCCATCAGTGTTCTTGAATAACACTTTACCGTTGAACCAAGCATCTTTATTTAAGATATTGTCCCAAGGCGCACCTTCTTCAACAGGATCAAGCTTCGACTCGATGATATTTGGCAACTTCATAGTAACCATCACATCTTGTGTTTCACCTGCTTGAAGTGTGAAATTACTTGGTGTTACGCTAACTTCTACACCAGAGCTTTCTTCTTCACCTTCAACAGCCCAACCATAAGCCGTTGCATCCCAAGTACCATCTTTTGTTGCCTTAACTGTACGCATCCACGTACATTCAAGTTCGCAGTCTTGGTTAACTAACGAAGGTAGGTTAAGCCACTCTACTAAACCACCATTGCGCGGGTTCGCATCATGATAGTTTTCAATAGTCTCATCCATGATAAGACCCGCATTGGCAGCTTGTGCTACGTCAATCGCACCGCCACCAGCCATGAAGTTGTAGTATGGGTCAATTAAAGTAACGCCATTAGAAATGCGCACTTTGTTCGCCGTCATCATTAGTGCTGATTGAATTTCTGCAGGCGTCCAATCAGGGTGCATTTGCATAAGTAGCGTCATTGCACCAGTAACATGCGGCGTAGCCATTGAAGTACCGCTCATGAAAGTCCAATCAGATGCACTTGGATAAGCTGTAAATGGCTGGTCATCGGCATTCGCTGCGTAAATATCTACACCTGGTGCCGTCACATCTGGAACAAGGTTATTGATGTAATAACTTGGCCCCATTGAGCTAAAGATCGCAAGTTCATTACCTGCTTCTTCATCAAATGAATAATGATTTTCTGGTTCACCAATTGTCGCAATCGCTGCGCCATCAGGGTTAGCATTAATCCAGTTACGAATTGTCCAGCGTGCGTTTGCTGGTAAGTGAATACCTGGGATCACATAGTTATCAGCAACAATATTTTCCGCCGAACTAATGTTTTGTAAAATGAAGCCACCTGCTCCACCAGCTGCCACATTCTTAGCTTTGTCGACACGTGCAATGTCACCACGTAAACACACTACAATTTGGTCAGCCGTAAACGTGCCAGCAGGGAAAGGGGCATTACAGCTTGCTGCATTGTAATCATCATTTTCGTTCGGGTCGTCGTACTTTTCGGCAAGTACAACTTCACCTGTGATACCGCCAGAGAAACTCTTACCTGAATACTCACCAGCATAAGGCGTGCGCGTTCCTTGGAAGTTATTGATGGTTTTAGAACCTAAGTCCATTACACGATCATGGGTTGATGCGCCTACTGTAGTTACCCAAGGCGAAGTATGATCCGCAGACATATAATATGGGCCTGAGTTACCCGCTGCTGCTGCTACTGAAATACCTGCTTCACGCGCACTTAAGAAAGCCATTTCCATTGGGTCTTCCCACGGGAAGCTTTCACCACCACCAATCGAGAAGTTGATTGCATCTACACCATCTTCAATTGCATCTTCAAATGCTGATAAGATAGCTGACTCAGGACAGCCAGAATATAGATCACCCGAGTTTCCTGCATAACACACTTGGTACGAAATAATGTGCGCACGAGGTGCCACACCACTGGTACTTTCAAACGTAAATGGTAAGTTTTCACCATCACTTACTTTCTCACCTGTTGCAGCTTGAAGCGGTGTGTTTTCGATGTAATTACCCGCCGTAGTGCTTGCTGTGTGAGAACCGTGACCATTGTAGTCTTCACCATTTTCAGGGCGGCGATCTGCACGTGCAAATTGATAATCAGCATTCATTGCTGTGACTTCTGGATACGAGCGAACACCAATTAGCTTGTCATTACATAACTCAGGCTCTTCCTCACAGTCACCTACGAAGTTACCTGCGCCTAGTGGATTTTTCTCACTGTACTCTTCGTCGCTAGCAAATGCTGGATGGTCTGTATTGATACCTGTATCAATAATACCTACGACCATACCTTCACCTTTAACACCTACTGATGAAGCCGGTGTTGCACCCTGCCATAATTGATCAGCACCAATAAACTCAGGACCACGGTCTGTGCGTAATTCAAAAATGCGGTTAGGAGTAATACGCTTTACGCCTGATTGTGTCGCAAGTAGCTCTGCATCAGCTTGTGTCATTTCGACCACTACCGCGTTATTTGCAAGAGTAAATTGCTTTTTAATCGCAATATTGGCACCTATTGCACGCGCCTTACTTAATACTGCTGTTTGACGTTGCTTTAAAAAACCTTGATACGCGCGTACACTTTGCGACGCTGTATCAATACGCTCTTTAACCATTAAAGAGCGAGATTCAGTAATAGCTGTAGCGCTGAAGCCTTGAATATTACCTTGATAACTTGCTACAGGTTCATCATGCATTTGTACAATGTATGTTTGAATGCCTGTCACCCCATCTTGAGGTTGAAAAACATGTTCTGGCTGCTGACTTTGATAGTGCTGGTTTAAGCGTTGAGCACTTCCTTTGAGTAAGCTTGGATGATCTTCGATTTGTTTTTCTTGTTGATAATTCGCGATATCTTCAGCTGTAAATGTTGGCTGATAAAAGCCTTTATCAGACACTTTGTTAAAGCCCGGCTCTGCCGCAGCATAGCCTGTAGCGCCGACATACAAGGCTGTAAGTACGGCTACTGAACTTTTTTTCAAGTGTGCGATTTTCTTATTGCAAGGTTGCATATGATTCCCACTGATTTAATTCTAAACAGCTCATAAATTGCTTGAGCTGACACACTAAATTATTTAGCAGGCAAACATATACAGAGGGGGATTTACATGGTCAAACCCACCTGTACACACTTGAGATACAAAATTAACATTAAACAAACACCAGAGCGGTAAAAATAAACGCATTGAAGGATATTTATACAAAATGTAGCGTTTTGTACAAAATACGATTACAGAAACAAAGTGAGTAGTGAAAACAGCTAGAGAAAGGCATCCCTAGCTGCTAAAAAATTAGAAGTTATAACGAACCGAAAGTGCAAGGTCTGAGTAATCATTTGCATCACGATAGCTTGCGCTTATCAGCCAAGCTGGTGTAAAGGCATAGTTTGCCCCCACATGAAATACAGCATTATTTTCGCTCTCTTCGTCGTGCAAACGCTCGTAGCCAACGCCAGCGTTGATCTCAAATGAATCAGTTAATAGATGTCTGATTTGCGCGTTAGCAGACAAAATATCTGCGGTTTCTGAATTTGAGTGATTCTCTGAAAAGCTATTAAAAACTTGATCTTGGTATGATACAAATTCTTTAACATTAAGGTCAGTTTCTATCTTTAACTGGCCAATCTTTGCTGAAAAATCAACTTTAGTGCGATCGGATAGCGAATAAATATAACCTAAACCAATTTCGTATCGGGTCATGTCAACATCATAATCGAAAGTATAAGCTATGACAGTATCACCTAAATAATTATCATTGCTATCGTAAACACCTGAGCCATTGAATTCATTCGTTGCAGTCACATCATCATTTAAAATTGAATAATGACCTGTAACATACCAATTCTCAGCAAACTGCTTACTGAAATTAAAGCCATAACCTTTAGGAGATAGCTCATCGAAGTCATCAATTTCTGTCTTTTTATATCCGGCTTCAACAAAGTCATAGCTTAGAAGTGAGGTGTTTTCTGCCATGACAGCGGTAGAAGCAAGTGATAATGCGCAAGCAAGAAGAGTGTATTTCATTTGTTAAATCATCCTAATTATAAATCGTGGACAATCTACCAAAGCGAGCAAGGACCCGCAATGGAAACAATATTCGTTTTTGTAGTCTAAATGTAAGAAACTGTTAGGGTCATTAATAAATTAAGTGAGTAGTTATGTAGTATTTAAACTTCGTTAGCGACAAGTTTTAACCGCAAAGTGATTAACTGATACTGTTAATTGATATTAGTTAAATAAAGGCAGAGAACTGGTTTTGGTTCGTGGGCGAGGTAGCCGCTTGATAAAAATTAGCAATACGTGCGGCACGCTCGTCTACTTCTACATCACGCTTGGCTGTTTTAGTTTCGCTGGTTTGAGTAGCGCTATCTTCGGCATACTCACTGTTTATTTTGAAGGTCGATTTGCCTGAGTCAGCATCGTCATCAACTGATTGACTGGCAAGCTCAGCTTGCGCTGCCATAAGCTTTTGTGTGGCATCGGCAGCAATTGAGCGATCAGCACTTGAAGGCTCTTGAGGTGCAAGCGCAGCTGCACGCACCGTCTGCATTTTTTCAATTGTAGCTTTTGGGTCACCTTTAATTTCAGCAACATCAATTTGCACCTCGCCGCCCACGGCATAGTTTGTACCATCTGGGCCGCGTTGATACTCATAACTTGGTGAGCCAGCATATTGCCCTCCTACCGCTGCATGCGCTTGTTCATGAATACGCACTTCGGTATCGCGGGCTTTTAGCTCTTTAATTTGCTCAGTGTCTTGTTGCTCTTGCTCTGCAACCTTTTGCTCTTTTTGCTGCTCTTGTTTAGCTTCTTGCTGTTCTTGCTCTGATTGTTCAGGCTCACCCTGCTCACCACCTTGCTGACGTTCTTCAATCACTTTGTCTTCAGCTAGACGACCTTTAGCATCATACGTACCAGCTTCAGAACCTGGCTGCTTGGTTTTGTCGCCATCATTCAGGGTTTTATTTTCTGCGTTACTCGGCTTGGTAGCAGCAGGAGGCGGGATCACTTCACGTAACTGATTATCACGGCGAGCACTTTCGGTGTGCACATTCGCTGTGTTGATATTAATCGAAGGAAACGGAGTGACGATATTCATAAGTACTAAACTTTAATATCTATTAATGTACCGAGCACTTCATCAGCAGTCTGAATCGTGTTGATATTGGCTTTTGCATTAAACTCTTCAACTTTTAAATTAACAAGCGACTCATCGATTGGGGCAGGTTGTGAAACTGGCGGAGTTACAGCTTCATTTGGAGTTGCCGCTTGTAATTGGCGTTGTTGAGCTAATTGGGCATCATCTTGCTGATCAATTGAGGCACGGCTAATCTCAGCGCTCGCCTTTTCGATACCTTGGCTTGCACGGTTATAACCTTCTACCGCATTATTAAAAACAGAACTGATTGGCATAACACCCTCCAACAGTGAGATCTACCCGTTAAGTATCGCTCATAAAACGAGCAAAATAAAGCTAAATCCCGCTATTTTTCTGGCCTCTCAGCGAGTTTTGCTTAACACATTGATTTCAGTGCTGATATAAATGACGCTTTATGTGAAATAAAAGGCGCGTGTGAGGCCTTATCTAAAACTTCATATTCAAACTGAGGGTGTAAGGCATGCATTTTTTCAATCGCGCGATAAGGTACTAATGAATCTAAGCGACCGAAAATACCACGCACAGGTACGCTAAGGTTAGCGAATAGTTCCCGTAAATCATCCTGCTGTAAAATGTCTAAGCCCGCACTTAAAGCTTGCTCTTGAGGCGCAGGGTATTGGTTTAAAAGTGCTTTAAGTTGCTTAATGTCATCTCGAGCTGATTCACTGCCCATTGCTTGTATCGCCAAAAACCGTTCTATCGTTTTTTCTCTGTGACTAACTAGCTGATCTTTAAATGCGTTCAATACGTCAGGTTTAATACCCGGCCATTCGTCGGTTTGCGCAAAAAAAGGCGTTGAGGCAACCAATACAACCTTTGCGACTTTGTCAGGCCAATGTGCTGCAATATACATGGCAAAAAGTCCGCCCAACGACCAGCCAACAAGAATAGACTGATCATTTAGCTGTGTACTTAGTTGCTCAGCTGCAGCGTGCAAAGTGTAAAGTGTAGGGATTGACTGCGCGTTACCAAAGCCAGGTAAGTCGAGGCAACGGACTTCACCATCATGAAAAAACTCAAGCTCAGGTTTGATCACTTGCCAAACCCCTTGGTTCATTCCCCAGCCATGTAATAGCACCATCTCATTTTGCATATTTTGTATTTCCCAACCACACTTAGCGCTCATAATAGCGTTTAAAGGAATGAATGCAATGTCTCACTTACCTCATGTCTTAAAACTAGGGCTAGACGCACTATTCCCCAACTTTTGCATTAGCTGCCAAAATCACATACAGGCTGATCAAGCTTTGTGTCAGTATTGTTTAGATGACCTTAATTTATTTGACCTTACACGCCATCCAAATTTGTTACACCGACCAGATATATGTGATGCATTTCCTGATAGTAATTTTGATCATTTAATTGCCTGTGCTTGGTATCAAGCACCTTTTAAGCTTTGGCTCAAGCAATTGAAATTTAATGACCAGCAATATTTTCGTGTGGCACTACAACAAGTAGTAGAGAAACAGCTGCAATTAGCTCGTCAAGTTAATACAAATTGGCCCGATCTTTTTATTGTGCTGCCTCTGCATAATCAGCGCTTTTTGGCACGCGGCTTTAATCAGGTAAGCCAAACTTGGCTGCCTGTTTTGAAAAACCAACAATGTACTGTTAGCACGGCTCTTTACAAGCAAAAAGCAACCAAAGCGCAATCACAGTTAAGTAAAGCGAAAAGAGTTAAAAATCTACAAAATGCGTTTGTTTGTCACCAAGATTTAACAGGAAAAACCGTGGCAATTATTGATGATGTGATGACCTCTGGCGCAACCATAAATGCTGCGACAGAAGCCATAAAAAATGCAGGGGCAAAGCAGGTATGGGCTATGCTCACTTGCCTAACAGGGTTAGGCAACCTGCATTATGATTAAGTGTGATTATTTATCACCAGAGGCATGAAAGGCATTACCAAAAAATAAGGCATTGCTTAGTAATCGACTCGTGCCGTACCAGTAACCACGGAATACTGGGTTATCTGTCATGCCTATCACACTGCCTTTGCCATATGAATGCGCAATGAGCCCTGCCGCGCCCGCTACTTGCTCTACATTTACGTCATCAGTAAAGCCAGCTAAAAGCGGCTTATCTGTGTAAGTAAGCACATTAACAAAAGGTGAGTCTGATTTCTCAAGTAGCCAAGTGCTATTCTTAAATACTGGTAATGTATTACGGTTCAGCGAATACGTAAGTGGATGAGATAAATCCACAGAGGTATTAAAAATTGCACCGGCAATACGCTGACGACCAGCTAAGTCATCTTTATCAGCATAAGTAAGTCCTGTTGTATCAAAGGCACTGGCTACATCGCGACGAGATAAGTAGTTTGCTTTTAGTAGCTGCTGATCAGCTAAGAACTTAGCACCACCTTTGTGACCCCAAATAACACCGCCTTTACGAACCCACGACTTAATAGCCACTTTAGTCGCATCATCAAGGCGATTGAAATTTCCGTGCGCTAAAATAATATGGCTGTAGTTCTCAAGGTCGATGTTACCTAAGCGCTCCATTTCGATAATGCTTGGCGCAGTGCCAACAAAACGATCTAAGTAATACCACACTTCACCAAGCTCATACTGGCTAGTTCCTTGACCACCCACGAGTAATACTTTAGGCGCTTTCACAACCGCCATTGCACGAGAACCTAAATCAGCACCTTTAACCGTTAAGCCCGAACTAATTGGCGTAATTTCAATGCCAAACTCATTCTGTGCTTGGTTTAAATAACTAACCCAGTTGCTATCAGTTTGCAGACCAGCAGGAACAAGAATACTACCTGGTTCAAAAGCTATTTCACCTGATGGCGTTTTTGCTGTAAGTGGGCTTAATGCCACGCGTGCTTTCACACCTTGTTCAAGCAAGCTATTAAGCATTTTTGGCGCTAGGTAATCATCCCATTTAAATGCATAGGCATAGCTTTGCGGTAATGCTGCAAAGCTTGACTTAACACTTTGCTGCCAAGGCATTTTTGCCACATTTAAGCCCCAGTTGCTGCTTACTTTTGCAAATTCTAAATTAAAGGCATGAGCAAGTGTCCAGCCAGACACATCATAAAACGTATTATCAACAAAACGCTGTTGCTCACTGAAAATCGCTTTAATTAAACGAAATTGTGGCTGTGCTAATGGTACATAATAGCTCTGCTCAGAAAAGCTTTGACCGTTTACTTTTAACGGCTCTTCTAACATGTACGCATTGATTTGATGTTGTCTAAGTAAATCAAGGAAGTATTGCATGCGACTTTGATCAGCGCCGCCTTTAACTACATACCCTTTAAAGTCTTCATCACCAGCAAGATCAACTGCTTTGTTGTAAAATTTTGCTTGATAATCAAGTAAGTCTGTACGGTTATCAATCGCCGCTTGGAACGTCGATAAGCTAGTTAATAACTGATTTTTAATCGTAAACGGGAAGCTTAACGGGCCGTTAATAGTTTCTTGTAAGTGACCACGCGAGCTCGCTTGTTCAAATAAGATGCCTACACCGCCATTTACGTCTGGGTAAGTTGAGCCTTTCCCATAGTAAAAGTCATCAAAGCTTTCTTCAGTGAAGTAAAGTGCATTGTGCTCATCAAGTGTCTTTGCATGATAGTTTGCAATGGCTTTAGTCAGCGTGACATTTTCTTCTGGCGTGATTGGGTGCTTACGAGTTGGGATCCCTGGTTGGAAAAAGTAAGTGCTGTTTGGGCCCATCTCATGGAAGTCAGTTAGGATATTCGGCTTCCATTGGTGAAACTGTGCAATACGTGCACGTGATTCAGGGTGTTGCAGTAACAACCAGTCACGGTTTAAATCAAACAAGTAATGGTTAGTACGGCTACTTGGCCAACTTTCGATATGCTCGCGAGTTTGTGGATCTGATGATAACTTCATGCCACGGTTGCTGTTTGCCCAATTTGCAAAACGCGCTAAGCCATCAGGATTTAATGATGGGTCGAGTAAAATAACCGTGTTGTTAAGTAAGGCATCGATTTCTGGCCCCTGTGCGGCTGCAAGGTAATACGCAACGAGAAGCGATGCGTTGCTGCCTGATGATTCATTACCGTGAACACTGTAACCCATCCAAACAACCGCTGGCTGCTTGCTTGAGTCACTTGCCCCACCATTTAGGCGAGCCAAATGCGCCTTGCGGATTTGCTCAACTTGGCCAAGTTTGTCGGACGCTGTAACCGTTAGCATCACCAGTGGACGCTGCTCATGAGTGCGACCGATTACTTTAAAATTCATTCGGTCACTTTTTTCAGCAAGAATTTGCATATATTGCACAAGTTGATCGTGACGTACATGCCACTCACCCACCTCGTAGCCTAATACCTGCTCAGGAGTCGGAATACTTGGGTCAAATTTCACATCTTGTTCAAAGTAATAAGAAAGAGGTTTTGCTAATGCGCTGACGCTCACTAGCATGGTTAATATTGTTATTATGAAACGCATAGATAGCACCCGTAATTATTTGATGTTTTAACGCTACCATTCGATAAAATAGATGCAACTTTTTACGCTCAACACTGGCGACAACACGATGAGCGGAGTATGATACACAGTATCCGAGTAATTTAGTCAAGTATAGTCCGTTTTATGATCTCTATTTCTGAATCTGCACAATCTCATTTTGCTAAACTTTTAGCAGACCAAGCTGAACAAACAAACATTCGTGTGTTTGTAGTAAACCCAGGTACTTCGCAGGCTGAGTGTGGTGTTTCTTACTGCCCAGAAGACGCCGTTGAAGCGACTGATATTCGTCTACCATTCAATGGTTTTGATGCCGTTGTTGATGCAGAAAGCGCCCCTTTCTTAGAAGAAGCTGAAATCGATTTTGTAACTGACAAAATGGGTACTCAGTTAACGCTTAAAGCGCCAAATGCGAAAGCACGTAAACTTAGCGACGATGCATCACTGCAAGAACGTGTTCAACACATGCTTGAAACCGAAGTGAATCCACAGCTCGCTAACCACGGCGGCCAAGTTAGCCTAGTAGAAATTACTGCTGACGGTATCGCGGTACTACAATTTGGCGGTGGCTGTAACGGTTGTTCAATGATTGACGTCACACTAAAAGAAGGCATCGAGAAAGAAATGATCGCCAAGTTTGACGAAATCAACGGTGTAAGAGACATTACTGATCACCAATCTGGTGAGCACTCTTACTACTAACCGGTATATTAAGCATGCTTAAAAAATGGGTATTTCGCTTAGGCAGCGACCCCAAGTTAAGCTTAAAACGCTTTCTTCGCGGCCTAGCACTGTTTGTGCTAGCCGTGATTTTTATTGCCATAGGTTACTATGGACCCGCACTGTTTCAATTAATTGGCCTAGCCATACTAGCAGTGGCTTTATTCTTTGCTGGTTGGGGCTACTTAGGTATTTTTGCCAACCGTTTTGCGCAAGTTTTAGAGCGCTCGTCTCCCAAAAATCACGACCCTGATTTGTGGAAGTAATTTAATCTAATAATTGCTGATTATTGATAATTTTACGGTAGCGAAACCACAACGTTAACCCCCGCATTAGCATAAAGCTGGTCATCGCAAACCATAAACCATGATTTTGCCAGCTACTCACTACCCAAAACAGTCCAAAAAAGCCCACTAGAGCACTAAATAGCATAGTATTACGCATGTCTTTAGCACGGGTTAAACCGACAAATACGCCATCAAATAAAAAGCAGCCCATCGCCGCGATAGGCAATATAATCACCCAAGGAAGATAAACCGTTGCAAGGCTGATAACTTCGGGCACATCGGTAAGTAAGCGAATAATTGCCTCGCCAAATAATAAAAATATAAGGCTATAAAACACCGCAAATAACCCACCCCAAAACAAGCTCAAATTAACCCATAACTTAATCTGCTTAGCGCTGTGCTCACCTTTCGCTTTACCGACCTTTGCCTCACTCGCATAAGCAATACCATCAAGCGCAAAGCTCACCAACATTAAAAAGTTTAGTAACACGGCATTAGCCGCTAAGGTTGTTTCTCCGATACGTGCGCCATAAAAAGTCATAAAGCTAAAACATAGCTGGAGTGCTAATGAGCGAATAAAAATATCGCGATTTAAGCTTACTAAATCAAGTAACTTAGCAACACTTAACCAGGCTTTCACGGCAAGGTTAACACCTTGCTTTTTAGCGAGCTGTACAACTAACATCAGTGCAAAAGCAAGGGCGATATAATCAGCGATTAAAGATGCCCACGCAGCTCCAGCCACACCCCAATCAAGAAACACCACAAAATAAATATCAAGCACAATATTGGTTATATTGGTGATAAGTAATAAATAGAATGGCCCGCGGCCATAATGAACACCTAGCATCCAACCAAGTAAAACCAAGTTACACAAAGCAGCGGGTGCACTAAAAATACGAATCGAAAAATAGCTATTTGCTTGTTCTAAAACAGCTTCATTAGCATTTGATAAATATGCCATTAAGGATTGAATAGGTATACTCAGCGCTATTAATAACAGCGCAACTGCTGTTGCTAGTAACAAGCTGCGCTTTAATAGCTCAGCAAGTAAGGTGTGATCGCTTTTACCATAGGCCTGTGCAACTAATCCTGTGGTGCTCATGCGCAAAAAGCCTGCTAGCCAAAATAATAACGAGATAACTGCTGAGCCAAGCGCTATACCAGCTAAATAGTGAGCGCTTCCTAAGTGGCCGATTACAGCTGTATCAACTAAACCTAACATTGGCACGGTAATATTTGATAAAATCATCGGACCGGCTAATAACAGTAAACTTTTATGGTGTGCCTTATGACGTTTAAGAAAATGTTTCATTTAGTAATTGCAGTCCTGTTAGGTTTATCTTTGCGTGCCCATGGCGCAGTCATTCTACAGTATCACCACGTCAGTGAAAGCCTTCCTGCGGTAACCAGTGTCAGTAGCGAAACATTCACTGAACATATGCAATATTTAAAAGATAATAACTTCAACGTTATTCCACTAGATGAACTCATCACCTCGTTACAAGCAGGCCAACCGCTAACAGATAAAACTGTCGCGATTACCTTCGACGATGGCTACAAAAATAACTATGAAGAAGCAGCGCCTATCTTAGAGAAGTTTGGCTATCCGTATACTATTTTCGTAAATCCCAAACTAATTGATGAAGGCAAAAGCTATGTAATGACATGGCAGCAGTTAAAGGAGCTATCTAATAAAGGCGCCTTAATTAGTAACCACACACAAGTTCATAATTACTTGCATCGCAAACAGCATGGCGAGAGTGAAGAAGCATGGCTTGCACGTACTAAAAAAGATATTTTATCTGCCCAGCAACGCATTAAAGAAGAAATTGGCCACGATTTTAAATACCTTGCTTACCCTTATGGTGAATTTAATAATTCATTGCAACAATTAGTAAAATCGCTAGGCTTTGTTGGTATAGGTCAACATTCGGGTGCTGTAGGTATCCATTCTGACTTTACCCGATTACCACGCTTTCCGGCATCGGGCTTTTATTCAAAGCTTGATACGCTTGCCACTAAACTCGACTCTCAAGCATTCGCAATCAAACAGCTCAGCTATTCAGATAGCGTTACAAACGAAAACCCACCAAGTATAAGCATTCAATTTGATATGCAGGACTTTCATAAAAGTCAGTTTGCTTGTTATGTCTCTGGGATTGGCCAAGCAGACTTAACTTGGCTTAGTAAAGATACGGTGAAGATCACCTCACCTGAAAAACTGAAAAAAGGCCGCTCTCGCTTTAACTGCACAGCCCCTTCTATCGCGAAAAAAGGCAGTTACTACTGGTTCTCTCAACCTTGGGTTATTGTACCTTAGCAGCTTGTTTTAGCATTTGCGCTGCAACCTTATCAAGGCGAACCACTTCATTAGCCGCATTAAGCTCTACTGCGGCTTTAGGCATGCCCCATACCACTGACGACAATTCATCCTGTGCTATGGTGTAAGCCCCAGCTTGATTTAATGCAAGCATGCCTTTTGCGCCATCGCTGCCCATACCGGTCAATAACGCAGCTACCGTCGCTTTAGGGCAAGCCACGACTAAGGAGTTAAATAGCACATCAACCGCTGGACGATGGCGATTAACCAGCTCACTTGAATCAAGCTGACAAAACAAGCCGCCTGCTTTTTTTACTACACTCAAATGCTGATCGCCCGGTGCAATATACGCCCAGCCTGATTGTAGCTTATCGCCATGCTCAGCTTCTTTAACGTTGATTTTACACGTTCTATCCATGCGCATTGCAAACGAGGTACTAAATACTGGAGGGATATGCTGTGTAATAACAATCGGTGGGCAGCTTTCTGGCATACGCACGAGCACTTCTTTAATTGCTTCTGTGCCGCCTGTTGAAGCGCCAATTGCAAGCACGCTGTTTGCCTTAAATTGCAATGCTGTTAAAGAGCTGTCGTCTTCAACTTTTGTTTCTTTAAAAGCTCGCACTCTAGCGCCAGCTGCAGTACGCACTTTTTGATGTAATAAATGGGCATAACGCTGCAGATTTTCAGTGACATTGATTGTTGGCTTAGCAATAAAGTCAACAGCACCAATTTCGAGGGCTTCCAGTGTGATTGGTGAGCCTTTTTGAGTCAGTGTAGAAATCATCACAACTGGCATAGGACGAAGGCGCATCAAGTTTTTTAAAAAACTTAACCCATCCATTTTCGGCATTTCGATATCAAGCGTTAAGACATCGGGATTAAGGCGCTTAATTAAATCTCGGGCTTGATAAGGGTCTTCTGCCGCGCCAACGACCTGAATGTCTTGCGCTTGCTCGAGCACTTCCTTGAGTAAACCACGGATCAAAGCAGAATCATCAACTATGAGTACTTTGATCATTTGCTCTCCTAAAATAATTCAATATCCGTTTCTGCATCTTGCTGCTCAATATCGTGTAAGTATTTAATTTCACGTTTTTCAAGCTTATCAGAATGCAATTCACGCATTTTCTTAACCTGCGCCTTGCCTGTTTGTGGATCAAACATCACCTTACGTGGCCAAGGCCCGCCAACATCATGGGATACTAAATCTAAACCTTCCTCAAGTACATAGGCATTTGCAAAACGAATGTTGCCAACACCAATATCTGTCATTGAGCGGATTATTTTCCCGCCGCCAAACAGCTTTACTTTGAGGTTGCGTCTAGAAGCACCATTTTTTAGGATTTCATTGATCAAGTATTCCATTGCCCAGTTACCATAACGGCAATTAAGACTGTGTGCGTTACTCGGATCAACGCCTTTTTCCGCCGGCAGCATAAAATGATTCATACCACCAATACCTAAGCCTTCATCGTAAATACATGCAGCAATACACGACCCTAACACAGTTGTGATCAATTCATCAGACTTAGACACATAAAATTCGCCTGGTAATACTTTAGCAACCACTTTATGGCGCTTGCCATCCCAAAACCGTTTAACGTGCTCAAAACCAGACAATACAGGTTTAAAATGACTACTCATAGACCACCTTTTTGATAGATAGTTTGGCCTAAATTCTTAAACTCTTTGTGGTCCTTACCCAGTGTTTCGGAATGCCCCAAGAATAAATGACCTGAATTGGTCAACAAATCGTAATAACGTTTAAATAGAGTATCTTTCGTCGGCTTATCGAAGTAGATAACTACATTGCGACAAAAAATAACATCAAACGGCCCTTTCATAGGCCAGCTCTGTAATAAGTTTAGACGTTTAAAGAAAATATTTTTTTGTAGTTCGGGTTTTACTTTATATAACTGACCGTCATGGCTTTTTAGAAACCAGCGCTTAAGTTGGCTTTTGTCTAAACCATTCACATTGGCAGCGGTATAGGTGCCAGCCTGTGCTTTAGCGAGCACATTTGAGTCTAAGTCAGTAGCTAGGATTTTCACATCCCAATCAGATGGAAATAGACTGCTTAAGGTCATAGCAATGGTATAAGGCTCTTCGCCGGTCGAGCAGCCAGCAGACCACACCCTTACACGCTTTTGTTTAGCATTACTAATCAGCAGTTTGGGGACTATGGTATTTTTTAGATAACTAAAGTGATGTGGCTCACGAAAGAAAGAAGTCAGATTAGTAGTTATAGCATTAATAAACTCACTAAACTCTTGTTCTTTATTCTCTTCAAGAAAGTCTAAATATTCTTTAAAGTTCTTAAGCTTATGTTGGCGAATACGCCTTGCTAAGCGCGAGTAAACCATCTCGCGCTTATGCTCAGCTAAAACAATGCCGCAAGCATCGTACACTTGTGACGAAATAGCTTTAAAGTCACTATCCGTTAGTAAAAACTCTTTCATGTGCTTGACCCTGCAGCTGTAACATTAGATGCAATTAACTAGTTAGAATTTAATTGGGAAGAGTTTTAAAACTCTTCCCACTCATCACTAGGGTCAACAAAGTTATTACCTTTAGGTGCCGAACGCACTGGTGAGCTTGGCTGTTTAGCTGCAGGCGCTGAACTTGCACGGCTTGTAATATCCATCTCGTTATTCGATAACGAGAAGAAGTTTAACAAGCGGCGCATATCATTCGCTTGCTCTGCCATTGATTCACCCGCGGCAGAGGCTTCTTCAACTAGTGCTGCATTTTGCTGGGTCATTTCATCCATTTGGGCAATGGCTTTATTGACCTGCTCAATACCAGAGCTTTGCTCTTCAGAAGCTTGGGCAATATCAGAAATCATTGCTGTAACTCTTTGCACCGCCGTAACAATTTCTTGTAATGTTGAACCCGATTCATTAACTAGTAATGTACCATCTTCAACTTTTCCAACACTGTCTCGGATCAATTCTTTGATTTCTTTTGCAGCAGCAGCTGAACGTTGCGCTAAGTTACGAACCTCACCAGCAACAACCGCGAAACCACGGCCTTGCTCACCTGCTCGTGCTGCTTCGACAGCGGCATTAAGCGCAAGTAGATTTGTTTGGAAAGCAATTTCATCAATGACACTGATGATGTCTGCAATCTTCTTACTTGATTCATTAATTGCTGACATACTGATTACAGCACGATTTACAACTTCACCACCTTTTTGTGCTTTAGTACGTGTTTCTTCAGCAAGTTCATTTACTTCTTTAGCATTATCAGCATTTTGACGAACCGTACTGGTCATCTCTTCCATGCTTGATGCTGTTTCTTCAAGTGATGAAGCCTGCTCTTCAGTACGTTGACTTAAATCAGCATTACCTTGCGAGATTTCTTCTGCACCACTAGCAACCAGCGTTGCCGAAGTATTAATGCGATTAATCACTTCAGTAAGCTTATCAGCTGTGGCATTTGCATCACGTTTTAGCTTATCGAATGAACCTTGGTAGTCTTGCTCAATACGTTTTGATAAGTCACCGTTCGCCATAGCATCAAGCATATTGCCTGTGTCTTTTACTGCATCATCAACAATACTAACTAGGCTATTTAAGCCCTGCGCTAGACGTAAGAAGAAACCTTGTTTACCCGCTTCTTCAACACGGGCTTCTAAGTCACCACTCCCCGCAGCAGCAACCAGACCCGCAATTTCTTTTTCAATAGCGACTTCAGCAGTTCTGTCTTCCCACTCAACAACCGTACCAATACGTTCGTTTTCTGGCGTGAAAATAGGGTTTGCGACCAAACCAAAAGTACGGCCGCCGACTTGAATTTCAGTGCTGTAAGTATCACTTAACTTAGCAAGCATGTTACGTTGATGTGCTGGATTCTTATGGAACACATCAATATTTTGACCCACTAGATTATTACTATTGAAATTAGGTAAGTCTTTACGTAAATCACTTTCAGCAATTTTCATCATGTTCAGAACGGCTTCGTTCATGTAAATGATGTTGTTACCAGAATCTGCAATCATGGTATTGGTTGCCACACGGTCTAACGCGCGTCGGACACGAAGATTTTCTTCTGCTGCACGCTTTTCCGCTTCAGCTTTATTTACGCTATCAGTAATATCTTGCCACTCAACAATAGTCCCTAAACGCTTACCCGAAGCGCTTACCCAAGGTGTCGCAATCAAGCTAAAAATAAGCCCCGCCAAACGTAATGTGGTTTTGTATGGTTCAGATAGGGTTTTTAGCAGCTCACGTTGATGTGACGGTTGTTTATGAAAATCATCAACGCAGGTTCCAACTAGGTTAGCAACTGAAAAGCTCGGTAGCACAGTTTGTAACGTTGATTCGCGAGCTTGCAGCATTTGCTTTACTTGCTCATTAACAAAGATAATTTTTAGATCGTTATCGGCAATCATCACATTAGCTTGGCAAACACGCAGTGCATTTGATAAGTCAGCATCACGTTTTGACTGACGTTCAAGTTCTTTTTGCGGTGTGATGTCTGTAGCAAATTTGATGACTTTAGTGACATTACCATTGCTGTCAATAATTGGGTTATAGGTGCCTTGGATCCAAACTTGTTTGCCATTTTTACCGACACGCTTAAATTCATCAGTGAAAAACTCACCGCTGCGTAATCGCTGCCAAAACTGTTGATATTCTGGGCTTTGCGACTCTTTTTCAGCAACAAACATAGAGTGGTGTTGCCCTTGGATTTCTTCGAGTCGGTAACCCATGGTGTTTAAGAAATTAGCATTGGCAGTTATGATCTGCCCCGACGGTTGAAACTCTATCATCGCTTGCGACTTTCTAAGTGCCGCAATAACTAAATCATTTTCCGACTCAACATTTTTAGGACTGCTAAACCATCCCATACCCTTCACCTTCTTGTTAATCTACCCAGTTAAATGTCCATTGTTTTTTGTAGGTCAAGTAATGCGACCATTTTCTCACCCACATTGACTAAACCCGCAACAAATTGCGCGTTGTCTGAGTCAGACAAATGTGGCACTGCCTTCGCTTCATGCTCAGCAATGCTATAGACATCCGAGACGGCATCAACGGCGATGCCCATAATTTTACATGTATTTTCAAGCTGTACTTTTAGAACAATTACAACGGTTAACGGCCCGTATTCGATGGCTGAAATACCAAAACGAAGCCTTAAATCAATAATCGGCACAATGGTGCCACGCAGGTTGATAACCCCTTTGACGAAATCCGGTGAATTAGGGATCACCGTAATTTCTTCCCAACTGCGAATTTCTTGCACCGTTAAAATATCAACACCGTACTCTTCTTCAGCCATGAAGAAGGTTAAAAACTGTTTTACATCTTGATCTTGTTCAAGGTTTAGCTTGTTATGCAGGTCGTCGTGCTGTGCAATCATGACGCCTCCAAATTCGCTTTTGATTCAATAATCAATTCTTGGCTCCCAGGCTTTTTAAGCCCAGATAATTTAATCAAACCACTAATATCAACAATC
Organism: Pseudoalteromonas sp. D15MCD-2; assembly: GCF_038562745.1. Lineage (NCBI taxonomy): Bacteria > Pseudomonadati > Pseudomonadota > Gammaproteobacteria > Alteromonadales > Pseudoalteromonadaceae > Pseudoalteromonas > Pseudoalteromonas sp. D15MCD-2. The sequence goes on along the minus strand of NZ_JBCFQE010000001.1, from coordinate 244,090 downwards.
AAAGAAACACGACCATCACCTAAAATTGTTGCTCCTGAGACACCATCAACTTTTTGATAGTTTGCCTCTAAGCTTTTAATTACTACTTGCTGTTGCGATAATAAATCATCTACTAATAGGCCTACTTTTTGATTATCACTTTCAACAACAACCAATAAAGTTTTATCAAGCGTTTCAATCGCCCCTTTATGATTAAAAATGTTGTAGAGCCTTAAGATTGGAATATATTCGTCACGTAAGCGCAGCACATCTAAGTCTTTGCCTACCCGACTCACTTTACTAATATCGATTTGCAATGACTCAATAATCGAAATCAGTGGGATAATATAAGTATGTTCAGCAATCCGGACTAACTGCCCATCTAAAATAGCCAGCGTTAGCGGTAGGCGAATTGTAAATGTCGAACCCACTCCCGGTGCAGAAGCCACTTCAACAGAGCCGCTGAGCGCTTCAATATTGCGCCTTACTACATCCATACCAACGCCACGACCTGATAAGTCGCTGACTTGATCGGCTGTAGAAAATCCTGGTAAGAAAATAAGCTCGTTGATTTCGTTATCAGACAACTCATCAGTTTCTGAAATTAGGCCATTTTTAATCGCCTTTTCACGAATTTTAGTGGTATTAAGGCCCTGACCATCATCCATAATTTCGATAACGATATTACCGCCTTGATGAAACGCATTGAGCGTTACAGTACCAACAGGGTCTTTACCCGCTGCAACACGTTTATCAACGGTTTCTAAACCATGATCTAGGGAGTTTCTCACTAGATGCACCATGGGGTCAGAAAGTTTCTCCATCACCGTTTTATCTAGTTCGGTTTGTTCACCAAGTAATTTAAGCTCAACTTGTTTATCAAGCTTTTGCGAGATATCGCGTACTAAGCGAGGAAAGCGACTAAACACAAAGCTGATAGGCAACATGCGAATACGCATGACATTTTCTTGTAAGTCACGGGTATTATGTGCCAGTTGTGCTAAGCCCTCTTGTAATGAGGCTATAGTTGCTTCAGTGATCTCTTGCTCACCCAATTGACTTAACATCGCTTGGGTAATCACTAATTCACCCACCATGTTGATCAATGAATCAACTTTGTCGATACCAACCCTAATTGAGGTTGATTCTGCATTGGCTGTGGTTGCTTTAACTGGCGCTGGCTTTTTAGGATCTGTAGCTGGTTTAACTGCTGCAGGCTCAACCTCTTGCGCTGGCGCTACATCTTCAGTAACAGTCTCAGCTGCTGTTATCTCTTCATCACCAAACAAACCACCGCATAGCGTGATGGTGATATCAGCGTCATCTTCAACCCATTCGAAAATTTCTTCGATGCAGCTTTGTTCTTTGTCTGTAGTTAAGAAAAAGCGCCACGACAAGAAGCAATCTTCAGGGGCAAGGTTAGTAATATCAGGCACATCATCTTGAAAGGCTTGTGTTTCAAGCTCACCTAGCTCAGCCAACTCACTGATCATGTACAGTGGTTCATTACCGGTTTTAAATAAATGATGGTGTGGTTTGAAATCGATTTGATAGGTGTTAAAGCTGCTTTCGCTAACAGCTTCTTGCGTTGGCTCTGGTGCTTTACTTGCAGCACGCATACCAAGAATTTCTTCAAATTTAATACGCAATTCATCAGCTTCAGTTAGATCTGGCTGCTGCTCAGCTTGTAAAGTTCTGAGTAAAGCCCGTAAACAGTCAACTGATTTTAAAAGTAAATTAACATGCTCAGCAGTAAGATCTCGTGAACCTTCACGAATTTGATCTAACAGCGTTTCGAGAACATGAGTAAAGTCTGCAACAGCACTAAAACCAAAGGTACCGCTGCCTCCTTTTATTGAATGCGCAGCGCGAAAAATTGTATTTATGGTCTCTAAGTCTTCTTCGCCAGGCACTAAGTTTAATAACTCAGCCTCCATAGCGTCGAGCCCTTCGAAGCTTTCTTCGAAGAATACTTCAAAAAATTGGCTTAGATCTATACTCATGCCCCGCTCCTATTATTAGCGAATCACTTTTTTCAATACCGCTAACAATTGCTCAGGATTAAATGGCTTAACAATCCAACCAGTTGCACCAGCAGCTTTACCTTCAGACTTTTTATCAAGACCCGACTCTGTGGTCAGCATCAGTAAAGGTGTGAACTTATAATTAGGTAAGCTACGTAATTCACGAATAAGGGTAATACCATCCATTACCGGCATATTCACATCAGAAATAACAGCATCAAAGCCTTGTTGTTTTGCGATATTTAAAGCTTCGCTGCCGTCTTTCGCTTCTGTCACATCAAAGCCAGCTTTTTTAAGCGTAAAACCAACCATTTGGCGCATAGATGCAGAATCGTCTACTGCTAAAATTCTTTTCATAAAAACCTCTTAATTGGCATTCTCAAGCACAAGATAATGGCTTAAGCCCAAACTATTAATTGCCTGTTGCAACGGCTTACTCTCGCCAACCCAAATAATTTTGTGTTGCACCGAAAGCAAATGCTTCTGTAATGCACATAAAAGCTGAATTGATGCTGTGTCAGCACGGGTCACTTCACTGATATCCAAACAGATATCATCATTTGCTGACAACTCTTGGAGCAAATCTTGATGGAGTGTTTCGACCTGACTAATAGCTAATTCTGTAGGGAGCTTTAACATTACTTATACCTTCCCTGCTTTAAACAATTCATAACAAAAGCTTAGACTGACTAAATAAAAATGCCATAATTTGAATCAAAAAATAGTAAAATTTTTTAGTAGCTTAGACATTTATATCAAAAAAGGAAGCTTTTCTTTTGCGGAAAATGACTCCCTTAACCAAGAAAGTTTACTTTGCGTAATAATCTGCTATTTTTTTGAACTCTTCAGTCAAAGTTGTGGCGTTTATTAATGGCACGCTGCCTTGTTTAAATTCAGGCTTAAAAATCGCACGTACCGAGCCATCGCCATCAACCATCACTACCGACGCGCTATGATCAACGGCATACTCTTGCTCATCACTATCGTTAATTGCGTAAATTAAGCCAAGCTCTCTAACAAATGGAAAAAGTTGCTTGTGCGGACCTGACACAGCAAGAAAATCGGGATTGAAGTAATCAATGTAGGCTTTGCGCTTTTCGGTTGTATCACGTTTTGGATCTACGGCAACAAACCATACCTGCACTTTGTAATCTTGGCTTAGCTGCTTTTGCACTGCAGTTAACTTCGCCAGTGTCATTGGACATATATCAGGGCAACTGGTATAGCCTAAAAAGACCAAATTCCAATGCCCCATAAACTGGCTGTTATCAGCGGGCGCACCATGTTGATCGGTTAATAAAAACGGACTAATCGGCTTTGCCTGCTCATAAACCAGTGCTTCGACTTCAGGTGCGCTGTTGTTTTTACCACAACCGGTTACAAACAATACCGCACTGAAACATAAAAAAGCGACGATTCGCGTCATAAAACTAACCATTTATCAATGAATAAGGCGATAAAGAGTAGCATTAAATGCACGATTGAAAAACGAAATAAGTCCATTGCTGTATCCTCTTTTGGGGCAATTTTTAGTTTTAACGCTTTATAAATGAATATCGCGTTTAAAACGCTTGCACCTAATAAGTAAATTAGCCCTGACATGCCAATTAAATAAGGCAGCACACATACCAAAGCAAGCAAAATGCTGTAGCCAACAACGCAAGTTTTACAAAATTCGATACCGTGAGTAACAGGCAACATAGGAATTTTTGCCCGCTCGTAATCACTTTTACGTGCAATCGCCAAGGCCCAAAAATGCGGGGGAGTCCAAGTAAATATAATCATCACTAACAGCCAAGGAGCTGCAGCCATATGGCCTGTTTCAGATACCCACCCCAGCAACGGCGGCATAGCACCTGCCAAACCACCAATAACAATATTTTGCGGTGTGGCACGCTTTAAAAATGAGGTGTAAATAAAGGCATAGCCGACAAGCGCAAACAAAGTAAGAATGGCGGTGAGCGTATTCGCCCATACCATAAGCATAACAAAACCTAGTATTCCTATAGTTGCAGCAAAGCTCAAAGCATGTTGTTTACTGAGCCGACCTTTTGCCACAGGACGATGACGCGTACGTGCCATTTTGCTGTCGATTTCACTATCAACAACATGATTGATCACGGCAGCAGCAGCCGACAGCAAGCCAATACCTAGCAAACTTGCAAGCTGCACAAATACCCCTCGCCCAACATCGGGAGCCAATGCCAAACCAACCCAAGCAGTTAGTACAAGCATGGCAACTACTTTAAATTTACTGATAGCTAAGTAATCTTTAAGTAACTCTGAGCTTTGAATAAATAATGATTTTTCTGAGCTTAGTAATAATGCCATCACAGCCTCCTAGGTTCTTATTTTTAAGTGGAAGCATAGTCTTACCATGCTAAGCAGTAACAATGCGGCCATTAGGTTGTGCGCAAGCGCTACACTTAATGGGAAGTGCCAGTGCACAACAGCTAGGCCTAAACAGATTTGGCACAACAAAGCGATTAATACAGTGACTGTGCAGTGCTTAATTTTTCGAGAGTAACAGCGTGAGTATATGCGCCACATGATCAGCGCTAACACCACACAAGTAACCAGCGCCCAAATACGGTGTAGCAGATGAATAGACATACGCGCCTGCTGCGATAACACACCATATTCATAGGTGCTGTGCTCAAGCGGTAGCTGAAACACACTCTTCAAAGAAAACGGTTGTCCGTAGCTACACAGCGGTAAGCCATTACAATGCGGAGCGGCGTAATTTGCTGCAAGCCAGCCACCCAATGCAATTTGCAGTATTAGCACCACCAAGCCCACCAGCGCTAACCGGTAATATGGCTTTGCGCCGCTATCACTGCTAGCAACAGGGTCGGTCTTTAAACGTAGATACAATAAAAACAGCAACGACAAGATACTAAAACCGCCGAGCAAATGCCCCATAACAACCAAAGGCTGTAGGTTCATAGTGACAGTCCACATACCCAATACGGCTTGGAATACCACCAATAATAATAGTGCTAATGGCAGTTTAACCGGCGTATTTGGATATTGGCGTTTTAACCAGGCAAAAACAAACAAGGCTAAAATAAGTAAACCAAGGGCACCGGCAAAATAGCGATGGATCATTTCTTTCCATGCTTTTGCTGCTTCAAACATCATATCAGGGTAGTTTTGTTCAACATGTAACAGAGCAGTTTCATGTTTTGGCACAGTTAAAAATCCATAGCACCCAGGCCAGTCAGGACAGCCAAGCCCAGCATCACTCAGCCGTGTATAAGCACCAAGCCCAACAACTAAGATAGAGAAGAAAACCGTAATTAAGACTAAATATTTATAATTTTTATACATCTTTATCCCCTTAATGAGGTTTAACTTGAACGCGCATAGTTAAGTAGTTTCTTTAAGTCTTTAAGTAAGCCTTTTTGAATCAGTCTGTTTTGTTCTGGCTCAGCCGTGTAGGGGTAATGCAAAACCACTAAGCCCATGTGATCAACCAAGTATAAGTCTCCCGCTTTGAGCGCAGGACTTACTGCTAATTGACGCCAACTTGCCGATACCTGCTGTTGATTTGTCAGTACCGCCACATCCACTTTTTGCTGATTTTTACCTAAAGCGACATATAGGTTATCTAGACTGGCTAATTGGTTTGCACAAACTTCACTGCACTCTTTTGGATAATTAAGCGCAATTGTCCATTGTTTAGGATCGCCTTGTTGCCAATCAGCTAATTTAACTTCTTCGCTTAAAAGCTCACCATGATTACTCGAACCACTCGGTAACCACTCAAGCTTTAATGCTGCATAAGCAAGTGCCAGCGGCACAAAACAGCATAAAACGAATAAACTAAGCGGGTTTATTTTCATAACCTCTCCTTCTCATCGCAAAATAAGCAATAACAACACACGCTAAGCCGATTAATAACCACTGCACGGCATAGGCGTAATGTTTATCTGGCCCCATCACGACACTCTGGTAATGCGGGGTTGCAATACCATCTGCTTCATTGCGATAACCAATAAAGCCTTGTAAGGGCTTTGCTAATTGAGCACTAAAAATTGCTAAGTCGATGCCTTGAATACGCTTAGGCCAGCCTTGCTCTGCACCAATCTCATCGGCAAGTGTGAAGCCTTGTAAGTTGCCTTGTTTCAATTGCACAGTAGCCGTAAAGCTTGTTGATTCTGGCCACACAACGGTTGGCAACTGGCTACGGTTTGTTGGAGCTTTTAGCCAACCAAAGTTAACGATTAAAGGCACGCTTTCATCTGCAATTGTCATCGCTACTAGTAAGTCATAGCCCACTTGCCCCTGATAAATTTGATTATCAAGCAGCCAGTAATGTTGTTTATTTACCTCGCCAGTGACCTTGACTTGCAGGCCCGTTTTATTCAGCTCACTAGGTAAATTTTGCAGTTCTTGCCAGCTCAAAACGCCTTGCTCTTTCGAAACGGCTAACTGACTTAGTTGCTGCTGTTTTTGCTCGCCTCGCTGGTATTGCCAAACGCTTAGTCGTATACAAATAAGCACTGCAAGTATCACAACGCAAATTGCGATAATTGAGCTAAGCTTTTGTTTACGCCATAAAATTAACTGCATTTGGAATACCTAATATGATTAAAATCATTATTGTTTTGTTATTACTTTATATTCTGTTCAACCTATTTAGAGCGCTGTTTGTGATGATGTCAGCAAAAGAGCACTCGAAACCCATGTCGCATTACTTAGGTCGTCGAGTGCTGTTTTCAGGTATTGTGCTGGTGCTCATCATTGCCGCAATGAAATTAGGCTTTATTCACACCAACCCGTCGCCGCTTCACAAAGCTACAGCACGTACACAAATACAAATAAACACAACCACACCACATCAACAAAGTGCCAATACCAAGCAGCAGCTTGAAAGGCAAAGTGCTTTTCACTCGTGAAGTGGCCTTTAAAAATTCTAAGTAGCACCACAAATAAAATAATGGTGCCTAATGTCACGTGCATACCGTGAAAGCCAGTTAACAAGAAGAAGGTATTCCCATAAACGCCCGCATCTAAGGTCAAACCTAAGTCTTGGTAAGCATGCATATACTCGTAAACTTGTAAGCCAAGGAAAATCACACCTAATAGCACGGTTAAAGATAAAAATACCTTTAGAGCGCCGCGCTTATTGTTTTCTATCGCAACATGAGCAAAGTGAATTGTGACCGATGAGGTAAGCAGAATAAGCGTGTTGATCAATGGTAGACCTTGCCAGCCCATAGCCTGTGTGGTCTCGCCCGCTGGCGTAGATAATAGCGGCCATACTGCTTCAAAGGTTGGCCAGAGCACTTCATTGGTCATAGCGTTATTACCAGCGCCACCGAGCCAAGGCACCGAAATCATACGTGCGTAAAAAAGAGCGCCAAAAAACGCCATAAAGAACATAACCTCAGAGAATATGAACCAGCTCATACCTTGTCTGAATGAGCGGTCCATTTGTGCTGAGTAAAGTCCTTTATGAGACTCTTCAATAACGTTTCTAAACCAGCTAAAAACCATATAAATTAATATGGCAATGCCTAGATACAAGACATACTGGCCACTACTACCCTCACCACTTACTTGCATCACAGTTAAGCCAGCACCAACAGCAATTAAAAACATCGCGATGGCACCAACTATTGGCCAAGGACTCTCGGCTGGAACATAGTATTTTTCATAATTTTGATTCATTTTGTTTGCTCCCAATTAGCAATTAGCTTGGCGGCTTTTAATCGTTTTTAGCCACAACATGCCCGCTAATATCAAACACGGTATACGACAACGTCAGTTCCTCAACATCGTCGGGTAACTCAGTATCAACATAAAACAACAAGGTAAATTCCATTTCTTCACCGGCTTTCATTGGCTGCTGATCAAAGCAAAAACAGGCGATTTTATGTAAGTACTTTGCCGCTTTACCCGGTGATACTGATGGAATTGCTTGCATGACTTTGTCTTCATTACTGGTGTTCTTTGCTGAGAATTTAACTTCACGCATGGCACCAGGTTGTACCGCCACGCTGTATTGCTCAGACTGCACCTTAAATGGCGCGCCGCTTTGGGCGTGAGTGGTAAAGCTGACATCAACTTGGCGCTGTGTATTTATTGATTCACTCGCGCTCGCTTTTTCTAATGATGGCTTACCATTCAACCCTGTAACGTCGCAAAACACGTCGTAAAGCGGCACCATTGCAAAAGCAAATGCGAACATGAGCAAGCATGTAATCAGCAGTTTTTTTAGCAAAGGTGCATGGTTCATTACTTAATCTCCGGCGGTGTTTCAAAGGTGTGATAAGGCGCTGGAGAATCGACTTCCCACTCTAAACCTTCAGCTCCATCCCATACTTTGGCAGGTGCCTTTTCGCCACCTCGAGCACATTTAAATACCACCAATACAAACAACAGTTGCGATAAGCCAAATGCAAAACCACCAATACTGATAATGGCGTTAAAGTCAGCGAATTGCAGAGCATAGTCAGGAATACGACGCGGCATACCAGCAAGGCCAACAAAGTGCATAGGGAAGAACAACACGTTGACACTGATTAGCGATAACCAAAAATGCCATTTCGCCAGCGTTTCGTTGTACATGTTGCCGGTCCATTTCGGTAGCCAATAATAGGCTCCCGCCATAATTGAGAACACAGCCCCTGTCACAAGCACATAATGGAAGTGAGCCACCACAAAATAGGTATCGTGATACTGAAAATCTGCCGGTGTAATCGCAAGCATCAAGCCAGAGAAACCACCTAAGGTGAATAACACAATAAAGGCGATGGCAAACATCATCGGAATTTCGAAGCTAATCGAACCGCGCCACATGGTGGCCACCCAGTTAAACACTTTAACGCCCGTTGGTACCGAGATAAGCATGGTGGCGTACATGAAAAACAACTCGCCTGCAACAGGCATCCCTGTGGTAAACATATGGTGTGCCCAAACGATAAAACTTAGCAGCGCAATCGATGAAGTTGCATACACCATAGACGCATAGCCAAATAGCTTTTTGCGCGAGAAGGTCGGTACGATAGTCGATATAATGCCAAAGGCCGGCAAAATCATGATGTACACTTCGGGGTGACCGAAGAACCAGAAAATGTGCTGGAACATCACAGGGTCGCCCCCACCGGCTGCATCAAAAAAGCTGGTTGCGAAGTATTTATCGGTCAACACCATAGTGACTGCCCCTGCTAGGACAGGCATAACAGCAATTAACAAAAATGCAGTGATTAACCATGTCCAAACAAATAGCGGCAGCTTCATCCACGTCATACCTGGCGCTCTTAAGTTGACGATAGTCACGATAACGTTAATCGCCCCCATAATTGAGCTGATACCCATGATATGTACGGCAAACACAAAAAGTGCAGTGTTATCGTTACTGTAAGTTGTTGATAGTGGTGCGTAAAAAGTCCAACCAAACGCAGGACCACCACCAGGCATAAGTAACGAAGCCAATAGGATTAAAAATGCAAACGGCAATATCCAAAAGCTCCAGTTATTCATACGTGGTAAGGCCATATCAGGCGCGCCTATCATCATAGGTACCATCCAGTTTGCAAGCCCAGTAAATGCGGGCATAACGGCACCAAACACCATGATCAAACCATGTACGGTAGTCATTTGGTTAAAAAAGTGCGGGTCAACTAGCTGTAATCCAGGCTGAAAGAGTTCAGCGCGGATCACCATTGCCATGGCTCCACCTATTAAAAACATAGTTAGAGAAAAAATCAGGTATAAACTACCAATGTCTTTATGGTTGGTAGTGTATAGCCAGCGCTTAAAACCTTTAGCTGGATGATGATGGTCGTGATGCGCATGCCCAGTTGCTTGCTCGTTAATAACATTACTCATTAGTTCGCCTCCGCTGCTGCATCAATCGCGGCTTGAATTTGACTCGGTTGGATAACATCGCCGGTATCATTACCCCACGCGTTTCGCTTATAAGTAATAACCGCAGCAAGTTGCTTAATTGAAAGCTGTTTATCAAACGCTTGCATTGCTGTGCCAGGCTTACCGTGTAACACGATATCTATGTGATCTTTTACATCACCTAATACAATCGGGCTGCCTTTAAGTGCTGGAAATACGCCAGGTAGGCCCATACCGGTAGGTTGGTGGCATGCAGCACAACTAGCCATGTAGACTTGCTCACCCAAGGTCATAAGCTCTTCTTTCGGTAATGTTTGATCAAGCAAAGCAGCATCCGCTGCGGCCGCATTGGCTTTTTCTTGCTTGGCATCTGCAAGCCAATTAGCAAATTCATCTTCAGGTAAGGCTTTCACCACAACAGGCATAAAGCCATGATCTTTACCGCATAACTCAGCACATTGACCACGGTATACTCCTGGCTCGTTAATACGTGTCCACGCTTCATTGATAAACCCAGGATTTGCATCTTTTTTAACCGCAAAATCAGGCACCCACCATGAATGAATTACATCGTCTGAGGTCATTAAAAAGCGAACTTTTTTATTGATAGGAAGTACTAGCGGTTTATCTACTTCAAGCAAATAATGCTCAGTTTTCTCTGCTTGGTTGTCTATTTGATCTTTAGGAGTAGATAGAATCGAGTAATAAGCAATGTCTTCACCCATGTACTCGTAATGCCACTTCCATTGTGAGCCAGTCACTTTAATGGTGATATCGGCTTTAGAAGCATCTTCCATGGCAATTAAGGTTTTTGTGGCAGGCACAGCCATGGCGATTAAGATGACAAATGGAATGGCAGTCCAAAGTATTTCAACTTTTGTACTTTCATGAAATTGGGCAGGCTTGGCCCCTTTGGATTTACGGTGGTGTATTAAAGCCCAAAACATCACCGCAAATACGATGATGCCGATTACACAGCAGATAATAAATATCGTCATGTGTAACTCATAAACATTATTACTTATATCGGTCACCCCTTTACGCATATTGTATTGGCTATTTGCCAATGCAAGCTCAGGAAGTGCAAACAATATAAGCCACAAGGCGTAACGCAGTTTACCCATGTGACGGCTCCTTTAGATGCTATTGCAAGACGCAAAGCGAAAAGGCGATACAACAAGGTGCCCATTCGTTTTTCTTATTGTTCAGAGCGACTACGTATCATTTTGACCCACTTATGATACCGACCCCTTGACTAACACCTCGCACATTTTTGTGTCTTTTTATTAATTAGGTGTTAATACAGTGTATTAACCAATTAGTTAAAAAATGACCAATAAGCAAGTTTTAATGATAATAAATGTTTATTTTGGTGCAGAAATAACAACTATAATCAGCGCGTTATTTAATGTTTAGGAGTAAGAACGAAATATAAAAAGAGAGGAAAACTGCGCCATATAAGGCTTTAAATGAAGAGTAAGGATTCACAAATCCTAATTAAGTAGTAAAATTTCAGCGGCGCACCAAATTGAGTCAATTTGATGCACCAAATTGGGAACGCTTACATCCAGTCAGCGTTACGAATAACACCTACCGCTAACCCCTCGATGTTGAACGACTCATGCTCAAGATCAACCTCAATAGGCGAAAACTCTTCGTTCTCAGCGTGTAAAAGTACTTTGCGACCCGCTTTTTCTAGACGCTTAACTGTTACATCTTCATCGACTCGAGCTACAACTACTTGCCCGTTTTCAGCAACTTGTGTTCTGTGTACTGCAAGCAAATCGCCATCCATAATACCAATGTCTTTCATACTCATACCATTTACACGCAGTAAGAAATCGGCAGCAGGTTTAAATAATGAAGGATCAACTTGGCAGTGACTTTCAACATGCTCTTGAGCCAAAATAGGTTCACCAGCTGCAACACGGCCAATTAAAGGTAAGCCTAACTGCTCTGGCTCATCTTCTTCAATTAACTGAATACCGCGACTCGCCCCAGGCTTCATTTTGATCATGCCTTTTTTTGCCAGTGCTTTTAGGTGTTCTTCAGCAGCGTTGGCACTTTTAAAACCCAATGTTTGAGCTATTTCAGCACGCGTAGGTGGCATGCCTGTATCTTTAATAAAGACTTTAATTAGTTCTAAAATTTGCGATTGGCGTTTAGTTAATGGGCGCATACAACTGGTTTTCCATACAGTACATTTAACTGTGAGTATATACAGTTATTTGAAAATCGCAAATTTAAATTAACCCCATCATATTGCTACAAAACTAACATTGAACCACACCGAAAGATGCCATAAGGTATTAGCTTTAATTAGCAGGCTAAGGAAACACAATGAGTATTTGGCACCAACCAATCACGTTAGAGCTTTGCAAAGAGCTTGAACAAGGGATTACCGGTCAAGGCACTTTAATGAAAACTATGGGCATTGAGGTAACTGAAATTGGCGATGATTATTTAATGGCAACCATGCCTGCTATTCCTGAGCATCATAACCCTATGGGCATGGTCCATGGCGGAGCAAACGTTGTATTAGCAGAGACAGTGGCAAGCTATGCAGCCAATTTCGTGGTTGATTTCAATAAGTTTTATGCTGTTGGCCAAGAAATTAATGCCAACCACATGAAAGCGTCACGCAAAGGAACGTTAACAGCAACTGCTAGACCGCTGCATTTAGGTAAGCGAACTTCTGTTTGGGATATTAAAATTACCAATGCCGCAGGAGAGCTTTGCTGCGTATCAAGAATGACCGCAGCTGTTGTAGAGCGATAAATTCAGGCTATTTTTCGACAGGATAAATAGTAATTTCAATCCCTGCGCCAATTGCAGAGATACGTAACAAGGTATCGGCATGCAGGGGTTGGTTAAAGCATTTAGGCGAATTACCTGATTCAAAGCCTATATCAAATGTACGCTTTGAGCACGATAACCACTGTTTTAATGCATTGCGCGAGCAAGACTCAATAAGCTCGCAAAGCTGGTTAATTGCTTTATCAGGAGAGCTGATATCTGCGGTTGCTTCAATACGTGCTAGTTGGCGGTATTCATCTTGGTCATAATGTAAAACCATGGCGTTTTTCTTCAAATCAGCAACAAGCGCACTAATATCGTGCTTTGATTCAAGCTCCAGATCTACATTTAAAAATTGAATTTCCGACATACTCTCGTTTTTACCCTCTATTTATATCGACTGAAACTTTAACTCAGTTTTGTATATATACCAAATCTAGAATACAGTTAATGCGACATTATGCCGCATTGGCAATCTAGCTAAACAACCTAAAATAGCGCCCACATAACAATAATAACGGGGTAATAATGAATAAACGCCTGTTTAAGTATGCTCGTAAAGGGCATAAATGGCTTGGCTACTTACTTGCTTTGCAGATCTTTTTTTGGATTTTAGGTGGGCTTGTGATGAGCTCATTACCACTTGAAAAAGTGCATGGTAAGCATCTGGCTAATCGCAGTTTAAGTAGTCCATTTTTATTGTCGGACTACCCTGCTTCAATTGATAAAATAACAGCGCAATTCGAGCAAATCGAGGGTATTAAATATAGCCATTTTTTAAATACCCCGATTATAGAAGTTACATCCTCTAGCGGTACGTTTATTTTTGATGGCAGAACAGGTGCTAAAATGCCTGCACCGAGTAAAGCGCAAATCATTGAAAATGCGCAAGCTCACCTGCTTATTGACGCAAAAATAACGCAAGCGCAGTTATTAACAAAAGGGCCTAGAGAAGTCGGTCACAAAGCCAATGTTTGGCAAATTAGCTTCGATGATTGGTTAACAACAACCTTATATTTAGATAGCCAAACCGGTAAAGTTATAACTGTGCGCAGCACCCTGTGGCGCATTTTCGACTTTTTCTGGATGCTACACATTATGGATTATGATGAGCGTGAGAACTTTAACAATCCACTACTCATCAGCTTCTCAGCCACCAGCGTAGTATTTTGTATTACAGGAGTTCTCTTGTTACTACAAAACGTTCGAATTAAACGTAAAAAGCCAGCTACACGTGTTGGTCAATCAAAATAGGATTGCCATCTGGGTCGGTGATAATAAAACTCGCGTCACCGGCCTTTTGTATTTCTAATCCTTGTTGCTGAAATTGTGCAGCTAATTGCTCAAAGGTTGCAAATTCATCCAAAGCTTCAGCATTTTGATCCCACCCAGGATTAAAGGTCAGCATGGTTTTATCAAACATACCTTGAAACAAACCAATTAAATGTTCACCGTTTTTCATTATTAGCCAATGCTGTTCTATCTCCCCAGCAAACTCTTTGAAACCTAGCTTTTCATAAAACTGCTTTGAAGCACGAATATCTTTTACATTTAGACTTACAGAAAAAGCACCTAATAACATGGTTGTAATTCCTTTAATAAAAACGGCCTAACAACTATAGCTGAGTTGAAAAACTTTTCCTTTTTAGAATAGTCGCTCTAGAATAGCTGTTCCTGTAGTTCACTGATGTGATGGATATGCGTTTATTTCTATACTTAGCCCTTTGTTTTATTTTCACTTTTCCTATATCCGCTAAAGAGTTTTCGAGCTTTTACAGTGCCAAAAAGCATTTAATTAAGAATCTACCAAGCAATAGTAAAAGCTTATATTGTGGTTGCGATATCAAGCGCCAAGGTAAAAAACTTGTGCCAGACCCTGATGCGTGTGGTTATATTCCTAGAAACTCTGTCACCCGTTCAGGAAAAGAGAATGCTCGCGCAAAAAGAATAGAGTGGGAGCACATTGTGCCTGCCTGGGAGTTTGGTCATCAATTACAATGCTGGCAGGATGGCGGTCGCAAAAACTGTAAAAAGGTCAGTAAAAAGTTTCGTCAAATGGAGGCCGACATTAATAACCTTGCACCTGCTATAGGCGAGATCAATGCTGACCGTTCAAACTTTCGCTACGGCATGGTGTCAACATCAAGTGCAAGTTACGGAGCATGCCCTGTAAAAGTCGACTTTAAGCAACGCGTATTTGAGCCACCCATTTATGCAAGAAAGCAAATAGCCGATACCTATTTTTATATGCAAAAAACCTATGGCTTAAAAATATCTGATAAACAACGTAAATTATTTGAATCGTGGCAAAAGCTTGAAATAGCTGAAATTAGCAATCGAAAGTCTTTATAACTAGCAGCACATTCGTTTACATTTTAGACACTATAATTTATTGCTTTCAGATTAAGTAATTGTTAGTTTTTAAACAATTTATATAAGAAAGGAAGCACCATGTTTAAAAATAACAAACTCGCTTTAGCTGTCTTCTTAGCGGCTTCAGGCATGTCTTTATCTGGCTGCGGCGGCGGTGGCGGTGGCTCATCGAGCAATACCGATACCACGAATCCACCACCAACAACTTCAGAACCCACTTGGACGGCTGGTGTTTTTGAGCCATCAAGCGAATTTAAAGATCAATGCGCTGTACCGCGAACTGGCAATGATCCATATAACGATAATCAACCTTACCCAGATACAGCAGGCTCTGAGTTTACTGAGAAGATGTGGCTACGTTCATGGAGTGACGAAACCTATCTTTGGTACGATGAAATAGAAGACAATGACCCAGATAACTTCAGCTCTGTCGCCGCTTATTTTGATCAATTAAAAACCTTCGAAAAAACAGACTCTGGTGCTTATAAAGATCAATTCCATTTCAGCAGGCCGACAGATGAGTATTTTCAAGAGTCACAATCAGGTGTGGTTTCTGGCTATGGTATCAATTGGGCATTTATCAGTAATGTTCCGCCACGAGAGTTACGTGTAGCCTATTTAGAGAGTGACTCACCAGCTGCAAATGCAGGCTTACAGCGCGGTGATACTATTTTAATGGTCGACGACGTCAGCATTGACACTAATACTCAACAAGGCGTAGATATTCTAAATGAAGCGCTATTTGGGCCGACAGCTGGCGACTCGCACAATTTTGTTGTAAGCAGTAATGATGGCACCGAAAAATCGTTTACTCTAGTCGCAGGTAATATAACCCAAACACCTGTACAAAATGTCGATACTATTACCACAGGAGATGGCACTAAAGTTGGCTACATGCAGTTTAACAGCCACATAAGTATTGCTCAGCCTGAGCTGATAAGTGCTGTGAATAAGTTCAAAACCGACAATATCGACGAGCTTGTGATCGACCTTAGATACAATGGCGGTGGTTTATTAGCGCTTTCTTCACAACTTGCCTATATGATTGCAGGTCCAGCCAATACGAGTGACTATTTTTACTATCAAGTCATTGAAAATGACAAGCAGCCCGAGAGCGACCCATACCCGTTTATTGATATTGAAGTCGATTATTCTACTTTCGAGGGAACAGGTAATATTCTCCCTGACTTAAATTTATCGAAAGTCTATGTACTCAGCACTGATAATACGTGTTCAGCATCAGAAGCACTTATCAATGGCTTAAAAGGCATAGATACTGAAGTTGTTTTAATAGGTGGTAAAACCTGCGGTAAACCATATGGTTTTACCCCAACGCATAACTGTGCAACCACTTACTACACCATTCAGCTAACGGGTGTGAATTACAAAGGCTTTGGCGAATACTCTGACGGCTTAGTACCAACTCCTTCACCGCAATTCGATGCAGATGTAAAAGGCTGTAAACTCGATGACGACTTTAACCACCAGTTAGGTGATAGTGATGAAACACTTCTGAGTGCAGCGCTTTATCATATTGAGAATGATAGTTGCCCAGTGGTAACACAAAGTGTCACAGCTAAGCAAGCGACAACCTCATCTTATGCTGCTGATGAAGCTGGTATTGCGCTAAAAGCCAATACTACACTTTACAAAAATAATATGGATTTAACCCGTCCGCTACCAGCTAAGGAAGGTGATAATGAATAAAGCACTGTTATTAACCTGCACCTTACTGGCAAGCATAGCTGGCTGTAAAAGTACTCAAGCGGAGCAACCGCAAGATGCCACGCTTGTTCGGGTAAACCCGGGAGTGATTACTGATATACAGCAGGCTATTCAATCAGCTAAAGGCGGTGCACTGGTCACCTTAGCCGATGATGTGTTTACTAAAAGCGCAGAGTTGCTGATTGACCACGGCACCAACAAAGGGGCTGATGGCCTGCCAATTATGGGTGCCCATTCAATTCCCTCTGAGAAGTTTGTGTTGCAAAAGGCGGGCGAGCAATGCCTGCTTTACTACCCCAAAAAAGAGCTCCGTATTCCACTTCCTAATGTAGAGTGCGAAGTTAACTAACAAAAAGGCGCAGCTTCAGCTGCGCCTTTTACATCATAGGCTTTGATGAGGGCCAAACACCTCATAATGAATGCGTTCACTTGCAACCCCAATACCCAGTAGTTGCTCTTTTATCATTGCCATAAATGCGATTGGGCCACACAGGTAAAAGTCACCTTTGCTTATTGGTAAGCTTTCAGCGATGTGGTTTACATCCATTAAGCCCGCAAAATCGCCCCTCTTGCCATCTTTAAACCAGGTAACACAATGTAATGAAGCGTGCGCTTGCTGTTGCTTAAATAAATACTCTTTAAAGGCAAACTGCGTCTCACTGTCGCAAGCATGCAGGTAATGAATTGGCTGATTAGGTTGATTACTTAATAGTGTTTCGAGCATCGCCATCATCGGGGTTTGACCAACTCCCGCTGAGATCAATACAACAGGCGAGTCAATTTCGCGAAGCACAAAGTCGCCTGCGGGTGGGTAAATTTCTACCTCATCCCCCTCAGTTAAGCTGTGAAGGTAGTTAGATACCAAGCCTTCTTTTTTCACGCTAATTCGGTAATTACGACCATTACTTTGCTGCGATAAAGAGTATTGTCTAACTTGCGTTAAATCACTGTTTGCAGGCGTTACTTTAATCCCTAAATATTGGCCCGGTAAATACGCCACTACAGGCTTTGTATCGACAGGCGTTAAGGTGAAACTACAAATTTGCGATGACTCCATACGTTTTTCTGTAATAGTGAAAGTACGGGTACCAAACCATCCTCCCGGCGCCTTTTTGGTTTTTTGATATAGCGACATCTCCTCGTTGATACATACATCCGCTAATAATGAATAGGCTTCACGCCATGCATACTCAACCTCAGGAGTAAATTGTTCTGGCAATAACTCTTTTAAAGTCGCAATCAAATGTCCACCAACAATAGGATAATGCTCTGGCAAAATATGGTAACTGGTGTGTTTATGATTAATGCGCGCAAGCGCACCTTTTAACACTGCCAAGTTATCAATATTTGCCGCGTAGGCAGCTAAAGCATTAAACAGCGCAAATTGCTGAGAGCCCGATTGCTGATGTGTCATATTAAAAATATTTTTAAGCTCAGGGTTGTAGCTAAACATACGATCATAAAAATACTCAGTCACTTGAGGGCCTGCTTGTGCAAGCAACGGCAAAGTACTTTTAACAATCTGGATCGTTTTTTCAGATAACATAGTTTTTCCTATTGGAGAGATTAACCGCGGCGACCATCAACACGACGATTCACTAAGATGGGCGCACAATGAAATAAAAATAAGCTAAAGCCAGCAACCCACAGCAACGCACTTAACTGCCATGCAAGGTGATGACCTAAATAAACAGGAAGTAACGAACGTACAATGGCAGCTATCACAATGAGTACAAATGCCAAACTAATGTACGCAGGGGCTTGTAATGCGCGCCCAGTGTGACCATGAGAGACACGTACCATCATGGCGATGATCATCACACCTATGGTGCCAACAGTGATCAGATGAAGCGCATCTTTGAATAAGATAATAGGGCTGAAATAGCTCAGCGCGATAAGTATTAAACCAACCGATAAAGCCCAATAAGCCACGTGTAATGACCATAGCAAAGGCACTTTTAGAATGCCTTTATGCCACCACAAAACACACCGAGCTGAATGTAAACAAGCAAGCCAAGCAAAAACCCAACCAGTGCTCATTGCGCTAAAAAATAGCTGACTCATAAAGAACCACGCAATGGCGAAAAATGAGCTAAATACAACTAAATTATCGAGCTTGGGGGTTCTAACTTGTTCAGTTAGGTTAAGGCCGCGCGCGGTAAAAAATGGCACAACTCGCCCAGCGACAACACCAACTAGCAGTGTCATGATAAGTACAGCAGTATCAACAACCCCCAGTGCCAGCGACATTTTATTAAGTACAACTAAGCTCAAAAAAATCACATTGAGTGCACAGAGCAAAGATGCGATGACAACAAATAAGTAGTTATGGCTGCTTTTCGCCTGTATCAGCATGTCAGCTAGAATAATAATTCCAGCTAGCCACCAAACGAGTTGTAGCGCACTAACAATATAAAGGTTTAGCTGCTCGAACCCTGCAATCTCAATAAAAAAACTAAGCCTTGCAGCAAGCCAAACCATGCTCAGCAAACAAAGCTTAATACCACTTACACTCGCCACACCTGTCCATGTTTGTGCGGCGGTTAGCAAAAAGCCCATGGCAACCACGCCTGCAAAGCCAAACAGCATTTCGTGAGCATGCCAAAGCGTTGCGGGCATTGTTAGATGCCACTGTGCATAACCCGCCAAGATTAAAAACCAGTAACTCATTGCAAACACAGCTAAGGCACCTGCCGCCAAGAAAAAAGGCCGAAATGCTAATGCCCATAACGGCCACTGGCTGAGTTGATAAAATTTGATCTTAGTTGGCATAGGTTCAGTTAAATTAATGACTTTCATTAGTGCTCTCAGCGTTTAATTTCCCTAGCTATTGCACAGTTCGAGCCAAAAACAAAAGTCATTAAATATCAATGTATTAAATTTGGACACTTGATAAATAAGTCAAAATGACACACCATTAAAAACATCAATAAAACACATTCAGGTCAAATTGACATGACGTTCAAAAAATCCCTTCTTGATGTTGCACTTGCACTTACCAAAGCAAGCAGTGTTGATCATAATTTCAGTTATCTGTTGAGTTGCATTAATGATTGGCTTGAATGTGATGCAGTTGCCTTATTATTGAAACAAGGCGATGTGTTAAAGCCCGTAGCCCTTCATGGGTTGTCGGACGATACGTTAGGAAGACGCTTTAAAATAGCGGAGCATCCGCGCTTATTTGAAATATGCCGTGGCAGTGAACCGCTAAAATTTGCCAAAGATTGTGGCCTACCCGATCCCTACGATGGTTTATTACAAAGCCAGCATGGAGACTTTCCTGTTCATGCCTGCATGGGTGTGCCGCTGCTGAGCAGCAAAGACAATAACGAACTATTGGGTGTTTTGACCTTTGATAGTTTAGATGAACATGCCTTTGACGCTTTAGCAATGAACGAGCTCAATCAACTAAAACAGCTAGCCGCAGGTTATGTTGAGCATGCCTTAACCTTGCAGCATTTTATGCAGCACGCACAGCACAACCATCAAGTTGCGCAGCAGCTTAACCTTGAGGCACTAACACGAGAAGGTGTCGAAATTATTGGTAATAGCCAAGTAATGCAGACCCTTAAAAATGATATCCAGCTCGTAGCTGCCTCAGAATTTAGTGTATTAATACAAGGTGATACAGGCGTAGGTAAAGAACTCGTTGCGCGCAATATCCATTTAAACTCAAAACGCCGTGACATGCCGTTGATCCACTTAAACTGCGCATCGTTACCAGAGAACTTAGCCGAAAGTGAGTTTTTTGGTCACAGTAAAGGCGCATTTACTGGCGCACATACTGCTCGCCAGGGTAAGTTTCAACTCGCCGATGGTGGTACCCTGTTTTTAGATGAAATCGGCGAGCTTCCGCTTGCTATGCAAAGTAAGTTATTACGCGTATTACAAAGTGGTGAAGTACAAACCGTCGGGGAAGATCAAAGCCGTTATGTTGATGTCAGAGTGATTGCAGCAACCAACCGCGATTTAAAACAAGAAGTCGCTGCGGGGCGCTTTCGTGCAGACCTTTATCACCGCTTAAGCGTTTACCCATTGTATGTTGCACCACTAAAAGAGCGCGATAACGATGTTATTTTATTGGCAGGCTTTTTTATTGAGCAAACATCTAAAAAATTGGCAATTAAACAACTTAAGCTTAGTAGCGATACACAGTTACTACTGCGTCAATATGATTGGCCAGGCAATGTGAGAGAGCTTGAACATGTGATCAGTCGCGCAGCACTCAAAGCCAAACAACAGCAATGGCAACAAAGCATTGTCACAATCGAGCCTGAGCATTGTGATATTGCTAAAACCGCCGTTGCCGCACCAAGCCCTGTTGCAGTTAACGAACAAAAAGCCACTCGCTTATCGCTGAAAGAGGCAACTGACGCTTTTAGTTATCAATTGATTATGCAACAGCTTGAACTACATAACCTAAACTGGGCTGCCACAGCACGTAGCTTAAGTGTTGATAGAGCCAACCTTGTGCGTCTAGCCAAACGGCTAGGCATTAGCGTTAAAAAGTCTGTTTAAGCTTTTAAATCTTTAAAATAGGCTTTTAAAAGCTGACTAAATGCTTGGACTTTGGCTGTGCGATGCACCAAGTGATGCGTTACCAGCCAAAGATCCGTTGGCCAGTTTAGCTCTTTAGGAAGCACTGGCAGCAGATCAGGGTATTGGCTTGCCACTTCATGCTGTAAACCACCAATTCCTAAGCCTCTAACAATCGCCCGTGTAGCTTCTGATGTTTCAGACACCCGTAACTTAATTTGCGAAGGTTCAATATGTTGATCAACCCATGCAAAATAAGGCACTTTACCGTTATACCCAGCCACCCCAGAAACAAAACTATGTTGTTGCAACTGCTCAATATTCTTTGGCATGCCATACTTTTCAATATAACTTTTAGAGGCATAAAACCCTGACGAAAGTTCAGCTAAATGCTGGGCAATATAGTCGCCTTCATCAGGCCGAGGACCCGCTCGCACAGCAATGTGCGCCTGACCGTGATCAAGGCGTAAACGGTTTTGATCAAGAATAACTTCGAGTTGCACTTGCGGGTGCAGACTTTGAAACTGCTCACAGACATCACTAAGCACATCAATAAAACCACTAACCGTAGTTAATAATAAACTGCCTCGCAGTTGGCTATCAGCGGCAATAATATCGTTGTGAAGTTTTTCAAGTTCAGCGTTAATCGATTTTGCAGTCGCAAACAACTTAGCGCCGATTTCTGTCACTGTATAGCCACGGGCATGGCGGTGGAATAACCGCGCATCAAGGTTATCTTCTAAATTATTGATTCTTCTAAGCACTGTGCTGTGGTGAACACCTAACGATTCGGCAGCAGCGGTTAACGTGCCGAGCCTTGCCACCTCATAAGCGACTTTTACATCTTGCCAATCATCAAATTGAATCGCCATAACGGCTCCTTGTGTGCATATACGCACATAAGTTTTGCGTTTATTTGGCTTTTCTGCAAGCTGTTTTTTGCTACAGTGAGTATATCAACAGCGAGCATATCAATAGTGAAGCTTAAAAAAGGAAGCCATCATGACAGCACCAAAAATTATTGCCCTAGCAGGCAGCCTACGTAAAGACAGCTTTAATCAAAAACTGATTAATGAAGCTGCACGCTTCGCCCTCGAAAGTGGTGCTGAAGTAGAAGTGATTAAATTAAGTGATTTAGACTTACCATTATTTGATGAAGATATTGAAGCGCAAGGTACACCTGCTGGCGCACAATTATTAAAAGATAAGCTTCGCGCTGCTGATGGCATTTTATTAGCAAGCCCAGAATATAATGGCTCAATTACAGCGCCACTTAAAAACGCAATCGATTGGGCTTCTCGTACAGAGCAAGGCGCAGTGCCTGCATTTCGTAATAAAGTGACTGCACTTTATGCATCTTCGCCGGGTGGTTTAGGTGGCTTACGTGGTTTAAATCACGTGCGTGATATTTTATCAGGTATTGGTAGTTTAGTACTTGCAGATCAACTCGCAGTACCTGCTATCCACACTAAATTAGATGAGCAAGGCCGCATCAGCGATGCTGATACAGCCGAGCAAGTTGCCAGCCTTGCCCAGCAACTTGTGAGCGTAGCGAGCAAATTAAATAAGTAATATAAGGGCGTGTTGACCTTTTATGATTAATTTTGCAGCAGTGTGTTTGGTATTTAGGCAAGGCAGAGCCTATGTAGTGTGGTTGTTCCACATAAATAGGCGATAACGCAGTATCAATGCCAAACACGCGCTGCCCTTCGGGTTCTTCCTAGGGACGATTAACTCTTTGTTGCTCGATTTTTACTTAGCCCACTAGGTTACAAATCTCGCGCCGCGATAAAATCGCCCCTAGAGTGAACAAATTTTAATCCACAAAGGTCAACACGCCCTAGCTTAGCTTTGTCACTGCTAGCTTAGCAGCGATAAAGTCTTCATGAGTTACATACAGCAAGCTTGCGACGCGGCGAATAACCATTTCTTCATGCTTATCTAAATTGCCATCTGCATAGGCTAAACGCCACAACAGCTCGATGATTTCAATACGCTGCTCAGCACTGCACTGGGCATTAACTTGCTTTGAAAACTGAAAATAATCTATTGCATCATCTAAGCTTTGCGATGCACTTGCAACTAACTCTTGAACCTCTTCCTCGTTAAGCGAGAAATACTTCTTTAAGGTCTCATTCAGGGTCTGTTGCTCATCATCTTGTAACTCATTGTCTGCACGCATAACCTCAATTAATAACGCAGCAACGGCGGTTTTTAGGTCATGCTCAGCAATGTTAGATTGGGTATCATTCAGCGCTGAAAACAGCTGTTTTATTTTATTGAGCATCACATTTTCCCTTTTTGGGTGTTAGACTACATGTAAGACGTAACGTTACCTTAGTTTGACTATGGATGCTAACTCAGGTTCAACATCTAAATGAAACAAGGTATTAATCACATGGAGTTAAGTGTTTATGAGTGAAGTGAGAAGTACACAAGCACTATTAATCAGCGCCGTTTTAATGTTAGCGGGGTGCAGTAATGCGCAGGCAGCAAAAGGCGAAACCGAAAAGCTCTATGACTTCGACGAAAAAGTCCATTACTACCAAACTAAATTGGCCGACGGCCGCTATCACCTCGAAATTCAGTCTGACGACTATAAGCACTTTCGCAATCAAAGCGTATTCTTACTGCGCCATGCAAGTCGCTTATGTAGAGACAAACCATTTATGCTAAGAGTGACTGATGGGGTGCAGGAGTATGAACGTTTTCCAACTAAACCACGCGCCTATCAGCCACCTTTAACGGTTGTTTTACAGTGTGAAGACGAAGCTAAATAGCACTAGTCTTCATATCCCCACGGCGCGCTTGGCGGCGTGATAGGTTTAGTTAAGTCAAAATCAACACGAAATTCACGCCCTTCACGCACTAAGCGATAGGTAAATTGCTTAGGGTAAATATACATTTGCCACGTGTTACCCATTGATTGCGGAATACCTTGGCTCACAAACAACTCTTTTGAATACTGATCAGCCGGGAACGACTGCGCGTTAGCAAAACCCGCATCAAGAGTATGCCCACCATACATGGTTGATTTATCATCGCTGCCATCTTTATGACGATGGTCATGCTTTAAACTCAAACCACTGCCCGTTTTTGTGATGATCCAAGTACGAGATGCATCATCACCTACATGAAATGGCACTTGTAACTCACGCTCGTTACAACGACGTACATGCATTACTAACTTTTTGCCCGCAAATGAGCTTGGACCAGCAGCGTTATCAACGCTCACTTTACCTTCGTAAGCTTTACCGCAATGGGCAGCAATATTATCAAAAAAGCCATCATGGCTTGGAATTGACACTAATGGTGCAGGTCGTGCAGCCGCTACTGATGACGCTGCCACGAGCATCGATGCTACTAAGTATTTCATGGTGTGTTCCCTAAATAAAATTTCAGCCTAGGCTAATGGTTTAAAGGCCATAAAGAAAACAATTACGATAAGCTGCTAGACAGCGAGTGGTCATCCTGTTTTTGCAACTAATTTGTTGTCATTTTCAGCGCGATCTTTCATTAGCTTGAGAAGTGCTCGGTGAAAATCCTGAAAGATCACTTCCCCCCAGACTCGTGAATAAATGCCAAAGTTAGTGTTATCAAGTACCGTCGTTTTAAGGCTTAACAGCGTTTGATTATTACCACTTGTAACTAACTCATAACCGCCATGCAGCGGCGAAAAATATTCACCACCTAATTTCACATGCTGATCAAGTGCATGATCAGGAATTAACTCAGGGTCAATCTCAAAGTTATAAAGCATTTTCTCATTCGGCAGCCACTCGGTTATCACTTCTTTAAATACAACATTTTTCTGCCACTGGCTGGTTCTAATTGCACCTACCCCATCACCACTCATATCAGCTCGAATTGGCCTAGGAATACCAATTAATTGCGAAAATGAACTTGGATATTCGCCCTCATGAATTTGGCTAACATTAGCTAATTGTTGCCACACAACATCAACAGGCGCATTGATAACAATCGCATTTTTAACTTCGTAAGTTTTCGATAAGTGTAAAAAGTTGAGCTCTAAAGGAGAAAGGATCAACGGCAACAAAGCTACCGACATCACCGCTTTGTTGCTTTTCTTTTCCCAAAGGCGATGACATAGCCCTGCTAACATACCGCCAATACTAGCAAAAAACATAAATGCAGGGAGGGCCATTGCAACGCAGATACTTCCTTCTAAAAGAGTTACTACGCTGACAAATAAGAACACAAAAATAGGCTGCCAAGCGACTACCGCCATTCTTCCATATGTCATCGGCGACAGTTGATTATATTCAAAATGTACCCGTATAAACCCAATAGCCACAGGCACTAAAAACATAAACGAAATAGTAACGAGGCTACCGAAATTAAACGTTTCGCTAACTTCAAGAAAGATGCGCACGCTGATGCCATAAAGCACACCCATCAAGATGCCGATAGATTTAGGAGAAAGAGGCCACATAGTTATTTGTTGTTTTCGTTATTTTACCAACCAAATTAGCAACTTTCTTTTTTAGAAACAAATAAAAACGCGGCCTTGGCCGCGTTTAGGTTCACATGGAAAAACAGGTTATTGCCAAGGGCGCTCTGCTGCTAGTTGCTGCTCAAAAGCATCAATTTGGCTGTTAAGTGTTTCAGTCACACCGATAAAATCTAAGCCACTTAATAAACGCTCTTTAATGTCATGGCGAATATCAAAGTGAATAGTGTCAAACTTATCGCTACGAAGTTGTTGGTTTTCTAAATCAACTTCGATATGAATATCATCATGCTGTTCACTCAGCACAAATAATTGCTCAAGTGTTTCTGCTGGTAATGCGATAGCAAGCATTTGGTTATTGCCGCAGTTATTAAAGAAAATATCGGCAAAGCTTTCCGCTAAAATAACTTCAAAACCATATTGCTTTAATGCCCATGGCGCATGCTCACGCGATGAACCACAACCAAAATTGTCGCGAGTTAAAAGAATTTGCGCACCTTGGTAACAAGGGCGGTTCAAAATAAACTCAGGGTTTGGCTCGCCGTTATCTAAATAACGCCAATCGTAGAAAAGCGCCGCATCAAAGCCATCACGGCTGGTCGAAGTTAAAAACTGCTTTGGAATAATTTGGTCAGTATCAACATTGTTTTTATCTAACGGGGCCATTAAGCCACTAAAAAATACGCTCATTAGGCTTCTCCTCTGATATCAACAAAACGACCATGAATTGCCGCTGCCGCAGCCATTGCTGGGCTCACTAAGTGAGTGCGTCCACCACGACCTTGGCGTCCTTCAAAGTTACGATTTGATGTAGAAGCACAGCGTTTACCGGCTTCTAATCTGTCGTCATTCATTGCTAAGCACATTGAACAACCTGGTTCACGCCATTCAAAGCCAGCTGCTTTGAAGATATCTGCAAGGCCTTCGTCTTCAGCTTGTTTTTTTACAAGGCCAGAACCAGGAACAATCAGCGCTTCAACACCCGCTGCAACCTGCTTACCTTCAACAATTTGCGCGGCAGCACGTAAATCTTCAATTCGGCTATTTGTACATGAGCCAATAAACACCGTATCAACAGTCGCAGAAGACAATTTATCACCGGCTTTTAAACCCATATACTTTAGTGCGCTGCGGATTGCATCAGCCTTGATTAGATCTGGCTCTTGCTCAGGATCAGGAATGAATTCATCTACGCCAATCACTTGCTCAGGGCTGGTACCCCAAGTAATTTGCGGTTGAATATCAGCGGCCTCTAATTCAACAACATGATCAAACTCTGCGCCTTCATCTGTTTTTAGTGTTTGCCAATAGGCAACGGCACTATCAAAGTCAGCACCTTGTGGTGCAAATGGGCGACCTTTTAAATAATCATAAGTTGTTTGATCTGGTGCGATTAACCCCGCTTTTGCACCCATTTCAATACTCATATTACAAAGCGTCATGCGCGCTTCCATAGACAGCGCTTCGATTCCTTCGCCACAAAATTCAGCAACATAGCCAGTACCACCCGCAGTGCCTAATTTACCAATCACCGCCATGATTAAATCTTTGGCAGTAACAGTTGGGCGCAGGCGACCATTTATTTGAATTTTTAATGACTTGGCTTTTTTCTGCTGCAGTGTTTGAGTAGCTAGAACATGCTCAACTTCTGAAGTACCGATACCGTGCGCTAGTGCTCCAAATGCACCGTGGGTAGAGGTATGGCTGTCACCACACACTATGGTTGTGCCCGGTAAGGTAATGCCCTGCTCAGGCCCCATTACATGCACAATACCTTGATTAATCGAATTTAAATCATAAAGTTGAATACCAAACTCTTTACAGTTTGCATCCAGTGCCATTAATTGATTTTTCGACACTTCACTCGCAGCATCTAATGAACGGCTTTTTGTTGAAACGTTATGGTCCATGGTCGCAAAGGTTTTTTCTGGGCAACGTACTTTGCGGTTTTTCTCACGTAAACCAGCAAAGGCTTGCGGCGATGTAACTTCATGAACTAGGTGACGGTCGATATAAAGTAAATCAGTTTGATCATTTATGCTGGCGACTACATGAGCTTGCCAAATTTTATCGTATAAGGTTTGGGCCACTTGCTATTCCCTCATTTTAGTTACGCTGAGTGACGAGCTCAGCGCAAACAATTTTTAATTAAATACGTGCCACAATTGCCGCAGCAACATCACTGGTGGTATACCCTGCATTTGGGTAGATATCTGGCGTACCAACACCGGCTTCAACCGCTTCTGCCACCGCTTTTTCAATCGTACGAGCCGCTTCATCTTGCCCTAGTGAGTAACGCAACATAAGCGCAGCACTTAAAATTTGCGCGATTGGGTTTGCAACCCCTTTGCCAGCGATATCTGGTGCTGAGCCACCAGCTGGCTCATACAAACCAAAGCCAGACTGATTTAAACTCGCTGATGGTAATAAGCCCATAGAGCCTGTGATCATCGCGCACTCATCAGACAAAATGTCACCAAATAAGTTATCGCAAAGTAATACATCAAACTGACTTGGCTGCTTAACTAACTGCATTGCCGCGTTATCAACATAAATGTAGTCAAGGCTTACCTCTGGGTAGTCTTTGCTCACTTCAGAGACCACTTCACGCCAAAGTACGCTGGTCGCTAATACATTCGCTTTATCAACCGAAGTAACATGATTACTACGCAGCTTAGCGGCTTCAAAGGCAAAGCGTGCGATGCGCTCAATTTCTTTACGTGAATATGTTTGGGTATCGAAAGCAGCTTCTTGCTCACCTTCGCCACTTCGGCCTTTTTCACCGAAATAAATACCACCGGTTAGCTCGCGCACACATAAGATATCAAAGCCTTGTGCACTGATATCTGCACGTAGTGGTGATGCAGCACTTAGTGCTGGTAATAATTGTGCTGGGCGTAAATTACAGAACAAACCAAAATGCTTACGCAGTGGCAACAGTGAAGCTCGCTCAGGTTGCTCATTCGGTGGTAAGTTTTCCCACTTAGGACCACCTACCGAGCCAAATAAAATCGCATCGGCATTTTCGCAGGCACTCAGTGTGCTTTGCGGCAGTGCCTGGCCAAACTCATCAATAGCAGCACCACCAATCGCGTGATGATGACGAGTCAAAGTAAAACCAAATTTTTCGCTTACAGCATCCAAGACGGTTTCTGCTGCTGCCATAACTTCTGGACCAATCCCGTCGCCTGCTAATACTGCGATACTGTAATTCGATTGACTCATCCTGCTTTCCTCTGTTGTTTTAAATCAGACACTTTTTGTGCACGATAAATTAAGTTATAAACGCGGATCATAGCGCGTACCGACGCTTCAACCACATCCGCTGCAATGCCCGCACCGTGATAAGGGCGACCATCGTATTTAGCGATAATATTCACTTGTCCTAGCGAGCTGGCGCCTTGGCCTGTTGCTTCTAGGTTATATTCAATCATCTCAACCGACATACCCGTTAAGCGCTCAATTGCTAAGAATGATGCTTCGACAGGGCCGTTACCCGTTGCTGCCTCTTGCTTAGACTCGCCATCAATTGTCATGCCGATTGTTGAACTCGCCACCGATTGTGAGTTAGACGTAGAGTTAACAAACTCAAGTTGGTACTTCTCGTCTTTATCTTTGATTTGATTAAAGTAAATCATCGCTTCTAAGTCGTAGTCATACACAGTACCTTTTTGGTCTGCTAATGCTAAGAAGCTGCTGTATAAGCTATCCATATCGTAATCAGATTTTTGATAGCCTAACTCTTCTAAACGATGCTCAATAACATGACGACCTGAACGCGAAGTCATGTTTAATTGGTTATTTGGTACACCAACACTTTCTGGCGACATAATTTCGTAAGTGTTTTGTGCTTTTAATACGCCGTCTTGGTGGATCCCTGAGCTGTGTGCAAAGGCGTTTTCACCAACAATTGCTTTGTTTGGTTGCACTGGCATATTACAAATCTTCGCTATTTGGCGCGAAGCACGGTAAATCTCTTCACTGCGAATATCGGTATGCACTTTTAAGTGGTCTTCACGCATCTTCATGATCATCGCGACTTCTTCAAGCGAGCAGTTACCTGCACGCTCACCAATACCATTTATTGTACATTCGATTTGGCGAGCACCGGCTTGTACTGCAGCGATTGAGTTAGCAACCGCTAAACCTAAATCGTTATGGCAATGCACGCTTAAACGCGCCTTGTCGATATTTGGCACATTGTTCATTAAGTGGTGGATCATCGCAGCGTATTCGTCTGGCGTTACATAGCCTACGGTGTCAGGTAAGTTGATAGTTGATGCACCCGCATCAATAGCGCTTTCAACGATACGGCATAAATCCCAATGCGGTGTACGACCTGCATCTTCACACGAAAACTCAACGTCATCCGTGTAGTTACGCGCAAGTTTAATCGACTTAACAGCCATCGCTGTTGCATCGTCTAAGCTCATACGTAATTTGTGCTCAAGGTGTAATGGACTGGTTGCAATAAATGTATGAATACGACCCTGCTCTGCTGGGCGAAGTGCTTCACCACATGCTTCAATATCTTTTGCTACAGCACGTGCTAAGCCACAAATAATCGGCCCTTTCACTTCAGTCGCAATGCGCTGTACAGAGCGAAAATCTGCCGGACTAGATACCGGAAAACCCACTTCCATTACATCCACATTTAAGCGGCTAATGGTATGCGCAAGTTGAATTTTGTCGTCTTCGGTTAGGCTTGCTTTTAATGCTTGCTCACCATCACGTAACGTTGTGTCAAAAATCCAAACCTTATCTTTCATAAACTGTCCTCGTTCCCAATGACCCATTAGCGAGATAAAAAAAACCCCGCGGTTGCGGGGTTTTTTAATGTTCTACAAATGCAAATACACTAAGCCCCGCTCACTGATTTAAGCAGTAAGAGGTTTAGTTTTAATGTAATTGAATGTGTAATTTGCATCTTAATTTACTAAATGTGTGTTCAGTGGCTGTATTTTTAACATTCAAAAAACTTGCTTGCAAGCATAATTTTTCCACAAAAGCGATTTTTAAATCGCCTTAATAAAATTAAAAATCCACAAAAGCACACTTTAAAGGTTAATTAAACCCAATTAAATGCATTGAACGTTTAAAGTTTCGGAAGGTAAAGCTTCTATTGCTTAGATTAACTTTTAAATGTGATAGTTATCACATACACATAAAGTAACAGTACGAGGAAAAAATCTAATTATTTAGTAAGGCGTTCTAAAAAGATCATCGCTCCTCACGCCATTGCGCTTGCCCAGAGCCAAGTTCATGTAATACACGGCCAATTCTATTCCTTTCAGAGCGCGCATTAGTTAGCCATACTTTTATTTCACCAGTTTCTCCCATACCAATTATCAAGTAGGGGGTTATATTTGTTTCTATTTCTCCTGTGCTTACCCATGTATATCTAGGTAAATTTTTAGCTAATTTATACCCTGCCTTATCTATGGCCACTTCACCGTAGTAAATTCTATTTTCTGATTTATCGAGCCATTCAACCGCCACTTTTTCGGGAAATTTTTGGTCGTACAAACTGACTGTACCGCCAGCCTCAGCATAACAACACTCAATTGCCCCTGATGGTATGCCCCATGTATCATCAAATACCACTGAGCGCCCCCAAATAGCATTCCCATTCTCAGTGCCAACGCCTGCTACCATGTAATCTATTTTTCCCGTTGTCGAGCAACCGGCCAAAAACAAAGCACATGCAATTGAGATGAGTGGTTTTATAAACTTGTCCATAGTCACTAAATGCATTTTTAATTATTCTCGCGCCATTGCGCTTGCCCTGAGCCTAGTTCATGTAATACTCGCCCTGTGAACCCTGCTGAAGGTGTATTTGATATCCACACTTTTATTTCACCAGTTTCTCCCATACCAATAATTAAATAAGGCTTTATTTCTTTAAATACCTCTCCTGTTGATAGAGTGAAGGTAGGGAGTGATTTGGCTAATTTATACCCCGCCTTATCTATGGTCACTTCACCGTAATAAATTCTATTTTCTGATTTATCGAGCCATTCAACTTCAACTTTTTCCGGGAATTTTTGCTCATAAACTCCGACCATTGCACCTGCCGTAGCTCGGCAACACGACATTGCACCTGCAGGGACACTCCAACGCCCATCAAATTCTATTAATGTCGCAAAAATATCATTACCTTCATCAGTTGAGCCAGATACGACCATGTAATCTATTTTTCCTGTTGACGAGCAACCGGCTATGAGCAAAGCACATGCAAGTGAGAAGAGTGGTTTTATAAACTTGTCCATAGTCGGTTTTTATTTATTCTCACGCCATTGCGCTTGCCCAGAGCCAAGTTCATGTAATACACGCTCAGTTCTATTTCTTCCCGAGGGCGCATTGGATAGCCAAACGTTGATTTCACCTGTCTCGCTCATTCCTATTATTAAATAAGGTATGATTTCTTTTGCTTTGCGCCCAGTGCTCACAACGGTGTATCTAGGTAAGGTTTTAGCTAATTTATACCCAGCCTTATCTATGGCCACTTCACCGTAATAAATTCTATTTTCTGATTTATCGAGCCATTCAACCGCCACTTTTTCGGGGAATTTTTGGTCGTATACACCAACTGTCGCTCTTGTTTCTCCATAACAGCAACCAATAGCCCCTGATGGTATGCCCCATGCATCATCAAATATCACCGAGCGCCCCCAAATAGCATTCCCATTCTCAGTGCC
This sequence comes from Pseudoalteromonas sp. D15MCD-2, assembly GCF_038562745.1. Lineage (NCBI taxonomy): Bacteria > Pseudomonadati > Pseudomonadota > Gammaproteobacteria > Alteromonadales > Pseudoalteromonadaceae > Pseudoalteromonas > Pseudoalteromonas sp. D15MCD-2. The sequence continues at coordinate 211,631 of NZ_JBCFQE010000001.1, read as the reverse complement.
TACGCCTGCTACCATGTAATCTATTTTTCCTGTTGACGAGCAACCGGCTATGAGCAAAGCACATGCAAGTGAGATGAGTGGTTTTATAAACTTGTCCATAGTCGGTATCCATTTATTAGTTGTGATTGCCATTGTGTGCTTGTTTCAGCTTGGCTTGGCTGGTTATAAAAAAGCTCGCGCTGTTGGTTTTTAGTGGTAAATTCTGCTTCTTCTTCAGGGCCGTGAGCTATCGCATCAATCGTTGCTGCGTATTTAACACTATGGTGAATGTAGTCTTTGTATAAAGCATGCCAGGCATCACTTTGCGGCCCAAAACTGCGCGCTGTATCTACAAGCGATTTAAGCTCGCTTGGTAAAACATAAGGAAAAGCCTGACCATCAGCTTGTTTACGGTTGGCAAGCTCTGCTAGGTTTTGCAACGGCACCCCTTGATTTACAGCCGTTTCGTGCATTAGCGCTAAACTGTAATGCGGCAGAATATTACTTAATTTACGACGCCAATACGGCCTATAGCTGGTGTAAATTGTATTTTCTGATTTATTCCAAATCCGCTTTGGTTGCCGATTTATTCTTGGCCGGCTTGCTTTAAATTGAATATTAATTGTTGGCCAATAATATTTTTGTTCAAGTGTCTGTTTAAGCTGTACGAGCTCTTTGTCGTGCTCTAGCTCACCGGCTTGGCCCACAATATACTGCCGAGGGTAAAGAATACTCGTTTCGACGGGGCCATAACCGCCACCAATATCTGAGTGCACACCTGGGAGCTCAATTTCTTTGTGGTTTTCTGATAGCTGCATGTTACTACTGAGTAATGAGCTAAGAGGGAATTTATCGCGCTTTTCATCAAACGCAGCTAAGTGCATTACATACCCGGCACTACTGCTCGCTAAATTTAAGTTAATGGGGTAGTCAAGTTCGTCATCGGCGTAAAATTCGCTGTGGTTATTATCGCCATCGCCGCCAATAGATGCAACACTATCAAATAAGCCTACAAAACGAATAACAGGCTTAATGCTGCCCCAATAATTTGGCTTGTCTTGATATATTGCATTGACCTGATTAATAAACGCTCGCGCTTGGGCTGCACCTCGACTAAAACCAAACACATCTATGAAGACCACTCGTACTTTTTGAAAACTCTCAAAAAATACGTTCATAGCAGATATAGTTTTTTTTATACGCTCGTCAAAACTAAACGCCAAGCCCATATCTAGTGTTGAATCACTTTTATTCGCTTTGGTACCAATTCCTTCTACGTAATGGCGTGCTTGAAAGTCTTCAGCGGGATATAACTCAAACAACTTAACAACATTCGTAGGCTCCTTGCTGTCTGTTGAGTCTTGTATGTCGTTAAAACGGTTATTACCTGTGCCATCAAAAAACACCCCAAAGCAAGGCGGTTCGGCAAGTAAGGTGAGTTCTACATGGCCTTTAGGTAAAATTTTATGCTTAAATAGTTGCGGGCCGCCCTTACTGCCAATATTAAATGACTTTACCGTGTTTGAATTAAAATAGTCTGCAAATTGCTGCTCATTTACAAGAGTAAACTCGGCCTTACCAGCAACAATTGCTTTGAGAGTGTAAGGTGTATCTTGCGACAGGTTATTAAAACGGTAGTGCTGCGCTGCTTGTTTTTCAACTACGACCTTGTTGCCTTGTGAAAGTAGCTGTATTTCTACATCAACATCGCCCAGTACTTTTACAATAATATGCTTTGTTGTTGCACCCGCACCGGTATTAATAACAAGTGTATTAACAAGGTTTACTGCCATTGGCATTGCTTGGCTCATTACTTATGCTCCGTATACGTCAACAAGACGACGTTTAGTAATAGGCCCTGCTATGCCATCAACTTGCAACTGCTGTGCAAGCTGAAAAGCTTTAACACCTGTTTGTGTTTTTGATCCATTAATTCCATCAACCTTCCCACAATCAAATCCAAGTAAATTGCAACGCCCTTGCACTCCTGACAAGGTTTCAATAGGGTCTAAGTGCCCAACTTGAATAGCAAAACTCTTTGTTGGTGTGGTGTCTTCATCATTGAGATATAAATCTACTTGCCCTGTAAGCATTTCATTTTCGGTGAGCTCTACTTCAATTAAACCATCTTCTGCTATGACGGTATCAATTGTTTGCCCTGCGATATTCAATACAATGCGCTTTCCGGTAATTTGCTCGCCATTTTCGTAAGCTAGTTTTAAACGAAAGAATTCTTTTTCATCACGCACCATAAAAGAGTTTTTACTATCTGTTTTCAGTGGCATGAATTTTTCAACTTTTGCTGGAATAGCAATTACGTCGCCGGGGTAAATTTGGTTAGGATCAGGCCTTAAAGAACGAAACTCAGCATTAAGCGGATGCAAGTAAAGACCATTAGAGGTTCTAAACCCATATTGACGAGCAATGCGTAGCAAGGTTTCGCCTTGCGACACAGTATGTTGTAAGGTCATAAATTATATCCTTATAAATTTATTCATTACGGGAAGGGCTGGCCACCTGCCAGTCTTTGTCATCTAACTCATGAAAGCTTATTTTAGCGTTTTCAAAGTCAGGGCCTGATAGGTGGGCATAACCCTTACTATCTAATACTCCACTGACTACATGCCCATTACGCAAGCGAATTTTATAGCCCATGTTTGGCTGTGGGTTACCTGCTTGATCAAGCAACTCAATTTCATATTCTTGTGTTGGTTGAAGCACTGTAAAAGAGGTGGTTTCCACAAGACCTGACGCACTCACAGTGACAGCATAAACACCTGGCTTCACAACAAAATAATGCTGCCAAAACGATATTTCATCTGGGCGCTTTTTTTCTAATTGCAATGTAATTTGACCATTTGTAGGCCCTTGCCAAACTATATCTATACTGCGGCAATTACTGCAGGAGCCTTCTATATTTAATTTCCAACCATTGGGAACTATCAATCCAGTACCTACCGGTGCGGGCTTAGCACGACTAAACCCCAAATTGTAATCATAAATAAGGTTCGCATTTTTATAGCCTGTATATTGTTGAGCTAACATTTCTACCGTTTCAGATGCTTGGAGCACATGGGTTGTAAAATTTTGCCGAACTTGGTGAGATGCTTTTAACTCTACCTTACTATTTGCAACAGGCTTATAAAGAGCTAACGTAGGTTGAAATTGTTGAGTTGCTGTTGGGCGGATAACACGACGAGTATAAGTTATGTGTTGATCTATCCTGTTGGGTTGTCCTTCGTTGCCATTGCTATGTAATAGCCTAGCTTGTTGATCTCTTAAATCAGCTGATGTTGCATTGCTAGCAGCCTCTGAGCTATGGATCTTTGAAATAGTAGCGCTTTTTGGGTATAGCGCAATACGGCTATAAACATGGCGAAACTGACTGTAAGGAACTCGCTTCCAACCATTTTGGTTAATCCAAAACTGGCAGCGCTTGTCATCTCGAAATTGTGAGACCTGATGAGCGTCTAATACGCCAAACAAGTTATCTTGAATTTTCTTTTGCAGACTTTTCGGTAAAGAATATAACAAACTGCGGCTCAGGTCCCGAAAGCTTGGGCTGTTTTTTACCGTTGTTTCTTCACTCTGTTCTAAAAAATGGCCATGAGTATTATTCACCGGATCCTTGGTGAGCATGTGCGTCCTCGCTATTTATTCATTTTGTGGCGTAACTGACTATTTAGAATTCAGTCACTAAATTTAAACAAAAAAACGATACACAAAATGGGAACAAAAATCCACCATGCTTTAGGCTGTTTTTTCTACACTACCTTTACTATCACGACCATACAAAGTGGCACCGCGAGCAATATAGCGTAATTGCCAGATCAAACGCTCAACCAGTTCTTCACGTTGTGTCCCTTCAATATCGAGGGCTTCGGCACCGGCGTTAAATACTAAAGTCACCATGGCTTCGGCTTGAATGTATGCATGAGTTGGGTCGCATGGTGTTTCGCTTTCAAGGTAATGCGCAAGCTCTAAAATGAAATGTTTAATTTCACGCGCAACCGCGGCACGAAATGCTTTTGAAGTTCCTGAGCGCTCACGCAATAACAATCTAAATTGGTTGCTCGAGTTATCGATAAACTCCATAAAGGTAACGATTGATGTCGTGATCACACTACCACCACTCTCAATACGGCGACGCGCTTGGCGCATAAGCTGGCGAAGTGTTAAACCAGCTTCATCAACCATGGTCAAACCGAGCTCATTCATGTCTTTAAAGTGGCGATAAAAAGAGGTGGGTGCAATCCCTGCTTCACGGGCAACTTCACGTAAGCTTAAATTAGAAAAACTATGATCGGCACTCAATTGATTGAATGCGGCCTCGATTAGTGCTTGTCGTGTTTTTTGTTTCTGTTGCGCTCTAACACCCGACATGGAAACTCCCAGCGTGAACTTTTAATGATTTTTCGGTTAATGAGCTAGTCTAATACTTGACGCGGAGAGAATGAAACACTATTTTAGCGTACAACTGTACGCCGAGATTTATTCAGATGAAAAAACCACCGATTATTTGGACCAATGTGCTATTTTTTAGCCTTACATTTTTGGCCGCGATCACCCTTGTTCCTTGGTATGGCTTTAGCTACGGATACACCAGTACACAGTGGATAGCCTTTGTTGGCTGTATGTTCTACGCCGGACTTTCTATTACTGCAGGTTATCACCGTTTATGGGCACACAAAGCCTATGATGTGCATCCTGTTATTGAAGTGATTTTTGCCTTAGGTGGTGCTTTTGCATTACAAAATAGCGCCTTGCACTGGAGTAGCGATCACCGTATTCACCATGGTCAAGTTGATGATCCAATCAAAGACCCTTACGCCGCTACTAATGGCTTTTGGTATAGCCACATCGGTTGGATGCTGCGCGATTATCAAGGCGAGCAATACGGTAACTACAGTAACTGTCGTGACTTACAAAAAAACAAAGTCGTTATGTGGCAACACCGTCACTATATGAAGTTAGTCGTCGCGACTAATTTTGGTATTCCTTTACTACTTGGTTTAATGCTTGGCGATGTATGGGGCATGTTATTACTGGTTGGTTTACTACGCTTAGTATTGAGCCAACATTTTACCTTTTTTATCAACTCGCTGGCGCATATTTGGGGTTCACGTCCGTACACAGAAAAAAACACCGCCCGTGATAATGGCTTTTTAGCGCTATTCACATACGGTGAAGGCTATCATAACTTCCATCACATTTTTGCTAGCGACTATCGCAATGGCATTAAGTGGTATCACTATGATCCAACTAAGTGGATGATCCGCTCTCTAGCTGCAATCGGCCTTGCTTCAAAATTAAAGCGCACACCGATTGAGCGAATCGAAAAAGCCAAAGCAGAAACCTTGATGAATAAGACTCAAGGTCGCCTTGCAAAATTGCCTTTAGCGCAAGATAAGCTTACATTATTACAATCTGAGTACGATTTACTGCTGAAAAAACTGCAACACTTCTGTGCCTTGCAAAAACGCGTGTTAGAAATCAAACGCAATAAAATGATGAAACAGTGTGAAAAATCAGCATTAATGACACAATATCACGAGCTTGAAGCCGCTTGGGAAAACCAAAAGCAGGCTTGGCTTGCACTAAATGCGAGGTTGTTAAAAGCCTCTTTTAGTTAACATAGGAGCGGCTGTGGCCAAACAACAAGTAAAGCAAAAAGATACTCCATCTTATCAATATGATGCAATCATCATAGGTACAGGTCCTGGCGGTGAAGGTACCGCCATGAACCTATCTAAAAGTAACAAAAAAGTCGCTGTTATTGAGCGTCAAGAAGCAGTAGGTGGCGGTTGTGTGCACTGGGGTACTATCCCGTCAAAAGCATTACGTCACTCTGTAAGTCGTTATATTGAATATAAAGCAAACCCGCTATTTAATATTAGTGAGCGCCCTAACCGCTTAACTTTCCCAGATATTTTGCGTCACGCAAGTAACGTCATTTCAAAGCAATCTAATTTACGCAGCAGCTTTTATGAACGTAACCGCATTCATATGTATCAAGGTGATGCTGAGTTTATTGATAAACACACTATCAAAGTGACGCACTTAGACGGTTCGTTTGAAACTCTTACTGCACAAACAATCGTTATTGCTACTGGCTCGCGCCCTTACCGTCCACCGGGTGTAGACTTTAAACACCCACGTATTTACGACAGCGATACGATTTTAGGCCTTGAAGATGACCCTCATCGTGTGCTGATTTATGGTGCCGGTGTAATTGGTTGTGAGTATGCCTCTATTTTTAAAGGCTTAGGTGCCAAGGTTGACCTAGTGAATACCCGTGACCGCCTACTTGCCTTTATGGATGCGGAAATATCAGATGCTCTGAGCTATCACTTTTGGAATAGCGGCATTGTTATTCGCCATAATGAAGAGTTTGATCGCGTAGAAACTCGCGATGATTGTGTGGTAATGCACTTAAAATCAGGTAAGCGCGTAAAGGCTGACTGTATTTTATTTGCCAATGGTCGTACTGGTAACACAGACACATTAAACCTTGAAGCTGTTGGCCTAAAAGCAGATGGTCGTGGTCAGCTTAAAGTGAACGAAACATACCAAACAGAAGTCGATAACATTTATGCTGTGGGCGATGTAATAGGTTACCCAAGCCTTGCCAGTGCGGCATTTGACCAAGGCCGTATTGCAGCCGATGCGATTGCATGTGGTAACTGTGATGAAAAGCTGATCATTGATATCCCAGCAGGTATTTATACAATCCCTGAAATGAGCTCAGTGGGTAAAACCGAGCAAGAGTTAACTGCTGCAAAAGTCCCTTACGAGGTAGGCCGTGCTCAATTTAAGCATTTAGCGCGTGCGCAAATTGCAGGCACTGAGGTGGGTAGCTTAAAGATTTTATTCCATGTTGATACCAAAGAAGTACTGGGTGTGCACTGCTTCGGTGAGCGTGCCTCTGAAATCGTTCACATCGGTCAAGCAATTATGGAACAAAAGAACGGCGGTAATAACATTGATTACTTTGTAAATACCACGTTCAACTACCCGACCATGGCAGAAGCCTATCGCGTAGCTGCATTAAATGGTTTAAACCGTTTGTTTAAGTAACGAAGTAAATTACAACAAAAAGCCCGCTTAATGCGGGCTTTTTTACGATTAGCTTTTGCTTATTTGTGGTATTTACCACTGAATTCATGAACGGCGTTGATAAATACACCTGCGTTTTCTGGGTCTACATCTGGTGTAATACCATGGCCTAGGTTAAATACATGGCCAGAGCCTGTACCAAAGTCTTCTAGGATAGTGGCAACTTCTTGGCGAATACGCTCAGGCGTGCCATGTAACATTGCTGGGTCCATGTTACCTTGCAGCGCGACTTTATCGCCAACACGACGTTTTGCATCACCGATGTTAATAGTCCAGTCTAGACCTACTGCATCACAGCCAGTTGCTGCAATTGCTTCAATCCACTGACCACCATTTTTAGTAAATAACGTCACTGGTACTTTGCGGCCATCATGTTCGCGAATTAAGCCATCAACAATCTTGTGCATGTATTGTAATGAAAACTCATTGTAGTCACGTGGGCTTAATACACCGCCCCATGAGTCAAATACCATTAACGATTGCGCGCCCGCTTTAACTTGCGCGTTTAAATAGTCGATTACTGAGTCAGCTAATTTATCAAGTAATAGGTGCAGTGTTTGTGGCTCTGCAAAGGCCATTTTCTTGATTTTACCGAATGTTTTGCTGCTACCACCTTCAACCATGTAAGTGGCAAGTGTCCAAGGTGAACCAGAGAAACCAATTAGCGGTACTTCACCTTTTAATTCGCGACGAATCGTACTTACCGCATTCATCACATAACCAAGCTCATCAGTTGGATCGATATTTGGGATTTTTTTAACATCTGCTAATGAAGAAATCGGACGTTCAAATTTTGGACCTTCACCTGTTTCAAAGTAAAGACCTAAGCCCATAGCATCAGGAATAGTTAAAATATCACTGAATAGAATTGCAGCATCAAGCGGATAACGACGTAATGGCTGTAACGTTACTTCACAAGCAAGTTCAGCGTTTTTACATAAACTCATAAAGTCGCCTGCTTGGGCACGTGTAGCACGGTATTCAGGTAAATAACGGCCAGCTTGGCGCATCATCCATACCGGTGTGACATCAACAGGTTGCTTTTGTAGTGCACGTAAATAACGATCGTTTTTTAATTCGCTCATGCGTATAGAATCCTAGAACTGAATGAAATTGAGCAGATTGTATCACCATATTGCGCGTCTCACTATGGATAGATAATCAAGGCTAGATATAGATCATGTTTTTTAAGCCAGCCTAAGCACAATGTGCGTTTTTTGAGCGAAAATAAAATAAATTTAAAACTTTTCATTAATAAATTTGCAACATACAAAAAAGCTTGGTATAACTTATCCCGCGTTAACAAAAACAATAATAAAAATCTTATAACAATAAGAACAACAATCTTCCCATAATAATAAGAACGCTTGTTTTAACAAGTCTTAGAAAAAGAATTAAACCACCAATTTTGGTGGTTTTTTCTTTTCTAAATCAGCAAATTACAACTCATCCGCTTAGATAAAAATTGCAAAATTAATACTAGTAGTTTTGAATCAATTCCCATACACTGCAATGAGAGCAAAGAAAGTCCACTCTTAAAATGAGGTTATTTTTTGGCCTATTCAGCGCTAAAAAGTATGTCTTTAGAATGACTTTTACAATCTGTTGCAATTAGACACTAAGAATTTAGTTGATCTTTGTGTCATATTTCCTTTTTATATATACAAAGGAAAACCTACTCAGCGAGGAGATGAAATATGCTGACGCGTTTGGAAAAAGCTCAACAAAAGTGGGGTGGTAGTCACTCTGTAATCGACAAATGGCTCACAGAACGTCAAGAGCTGCTTGTGTTGTTCTGCCGTATTGCAGGCTTTTCACCGTACGAAAAGAAAGATCATGCCCTTCCTGATCAGCTGCAAATTCAAAACTTTTGCCAAATTCTGATGGATTACCTTTCTGCTGGCCATTTCGAAATTTACGACGACATTGCCAAAGCGTGTGAAGAAAAAGGTCCTGAGAGCCAAAAGCTGGCGAATGCCTTATACCCGCGCATTTCTGAAACCACAGATGTAGCACTCGACTTTAACGACAAATACGCAGAAGTTGACAAAGATGACTTGCTTGATGAGTTTGATAAAGACCTATCAATCTTAGGCGAAGCACTTGAACTGCGCTTTGAGCTAGAAGATGAGTTAATCGACAACTTATATTCTAATCACACCAGCTAACAGCTTAGTTGCACAGCAGAGAAACACTCTCTGCTGAAGTGTTTTCGCCTTGCCAAAAAGAATCATCTATTCCATTTTGCAACAAATATTTGAAATATTTTCTTCAATGCGATACTCATACTATAAAAACATGAGGCTCGCTATGAATAAACGGTCATTTTTAAAGTCACTTTCAATTCTTGCCGCCGGCGCAAGTCTGACATCAGCTCCTTTAATGGCGGCACAGAATGCTAGTACCCAAACATTAATCAAGCCAAAAGCGCTGGAAAAAGGCGGCACAATTGGGCTATGTAGCCCTTCAGCTGCCACTGCTGCGCACGCTGATATTTTATTAGCACAAGGCGTTATAGAAGCACTGGGTTACAAGGCTAAGCTTGCACCAAACATTTTAGCAAGACGTGGGCATTTAGCTGGCACTGATGCAATGCGAGCCGGCGACTTAAATAGTTTATTCAGCGACAAAGAGGTTGATGCCATTTTGTGTTTACGTGGCGGTTCAGGCGCTGCCCGTATTCTACCTTTGCTCGACTACGCAATGATCCGTAACAACCCAAAACCTCTAATGGGCTATTCAGATATTACCGCTCTTCACAATGCATTACTGTCTCAAGCTGGGTTAATCAGCTTTCATGGTCCAAATGCATCAAGTGACTGGAACCCGTTTCATGTCGCGCAATTTAAGAGCATGTTCGAAGCGCGTAAATTGATGCATTTCCAAAACTTACCAAAAGCCGATGATGAGCTTGTTAACACTCAGTACCTGACCCAAACGATTACACCAGGTAAAGCCACGGGACGATTAATCGGTGGCAACTTAACAGTACTGACAGCCCTCGCAGGCTCGAATTATTTACCTGACTTTAATGGCGCAATTTTATTTTTAGAAGATATCGACGAAGCGCCGTATCGAATTGACAGGATGATGAGCACACTAAAACTTATGGGCGCACTGGATAAAATTGCAGGCTTTGTATTTGGCGATTGTAATGACTGTAAGCCTGGCCGTGGTTATGGCTCTTTAACCCTTGACGATATTTTTACAGATTATATAAAACCGCTGGGAATTCCTGCTTATCGTGGGGCCATGATTGGCCATATTAAGCGCCAATTTATCCTGCCTGTTGGCACCGTGGTTGAGCTTGATGCAGATAGTGGCACATTAAAAATGAAAGAAGCGGCATTTAGTTAATAAAAATTTGCGCATAAAAAAAGGGCTAAAAAGCCCTTTTTTATTGAGTTAAATATTACTCAGCTGGTACAGCTTTGTCATCGCTTTGGATTTCAAGTAATTCTACTTCGAAAACAAGCGTTGAGTTTGCAGGGATCTTACCAAGATCACGCTCACCGTATGCAAGTTCAGATGGAATAGTGAACTTGTACTTAGAGCCAACTGGCATTAATTGTAAACCTTCAGTCCAACCTGGGATCACACGATTAAGTGGGAAAGTAGTTGGCTCATTACGTGAGTAAGAGCTATCGAACTCAGTACCGTCTAATAAAGTGCCTTTGTAGTGAACTTTAACAACGTCAGTTGCTACTGGCTTTTCGCCTTCACCTTCAGTGATCACTTCGTACTGTAGGCCAGATTCAGTTACTATAACGCCTTCTTTTTTCGCGTTCTCAGCTAGGTATTTTTCGCCTTCAGCTTTGCTCTTTTCAGATTCTACTTTCGCTTTTTCTTGTTGTTTAGTGCGAATGCTTTGATCAAGTGCAGTTAACACTTCACGAATTTTTTCGTCATCAAGTTTAGCGTTACCCGCTAGTGCGTCTTCAAAACCACGCTTAAGAAGTGCTTCGTCTAGTTCAACACCTAGCGCTTTTTTATCAGCAAGGTCTTGGTTTAAGAAATTACCAACAGATGCACCAATACCGTATGCTTGTTGTTGAGCTTCAGTCTCTAGTTTAACTTCAGCTTGCTGCTCTTTTTTTGCTTCCTGATTACAAGCTGTAAGCGCTAAAACTGACGCTGCAATCAATGACAATTTAATCGTCTTTCTCATTTTATATCTCCGACACACTTTGCAGTTGTCAATTATTGTATTATTACTAGTTAAAGATTAACGACCTACATGGTAGGCTGCTTGTCTAATAACTAACGTCATGCCTATGCATGATCAGCGATTAGACTAACAACCTAGGCCTTCAACGAGACCTAGTCTAACCTCTCAATCACTAAGAGTTAAGGGGAAATACTCGTAATATGTCGATATTTCGTACTTTTTTGTATCTGCTCAGCCTTTGCTTAGTTGTAGCCTGCTCTGAGCAACATGAGCAATCAACTGCACGCTATGAGCATGCGGCTAAAGGTGCCTTCGCCTCCGCGCTGTCGCACGATGGTAAATACAGCTTAATCTCATCAATACACCATGGGGTCGCACTGTGGGATAATCAACAACAGGTGCTAAAATACCAATGGTTCCAACAACAAAATCAAGATAGCCTAGTTCATACTGTTGCTATCTCGTTCGACAATAGCCATGCAGTTACCGCTGAGAAGTCCACCTTTGCAGTGTGGGACATTGCCACGGGCAACAACACGGGTTATTACAAAATACACGCCTCAACAATTCGAGATATCGCGATAAGTAACCAAGGGCGCAGTGTATTATATGGTCGCGCCGACGGTGTAGTCGTTTACCTCGACTTAGAGAGTGGCAGGCGCATAGAGTTCCTTGGCCACCAAGAAAAAGTCAATGTTGTTGATCTATCGCCTAACGGTCACTACGCCATTAGCGGCTCAAATGATTATGTTGCTTACTTTTGGGATACTCGCACAGGGCAAGTGATCCACCGCTTTAATCACCCAAGTCGCGTTACTCAAGTCACCCTTGATCCACAAGGTCGTTACGCATTTACCGCAGACAGTATGAAGCAAGCAAATGTATGGCAACTGACTACAGGTGATCTTGTTAGCAAACTGGCGTATATTGCGCGTCAGAAAATTTTTACCGCCGTCCGTTTTAACGATGAAGGCACTTTAATTGCCACCGGTTCACCCAATCGATTGGTTGATTTATGGCAGCTAGAGTCGGGTAAAAAATTACAAACGTGGCAAGTGATTCCTCGAGAAGGAAGCCGCCCGAAATCAGCCGTGGTGTTAGATGTTGCGTTTACTGATAACAACCAAGCGTTATTAACCGAAAGCTCCAGCGGATTCGCTGAAAGTTTTAATCTAAGAGAATCAAATGAATACAATTGAAGATCGTCTAATGGAACTTGAAGCGAAAGTCGCTTTTCAAGATGAAACAATTGAAATATTAAACGATGAGCTTAAAGCGCACCAACAGCAGCTGGCTAAAATGAAACGCCAGACAGAGTTACTTGCAGAAAAGATTAAAGAAGCACAGCAGCCATCTTTAATGTCACAAATGCAAGAGCCGCCACCGCCGCACTATTAATTAGGTAGTGATAGAGCCGGGAATTAATCGCCCGGCTTAAATACACCAATCACTTGCTCAAATTGGCGTGTTGAGGCTTGCACTGCCTGCTCTGGTTGCGTCATTTTGTGGCCACACTGTACGCACTCCACTTTTTCCACATCATGTTCTTTATAAAGCATCATGGTATCCATGGCCTTACACTCAGGGCATGATGCGCCAGCAATAAAGCGTTTCTTTTGTCTCATAGATGATCTCCCGTGGCATGTAGGCGGCTATTTTAGCCTAATAATTCTCTGTTTGATACGATTGCGAAGGCTAATGTGATCCGTGTTATGATAGCGACAATTAAATCAGTGCTGTGCAAGTAAACATTCATGATCCAAATTTCAGACATCGAACTTCTACGTGGTGGTAACGCCTTACTTAAAGGGGCTTCTGCAACCTTATTCCCAGAACATAAAGTCGGCCTTGTGGGCGCTAATGGCTGTGGTAAATCAACGCTGTTCGCGCTATTAAAGTCTGAATTGCAACTCGATGCCGGTGAATGCCAAATTCCTAAAGACTGGTCAATTGCTTCTGTGAAGCAAGAAACACCCGCGCTCGAAATCAGCGCTCTAGATTATGTATTACAAGGTCACCCTGAATATTACGCGCTAAGAATTGCACTACGCGAAGCTGAGCAAAATAACGACGGCGATGCGCAAGCAAAAGCACATATTGGCCTAGAACATATTCAAGGCTATAGCATTGAGGCAAAAGCAGGAGAGCTATTACACGGTTTAGGTTTTAGTAATGAGCAAATAGACAACCCAGTGAGCGCCTTTTCTGGTGGTTGGCGTATGCGCTTAAACTTAGCACAAGCACTTATTCGTGATGCCGATTTATTACTGCTGGATGAGCCAACCAACCACTTAGATCTCGATGCTGTTTACTGGTTAGAACGCTTTTTACGTGCCTACACAGGCACGCTAGTGCTTATTTCCCATGACCGAGAGTTCTTAGATGCCGTTGTTGACCAAATTTGGCACATAGACGCACAAAAAATAAATGTTTATAAAGGCAATTACTCGCAATTCGAACGCCAAAAAGCAGAGCGCTTATTACAACAACAAGCGATGTTCGAAAAGCAACAAGAACAAATTGCTCATCTAGAAAAATTCATTACACGCTTCAAAGCAAAAGCCAGTAAGGCTAAGCAAGCACAAAGCCGCGTAAAAGCCCTAGAGCGTATGGAAAAGCTGGCCCCAGCCCATGTTGACTCACCCTTTGATTTTGAATTTGCCGAGCCTACAGCGCTGCCAAACCCGTTAATGACTCTCGACCAAGCCAAAGCAGGCTATGGCGACACCACAATTTTACACAGCATCAAGCTAAACCTTGTGCCGGGTAGCCGTATTGCGCTGCTTGGCCGAAATGGTGCGGGTAAATCAACACTGATTAAGTTATTAGCTGGCGATTTACAACCTCAAGCAGGTGAAGTATTTCAGCATCAGGGCTTAAATATTGGTTACTTTGCGCAGCATCAACTTGAGTCACTTGATTTAAAAGCCAGCGCGGTTACCCATTTACAACGTTTAAATCCGCAAGCTCCAGAGCAATCACTGCGTGACTTTTTAGGTGGCTTTGCGTTCTTTGGCGATAAAGCTCTTGAGCCAGTTGCGCCATTTTCTGGCGGTGAAAAAGCCCGTTTAGTGCTAGCTATGCTGGTGTATCAAAAGCCAAACCTACTGTTACTGGATGAGCCGACTAACCACCTAGATTTAGAAATGCGCCATGCTTTAGTTATGGCGCTGCAAGGCTTTGAAGGCGCTATGGTTACCGTATCGCACGACCGTCATATGCTTAAAAATACCGCTGATGAGTATTACCTCGTTGATAACGGCGAAGTAACACAATTTGGTTATGACCTTGATGCCTATTACCAATGGCTACTGAATGCCAATAAAGAAGCTGCTAAAAGCCCTGAAGATAATGCCCCTAAAGCCCATTCAAGCGTTAACCGCAAAGAGCAAAAGCGCTTAGAAGCTGAGTTCAGAAAGTCAGTGCAGCCGTTGAAAAAGCAAATCGAAAAGCTTGAAAAGCAACTTGATAAGTACTCTACAGAGCTTGGTGAAATCGAAAACGCACTTGCCGACAATGACTTATACAATGATGAAAATAAAGCCAAACTGACAGAGCTGCTCGCTAAGCAAGCAAGCTTAACACCCAAGCTTAATGACGTTGAAGAAGAGCTACTCATAGCACTTGAAGAACTTGAAGAAAAAGAGCAGGCCTTTGCCGATGAAACCGCTTAACAGCGAACAGTTTTGGCAGTTTGCATGCAAGCTTTACAGCAAAGACGGCATGCAAGCAAAGCTACTAGGCTATCAAGACCAGCAAGGCAAAAATGTTAACCTTTGCCTGCTGCTTTATTATCTTGATTCTTTAGAGCTGGCTGTAACAGCCTCTCAACTGAGTGAGCTTGAGTCGTGCATTGCCGAGTTTGACCAACAAGCTTTACAGCCCCTACGAGCCACACGCGCCTACCTGAAAACTATTCAAAACGAGATTTCAGACTACCCTACCATCCGCAAAGAGCTACTTAGCGCAGAACTAAAGCTAGAAAAACAACAGCAACAATTACTGATAAACACAGCGAATACGATGGTATTCACTCAGTACACAAATGCTGAAAATATAAGGCTTTATGTCGGTACTGAGTTAGCGAGTTAGCGAGTTAGCGAGTTAGCGAGTTAGCGAGTTAGCGAGTTAGCGAGTTAGCGAGTTAGCGAGTTAGCGAGTTAGCGAGTTAGCGAGTTAGCGAGTTAGCGAGTTAGCGAGAGTAAAGTTTAAAGAGTCTAGGTCAAGCCTAATTGTGAGAATGGTTCTAATTCGGCACTAAAGTGCCTCCTACGGTATTTTATTTCTGAGTAAGACACCGCACTTAACAACCTCATCGATCTTATCTGACGTCTGAAAGCTGAAAGCTGATAGCTCCGCTTACGTTGGGTTTCGCTCCGCTCAAACCAACCTACTCAAAGAATGAACAGAGTGAATGCTGAGTAAGACACTGCACTCAACAACTCCACCGCTCAACTGATGTATGACGGCTGAAAGCTGATAGCTATGTCTACTCCCTTCCATATCTATCATCAAATCGCTCGATGTCAGTTTCATCAAGTATCGCTCCGGTTTGTACTTCGATAACGATCAGTGGCGTGTTTTGTTGATTAGCAAGGCTGTGCAATTGCTTAGCTGCAATATAACAAGATTGATCAGCTGTTAATTCAAATTCGTCATCGCCTACTCGCACACTTGCCACTCCAGAAACAACAACCCAATGCTCTGCACGGTGCTGATGTCGTTGAGTTGAGAGTTTTGCGCCGCTGTTTACGATGATTTTCTTTACTTTAAAGCCAGTGCTTTCAATTAAAGTTCGATAGTTGCCCCAAGGTCTGAATACGGCTTGATGGTGGGTTAGTTTATCGTTATCGACAACAGCAAGCTGTTTAAGTAAATCAGGGAGCTTATCGAGCGCACTTTTGTCTGCCACTAAGGTGGCATCATGAGTATGTATAATTGCTTTATTACTCACGCCGAGCGCCGCGATAGTGTGGTCAGCTTCACTTATAAGTAGATTATTCTCGCTATCTAAGCTCACCCCTTGCGAAGCTAAATAATTGCCATGCTGGTCTTTTTCTGCGATTTTCGACAATGCTGAAAAGCTGCCAACATCGCTCCAATTCAAATCAACAGGAATAACAGCAACGTTAGCGCTACGCTCCAAAATAGCATAATCAATAGAATCACTTGGGCATGCTGTGAGCGCATCCGCAACAGGCCGTTGAAAACCTAAATCTGCGGTGAAGCTTGCCGCTTTTGCGATACTGTTAGCAATCTTTGGCGCAAAACGATTAAGCTCGTTTAAGTACACATCTGGTAAAAATAAAAACATGCCGCTATTCCAGCCATACTCACCACTGGCAAGGTATTTTTCGGCTAATTGCAGGGCTGGTTTTTCTTTGAACTCAGCCACCTTAAAACAACCTTCATGGGCTAATGGCTCGCCTTGGCGAATATAACCATAGCCGGTATGTGGCTCAGTGGGAGTAATAGCAAAGGTTACTAATTGTTGTTGCTGACAAAGCGCTATCGCATTATCTAAGCAGGCAATAAGCTTATCAAAATCACTGATATGGTGATCAGCAGGCATGACTAGTAAGGGATCGGTTAGACCATTTTGCAATGCAAATTCAGCGGCCAAGGCAATCGCTGGCGCGGTATTTTTACCTTCAGGTTCAAGCAATAAAGTATAGCTATCTGTGATTTCTGCAACTTGCGCTTTAGCGATAAAGCGATGCTCTTCATTGCACACTAAAATTGGCGCATTAAATCGTGAGTCAGCCACTCGTAAAAGCGTGCTCTGTAACAGTGATTTTTCGCTTAGTAAAGATAAAAACTGCTTAGGCATCGCTTTACGCGACAAAGGCCATAAACGAGAACCTATGCCACCAGCAAGAATAACGGGGGTGATTTTGCGACTCATGATTGCTTATAGTAAATAATCCAACCATGAGTTTAACAAATTTTTGAGTATGCGGCTTCGAGCAATTACAGTAACTGAAATTGATCAGCATCTAAGTGAGCAGGAAACGCTCTTCGAAAGTCATCAAGCGGTGATTTTTCTAAGCGCTGAATAATGATGCCCGATTGGTCATCTTCAAGCTTCGCCAAGGTGTCGCCTTTAAAATCATAAACGGCAGTACCACCACTGTGGGCAACATTATTACCATCAGCACCAATGCGATTCACACCCACGACATAACAAAGGTTTTCCATTGCGCGTGCTTTTAGAAGGGTATCCCATACATGGCGACGAGCAGCTGGCCAATTAGCTACGTTGATCATCACATCGTAGTCGTTGCAATTACGCTGAAATACAGGAAAGCGTAAGTCGTAACACACTTGCGGTAAAATACGAAAATCATTGATAGCGAATATCTCGCGCTGCTCGCCTGCTGCGACGAAATTGCCTTCGTTACCTAAACAGAATAAATGGCGTTTGTCGTAATACTTCACTTCGCCATTTGGCCAAACCCAATAAAAGCGATTAGCCTTTTTGTCGCCTTTTGCAACTAAAACAGAGCCTGCAACCACAGCATTTTTTTGCTTAGCTGTGGCTTTTAACCAGCTAAGTACCTCGCCTTGTTCTGGTTCGCTGCAATCTAGATTAATCGCAAAACCCGTGGCAAATGTTTCTGGCAAGACAATTAAATCAACCTGCTCGTTTAAACTGTTAAGCTGCTCTGTAAAGTGCGCAAGGTTAGCGCTTTTATCAAGCCAATGCAGTGATGACTGCACTAAAGCTAAGGTTAAAGTTGGCATAAAATCTCCGCGGCACGTTTTAATGTGTCATCATTTTTAGCAAAACATAAACGAATCACTTTGTCGCTGCTTGCGCTGTTATAAAACACACTGAGTGGTACAGCTGCAACACCCGCTTGCTCGACCAACCAATGGCAAAACTCAACATCATCAAGATCAGACACATCACTGTAATCGAGTAATAAAAAGTAGGTGCCTTCACTTGGTAATATTTTAAAACGGCTTTGCGCTAGTGCTTCGCTGAGCAAGTCGCGCTTTTGTTGATAAAAGCAACTAAGTTCATCAACATGTTCTGGCTCTAACTCGAGCATATCAGCTAGTGCATGCTGGGCAGGCGTAAAGCTTGAAAAAGTCACATATTGGTGAATTTTACGAAACTCTACCATCAACTGTGCAGGTGCAACGCAATAACCCATCTTCCAGCCGGTGCTATGAAAAGTTTTGCCAAAGCTTGATATCACAAAACTGCGTGCAAATAGCTCAGGGTCGGTCAGCGCACTTAAATGCAAAGCGCCATCAAAGGTGATGTGCTCATACACTTCATCACTAATTACATATAAGTCATGCTTGGTAACAAGCGCTTTAAGGGCATTAATATCTTCTTTTTTAAAGATTTTACCGCTTGGGTTATGTGGCGTGTTGATGATAATGACACGTGTTTTGTCAGTAATAACATCGGCTACAGCTTGCCAATCGATTTTGTAGTCTGGCGCATGTAAAGCAACGTGAACTGAGCGACCGCCAGCAAGTTCAATTGCCGGTTGATACGAGTCATACGCGGGGTCAAATACCACAACTTCATCACCCTCTTTAACAAGCGCTTGAATTGCTACGAATAATGCCTCTGTTGCCCCTGAAGTGACAGTAACTTGTTGCTCGTAATTTATGTTGTTATGGTATTTTCTAGCTATCAAAGCCGCTATTTGCTGTTGTAGCTTTGCAACCCCACTTGAAGGCGCATATTGATTTACCCCCTCAAGTACATAATGATTGAGCTGTTTTTTTAGTAATTCTGGCGCATCAAATTCAGGAAAACCCTGAGATAAATTAAGCGCTTGGTGCTTATTTGCTAAAGCGGTCATTTGACTAAAAATACTGGTGCCTAAATTCGGCAATTTACTTTCAAACACAGAGGTTCCTTAAAGATGGTTTTGCGCCCGAAGCGATGCTATCATTGCTTAAAACAGATGTATAGCCGTCTAAATAACTTTTAGAATGTCGAGGAATATATGCATAACAATACCGCTATTTCAGAACTAATTGAAGCTGGTAAATGGGTAAGCCAACGTGGCTGGGTCCCTGCTACTGGTGGTAACTTTTCAGCCCGCACTGCAAGCGGTTATGTCGTAACAGCAAGTGGTTTCGATAAAGGTCAACTCGGCACTCATGCATTTATTGAATTTGATCATGAAGGTAATCGCACTAGAGGCTCTGGCAACCCATCAGCTGAAACTGAGCTACATTTAAATATGTATAAGCTGATCCCATCAGCTAAATTTGTTTTGCACACTCATTCTGTTGCGGCAACCGTGTTATCGCGTGTGATCAAAGGCCACGCTATCAATTTGCATGGCTACGAAATGCAAAAATCTTTAAGCGGTGTCAAATCGCACTTAGATACCTTAACTATTCCTATTTTTGATAATGACCAAGACATTGACCGTTTAAGCTTACTGGTCAGTGATCATCACCTTCACACGCCTATTGAGCATGCTGTATTAATTCGTGGCCATGGTTTATATGTCGTTGGTCGAGATATCAAAGAAGTACTTCGCCATTTAGAAGGATTAGAGTTTCTATTTAGCTGTGAGCTTGAGCGCCTAAAACTAGAAGGTATTCAAGCTGGAGTTCAGCCATGATCAAAGCAATTTTAACCGATATTGAAGGCACAATTACCCGCATTTCTTTTGTTAAAGACGTATTATTTCCTTACGCGGCAGGGCAATTACCTGAGTTTGTAAAGTCACATCAAAGCGACCCAGAAGTAGCAGCCCAAATTGAGGCCGTTAAAGCACATATTGAACAACCCGAAGCCGATATCGACACGGTCATTAAACATTTAATTCATTGGATTGAAACAGATCAAAAAATTACCCCACTCAAGCAGTTGCAAGGGTTAATTTGGCAAACGGGCTACGAAAGTGGTGATTTTACTGGCCACCTTTACCCAGATGCTTATGACTTTTTACAAGCCCAAAAGCATGCTGGTAAAAGTTTATATGTCTACTCATCAGGCTCAGTAAAAGCCCAACACCTGATTTTTGAGTTTTCTGACTACGGTGATGTTAGACCTTTATTTAGTGATTACTTCGACACTAAAGTCGGTGCAAAACAACAGCAAAGCTCTTATGAGAATATTATCGCCGAGCTGCCATTTGACGCTGCCGAAGTATTGTTTTTAAGCGATGTGGTGGCAGAGCTTGATGCTGCCAAAGCAGCAGGCCTTAGAACTTTGCACCTTGTTCGCGATGGCCAAGCGGTAAGTGATGCTCACCCATATATCAACGACTTTTCGGAATTTAGCGCGGAGCTGTTAGCATGAGTCAATTAACTATTTATAACGATAACAACGCAAACGACATACTGTTTCATAGTGAAGACTTAAGCGCGATTGCGAGTGAGCTGAATGCGGTTGGCGTTCGCTTTGAGCAGTGGCAAGCAACGGCACAGATTGACCAAGAGACCAGTCATGGCGCTATTTTAACTGCTTATGCTAAAGATATAGAGCGCTTAAAAGCTGAAGGCGGCTATCAAACAGTGGATGTTATTTCGCTTGCTAAGGGTAATCCAAATGCCAGCGAACTACGCAGTAAGTTCTTGTTTGAACATACACATAGCGAAGATGAAGTTCGTTTTTTTGTGAAAGGCCAAGGCTTATTCTGCTTACACTTAGGCGACAAAGTGTATCAAGTGCTTTGCCAACAGGGCGACCTAATTTCAGTACCAGAACTTACCCCACATTGGTTTGATATGGGCAACGACCCTGAATTTACTGCAATTCGCTTATTCAATAATACCGAAGGTTGGGTCGCTAAAAGCACTGAGTCAACTATTGCTACCAACTTCCCACTGCTGGACTAACATGGAAAAACTATTCTCGTACGGTACCTTACAGTACCCGCAGGTTCAGCTTGATACCTTCGGGCGTTTGCTCGAAGGTCAAACTGCTACGCTAACTGGGTATGTCATTGGTGAAGTCGAGATCACCGACGAAGCCGTACTTAAAAGTAGTGGTCAACGTTTTCACCCGGCTTTAATCAAAACAGGCAAACAAACTGATATTGTTAATGGCACTATTTATTTAATCACCGAACAAGAGCTTGCTCAGGCAGATACTTACGAAGTAGATGATTATCAGCGAATTGCAGAAACATTCCAATGTAACAACCAAGCTTGGCTATATGTTGCAAAAAACAGCCTTTAATTTACAAATATAAAACAAAAAGACCCAAATTAAGAACAAAAGCTGCTATTATCCTCCCCATTAATAAGTACTAATTATTTGCTAAAGGACTAAACATGGGGTCGGCATTTTCACCCTTACGCGATACCGTTATTTATGTGGGTGAGTGGCAACTTAACACTCAGCAGCAAACCATCAGCGATGGCACTCATAAGCGTGAACTAGAACCTTTATTATTTAAATTACTGTGTTTCTTTATTGAGCATAATGATCGCATTATCACTCGCCAAGAGCTGGTAGAAAATATTTGGCAACAAAGCTTTGTTGATGACAATGCCATTAACCGTGCCATCTCTGAACTAAGAAAAACTCTTAAATCAGAAAAACAGCCCGGGCAAACCATTAAAACCCATTATCGCAAAGGTTATAGCCTATTTATTGAAGTTAAGCCTCTTGATCACACTGTGAGTACAGAGCCGCTAAAAACAGAAAATGTAATAACAGTAGATAAAGACGCTGATACTCAAGTTAAACCTACGGCCATTAATGAACAAAAAGCGCATTCTTCACGCTGGCCATGGCCTTTTGCAGCGTTAGTGCTTGGTTTATTGATTACTGCTATTTGGTTATTTTCACAACAGCCTAAAGCAAATGATGAAGTACAAAACGACGCGCCATTTTTAGACCTACAAGCTGAAACCATTTCATGGCATAAAGGCTCTCACTATCGTTTGATGCTAAGCCATGACAAAACTAAGCTTGCTTATATTCTAGAAAATGATGGTCAAAGTCTTTTTGTCGTCGACCTAACCACTAAAAAAGAATACGTGATTGCCTCTGGCAATATCTTTTTACAGGGTTGGTCTGAGGATGGAGAGCGATTATTTTACGGCTCTTGTGAAAACAAAGACTACAGCGATTGCATCACTTGGCAAGCAAGCAACCTGTTATCAAGTGAAGCGTTAATAAAGCCACGTATCAACCAATCTTTACTTAATTCTCAGCCAAGTCAGTACATTGAAGTTGGTGATGTCGCAATTTCAAGGCGTAATAATTACCGTGGCTTAACTCATTTATATGCTTTATATGCACAAGATTTAAAAACCGGTGAAGAAATTCGCATTAGCACACCCAATATCACTGGCACTGGGGACTTTATTTTAACAACTATAAAAAACCCGAGCCGCATCATCTTTGAGCGCCATAATGTTGGCCAAGTAGAGATATACATGGCGAATTTAGATGGCAGCTCGCTAAAGCTTTTAACTACCAACGATTACCGTGCATGGGTAGCAACATATGATGAGCAGACCAACTCACTAATTTGGTATAGCCGCGGCACCTCAACTATTGAATCGTTCTCTTTTGATAGTATGAGTCGACAACCCGCTATAACAGCGCCAGTAAAACGAGCAAATTATGCTTACCCTTTAAGCAAAGAAAGTGTGTTGATCAGTACTGACCTTCACGATAAAGATGCCGCAGTCTTTGACCTTAATTCAAAAACAATGAGTTACATCGCCACAGCGAATAAGCATGAAGACGACTTAGTCGCATTAGCCAATAATGATGTTTACTTCTCTGACTTTGAGTTTTCAGAACGACAACACTGGCTCAGAAAAGCAAACCAATACATCAATATCACTGGCAAAATTGGTGAAGATAGTTCAGTAATTGCAGCAAATAGTGACAGTAGCCGACTTGTTAGCTTTAATAAAACCAATCAGCAATTAACATTATTAAATGCTGCTGATTTCTCAGAAATTAAGCACTGGACACTTCCTGGTAGTACCAAGCTGGCAGCTATAAGGGGTAACAAGATTGCCGTGCTATATACCGATCTTAGCAATCAGCTAAATCAAATAATGATTCTTCACACCAACAGCGATGAAGTGATTAAAAGCACTATAGATACACCCCTAGCTATTGCATGGTATGACGATACACAGCTGATTGTGCATTCTAAATACGATAAATACCTGCTTTTAGACAGCGATAACAACACCTATAGTGAGCTGACTACACCAGACAAACTAACTGAGTTAAAGCCTTCTATTGTGTCGATGGCAAGTAACCTACATAGTTTGTATATCGCCACTGATACTGAAGTTTTCAGCATTAATTTAGCCACAATGCAGGGCGTTGAGTCAGTACTTCAAATGAAGCCTTCTCACTATATATCGCGCCTTAATGCTAAAAACGACAAGCTGGCAGTGACCTTCTTAACTGCCAACAATCAAAATAGCATTGAGCTCTACACTAAAAAAAGCGCAGAGTAATTTACGACTTTAACTGTTTTAGAATACCTTGCTCGATATCGTACTGGTTATAAACTCCGCTATCGAGCACCCAGCCTGTGACTAGGCTCGCCGGTGTCACATCAAATGCCGGGTTATAAACCTTTGCGTTAGTCGGTGACCACATTGCTTCACCAAAACTACCACTAACACCGCGCACTTCATTAGGGCTGCGTTGCTCAATTTCGATATCTGCACCACACAACGTTTGTGTATCAAGTGTAGTAAGTGGCGCAACGACATAAAATGGAATGTTATGGAAATGCGCTAACACAGCAAGGTTATATGTGCCTACCTTATTGGCAAAATCACCATTTGCAGCAATACGGTCTGCACCTACAAAGATTTTATCTACTTTGCCCGCAGCCATTAAACTCGCCGCCATGTTATCGCAAATCAAGGTATAAGGAATTTGCCAGCGCTCAAGCTCAAAAGCCGTTAAACGACCGCCTTGCAGTAGCGGTCGTGTTTCATCAACCCAAACATGAATATCACCATGGCGTTGCTGAGCTTTATAAATAACCCCTAATGCAGTGCCGACACCTGCAGTCGCTAACGCACCAGTATTACAGTGCGTTAAAATGTTATCTCCCTTATTTACCAAAGCCGCACCACGTTCTGCCATGCTATCGCAAAGGGCAATATCTTCTTTAAATAACTGCTCAGCAGTAGAGACAACAGCTGCAACATAATCAGTCTCTGTTAGCGCTACGCGTAACTTGGCCATGCAGTGCATAAGGTTTACCGCTGTTGGGCGTGTCGCTTCAAGCTCATCTATAGCAACCGCAAGTGCTGATTGACTCATGCCTTGCTCAGCTAGGTGTGAAACCAATAAGCTCGCACCTAAGCCGATTAAAGGTGCGCCCCGGATTTTCAAAGTCAGAATCAAATCTTTCATCGTTTCAACATCGTTACATACATGCCAATGCTGTTGATGTGGCAATAAATACTGATCAAGCACGGTTAGCGTACCTTGCTGATATTTAATACTGCTGGCGATGAGATCTTGCATACTGAATCCGAATAAC
Source organism: Pseudoalteromonas sp. D15MCD-2 (assembly GCF_038562745.1). Taxonomy (NCBI): domain Bacteria; kingdom Pseudomonadati; phylum Pseudomonadota; class Gammaproteobacteria; order Alteromonadales; family Pseudoalteromonadaceae; genus Pseudoalteromonas; species Pseudoalteromonas sp. D15MCD-2. The sequence goes on along the minus strand of NZ_JBCFQE010000001.1, from coordinate 186,896 downwards.
TAATGAATAACTAATTTAAGTGAATAGTTATTTTACATCAGTTTTGATAACTAACAAGCTAGATGTATGGACATCTAAACGCTTACAGGTATAGAATGCTCAAAGTTAATTGTATTACGAGATAGAGCCATGGCTAAATACACTGCCTTTAATGCAGAGCATGCTGTTGATTACATTAAAGAACTTGTTAAAAATGAACTAATTTCAGTCTTCCCTGCTGATGCAGCACTGACTGCATACGAGTTTGGAGACGGAAACTTAAACTTAGTTTTTCGGGTTGCTGATCAGCACAACAACAGTGTAATTCTAAAGCAAGCACTCCCTTATGCCCGCTGCGTAGGTGAGTCATGGCCATTATCGTTAGACCGCGCCAGAATCGAAGCCGAAGTATTGATTAATCATGGTAAGTTATGCCCAGAGCATACCGTGGCGATATTGCATCACAATGTAGAGCTGGCATTAACCGTGTTAGAAGATTTAGGTGAGTTACAAATTTTACGTGGCGCACAAATCAACGCAGAGCAATTTCCATTATTGGCCAGTCATGTTGCGCTCTACTTAAGCCGAACAGGCTTTTATAACTCAGACTTTTACTTATCTGCTGAAGATAAAAAAGCCAAAGTCAGTCAATTTATTAATCCTGATTTATGTAAGATCACAGAAGACTTATTCTTTACTGATCCGTACATTGAGCATGAGCGCAATAATTTCCCAACAGAGCTTAATGAGCACGTCGAAAGTATTCGAAATAATGATGCTTTAAAACTGGCCGCAGCGAAATTAAAAGCTAAGTTCTTATCATGCCCGCAAACTTTATTGCATGGCGATATGCATAGTGGCAGCATTTTTGTTGATAGCAAAACCACTAAAATGATCGACCCAGAGTTCGGCTTTTTTGGCCCTGTTGGCTTTGATATCGGCTCATTTATGGGTAACTTGCTACTAAATTACTGTGCCCAAAACGCCCGTATTACAGAGCAAGCAAAACGCCGCCAGTATCAAACCCATTTATTAACCTGCTTACAAGACTGTTATAGCCAATTTGAGCAAAATTGGTTAAACCTAGCAAGCAGCGAAGCAACTGATATTAGCTTTGCAAACCGCGCCTTTAGCGAAGATTACTTACAACACGTATTGCGTGATGCGATTGGCTACTGTGGCGCTGAACTTATTCGCCGTACTATTGGTTTAGCCCATGTTGCAGATATAGACGGTATTGAAGATGCACAAGCTCGTTTAGCAGTACAACAGCAAACGCTCGTACTTGGCGAGCAACTGATGCTCAATGCCACAAGCTGTAACAATAAAGACGAGTTCTTTTCTTTATTAATCAGTTTATTAAACTGATAGTCAAAAAGTAAAAAGGCGCTCAATGCGCCTTTTAATTATTCAACTAGATTATTTATTGTAGTGCTCATACATTTTATCGAGCGGCTCTGATAAACCATTTTCTTGTACTACTCGCACATGCTGGCGAGCTAACTCGCGAGCACTTGATACACCACATGAGTGAGCAATCAGCCCTGCACCATAATGAATAAACTTATTATAATTGGCGACTCGTTGTGCCTTATCGGTCACATCAAGGCCTCGCTGTAAGCGTTCATTATGAGTCGTAATACCGGTCGGGCAGGTATCTTTATTACATTGTAGAGCCTGAATACAACCAAGCGAAAACATATGACCACGCGCCGACACAATAAAATCAGCGCCCAGAGCGAGTGCCCAAGCCACTTTTGACGGTACGATTAGCTTACCCGATGCAATCACTTTCACTCGCTCTCTGAGACCATGTTTTTTTAGCAGATCAACAACCAAAGGCAGGCTCTCTCGTAGCGGTAAACCAACTGAATCCATCAAGGGTTGAGGGGCAGCGCCCGTGCCACCGTCGGCACTATCAATAGTGATAAAGTCAGGGGCAGATTCAATACCACGATTATTAATTTCGCTGAACAAGGTTTCGAGCCAAGTGTATTCACCAATCACCGCTTTAAAACCAGTTGGTTTACCTGTGGTACTGCGTACCGTTTCAATCATATCGAGTAAATCTGCTGGGCATTTAATCTCTGGATGACCATTTGGACTAATCGAGTCATGCCCTTCAGGAATACCCCGAATTTTTGCAATTTCAGCAGTCACTTTGCGCCCTGGTAACATCCCCCCTTTACCGGGTTTAGCGCCTTGACTCATTTTAATTTCGAACATTTTAACTTGTTCGTGCTCAGCAATCGCTTTGAGTTTTTCGGTGCTTAATTTACCGTGCTCATCTCGTACACCATATTTTGCCGTGCCAATCTGAAACACAATATCAGCGCCACCTTCAAGGTGGTAAGGGCTGAGCCCTCCTTCACCGGTATTCATCCAACAACCTGCTAACTTTGCACCTCGCGATAGTGCGCGAACAGCGGGTTTAGATAAGGCACCAAAGCTCATACCTGAAATATTAAATAACGAGTTTGTTGTATAAGGAGCTTGGCAGTAAGGTCCTAACGTGACTTCGCTCGGGTCGAGTGCGTCTTCATCTAAAGTCGGAAACGCACAGTTCATAAACATCACAGTACCTGTTGCTTCAAGGCTCTGGGTTGAACCAAAGGCCGTAGTACGGTCAACATTTTTCGCAGCACGATAAACCCAGCTTCGCTCAGCACGATTAAATGGTAGCTCTTCCCTATCCATGGCAAAAAAGTATTGTCTGAAGAATTCACCTTGGCGTTCAAAAAAATAACGAAAGCGGCCGATCACCGGGTAATTACGGCGAATCGCCTGCTTAGATTGCGTCACATCACTAATGTAAAAGCACACAATCACAAGCAAACCTATGCCGAGTGCAAAAATAAACAAGCTGGCAAAAACATCGATACTAAAAATTATAAAATCACTCATCCAAGGCCCCTTTGTGAAATGACATCCTTCAAAGCATATAAGGTGTTTATATTACGTGCAATAAACAAAAAAGGCGTGATGTAAGTCACGCCTTTTCGTTTCTTTTATGCCGCTATGCTGCTCGTTTGGCTAATTCAGCTTTAATATAAAGTTGAATTTGCTCTTCAAGCACTGACATTGGCACTGAGCCATGACGTAATATTTGATGGTGGAATTCGCGAATATCGAAATCTTGACCAAGTGCTTGCTCAGCTTCGTGGCGTAAACGTTTAATTGTTAGCTCACCAATTTTGTATGACAACGCTTGTGCAGGCCATGAAATATAACGGTCAGTTTCGGTCTTCACGTTGTGTAATGAAAGCGCGGTGTTTTCGCTCATAAACTTCATTGCGCGTTCGCGGCTCCAGCCATACATATGCATACCTGTATCAACTACTAAACGTGCTGCACGCCACATTTCATAGGTTAAACGACCAAAATCACTGTATGGGTCTTGATAAAAGCCCGCCTCGATACCTAAAAACTCCGAATATAAGCCCCAACCTTCACCAAATGCCGACAAATATGCATTACGGCGATAACTTGGTAATGACTCAAGTTCTGCATTTAGCGAGATTTGTAAATGATGCCCTGGTACAGCTTCGTGTAAAGTTAATGCTTCAAGAACATACAACGGGCGCTTATCTAGCGCATAAGTATTAACCCAGTAATAACCTGCTTGGTCATCACGGCGAGAACCTGAGTAACGGCCGGTTGTATATTTAGGGGCAATACTCTCTGGCACTGGCGCAACACCGTACGGCATTCTTGGCAAGGTGTGGAATAACTTAGGTAACTGCGCATCCATTTTCTTGGCGATGTAAGACGCTTCTTTTAGTAAATCTTTTGGTGTTTTTGCGTAAAATTGCGGATCAGTACGTAAAAAGTGCACAAAATCAGCAAACGAGCCTTCAAAGCCTACTTTCTCAATAATTTTTTCCATTTCTGCACGAATACGCGCAACTTCTTGTAAACCCAGCTCATGGATTTCTTTTGGCGTCATATCTGTGGTGGTGTAGTACTTAGCGCGATTTTCGTAAAACGCTTTGCCATTCGGTGTACTTGAAATACCAATATCTGTACGTGCACCCGGTTGATACTCATTGTTAAAGAAAGTTAAGTAACCTTGATATGCCGGAATAACTTGTTCTTTGATAATGGTTTGCGCTTGCTTTTGTAGCGCTGCAAACTCGCTATCACTTAAACCTGCCGTGTTATTTAAAAATGGTTTGTAAAATTCAGACTGTGTCGCATCATCAACAATATAAGCCGTGATTGAGTCTTGATAGCCTTCTAAAACAGCCTTTGGTTGGGTTAAACCCACTTCAAGACCTTTACGCATCCAGCCGATATTTTGCGAAAAATAGCGGGGAATTTGCTGTAATTTAGCAAGATATAGCTGGTAATCTTGTGGTTTTGTGTAATCTGAGCTTGATATCATAAATGATAGGCTAGAATGGAAGCCATACTCAGATGTCAGCGGCATATAGTGCGCATTAAACACATATTCATCGACACTATTTTGCACTTGGCCACGCAAAATAGTCAGGTTAATGCGGTTTTCTTCCGATAACTTATCACGGTCGATAGCGTCTAGCTCGGCAAGTAACTCAGTATTCTTCTTGTATTTTTGTTCTAAAAATTCAGCCGATAGATTTTCTAATAAATAACCATCAACGCCATTTTCTTTACCATATGGGCTGATGCTTTGGCGGTAATTAACAATATTTTCGGCTACTTGAGTAAATTGCTGATCAGCATCAATATTTGTTACTTGGCAAGCGCTTAAAGTACAAGCTAAAGCAACCGCAATAACAGAACGGTTTAAAGTTCGCGACAGTGTTTGTTTCATAGCATTCTTTTTAGTTTTAATCAGTATCGCTAAAGTAGCGCAGCACTGGCTAAAACCCAAGCAAATGCGACCAAGCTCAGGTTAAATACGCTCAAATTAACAGCGTTGTGTAAATAAGAATGAGCAAGGTTTAAGCAATTTTTAATTACACTTGTTAAAGTTGTTGAGAAAATCAGCTAATAGACACAAACGAAACAAATTTAAGTTCCAAAATTAGCGATTTTGCTTTTAAATAGACTGATTACAGATTACTGTAGACTCAGTATTTATGCTTGGAAGCAAATAAACTTTACGGAAGAGATGATTAATTGGTTGATATGCGTATTTAGTGGTATTGAAAAATGATGTTCCATGATCCCATGGCTATTGCTCAAGAAAAAATGACAAAGGTATGTATCTTTTTAGAACATCATGCATTACCGCCGTCACCACTTAACTACCAAGTTGTTTACACCTACGTCAGCCAGTCTAATCCAAAACTTAACGCCGCTATTGACCGTGCCATCGCACAAAGAAAAACCATCGATTGTGTCTATGTAGAACAGCTTTATTTCGATTTTATTGAGCAAGGCCATAAAATGAAAACTGCCATTGTTCGCAACGTTGACTCTGTAATTAATACTCTTTCACGTAATGCTAGCAATAACGAACAAAATATTGTGCGCTTTGCTGATCAAGTTAGTGACTGTGTGCATTCAATCGATGAAAACAATATTGAGCAAACGCGTCACGCATTAAAAATGCTCAGTAAGCAATCAGAAGTGCTGCTCAACCAGCACCGTCAATTTAAGCAAGAAATAGCAAAAGCCAAATCACTGCAAGAAAAAACCCAAAAACAACTCACTCAATTACGCAAACAACACATTACCGACCAACAAACTGGCTTATACAAACGCCATTACTTGAATCAACAAACCCAACTCTGGGTCGGCCAAAATAAAGCGGTTTGTGCTATCTCTATTCACATTGAGAACTTAAACCATTTTATTGAAAACTATGGCGATGTCATTGGTGAAGTCATTTTGAGTAAAGTCGCCAAGCAAGTGCAAAAGTACGTACAAGAAAGCGGTTTACCTGGGCGCACAAGTAAAGATGAATTTACCATCTTACTTGCTGATATAGAGCCTGAAACGGCGAACTTAATTGCCGAAAAAGTACGAAATGGCGTAGAAAAGCTGCGCTTTGTCAGCTCAAAAAATGGCACCAAACTTCCTGCTATCACCCTGGCCCTAGGTATCGCTAAACATGAAGGCGATGGTGACTTTAACAGTTTAGCCCGTAAAGCCTCTTTAGCAGCCGCTAAAGCCAAGTCACTTGGACAAAGTAGTTTTATTGCCGGCCAATAAAGTTCAAAACTGCGCTAAGTCATGAAAAGCCATGCTAATCTGATGATTTAGTTATAATCAAATTGCACCCCACAGCTACAATCAAGTACACTAGTCTTTATTGCCACGATAGAGATTAATCATGAACGAGAATCAAGAAAAGACCACGCATTTTGGCTATAAAACCGTTGCTGAAAACGACAAAGCATCAATGGTTGCAGATGTATTCCACTCAGTCGCTGCAAAGTATGACGTAATGAATGATCTTATGTCGTTCGGTATTCATCGTTTATGGAAACGCCAAACTATTGCAAGTTCAGGTGTTCGCAAAGGTCACTATGTATTAGATCTTGCCGGCGGTACAGGTGATTTAACCGCTAAATTTAGTCAGTTAGTGGGTGAAACCGGTCAGGTTATCTTAGGCGATATTAACTCTTCAATGCTGAAAGTTGGCCGTGAGAAACTTCGTAACCTTGGTCGTGTTGGCAATATCGAATATGTTCAAATGAATGCAGAAGCATTACCATTTCCTGATAACAGCTTCGACTTAATTACGATTGCCTTTGGTCTTCGTAACGTGACCGATAAAGATAAAGCTCTGCGTTCAATGTATCGTATTCTTAAGCCTGGTGGCCGTTTACTCGTGCTTGAGTTCTCAAAACCAGAACAAGAAATATTAAGCAAAGCCTACGATTTCTACTCATTTAATATCTTACCTAAGATGGGTGAGCTGGTTGCGAATGATGGCGAGTCTTATCAATATCTTGCTGAATCAATCCGTATGCATCCAGATCAAGAAACATTAAAAGGCATGATGGAAGATGCAGGTTTTGAACAAACCAGTTATCAAAACCTTACTGGCGGTATTGTTGCCCTTCACCGTGGTTTTAAATACTAGAAATTCTGTAAATTAAGTAGGTAACGCGATGTTAGCAAACGCTCTGTTATCACTAGTCGAACGAATCATTAATCAACTGCTGCAGTTAGACACTCAGTTAAAGGGTAAGCTTGCAGCAACTGCTGATAAACAGCTGTTGATTGAGATACGTGATTGGCAACAGTCAATTTTGTGTGTTTACAGCAACGAGCAAATTCACTTATACAGTACGCAAGAGCGTAGTTTTGATTGCATGATCAGCGCCGATATCGACACCTTGTTGGCGCTTAAAGATCCATCAATGCTCACGCAACTCATTCGCCAAGATAAGCTCGACTTACAAGGCGACTTAAATCTTGCACAAGGCTTTAGCAATGCCTTTGCTGAGCTTGATATTGACTGGCCTGAGCATTTTTCGCGTTACATTGGCGATGCCCCAGCCCAACAGTTGTGGCTCTCTATTCAAGCTTTAAAGCGTCGTGGTTCACAAACAAAAAGTAAGTTAGAAAACACCTTAACAACGCTTTGCCAAGATGAGTTAGCAGTGACTATACACCCGCTTGAGCTTGCTGAATTTAAACAGCAAAACCGCCAATTAAAAAGCCAAGTATCTCAATTAGAGATGCGAATTAACGCGCTGTTACAGTCTCGCTAATGCGCTAAGGAACTTGTGTGTCGTCTGCTCGTCTTTATTACATCACTAAAACCCTACTGAGCTATGGCTTAGACGAATTAATTCCACGTAAACGAGTGCCTTGGTTTGCCAAACTCGCCCGTGGCAGCTTATTTTGGTTACGTAACCAACATAAAGATAAACCTGCAGGTATGCGCTTACGACTTGCTCTGCAAGAGCTTGGCCCTGTATGGATCAAGTTTGGCCAAATGCTTTCAACACGCCGTGATTTACTCCCTCATGATGTCGCATTAGAGCTTGCACTACTACAAGATCAGGTTGAACCTTTTGAAGGTGAACTTGCCCAGCAGCTTATCGAAAAAGCGCTGGGTATTAATGATATTAGTGAATTGTTTAGTGATTTTTCGCAAACACCTTTAGCATCAGCCTCGATTGCACAAGTTCACACAGCAACCTTAATTGATGAGCATGGCGCACCACAAGATGTAGTGATTAAGGTCATTCGCCCTAACATTAAAGAGCAAATTGATGCCGACTTAATGCTAATGCAAAAAGTCGCGCGCTTAGTTGCTAAGCTATTAAAAGAAGCGAAACGTTTACGCCCTATTGAAGTAGTAAACGAGTACAAAAAAACCTTGCTCGATGAGCTCGACTTAATGCGTGAAGGGGCGAATGCGATTCAGCTACGCCGTAACTTTGAAGACTCTGATTCACTCTACATTCCTTTTGTTTACAGTGACTACAGCCGTAGTAACGTATTAGTAATGGAGCGCATTTACGGTATTCCAGTATCTGATACCGAAGCATTGCTGGCACAAAATACCAATATGCAGCTACTAGCTGAGCGTGGTGTCGAAGTGTTTTTCACACAAGTATTCCGTGATAGTTTCTTCCACGCTGATATGCACCCAGGTAATATTTTCGTTTCTCGCGAAAACCCTCATAACCCAAAATATATCGGTATTGATTGCGGTATTGTAGGCACCCTTAATCGTGAAGATAAGCGCTATTTAGCAGAAAACTTTATTGCCTTTTTTAACCGTGATTACCGCCAAGTAGCACAACTACACGTTGATTCTGGCTGGGTACCCGCCGATACCAGCATTGAAGAGTTTGAGTTTGCCATTCGTACTGTGTGTGAGCCAATTTTCAATAAACCACTGGCCGAAATCTCGTTTGGCCATGTGTTAGTCAACCTGTTTAATACGGCTCGTCGCTTTAATATGCAAGTTCAACCGCAATTAGTGTTACTGCAAAAGACGCTGTTGTATGTTGAAGGCCTTGGCAGACAACTGTATCCGCAGCTTGATTTATGGAAAACCGCTAAACCTTTTCTAGAAGATTGGGTCAAAGAACAAGTTGGTCCGCTTGCAGTAATGAAAAAAATGTATGCGAACTTGCCATTTTGGGCAGAAAAAATGCCTGAATTACCTGATTTAATTTATCAAAACTTAAAGCGTCAACAACAACCTGTACAATTGCCAGCGACGCAATCTGCTAAACCTTTGTTACTCAGCATCTTTGCTGGCAGCTGCTTGATTGTTTCAGGCTTATGTTATTTGCAGCATGACTTAGTTGCCACTGCAATTACCGCAGGCTTTGCTGTAGCAGGCTTTATTGCAGCATGGCGTAGCGCATAAACTAAGTGCTATTTATGTTTTGGTGAGTATAATCGAGACAAGTCTATTCGATAAATTTGAAAAAACGGAGTAACCCATGGGTTTTGGTGGTATCAGTATTTGGCAATTAATCATTATTTTGGCAATCATCGTATTGTTATTTGGCACAAAAAAACTTCGTGGCATCGGCGGTGATTTAGGTAGCGCAGTAAAAGGCTTTAAAAAAGCCGTATCTGATGATGACCAAGCTAGCGCTAAAAGCGAGCAAATAGAACAAGCTTCTAACACGCAAAACAAAGAAACCGTAGAGAAAAGCAAAGACGACCATAAGGCTTAATCAACATGGGGATGTGGGAACTTGTTGTCGTACTGATCGTGGGTCTAATTGTATTAGGCCCAGAGCGCTTGCCTGTGGCAATTCGCACGGTTAGCCGCTGGGTAAAAACCTTAAAGTCAGTCGCCAACTCAGTGAAAGCAGAAGTGAACGAAGAACTCCGTATCCATGAGCTTCACGAAAACTTAAAAAAAGCAGAGCAACAAAACTTGCAAGAACTATCTCCAGATCTGCAAGACTCTGTAAACGAACTTCAAAAGGCTGCTCAGTCAGTCACCCACAGTTACAAAAAAGACACGCCTGAAAAAGCAGAAAGTAACAATAATGACGAAAAAAAGTGAATTTAATCTCTGCTTTTGTGGTCAATAACAATGATGATGAATAGTAAACTATGACCGAGCAAGCTCACACAGGCTTTGTTGGCCACTTAATTGAGTTACGAAATCGACTCATGAAAGCTTTGTTAAGCATTTTGCTAATATTTATCGCCTTGGTGTACTTTGCCAACGATATATATAGCTTTGTTGCAGCACCACTTATTGCAAACTTGCCTAGCACTGCCACCATGATCGCAACGGATGTAACGGCACCTTTTTTTGCACCGTTTAAACTCACCTTATTTGTGGCGTTATTTGCTGCTATTCCTATGATACTGCACCAAGTTTGGAGCTTTATAGCACCTGGCTTGTATCAACATGAAAAGCGTATGCTAATGCCAATTTTGGCCTCTAGCATCTTGCTATTTTATAGTGGTATCGCTTTTTGCTACTTTGTGGTGTTACCTATTATTTTAGGGTTTTTCACTAACACTGGCCCTGATATGATGACATTAGCGCCTGATATTAGTAGCTACTTAAGTTTTGCTTTAAAACTATTTTTTGCTTTTGGTATTGCCTTTGAAATACCTGTTGCCATCATGCTGTTATGCTGGAGTGGCGCAACAACAACGAAAAGTTTAAAAGAAAAACGGCCTTATATCGTGGTAGGTGTATTTGTAATTGCTATGTTCCTAACACCTCCTGATGTACTGTCACAAACATTACTAGCATTACCCATGCTGTTATTATTTGAATTAGGTTTAATTTTGGCTGCATTTTATACCGCCAAACCTCAACAGGAATCAGAGGAATAAATGAAAAAACAACTCATTCCATTCGTTGCACTGTTAACGATTACTGGCACTGCACAAGCAAACGAAGTTAACTTACAAGCATTGCAAGCCTGTACTTTTGTTGAAAATGATTTTAACCGCTTACTTTGTTACGACAACGTGATGGCAGGTAAATCACTATCAAAGCCTGCGACAAAGAAACAAATTGAACAACCTGTTGCAAGCTCAGCTGCAGCTGCTTCCCCAGCACCTGTTGCCGCAGCAGGAGCAACAAATGAACAAATCGTAAGAACAAAAAATGAAGACTTTGGTTTAGAGCATAAAGAAGTTGCTAAAGTAAACGATGACCAAATTAGCGCTAGTGTAAAAAGCGTGAAAAAAGCCCCTTACGGTGAACTCATCATCGAACTTGATAATGGTCAACAATGGCGTCAAGTTGGCTCTGATAGCTTACGTCTAAAAAAACAAGATGTTGTGGTTATTGAACGTGGCGTTTTCAATTCTTTCCTTTTAAAAGTTGAAGGCCAAAACCGTTCGATTCGTGTAAAGCGCACTAACTAATGAGCATTTCGCTGGTTGATGCTGGCGTCAACTTAAGCAATCATCAATTTGATGATATTCATGAAGCTGTGTTACAACGTGCCGCTGAGGCAAATGTAACGCAGCTGCTTCTTATCGGCTGCGATCTGCAAAGTAGCCAAGCCTCTCTTAACCTCGCCAAACAATTTAAGCAATTTTGCACTGCGGGGGTTCACCCTCATGATGCAAAAACCGCCGACGAACACCTTGAAGAACACTTAACAACTCTTAGCCAAAACCAGGAAGTAGTTGCTATTGGTGAATGTGGCCTCGATTACAATCGTGACTTTTCTCCTCGGGACGTTCAGCGCAGCGTTTTTAGACGCCAACTGCAGCTAGCTGAGCAGCTGAATATGCCTGTGTACTTGCATGAGCGAGATGCTAGTGAAGATATGCTCGCAATTTTAAGTGACTTCAAAGTACGAGGCGTATTGCACTGTTTTACGGGGGATGAAAAAGCGCTACAAAGTTACCTAGCAATGGGGCTTTATATCGGTGTTACGGGCTGGGTCTGCGATGAACGCCGTGGTGAGCAACTACAAACCTTAGTGCCATCAATCCCTTTAGATCGCTTGTTAATCGAGACTGATGCGCCTTTTTTAATGCCAAGAAATATTAGACCAAGACCGAAGTCTCGTCGCAATGAACCTCAGAACCTTCCTTATGTGTGTCAGCAAATTGCTGATTTAAAAGGCTGTGAATTTACTGAAGTGGCAAAACAAACTACACTAAACTTTCAACAATTATTTTCCATAAAGGGTTAAGATGAAGCGCCTATGGTCACTTTGTGGCGTACTCTTCGTTTTTTTATTTACTCCTTATTTATTGGCTAACCCACTTATTGTTAGCTCACAATTTAAGTCTCAACATACGCTAAATGTTGAGTACACCCTTGATCCTATTACTCAACAACAAGCGTTTAGCAATGCTAATGTAAAATGGCTGAAAAACCGAGGTGAAACCTTAAATCTAGGCATGACTTTAAAGCCTCTGTGGCTCAAGCTATCGATAAAAAACACATCGTTAAATGATGTCCCCCTGATATTATCGATAGATAACCCTTTACTCGATGAAGTAAGCGTCTTTCATCTGCAAGGTGGACATGTGTTATTTAACACCAAAATTGGTGACGCCGTTCCTTTAGCTAGTCGGCAAATTAAAAATGAATCGCTGCTAGCCTCATTAACTATTCCAAAAGCCAGCCATTCCGAAATCTTCCTCAAAGTTAAAAACAATGGTGGTTTAAGAGTGCCCCTAAGCCTTTGGAGCCCCTCTGAATATCTAAAACATAAAAGTAAGTTCAATTTATTATACGGCTTATTAGTCGGTTTTATTTTATCTCTCGCACTCACTAATTTAGTGCTTTATGGCTTCTCTAGACGCCGCTATTTCGCCTACACAGGGTTATTACTTACCTTACTTTGGTTGTCGCTAGCCTACCTTTATGGCTATGGTTATCGTTACTTACAACCGAGCGGTTCATCGTTTCAACAGTTAACTATTCCGACTCTATTTTTTATCTGTGGTGCGTTATTTGTGCCCTTGCAAGGCTATATATTCGGCTTTACCAAATCTCGCTTAAATCGCTTTCAGTATTGGCTAGCGTGGGCGGTTGTACTTATTACTGTAACAATGTGGTTCTTACCTATTCATATTGCTATTACACTTTGCTTATTAAGTTTACCTGTGGTGCTTATCATCTTTGCAAGTATTGCTCTAAAGCAGTTTAACCGTGAGTATAAACAGCCTTGTAGCGCTTTTCTAATCGCCCTATTCGCTTTCTTCTGCGCCATTATTTACAGCGCACTTGGGGTATTTAACCCGTTTAATTTAAATATCGGAGTGCTGTCACTTACCTTTATTTGCTTTTTGGTTTGTAGCTTAAGTTTAAGCTATGCAGTTATAAAACTGTTTTTGATGCAGCGCGATGCTGAAGTTGCAGCACAACAAAATGCCTTAGCTGAGAGCAAAGCTAAAGATACTTTAATGCGCGAGCGCCTTGAACTGCAAGAACAAGCTCGCCAAGACCTTGAAGCGAATATCGAGGAGCGTACCTTTGAGTTACAAGTGACATTACGCGAGCTTGAAGAGAAAAACCGAGAGCTTGAACAACTCAATATGGAAGACTCGCTGACAAAAACCAAGAACCGCCGTTACTTCGATAAAAAGCTACTAATGGATATTCGCCGCTCGCGACGTGAACAAACACCTTTAGCCATCATCATGTTAGATATTGACCATTTCAAAGTAATTAATGACACCTACGGTCATTTAACCGGTGATCAAACCATTCAATCAGCTGCCGATGTCATTAAACAGCACCTGAAACGACCTCTCGATGAAGTGGCGCGCTACGGCGGCGAAGAATTTGTCGTGCTGTTGCCTAATACGCCACTGATAGGTGCATTAGAAATTGCCGAACAAATACGCAAAGCAGCCCAAAATACTGATATAATAGTTGCCGGAACAACGATTAAATTTACTTTGAGTGCAGGTGTTTACAGCGCAATTGCTGAAGACATTAATAACCCAAGTTTATTCACTGACTATGCCGACAAAGCCTTATATCATGCCAAGCAAACAGGTCGAAATCGCGTAGTGAGTTATCCTCTACCAGACTAGGAGTATACAAAGCATGGCCCAATCAGGACTCGACCTTTTCCCTTATACACGTATGCGCCGCATGCGTCGTGATGACTTCTCTCGTCGCCTAATGGCTGAAAACCAACTAACAGTTAATGACCTTATTTTTCCTGTATTTGTGTTAGAAGGTAAAAACCGCCGCGAAGCTATTGAGTCTATGCCTGGCATTGAACGTCTTTCTATCGATTTACTACTTGAAGAAGCAAAAGAGCTTGTTGAATTAGGTGTTCCTGCAGTGGCTATTTTCCCGGTAACACCGAGCGATAAAAAATCTCTACTTGCTGAAGAAGCCTATAACCCAGATGCATTAGCACAACGCACTGTTCGCGCACTTAAAGAAGCTTTTCCTACATTAGGTGTGATCACAGATGTTGCACTTGACCCATTCACCGTTCATGGTCAAGACGGCATTATCGATGAAGACGGTTATGTGATTAACGATGTAACAACTGAAATTTTAGTTAAACAAGCGCTATCGCATGCCGAAGCGGGTGCGGATGTAGTTGCACCATCAGACATGATGGATGGACGTATTGGTGCAATTCGTGAAGCACTCGAAGCCGAAGGCCATATCCACACTCGTATCATGGCTTACTCTGCTAAATACGCCTCTAGCTATTATGGCCCATTCCGTGATGCGGTAGGTTCTGCAGGCAACTTAAAAGGTGCCGACAAAAAGACCTATCAAATGGACCCTGCGAACTCTGATGAAGCAATTCGTGAAGTAGCCCTCGATCTGCAAGAAGGTGCAGACATGGTGATGGTAAAACCAGGTATGCCTTATTTAGATGTAGTACGCCGCGTAAAAGATGAGTTTGGTGTACCCACTTTTGCTTACCAAGTAAGTGGTGAATATGCCATGCATAAAGCAGCCATTGATAACGGCTGGCTTGCAGAAGAAGCAATAATCATGGAATCATTACTAGCATTTAAACGTGCTGGCGCCGATGGCATCCTGACTTATTTTGCAAAACAAGCAGCTATTTGGTTAAAAAATAACTAATCTAAAGTAAATGTTCTAAAAATTGGTAATTATTCCTATTTTATTAACATTTTGTATTTAATTTGTCATAGATTTTTCTTAAAGTACTGTGTCCCATATTGGGACTTTTATAATACATACACGGGAAAAATAATGATAAATACAAAATTAACGCCGCTCGCGCTTGTGATTGCAAGCCTGAGCGCACCTGCTTCTGCCAACCTAATCATCTCTGAATACGTTGAAGGAAGCTCTAACAATAAAGCGGTAGAGCTTTACAACACTTCTGGTGCTGAGCTATCGCTTGACGGTTACACCATCTCTTTATACTCAAATGGTAACGGCGATCTAGCAGACCCTAATAACAGCTTAGCTTTAACCGGTACTCTTGCAGCAAACGCAACTTACGTTATTGTTAATGCAAGCTCTGCAGATGAGTTAAAAGCCAACGCGGACACTGAATCAACAATCACTTATTTCAACGGTGATGACGCATTAGTGCTAACTAAAGACGGTGCAATTGTTGATAGCTTTGGTCAACTGGGCGTAGATCCAGGTTCAGCATGGGATGAAGGCGGCGTTTCAACACAAAATAAAACACTTCGCCGTAAAGCTACAATCACCTCAGGCCGTACTGATGCAACCTCAGCGTTTAACCCAAGCGATGAGTGGGAGCAATTCGACCAAGACGATTTCAGCAATATAGGTCAATATGGTGAGAGCACAGAGCCAACGCCTGAGCCAGAGCCAGTCACTCCTCTTGAGTGTGGTGCAGAAAAAACCTTAATCAGCACAATTCAAGGTGAAGGCGGCGACAGCCCGCTTATAGACACTGAAGTAGAAGTTGAAGGTGTTGTTACGGCTGACTTCCAAGGTGATGATCAACTAAAAGGCTTCTTCATTAGCTCACTTGCTGCTGATATTGATGAAAACCCACTTACTTCTGAAGGTGTATTCGTTTATTTCGCAGATACCGACGTTGCTGTTGGTGACCATGTGCGTGTTAAAGGTAGCGTGGCTGAATACTACAGCGCAACACAACTAGGCGATGTTAGCCAAGTTGAGATCTGTGCGACAGGTTTATCTACTGACGCAACCGCTATCACTTTACCTGTTGCTGACGTGGCAGACCTTGAAGCTTACGAAGGTATGTTAGTGACCATAGATCAACCTTTAGTCGTTAATAACAACTACGGTCTTGGTCGCTATGGTGAAGTTGACTTAGGTACTGAGCGTTTATACCAAGGTACTCAAGTTGCACTACCAGGTGATGCAGCAAATGCTGTTGAAACTGAAAACCTGAAAAAACAAATCTTAATCGACGATGGTTCAACAAAGCAAAACCTTGATCCTATTGCCTACCCAGGTACGGGCCTTGATGCCTATAACACGTTACGTTTAGGCGATACTGTTAATACGATTACGGGTGTAATGGGTTACAGCTTCGACCGTTACCGTATTCACCCAACAGTACAACCTGAATTCACTGCAACTAACCCTCGTACAGATGCTCCAGAGCTTAACGAAGATGCAGACCTACGTGTTGCAAGCTTCAATGTATTAAACTATTTCAATGGTGATGGCCAAGGCGCAGGCTTCCCTACTAGCCGTGGTGCTGATAGCGAAGAAGAGCTGATTCGCCAAGAAGCTAAATTAGTTAGCGCAATTACAGCTATTAACGCTGATGTTATTGGCTTAATGGAAATCGAAAATGACGGTTTCGGTGAAAATAGCGCTATTGCTAGCTTAGTATCTGCACTTAATGATGAAGATGCAGAAAATACCTACGCATTTGTTGATTTCGGTGTTGACCAAATTGGTACTGATGCAATCACAACAGCACTGATTTATCGATCAAATAAAGTATCTGAAGTTGGTAAGGCTGCTCATACTACAGTAGAACCTTTCGATTACAGTAATCGCCCGCCAATTGCACAAAGCTTCCAATCTCTTGAAAGCGAAGAAATCTTCACTGTTGCCGTTGCCCATCTAAAATCTAAAGGCGGCTGTGGTAGCGCTGAAGGTAATAATGCTGACTTAGGCGATGGTCAAGCATGTTGGAATGAAATCCGTGTTGCGGGTGCAAATGCATATGCTGATTGGTTAGCAACTTACCCAACTGAAGTTGAAGATGAAGATATCATCCTAGTCGGTGATATGAACGCTTATGCGATGGAAGATCCTATCCGTGCATTTGCAGATAAAGGTCTGAAGAGTGCGGTTGCAGAACTAGACGGCGACACATTAGGTTACTCTTATAGCTTCTCTGGCCGCATTGGTAGCCTTGACCACGCACTAGTCTCTGAATCTATGCTTGCTAAAGTTGTCGCTGCTACGGATTGGCATATCAATGCCGATGAGCCAATCAGCCTAGACTACAACCTTGAGTATAAGTCATCGACACAACAAGCTAGCCTATACTCTGACAATGCATACCGCGCATCTGATCACGACCCAGTGATTGTTGATATTCAATCTGCAGAGCCTATTCCTGCAGAGCAGGCACCAGTAATCGAAGCGAGTCAATCATTCGAAATCGTAGAAAATAGTGAAATTGGCGCTGTGATTGGCCAACTAGTTTTCTCTGATGGTGATGCTGATTACACCCCTGTAGTAAGCTTTAGCATTGAAGGTGAGCATGCTGATGCGATTGCAATTAGTGCTGCAGGTGAAATCACAGTGGCTAAAGAGCTAGACTTCGAAGAAGAAGACAAGCTTACGCTGATGATCCGTGCAGAAGATAGCGCAGGTAACCTATCAGAAGCACAACTGCTATACATCAACATCACAAACGATGAAGCTGATGATGAAGTAGAAGATGTAGCTGAAGAAGTTGAAGAAGAAACAGAAGAAGAGTCAAAAGACGATGATTCTGGTTCATTTGCTTGGTTAAGCTTACTTGCTTTACCATTTGCACTTCGTCGTCGTATGAAAAAATAAACGACACTGCATATGAATAAGGCCGCATTTCGCGGCCTTTTTTATTTCAGTTCACTTAATTTAGCATTATTGAGGCTTGCTAGTATTAGGCTTTACATTGCAGATTAGGCTTTATGGCACAACCTGCTTTTGACTTATAGAGCTTAGCAATGTCAATCTGTTGCAGCTCATCAATCTGCCAGTTCATAAACTGGTGTGTTTTACCATTCGCTAAGGTAATTTTAAATACTGTGATGAATGCCATTGGGTTAAATTCAACAGTGACAATATCTTCAGCGTTGATGTAACGCTTACCTAATCCTCGCGAATAACAAATCCCCGCCTTGTAACAGTGTAAGAAGCGCAGTTCTAAAAAATTTAATAGAGTAATAAATAGCAGAACAGGCAACAATAGCATCAAAATTGATGCTCCTAGCAAAGTAACGCTTAATGCAACAAGAATAGCCAGTGCTATCTTGCTTCCCTGTAGAGTCCAATTAGGACTTAACTTAATCGTTTTCATGAGTATATTTCTATAGTTGTAATATTTAATAAGCAGACGTTTAATACAAAATGATTAAAAAATCATTCGGGCGCCATTTTACATAGACTAAAAAAGGTACACAAGGTACAAAAAAGCACTTTTTTACTAGAACAAAGTAATTAGCCTACAACTTACTAATAAGCTTATATATTTCTTGAAAACTAAATTTGTATTAAAATCGTACAATTTAAGAGCAGCAGCACTTAAATCGTATTAGCTATTTAGAAAATACTTTAAAAGTGCGATATCTGTACCGGTACATTAATAACTCAAAGCTGAATGGTTAATTAACATACAAAGGAAAGAAATGATTACTTTGTAATCGAAAAAATTACGACAATACATTTACGATTTTTAGGCAATAAAAAACCCGCAACAAGTGCGGGTTTTTTTAAAAGAAGTTAAGAAGCTAATTACTTAGCAGCTTTTTTCTCTTTTTCTGCAGCGATTACTGTTTCAGCAACGTTTGCAGGACATGGTGCGTAGTGTGAGAACTCCATAGAGAACTGACCACGACCAGAAGTGATAGTACGTAAGTGGCCGATGTAACCGAACATTTCAGAAAGTGGTACATCACCCTTGATGCGAACGCCCATTGCGCCAGCTTCTTGGTCTTTGATCATACCACGACGACGGTTAAGGTCACCGATTACGTCACCTACGTTGTCTTCCGGAGTGAATACGTCAACTTTCATGATTGGCTCAAGAAGTTGTGCACCCGCTTTAGGGATAGACTGACGGAAAGCGCCTTTAGCAGCGATTTCGAACGCGATTGCTGATGAGTCAACTGCGTGGAAAGCACCGTCGAAAAGCTCAACTTCAACGTCTAATACTGGGAAGCCAGCTAGAACACCTTCTTGCATCATTGATGCGAAGCCTTTCTCAACTGCAGGCCAGAATTCTTTAGGTACGTTACCACCAACAACTGATGAAGAGAACGTGAAGCCTGAGTTTTGCTCGCCTGGCTTGATGCGGTAATCGATCTTACCGAATTGACCAGAACCACCAGATTGTTTCTTATGCGTGTAGCTATCTTCGATTTCTTTCGTGATAGTTTCACGGTAAGCAACCTGAGGTTGACCAACAACTAGGTCTACGCCGTAAGTACGCTTAAGGATATCTACTTTGATATCTAAGTGAAGCTCACCCATACCTTTAAGGATGGTTTCGCCTGAATCTTCGTCAGTTTCAACTTGGAATGAAGGATCTTCTGCAACCATCTTACCGATCGCGATACCCATCTTCTCGTTACCGCCTTTGTCTTTAGGAGCAACAGCGATTGAGATTACTGGATCAGGGAAGATCATCGCTTCAAGTGTACATTCGTGCTTAGGATCACAAAGAGTGTGACCAGTTTGAACGTTCTTCATACCAACAACAGCGATGATGTCACCCGCTTGTGCTTCAGTAAGTTCGTTACGCTCGTCAGCTTGCATCTCAACCATACGGCCGATACGCTCTGTTTTACCAGTTGCTGAGTTAAGGATTGTGTCACCTTTCTTCATGCGACCAGCGTAGATACGGATGAACGTAAGTGCACCGAAACGGTCGTCCATGATTTTGAACGCTAACGCTTTAAGTGGCTCATCTGCAGAAACAGTTGCTACTTCACCAGTAGGCTCACCAGTTTCAGGATCAGTTAGAGGTTGTGGGTCAACTTCTGTAGGCGAAGGTAGGTAATCTACAACCGCGTCTAGTACTAACTGCATACCTTTGTTTTTGAATGCAGAACCACAGTATGTTGGGAAGAACGCAAGATCACGAGTACCTTTACGGATACAACGTTTGATGTCTTCTAGAGAAGGCTCTTCACCTTCCATGTAAGCCATCATTAGGTCTTCGTCTTGCTCAACAGCAGACTCAACAAGCATCTCATGGTATTCATCAACTTTGTCTACCATGTCAGCTGGAACGTCTTGTACTTCGTAGTTTTCAGGAAGACCAGTGTCATCCCAAACGTATGCTTTTTTCTCAAGTACGTCTACAACACCAGTGAATTGGTCTTCGATACCGATTGGTAAAGTCATAACTAGTGGGTTAGCACCAAGTACTTTCTCAACTTGACCAACAACACGGTAGAAATCAGCACCCATACGGTCTAGTTTGTTTACGAAGATTACACGTGCAACTTCTGATTCGTTCGCATAACGCCAGTTAGTTTCTGACTGCGGCTCAACACCACCAGAACCACAGAATACACCGATACCACCGTCTAGTACTTTAAGTGAACGGTATACTTCTACTGTGAAGTCAACGTGTCCCGGAGTATCGATAACGTTTAAGCGGTGGCCTTTCCACTCACAAGTTACAGCTGCTGATTGGATTGTAATACCGCGCTCAGCTTCTTGTTCCATGAAGTCAGTAGTAGACTCACCGTCGTGTACCTCACCAGTCTTATGAATTTTACCCGTAAGCTTAAGGATACGCTCAGTGGTGGTAGTTTTACCCGCGTCAACGTGGGCGAAAATACCAATATTTCTGTACTTCGATAAATCTGCCATTATTTTACTCTTAATAAAGTCGAAAAATTATTCGGCGGGAGTATAGCATTACTTAAAGCGAACATCACCATCGAAGTCGCTTAAAATGCAATCAATTTTATAAAATTTTTCTATGCTCAGGATAAGCGGCACTTTTTAACGTGCCGAACAGTGAATTTATGCTACTAAAATCGCTAATTTAGCACTGGTTTGGCTATTAAATGATGCGATTAGCTGCTTGTCATTTTATAACAGCGCTCAGGTCGCCCGATACTTCCGTAACTCTGATCAGCACTGACTTGCTCAGCTTCAAGCAAGTATTCGAGGTAACGACGGGCTGTTGAGCGGCTTACGCCGACTAAATCACCCATTTGCTGAGCAGTAAAAGCCGTGCCAATATTCGCTCTAAAAGCTTTTAAGATCTTTTGCAAAGTAAGCTGATCCACCCCTTTTGGCAGCCTAACTGGGGCTTTTAACTGTTCTTGCGATCCAAATAAAGTATCGACCATAGATTGGGTTACTTCATCGGCACCTGACAAACATTGTTGCCTTGCTTCAAATCGCGCTAGCGCTTGATCTAAGCGATTTAGCATTAATGGTTTAACTAAGAAGTCACAGGCACCAAGCTGCATGGCTTTTTCCAGTGTTTCTACTTCTTTTGCTGCGGTTAACAGCATTACTTCGCTTTTCATTTCTTCGCGGCGTAATTCATTGAGTAAATCAAGGCCATTACCATCGGGTAAATGAATATCGAGCAAAATTAAATCGGCGTTAATCGCCGATAATAACGCTTTCGCAGTGGCAAGATTGCCTGCAATACCCACAACCTGATATTGCCCCTGACGCAGTGTTTGCCGCGTCCCTTGTTGGCCAGCAACGCCATGAGGAAGTAATAAGTATTGCGCCAATAATTGAGCAACTTCTACTTCGTCTTCAACAATGACAACTGAGTAAGTCATGTTCTTTACCTTTTATTTATAGGCTGATCATTTTTTATTATTTTGGAATGTAGACACTTAAGCGTGCCCCCATTAGATCAGACTCACCTATTTCTAAACTACCACGACACGAATCTAAGTTGGTTTTAACTAAATAAAGGCCGATACCATGCTCAGCCCCTGACTTAGAACTGTATTGTGGTGTAAATATCACATCCTTGTCATCGCCTAAACCAAAACCGCTGTCTTCAACATCAAACAATAATGTTTTGCTGGTTTCATCAACCGTAACACGAACCTTAGGGGTACGTGTATCGCTAGCTCGAATAGCAGCTTCAATTGCGTTATCAATCAAATTGCCAAGTATCGAGACAACCCGTTCAAGCATATCTTTACGGGTGATCGATCCTAATAAGCTATCTGGATTAAGCTCAAGTATCACGTTTAATTCACGGGCTTTATGGTATTTACCAACCAATAAACCTGCTAGTACCGGATCTTGGATCCTTTCGAGTAAATGATGGATCTGCGCTTGCGAGCCTTTACTTTCTTGACCAATTAATTCAATCGCCTGATCCGTTTGCCCCATCTGAATTAACGCACCAATTAAGTTTAGCTTGTTCGAGTAATCATGCGTTTGCACTCGTAATAACTCAGCAAAGGCTTGCACTTTGGTTAATTGCTGCGATAAATATTCAAGCTCATCCGCAGGGCGCATACTCAACAAAATACCATCAGCCTGACCTTGCACTTGCAATGCATATCGCGACAACACAATGCGTTTATCGGCGGCAAATAATTCAAAACCAACAATCGGACGCTGTTGGTTATGCATTAAAAACTCACTATGTTCAGGAAGTAAGTCTGCAAGTTTAAGTGGTTGATGAATACAGCTGGTCGGTTTACCGAGGATTTCGCAGGCACGTTGATTTAAGTTACGTACATTACCTTCAGGATCGAGGGCGATAATGCCGCTACGAACAGTATTCAAAATAGCATCTTGCTCAGAGAACAACCGTGCTATTTCATCAGGCTGTAAACCAAAAATAGCATTACGAACCCGTTGACCAATATACACCGCGGCCAAAATACTTAAACCGACTAACAACAAACCCCAAAGCATAATTTCAGCACTGCGAGCACGAATAAGCGGTTCAATTGATTGCACTAAAAAGCCAACCGATACCAAGCCGATGACTTCGCCTCGCTCTGAGAGCACGGGGACTTTGCCACGAATAGACTCGCCCAAACTTCCTTTTGCAATCGACACATAACGCTCACCACGCAGTGCCGCTTTACTGTCACCACCCACCATCGGCTTACCTAGCTTGTCGGGGTCTGGGTGAACAATGCGGCGGGTATTGTTATCGCCAATCACGATAAAGCTGGCTGCGGTGAGTTCACGAATATGCTCTATTTGCGTATTTAACTCATCAAGCCCTTGCTTGGTTTGCAATGCGTTTTGCACGTCATCCCGTGAGGCAATACTGGTTGCGAGCGCAAGCGCTTTATCACCCATGTGGTTATGTAAGCTTTCTGCAGTGATCTGATACACCAAAGCGCCAAACAATACAGCCTGTAAAACACATAGACCGGTAACCCAAATAATGAGTCGCGTTTCTAAGCGCTTGGGTTTTTTAACCACATGCTGAAATGGGTTTAGCTTATTGGTGTATCTCATATCAGTGCCTTGTTCTACGCATGTTGCTCTGCTTGCGTAGCTGCTTTTTCTTTACGACGTTGGACAATATAGTCTTTCAGTGGGAACAACAACACTAAGATCGAAATCACAAAAATACTCAGTGTTAATGGGCGGTCCCATAAAAAGCTTAGTGAACCATCTGAAATCATCATGGCACGACGGAAGTTTCGCTCAATCATATCACCGAGGATAAAGCCAAGTAATAAAGGCGCCATCGGGAAAGCTAACAAGCGAAGCACCAAGGCCACCAGCGCAAAGCCCACCATCATAAATAAATCAAAGGTGTTAAATGACACTAAGTACACACCAATTAAGCTGAAGAATAAAATCATCACTGTCAGCACAGATTTAGGCATTGCCAACACTTTAGCGAAATATGGGATCAACGGCAGATTCAAAATCAGCAGTACAATATTGCCAAAGTACATACTGACAATGACAGCCCAAAACACGCTTGGGTTTTCTTGCATTAACATAGGGCCCGGCTGAATACCGTAGGCAATTAATGCACCTAGCATAATAGCTGTTGTACCAGAGCCTGGAATACCTAAAGTCAGTAATGGTACAAATGAGCCAGTACAAGCTGCATTATTAGCCGACTCGGGTGCCGCTAAGCCACGCATCGAACCCTTACCAAATTTATCTTTCAGCGCTTTTGGAGCAAGATTACGCTCAGTGGCATAGGCCATAAAGCTGGCAATGGTTGCCCCTGCGCCCGGTAACACACCGACTATAAAACCAAGTAAAGATGAGCGACCAACCACAGGAGCCATGTCTTTTACTTCTTCTTTAGTCAGTTTTGTTGAGCCAATTTTTGGCGTATCAGGATCATCAATTTTTTTATCTGGTTCAGCCTCAGGGCGTGCCACATTAATCAGCGCCTCAGCCAACGCAAACGTTGCCATTGCTACTAATAAAAAGCTAATACCATCTAATAAATCAGCTTGGCCAAAAGTAAAGCGCTCGGTACCTGAAGAGGGATCAATACCTACCGTTGCCAGCATTAAGCCAAATACCGTCATCATCATGGCTTTTAAGAATTGCCCTTTATTAGAGAACGCAGCGATAGCCGTTAAGCCTAAAAACATCAGTACAACATAATCAGGCGATTGGAAACTTAATGACACTTTCGCTAATAATGGCGCAGCCACCATCAATAAAATGGCGCCAATGGTCCCGCCTATAAAGGATGAATAAGCGGCAATCGCAAGGGCTTTACCTGCCTTACCCTGCTTTGCTAGCGGGTAGCCATCAAACGATGACGCTACCGTACCCGCTACACCCGGCGCATTAATCAAAATTGAAGAAGTAGAGCCACCGAATATAGCCCCGTAGTAAACACCGGCCATTAAAATCATGCCCGAATCAGCACCGATGCTGTAAGTTATTGGGATCATCAACGCAATCGCGGTAATTGGGCCAAGGCCCGGTAGCATACCGATGAACGTGCCAACAAAGCAGCCAACAATCACATATAACAAGTTGTTCCAGTCGAGTACGGTCGACAAACCTAACATAATTCCATCAAGCATAACTTAACTCCACAGATTGCCAGGTACTAAGTAAATGCCCAGTACTTGTGTCATTAAAAACCAAAAAACCACGGCCACAGGCACAGACGCAAACAACAACACTGCCTTACGGCGTTCGCCCATGATAAAAAAGCCCGTAATTAAAAATGCACTGGTGGCAATTAAAAAACCGAACGGTTCAAGCATGGCGCTATAAGCAACCATTAAAACCAACAATGCAAAGGTACGTAGTAAGTTGCCCTTACTGAGTAGCTCTGCTTTTTCTGCAGGCGCTTGCTTTAATAAGTTGGCACCAATCGAAAGTACACACACCACGATACCAAATACTGCATACACTTTTGGTAAGGTTGCAGAAGTAACGCTTTCGTACTCTTCAAATGGCATAAGTGGAATTTGCCAAGCCACAAGGGCGTAGAGGGTAAAGAGGACCAAGAATAAACTTGGTCCAATTAGTTCACGGTTTAACATCGTCTAACCTTAGCCTCGGATAAAACCAAGTTCTTTCATTACAACGCGTAATTGCGCTTCTTGCTGCTCAAGCGATTTAATAAACGCTTCTTTTTCTTGAAATAGATTTAGCCAACCATTGCGGGCACGAACCGCTTCCCATTCAGGGGTTTGTTGCAACTTACGTAGTTTTTCTGTGTACTCGGCAAGTTTGTCTGCTGGTAAATCTGGGGTTGCAAAAAAGCCGCGCCAGTTTACGAACTCCATGTCGTAACCTAGCGACTTTAAGGTTGGAATTGCTGGGTAATCTGGCAATTTATCTGCAGAAGTCACCGCTAAAATACGTGCCTGACCACCATTAGCGACTTCGAGTGCTTCACTTAAGCCTGTTGAAAGTAAATTGACCTCACCCGACAGTAAACCAGCTTTCGCTTTACCACCGGCATCGTAAGGAATGTAACGTAATCGACGACCATCAAGACCCGCCGCTTTAACCGCTTGTGCAGCCACTAAGTGATCCATGCTGCCGCGCGCAGAGCCACCTGCTACTTTTACAGAGCCTGGGTCTTTTTTCATTGCATCAATAACGTCTTGCCATGTTTTAAATGGCGAGTCATTACGCACCACAAATGCACCATAATCAGCAATCATGCTGGCAACTGGTGTTAAATCGCGGTAGCTGTAAGGAATTTTGCCTGATAATGCGCGCAGTACGATAGGCGTTGAGTTAACCATCAACATATCGCCTTTTTTAGTGCCCGACTCAATCAAGTAAGCAATTGCACGGCCACCGCCGCCGCCCGACATATTCTGAAACGATGCATTATCTTCAATGCCCGCTTTTACCATTGCTTCACCAACACCACGTGCTGTGGTATCCCAACCGCCGCCTGGGCCACCCGGTACCAAAAAGTGTAAGTTTGCTAATGCCAGTGGGCTGGCTACTAATAATGAAGCTGCTAAAACAGATCTTTTTAATGATTTAAACATAGTCATAATGCACGACTCCTAAAATAAGTACTGCATACGAGCACTGATGCCCATACCTGAATCTTCATCACCTACCAGCGTAGAAGCACCGGCACCATCAACATCGCTGTAAATCAGGTTGCCCATAAATTTGATATCGCTGCTTAGGTAATATGATGTGCCTAATGTATAAGTGGTTACGTCGGTACCTTGCTGTTTGCTGCTAGCGTTCATTTGTGACACACGGGCAACAAGCTCCCATGCATCTTTAATCCCTTTTGGTTGTACAAATAATGCTGAGCCTGCTTTGTAACGGCGCTGCTCACCGCCTAAGAAGTAACTTGCCGATACATGAAAGCCATCAAGACGTTCACCATCAAGCTCGTTGCTACTATCTACCGTATCAAGGTAACGGCTGGCATATTCAGCCTCTAGAGTGAATGCATTCGCTTGGTAGGCAAATTCAAGACCGCTTTGCGACATGCTATTTAGCGCTGCGGTTTCACCACCGACTGCGTAATCCACTAAGCGAACATTGGTTTCACGCACTTCACCACGGGCAAAACGAGCGCTTAAATCATTGTCGCCCATATCACGATAAGAGTGCCAAGCACCTAAATGAATCACATCACCCGGCGCTGCACTAGACCAAGTTAAGCGACCTGTTACAGCCAATGTCAGTTTGTCATCTTCGTCATGGCCCGATGCACCAAACGCATCGTTTTTGTAAACACCCACGGCGTAACGTAAGCCTGAATCTTTAAAGTATTGATAAGCTGAGATACCCCAGCGGAAGAAAGGCGAGAAGGTGTTAGCAAGGGTGCTACGCTCAATGGTATTAATGTGTTTAGAACTGGTTAGCGCATTGAGCGACATGTCTTCACGGATTTTACCGGCTTTTACTTTTAAGCCGTTGTCGAATGCATAACGTACCCGCGCTAACACGATTTCAGCCGTGCCTTCAGAAAATTCGAGTAGTAATTTGTGATCCCAGTTACCATGTTCACTTTCAACATAAGTACGGATACGACGTGGGAAGAAGTCGCTGCCTCCAGCGCCATCATTGTCGGCATTGTAAGCACCGTCGAAATAGTTGTAATCAAGTTGCACGCGACCACCAAATTCTAGGTTGAAGCCGCTAGATGTTTTTAATGAATCCACTTCTTTTTGAAGTGCATCGAGTTGTTGCTGTAGTTGTTCAGTGTCGCTTTGTGCGAATGCTGATGTACTTGCTAACGCCGCTGCAACGGCTAAAGCGAGCTGTGTGTTACTTGCTTTCATGAATTACTCCACACCAGATTATAGTTATTTGTTGTCGTTGATCGGCCTACTGCAAACGGCGATCTGGTCTGGAGCATAGTGTTAACGATAGATTAACGAAATGTTTAGGGGGTAAGTTGCATTGATGATGATAAATGGCTTTTTGTTCATAAAACCCATGAACAAAAAGCACATTACTGGGGGTTAGTATAAAATCTAGGCAAATTAACTGCTTAAAAGTCGCAAAACTAGCTAAAAGTCATCTCAGGAACGTCACCAGAGACAATAAGTTTGCCCTGTGTCTTAGCAATAATCTCATCAACCGAGACACCTGGAGCACGCTCTAATAAATGAAATGCACCGTCTTTAATTTCTAAAAGTGCCAAATCGGTGATCACTTTATTGATACAACCAACGCCCGTTAACGGCAAACTACATTCGGTCAGCAGTTTTGATTCGCCATGCTTGTTGGCATGGGTCATAGTACAAATAATGTTTTTAGCACCGGCTACTAAATCCATCGCACCGCCCATCCCTTTAACCAGCTTTTTCGGGATCATCCAACTAGCTATGTTGCCGTTTTGGTCCACTTCAAACGCACCCAGCACGGTTAAATCAACGTGGCCGCCGCGGATCATGGCAAAGCTTTCTGCGGAGCTAAATATAGCCGCCCCTTTTGCTGCAGTGACCGTTTCTTTACCTGCATTGATCATATCGGCATCAACTTGGTCTGCACTTGGGTATGGCCCCATACCGAGTAAACCATTTTCAGATTGCAGCATCACTTCGATGCCATCAGGGACATAATTAGCAACCAAGGTTGGAATACCTATACCTAAGTTAACGTAGTAACCATCCTGTAGTTCCATCGCCACGCGTTTAGCGATTTGTTCTCGTGATAATGCCATCAGCGTGCTCCTTATTGATTCTCTTGCTTAGTGGTAACTTTCTCGATGCGCTTTTCAAATTCACCTTTAATCACTCGGTCAATATAGATACCCGGCGTGTGAATTTGGCTTGGCTCTAGCTCCCCTGGCTCAACAATTTCTTCAACTTCAAGAACCGTAATTTTGCCTGCGGTTGCTGCCATCGGATTAAAGTTCATCGCCGTATGACGATAAATACAGTTACCGTAGCGATCAGCTTTCCACGCTTTAACTATCGCAAAGTCGCCAGTAATGCTTGGCTCTAATAAATAATCGCGACCATTAATATTGCGGGTTTCTTTACCGTCAGCCACCGGTGTACCGACACCCGTTGCGGTATAAAATGCAGGAATACCCGCACCACCAGCACGCATTTTTTCAGCTAAAGTGCCTTGCGGTGTGAGCTCAACTTCAAGTTCACCATTTAATAGTTGCTGCTCAAATAGCGCGTTTTCACCAACGTAAGAGGCAACCATCTTACTGATTTGCTTGTCTTCAAGTAGCACTCCTAAACCAAAACCATCAACGCCACAGTTATTCGATACCACGGTTAAATCACGGGTGCCTTGACGTTTAATTTGCGCAATCAGTCCTTCAGGAATACCGCATAAGCCAAAACCACCGGCTATCACTGTCATGCCATCTTCAAGACCAGCCATCGCTTCGCTGTAACTTGTAACTACTTTATCAAAACCTGCCATTGGCTCCTCCTACTGTGCAGTCCAACCGCCATCAATGGCGATTGCTTGGGCGGTAATATTGCGTGCTGCATCGGCCATTAAAAAGCTAACGGTATGCAGGATCTCATCTAAGCCGATAAATGCTTTTTTCGGCATCGGTGCTAGCATAATTGTGTCGATCACTTGTTGCTCCGAAATGCCATGTTCTTTAGCTTGCGAGGCAATTTGTTGCTCCACAAGCGGTGTTTTTACATACGCTGGGCACACGGTATTAATCGTGATGTTGGCATCACCCGTTTCGAGTGCCATGGTTTTAGCAAAGCCGATTAAGCCATGTTTTGCAGCGATATAAGCCGACTTATATTTAGACGCCACCATGGCATGAATTGAGCCAATATTAATGATGCGACCAAAATCTTGCTCACGCATACGAGGGAGTACCGCCTTGGTCATCATCGCTGGGCCAACGAGCATAACTTGCTGTAAGAACTGCCATTTATCAGCCGGAAAATCTTCAAGCTTTGCAACGTGCTGAATACCCGCATTATTAATAAGTACATCAATTGGCTGATTAAGCTCAGTGAAAAACTGCTCTATTGCATCACTATCAGCCACATTAAGTGCATACCCTTCGGCGCTACCACCTTGCTCAACAATGCCTATCGCCGCTTGTTGTGCTGCTTGCTGATTTAAATCAGTCACAATAATAGTGTGACCTTGCATCGCCAGTTGCTGGGCAACATATAGACCAATACCACTGGCTGCACCGGTAATTAAAACTGTTTTGCTCATCGGGTTACTCCTCTAAAAACTCACTGATAAGCTGCGCTTTCGGGGCGATTGAGAAAATGCCATCAAGGTGTCCCCAACCCCCTTCTATTTCTGAAATCTCAACGTCTTTACCTGCCGCTTTCATGGTGTCAAACACAGTACGCATGTTTTCAGGGCGAAGCAGTAAGTCGTTCGTTGCAGGTAGCAATAATGTTTTGGCAGAGACATTTTTAAGTGCCGTTGTTAAATCACTTTGCATGCCAGCGGTAAATAGTTGTGATGCCCGGACCAAATAAAGTACATGGTTGGCATCTTGCGTTTTAGCTCGTGCCATTGCGCGCTGAGCGAGTACTTGGTTTAACTTAGGCAAGGTGCGAATGTCTTTTAATGCGCCTTCATCCAATACATTAAAGCCAGGGAAGCTCGCGTTATAAATAATTGGATGCATTGCATCTTGCGTAATATTAAGCATGGTTGCCGCTAAGCCATCTAACGGGCGCTCTTTGCCGTAGTAATTACCTTGCTGCCAGTTTTTATCTAAACGAATTGGTAACGCCCATTTTTCAAGGGCCGCAACTGTCCATGCATCCATAGTTGCAGCGCCAATCACATGAATTAAACGCTCTACTTTATCTGGGTAACGTGTTGCCCACTCAAGTGCTTGAAACGAGCCCATTGATGCGCCCATCACAGCATGTAATTTAGTGATACCTAGGCTGTCGAGTAAACGCTTTTGCACATTCACAAAGTCAGTAATCGTAACCACAGGAAAATCTAAGCCATAAGGTTTGCCTGTTTTTGGATTAGTTGATGCAGGGCCTGTGGTGATGACATTTTCATCATGCCAGTTGGCATTCACTAAGGTATCTGAGCTAATCACATAATATTTATTCGTATCGATAGCTTTACCTGGGCCGATAATCGCATCCCAATAACCCGGTAGGGCGTCATCCGCTTTATATTTACCTGCAGCATGAGAAGTACCAGAGAAATAATGAGTGATTAAAATCACGTTATCTTTATTGGCATTTAGTTTTCCGTAACTTTCCCAGCCAATATCCACTTGCTCTAAAGTCACACCAGACACAGTGGTAAAATCTTTTGTCGTAAAATGCTGTTTTTCCACCAGCATGGTGTCGGCTTTATTTGCAGCGCCAAACGCAGTGCTACTAAATACAACCAGCCATAGCAAAATTATTAATTTGGTTTTCATTGCTGTTCCTTAAAAGATAATAAAGAGTCCAAGTGCCAATGCGACACCGATAAGCGGAATAACCGCAGTGAGTGCTGCCATTGACCAATACGCTCGTTGATGCGTTTCTTTACAGATAGCACGTATTGTTGTGACCACATAACCATTATGCGGCAAGGTATCGAGGGCTCCAGAGCTAATTGCCACTACTCGGTGCAGTTGTTCAGGGTTTACACCCATGTCTAAATAACCCGGTGCGACAAGAGGTAATGCAATGGCTTGCCCGCCAGAAGCAGATCCTGTTAAGCCGGCAATTACACTCACAGCCACAGCAGCACCAACCAACTCATTCCCCGGCATATGGGTCATCACATCGACAGCGGCGGTAAATGCCGGTGATACTTTAGCCACAGCGCCAAAACCAACCACAGCAGCGGTATTACCGATTGCCACTAAAGCGCCAGTTGTACCAACATTAATCGCGTTACCCATATCGTGAAAATGCTTAAAGTTAATAATCACAATACTCAGTACACCACCAAGTAAGGCAACAATAAGCGCTGTTTGCTGCAGTACATCATGTAGCGTAAATGATAAAAGTAGCACCACAATCAGTGGGATCACACCCGTAATTGGATGCGGACGACGACGCTCAATAATGACAGGGTCATCATCACGCGCTTCAAAGGTTTCGCCATTAGCAACGGCCTTTTTGATCATCTTGTTTAACCAAAAGTAACCTGCTGTGGCCATAAAAATAGCCACGACTAAGCTCACTTCCCATGCCGCATAGGGTGACGTACCAAGGTGCTTAACCGGGATCCAGTTTTGAATTTCTGGCGAGCCTGCCGAAGTCATGGTAAAGGTCACCGAACCAAATGCCAGCGTTGCTGGAATAAAGCGGCGCGGTAAGTTTGCATCTTTAAACAGACTTAATGCCATTGGGTAGACAGAAAACGCAACAATAAAGACGCTCACGCCACCGTAGGTTAAAACTGCACAGGCAATCACAACCGCAAGAACGGCGTGCTTCATACCTAGTTTACCCACAATGTAGCTCGCAACACTGTCTGCAGCACCGGTGTCTTCCATGAACTTACCGAATAAAGAACCCAGTAAGAACATAAAGAACCACGCACTTAAAAAGCCTGCAAAGCCATCCATATAGGCGTTAATAAAGTTTGTATCTGCCGATACAGGGAAAATGGCCATGCCACTACTAAGTGCAACTAACAGTGCACAGATTGGCGCAGCGATAAATAAATTTACCCCACGCAGCGTTAAAATGATCAGCAGTATTAAACCGCCTAACAGTCCTATCATGCTCAGCATAGACATTCCTATAATTATTGATATTACACAGATGAGGTGACATCGGAATAATGCTTTCAGTCTTACCCTAAGCGTTCAAAAAATACATAACACTAAGGTACTATCTGCTTTAAAAATAGCTTAATTGCTTGATAAATAAAGGGCTGTGGCGGGTATAGCACTATGGTACTAATTCAATTTCTGCAACTATCTTCTACATTAACTGACAGGTGACACGGGCAAATCTTATTCAGTCTTCGGCAACATCAATGTGAGTGGCCATAAGACTAATGACAACAATAACAAGGAATACAACATGATAAAGCTTAACCCAAAAGTCGCGCCACTTACTCTGGCTGTATCACTTGCTTTGGCAGGTGTCAGTGCTCAAGCGGCAGAACAAGCCGAACCTGCAGCAAAAAAAGGTGAACTTGAACGTATTCAGGTAACAGCACGTAAAACTGTTGAAAACCTGCAAGAAGTTCCTGTTGCTGTAACCTCAGTGGGTGCTGAAGAGCTGGCTGAAAATGGCATCGTCGTTATGACCGAAGTTCAGCAGTTCTCGCCAAATACCACCCTGCAAGCAAGCCGTGGTACTAACTCTACAATTACCGCGTTTATTCGTGGTGTAGGTCAACAAGATCCACTTTGGGGCTATGAGCCAGGTGTCGGTATCTATATTGATGATGTTTATCTTGCTCGCCCTCAAGGTGCCGTGCTTGATCTGCTTGATGTGCAACAAATCGAAGTATTACGTGGTCCACAAGGGACGCTATATGGTAAAAATACCATAGGTGGTGCGATTAAATATGTCACCAAAGAAATGAGCGGTGATGCTACCTTAAATATTCAAGGCACTGTAGGTAGCTATAACCAGAAAGATTTAAAAATCACTGGCCAATTACCGATTGTTGACGAAAAACTTTACGTGGGTTTTGGTTTTGCAACGCTTAACCGTGACGGCTTTGGTGAGTTTTTAACATCGGCTCTTGATAACCAAGACCGCGAAAACTACAACAAAGACGTAACCGCAGCTCGCGTTACACTCGAATACACTCCGACTGATGACTTATTCTTCCGCTTAGCGTGGGATAAAACAGAAGACAAATCAAACGCAAAAGGTGGTTACCGTTTACTACCAAGTATTCTTACTGATGCACCAGTTCCAGACAGCGTGTATGACTCATACACCAGCTTGCCAACATGGAATAAAGTTGAACTAGAAGGCTATAGCCTAACTGCTCGTTGGGATATGACTGACAGCACTAGTATTAAATATATTGGTTCAAGCCGTGAGAGCTACTCACCGACTAATATCGACTTTGATAACACGTCACTGCAAATTTTCGATGTACCTGCTATTTACGATGATGAGCAAACCACTCATGAGTTACAGCTAAATCATCAAGGCGATAACTATAAACTGGTTTCGGGCCTTTACTACTATGATGGTGAATCTTGCGGTCAATTTGAGGCAATTTTAGGTATTTTAGGTCAAAGCCTAGGCGCACCGGGTCTAACTCGTGAAGTAAGCGGCTGTAGTAACTCAAACAGTAAAGCAGCGTATATCCAAAGCTCAATTGATTTAACCGATAAATGGTCAATGACACTCGGTGCGCGTTACACCAAAGACAAAAAAGAAGCACAGGTTAACAACGGTCTAATCTTTGACATTGTTTACCCAGAATCAGGTTGGGTACCAGGTTATACTCGCCCAGAAGGCCAACTGGTTCCAACAGTACTCGATGATGAAGAAGAATGGTCACGCTTCACACCACGTGCAGGTGTTGAATACCAATACAATCGTGACATCATGTTCTTTGCAAGTTACGCGCAAGGCTTTAAGTCAGGTACTTTCAACCCACGTGCAACGACTGCAGAGCCAGCAGCAAAACCAGAAATCGTTGATTCATTCGAAATCGGTATGAAGAGTGAGTGGAACAACAACTTACGTGCAAACGTCACCTTATTCACCCTTGACCATAAAGATCGTCAATATATTTCGGTATTACCGGGTGATAGCGCAGCAGATCTAAATCAACGCTTAGGTAACATTGGTGAGTCAACATCAGATGGTATTGAACTTGAACTTAACTATGTTGCAACAGAATCACTCAGCTTTGATGCGTCAGTGGGTTACATTGATAGTAGCTTTGATAACGTAATTGATTACGACCCAGAAACCGGTGAAGCATTCGATAAATCAGACCGCTTTACGGTATCAAACACACCTGATTTAACCTTTAACCTGGGTGCAACGTACCGTATGTACACAGAAATGGGTGATTTTGTTGTCAATGGTAACTACTACCACAGAGGCGACTACGCGCTATTCGAAGAAGATAGCCTATTAACGCAAGATGCTTACGGCATCTTTAATATGGGTATCACTTGGTACAGCACAGATGGTCACTGGACTGCAGGTCTTTACGGTAAAAACTTAACGGATGAAGAGTACATGATTGGTGGTTACCAATTCGTGGCACCTGATCCAACAGACCCAACAGATATCAGCAAATACACCCCTGGTTTAGGTGGTGATAATACTCTGATTGGTTACTACGGCGATCCTCGCACTGTAGCCTTCACTGTTGGTTACCGTTTCTAAAATAGAATCTAAATCCTTGTGTGAGAAAGGTTTGTCTGAAACTTCCCTTCAGGCAAACCTTGTTTCAAAGCGCAAAATCACTTATAACATAACGCATTGGAGAATCGAGGGAATGTCTTTAGCTGTGAACACTATAATCGCCGATGATCACCCGTTATTTAGAAGTGCGCTGCGTCAAGCTGCGGCGACATCAGTGCCTGAAGAACATATTAAAGAAACCAGTGACATTGATGGTTTGTTTACACTGTTAAGCGCTCACCCTGAGATTGAACTAATATTTTTAGACCTTACGATCCCTGGTGCAAATGGCCTACAAGCCCTTTCGCAACTGCGTAACCACTACCCTGATATCTTAGTGATCATGGTCTCAGCCAATGAGACACCCGCCATAATCAAACAAGCTATGAGCCTTGGCGCTGCTGGCTATATTCCAAAGTCATCTTCTTTAGATGTTATCAGTGAAGCAATTAGTCATGTACTCAATGGCGACACTTGGTTACCACCTGAAGTGGATTTAACCGATGTGGTGATCAACGACGAACAAAGCGAATTTGCTCGTAACCTTGAAAAACTAACCCCCCAGCAATACCGCGTACTAGCGATGATTGCCGACGGTTTATTGAATAAACAAATCGCCTTTGAAATGTCGATTCAAGAAACCACAATCAAACAACATGTGTCAGCGATTTTACGCAAACTCAATGTTTATAACCGTACTCAAGCGGGCATTTTGTTTAATCAGCTTTCGCAGGTTGGCAAAATCGAAGAAAGCTAATTTAAGCATTCACTCCCAGTTTTAAAACTCGCTTTCCCAGTAGTGGGAAAAGCTCACGTTCCAAAAAACGAAAAGTTATTACTTTTCAACACCTTAATTTTTGGCACAAAACTCGCCTTAGCTACTCCATGATTATTTACATTTCTCAGTATCATGGATTTAGACAGCACACTAAAACGCAAACCTCAGCAATCAAAAGCTAAAAAATGGCTGGCTAGTGCAGCTATTGGCGTATCGGCTCTTGGCGCTTTAATGGTGTATCAATGGGCGACACCCACTGTGGTTGCTGCAAGCCAACTGCAAATAGCAACCGTAGAACAAGCCGATTTTGTGGTAAAAATACGTGGCTTTGGCCGTTTAAAGCCAAAGTATCAACGTTATTTAACCAATACCGATACTGCAATGGTCGAAGCTATCCATGTTTACCCCGGCACTATCGTTAAAAAAGACACAGTGATTTTAAGCCTCGTCAACCCACAGCAAGCGCAGCGTTTATCGGTCGCTCGGCTAGAACTTGCTCGCCAAAAAGCCAGTGTTAATGAGCAAAGAATTAACCAGCAAAGTGAACTACTTGAGCGCCAAGCAAATCTCGCCATATTAAAAAGTGAGCTGCAAAGTGCAGAACTTAGAGTCGATGCTGAAAGCAAACTGATCGAGCAAGGAATTGTTTCAAGCCTCGATTACAAACGAAGCATGCTAAACGTTGCACAGCTTACTGAGCGCGTAAGTATCGAGCAGCAACGCCTTGCACAGCTTAAAGAAATGCACTTACAACGTAGCAAAATACAGCAAGAACTATTAAGCCAATTTGAGCTTAATTATCAAGTTGAGCAACACGCTTTTGATCAGCTGCAAATAACGGCAGGTATCGATGGCATGCTGCAAGAATTGAATGTTGAACTTGGCCAAAATCTCGTGCCCGGTACCCGCCTTGCGGTGGTTGGCTCAAATAAAGCACTCAAAGCAGAGCTAAGCGTTAAGCAAGCAGATGCTGAAAAAGTGGCACTCAATATGGCAGCGAAAGTAAACACCTTTAGCCAAGCAGATCACGGTGAAGTTGATGCCAAAGTCACCCGAATTGACCCTATCGTTACCGATGGTCGAGTCATTATCGAACTTGATTTACAGGGCACACTACCAGCCAATGCCCGCCCCGATTTAAGCATTGAAGGCTATGTGGTTAGCAACATTATTCCCGATGCGTTAACCATTAACGTGCCGCAAAAAGCACAAGCAAATAGCGAAGCCACGCTATTTAAACTTAATCCAAATACCCAGTTAGCAACGCCAACCAATATCGAATTTGGTACACTCAGTGACAATCAAATTCAACTTTTGAGCGGTGCCACCGTGGGCGAACAGCTGATCATTTCAGACCTTTCTAAATGGCAGCATTTGGCAACAATAAAAATCGAACAGGACAGTTTATGAAAACCAATACGCTTATCTCATTAAACAAAATCGCCAAAGTTTATCGCGGCCAAAATGTTGAAACCTATGCATTAAAAGACATCAGCCTGAATATTAACCAAGGTGACTATATATGCATTAGCGGCCCATCTGGCTGTGGTAAATCGACGCTGCTGTCATTATTAGGCTTACTCGATAGCCCAACTGCTGGCGACTATTTCATTAAAGAAGTCGACACAAAAACCCTTGATATGGATCAGCAAGCTGAACTTAGAAACCTTCACATTGGTTTTATATTTCAGTCGTTTAACCTAATTGATGAATTATCGGTGTTCGACAACGTAGCACTGCCGCTCACTTACCGAGAGCCAGCCATGAGCCCGAGCGAAATTGAGCTTGCGGTAAAACAGGCCCTTGATGAAGTTGAAATGGGCCACCGCTCTCAGCACAAACCAAACCAATTATCTGGTGGTCAGCAACAGCGTATTGCCATTGCCCGTGCACTGGCTGGCAAGCCAAGCATTTTATTGGTGGATGAGCCAACTGGTAACTTAGATTCAAAAAATGGTGATGCCGTCATGGACTTGCTTGATGAGCTGAATAAAAAAGGCACCACGATTTGCATGGTAACCCATGATTTACGTTATGCCGGACGTGCTAAAACGCAACTTAAATTGCTAGATGGTGAAATTGTTTCCTACTCTGAAGCTCGCCAAGCACCTAGCAGCGACAATACTGAGCATGCACTTGAAAGCGCTGAGGTGATGTAATGAAATTAACCAAAACACGCGCCCAATTAAGCTTAGCGTGGGCATCATTAATGAATGCACCGGGCTTTGTCACTGCCGTTATCGCAACACTTGCTTTAACATTGGCCACCTTGTTTGTGGTGCTTAGCCTTGTTAACAGCTACTTTTTAAAGCCCCTTGATGTGTACGATGAAAGCCGCATGGTAGTGGTTGAGCAATCACTTACCTATGATGACTACGATGCCACCGGCTTTCAAAGCTATCAGTCGATGGTGCATTGGCTTAAGCATAACCAAAGCTTTGAACAAAGTATGATGATCAATGCGGGTGAGCAAATCTTTGCAAACCTTGATGGCGAACCGAAAGAACCAGTGCTGTATGTTGGCGGCAACTATTTTGACTTATTAAACACGCCATTTTTAATGGGACAAGGTTTTGATCTTGGAGAAACACTCGAAACTCCTGATGACCGCGTTGTTATATCTGCCAATTTTTGGCGCAAGCATTACAACAGCGACCCGAACATTATTGGTAAAACACTTTCAGTCATGGCGGGTGAAACCGATTACGTTCACCGTATTGTCGGCGTTGTTGATGACTCATTCAGCCCACCTTATATGTTTAAAGCAAGTGATGTTGAAGTGTGGTTTCCATCAAGTGCGGACCGTCGCTTCTTTCACAATGACGATTGGCAAAGCCCATGGACAAACACTTTTAAAAACCTAAAACTGATTGCAGTTTTAAAGCCTGGGGTCACCATAGATCAAGTTAAAGTCGATTTAAAACAGCAAATTGATACTGTTAAATCGGAGTGGCTAAACAATGGCGGTATCACCGATGTAAAACCTGAAGTAACCCCGTATCGTGATGTTGAGCTGGGTAATAACGATGACTTAAGCTTAATGATGTTAGCCGGTGCAGTAGGGCTACTGATTATTGCAGTACTTAATGTAAGCACTTTATTCTTCTCGCGCGCTCTTGCTCAACATAAAACCCTCGCTTTGCAGGCGGTGTTAGGTGCAAAACGCAGCACATTATTTAAAAGTATCTTTTTACAGTCACTGATTTTAATGACCTTATCTGTAAGCATTGCGCTGTTTTTATCGGTATGGGGCATACGTTTATTTAAAGTACTAGCAGAAGGGCGTTTACCACTGGTTAATAGCTTGGCCGTGGATAGCACGTTGGTCATTGTTGCCATCATACTTTGTATTGCTCTTGCTTATATTTTCTCTGTAATTACAGCGCGTTTGGTAAATTACAAAACCCTAAATACGCAAATGCAGAACAGTGGTAAAGGCGGAGTTTCGCAGGTATCAGGTCGTACAGTGCGTATTTTAATTGGCTCACAAATGTTTGTTGCCGCGTTGCTCGTTAGCTTTTCAGTGATGGTAGTGAGTAAAGCCATGGGCACGATAAATCGTCCGCTCGGCAGTGATACCGAAAACCTATATTTTGCCAACCTATTCCAGCCAAATAATCAAATGTCATTGGCTGAACGCTACGAACACATGCTGCAATACAAGCAGGTTTTGCTTGATAGCCAAGGTATTGATGATGTTGCCCTGGGTCACAGCCCTGTTTCGCAAAGACAAAACGCCCACACCTTGACTGATGTAAACGGTAAAAGCTCCGTTTTCTTCCCTAGCCAGTGGGTAGGGCCTGATTACTTTGCGTTAGTTAACACCAAAATTCTCGCTGGCCGCACCTTTACTGAACAAGCTATACGTGGTGAAACCAACGAGATACTGGTATCAGTCAGCGTGGCAGAGAACTTATTACCAGGCCAAGACTATCGAAATATCATCGGCAAGAGCTACCAAGGCTTAGAAGAAAAGATGTATGAAGTGGTGGGTGTAACCGAAGATTTTAATCACCCTAAATACTACGATGAATCGTTTGGTCGTCACATTTGGTGGCCTGCGACACCGTATAGTTACATGTTTACTATCCAAGCTTCTGATGGCGTTAAGCTGACTAACAAACAAATACTTAATACGCTAAAAGAAAAGAACAGCGACTTAACCATGTGGCAGTTTAATGACCTGCAACAAGAGTACGACAATTTACTGTATATGAGCCGACTGACCGTGGTTCTGTGTAGTACCTTAGCGCTATTTACTCTATTATTAGCAGCAATCGGTATTTTTGGGGTACTGAGCTACAACCTGGGTCTGCGCCGTTATGAGTTTGGTATTCGTATGGCATTAGGTGCGAAAAAAGCACGCTTATTCAAGCTGATGAGTGTTGAAGCGATTATCCCTGTGCTCATTGGTTTTGCGGTTGCTCTCGCCGCGGTAATAGTGGGTTTTTACATGTTACAAGGACAGCTAATGTCTTGGCTGATACTTGATGTAAGACTGCAATTACTCGCTTGGAGTATTACCTTATGTATTGCGCTATTCGCTTGCTTTAGACCTTTGGTTTTACTGCTTAAAGCAAAACCTATGGCCGCACTACGTAACGATTAACAGCACAAAATGGTGGCTTAAATTTAAGCCACCTCAACAGGATAATAAGAAAACATCATGGACAAAATCTTAGTCATAGACGATCAAGCTGATGTACGTCTGGCTGCTACTGTTGCATTACAACAATTAGGCTTACACTGCCTTGAGGCCGAAGGCCCTGAACATGCCCTTGAATTATTAAAATCGGAGCACATTAGCCTGATTTTGCTTGATATGAACTACAAGCTCGACACGACCTCAGGTGAAGAAGGGTTACGCTTTTTAAAGCAACTAAATCAATTAGGTTCGACCATACCTGTCATTGTGATGACCGCATGGGCCAGCATTGACGTAGCTGTTAAAGCCATGCAATTAGGGGCAGTCGACTTTGTT
Source organism: Pseudoalteromonas sp. D15MCD-2 (assembly GCF_038562745.1). Classification (NCBI taxonomy): domain Bacteria; kingdom Pseudomonadati; phylum Pseudomonadota; class Gammaproteobacteria; order Alteromonadales; family Pseudoalteromonadaceae; genus Pseudoalteromonas; species Pseudoalteromonas sp. D15MCD-2. The sequence goes on along the minus strand of NZ_JBCFQE010000001.1, from coordinate 145,962 downwards.
GAAAAGCCATGGAATAACTTACGCTTAACCGCCGTTGTACAACAACAACTCAAGCTCAAGCAAAGTAATCACGATAACGCGTGCTTAAAGGCGCTTACCAGTGACACACAAGCACATTACATAGCTCAATCAGAAATCATGCAGCTGTTGCTTGCCAAAGCTGAGCGCGCAGCTAAAACCGATGCCAGCATATTAATTACCGGCGAAAATGGCACTGGCAAAAGCTTATTGGCACATTATATCCACCAGCACTCGCTCAGAGCTGATAAACGCTATGTAAGCGTGAATGTTGGCGCCATTGCCCCGACGCTATTCGAAAGCGAATTATTTGGCCATAAGAAAGGCTCTTTTACTGATGCCAAAGAAGACCGCCTAGGCCGTTTTGAAATTGCCGAAGGCGGCACCCTATTTTTAGATGAAATTGCGACTTTAAGCCTTGAGCTACAAAGTAAAATGCTCCGTGTACTAGAAAGCAAAGAATTTGAAGTACTAGGCTCAAGCCAAACCAAAACCGCCAATGTTCGCATTATTTCTGCCACCAATAGTGAATTAGCTACGGCTATTGAGCAGGGTGAGTTCCGCCGTGACTTATTATTTAGACTCAATACCATTGAACTGCACATTCCACCGCTTCGCGACAGAAAAGACGACATCGCTCCCTTAGCTGAACACTTGTTGTTAGTGCATGGTAAAAAATACCAACGAGCGAATATGGCGCTCAGTGATGATGCTCTACAGGCGCTAAAAAATTATAGCTGGCCTGGTAATATTCGTGAGCTAAGTCACTGCATTGAACGCGCGGTGATCATGAGCGATAACAACAATATTCAAACCAATGACCTTATTTTAGATCAACCAAGTTGCGAGCAAACAAATAGCAATGCCGAACAGGCTTTGCCACTATTGCCCCTTGAAGAGCTTGAAAAACAAATGATTCAAAAAGCGCTGCTGCAATTTAATGGCAATGTTATCGCCGCAGGAGAGTTTTTAGGATTAAGTAAATCGGCTATTTATCGTCGCATTGATAAACATCAGCTCGATTTAAAAGAAGTAGAACGCTAAATGAGTAGCAAGTTGTCGTTAGAGCAGCGTATTCGACGCTATTTTTATATGGTTATAGCGGTGCTATTAACGCTTGGCATTGCTCTTTCGCTCAGCTTAAAACTAGATTGGTTTGCCAGTATCAGCCTGTTATTGCCGTTTATCGGGATAAGCGCTTTTGCTTTAATTAAAAGCTACCGTGCGATCACCGATGTGGTTGAACGCTTTGGCCTGCAACTAGATGCATTGGCAAATGACGAAAGTAATAGTTGGCATTTAGCGTCTTATCAAAGTGGACGAGTCGCAGCGCTTAAGCAAGATTTTGCCAAGCTCAGCAATAAAATAGCCAAGAACAAACGCCATTATATGCAAACAGAAGAGTTTGTTTTTGAGTTTGCCAGCATGCTGGACTTACCCATCGTTATACTAGACCCCCATGGCTTAATTTACTTTAGTAATAAGGCGTTTATAAATAGTATTAGCCATCGCCAAATTGAAGGTAAATCGGCCAGCGACTTAGGCATTGCTCTGCATGATGGCGAATGGCAACAAAATAGTGACTCGCTGTTTAAACAACGCTTTCAAATCTCATCGCAGACTTTTTGGCGGACCGGCAGAAACTTTGAATTACTAACCTTCTTTTCAATTGAGCAACAGCTTCGCGATAACGAACAACTTGTTTGGCAACGGTTAATTCGCGTGTTAAATCATGAAGTGCGTAACTCACTCACGCCGATTTATTCGATGAGTCAATCATTGCAAACCCTTAAGCACCAAGGGCAAATTAGCAGTCACGATGATCTCGCCCAAGATATGCTGCAAGTAATAGAAAAACGCGCTCAGCACTTGCTTGATTTTGTAGCCAGTTACAGTGCGTTTGCCAAGCTACCACCCGCACAAAAGCAGGCAATCAGTAGCGAGCAATTAAATACTCGTTTAAGTGCTATTTTTCCTGAACTAGTAATAAATAGCAGCGAAGAGTTACATATTAATGCCGACTTTGGTCAGCTAGAACAAGCGTTGATCAACCTGATAAAAAATGCCTTTGAAGCAGGCAGCAATTCTGCCCCAACCCTCACTTGGTCAAGGCAAGGTGATAGCTTAAATATTACAATTAGCGACCAAGGTTGTGGCATTCAAAACCCCGATAACTTGTTCGTGCCATTTTACTCAACCAAAGCAAATGGCACAGGTATAGGACTTGTGATCACCCGAGAACTTGTGCGCAACCAAGGTTTTGAGTTATCAATAAACTCAAAACCCCAGCAAGGCACGCAAGCTACAATTACTGTGCTCAGCTAACTTATTTTACAAATGTGGCTTTCACACGCTTAGATAACAGCATGTAAGGTCCCCAGATCACAGCTTGAATAAGGCCTCTGATAATCATAGTTCTAACTTCATCGTCGAACACATCGACATCGGGCACAATTAAACTAACCGCATAGGCATCGAGAGCAATAAACGCTAGTCCACCAAATAATATCGCTAAGTACCAACTTACAAATGCTTTCTTATGCTTAAAAAACAACACGATCAAATAAAGCGAAGCTAAAAATAATGCCGCATTAAAAGCCATTTCAATGATTAGTAAAGGCTCCCAAAGCGGATGATACATATCACCAAATTGCGACGTTAAACGTTGCCACATCTCGGTCGTGAAAATGGGTTTAAAGGTATTAATTGATTCGATAAATACTCTAAAAGGGCTGATCACTACACCTATCGCCACAAGAATGAGCCAACCTTTTATACCAACTAAGTCATTATTTACGGAGCTTTTAGCTTCTGGTGTTTCGATTTGGTTTTGTTGTTTTGCTTCTTCCATGAGTTGTCCTTTTTATTTTTATTTCTTCTACTATACGCTTATTTTTTAATAAAATTCACAAAAACAACAGATTGTTGCGCTTTCAGAAAAACCACGCTATGTTTATTTTTTAAACTACGGAAGGTCATAAAAATGAAAAACGCTATAAAACCCATCGTATTAGCAACATCACTTATTCTAGTTACAGCCTGTAATTCAACGGCTCCTATTAATAAAACAGCAACGACAGCCATAAACCAAGAAAAATTTAGCCAATTTCATCAGTACGATGAAAAATCAAATATCACCCTTGAGTACACTGACTACGGGCAAATATTAAATGCCTCGGTGATTGATTTAGGTATGTCAGACCGCTATCGCATTTCACAAAACACAACCAAAATTGGCACCCGGTTGTCGTCGAACCCAAAACCGTCGACTGCAACAGAAGCAAACCGCTTTTATTATGATTCGTACAAAAAGAATCCTCAGATGAAGCAAGACTTGCAAATAGTGCAAGAAAATATGGCCGACCTGCCAAACAAAATTAATTTAAGTAACTTACCAAAATCAGAGTTACTCGCTTACTGGCTCAATCTTTATAACGTGACGGTACTCAATGAGTTAGTGCAGCAGTACCCTGTTAAGAACCTGACCAAGTTATTAAATGAAGAGCCAAGTTTTTTTGATAAGCCACGCTTTAACTTTAACGGTAACCAGTATTCATTAAACGACATTGAGTACAACATTGTTGCACCGCTATTTAACAATGACCCGCTATTAATATATGGCTACTACCGTGGCTACATTGGCAGCCCAAATTTGCTTGACCACCCATATACAGCAAAAAATGTGTTTGCAGCCCTAACCACCAATGCAGTGCAATTTGTTAATTCAAACCGCGGTAGTGTGATAGGTAACCATAGCACTCGTGTTTCTTCTTTATACCTTGAAAAGAAAAACTATTTTCCTAACTTTGAAGAAGATTTGGCTGACCACCTTCAATCGTTAGTAATTCAAAAGCCAGATAAAGACCAAGTTGTAAAAAACCTCTCTTTTAGTATCGATAACTACGACATTACCGACATTCTAGGTACCGATGTTGAATATGGTGGAGGTAACGCGACTGTCGCCGATCCGAGTATAGTAGCAGATGGCTTTGATACTAACTTTGTTGCTTATGGTAAAAACTTAACCAAAGAAGTCGGCCATGTAAGCCCGTTACGCCGCGAGATTTTGCAAAAAATCACGCAAAAATACTATGAAGCAAATACTCGCGTTGAAATAAAAGACTTACCAGCTAAAGAGTCTGAAGATAAATAATATAAACCTAAAGCGGCTCGCTATGAGCCGCTTAAGTACCCAACTAAAACACTTAGCAAAACCGCAATAGCCAACTTTAAGTCTTGTTTTTTCTGTGTTAATTACCTGGATATTGCCAATTTAAAGCAAAAGTAATGTGTTTATTTTTTGTACTAAGGAAGGTGGTGAAAATGAAAAGCGCTATAAAGACCATCGCATTAACAACATCACTTATTTTGGTAACGGCCTGTAATTCAACGGCTCCTATTAATAAAACAGCCATCACAGCAATTAACCAAGAAAAATTTAGCCAATTTCATCAGTATGATGCAAACTCAAACATTACTCTTGATTACGCTGGCTATGGGCAAATATTAAGTGCTTCGGTCATTGATTTAGGCATGTCTGACCGCTACCGCATCACCTCACACACCACGACGATTGGTACACATTTATCATCCAACCCTAAACCTTCAACAGCAACAGAAGCAAACCGCTTTTATTATGATTCATATAAAGACAATCCTAAAATGAGGCAAGCCTTGCAGGTCATACAAAAAAATATGGCCGACCTGCCAAATAAGATTAACTTGAGTAACTTGCCAAAGTCTGAACTGCTTGCTTACTGGTTCAATCTTTATAACGTGACGGTACTCAATGAGTTAGTCCAGCAGTACCCAGTAAAAAACTTATCTAAGCTAATAAACGAAGAGCCAAGTTTTTTTGATAAGCCACGCTTTAATTTTAACGGTAATCAATATTCATTGAACGATATAGAGTACAACATTGTTGCACCGCTATTTAACAATGACCCGCTATTAATATATGGCTATTACCGTGGTTATATTGGTAGCCCAAATTTACTTAACTACCCATATACAGCGAAAAATGTATTTACCGCCCTGACTAACAATGCAGTGCAATTTGTAAATTCAAATCGAGGCAGTGTTATTGATACTCATAGCACACGTGTTTCTTCTTTATACCTTGAAAAGAAAAACTATTTCCCTAACTTTGAAGAAGACTTAGCTGACCATCTTCAATCATTAGTTATTCAAGAACCAGATAAAGACCAAGTTGTGCAAAACCTCTCTTTTAGTATCGATAATTACGATATTACCGATATTTTAGGTACCGATGTTGCTTATGGTGGAGGTAATGCAGTTGTTGTCGATCCTAGTATTGTGGCACTGGGCTGGGATAAAACATTTACGACCTATGGTAACCACTTAACTAAAGCTGGCACTGTAAGCACATTACGCCGCGAGATTTTGAAAAAAATTACGCAAAAATACTATGAAGTAAATAGCCGCGTTGAAATCACTGATTTACCTAATAAAGAAAGCACTGAAAATTAGCGCTTATTGAGCATTGGACCTAAAAAGAAGCATTTATATTGAATTTTATTTGGCTCATGCCGTGAAATTCAGTAATTTGTCATATAAAACTAAACATAATTAGAAAATAACAATGAAATGGATGCACTTACAACTTAAGGTACTGGCTGTTTTTTTATTCTTTGTGAGCTGCTTTGCAGCCGCTGAAGACTATCAGGTTGCGCCTGCAGCTAACTGGGTAAAACACCATGAGTTACTCACCCCAGAGATTCCTCGAGACCAAATACGAGACGGGACTTTCTACCTGATGCTCGACACTCAGCTTCAGGTATCTGAGCAAGCCCCACAGCAACGCTTTAATCGTACTGTAATGCAGGCGGTCAATCAGTCTGGGGTTGATTATATAAGCCAGCTGAATATTGATTTTGACCCAAATTATCAATCTCTTACGCTCAATAGTTTAGGCATTATTCGTGACGGCCAATATATAGATAAACTAAATAGTGCCGAGCTTCAGGTGTTACAGCGCGAGACTGACTTAGCAAGTCGTATATACAATGGCACCTTAAGCCTAAATGTCATTATTGATGATATGCGGGTCATGGATATTTTAGATTACAGCTATACGATTTCGGGGAGTAATCCGGTTTATCAACACTTCAGCACCATGCGCACACTGAACTGGTCGGTGCCGATAGTGCAGCAATTTATGCGGGTAAAGTGGCAAAAGCCTTCGCCCTTATATATCAACTTTATGAATGGCGAGTCACCAGTTACTAAAACCAAGCTCGATACGGGTTTTGACTACCAAATTAGCCAACACAATGAGCCGACCCTTAGCTCTGCAAGCGAAGTACCGCATTGGTATTCACCTTACAAGGAAGTGTATTTCTCTGAAGTAAATAATTGGCAAGAGGTAGTCAATTGGTCGTTACCTTTATACCAATCGGCCATCGAAGTAAGCCCTGCTATTAAAACAATTGCTCGTCAAATTAAGTTTCAACATGCCGACTTAGAGTCTCAAATTGTGGCTGCCCTGCGCTTTAGCCAAGACGAAGTACGTTATTTAGGCCTAGAAATGGGCACTAACTCGCACCAGCCTACTCCTGCATCAGAAACCTTGGCACTGCGCTATGGCGACTGTAAAGACAAAACCGTCTTGCTCATTTCTTTACTTAAAGCGCTCGGCGTAGAGGCTCATCCAGCTTTAGTTAACACCGAAGACAGAAAACGTACTGCCAGCTTACCGGTCTCTCCTAGCTTGTTTGACCATGTGATTGTCACCTTAGAGCACCAAGGTAAGCGCTATTGGCTTGATCCGACCATTTCGTACCAGCGCGGCGATTTAGCACATTTAGCTCAACCGAACTATGATGTAGCGTTAATCATAAAGCAAGGTGAGACAGGCTTTACAGATATGTTCACAGAGCCTGCCCTAAAACGCATACAGGTTTTTGATAGTTATCAGATCCCAGAAGGTATTGATGAGCCAGTTAGTTTCTCAACTCAATATAAATACGGCGACTTTGAAGCAATTAACCGCCGCAGCTCAATCGCTGAAAACAGCTTAAAAAGCATAGAAGATGATTACCGCGAATATTATCAAGATACCTACAAGGGCTTAAAAACAGTCAAACCTATGCTGGTTGAATCTCCAGAAGACACCGGTCAGCTAATTACCAATGAGCACTATACTATTGATAACTTTTGGCGACCTAAGGGTAATGATTTTCAAAACGACTTTTACGCTAGTGAAATTCAAAACTCAGTTTATAAGCCGGAACAGCGAGAACGTAACAATGCACCAATATGGTTTCGTTACCCAAATAATATCGAAACAACCATAAAGGTTACGTTTACGGATACTAATTGGCAGTTTAATGATGAGCAGGTCACAGTCGACAACCCATTTTTTCATCTCGAAAAACGCGTGACATTTAAAGACTCGGTGTTGACCTTATACTTTGATTACAGTGCTAAGCAGGATCATATTCCAGCCGATCAAATAGACCTTTACCTAAGCGAGCGTAAAAAACTCAATAACGCGACCCATTACGGCATCATTAAATACGGCACAAATAGCGCCACAACCACACCAGCGGATGACGAAACCAACTGGTATAGCGTTTTTATTTTAAGTTACTTGGCGGCAATCATCTTTTTCATCGCGGCTTGGCGTATAGAAGCAAGTAACCGCCCAGTTTTTGCTGAGCAACAGTTCTACCCTGTCAGTAACAGTAAGTTTGTTATTTACAGCTTATTAAGCTTAGGAATATTCATTCACTACTGGAGCTATCGCAACTGGAAAGCGATAAAAGAGCAACAACAAAGCCATATTATGCCGATTGCTCGAGGGATATTTGCACCGCTGTTTTTTATTCCGTTGTTACTTGAGCTTTGCAAGCACAGCGAGCAAACCTTTGGCAAAAATAAGATCATGCCCGTTGCGGTTGGGTTCGTGTTATGGCTGGCGATTATCATTTCTGAAGTCGTAAGCTATAACTGGGAATATGGTACTTGGCTGTTTTTAGTTACACCTATTCTATGGTTGCCTCTGGTTAATTACATTCAAAACCTCAAGCAACCACAGCAGGCTCTTGAGTACCACTCTCAGTGGCGAGCGAGGCAGGTTATCATTTCGATACTCATGTTGCCTTGGTTATTTTATGGCTTAATTTATGAGCTATATTTGTTGCCAAGCTCAACCATAGTAACCGGCGATAAGCTTTGGTCTTATCAAGTTAACTTTCTAAAAAGAAAAGAAATTATTCCTGCCAACGAGAATGTGCACTATTTTTATAGTGACGCATTTTTCGATTTTAAAACTGATGGAAACGGCATCACAGAAAACACTATTTTTAGTTACTGGGAAAATGAGCAAGGTGTGCTCGAAAAAGATCAGCGCCGCTTTAGTGACATTAAAGAGATCAACGTTGATTATGCTAAAAGCGCCCTACTAACCACCACGGTAACGGTCATTGACCACAATGGTGATGAAATGCTGTTATTTTTGAGCCATGAAGATGACTTAGATAAGAAGTTTGTCGCTGAGGTAGAGCGCTTAATTAAAGCCAATACCCCAACAACTGAGCAAAACGCAGATTAAGTCAGTCGCTTAATCATGCGCTTTAAGGCGGGCGCTTTCAGAGGCTTATAAAGTAATGGGTAGCCCGCATCTAGCACTAACTCGCGTATGCCTTCATCATGATTCGCGGTATTCACTATGGCAGGTAAGCGTGTTAATGCCGCTTGTTCAATCACTTCAAGGCCTGTTACCCCATCATCAAGCTGGTAATCAATGATCAACAATTGCGGCAGGGCTTGGCTTGCCTTTAACTGCTCAAGCTCCGCTAAGTTAGTGGCTGTTGAAATTTCACAGCCCCAATTTTCGAGTAGCTGCTTTAATGCCTCTAACACGTTGCGGTCGTTATCAAGCAACCAAATACGCAATTGCCCCAGCTCTGTTTCTTGTGATGCCTCAGCACCTTTCGCTTGCGCTGGCGCAGCACTCACTCTACAAGGCAGAGTTAGGGTAAATTGCGTGCCTTTACCAAGCTCAGACCCCATCACTAGGGGTATTTTAAGTAAGTCACATATACGTTTAGTGATTGCCAACCCTAAGCCTAACCCCTCGGCGCTTGGCTTTGCACCAAGCTGTTTAAACTCTTGGAAAATAGTTTGTTGATCGCTCGATGCAATACCAATCCCTGTGTCTTCAACAATAAAGGATACATGGTCATCGTCGTACTGCATTTTTAAGCGCACTTCACCTTGCTCGGTATAACGAATCGCATTACTCAAAAGGTTACGTAGTACTCGTCGCAGCAGCGCTTTGTCGGTATGCAAGCGAACATCGCAGGTTTCAATAATAAACTTTAAGCCTTTTTCGCGGGCAAGGGCTTCGTAGTCATTACGCAATGGTTCAACCAACGAGCTGGCAGCAAACTCGCTCATTTGTACTTTAAACGAGCCCGAATCGAGCTTGGTTAACTCTAAAATACTCGATAACAACTCTTCGGCGCTGCCCAATGAATTCTTAATATTCATCGCCAGCTCTTTAAGTTCGGTATCTTGGGCTTTTTCATTCATTAAAGAACAAAACAAGCTCGCGGCATTGAAAGGTTGCAGTAAATCATGGCTGGCAGCGGCAAAAAAGCGTGTTTTACTGACCGTTGCTTGCTCCGCCACTTGCTTTGCCATCGACAACTCTTGGTTTGCTTGAGTCAATGCCAAGGTGCGGGCTGCGACTTTTTCTTCAAGGCTAACATTGGCTTCGGTTAACGCTTTTTGTTGTTTTACGAACTCGGTAATGTCGGTATAGGTTGTTACAAAGCCGCCACCTGGCAGTGGGTTACCTTGCATTTCAAACACGCGGCCATCATTGTGCGAGCGCTGATATTTATAAGCGCTGCCTTGGCGTAAATAGGCTAAGCGTTTTTCGACTTCGCTGGTCATGCTCTCGCCGCTAAATAAGCCACGCTCGGCATTAAAACGAATAATGTCGGCAACAGGGCGGCCTATGTAAAGCGCATCATCTGGGTAGGCGAACATGTTTTTGTAGCCTTGGTTCCAAGCTACCAAGCGCAGCTCACTATCAACTACACTGATCCCTTGTTGAATGTTTTCGATTGTTGATTGCAGTAAATCACGATTAAATTTAAGTACTTGGCTTGCTTCATCAACAAATTCAGCAACCTGCTCTAGAGGCTGGCGCTGCTCATTTTTCGCCACATCTAAAATAAGCCGTGCCGATGCACCGCCGATCACCGCAGACATCTCGCGCTCAACTAATAGTTCTAACTCAACATTGGCAGGACGCTTCCACTTACTTTTATCATCAGGAAAGTAATGATTTACCAACGACTGCGCCGCTTCTTTTTCGGCAAATCGCTGCATTAGCGCACCTAGGTCATGGTAACTCAAAGGCTGTAGATGATTGCTTACCTTCGAATCATTCAGCTGCGACACAAACTTATTGCTCTGCAAGCGTTCAGCTAAGGTTGCTCGACTAAATAACGGTACTAAGAAATACACTAAACAGTTCGCACCTAGCGATAGCAATAAAGCTTGGCTAATGCTTTCCATGCCTAATGAGAATAAGTCGGTTGGCGCTAACCAGCTTATTCCCCACGGTCCATTCACAAGCCATAAGCTATCGCTTCCTAAACCTCCGGCGATATTCGGTAGTAAAAGTGTGTATCCCCAAATAATAAAGCCGCTTAAAATCCCCAATTGAGCACCGCGACACGATGCTTGTCGCCACCATAAGCCTATGATCATGGCAGGCGAAAATTGCGCGACTAAGGTAAACGACATCAAACCCACATTGGCAAGGGTTGTACTTTCGCCCAGCACTCGGTGAGTGAAGTAACTAAGCAATAGAATCAATACGATAACGATTTTACGCGCATGTAATAGGTTATTTTTATCAAGCCCGCGACTACTCGATGTAAGTTGCGAGCGGCGTAAAATAAATTGGTTAATAAAGTCATTAGTGATCATCACTGAAAGCACAATTGATGACACAATCACCATACTGGTTGCCGCTGAAAAGCCGCCTAAAAAGGCTAATAACGCCACAAAAGCATCATCAGCCGCCATGGGTAAAGCCAATACAAAGGTGTCGTAGCCGACTTCTTGACCTTGAAAGTAAATTAATCCGGCGTATGCAATCGGTAGAATAAACAGGTTAATAAGTAAGAGGTAAATCGGAAATAGCCAACGCGCCGAGGCCAGCTCTTTATCGTTATTTTTTTCGATAAAGCTCATGTGGAATTGTCTTGGCAAACATAAGGTCGCCAAAATACCAAGCAAAGTATGAGCAACATACACATAGGTTGGACTTTGCGTTGCAGCCACTTGCTGATCAATATTTAGGTCATGCGCTTTTTCAAACAGTGCCACTGGGCTGTCGAATAGAGCAAAGCACACATACAAACCCACCGCTAAAAACGCCAACAACTTAACCACAGATTCAAAGGCAATACTGGCTATCAAACCTGGATTATGTTCGCTGGGCTTTAACCGCCTCGCGCCGAATAAAATAGCAAACAGTGCCAATACAAGCGTGATGTAAAAAGTACTATCGGCCCATACCTCATGGCTTTGTGTGGCAGCACGGTCGGTAAGTAAGTTGATACTTTGTGCAGTTGCACTTAGCTGTAAAGAGATATAGGGCACAATGGCAATCACTGAAATCAATGAAATGAGTCCAGACAAACTCGACGATTGACCATACCGAGTCGCAATAAAATCTGCCATTGAGGTTATTTTTTGCTGCCGACAAATATGTGCTATGCGGCAATAGACTTGCCAGCCAAAAATGAATAGCAAAATAGTACCGGCATAGGTCGGAGCCAACCACCAGCCGTTGTATGCAGCTTGTGCTGTGGTACCAAAAAACGCCCAAGAGGTGCAATACACCCCAAGTGATAAACCATAGGTTAAGCCTTTAAAAGGCAATACTTTTCTTTTATCAGCCCAGCCTGCAACCGCAAATAAAATTGCCAGATATACAATTGCAAGAAGGCTTATTGACCAAATTGAGAACATCGCATGTGATTATTTTAATTGTTATAGCCCCAGCATAGTTTTTATTGCACGTAATTTACAGCCTAACTTTAGTGCTAATGCATTGTATTACGGAAGTTTAAAAAACAAACACAAAGAAATGAGAATTATTTTCAATTGAATGTTGACAGCCACGTAAATCTAATTGATAATCACTATCAACAAGACAATAAAGTGTTATGACTTGTTCGGAATAAACTGATTTGTTTCTCGACCCTGAAACACGTGTGGCCCACGATAAAGCTAAGATCGCCTGTTGCTAATCGCAACGCCCCTTGATATTAGCAACAGGTGATCGCCCTACTATTTTACTTGCTACATTGCTCATATCGGTGACGGTAGATATGAAACTCAAAAAGCCCTTACAGGGCTTTTTTTATGTCTAAAATTCGTACCAAACCTGCAAGCCAAACTAAATGAGAATTATTTTCAAAAACATGTTGACAGCATCGAAAACCTAATTGATAATTAATCTCAACAAGCCAAGCGAAGTATGATGACTTGTTCAGATTGAATTTGTTTCTCCCCAGAAACGCGTGTCGCCACGTTAAAGCTTTAGCTTATATGTTACTAATGGCAACGCCCCTTGATATTGGCGACATATAAGCGACCCTACTTATTTTACTTGCTACATTGCTCATATCGGTGACGGTAGATATGAAACTAAAAAAGCCCTTGCAGGGCTTTTTTTATGTCTAAAAGTTAATGCGTTAACTTTATCGACGGTTCTTACGTGCACGTGCACGGCGTTGTTTTTTCTCTTCTTCTTTAGCGGCTTTTTTCGCCTCTGCAGCAGCGCGAAGTTCAGCAACCATTTGCTTTTCTTCTTCACGCATAGCCGGTGTTTCCATGGTAATACGACCAATAATGCCATCGCGTAATTCGTTAATAAGAATTTCAGACATTTTGTAAGTATCAATTTGATTACCACCGCGGATACAACCACGCTTTTTACCTGCCATTTCAACAAACTCCCAGTCAGACTCTGGTAGCTCATCAATTTTATAGCGGCTTTTTAAAAGTTCTGGGTATGCTTGCAATAAATATTCAGCGGTGTAACTTGCCACTTCTTCGTAGTCGATAGCGGTATCACGAATTGCACCAGTTGCCCCTAAACGATAACCAGAGTTTTCGTTCTCTACTTTAGGCCATAACATACCCGGCGTGTCGTAAAGCATAATGCCATCGTCAAGCTTAATACGTTGCTGCGCTTTGGTTACCGCAGGTTCATTACCTGTTTTTGCCACGATACGGCCAGCTAAGGTATTAATAAGCGTTGATTTACCAACGTTTGGAATACCCATGATCATGGCTTTAATTTGTTTATCAGCGCCTACTTTATGCGGCACTAATTTTTTACAAAGCTCATTAATACGATGTACTTCACCCGCTTTATCATTACCAAAATCAATCGCTTTTACGCCACTTTGCTGCTCAAAGTAGTCTTTCCAAGCTTGCGTTAACTTAGGATCAGCCAAGTCCGCCTTGTTCATGATTTTGATCACCGGCTTATCGCCACGCAGCGCAGTAACCATTGGGTTTTCACTACTATAAGGAATACGGGCATCAAGTACCTCAATGATCACATCCATCTGTGGCATGATTTCTTTAATTTCGTTGCGGGCTTTGTTCATGTGACCCGGGAACCACTGGATGGCCATTTTTAACTCCTACAAGATAATTTCACGGTATTTTAACTGGCTCGGCAACGAATTGCGCTATAATGACGCAAATTTTTTCAAGTAAGCAGTTATGGCTCTTAAATCAACCATTATTAAAGCGCAATTATCGCTAAGCGATATGGACCGCCACATTTATCAAGATTTCAATTTAACACTGGCACAACACCCATCAGAAACCGAACAACGCTTGATGATCCGCTTGTTAGCTTTTGCACTTAATGCTCGTGAAGGCTTAGAGTTTACTAAAGGCTTATGCGCCGATGATGAGCCTGAGCTTTGGCACATTAACTATAGCGAAGAAATTGAATTATGGATTGAGCTAGGTTTACCTGATGAAAAACGCCTGAAAAAAGCCTGCAATAAGTCGAAGCAAGTTGTTTTATATACCTACGGCGAAAATAACCAAGCGATTTGGTGGCAAAAACATCAACCTAAGTTGTATGATTTTAAAAACTTAAGTATTTTTAGTCTCGATTATGCCGCGACTCAGGCATTAGCCGACTTAGCTGATCGCAATATTAAGCTCACTATTACCATTCAAGATGGTGAAGTATGGGTTAGCTCAGATACAGCAAATATCGAAATTAAACCGCAACAGTTAATGTAAGGAATGCGATGGCAATTAGGCAAGTTGTAGTATTACACGGACTTTATATGTCAGGCTTTGTGATGCGCCCACTGTGCGCGCGTCTTGAAAAGTCAGGTCTAAAAATACTCAATTTGACCTATAACACGCTCTCTCCCGATAGAGCGGCAATATTCGATAAGATTGATCGCTTTATCGGTGGTAAACCTACCGCCTTAGTTTGCCACTCTATGGGCGGCTTGGTTGCTCGCGCTTACTTAGAGGCCAATTCTCTTCAAAGTCGCCACGTTGAAAAGGTGATCACCTTAGGCACCCCGCATAAAGGCAGTCATATTGCTAAGCAAATGCAGCAAAAGGGCTTTGAAATGCTGTTAAAAAATAGCGTGGAGTTTTTATTATCTGAGAATGGCGATTGGCCGTTTAATGCCAAGCTTTATAGTATTGCTGGTGACTTACCAATAGGGCTAATGCCACTGATTGCTAAAGGCAGTGTCTCTGATGGTACAGTTTTGATAGATGAAACCAAACTCAATGGCATGGCAGAACATAAGGTGTTTCATTTGAGTCACACCAGTATGATCTACTCACGCCAAGTGATGGATTACATTATTAAGCTTATAAATCAAAGTGAGTGATACTTTAATCTTCAGCACTTGCAGCCACTTTATATGAGATTAAAACAATGATCCCTAAGATCAATGGTACAGGTGCAGCAATATAGCCAAAGGTATCAAAGTTTGCGAAGCTAGCACCTGCTAGATGACCTACCAAACCGATAACAAATGCAAGTAATGCAATCACTACAACAACTATTTCAGCTTTGCTTTCTTTAACTGTTTTACCGTCCATTTTTATTCTCCTGGTTAAATGCGGTAAAGTCATTATGCGCTTATGGTTCGTTGTTTTTTTGACCTAAATCAAGTTCTAAATCGGCCTATTTATCAGCGAGTACAAACCTTGTTTTAGATCATACTTTCTGCCTAATTTTTGAATATTTGAAAAATAAGGTAGATTTTTTGCTCAGTTGCCCCAAGTCTATATAAAAGTAATTCAAAGTTATGTTGATAGTACACAAATGGACAAAACCAACCTTTGATAGCTAAAACCTATCACTGTGTTCGAATTAAACCATTTTACAGATTAGCCAAGATGGCTAATACTTAACACCAAGCACTAGCAAGTAAACACTTAACGGTTTTTTAAGGAGCAATCTATGTCACAGGTAAATGCAATTGGTTTAAACAGCGCAAAAAGTGAAGATATCGTAAATTCACTAAACTCTTTACTAAGCTGCTACCAAATTCAATACATGAACGCACGCGGCTTTCATTGGAATATTAAAGGTCGTAACTTTTTTGAATTACACCTTAAGTTTGAAGAAATTTATAACTTACTACTTGAGAAAGTAGACGAGATTGCAGAGCGTATTTTAACGTTAGGCGGTACACCGGTACATGCGTTCTCTGAGTACATCGAAGATAGCAAGATCAGTGAAGCTAAAAATATCACTGAAGGTACTGCTGCAGTAGAAAACCTTTTAGCAGGTTACAGCACGCTTATTCAAATGCAGCGTGAAATCCTTGCACAAGCAGGTGATGCAGATGACGAAGGTACAGCATCGCTAATGGGCGACTACATTAAAGAACAAGAGAAACTTGTTTGGATGTTAAAAGCCTACCTTGGTTAATATTTAGAATTGACACGAAAAAGCCCTCAAATGAGGGCTTTTTTATATTTAGAAAGCATTACTTTAACCACTTTCTTAAATTATCGTACTCGGGTCTTGCTTGAAAAAAGCTTTCAGCATCTGGGTGAAAGTTAATATCCATTTCTACACCAGACCAAACTGTCTCTAATAAGTTGCGAGCAATGATATTCGCTTTAATATAATCAACGCGTTTGTAACCCCGCGCTTTTACAGCCTGAAAGTAAGCCTTTGCAATCTCAATACTATCTGCAGTTGCTAATTCAAATTGTTCCAAATTAACCACAGCATACTGAATTGAATTTTCAGGGTACTTCATGATTTCTTGACCGACTTCAATACTAAATGAAGCAACGGCTTCTTTATTAAAGCTGCCACTAACTTCCACATAAATCACTGGCGGCTCAACAAAATAACGCCAATCACCATGGGCTTTAAACATGCTCACCCCTTTGAAATACAACTTAAGTTTACGCTTATAAAATTTATTTACTTATTTATCTAAGCCTTAATTCGGTAATAAAGCAATAAAAAACGCCATTTCTAATGCCTTTTCCTCAAGGCTTTTAAAGCGACCCGATGCGCCGCCATGGCCTGCATCCATGTCGGTTTTAAACACCAAAATGTTGTCATCGGTTTTAAGTTCACGCAGCTTAGCAACCCACTTCATTGGTTCCCAGTATTGCACTTGAGAGTCATGGAACCCGGTGGTAACAAGAATATTAGGGTAAGCCTGCGGCTTAATATTATCGTACGGCGAGTAAGCCTGAATCACATCATAAAACGCTGGATCATTTGGGTTACCCCACTCGTCGTATTCATTGGTCGTCAGTGGAATACTTTCATCAAGCATGGTGGTAAGCACATCTAAAAATGGTACATGACAACCGATACCTAAATAAAGCTCAGGTGCTTGGTTAACCACAGCGCCCATTAATAAACCACCAGCACTGCCACCAGACGCAAATACTTTTTCTGAGTGTGCATAGCCTTGCTTGGTAAGCGCTTGCGTAACATCAATAAAATCGCTAAAGCTATTTTGCTTAAATTGCTTTTTACCTTGCTCATACCAGTGACGACCTAGCATTTCACCACCACGAATATGTGCAATCGCATAAACAAAGCCTCGGTCAAGCAAGCTTAGTGAGCTGCTTGAAAAGCTTGGATCGATGGTAATGCCGTACGCGCCATAGCCGTATTGCAGTACTGGGTTAGTGCCATCTTTATTAAATTTATCAATGCGATAAACCAAAGAAACCGGCACTTGTTCGCCATCCCTTGCAGTAACCATTAAACGTTCTGAGCGATAATGCTCTGGGTTAAAATCACCCAACACTTGCTGTTGTTTTAATAAGGTTTTGTTACCTGTTTTTAAATCAACATCATACAAAGAACCTGGCGTCGTTAAGCTTGAATAGTAAATACGCGCAGAGCTCACATTCGGCTCAGGGTTCATGGCAATAGCAGCATAATAGCAAGGGTCATCAAACTCTAAAGTAAGACGTTCTGCTTGCTGATCCACCACCACAAAACGTGTTTGGCCAAGCTCTCGCTCAGTGAGGATAAGATACTCATCGAAAATTTCGACCCCTTCTAGCAACACGTTCTCGCGATGCGGTGTATGCTCCTGCCAACGATTTTTATCGGCAATGGTGCTTTGCGTCGCGGTCATTAAACGAAAGTTTTTCGCTTGCCAGTTGGTAACAATGTAAAAGGTATCACCTAGCTTATCGACATCGAACTCATGGCCTTCTTCGCGTGGCATTAAGGCGCTAAATTCACCCTTTGGGTTATTGGCATCAAGCACCCAAGTATCGTTTGTTTCTGTAGTCGCAAGGTCAATAATAATAAGGCTTTCATCGCGGCTTTTGCCAAGCCCCATAAAGAAGCTTTTATCTTGCTCTTCATAAACCAGCACGTCATCAGCTTGCGGGGTGCCTAAAACATGGCGATAAACCTGAAAGCCCAATAAAGTTTGCAGGTCTTTTTTCACATAAAACACCGTTTTGTTATCATTAGCCCACACCACTTGGCCTTCGGTGTTTTCCAGCACATCACTAAACATCTCACCGCTGGCAATATTTTTAAAACGCACGGTATAAATACGGCGACCTTCGGTGTCTTCAGAGTAAGCAAGCAGCTGCTCATCAGGGCTAATTGCAACTTCACCTAACTCATAAAATTCGTAATCGCCAGCTAATTGATTTACATCTAACAACAGGTGCTTGTCGCGCGCTTCTATTGAGCTGCTACGATAATGGCGTGCATATTCATCGTCACCACGTACTTCTGAGTGATACCAATATTGGCCATCTTTCACGGGTACCGTGTTGTCGTCTTTTACAATACGGTCTTTTAACTCATTAAATAGCTGTTCGCGCAGTGGTTTTATGTCGGTAAGTTGTTTATCGCAATAATCGTTTTCGGCATTTAAATGCGCTAATACATCTTCATTTTCGCGCTCATCATCACGCATCCAATAATAATTATCGGTGCGCATCAGTTGATGTGTAGTTAATTGCTGAGGGTGTTTTTTTGCAACAGGAGGATGCGCTAATAAAGACAAAGAATACGAATTTGACGACACAAGAAAAACCAAAATAAAAAACGAATTGCTGGCAGTTTATCACAGAATTATACCAATCAGCTTAATTAAGTAGTCTATTTTGAGGCAATAAAACCTCGTTGATAACAAGGCAAAAATGTCGTTATTTAGTTGTTCTAAATGAGAAATTTTTAACGCAGTTAGCGGCAGGTTTAATCCCTCAAAATGATTAAGCATTATTGCGGGTTGGTATTAAAAAAGCCCACTCAAATTGAGTGGGCTAAGCAATGCTAAAATAGCATTTAGGGGGAAACTGTTAATGCGATACTTGCTGCCAAGCCATAGCCCAGCTTTTTCCTACACCTGGCTCAAACAGCGGGTTGTGTGAATCTTTAACACGACAAAACTCGCTAAATGGCCACGGTTTGCACATATAAATATGGCCCGTTTTTGGCTGCAGTACTTTAACACCTGCACTGTAATCGCTGCATGCTTGTGGGTAGACATAGTCATAATCTTGCAGACTATCTTGCACTCGCTCTTTACATTTTGCGATGCAATTAAACGCCACTTTTACATGCGTAATGCCCGAACCTTCAAGGGCATAAATTTGGTTTGAACGGTACGCAACCACTAAACCTTGTTCAGTCATTTTGCCCGCTTTTACCAGCGGAACATGCACGTTTATATGCTCGGCAACAGAACGTGGCCAATTATGAGGCTCACCCTGATCGGAACTGCTGATCGGGTATTCGAATGATAAATCGACTAGCTCTCCTTGCATGTCATAAAAGGTTACAATCACCCTATCTCCAACAAACAGTTGGGTATGATGATTTAAGCAACCAATCGGCAACCACTTCCCGGAGGCCATTGACGTATGCATAAACAAAATATCACCCTAAGAACAACTAATAGGCATTATCTAACAACCGAACAAAATAAATACTTTTAGTTTGAGGCAAGTGAACCAAAGCACTAGATTATGTGCTTATCAGCGGTCCCGCTATCATAGTTTAAAACCTTAGACCGGAAACTTTGCGTCCTAACCTTTCAGTTAGTTTGCCAAAAACAAGACTGAGTATAATCGTGACCGAATCACAAATCAAACAAAAGAATGTAACCAAACGTCTTATATAGCAAATAGTTACTAGCAAATGCGTTAGGAACAAAAAAGCCAACCTCTTGGCTGGCTTTTTCGCAAATGGGTTATTAATCCCTTGCTAGCTTTCTTCTGGTCGCTACTCGGTGCCCTGCGCGGAATACATTCAAGAAGCCATTACCCACATCACTCATTACAATATACAAACAAGGTACTAGTACTAAAGTGATTAGAGTTGCAAACATAACCGCAAAACCAAGTGCAACCGCCATTGGAATTACAAATTTAGCTTGCAAGCTGGTTTCGAACATAATCGGTAGTACACCGGCAAAGGTTGTAATTGATGTCAGGGTGATTGCTCTAAAGCGCGCACAACCTGCTTCAATAACCGCTTGGCGAGTTGAAATACCTTCTCGGCGTGCTTGGTTTACAAAGTCGGTCATAACTAACGAGTCATTAATTACAACACCGGCTGCGGCAATCAAGCCAAAGCCCGACATCAAGCTAATATCTAGACCAAACCAGAAGTGACCCCAAATAGCTCCGGTTAAGCTAAATGGAATAACCGACATAACAATAAGAGGCTGCGAATAGCTCTTAAGCGGCACTGCAAGCAAGATATATACTAAAATCATACCACCGATAAAGAACATGATTTGCTCGTTAGCTTGCGCTTGTTGTTCTTCAATAGAACCACCTAGCTCAGTTTTAACTGATGGGTATTCCTCTTTTAACTGCGGTAATAAGTTCTCATCAACTTGCTTAACCACTTCACCCGGTTCAATCGCTTCTTCATCGATACTGCCGTAGATATACACAGTACGATAGCCACCTTCACGGCGAATATAGCTAATACCTGGCTTTTCGTTCAGTTCAACAACATCACCCAGCATCACCTCTTGGCCTGCAGGCGTTGTGATAACAGCGTGCTTTAATGATGCAAACGCTTCACGTGTTAGTTTCGGGTAACGAACCATAACACGTACTTCTTCACCGCGACGAATAACACGCTGAGCTTCACCACCGTAAAAGCTTGCGCCCACTTGGTTAGCAATGTTGGCAAGGTCTAAACCTAGATCATATGCCACAGGTTTTAAGCTTAATTGCACCTCTTTGCTCGCCGGATCGATAGTCGAACTAATATCAAATAAGCCTTTTTGCTGTTGTAGTAGTTGGATAAAACGACGACCTGCCTCATTTAAGGTATCGATATCTGGGCCATAAAGTAAGTAACCAAACTCACCATCCATACCACCGCCATTTACATCATCGTAAATTTGCAGCGATTTCACACCTGGGATACTTGGCATTTGTTCACGCCAACGACGAGATAATTCGAATGCGTTATACGGGCGAAGCTCTTCATCTACCAGCGGAGCAAGTAGTTGTGCTTCAGTACGACCTTGGTTGAACACTAAGATATCGCGAATTAGCTTTTGACCAAATTCTCGTTCTGTCTCTTGGTCTACCTTGTTAACCATGGCTTCGATTTCACGAATAGCATTAATCGTTTGCATATCCGAGGCATTTTCATTCATTTCTAAACGAATTTGCGGGAAGTCATGAGGTACTTTTGGTGTTGGTACCACACGCACTTGGTTTGATGAAATTAAGCCAAACGTCAAAATCAATAAACCGATAAACGCAAATAGCACAAACCAACGCCACTCCACACACAGCTCAATAAAACGCTTATATGGGCCATTTACAAAGTTAAAGAAACGTTTGTTAAAACGCGCTCGCCAGCTATTAGGATTAATTGGCGGAAACTTAGTGTGGGCAATGTGTGCCGGTAAAATAAGTTTCGATTCAATCAAACTAAATATCAGACACAGAATTACCACCACGGCGATACCAAAAAAGAATGCGCTTTCTGGGCCACTTGATAAGGTGAATGGTGCAAATACAGCAATTGTTGTTAAAACACCAAATGTTGCTGGGGTAGCAACGCGTTTTGCGCCATTTACCACGTTTACAACACCACCGCCTTTTTTCTCAATTTCGGTGTAGGCACTTTCCCCTATGACGATGGCATCATCGACCACGATCCCGAGTACCATAATAAAGGCAAATAACGACACGATATTAATACTGATACCAAATAATGGCATCATCATCATTGCACCTAAGAAACACACAGGTAAACCAATCATTACCCAAAGTGCCAACTTAAAGCGCAAGAAGATAGACAACATAATGGCAACCAAGATAGCCCCTTGGAATAAATTGCTTTTCATCATGTCTAAACGGGCATTTAGGTAGTACGTCATGTCCATTAATGGCTCAAGACGCAAGCCCGCCGGTAGCTCTTTATTCTTTTGCTCAATAAACGCTTTAACTGAATCAGCAACCGGGATCATGTTTTGTTCTTTGGTTGCTTTTACTGATAAATAAACGGCATTTTCACCATTAAATTTAAAGTAGCGCTCACCTTCTGTGAATTGGTCTTTAATCACAGCGATGTCGTTTAGCAGCACTTTCGCGCCATTAGCACCAATTTTTACTGGGATCTGGCGGAACTCATCACCGCTGTAGTATTGATTTTCAACACGTACCGAGATAATACCTGCGTCAGTACGTAGTTGACCTGCCGAGATATTCGCAGAGTAACGACGTACTGCACTAGCCACCTCACTTAAAGTAAGGTTATATTGACGCAGTGAATCAGGGTCAATTTCAATTGCAATTTCATCAAGTGGTACATCGTTTTGCACCAGTGACACATTGGATAATTGCAGTAACTCATCTTCAATTTTATTTGCTACTGGCTTTAACTCAGTAAGTGGAATATCACCTACCAGCGTCATACCGATTACATCTTGGCGAAATTCAACCTGACTAATCGTCACAGGCTCCATGCCCGCAGGGAAAGTCGCAATACTGTCTACCCGTAGCTTCACTTTATCGAGTACATCAGTAAGTTCTGCATCAGTGTTGATCTCTAAACTTGCACGGCCACTATTTCGAAATGAGCGATATACACCACGTTTAATCTCGGTTACATCTTTTAGTGACTCTTCAATCTTGATCAGAATACTTTCTTCAATTTCCTGTGGTGAGGCCCCCGGATAATTGGCCTGTACTTCAATATAGTTAATTTCAACATTTGGGAACATCTGGCGCTGAATAGTGAAATAACTAATGATCCCCATGATGATGATAAACACCATCATTAAGTTAGCTGCGACCGAGTTATTGGCAAAATAAGCTATAAGGCCAGACTGTTTTTCTGTGTTTGTATCAGTCATAGTGCTACCTTAAAGCTTTTCAACCGCTGCAGTTTCTGCATCGCTTGTCATTTCTTTCATTCCAGCAACCTTCACTTCCATACCCTCTTGCGGGTACTCAGGCAGCGTCAGAACCAACTGGTCATTCACTTCAAGGCCATCACTAATGTAGAAGTACTCACCCTCTTCACGCACTACGGTTACTTTACGTGGTTCAAGTTTATTCTCGTCGTTCACAATCCACACCGTTTGGTTATTCACTAAAGACTGTGGTAAACGGTAGATGTTTTGTAATGTTGCACCGGCAAAGCTCACTTGTACGTAAGCACCAAATTTAATAGGTTGTACGTCGTGCTTTAAGCCGTATGGGTCATCAACACGAACAACTAAGTTGCTCATGCGAGTCGCGTTATCAACAACGCCTAGGTCACGGTCAATTTCGGCTTCACGAGTAAAGCTGTTTAAGCCTTTATTGATGATAGTCGCTTTAACGCCTTTTAAGCGTTTTGGCAAAAATACACTATCGAAACCAGCGATTGGTACAATGATTTCTGCACTTTCAATATTATTAATTTCAGCAACTTGGCTGCCTACATTAATGTATTGACCGACACCTATTTCACGGCTGATCACCAATGCATCGTAAGGTGCTTTTACCTCACAGCGAGCAAGGTCACGCTCGGCACGTTTTAATGCAGCTTGCGCTGATTTAACAGCGGCTTGCGCGCTTAAAACTTGAGGCTTACGTAGGAATAAGTCAGTGCGCTCACGTTCTGGGTAACGTCTTGCTTCATCCTCTGCCACTTTAGCTTGTGCTTGCTCTTCGATCAGTGCCGCTTGAGCACTAGCAAGTGACGCCTCAGCTTGTAGTACAGCTGCTTCGTAGTTATCTTTTTCGATGGTAAATAACACTTCACCACGAGCTACAATCCCACCAGCAACAAAGTTTGGATGCCAGCTTGTAACTTCACCAGCCACTTGCGAGGCAAGTAAGGTACTTTCAAGCGGTTTCACTTCGCCGTAACTATTAATAATCACTTGATGATCATCACTTGCTACTGGCTCAACCTGTACTAAAGGACGCACATCAACTACATCCTTGTCTTTAGGCTCTTGAGCAATCGCGTTGATTGCCTTAAAACCAGCAACACCAACGATTAATGCAACAAACGGTAATATCCATTTTAATAAACTTGTGCGCATAACTTACACCTATAATATTTTCACTGGCCCTATCATACCAAAGCTGACAGAAACATTAATGTGACATTTGTAAGGAACTGTTACAAAAACAGATAAATTGGCAACACAAAAATCAAAACTTATCTAAGAACAATTTGTTACAAACAAAAGTCACATAATATCAAAAACTTACAAAACCACCTTCACACTTGTTAACAAACAGCCTTTTATCAAGGGGTTAATTCATTAAACTTGATTGAGAAATAATTAAAGGAACGAGTTAACAATGAAAATAACAAACATTGCGCTGGCACTAAGCTTAGCGTTTGCCATGAATGGCCACGCCGCCGAAACAAAGAAAGAAGAAAAGAAGCCAAAAACACTGGCTGAAATGATCAAAGATAAAAGCGAGTTTGCCGGTGTTTTCAGCATTTACCAAGATGCGAAAACCGGCGATAACTTAATGGTGATCGACCAATCTCAACTTGATACACCATTTGTGTACTTTGCTCACACCGTTGATGGTGTTACTGACGCAGGCCACTTCAGAGGGGCATATCGCGAGACAAAGCTAATTGAGTTTCGTAAATATTTTGACCGCATTGATATTATTAGCAAAACACCGCGCTATAAATTTGATGAAAACTCAGCCTTAGCACGCTCTGCCGATGCCAACATCAGCGAAGCTGTGCTTGCGAGTATTAAAATCGAAAAAGAAGAAGACGGTAAAATTGCTTTTAATGTTGATAAGCTCTTTTTAAGTGAAGCACTGCATAAAGTATCACCGTGGGCGAACCCAAAAGATAAAAATGCCAGCAAGCGCTTTAAACTTGGTAAGTTAAACGACAAAAAATCGCGAATCGTTAAACAACGCCCTTACCCAAATAACCTAGATGTTGTAGTGGATTATGTATTTTCTAATGCCAACCCAACAGTACGAGGTTCAAAAGCCGTAAGCGATCCTCGTAACGTTTCAATTAAAGTCCAGCATTCATTCGTTGCGTTACCAAAAAATGATTATCAAGCTCGCCAAGATGACGCACGTATTGGTTATTTTACTAACGAATTCGACAATATGACATCAGCGGATTGGGCACCTTATGAAGATGTCATCAAGCGCTGGGACTTACAAAAGAAAGACCCATCAGCTGCACTTTCAGAGCCAGTTAAACCGATTACTTGGTGGATTGAAAATACTACGCCAGTTGAGTGGCGAGACACTATTCGTGATGCAGTACTAGCATGGAATAGCTCATTTGAAAAAGCAGGCTTTAAAAATGCCATCGAAGTAAAAGTACAACCTGATGACGCCGATTGGGATGCGGGCGATATTAACTACAATGTATTGCGTTGGACTGCATCACCGCGCCCTCCATTTGGCGGTTATGGCCCTGCCCTTGCGAACCCATTAACCGGTGAAATCTTAGGCTCTGACATCATGTTAGAGTATGTTTTCATGAAAAACCGTTGGATGTACGACACCTTATACACTCAAGGTGCAGCCACGCTTGAAACTAGCCAAAGCAACACAGATTTACATTGCTCACTGGGCCACAGCATTCAAGAAAACATGCTACTTGCTAAAGGCTTAGGCACAGGTGCGAGCATTGAAGACAAAGAGATTTTACGCCAAGGCTTAACTCAGCTAGTTTTACACGAAGTGGGCCATACCCTAGGTCTTAACCACAATATGAAATCATCTATCTTGTGGGATGAAAAAGAAGTTCACGATAAGAGTAAAACGCAGGGTATCGTAACGGGTTCAGTTATGGACTATGCACCAGCAAACATTGCCCCTATTGGTATGCAGCAAGGTGATATCTTCCAAACAAAACCAGGCCCTTACGATGATTGGGCAATTGAATACGGCTACAGCCAAGCATTAGCAGATAAAGCCGCTGAGCAGCAACGCCTTGAAAAAATTCTCGCTCGCTCATCTGAGCATGCTTTAGCGTTTGGTAATGATGCTGATGATATGCGTGCCCCAGGCCGCCATATTGACCCTCGTGTAATGATTGGCGATATGTCATCTAACCCTGCCGCATATGCTGATGATCGTATGGAGCTTATCAATAAGCTGTTTACTGAACTTAAAGACAAAGCCACGGTTAATGGTGAGTCATACCAACAGCTGGTTACCTCAGCGAACATTTTATTTAGAAGCTACAGAACACAAGCAGGCGTGGTATCTCGTCAAATTGGTGGTGTTTATGTAGAACGTAATGTGGTGGGTGATGACAAAAATGGCGCACCATTTACGCCAGTGCCACTTGAGCGCCAGCAACATGCAATGCAAGTATTAGCCGACAAAGTATTCTCGCCAAATGTACTTTCGAGCATGCAGCCACTGTATAACTACCTGCTACAGCAACGTCGTGGCTTTAATCATTATGGTAAGAACGAAGATCCTAAACCACATGGCATGATTTTAGGCATGCAAAAGCTGGTACTTGCTCAGTTGTTACACCCGGCTGTTATGCTGCGTATTTCAGACAGCGCAATGTATGGCAACGAGTATTCACTTAACCAATTTATGAATGACTTAACAGCAAGCATTTTTGTAGACAGCAAAAAAGCAAATACCCTAAGTCACAATCTACAAATTGAATATGTGAATCAGCTAATCGCGATTGCTGGTTTAGGTAAAGCGAGTAAGCACGATAACCTAGCCAAAGCTGCCGCGCTTTATCAATTAAATCAAATTGCTGATATGAGCGTACCTTGGGGTGCAGACACCGCAGCTAAAGCCCATAAGCAATATATCGATCGCTTAATTAGTAAGGCCCTCGAAGCATAAGTAAAACAACACAAAAAAGGCTGCCACTTGGCAGCCTTTTTGTTTTTAAGCCATTGCTGGGCGCGATTTATAATACTGAATACACCCTAGTTGTGCGGCATTAGTCAGTAATATCATCACAAAGGTTAAGATGTGAGACACACTCGGTGTCGCCATAGCAAGTTCGGCAGCGAGGCCGCAGCTTCCAGCAACAAACTGTAGGCTAAAGTAGCGCGCACTTAAATTACTAATATCACCACTTTTAATGGTTTTATAAGTCTGCGGCATCACACGAATAGAGCTCATGACTAAACCTACATAGGTTAGCCAGTTAAGCACCATTGCTGTTTCATAATGAGGGTTAAGCAACAAACCAAAAGGCACGACCGACATGGCTAATAACCCAGCTAGCTGCATGCGTTGCTTTCGCGCAGCGTTGTAACGAACAAAGTAGTAAAGAATCACACCACTTAGCATGCCGGTAACAACAAACGGCAAAACCATGTAAAAACGCTGAAAAAACAGGTTAAAGGTGATGAAATATAAACTTTGCGCGACACCAAAGCTCATCATTAACAGCGAAACGCCCGACACACTGCGATTTTTACGGATCTTATTTAAAAGCGGATAAAAGCTAAACGCTAAAATAAAGCATGAAATAATCGGCAAAAAGTGCGCCAAAACAGACCTCTCTCGTTACAATTTAGTTAATAAGTTAGCAGTTTATAAATCGCCCATGAAATTACAGTAAACACCTGTTTTTAAAGCAATTTAAAAGAGCGCGGCATTGTAATGAGAGCGCTTTAGAATGCAATAAAGAATAAAAAATAAACAACAGTCTATTGGCAAGATATCCGTACAAGCTGTTTACAGCTGATGACACTAACGACTGACTTGAATAATTAATGTGATCTGGGTACATTGATTAAATAGTGCTCAGGAGGGTTAAGCCATGAAGTCAATTTTATATGCGCTTGTATTAAGTACTTTTTTAGTTGGATGCAAGAGTACAAAACAACAACCGACGCCACCACCGAGTGTGGCCAGCTTACTCAATGCAGCACATTTTAAACACGTTGAACTTAGCGACCCTGAGCTTTTTACGCTCCCTGCAGATGAGCAGAAACGTTTTCTTAATTATTTTACTAAACGTCAAGGTGGTGATTTAAGGGATGACCAAATCCTATATCACTATTTAGAAAATAAGCTCACCAATTTTAATTACTTTAGCGCCACACTCAATGCCCAGCAGACTCTTCAAGGTCATCAAGGTAACTGTATTAGCTTAGCAATTTTAACCCATGCTTATGCTCAACTAGCAGGACTTCAAACAGGCTTTCAAGCGGTCTCCAGTGAGCCAGTTTATAGTAAACAAAATAACATCGTGTATGTATCGGGCCATTTTCGCACCAAAGTCTACGCCCCTTTAAATGAGGACGATAATTACTTGGTGCCACCAGGCACAGTCATCGATTACTTCCCTGCTCGTGGTAGTTTTTACTCTGGCCGCGCTGAATTAAAAGATTTAATTAGCCGTTATTACAGTAACTTGGCTGCAAAAGCACTGGCCTTGAAACAATTCGACTTAAGCTATAGTTATATATTAAAAGCCAATGAATACACCCCAAATGCAGCAGCACTTTATAATCTAGCTGCCGTTTTACATCGCCAAGCGGGTGATTTAGCTGGAGCAAAACATATTTATCAAACAGCAATGCAGCATGGCTTTAGCGATACAAATTTACTACATAATTACGCAGTGCTGGCCGAGCAACTTAATGATCAAGTTTTGGCTGAGCAGCTCAATTCACAGTTAGCGATGCTAGAGCAGGATCCATTCGAGTTACTGGCAACGGCAATTAACGCCCGTAACAATGGCAAGCTTTTTAAGGCAAAACAACAACTCGAAGACGCTATTGCATTAGCCCCTTATTTATCTGAACCCTATATAGAATTAGCGATTATTAGTTTTCAGCAAGGTAATGAACAAAGTAGTAAGGAATGGTTAGAAAAAGCCATTGAGATAGAGAATAAAGACGAAAAACTGGCGCTATATCACGCCAAGCTTTTCGCCTTAAAAGACCAACACTAGGCTATAACGAGTAATAGAAGCTTAGCCAAGTCCGTAAATCATTTTCAAAGTCGTCGCCTTCTACCTTGGCGACGCCAAAATCAAGATTTACATCATTTAAACCAGCGGGCCCCATACCAAAGCTAAAGTCTCCTCGCCATTTTAGCCCGTAACTTTGTGCATAGACTCGGTTATCAACTTGATGCTGTTGGTAATAAAGCCAAGGTAATGAATCTTTGTAACTAATGCCCCCGCCATAACCTTTATAGCGGTTACCTGATTGACTAATAAACGGCAACTCAGGAGCGACAACAAAGCCGCTTTGCGTGTCATTATTAATTAAGTTTGACTCATAACCGCCAAGAGCAAGAATACTGTCATCGCGATATTGCTGTGTAAAATTAACATAAACAGGAATATCAAAAGCATAACCGCTCAATACGGTGGCAAGGTTATAGCCTTGCCAATTATTCGAGTTAGCATCACCGGATAACCACTGAGCACTCACAGACTGAGCAAAACCATATCGCTGTCTATCATGTTGCCATTTTTGTTCAAGTCCAAGGGTTAACCATTGATCATCCCCGTTACTAAAATCACTGTAGTTATAGCTCAAACTCGGTGTAATACTGAGCTGCTGAAACTGCAACGGGTAGCTCATGGCTAAATGCGCCCCAGTATTACTTATATTCACCGGTATTTGTGAATGGTACTGTTTTGCTGATTCAAGGTCGTAATCAAATAACAGTGCTTTAAATTTTAAATCAAACGCTGAGTACTTAGCGGCCGCAAACACCCCTTCTAATGCTTTGTCATGTAAATCAGCACTGTAGCCTGCTTGTAAATCAAGCTGCTTTAAAAAGTCGTTACTTTTGACCCCAAGGGTAAGCAGCGAAGATGATGCCGAGTAATACTGAGATGCCAATGAAAAGGTGGGTTTTTGCTGCCAAATATCATAATCGGCTGGCTCAGTTGGGCTTTGCGGGTAGATTTTAGCCTCAGGTAATACTTCGCTCGTTACTTGCCCTCGTGGTGGCGCTGCACTTTTAGCAAATTCAACAATCTTTAATCCTTGTGGTTGCTCAGCAAAATGCTTGATATTCGGCCCTTCAGCAGTGATCGATAAATACAAAAGTTCACCGTTATTCATTGCCATTGGGTGTGCAACAGCTTCTTGGCCTTGCGTTAATTGGCGTAGTGAATTGCTTTGTATATCATAATGATATAAATCGAGAGCTTTATTTTTACCAGCGACAAAATAAAGCCCTTTGCCATCGGCTTGCCAATTAGGTTGTGACACATACTGATAGCCCTCTGGCATTGGCACAGTAAGTGATTTTTGGGAACCTAAATCTTGTATATACAACTGCCAATTAGCATTCAATGTCGCTTTTAAATAGGCAAGTTGTGTTTTATTAGGGCTTAGTAATGGATAGTCATAAACCGTTTCTAGGCTTTTCTCAAATAAAGCCGTAGCGACACCAGTATTGAGGTCAAGGCGCACTAGCTCCGAGAAACCATGCTTCGTTTGCTCAGCATAAACCGTTTGCCCGTTTTCACTGATACTAAAGCGGCGCAGCCCTGCATGATGGGTCAAAGCGCTCACTTTACCTGTGTCGATATCATAACGGTATAAATCAGAAATACCTTGAATTGAGCCTTTAGCAACAGTTGTTGTGGCGGTGAAAAACAATGTATTTTCATCTAACCACTGCGGGTTTTTTATACCCTGCCGATTAATTTGGTGAAGCACATGTTTTTGCTTACGCTTAAAAACACTGGGGGCTTTATCAGCAATATCAGCAGGGTCATCATCGAGTAACGCTTGTTGCTGCTTTGCAAAATCATCAGCAGCCTGTTGATTGTCATCAGTGCTATAAATGACTAAACGGGTTTCGTCACCTTTGTTGCGCTCAACAATGGCAAGCTTACTGTTATCTAAACTTAAAACAGGGTTCGAGGCGTATAGATCAAGCTCCAACCATAGCTTACTTGTAAGTGCTTGCTCACTTACTTCTTTAGCCATTGCTTTATAAGTATATTCTGCAATAAAACGGCGGTAGAGGCGCTCAGGTGAGTCGCCAAAAACGCCGCTAAAGGCCTCATTAAAATCACGTGCTTTAACCGCTTGCATGCGAGTCCAAACTGCATCAAGAGTTTGCGCTGAATAGTTCTCTTCAAGCCAAGCAAGAAAGCGAGAACCTATTAAATATGCCATTGAGCCAGCTAAATAGCCCCCTTCGGTACTACTTAATTGGCTATATCGTGGCAATGTACCTTGCTGGGCAAATTCAACCAGTATTGCCTCTGAAAGGTTATCGTACAAACGACCCCGCCCTGTCATTTTCGATTCAAGTAGCGTTGCATACCCTTCTGCAGCCCAGCGCGGCATTTCGCCATCAACTAAGTCGTAAATATCCCAACTATTACGAATAGCTTGGCGCACGTCACTTCGAGTAGGCTGTGCAAGGTGCACCAAATGAATATATTCGTGCAAAATCAATAACTGCTGCCAGCCATCGGTGTTAGAAATCACCGTATCGGATTGTGGAGGCGTAGTAAACAAAGCCATTAAAGGCTTGTTAGTCACCGGCAAAGCAAAGCCATTGGAGGCGTTAAATGGGTCAAAAACCAGAACATCGACCACTTCATCAAGAGCACGGTTTTGCTGTTTTAGTACCTTATCGCGAACAATTTCAAGCTCTGTTGCCGCTGAACGGGCCCATTGCTGATTCTCAGTACTAAAGTGCACATTAAAGTGCTCGGTATGAATAGTTTGCCAAGTCTCTTGGCTTGAAGCGTGGCTAGCAGCAAGTAATGCCACAGTTAACAGAGCTTTTTTCATCACAATCCTTGATTAGCAAGTTGCTTAATTTAAGAGCTAGTATGCGATGCTTTTTTAAAAGGCTGAAGTTAAAAAGTGTAAGAAATTACTCGATTTTTAGCGGCCGTACTAAACCGAGTAATTGATAAATAATAAAAATAGTCACGGCAAACATCAGGCTACTTCTTAATGCACCGAGCCCCGCAATGACTAAAGCTGCGGTTACGAGTAAAGCAATTGCTGTAACGGCAACACTCACACATAAGCCCTTACACTCCTGCTGCGAACGTGCATAACAAAGTAAGGCAACAACACCTGAAATAGCTAAAATAGGTAGTAAATAAATCATTGCGCACCCGTGATTATTGACGTTGCGCTAGTATACCTCGATATTAAAATGAGTCAATGATATTGAGAATTGTTTTCATTTAAAGCCAATTCCGCTCAACGCCTTCTATTTCATATAGGGCGAAATCAGCAAACTGCTCAGCCAGCTCTGCTTTCAAGTAAGGCATTGATACTGAACCAGAAGCCAGTTGTATATACAAGCTTTTAAGCTGTGATCGGCGCATTAAATAAGTGCTTATTGTGGTGACGCTTTGCGCTTTATAGATTTCAAAAACACGATACTGCACACCCAGCATGCCGGTTTTAAATACGGCAAAAAAACGGCCGTCATGTTGATACATAGCCAAACCCGTTTTTTGATAATTCAAAAACACACCGGTCATCAAAACTAAGCCCACGACAATGCTCCACAGCATCGTAGCAGCATCAAATAAGGCGTTGAAAATTAAAGCAGAAAATACAGTTGGCAGGATCACATATAAAAACGTATTTTTATAAAGTAAAGCTCGCTCAGGCTTAATAAAGTTAAGCTCTGTTAAATCAACAAACCATGGAAATAACCAGCCACACACGGCTTGCACTTGCTCTTTGGTGATTACTGGCATCACTAGCGTTTGTTTATTTTTATGTGCCGCAACTCCAGCTGCCATCCCACCACTACTCACTTGTGGGCAAATTAAGGTATAGCGATTAAGGAACCTAGCAATAATATTTTGTTTGATTTGCACACTTTGAATTTTCGACACGCTGATCGAGAGTTGCTGTCGCTCAAATAAACCTGCCACACGCTTAAACTTATCGTCCTGAAAATACAGCTGAAAGTTAAAAAAGCGCACTAAGGCCATGACAACAGAAAGTAAAATGGCACATAAAACAATGGCAACAACCATAATTAACACAGCGATTGCAGCTGCGCTACCAACAAAAGCAGCTTGCTCATTCAGTATGGCCTCTAGGCGGTTTATGATAGTTTTTTCGAGGTACTCAAAAATCACATTCATAAATGGGGCAAGCGCAGCCAATGCTAAAATTGCCATGTTCGACATCAAACCAAACTTAGCAATTTCAGCATTGCTGATCGTTAAGGTTTTCGGTTTATCTGTTGCTTCGCTCTGCTCAACAGGTAGCTGCTCTTGCTGTTGTAACTGAGCCTTAAATTCCATAACTTGTTCACGAACTTGCTCGGCATAGCTAAGCTTAACTCCCGGGATAACAGCTTCTTGAGCACTACTACCGGCGGCATCGAAAATACAATTAACTAAATTAACTGGCTGAAAATAAAAAGGCTCGGCAATGTTTACGTTCTGTACTCGAGCAAATTTTAGGGTTAGCCGCTCTTTTTTAAATACCCCTTTATTGAGCAGTATTTCATGACCATCTGTTATGCGGTATTTAAAATTACGATAATAAGCAAAGGCATACAGCACTAAAACTAAAGAGGCTACGGCAACAGCTATTTGCCCCCAAAACAGCTTTTGCTCAACTTGCGTAACAAATAACACCAAAATTGGCAGTAAATTAAGTAGCCCATCTTTTATGAAGCGCAGTGCAAAGTGAACAATAAAATACAGTAGCGCCCATGGCGACACGCGTTGCCATTGTTGATCACTCATCGGCAAGCTCATTTTCTTGAGTTGCTGCATTATCACCATAACTTTGCACGAACTGGCGAACATCATTGCATTGTTCGTCAGTTAACCCACTGATATGTAAATCAGCACTCATACCACCCGCACTGTAAAGCCTGAGTGTTGCGAGTCCTAACTTTCGCTCAATTGGGCCGCGATGAATTTCGGTGTGTTGCACGCGAGAAATAGGCAATAAAGTGATTTGTTGCCAAATTAAACCTCGCTTAAAGGCAATATCATGCTCTCTTACTGCCACCCCTTTAGCACGAACGCTGTAAAGGTTGTAAACCATCGACAGTATTACCAACAATGGCAAAACCAAAAGCCAAGGTGTAGCAATAGCTTCGCTAACGGCAGGATTAAAGTGCCGTACCGCAATGATCACGGCCATCAGAGGCACATAAAACAACAACCAATTTAGTTGTACATGCCATATCGCATTATCAGCAAGTGGTTGGAATTGAATCGTTTGATGCTTTGGAAGGGTTTCTATTTGTTGATTACTAAACACGGTAATTCCTTGTAAAGGCCAGCTGTGCTGGCCTTACGTGCTAACACTGAGTTGTTATATGTTATAAATTATACCCAGCGTAGTTTTGTTGCAAGTGTGTGGCTTGATCCTGGTGCAAGTTCAACACTATCATCAAGGACATTAGCCGCTTCTAAGCACAGCATTACGTGGTATTCTTCATCAGCAAAATTAGAAAGGCGTTTTGATTTATCAATCCATGGATTCCAAAGAACACACGATGTTGAATTTTCGCGACCTACTTCAATAATGCCATCAGGTGTAATGATACGCTGAGTGTCTTTTGCTTCGGTGTAAACCATGTCTGTTTCACGTGCGAACGACACTAATTCATTTTGCTCAAATGGACCTTCAGCAAATTCAATGTATTTCGCGCCTTGCAGACCATCTACTTTTGTTTCTTCAATTGCTGGTGTTGGGAAGTACGTGTGTAGTGCTTGAGTAAACTGTACTGTTTGGTTATCTAAGTTCGTGGTTGTTAAACGCATCTCTAAGCTAGAGGTTAAAATAAACTCAGCCAATAACTTAGTTTTATAAGGCCAATACTTTTCATCAACTTGCGCCATCGGCAATGACAAGCTGATATAAATAGAATCGTCTTGTTCTTTCACTTCTTCAGCGCGCCATAAACTTGTGCGAGCAACACCATGAGCTGGCCAGCCTTCATGTTGGCTTACTCCGAACCATGGCCAACAAATCGGAATACCGCCTCGCACACCTTTGCCTTCTTGGTAATCTTCTAATTCTGAGACCCATAATAATGGCTTTTTATCGGTTGGCGTGAACTCAGTGATCTGCGCACCTTGCAGAAAAATAGTTGCGCTACAAAACTCACTAGCAACTTTAATAAATTCAAGCCCGGTTTCACTTTGCTCAATCGTAACTGATGGCGATAACTTCATAATTCGTCCCATTTAATGAAAGAAAAATCCACCTTACCCAATGCAGTGGCTTTTAGTAAATAATATTTAGTTATTTGTATAAATTGTTTTACTACAAAGTGATGGTGTCACCTCGTAGCTACATTTTAAGTGTTAACAACAATTACTCCATCTAAATTTTAACTTTTGCTTTTTAATTTCTGCTCTAATTATTTTAAAAGCACAAAAACAACCTTTATGGCCATAAATTATAAGCAATATAGTCATTATTTATTTGAACTCAATTTATTAGATGTGTAAAATTTTTTGATTGCGGTTGCTCCACGCCGCCTTATTTAAGAGACAGAAACATGCAAAAGTATGACGAGCTACTAGTGTCGCTGCGTAAAGTGATCAGAGCCATCGACCTTCATTCAAAACAGCTCAATAAAACCTCTGGCTTAACAGGCCCACAATTACTGATTATGAACGAGGTTGCACAAACCGATGGCATAACCGCTAGTCGCATTGCACAAAATGTAAATCTAAGCCCAGCGACGGTTACTAATATCTTAGACCGTATAGAAAACCGTAACCTGATCACTCGTGTACGTAGCCAATTAGATAAACGCCGAGTTAGTTTGCATCTCACAGAAGCGGGTAAACAGCTACTAGATCAAGCACCTCAGCCTCTGCAAGAACACTTCATTGAAAAGTTCTCAGCACTCGATGAGTGGGAGCAAAGCTTACTACTTTCATCAATGCAACGTATTGCCGCAATGATGGATGCAGATCAGCTTGATGCTTCACCTCTGCTTGAAGTTGGCGCAATCACCAAGACATTAGAACCACAGTAAAAATTAAAACTGATTGATTAATATTAATTTTCTGTGTCTAGTCTTGGGTTCAGCATGATTATCAACTATGCTTGGTAGTACCCATTCCAACACTAGCGAAAATTCATGCTTAAACTATCAAAGTTAGCCCTCGCAATAGCCTTGGGCACAACTTCAAGTCTTAGTCAGGCATCTGAAATTGATGACCTTCAAAAGCAGCTGCAATTGCTGAAACAGCAAATGCAACAACTGCAAAGCAAACTTGATGCTGCCGAAGAAAAATCGCAGCAACAAGCCGAAAAACAAGCGCAAATTGATGCACAAGTAGCAAAGCAACAAAAGCAACTTGAGCAGCAAACAGCGGCTGTTGAAGCTCCTAAAAAAGAATCTGGCATTAAGGTCGGGGGTGCAGTACGTACCAACTTCAGCCATACATCTTATAACGATGGTAATAAAAACCGCGGTGGTGACTTCGATTTTGACATCTTCAGGCTAAATTTTGCAGGCGATGTCGGTGATGTGCAGCTTAACGCTGAGATCCGTTTTTTCGATTACATGACTGCAGTTAAGTATGCCTATGCAGCCTATGACTTTGCCGAAGACTGGCAGGTACAGGCAGGTATTACCAAAGTGCCTTTTGGTAACTGGCCTTATAACTCACACAACTACTTCTTTGGCACTACTTACTATATTGGTCTTGAAGATGACCATGATTTAGGTGTGTTATTCAAGCGCAAAATTGCTGATAACTGGCAAATTGACCTTGGCTTTTTCAAAAATGATGAGCTAGGTGGCGTTGATGGTTACGTAAGCGACAGAAGCGACCGCTATTCATACGATGTTGTCGGTTTCCGCTCTGCTGATGAAGGTATCTATGCCGAACCAACCAATGCGATTGGTGAGTACAACACCTTCTCTGGTCGTTATGGTTATCACTTTGAGCATGACGGCGGCACCACCGAGCTAGGTGTTTCTGCGTTATCGGGTGGCTTGCATGACGGTGAAGATAAAGCCGGCGATTACTACGCCTGGGCTGTGCACTTAAACAGTACTATCGGTCCATGGAATTTCCAGCTACAGCATGGTGAGTATAACTACGATATCGACAACGTCGACCGTATGGCCGTGGGTGCTTATGCGTTTTACGATAGTATTGCCGCAGAAGCGACCATGACTAATGCTAATATCGCTTACAGCCTGCCTGTAGAGTGGGGTCCGGTAACAGACCTGCAGTTTTATAATGACTACGGCATCATTTATGACAAGTCAGATAACAGCGAAGATACATGGATGAATGTAACCGGTGTATCTGTTGCCGCAGGTGGCTTATTCACTTACTTTGATTTTGTACAAGCGAAAAACCAACCATTTGTTGGTGGTTCAATTGCTGGCGACAGCGACGAGACTGAAACCCGCTTCAATATCAATATAGGTTATTACTTTTAGTAACCCTATTGCTCCATACATCTATTTAGCCCAGCCTTGCGCTGGGCTATTTGTCACACCTCAAACCAGCCACAAATGCAAACGAAAACTATTGCCATTTAATTGACTGGCAGCTAGTATCCTTTTCCTTTTTAAATTACCTAAAAAGGTGACTTTTGGAACGCTATTACGCTGAAGTTTTAAATTACATTTCACGCTCCGTTGGCTGTAAAGAAAAGGCGCAAAACATTGTACAAGAAGCCTACTTAAGGATACTGAATCATAAGAAAAACAATCCAAATCATGATTCAACCCAGCAGCGTGCCCTATTTTTTACTACAGCAAAAAACATTGTTATTGATCAGTATCGTAAAAAGCGAAAAGTAACCGAAGAGGTTGAACTAGATCTTATTGCTCCCGCTGACTTTGAGCCAGAATCAAAACTCGCGGCACAGCAACAACTCAAGCAACTTTACCAATGCATTGAACAGCTGCCGCAAAAAACAAAACAAGCCTTTGTACTTTATAAGTTTAAAAATCTTAGCCAACATCAAATTGCATCGCAAATGAACATTTCTGTTAGTATGGTTGAAAAGCACCTAGCAACAGCCATGATGTTATGCCGTGAAACACTGAATAGAAAATAGGAAAGTATACAATGGACCGTCAGCAAGCATTATTGCAAGAGCAAGCAAATAAGTGGCTAGAACAGCAAAAGTGTGGCTTTACTACAGAACAAGAAGAGCAATTTCAGTACTGGCTTTCACTAAACCCTGATCACAAGACTATTTTCGAAGAAAGTAAACAAATAGACGGCTTGTTAGCACAGTTTTCAGAACAAGAAATCGAGAACCTATCTACATCAAAAGTCTTTCGTTTTTCACAAGCAAATGTATGGATGGCAACAGCAGCATGCTTAGCGATATTCATGATAAGCCTGATCAGTTTCACATTATTGCCTCATACTGAAAGCAGCGATTACAGTGCTCAATATAGCTCAGCAGTTGGTGAGCAGCTTGAAGTAAACCTACCAGAAGGCTCTAAGCTATATTTAGATGCACAAACAAACCTAAACATTAATTTTAATGAGCACATTCGCTCTAATACCTTAGTAAAAGGGCGAGCCTTATTTGATGTTACGACAAACCCCAAGCGACCATTTATCGTCAATACAGATACCACTAAAATAACCGTGTTAGGTACTAGGTTTACAGTCGATAAAAAACCATTAAACACACGCATTCGCGTCTCGCATGGTAGAGTCAAGGTTCAAAGTAATCAGCATACTGTTGAACTAATACAAGGTCAGCAAGCTTATGTTAATGAGCAAGGTATCTCTGTTGAAAATATTAACCCAACTCTTATTGATGCATGGCAACATGGGCGACTAATTTTTGACAACACACCTCTCAATGAAGTTTTTGTAGAGTTCAACCGATACCATGACAGAGAATTTAAATTTGCCAGCAATGAATTGAGCCAACTACCTTTGTCTGGAACATTTAATGCCTCAGAATTGGATAATTTTTTAAAATTATTACCCCATGTAGTTCCTGTTGAAGTAAAAACAGAAAAAGATCAGATAATTATAAACAAACTATAATTTTTAAAGTTTTTATTGAGGGATTCTCATTCTCATTCGTTTTCATTTTAGTTAGTTAATTACTTGGATGTAAATGAATGAAAACCCCTTACTCTTTAACCACTAAATTATCACCTTTGGCATTTGCACTTGGGTTAGCCCTAAGCGCTCCCCTTGCCGCTCAAGATAGAGCGGTATTTAATTTTAACATTGCTGAGCAATCATTAAGTAACTCACTAAACCAACTAGCACAGCAAGCGAACATGAACCTTATTGCTGATGCAAAAATATTAGAAGGTATTGTCGCTCCTTCAATACATGGCCAAAAATCAGTATATGATGCTTTAGAAGTCGCTCTTAAAAATACAGCTATTCGTGCAGAAGTAATCGATAACAGTATTGTTATAAAGTCGACCAATTCAATAAACTCAACCTCTTCTACTACCGATAAAGACAGCGCTGTCTCTAATGATTTAACAGAAAAACAAAAAGATATAGAAGTTATCGTAGTAAAAGGTACGCAATTAAAAATAACTCGAGCAGAGATGGACCGCACAAGCGGCCTCTCAAACTCTGATATTTTTTCAACTTTCTCAGGAATTGAGGCGAATAATATTCGTAACGAAGCAGGTGCATTAGACGTGGGCATCCGAGGCGTCCAGGGTGAAGGCCGAGTTCCCATTTTTATTGATGGTAGCTTACAGTCTACTCACACTAACCGCGGTTATATGGGCACCTCTGATCGCACTTACATTGACTCAGACCTGATCAGTACAGTGAATGTCGAAAAAGGCCCTGCGGCAAAAGCCTCACCATTTAGCGCAGGCGCTATCGGTGGCACAGTCAGTATGAGCACTTTAAATCCTGCTGATATTTTAAAGGAAGGTCAAAATTTAGGCGCATTAGTAAAACTAAAAACATACAACAACAACTCTATGCCAAAAGTAAGTGATGACCCTGTAGAGCAAGAGTATTACCAAGTAGCGCCAAGCCATAACACTACAGACTTTGAAAACGGGTCAATGGTTTTAGCTACAGCTTATAAAAATGATGACTTCAGCGCAGTATTTGCTTTTAGTGACAAAAAGGTCGGCAACTACTTTGCTGGTAGTAATGGTTATGAAGATTTTGTTGAAGTTGTTGAGGGTTGGCTGAGTACTTTTGAAATTCACCCTCCGGTATCACCTGGCGCAGAAGTCGTTAATACGAGCTTTGAAAGTGAATCTTACTTAGCTAAATTTAGCTATGAGTTTACCGATGAACACACTCTCGAAGTCAATACCCGCCATCATCAACAAGCCGCTGGGGAAATGCTCGCTTCTTATTGGCATAAATATGAAGAAGGTGATTACCGCCGCCTACCTGACGGCTCATGGGAAGAAATTCGTGCAGGTGAAGAGGCAATGCCACAATGGCAACTTGGTACAGCACATGTAAATAGTATCAGTGCTATTTACCACTACTTACCAACGAACAACTCGCTTATCGATTTGAAATTGAACCTTTGGAACACGCATGCAAAATTAGATCAATACAATGCATTGGCAAGCAACCTAGGTTCAAACGCATTACAATATACCCACCAGTATGCAAATACTCGTTCAGGCTTTAGTGCTTATAATGTATCAAGCTTTAAAATTGCCAGCCAGATCCCTACAACCTTGACCACTGGCTACGCGTGGCAGTCTGAAGAATTAAAACCAAAAGAAGGTTATGAAGACACCTTCTATACAAAATACCCTACATCACGTGATGGTAAGCGAACCTCAAATAGCTTTTTTGCTAATGCGCAATTAGATTTTAATGACTTAGAACTACTACTAAACATGAACCTTCATGATGCCAAAATTGAAGACCGCCAAGCTGAATTAGAGCATGACTTTGATGCTAAACTAGATTTAACCTTGCAAGCTTCATATCTTCTGATTGGCAACACATTTGTATCTGCTAAGTATAGTAAGGCATATCGAATGCCGAGTTTATACGAGGGAACCGTTTCTAATGAGGTGTTTTCTTTCTCACCCGGCTACCCAATTACTCCTGAGCGAACAAATTCATACGAATTGAATATTGAAAGCACATTTAGTGACATCATCGCAACCAATGATAACTTTACTTTCAATTTCAGCCTATTCCACACTGAAATAAAAGATATGCTTGCTACGGCGAACCTACCCAACAAGGATCCTGAAGCGTATTCTTGGCAACGCACCTATGCATTTACAAACTATGACTCATTCACCCTTCCAGGTATCGAGTTAAAACTAGATTATAAAAGTCAGTACCTCTATGCATCTGCATCAATGATCAATTACCAAGACGTAGAGATGTGTTCAAATGAATTGGCAGATATTGGCGGTGCTGAACGTTGTAATAGTGAAGGCTTTTTAGGCAGTTTAACCCCGTTGCGAATTCCTCCAGAAAAGAGTTACATCGTCAATATCGGTGCAACCTTGTTTGATGATTCATTAGATACAGGTTTTATTTATAAAAAGCATACCGATAAGCGCCACCCTGGCGGCTTCTTATCATCAACAGGTGTTGATGCACTTGAGTATATCCCATC
Organism: Pseudoalteromonas sp. D15MCD-2; assembly: GCF_038562745.1. NCBI lineage: Bacteria > Pseudomonadati > Pseudomonadota > Gammaproteobacteria > Alteromonadales > Pseudoalteromonadaceae > Pseudoalteromonas > Pseudoalteromonas sp. D15MCD-2. The sequence goes on along the minus strand of NZ_JBCFQE010000001.1, from coordinate 104,431 downwards.
TGGTTATCAATTAGATTTTTACCTTGATTACACGTTCAACGAAAGCCTGAGTGGCTATGCATCTGTAACTAATCTAACTGACCAATATAAAGTTTCAACGGGTTCTATTGTCGCCATGCCCGAGCCTGGAAAGACCATTACTCTTGGCCTAGAAATCAAACTTTAAGTTCTTATTTTACCTTATACATTGCAGCGATCATTTTTCACTGCAATGTGATTTAACTATGGAGTAAACATGTCTCTTACCATTACTGAACATTCGCGATCTCAAGCACTAAAAACAGCAACGACTGATGTGCACAATAATGTCGATAAAAGCATCATGGCCCAAAACCCATTTGCCGATACAAGCAGCTATCTATTATTTTTAAGTTTACAGTACAACTTCTTGAAAGATGTCAGTGCATTATACGAACACCCAGAACTTGCTAAGCATATAAATGATCTAATCGCACGTCGTCGCTTGTCTTTATTAGAACAGGACTTTCAAGACCTGAAATACGCATTACCAGAAACCACTTTAGAACCTTCTATCACCCATGAGACAGATTTTGCTACCGCTTTAGGTTGGCTCTATGTTGTTGAGGGCTCAAAAGTTGGAGCTGCTATGCTTGGTAAGCAAGTAGAGGCACAGCTAAACTTTAATGCTAACCATGGCGCTCGATATTTGAAAGGACCTGGAGCAGGTCGAGGAAGTGCATGGCGAGAACTCACACAACTAATAGACACGTTAGAGCTAACACAAGCCCAAGAAGCTGCTCTAATTGAAGGTGCTCGCCAAGCCTTTACACGCTTTCAACAATTTCAAAGCCAAGTGTATTCATGAAATTTAACCTTCGACTAATAAGGTACAAACAAACCGCACTAAAACTAAGTGGGTTTACTTTAGTAGCTCTAGGAGTTGTAGGTATGGCTTTGCCTATTATGCCAACAACGATTTTTTTTATACTTGCCCTAGTGTGCTTTAGTCATGCTTCACCAACACATGCAAAGCAGTTACTTAACCACCCTCGCTTTGGATTAACATTGCGTTTATGGCAAGAAAACAAAGTAATACCTGTCAAAGCAAAGCTCATGGCAGTAACGTGTATATGTTTTAGTTTCTCATTATTAGCCTTTGCACAACCCGCTCTATGGCTGGTTTTCATGATTGGTTTTATAAAGATTCTTATTGTGACATATATCCTTACACGACCATCAAGTATCGCTTAGTACATGCTATAAAGCATGTTGGAACTAAACTTCACAGTCAAAAACCTCCATGCTTTTTTACTTTTTAATAATGTAGCTTTGGAGTATTGATAAAACGTTACAAACACAAAAGAAAGAATATTCAGGTCCGATCTGTACCTTTAGTAAAAACATTTTCTGGCTATACAAATGAAAATCATTATTATATAGCACCATTCCAAGCCCGGTTTATTGTTAAAAGCTGTATAGCAGCTTTGCTTGATTATCACTTAGAAATTATGGGTATAACCCTATGACAACATCAACTACCCCGTGCATTTACTCTAAAGACGTTGCTGAGGAACATATTCATGCCAATACTCGAGCTACTTTCTCGAGCTGAAAAGCTAAAACAAGCGATAAGCATCATAACCGATGATATTGATCATCATTTATTAGCGCTAGCGCCTAGTGCTGATTTAGATAACTATAAAAAGTTTTTAACCTTACAGTATGCTTACCAGTTAGAATTAAAAGGCCTCTACGAGCATGCTGGTTTACATCAATATATAGATAACTTACATGATCGTACGCGATTATCTTTAATCAAGCAGGACTTAGACGATTTAAAGCACCCATTACCAAATCATCATCAGCAACCCTGCCGCTTTCAAAATGCTGACTTTGCCTATGTACTTGGTTGGCTGTATGTAATTGAAGGATCGCAATTTTCTGCAGCTACATTAGGCAAACAGGTAGAAGCTGAGCTAAAGTTAAATAATCAACGTGGTGCACGCTACCTTGCTAAAGCCAGTGAATACTCTAAAGACTGTCAACTAAGTCATCTTATTGATAACCTTGAGCTCTGTGAACAGCAACAAGCCACCTTGATAAAAGGTGCCGAGCAAGCACTGCAACGATTTAAGTTTTATCAGGCCCAGTTTTATTGATGAATGTGAGAGCGGCGTTTACCGCCTATAAAAATGGCTGCTATCAATTACTCGGGTTATTGATGGTGGGTTTAGGTATCATAGGTATTGCATTACCTGTGATGCCTACGACTATCTTTTTTATACTCGCATTGGCGTGCTTTACCCGCTCATCACCCAAGCTTTCTGCCTGGCTGCTAAACCACCCCAGATACGGCCAACCGTTAAGGTTTTGGCAAGAGCATAAGGTTGTCCCTACCCGTGCTAAGTTATTAGCAGGTTTTGGTATGGCTATCGGATATGCTTTTTTACTACTAAGTGCCGCGCCAATTTGGGTGATGTATTTAGTAGCAGTGATTGAATTGAGCGTATTAGCCTATTTAATTAACCGCCCATCTGAGCCAAATAAACCAACCCTAATTCAAGTTAATATAACCACACAGATGCGCTTGATGTTGCTTGCTTGTTTTCTCAGTTCGCAACTAGCTGTTATGGCTTACCTCGCTATTCATTTCTAGCACAAAGAAATGTAAAGAACGTAAACCTGCTTGTTATCAGTAATGCAAATCATTATCATATTTGTATCTTTAACGAATAAACCGCATTATGTTCTCATTTAACAAACGCAGCTTTTATAGCGTTAGCCGCGCCTTACACATATACCTTTCAACGGCCTTATTCTTTTTGCTTATTTTATTTTGTGTCAGTGGCATCATTCTTAACCACGTTAGTTGGCTCGAAAATGATAAACATAATGGTCAGAACCAACTACTTGTTTCTGCAGAGCTATTCGAAAAAGCACAAGCAAACCTCGACACATTACCAAGCCTTTACCCTGAAATAGAGCTATACATGCAACAGCAGTTTTCACTCAGCAATGTAAAAAGTATTGAGTGGGAAAAAGAAGATGCCTTGGTAATGCTCGACTACCCGCTTCCGGCTGGCTTTGCCTACGCCGAAATCGATTTTCAAACCGGTGAACTTAATATTGATTATCAAACTGGTGGCTTTATGAGTCTGATTGGTGACTTACACAAAGGCCGCCATACAGGCGAAGCATGGAGCTGGGTGATTGATATCTCAGCTGTTTTGATGATTCTGTTTGCTATTACCGGATTATTTATTCTCTTTCAAAACCGTAAAAAACGTGCCGCAGGCCTTTGGTTAACGCTGCTTGGTGTTGCCACGCCTTTGGTTATTTATCTAGTTTGGGTGCCTCAACTTAAAGGAGTATCTTAATGAAAAAAGCCCACTTACTCGTTGCTCTACTAATTGGCTGCTTGTTCAGCCCTCTGAGCTTTGCAAAAGATCCCAACCTAACAGTTGAATTTACCTTACCTGAGCTAGATGTTTCTCCATATCATCGCCCTTACGTGGCGTTATGGCTAGAAACACCTGAACGTAAACACGTTACCACTATTGCACTTTGGGTCGAAAAAGCTGAATGGTTTAAAGACTTACGTCAGTGGTGGCGAAAAGCAGGTCGTAGCAACGACAGCTTTGATGGTGTAACAGGTGCAACAAAACGCCCAGGCACTTACACCATTGAGTGGCAAGGTAAAGATTTAAAAGGTAATCCAGTTAAACCTGGTAGCTACCTACTAAATGTTGAAGTTGTACGTGAAGAAGGTGGCCGAGATTACACCCGCGTTGAAATCGACTTAACGAAAGACGGCAAAGTCACAATTAAAGGCGAAAAAGAGTTCGCGACTAGCTTTGTTACCATTACCAGTAATTAAGGACAAACAATGAAATTAAAATTATTAAAAACGGCGCTGATCGGCGCCGTGACCTTCACAGCAATTGCATCTGGCTATGCACAAGCACATGCCCGTTGGTTAATGCCATCTCACACTTCTTTATCTGGTGAGAAAACTCACTATGTGATGATCGATGCCAGTATTTCTAATGAGTTGTTTAGCCCAGATAAAGCATACCGCCCAAAACAAAAAGGCGCAGAGTATGACGACAACTTATTAATTGCCCTTGCTCCAAATGGTAAGCCGGTTGAAGAAACGATTCGTGCATACTATTTAAAACGCAAAAACTCAGCGGCAGTGAGCTTAACGCAAGATGGTACTTACCATATTGCTATGCAGCAAAAGCCAATGCTAATGACTTTCTACAAAGACAAAGACGGCAATCGCGGCCGTGTTTTCGCAGGTAAAAAAGAAGCAGACCTACCAGCAGGCGCAACCGACGTGCGCACTGTAAAATCAATCGCAACTGTTGATACATTTGTAAGCCGTAATGGTACTTCTAAGCCAACATTGCTTGGTCAGGGCTTAGAAATTTCAGGCCCTACTCACCCGAACGATCTATTTGCTGGTGAAGAAGCTAAGTTCCAATTACTAATGGATGGCAAACCAGCTGCTGACGTTGAGCTTGCTATTGTTCGTGGTAGTGCTCGCTACCGTAATGAGCGTGACGAAGTTAAAGTAACAACCGATAAAAAAGGTTTCTTTACTGTGACATTCGCTCACGCTGATATGTATTTGATTGAAGCATCTGTAAATCAAAAGCCAACAGAGGCTGATATCGATAACGTACGCTATTCATTGTTCACAACGCTTGAAGTAGCGCCTGAATAATATGCTGATTAGGCCTTAGCAAAGGCCTAATTCGACTTACGAGGAAGGCTGTAGTCAACCGTGTGATCGCAGCTACCGTCTTTCTCGCAATCATTTACCCCATCACCATCGACATCCCAGCTTGGGTGCATGCCTTTTAATGTACTTTTTACGACGCTAATATCTGCTGTAAATTCACTTTGCTCATCACGGCGCGCAGCATTGCGCATGAGAAACACCCGAATCACATAATCGCCATTATCAGGAATTTTAATCTCGGCATGATCACCTTTTGCCGGGCCAACAAACAAAGCAGTTGGGTTGCCTTTTGGTAAAATATTAAAGTAGTTGCTTGAATTTGATGGAGCAAAATCAACCTTTAAAGTAGTGCCTTTATTAAGGTTAATTTGATATTCCAGCATCTCATAACCTTTAATTGTGTCTTTAACTTGCCAGCTTTGCTGCACCGCAATATCTGAAGCTAGCAACTCATAATGACGACTATTTGGTAAATTTTGTTCGGCAAACACCAAGCTACTTGTAGCCACCGAAAAACAAAACCCTATTAATAACAACAACTTCATATTCAACCTCCTTTTATGTTCTTTTTTAAAGAATGATAAACACTAATTTTACAATTTTTAATTCTTTTAAAGTGAACTTATAGTTACTCCATCGCAGACACACTGCTTAACTAAACAGGATACCTACTATGAAACTTTTTACTTTAATCTCAGCTCAACCACACTTACAAAATATTAGCACTTTATTGGCACGTATTGGTTTATCGGCCATCTTTTTACTAACCGGCTTTAGCAAAATAGAATTTTTTGATGCAACAGCACAGTACATGGCATCAGTAGGTTTACCAGAGTTCTTACTGCCGTTTGTGATTGCCTTTGAAATTGTTGGCGGATTATTTATTTTACTCGGCTTTTTAACACAACTAACCGCTGTCGCTTTTGCTGGTTTCAGCCTAGTTAGTGCTTTGTTATTCCACTTTCAACTTGATGATCAAATGCAATTTTTAATGTTCTACAAAAATATTGCGATGGCAGGCGGCTTTTTAGCATTAGCCAGTGTTGGTGCAGGCAAAATCAGCCTAGATCAACTAGTGTTAAAACGTAGTCAGGCATAATATTTATCCCAGCCAATAACCTAGGTTGTTGGCTGAATTTGTTTTTAAGAGGGCGCGAATATGGCAACGTTATTAACAGCAACCAGCCATGATATTGGTGGGCTCGATGTGAAACGCATCTTGCCTCATTTTGACAAAAAAATGGTTGGGCCATTTGTCTTTTTTGACCACATGGGGCCAAATCACTTTCCTCGCGGGGAAGGCATAAATGTGAGGCCTCACCCGCATATTGGCTTATCAACGCTCACTTATTTATTTACTGGCAGTATTTACCATCGCGATTCGCTAGGTAATAGCCTGCAAATAGAACCCGGCGATGTTAACTGGATGACCGCAGGTCGCGGTATAGTTCACTCAGAAAGAGAAAGCCTTGAAGTGCGGGCGAGCGAGCACGACATTAATGGTCTGCAATGCTGGGTTGCTTTACCTGAAAGTATGACCGAAATAGCACCGCATTTTGAACATATCAAAAAACAACAATTGCCTGAGAAAATCGAAAAAGGCGTGCTGATGCGGCTCATTGTCGGTGATGCTTATGGCTTAAGCTCCCCTGTCAAAACCTACTCTCCGATGTTTTATGTAGATACGGTAGCAGAGCAAGGCAGCCATATTACTAAACCGCATCCTCATCATGAAACCGCCGTGTATGTTATTTATGGTGAAATTAGTGTGGGTGATACTCGCTATACCCAAGGCGACTTTGTACTACTTGATGACAGCGAACACGAAATAACGACACTGGTGCACAGCCGCTTTATTTTACTCGGTGGCAGTAAATTCAATAAAGTCCCGTATTTACACTGGAATTTTGTCGCTTACAGCAAAGAGCGCATCGAGCAAGCAAAACAAGATTGGCAAGCACAGCGCTTTGCTAAAATTCCCGGTGATGAGCTTGAGTATATTGAGTTGCCCTCACCTAAAAAGTAAACTTTTTCAGCATTTACAGGTACTATTAGGTAGTTAAATAAGCAAAGGAACATCATGCTAAGAATTACGCTAGAACAGTGGCGCATGTTTCGTGCTGTTGTTGAATTTGGAGGCTTTAACCAAGCCTCACAAGGTATTCATAAAAGCCAATCGAGTATTCATAATGCAGTTGGCAAAATTGAATCTGCACTCGATGTAAAATTATTCAGCATTCAAGGCCGCAAAACCGTGCTCACTGAAGCCGGCGAAATGATGCTGCGCCGTGCTAATTACTTACTTGATGAAGCTGCTAAAGTTGAGGCCATTGGGCAAACCTTGGGTGAAGGTATCGAAAGTAAGTTACGCATTGCTGTTGATGCTATTTTCCCACAACAACTGCTTTATAAAGTACTTAACGACACGTCATCGCAATACCCACAACTGCGTATTGAGCTGCATGAATCTGTGCTAATGGGGGGCAATGAGCTGCTCGAAAACGATCTGGTTGATATTGCTATTACCGGCTTTCCAATTGCAGCAAACTTTCACGAAGAGTTATGTGATATCGAGTTTATTGCTGTAGCACACCCAGATCACCCCTTGCATGAGATAGAGCGTGAAATCACCCTCGAAGATTTAAAATCACACCGCCAAATTGTAGTTCGCGATTCAGCGAATAAGCACAAACAAGATGGTGGCTGGTTAGGTGCCGATCAGCGCTGGACCGTCACTCATTTACGCACTTCAATTGATATTATCAGTAATGGACTGGGCTTTGCGTGGTTACCAAAAGTCGCGATAGAAAAACAACTTGCGGCAGGGCAAATGAAAGCACTTAATTTAACCCATAACAGCAGTCGCAGCGCTAAGTTACATTTACTCTTTAAAGACGGTGACAAACTGGGTCCTGCAGCACGCTCGTTTATTGGCGAGTTGCGTTATCAAGTAATGGAAAACCTATAGCTTCAAGGGCGTTTCAGCAATACCTTTAACGCCCGGCTCGAGAATAAACACGCCACCACTGTGAGGGTAATCAGCGAGCACTGAGTCTTCTAGCCCTACTGCCGCAGTTGTCACTGCCAGATGCGTGAGCTCTTCACCTACAAATGCGACACTTGTAACACGCGGTGCGGGTAAGCGAATAAACTGTACTTGCTCACCGTTTGGAGCAAAACGATACACGCCATAACCATTCCATGCAGCAACCCACAGATGATCTTCGCTATCAACTGTCATGCCATCAGGAAAACCCATATTGTCAGTAAAGCGAATAAACTCTTGTTTATCTGCAAGCTCGCCATGCTCATTCAGAGTGAAGCGGTAGATTGTTTGTTTATCTGAGTCTGTAGAATATAGAAACTGGCCATTTTTACTTACCGCAGGCCCATTGCTAATGGTGTAGTCATGATCAACTGCTGTCGGAGCCTGGCCATGACCAAAACGGTATAACTTGCCACTATTGGTTTGCTCTTGAGAGTCCATTGAGCCAAAAAAGCCAAAGCCTTGGCGAGACGTTTTACCATCGTTTAAGCGGTTTTTTGAGGGTTCGTGATCGATTGAGTAAAGAAGTTCGCGGCTAAAGTCTTCACTATTGAGCTTATAAATGCCTTTGGCAAAGCCTGCGATTAATTCAGCTTGCTCGGTTTCCATCACCCAGCAAATCGGTTCTGGCATAGTAAACTGGCTAACTCGCATCGATTGACACTGCAAACGAAACAAACGCTGCCCTAAAATATCGACCCAAAATAAACAGTTATGTGCCTTAGCAAAATAGGCACCTTCGCCCAATTGGCATTGGCTAGAAATGATTACTTTAATGGTGTCATCGAGCATAGGCTTCATTACACAAACTGCTGAACTATTCTCATTCTATCTGTGTATGAAAATAAGTGCTAGACCAGATAAGCCAGCAACCAGCAAGATTATGCCGCGAATAGCCTTTTCATTGAGGTTATTGTTGATCACAAACGACAAGCCCCAACCAATTAAAATAGCGGGTAAACAGAAAAAGAACAGCTTTACATCGGCCATATCGGCAGAACCTGTCAGCATTAATACAATAATGCCAAACAGGTTTATAAATACAAAAAAGGCACTCAGGTTTGCTTTAATTTTGTCTTTATCTTCAGCTTGATAGAGTAACCCCATTGGCGCGCCACCGGCTGACGTTGTGGTACCTAAAAAGCCCGACGACATTGACGCGAGTAAGCTAGTAATGGTGGAGATTTTCGGTTTCATACCTATGATGGATAATGCCACCACTACCAAAATACTCACACCTAGCAAGAGTTGATACTGCTTCGCATTGACATACCACATCACCATAGCGGCAAGAATAACCCCTACGGCCCCACCAATAATGGAAATGCCTGTTTGTTTCATGTCTATCGCGCCGCGGTGTTTAATCATTAACACCGACGTTAAAAACAGCGCATTCAGAATCATTGGCCCAGGCACCAGCTCTGGCATAAGCCAGTAAAGCACAGGCACACATAGCATGCCTAGACCAAAGCCAATAACACTTTGCAGGCAAGCGCCAATAATCAGAATTAAATAAACAAGTACAAAGTCGGTCAAACTTTCTTACCACCTTCCTAAGTATGAGCTCTGTTGATTCTACAACCCATATTTTATTATTATAGTATCATTTGAATTATGTAAAAATTTTTATTGCAAGCTAGTTATCTTACGATTGTTTCGCAAAATTATGTCCAACCTGCATCCACTATCAATGATTGTGCTGTCATCATTCGGCTGTCATCAGCGGCCAAAAACAATGCCGCGTTTACCACATGGTCTGGTTGAATTGTTTCGTTAATACACTGACTTAAACGAACATCTTCAATCATTTCTGGGGTTAGCCAATGAGTGATTTGGCGCTCTGTCATCACCCAACCCGGAACCAGTGAATTCACACGAATATTGTCTTTACCATATGAAGCAGCTAATGAACGGGTTAAACCTTCAATCCCTGCTTTTGCGGTTGTATAGGCTGGCATACCTGTTTGCTTAATACGCCAGCTTACCGACCCCATATTGATAATGCTACCACCACCTAAACGCTGCATCTGTTCAACCACAGCTTGCGATGAAAAGAAACACGGGCGCAAATTAACTGCAAACTTGTCTTCCCAATATTTCACATCCATATTCTCAGCGGCATGACGGGTGTCATCAGCTGCGTTATTAATTAACACACCAATGTCACCCTGTTGCTGACGAGTTTGCTCAATGGCCGCTTTTAAGGCTTCAACATCACGAATATCGCAATGGATAAACTGCGGGTCAAACTCATATTTACCCGCTAATTTAGCGCATAACGCATCGCTTTGCTCAGTTGCAATATCAACAAAGGTGACTTTCGCGCCCTGCTCGCAGAACCGCGTTACCATTACTTCACCAATTCCCGATGCACCACCAGTAATAAACACACTCTTACCAGCAAGGCTTGGGTAAACTGTTTTTAGCTCGTTCGAATTTGGCATGATAACCTTTTGTTTTAAAGTAATTACAACGTCAAAAAGTGATACTTATTGAGCCGCTTCTTTATCAGCGATTTCTTTTTCAATAAACGCCATTGCTTCATCAATCATGTACGTCATCATGTTTTTAGCACGCTCAGGGTCACCGCTCGCAATCGCGTTATACACTTTAAAGTGCTCTTCAGCGATCGCCTTTTTATTGCCCTTAGCAGGTGTAGTATGTTGAATACTCACATGTAATGCGGTGCGAATAAAATCACGTAATTGATAGAAAAAACGGTTACCACTGGCATGTAAAATTGCTGTGTGGAAGGCAAGATCTGGCTCATGCATTACGCCTTCTGGCTCTTCTGCAGCCGCTTGCATTTTATCGAGTGCCATTTTAATTTCAGCAATGGCTGCTTGGTCGCCTTTTCTTGCTGCAAGTGCTGCTGCTTGTGGCTCAATCGCCAAGCGCACTTGTAGAAATTCTTTAAGTACGTAAAGTGATGGGCTGCTTTCCAACAACCATTTTAATACGCTTGTGTCGTATAAGTTCCAGTTCTCCGCCGACTCAACACGAATACCTTGTCGTGGACGAGAAGAAATCAGTCCTTTTGCAGCAAGCATTTTCACTGCTTCACGAACAGCTGTGCGGCTAATACCATACACTTCACAAAGTTGTGCTTCGGTTGGTAGCCCCGTTTCAGTGTTATAATCACCAACAATAATTGCTTTACCAAGCTCATTGGTAACTTGTTGTGATAGGTTTAAATTTTCTAAACGCGCCATGTGTGTTCCTCAAAAGATCTGAGTAATATGATACATCTATAAAGCTATTCCGTCATCCTGGAAATAATTGATTAAAATCAATAACAAGCAAAAAACGACCTAATACAAGTGTCTGTATTTCGAACAATACAGTCACCATTTCACCTACAGACTGTCACCTTATTTTAACAAATCTCTTTCACTTAGCTTATTTATAATATAATATTTTTATTCAACAACTAAAAAAGCAAAATTCTCTTTCAAAATTAGGTGGAACACACGATGGTCGAACTAAGTACCTTAGACTGGGCAGTGCTAGCAGGATTCTTCGTCCTGTTACTAGGCGTTGTCGTGATGTCTATGCGACAAAAAGAAGAAGACACCGCTGATTACTTTTTAGCGGGTCGTAATGCAAGTTGGTTAGTGATTGGTGCCTCTATTTTCGCATCGAACATTGGCTCGGAACATTTAGTGGGCCTTTCAGGTTCAGGTGCACAATCGGGTATGGCACTGGCTCACTGGGAGATGCAATCGTGGATCATTCTACTGCTCGGTTGGATTTTCGTACCTTTCTATTGGAGTAGTAAAGTCTACACCATGCCTGAATTCTTAGAGCGCCGCTTTAACTCTAAATCACGTACCTTCTTATCTGTTATCTCATTGATTAGTTATGTATTAACCAAGGTTGCGGTAACGGTTTATGCTGGCGGCATCGCATTTAAAACAATCTTAGGTATTGAGAGCATTTGGGGCATCGATTTCTTCTGGATTTCAGCTATTGGCCTAGTCGTTATCACCGGTATTTATACGGTACTTGGCGGTATGAAAGCCATTATGTGGACCTCGGTGTTGCAGACCCCTGTACTCATTATTGGCTCCTTAGTCATATTAGTTGTTGGACTAGATAAAGTAGGTGGCTGGGCTGAAGTTGAGCGTATCAATGATGCTAATATGCACCTTATTCGTAGTGCTTCAGATGCTGAGTTCCCATGGCCTGGCATTGTATTTGGTTCATTCATTATTGGTTTTTGGTATTGGTGTACCGACCAATACATCGTACAACGTGTTTTATCTGCAAAAGGCATTAAAGAAGCCCGTCGCGGTACCATGTTTGCTGGTTACTTAAAATTACTTCCTGTATTTATCTTCTTAGTACCAGGCATGATTGCATACGCATTGAATGTTAAAGGTATTATTAGCTATGAAAGTGCTGACCAAGCTTTCCCAACTTTAGTTGCTGAGCTATTACCAGCCGGTGTAAAGGGGATTGTAATCGGTGGTTTAGTAGCGGCTCTTATGAGCTCTTTAGCATCATTATTTAACTCATCAGCAACCTTGTTTACCATTGATTTCTATAAGAAATTCAAACCTGAATCATCTGAGAAGCACCTTCTGAAAGTAGGCCGTATTGCCACTATCGTTATTGTTATATTAGGTCTTCTGTGGATACCCGTCATGAGCTTAATTGCCGATGTGCTTTATGAGTATCTGCAAAGTGTGCAGTCTCTTATTGCACCGGGAATTGCAGCAGTATTTTTACTCGGTTTATGTAGTAAACGCATCACTCCAACAGCGGGTTTTGTGGGCTTAGTTTCAGGTTTTGTGCTGGGTATGATCCGCTTAGTGTTACTGCCATTTAAAGATGATTTAACAGGTTCATCATTTGCGTGGATCACCACGATGAACTGGTTATATTACTGTATTCTGCTATTTGTCGTGGTCGTTGCGATTATGATTGTGGTGAGTATTTTCACCAAGCAAGCAGACGAAGAACAATTGAAAGGTCTTACTTTCTCAAGCCTAGATAAAGCAACCATGAAAGAAGTAGCTGCCGGCTTAGATAAGTGGGATTACATTCATACCGCGGGTATTATTGGTATTACTGCCTTTATTTACTACCGCTTCTGGTAATCGTTCGTTCCCAAAGTTGTAGGGCGCCAATTGGCGCCCTTTTTTAATCAGCGAGTTCTGGTGAGAACACTGGAAAACCGTTTTTATCCCACGTAATAATGCGTGCTCGCGCATGGCGATTTGGGTCTGTAAGCGGTGTCCCTTTCAGCTCTTTATAGTCACGACTGTGATAAATCATTAAATCGGTTACACCATCTTCAGCTTTTACAAAACTGTTATGCCCAGGGCCAAAACGACCTAACTCAGCATTGGTGGTGAACACCGGCTCAGCCTTTTTATGCCAGCTAGCTGGGTCAAGTAAGTCAGCATTCACATCTGCCCATAGCAAACCCATCGCATATCGATGATCGGTGGCACTGGCTGAATAAGTGACAAATATTTTATCGCCGTGGGTGATGACTGCAGCACCTTCGTTCACCTTGTAGCCTTGCACTTCCCAATCAAGGGTTGGCTCAGTAATCGCGATAATGGGTTCTTTAATTGATGTTGGTGAGTCCATTTCAGCTAACCATAAAGCTGAGTTATAAGTTGCAGGCTGGTTCTGCTGCGCCCAAATCATGTAACGCTTACCCTTGTGCGTAAAACTTGTGGCATCAAGCGAAAAACTATCAAGGTGACTAGTTACTTGCCCCATTTCTTGCCACTCACCTTGCATCGGATTAGCACTGTCGTTTTTAAGTGCATACATGCGAATACTGAACGGCTTTTCGATATCACCTGCGGCGAAGTAGATATACCAACTGCTATCTATCTGATGTAGCTCAGGGGCCCAAATATTGACACTCATTGGGCCTTTATCGCGCTTTTGCCAAATAACCTTCGGCTCAGCTAATTTTAAATCGTTTAAACGACAAGCTTGGCGCAGCTCAATTTCATCAAATTTCGGCGAACTACCTATAAACGTGTAACAGCCACTTTTATCATCACGAACTAACCAAGGATCAGCCCGTTTGAGTACAATGGGGTTATCAATTGGCGCTAAAGTCTTGCTACTATTAGCATCAGCAAGGGCTGACAATGACGAGGCGCTTAACGCACTAAGAAGCGTTAGCCGAGATAATTTTTTGAGCATAATGTGTCCTGTATTTCGTCTCGATTTTATTGTTAATATTGTATTACATATTATATAGTAGCTGAATGAACACAAGAGTTAAAAAAACAAAAGGTATTCAAGCATGAGACCCGTAAGTAAGGTGACACACGCAATGAAGTGGCTTTCAACAGGGCTACTTTTTTCTGCCGCAGCCGTATCTGCAAAGCAAGTTGAAGTACATGATCCGGTAATGACCAAAGAAGGCGATACGTACTATGTATTTAGCACAGGCCCTGGTATTACCTATTATGAATCAAAAGATTTAACCAACTGGAAACTCACAGGCCGCGTTTTTAAAGATGAGCCGAGTTGGGCAAAGCGTATTTCACCAAGTTTTGATGGCCACTTATGGGCACCTGATGTGTATGAGAAAAATGGTAAGTTTTACCTTTATTACTCAGTCTCTGCATTCGGCAAAAACACTTCGGCAATTGGTGTAACGGTTAATGAAACACTTGACCCATCATCACCTGATTACAAGTGGATTGACTACGGCATAGTGGTTGAATCAGTGCCTGAACGTGACGATTGGAACGCTATCGACCCTGCAATAATCGAAGATGACAATGGCACACCGTGGATGAGCTTTGGTTCGTTCTGGGGTGGTCTTAAACTAGTAAAACTTGATGATGACATGGTGCGCTTAGCAAAACCTGAAAAGTGGCATCACATTGCGAGTCGCCCAAACACGGAACATGGCCCGATTGAAGCACCTTATATCTTTAAAAAGAATGGCTATTACTACCTATTTGTTTCGTTTGATAAATGCTGCCGTGGCGTAGAGAGTACTTACAACGTACGCGTAGGTCGCAGCAAAAACATCGAAGGCCCATACTTAGATCAACAAGGTCGCTCTATGGTTGATGGCGGTGGCAGTTTAGTTATTGAAGGTAATAAAGACTGGGCAGCTCTTGGTCATAATGCTGCGTACACCTTTGATGGCAAAGACTATTTAGTATTACACGCCTACGAAACAGCCGATAACGGCGTGCAAAAACTACGTATTTTACCTATGAGTTGGAAAAACGGTTGGCCGGTTGTTAACCCAGCCGACCTAAATAAGCTTAAAACCAAACTTAAAAAGTAATTATTCAACACACAAAAAAACCTGCAAAATTGCAGGTTTTTTATTTGCTTTAATGACCTAGTTTGAGGTTGAAAGTAGGTGTTATTAACTAAAATCAACCAAGGTAATATCAACGAGCATGGGGCTTTGGCAGCCTTGCTGATGCTTTTCTTCAATAAATGCGCTGTACACATCACGTGCAAGATGCGCAGGTATTAGCACCTCAAAGCGGCTGCCTTTATTCATTAATTGCAATGCTTCTTGCAAGCCCACTATCGCCTCTGCAATTTCGTACTCTACAGCAGCACCTTGCTTTCGAGTATCAAACAACACCCGACCATTTGTAAGGGTAACGCGTTGATGCACAGTCACAGTGGCATCCCAACTAGGTTTATCCCCCTGACCTTGCTCAATCACTCGATAACCAAGTCCTGTCGGGGTTTGGTAAAAACTGTGTTGCTCTGCGCTGTTATCTAAAAGCGACGGTAAAACATGCTCTTTAGCCGTCGCAAATACATTGTTGCTTAACATAGCCAACTCTTTATTGTGCGTTGATTAAACGAATACCATAGATACCACCGGCAACAGAATCTTTGTCGGCAGTAAAACGTAAGGTCAACGTTTTCGACTTTTTCATTGCTTCTGTTAATGGGTAATCAATGGTGTAGAACTCATCCGTTGGTTTGCCTACAGGCAAACTAACTGCAGCTAATTGCTCACCATTTAAATTAATAGAGAAATGACGATCTACATCGCCAATAAAATAGCGAACACGCAAAGCAACCGCTTTTTGTTCTGGGTTATTAAGCTGATATTCAAACCAACCTGTCGCATCGCGCCAGTGATGACCATTATTAACACCTGCACGGGTTCCTTCACCTTTAAAATCGTGTTCGACTTCAGGTTGTTGCTCACCCGGCGTAATTTGATCAACGGTTAATAAACGAAGCTGCTCTTTCGCTTGCTCAGCCGCTTTTGCATCGGCAACAAATTGCGTGAACTCTGCTTCGCTTTGCTGAGGCCAATACACTTGATAGCGACTATCGTGTAAGCGGAAGAACGGAATTAGCTCTGTACTCTTAGTGTTATCGATACCTTGCTTGGCAATCGCCACATTTTTATCGGCGATAAATGCGAGCTTTTGGCCCGGTTTACGAGTGAGATCGGCAATAAATTGTTCTGGCTCACTCAGCATGATTGGAAGAGCCTCTGGCGGACAAGTTGGCCCAGCGGCGATGTGGCCCATGCGGCTATTGTCAGCAACAAAGTTAAGCTGCTCATTTGCAAATGCTTGTACTTTGGTAGCCATTACAACAGGCCCATACATCACAGAGTAATAATGCTGACCATCAGGTAGCTGCTCAGTATAAAGCTTAGGACTAAGTTCAAAGGCAAGCTTATCAC
The DNA here is from genome assembly GCF_038562745.1 of Pseudoalteromonas sp. D15MCD-2. NCBI lineage: Bacteria > Pseudomonadati > Pseudomonadota > Gammaproteobacteria > Alteromonadales > Pseudoalteromonadaceae > Pseudoalteromonas > Pseudoalteromonas sp. D15MCD-2. The sequence goes on along the minus strand of NZ_JBCFQE010000001.1, from coordinate 88,012 downwards.
CACTTTGCCAAGCATGGCTGATGCTGTAGTAACCGTCTTTTTCGGTTGCGCTTACAGCTTGTCCATTTAAAGTAAAGCTCAGCTCACCTTGCTGCCAAGACGGTTTACGAATATGAATCACCGACTCAGTGCTTTGCCCCTCAGACAAACGATTCACGGTCAGTGAGACCTTGTTATCATCTGGGAACTGGCTTTCTTGCGTGATTTGCAAACCCTGCTGTTGCCAGTTTAACGTGCTAGGAATAAACAAGTTTACCCATAGCTCTTTACCGGTATTGCTATAAATCAGCTCACCATATTTGCTGTGATTCTCAATACCTGAGCCTACACAACACCACATTGAATCTTGCACTGACGAATACATACGGTAATGCCCAGGGCGCATTGAGGTAAAGTAAACAAGACCGCCATGCTCTGGGTGTTGTGACGATAAAATATGGTTATATGTGGCGCGCTCATAATAGTCTAAATAACGCGTATCACCGGTTTTTAAGAATAATAACTTACTAAGTTTCATCATGTTGTAAGTGTTGCAGGTTTCTGGGCCTTCAACATCTTCAACCATTGGCGTGAAATCACTTTTATCATGGAAATGCTCACGTACCGAGTTACCGCCAATTGATACTGAGCGCTCTTGGCTGACTGTTTTCCAGAAAAAGTCAGCACCTTGCTGCCATGCTTTATCATCGCTGGCATTTGCTACTTTCAACATGCCAATAATTTTTGGAATTTGCGTATTTGCATGCAGGCCAGTTAACTTATCTTCTTTGTGTAATAAGGGTTCAATAATGATGTTATGAGAGAACTGACGGGCTAGTTTTAAGTAACGCTCATCGTCACTAATAAAGTACATATCAGCAAACACATCATTTAAGCCACCATGCTCTGAATACAGCATTTGTTGAACTTGTTCATCAGTTAGCTTAGCAGTGGTCGCTAAGAACCATTCACCTAACTTAAATAGCATTTGTTTGGCTTTATCACTGCCAGCAACGTCGTATGCATCACGCAAGCCATGGAAGATTTTATCGATGTTATAAAGAGGCACCCAGCGGTCATTTAAGCTGAATAAATCGGCTTTGATTTCACCTTTTTCAATCTGCTGCCACATTTCATCGCCATTTGGGATACCGCCTAAGTAACCACCAGTGGCTTGCTGGGCGCGATCCAGCTCACTCAGCATATAATCTAAACGCTGCTTTAATTCTTCGTCACCTGTGGCTGCCCACGCAAGGCTTAAGGCTGAAAGATAATGACCGCCAATATGGCCATCAAGGCCAGTACTTTCCCAGTTGCCATAGTTAGGCGCTTTTGGCTCAAGACCTGCTTCACGCAGATAAGGAGCAAGCAACTGATCAGGATGAAGAGCTAATAAATAACGCACATTCGTTTGCTGCGCATGTAAAAACGGGCTGGCGCTTAAACTTACTTGATTTAGGGCAAATAAATGTTGTTCGCTGGTATGTTCAGCATGCTCCACTGAAGCGGCTTGTTTACTGTCTGTTGGCATTTCACTGCAACCGCTAACAGTTAATATTGCAGCGCAAACGCTTGCTAAATAGCTAACCTTGAATGTGTTCATACTGTTGTCTCCCAGCGAATTATTATTTTAAAGAGCAAAGCGCACACACTTATTTAGTGTGTGCGTTTAAAGAGTGGTTATTTTGGTAGGCGCTTATGAATAACCATATCCGTATAGTACTCATCGGTAATTTTGTATTTTTTCAAAATCAGACCTAGTAAGGCGTGGAAAACACCCGGAATGATAGTTAGCATCAGTGCTAAGCCCATAAGGGTAAATTCAGTTTGCTCAACGTTAGGCTTGTACTCAAAAAATGCCAGTAATAAACCACCCGCTAAGCCCGCTAAACCGCCCCCGGCTTTTTGGCAGAATGAAATACCACCAAATGATAGACCCGATGCACGAACGCCGTCTTTAATTTCACCGTAATCAACGGCTTCAGCAATTGCAGACCAGAACACTGGCGCATGTAAATCAACCACAAATGACAAGATGATATAAAGCACAAACGCCGTCATCACATCGCCAGGCTGCACTACAAAGTACATTAGTAATGAAATAAATAGCACGGCAATTTGTGATTGACGGAATAGCTTCATTTTACAGTAGCGCTGGGTGATCCACGTACTTGCCACCATTGAGACAATAGATGCTGCAATACCTGCACTGGTAAAGGCACCGGCTAAATCTGGTACACCTAAGTAATAGGTTGCGTAATACATAGCAACACTGCCACGAATCGCATAGCCAAGCGTACCAAGCACACATGCTGCACACAGTAGTAACCATTGGTCGTTTTTAATAAGTACTTTTAATTGCGTAAGTACGCCTTCGGTTTGTGGCTCATGGGTAATACGTTCGCGAGTAGTAAAGAAGCAAAACAAAAATAGTGCTACGGCACATGCCGATACCAATGCCATTGCCAGTTTATAACCATACGACAAGCTGCCATCTCCCCAATATGAGGCAAGTAGCGGCACTGAAAATACGATCACTACATTGGCAATCTTAGCGAAGAACATACGGTAGCCATTGGCTGACAAACGCTCTTTAGGATCGGCAGTTAATACACCAATGTAAGAGATATAAGGAATAGCAACACCGGTAAACATCAAGGTCGCAAACAAGTAAGTGGCATAAGCCCACGCTAACTTCATGTTGTAGTCGAAATCAGGCGTGGTAAATAACAGTACGACCGACAAACCATATGGAACAGATAAAAATAAGAACCAGTGACGGAACTGACCCCAACGGGTTTTCACTTTGTCGGTGATCACCCCCATTAATGGATCAGTAAAGGCATCAACAAAACGCGCCACTAAGAACAACACACCCATATCAACCGGATCAAGCCCGTAGATATCGGTGTAAAAGAAAGACATAAAATAGAATAACGCTGCAACCATGACATTTACTGCCATGTCGCCGGCGCCAAAGCCGACCTTTTCTACAACGGATAACTTTTGAGATTCCATACAACAACACCCTAATTGGTCAATAATGAGCCGCCGCTCACTATTTCAAGCAATGCTAAAAAGCTTCAACATTGCGTATCAAATAAATTTATAGCCCTAGATATTACACAGCTTGGCCATTGCGTTCGTTATTTTTGTAAATTTAATGCTAATCTAATTAATAGTATTATCATACTTATTAAATCGCAACTCTTTTCGACCGATGGTTTGGTTTATAAAAACCAATAAAAAACCCCAGCAGAGCCGGGGTTTTTAGGTCTATAAAAGAAATTTAGAAAGAATAACGTGCACCTAGTGCGAATGTACGTGAGTAGATACCGTTACCAAAGTTAAATAGGTTGTCGTTACCTTCACCGTAGTAGCTCTGATATACGTCATCTAGGATGTTCGTTGCATCAAAAGTAACCACTAAATCATCATTCACATTGTAGCTAAATTGGAAGTCTAAGCTTTGCTCTGGACGATTCCAGAATTGAATCGGGTTAGCAAAGATTGCCGCTTCGTTACCTGTGTAGAACTCAGAACGCCATACATATGATAAACGCATGTCGAATGAATCACGCTCGTAGATACCTACGATGCTGTACGATTCATCAGAAACACCTGCCATTTGTGAATCAACATAACCAGAGATTTCACCTAACTCATTGAATTCAGGTGTATCTTGCTCTGAGTCAAGCATGGTGTAGCTTGCTTGCACACCAAAGCCGTTTAAGTACTCTGGTAAGTTTTCTGGGAAGTAAACTAAACCAACTTCTAAACCAGACAGTTCACCGTTTGAAGCATTCACTGGTGCACTTAATACATATGGGCGTGTTACGCCATCATCGCCTTCGCGCACAACTTGCTTACGACCCGCAACAACTAAGCCTTCTATTTCACGCTTAAAGTAAGCCGCGTAAAGTGAGCTTGTATCTGCGAAGTACCATTCAAGTGATACATCATAGTTCTTTGATTCTGTTGGTTTAAGCTCTGGGTTACCACCATTACCTGTACCGTATGTAGCACCTTCTGTTAAAGGATCGTACCAGTATTGCAGCGCGTTTAAGTCAGCAAAGTTAGGCATACGTAATGTTTCTGTGTACGCTACACGGCCCACTACATCATCAGTGATGTTCCAGTTAAGTACTAAGCTTGGTAGTAATGCGCTGCTATCAGCACTTGCTGAGCTTTCTTCAAATACATTTGAGTTCATGCCGCCAGACTCAGCAACAAAGTCCATATCTTGCTCGTAGCTTACATAACGTAAACCAAACTCACCGCTAATATCTTCCGTTAAGAAGAAGTTAGTTGTGGCATATAGCGCGTATGAGTTTTCTTCGATATCAAATGTTTTGTATACATCTTCAGCCTCAAGGCCATATACGCTACGAACAGCATCGCCGTTATCAAGCATGTAGCCACCGTCAGCAGTTACAAAGCTGTCGAATACGTCAGCACGGCCATCGAAATAATCATCAACTTGGAACACAATACCAGAACCATCACCTGCTGCACCCGCTGCTGCTAGCTGCTCAATTAAGCTAGCCACAGATGTGTTTGCAATACCAGTATCTTGACCACGTGTGTACTCTTGCGCAGTTCGTTTTTCGTAGCGACCACCGAATTTCACTTTATCAAAATAAGTACCACCAATTAGGTATTCAGCATCAAATGTGAATGTTAGTGCATCGCCGGCATTACCACCGCCATTGTCATAAATAGTACCTGCATTCCAGTTTTCGATAGCAGCCATATCTGCTTCGTTTACCGCTGTGTTTGGATCATCCCAAAACGCGATGCCTGGTACGCCGTCTTTATCATTAAAATCAACGTCAAGACCCGTCGCTACACGATCAAAACGCATTGCGAAGAAATCTGTTTCGTACTCACTGTCTTGGTAAACAACTTCTGTATTAATGGTTAGGTAATCGCTTGCTAGCCACTCTGCACCTAGCGCATATAAGTAGCTATCTGTTTTACCATATGAAAAGTCACCACTTTGGAAACCGCCAGCGCCAATCGCTTGCTTTTCTTTAACTACGTTAGTGCCATCAAACACAGTTGGTGTTTCAATGAAGCCGTTACCGTTTTCAAACGTATTTGAGAACCACATCGCGTTTTGCGATTCGTTTTCGTAACCTGTGTAGAAACCTTCAGCTGTGATTTCTAGGGTTTCATCTGGTGCCCACTGTAAAGATACAGACGCTGCCGGGCGCTTACGAAGACCGGTGAATGAAGTACCAAAAATAGCATCACGTGCTAATAGGTATTCAGTTGGCTCACCATTTACGTCTAAAGTAGAACCAGCCGCAGTAGGTAGACCTAACTCAGTACCTTGAGTCCAGAATTCATTTGGAACACGTGAATACGGTGAGTAGTTGTACTGTGGTTTATCAGTAAAGAATGGGAATGCAGCACCCGCTGTGATGGTGTCATCGCGGTAATGTGTTTCAGCATAAGAAATATTGAAAAGTGCACCAAATTCACCAGCGCCATCGATTTCCCAACGGTTAGAGAGTAATGCACTAATATTTGGATCAACTTCATCTGGTTGATCTGAGTAAATCGCACGTGCCGCTAAAACAACTTTTTCACCTTCGAAGTTGAAAGGACGGTGAGTTTTAATATCAATCGCACCTGCGATACCGCGTTCGATTTGGTCCGCCGAACGGGTTTTATAAACTGTTACGCCTGAAAGTAAACTTGCAGGAATGTCTTGCAGCGCCACATCACGACCCGCACCTGTAAAAATAGCGCGACCATTAACTGTGGTATTAACATCAGTAAGACCACGGATTGAAACCGCGCTTACTTCACCAGCACCACGGCCAGTTGTTTGTACACCCGTTACACGTTGTAATGCTTCAACTACGTTGTTATCAGGGAATTTACCAATATCTTCAGCAACAATTGCATCCACGATTTGAACGCTTGCACGTTTTTCATCTAACGCTTTGTTTAAACTGCCGCGAATACCTGATACTTGAATAACTTCCATCTCATCGACGTTATTCTCAGGAGTGTTTGGTGCTTCCTCCTGTGCAAAAGCAAATTGACAGGTAAATGCCATAACTACAGCACTGGCTATGTGTGTTCTTTTAAACATAAGCGGTGTTCTCCAAATTATAGTTATATCGGTCCGCTGAACTTTCCCCATTCAGTTACCGAAGAGTGACCACTGCATTGTGCATCGTGTGTTGTCAAAACGGTGCGCGAGTGTGTCTATATTTTTATGTTAATACATTGCTGCCTGAACTTTAATCATATTGTATGATTATTTAACAGTCAACTCTAAAAGCCAAATTAAAATAACTGCCATTATGTTTACAAAAAACGTTGCAATTATAACATGTTACAAACTCAAAGCATGCTGCGTTTTTGTTTTGGGAATTTATTAAGACCCATTATTATCAGCTACTTAGCGATTATTCGTTTGCTTGTTTTAATTTGTCTTTCACTCATCCAGAGCAACAAAAAAGGCTAACAAGTTATTTACCCTGCGTATTTTGATGCTACTATGATTAAAATACAATAATACAATATAGAGTTATTTTTTGCTGCACTTTTACTGGTTTGTTTCGATGTAAACAATCAGTTACTCAGTATAATCAGGCGTACACTGTGTATTATCTGGCCACTTAGAGCGAGTTAGAGCGAGCTCTGGGTTGAAAAAGCTGCAGTTCAAACAACAATTATTAGTTAATAAGGACACTCATGAAGAAATTGAAAGCGTTGGCGCTACCATTACTTTTTTCGAGCAGCTTAGCTGTTGCACAAAACCCATTATTTACCGATGTATTTACTGCAGACCCTGCTGCACTTGTTCACAATGACACCGTATACCTTTATACAGGCCATGATGAAGCACCTAATAATGACGTGTTTTTTGAAATGCATGACTGGTTAGCCTTTTCATCAACAGATATGGTGAACTGGAAAAAACACGGCCCAATCATGAAAGCAACAGACTTTAAATGGGCTAAAGGTGAAGCATGGGCTTCACACATGATTGAGCGTGATGGCACTTTCTACTTCTTTACAACCGTTCGCCACAACGACACAAAACCAGGTTTTGCAATTGGTGTTGCAACTTCTAAGTCACCAACGGGTCCATTTAAAGATGCAATTGGCCATGCACTGGTTACCGATGACATGACCAAGCATACGCCAAATGATTGGGACGACATCGACCCTGCTATATATACAGAAGAAAACGGCGATACTTACATGTTCTTTGGTAACTTAATGCCAAAATACGTAAAGCTTAGCGACGATTTACTCTCTCTTGATGGTGAAATTAAAACGCTAGACTTACCTAACTTTACCGAAGCGTTATGGGTTCACAAGAAAAACGACAACTACTATGTATCGTACGCATGTGAGTTCCCTGAGAAGATCTGTTATGCCATGAGTAAAAGCATTCATGGCCCGTGGGAATATAAAGGTATCTTGAATGAGATCGCAGGTAACAGCGAAACCAATCACCAATCAATTATCGAATACAAAGGTAAAGACTACTTTATTTACCATACTGGTGCTGTACCACCGATTGATGGCAAACCAAGTGGCGGGCGTTTTCGTCGCTCAGTGGCGATTGAGCCGCTTTATTACAACGAAGATGGCACACTTAAACGTATTATTATGACCACTGAAGGTCTAAGTAAACAAGACAAGTAATCTCAAAAAGGGCTCTTTAAGAGCCCTTTTTAGTGCTCAAATGTAATACAAATAAGCAAATTTACCGGAAAATCCTCACTTTCAGATAAGTAAAAACTTCCCTAAAAGAATAAAAACAGCGAAAAAAGCGCCAAAACTGGCAACTTGAAAAAATTAAAATCACGCTGTACACATTGTAAACATTGACACTTCGTGTTTACATATCAATTACCTTTGCAAAAGTATTTGCACATTTTAAATCGTACTATAAAATTACAATACTACGTTCTTATTAGTTTGATATAGGCACGCGGCAATTTTATTGACAACAATCGAATAAAAAAATGAATCCCAGTTTCAAGAGGACACATAAAATGAAATTAAATAAATTAGCCATGGTCATAGCCTGCTCTTTGGCTGTTACAGGTTGTGGCAAAGAAGATGGCACTAAGCTTGACACAGCACCAGCGGTTGCCGACCCGCAAAGTGCAAAACCGACAGTAAGCAGCAGTGTTGAATACACTGAATCAGGTAGCGTAATGGTTACCAATGTAAGCGTGCACGATCCTTCTGTCGTTAAAGTTGACGACACTTATTATATTTTTGGTTCACACCTTGCTGCCGCTAAATCAACTGATCTCTTAAACTGGGAAATGATTTCGAGCCTTTCAGCTAACGCAGCCGTTAATGAAAGCCCATTATTTGATTACAACTACACAGGTGAAATTGCCGAAGGTATTGAATGGACAGACGGTTTTACAGGAAACTGGGCTGCCGATGTAATCAAAGCGCCAAATGGTAAATTTTGGTTCTACTATAACCACTGTGCACAAGATAACCCAGATACACCAGATGTTGTTGATGAAGTATGCTGGAACCGCTCTTATCTTGGTTTAGCTGAAGCTGACAATATCGAAGGTCCGTATACAAACAAAGGTATTTTTTTACGCAGCGGTTATCGTACAGAAGCGGAGTTTGCAGCTTACCCACTTGATAATGGCCAAACAACATGGAATGGTGCCGTTGATCCTAACGCCATTGACCCTGCAGCCTTCTATGATGCTGATGGCAAACTTTGGATGGTTTACGGCTCATACTCTGGCGGTATTTTCGTGCTAGCAATGGACGAAGAAACAGGTATGCCAGAAGCAGGTCAAGGCTATGGTAAAAAGCTAGTAGGCGGTGACTTCCGTGCAATGGAAGGTGCATTTGTCATGTACAGCCCAGAAAGTGAATACTACTACCTATTCTTCTCTGTTGCTGGTTTTGATCTTAATGGTGGCTACAACATTCGTGTTGCTCGCTCTAAAACACCAGATGGTCCTTACCTAGATAATGCAGGTAATGACATTGCAGCTATCGGCGGCCTAGAGGTCGGCGAAAAACTAATGGGCGGCTTTGAGTACACGCAAGAACTTGGCGAAACAGCACCTGCATGGGGCTACCAATCACCAGGTCATAACTCTGCTTACTACGATGAAGCGACAGGTCGTCATATCTTAGTAACGCATACACGTTTCCCACAAACGTCTACTGAGTTCCCAACCATTTCAGAAGCGCACCAAGTTCGCGTACATGAAATGTTCATTAACTCGTTAGGTTGGCCTATGGCTTCACCGCAGCGCTATGTACCGCTTGAAGGCGACAACATGGTTGTGGCAGATGAGCTTTACGGCTATTACAAATTTATCAACCATGGCAATGATGTAAATACAGATGCTATTCGCTCAATGCATATTGCTTTGAACGAAGATCACTCAGTAACGGGTGATGACCCAGGTATCTGGTACATGATTGATGACTCAAATATTAAACTTGAGTTAGATTCTGGTACTTACTTTGGCGTGGCTAAATGGCAATGGGATGATGCAACTAAAGCAATGGCTGTAACTGTATCAGCTACATCAAGCGAAGGCGCTACCATTTGGGCAAGTAAACGTGATGAAATTACGGATACTGCAAACGTGCTGGGCACTGTTCAAGAAGCACTTGATATCAAAACTGAATTATCAATCGCTGACGAAGGCTACTCATTACCAACCAAAGGTAAAGACGGTGCTGCAATTAACTGGGCAAGCAGTGATGAATACTACATCACCAGTGAAGGCTCAGTATTCATTCCAACGCCAGATCGCGGTGATAAAGCGGTTACTTTAACGGCTAATATCTCTTTAAACGGCGAGAGCACAACCAAAACATTTAATGTAAATCTAGAAGCGCGCCCAGAGTTTAAAAATGCGATTGCACACTATGCATTTGAAGATTCACTCAGTGATGGTTTAGGTAACCTTGATGATGCGGGTGTAACAGATAACAACATGTTAAATGTAGGTGCTGGTACAGCTGCATACGCAGAAGGTCAGACAGGTAAAGCATTTAACTTTGATGGTGCAACGGGTGTTCGTTTACCTGATGAGCTAGTAACAGGCGATGAGTACACTATTTCTTATTGGTTTAAGCCAACAGTACTAACTAACTTCACGCCTACATTCTTCGCATCAACGTCTGATGCACGTTGGATGAGCTTGATCCCAGGTAGTACACACTTTACGTCAACACCGATGCTTTGGAGCCGTTATTTAGCTGATGATGGCACAGATATGTGGAACCAAATCATTTCTGACTCTCCAGCGGTAATGGATTGGAATCATATTGCCATCACTTATGCTAATGGCACTGCAACACTTTATCGTGATGGTGTACGTGCAGGTTCGATGCCTCGCCCTGACTTCTTTAGCGAACAAACAGGTAACTTTGCCCTTGGTGTGAACTACGGCTGGGACTTACCTTTCCAAGGTCAAATTGATGAATTCATCGTTTATGACTACGCGCTAAACGGTCTAGACATTAATGGTGCGGCTATCAATAACCTGACAGATCCGACTAAATTCGAGAGCTTCATTACTGATGCGCTTGATTTAGGTGATGTATCGGCAGTACGTGAAAGCTTTGAGTTACCGCGTGTAGGCCCATTTGTATCTGGTATTAGCTGGACGTCAAACAACGAAGAGTACTTAAAACCGGTTAATGGTACAGCTGTTGTGACACAACCTAGCGCCTCTGCTGGCGACCAAGTAGTGACATTAACTGCAACTATTAAGTACAAAGACTTTACTGATACTAAGTCATTCGATGTAACCTTAAAATCACTTGCACCTGCTGAATACAGCTTCGAAGGTGACTTAAGTGCATTAAACGGCGCATACGCGGCGGGTAAACCAACGGGTGGTTTTATCAACAACACTGGTGGTAACGTAACTTTTGTTGACGGTATCATGGGTCAAGCAGTATTCCTTGAAGGTTCAGGTGTTCGTCTACCGGATAACTTAATCACGACCAATGATTACTCAGTATCTATGTGGTTAAAACCTGAAACCTTCACTGATTACACTACAGCGTTCTTCGCAGGTGCAAGTGCAGGCTCTTGGTTAAGTTATGTGCCATCTATGGCAGGTACAGGCCTAACTCGTTTATGGGCAAATAACGGTGCCTTCTTCGATAATGCAGAACTAGATAGCCGTATTCCAGCAAAAGAATGGACACATGTTGCATTCACTGTTGATGGTACGAACGGTGATGTGTTGAAGATGTATGTTAACGGTGAATTACAGCTAGAAACCGATGGCTTCCCGCGTGTATTCACGGTTCCTGGTGAAACAAATGAGTTTGCACTCGGTGTTAACTACTGGGATACACCTTATAACGGTGCTATCGATGAACTGAAAATTTTCAACGGTGCGATTAGCGCTGAAGAAGTAAAAGCACTCTTTGATGCAGCTGCTGCACAAGAGTAACAAAGTGAGGTGAGCTGCCTCACCTCAACTATTTGTTGTCTGGAAAGGCCGGGTGAAAACCCGGCTTTTTTCTAAAGCTTTAGTACCCCTTGCCGATACATACATATCATTCACTTTCATCGCTCTCATTATGGCTATTAACTCATTAGCAAGTGCGTTAACTATCTCAAACGCAGATACAGCAGTCAGTAATACCAACTCAAAAGTAGGCTACAAACTCAGCAGCCAAGAGATGAACAAACTCTCTGGTCGTGAAGTAGAGCCCGCTCAAAAAGAAGAAGTATCTAGCGAACTCCCCGCACATATTCGCAAAATGGTTGAGCAACTCGAAAAGCTCAAAGAACAACTCGAACTTGCCAAAGAGCAATTAGCCAAACTGCAAGCGCTCAAAAACCAAGAAGATGAAGCTGTAAAAGTGCAAGTTGAAACGCAGACCAAGATGGTTATGGAAATTCAAACGCAAATAATGACTCTTAGCCAATCAATTAGCGATGCGCTAAAAGAAGCAGGCATTAGCGATCCTGGTGTACTGATGAGTGTACTGGTGTGATGGAAGCTGTAAGTTTTGAGCTATAAGCTTTAAGTCTCAAGCTTTACTCTTGTCTCTTTCATCTTGCTAACTCCCTTTCATGCTCACTTTACTCTTGCAACTTTACCCTTACTAACTCCCTTTCATGCTCACTTTACTCTTGCAACTTTACACTCGCTAACTTCTCTAAAAAAACCCAAAAAAGGGTCAAAAACCCAGTAACTATGCGGGCTCTGAAATATCGAGCACGCAAATACGAAACTTCCTTAGCAGTAAAAATAAGTGCTATTTAGGGTCATTGTCGTTACATTTAGCAGCTGTTAAAACGAATTAATTTGCTCAATAAATCAACAGTATAAACTTAACAATTTAATCTACATCGCCACTTTACGAACTCAGTTGCAAAGATCGTTAAAATAAAAAACAACACTTAAGTCCCACTAAAAAGCCTTCCCCAGTACTTTTTCAGTATAGAAATCAACCAACTCATTCGTATTATGAATTCACCCTATGAACGAAGTGAGGGCGTCTTATGCGTCAAATTTTATTACTTTCTGTAAATGGATTTACGCTACAAAAACTGTTTTTACTGGCATCGTTATTGGTGTGCTTTTTCACCTCAGCTGAAGAAACAAGCCCTATTTCAACAGCGAGAGCATGGTTAACCTTGGTTGATTCTGGAGAATACCACGAGAGCTGGCAGCAAGCTGATCAGGTCTTTCAAAGCACCACGCCCAAAGCTCGCTGGCAAACGGCCTTAAATCAAATACGCGTTCCTTTAGGCCGAGTTATGTCTCGCACCTATTTTGGCACAGCAAAATATGACTCATTACCCGGTCTGCCAAATGGTGAGTATTTAGTGGTCAAGTTTCAAACCGAGTTTATGAATAAAGAGGCAGTAGTTGAAACGCTCAGCCTAAGCAAAGCCGCCGATGGCTGGCATCCATTAGGTTATCTGATCGATTAGTTTAGAGCAGCGCAAAGCGCCCTTGAGTTTTGTGCTGTAAGATTTATCGACAGTTAAAATGCTTATCTGCGGGAAAATAAACCGCACAATTGATGAATAGTATTTATTGTTCGTCGCCGAAACATAAAAACACTTAAAGACGAATTCAATAAACAACAAGTAAATGGAATTGCTATGAGAAAAACGCTCTTACTAATCATTTTTTTACGCTGCTTTTGTGCACATGCTGAGGAGCTCGAAGTTATTCATCGCGCTAAAAGCTGGCTTGCGTTAATCGACAACGGTCAGTATCAGCAAAGTTGGCAGCAAGCAGATTCATTATTTAAACAAGCGATGCCACAAAGCAACTGGAGTAAAGCGTTAAAACAAGTTCGAGTACCACTTGGTAAGGTGATTTTACGTAAGAATTTAAGCCTGATGAATTATGACTCTTTACCCTCTCTTCCTGATGGTGAATACGTAATCATTCAGTTTCAAAGCCAATTTATGAATAAAGAGCAGGCCATCGAAACAATTAGTCTCAGCAAAAGTAGTGGCCAGTGGCAACCTATCGGTTATTTTATTAATTAGGGATTATATTTAGGTTTTAGGCTCTAGGTTCTAGGTTCTAGGTTCTAGGTTCTAGGATTGCATTGTAGAACAGCTTTAGCCGTGAAGATTGTGTGATGGACAAAATTCGGCACTAAAGTACCTCCTACGTGGAGTTTTATATGCAATGCAGAGGCATGAGAAGGTTTTGATGGATTATGTTGGGTTTCGCTTCGCTCAAAACAACCTACCCGAAGAATGGGTAGGGCAAGTAATATGGTAGGCGTCACGCTTGCTTGGCGCGTCATGAAATCAACACCCTACGATCAGACAGACATATCACCAACATACCCCACCGCCCGGCTAAAAACTGACAGCTGAAGGCTGACAACTCCCAAGACATCGCGCGAAATAAATTTCACGCCTACAACAACACGTGGGGTTTTGTATGCAATGTAGGGCATGAAAAGGTTTTGATGGATTATGTTGGGTTTCGCTTCGCTCAAACCAACCTACCCGAAGAATGAGAAGGGCAAGTGCTGAGAGGTACGCCACACAAAACAACCGCACCGCTCAGCTTGGAACTTTACTCTCGTTAACTTTACCCTCGTTAACTTTACCCTCGTTAACTTTACCCTCGCTAACTTTACCCTCGCTAACTTTACCCTCGCTAACTTTACTCTCGCTAACTTTACTCTCGCTAACTTTACCCTCGCTAACTTGCAGCTGACAGCCACAAAAAAAGCCACTCATAAATGAAGTGGCTTTGGTTGAGTCGATTTTTTACTTATAACTTAATTTGGTTCACGCAGATGGAACACTTGGCACTTGTTACCTAAATCAGGTTGTTGTGCGAAGTTAGTGTTTTCAGCTAAACCACAGTTACTTAAACCAAGCGCTTGTTTTGTGTAGCGGTTGATAAGCATCACACCACCACCTTCTACTGGAGCAATGCGCCACTGTGCTGTTTTCGCTGCACAAGAAGCCATCTCTACGTTGGCACCTGGTACTAAGGCGTTATCAGCTACCGCAGCACAGAACTCGCTGTCAGCGCTTTGTTTAAGGCTTACATAGCCTGTATCTGTTGGTGTGAAGAACCATTGTTGTGCATCTTTATGCGTGTAAGCTTGTTGCTCAACATTGGTACCCGCTTTAACCGTATCTGCTACGCTAAGTGCTTTACCACTTTGTTGGCTTAATACTACAACACTACCCATAGGGCGTAATTGCCAGTCGCCACACGCAGTTGCGTCGCTTTGTTGTAAAACCGCTTGGTTTTGTGAAGCAGAACAGCCAGCAACCGCTAAAGGCTTGCCTGTGTAACGGTTTGTAATAGATACATTACCATCTGTGCTTGGTGCTACTTTCCATTGCTGGCAGAAGTTATTACGCCATGCTGCAGATTGTACTTTAGCGTTATCTGCGTCATTACAGCTTTCAAGCTCTAAGAACTTGCTGTCTTCACGGTTAGCTAAACGAACAAAACCATCTGTTGTTGCATCAATCACCCATTGACCATTGGTGCTTGCACACTGACGTTGCACAGCACGTGCATCTTGTGGATCAGCTGCGATGTCTAAACATAAGCCACTTGTTGCATTCACTAATTGGTAGCGCTGACCTTGCACTCGCGTTACCAGTGGGCCGTATTCACCTGATGGCGGAGCTACTTCAACGCCTGGTGTTAATGGTTTACCAAAGCTTGGCGTGCCATCGTCGTTCCAAGTAAATTTTTGCGCACGTAATGAACGAGTCGCACTACAACCGTGCTCTACCGAATCATTGCCGTGATAAACTAACCAATCTTCGGTGCCGTCTGGCGATGTGAAAAAGCCGTTGTGACCAGGCCCAAACACTTCTTCTGTACGCTCAAATACTGGCTTGTCGTATTTTTTCCAGCTGATCGCTTTAAGTGGGTCGTCACCAACAAGCTCAAGCATACCTAGTTTGTAATCTGGGGTATTACAGAAGCTTGCTGAGTACGTCATAAACGTACGACCATTGTGCTGTAAAATTTCAGCCCCTTCAGTTACTTTACGGCCACTGATTTCCCAATCTAGCTCAGGACGCGTGATCACTGTATGCGGTGAGTTCTCTTTCAGTGTCCACGGGTTTTCCATTTCAGCGATAATGTTTAATTGCTGATCGCCTTGCCATTGTGAGTAAATCACATATAGCTTGTCTTTGTATGTTAAGTAGTTACCGTCGATATTCCATACGTTAGGCATTAATGCACCCTTGTATTCGTATGGACCCATAGGATCGTCACCAGCACTTTCTAATACATTTAAGTGTTGGTTATCTAAAGTGCCATCAGTGCCCGCTGTGTACATCATGTACCAACGGTAGCCGTTTGGCCCTTTTAAGCGATGGAATTCAAACGCCCAAAAGTTACAACAGCGCTCAGGGTTTGAATCAGACCAAACATTGACAGGTGTTGCATCAGCAAGGCCAGCTAGTGTTGGTGATTTACGCATCACTAACTCAGATGTCCATGTTGTTGTGGTTAGGTAATAGTTACCATCCCAATACTCAAGCCATGGATCGGCGCCATTAGGAAAAAGTGGGTTGGTAAAAATACCATTATCTTGGATTGGCGCTTTTTCTGTGGCTGCCACGTCAGTTTTCTTAGCTGTGTTGTCTTCAGCTGTAGTCTGACAACCAGTCAGTGCACCAAACGACAAGGCAAATACGCTGGCTAAGCCAGCCTTTTGCATTGCGCTTTTAAGCTTTGTTGTTTTCACGATTGTGTTCCTTTATTTTGTACCAAATTCGTACACGATGCGTGTTGAATACACGTCACCCGGTAATAATGTTGTGCTTGGGAACGTTGGCTGATTTGGTGCATCAGGGAAATGCTGTGGCTCTAAACAAAAACCACTTCTGAAATTATGCACTAAGCCAGACGCTTGCACAGTACTACCGTCTAAGAAGTTACCTGAATAAAACTGTACTGCAGGCTCTTCTGTGTAAACTGTTAACGTACGGCCAGAGTTTGCTTCGTAAACCGTCGCTGCTTCAATAAGCTCATTGCTTGGCGTGTCTTTAAGCACAAAGTTATGGTCATAACCTTTACCAAGTTTCAGTTGTTCATTGCTTGCTTTGATATCTTGACCGATTGCTTTAGCTGTACGGAAGTCAAACGGTGTGCCAGCCACATCCATCAACTCACCAGTTGGGATCAAGCCGCCATCCACAGGTGTAATTGCTTTTGAGTTGATTTGCATTTGGTGATCAAGAATGTCGCCTTTACCCGCTAGGTTGAAGTAGCTGTGTTGCGTCATATTGATGATGGTAGGCTTGCTTGTTGTAGCAATAAACTGCATATCTAACGTGTTGTTGTTCGTTAGTGTGTAAGTCACTTCTGTCGTCACTTCACCCGGGTAGCCTTGGTCGCCATCAGGACTCACCAAGCTTAAGGTAACACCGGCACTGTTTTGCGTCGTGAACGGTGTCATGTTCCACACTTTTTTATCGAAACCTTGCACACCACCATGTAAGTGGTTGTCACCATCGTTAGTTGCTAATTGGTATTCAGTGCCATTTAACGTGAATTTACCGTTTGCGATACGGTTACCAAAACGACCGATGATTGCACCGTAGTAAGTTGTCGCTTTTGTGTATGCTTCTAGGTTATCTAAACCCAGTACAATATTACCCATTTCGCCTTTTGCATCAGGTGTTTCAATACGCGTAATAATGCCGCCGTAGTTGATTACATCAACGCTAATACCATTGCTGTTAGTCAGCGTTACTTGATTAACCGGCGTTTGATCAGCCAGTACGCCATAGGCCGTCATTGATGCTGAAGGGGAAGTAGTCATATTGTCTCCTTGATGAGCACAAGCTGGTGTAAGGGCAATCCCACATGTCACCAACAATGCATAAAGCCCGCGCGACTTTTTCGTGTTCGAACTGGCTGTTTGATGAGTTGTTTTTAAACCTTGGAAAACACATTGCAATGACATATGAATAACCTTTTTGTAATTGTATTTATAGTTTTATAATACAAATAAGGGTGTCATTGCAACTTTAATCGCTAAAGTTGGATTTTTCCGTCTTTCACCATGATGCAATCCATTCCCGCACTTATGGCAGCTTGATAACCAATTTGCGTGTCTTCAAACACCACACATTGGCTTGGCTCAACACCTAACTGCTCTGCCACTTTTAAGAATGTTTCTGGGTTTGGTTTGCCTTTACTAACATCACTGGCAGTCACTAACGCACCAATTTTATTAATTAAATTGGTATCAGTAAGATGATCAATTGCATGTTCGCGGTCAGCGCCTGTGCCAACGCCCATAGGCAATACACCATGGTACTTTTCAAGTACTGCGACGGTTTCGTCAATTACTAGCGGTTGGTGCTGTAAATCAACCCAAAACTGGTGTTTATCTTTTGCCACAACCAGAGGGTCGTGTTCTAAACCAAATTTTTCGTTAAGCATTTCAATTGTTTTAACGGTCGGAATGCCACCTAAGCTGTACATATAGTCGTAATCGAATGGGTAGCCATAGGCTTCGCAAGCTTTTTGCCATGCCTGTAAGTGACTGCCCATTGAGTCAATTAAGGTGCCATCCATATCAAAAATAATGCCTTGGTAGGCGCTTAAATCGATCATATCTACTCCTAAAATGTTTCGCTTCACAATAGCATAAGCCAGCGAAGAGCGAGGCTCATCACTGGCTTAATCGACAACAAAATTTGGGGTGAACGTGCTCACACACAGCACGTTCTAGTACATAAAGTACTAATTCTTACACGCCACGTTTTAGCATGTAGTAAGCTGCGTTATGACGAAGCTCTGTTTTGAAACCACGGATCGTCGTATCGTTATCGATGATCATCGTTTCAACGCCAGCCATCTCAGCAAAATCGATAATCATATCGGTTGTTACTGCTTGGCTGTATGCAGTGTGGTGTGCACCACCGGCGTGGATCCATGCAGCTGATGCTACAGATAGGTTTGGTTTTGGTTCCCAAAGCGCTGAAGCAACAGGTAAGTGAGGTAAATCAGCTGGCGGAGCCACTGTATCTACTTCGTTGATCAGAATACGGAAACGGTTACCCATATCAATTGGTGATACGTTGATTGCAGCACCCGGTTTTGCAGTAAACAATAAACGACCTACATCACATTTAACACCGATAGTGTGCTGGTGAACTTCAAGACGTGGTTTTTGTGCTGCAATTGAAGGACACACTTCTAACATGTGCGCGCCAAGTACTTGGTCAGTCTCACCCATGTTGTAAGTGTAATCTTCCATGAATGAACAACCTCCGTCACGGCCTTCACCCATTACTTTCATAATGCGTACCATAGCAGCTGTTTTCCAGTCACCCTCACCACCGTAGCCATAGCCTTTCGACATTAGGCGCTGTGTAGCAAGACCAGGAAGACCAGAAAGACCTGATAAGTCTTCAAAACAGTTAGTGAATGCTTTAAAGCCGCCTTTCTCTAAGAAACGCTCCATACCAAGCTCTAAACGTGCTTCGTTGCGTAGCATTTTCACTGCGTAATCGTCTTGTAGAGTTTCGTCAGCAATTACGTAGTCTTGCTTATAAAGCTCTAACTGTGCATCAACTTCTTCTTCAGTGATAGTATCAACCACTTTAACAAGCTCAGCGACACCAAACGCGTGTACTTCATAACCAAAAGTAATTTGCGCTGAAACTTTGTTACCTTCAGTAACTGCAACTTGACGCATGTTGTCGCCAAAACGCGCAACTTTAAGTGTTTGGCTTTCTGCCCAACCTTTTGCCGCACGACACCAGTCATCTAACTGCTGTTGTACGTCAGCACGTTGCCAGTGACCTGCAACAACTTTACGCTCTTTACGCATTACAGTACCGATGAAACCGAACTCACGGTCACCGTGTGCACTTTGGTGCGTATTCATGTAGTTCATGTTGATGTCAGACCAAGGAAGGGCTGCATTGAACTGAGTGTGAAGGTGTAACCAAGGCTTACGTAATTCGCTTAGGCCAGCAATCCACATTTTCGCAGGTGAGAAAGTGTGCATCCATAAAACTAAACCAACACAGTTAGGATCCGTATTTGCCGCTTGGCAAACAGCGTGAATTTCTTCAGGTGACTTAACGGTAGGCTTACATACCAAGTTTACTGGTAGATTAGCTTCGCTGTTTAAGCCCGCTACAATTGCTTCGCTGTCTTTGGCAACCGTTTCTAACACCTTAGGACCATAAAGATGTTGTGAGCCGGTAACAAACCAGACTTCTTTCGTCATCGTCGTCATGTTAATAATCCTCTAAATTCTTGCTATTTGCTCTGACCGTAATACGCGTTTTTACCGTGCTTACGTAGATAATGTTTATCCATCACTGCTTTTTTAAGTTCAGCTGCGTGTGGATCTAAAGTGCGTGTTAAATACGCCATGCGTGCAATCTCTTCGAGTAGCGCGGCATGGTATACAGACTGAGCGGCATCTTTACCCCACGTGAAAGGCGCATGACCCGCAACAATCACCATAGGTGCAGCTTTCGGATCGCGGTCTTGATACGCATCAGTAATTTGAATACCGGTTTCTAATTCATAATCGCCATTCACTTGCTCATCGGTTAACTCACGAGTACAGGTGATGTCACCATGTACATAGTCAGCGTGAGTTGTGCCAAGGCAAGGAATGCTTTGTTTTGCTTGCGCCCATGCAGTTGCATAGGTCGAATGCGTGTGTGTTACACCGCCAATTGCATCGAAGTGGCGATATAAATGAACATGCGTTTTAGTGTCAGAAGACGGACGCATAGAACCTTCAACAATGTTGTTTTCAAGGTCGACGATCACCATGTCGTCGGCTTTCATTTGGTCGTACGAAACACCACTTGGTTTAATTGCAATCACGCCTTTGTCGCGGTCGATTTGCGATACGTTACCAAAGGTATAAATTACTAAGCCACGACGTTGCAGCTCCATGTTCGCTTCATAGACTTCACGTTTTAGTTCAGTAAAACTCATGCTTTGTCTCCGTTTACATAGCTTGCAAGTGCTTGGTAGTTGGCATAAAGCTCGTCATAAACAGCAACGCGCTCTGGGTTTGGTAAGTACTGATGACATACTGACGACGCCATTACTTTTTGAGCATCTGCTACTGTTGCGTGCTCACCCGCAGCAACCGCAGCCATAATTGCCGCACCCAATGCGCAGCTTTGCTCACTTTCTAAAACGTCGATTGGGCAATTCCAAACATCGGCACAGGTTTGCATTACGTAGTCTGATTTTTTAGAAATACCGCCGATAACAACCACTGACTCGATTGGCACGCCTTCGCTACGGAAACGCTCAGTGATAGCACGTGCGCCAAACGCAGTTGCTTCAACAAGTGCTTTGAAGAACTTAGGTGCATCAGTGCCCATTTTTAAGCCTGTTAATGCCATGGCAACGCTTTGGTCAGCATCTGGCGTTCGACGACCATTTACCCAATCAAGCGCAGTTACATCGTTGCTTGTTACAGGCAGTGCTGCCGCCGCTTTTGATAGATCAACTAAGATTGAATCTTCTAGCTTGTTAACTAACGCTTGTTCAGCGTCAGATAGATTTGTAAGTTGGCGAGTTGGCCAAAGTACTAGGTTTTTGAACCATGCGTATAAGTCACCGAATGCAGATTGACCGGCTTCTAAACCAATTAGCCCAGGAATCACTGAGCCATCAACTTGACCACAAATACCTTTAACGCAAGTATCACCTAGTTGTTCTTTAGACGTTACTGTGATGTCACACGTTGAAGTACCCATTACTTTAGTTAGAACGCCAGGACGAACATTGGCTGCTACTGCGCCCATGTGACAGTCAAATGCACCGTAACCAATCACGATACCTTGTGGTAAACCTAGCTTCTCGGCCCACTCAGCAGTTAAGTTGCCAGCAACTTGGTCGCTTGGCTCTGTAGTTGCATTTAACGTATCAACAACACCATCTAATAGTGGATCGATATTGCTAAAGAAACTGTTTGGTGGGAAACCGCCCCACTGCTCGTTCCACATTTGTTTGTGGCCCGTTGCACAACGACCTAGCTTTAATGCTTCAGGGTGTGTTGTGCCGCACATTAGCGCGGTCATCCAATCGCAGTGCTCAACCCATGAATATGTGGCTGCTTTAACACTGCTATCAACGCGGAAAATATGTAATGCTTTGGCCCAGTACCATTCAGAAGAGTAGATACCGCCCATGTGTGAAAGGTAGTTCACATCGTTGTTAGTTGCAGCTTCAGTGATTTCATTTGCTTCTTTAATAGACGTATGGTCTTTCCACAAAATGAACATTGCATTTGGGTTTTCTGCAAATTCTTCAGTTAATGCCAGTGGTGTACCTTGGCTATTAATTGCTACAGGTGTTGAGCCTGTCGTATCAAAGCTCATACCCACTACTTTGTCTGCAGTACCTGCTGGAACTTGTGACCAAAGACCATTAACTACTTCTACAAGGCTATCAATATAGTCTTGTGGATGCTGACGAAACTGATCTTTACTTGGGTCACAGTATAAACCTTGTGCCCAGCGCGGGTAGTTTACTAAATGGCTGGCAAGTTCTTCACCAGTCGCAACATCAACGAGTAATGCTCTTACCGAGTCCGACCCGTAGTCTAATCCCAACGTATAACGAGACATAATTACCTTTCACTAATTGCTTACTAACATTGTTAGTCATTATCTTTATTTGTATGATAATATCAACAATACCAGATTGTAAAGGTATTATAAAAATATTATTAAC
Source organism: Pseudoalteromonas sp. D15MCD-2 (assembly GCF_038562745.1). Classification (NCBI taxonomy): domain Bacteria; kingdom Pseudomonadati; phylum Pseudomonadota; class Gammaproteobacteria; order Alteromonadales; family Pseudoalteromonadaceae; genus Pseudoalteromonas; species Pseudoalteromonas sp. D15MCD-2. The sequence continues at coordinate 65,825 of NZ_JBCFQE010000001.1, read as the reverse complement.
AGGATTATTTGCTGCTGGCGGGCGATTTATTGCGCAGTTCCTCTGGTAGATTAGATTGTTTTTTCAGCACAAATAATAGGTTAAAGCCACTACATTAACTTTTGTATGATAAGAATGGGATAACTATGTCTAGTCAATTAGAACAACTTAAAGCAGTAACAACCGTTGTTGCTGACACGGGTGATTTTGAAGCAATCAACGAATATAAACCGCAAGATGCTACAACAAACCCATCACTAATCTTAAACGCGATTCAAATTGAGAAATATCGCCCACTTGCTGCCGAAGCCGTATCATGGGCAAAAGCACAAAGCAGTGACACAGCAGAAGTTGTAACAAAAGCAGCTGATAAGCTAGCAGTATTAATTGGCTCTAAATTAATGGAGCAAGTGCCAGGTTTAGTTTCAACAGAAGTGGATGCGCGTTTATCATTTGATACTCAAGCAACTGTTGATAAAGCACTTGAGCTTGTTGCTTTATATAAAGAGCAAGGTATCGACACATCGCGCGTGTTAATCAAAATTGCTTCAACATGGGAAGGTATTCAAGCAGCTAAGGTACTTGAAGCACAAGGTATCCGTTGTAACCTAACGCTGGTATTTGCATTTGCTCAAGCACGCGCTTGTGCCGAAGTAGGTGCTTACCTAATTTCACCATTCGTTGGTCGTATTCTTGACTGGTACAAAGCACAAGATGCAAGCGCTGATTTCGACGGTGCTAACGATCCGGGCGTTAAGTCAGTAACGCATATCTACAACTACTTCAAAAAGCACGGCTACGAAACGATTGTAATGGGCGCAAGCTTCCGTAACATCGGTGAAATCCAAGAATTAGCAGGTTGTGACCGTTTAACTATCAGCCCTAAGTTACTTGCTGAACTCGCTGCAACTGACGCACCATTAACTCAAAAACTATTACCAGCAACAGAAAAAGCAGAAGCGCCAGCTGCAATGGCTGAGCAAGCTTTCCGCTGGGAAATGAATGAAGATGCCATGGCTACTGAAAAGCTAAGCCAAGGTATTCGTCAGTTCGCAATTGACCAAGAGAAACTAGAGTCAATCTTAAGCGAATTAGTTTAAACCGATTGTTTAAGCAGCAAAAAGCCCGCAAACCAAAGTTTGCGGGCTTTTTTATTACCTACACATCATCACAAATGTAGGTTTATCGTGTTGCGATTACGATAATTTTTAGCCAGTCACATTATTCAGCAAATAATGCGTTTGCTTTTGCAACTAGGTTTGCCACTGTGAAACCAAAATGCTCAAGCAATACCGCGCCTGGCGCTGACTCACCAAATGTGTCCATGCCTAGTACATCACCATCTTGGCCAACATACTTGAACCAGAAGTCACGGTGTGCAGCTTCAACAGCAATCTTAGGTGTACCCGCTGGTAGCACGCTTTGACGGTATGCTTTATCTTGGCTATCAAACTGATTCGTTGATGGCATAGATACCACGCGAACTTGCTTGCCTTGTGCTTTTAGCTCAGCAGCAGCATTCACAGCTAACTCTACCTCAGAACCCGTTGCAATAAGGATAAGCTCTGCAGTTTGTTCGCTATCAACAAGTACATAACCCCCTTTTGCAATGTCAGCAACTTGCTGTGCATCACGTGCCATTGCTTTGGTACCCTGACGGCTGAAGATAAGTGAACTTGGGCCTGTCTCTTTTAATAACGATTGACGCCAAGCTACTGCTGTTTCAGTTTCATCACACGGACGCCATGCAGTCATATTTGGTGTCATACGAAGGTTAGCGATTTGCTCGATTGGTTGGTGAGTAGGACCATCTTCACCTTGACCGATTGAGTCATGGGTATACACAAAAATGCTTTGCGCTTTCATTAATGCTGCCATACGTACTGCATTACGTGCGTATTCCATAAACATTAAGAAAGTTGCGCCAAATGGAATGAAGCCACCATGTAATGCAATACCATTCATGATTGCGCTCATACCAAACTCACGTACGCCATAGAATACGTAGTTACCATCAGCTGCATCTTGTAAACCTTTTGCTTCTGGCCATAACGTTAAGTTAGAACCGGCAAGGTCAGCAGAGCCACCCATTAATTCTGGAAGTTGATTAGCAAAGAAGGTGATCGCGTTTTGTGATGCTTTACGTGTCGCAATGTTTTGCATGTCGGCTTGGCATTTAGCAATGTACTCATCAGCTAATTCAGCGAAGTTAGCTGGTAATGCTTTTTCAAGAACACGACGTGTATATTCTTTTGCAAGTTCAGGGTGTGCTTTGCTATAAGCTGCAAACTTTTGCTGCCATGCACCTTCAAGCTCTTGGCCTTTCGCTTGATTATTCCACTCGTTATAAACTTCTTGTGGAACTTCAAATGCAGGGTGCGGCCAGTTTAGCTGCTCACGTACTGCTGCGATTTCGTCGTGACCCAGTGGTGCACCGTGACAGTCGTGGCTACCTGATTTATTTGGCGAGCCAAAACCAATCACTGTTTTACAACAGATTAGTGTTGGTTGCGTAGTGTTGCTTTGTGCCGCTTCGATTGCACCCGCAATTGCATTCATATCGTGACCATCAACATCACGGATAACTTGCCAACCGTAAGATTCAAAACGTGCAGGCGTATCGTCGGTGAACCAACCTTCTACTTCACCATCGATAGAGATGCCATTGTCATCCCAAAATGCGATTAGCTTGCCTAGGCCTAATGTACCTGCCAGCGAACATGCTTCGTGCGAGATACCTTCCATTAAACAGCCGTCACCCATAAAGCAGTAAGTGAAGTGATCAACAATATCAAACTTTGGCTTATTGAATTGTGCTGCTAAAGTTTTTTCAGCGATTGCCATACCAACTGCGTTAGCAATACCAGAACCTAATGGGCCTGTCGTTGTTTCAACACCCGGAGTATAACCATATTCTGGGTGACCCGGTGTTTTAGAGTGAAGCTGACGGAATTGCTTAATATCTTCGATACTTACGTCATAACCGCTTAGGTGTAACAATGCATATTGAAGCATTGAACCATGGCCATTTGATAACACAAAGCGGTCACGGTTAGACCAGTCTGGGTTTAACGGGTTATGGCGGTGAAAGTTTTGCCACAATACCGCTGCAATATCAGCCATACCCATAGGCGCACCTGGGTGGCCAGAGTTAGCTTGTTGAACGGCATCGACAGCAAGTATGCGAATAGCATTTGCAGATTGAGAACTAGGCAGAGTCATCTTATTAGCTTCCTGTTAATATTATAATATAAATAATATCGCAAAAACTCACCCAAATAGCAACTTAATAAACCGCCATGCCAGTAATGACGTGTATTTAGGGCCATTTTGTACCGCTAAGCGCAGGTTTTAACACCATTTTATTGTTAATAACTTTTTCTAACTAAAGAAATGACGACACCGCTCAAAATAACCAAATCAAATTAGTGAAATATGCTTATTAATCAAGCAATTTCCTTAACTAATTCAGGTTACAAAAACCAGACCTTGCTACAATTTGGTACATTATTTCATTGTTCAAGCCATTAATAACAGCTTAATGTTAACAGGATTTTTCATTAAGGTTGTTTATTTGTGACTGTTCTAGGTAGTTGCTCACTTGGGCTACGAGTTTTATTTCTAATTAGTGCATTTTGCCTTTCACCAATGGCAAGCAGCACTGACTCTGCTTATTTAGCAGATGAAGGAGTAAGCCTTGGTTTCAGCTTAGGTTATGGTCAACTCGACAACCCAGTTTATAAAAAAGACGACATTCCTCTTTATGCCCTACCGCGTATTGAAGTATTTGCCGGTGACTTTTCATTTGCAAATACTCAGTTTGCTTGGACACCCGTGTGGGGCGATCACTATCAAGTGTCGTTATTCACCCAACTCAATGAAGATGGGCTGTATTTTGCCAAACACTCAACAGCACTAACTGCAATTAGAACAACCAGTGGCCGCCCTTCAATGACACCGCCACCACCCGGTTCAAGCATTGAAGCACCAGTGGTGATAAAGCGCCGCGGTGATATTACTAAAATATCAAAACGTAAACTGTCGGCCATGAGCGGTATTGAAGCGATTGTTGACTGGCAAAGCTGGCGTTTTAGCGCGTATTGGTCAATGGAGCTCACCAACTATCACAAAGGGTTACAAGGCGCATTATCTGCACAGCGCTTGTTTTTATTTGATCAGCACCTAGTTTTGCTCGGCGCAGAAATACAACATTTAAGTGCTGGTTTAGTGGATTACTACTATGGCAGCGCACAACAAGAGATACGAGCCGGATTTAGCCCTTTTTTAGGCCACTCTAGTCAAAAGTACAATCTAAAAGCCAGTTACCAATATCAGTTTAATCAGCAATGGCAATTTATCAGCGATATAAAATACCAACGCTTATCATCGGGTATTGCCGATAGCCCCCTTATCGATGACAGCAACTTACTGTCTTTTTATGCTGGCTTTGCATGGAATTACTGATGATGTTGCGTACGAAGCTTTTTTCACTCTTATTCATTTTTAGCCTCGCGTTTGTTAGCAGCACATTCGCACAGGCAGGTTATATCGAGGCAACACCAGAAAACTGTGTAACGGTAGAGCAAGATTGCGTGATGGATGTATCGATTAATTGGTATACCGAAGTCAGCGAAACGGTGTGCATTCGTGTGACTGATCAACAAATTAGGCTGTTCTGCCAAAAGCCAAATCAAGGGCAGAACTTTGCAATCACAGTGCAAAACAATCGCAACATTGTTTTAGAGCTACTGAGCGAGCAACTAGAACCATTAGAAAGCACTGAAATTAGTTTATTCCACCAGCATGTTAAAAAACGCCGACGTGATATCGCATGGAGTATTTTTTGATGAGCCAACATACTATTTTGTACATTGAAGATGATTTAAAGCTTGCCCAGCTAGTCTCTAATTATTTAACTGAACATGGCTATACCATTGAGCACTTTGAAAGTGGTTGCCATGCCTGTTATCAAGCAAGCTGCAAAAAGTACGACCTAATTTTGCTTGATATCGGATTAGGATCAGAAGATGGCTTTGAGGTATTTAAAGAACTAAAACAATACCAAGATACACCAATTATTTTTATGACGGCAAGGCAGAGCCAAGTCGATCATATCACTGGCCTTGAGCTAGGCGCCGATGATTACCTAACCAAACCTGTTTCCCCGTCCATTTTATTAGCGCGAATAAATAACACGATTCGTCGCAGCCAAACTGTTAAACCAACAAGTACCACTCACAACGCGCATAATATTCGCTTTGGCTCGTTGAGTATTAATACAATTCAGCGCGAGGCTTATTTGCATAGCCAGCCACTTGAATTGACCAGTGCAGAGTTCGAAATACTGATCCAATTAGCTCAATCAGCGGGTCAGTTGGTCAGTCGAGACCAATTATTTGATGGTACCATTGGCCGTAAATACGATGGTCAAAGCCGCACTATCGATGGCCGCATTAGCCGCTTACGCAAAAAGCTCGGTGACGAAGCGGTGCCAGCACAAAAAATCGTCACAGTTTGGGGTAAAGGATATATTTTTTCTCCACAAGCGTGGGGTTAATGCAGTTTGTTACGCCTGTTTTGTTATTTGTATTTAACCCTCGCAGTTTGCCTGGGGAGCGCCGCTTGGTTACTAGAAACCTATTTTCCAAGCCCACCAAGTTACAGTACAGAGCAGCAATTAGCAGAGAGTATATTGAGTCTTGCCCCCAATAACCCTGATATTAAACAAACACCTCTGGCGAACTTTTACCTTGGTAAACAATTACAGGCATCACTTTTAGCAGGTCAGGTAATTAGTGTTAACGATGCCAATAACAAGCTTTACTTTCATAAGCTTGCTGATGATAGACAGACCTTATTAAGCATTGGCCCATACAGCCAACCAGCTGATCAGGGTTATCGGTCTTTAGTGAGCCTTCTGTTTTACTCTAGCCTTGCCTTAGCGGTGGTGATTTTTACAGGCCCACTGCTGTTTGACTTAAATAAACTGCGCAAGGCCAGTAGTAAAATGTCTAATGCTGACTTTACTGCACAAGTGCACTTCACACGTTTTAGCTTGCTAAAAAGCATTGGCGATACCTTTGATAACATGGCATTAGCGCTTCATAACCGTAATCAAAGCCAACGCGAATTGATCAATGCCGTTTCTCATGACTTTTTAACGCCTATATCGCGGGCTAAATTCGCCCTCGAAGCAGTCGTTGATAACAACGCTTATCGGCACAGTGTGTTGCAAGACATTATTGAACTTGAGCTATTAGTCGAAGAGTTTTTAACTTATGCCGAGCTTGAACAATGCGAGCCCACCTTGTTAGTAAAAGACTACTGCCCAGACGAGCTATTACAGCCCTGCATTACTAAATTTCAAAACTATAGCCCTGTGGCTATTCGCCTTGACTGCGAATTAACAGCCATTTGTGTTGATAAACAAAGCTTTCAACGCTTATTGCAAAACTTACTCGGGAACGCGGTTCGCTTTGCTAAAACGCAAATTCATATCAGGCTTTCACAATGCAAAAACGGCACTTTGCTAGTGATTGAGGATGATGGCCCAGGGATCCCAGAACACATGCGCGCCAGCCTCATGCAACCATTTTCTAAAACCGCTTCGGTACACCAAACCGGCTATCAAGGTGTTGGCCTTGGCTTATCAATCGTTAAGCAACTATGCCTATGGAATAACGCAAAATTTAGCTTAGATAACGCGCAAATCTTAAGCGGTGCAAGAGCAAGTATTCTGTTTCGATAAGCAGTTTTTCGGTAAAAATGTACCAAGCTGTAACAGTGTGTGCCAATTGTTTACATTTCATTGATGTTATAGTCACAACTCAACACTATCCCTACTGATTACAACCGTTCGCCGCTGCGCGAGCTCATAATTATAATCCTTCGAGGGAAGTTAGATCACATGTTCAATATGAAAAAAGTATCAGTGATGGTCGCATCTGCACTTTATTTAGGTGTAGGTACGTCTGCTGCTGCGCTAAATGACCAGGCATGGCCAGAACAGCCAGCAGGCTATGCGCCAAAGCAAACCGTTAGCAATGAATTTATGTGGGAAGACAAGGTTAATAACACAGTTAAAAAACAAAGCCGCGTTTTCACACCAGAGAAAGATATTAGTGGTATTCAAACTTATATCGTGCAACTGGAGGATGCACCAATTTCGACTTACCAAGGAGGTGTTAAAGGGCTTGCGAGCACTAAAGATGTGGTAATGCAGACGCAACAAGCAACAGCGCGCTCAACGCTTAATATGGCGCAGCCTGCGATTGCAACTTACGCTAATCACCTAGCAAGTAAGCGTCAATCAGTTGTTAATGCCGCAATGAGCCTGCAAGGCTTACAGCTAAATGTTGAGCGTACATTCAATGTGACTTTAAACGGTTTCACCACCCAAATGACACAAGATGAAGCGAAGCGCCTTGCTAAAGTGGCTGGTGTTAAGAAGATCACTCGCTCAAAAATCTACAGCCTAAATACTTTTAATACCATTGAGCAAACCGGTGCTTCTGCACTTTGGAGCGCAAGTGCTAGCAACCCTAGCAGCAACAAAGGTGAAGGCACGGTTGTCGGTATCATAGATACGGGTATCAACACCGATCACCCATCATTCGCAGCAGTAGGTGGCGATGGCTACACTCACACCAACCCTCTAGGCGACAAGTACCTAGGTGACTGTGCAACCGCCGAATTTGCTGATCTGTGTAACGACAAGCTAATTGGTGTTTATTCTTACCCTGAGATCACCGCAGCCTACGTTGATACTGTGTTTGAAGAGACTCGCCCTGAAAATGGTGAAGACTATCATAGCCATGGTTCACACGTTGCAGGTACAGCGGCAGGTAATATCCTTTACGATATTCCTTACAAACTGACAGAGTATGAAAGCCAATCATCTGGTTTAGAAACCAATGTAACTTTCCCGCAAGTATCAGGTATGGCACCTCATGCCAATATCATTTCATACCAAGTATGTTGGCCTGGTGGTTCAGGTGACCCTTATGCAGGCTGTCCAACAAGCGCTATCTTAGCAGCCGTTGAACAAGCAGCGATTGATAATGTTGACGTACTGAATGCTTCATTAGGTGGCCTTGAAGAAGACCCATGGAGCGACCCAATTGAGCAAGCGTTCATGAATGCGGCCGAAACCGGTGTATTTGTGGCGGTAGCGGCAGGTAACAGCGGCCCTGAATATTCAACGGCTGACCACTCTTCACCTTGGGTAACCACAGTTGCAGCTCATACGCCTTCAACTAAAGTCAATTTTGGTAACAAACAACTTAAAAACCTAACTGGTGGCGATACTGCAGCGCCAGGACCATTTGCTGGTGCAGGTGTTAACTTTAACGAGCTAACAGGTTTAATCGTTGCCGCAACTGACTTTGAAAATCCAAATGAAAGCTCAAGCTATGCACTTGCCAACTGTGACAAGCCATTCCCTGAAGGGACATTTGATTTAGTTGATGACCCAGCAACCGCTATCGACGAAAGTGCACAAGATGTGATTGTCGTATGTAAACGTAGTTCTTACCCGCTGTACTCTAAATCGCTAAACGTAGAGGCAGGCGGTGCAGAAGGTTTAATTATTTATAACCATGTATCATTTTACGATCGCTACACGATTCCTTCAGTGACTTACCCTATCCCTACCATTCACATTAAAAACGTCGATGGTACGAGCTTACTTGACTGGCTAAGCACAGGCGACAGCCACATGGGTACCATTGAAGCAACCGAAGGCACCGTAGATACTGTAGATAAAGACCGCATTGCTTACTTCTCTGGCCGTGGTCCATCATACTTTGGCTTTGACACCTTACTTGTAGACCTTGCTGCTCCGGGTGTTGATATCTATGCGCCATCATCAGACGATCAACCATTTACTAGCAACCCAGCGACTTCAGACTGGCAATCTATGTCTGGTACATCAATGGCAAGCCCACACGTTGCGGGTGCAGCAGCATTGTTAAAACAATCTCATCCTGATTGGACACCAATGCAAATTCAATCAGCATTAATGTTAACTGCAAACAACCAACTTGGTATGGCTCGCTATTTAGATAATTATGCTGATGATGGCTTTGATGCGGCACTTGCTGAAATGGGTTCAGGTAAAATGCAAGTTGAACGTGCTGATAAAGCGGGCCTATTGCTTGATGAAAGCATTGCGAACATGAGTGCAGCCAACCCAAGCCTTGGTGGCCGTGAAAAAGCACTAAACACAGCTTACATGGTAGATAATGACTGCGGCTTTAAGTGTACGTTTATCAGGACCTTCACGGCAACTGAAGATGCAAGCTGGACGCTACACACTGAAAGCTGGATTGGAAATAGTACGATTAGTGTTGAGCCAGCGCAATTTGATATTAAAGCGGGCGAAACTCAAAGCATTGTTGTCACTGTAGAAGCACATCAAAATGCAACACCACAAGAAACGGTTGACTACACAGGTAACCAAGGTCAATTAATTCTAACGTCTAGCAATCCTGAATCGCCAGTACTTGAAATGCCTGTATGGACCTACGTTGGCGATACAGGTTTACCTGAATTTATTAAGGTTGATGCACACCGCCGCTCTGCGACGATGAAAGTCGGTCCATTTAATACTTCTGAAATTAGTAATCTAACAACACAATCGTACGGCTTAGTAAAAGGCCAAGTTGAAACAGTACACCTATTCAACGACACCACACCAGGCGACCCATTCGATAGCGTAGAGGTTGAAGGTGAAGATGAAGCTGTAAACAACAACCACATTCAGTGGACGACAGTGCCTGAAGACGCAAAAATGTTCAGCGCAAGCATTATGAATGAGCAGTCTCGCGTATTGGTCTTTATGGGTAAAGATAGTAATGGTGATGGCATCGCGTCTTTTGAAGAAACGCTATGTATGTCAACTAGCTACACCCTAACTAACTTCTGTAACATTGTTGATCCTGAAGCGGGTGAATATTTTACGTTATACATGAGTCTACAGACTCTATCGTATGGCGAAGTTGATGAAGGTATTGAAGTCTCATTTGCGACAGCGGTGACCACTGAAGACAATGGCTCACTCACTGTAACAGGACCAAACAGCGTACCGGGTTATGACGAACTGGAGCTTGACCTTGCTTATAACCTACCTGATATGGAAATTGGCGATATTTACTTCGGCGGCTTTGATATTGGTAGCAACCCTGAAGATGCAGGCAATCTTGGTTTTGTGCCAGTGATCATCGAGCAAGTTGATAAAGACGTGACCTTTACGGCCAACAAAAACAAAGCTTATGTAGGTGACTTAGTTGACTTCGAAATCAGCGTTATTGCTAATAACGAAAATGAAGCGCGTCAATTTGCACTAAACACTGAGTTCCCTGCGGGCGTAGACATTGTTCCTGACAGCATTGTCGCATCTAACTCAACGCCAGTAACACCAATGCTAGATAGTAACGCTCTAGCACTAGTTGGTGTTCAAGAGACGACTAAAAATGTTGAGCGTAATTATAACATTACCACCAACATCACAGACGAAATGTGTTCATTAACATCGGCGCATTCACCAGATCCTCACTACCTAGAACTACGTGAGCTTGGCTGGCGTACACTAGAAGGTGTTGAAGGTCGTTACTACAACGAGTTTGAGTACACATTTAAAGAAATCATGAACACTAATCTTGATGTATCATTCCCATTCTTTAACAAGTACCACTTCGACTCAATTAAACTTAACCCAGCTGGTTTAGTCACATTTGGTTCGCAAGGCCGTACAACGCCATTCCACGTTGAACTGCCAGAAGGTTACACTCAGCCGCCACCGCCGCCTTACCTAATCGCGCCGTTCTGGGTTGGTGACAACATGATCCCTGAGCGTGTTGACGGTGGTTACGGTAACTATGACGCCAACGCAGGTATCACACCAACTTACACGGTATCGCGTGAGTGGTTAGTACTTGAGTGGGATAATATCCAGCGCTCAAGAACTGAAGGCCAATCAGTTGATGTTGAAATGTTCATGCGTATGGGCATTGACTATGAGCCAGGTGAATACGAGCTACTATTTGCTTACGACAACCTAAGCTTGGTTGATGCACAAGGTTCTATCGGCTTGAAAGCTGCTGACGGCCGTGGCTTTATCAGTGGTGATATTCCTATCGATTTAAACATCGGTAACAAGTACGGCTTCGACAATATGGACGAAGTACTACACGACAAACTGGTTGTGTGTCTTGACTACACAGGCCCTGAAATATCTAAGTTTGACGTGAAATTCCAAGCGTACATTGGTGAGCAAGCGGCGAATCAAACGCATCAACTATCACTTACAAATGGTTTAGTTGGCGCAGATGATGAAACCATCACCCTTGATCTTGAAGTTATCGGTAACCTAGAAATGGCAGCCTTAACTGATATGTCGGTGGCAGAGAACGAAACGATTAGTTTTGACGTGCTTTATGCTGACGAAAACCAAGTGAGCAACCAAATCGACGTGTTAGGCGAAAACTTCACTTATGAAGTATCTGGTCACACATCAGGTAGCACTGTGACTATCACGCCAGCGGCGCACTTCCATGGTGATATTGATGTAACAGTAAAAGTTAGCGACAGCGTTAACCCAACTGATGCAGCAATGAGTTCATTTGTATTATCGGTGATGTCTGATGGTGAAGAGCTTGGCTGTACTGACAGCTCAGCAACTAACTATGATGAAAGCGCCAATACTGACGATGGTAGCTGTACTTTCCCTGAGGCAGTGATTCCAGAGACTGAGGTTGAAAAAGACAAGAAATCATCAAGCGGTTCATTCGGCTGGTTATTACTAGCTGTTGCACCACTGATGGCACTTCGTCGTAAAAAATCTCGAATTAACTAAGGATTAGTTAATTAGGATAGTTAAGAGTAATGCCGATATGCTTAGCATATCGGCATTTTTCATTATAAATACTTTAACCAAGGCTTGTTAGCCTTACGCTTGTATTCACTAAACGTCTTGGTTGGCCAATAAAGCCCTATTGCCAGCAGCAAAGTAATAAACCAAATACCTGAGATATCACTGACTCCTAAATATTGCCCTTGATTTGCCCCCCAGATCAGCATGCCTATTTGATACATAAAGAGCAGTACATAGAGGTGGAAAATATAAAAGAACATAGGCACAGAGCCATATACACGTAGCGCATTAGTAACGCGGTTGAGTGGTCTTTCAAATAACCATAAGCCAACAAACATGCCTGCTAACGTGATCAGCAAAAAGCTCAGTGACGGTGGGTACTTAGTCACGTTAAACACCGACATCATGGTTTCTGTTGTGGTGCTAAACGTTTGCCACGGCAAAGTTTCACCATAAATATTAAAACCACGCAGCAGCGCAAATAATCCCACACATAACAGGGCTAACAGCAGTAATGCTCGCTTACGTGAATCCGCCGATTGAGTGTGTGCATATAAAGGACCTGCACAGTAACCCAATAAGATAACGCCAATCCAAGGCAGCACTGGGTAGCTAATTTTGACGTCGATTAAACCGCCTTGTGATAGATAGCCTCGGTCATGCAAAATCGTCCACAGCGAGTAACCAAACTCATCGGGCGTAAAGCTGATTGGAGTCAGTAAGTTGTGACCAAATACAATAACTAAACCAAGAACCAGCAATAGGTTGCGTGGCAGCTTAATCAATGCTGCTAACACCAGCATACAAAGGCCAATCGCCCACATCACTTGTAGCCAAATAGTGTGGTAGTAACCCATCCACGAAAAACAAATCAGGGTCACTTCGAGGGCGATTAAAAATAGCCCTCGCTTGATTAAAAAGCTTCGTGCTGAGCGCGCCACGCCACTTGCTGGATGACTATAAAGCCACGCCGACAAACCGGTTAAAAAGATAAAGGTTGGTGCACAAAAATGCGCAGCAAAGCGGCTCCAAAAAAGCCCTGGCGAAGTTGTATCAACCACCATGGGATCGGCCACCTGCATGTGCAAGAAAAATCGCTCTCGCACATGATCAAGTAGCATCAGCAGAATAACGACACCACGCATGATGTCGATACTGTGAATACGGCTTTTAACTTGCTCAGAAGTCATAACTTACGCCAAGTTTAAATTGCGTTGGCGCACCCGGGTAGGCCCACAATGCATTGTAAGAACTGGCAATATAATGTTCATCAAACACGTTATCAACATTCAGTGATACTGTCGTACGTTCAGTCGCTCGCCATTTAGCAAATAAACCAACAGTTTGGTAACTCGGTAAACGGAAAGTGAGATCAGCTGGGTCGCCCAAACGGTCAGACACATATTGATAATGACCACCAATCTTTATTTCTTGTGCGAATAGACTTAGGTCATGGTTTAAGCCAATCGAAAGGTTATTCTTTGGTACGTTCACAAGTGGGCTACCTTTAGGAATTGGCACTAACCAGTCAACATTTAGACTGTCTGTGGCAGTCTCGGCATCAACATAGGCATAAGATAGGTTGTACTCGGTATTGTCACCCAATGAACCTGTTAAATCTAACTCAAAACCTGTGCTATTTGCTTTACCTACAGGTGTTGAATAACCCACATTTACTGGATCTGCCACCAGCATGTTGCTCTTGCTTGCATCAAAATAAGCAAGTGTACCGCTGATATTGGCGTAGCTAAATTTAACACCTACCTCAAACGAGTCACTTTCTTCAAAACCGAATGGATTACCCTCGGCATCGGTGCCACTCAGTGGTAAAAAGCCTTCTGAATAGCTTGAGTAAAGGTTAATGTCGTCATTAAGTGCGTAAACCACACCAAAACGTGGACTAATGCGGTTTTCTTTGCTGTTTGATGCCACACCAGACTTAGTCTCAAAAATATCTTGTTCAATTTCATCAAAACGCAGACCTAACATCACTTTTAAGTTATCGGTTAGATCTAGTTGGTCTTGCAGGTAAATACCGTACGCATTTTGTTGTTCGTTATTTTCGTACTGCATGCCCACTTCAGGGCCTTCAGTAGTGCTGTACTCTGGCTCATAAATATCAATGGTATAAGTACCATTACCACCACGGTAGCGATAAAGCCCAGTGCGCAGCTCATAGTCGTAACCGTCAACACCAATCAATACATGGTTGGTGATACCGGCAACATCAAAGTGACCGCTTAATTCAAAACGCAGCGATAAATCATCAGACTCATAGTCACGGTATCTGTGCTGGCGAGTTAAAGTTCTACCATCATCAAATAATGACTGACGCGATGGTGAAAGCTCAGCATCTGACGAATAACCCGTTAACGTTGCAGTACGGTAACTAGCACCTAATAACAAGCTCCAATCTTGGTTTAGATCGTTGCTGTAATTTAATTGATGGCCGCGCGAGTGCACCTTGGTTGGTGCATCATTTGGATTACCTAAAAAGCGTGACTCAGGCACGGTATCAAAATCACCATTTAACACCACAATACCGCGGTCATACATTTGCTGTTGATCAACATACTCAAACTCATAAGTCAGCGATGAGTTATCGTTGATTTGATAATAAAGCGAAGGCGTAATCACGAATTTGTCGTGGTGTACATAGTCTCTGAAGCTGTCGCTATCTTGCCATGCGCCATTGATACGAAATGCTAAATCATCGCTTAAACCGTTAGTGTAATCACCTTGAATACGCTTGTGATCATCGCTACCCAACTCAGCTTGAAGTTGCCCTTGCTGATAAAACTGTGGCTTTTTAGTAATAATGTTTACGGTACCACCCGGCTCCGAACGGCCATAGAGTGCCGAGCCTGGTCCTTTTAATACTTCGATGTATTCAATGTTTGATACATCACGCGGGCCTGCAAAGCCGCGACCACCACTAAAACCGTTAACTAAGTACCCAGACGGCATATTTTCGTTACCAGACAAACCACGAATTGAATAGCTATCCCACAGTGCTCCACCATTATTCTTACGAGTAATACTGGCAGAAAAATCCAGTGCATCACGAAACTTTGTAATACCGTTATCAGTCATCATGTCTTTACTTAATGTGGTGATCGATTGCGGTAAATCTTTTGTTGGAATATCACCACGAAACGCCTGTTTATGTTCAATGGTGATCGTTTCGATATCGCTGTTATCAGCTGCATGTGTATTCGCTGCAAACGCCGCAGCTAAGGCTAAACTAAGAGTTGAGTACTTCATAAGGTCTGATTGTAAAAGTTAAGAGAAATGATTTGTTATAAAATAACACAAATAAAAAATAGGTTATAGTATAACAATACATTTATCCCTTAATTTTTAGCCAAGCCTCTAGTTTACAAAGATAATTTTTAACGCTAAATTTGAGGTGGATTAAAAAACAAACAAGTTAAGGAAAGCTATGTATAAATCACTTTTAGCATTAACGCTCATATGCGCATCAATCAGCTCATTCGCAAACCCTGATTTATCACGTAAATTTCCATTTGTTGATATTCAAGCCCAGGTACTCGATACCACTACAGATAAGCCTAGCTGGCAACGGCTGCCACCAATGCACCATGTACAATACCCGACAGGGCTGCTAAATCGACAAGGCAGTGGCTGCGCAATTGTCAACTTTCAGGTAACGCCAGAAGGCGATGTGAAAAACTTAAATATTGAAAATTCAGCGCCAAAGCGCTTTAGTAAAGACGTTAGAAAGGCAGCAAGGCAAATAGTGAGAGACTGGCAATGGCCAGAGCGCACGGATGAACAAGTAATTGAGTTAACCATGCGTTTTGACTACTGCTTAACACACGACTTCGACAAAAAGAGTGAAGCCGTTGCCATGTGCGTTGAGCATTCAGAACAAGCCTGCGAGTAAACAATAAATTTGCCGTGTAGATACTTGAGCCAATGCCAGCTATTGCCTACAATGGCGCACAATTTATTCAATGCAGATCGCAACTATGACTGATACACAAAAACCAGAATTACCAAACCAACTTTCTATCAATCCACGTAGTAAATTTTATGTGGAAGAAGTTTTCGAACATGAAATTGGTGTAAAACTTAACGGCAAAGAGCGTTTTGACGTTGAAGAATATAATATCAGCGAAGGCTGGATCAAAGTCGCTTCTCCAAAAGCCCTTGATCGCCGCGGCCAACCTTTACTATTAAAAGTAAAAGGCACTGTAGAAGTATTCTACAAGTAATTCAGTTTTGCTGAATTAGCTTGTTGGCCAATTCAATGGTTGGCCAACAAGTTTATATCTTTACGAGCTTAGGCACTCAGCCCCTCGTTTTTTCCCACACAAGCGAAAGTTAAACCAATGCCCGGTGACGACAAAGAGCGAACCCAATAAAGTAAGTACTTTTTCGCCAGCCTCACCAATAACATTTTCGCCAAGCAGCACCGCTGCAGACAACAACACCAGCCCTGCACCTCCTAGCATCAATAATCGATAACGTTTATGTTTTTTACACCCTAAAAATAGTGCTAATAAGCTGCTTGGCAGTACCGCAACTAACATCCAAAAATGAAATTGCTCATTACCTAAACCCAGTGCTGCAGCACTTGGTAATAAAACCAATAACACAGGCACAGCTAAACAGTGAATAGCACACATAGCTGATAACCCGATGGCAAACTTGTCCATTATTTCTTGTAATTTCACTGAATAATTCCTACAAAATTGAACACATGAATTATAAAAAGTGCATCAAGCAAGTTTTGCTTGGCACTCATTGCATACTCCCAGCATTTCAAATTGCTTTGTTTGTGAGGTAAAACCTGCATCATCAAAATGAGGGAAAAGCTTTGCAACATCACTGTGTGAAACCGCTAAAGTCTCAACTTTTTGGCAATGACGGCAAATCAAAAACAAAGAAGTCTCACGCTTAAAAACCTCACTGTCGGTACCGTAAGCGATATATTTGTTAGCACTATTAAGCCTGCGAACAAGGTTTACCGACTCCAAAAAGCTCAAAATTCGATAAACAGACATAACAGATACACTTGAACTTGTGCGCAGCTTGTAGCAACTGGCTAATTCGTAGGCCGATAACGGCACGTCTGTGGTTAGTAATATTTGCAGTATTTGCTTGCGCTGAATGGTGAACTTTCTACCATGCTCAAGGCAAACCTGCTTCGCTTTATTAAGTGTGCTGGTTAATCGCTGTTTATTCATAGCGGCCACTCAATATAAGGTTTTGTTGCTGTCAGCTCTGCTATCCCGTGCGCTTGCTCTGTGATCCACTGTGCTTCGATAACAGATATTGCTTCAGCCCATGCAAATAAAGTAACTGTGACTTTAGAGACGGGCTTATCACAGTTAAACGAGTATTCAACTTCTAAGTCTTGATGTGCATGATGAGTGTGATGCTCAAATGGGTTTTCAAAATTTGCTTGAGTAAGCTTACATTCGCCGTTAAATGTCACTAACTGCTGTGAATTTGCTAATTGGGCTAACGTTTGTTTAATGGTTTGCTTTTGCTCAGCTGTCTCGGGCTGATGCTCAAAGCCAAAAATATCTCCAGCCGGTAAAATGAACTTAACCCGCCACTTGTCTTGATCATGAACCACAAAAAGCACTCCCTCACCATGTGAATGATGATGGTGTTGATGCCCTTGAGCTGAAAAAATACATCCAACCATAAAGCATATCACTGCTAATTTTGCTGCTTTCATAACCCCAATCACTCCATTTACCTCACTTTAAACATGCTGTTACAAAAAAGAATAAAACTCATTCGTCGATTCACACTTGATACATTATAACAATTAAAGCACAATTGATACATTATAACATATCTACAATGGTGAATAATGAATAACATCTCAAGAGTGGCTGTCGTCATAGCAGCGTTATTACCAGCCAGTGTTTTGGCACAATCAATCAAAGGCGTTGTTTTAAATAACCAAGGTAAAGCGGTGGCTAATGCCACAGTTGACCTTGAAGGGTCTGATCAAAAAGTAACAACTAACGACAAAGGTGAGTTTGAAATCAGCGGCTTAAATAACGGCTTAAAAGAGCTACATATTTCAGCGCCAGGTTATGCTCACTTACATCGAGATATCACACTTACCAATGACAAGACCACAGCGCAACCTTTAATCTAAAGCGCTCACCGATTGAAGTGATTGATGTTGAAGCAACGCCGATTCATATGTCGGCAATGGAATCTGCCTCACCTGTTAGTGTGTTATCTAGCGAACAATTAAGACGCCAACAAGCATCAACGCTTGGCGATAGCCTCGAAAAGCTGCCGGGCGTTAACACAAACTTTCATGCCAAGGTTGCCAGTACGCCTGTGATCCGTGGTTTGAGCGGCCCACGTGTTTTAATTACGCAAAATGGCTTAGATGTAAGTGATGTGTCACGTGTTGGCCCTGATCACTCAGTGGCATCGGAAGCATCAACAGCGCAGCAAATTGAAGTATTACGTGGTCCAGCAACTCTATTTTATGGCAGCGGTGCAATTGGTGGTGTCGTCAACGTAGTTGATAGCCGAGTACCAACAGACAGCACAACACGTGGTGAATGGAACCTAGAACATAACTCTGTAGATGAGCAAAAAGTTGCTTCGTTTAATGCCACCACAGGGACAGAGTCATTTGCCTTTTATGCTGATGCATTCTGGCGTGAATCAGGCGATTACGAAGTACCTGTTGCCGCCGATATTGACGACACAGAGCACAGCTCAAAGTACGTAGTAGAAAACAGTAATGAAGACTCAGATGGCTTTACTGTTGGTACTAGCTACTTATTTGAGCAAGGTTACCTTGGTGTTGCGGTTGAGCAATTTAACCGCCAATACGGTATTCCTGGCCATACTCATGGTGAAGAAGAAGAGCATGATCACGAAGAGGAGCACAGTGAAGAAGAAGCTGTTTTTGCTGATCTTGAACAAACCAAAGTTCAGCTACTTGGTGAATACAATATCGACAGTGAGTGGCTAAGCAAAATTAACTTACGTGCAGGCCACACAGACTACGAACACGCTGAAATCGAGCACGGTGCTGTAGGCACAACTTTCAAAAACGAAACCAATGAGCTGCGCGTTGACATTCTGCATAGCCAATTTGATGAGTGGAATGGTGGCGTTAGCTTTCATTACAAAAAAAGTGATGTAGAAGCACAAGGCTCAGAAGCATTCACCCCTCCTTCTGTTACTGAAAGTATTGCTTTTGCAATTATGGAAGAAAAGCATTTTGGCGATTTTTTAGTGCAATTAGGTGGCCGTGTTGAGCGAGTTACTATTGATGCTAATAATGTGCTGTTACCTGAGATCGACGCCCATGCACATGATGAAGACGGTGATGAGCACGACCATGATCATGACCACGAAGAATCAAACTACACACGCGTATTTGATGTTGCCCAAGAGTTTACACCGGTAAGCTTATCAACAGGTGTAGTATGGGATTTTACACCAGGTTATAACCTAGGTTTATCGGTATCGCGTTCTGAGCGCGCTCCGTCTGCTTCTGAGCTGTTATCTTTCGGCCCACACATTGGTACTGCAACGTATGAAGTTGGTGCGCTATTCGACACTCATGATGGTCATTTTGAGCTATCAGATGACGCTATCGATTTAGAAACGGCAAATAATATCGACCTGACATTCCGTAAAACCGAAGGTGATATTGGCTTTATCTTCAATGCCTTTTACAACCAAGTAGATAACTATTATTACCAGATCAACACAGGCCTATACGCTGAAAGCGGTCATGATCACGACCATGGCGACGAACATGATCACGAAGAAGAGCACGATCATTCATCTGAACTACCGGTTTATTTATTTAAAACAGACGATGTGATTTTACATGGTTTTGAAGCGCAAGTTGCTTGGCAGCTAAGCGATGAATTTAAACTCGACTTATTCTCAGATTATGTACGCGCGCGCCTAAAAGACGGCGGAGATTTACCACGCACTCCACCACTGCGTTTTGGTACGGAGTTTAGCTATCAAACCGAAAACCTAACGGCAAATATTCACGTTACGCGCTACCAAGAACAAGACCGCATAGCACAAGAAGAAACCACAACAGACGGCTATACCCTTGTTGATGCCAGTATTTCTTATGAGTTATCGGTATTGAACCAAGACCTATCGCTTTATTTAAAAGGCACAAATTTAACGGACACAGAAGCCCGCGTTCATAGCTCATTCTTAAAAGACATTGCACCACGTCCTGGGCGCAGTTTTGCGTTTGGTGTTCGCGGCTACTTCTAAAACAAAATTACAAATAAAGGAAACCTACATGACACACTTATTTAGATTAAAACTATTGGCACTGGCAATTAGTAGCACCCTGATCACCGCATGTGGTGACGCAGAAACAAATATTGTTGAGAAAGACCCTATCGAGGTTCCTGACGACAGTGGTGATGACCATGATCATGATGACGGTTATACCATTGACTCAATGGGCCGTTTAGCGGTTTTAGCAGCTGATAGCAACGAAGCGAATATCTTTGATTTAGATGACGACTCACTACTAGAAACGTTTTCGCTTATCCATGATTCAAGCTCACTAAATGTTTCACCAAGCTACCGTTATGCAGTTATTGCTAACCGCAGCCAAGATTACTTAGGTTTTATCGATGGCGGTTTATGGCGTGAAGATCATGGCGAGCATTTACATGATTATAAACAAGGCCCTGCATTTAGTGACTACGAGCTAACAACGGGCAGCCGCCCTACTCACATCGTTAAACATGATGGTCAAATGGCCGTGTTTTACGATGGTAATGCCGATGCAGGTACGGTTGCCTCTGTAGAAGTGTTAACCGATAACGACATTGCTAACGAAACAGAGACGCTTGCTGGTATTCAGTACGACATCAATATGCATGGTGTTGCAGAGCCACGTGGCGAGCACCTAGTTGCAACATTGCGCCGTGCGGATAGCGAAAGCACTTCAAACGCTAAAATCCTGCCGGATCAAGTGGGTGTTTTCCACCTTCATGAAGGTGAATATGAGCTTGAACAAACATTTGAAGTTACTTGCCCAGATTTACACGGTGCAGCGCAAAACCATGATTATGTAGCATTTGGTTGTGGTGACGGTGTACTGGTAGCCCACCAGCATGATGATGAATACCATGCAGAAAAAATCGCCAATATAGATGCTCTAGGTGATACACGTATTGGCACATTATATGGCCATGAAGGTAGTGAAAGCTTTATTGCAATTGCATCGGGTGTATTTGTAAGTATCAATCCAAGCGAAGCTGAAATGGAAGTACTAGAGTGGCAACTTGATGAAGGCGTAAGTGCTGTATCTTACTCATTTTCAGCAAGCGGAGAGCACTTTTTAGTACTTGATAGCTTAGGCTTTTTAAACGTGCTTGAAGCCCATGAGCACGACGGCCACATGCACTGGGAGCTTGCCGGTAAAGTAGATATCACTGAAGAAGACGTAACAACGATGCCAGAGGGCATGAACTTCAGCATGACTGTGTCACAAAATAGGGAGTTTGCTTATGTTGCCGACCCTATCGCTCAGCATGTACTAAAAGTACATATCGAAGATCTTGAAATTGAAGGTGATCTTGAACTGACTTTTGCACCAAGCGCCATCACTTGGTTAGGTATTGCAGAAGACAGTGTCGATCACGACCACTAAGAAGTTATGTTTTATGGTATGACATAGCTCGCAAAGGTTGGCATTTACTGCCAACCTTTTTTTATTCATATTTTGTAACAGACCTTTCATCGCAACTGCATCGCTATTTAAGTCTTAATGGTTATGATGTAACAGTTCCCAATATAGGATGTAATCCCATGAAAAAACTAACAACGTTGGCACTGGCCATGGCTGCGACACTGGCACCTTGGGCATCAGCTTACGAAACTAAAGACACGCGCTTACTGCGCTTTCCTGATATTCATAACCAAAATGTTACCTTTGTTTACGGTGGTGATATTTACATTGCTAATACGCAAACAGGCGAGAGCAAACGCTTAACTGACCATATTGGCTTTGAAACTTTCCCTAAGTTTTCACCTGATGGTAAACGCATTGCCTTTGCAGCCGAGTACAATGGCAGCCGCCAAATTTATGTAATTAACAGCGATGGTTCTGGCTTAAAACAACTGACTTACTACAACGATGTTGGCCCAATGCCACCACGCGGCGGTTTTGATTATCGTGTTCTCGATTGGACACCAGATGGCAAAAATGTGGTGTTTCGTGCTAACCGCACACCGTGGGGTAAACGTATGGGTCGTCCATACATGGTTCCTGCTGACGGAGGCCTTGAGCAGCCTCTGGCTATTCCAGAAACTGGCGGCGGTATGCTTTCGCCAGATGGTAGTAAATATGTTTACACGCCAATTGACCGTGAGTTTCGTACTTGGAAGCGTACCCGTGGCGGTCGTGCACAAGATGTCTGGGTTTACGATCTAAAAAACAATACCTCAGAGCAGCTAACCACTAACCGCGCTACCGATCAGCAACCAACCTGGGTTGGCGACAACATTTACTTTGTATCTGACCGAGATTACACCCTTAACTTGTATCAATACCAAAAAGGCGCTGAGCCGAAGAAGCTGACCAACCATAAAGACTTTGACGTACTGTGGCCATCAGCTGGCCCAAATGCTGTTGTTTATGAAAACGGTGGTTACCTTTATCGCTTTGATCCAAAAACTCAAAAAAGCAGCAAGCTAAGTATTAACATTGCTGGTGTGCGTCAATACGCAATGCCGTACACAAAAAATGTGAGTGACTTTATCGACTCAATGTCGATTTCTCATGATGGTAAGCGTGCACTCTTTACTGCCCGCGGTGAGCTATTTAGCGTACCGGTTAAACAAGGCCCAACACGTAACTTATCTTACACAGCAAAAGGCCGCGAAATTGACGCAAGTTGGTCGCCAAATGGCCGTTATATTGCTTATATGAGCGATGAAAGTGGCGAATACGAAATTTACTTAAAAGACCGCAGTAAAAATAATGCCACCAAGCAACTAACCAGCAACGGAACTATTTGGCGTTTTACACCAATTTGGTCACCTGATAGCTCAAAACTGTTATTTGCAGATAAAAACCACACTCTTTGGTGGATAGACGCAAAATCAGGAAAACAACACAAAATTGATACCAGCATCTACGATGAAGAAGGCATTCGCCAATATACTTGGTCGCCAAATAGCGAAGACATTGTGTATGTGAAAAACAATGAAAACCGCTATGCCTCGCTGTGGCACTACAATGTTGATAAAAAGAAAGTGACTCGCTTAACGGATGAAATGACCAATGAGCAAAACCCAACTTTCTCTCCTGATGGTCAATACCTGTATTTTAGTTCTGAGCGCGACTTTAACTTAGCCTTCAGCAGCTACGAGTTCGACTACATGTTTAATCGTGCAACGCGTATTTATGCCGCAGCCGTAAATGACAGCATCAAACCACTTATCGCACTACAAAGTGACGAAACAGCGATCGTCAGCGATAAACAAAAAGATGACGACAAGAAAGCGAAAAATACCCTGCAAAGCAGCGATTTTATGCAGCGCGTTACCGCTTTAAATGCACCGGCTGGAGATTATCGCGGTTTAACGGCTGTAAAAGATGGCGTGCTAACACTGGCTAATGGCGGCCTACAATTAATAGGCACAGCTCATGACAGCGAGCTTGAAACTGTGGCTAAAGGGGTTCGTAGTTATACTATTTCGAGCAACGGTGAACACCTGTTAGTACATGCGGGTAACGATTACAGCTTAATTGAGCCTAAAGCAAAACAAGACCTAGCAGCGAATAAGCTTGATCTTAGTAACATGACCTTAAAAATTGAGCCGCAAATTGAATGGCAGCAAATGTATGTTGAAGGCTGGCGTACATTACGTGATTGGTTCTACGATGAAAACCATCACGGCCAAGATTGGGATGCAATTTTAGCTAAGTATCAACCTATGGCTGATGCTATCTCACATCGTAGTGACTTAGATTACATTCTCAGTGAAATCGCAGGTGAAATTAATTCAGGACACATTTATGTGCAGTCGGGTGATATGCCAAAAGCAGAGCGTAAAAAGCACGGCTTACTGGGAGCAAAACTTGCCAGCGATCCATCTGGATACGTAAAAATTGAGCAAATCTTCCAAGGTGAAAACTGGCATGAAGACTTCCGCTCACCACTTGGCACAACAGGGGTAAAAGCACATAACGGCGACTACATCATTGCCGTAAATGGCCGCTCAGTAAAAGACGTCGCTAACTTCTACGAATTACTAGAGAACACTCAAGGTGAGCAAGTTGAGCTAGTCCTTAACAATAAGCCGCGCAGCAAAGGTGCATGGCAAGTTACCGTTAAGCCTGTAGCTAGCGAGCAAGGTTTGCGTTATTTAGACTGGGTTAACTCTCGTGCAGCCTACGTTGATAAGCTATCAAATGGCCGAATTGGTTATGTTCACTTACCAAATACAGCGTTTGAGGGTAACCGCGCCATGTTCAAAAACTACATGCCGCAAACCACCAAAGACGCCATGATTATTGATGACCGATACAATGGCGGTGGCTTTATTCCTGAGCACATGATCACTTGGCTTGCTCGTAAACCACTTAACTATTGGAAGCGCCGCGGTGTTGAGCCAACGAAAACACCACAATTTGCTCATGATGGTCCAAAAGCCATGCTGATCAATGGTTACTCAAGTTCAGGCGGTGATGCTATTCCTTACTACTTCCGCCAAGCAGGGTTAGGTAAACTTATTGGTACCCGTACTTGGGGTGGATTAATTGGTATTTCAGGTAACCCAAGCCTTGTCGATGGCGGCCAAGTTATCGCGGCAACATTCCGCGTTTTAGATAACAATGGCAACTGGATCATCGAAAACGAAGGTGTCACTCCAGATATCAAGGTTGTTGACCGCCCAGAGTTAATCTACCAAGGTAAAGATCCATCGATTGAACGTGCCGTAGAAGAGCTATTAAAAGAGCTAAAAGACAACCCGAAAAAGCCACTCACCGTGCCACCAGCACCGACTGACTTTTAATTCTTAACTGGTTGTTAAAAAGCAAAAAACTCCGCAGCAATGCGGGGTTTATTTTAAGGCTATTAATGTTTCTTCCAGCCACTCCAAACATCGTCTTGTTGGTTAGCTTTATTTTTTTTCTTTTTCTTACCTGTTCCCGCAGGTTTCGCTACGGGCTTATCGTTTTTAAGTGCCTGTGCGGCATCGAGGTTTGCTTGATTTACGGTAAAACCTGCCACTTCTTCGCGCTCTAAACGAAATTTATTTTTCTTTTCAATGATTTTAAAATGATGAAAGTCTTCGTAATCAATCAGTGATAACGCTAACCCAATTTCACCGGCGCGACCACTTCGGCCAATACGGTGTATGTAATCGGCAGGGCTACGGGGTAAATTGAAATTAATCACTACAGGCAATTTAGCAATATCTAAACCACGAGCAGCAATATCAGTGGCAATTAACACCTCAATTTCGCCATTTTTAAACTTTTCGATTACGTGAGTACGCTCACTTTGGCCTTTATCACCATGAAATACTTGTGCATTGATGCCACGCTTTTCAAGCTTATTTGCTAAATGCTCACAATCTTTTTTTGCATTCACAAAAATCAGCGTTTGGCGCCATTTATGGTTTTTTATCAAGTGCGCTAAAACCGTGGTCTTCTCACCTTTATTAACGGTAAATACACGCTGTACTAGAGTGCTCTCCTGTTTGCTTTGAACTTGTATTTCTACAGGGTCATTTAACAGCTTTTGGGTTAATAATTTAACCTGCTCTGGAAACGTTGCTGAAAACAGCATTGTTTGTTTTTTAGCGGGCATAAGTGCTAATAGCTCAGCAAGTTCTTCGGTAAAACCAAGACTCAACATGCGATCTGCTTCATCAAGCACTAGGGTGTTTACGCTATCAAGCTTAATAGCATTGCTTGAAATCAAATCAAGTAAACGACCAGGAGTTGCAACGATAATATCTGCACCACCTCGCAATGCTTGCATTTGCGTATTAACTGACACACCACCAAATACAGCAACGGTTTTAATCGCACCATTAAAATTTGCAGAGTACGATTTAACGCTATCAGCCACTTGCACCGCGAGTTCTCGGGTTGGCACTAAAATAAGCCCTGATACAAAGTTACCTTTGCCTTGTGCTTTTTTATCTCCCTTATCTAAAAAGCAATTTTGCAACATAGGCAAAGCAAATGTCGCTGTTTTACCTGAACCGGTATTTGCTCCTGCAATTAAGTCACTACCCGCTAAAATGCTTGGAATTGCTTTTGCCTGAATAGGTGTTGGCTGGGTATATTCAAGATCCGCCAATCGAGCAAGTAGCTCTGGAATAAGGCCAAGTTCGTTGAAATTGCGAGAGTTTGTGGCTGAGGTCATAAAAAGTGTGGGCTCATTACTAAAATAGCCTGCGATTTTAGCGCATTTATTGCCCGGTAAGTAGGAATTAGTGAGTTAAATACCTTTTAGATAACAGTCACTGGTTTATGATAATTGCTCAATATTAAAGGGGCACTTAAAAAGCCAACAGCTAAGTTGGCCATATTATTAAACCTTACTCAACTGTGCTTCTAACCTCGTTTTTGTCTCTTTTAAGTAATCTGGGTAGGGATACGAGTCATCTGCAACAGCGATTGCAGCCTCGATTTGAACTAATGCTTGGCGAGTATTACCTTGCATTTCATAGCCATATGACAAAGCTGACAGTGCATACGCTGATTTTGGGTAGTTTTTGATATTGTACTTAAACACCTCAATAGCCCGCTCAAATTGCTGGTTATCCGTTAAGCTGTAACCCAGCATCCGAACAGCGCGGTCTG
Source organism: Pseudoalteromonas sp. D15MCD-2 (assembly GCF_038562745.1). Classification (NCBI taxonomy): domain Bacteria; kingdom Pseudomonadati; phylum Pseudomonadota; class Gammaproteobacteria; order Alteromonadales; family Pseudoalteromonadaceae; genus Pseudoalteromonas; species Pseudoalteromonas sp. D15MCD-2. The sequence continues at coordinate 39,135 of NZ_JBCFQE010000001.1, read as the reverse complement.
GTGGCGCTATTTGCTCGCCCCATTGCTGAGATAAACGTTGATAATAAACATCAATTGATGAAACATCATCGCCTAGTGCACTCAAAGGCATATGTTTAGATAAAAATAAGCCATGGTACGCATTAAATGCCCCAGCAGCTGAGGTTAGGTTATGCGAAACACCTGCAAAGGCATCGCTCTTAAAGCGCAGATTTTGCGCTTTACTATTTTGCATCGTTTGCTGCATACCATCGTATCTTTCGCGCATAATGCCGGCTTCTTCACCGATATTCATATATACATAGCTGTTAATACTTTTAGCTTTGGTAACAAAGGTATTTAGACTCTTAGCCGGGGCGCCATAGTTCCACCATACTGCAGGGCTATAAGCAATGTGCGCTTGAAATAACTCAGGGTCAGCCTGCATAGCGTAAAGAGCAAATACACCCGCAGCTGAGGCTCCTGCGATAACTCTATAATCATGAGTACGATACTGTTTATTAACCAAAGGCATCAGTTCTTGCTCTACGAAAGCTAAAAACTTTGCTGCACCACCGCCTTCGCCAACAGGCCCTTGTGGTTCTTTGTTCACTGTCGGATAAAAATCTCTAAGTCGATTAGTGCTTTCAATTGCAACTACAATCACCTCTGGCGCTTGATCATTTTGTTGTAAGCGCTCAAGCACAGCATTAATCAATGGTAAATTACCGGCCCCATCTAAACGATAAATAACGGGATACCTTTTGTTGGGATGTGTTTGATAGCTTTTTGGCAATTGCACAACGACAGTGCGTTGCTCACTAAGATTACTTGATTCGATAGTATGCGTATGCTGGCTGTAATGTGTAACCGCATCATCTGCAGCTGGTTGAGCCATTACATGGCTAGTACAGAGTAAAAAACCACTAATACAGAGTAACTTAAATAGTCGCACGACTTATCCTTAAGAAATATTGGTAATTTTTTAAGCTAACAGAATTGCAGGTACAAACAAAGATAACTTATGTACTTTTTTCGTAAAAAAGTACATGTAAGTCATTCTTTTACTAAAGCGTATGACGCAATATTTGCCCAGCGCTTTTACCCGTCATGCCATCCGGTGATTTAATGACTTGGCCATTAATAATGACGTATTGAATTCCTTCTGCGTACTGATGTGGTGCGCTAAACGTTGATTTATCAGCAACCGTCGCAGGGTCGAGTATGACAATGTCAGCAGCATAGCCTTGTGCTATCACTCCTCGGTCAGTTAGGCCCATTCTTGCTGCGGGTAAACTGGTCATTTTACGTATTGCATCAGGTAACGAAATCACTCCTTGTTCACGCACATAATGACCTAGTACTCTGGGGAAAGTGCCGTACCCACGTGGATGTGGGTTGCCTTTACCAAGTTCTGAACCACCCGCATCGGTGGCGATTGCAGTAATTGGGTAAGCCATGATGTACTTAACATCATCTTCATTAATAGCGTGGAAGATCCCCTGAGCACCGCCATTTGCTTGAATTTCCATAGCAAGTTCAGCTGCTTCATCAATACTTTGCGCTCGCCCTTCACGTTTTAATACTTCAGCAAAGGTTAGCCCATCCCATGTTGGGTTTGCCGCATAATGCGCTATTTGCAACCTTGCGGGGTCACCACCGCCTCTGTCTTCACGGATATTTTTGATCAAGCCTTGTTTTATTTTTTGCCTTAACTCTGGATCTTGTAGGCGCTTTTCAACTTCAGCTTGGCCACCAGCCAATGACCATGCAGGAAATAATATAGCAAATCGCGTAGAAGAAGCCGTGTAAGGATACTGATCGAGGGTGACATCGAAACCCACTTTGCGAGCATCGCGAATCATCTGAATAGTGTGCTTACTCTCACCCCAATTTGGATGACCAATCAGCTTATGATGAGAGATATGCACAGGAATACCGGTCTCTTTTGCAATATCGAGCACTTCATTCATCGCCGTGACAATCTCTGCGCCTTCGTCCCGCATATGAGAGGCAAAAAATCCATGCTGAGCATGAGCTGTTTCGGCAAGCACCTTTACCTCAGCAAAGTTTGAGTACACACCAGGAACATATTTTAGCCCAGTCGATAAACCAAACGCCCCCTGTTGCATCGCTTTATCTACCAGTGCTTGCATTGCTTTTAACTCATCAGCAGTGGCAAGTCGTTGCTCTTCACCCATAACAGCTTTACGAACATCATTATGGCCAATTAATAAGGCTAAATTTGGCCCTAGAGGTGAACGCTCGGTTTGCGCAAAAAATTGCTTAAAGTCGACAGGAGAAAAACCACAGTTACCGCCCAAAATAGTGGTGATACCCTGCTGCACTAAGTTATCGAGCCGAGGCAGCTCTGCAATTGAACGCTCAGCATGGGAATGTAAATCGATAAAGCCCGGCGCTACAACCTTGCCATTGGCATCTATAACTTGTTGAGCTTTGTCAGCCGCCATATCACCAATTTTAGTGATCTTGCCGCTTTCAATACCAACATCTGCGCGAACCGCTTTGCCACCACGACCATCGAGCAACATCGCGTTTTTGATGATGAGATCAAAAGATTGTCCATAAGCAATCCCCGAGCTGAGTACTAATACGGTCAATCCTATAGAGGTTAAAACACTGCGCTTTTTCATTGTTATTATCCTTAGCCAGAGTGTTTAACCATCCTAATCAATTGCAATACAAATTGCATCAGTGAACACTAATTAAGCAAATTATAGACACAAAAAAGCCGGCTAATTAGCCGGCTCTTGATGCTTTAACTTACTCAACCGTCACCGATTTTGCTAGGTTTCGAGGTTGGTCTACGTCGGTGCCTTTAATAACCGCAACGTAGTATGAAAGTAGCTGTAATGGAATTGTATATACAACTGGAGCAATCACGTCATCTACATGGTTTACGTTGATTACACGCATTGTTTCGTCAGATTCAAACGCTGAGTCTTTGTCTGCGAATACATAGATAATACCGCCACGGGCACGTACTTCTTCTACGTTTGATTTAAGCTTTTCAAGTAGTTCGTTGTTTGGTGCTACAACAATGATAGGCATGTCAGCATCAATCAACGCAAGAGGACCATGCTTAAGCTCACCCGCTGCGTATGCTTCTGCGTGAATGTACGAAATTTCTTTCAGCTTAAGCGCACCTTCCATTGCGATTGGGTACTGTGAGCCACGACCCAAGAATAGTGAGTGGTGCTTATCAGCAAATTCTTCAGCTAAATCTTCAATCCCTTCAGCAAGAAGTAATGCTTCTTCTAACTTGTTAGGAAGTGTTTTAATTGCATTTACAATCGCACCTTGCTCTAGGCCTTTTTCTTGGGCAATAGATGCTGTTAGCATTAATAAGCCAACAAGTTGTGTGGTGAAGGCTTTAGTTGATGCAACACCAATTTCAGCACCGGCTTTAGTCATAAAGGCTAAATCAGATTCACGTACTAATGATGAACCCGGCACGTTACAAATGGTCATTGACGCCATGTAACCTTGCTGTTTTGCAAGACGAAGTGCAGCAAGCGTATCGGCTGTTTCACCAGACTGTGAAATGGTCACAAGTAAGCTATTTTCATGTACAAATGATTCGCGGTAACGGAACTCAGAAGCAATCTCGACGTTACAACTCACGCCTGCGAACTGTTCAAGCCAGTAACGAGCAACCATACCTGAATGGTATGAAGTACCACAGGCAATAATTTGCACGTGTTTTACGTCTTTAAAGATTTGCTGAGCACTTTCGCCAAAGGCATCGATCGCTACAGTGTCATTAACTAGGCGGCCATCAAGGGTGTTACGTACAGCAAGTGGCTGCTCGTAAATTTCTTTCAGCATGTAGTGACGATATTCGCCTTTACCTGATGCATCTTGCGTAATGTTTGATTCAATCACTTCGCGCTCTACTGCGTCGCCGTTTGCATCAAAGATTTCAACACTGTCGCGAGTAATACGAGCAACATCGCCTTCTTCAAGGTAAATAAAGCTACGTGTAACAGGTAATAGAGCAAGTTGGTCAGAGGCAATAAAGTTTTCGCCAAGACCTAAACCAATCACCAGTGGGCTACCAGAGCGCGCTACGATGATTTCGTTGTCGTTCGCTTTATCAAAAACAACGGTACCAAATGCACCTTCAAACTGCTTCACAGCAGCCTGTACTGCAGCTAAAAGCGTATCGTGTTGTTGGCGAAGTTGGTGAATAAGGTGCACCATGACTTCAGTATCTGTTTCTGATAAAAACTCATAACCGTCGCCTTTAAGCGCATCACGTAGACTGGCATGGTTTTCGATAATACCGTTATGAACTAGGGCAATTTCGCTGTTCGAAACATGTGGGTGAGCATTCGCTTCAGTGACACCACCATGAGTTGCCCAGCGTGTATGTGCGATACCTGTAGTACCATTTACTGCTGCATCATTCAGTGCCGCTTCAAGATTAGCAACCTTACCCACTGCTTTTACAGTGTTAAGCTCAGTACCTTTAAGTAAAGCCACACCAGCCGAATCATAGCCACGGTATTCAAGGCGTTTAAGGCCTTCTACAAGAATTTTATTTACTGGGCGTTCTGCAACAGCCCCAACGATTCCACACATAATTTCTCCTTTTGCACATGCCAAAGCGTTCTACTTTGGGCGGTATGTGTTGTCATAAATGATGCGTAATAAGGTGTTGTCGGTCTTATTACGGGTTATTCAATTTCTGCACAGATCAGCTGTACACCACATGCTGTTATCGCCTCGCGCTTGTCTGCGCTTAGGTTGTTGTCTGTGATAACAGTGGTTACGCGCTGCCAAGGCAGTTCTAAATTCGGTATTCTTCGGCCAATTTTTTCTGACTCAACCAGCACCACTACCTCACGGGCAGCTTCAGCCATCACTTGGCTAAGCCCCACTAATTCATTGAAGGTTGTAGTACCTCTATCAATATCAATGCCATCGGCACCAATAAAGAGCTGGTCAAAGTCGTAAGAGCGTAGAACATTCTCAGCAACTTGGCCCTGAAACGATTCTGAATGTGGATCCCAAGTTCCGCCGGTCATCAAAAGTGTTGGCTCATTTTCTAATGAAAGCAGCCGGTTAGCGACATTAATAGCATTTGTCATCACCACTAAACCGCGCTTACTAGCAAGCTCTGGGATCATCGCTGCTGTAGTGCGGCCGCTATCAATGATGATGCGGTTATGATCTTTAATAAGCTTTGCAGCCGCTTGGGCGATTGCCATTTTGCGAAGCGAGTCGCTTTTCTCGTTGCTATTTGCAACGATTTCTTGCGGCAGTGCAATGGCACCACCATAACGGCGTAGCAACAAGCCACTTTTTTCAAGGGCTGTCAGATCTTTACGTATCGTCACTTCAGAAGTTTGAAACTGCTCTGCTAACGCTTCAACAGCAACTTCACCAAGTTCATTCACTTGGCTTAAGATAGTATGGCGACGTTGTTGAGTGTTTCGTTTTGTCATAAAGTGAATTACATAAGTTTCGTTTCGAAAGTTGTGAGATTTTAAACGAAACAATATAAATGGCAAGTGAATACTCGTTAACCTACACAGCTTTAATTTTGATCTTCATCACCAACACGCTAAGCTATTGGCAAATATAACCATGAGTATGCCCGATGAAAGAGTTTAATAGCCTCGATAAGTCCTTACTCGAACAACGAAAAAATACCCATGAAATTTGCCGTTTATTTGCCAAAAGTCCAAGTAAAGGCAATTTAAAACGACTAAAAGGCATGTTTGCTCACTGTGGAGAACAGGTTGTTATAGAAGCGGGTTTTCATTGTGATTATGGCAGTGGTATTAAAATAGGTGATCGAACCTTCATAAATATTAACTGTACTATGCTCGATGCGCCGTTATCTGATGCGCAAATTACGATAGGCGATGACTGCTTAATAGGCCCAAATGTGCAAATACTCGCGGTATCGCATGCAGTAAACCCAACCGAGCGTTTAGCAAAAGCTAACTTTGCAGCACCGATTAGCATTGGAAACAATGTATGGATTGGTGCAGGCGCTATTATACTTGCGGGTATTAAAGTTGCTGATAATGCCGTGATTGGCTCAGGGGCTATAGTTACCAAAGATGTCGCGGCAAATACTTTAGTAGCAGGTAACCCTGCGGTGAAGGTCAAAGACCTTTAAGCCTATATTTACGCGCTAAAGCACGTCCTACCGTAGGTTGTCATTTATGGCGACAAAGAATACATACTAACGCGCTAAAGCACGTCCTACGTAGATCGTCATTTATGGCGACACAAAGAATACATGCTTACGCGCTATAGCACGTCTTACCGTAGGTCGTCATTTATGGTGACAAAGAATACATGCTTACGCGCTATAGCACGTCTTACCGTAGGTCGTCATTTATGGCGACACAAAGAATACATGCTTACGCGCTATAGCACGTCTTACCGTAGGTCGTCATTTATGGCGACAACCAATCACAAAAAAACAGAATTCCAATATGGATAACTACCTAAATTATCAACTAGCTTTTTTCGTAAAGGATTTGCTGCTATGTATCTGGCTACTGCTATTCTACTTTCATCTTTACGTAGTGCATGATCATAGTAAGCAGGTTGCCACACTGTTTGCGAAAAACTGCGTCTCTTATTTATCTCTCTTGCAGAAAGACCTTTTAGATGACCAACTGTTTTACCCAAGCTACTATCACTAAGCCTTAATAAACCATGAAAATGATCGGGCATAAGAACCCAAGTTAACCAACAACATTGATGTATTAATTCATTTATTTCAATACACCTACAAAATACTTTTGCTAAGTTATGATCACTGAACAGTGCTTTTCTGTTATGGCAGTTGAACGTTATGAAATATTCACCTGATTGAATTGAAACTCGTCCTTTCTTTAAATGGCTCCAGCTCATGAAAAATCCTTTTTCATAAAATTGTAGAACATTAAATATAGTAGATTAACGCACTAAAGCACGTCCTACGTAGATTGTCATTTATGGTGGCAAAGAATACACACTAACGCGCTAAAGCACGTCCTACCGTAGGTCGTCATTTATGGCGACAAAAAATACATACTAACGCGCTAAAGCACTCCTTGCCGAAGATCGCCATGTATGGCAATAACACTCCAAACAGGTATTTAGCGAGTAAAAAAAGCCCAGCTGTATTGCTGGGCTTATAGTTGGGAGTTAGTTAACTGTTATTCATATCGTAAGATAAGTGATGGTCTGGTGCTTGCGGCCTTAAAGGCTAAACTTGCAACAGTAACCCAAGTAATGGCAGCCACCGCGACGGCAGCAACTAAATATACCCATACAGCTTGTTCAATACGGTCATTAAAGTTTGCTAACCAATCACCAACTAACAAGTAAGTCACTGGATACGCAATAGCAATACTCACGCCCACCAGCAATAAGAACTCTTTAGCAATGATATTGACGATACTGATTCGTGATGCACCTAACACTTTTCGAACGGCCACTTCTTTTTGACGACGCACTGTTGCAAACGAAGCCAAACCAAAGGTACCTAAACAAGTTAAGAACACAGCAAGACCAGTAAAGATTAAAACTACATTCGAAATTCGCTCATCACCTTTTAACAGAGTTTTATAGTTGTCTGCGAGTAAGTTAATTTTTGGCTCATAGATATTGGCTGAGCTTGCTAATACTTCTGCGATCTGAGCTTTAATATAAGGCAAGTTTTGCTGATCAATCGTTAAAATTAATTCTGATACAGGTGATAAAAAGTTAAAACCACACAAGAACATGATATTAGAGTTGGCATCTTTAGCATTACCTACTTTTACATCTTCAACCACACCCACAACACGCATATCTACGCCGCGACCTGAGTCTTTAATTACCTTACCAATAATGTCACTCATGTTAGTGTAACCCGCTTGCCTTGCGACAGATTCAGTCACGATGGTGCCCGTACTTGTTACTCCATTTGCACGGCTTGCCCAATCACCAGCAAATTCACGACTAAAGTCACGACCAGCAACAAGTTTTAATCCTAGTGTTTTTACAACATCGTAGCTTGCGCCAACAACAGGCGTTAAGCTGCCAGACGCTTCACCATTTGGCCACGTTGGCATAAGTGTATTATTGATTGAAACGGTTAAACGGGTATCAATAACTGTTGTTTGCTGTACGCCTTGAATTGCACTAATACGGTTAACTAAGGCATTTTTTTCTTTTGTGAATACTTCGCCTACAGGTAGCTCTGAAATAACCAATCTTTGTGTTGTTTCATAGCCTAAAGGTAAGCTTTGTAAGTAAGTTAATTGCTTTAACAAGGTAATAGAGGCAATGATTAAACCTATTGCTAGTGAAGTCTGTAAGGTTAGTAAGCTCTTACGAACCCATATTGCTGTATTACCACGCTGTAAGTCACCACTTAAAACGCGCTTTGCACTGAATGACGAGATAAAGAATGCAGGATAAAGCCCAGCTAATATGCCCACAGCAATTGCGACCACAATAATCGCAATGCCAAATTCAGAAGCATAATTCACGCCCAATTCGCGGTCTACTAGTTGGTTAAAGTTTGGTAAAAATAGCTCCACTAAAGCACATGCAATCACCATTGAAAGCATTGATACCAACACAGATTCAGATAAAAACTGCGTTACTAACTGGCCTTTACTTGCGCCAAGCGCTTTACGCACTCCCACTTCTTTTGCACGTTTAGTCGATTGAGCGACGGTCATATTGATGAAGTTAAAACCTGCAATAAGAATAAGTAACACACTTAAACCAACACAAATCATCACCACTTGTTTAGCACCACCTGCTTTCATCTCAAATGGTGATTTAGCCGTTAAGTGCAAATCAAGTAATGGATGCAGCTCTAAACTAACTTGTTCCAGCATCGAATTGCTAAAAAAGCGCTCTGTTAAGGTTTTAGCTAATGCATCTGTATCGGTGCCCTCTGCGACACGCATATAAACATAACTACTGTTGATGTCTATTTTGCTTGGATCATGCTTAACATAAACAAGGTTTTTAAAGGCAAAGTGAGTGTTGTCTGCTAAGTCTGCAAACACGGCACGCACTGTGTATTGTCCTTTTTCATGCGTAAGTGTTTCACCAATCACATCGGTGCGACCAAAAATGCGCAGTGCTTCTGATTCACTTAAAGCGAGGCTATCTGGTGTACTCATTGCTGTTGTTAAGTCACCCGCAATCGTCTTCATAGCAATAAAGTTTTCAATATTTGCTGTAGCACCATATAAGGCATTTAACTTATAGCCTTGGTTGCGGTAACTCACATCAACCATGGCTTCACGAGTCAACTCGACCATAGTTAATCCGAACACTTCTTCAACTTGGCTGTAATCTTCGGCCTGCTTTGACTGCACATAATTAAAAATAGGCACCACAGCTAAACCAAGTTTTGAGAAGTCTTGTCCAACGCGATAAACACGCTCAGCATGTGGCTGTTGGCTATCGTACGAAAGCTCATTTTTTGCAAACAAAGCAACTAGAATTGCCGCAGCTAAGCCCACACTTAAACCCAGAACATTTAAAATAAAGTGCTGTTTTTGGTTTTTAAACGCACGCAGCGCGGTGATCAGATAACTTAAAATCATGTTATGCCACCTCTGCTGTTTGTTGAACACGGTTAGCTTTATCTACCATCACTTGGCCATCAAGTAAGCGCACTAAACGGTCAGCATAATTGCCTTCTTTTTCTGAGTGAGTAACCACAATTACCGTGGTACCTTCGCGATTTAGCTCACGCAGCATCGCCATGACTTCATCACCATTTTTTGAATCAAGGTTACCCGTAGGCTCATCCGCTAAGATAAGTTTTGGATTAATCACCAGAGCTCTGGCTACTGCTACACGTTGCTGCTGACCGCCCGATAGCTGCTGCGGTAAGTGATCTGCTCTATGGTCGATCGCAACACGTTTTAAAATTTCTTCTACTCGCTGTTTACGTTCACTTTTTGAGATATTTTGATACTGTAATGGCAGCTCAACGTTTTCAAATACTGTTAATTCATCAATTAAGTTAAAGCTTTGGAAAACAAAACCAATCGACGCTTTTCTAAGTGCCGCTAATTGCTTTTCACCAAACCCTGCGATGTCTTCGCCTAAAAACTCAAAACTGCCTTCAGATGGCGAATCCAACATACCTAAAATAGAAAGTAATGTTGATTTACCACAGCCAGATGGCCCCATAATGGCAAGAAACTCGCCTTCGTTTACATGTAAGTTAATATTATTAAGCGCTGTTGTTTCAACATCTTGAGTACGGAATACGCGTGATAAGTTAGTTAATTTAATCATTGTTTTTATCCTTAAAATTGTAGTTGCTGTGCTTTATCAAAGTTGCTATAGCTTGAGGTGATCACGCGATCTCCGGCGCTTAGGCCACTTAACACTTCATAATAGTTTTGATTCTTTTTGCCAAGACGAATGTCTTTTCGTACTGCACGATTGCCATCTTTTTCCATGACATAAACCCAGTTACCCCCTGAGCTGGTAAAAAATGCGCCGCGTTCAAGTAATAAAGCAGTGCCTTTGCTATCACCTAGCATCAGCTGCACATCAAGGCTTTGCCCACGCTTTATGTTGCTCGTGCCATTGGGTAAATCGACTTCAACCTGAAACTGTGATTGCTGAACACGGCTATCAATTTTGCTAACTGTTGCTGCAATTTCGCCTTGTTCGTGTTCAATAAGCACTTGCATACCTGTTTGAACTTGGCTCAGGTAAAACTCGTCTAGTCTCACAACTAGCTTGTATTCATTAAGAATATCAATCTGCCCTAGGCGAGCACCACGGCCTTTTGATTCACCAATTTCAACATCAAGTTCACTTAAATAACCATCGGCAGGTGCTGTTACGAGTAAGTTTTCAAGGTTCTTACGCGCAAACTGTAGGTTTTTCTCTAGCATGTCGGCACTGTCTTTTAACTGAGCTACCTGAACTTCACGAATGCTGTTTTCTTGCTTTTGACGCTCAAGGGTTAGTTCTTTACGCGCTTTGTAATACGCTAAGTCTTCTTGAATTTCAGATAATTGTTCTTGTGCTAACACACCCGTTTTAACTAGCGGCTGAGTTTGTTTTAAGCGACGCGATAAATGTGTGATTTTAAGATCGATTTCAAGCAAATCTCGGCGTAAGTTTAAACGGCTGGTTTCCATATTCATTTGCGTGTTGCGTAAAAAGTTAAGTTGCTCAGTCACTTGTGCTTCACGGCTCATTACATCAAGCTGCAAATTGGTATTGCTTAAACGCACAAGTGGTTGGCCTTTTTTAACAAACTCACCTTGCTCAACAAGTCGCTCTTCGACTTGGCCTCCGGCAATGGTGTCGAGGTAAATTGTAGTGCGAGGCATAACCTGACCACGAAGACTTAAAGCATCAACAAATTCACCTTGTTGTACTGTGCTAATCGTTAAGCTTGTAGCAGTTACTTGCTGGCTACGACCTGTTTGCTCAGTTTGTGTGAAACCATAAGCTGCAGCCGCAACAGCTAAGCATGCAGCTGCAATGACTGATTTCTTAAAAAATGCTTTGTTATTTGAGCGTGTAATTTTCTTATCCATGTTGACGCCTTTAAGTTATCTAGGTGCTAATTACCTATAGATAAAACAACTCTTGTGCCAACTTTTATTTTTATTAAATTACAACAACTTACATAAAAGCTAATAAAGATGCATATAATCAAGTGTCCGCTTATAGAACACTTCAAAAGCTATATATCGTCCATAAATGGACACTCTTACTATTTTCAATTAGTCTTAGTGTTCCCATAAAGGAATAATAATAAATAGCTATGAAACAAGCAGGATCAATTCTTATCGTCGATGATAACCCCGACGTACTTATCGCCGCACGATTACTTTTAAAGCAGCATTATCAGGTTGTAAAAACCACAGATAACCCCTTTGATATCGAAGGTATCATTAACGCACAGCATGAGGCAGATCAGGCTATAGATGTTGTGTTACTCGATATGAACTTCACGCAAGACTCAATTAGTGGCAAAGAAGGATTCTACTGGCTAAAAAAAATCATGAGCCAAGACGCTAACATTGCGGTACTGCTTATGACGGCCTACAGCGATATTCAGCTAGCTGTCGAAGCAATTAAAGCTGGTGCCTCTGACTTTATTGCCAAACCTTGGCAAAATGAGCAATTACTCGGTGCTGTTGCAGCGGCATTTTCACACGCTAAAGACAAACAGCAAGTTGGTAAGCTCACAAAACAAAAGCAGGCCTTGCAGCAGTCAATCGGCAATCAACCATTTGAGTTTTTAGGCCAAAGTGATGCCATGCAGCAGGTTTTTTCGGTTATCGACAAAGCAGCCAACACAGATGCCAACATATTGATTAGTGGCGAAAGTGGCACAGGTAAAGAACTCACTGCCCATGCAATCCACAATGCAAGCCAGCGCCAAAGCCAACCCTTCATAAGCCTAGACATGGGCTCACTAGCCGAAAGCCTGTTTGAAAGCGAACTATTTGGCCATAAAAAAGGGGCGTTTACCGGCGCGAAAGAAGATCGCATTGGCCGATTTGAGCTGGCCCATGGTGGTAGTTTATTTTTAGACGAGCTAGGTAATTTACCGCTTAACCAACAAGTTAAACTGCTCGCAGCACTACAAAACAGGCAAATAACACCGGTTGGTGGTTCAAAAGTCATCGATATTGATATTCGTTTGATTTGTGCAACCAATGAAAACCTCGAACAAGCAGTTTCTGAAGGCAAGTTTAGGCAAGACTTACTGTACCGTGTTAATACCGTAGAGATCCGTTTGCCAGCTCTGCGTGAGCGCAGTGAAGACATTCCATTACTATGTAACTACTACTTGCAGCACTTTGCACATAAATACAAACGTGAGCTCTCGATTACGGCATCTGATATGACACGTTTAAGTCAGTATCATTGGCCAGGCAATGTCCGTGAACTTGCGCATGCAATTGAGCGAGCAGCCATCCTCTCAGAAGGCTCAGAGCTCGATATTAGCTCAGTAATAAGCTCACCAAATGCTGCTGTTAGCACAAGTGAGCTCTCTTCAAACGCCACTGACTACGACACTTTTGATCTCGACATCATCGAGCAGAGAACCGTTCGTGCAGCTTTAAAGCATTTTCAAGGGAACGTGAGTCATGCAGCAAAAGCGCTCGGCCTAACACGCGGAGCCATGTATCGTCGTTTAGAAAAATACGGGCTTTAATCGATGCGAAACTTTACTAGCTTAGCCAGTCTATTAGCTGCATTAATAGGTTTATCAATTACTTTGTTTTGGCAAGTAGAGCAAAGCGGGTTTTCTGCAATTTCGGCACTTTTAGGAATTTTAAATTTGGTATGTGCCGCGCAAATTTTTAATTTATTTAAACGCCAAACAAGGCGTGCGGATATGGTGTTTCGCGCTTTAGCGAATGGAGACAGCACATTAGGCTTTGGCGACCAACACCCTATGCAGCAGCAATTTGAGCAGGTTAAACAACAAATTCAGGCTGCACGTTTTAATGCAGAGCAACAAGCTCAGTTCTTACAAGCACTATTAATTCATATCGATTTAGCGGTATTAGTATGTGATGAACAAGGCAATATTATTGAAAACAATCCGGCGGTCAGCCGCTTGCTTGGGCAGGCTGTAAAGCACATCGATGATCTAGGTGTAATAGCAAATCTAGTCCAAGACGCAAAACAAAATAGCCGTAATACCGTGCCATGGCAAAATGGTGAGCAGCACGATACGCTATCTGTGCAAATCAGCATAGCCGAAATACAAGGTAAAGTTCGTAAAGTGATCAGTTTGCAATCGATTCATGATCAGCTGCAATTAAAAGAGCAACAAGCTTATAAGCGCCTTACCAAAGTACTAACCCATGAAATTGCTAATTCGATTACGCCACTTTCTTCTTTAGCACAAACTTGTACGGCACTGCTGCCAACTGAGCTTAGTTTTGATGATCAGGAAGATAAACAAGACTTGCAACTCGCCCTAACAACACTCGCATCACGAACCGAGCATTTAGGGGAATTTATAGCGCAATTTAAAAAGGTTAGTAGCTTACCCGTCCCACACTTACAGCCACATATTCTTGCAGATCTTGCCAAGCAAGTTGTCGCTCTGCACTCACAACAAGCTAAGCAGCTTAATATCAAGTTGAATTTATCGGTGCAAAGCCAACAGTTAGTAATGATAGATAGAGGCCAAGTTGAACAAGTAATAATAAACCTGCTTACAAATGCCCTTGATGTCCTTAAGCAGTTAAATAGTCCAGAGTCAGCAAAGTGCATTGAGGTAAGCATTGCACAAAATGCTAATCAGCAACTGTATTTAGAGGTAGGCGACAATGGTACAGGTATCAGCGATCATGTGATCGAGATGATTTTTGTGCCATTTTTTACTACCAAGCAACAAGGCTCAGGAATAGGCTTAAGTTTATCACGCCAGATCATGCTCAATCATGGCGGCGATCTGGTTTATATCAAACGCCAGCAAGGAGCCTGCTTCCGCTGCGTGTTCGGCTAACTTACATAGTTAGAACACTTACTTACAATTTGCTAAGACGCTGTTTGGTATCATGTACCCATTAACGTTTAATGGACTAACCAATATGCGATACCTCGCCTTAGCACTCTTTTCATCACTTGCCTTCATTCCTGCTACAAGCTTTGCTGGTATTTATGACAGCCCTAATATGAACCTGTTTGTTAAATCAGAGCATAATAGTACTGATTCAATCACCTCAGCCGGCATCGAAGTCATGGCTAAAAATAACTACAGCAATTTCGGCGCAGCATTTACAACGGCACTAGGCTCAGCAGAAGTATTTACTAAAAAAGGTGATCGGGAGACATTTCTCACCTTAGATAGCGGCATCAAATTTGGCTATTTCAGCGACTTTTTTGTCTATGGCGAAGTGGGTTTAGATTTAATTGAGCTTGCTGTATACGACGACCGAGATGACCACGACTACAGCGACCGTTATGATGACGACCACAATAATATTGATGGCTATGTTGGTGTGGGTATGGGCGTGGACTCAAAGCCATTTAGAATAGAGATCTATGCCAGAGCCCGAGAAATAGACAGTCGCTATTGGGAAGCACAAAACCATGGTTATGCTGGGTTACAAGTTAGTATTTCGTTTTAATTTCAATTGGGTGAGTAAGTTAGCGAGCTGTTAATCTAATGGTCATTTTTAGCTCACCCTATGTTAAGCTTAGGCGCTTTAGTTTACCCGCACCTAAGTTAACGGAGTATTTTAATACGTGTTTTTAAATCGATTTTTAGGCCTTGTTGTTGTTTCTTTTATTGTAACAGGCTGTCAGACTGCCCCTGAGTCACTTCCCGAAAAGAAGCCCATCATCAAAGCCAATCCAGGCACTGTGGTTGCAGAAGCTAAAACAAAACAAGTAGACGCGGTGACACCGCTCAAACCAAGTGAACTTGATGACGTATGGCAGCGTATTCGCATTCAACTGCAGTTTAGCGATTCAAGTCACCCAGATGTGCAAAAGCGCATTGCTTGGTACCTTACTCATCCAAATTACATGGAAGAAATAAGCCGCCGCGCAGCGCCGTATTTGTATCATATCGTCACAGAAGTAGAAAACCGTGACTTACCAATAGAACTCGCTCTAATGCCGCTTATAGAGAGCGATTTTGATGCCAGTGCCTATTCGCACAAACATGCATCGGGTTTATGGCAACTCACCCCCTCAATCGCCAAATACTTTAAAGTAAAAATTACCCCTTGGTATGATGGTCGCCAAGATGTGATCGACAGCACCCGCGCAGCTTTGGATTTTATGGAATACCTTTATAAACGCTTTGATGGCGATTGGTATCACGCTATTGCTGCTTACAATATTGGTGAAGGGCGTGTATTACAGGCGATTGCTCGTAATAAAAAACAAGGTAAGTCGACGGACTTCTTTAGTTTAAAGCTACCATCGCAAACCAAACAATACGTGCCTAAGTTACTGGCCGCAGCACAATTATTAAAACACCAAAAAATGATATTCCCTGCGATTAAGAATGAGCAGGCTATTGCGACCTTACCAGTAACTGGTGCAGTGATCTTGGCAGACAAAGCGAAATGGCAAGAGCTAGAAGAGCTGAACCATGGCGTTATCCGATATCCCGCGGTGATTGATGCGCCACACATTGTGGTCCCAAAAGATCAGCAAGCAAGTTATCAAACTCTATTAGCTAATCAAAAGAGCAATGATTATAGCCAGTGGCAACATTACACAGTTAAACGCGGTGATAGCTTAAGTGTGATTGCAAAGAACTATAAAGTAACAGTTAGCCAACTGAAAACCTTCAATAACCTAAAAACAAACACCATTCGTATTGGTCAAAAACTGATATTACCGCAATTGGCTGATCAACAAATCGAGTATAAGGTGAAATCTGGCGATAGCCTTTGGAAGATTGCAAAGCAATACAAAGTCAGTATCACTAAACTCAAACAATGGAATAACCTTTCAAGAGATAGCTTAAGAGTGGGTGAAAAGCTCACCGTATTTATCTCAAATAGTTAATACCAAATCAGGGAGTTTTACTCCCTGTCTCTTTTATCTATCCAATTAAAGTTGTATCTTTATTAGTCTATAAAAACAACAATTAAAAATTATGGATAATCAGCAACAGGACGCAAGCTGTTCCACCGTTAAAACAGAGCAAAACTCTAACGTTGAAGAGCAAACAAAGACCACCCAGCAAAACACTCAGCGCAATGCATGGTTTACCAACGAGCGGCTAAACCTATTTCTCGCACTCTGCGCCATTATAATTTCAGCAGCCTCCTTTTATGCCACTTACTTGCAAGCCAACGCCGCAGAACGACAAGTAAAAGCCGCAACCTGGCCATGGCTCGAAGTGATGACGGGAAATTTTAATGAAGAAAAAAATTCTGAAGAAATTACTTTTTACATTAAAAACTCAGGATCAGGCCCAGCCATTATTAAATACGTTAAATTCTTCCACGATGAAAAGTCGTATACAGAGATATTTAAAGTAATAAAAGACTGCTGCTTTGATATCTATGCTTACCAAGAGCAATTAAATAAGTTGCAAAATGAATCACCAGAGATCAATTTTTTTGAAAAATTTGGTTGGTTGTATACCGGCGTTAGTAATAACCGATTATTAGCCTCAGGCGCTGAACTTAATCTCTTTGGTTTTAAGAAAACAGGCTTCAATGCAACTCAGTGGGACAAGGTAAATGACCAACGCTTTAATATCAAAACCGAGATCTGCTACTGCTCGTTGCTAGAACAATGTTATCTAAGCGACGGCCGCGGCGATGTGAGAGAAATACAGCAGTGTGAGTGACAACGAGCTGTCAGCTTTCAGCCGATAGGTGGAGGTTCTAGGTTCTAGGTTCTAGGTTCTAGGTTCTAGGTTCTAGGCAAAGTGTACTTGTAGGAATGGCTTTAGCCATGAATGTGTTTGTAAAGGTCTGAATTCGGCACTGAAGTGCCTCCTACGGGGGTTGTTGCTGAGGGAGTATCTGCACTAAACAACCCCACAGTTCAGCTGACGGCTGACGGCTGAAAGCTGACAGCTCCAGACGCAAAAAAGCCCGACTCTTTCGAATCGGGCTTTCTCTAATTTGGAGCCTGGCGATGACCTACTTTCACATAGCAGCTGCTACACTATCATCGGCGCTGTTTCGTTTCACTACTGAGTTCGGCATGGGGTCAGGTGGGTCCAAAACGCTATTGTCACCAAGCAAAAGGCGTGGAAAGGATTCTCGACAAAGCGCGTAGCGCTTACGAGTCCTTTGCGCAAGGTGAACTGATTTCGCATTAAGCGTTGCGGTTCACCCTACATAAATCTGGAATTCTGATATCAAGTAAAATCTACTTTAGTGTCTTAACTTCTGTCTGTTACGCTGTCATAAAACGCGTTTGGCGTTGTATGGTTAAGCCTCACGGGTAATTAGTACAGGTTAGCTTAATGGCTCACACCACTTCCACATCCTGCCTATCAACGTTGTAGTCTTCAACGGCCCTTCAGAGACTTTAAAAGTCTAGTGAGAACTCATCTCGAGGCCTGCTTCGCGCTTAGATGCTTTCAGCGCTTATCAGTTCCGAACGTAGCTACCGGGCAGTGCCATTGGCATGACAACCCGAACACCAGCGGTTCGTTCACTCCGGTCCTCTCGTACTAGGAGCAACCCCTCTCAATTCTCAAACGCCCACGGCAGATAGGGACCGAACTGTCTCACGACGTTCTAAACCCAGCTCGCGTACCACTTTAAATGGCGAACAGCCATACCCTTGGGACCGACTTCAGCCCCAGGATGTGATGAGCCGACATCGAGGTGCCAAACACCGCCGTCGATATGAACTCTTGGGCGGTATCAGCCTGTTATCCCCGGAGTACCTTTTATCCGTTGAGCGATGGCCCTTCCATTCAGAACCACCGGATCACTATGACCTACTTTCGTACCTGCTCGACGTGTCTGTCTCGCAGTTAAGCTGGCTTCTACCATTACACTAACCGTACGATGTCCGACCGTACTTAGCCAACCTTCGTGCTCCTCCGTTACTCTTTGGGAGGAGACCGCCCCAGTCAAACTACCCACCAGGCACTGTCCGTAACCCCGATTAGGGGCCAACGTTAGAACATCAACACTACAAGGGTGGTATTTCAAGGACGGCTCCACAAAAACTAGCGTTTCTGCTTCAAAGCCTCCCACCTATCCTACACATGTAGGGTCAATGTTCAGTGCCAAGCTGTAGTAAAGGTTCACGGGGTCTTTCCGTCTAGCCGCGGGTACACAGCATCTTCACTGCGATTTCAATTTCACTGAGTCTCGGGTGGAGACAGCGTGGCCATGGTTACACCATTCGTGCAGGTCGGAACTTACCCGACAAGGAATTTCGCTACCTTAGGACCGTTATAGTTACGGCCGCCGTTTACCGGGGCTTCGATCAAGAGCTTCGTCCGAAAACTAACCCCATCAATTAACCTTCCGGCACCGGGCAGGTGTCACACCGTATACGTCATCTTGCGATTTTGCACAGTGCTGTGTTTTTAATAAACAGTCCCAGCCACCTGGTCACTGCGGCTCCCGTCCGCTTAAAGAGCAAGTCTCATCACAGATAGGAGCGTACCTTCTCCCGAAGTTACGGTACAATTTTGCCTAGTTCCTTCACCCGAGTTCTCTCAAGCGCCTTAGTATTCTCTACCTGACCACCTGTGTCGGTTTGGGGTACGATTCGGTATAATCTGAAGCTTAGAGGCTTTTCCTGGAAGTATGGCATCAACAACTTCACCACCTTAGTGGCTCGTCTCGTGTCTCAGTCTTAGCGACCCGGATTTTCCTAAGTCACCAACCTACTCACTTTCACATGGACAACCAACGCCATGCTTGTTTAGCCTGCTCCGTCCCCCCATCGCAATTATACCAAGTACGGGAATATTAACCCGTTTCCCATCGACTACGCCTTTCGGCCTCGCCTTAGGGGTCGACTTACCCTACCCTGATTAACATGGGATAGGAACCCTTGGTCTTCCGGCGTGCGGGTTTTTCACCCGCATTATCGTTACTCATGTCAGCATTCGCACTTCTGATACCTCCAGCATACCTCCCGGTACACCTTCAACGGCTTACAGAACGCTCCCCTACCACTCAAAATAAATTTTGAATCCGCAGCTTCGGTGCATAGTTTAGCCCCGTTACATCTTCCGCGCAGACCGACTCGACCAGTGAGCTATTACGCTTTCTTTAAAGGATGGCTGCTTCTAAGCCAACCTCCTGGCTGTCTGGGCCTTTCCACATCGTTTCCCACTTAACTATGACTTTGGGACCTTAGCTGGCGGTCTGGGTTGTTTCCCTCTTCACGACGGACGTTAGCACCCGCCGTGTGTCTCCCGGATAGTACTTTACGGTATTCGGAGTTTGCAAAGGGTTGGTAAGTCGGGATGACCCCCTAGCCTTAACAGTGCTCTACCCCCGTAAGTATTCGTCCGAGGCTCTACCTAAATAGATTTCGGGGAGAACCAGCTATCTCCCGGTTTGATTAGCCTTTCACTCCTAGCCACAGGTCATCCCCTAACTTTTCAACGTTAGTGGGTTCGGTCCTCCAGTTGATGTTACTCAACCTTCAACCTGCCCATGGCTAGATCACCGGGTTTCGGGTCTATACCTTGCAACTATACGCCCAGTTAAGACTCGGTTTCCCTACGGCTACCCTAATCGGTTAACCTCGCTACAAAATATAAGTCGCTGACCCATTATACAAAAGGTACGCAGTCACCCTCGAAGGGCTCCTACTGCTTGTACGTACACGGTTTCAGGTTCTATTTCACTCCCCTCACAGGGGTTCTTTTCGCCTTTCCCTCACGGTACTGGTTCACTATCGGTCAGTTGGGAGTATTTAGCCTTAGATGATGGTCCACCTATATTCAGTCAAAGTTTCACGTGCTCCGACCTACTCGATTTCACTTAAGATGCATTTTCGTGTACGGGACTATCACCCTGTATCGTCAAACTTTCCAGAATGTTCCACTAACACATAATAAGCTTAAGGGCTGGTCCGGTTTCGCTCGCCGCTACTTCCGGAATCTCGGTTGATTTCTGTTCCTACGGGTACTTAGATGTTTCAGTTCTCCGCGTTCGCCTCTTACACCTATGTATTCAGTGCAAGATACCTGCAAGCAGGTGGGTTTCCCCATTCGGAAATCCTAGCCTCAAGCGCTTTTTACTAGCTTGACTAGGCTTATCGCAAGTTAATACGTCCTTCATCGCCTCCAACTGCCAAGGCATCCACCGTGTACGCTTAGTCACTTAACCATACAACCCAAACGGGTCTTTGTTAGTGACAGCTGTTAACTTCGCCAGAAGTTAATTCATCAAATAATGATGAGAATACTAAAGTAGATACCAATTAATCTTTCGATTAATGGCATATTTTTACTTTTGAAAACTCTTTATAGATACGAATATCTATAAGAATTTTAATATCAGCTTTCCAAATTTTTAAAGAGCATATTAATTAGTTAAACCTAGTGGTTTAGCTAACTAACAATCATCTGTGTGGACACTACGAACAAATAAGTTCTAAATCGTATAAGGAGGTGATCCAGCCCCAGGTTCCCCTAGGGCTACCTTGTTACGACTTCACCCCAGTCATGAATCACTCCGTGGTGAACGTCCTCCCGAAGGTTAGACTATCCACTTCTGGAGCAACCCACTCCCATGGTGTGACGGGCGGTGTGTACAAGGCCCGGGAACGTATTCACCGCATCATTCTGATATGCGATTACTAGCGATTCCGACTTCATGGAGTCGAGTTGCAGACTCCAATCCGGACTACGACGCACTTTAAGTGATTCGCTTACCCTCGCAGGTTCGCAGCACTCTGTATGCGCCATTGTAGCACGTGTGTAGCCCTACACGTAAGGGCCATGATGACTTGACGTCGTCCCCACCTTCCTCCGGTTTATCACCGGCAGTCTCCTTAGAGTTCCCGACCGAATCGCTGGCAACTAAGGATAGGGGTTGCGCTCGTTGCGGGACTTAACCCAACATCTCACAACACGAGCTGACGACAGCCATGCAGCACCTGTATCAGAGTTCCCGAAGGCACCAAACCATCTCTGGTAAGTTCTCTGTATGTCAAGTGTAGGTAAGGTTCTTCGCGTTGCATCGAATTAAACCACATGCTCCACCGCTTGTGCGGGCCCCCGTCAATTCATTTGAGTTTTAACCTTGCGGCCGTACTCCCCAGGCGGTCTACTTAATGCGTTAGCTTTGAAAAACAAGTCCGAAGACCCGAGCTTCTAGTAGACATCGTTTACGGCGTGGACTACCAGGGTATCTAATCCTGTTTGCTCCCCACGCTTTCGTACATGAGCGTCAGTGTTGACCCAGGTGGCTGCCTTCGCCATCGGTATTCCTTCAGATCTCTACGCATTTCACCGCTACACCTGAAATTCTACCACCCTCTATCACACTCTAGTTTGCCAGTTCGAAATGCAGTTCCCAGGTTGAGCCCGGGGCTTTCACATCTCGCTTAACAAACCGCCTGCGTACGCTTTACGCCCAGTAATTCCGATTAACGCTCGCACCCTCCGTATTACCGCGGCTGCTGGCACGGAGTTAGCCGGTGCTTCTTCTGTAAGTAACGTCACAGCTAAGTGCTATTAACACTTAACCTTTCCTCCTTACTGAAAGTGCTTTACAACCCGAAGGCCTTCTTCACACACGCGGCATGGCTGCATCAGGCTTGCGCCCATTGTGCAATATTCCCCACTGCTGCCTCCCGTAGGAGTCTGGGCCGTGTCTCAGTCCCAGTGTGGCTGATCATCCTCTCAAACCAGCTAGGGATCGTTGCCTTGGTGAGCCATTACCTCACCAACTAGCTAATCCCACTTGGGCTAATCTTATGGCGCGAGGCCCGAAGGTCCCCCACTTTGGTCCGTAGACATCATGCGGTATTAGCAGTCGTTTCCAACTGTTGTCCCCCACCATAAGGCATATTCCCAAGCATTACTCACCCGTCCGCCGCTCGTCAGCAGAGTAGCAAGCTACTCTCTGTTACCGCTCGACTTGCATGTGTTAGGCCTGCCGCCAGCGTTCAATCTGAGCCATGATCAAACTCTTCAATTAAAAGTTTTTTGAAACCGAAGTTTCGTGCTCAATGAATTCTGAATTTTGATTCTTTCGAATCGAATTGACTGTGCTGAAACAAGTAAACTTGTTTCCGTTGGTCACTCAGTTCAATTGAGACTCTAAATTTGTTTGCGTCATCTAGCGAACTAGAATCTGCTGTTAGAACTCAATCTGTACGAGTGCCCACACAGATGATTGCTTTATATTGTTAAAGAACGTTGCGACGTTGTCGCTAGGGATGCGTATAATACATCCTTAATTTTTCGAGTCAACACTTAATTTTAAACTTTCTTTTTAGACCGTTTTAAACCGAAGTTTTACTTAACTCTGTGTCACTTTGTTCAGCGCTTTTCATTGCTGCCCGCCGTGTCAGTGGATGCGCATTATAGGGATGCGAAGAATTAACGCAAGCACTTTTTGAAGGTTTTTTTGATTATTTTCAAATTAGTACAATAACCATACAAATAAAGGGCTGCAGAGGGGTTTTAGCTCAAAAAGCAGTCATTTTTGTGAGGATAAAATGGTATAGAAAAGCGACATACTTTAAATTAGCTATGTCGCTTTTTATTTTTATAAGGCGGATTAGTTAGTAGAAATTTCCCAAACAGCGATTGAACCCGAAATTTCATTACCAACAACTAGCAATGCTTCATTCGTTGCACTTTGTTCTGCAGGTATAAATGCCATACCTTCAGGAGCAAGATCACCTGTTATATCTGCATCAGCTTCTAGGCCACGATTAAAAAAGTAATCTTGGAATGTCACATTGTATGGATTAGTAATATCAAACACCATAATGCCACCCATACGCTCTAACCCGATAAATGCAAATGTACGTTCGCCAATCGTACCCAGTGCTAACGCTTCTGGTTCTGCACCTTTGTCATCAGAGCGACTATCACCGTCATTTTCATCTTCGTTATTATTGAATGCTGCTCCGTGAACTGATGCAGTAATGCGTGAGATTTGATCGCCAGAGTCAAAAGCCACCATGCCGTTACTATCCCAAATGGTAAAAGAGCGGGCACCATATGCATAGAGTGATTCATATTCGCCATTATTATCTTCATCACCTTTAACAGTGGTCACTTTTAAACGGCCAATATCACTGTTGTCATTGTTCAGGTAATCAAAATTGCTTGCCAGTGTTAAGTCTTTAGCTCTGGTTTCATCTATATATGATAAACACCCATCATCTTCATCGTAATCAAGACCACCTTTTGCTAAACAATCAGCTTCGTCGGTTGTATCAAAGAAGTATTCTCGTGCATCACCTTCGTTCGCTGTGACAATAAAGTTAGCACCTTTCCAAGTAAAGCTTGAAATAGTATCTGGTTGATACATGCCATAGAGACCAGGGTAAGATTTAAAGTTAACGCCACCGTCTTTATCTGATGCATCAAAAAGTAAATTAGACCAATCCTTAAAACCTAAGCCTTTTAGCTCGATGCTATTATCTTCAAGGTTGACGATAGCAAGGGCGTTATTTTCTTGTAGTGACACGTAAGCAAACTTATTGTCTTTCGAAACGCTGACGTATTCAGGTTCTAAATCCATAGCTACGGTTGTATTAATCAAGTTACCGTTGATTGTTCGACCTGTCGGGTTAGCAAATACAATCCCAAGTTCTTCAAGCTCTGCTTGTTTGTCGTTATAAGCTGAAAAAGTAATGCTAATAGCAGTATCTGCAATTACACCATTATTGATATTAATAATGCTGATAGAGCCTTCAGGGTCAATACTGTAATCACCATTAGGTTCGCCTTCATTTGCAACCAATACTTTATTGCCATCATGGCTAAAAGTAACCATGTCGGGCAGGGCACCTACAGTGACATTTTTAATAAACTGAGGCTCGTCGCCACTAATATCATAAAATGCGATTAAACCGGCATCACCGGTATTACTTGCTGCCATTGCGACGGCTAAAAGTTCATTATTAGCATCAATAGCGATACTGTTTGCATCGCCCACACTGTGCTCATTAAGTGCAAGGGTAATCTCTGAGCTTAAATTAGTGCCGTTTATAACCCCTTCGTTATCTTTAACTAAAGCTGCACGGTCAAAGCTATCGGCTTTCATAATATTAACGACCGCAGAATCACCGGAACTATTGATAGCAAATATTCGTTGTTTAGATGCTTGGTAAGCGACAATTTCCGCAGCACCTTCAGGGCTTTCTGCGTTCAGCACTGCACGGCCGATAAGATTTATAGTTAAAGCAGCGTTTGCATCTGTACCATTTGCTCCGTCAGTTCCGTTTGTACCATCGGTGCCATTTACCCCATCAGTTCCATTAGTACCATTTTGACCTGCAGGACCTTGTTCACCTTGTAGGCCGTCTTTGCCGTCGTCACCGTCTAATGAGCAGCCAGAAAGAATGGTTAAAAGTGATAGCGCAATAATTGATCTTTTTAACATTATTATTTTTCCTTGGAGTTGTATTGAGGTAATTACAACACCCAGGTATTACAACTATATGGCACTTTTATGAGAACAAAATTTAGTCATAAAAAAAGCGAGTATAAACTCGCTTTTTATTTATAAATTAGTAGGGTAGCTCATTACTTTTTAGTTGGGCGCTTCCAACCAGTAAGGTTACGTTGTTTACCACGAGCGACTGCAAGCTGATCGTCTTCAACAGTATTAGTGATAACAGAACCTGCGCCAATCGTTGCCATTGAGCCAATATTAACAGGGGCCACCAGTGATGAGTTAGAACCGATAAAGGCATTATCACCAATAATGGTTTTTGATTTATTTACGCCATCATAGTTACAAGTAATAGTACCTGCGCCAATATTAACTTTTTCGCCAACTTCAGTGTCGCCTAAGTAGGTTAGGTGATTTGCTTTTGAGCCTTTACCTAAGCGAGTCTTTTTCATCTCAACGAAGTTACCAATGTGTGAGTCTTCTTCCATAATCGCACCAGGGCGAAGGCGGGCATAAGGACCTAAAGTACATTTCGCTGCAACACTGGCTTCTTCAACCAGTGAGTTAGCTTTAATAACAACGTTATCGCCGATAGTACAATCTTTAAGTACGCAATTTGGGCCAATCTGTACGTTATTACCCAGAGTTACTTTTCCTTCGAAAATAACATTAACGTCGATCAGTACGTCTTCGCCGGTCGTTACTTCACCACGTATATCAATACGAGCAGGATCAGCAAGTGTTGCGCCGTTTAGCATTAGCTCTTCTGCTTGCCACGCTTGGTATGCACGTTCAAGCGCTGAAAGTTGTACGCGATTATTAGCACCTTCAACTTCCATCGGATGCTCTGGCTGTGCAGAAGTAATTTCAACACCTTCACTGTGTGCCATCGCAACAATGTCTGTTAAGTAATATTCACCTTGAGCGTTATTGTTAGATAGGTTACCTAACCAACGTTTAAGTAGCGCACCATTAGCAGCCATAATACCGGTATTGATTTCTTTAATCGCAAGTTGCTCAGGTGAAGCATCTTTTTGTTCGATAATACCTACTAGCTTGCCATTTTCACGGATCATTCGGCCATAACCTGATGGGTCATCTAAGGTAACCGTTAATACTGCTAAGCCTTTTTCTGGAGTCGCAGCAAGTAGCTTTTCTAAGGTCGCGCGTTTTGTTAGTGGCACATCACCATAGAGAATTAATACGGTGTCATCATCGGCAATATGTTCTTTAGCAACAGCAACAGCATGACCCGTACCGAGTTGTTCTTCTTGTAATACCCAGTTTACTTGGTTGTGCGATAGGGCTTCTTGAAGCTGCTCACGGCCATGACCGTAAACAAGATTTGTTTCACGAGCGCCAAGGGCAGTGGCATTATCGATAACGTGCTGCACCATAGGTTTACCAGCAACTTTGTGTAATACCTTAGGTAGAGCAGAGCGCATACGGGTGCCTTTACCCGCAGCGAGAATAACGGTAGTCAGAGACATTAAAACAATATCCTTCTTTCTTTGTTTTAGTGGGACGTAATGAATTTAGCTATAAACATGCAAAGTTGCGCAAGTCACATCATGTGCAAATACTCAATCCTAGCTTGAAGGAAAGAACCTTGTATAAAAGCTTAGCTCATTATCAATTAACACATTGTAGCGGGGAAAAGTGCAGGTTATAAGTACAATGTTCAGAATAGGGTATAAAACAGTGAATTTTAGACACAAAAAAGCCCACATTAAGTGGGCTTTTCGAAAACCGAGTAGGCTTACTTTTTACGTAATTGTTGAATTACGCGAAGTTGAGCGATTGCTTCAGCAAGTTGCACTGCAGCTTGTTGATAATCTAACTCAGCAGTTGACGTATTCGCCATTTGCTCTTCAGCATCACGTTTAGCTTTTTCAGCCGCTTGCTCGTCTAGGTCTTCACCACGAACTGCAGTATCTGCAAGAATAGTGATGCGATCCGGTTGAACTTCTAGCGTGCCGCCAGCAATATACATCACGTCTTCGTGACCAAATTGCTTAACTAAACGTACCATACCAGGTTTTAGGGCAGTTAATAATGGAGCGTGACCATAGTTAACACCAAGGTCACCTTCACTACCACTCACTTGAATCGATTCAACCAGACCAGAGAACAAGCTCTCTTCTGCGCTTACTACGTCAAGATGTACAGTCATAGCCGCCATACTACCCTCCTAATTACATGCTTTTGGCTTTTTCTTGAGCTTCTTCAATAGAGCCAACCATGTAGAACGCTTGCTCTGGCATATCATCAAACTCACCGTTTAAGATACCTTTGAAGCCAGCAATTGTGTCTTTAAGTGACACGTATTTACCAGGCGCGCCTGTGAATACCTCAGCAACGAAGAACGGCTGAGATAGGAAACGATGGATTTTACGTGCACGAGATACAACTTGCTTATCTTCGTCAGAAAGCTCGTCCATACCTAGGATTGCGATGATGTCTTTAAGTTCTTTATAACGTTGAAGAACTGTTTGAACGCCACGCGCTGTATCGTAGTGCTCTTGACCGATTACTAGTGGGTCAAGTTGACGTGAAGATGAATCAAGTGGGTCTACCGCAGGGTAGATACCAAGTGAAGCGATATCACGAGAAAGTACTACTGTTGCATCTAAGTGAGCAAACGTTGTTGCTGGAGATGGGTCAGTTAAGTCATCCGCAGGTACGTATACCGCTTGGATTGAAGTGATTGAACCCGTCTTAGTTGATGCGATACGCTCTTGAAGTACACCCATTTCTTCAGCAAGAGTTGGTTGGTAACCTACTGCTGAAGGCATACGACCTAGAAGTGCTGATACCTCTGTACCCGCTAGAGTATAACGGTAGATGTTATCAACGAAGAAAAGTACGTCACGACCTTCGTCACGGAACTTCTCAGCCATAGTAAGACCAGTTAACGCTACGCGTAAACGGTTACCCGGTGGCTCATTCATTTGACCGTATACTAGAGATACTTTGTCTAGTACGTTTGAGTCGTTCATCTCATGGTAGAAGTCATTACCCTCACGAGTACGCTCACCAACACCTGCGAATACTGAGTAACCGCTGTGCTCGATTGCGATGTTACGGATAAGTTCCATCATGTTTACGGTTTTACCAACACCGGCACCACCGAATAGACCAACTTTACCACCTTTAGCGAATGGACATACAAGGTCGATTACCTTGATACCAGTCTCTAAAAGTTCTACTGAACTTGATTGTTCTTCATAAGAAGGTGCTGCACGGTGAATAGACATACGCTCTTCTTCACCAATTGGACCAGCTTCATCAATAGGGTTACCTAAAACGTCCATGATACGACCTAGTGTCTTCGTACCTACAGGAACGTGGATTGGCTGACCTGTACCTTCTACTGCAGTACCACGACGTAAACCGTCAGTAGTACCAAGTGCGATACCACGTACCACACCGCCACCTAGCTGTTGTTGAACTTCTAAAGTTAAACCAGCTAAGTCGCCATCTGTTACTTTTAGTGCGTCATATACGGCTGGCACGTTGTCTTGTGGAAATTCGATATCCACAACGGCGCCGATAATTTGGACGACCTTACCTAAACTCATGTCTATTCCTCTCATTAAACTTTGCCGAAGCGTTAAACTGCTGCCGAACCGCCAACAATCTCACTAATTTCTTGTGTGATTGCAGCTTGACGAGCCTTGTTATAAACAAGCTGTAACTCATCCATAAGGTCGCCTGCGTTATCAGTTGCAGCTTTCATTGCAACCATACGGGCAGCCTGTTCAGAGGCAGCGTTCTCAACTACACCTTGGTATACTTGAGACTCAATAAAGCGTACTAACAGAGCTTCTAAAATTGCTTCTGGGTTTGGCTCATATAAGTAATCCCAAGAATGTTGAGATACTTCTTCTTCAGCTTTTGGCAAAGGGAGTAACTGATCGATTGTTGGCTCTTGCTTCATAGTATTAACGAACTTGTTAAATACTACGTATAAGCGGTCAATTTTACCTTCAGAGTATGCATCTAGCATTGTCTTTACAGGACCAATAACGTCTTGTAGTGAAGGTGTATCTCCTAAGTTCGCTTTTTTAGCGACTAACTTACCGCCAAAACGTTGGAAAAAGCCAGCTGCTTTGCTACCTAAAGTAGTAAATTCAGCTTCAACGCCTTTTTCTTTCCACGCTTTAACATCTAGGGCAACTTTTTTGAACTCGTTTGAGTTCAAGCCACCACATAGACCACGGTCAGTAGAGATAACAATATAACCAACTCGTTTTACTTCACGCTCTTCTAAGAAAGGGTGAGTAAAATCAAGATTTGCTTGAGCAACACGACCAATCACTTGGCGTAAGTTTTCAGCGTATGGACGGCTTGACGCCACACGTTCCTGCGCTCTTTTCATTTTAGACGCAGCAACCATTTCCATTGCGCTGGTGATCTTTTGAGTATTCTTGATACTCCCGATCTTGCTTTTAATCTCTTTTCCGCTGGCCATGACTCTCTCTCCGAATCAGGTGGGCTTTAGTTGCCTAAAGCTCACCATTCATAACTAAATTACCAAGTTTGCGTCGACTTGAACTTCTCTAGAAGTTCTTTAAGTTGAGCTTCAATCTCAGCGTTGTAGTTACCAGTTTCATTGATTTGAGCCATTAGCTCTGCGTATGTGCTGTTTGCGTAAGAAATTAGGCCAGCTTCGAAATCCATGATTTTCGCGATTTCGATGTCTTTTAGGTAGCCTTTTTCAGCAGCAAATAGCGACAGAGACATTTCAGCAACAGACATTGGTGCGTACTGTTTCTGCTTCATTAGCTCTGTTACGCGCTCACCATGCTCTAATTGAGCACGTGTTGCATCGTCAAGGTCAGACGCGAACTGCGAGAACGCAGCTAATTCACGGTACTGAGCTAACGCTAGACGGATACCACCACCTAGTTTCTTAACGATTTTAGTTTGCGCTGCACCACCAACACGAGATACCGAGATACCAGCGTTAACAGCTGGACGGATACCTGAGTTGAATAAGTCAGTTTCTAAGAAGATCTGACCATCGGTGATAGAGATAACGTTTGTCGGTACGAACGCAGAAACGTCGCCGCCTTGAGTTTCAATGATTGGCAATGCCGTCAATGAACCTGTTTTACCTTTCACTTCACCATTAGTGAACTTCTCAACGTAATCAGCGTTTACACGTGATGCACGCTCTAGAAGACGTGAGTGAAGGTAGAATACGTCACCTGGGTATGCTTCACGGCCTGGTGGACGCTTAAGTAGTAATGAGATTTGACGGTAAGCAACAGCTTGCTTAGATAAATCATCATATACGATTAGCGCGTCTTCACCACGGTCACGGAAGTATTCACCCATAGTACAACCAGAGAATGGCGCTAGGTACTGAAGTGCCGCAGATTCAGAAGCAGATGCAACAACAACGATTGTGTTTTCTAATGCACCGTGCTCTTCTAATTTACGTACTACGTTAGCGATAGTAGATGCTTTTTGACCAACTGCAACGTACACACACTTAACGCCTGTACCTTTTTGGTTGATGATAGCATCGATTGCTAATGCAGTTTTACCAGTTTGGCGGTCACCGATCACAAGCTCACGTTGACCACGACCTACTGGGATCATCGCATCGATAGATTTATAACCAGTTTGTACTGGCTCATCTACTGATTGACGTTCGATAACGCCTGGTGCGATTTTCTCAACAGGTTCAAAACCGTCGTTATCTAAAGCGCCTTTACCGTCGATAGGTGCACCTAGTGTGTTAACAACACGACCAAGTAGACCACGACCAACAGGAACCTCTAGGATACGACCAGTTGATTTAACTTTTACGCCTTCTTTAAGGTCAGCGTAAGGACCCATTACTACAGCACCTACTGAGTCACGCTCAAGGTTTAGTGCGATAGCATAACGGTTGCCAGGAAGCTCGATCATCTCACCTTGCATACAGTCAGCAAGACCGTGGATGCGGATGATACCGTCAGTAACAGATACGATAGTACCTTCGTTACGAGCTTCACTTACAACTTCGAACTGCTCAATACGTTGTTTGATCAGATCTGAAATTTCAGTGGAATTAAGTTGCATGCTCTTTTTCCCAATTACGATTGTAGTGATGTAGCTAAGCGGGCTAATTTGCCACGTACTGAGCCGTCGATTACAGTGTCACCCGCCTTAATGATAAGACCGCCAACAACTGTAGTATCTTCACTACAATTCAGCTTAACTTTGCGTGCGAAACGTTTTTCAAGTGCCGCTACCAATGTTGCTTGCTGCTCAGCAGCAAGCGGTGTTGCAGAAATCACGTCAACGTCGATTTCTTTGTCGTAGTCCGCTTTAAATTCAGCGAATAACTCAGCAACAGCAGGCAGTGCAACTAAACGTCCATTTTCAGCCATCACCTTGATTAGGTTCTGACCTTGTTCGTTGAGCTGCTCTGCACAGATCTTGATAAACAGATCTGCTTGTTCAGTAGCAGTAGGCAATCCAGCTAGCGCGGCAGCGGCTTGCTCGTTGCTGGCAACGTGGCCAGCAAAGAACAGCATGTCGTTCCAACTTTCAACAGTGCCTTTTTCAACGGCAAGTTCAAAAGCCGCTTTAGCGTATGGGCGAGCGATAGTAGCCAATTCAGACATGCTCATACCCTCCTAATTACAGCTCAGCGACAAGTTTTTCAACGATGTCACTGTGTGCGGCTTGATTGATTTCGCGCTCTAAAATCTTCTCAGCACCAACCACTGCCAGCGTCGCTACTTGTTTACGTAGTTCTTCTGTTACACGGTTACGCTCTGCTTCGATTTCAGAGTGCCCTTGAGCAATAATTTTTTCACGCTCTTGTTGACCACGAACAGTTTCTTCGTCAACGATTAGCGTGGCACGCTTTTTAGCTTGTTCAATGATATCAGCCGCTTGAGCTTTTGCCTCTTTAAGCTGCTCAGCAGCTTTCTTTTGCGCAAGTTCTAAGTCTTTTTCGGCTCTATCAGAGGCAGCTAAACCATCTTCGATTTTCTTCTGGCGAGCTTCAATTGCACCATTTAGTGGTGGCCATACGTATTTCATACAGAAAAGTACGAAAACCGTAAATGCAATTAATTCACCGATAAGAGTGGCTGTTAAGTTCACGACCGCTCCTCCTTAAAATAGTAAGCTGTTCAAAAAATAAGATTAAAGTACGAACAGAATTACCATTGCGATACCAACACCGATCATTGCTACAGCATCGATTAGACCAGCAAGGATGAACATCTTAACTTGTAATGAAGGTGCAAGTTCAGGTTGACGAGCACAAGCTTCTAGGAATTTACCACCCATGTTACCGAAGCCGATAGCAGTACCGATTGCACCGAAGCCGATAAGTAGAGCAACAGCGATGTACTTAAGACCAATCATTAGTTCCATTTTTTTCTCCAAAGTTTCAATTGTAAATTAAAGTTAAAATTTAAAAGTGTAAAAAATTAGTGATTATCTGAGCTTGCCATGCTTAGGTATACGATTGTAAGCATCATGAATACGAATGCTTGCAGTACGATTACTAAGATGTGGAATACAGCCCAAATAAAGTGCAACGGTAGTTGCATTAAACCAACTGCGCCGATCAAGATGAAAATCAACTCACCAGCATATAAGTTACCGAATAAACGCAGTGCTAACGAGAACGGCTTAGACACTAAAGCGATTGTTTCTAGTAATAAGTTACATGGGATTAATAACACCATCATCAGCTTGTTTTTAGAGCTGAACGGGTGAAGCGTTAATTCAGCTAAGAATCCGCCAATCCCTTTGATTTTGATTGAATAACCGATCATCAGAATGAACACACCAATAGCAAGTGCAGCAGTCATGTTGATGTCTGTTGTAGGTACAATCTTCATGTAAACGTCGTGAGGATCCATACCAAATGCTTGCTCGCCAACGAAGCCAGCGAATGCAGGTAGGAAATCAACCGGAATCAAGTCCATTAAGTTCATTAAGAACACCCAAACGAAAATCGTTAGAGCTAATGGAGCGATTAATGCGCTTTTACCATGGTATGTGTCACGTACGTTGTCGCCAACGAACTCAACAACCATTTCAATGAAACATTGAAGTTTACCAGGTACACCGGTATTTGCTTTTTTAGCGGCACTACGGAAGATCCATAAAAATACAAGACCTAAACCGATTGACCATGCGAGGGTATCTATATTCCATGTCCAGAAACCACTGTCTGCACACGCTTTGTTGAAGGCAAGACCAGCGTCGGTCGAGCACATCTTAGCGTTAGTTAAGTGGTGCTGAATATGGCTTGATATAGTAACTTCTTCTGCAGCCATGTTATATCCCAAAAGTTAATGATTAAAAAAAACGGGCGCAAACAATCCGCTAAATAACACCAATACATAAACACAGAAAAACGGTAATAAAACGACCGTGTAAGACTTCAGTATCAGTGCAAACAAAACGATTGTTAGCATAAATTTTAATCCGTTGCCGCGCTTCAGCGAGGCATACACTTGATTTACTCGACTTGCACCCATATAACGGAATGCATAGACAGCAAATACAAAATTAGGGAGTAGTGCAACAGCTCCGCCAGCAAGCGCTGACTGGCCGGCATTGACTCCCCAACCTATAAAAACAATTACTGCAGCGATTAATGCTACGATACCCTGAAGACAAATTAATTTAAATGCGGCAAGCCTATACGGCTTTGCTAACCTATTAGTCACGTTTTGTTAACCTTTAGAACGTTAAATTGTCAGGGTATGAAAACTGGCGAAATTATACTGATTCCTACCAGTTTTGCAACTTGAGTCGACCCTTTGTAGTGCAAAAACACCACAAATGTCTCTTTTTGGACATGTTATTAATTAATGACGGGAATAGTCTTAATTTATACGGCTTAAAATGCCATCCAACTCATCAAGAGTTGTATAAGAGATAACCAGTTTGCCTTTGCCTTTTTTATTGTAGTTTATTTCTACTTTGGCGCCTAAATTTTCAGCAAGTTTTTGTTCTAACTGTTTGACATCCGGATCTTTTTCTTGCACTTCTTTTTTCGGAGCTGGTTCTAAGATAGAGCGAACTAATTTCTCAGTTTCACGAACAGTCAACGCTTTAGCAACCGCTAATCTAGCAGCATCTGACTGCGCTTCGCCTTCAAGTGCCAATAAACAGCGTGCATGACCCATTTCGATGTCGCCATGTTCTAACAAGATTTTAACATCTTCGTTAAGGTTATTTAGACGTAGTAAATTAGTCACAGTCGTACGCGATTTACCAACAGCTTCGGCGACTTGTTGATGAGTGAGTTCAAATTCGTTAAGTAAACGATTCAAAGCAATCGCTTCTTCCATCGCGTTTAGGTCTTCACGTTGGATATTTTCAATCAATGCGATTGCAACGGCTGCTTCATCTGGCACATCTTTGATGATACATGGAACAGCATCTAATTTTGCAAGTTGAGCAGCACGCCAACGACGTTCACCAGCAATAATTTCATATTTGTCTGCACCAATTTGGCGCACAACAATTGGCTGAATGATGCCTTGGGCACGAATTGAGCTGGCTAACTCTTCTAGCGCTTCTTCAGACATGTCTTTACGCGGTTGATATTTACCCGATTGTAAAAACTCAATCGCTAATTTTTGCAGCTCACCTTTGCTTTGCTCTGCAACAACTTCAGAGACTTGCTCTGGTGTTGCTGTCGCTTGTTGCTGATTATTTGCACTTGGGGCAGGTTTTGATGAACTTAATAAAGCGTCGAGTCCTCGGCCTAAACCGCGTTTTTTAGCAGACATGTTATTTTTTTACCTCGAAGTTAGGCTACTGCTGAAGATGTTTTCTCTTTTCTACGTAACATTTCGCCGGCTAGGGCTAAGTAAGCTTTAGCACCACTTGATGCACGGTCATAATACATGGCAGGGGCACCAAAACTCGGCGCTTCTGCTAAACGGACATTACGTGGGATAACGGTACGATATACTTTATCGCCAAAATGTTGTTTGAGTTGTTCTGATACATCATTTGCAAGGCGATTGCGCGGATCATACATGGTGCGCAAAATCCCTTCAATTGTTAACGCTGGATTTACTAGCTTAGATAGCTGAGTAATGGTATCCATTAATGCAGTTAAACCTTCAAGGGCATAATACTCACATTGCATCGGAACTAAAATCGAATCTGCGGCAGCCATTGCATTAACAGTAAGCATGTTAAGTGAAGGCGGGCAGTCGATAAAAATGAAATCGTATTGATCTTGAATTTGTTCAAGCGCATTACGTAAACGCACTTCACGAGCAAACAATTCCATTAGTTTAACTTCAGCGGCAGTCACATCGCCATTAGCAGCAATTAAGTGATACTCACCTGAGGTTTCTTTATTGATCACTTCATCGATTGGTGTTTCTTCAATCAATAAATCGTAAATAGTCGCAACATCACCGTATTTATCGACACCACTACCCATGGTAGCGTTTCCTTGCGGATCAAGATCGATTAATAACACTTTACGCTTCGTCGCGGCCATCGATGCCGCGAGATTCACAGCGGTGGTTGTTTTACCAACACCACCTTTTTGGTTTGCTAATGCGATGACTTTTGCCACAGTGCTCTGATCCCTAGTCTTTAGATAGAATGATTAGATGTCTTTGCGCATCTAACTCAGGTACTTCCAAGCTGATTTTTTCATCAAACTTAATACCTTTAGGTAATGAGTCTAGTTCTTCGCTCGGAAATACGCCTTTTAAGGCGATAAATTTACCTGAATGATCAATCAAGTGCGCACACCAGTCAACCATATCTTGTAAAGAGGCGAATGCACGACTTAATACACCATCTAATTTAACACTTGGTTGATATTCTTCAACTCTAGACTGCACTGGGGTTACATTTTCAAGGCCAAGTGCATGTTTTACCTGCATCAAAAAGCGTACGCGTTTTCCTAAACTATCTAACAACACAAATTGTGTATCAGGTAAAGCGATAGCTAATACGATACCCGGTAAACCAGGACCCGTACCTACATCAATGTAATGTTTGCCTTTAAGGTGTGGTGCAACAACTAAGCTATCCATTATATGCTTAACCATCATTTCTTCAGGTAAACGAACAGAGGTTAAGTTATACGCTTTGTTCCACTTGTCTAATAATTCAACATATTGCACAAGTTGTTGTTGCTGTTTTTCTGTTAGCGCAATATCAGTTTGCGCTAACAGCGAAGTTAATTGTTGTTGTAACACTGTATTCCTCACCAACTACGCAGTCTTGCGCAGTAAGCCTTGCTTTTTCAGATAGACTAATAATAGCGAAATAGCAGCAGGGGTGATACCTGAAATACGTGACGCTTGGCCAATTGTATCTGGACGACTATCAGTAAGCTTTGCGATAACCTCATTTGATAAACCAGAAACAGTTGAATAATCAAAGTCTTTTGGTAATACAGTTTGTTCATGACGTAACTGCTTATTGATCTCATCTTGCTGACGAGCAATATAGCCTGCGTACTTAGTATGGATCTCAACTTGCTCAAGTGCAGCTTGGTTATCAAACTCAGAACCTAAGCCATCGATCGCCATTAAGTCGTTATATCGAATTTCAGGACGGCGGATCAGATCTTCAAGGCTCGCTTCACGAGTCAGTGGTGTTTTTAATAATGCATTTACTTGATCAACAGCAACGTGATCTTTGTGGATCCATGTTTCTTTTAAACGTTGCGTTTCTTTTTCGATGATTTCCATTTTTTCGTTAAAGGCAGCCCAACGAGCATCGTCAACTAAGCCAAGTTCACGGCCTTTCTCAGTTAAACGAATGTCGGCATTATCTTCACGAAGTAATAAACGGTATTCAGCACGGCTAGTAAACATACGGTACGGTTCTTTAGTACCTAATGTTGCTAGGTCGTCAATTAGTACACCTGTGTATGCTTCATCACGGCGAGGTGTCCAAGACTCTTTGCCTTGTACTTGTAATGCCGCGTTCATACCCGCAATTAAACCTTGTGCGCCAGCTTCTTCGTAACCGGTTGTACCATTGATTTGGCCTGCGAAGAATAAACCATTAATAAACTTAGTTTCTAATGATTGCTTTAAGTCGCGCGGATCAAAGAAGTCATACTCAATAGCATAACCAGGACGACAAATATGTGCATTTTCAAAACCAGTGATTGATTGCACAATTTCAAGCTGTACATCAAACGGTAAACTCGTTGAAATACCATTTGGATATAATTCGTATGATGTTAAACCTTCAGGCTCAACAAAGATTTGATGTTTGTCTTTATCAGCAAAACGTACGATCTTATCTTCGATTGAAGGGCAGTAACGTGGACCAATACCTTCAATTACACCTGAATACATAGGTGAGCGATGTAAGTTATTGCGGATCACATCATGTGTTTTTTCATTTGTATAAGTGATGTAACACGGGATCTGCTGTGGGTGATCCGATTGTTTACCCATAAATGAGAATACAGGCGTTGGGGTATCACCAGGCTGTTCTTGCATCTTGCTAAAGTCAACAGTACGCGCATCAATACGAGGAGGCGTGCCTGTTTTTAAGCGATCAACACGGAAAGGTAATTCACGTAAACGCTCTGCAAGTGCAATTGAAGGTGGATCGCCAGCACGACCACCTTTGAAGTTCTCTAAACCAATATGGATCTGACCACCTAAGAAAGTACCTACGGTAAGAACCACAGAAGGCGCACTAAAACGAAGACCCATTTGCGTTACAACACCGATTACTCGATCACCTTCAACGATTAGATCGTCACATGATTGTTGGAAGATCTTTAAGTTTTCTTGATGTTGTAAAGTGTGTTGAATAGCTGCTTTATACAAAGCACGGTCAGCTTGAGCACGTGTAGCACGTACAGCAGGGCCTTTAGATGAATTTAAAGTACGAAATTGAATACCGCCTTTATCAATAGCCTGAGCCATTGCACCACCAAGTGCATCGATCTCTTTAACTAAATGGCCTTTACCAATACCGCCAATTGCCGGGTTACAAGACATTTGACCAAGGGTATCCATATTATGAGTTAGCAATAGGGTATTCATGCCCATGCGAGCAGATGCTAATGCAGCTTCAGTACCTGCATGTCCACCACCTACAACAATAACATCAAAACGTTCGTGAAAAATCATTTATGGGATCCTACTTAATCGACCAGCAAAACTTTGTAAAGGGAGCGTATTCTACCTAGAAATTTAGAGAAGATAAATGATTAAACAGTGCTCAAGATCTAAGTGGGTGATCTCTAATAATATAAAGGATCTTTTAAAGAGATCTTTTATTACTCTTACTACTAGTAACGGCTAGATCTGTTGATAATGTTCGCTTTACTATTTAAAACATGATCTTAACGCAGATCTAAAGGTGTTAATATGATCGGATCTTCCCGCGTAAAAGCTTTGATCAAAAGGGCTATTTATACACAGGGCAATATCGATTGGATCTTATCCAAGGGATAAACTAGGTTAAAATCGCAGTTAGATCAGTGTTTATCCACAATCCGATCTAAATTATCAGTAAATTGTGGGTAACTTTTATAACAACGATCAACACCGATCGGTTTAATTGAGCCCCACTGATTCGATCCAGCTTGGTAACCAGGCTAATGCTGTGTCTTCTGGCAATGCTTCATCAAGAATATTTAGCTCTAAGCGTTCTGCCACGCGGTTTGCGCCTTTAATAGCTAATAACTCATCTAGATTACGGCCTGCATAGTTATAGGTGTCGTAACTAGTGTCACCTAATCCGATCACACTGTATTTTAATCCTTTAAGATCAGGCTGTTGGTTAATAGACTCAACAAATGGCAGTAGGTTCTCTGGGTAGTCTCCAGCGCCGTATGTAGAAGTACATAACAACCAAATAGTATCTTGCTGATCAATATCATCAAATACAGGCTGTTCATGAAGCTGCACTTGGATCCCTTGTTGTTCAAGGGCTTCTGCTAGTTGCTCTGCCACGTATTCTGCAGATCCCATTTGGCTGCCAACGATGATATTTACTGATTGCATGTGATTGATCATGTATAGAAATAAGTGGCCACATGATAACTAAGTTAGGGTGTGAGTAAAGCGTTGAATTACGATCTGAATAAGTTTTTCTGCTTAAAATGACAGCTTTAATTCAATACTTTTTATAATCTACTGTTTTTAATGGTTTTTTA